>NZ_CP101825.1:0-2612640 GCF_024498335.1 Halobellus inordinatus
TCGCTTCGGCAAGAAGCTCGTGATTGTCTTGGACAATGCGCCGTATTTCATCGCCAAGGATCTCAAGAAGCAGGCCGCTGGCGACGGCCTGCTTCTTGAATATCTACCACCGTATGCGCCTGAGCTGAATCCACTGGAGAACTGCTGGCTCCAGCTCAAAGCCGCCCGAAAGAATCGGCTCTTCGAGACGATTGACGACGTGAAACGCTTCCTCACAGCAACAATCCCGAGACTTACTGCACCAAAAGTGTATCACTACTTATGCTAATCCCTATAAACACGGCCGTTATCTACGTGAAGGACCTGATCCGTGCGTATGACGCGTTCCTCACCGACCCCGAGGGGAAGTCCGGCGGCCACAACATCGGTGGAGTCCCGACAACACGACGAGCCTCCTCGAGTTCCTCGACCTTCTCGAAGAAAAGGCTGGCAAGCAGACCGAGATCTCATTCGACAAGTGGCGAAAGGCGACCAGAAGCTATACGTTTCGGATATTTTGCGGGCCAGGGACGAACTTGACTGGGGGCCCCAGGTCGACTTCGATGAGGGAATCGAGCGGTTCGTTGACTGGTACGGGAACCGATAGCCCGGACGTTTCAGATACGCCTCGCGACTACGGGCGTATGTGCGAATCTCCGTCATCGATTCTGGCTACGTTGGGACGACCATCGCGGTCTGTTTCGCTGATCTCGGTTATGAAGTCATAAACGTGGATATCGACGAATCTATCGTCGCCACGATAAACTCGGGAGAGGCATCGGAGATGACGGCCGGCAGGGGCTCGACATCGGTATGAATCCCGAATTCCTCCAGGAGAGAGAACAGCAGTCCACAACTTCCTCAATCCGGACAAGGTCGTGCTCGGGGCCAACGACGATCGAGTCCTCGCGGATCTGCACGAGGTCTTCGATACGCTCGTCGAATGCGCGAACGTCCCCGTAGTGGAGACAGCCACGAAGACGGCGGAGATGATCAAGTACGCGAACAACGGTTTCCTCGCCGTGAAGATCTCGCTCATCAGCGATATCGGGAACATCTGCAAAGGGTTCGAGATCGACGTCTACGAGGTTGCCGACGGGGACGACCGGATCGGCGAACAGTTCCTCCGGAGCGGCCTCAGGTGGGGTAGCAGTTGTTTCCCGAAGGACAGAAACGCGATCATCGCTGCCGCAGAGAATGAAAGATACGACCCGGCGATGTTGAACGCCGTAGTCGAGGTCAACGATCGCCAGCCAGAACGCCTGTTGTCGATCTCCGACGACCACGTCGATGTCTCGGGGAAACGGGTCGCTGTCCTCGGTCTCGCGTTCAAACATAGAACTGACGGCATCCGGAATTCGCGCGCGATCCCCGTCGTCGAGGGATTGCGTGAGCGTGGTGCTACTGTCGTCGCTCACGATCCGGTTACCGCGGAAAATATGCGCGAGCACTTTCCGGATATCGAGTTCGCCTCTTCGGCCGCCGAGTGTCTACAGGGAACGGCCGTATGTGCTGTCTGTACTGGATAGGACGAGTTCGAAGCACTCGACGAGGAGTTCGAGGCGATGCAGCAACCGGTCGTAATTGATGGCCGCCGCGGTGTCTCCCTCCTGACTACGTCGACTACGAAGGGCTCACCTGGTAGTTCTCGAACTTCACAAGGCTTATTCGCCCTATCCGTATCTTTCATTTTATATGGGTTCGCGTAGCGCAACTGACGACGGAGGAGGCCAGTCCATCCTCAACCTCGTAGAAGGCTGGTATCAGGTCCCCGCGCTCCTCCTCATCGTGGTCGTAATGTTCGCCTGGCGGATGCAGTCCTATTCGAACTTCATCCGCAACGGTGAAGTCTACTTCTCCGGCAACGATGCGTGGTATCACTTTCGAGAGGTGATGTATACAGTCAAACACTGGCCCTCTACCATCCCGTTCGATCCGTGGACGTACTTCCCCTATGGTACCTTTGTCGGCCAGTTCGGGACGCTCTACGACCAGCTCGTTGCTACGGCCGCACTGATCATCGGCCTCGGATCGCCGAGCCAGGAGCTCGTCGCGAAGACCCTCCTCATCGCCCCCGCCGTCGCTGGCGCGCTCGCGGTGATTCCAGTTTATTTCATCGGCAAGCGCCTCTTCGATCGTCTGTCCGGCCTCTTCGGCGCAGTCGTGCTGATGCTCCTCCCAGGATCGTTCCTCAGTCGCACGCTCATCGGCGTCGCCGACCACAATGCGGTCGAACCGCTGATGATGGCGCTCGCCGTCTTCGCCCTCGTCGTCGCACTGCAGAAGGCCGAGACGACGATGCCCGTCTGGGAGGTCGTCCGCGAAGAGATCGTCGAAAACCGCGAACTCGACACGCTCCGAGAGCCGGCAACTTGGAGCCTCCTCGCCGGCTTCCTCACCGGTCTCTACATCTGGACGTGGCCGCCGGCTGTCATCCTCGTCGGGATCGTCGGCGTGTTCGGGTTGGTGAAGATTCCGAGCGACGTCGCCAACGACCGTACGCCGGAGCCGACGGCGTTCGTCGTCACAACCAGTATGATTGTCGTGGCCCTGATGTCGATCCTCGCGTTCGATCAGGTTGGCTTCGAGACGACGATTATGTCGCTTCTACAACCCGCCGCCGCACTTGCTGTCGCTCTCGCGGCAGTAGTCCTCTCTTGGCTCGCACGCATCTGGGAAGAAAGCTCTCTCGACGCCTCTCTCTACCCGGCTGCAGTAGGTGGCTTGGTAGTCGTCGGGATCAGTGTCCTCGCCGCACTTCCGTTCGGTCTAGTTGATCTCATAGCCGGGAACCTCCGCCGCATCGTCGGATTTTCAGCCGGAGCTCAGTTCCGCACTATCGGCGAGGCCCAACCCTTCATTTCTCAATCGAGTCTCCAGCGCTACGGCGTCGGCGCAGCCGGCCGAATTTCTCTCGAATACGGCCTCACCTTCTTCACCGGACTCGTCGCAGCAGTCTGGCTGCATACGAAACCGCTCCTCAAGAAAGGGACCACGCGAGCGTACGGCTACATCGCTGGATCTCTAGCCATCATCGCGCTCGTCTTCCTCATTCCGCCGCTCCTCGGCGGAGTCAAGAGCGTCACGGGCATCAATCAACAGGTCGCTGGGCTCCTCATCGTCTCGGCGCTCATCATCGGCGCGACCTTCCTCGCCGACTACGACGCCGACAAACTGTTCCTGATCGTCTGGGCGGCGTTCATCACCTCGATGGCGTTCACGCAGGTCCGCTTCAATTACTACCTCGCTATCGCCGTCGCCGTCTTCAACGCCTATCTCTTCGGTGAGATTCTCGGATGGCTCAACCTCCGCACGTCGGCGCGCGAAGCAGTCGACGACATCGATGGCTACCAAGTGCTCGCGATCGTCGCGACGGTTCTGCTCATCCTCGGACCAGCGCTCACAGTTCCGATCGCCGTCGGCAACACGCAGACCTCGCCGGCCTGGCAGGCCGCGCAGAACAATGGCCCGGGAGCAGTCACCGTCTGGGATGGCTCCCTCGAATGGATGCAGAACAACACGCCCGCGGAGGGTAATCTCGGCGGCGCAGGCAACGCCGATCAGATGGAGTACTACGGCACTTACCAGCGAACAGACGACTTCGAGTATCCCGACGGCGCCTACGGCGTGATGTCGTGGTGGGACTACGGCCACTGGATCACGGTCCAAGGTGAGCGTATTCCGAACGCCAACCCGTTCCAGGAGGGGGCAGGGACGGCGGCTAACTTCCTGCTCGCACCCAACGAGACCCAGTCCCAACAGGTCCTCGCCTCCCAGAGCACCGAAGGCGAGAACACCCGCTACGTGATGGTCGACTGGCAGATGGCGACGCCCGGATCGAAGTTCGGCGCGCCGACGGTCTTCTACGACGCCGAGGAGAACGTCTCCCGGCAGGACTTCCTGCAGACGCGATACCGCTTCGACGACTCGAACGACGGGCAGTTCGTCGGGACCTTCCAGCTCCGCACGCCGCGCTTCTACAACAGCACGATGACGCGGCTGTACTACTACCACGGGAGCGCGCGCCAGCCCTCGCCAGTCGTCGTCGACTGGGAACCGCGACAGGTCCAGACGAACGCCGGCGACGCGGTCACCGTGCCCGCCAACCCGCAGGGCAACAGCACGTTCATCAAGACCTTCGACAATATGAGCGCCGCGCGTGAGTACGTCGAAAACGATCGGACTTCCCAGATCGGTGGGATTGGGTCGTTCCCGAGCGAGCGCGTCGAGGCGCTCGATCACTACCGGCTCGCGAAGGTGAGCAACACCTCCGCGCAACGTTCGATCCTCCGGACCACCGGCCGCGACGCACAGGTCGCCGGCGTCAATCCGCAGGTGACAGTGCCGAGCAGCCCGGCGTGGCTGAAGACCTTCGAGCGCGTCCCCGGCGCAACAGTCCAGGGAAGCGGTGCGCCCGCGGACACGACGGTGACCGCGAGCACCGAACTCCGCATCCCGACGACGAACTCGACGTTCACCTACACGCAGCAGGTGGAAACGAACGCGGACGGCGAGTTCACGATGACGCTGCCGTACTCGACGACCGGCTACGACGAGTACGGTCCCGAGAACGGCTACACGAACGTCAGCGTGCGCGCGACGGGCCCGTACACGCTCTCGACGCCCGCGGCGTTCGACAACGGGACGATCACCAGCTACCAGGCGAACCTCTCGGTCTCGGAAGGTCAGGTCAACGGTGACGAGGACGGCACGCTGAGCGTCGAACTCGAAGAGAACGCCCAAGAGCTCAACATCGGCGGCTCGTCGGACTCCGGCTCGTCTTCGGGCGACACCAGCGGTACGAGCGAATCGGGCACTGACAGCACGTCCGGTGATTCGGCCTCGACTCAGTCCTCGCTGAGCGCCTCGACAATCGAAAGCGACGCAGCGCGCGCGTACTGAGTCGCCGCAGATCAGCAGTAGATCACTTTTTTCGCTCTATTCGACGGATACCAGTCACGGTCGTCGCAGGAGGTACGTGTAGACGTTCACTCACCTCGTACATCTCCGCAGAGTCACGTGGTTCTGCCATAGACGGTTTCATTATCACTACCTGATCTTATCCGCTAAATTCCACCAGTAATAGAACCACCACAACTATTAATAACTCAAACAGAGTAGTTACTAATACACAATAGTGACTGGAGACCAACTGCACGCCACAGAACACGGGTCGCACAGCGCCGCACAGAACTCGGGCTGGATCGTCGGCGGCATCGGACTGGTCGCGTTGCTCGTTCTCTCGGGAGCGGCAGCGCTCGCCGACGTCTCCTGGAAGCTCATCGCGATTTCCTGGACGGCGTTCGCCGCGATGGCAATCGGCGCGCCGCTCGGTGCCCGCGCGGTGAGATCCGAACACCTGCTGGAGCCAGTCTGGGGATACGGCCTCGCGAGCGGCGCGATGGTGACGAGCGCCGCGCTGTTCCTGATTCCGCAGGCACTGAGCCAACACGGCCAACTCGGCAGTCTCGGGATCGCACTCGGCTTCCTCGGCGGCTACGTCGGACACACCGTCGGCCACCGCTTCGCGCACCTCGACCTCCCGATCGACCGCACGGCGTCGGAGCTGACTGTCCACGCGCTCTCGGCCGGCGCCATCATCGGCGCTATTTACACGGCGATGCCGTCGCTCACCTCGGTGCTCGGTCTCGCGCTCGTCTCGCACAAAGCACCCGCCGGCTACGCGGCGGCGCGGCGACTGGCCGAACGCGGCCGGTCGGTCGCGACACTGTTGCTCCCAGCAGCAGCCGTCGGCCTCGTCGCACTCCCGGTCGGTATCCTGGGCTTCTCGCCGACGAGCGGATTCCGTGGATTGTTCTTCGGCGTTGCAGCCGGCGTCTTCCTCCACGTCGCAGTCGACCTGCTGCCGGAGTGTTCGACGGGCAGTGAGACGTGTCCCGTCGACGCGGACTACGACGGCGACATTCACCAACTCCAGGACCGCCTCCGAAATCACGCCGCGCTGAGCGCCGTTCTCGGGGCTGTGGTCGTCGTGGCCGCGTGGGCGCTGGTCGTCTAAGCAATCGGTCTCGCCGTCCCTCTATCCCTTACCTTACTACGCACCCGCGTCCTCGCGTATTGCCACGCTGCAGAAAGGCTGACTCCCGCTACTCGACAGTTATCGACACGTCACCCATCTCTCGGAACGCCGTCTCGTAGCCGTCGTGGCGGGCGACCTGCGGTGGGATCGCCGTCGTGATCGTCAGTTCGTCCCCGGATTCGATCTCTGCAACTGACGCGCCGTAGTGATACCCGAGGTCGGGGTCGAGCGTGCGCGTCAGTCGACTCTCGAATACCGTCTCGCCACCGCGCGTCAGCGTCGCTTCGACGCCCATCATCGGGAGCACGAAGCGGTTGTACGGCGTCCGTGCGGAGACGTACAGGTACGGCTCCGCGCCGAAACGCTCGCTGTCGCCCGCGACGAGGAACGTCTGGAACACGGCGTCACCGATGGTCGGCGCGCCGAGGTGCTGTCCAGGTAGTGAGTCGGCCGTCGGGGCTCGACCGGCCGGAACGCCGTCCATCTCCATCAGCATCGCCGCGTCTCGGACGCCGGCGTTCTTGGGGCGCATAATTGAGACGCTGTGCAGTTCGTCCGTCTCGAAGGTGAACGGGATCGTCACTGTCGCCGCTGACTCGAACGCGCCCGCGAAGCCGCCGGTCCGGCGGAGCGAGACGCCCCCGACGTGGACGCGCGCCTCGTACTCGCCCTCGCCGTCGAGCGCGTAGTTCGCGCCGTAGTGAAAGCCCATCGTCTGTGAGAGCATCGGATAGGCGACCTCCTCGGTGACGAGTGTACCGTCTGTATCCAGAATCTCGATCGTCACGCCCGAATCGAGCGGGAGGACGCGGCCGGTCTCGGTGTCCCACAGCGAGACCATCAGGTGGACGTCGTCGTCGGCTTCGACGACTGTCTTCGACGTCTCAGTTCCAGAGAGGGTCCAGAAGCGATGGGGGTACGAGTAGGTGAGCGCAACGCCGTAGCGGCCGGCGGTCGTCTCGCCGTAGGTTTCCATCCCTTCGATGACCGCCGGAACGTACACCGCGTCGGGGCGGTCCTCGGCGAGCGGGGGGTCACGCCAGGCGGATTGGCGCTGGAAGCCGAGCGTCTGCAGACAGCCGGCAGTGCCGAGAAGAGCGCCCGTCGCGACGCTGCCGAGGAGCGCGCGGCGGGTCGTGCGTGGTGGCGACATCGTCTCCGTATCGGAAGGTCGTCGCTCGACGCTGATGACGGTTCCGAAGGCGATGGATAGCGCCGGCTCCCCTGTTGGGACGCAGTGATGCCAGCAAGACCCAGCCGCGACTCCCGATACTCACCGCATCTCCTCGCGAGTTAACCACTCGTACTCCGCGTCGGCCCGCTTCCGTTCGTCCACCCGAATCCCAGTGTAGTTTCGGATCAGATCCGTCGTCGAGACGACGCCGACGACGTCGAGGCCGTCGACCACGACCAGGCGGTGGACGCCGTGGTCGTCCATCTCCTCGGCCGCGCGACGGGCCGACGCGGACGGCCCGATGGTGACCAACGGGGCGCTCGCCGCCGCCCTGACCGGAATCGACGAGAGCGGCTCGTCCGTCTGGTACGTCGCGTCGAGCACGTCGTGCTCTGTGATCATCGCGCCCGGGACGCCGTCGTCGGTGACGACCGCGCTCCCGACGTCGTCGTTGAGCATCTTTCCGACGGCCTCTGCGAGCGACGCCCCGAGGTCTACTGTGACGACCGACGGCGAGAGGATGTCGCTGACGCGCATCACTCCACGGTCGTGTGGGGGAGAATAAAGAATTTCCGTGCGACGAGGCGACAAATGCGAGGAGAGAGGCGAAACAGGAACGAGAAGATTGCCGCAGGTCGCCGTCTAAAGGAAGTCTTCGATGTGGTCGGCGACTTCGTTCGGCGTGTCGCCGACGGGGACGCCCGCGTCGTTGAGGGCGTTGATCTTCGACTCCGCGGTGCCGGTGCCCGAGCCGGAGACGATCGCGCCCGCGTGGCCCATCCGCTTGCCCGGCGGGGCCGTCCGCCCGGCGATGAAGCCCGCGACGGGCGTGTCCATATTCTCGGCGATGAACTTCGCGGCCTGTTCTTCGTCCTCGCCGCCGATCTCACCGCACATCACGACCGCGTGCGTGTCGGGGTCGTTCTCGAACGCTTCGAGCGCGTCGACGAACGACGTGCCGATGATCGGGTCGCCGCCGATGCCGATGGCGGTGGTCTGGCCGATCCCTCGCTCCGTGAGGTTCGAGACGACCTGGTAGGTCAGCGTCCCCGAGCGAGAGACGAGACCGACGTTCCCGGACTCGAAGATGTTGCCGGGGAGGATGCCGAGTTTGGCCTCGCCGGGCGTGATGATGCCGGGGCAGTTCGGGCCGATGAGGCGGGTGTCGACTTCGGAGAGGCGCTTGTTCACTTTCGCCATATCCTGGGTCGGGATGCCCTCGGTGATGGCGACGACGAGATCGAGATCAGTGTCGAGCGCCTCGAAGACGGCGTCGCCGGCGAACGCCGGCGGGACGAACACGACGGACGCGTCGGCGTCCTCGGCTTCGACGGCCTGATCGACCGTGTCGTAGACCGGGACGCCGGCGACTTCCTGACCGCCCTTGCCCGGGACCGCGCCCGCGACGACGTTCGTGCCGTACTCCATCATCTGCTCGGTGTGGAACTTGCCTTCCCCACCGGTGATTCCCTGTACCACAACGCGCGTGTCGTCGTCGACGAAAATGCTCATTGGCTTGCCTCCTGTGCGTTTTCGACGGCCTGTTGAACCGCGTCTTCGAGCGTCGCCTCGACGTCGACGAGGTCGGTGTTGAGGATCTCCATCCCCTCCTCGGCGTTCGTGCCGGCGAGGCGGACGACTACCTTCTTCGGGATCTCGTCGAACTGCCCGAGGGCCTCGTTGATACCTTTCGCGACCTCGTCACCGCGGGTGATCCCGCCGAAGATGTTGAACACGACGGCGTCGACGTTCTCGTCGGAGAACACCATATCCAGCGCGTTCGCGACGCGCTCTGCCTTCGCACCGCCACCGATGTCGAGGAAGTTCGCGGGCTCGCCGCCGTAGTAGTCGACGAGGTCGAGCGTCGTCATCACGAGACCGGCGCCGTTACCGATGATGCCGACGTTGCCGGAGAGACGAACGTAGTCGAAGCCGTACTCGTTGGCCTTCTGTTCGAGTTCGTCTTCGGCGGCCTCGTCTTCCATCTCCGCGAGGTCCGGCTGTCGGAAGAGCGCGTCCTCGTCGATGTTCATCACGGCGTCGGCCGCGACGACTTCTCGATCCGCGGTGATCATCACGGGGTTGATCTCGATCTCGGAGGCGTCTTTCGACTCGTAGAGGTCATAGAGCGTCGAGAGGATGGAGGCGACGTCGCCGGCGACGTCCTTGGGAATGCCGGCGTCGTAGACGGCCTTCCGCGCCTGGTAGGGGTGCAGCCCGAACGCGGGGTCGATGTGCTCGCGTGCGATCGCTTCGGGCGTCTCTTCGGCGACCGACTCGATGTCGACGCCACCCTCGGTCGAGACCATCGCGACGGGCTCGCCCGCGCTGCGGTCCATCGTGATTCCGACGTAGAGTTCGTTCTCGAAGTCGACGCCGGCCTCGACGAGGACCTTCTCGACGGTGTATCCCTTGAGGTCCATCCCGAGGATCTCTTCGGCGTACTGTTCGGCCTCCTCCTCGGAGGTCGCGATCTTGATGCCGCCGGCCTTCCCGCGGCCGCCGACGTGTACCTGTGCTTTGATCGCCGCCGGGAACCCGATGTCCGCGACCGCCTCGACGACCTCGTCGACGGAGGTTGCGAGGTGAGACTCGGGCACCGGAATGCCGGCGTCGGCGAAGACATTCTTCGCCTGATACTCGTGTAAGCGCATCGTCCGAGGGAGGGGCGTGCGCCCGCATAAATCCCGCCGATATCGATTCCTCGATGCGGCAGTTTTCGCGGCTACGGCGCGAGTTTACTCGGATTCGGATACCACTACACGCACCGCCATCGCGACTCGCAATCGGGAGTGCATCTCGGAGGGCACGCGTTCATCTCGGAATGCACGCGTACGTCTGCTTCGGCTTCCTTTATGAACCTCCGTGTCAAACCGACGGCCGATGCGCGCAGTCAGATTCCACGAACACGGTGGTCCCGAGGTACTGACGGTCGACGAAGTCGACGACCCCGAACCCGAACACGGGCAGGTCGTCGTCGACGTCGAAGCGGCCGGCGTGAATCCGGTCGACACGTACTTCCGCGAAGGGGCGTACCCGGTCCCACATCTCCCGTTCATCGGCGGCGGCGACCTCGCGGGCACCGTCGCAGAAGTCGGCCCGGGCGTCGAGCAGTTCGCCGTCGGCGACCGCGTCTTCGGCACCGGCCTCGGCAACGGAATGCCGGGCTCGTACGCCGAGGCCGCCGCCGCGCCTGCAGACTACCTCGCGCACCTGCCCGAGGAGATCGACTTCGAGGCGGCCGCCGCGCTAGGGACCGTCAGCGCGACCGCCTGGCAGGCGCTCGTCCACCACGCGCAGGCCGAGCCCACCGAGAACGTTCTCGTCCACGGCGGCAGTGGCGGCGTCGGCCACGTCGCGATCCAGCTCGCAGAGACGATGGGCACGCACGTCCACGCGACGGCGTCGCCCGAGCACTTCGAGACGCTCTCGGATCTCGGCGCGGAGCAGGTCTTCGACTACAGCCGCGACGACCTCGAAGACGCCGTCGTCGACGCCGGCGGCGCGGACGTGGTCGTCGACCTGCACATGGATCAGTATCTCCAGTTCAACGCTGACGTGGCGAACCCCGGCGCGCGGGTCGTCGGCATCGGCAACGACACTGCCGAGGGCGGCTTCGACAACATCGGCGTCACGAAAGGCAAGGAGATCCAGTATCAGTTTATGTCGCTGTTCAACGCCGACGACATCGGCGCGGTGCTCGCTCGGGTCGCAGATCTGGCTGCGAGCGGCGAACTCGAAGCGATCGTTCACGAGACGTACGACTTCGAGGAGGCCGGCGAGGCCCAGCGTGCGGTCTTGGAGGACAGTTTCGTCGGAAAGCTCGTGCTGGTGCCGTAGTCGGCGAGTCACACGCGCGAGAGGGCAGCCCAAGCGAGTGCCCCGACGGGAAGCAGAAAGAACGGCGCGAACACGAGCGAAAGGCCCCACCCCAGCGCGTCACTGACGTCCGGCGTGAGGAACAGCCCGGCCGGAATCGCTAAGAAAAAGAGCAGCAGCACGCTCGCGGCGGCGATGACAGCCGGATCCCGTTCCGGACGTTCGGTCTGTTGTACTGGAAGATCTAGCCGCGCTACCGCTCGGTCGATGTCGCTCACGGGGCCGAGTCGCACGTCCCGATCGACCGACTCGACGTCCGCGATCGTGAGCGTTCCCGTGCCGAGCAGCCGGTCGGCAATCGCATTTCGAACCGCGAAGTCCGCTCCCGAATCGACCGACGCGATCCACTGTGGCGCCTCCAGCGCAGTGTCGTAGGCGACGAGGTCGTCGCCGCGGCGCTGGTACTCGACCGTCCCGTACCGGAGGAAGTAGCTGAGGACCCGAGCGGAAACGAGCACGAGCACTGCCAGGAGCGCGACCGCGAGCCACAGGAAGTCACCGGCGACGATCGCGAGCACGAGAAAGACGAGCGTGAGGAACCCGACTCGGTTCACGAAGCCGAAGCCGATGGCCCCGACGCTCCCGAGCAGCACCGCTCTGTCGTCGACCGTGACTCGCCCGCTGACGTCCGCGTTCGGCAGGTCGAGTTCCGGGGGTGGTTCGCTATCTGTCCCGTCGTCGAAGAGTCGCTCGCGTAGTCGGAGGATCGGCGTCCCGACGTGTTCGACGTAGAACTGATACATCGACACCGTCGTCTTCGCCGCGACGACGAGCGCGAGGATCAGGAGGCCGCTCGCGCGGCTCTCGGCGGCCGCGAGCAGGCCGACCGAGACGACGACGAGCGACAGTTGCGCTGGCGTCCGCACGATCTCCTGTGCCGACACGTCGGCGTACTCGCCGTTCCCGATGTACTCGAAGACGAAATCGGACCCCTGTGCGATCACCAGCGCACCGATTCCGAGCGCCAGATCGAGTGTGAGAACGAGCCTCAGGTCCGCCGAGAACCAATAGAGAACACTCAGTGGGACCACGGTGACGAGCCAGAATCCGAGTATCGAGAGTGCGAAGGGGAGATTTCGGGGATAGAGCGGCGGCCACGTCGGCCGAAACTGCCAGCCACCGCGTTTCTCCCGAAGTTCGTGAAGCGGTTCGATCTGTCCGGGGATCCCGGGCGAGCCGCGTTCGGCGAACAGCGCCTTCACCGCAGCCAGGACGACCGTACTGAAGGCCTCCACCCAGTAGGCGACGAGCAGCGCTGTGAGGTCCCAGGCCCAGGCAACGACGCCGACGAGCGGGAGGAGGTTCGCGCCGAGGAGGGCGGCGGCACCGACGAGGAGGGTCGCCGTCGAATCGGGGCGGCCGGGGAGTCCGCGCATTCGCGTGGGGGATTCAGTTTCGGACGGTATTAAATACTGATCCGAAGCGGATCGAGTGACGAAAGCGACGCCGTCCCGGATCCGACCGTCTGCTGCGGGCGAACAGCGGAGCGGTGCGTACGTATGTACGGAAACGTTCTCTCTGAGACGATTGTGTACAATTTTCGGGTCGTTCTCGCCCGATAATCGCGTATCTTATCACCCGGTCGGCGACTAGCCCCGGCCAGCAATGAGTGAACGAGAAACGTGGGCGACGCGCGCAGGGTTCATCCTCGCCGCCGTCGGCTCGGCGGTCGGCCTCGGGAACATCTGGCAGTTCCCCTTCAAGACCTCCGAGTACGGCGGGGCGACGTTCCTCGTCGTCTACCTCGTCGCCGCACTGGGTATCGGTCTCCCGGCGATGCTCGCGGAGTTCGTCGTCGGTCGGAGAAGCAGTCTGAACGCGATCGGCGCGTTCGAGGAACTGGGCCACCGGAACTGGAAGTGGGTCGGCGTCCTCGGCGTCGGCACCGGCTTCTGGATCCTGTCGTACTACAGCGTCGTCGGTGGGTGGGTCCTCCGCTACATCGGCGGCAGCGTCACCGGCGCGTACTTCGCGGACCCCGCCGCCTACTTCGGCCAGATCTCGGCGGGCGTCGACGCGCTCGCGCTCCACGCGCTGTTTATGATCCTCGTCGTCGCGATCGTCGCGGGCGGCGTCGAAGACGGGATCGAGAAGGCCACGAAGCTGATGGTCCCCAGCATCGTCGTCATCCTCGCTGTCCTCGGCGTCTGGGTGTTCACCCTCCCCGGCGCGGGACCGGGCTACACCTACTTCCTGTCGCCCGACCTCTCACAGCTCAGCCTGAGCGTCTCCTTCGATCCGCTGCCGTCGTTCAGTGGGCCGCTCACGGATATCATTCCGTTCGCGGTGAGCCAGGCGTTCTTCTCGCTGTCGCTCGGGATGGGCGCGATGATCACCTATGCGTCGTACATCGGTGACGATCAGAGTCTCTTCGGCGACAGCATCACCGTCGTCGTGCTCAACAGCGCGGTCGGGATCCTCGCGGGTCTCGTCGTCATCCCGCTGCTGTTCGTCCAGGGCATCGAACCCGGGAGCGGCGGCGCGGGCGCGCTGTTCGTCAGTCTCGCGACGGCGTTCGCCGAGCTTCCGGCCGGCCGACTCGTCGGCGTCGTCTTCTTCGCGGTCGTCCTCATCGCGGCGCTCTCCTCGGCGATCAGCCTGCTGGAAGTCGTCGTCTCTTACGCCGTCGACAACTACGGCGCGCGCCGCCCGCAGATCGCGGCGGTCCTCGGCGGGCTCATCTTCCTGCTCGGCATCCCCTCGGCCTGGGACACCGCCTGGCTCGGCTGGTTCGACACGCTGGCGTACCAACTGCTGCTCCCCCTGTCGGTGCTCGGCATCCTGCTCTTTGCGGGCTGGATCTACGGCCGTCCCGCAGTCGACGAACTCCTCTCCGGCTCGTCGCTGGGGCTGGGCGTCGGGATGACGTGGCTCTGGCTCGCGCGGACAGTCGTCATCCTCGGTGTGCTCCTCACGCTCGCGCTTGGCGTCCAGACACTCTTCATCGACGGCGCGATCGTGCCGCCGCTGTAGGCCGGTCGTACCTCGAATCGCGAAAGGAGTGATCCCGCAAACCGCTCCGAATCTGTCGGCATTCCAGTACTCTCGACGATAGAGCGGGTATCCGACCTACACTGCGTCCTCACCGCGGCACTGCGTGAGGACTTCTCCGACGACATCGCGGTCGGCCGCGATGAGGTACCGTCGGCCACCGATCAGTTCTGTCGAGTGCTGGACGGCGACGTGGCCGTCCGCCTCGGCGATGACCACGGAGCCTTCGGGGAGCGCAGTGGACACGACTTCGCCCGCGGCCGGCGCGTCGTAGTCGATCCGCACGTCGAGCACTTCCAGTTCACCGGTGACCTCCTCCAGCGTGCGGACGTCGCTCCCCGACAGGGCGTTGACTGCCGCGCGGACACTGGCACGCTCGGGGAAGTAGACCTGATCGACGTACTCCTCGTACTCGTCGCCCGCGCCCTCTTCGATTCGGGCGACGGTTCGGAGCCCCGTCGCGTGGCGTTTCGCCGCCATACAGACGACGAGGTTCGTGTCTTGTTTGTCCGTCAGTGCGCCGACGGTGTCCGTCCGGTCGGTGATGGCCTCGTCGAGCACCGACGGCTTCGTCGCGTCACCTCTGATGACGTCGATGTCGTCGTCCTCGATGGCCCGCCCCGGGTCGGGATCGATGACCGTAACGTTCCACCCTCGGTCAGTAAAGTGCTGAGCCACGCGGTGGCCGACACGTCCGCTGCCTGCGATCACGATGTGATCAGCATCAGTCATAGTTGTTCATTACGGTCGTGATAAATAAGTCTCCGCCCAGCACACCGGCGGCCTCGGAGCCGTCGCTGCACCGACGATCGCTGGAGCCGCGCTCACCGCCGCGGGGCAAATTCCTCACGAACGACCGTGTTATCGGCCGAGGAGACGGATTCGGTCCGAAAGCCACTTACTCGCGAGCAGGTGAGTGAGTGCCAATGACACGTGAGACATGGGCGACACGCGCGGGGTTCATCCTCGCCGCCGCGGGTTCGGCGGTCGGCCTCGGGAACATCTGGCGCTTCCCGTGGGTGACAGCCGACAACGGTGGAAGCGCATTTCTGATGGTGTATCTCGGTATCGTACTGCTCGTCGGCGTCCCGGGGCTGCTCGGGGAGTTCGTCGTCGGCCGACGCGGCAAGAAAAGTCCCGTTGGAGCCTTTCGGGATCTCTCGGGGTCGCGGGCGTGGGGGCTGTGGGGCGTCTTCTACGTCTTCACTGCGATCGCGCTCATCTCGTTCTACAGCGTCGTTGGCGGCTGGATCCTCCGGTACTTCGGCGAGAGCGCACTCGGCCTCGTCGGGAGTGAACCGGCGTACTTCGCCTCGCCCGGCCAGTACTTCGGCGGCGTGGCCGCCGGCCTCGACGCGCTCGGCTACCACCTGCTGTTTCTCGCGCTGACGGCGCTCGTCGTTTACGCGGGCGTCCGCCGCGGGATCGAACTCGGCACGAAGGTGATGATGCCCGCGGTGCTCGCACTGCTGATCGGGCTGGCCGTCTGGGCTGGATCGCGCCCCGGTGCGGCCGAAGCGTACGCGTTCTATCTCAGCTTCGACCTCGCGACGATCCGCGCGAACTTCTTCGACGTGCTCGCGCCGGCGGCCGGACAGGCGCTCTTCACACTCTCGCTCGGCGCGGGGACGATGATCACCTACGCCTCCTACATCGACGAGGACCGCTCGCTCCCCTTCGACGGGACGATCATCGCCGTCCTCAACACGCTCGTGGGTGTGCTCGCGGGGCTCGTCGTCTTCCCGCTGCTGTTCTCGCTCGGCGTCGATCCGTCGCAGACCGCACCCGGGCCGGGCGCGCTGTTCGTCGGCCTCGCTGGCGCGTTCTCCCAACTTCCCGCGGGCGCGCTCGTCGCGACGGCGTTTTTCGGCGTCGTCGTGCTCGCGGCGCTGTCGTCGTCGATCAGTATGCTCGAGATCCCCGTCTCGTTCCTCGTCGACGAGTACGGCTTCTCGCGACACCGCGCCGTGGCGCTCGTCACCGGTGCCGTGGTCGTGACGGGTGGGATCTGCGCGATCAACCCGACGATCGCGGGGACGGCAGTGTTCGGCTTCGTCGCCGGACCGCTCGTCGACACCCTCCTGACGCTCGGGCTGACCGCCGTGCTCGTCTTCGCCGGCTGGGTACTGGGCCGCGATGCGATCACCGAACTCCGCTCCGGCGCTGGTAGCGTCTCGCAGGCGCTCGCGACGCCGTGGCTGCTCGGTGCGGGCGTCGTCCTCCCGATCTTCCTGCTTTTCACCCTCCTGACGACCTTCGGCGTGGACGCCAGCCTCGGCTTCTGGCCGACAGTGCTCGTCGCGGTGTTCGTCGGCGCAGTGGCGTTCGTCGGACTCCGGACCGAGCGGTCGCTCGTCTGACCTGACTGCAAGCGCGCGACGTAGCGCGACAGTCGCAGTCCTATTCACTCCGGTCCGCCGCTTGCGACCTACTTTTCGAGTGTAATCGTCCGCCGTCGGATCGCACCGCAACTGGGGCAGATGTGCCGGTACTCGATCGTGCGACCGGTCGTCACGGCCTGCCACTCCCCGTCGATGTCGTCGTAGCCGCACTTCGGACAGACGAGGTCGACGTCGTTGTACTGCGACCGCAGGCGTTCGAAGGGTGATCGGTGTGCGCTAGCCATCGTGGTACTTGATACCACGATTCCGAGTGCAATAAACATAATTATTTTTTATATGTTATTTGAGAATGTCGACGTTCGACGAACCTTCCCTTGTCGGATTGCGGAAACCCTTTTGCCTCCCGTCGGTACGTACGTGACGATGATCGGAGGTGGTCCGACGTGACGATGGAGGACCGTATCGAGGAGCTACGCGAGAAGCGCGAGCGAGCGCTCAAGGGCGGCGGCGAGGACCGCATCGAATCCCAACACGAGAAGGGAAAGATGACGGCCCGCGAGCGCATCGAGTACTTCCTCGACGACGGGACGTTTAACGAATTCGACCAGCTCCGGACCCACCGGAACCACAACTTTGGGATGGAGGAGACCCAACTCCCGGGCGACGGGGTCGTGACCGGCTACGGCGAGGTCGACGGACGAAAGACGTTCGTCTTCGCCCACGACTTCACCGTCTTCGGCGGCTCGCTCGGAGAAGTGTTCTCCGAGAAGATCACGAAGGTGATGGACAAAGCCGTCGAGGTCGGCGCGCCAGTCGTCGGACTCAACGACTCCGCGGGGGCCCGCATTCAGGAGGGCGTCCAGTCGCTCGGCGGCTTCGGCGAGATATTCCGGCGGAACACGGAGGCCTCAGGCGTTGTGCCCCAGATTTCGGCGATTATGGGGCCCTGCGCCGGCGGCGCCGTCTACTCGCCCGCGCTCACGGACTTCACGTTCATGGTGAAGGACACGAGCCACATGTTCATCACCGGTCCGGACGTGATCAAGACCGTCACCGGTGAGGAAGTGAGCTTCGAGGAACTCGGCGGTGCGGTCACGCACGCCTCGACCTCGGGCGTCGCACACTTCGCCTGCGACACCGAGGAGGAGGCACTCGACGACATCCGACGGCTGCTCTCGTATCTCCCCCCGAACAATGTCGAGGACCCGCCGCGCGTGGAACCGTGGGACGACCCCGAGCGCGCCGACGAGTCGCTGAACGAGGTCGTGCCCGACGAGCCCCGGAAACCGTACGATATGCACGACGTCATCGGCGGCGTCCTCGACGAGGACTCCTTCTTCGAGGTCCACGCGGGCTTCGCGAAGAACGTCCTCGTCGGCTTCGCCCGCCTCGACGGTCACTCGGTCGGCGTCATCGCGAACCAGCCGCGCGTCAACGCCGGCACGCTCGACATCGAGGCCTCCGAGAAGGCTTCGCGGTTCGTCCGCTTCTGTGATGGCTTCAACATCCCGATCGTCTCCTTCGTCGACGTGCCCGGGTTCCTCCCCGGCACCGACCAGGAACACAACGGGATCATCCGCCACGGCGCGAAGCTCCTGTACGCATACTCGGAGGCGACAGTGCCGCTCCTGACGGTGATCACGCGAAAGGCCTACGGCGGCGCCTACGACGTGATGGCCTCGAAGCATCTGGGCGCGGACGTCAACTACGCGTGGCCGACAGCCGAGATCGCGGTGATGGGGCCGCAGGGCGCGGTCAACATCCTCTATAGCGACGAACTGGCGGCTGCGGACGATCCCGACGAGCGGCGCGACGAACTCATCGAGGAGTACCGAGAGGAGTTCGCGAACCCCTACACCGCGGCCGATCGCGGCTTTATCGACGCCGTCATCGAACCGCCGGAGACGCGCGCGCGAATCGTCGCGGATTTGGAGATGCTCCGCTCGAAGCGCTCGTCGCTCCCCGAGAAGAAGCACGGCAACCTCCCGATCTGAGATGGTTGCCGACGATCCGACCGCCAACGACTCGGTTGGTGACGATTCGACTGGCACCGACCCGGTCGCCGACGTGCTCGACCGCCTCACGCTCCCGGACAGTGCGGACAAAGAAGAGGCCGCCGCGATCGCCGCCGCCGTTGCTGCTCACGTCGCCGATGGCGAGCGGGCCGCCGCGGTCGCGGCCGCGGCAGCAGCTCAATCGGGGCCGACGTGGACCGGCGAGAAGTGGACCTTCGCGGGCCGCGTCGACGCCACGAGCGGACGTCGCGTGCGCCGCGTTCCCGACGGCGCACCGAAAGACAAGTGGACTGCGGCGGGACGCGCCGACCGGCTCTGAGCGCGCGACGCGTCGCTCTGGCTATTACGGGCTCGTCGCGACTATAGTAGCGTTTGTAACTGATTACACAGCCAATCGCACGACTGCGTGCGATTAGGTGCGTGAAGACTTGCAAACGCTACTATAGCGGATCGCTGTTGGACGTGCGAGAGAGGAGAGACGGCAGTCGCTCGCGATATCGACGACGTTCAGAAACAGGTCTCCGACTTATGCCGAGGTGGAGGGCTGCGAACCGCCCTTCTTGCGCGTGATGTAGCCCGCGATCCGGTTGCGGACGCCCTTCGACTCCACGTTGGTCAGCGTCGCGACGCTCTCTTTGTTCGTCTCGAAGTCCGTGTTGAACGCTTCCGGGTACTTCTCCAGCAGCAGCTTCCCGAGCTGTTTGACGTACTTGGGTTTGATCGCCATACTCCCCTGTTCCGCCAGCGCGCACTAAAACGATTCGTTCCGGCGCGACGTGGGGCGCTGTCGCGTCCAGATCTTACGGCGACCGGCCGAGGCGCTCGTCGAGGATGAGCCGCGTCTTCGTGTTCTTCACCTCGTCGAGCTCGCGCGCGCGAGTGATGAGATCGTTCACCGCCTGAGTATCGGCGGCGTCGACGACGAGTACGACGTCCTCTTCGCCAGAGACCTGCCAGACGAAGTCGACCTGGTCCCACTCTGTCATCTGCTCTGTGATCTCGGTCGTGTCGACGTCGACTTTCACCGAGACCTCGATCATCGCTTTGATGTTTCCCGTCCGCGTCGAGATAGTGAACCGCTCGATGACGCCGTCCTCTGTCAGGCGCTCGACTCGGTTGCGCACCGTCCCCTCGGAGGTCCCGACCTGGGCTGCGATCTCCGTGTAGGGCGTTCGGGCGTCCCGGCGGAGAATATCGAGGATCTGGCGATCGAGATCGTCCATACCCCCCAGACGCGCTCGGGGGGCTTACCGATTACGAAATTCGTAACTGAGCTACGAAAGTAACACTTATACCCCAGAATCACGTGCGTTTCTCGTAATGTCGGACGCCTATCTGGCCCTGGAAGACGGCCGCGTTATCGAGGCCCGCGGTCGCGTGCCGGGGCGGACCCGCGGCGAGTTAGTGTTCACGACTGCGTACACCGGCTACGAGGAGAGCCTGACCGATCCCTCCTACGAGGAACAGGTCCTGACGTTCTCGTACCCGCTCATCGGCAACTACGGCGTCCGAGAAGAGCGATTCGAGTCCGACCGCGTCCACCCGCGCGCGGCGATCTCTCACGAGTTCACCGAGGACGTCGTCAAGTGGCTCGAAGACGAGAACGTCCCTGCCCTCGACCACATCGACACCCGTGACCTCGTCACGTCGATCCGCGAGGAGGGTGCGATGAAGTGCGGCATCGCCGTCGGCGAGGACGTGACGCCCGCGGACGCGGAAGCCGAACTCGAACAGTGCAAGGGGATGAGCGAGCACGTCGACATCGGCAAGCGCGTCTCGACGGCCGAACAGACGACCTACGGCGACGGCAACGTCGACGTCGCGCTCGTCGACTGCGGCGCGAAGATGTCGATTGTCGACTCGCTCGTCGAACGCAACGCGTCGGTCCACGTGCTCCCCTACGACACCACGAGCGAGGACCTCGCCGAGATCGACCCCGATCTCCTGTTCATCTCCAACGGCCCGGGCGACCCGGCGAACTTCGGGGCCGCACAGGAACTGGTCGAAGAGAACGTCGGCGAGGTCCCGATCGCGGGCATCTGTCTCGGCCAGCAGGTCGTCGCCCGCGCGCTCGGCGGCACCACCGAGAAGATGGACTTCGGGCACCGCGGCGTGAACCAGCCCGTCCGCGACCTCGACTCCGGACAGGTCGTGATGACGACGCAGAACCACGGCTACACCGTCGGCGAACCCGGCGACCAACTCGACGTGAGGCAGGTCAACGTCAACGACGGCACCGCCGAGGGACTCGCGAACGACGAACTCGACGTGATCACCCGTCAGTACCACCCCGAAGCCCACCCCGGCCCCCACGACTCGCTCGGCTTCTTCGACGACGTCCTCGCGATGACCGGCGAGAGCCAGCACGTCGTCGCCGACGACTGATCGGACTGCCGACCACGACCGCCGTTTTTCCGCTCTTTTTACCCCGTTTCGCCGCCGTCTGCTCGCCCACCAGGAAAGTTCGGAATACCATCACGTGCGAGCGCCAGCAAGACCCACGGATTTATGACGAAACGGACGGAGAACGATGCTATGAGCCAACCGGAGATCGTCCAGGCCGCCCTCGCTGGCGAGGACGTGGTCGCGCAAGTCGACCTCGGCGGCGAGGACGAACTGTACGTGACGCCGACGCGGACGCTACTCTATCGCGCCGAAGGGCTGCTCTCCGACGAGTCGGTCGAGGAGTACTCCCACGACGCCGAGCGCATCACCGTCTCCGAGGGCCGCCGCAAGGCGAAGGTGACGCTGGACTACGGCCTCGACGGCCAGGAGACGATTTCGCTGCCCGCAAAGCGGCTCGAACGCGCGCTGCAGCCGATCGTCGAAGGCGTGTTCAAAGCGAACGACGTCCTCGAAGACGACGAGCCGATGGAGCGCCTCTTCCGGTTCAGCGAGCTCACGATCGTCATCGCGAGCGAGCGCGTGGTGCGCCACATCGGCGCGAATCTCTGGGACGAGGATTTCGAGTCCTACCACTACAGCGACGTGAGCGATTTGGACTTCGAGGACGGCAGCGTAGCCACGTCGGTCGTGCTCACAGTCAATGGCCGCCAGGAGCGGTTCAAAGCCCCCAACGACGACGCCCGCGCGGTTCGCGCAGCCCTGGAGACGACGCTGCTCTCGTATTGGGGCGTCGACTCACTGGAGGAACTCCGTGCCGCCGCAGAATCCGACGGGGAGGAAGCCGAAAGCGACGTCGCAGACGGCGACCAGTCGGGTGAAGTCTCTTTCGGCGACGGTCCCGACCCACTGATCGCCGACCCCGCAGAGCCCGAAGAGCTACCCGAAAACGCCACGCGATCCGGCGACAACGCCGAAACCACACCAACCGATGCGGTCGCATCCGGCGACAGCGCGGACCTCTCGACGGCACAGGCCGGCGCGACCGACGCCAGCGCGGACGGCGTCACCCAGCAGGTAGAACGCCCTACGCAGGAGACAGCGACTGAGACCGCCGAAAGCAGCGCTACGGCGTCCAGTTCTAGTACGCAATCGACCGCGGAGACCACTGAGACTAACGACACGGCGTGGGCGAACGCCACTCAGGGACCCACAGAGCCCGAGACGGCGGACGCTGACTCGACACAAGCGGGAAACCACACGCAGAGCGCGGCGAGCGAGGCGGGATCGAACGAGACTCCGTCGTCCAACGCCGGATTCGAGGGCTCGGGCTTTCAGTCTGCGACACCTACTGTAGAGGAGCAACTTCGCGAGGAACTGGCAGAACTCCGAGAAACCGTCGAGCAACAGAACGAAGAGTTGCGCGCGCAGCGCGAACTGGTCGAACAGCTCATCGAAGAACTCCGTCGCGGCCGCTAACCTACTCTCGACCGAGCACTTTTCGCACGCACGACGGCCCGAACGGGCCGAGTTCGCCGCTCTGGAACTGCACGAAGTGACCCGTCGAGAGGCTCGCTCCGCACCGCCGACACTCGTAGTCGCCCTCGCGCTCGACGACCTGTTGTTCGAAGCGAACGTAGGTCCCGCCACGGCGCGTACGGAGTCGACCCTCATCGCGCTCGATGACGCCGCGGAGTTCCGCGGTATCGAGGATCTCCCGCGTCAGTGCAGGGTTCGTCGTCACCGTCTCGATGCGATCGACCGCCTCCGAGAGCGAGAGCGACTCCGCCTCGACGTGTGCGAGGAGGTCGACGCCGAGTTCGACGCGCTCGCTCTTGTCGAGGTCGGCGACGCTCCCCACCGGCGAAGATCCGTCTGTGTCACCAGCAGGGCCAGGGCTGTCGTCTCCGGAATCGTTCGCATCGCCACTCTCTGCGCCGCCATCCGCGCCGCGATTTGTGTCGCTGTCGGCTCCGCTGTCGGCGTCGCTTCCGGCATCGAACGTCGAGAGATCCGATTGCTCGTCGTCGGCCACAGTTCACTCTGTCTTCCGCGTGCGCGGACATAACGTTTCACTGTCCCGCCGGAACGATGAATATGCCGACCTTGCCCCCGCTCGATCACCGTCGGTCACCAACTGTTATCCCGACCCGGCGGCGACCTGCAAACGATGGACCGGTCTCGATTGCGAGCGCGGATAGTCGCCGGCGCAGCGCTGGTCGTCGTCGCGGCGGCTGCGCTCGTCACCTCGCCCGATGCGGTGCTCTCCCGAGCGGCGTGGCTCGTCGCCGATCCGGTACGGCTCGTTATCGTCACGGTCGCACTGGCCGCCGTCCGACCGCTGCTCGCGTGGCCGACCACGCTCTTAGCAGTGCTCCTCGGCTACGGACTCGGGCCGTCGGGGTTCCCGCTCGCCCTCGCGCTGGTCACGCTCACGAGTGTGCCACCGTATCTTCTCGCCCGCCGGTTCGGACGGACGGGTCGCGTCGCCGACGCGGGTGAGGCGTTCAGAGAGCAGACCGGTGACGTGCGGAGCGTCGTCGCGAGTCGGCTCGTCCCGGCCCCCTCGGACGTGGTCTCGGTCGCCGCGGGAATGGCCGGCGTCCCGCTGTGGGCGTTTCTGCTCGGGACGGCGATCGGCGAGATTCCGTGGGTGATCGTTGGGATTCTCGCCGGCTCGTCGGCAGAGACACTCGCGGCTGGAGATCTCGCAGGTGCCGCCGATATTCGCGTCGTTGTCGCCGGGATGCTGGTGGCCGTGCTCCTGCTCGGCCCGACGGTCTACGGGTGGTACGCGGATCAGCGCACGGGTGCCGATGGAGCGGTGTTTGGCCGAGACCAATAAGATCGGAATACGGCCGATTGTGCGATTGTGAGACACTCTCGCGGCCACCGGACTTGCGAAGGTTTAAGAACGTCATCGAACAACGGAGAAGTGAGCCCGGGTGGCTTAGCTGGACATAGCGCCGCACTCATAGGGTTTCCTGAGATTCGGTGCGGTACGCCTTGGAAGCCTCCGCCGCTCCCCACGGGGCCCGCCGAGCCTCGGACCTGGGATATGCGGAGATCGTGGGTTCGGAGCCCACCCCGGGCATTTTTCACGAACTTGACGTTGTAGCAGTGCGTCACTACGGACCCGAGCAGCCGTCTGCTGCCATACTGCTACAGCTGGTTCGAAGCTTGGGGCCCCACACGAGCGCTGTAAAAAGAAGCGAACAGTATCTCTAGCGCTTGCGCTGGATTACCAGTAGCGCAGCAGCGGCCAGCGCCGTCAGCGCGACAATCACACCGAAACCGGACGTAGATGCCGGTGTGTCGGTCCGAGAAACAGGTGTATCCGTGCTTGGGACAAGCGTATCCGTCTCGGGTGTCAGCGTCTCTGTGTTCTGTGTCGATCTTTCTGGGTCAAGGTCAAGTGTGACTGATTGAGGCGTGTCCGTGCTGTCCTCGCTTACCAGTTTTGTATCGATTTGGCCGACGGATCTGCCATCGATATAGAAGGTAGTCCCGGCGAGACCTCCTGCGGACTGCTCACTGAAATCAAATTCAGCCGAGAACGTACCGTCCCTAGCAATAGTAATTCCAGTCGTGCTGCGGAATGGTGGGCTCGCATCTATCGAGGAAACGCGAACCTGTGCCTCTGTGCCCGGTGCAATATTCGTCCTGCCTGAAATATCTGCAACCCCAGAGAGAGGGACTTCTAGAACGTCGTCATCCCCGGTGTCGAATATCACATCACGTTCGACAATGGTCATTCTGACCCTCGCTTCCTGCGTGGAGTCTGGCTGGAAGTACGGGTACGCTGCATCAGGAGTGTCGGTTATATTACCGCCGGCGTCTCCCTCGTACGGGCTCCCAACATCGCCGGTAATGCGCGTATCGAATGCATAACGCTCCTCAGCATCCGTTTCGTATTTGAGCAACGCCTCGAACTCAGAACCGTCTGCAAGCGACTGTGTGAATACGTCGTCATCTGCGCCCGTATCAATAACGATGAAGAACTGGCCACTCGGCTCATCATAGGCCACAAAGCCTTCGCCAGTATCGTCATTCGTGAGGTCGAGTGATGTCGGCTCTTGGTTGCCAGACGTCTCGGCAACCTCAAGATGGAAATTGATTCCCTCGCCTCTCCAGTCGTGCCCGTGAGTAGCTCCGGTGAGAATTCTGTTGAATTCCGCGAGACTCGTCCCATCTGTGAGGGCGTCAAAACCGTTCTCGTATGCGAGCGCTCCGTAGAGACCAGTGGCTTCAACGTGAACGACGAGCCGGTCGTCCATTGCAATTTCTCTGCGAGGAGTAGCCGCTTCAAGGAGTTCTGCAACTTCATCATTTACGTCTGCGTTGCCTTCGGGAGCGGTGTAAGTTGTGATGCTGTCGATACTCGGCGGCGTTAGCTCAAGCAGCCCAGAGTTGAGTACTACGTCTGCTTCAGATTCGCCCTCGCCAGTGACGGTAAAGTGACCATTCTCTGCGAGCATTAACTCGTAGGTGGTCGGCTGTAGCGGCCGTCTCAGTTGGTTTGTCGGAGTCCCACTAACGGAGTCAATCAGCCCTTGCTCGTAGAGAAACCACTCAAAGCCTTGGGAAGATCCGTCAGTATCTTCCTCAAAATAGCCTGCGGCGTTGGCACTGCTGATGCCGTCGTGGACTTCACTCTCGACAAGATCACCTTCGGTATGGTAGACATCCCCGACGCCTGCACCGGTGCCCAGTGCGCGGGTATTAATGCTAAATGTGACGTCATCGTCAGTGTCGTCATCCTCAAGATAGAGAACATCTGTGAAGCCAGCCTCTTGACCGCCGATCTGCATATATACACTCTCACTGCCTTCAAGCCGAACAGAGACCTCAACGATGTCACCCGCTGTCTCAGTGATTACTTCGTCACGGTAGCCAGCCTGAACGTCAGATTCGATGACCTCAATGATTCCCAAGCTCCAAGTCGCTGTATCGGCGACATCGAAGTAGAAGTCATATTTCCCTTCCTTGATTCCCTCAAAGTCGGTCTCCTCCGTTAGATCACCGACATTCTTGAGGACGATCGTATCGTCAGAATCCTCGTCGTACTCTGGGAGCGGTTGCGCGTTGAACGCTGGCGCTGAGAAGACGCTGAGGAGCTCTTCTTGTGTCAGACCGTCAGCGCTCACTTCGATATCTGAGCTAGCGCGGGTCGTTTTAATCTCGAACACCGTGGTGCTGTCGGTCTCCTTATTGTTGACAAACCTCCCGTCGAAATCGGTCATCAGATCCTGTGTGGTAACGTCCCACCTGACCGTCCTGCCAGCGAGGGTGTCTTCCTGGTAGCCTGCCGTAATTCTCCCATTAGTAATCTCAAGGGCGACGGTGCTGTCGGACGCTGGAGTGATGACATAGTCTCCATAAAGTTCGTAGGTGTTGATCTCAGCATACCCATTTTCCAGACGGAACTCCTCTATGAGCGATCCGATTCGGTGGTTGTCTCCGCTCGTATTGTACTCGCGGATCTGTAACTCGTCGTCATCCGCTATTGTTACCCCACCAACGGTGATCGAGCTGCCACCTTCGATATAGACCGCGAACTTCTGCCCCCGCCAATACGTCGAGCCCGAGTTCAGCTGGGCGTCGTTGCCTGCAACGATGTCGAAGGTAGCTGTGCCGGTGGCAGACCCACCCACGAAGTCGAAGGAGACGCCGTTCCCGGTTGTGATGGCATTCGTTCCCAGCGCAGATGTATCGTACTCAAGGGACACGTACACTGTTGTGGTGGTCGTTCCATCGACCTGGCTCTGGAGCTCGAAAGAGGGGCCACTGGTACTGGTATCTGTAACGGTGACGTTGTTCGTATTGCCCGACCGTACGTCGATATTCTCGACTGAAACGGCAGCTGGGATACCGTTAATAATGATCGCATCTGAGCTGTCGTCAGTAAATTCGACACTAAGCTCGAATTCTTGTGTCACTTCGTCTTGGTGGATCGGTACGTCGTCAGCACTCTCAACAGAGATGGTACTCACATCAGCAGCCGCTGTGTCCGCAAACGCGACAGTCCCAGCGGAGGGACTGAGTATTATCAGCACAGCGAGGTACACAGCACGCGTCCTCTGAGGGGATATCATTGTGCGCTTTCTGTCCCGTGCCGAGCCTGGTTTATATCCAATTGCGGTTCGGTGTCGAAGACTAGAGAATGTGAGGAGTATACTGTTAGATCTCACGACGGACCACAAGCAGCGCCGCAGCAACGAGGGCGACCAGCGCGGTCCCAACGCCAAACCCTGGCGTAGTTGTTGGCGTCGGAATTGGCGTCCCAATCGTGGTCGTAGGCGGCGAGGTCTCCGCTGTCCCTCTGGTCACGGTTGGTATCCGTGTCGTGGTCTCAGTGGTCGTCTCTACCGTCGTGGTCTCCGCCGGTGTTGGTTCAAGCTGTTCGACAATAACCATTTTATTCGATCCAACTGTGCTACCGCCAACTCGGAATGTCACCTCGGCGGTATTGTTGAGGTTTGCATCAGTAAACTCGAACGTGGCCTCAAATTCGCCCTCCTCGTCAATCATCACATCATTCGTTCCAGCAAAAGACGGCGAGACTCCTCGGTCAGAGCGGATGCGGACGCTTGCATCGGAGCCAGGCGCGACGTTTGTTGAGCCAAAGATAGTTCCCTCTCGTGTATCGGTGATGCCGCCGACAGCAACCTCAATAATTCCCTCATCGTTGGGGTTGGCGAAGAGGACCTCACGCTCTGCAATGGTGAACGCTGCGCTCTTTGATTGGTTCTCCCCGGGTTGGAAATACGGGAATGCTGGCGAGTCAGGATCACCGCCGGCACCGCCCAGAGGGCCCTTGGCACTCTCGAATTCGTAGGAATCGTCCTCGTCAGTTTCGTACTCGAACTCAACGGTAAAGTCAGTCTCAGAGTCGATATCATTGTTGAAGGCGTCGCTTGAACTCGTATCAACTACGATATACAGGACGCCCTCTGTGTTATCAGCAAGTACGAAGATATCTTGCTCGTTGACCGTGTCACTCCCAAGATTCAGCGATGTTGGCTCTTGGTTGCCGATGGCGTCGTCAGCTTGGACTTCTAGATTTACGCCCTCACCATCTCGCTCATCGACAAGCGTATGCAGAGTCTTCGCACTGAAGCCTTCTTCAAGTGCGCTGAAACCATCCTCTCCGCTAGTCTCCTCAATTGCGACCATATGGCCGTAGATCCCGCTGGCCTCCGCACGGATGATCAGTCGGTCGTCGAAAGCAACCTCTTCTCGGGCAGTAAGGGCCTCGCGTAGTTCGCCAATCTCATCGTTTTCATCGGCTGTATCTGCTGGGGCAACAAACGTCTCGATTTCTCCTAAGTTGGGCCGTGTCAGATCCAATACGGTAAGATCGAGTTCATCGTTGAGCACACTTTCTTCGTCGTCGTTAACAATGAAGGTATTGTCTCCCCCGACAGCGATATCATAGTCCGTCGGTTGTAGCGGCCGGACGAGCTGGTTCGTTGGAGTTTCGTCGTCTGCGTCAATCAATCCCAGCTCATCGAGATACGCTGCGAAGGATCCGTCGCTCGCACCGCTTGCAGTGAGATCATCACCATCTTCATCTACAAAGACGGGGTCCCTCGCCGCTGAGGAAATGCCACCGTGGAGTTCGCTCTCGACGATATCGTCTTCGCTATGGTATACTTCATCATACCGCGCGTTCGTCCCAAGCGCGCGAGTATTGACTTGGAACGTCACTTCATCGTCATCGTCCTCATCTTCAATATAGAGTACATCAATGAAGCCAGCTTCTTCATCGCCGAACTGCACGAACGCATCGTCGGTATCCTCAAGTTCGATCGTGAATGTAACGACGTCACCAGCTGTCTGAATATACGAGCTGTCTTCGAATTCGGCGTCGACATCGCGCTCGGTGACCTCGATAGTAGCGCTATCGGAGGCAGAAGTGTCAGTCACCTCGAACTCAAAGTCGTACTCCCCGGTGTCGATGCCGGTGAATCCAATGTCATACTCCCCGTCAGTAAGTGCAGCAAGCGTAATCCGGTCCTCATCGCTATCAACCGTTTCAATTTCTAGTTCGCCATTCTGGTCGGATCCGTCACCGAAGATAGTCGCAAGTTCCTCTGCGCTGAGGCGGTCTGCGCTGACGTTAACAGCATAGGTTCCACGGTTAGAGTCGAATGTGACCGTCGTCGAGCCTTGTTCGGTGACCTCATCATCATCGAACGAGACATCGAAATCTTGAGTAACGATCTCGAACGACGCACTGTCGCCATCGTTGTCGACATCAGTAGTCGTACCGGTGGCCTGACCGTTACGGCCATCGAACTGCACGATCACGTTGTTGTTGCTCGCTAGAACGATCACGTAGTATCCGTCCAGTCCTTCAGTCTCAAAAATAGCCGTCCCGGATCCATCTAGAGAGAACTCTTCTTCCAGCCCTCCAATCTGGTCGTCACTAGAGTCCCAACTGCGAAGTTGCAACTCCGTGTTTGGATCTAATTCGCCCCCTCCGGTGATGAGTAACTCCTGTCCGGCCCAGAAAGTCGCCCCAGACGCGATCTCAGTGTCGTAGTCGGATGCGTCGGCAAGGCTTCTAACTGTCAAACTGACGCTAGTATCAAAGTCACTATCGCCGTCGTTCAGCGTCTCAGCCTCAACTGCGTGGATGTCGTACGTCCCGGCTGCGAGATTGTCGGTTGCGAGTGTCCCGATGTCAACATTGTCCTCATTGGGCAGATATGCAGACTCGTTGGTCGCAACCGGTTCACCCGAGTCATACACCCCGTTATCATTCTCGTCAACAAAAACAAACAGTGTCGTGTTCCTTGGATTGTCGTCATCCACCTGTACATTCTCGAGAACAGTTCCTCTGTCAATGGTATGTTCGTTCCCATCACCGCTCCCAAGGTCTAAGTTCGTCGCGCCAGGGGTATCTTCCAACTTCAATCGAACGCTAGTACTACCGCTATCTCCGTCGTTTAATGATTCATTCTCGTACGCGTAGACATCATAGACCTTCACGGAAAGACCACTGGTTTCAAGCGTCCCAATATTAACGTTGGCCTCAGTGCCGCTGTACGCGGACTCGTTAACAGCGAATTCCTCACCATCGTCGTACACGCCGTTCCCGTTCTCGTCGATAAAGACGAACAGCGTGGAGCTACCAGGATTGTTGTCGTCGACCTGCACGGTCTCGAGTGGTGTTCCTTGATCAACAGTGTGATCGGTATTGTCACCAGCACCAAGATCCAAGTTTGTTGCCCCCGAAACGGGGTCAAGCGTTAGATTCACGCTGGTGTCGAAGGTGCTATCACCGTCATTTAGCGACTCGTTCTCGTACGCATAGACAGTGTACACACCGGAAGCGAGTCCATCGGTCGCGAGTGGACTGATGTCGATATTGGCGTCCGCACCGGTTCCGTTATACGCAGACACATTTGCGGCGAACTCCTCACCATCGTCGTATGCGCCGTTCCCATTCTCGTCAATAAAGACAAATAGGGTAGCATTATCTGGATCATCGTCATCTACTTGTACGTTATTGAGCTGCGTTCCTTGGTCGACAGTGTGATCATTCCCATCGCCGCTCCCGAGATCAAGGCTCGTGGCGGCCGCACTCGTTGTCCCGGCGAATGCGACCGTCCCGGCGAAGACGCTACAAATCATCAAGGCTGCGAGGAATACGGCTCGTCGCTTGTGTGGAGAGCTTTTGTTCATATTTGTTGACTTAATGTCACGGCTGGCATTTTACACAGGGACCAGACTGTAGCTGTCCTGAGGGATGTATCGTCCGTAACTATCCCAAGAACACTTTATTATGTTGTCTCTACACTTATGAGAATCTTTTGTCCGCTCTGTAAATCTCGTCGAAGTACGATACAGGCAGCATAACTGGCAACAATAATTTTCCGACGTTGCAAGTCCAGCCACGTACCCATAGCAGGCCTAACTGCGACTACAGGACTTTTGAGTAACAAGTAGTCAGTATCGTGTCGGTCTGCATCTCAGATATCGTCTTAGCTAGAGGTGCCTAACAGAATCGGGATTGCTGTCGCTAGTGGTGTAGCGTCCGAAGAAATGGAAAATCGAAGGGCCGGACTAGGTCCGGTAGTTTAGGTGTCGGTCGTTAGTCGCGACGGATCGCGAGCAGCGCGGCGGCGATGAGCGCCGTCAGTGCGACGACCACACCGAAGCCAGGCGTGCTGGTCGGCGTTTCAGTCGCGGGCTGCTCGGTCGTGCCCGGAGCTTCCGTGGTGTCCGGAGCTTCCGTGGTGTCCGGAGCTTCCGTGGTGTCCGGAGCGTCCGTGCCCGGAGCTTCCGTGGTGTCCGGAGCTTCCGTCGTCGTCTGGACCGATTCAACGAGTTCGGTGTCGACCGTGTCGATGTTGCTGCCGCTCACGCGGAAGGACGTGTCAGCAAGGTCGCCAGCCGACTGGTCGCTGAAGTCGAACGTCGCGTTGAACGAGCCGTCGTCGGCGATCGTCGCCGAGGACGTGCTGCGGAACGAGACGTCAGCGCTCGTCGAGGAGACGCGCACTTCAGCGTCCGAACCGGGCGCGATGTTCGTCGTGCCCGAGATCACAGCGTTCTCAGCGGCCTGCGCCTGCAGGACGCCAGCGCTGCTCACGCTGTCGAAGGTGACATCGCGCTCAGCCATCGTGAACGCGACGTCCTCCGACACCGTGCTGTCCGTTCCGAGGAACGGGTACGCGGCGTCAGGAGTCCCAGCGACGTCGCCGCCAGCGTCACCGCTGTACGGGTTGTTTCCGAGACCCGCGCCGTAGTCGAACTCGTAGCGGTCTTCGTCGTCGGTCTCGTATTCGAGCGAGGCCGAGAACTCAGTGTCCTCGTCGACGTCACCGTCGAAGGCGTTGCTCGCGCTCGTGTCTGCGACAATGAAGAACTGGTTGTTCTCTTCGTCGAAGAGCACGAAGACGTCAGTCGTCGACTGCGAATCGTAGTTCAGCGTGGTCGCATCTTGGTTGCCGGTTGCGTCCTCGGCTTCCACGATGAGGTTCATTCCTTCGCCGTCCCAGTCGTCGTTATCGTTGATGTTGGCGAAGATTTCTTTGAACTGGTTCATCGTGATGCCGTCGTCGAGCGTGTCGAAGCTGCCAGTCTCAGCGACGGTGGCGCCGTAGAGACCGGAAGCCTGCACTTGGACGACAAGGCGGTCGTCGATAGCGACTTCGCTGCCATCTTCGATGGCCGTCGCGGAGCTGACGAGATCGGACACGGTGTCGTCTTGGTCAGCGTTGTCGGCGACTGCCTTGTGGATCGTGATACCTTCGACGCCGGGCTGGGTCAGTTCGAGCAGCGCGGAGTCGAGTTCTTCATCAGCCGTGGACTCGCCGTCCGCGTTGATGATGAACTGGCCGTCAGCCGAAGCGGTCAGATCGTACTCTGCGGGCTGCAGCGGCCGCGTGAGCTGATCTGTACCGTCATCACCAGCGGCGGCGTCGTCGATCAGGTCAAGCTCTTCGAGGTACTGGTGGAACGTGTAATCAGCACCGGCGTCATCGACTTCTTCATCCCAGAAGCTGGGCTCGTTGTCGGAGCCGATGAGGTCCCCGTGGATAGCGCTGTTGACGATGTCGTCTTCAGAGTCGTAGACATCGCCGGCACCTTTCGTGCCGAGCGTGCGGAGGTTGACCTTGAAGGTGACCTCGTCGTCGTCGTCATCGTCTTCGAGGTAGAGGACGTCGACGAAGCCAGCGTCTTCGTCACCGAACTGCACGTACGTGCTATCGGTGTCCGAAAGCGAGACGTTGAAGGTCGCGATGTCACCAGCCGTTTCGGTCGTGACGCCCTCTGAGAAGGACGCGTCGACATCAGACTCGGTAACTTCCACAGTGCCAGAGTCAGATGCGGTGGTGTCTGCAACCTCGAAGGAGAACTCGTACTCGCCTTGGTCGATGCCCTCGAAGTCGGCGTCTTCAGTGATGTCACCGACGTTCTTGAGGACGATCATAGAGTCCGAGTCGTCATCGTATTCGGGCAGCGGCTGCGCGTTGAACGCCGAGGCCGAGAAGATGCTGAGGAGGTCAGCCTCTTCGAGACCGTCGGCGCTCACTTCGACGTCAGCGCTCCCACGGTTCGTGTTGAGGTCGAGTTCGGAGGTACTGTCGGTCGCACCGTTGTTGACAGAGTCCTCGTCCCACTCGACGCTCAGGTCCTGCGTGGTGACTTCCCACGCGACCGTGTAGCTGGTGAGGTTCGTTTCGTTAACTGCACCAGAGACCTTCCCGTCAGTGATTTGCAGCGCGACACCGCTGTCGGCTGCAGGCGTGACGACATATTCGCCGTCAAGGTCGTCAGTGTTGATGTCAGCGTAGCCGTTTTCGAGGGAGAACTCGTCTTCAAGTGACCCGATCTCGGGCGAGTCACCGCTCGTGTCGTACTCACGGATCTGGAGCTGGTCATCTGTGGCAATGGCGATGTCGCCATTTCCGCCCTGGAAGTTGACGTTGTTACCATCAGTATAGACAGCGCCTTCCTGGCCCTGCCAGTACGTCGACCCTGAGTTCAGTTGGGCGTCGACACCGGCGACGTACGAGAAGGACTGGGTACCAGTGCTGGAACTACCAGTAGCAGCACTGTCGTCGATCGTGACACTGATGTCACCATCAGCTGCCGTAGCGCTCACTCCGCTCGTATCGTATTCGATGAAGACTTTGAGGTTCGCAGTCGTTGTGTCCGATTCATTGTTGACTGTGAACGTCGCGCGGGGATTAGTACTCAGGTCATTAGCTTGGAGGTTGCTCACGGAGGCTCCGCCAGCACCGACAACGTCGATGTTGTCAACTTCTCCGCTAATACTGTTGAGGTTAATTTCCCCGGACGCTGAGTCAACGTCAGCAGCAAAGTCGAACGTGACGTCGACTTCTTGCGTTACTGGGTCCTGTTCAACTGGAACGGGTTCCGGACTAATATCGGCATCAGCGACATTAGCAGCACTCGCGGAACCCGCAAACGCGACAGTCCCAGCGAAGACGCTGAAGACCATCAGCGCTGCAAGCAGCAGCGCGCGTGCCTTGTGTGTATAGTTTCCGTCTGTCATTTTTGGTAAGTTTCGCATCGGTTGCAGCCACAGCAGTTTCGAACAGCCGTCATCCCCGCTGCCAACAGTGCCCAACGAGATCATCGTAGTCCCACCGGCCGGACGCGACTGAATACTCCATACTGTGACCGACTCTTGGGTAGGGGTATCAGTTTGTGATAGTGCCCTTGGTATATGCTTTGTGTATTGGGAGTAGAATAATCTTAATTTTCTGCCAGTCAGGTTAGACTGTTACTAATCTACAGAGGTCGTCATAGAATGACTCTATGAAAATCCTGCTACTAAGCCCCTGGCGCGTGAATCAGGTCAACAGGGGTTGGCAGAGACCGAGTGAGAAGAAGTGCAGCAAGCACGCTAGAACGACCGGTCCTAGCCCGTGAAAGGAAAAGACTACTGTGCCACAGAGCACGTATAGGCGCCTTTCCGAGTCACGCGCGATCAGCCCCAACGGAGGCGTTCAATGTGCCCAATTGAAAATGCGGTACGGATGTAGAATCATAGCTTCTTGACGGTCTTCATATGGTTGTGAAGAGCAAACAGCAGGGCAATCTCGGAACTGTCGGTAACCAGAACTGCGAACGCAGGGCGTAGTACCTAGCGTAACTTCTGGAGGTATCCGCCGAGATACTTGTCGATCCACGAGGCTGCGAAACTCAGCTGAGTTGTAAGTTGCTCAAAGAGCTCAGTGAGGAGAGCGCGGTATTCTGCCGCGCTCTCCACAATTAGCGGTGATGCTTCCCACTTGAGGCTCTTCCAGACCTGCTCGATTGGGTTGAGATCCGGAGAGCCAACCGGGAGAAACACGAGACCGATGCCGAGTTGGTGGGCTCGCCTACGCGTGTACTCGCACACGTGCGAAGAGAAGTTGTCCAAGACGAGCAGAATCCGCTGACCCGGATTCTGCTCGCGGATCCCTTCGAGACACTCGCAAATCCGCTCTTTCGTCTGATCTTCAGGGAAGCTGACGACGCTCTGGCCGTTGAGTGCATAGAACCCGACCGCTGGTTCGTCTAACTTCACCAGCGGTCGGGTAATGTGCGGATCATCCACGGTGTAGAGTCGCTGTGAGTTATCCCACGGCTGCGGATGGGACGTGTCGAGAAATCCAAGGACGGTTCCGCCATCCGTCCGGATATCCTCGTCAACGACCCAGCCTTCCTCGTCGTCTCCGTCGCGTTTGTTGTGTGGAGTGTCGTCAGGCTCCTCGTCGAACGCGTCAGCGACGCGTTCGTCGAGAACTTCCTCAGCGTTCTCCGCACGTGATGGGCGCTTAGTCCGCGGAATTGCGTAGGAAAGACCGAGCTTATCGAGGAAGGTGCTCAGGTAGACCGGGTGAAACTCTACGTCGAATTCTTCGTTGATGAGGTGCTGTATCTCTTGTTTCTTCCACGGCTGGCCGTCACGAAGAAGTTCCAAGAGGCGTTCGCGTTGGTCCTCGCCGAGCTTCGGAGGCCTGCCGCCCCCGAAGTTCGGCATCAGGAGACCGAGACCGCCCTCGTTCCACCGGTGGGCCCAGCGTGTTCCTGTCCCGGAGGACCTGCCGACGTCGTCGGCAGCGTCCTCCAGCGTCGCTCCCTTGTAGAGACGTTTGATGAAGATCAGCCGCTCAGTGAGTTTCTCATCAGTAGACTCCGCTAGGAGTCGGTTGAGATCGTCCTCACTGAGGTGACGGACGATCTCTTTGCGGCGATCTTCAGACATACTCTCATATTAGACGCTACCTCCATAACTTCCCCTAACCACTATCAGGAGTTCGGAACGACAGATTCTGTGCACGAGGCGGGTGACTGACTCCGATTGCTGGCCAACTGTAAAGCGATGTCTCAAACGACATCCCAGTTCGAGTCTGCGATCAGCAGACTCGAACAACAGGCCGAGGAATTGATTCACAAAGACACGGACCTTCTGACTGTGGTCCGTGGGTTTGACTTCAGTGAGACTGCAGTCTACGAAGTTGGGAAAACCGAATGGAACGCTCACTACAGCTACGAGTCGATGGTACGAGCGTTCTATTGCAAGGAGCTCGCCGGCTTCACGACGACAGAACTCCACGACTACCTCGCGACTGCCGAGCGTGCCAGCACGCTCGGCTTTGATCCCGACCACTTCGCTGGGGACAAAGCTGCACCGGCTCGGACCACACTCGGTCGCGCCTGGCGCGACCGGTTCCCCAACCGGCTTCAAGCTTTTATCCGAACATCTGCTGAATGTATCCTCGTGGTTGCCCACGAGATGGGCAACCCGCTCGGACTGCGTGCGCTTACCCCTGAAGACAAGAGCGACCTTTCCAACCGCTCGGAACAACGCTACGTCACAGGCAAAGCAAAGGACGTTACGGAGGCCCTCTGTCAGATCGTGTTTCCAGCGATTGACCTCGATCGACCGGACGACGGAACGCGGTATGATGATACCGCGTTCCTCGATCTCCAGAGCTACCTCGGATTGACCGGGACTGCTGCCAACCAGGGAAGCCGGATCTTCGACGAGGAAACAACCCGCGAAAACGGCGGTCCTGACGGTGATACGCATCTCCACTACATCAAGCAACTCGAGGCGATCGAGATCGCCTCGATGGTCAACGGAGCGATTGGAACGATGATGTGGGCTGCTGAGCAATACTATTCGATCGATCGCCACGTCGATGTGGCGATCGATATCACCTATATCGCCTACTACGGTGATCGTGACGAGTTCCAGATGAGTACAGGCGCACCACCGAGCAAATCGTACTCGTGGTGTTACAAAATGGCGACTGTCTCGATCGTTGGGGAAGAAGTGAAGTTCACGCTCGGGATGCGGCCGCTCCGCGGCTACATCCCTCGGCGAGTTCTCGTTGAGCAACTGCTCGAAATAGCGAGTGACTCTGTTTCGATTGGGACGGTCTACGCCGACGCCGAATTCGACGGCGTCGGCGTGATCCACGCGGTCGAAGAGGCGGGCCTCTGCTATCTCATCCGAAAATCCTCGGATGACCCAGTCAAGCGGTTTGTACAGGACATAGACCACGACGTCGGCGTTAAACAGAATCACGAGATGGAAGGAACCATCGTGGGTGGCAGTGTAACGGTCACCCCGACGCTGGTCGGGGTTCCCTCGGATCGGAAGGAAGATGCAACGGTGACGTTCGTGACGAACCTCTCGGTAAGTGACGCGACAAAGAAGGCGCGGGGGCGTACCCGCCGCGTGATGCGGCGGTACGCCCGCCGATGGGGAATAGAGAACAGCTACAAGTCGATCAAGGACTTCCTCGCGTGGACGACTTCACGAAACACCGCCGTTCGAGTGTTCTACTTCGGCTTTGCAGTGATTCTGTACGATATGTGGTTGCTCGTTGACCTGCTGGTGCAGGTCAGCCTCGACATTGACCAGCGACTGAAACCACGCGTGCCTGCGCGGACATTCCTGAATGTCGTCCGCAAGGAGGCACCTGTGACGTAGGCGTTCCGCGGCGGCGGAACGCCGACTTGTGAGAGATATCTCTGCTCACCCATTCTATTTTCGAGTGAATCACACCAGGAATGAACGATAGCGGTCTTCGAGTGCGGAGTTGAACAGACAGCTCTCACTTTTCATTTCACCCATCGGTGTAGTAAATTGACGCTCATCGCTCGCTGATGCACATTCCGAACACCTGACTATGTCCTGCGTTCGTTTGGTCGTTGAGTAGGATGTCTCTGTCATCCACCGCTGGGTGTAGCCGGCCAGTTGGTTGAGTGCGTTGTGTGCGACAGCCATCGGTTTCGATCTTCGGAGGTGAACACGGTTCTCGAGATCATACGCGGAGAGCTCGTATTCGGTGTGTCAGTCTTGGAAGCCGTTGTCGGCAACGACGGCCCGCAGGTCGTCCGCGTTGAGTGATCAGCGGAACTGTTGAACCCACTGATGGACGCTGGCCACGGCACAGAGAACCGGACGACTGCGTTGAGAGATCGTGATTCTCGTCGTCTATCCCTGCCAGTTCAGAAGTTGTGCTGACCACTCCGTCTTGTCCGGCGACTCTGTTTTATCATAAACTTCTACGACGGAAAAACCCAACAGCAGGCGGGTGAGGCTGTTGACGTCTCTCAGCCGGGGTAGTAGTTGGCGCGCACGCGCGTGAAATCATAAAGTTATCGAAGGCTTGCCCTGACGCTTCGTCGGCGGGCGGTCGCAGAAGCTTGTCCCGGCCCAGTGGGACGAGGTCTGTACGACCCTCAAAGACGGCCAGCCTTGGCCGCCACGCGAAATTCACAAACTCATCGAAGATCGCTACAGCGTTACCTACCACCCGACACATCTTGCCCGAAAGCTTCGGACCTCAGGAATGCATTACGCCAAACCACGTCCAATGGATCCTCGAAGCCCCCGAGAATGACCAGAAGATTCTCGCCGAGCGCCTCGGCAAGGCGGTCAGCGAGGACGATGCTAAGGAGGCTGGTCCTGTCGTCTTGGGACTCTTTCGGTGAAGCGTGGCCACAGCCGTTCGAGAACTCTCAGCGGATGTGGTCGTATGATCGTACTGCCCAGATAGAGAAGCCATTAGTAGCGGTGCCGTGGCGGTCGATTGGGTTCTACGCACTGACTGGCCAGAGCGTGATCACGTACAAGGAGCGGTTAGTGAAGGAGACAATGATCGAAGTACTTGAAGAGATCCGCGAGCAGAATCCACGGGGCCGGATTCTGCTCGTGGCCGATAACTACGGCTCTCACCACGCGAAACTCACGCAAGAACGGGCCGACGAACTCGGCATCGAGTTCGTCTTTATTCTCCCATACTCACCGACGTTGAACACGATTAAGCCGCTGTGAGCGTGTCATAGAAGAGTTCACATGGTTCGCTGAGTCAGCTTAGACAAGTTGAAACCGCCGTACACTTGGTGCACGCTGTTCTCAGATTGTTTTAGCTATGGCGAAAGAGAAGTTCGGCGTCGCTGTTGACGAGGAAATCGTGCGAGAAGTGGATGAATTGGTCGCTGAGTGTGACGATCTCGGAGCCAGTCGCTCCGAGATTGTTGAAGCCATCCTCACAGCGTTCGTTCAATCCGAGACGGACCACGTTGAACGGGTGCGAGAAATCATTATTCGGAAACGAAAGGGCACTCTCTAACTGATTTTAAACTTCGTGCACTGAGTGCACGTACTTCTAAGCTAATAACCTATTATAACAGTAAACAGACTGACTATAGTGTGTGAAGAGTTCTATGACACGCTCCGCTGTGGAAAGATCTGAAACGCGAGATCTCACCAACGACCTCCGAGGGCAAAGACCACTTCAAAGAGTTTGTCACAGAGACGTTCCTTCGGCTGAGCCACCGTCTCAGTTTTGCTAGTGACTAGATCGAGACATTCCTTCCCGGACCTTCAGAAGTTACAGTGATCACTTATGTGACGCGCATCGCCATCTCTTGGGACGCTTGGTTGGCTTGTGTGAACTCCGCCGCGATCGGAATTTTGCTCCAGTCGAGATGATCGTACAACCGAACCCGTAGTAGTACTCCTCGGCTGTTGGATCGTAGTTCCATGAGGTGGCGTCGTTGTACTGGATAGCCTCAATATGGTGCCACAGAGACACTGCGTGACGGGATGACGTCAACTACCCCGCCCTACTCGCGCTGACGCGCTCGTTGAGGACGGGGCTTGTCCATGAACTCGGCCTCGAACCCTTCCGGGTGGGCGGTGAATCCGTCGCTCGGCGTCACTGTTCCAGACTTCAGGGCAAGTTGACTGTCGCCCGTCCGCCGAGACGACTGTTGGCCTCGACGGACGTACCGCATCCCGATGTTCTTCGCCGCGTTGTAGTCCGCGTTCGCTTCCGCCTCGCACTTCACGCACCGGAAGTCGTTTCGAGTCGGGCGGTTCTCATCCGCCGTGAACCCACACTCGGCGCACCGCTGAGACGTATACGCCGACCCCACTTGCTTCACCGAGATACCTTCTGCCTCGGCCTTGTACTCCACTTGCTCGTACAGCGTTCGGAACGCCCATTTGTGCCCCCACGACGCACCCGTTCGGTCGCGGATATGGGTTAGGTCCTCGAACGCAATTATGTCACAGTCGTATCGGAGTGCTTCGTCTATGATAGCGTTGGACGCTTGGTGGAGTACGTCACGGACGTAGCGAAGTTCACGACCACTCGACTGTTCGAGCGTTCGGTGGGCGCTTCGCGTCCCGGTTTGTTGGAGTCCAGCACGTACCTTCTCAAACTCACGGAGGTCGTGGGTTAGCTTCCGCCCGCTGAAGAAGTACGCCGTACTGGTGACGGCGAGGTTTTCGATACCGAGGTCAACCCCGAGGACCGTTCCGTCCTCGGCGGTGTTCCGCTCGGTGTCGTTCTTCGATCGGCGAAAGCCGATATGCAAGAAGTACTCACCGTCACGGGCGGTGAGCGTGCTTTCCGTGACACTCCACTCGTCGGAGTCAAGGTACTGCCGTTGGTAGCCATCGTCGGCATCGGGCAGCGCAAGGTCACACCGGACGCGACTCTCCGTGGTGGAGAGAGACACCGTGTCGTCGTCGAACAGTGTCATAGTCCGCGTATCGTATTTCACGGTCGGTGCGGTGAAGGTGGGCTTGCTCACCGTCTTGCCTTCCGAGCGGCGTTCGATACAGCCAGTGATGGCTTGGGCGGCTTGGTGGGTGGCGAGAATCGCGTGCTGACTGCCGAGGTCGGTGTGTTCGCGTACGTCGTCGTAGGCGAGGGGCTGGACGTCGCTCTTAGCGTTGCAGACGTTCCACGCCATATCGGTGGCGAGTTGGCAACCACGCTTCCACTCGGAGATGGTTTCTTCGAGGAAGTCGCGTTGCTCGTCCGTAACTTCGAGACGAGTGATTGCCGTCCGACGCACGTAGTCGTCTGCCACAGTTTCAATGTGGACCCACTGCTACTTATAAGCCAGTGTTCATTGTCTATACGAACGCGCTCCTCCCCTCCCTACTCACTCGCTCCGCTCGTTCCTTGAGGAAGGGGACTCCGCGCTACCGCCTCAGTTGAAGGACGAATACTTAGCCAGTACTGCAGCTTGTTTTCGCCTATCGAAGAGAAATTGAAAACCGAAGGGACCGGACTACGTCCGGTGGTTCAGATTAGCCGCCGGTCGCCCCGTCGTCGTTGAAGACGGTAGCTCGCGAGAAGCTTAGTTCTCGCGGCGGATCGCGAGTAGCGCCGCAGCGATGAGCGCTGTCAGCGCAACAACGACACCGAAGCCAGGTGTGCTGGTCGGCGTTTCGGTGCCAGGTTCGGGCGTCTCCGTACCTGGTTCAGGGGTTTCGGTGCCAGGTTCGGGCGTCTCCGTACCTGGTTCAGGAGTTTCGGTGCCAGGTTCGGGCGTCTCCGTACCTGGTTCAGGCGTCTCTGTTTGGACCGATTCAACGAGCTCGGTATCGACTGTGTCGACCGTCGTACCGCTCACACGGAAGGAGGTTTCTGCCAGGTCACCAGCCGACTGCTCGCTGAAGTCGAAGGTCGTACTGAACGTGCCGTCATCGTCAATCGTCGCTGAGGCCGTGGTTCGGAATGAGACGTCCGCCTCAGTCGAGGAGACGCGCACTTCAGCGTCCGAGCCGGGTGCGACATTCGTCGTGCCCGAAATCGTTGCGTCCGAGCTGGCCGGAACCTGCAGGACACCTGCATTGTTTACGTTGTCGAAGCTGACATCGCGCTCAGCCATCGAGAACGTAGTCTCTTCGGACTGCGTGCTATCAGTCGAGAGGAACGGGTACGCGGCATCGGCACCATTTCCTAGGTTACCGCCAGCGTCACCGCTGTATGGGTTCGTTCCCCACGGAGCAACACCGTAGTCGAACTCATAGAGGTCTTCGTCGTCGGTCTCGTATTCGAGCGAGGCCGAGAAGTCGGAGCCATCCTCAACATCACCGTCGAAGGCGTTGCTCGCGCTCGTGTCCGCGATGATGAAGAACTGGTTGTTCTCCTCGTCGAAGAGCACGAAGGCGTCGGTTGTGGATGTCGAATCGTAGTTCAGCGTGGTTGCATCTTGGTTGCCAGTCGCGTCTTCAGCTTCCACGACGAGATTCATCCCTTCGCCGTCCCACTGGTCACCATCGTTGATGTTCGCGAAGATTTCGGCGAAGTCGTCGAGGGTGGTTCCATCTTCAAGTGTGTCGAAATCACCTGTCTCTTCCACAGTTGCGCCGTACAGGCCCGAGGCCTGCACTTGGACGACGAGACGGTCGTCAATGGCGATTTCGCCACCATCTTCGATCGCCGTCGCTGAGTCGACAAGTTCGGATACAGTGTCATCCTGGTCGGCGTTGTCGGCCGGAGCTTTGTGGATCGTGATACCTTCGATACCGGGAGTGGTCAGCTCAAGTAGTGCGGAGTCAAGTTCTTCATCAGCCGTAGACTCACCGTCATCGTTGATGATGAACTGGCCGTCAGACGCGGCGGTCAGGTCGTACTCCGCGGGCTGTAGCGGCCGCGTGAGTTGATCCGTCCCGTCCTCATTATTCGCGTTGTCGATCAGGTCAAGCTCCTCAAGATACTCGTTGAACGTGTAGTCCGGAGTGCTGTCCACCTCCTCATCCCAGAAGGTTGGGCCAGTATCAGGCGTGTCGATACCGCCGTGGATCTGGCTCTCGACAATATCGTCTTCGGAGTCGTAGACTTGATCAGCACCCTTCGTTCCGAGTGTCCGAAGGTTGACCCGGAAGGAGACTTCGTCATCATCGTCGTCGTCCTCAAGGTAGAGGATGTCGACGAAACCAGCGTCTTCGTCACCGAACTGCACGAACGTGCTGTCGGTGTCGTCAAGCGAGACGGTGATGTTTGCGATGTCACCAGCTGTTTCCGTTGTGACGCCTTGCGTGAAGCCCGCATCTACGTCGGCCTCGGTGACTTCAACGGTTCCCGAATCAGAGGCAGTCGTATCGGTGACCTCGAAGGTAAACTCGTACTCGCCCGCTTCGATGTCCTCAAACTCGGTATCTTCGGTCACGTCACCGATATTCTTGAGGACGATCGTATCGTCAGAGTCGTCATCGTAGCTCGGCAGCGGCTGAGCGTTGAACGCCGAGGCCGAGAAGATGTCAAGGAGTTCTTGATCGTCGAGACCGTCAGCAGTTACCTCAATGTCGGAACTGCCACGGTTTGTGTTGAGATCGAGTTCGGATGTGCTATCAGTTTCACCGTTGTTGACAGAGTCCTCGTCAAAGTCAATGCTCAGATCCTGCGTAGTGACTTCCCACGCGACCGTGTTACCAGCGAGGTTATTCTCTGCAAATCCATCCGTAATCTCTCCATTGGTAATTTCAAGCGCGATGGTGCTGTCGGAGGCTGGAGTAACGACGTATTCGCCGTCGAGATCATCAGTATTGATGTCAGCGTAGCCATTTTCGAGGCTGAACTCATCTTCGAGCGAGCCGATCTGTGGATCGTCGCCGCTCGTGTCGTACTCACGGATCTGGATCTGGTCGTCGTCTTCAATTGTCACCCCAGCAACGGTTGTGGAGGTGCCAGTGATGAAGACGGCAGACTCCTGTCCCTGCCAGTATGTCGAGCCCGAGTTCAGCTGGGCGTCGTTGCCTGCAACGATGTCGAAGGTAGCTGTGCCGGTGGCAGACCCACCCACGAAGTCGAAGGAGGCACCGTTTCCAGTCGTGATGGCGCCTGCGCCCAGAGCTGAAGTGTCGTGCTCAAGAGACACGTACACAGTTGTGGTGGTCGTTCCGTCGACCTGGCTCTGGAGCTCGAAGGAGGGGCCACCCGTGCTAGTGTCAGTGACCGTGACTTGGCTTGTATTGCCCGACCGTACGTCGATATTCTCGACTGAAACGGCAGCCGGAATGCCGTTGATGGTAATCGTATCTGAGCTGTCGTCAGTGAATTCGACACTAAGCTCAAATTCTTGTGTCACTTCGTCTTGTTGGATCGGTACGTCGTCAGCACTCTCAACTGTGATGGTACTCGCATCAGCAGCCGCTGTGCCCGCAAACGCGACAGTCCCAGCGGAAACGCTGAGGACCATCAGTGCGGCAAGGAACACAGCACGTGCCTTTCGTCTATAGTTTGTCATAGTTGTCTTGGTCGTATTTGGATGCAGCCCCAGGCGTTTCGAGCAGCCATTGCCCGCTGCAATGGACGACGACACATCCACATCGTCCGTCCGATCACCAGGGATGACTGAATACTCCGAACTGAGGCTGACTTTGGGGGGTAGGGGCGATAATACCATACAGCGAGGTCGTTAAATGTCTTCTGTATTAAATGAAGATTATAACAATATCAGAAAAGAGTAAGATATGCTTAACTCGAACCAGATCTTGAGCACAGAAGTCCCAAGAGATGAGAACAGAATTTCCGCTCGCTGTCCGGCTGTGTTCTCGCTTCTCGCAGTGTACCGTATTGGTTATGAACTTCTTAATGTCCGGTAAGAGTCTTTTACTCGGGCATTCTAGGCTATAATATCGAGAAGGATTTACAGCTCAGCAGTCAATCACTCATCGAGAAATGTGATCTGGATCGTCGCGAGCGACAGCAACAACTAGCTCGTGGATGTGACCACCGCAAATAAGTAATTAGATTGGTATATCACACAAGTATAAATTTTAAATCATATTAGATCTCGGGTTGAGAATCTTGAACGGCTCTCAGTGGAGCAGCAGCGACACCGAAACCAAGCGCCAAGCTGGCTCTCCGTAGCCGGCTCGTCCGCGTCTGTCGGAACAAGCGCTACCGTCACCACCTGAGCCGACTCACGAGTTCGGTTCGCTGTATCGATAGTTGTGCCATACAGAATTAGGTTGCTAGAGGTTGCCAGAAGATTTTCTATTCCCAGTTCGATATATTTGTCAAGCAACGTAGAGGACGAAAAGGCCTAGTAGCGCAGTTCGCGAGGCCGTTTACACCAGACTATGGTAGCATCCGGGTATTCTCACTCATACGATCGCTCGCAGGGTGATCTGCCCAAGTCTTGAACACGCGCTTAGTCCGGATGCCGATAAAAAAAAACCTCAATGCAGTCCCCAGTTCCGCTGCATATTCGTCTTCCGATCGGTTGCGCAACCAATTGCAAGTGCTACTATAGCTTTCAGAGAGGGGCACTATCGTGCGAGTCATCTTCTGCTGCACCCGACTGATTATCAGGGTGGCCGAGAGGGGATTCAGGGTCTCCGTTGACTACCCAATCCCAGAGAACGAGCGCCGACGGCAGGATCAACAGTGACGCGAGGAATGAGTAGACGATCGAAATAGCTGTCAGCACACCAAACTGACCAAGGACGGAGAGAACAGCCAGCACAAGCACGCCGATCCCAAAGGCGGTCGTTGCCATACTTCCCAGTAGGGCTCCGCCAGTCCCGACGACAGTCCGTTCTAGGGCTTCAAATAGCGGGCGCTCGCGGCGCTCGTCAATGAATCGGTGGACGACGTGCACTGAGTAGTCAATTCCTAATCCAATTGTGAGAGAGAGGATCGTCGCCGTGAACGCGTTGAACGATATACCGAGTGCGCGCATCGTCCCGGCGACGGCTGAGACGGAAACAACAATTGGTACGAGGTTCGCAACGCCTAGTGAGGGGAAGTCCTCCAAGATCCAGTAGACGACCACCAAGAAGACCACAGTCAATCCAAGTGCGATCGCGAGACTCGTCACTGCAGACTCAAAGATGAGGTCTGAGACCGCCTGGAAGACAACGGTGTTCCCCGTTGCAGTCGCGTCCATCCGGAAGCGCTCGGAGGCGACCTCACGAGCTGCTATTGTCGCCTCACTATTTGAGGCATCTGCCGAGATTGAGTAGACGATACGTGCGCTTCGGTGGTCATTGGCGAGGTATTGCGAGGCCCGGTCACCGACTGAGGACTGTTCTAACTCACGGTAGATCGTCGGGAGGCTGTCATCTGGTACGCCATTGTCGTTGCGGTCGTTCCGCTCAACTAGCGCGGCAAACTCGGGGTTCTGCTCTGCGTGGTCCTGGATAATCGTCACGATGCTCGTGGCCTCCGCACGTCGATCCCCAGCGTCGACGAATTCCTCGGGTGGATTCTCACCGGCACGGTACAGTTCCTCAAGAGCGGCGTCGTTCTCCATCCGGCCCTCTACGTATATCGTTACAGATCCCCCCTGTGTTCTCGTGAATCTGTCTTCAAGGAAGTTGAGCGTCGCCACGACGCCGTAGTCGCTGGGTGCGAATGGTTCGGGCAGCGACTTCAACAGCGGTGAGACTTCTTCTGGTGGGAGAAAGTCCTCCTGTGAAAATGACGTGTCCACACCTGTCGCATACACACCGGCTCCTGCGCTGAAGACTAGTCCAAGGATAAGGATGACAACTGGCGCTTTCCGCGCGAGCGTGACGCCGATCGAGAGAACTTGCCCAAGACTCGATCCTTCCTCACCAAGAGGGCGTTGGCTGAAGGTTGGGATCGGCCATCCTTCGCGGCGGCGGTCGAGCCACACCTTGGCGGCGGGGAGGAAGATGCCGAAGATCAGGAACGTGAAGATGATGCCGACGCCGGCAACGATCCCGAAGTCGCGGATCGGCGGCAGGTCCGAGGCGAGATTCGAGAGGAAGCCGATGACGGTGGTGCCGGTGACGATGAAGAAGGCGACGAGCAACTGATCGGTCGCGACGGTCATCGCCTCCTCGACGTCGAGGCCGGTCGCTCTGTCCTCCCGATAGCGGTTGATCGCGTGGATTCCGAAGTCGATCCCGACCGCCAGAAGCAACGGCGGGACCGAGATCATAATCTGGTTGAACGGGATGCCCGCAAGTCCGAGGAAGCCGAACGTCCAGATTACGGCCATCCCGAGCGAAATGACGCCCAACAGCAGGTCTAGCAGGTCGCGGTAGGCGACGACGAGGAAGCCGACGATGAGGAGGACGGCCGCGGGCGTGACGATGAGCAGTGAATCGGTAACGACAGTCCCGAACTCGTCGGCGATGATCCCGCTCCCGAAGACGGTGATGTCGGCGTCCAGTTCGGCGTCGATGATCCGCTGGGCCTGGTTCTGGATCGGAGTCATCGGGCTATCGCCCGACTGTCCGGACCCACCGCCGCCGACGTCCTGCGGCAGATCGTGCGTGACGACGCCGATCGTCGACGACGCCGACGCCGCCTTCCGGTTGAAGTCGTTGCTCAGTGTGCCCGTGAAGCCGGGGTTGTCCGCGTTCTCACGCACGGCCCGGCGGATTTCTGACCCAGTCGCCCGTTCCAGCGCGATGATCTGCTCTTCGAGCGTCGTCGCCGACGGGTCGATCGTCTGGGCAACGATGGATGCAGCCGAGGAAGTCTCGGTGACATACATATCGTTTCGATCTTCGAGCGCCTCCTGTGCCCTGAGCATCGCGAGCAACGACTGCTTCGAGAGGACATTGGCGTCCTTTTGCACGAGCTGTGTGCTACCGGGACTCGGCGAGAAGACCGGCAGGAATTCGTTTTCGATCCGTTCGAGCGCATCCGCCGCGGGAATATCTTCGGCGAACTGCTGGGTCCCCGACTCGGTCGAAACGCCACCCAGGCCGACCGCGAAGAGCGCCGTGACGAGCAAGAACGTCAGAATCACCCGCGTGGAGTAGTTGACGATCTTGTCGTCGGCCCAGTCGACGAACCGCTGGTAGTCGAACTGCATCGGTCAGTCCTGTCGACGGTAGTAGAGATATCCCCCACCAGCGAGCAATACGACGAGGACGGCCGCGATGGGGAAGATGGGGAGTCCGCCACCGCCAGACTGTTCCGTTACCTGAACTGGCACTTGGTACGTGTCTGATATAATCGTGTCACCGTCCGGTTCGTCATATTGGAAGTCCATCTTCACTGGGTAGGTCTTCGCCGTCGCTCCATTATCTGCGCTGAGTTGGAAGCGAATTGTCTGTGATTCGCCGGGTTCGAGTCGTTCAATGAACGCCTCATCGTCGGACGACGACAGTGGAGAGTCCATATAGATCTTCGCGGAAACGTCCGAAACCGCATAGTCACGAGTGTTCGTCACAGTTAGCTCAAACTCGCCGCCAGAGCCTGCACTGAACGTCGCGTTAATTGGGTCAACATCGAACTCGGGGGTCCCTTGGCTAACACCGACGCGAGCTGGAAGCGTGTCAGACTGAAGTTTCGTATTCTCTTGGTCCCAGTAGTTGACGCCGAATTCAAACTGACGCGGCCCAGCAACAGCACTGCTCGTCACCTCGACATCGAAGGCGAAGGACGCAGACTCACCTGGATCAAGCGAACCCACAGCAACAGAGGTTTCGATCGGCGTGATCGTTGGGCCAGGATCGCTAAGAGTGACCACGGCATTATCAGCAGTCCGCGGCCCCTCGTTCGTGACCGTCCCCGAGACGGTCTGAGTCTCGCCTACCCGGAGCGAACTTTGCACCTCCTCAATAGAGAATTTCAACTCCCGTGCAGGCGCAAGGCTCGCAGTGAGAGTGTCTCCTTCTTGTTCAACCCCATTCTTATCATCATAGGTGAATGCCACGGACAGGGGCTTAGATCCGTCGTCGCCGACTGATTCATCGATTGCAGCACGGACCGTGACCGTTGTCGACTCCCCAGGTCCCAAGTTGCCGAGTACTTCCTCAGCGGTCCCCCCGTCGACGACGACTCCGCCGCCGCCGGTGATCGTCGCCCGCGTGTTGCGGGCCGTACGTGTTCCAATATTCTCAATCTCAAAGGTCGCATCCCCGCTTGCGCCAGGGGCGACGTTGGTCTCGACATCAGAAACAGCGAATTGCGGTTCGTCGGGGATACGGATAGTAACAGTCTGCCGTTCGCTTGCTGAGAGGCGCTGGGTTCCGCTTGAGGTGACACGGTTGGTATAATCATACCGGACGCGTACGTCGACATCGTAAGTTCCCGGTTTGATATTTTCCGGGACGGCGATACGCTGGGTCACTTCGCCCACTTGCCCATCTCGGATCGGGCCAATCGGCGTTTCGCCCGTTTTCACTTCGAACGGACCACTGTCCTCGATTTCGAGGCTAACACCGCGGGCAGTCGTAACCTGTTCAACAGCAGATCCATAGTCAACCTCGCCATCGTTCGCAATCTGGAACGTGACCGTTTCCTCAGTTCCAGGCGCAAGTTCGTTATCCGGGAGGTATACTTCAAGATCCGGCTCTCCTGACGTGACTCCACTGCTTTCCTGTGCGGCAACAAGCGCTGGTGTCCCAGTCGTCCCAACAAGAACGAGTAGCACAAACCCAGCAACGAGTGCCCGGCCGCCGGCCTTCATCGTAGCCTCCATTGCTCAGTCGAGCGACTGGAAGCCTCATCAGCTCTCGCACGGAGGTATGAATCTCGCGCTGGAGTGCTTTCCGAGATGACAGAGAGACCCATTGTCTTGTACTTACGCGCTCGTGTTATACACTTTTTGATTGTTTGTTCAATCAAATAGCTTAAGGTAGTATATCCAACTCAACTAGGTATGTCTCGACAGCGGATGGGGAAACGCAGGTTGCTGATTATGGGGAGGGCCGTCCAGCTATTTGAACGAATCACACCACGTGTGCGGTCAAAGCAGTGAACAACGACCCGTTTGACGACCCGCAGGAAACGCGAGAGGAGATCCTTGCAGCCACCTATCGAGCACTCGATAAGTATGGTTATTCAGACCTGACGATCCAACGGATTGGGGAGGAGTTCGATAAGAGTACAAGCCTATTGTACTACCACTATGAAAACAAGGACGAACTTGTTCTCGAAACGCTTGATTTCCTCTTAGATGAATTTGAGTCAGACCTCACAGAGACTGACGTTGTAGCTCCGCAAGATCGGCTTGAACAATTTCTCATCCAGACATTCAACGCACTGGCCGAATCGACGCGACCACGCACCTTGCTCGAATTACGGGCCCGGGCTGCTCACGACGAACGCTATCGCCGCCACTTTGACCGAAGCGACCAAGTGTTTAAAAACTACCTTTCAGAGATCCTTGCCGCCGGAATCCAGGAAGGTGCTTTCCGTGATGTGGATCCAGATTCCGTCGCAGCAACGCTCGTCCTGTTCTTCGATGGAGCCCTGCTTCGGTGTGCGATGGACACCGATAACTGGATTGAGCAGGCACGAGCCGAGATCGAGAGATACCTAGAAACACGAGTGTATTCCGAAACAGCTGGATCTACAGAATGACGTGACTTTCTGGTGGTGCAGTTCACCCGATTGAGCGAAGGGCGTCGTTATCTCCCCTGATACTGGGGCCACATTATTTTATAACCTGTGCCTTGAATATCAGCGAAAATCCCGATTCAAATGGTCTCCAAACGCGGATTTTTGACGTTCGTGATTATATGCGCCCTCCTAGTTAGTAGTACAGCACCCGCTGCAGGAAATGAGATCCAATCAGATGAACCCCAATTCAACAGTGGTTCTATAGATCTATCTGCGCTCAGAGATGGAAGTGGCATCGTTGGTGACGCTGAAGACGCATCTGGGACGATTAGTGGCGATGGGTTAACCGTCACTCGAGGAGACGAGACGACGATTTCTGTCTCCCACTCAGATTCTGCGACACTCATAATCGGTGGTGAAGATTTCGGATTTAATACGACGGTGCGCCTCGGAGGTAGCGGCACGAGCGAGGTGACTATTGATACACGGACGACCACAGCCGCAAGCGCTGGCACGTTTATTGATGGGGGTTCGGCGACGCTACACTCGGAACCGCTCGATGACCCCATCAAACCGGCGAAATACCCCCTTCGACTCCTGATTGATGGGGTTGAACGAGATGTGCGAACCCTGTCTGTTGAAGCCCGCGAAGAAATGACGGCAGAGGCGTATCGAGCACCACGTTCGCTCACCCCCTCAGAGTACCTTGGCGATGGCACAGACGGCAATGCGAATGTTGGCCCCGTAGAGGAATCAATGATCGACGGCGAGACGATAACGTATCGTGACTACGCTGTTGCACGATTTACCGAAAGCGGACTCGAAACAGCACTCAACCCGGATGACCTCTCCGGGAGCGCCACAGCAAATGGCCTTCGCATTCTCGTTGAGCAGACCACTCCGCACCCAAATCAAGAGGCTCGAACGTACGTTGCGACGGATAGTGATGCAGTCACCGTACTGCCGAACTTCGCTGAGGACGAAATCTATGTTGTCTGGGACACTGCGAATACCAGTCTCTCTTCACGAACTGATTCAAATCAATACCGCACATCAGTGATTTTGACCGATAAAAGTGCGTTTGTTGACGAAAAAACAACGCTTGCGACGACTACATTTACTCTCCGCGAGGCATCAGTTTCTATAGAACCAATAAACGGCTCCGTCCACCAACCGTGGGATGACGACACCTTTAGAGTGACCGGACAAACCAATCGTGTTGCCAGTACAAGTCTCGAGGTCCGTTTGCGGGGAAAAGGATCGAATTCCTTTTTGGAACTAGATGATGCCCCAGTCGGTTCGGATGGTAGATTTGAGGCAACACTTGACCTTACCTCGGTCCCACTCGGCACGAACGCGACGTTGTGGGTTTGGAACTACCGATCGAAGACAGCCCAGCGTATCCACCTTGTCGCTCCAGATCCAGAGGTCGAACTTCCGTCACAGACAGCGAATGGGACATCCGTCTTGGTCAGTCAGGCAGAACTTCCAGACGGGGGCTACGTCCGTCTTGAAGATACCAGTGGGACAGCAGTTGGGCGGAGTGACTATCTTCAGCCGGGAGAATATGAAAACATCACAGCTGAGCTAAGTACGCCCCTTTTTGAGTCCCAAGAGCTCCGTGCCGAACTAATCCGTGCTGGCGAAGAACAGTCCTACAACCCCGACGCAGCGTATTATGTACAGGAAGAGACGGTTATTAATGACACTGCGTGGGTCGAATTCTCAGATGTACAGACAGAAACAGCAACCCCCACACAAACCACAACATCAACGAGCACACCGACTGCAACCCCCTATCCTGTCGTAACCCGAACACCCCTAGCTCCGGCGGATACGTCGCAGTCCAGTCTACCGCTGTCACCGGTTGTAGTTATTGCAGCGCTCGCTATTGCAAGTATAGTTATTACTCGGCGCAGGACACGATGAGCCACGCTCCCTCATCTCCACAGTGAACAGCAATCTTCCAATTGGATATGGCCAGGCGATTTTTTCACATACAAGAGTCGTACTAGCGAACGTCTCACAAGTGCGACATTGAAATCTGTGATACTGAGATTGCAATCTCCTCAGCTAACGCGAAGTGCTAGCCCGATTTCGGTTGGAGAAGCAATTGTGAAAACACTTCTGCAAAAGAGGTATGCGAACTCCAAATTGCGGTTTCAGCTGAAGCTTCGCTTCGAAGAACACTAAGCAGAAACACATCTGAGTCAACGACAAGAACCCGCACAGCGCCTTTGGCATATCGCTTGTGGGTCGAGATAGAATCTGCAGTTACACAATCAAGTTCAGACCAAATCTTGGGGAGTTCTTTCCCCTTTTCATAGAGAATATGAACCTCGATACCACGGTCACAGCACGCCTGCAGCTCAACAAGCAATTCGGTGTTTAGATTTTGGGGATTGGCCGTATAATACGTAACACGCTCTTCGGCATCTTGGGTGAGTTTGATAATCCGACCAGTAATCGCGGCTTCGCCAGTGATGGTCCAGATATCTTCACTTTCTTCCGCGGCAGGCTCCGCTTGCTTTTCCAATTCTTCAAGACGGCTAAATGCTGTGTGACGCTTGCTCTCAAACCGATTCTTGAGCTGGTTTTCCACCTCTGAAAGAGAGACTGGTCGGTAAACCTGAGGATTCGACTGTTGGCTGTTAATGAAACCTCGCTCTTCAAGATCGTCGGCAGTAGTATACACCTGCGACCGCGGGACGTCGGCAATTTCGGCTACATCACGCGCTGTCCCACTTCCGAGCTGAACAAGCGCAACAAAGACACGAGCTTCATACGTAGCGAGCCCGAGCTCAATGAGCGCGTCAACTACGTCTTGTTCGTCCATTATAGGTATAGCTCATTATCTACCCACTGTACTCAGGTTTTCTATATTGTTGTTACCTCGTGACATATGAGGCATCAAACAAGGGGAACAATCAATGACGTTGGTTCAGCCCACATCGACGAAACGTGACATCCTCCCCGAGATGAGCAATCATCTCGAGGCTTCCCGTACCGCGGGTGGGAGATTTCTGGTTTACGACACACTCTGCTGTGGTGTGAAAACACCACGCCTCTCGTGAAACAGGTGTACCGATGGCTGTGCCACACAGCCGTTACTCCTATCCCTTGTATGAGGATTCGGAGTTAGGTACTGTCGACTTGTTTCAGCACGATTGCACTCACGGTTCCCAACAAGGCCACATTCCTTACAAATATAGAGACCGTTCGTATCAGGTTCTGGACCCGGGCCCGCACCACAGCGTGAGCAGTGGTGTGTGATATTTTTGAAATCCTGCTTGACAACATCAATCCCATATTCTTCGGCCTTATATCGAAGATACTGATACAGGCGTTCAAATGAGTGAGATAAAGGATCAGAATACTCAGACGCCTGAGGCCATGTTACAGCAAGCGTCCCAACATCTTGACTCGCACATTTATCGATTATCGAACGGGTAAGTGTATGGTAGTAGTGGGTCTTGCGACGGGAGAGTTTACACCTACCTTGTGCATCGGGTGTTGAGGTATTGACGGAGGAAGGAGATTCCTGCTGGGTATTCTGGGCAAAGTAATGAAGATCTTCATTGATTGAGTTTCCTGGGTACAGGATGTACTCATCAGGCAGTGCAACAGCAGCGAGGTTTCCACCACCTAGAGCAACACCTGCGTATGAATCACCAGTCGACTCAACAGATAACTCAACCTTACAGACGAAGTGGAGTTCCCACTGGCCGTGTGTCCAAACGGCTCGCACCTGCTGGATTCGATCAACATCAGAGAGGTCAACATCCGGGCGGGTCTCGTACTCACAGAGGATGAAATCTGAAAAGTGCGATTTCAGATTCGATCCTTTACTCAATCGCACACGATTGTGTTCTGGATCGTGGGTGAACCCAATCTGTTTGAAGGTGACTGTTGACCGAGGATGAGTCTCACCATATTTCCGGTAGCCAGGAGGACTTGCTGCGGGATTCTGCTCGCGGGTCTGAAACCACGATCGGTATGCTTCAGCGAGTTCTTCAATGACTCGCTGACTTGATTGGGCATTAAGATCGCGATACCGCTCGTGGTTCTTCAAATACGATTTGAGTGGGCCTGCACCGGGTGTTTCTCCCGTTTCTGCCCGGATCCGTTCGGCGGTCCAACGAGCTACATTCCACAGCTTTGAGGCAGCAATACCAAGCGAATCTAACTCGTCACACACCTGACTGTGGTTAGTGATGGATCCAACGTAGGTCCGCGTGACGGTTAGATTCGCCATCCTCACTGCTCATTTGGGACGGAGAATGGCTTAGTGGTTTCGCTGGCTCGGGAGGTTCCATCACCAACTGCATTCCCCGGACAGTCTGTGAACCGCCTCGGGGTCAAGCCCCGGGGCATTCGCCTCAACCGCCTGTAAATGCGTGGTGACAGGTGAGGAGGTAACTCGTATCATCAGTAACTACTGTAAAGCCGGTGTATTTCGCTTCACTACCGCTATAATTGATCGTGGCTTGCTTGATTAAAATCAAGCTCGCCTATCCCCATAGGCTAACCACGATCAAGTGGCGCTATGACACGCGTTAGTGGGCACGATCTTTCGCGCCCAATGTGAGTGGTAGACATTGAGGTGTATATGTTTTTCTCTCTGAACACCACCTCTCCCTACTCCCTCGGCGCTCCGTCCCTTGCTCCTTGAGGCCAGAGACTCTTCCGTCAACTCCCCCGCCCTACTTCGCTCACCCTGATGGGTTCGCTCGTTGAGGGTGGGGGTATGTCCGTGGACTCGGCCTCTGACCCTTCCGGGTAGGCGGTGAATCCGCTGTTCGGCGTTCACGGAAGCCGAGTTCTCGTGCAACCCATCAGGTTTCGACGAACCCAGAGGACGTCACAATCCCAGACTTCAAAGCAAGTTGGCTGTTGGCCGTCTGCGGAGACGACTGTTGGCCCCGACGGACATACCCCATCCGAATGTTCTTCGCCGTCGCAAAGTCACGCAGTGACTTTGCTGCCCGCCGGATGTAATCCGGCGACCGCGTTGTAGTCCGCGTTCGCCTCCAACGTGCACTGCTGGCACCGGAAGTCGTTGCGAATCGGGCGGTTCTCTTGAATTTCGCTGAACAGCACAGCTTCATACGGACGGCACACCGGATGTGTCAGTTCTCAGCGTCGGCATATCCTTCGGAAACATACTGACACGCTCGTTCAACAGTCCGTTCGCCGTAGGTTGCACCATCGGCATAGTGGACGTCGTCCCACTTCTCCCGCATCAGTCTCGATTCCCGGAAGAGTTGATCAACACGAACTGAATCGCCGTTTGTCCAAAAACCCAGTAGACAACAGAGCGCCATATCTGCCTCAGAATGGCTGGCATATCCAGTGACGTCACCGTCCCAGAGGGCTGCAAACTTCTCACCATTGGCTGCATTCCGTGCTCTTTCGATCAACTCATCATCATCCATCTCAGAGGTATAGGACAGTTTTCGATCCATTCCTTCGGCAGGTGACGAAGTTGGCGAACCCGATGACGACGAGACAGCCACATACTGTCGGTGAACAGCACGAACAGCAGCAGGACGCTTGCAGATCTGATTTGGAGTCCCATTCAACGGTATCCCTGTCATCGTGAAGAACCGGCTCTCGTCGTACATTTCTACACTACCGTGACGCCGTGGCCCGTCCGGTAACTGACCCCGAACAATCACGTGTAGTCCGGTCTTTGAAGGAGAAATCTCCGTATATGAGTGGAGACGCAGAAGAATCGCAATTGCATCTTTGGAGAGGGAACCTGTTCCTGGGTTGCGACAGTCGTCAAGATCAATCCCAACATACGGGTCATCGCGAGTGAACACGAAGCCAATACCCGAGATATCGGGTTGGCGTGCGGATCTGAGCGCTTCATCGAACGTGCCCCACGTATCTGGATCGGCCGTCGACGCAAAGTCACCGCCAGTGGGATCGACCGGCACTTTGGTCTGTTTTCCCTTTCTATTTTGAGACGCCCAACAGACCCACTGGGGACAGTGGCGAAGCTGGATCGGAATCGAATTCGGGTTCATATCACCTCATCCTCAGAAAGAACTGAGCCATTCGTTCGCTGATCGACTGTCGACGTATGCCCTCCCAGATCCGATATTGAATTCTCAGTCATCTCATCTGCTTCATCGCGCTGCTCGCCTCGACCTTGTGAGAGACTCGCTGCTTCAAACGAACTGGCACGAACGCGAAGCGGGAACCACCCCTCTTCGTCAATCCCCAAGAGGGCTTCCGAGTAGCCATCTTCGTCATTCCCTGCTTTCGCTGTCCGGACCCAGTTCACTTCTCGGTCGGAGAGGCCAAACCACTCCGCGAGCTTGTCTGCTTCTTCCTGAACGCGATGAATCAGCGTCATCGAACAAAGGTTTGCGATGGTTCGCGCCTCCGGTGTCAACGCGAACTCGCCTCCAGTCTGCGTAATGAATTGCAACGAGAGATCGTAATGCCGACTGTGTCGAACAGCAGTCTCAAGGAATCCGAGTGAGGTGGCATCGTTCATCAGATAATGCGCTTCGTCGATCGCAAACACAACCCGTTTGTCTGTTCCCTTGGCCCGCTCGTACACCGCATTAAACAGCACTTGCATCATCAGCCCCGTCTCTGAGCGACCACGAGTCCCCTCTTCTTGATGCAGATCGAGATAGATCACTTTCGAGTGCAGGTCGAATTCCGTCGGCTCTGCGAGATTAGCCAAGTCTCCGCCCTCACGGAACGATGGCCGAAGATCCGTCAGCAACGACTGTGCATCGGTGCTAACGCGCTGTTGCTCACCTTCCGTGAGATAGCCGAAGTTCTCTGGTGTGCGAAGAAGATCTTCCAGTACTGAGATAACGTCACGAACCGTAGGCGATGGTCGGTGATGCGTAGCGGGATCGCGAGTGATTCCCTGCCGTTCATAGGTTTCTTGAATCGCTCGTCTGAGAGTCTGCTTTCGACGAGCTAATGGACTCGTGGCGACGTGCTCGAAGAACGTTTCAAAGAAGGTCAGGACCCATGCTATCTGTTCGGACCACGGATCCAGATCAGGAACCTCTGTGAGAACGTTTGATGGGGTGGGTTGCAAATCAAGCGGGTTGAAACCACGCGTACCCCCTACCGTGATGCGTTCCCCACCAAGGGCTGCATTCACACCGGCGAAGCCTTCCAATGGATCGAGCATAATGAGAATCGTATCCGAATCATACATCGCTCGACGGACGAGTTGCAACTTCGTTGAGAAGGACTTTCCAGCCCCGAGTTTCCCGATAACCATCGTACAGTAGCCGGTCTCGCGGTTGAATCGATCGAGAATCAACGGACTCTCATTGAGTGCGTAGGTGCCGTATTCGATACCCGGCTCTGCAAACGTCCCTGCAAGAAACGGAAACATCGCCCCAACAGCGCCGCCCAAGATTGGCGTCCGCGTATCTAGTGTGTCATTCAGTCGGTCGACACCAACGGGACTGGCCGAGATAAGGGAGTCAAGTTGCGCCCAGCGTGGTGTTACGGGCGTCAGATTCGCGGGAGAGCGACGCGCAGTGGCTGCGACCGCATTTGACGCAATCTCGTCAGGAGTGTCTCCGCGCACTGTAAGATACATCGACGTATCGAACGCCTTCATCGAGGTATTCCGCAGGACGTCGTACATCGCCTGATAGTCTTCCAAGTCTTTCCGGACACCACGAGCACCGGCGCGGTGTTTCTCAGCTAGATATTCGTGATCCGCTTCGAGGTCTTCGATTTGGTTCTCAAGCGAATCGAGTGTCCGATTCGTATCGCGAGGGTCGAGATGAATGCTGATATCTGTATTGCGGGTTTCAGCCGTAGAATACAGCGTCTCGAAGAGGCCATCGACAGGTGCATCAGGATATTCCCCGATCCACAGCGTCCGAGCCCACGTCTCACCCGTGGCAACCGCACTGGGTGTCCGCTCAATACTTGAGGGACTGAGTACGGTTTGATGGATATCGGGAATCGTCCCAAGGTCATCCCCTTCTGGAGTATATGCGACAGAAACCCCCGCTGGTGCTTCGTCTGTGAGCGCACTATCCCCACGCTCGGATTCAGCTATTGGCTCTTCTGAAGAGTCCGAGTCCCAGAACGGAATCCACTCTCGAATCATTGCTCACCTCGGACGAGTGGACGCGTCCGCAACACACGAGATAGGTCTCCATATGCTGGTGTCTCGCCCGTCCAGAATGCACCGATCACTTCGACCGCGTCGACTGCCGAAACCCGGTGTGCGTTACAGCCCTCGATCTCACGAAGACCAGAAGTAATCCGTCGAAGCCGTTCGTCCAGTGCATCGAATTGTGCTGCTTGCTGTGCTTGAACACCGGGAGCAAGCCACGATTGAATCAAAAGCCCAAGCACCGGAACGTTCGATAATTTCTGTGTGAGGCTTTCGTGATCGAATTGGACCTCTCTGGGCCGCACAGAGACGATTATGTAGTGATCGCGGATCGTCATTCGACGCTCATCCAGATCCGCAGCGTACCACGCAACGTAGTGCTCGATCAACGACGCGAGACGAGGATTCGACTTCACATCAGGGTCATCTAATCGAGATTCGTACCGCGACAGATACTCGTCTGCAGGAAATTCCTCGGTCGTCGAGTAGATCTGGATCGGGAACTCCACGACTGTGTTACAAAAGTCTTGGAAAGCCTCGGCTTTCGCAGCCCATTCAGCATCGGTTGCGAGTGCCATCGTCGGTGAGGAAACTTGCACCAATCCAACGAGTGTCCCATCCGTTCGCTCAATTGCATTCTGCTTGGGATATACGCGCTCAATCTGCGTATACTGCTTGGCGTCCTCGTGTGCGATTTCCTTGTCACTTCGGTGGTAACCAAGGAACGTCCCAAACCACTCGAGGCTTGTCGTATACGAGGGCGTCAGATAGACGAAAAGACCCCCAATCAGAATCGCCAGTCCTGCGATTGGGAGTGTGAACGTCTGGAGCTGATAGCCACCGAGACGCACCGAAGACGGCAAGAGGACTTGCGTGAGGAGAATCACGACGACGCCTGGGAATAAGGCGACGGCAAGATCCGTTAGTGTGTAGGTGCCGAACAGTTTGGCGTCTGTACCGAGTGATTTAGGAATCCGCTTTGCTGGATCGTGTGTACTCATCGTTCCGTATCGCGTTGTGACTCATCGCGCGGCGACTGAGTGCCACGGCTTTGGTTATCTCCTGTACTCTTCGTCTGACTGTTCCCAGTGCGTTGCTGTGATGTCGACCGTGAGAGTCGGCTCCGGAGCGCGCCAAAGCGCTCGGTATCTGTCCCTCCATCTTGCTCTGGAGCGATCTGTTCACGAACCCGACCACCAGTGTCACGAGCGCGCGACCGAAGTCTGAGGCCAGCACGGTTTGCCCGAGAGCCTCCTGCTCCGAAGACACGGGTTCCATCCGCCTGTATAGCGCTGTCGCCGCGAAGCCCACGGGCGAAATTCTTGCTGTGGTGGACGCCAGTCTGTCCGGCGGCCTTGGTTCGGGCAGCCCGACGCTGTGCTTGATGTCGTGAGACCTGATTCGAGGCGCGGTCAAGCGTGAAGAAGAGCGCGCCGGCTTGCCAGAATAGAATGAATGGGGAGACAATTGCCACGATGGGGATGATGAGCGCAGCGAGCCACGCAGTTATACCTTCAACAGTCAGGTCTAAGTTTTCACCAAGGAGCTCTCCAAGCCGGAACAGCAGTGCAACTGGGACGGTCATAAACAGAAATGGGACGTAGAATCCGGCTAGGCGCTTCACGAACTTGGAGACGAGTGTGAGTGGACCCACTCCGGGGATCCACAACGCGATGAGAAGCGGCATCAGCAGGACAAAGAGATAGAGGATCACTTCACGCGCAAAGTACAGAATTGCGATGAGAGCAAATAAGACGAGGTCGGTAGCCATCGTGATAGCTACACCAAGTGCACCGAGTGCACTGAAGGACAGAGTCTGAAAGAGCGAAATATCGGATAAATCGGGGACAAGAAAGCCAGTGAGTGCTTCAATCAATCGAAGTGACAGGGCAGCCATCCACCACCACAGCAGGATGCCAAGGAGGCCAGAAAACGCTCGCTTCTTGAGTTTTGAGCGGTGGTAGCTTCCGAAGAGATGACTCGTCGTCTCGAAGAAAATGACGAGCCCGATTGAAAGTCCCCAGAGCAGAAGTGCAAGTGGAATCAGCGACTCCCAGTAGTAATCATACAGGCTGGGCCACACGCCGTTTGTCGGTCGACTGAACACGGCGTCTGGGTGTGGTGTTCCGACTACAGTTTCAAGCAATGTGTTAGCGTGCTTTTCAATGAGCCCTTCAATAGGACCGAAGAGAGTCCGAAGAAGTTGCTTGAACGCTTCCTCGATAACATCACCAAGAGCGCTCATCAAGTACCGTCTCCTGAGTAACCAGTATTATCTTCAATTAGCTGAATGGAGAGGTCAGTACACGCGTACTCATTACGAGAACTCAGTAAGATCTCCCCGTCCATTGAGATTTGTATTGACTTCTCAATCACCTCACCGGAAGCAACACCGACGAGAATTGTGGCCTCAATAACCTCATAACACGACTCTACGCTTTCCGCATCAAAGAGTAATGGAAGCCCGGTTCCAACGTACGTTTGCGTTTCGTTGGGGCCTAAGATAATCTCAGCAGGCTGTGAAGGTTTGTTGAGGTAAGGAATCCCTGGACCGAAAAAGAATCTGTCCTCCACTCTTCGGCTTGGAACTCCCCGATATGCGAATTCGTAGACCCACGTTGAGGCAGTCCCTACGTTCTCGATGGTGACTTCTAGCTGAGCGAAATCGCTCCGGCTCGTTGCGTCCGGACGCTGCTGAACATCAACGACTTGCAGTTCTGGTCGCAGGTCAAGCTCACGTGTGACTGTTCGTTCGGGAAGGATCGCTACGAGTTCATACTTACCAGGCGTATAGTGGTCATAGCTACTGAGCCCCTCTCGCAGATCTAACATTTCAATCCGGACGGTAGTTGCACCGGTTGCAACAGCACTCTGCGAAAAGATACTGCCATCAGGTGCGATCAGGTTGAGCTGCTCCACCGCGTGTTCATCGTGTAATCGAACCACAAGATGAGACTCCTCAAAGGAGATCTCTTGGAACACTGGGTCACTTCCGTCAAGACAGCCAGCAAGAGCCAGCGAACCTGAAAGGACCCCTGCGCGGAGGAAGCCACGACGCGAGATGAATGGTTCAAGACCCATCAGAGCCACCTCCAAGGTGGCCAGACACGCCAGCCTGTGATGCGATCGACAATGAACACGCCAAAGAGAAACACTGCGATGGGAATCGCGAGCTGGTAGAGGGACGACAGTAACTGTAGGACCGTCCCACGCGGATAGACGATATCGGAGTCACCAACGTATCCGGGCGTGGAAAACCACCAGCGACCAGGTTCATATCGAGCAGAGACACCACCGACTGGTCTCGCAATCGTCCTCGTCACCGTTCCATCCCCACTCGTGTTTATGCGCTGGTCCTGGAGAACGATGAAGCCCTCACGGCCCGTTGTATTGATTGGCTCACCGGTTTGCTGATCGCGAAGCGTCACCCGAACAGTTACCGTTTCATCAGTCACGTCCAGAGCCTGCAGTGAGAGATTGCTTCGATGAATCTGAATGGACGAGAACGAGTCCGGGTCGGCCGGGGCTTGGACACCTTGAACTAATCCAGCGGCGGTCACATCCTCGATACCGAAGACAGCTGTCTCCGCTCGCGTTGCGATACTGAAACTGGCAGTATAGGGCGTTGTAAGGGAATCTAATTCAACATTCGCTGGAAGAGCTGGTGGCTGTGTCTCGCGGCCGGCCACCTCCAAGAGAGTCAGATTCTGAGAGGAAGAGACAGTCGGCCCTGACTCAATCGGGTACGCATTCACTTGCAGTGGGTGGATAGGTGAATGCTGTGTGGTCGTTCGACCAGCGGTGCTTGTCACAAGCGTGTCCCAGCCTGAGTCCCGGGCCGCGTAGAAGCGCCATACACCTCTGACCTCTCCGTTCGGAAGCGAATACCCCAGCCACGGCTGGTTCTTGTACACGACCAGTCCGAGATCACCATCAGGGTACCGGGCGGTAAATCCCGAGACCTCGAGATCGTAGGCGACGACCGCAACACGGTCACGAACGGTCACTGTCTCCGTCGGATAGGCCACTGAACTCGACCAGCGAAGGCACTCACTATTGTTTGACTGCGTGCAAACGGCTGTCTGCTTCTGGAATCCGACTACGATATCTGATTCAAGCGTGAGCGTGTGCGGTTGCCCTCCAAGCCCCTCTAACTCGTATGCGTGCGCGTGCGTGTGATCTCCACTATTTGTGGAGATAACCGTATCGTCGATCAGGAGGCGCGTTTCGACGATGTCGTGACGCACAAGCTCCCACTCAACACGTGAGGATCCGTCTTCCTCATCCTGCGGAACGGCAATCCGGTAATCTGTTGTTCCAAGAACGGTCCCATTGCGAGCGACATAGAGTGGTTGCATCTCAGGCGAGACGCGTGCCCGCGTTGAGGGCTGCACCGCGAAAACCGCAGTGTAGGCATCCTTGATAAACACCCCCTCTCGAAGCTCGACATCGGATGGGTGGATCGACCGACTGGCATCTGTCTCGGGGAAGTCGCGGAGGTCCATCCGATTCCATTGTTCGACGGCTTTCGGAGGTTCGTCAAGCGGAATATCTGTCCCTACGGCGAGCCCACAGATTCCAGTGCTCGTATTCGCCGTTCGACTCTCAAACACGGTGATATTCGGAGCATCGACGTCGCCCGCCCAGAGTGAGCAATAGGTCGTCTCATTGAACCCGTGCTCAGGCTTCGTTGGTGGGTGTGCAGTTGTGGTGGGTACGAGACTTGCGAGTGCAAGCACCGCCAACGTGCAAATAAGCACGCCACGAACAGATCTCAGAACGCGCAACTTGCGCCACCCGCAACGACGTTGTTGAGAAGGAAACCAACAATCGCGGTTCCAAGAGGCGCGACGATCACACCCCAGACGACCGCTTGATTGCGGGCTTCTTTGAGTTCCTTCTTGAGATCGGATCGCCGCACAGTCGGCAATGCGACTGTCGTCCCGAGGGCGATGACGCCACCGATAAGCGGCCCGCCGAACTGAATGAGCGTAAAGATATTCTTGATCGTCTGTGCGATGTCGGTCCCACAGAACGCAGTACCACTAGATTGAGCAAGAGCTGGTTGTACGGCGACCACACTCAAAGTAAGTCCTGCAAATAACGTGATTCGGGAGATCGTGGCTAGTGAGGCGATACGAACGGGTCGGTCCGGGTCTGAAGCCGGGTCGGCAGATTCACACATTACTTTTGGAAAACTCCCACCCCAGAGGATCGTGTCGTCCGCTAGTAGTGAGCTATTGAATTCCGGGCTATAGAGTGAAACAATCGTACAAAAGTATTGGTATTCAGACTCTGATTCTAATATTATATCCGCATATTAAATCAACCCCACGTATCATCTCCCAAATGAAAGTATAGCAAGGCAAACGACTGTGACCATTCTGAAACCATCAATGAAAAGGGTTCTGCCGACGCAGACTCGGGGTCAAGGCCGGGGTATTCGCCTTGACAGCCGGTAAAAGAGACACAGTACATTTCGTCTGTCTCACCAGGCGACTCCAAGGAGTTACCTACCACGTGAAGGAGAGTACGTTTCGTCTGTCTTCGTCCAAGGATCAACGTGGATTGCGCTCTGCCTCAATGTCACGCCTCACATCAAGAACTATCTGTGGGTCAAGGTCAAGACTGTATTCGTAGTACCGCCCACCACTCTCGCCGTGATTCCGGCCAATCCGCTGCAGAAATCCGAGCATATGGAGGTCCGAAAGGTGATTTTGGATGCTCTTGAGTGTTGTGAGAGGATTGACAGCGTGAGAATCTGCGACGTCTTCGTATCGGGTTTTGATCGCCTTCGAACGAGCTGGTGACTGCTTACGTTGTTCGATATATGCGAGAGTTTCGAGTAGCAGCTGGGCATGCTGTGTTTGATCTCTGATTCGGTTTCGCAACCGTCCACGCTGAACGAGTTCTTGTGCCTCAACAATATGCGTGTCATCAACGCAGTCGTCACCTTGATTTTTCGCTACTTCCCCACCGACTCGCAGAAGGTCAATTGCTTGGCGTGCGTTCCCCCGGTCTTTCGCTGCGATCGCTGCCGCTCGGGCAATCGCTGAATCCTCACAGACGCCATCCACGAATGCACGATCGACACGGTCAGCGAGGATTGCCCGGAGTTCGCTTGCATCGTACGGACTGAACGATATTTCGGTCTCCATCAGCGTGTCTTTGACCTTCGGAGAGAGCGATTGTCGGAACGTGTAGTTATTACTGATTCCGATAACGCCGACTTTCGAGTTCGTGATGTGACCGATTGATCTTGCACGAGGAAGTTCATACAGAAGTGTATCAACGTCATTGAGATGGTCGATTTCGTCAAAAACAATCAGATGTGTCCCACCGAGCCGATCAAGTTGGCTGTAGAGTTCCTCAAACGCGTCGGCCGTTCCGAGTCCTCGCTTCGGAAATTCACTCGCGGCTTCGGGAAGGATTTGGTTGACGAGCGCGCGGACGACGGCATAGACTGTCTTTCCATTACAGTTCAGTTCGTGAACGTGTAACTCTTCAGCATCTGGGCGCTCTGTAACTTCTGCTTGGAGCGCTTCCATCATATATTTCGTCACTGCCGTTTTGCCAAGCCCTGCCTTCCCGTACAACATTATATTCTGGGGAGTACGGCCAAAGAGGATATCCTGCAGGGCGTGACGGTATTCGTCGATTTCCTCGTCTCGTTCGAGAATCTGATCAGGTTGGTGGGCTTCAGAGAGCACTTCTTTGGCAGCAAAAATCGACCGCTCAATATCACTAAATGGCCCTGCCATTGGTCTACCATTTAGGTCTATTCGAATATATTTAAAACCACTTTTTGTTAGTTTCGTCTGTCTCAGACATCGCACGCAAAACCAACTAGACAGCTCCTACGTTCCAGAGGACAGACGAAATCCACTCTTTGACTGTATCGTCATACTTGCAGTTGATAGCATTTGACCACACGCAGACTCGATTGAATGGGGCTGGAAAACGCTACTATCGCTAGACTGTGAACTTGACACACATCCGGGTAAAACTCTCTCGAAGACAGACGAAATGTACTCTCTGGGCGCCTCATACACACGAGAAAGACAAACGAAACGTACTCTCTCTGGGAGCCGTGAGCTACCCACCACGAATTATCTGAGGGACAAATTTCGCCGATAGCACCGTGCGACGATGGGGTCTGGAGAAGCCTCACCTGCTGAGACCGCAGAACTGAAACAGTAAGTGCAACTTCATTTTTTTATCGACTTGTAGAATGGCCATCAGCGACGACAAGCCAGAGTCTGTTCCAAGCGTTGTATGAGAGTCTAGGAAGACGCGAACCGCTCTCGCAACGTCGCTTCTCTGTCCTCAAATTGGACCGTTTTCTCACGGACGTCTTTGCTGACTCGTTCAATCTGCGCTAGCGCTAGTTGACTCTCAAGACCGGTTTGTCCCGCCCGATCCGTCTCATTGTTTGCTTCTCGCTCGTAGGTCCGTTCAACAGTCCGGATCGTCCGGTCCGGATTGAATAGGACCTCATTTGCAATTCGGACATACCGATCCAGAGCAGAGCCCTCCTTTCCAGAGAAAAAATGCGTCAAGGCATACGTCGCCCCGGAGTGGAGTGTCCACATATCGATTTTGAACGGATCTGCAGTTTCACTACGGGCATCACTCGCCGCGTGGTCGGCGAGGTATGAGGGGAATTCGAGAAGTTCATAGAACTCTGCCACGCCAAATGGCACCTCGGAGAAGTCGACGACGATCTCAGACGCATCTGAAATGAATGCGAATAGGTCGTTGCTCACGAGTTCGAGGGTTTCGAGAATCGCATTCCACCACTGCTGGAAGTCACGCACATCACCAACGTGTTTGATCGTCTCGCGATCAGTTAATTGCCGAATCGAATTTGCACAGTAGCTATCGCGCGCGAATCCCTCAACGTACACTGCGTGTCCGCCAAAGAAATCATATCCCGAAGTAACGCCCATTGTGATCGGCTGCCGTCGCTCCGGTAACTCCACTGAGAGTCCATCGAACAGAATGTCCAGATGGACTTCCCCACCGCCGCGGTATTGTCGGATCTCTCCGAATACGATCTCCTCGAGAGACTGTCCATCGATCGATTCCTCACGCAATACGTCCGCAAGCGGTTGGTACACGTCGACTGGATTAATGATCGAGTAGGAATCCGTCGGGATGTGAAAGAGTGGATCCATCTGTTCGGCATCACTTGTCTGCCCGTGTTGGAGGCGCTCTGGCTCAACTAGAGCATTGAAGCGCTCGGTCGGGACCCAGTTGCCTGTCTGTGGATTGTGGTATGCAACAGTCGTCTCGATTGCTCTTGGAAGTTCTCGAATCGCTTCTGCGAAGGAAATAACCTCGGTGGGTTGGATACGCTGCTGGTACCACGCTGGCAGCTGTGCGTTCGACCGTCCATCGACACCCGCAAACACGGTTGTAGTTTCTGGAGTTTTCATCGCTTACTTGGGCACATCTTTGTTTGCGCCCGCACCCTTGCGGGCGCTCAAAAACAGACGGGTGCTACCCCGGATTTTGGCAATTAAGTGGAGCCAGGGAGTGGCACGGCACGCTCTGCAGATACATCCGTGTTCGCAGGGCGCGTACTCCTCCACGCGGTTGCAACGTGCCAGCGCAGGCCGTACTCTGACCCAATCGTATGCAGGATCGAGGCGAAGTAGGTCAGATACACTCTACTATGGCGCCCTGCGATGCCTTTTCGACTGGAACACTCTAGAGAGTCAGAGCTAGTTGTGCTTGTCGTCCTACTCTACACCTGACTCTTCCAGATCACGATCAGGCGCGGATGTCGGTCACTCTGTTTCTGGTCCCTGTCAGGCTGTTGCCGTCGTCAGAGACTGGGACGTCTTTGTCCCACCGCTGTTGGATATAACCGTGTCCCGCTTTCCAGAGTTTCGCTGCGGAGAACGCACACTGACCAAGGATGTTACGAACTAGTGCACAGTTCGAGTGAGAGCGATAGGGGCGCGGGTCGTCTGAGCGCCCTTCACTGCGAGTTCTTACAGCGGCAATATGGGGTGTGAGTGTTGTCTATATGGCCTACGTTACAGCGGCAACGTGGGGTCTCTCAGACAGACGTCACAGTTCTCCATACTGGAGTGAGTACGTCTGATTACTATCGGCGTCTGTGGGTGATTCTCGATACGCGGCTTGATGTTGGGATCGTTATCCTCGATGAAATAGACAAACTCGAGGATGACAACGTTCTAATGCAACTCTCGCGTGCTGTTGAGGCTGGAAAAGTTACCGATAGTACGCTCGATGTCATCGGGATTAGTGAGACAGGTCACTCAAGAGATACTTCGTCAAGCACCTCCTGCAGTTCGTAATAGCGTTCGCGAAGCGTTACTGGTGTGGTTTCTGCAAGTGTCGCAATCTCTGCTTGAGTAGTCGTCCCTCCCGATTCCTGTTCAGCGAGGTACAAACACGCTGCCGCAACTCCAGATGGGCTGCGTCCATTCGCAAGACCGGCCTCCTCAGCAGTGTGTGCAAGTTCGATCGCTCGGTGTTGGACACGATTGGACACCTCGCACCCGGCCGCGAGTCGCGGTATCTGAGCGACCGGACTAACGAGTTTCGTCTCAAGTTCGAGTTCGGCATTCAACACCCGGTAGCCGAGCCGTACGTGATCGAGCGAACACCGCGCAACACCCGCAATCTCAGTTGAGGAGCGATGAAGCCCACGACACCGACACGCAGCATAGAGACTGCCTGCTGCAAGACTCTCGATTGAGCGGCCAGTAATGAGGTTGTTTCGTCGAGCCGCGCGGTAGATTTGACACGCCTCATCACGCAGTGATCGCGGAAACTCCAGTGCGCTACTCATCCGCGCAATTTCGAGACAGGCATACGCTAGGTTTTGCTTGCTCGTCGAGCCCCAACGGGCCTGGATATGCTGTGTTCGCAGTCGCGAGATCTGTTGGCGCTTTCGCCCTGATAATGGCTTGCCACCGGAGTCGTTCCCGAAACCGATCTCCGTTGAGAGGCCGCGGTCGTGCCGTGCAGGTGTGACAGGCGCCCCTGTTCGCTCGGGATTGACCGCATATTCTCTGGTTGACGACCATTCCGGGCCGTAATCGATCGGATCCGAGGCGACGATGAGGCCACACTCGATACAGTTCGTCTCGCCATCTGCAGTGACCAGCTGACCATCGCATTCCGGGCACGTGGTCGCACTGATTGTTTTCCCGCTCTCTTCATCGAAGCTCCGTTCGTAGATGTCTCTCAGGGACATTGTCTCATTCGAGGCCACCGATTGGTCGCCCCGCACCTGTAAGGGGCGATAAAAATAGTTCATCTCGGCCAAGAAGTTCGACTAACACTCGGTATGGGAAATCAGGAAGTCTCTATTTCGACAAAGAAGTCGAAGCAATACGAGGTAGCAGAACTTACTCACCGCACAAATGTTCCAGCCGGCTGTGGAACCCGCCCGATAAGAATATCCAGGTCAACTCGACGAAGGTGCTTACAGACCGTCTCACGAGTGGTGTGATCGGGACAGGTGCACGTTCGTTCTGCCACATCCACAGTGTACGATGCACCACTTTGGCTCTTCACGTGATAGATTGGACCACGGTCACCGAAGTCGATCTCCATCTCCTCGAGTAGTGCGCGTCGGGTGCGCGGTTCATTGATGTCGTAGTCGCTTTTTTCGAGTGGTGTAAGTGGCCGCTTGACCGTGCACTGATCACGAAATTCGGCGCGACTATTTCGCTCCTGTTTGCAATGTTCGCACCGCCAGTATCGCGTTCGGTACTGTTCTTTCTCATTTTGCTTGAGATCGTAGTCTGTCGGTTCCCTGCCGGGGAGGAACTCAACAACCGAAAGGAGATGGTGCCCGTTCAGAACGAAGGGAAGCGATGCAGGTCGATACCGCTGTCGAGAGCTGTCTGCGTGTGCCATTCGGATTCAGAGGGGGCAATTGAATACGCCCTCACGCTTGCGTGGGGCGGATAAAAAAATCCAGAGAGGTTCGAGAATTGTTCAGGAGTCCGTGTATGGTCATCCCCGACTAGCTACGTCACTTGGTCTCGATATTCGTTCTCACCAAATCCATACAGGAGCGCCCAGATGAGCAGCGTCCCCAGCAACCACGCGAGCAGAAAGACAACGATGACGACAAGCATACTGTACGTCTTTTCGGTTACCGGGATTGTTACCAGCCGCCTAATGTTCTAGAATAACGACCTCCAAAAACGGAACTGCATACTCTCGAATTCGTCCCGAAAGCACACTACCCGGCCAAAGGGGAGAACAGTCGGCCCAGATACTTCGGATACGTCAACGGCACCATCTCCGAAGCGGGGGCGCGTGAGGAATCGGTGCGAAGCACCGAGGACGCGCGAGGGGCGTCCGAGCGACGCGAGGACGACGGCTGGGGAGGGACTGGCAGCAAAAAAAATGAGCGACGAAGGAGTTACGCTTTCCACCACTGGCCGCGGTTTGGGAAGTCAAGCCGGCTCCACCCCGTCACAGCAATCGAGACGCGTCCTTGGTACCAGCTTGGTGCAACATCTGAGAACACGACCGTCTCCCCTTCTTTGACACACGGGGCATCTGACCGCTTCCAGACCGTGAATTTGACACGCCCACTTTCGTCTTCGAGAAGACCGACCTGCGCGATCTTCGAATGGCTTGGCTCCCATAGTTGGGTTACCGTGCCCGCAACACTCATTGTTGGTCGTCGAACCGCCCGAATATCCGAAATCTGAATCACCTGTCCAGGAGCCTGTCGGAGCTCTTCGTACACACCAACGACCGCACTCAGCAGAGACGTTCCGTCGACGACCCGCTCAGCCAATCGCCGACTAATCGCTGCTCGCGACCACCGATCTAACTTCTCCGCCAGCCGCGCGGCTTCTCGATTGACGCTCCCTAATTCCGACCGCGACAACTGCGCTCGGGGATCTACTTGACTCGGATCCAGCCACCGATTCACACATCCCGCTCGCTCACCGAACTCACGCCGACGTTCAACACTCACCTGCGTCGCACTCTGTCGTGACCGTGCTTCTCGATCCGAGGTCTGCCGCCGATCAAATCGAACCCGCGTCCGTTCGATCTCCCACTCGCGTGCTTTCAATCGTTCTTCAGCTGCAAGCGTCAGTCCATCAGGTTGTGCATCTGGATGGGTCAGATCAACTTTCGCCTGAATCGACTGCTCGACAGACGGCCGCAACTCTGCACGCTCTACACGTTCATATTCGATTTCGCTCGTTTCATCAACCGAAACTTCTTCGCTACGTAGGTTCCTATGTGACATTGCAGTCTCCAAGGGCGTTTCACGACGTCCGACAACCACGACTCCACTCGTGGTTTCATCTACATCACCGAAGACACATCTTCACGCGCCGCTCGCGCCTTCGTGAGCGCCCTGTGGGCGCGAGCGGCGCGTGTATATGACAAAGCAACCAGACACGCGCGCCGAGAGCACCGCCAACGCGCGGCCAGCGGAGTTAGTCTGGTGTCGAGGTACTCGGCACCCGACTAACCTGCTGGCGTCCCCACTGGGGCGAGCGCGTTGGGGTGCGGCAAGGCGAGCGGGGCGAGCCCTCATTCGAACAAAGAACCAGCCGGGACCCAGACGGCGTTCACGAAACCAGAAAACGGCTCAGACGACATATCGAACACCGCCGAATGCGTCGATACCGAGAAATCGACGGGTGGGATTGGAAGGGGCCGGGCGCTCGCCGAGCGAGACGACGCAAGGACCGCAGGACGCCGTCCGAGGACCGCAGCGAGGCACAGCCGGCGAGCGCCCGGGGGCTTCCAGAGAGATCACAATACTGTTCTCCACAACTATACACTAACTTAAACAGTGCAACAGATTTACAACGTATCTGTTCTTCGTCATAATTGCGGGAGTTTCAGAGGCACATCCGGTTCTCACTCTTTCAAACCACCCACTTCACCCACGTATCCCTCAAAGAGTGATAGTGGCAGCCAGCAAATAGCAGATGGCTTGGTCGCCGTATGTGGAAAAGTAAGAGTCGACGTCTGAGAAATATCTGCAGACGTCAAGGGAGAGTGCCCGGGACGTGACCCCCGAGACAATTCACGGTGGGCCTGAGAATGGTTCAGACAGCGGGCCGACCCTAACTCCAGAGAGTGAGATACCCTCACAATAAGAGGCTTCTAAGGTCAAACGCCCTCTGTTACTCGAAGAGCCAAAAATAAGATAGACTCGTGGAGTTTGCTTGGGGCCCTTGCTTGCATCCAGTCCCAAGCAAGCTGTGCCGACAGAGTGCGCTCCATTCGCCCTGTCATCCGGGAGGCCTAGAACAACCCGTGCGATTGTTTTGCCGCATCTCTGTGGTGTAAGCGTACAGCTATCAGAAGAGGTGTCGCGGGGGAGTAGAGCCAACAAAACAACACCAAAACCATCTATCAATCCAGTATAACTGGTGCTTATTACCTCAAGTATAGTGGCTAGCGTCGAGAGACACGGTCTCAACGTGTGACTCACGTATCAATGTCGCCATCCGAGCCACCAACAGACACCGATGCTGCGGATCTGCCTGCGTCTGATGCACTCCCTGTTCCCATCGACACGGCACGAAGCTATCTCTATGTGCGGCCAGCCGACGAACCGCTGAGTCCAGAGACAATTACCACACACTTCCGAAGGCTGCACCGACTTGGCCAAGAAAAGAACACCCGACTCCACTACCGTCTATTTCACGCGTCCTCTATTCCACTCATCGAATGCCTCCTCATTTCTGACGGAGGAGCAGACGGCTCAATCCAGTATGCATTCGGGATTGACGATCCCACCCAACTCGATACCCTCGAACGCCTCCTTCGTGGACTCTTTCCAAACGCCTACCAGATCGAGCGCAAGACCTGCACTGATAGGTTTCTTCATCGTCTCTTTCCGAAGCGAGAACGTTCGCTGGCAGCTGTCGAACTATATGGCCACGCTGAGCGACGCGGTGATTGGCAGACGAAACTCACACCGTTTTCCGCGTTTCACGAAGACGAGCAGACGCGTCTGCCACTGGCGACAGTCATCGAAACGATGGCAACCCACGAGTGTCCGATGGTGTATCAGGCACTGCTCAAACCGAAGCCAGACTGGTCTGGGCGCGCTGAAACGCGGCGCGTTGCGATCGAAGCAAATCACGAAACGCTACGAGGGCAACTCGGTAACGTGATTTTCGGCTCACCTGATGAAGACGCTCCCCTTCCGAGAGGAGATGAGGTCCGCATCGAGGAGTTAGAGGCCCGTGACACACGGCGCTCGTTTGAGCTGAATGCACGCATTATGGCGAGCGAAACCAACGCAACTGAGGCCATCACAGAACTCGCTGCCGCGTTCACTGAGGTCAGTCAGACGAGCTATGATATCGAGGGGCGAATCCAAACGGGTGATGACGCCCACCGTATCTTCGAAGCCATTCGTGATCGAACCTTCATTCCAGCCAAATATGAGCGCCTCAAAACCCGACTGCCGTGGGTCACAAATACCAGTCGTGGGATCGTCGCTGACGCAAGCGAAGCACCGAGTTTCTGTGTGCTTGGTGGCGAAGCCCTCCCGGCCGCTGGGGCACGGGCAGTCGCACCCACGCCAGGCGAGCGGACCGCCCTCCCCCGCCCACCATTCGAACAACTCACGAATTATCGCGGGCAGGGAATGCGCCTTGGACGGCCACTCACACAGGATGGGACACCTGATGAAGAGCCCCTTACGCTTCCGCCCACACTGCAGCCGTTACACGTTGGCTGGTTCGGGAAGACCGGCTCGGGTAAATCAACGAGTCTGATCAACGCCATATTAGGCAATCATCGCGCGACAGGCGGGGCAGACATCCTCATTGATCCAAAGGGCGATGGAATGGCGATCGACTATCTGCAGGCGCATTATGCCACCTATGGCACGCTCGATAATGTTCTGTATTTCGACTGTGCGGAGATGCTGCCGGCGTTTTCCTTCTTCGATATTCGCGATGAGCTCAAGGCGGGTGTCCCCCGTACGACCGCCGTTGAAGATACCGTTGATCACTATATCGAGATCCTCACCCAGATTATGGGCCGTGACCGATTCGACCAGGCGGTTCGCTCACCCGATATCATTCGCTATCTGGTAAAAGCGATGTTCGACCCAGTGAGTGGCTATGAGGCCTTTTCACACCGTGATCTCCACAGCGCCGTCCGACAGATGCACGAACGCCAGGCGGCACCGGCCGTGTCAGATCCAGATCTCGAACGGATGCTGGCAGGTGTCGTCGCCAACCGTGCACGCTCATTTGACGAGATTATGCAGGGTGTCGCAAACCGAATGGAGAAAATCCCGGTCGACCAGCGTCTGGCCCGCGTGTTTAATCACGTGCCCGGGGCAGATGATGCGCATTTCGATCTCGCAGAGTATCTCAACGACGATGTCGTCATCATCTTCAATACAGGCGAACTTCGCACCGAAGCCCAACGCGTCCTCACACTGGTTATTCTCTCGAATCTCTGGACGGCACTTCGCCGTCGCGCGCGACGCGGGAGTGAGTCTCGACCACTGGTGAACGTCTATCTCGAAGAGGCTGCGAGTATTGCGGTGTCAGACCTGCTCAAACAACTCCTGGCACAATCGCGTGGCTTTGGCTGTTCGATCACACTCGCAATGCAGTTTCCCGCACAGTTGCGCGGCCAAACGGATGACGTCTATGATGAAGTCCTCAACAATATCTCGACGTTTGTCACGGGGAACGTCCCGGTCGATACACGCCTCGCTGAACGACTAGCAACCGATGAAATGAGCCCCCAAGCGGTGGGGAACCGGCTCCGAGCACTTCGACGAGGCCAATGGCTGGTGAGCCTCCCTGCAGGATTCGACGCCCCTGAACCGCGACCCTTCTTGATTGGCTCATTGGCCCCACCACCTGGAGATCCAGCAGGCTCACACCCACTTACAGTGGCTGAGAAGCGCACCGTTCGTGCAGAAATCGACAACGTCCAAATGCGGACTAAAATCGAGGCGGGATTAGTGCTGGAGTCGCCCAATACGCCGCCAGATGATGAGACGGAGGAGGAACCCGACACACAACTCCGAGTCGATTCCGCCCTCCCCCACACGAATCGGATGCCACCTACGGTCCAGTACTCGGGGGCCAGTCACGCATTGCGGTGCACGGAGTGTTCGAACCGATATGATCCAGATATCACCGGGATGAAGCGCGCGATTGCCTGCTGTTCGTCACTCGAAGATGTTGATCGCGATGACGTCCCCATCTGTGATCTCCATCTAAAGCTCACGCCTGATGAACGCGCTGTCTCAGAGTATTCCGAGTATCAGCTAATGTTTATGCAGGCGGTCTATAACGCACAGCAGTTGCGGTATGATCCCATCGAGTATGATCTGCTCTCCGATTCGATGATCCGAATTCAAGAGTACATCGGGATCGGGTCTGATGCAATTCAGGATCTGATTGATGCTGACCTCTTGCGCCACGATACGGATCACCCACACCGGTTGTATACGGTGACACCTCAGGGCCGAACCGTCATTGGCGAAAGCTACCGCCAAGGTGTCGATTATGGCCACGGTGCAGGCGACTTAGAAGAATCGAGCGAGCACGTCCTTGCGGTTGAAGTCGCACGGCAATATCTCGAATACGAGTATGTAGCAGATCCGGAGTCGGCTGTTGTTGAGGTGGTTCCATATTATGACCTAGATGATCAACATCGTCTCGATATTGCTGCGTTGGACGATGCAGGCGAGATTCGAGTGGCTGTAGAGGCCGAACGGATTAATAACGACGTGGCGCGTGCGGTCCCGGTTGATTTCGATAAAATGGCTGCCTGTGACGTCGACGAGGCGATTTGGGTGGTGATGAAACAGGCTGACGGACACGCAGTCCTGCAAGCACTCAATGATCCGCTCGAAGGAGAGCCACGCGTCACGAAGACGTATGCAAAGACGACGCCTCCACAACAGTTCCGAATTGAGACGCCCGGACTGACCGCTGTCTATCCAGCAGAGTGGCTACGTGATCAGATGAGTGCTCCTGAGGACGACTAATCGCCTTCTCTATAGTAGCATTTGCAACTGATTGCTCATCCGATCGAACGACAGCGTACGATCCGATAAGTGAAGACTTGCAAATGCTACTATAGCTGTAACCTAACCAACCGGAATCTCGAAGAACGCCACGAGCGACCCATTGGCGTTGCACTAATCCAGGAGTCAGCCGAGGATCAGTTCAGATCAATGGTCTCGAACTGGAATTCACCGGTTCCCTCCTGCGATATGCAGTCGATGAGCCTGTGTCATACGAGGAGCGTCGCGTAATTGCGCTTGATCTTCCACATACGACCGCAAGATGATCTGTGTCCATAGTGACCTGGGAGAGGGCTGTGTTGAATCGCCATACTGCGATGGAATTCACTGTTTTACAGCTCGCTTGATGTTATAGACGACACACATCAGAGCGATTTCTCGGAACTCACGGAACCACGAACGCGCTCGCACGGCGAAGCCGAGCGAGCGCTTGACAGCCGAGTTCACGGTCTCGGTCATTGAGCGCTGATTGTAGCGCTGTTCGTCGATTCTGGCGTTGTGCGCGTGATCATAGGGTGCGAAGATGCGATGTTTGATGAGCGGGCGAATCCCGAGGTCACGAAGGGATTCGCGGAGCGATTTCTTGTCGTATCCCTTGTCGGCGGCAAGAGACCGCAGATCGCCCGCATTTCGGCGGGCGATCTGCTCGGCGAGATCCGCGTCGCTACCTTCACGGTTCGTTGAGCAGTGAACGTCAAGGATGGCTTGAGAGTCTGTATCGACGAGTTTCGTGATCTTAAGCTTCTGCACGCGGTAACTCGTTCGCTGGCAATAGTGGCGGCTCGCAGCCGAGCGTTCGTAGAATGTAGCATCGATTGCACCGTGTTTCGAGGGGTCGTGCAGCTGCGCCGACTGGCGCAGCAGCACTCGGCAGACACTCATACTGATCCGGTCGAACGCTTTACACAACGTGGATGGCGAGGGGAGATCGGCCGCGCTGAGGCCGATCTCCCCAGTTATTTGCGGCATCTCCTTCAGCAGGTCAATCGTCATTCGGTAGGACGTGTTGAGGTAAATCCGCAGACAATGGAGGGAAACGAGGGCATAATCGGCGAATCCGCCGCCACCTTCCGGGGCGGCGGATTCGTCTCCATCACCGGTAACAACTTGAGCAATCGGCACAATCTCACCAGTGAAGCGGGAGATTTGTGTCATGGACAACCGAATCTCTCCGCTTCAACTCCTTTGATTTAGTGACCCATCCCGACGCCGTCTAGTGATTCAACACAGCCCGGGAGAGGGATCCGATACGACGGTGCCCATCCAGTGCGTAGAGAGGTTGCACTAGTACGGCTCTATTGAAACCCTTGGTCGGTGATATATTTCGGTGGTCGTGCTGACTACACAGCGCGAACCCGCCGGAAAATTCGTCCTCATCCAAGAGTTTCGGATCGAGACTCACAGCAGGCAAACTGATCGAGAGACTGGCGACTACGGCTCGGACGACGCTCCGACCCCATCAGCAATCGCTTGAAGTTCGGCCTTCCGGAACGAGGAGTCATCTGCCGCCTCCGGCGACTCTGCAATGCCCACCTGTGCCCGGATTAGTCGGCGCATCCGCGTTGTCGATGGCCTCCCTCCCCCATCGACATCGACCTCGAGTGCCTCACAGATTGCCTGCAACTCTTCCTTCGTGAACGATGCCCCGAACTCCCGTTCGAATCGACTCGTCGCCACTCGAATCGCATTCCGAACCTCGTGAACGGTTGGACTCATACCTCTCTACTCTCCTGTCACCTCCCTCAAAGTTCCTACTCAGCAGTAATGAGACGCTTCAAACGGTACAGAGTGGATCCGATCTCTGACTAGTGCCAGACTCATCCTCTGTATCTTACACGTCCGTCCTATCAGTCGCTGAGGGTTTCAACAAAGCCACTAGTACTCGGATCCGGCTTTCTAGGTGGTGTTTGTTGACTAGGCTGAGGGGTGGTTTCCGTCTCAGCACAACGGTCACCAAGCCACCTCAATATTCATAATCGGCGTGTATCCCCGCAAGGAAGCGTCTGATCGTGGTTTCGGGGTCGTAATGAGACTGTGGCTCTTCGCGATGGAGATCCGTGACTGAATGCACAGGGCAAATTTGGCCTGAGGAGTGAGACCGGATCTGGCCTGAAGCAGGCTTCGATCGCTCTTCTGGCGAGGTTGCGTCCGCGAGCAGGTTCGTCTTACAAATCTACAGGGGTAGTCGTGTGTCTCGTCGATATAGCCCAATTCTTGCCCGGATTCGACGACTAAAACCGCGTGACTGCGCCGATTATGAGCGCTTTTGTGGCCTCGATTGCAGCCTTTGGCCGTCACTTGCTGACGTTCTTTCTGACGTCTATCGCTGTATTTGACGCCGAGGGTCCCGTCTTCGCTGGATGCCCGCTCGTTCATTATTGTCCTAGATTCGATCTGAAATACCTTGTTCGGTACTCTTGCGGCCGTTAAGGCCGATTATGAGAGATATTGATTTTCTGGAGGCAATTTCAAGAATGTCTCGACTCCAATTGGGCGACAACCAATGTCTTTACCCCACGACGACCAACGCGGAGATATGGATTCCATCAATCGGATGGCCATCGAACTCGTCGACGAGGCCATCGACTTCGCGGAGGAACTCCGCGTCGTGCCGCACGAATTGGAGTCGGGCGCGACAGTACTGGACTTCGGCGTCGACTCCCAGGCGGGCGTCGAAGCCGGAATGTTGCTCGCAGAGATCCAGACCGCTGGGCTCTCAACCGTCCAGACGCGGATGGACGACGTCGCGGGCGCGACGACGCCGTACGTCGAACTCCAGACCGACCACCCCGCTCTGTCACTGCTCTGCTCGCAGAAAGCAGGCTGGGAACTCACGTTCGACGATCCGGCGTTCGACGGCCTCGGGTCGGGGCCAGCCCGTGCGCTCGTCGCCGAAGAAGACGAGTTCCACGCGCTGGACTACTTCGACGAGTTCGACCTGACAGTCCTCTCGGTCGAGAGCATCGACCTCCCGAGCGACCGTATCGCCGAGCACGTCGCCGAGACCGCCGGCGTCGAACCGAGCGGCGTCTTCCTCCCCACGTACGCGTCCGGCTCAACCGTCGGAAGCGTCACCGGAGCCGCGCGCGCCGCCGAACTCGCGATCTTCCGTCTCTTCGAGCTCGGCTACGACGTCCGCAACGTCCAGTCCGCGTTCGGCTCGGCACCGCTCGCGCCGGTGAGCTACGACGAGAGTGTCGCGATGGCGCGGACGAACGACGCGCTGGCGTACGGCGGCGAGGTCCACCTCACCGTCGCCGAGGACTTCGACGAGTTCGACCGAGTGCCCTCCAGCGCTCGCGAGGAGTACGGCACGCCCTTCGAGGAGATCTTCGCGGCCGCCGACTGGGACTTCTACGACGTCCCGGAGACCGTCTTCGCGCCCGCGAAGGTCACGATCGACGTCGTTGACGGACCGACGTACGTTCTCGGCGAAACCGACGAAGAACTGCTCGCGGAGTCGTTCGGCTACCGAACCTGAAGGCGTGAACTGAGTACGCGTATGAGATTCAAGCTCCTGCCGGACCCACCCGAATCGCTCGACCGCGTCGCGGACGCCCAGCGCGCCGTCCCGCTCGTCCCCGGCTCCGAAGACGACTGCTGTGCCCGACTGATGCGCCGCCTCGACTTCCCCACTCGCGACGTCGCGCGCACGTGGCTCACGTTCCTGCGCGCGCTCGAATTAGCCTCGGAGACGTCCTCGGGCTTCGTCCGGGAGTCGACCGAGCCGACGCCCGACCACCTCAGAACGGCGTTTCGAGAGCGCGTGTACGGCGCGCGAGAAGTCCTGGCGTCGCTCGATACGGACGAGCCCCGGTCGATCGAGACGGTCTTCGATGAATTCGAAGACCGCGTGCCCGTCTGGGAGACCCACCGCGCGGCCGAGGACTGGCGCGACGTCTGGCGCGAGCGCGTCGAACGGATTCTGGGGTGGGCCGTGCTGTTGGATCTCACCGCCGAACGCGACGGTGGTTACGTGCGCGCACAAGAATAACTCAGAGCGCCAGTAGGCGATGCCGTTCGCCGTCTACGTCGCAGACGGCGGCACGCCCGCGTCGGAATCGCCGCCCGCGACGCGGTCTGCGTCCTCGTTCTCTGTCCCGTACCGTTCCCGGAGCCGACGGATGCGCTCGGGAATCGGCGGGTGCGTGAGGTGGAATGCAGCGTACGCCGGGTGCGGGAAGGGATTACTCAAATTCTCGCCCGCGAGCGTGCGCAGCGCGCGCGTCATCGACGCAGCCCCGCCCATCGTCTCCGCGGCGAAGTCGTCGGCCTCGCGCTCGTGTGCCAGTGAGAGCTGATTCGTGAGCGGCGCGGTCAGCGACAACACGGGGCCGGCGTACAGCAGCCCAATCCCGAGCGCGGCGTAGGTCTCCTGTGGGAGCGCGAACGCGGCGTACACCCACTGGGAGGTCGTCACCCACCAGAGGAACGCGAAGACAACCGCCATCTGCACGGCGGAGGCTGCCAGTTGCTTCCAGATGTGGGCTTTCTTCCAGTGGGCGAGTTCGTGTGCGAGCACCGCCTGGATCGCCTCGCGGTCCATCTGATCGACGAGCGTGTCGAAGAGGACGACGCGCTTTGCGCGCCCGAACCCGACGAAGTACGCGTTCGAGTGCGAAGATCGGCGACTCGCGTCCATCTCGTAGACCTGCTCACACTCGAAGCCGGCGCGTTCGAAGACGCTCTCGACGGCGTCGCGGAGGTCGCCGTCTTCGATCGGCTCGAAGTCGTTGAAAAGCGGCGCGATCACGCGCGGGTAGACGATCATAAACAGCAGCGAGAAGCCGACGACCAGTCCCCAACCGACGACGGGCCACAGCGTCGGGAGCGCGTCGACCGCGAGCAGAATCGCGCCGCCGACGAGGCCGCCGAGGACGAGCGCGACGACCGTCCCAACGACCAGATCGCGAAGCCACAGCGCCGGCGTCTGGTTGTTGAAGTCGAAGCGCTCCTCGACGACGAACGTCTCGTAGGCGTCGAACGGCGCGGACAAGAGTCGGCCGGCGACGATTGCCCCGGCGAGGAGCAGCACGCCCTGGGCGACGCTCGGGAGACCGGTTCGACTCAGCGCCGCGGCGACGTCGCCGTAGAGCCCGGAAACGACGACAGCGAGCACGACGAGGACGCCCAGCCACGACTGGATCTGCGAGAGGATCGTCTTCGAGCGCTGGTAGGCCAGCATCTCCTCGGGCTCGTCGACGTCGAGCGCCGAGCGAACCCACTCGACGGCGTCGCGGACGGCCGCCGCGCCGTGACGGAGATTGAGATAGTCGAGGACCGTCTCGAGCACCTGGACGCCGCCGAGCAGGGCGACGAGTGCGAGCGCGGATAGCGAGACCATACGAATGCCTGGGGCGTCGTGGGACTTCAACCTCGCGGGAGTCCCCACTCGATATCGACCGCGCCGAACGTGGCTGACGGCCGAACACTCTTTATTCTCTGCGGTGACCTCTACTCGATGTCCGATCCGGTATCGGCCGTTCTCTTCGATCTCGACGGCACACTCGTTCGCTACTGTCGTCCGCCTGACGTCCTCCTCCAGGAAGCGTTCGAGTCCGTCGGGACTGGTCAGCTCTTTCCGATCGAGACCTACTACGATCGCTTCGACGAGTTTGCCGAATGCACTGACTCGATGGCAGAACTCCGTCGGGAGTGCTTCGCGGCGCTCTGTTCGGAGCGCGGCCACGATCCGGGGCTCGGCCGACGAGTCGCGGACGCGTACGCCGCGGCCCGAGACCATCGGAACGTCGAGTATCTCGCGGGCGCACGCCGCGTCTTGGATCAGTTCAGCGAGCAGTACTCGATCGGGATCGTGACCAACGGCTCGCGAGACGCGCAGCGACAGAAACTCGAATCCGCCGGTGTCGCAACTCGCGCCGACACCGTCGTCTTCGCCGGCCACGACACGCCCGCGAAGCCCGCACCAGAACCGTTCTCTCGCGCACTCGACGACCTCGGTGTCTCCCCCGAAGAAACAATTCACGTCGGGGATTCGGTCGCCTCGGATGTGGCTGGTGCGAACGCGGCGGGGCTGACGTCGGTACTCCTCGTGTCGGACGGGAACGAGACAGTCGCGACCGACGGCGAGACCGCTGACCACGTGATCCACTCGCTCCCGGAGCTACGTGCGCTGCCCTGGATGGAGCGCGTCTGAGGCGAAGCGTGACCGAAACGGCAGAAAACTGGACCTTGAAAGCGTCTGGGCTACTCACCGACGTCGACGACGGTGCCGACGCCCTTCGACTGTCCCTCGCGGAACACGAACCGCTGGCCTTCCTCGACCAGGTAGGGGCGGAACTTGAACTCGACCGTCGCCGTTCCCGTATCGCCTGGGAGGAGTTGACCGCCTTCGGGGTGGAAGATGACCGCCTCACTCGCCGTCTCTAGGTGGACGACTGGCTCGTAGCCCTCACGGATGCGGGTGGGATGATTCAGCACCATCACCTCCGCCTCGAAGGAGCGGACCGACGGCGGGTCGGCGTCGCCCGGCAGCAGCGCCATTCCGCGCTCCATCTCCTCCTCGCGGACGCCTTTGAGCGCGATACCGACGATACGGCCCGCCTTTGCCCGATCGACGCGGTGGTGGTGCATCTCGATCGAGCGGACCTCGACCTCGCGGAAGGAGCCGTCCGGCATCGGCCCCAGCAGCAGTTCGTCGCCCACCTCGACGGAGCCCGAGTTGACCGTCCCGGAGGCGACCGCGCCGACGCCGGTCACGGAGTACGTCCGGTCGACGTACATCCGGAAGTCCTCGCGGGTGTCGGTCGCCGTCTTCGGCAGGCGCTCGAACATCGCGTCGAGGTCGTCGAGGCCGTCCATCGTCACCGCGCTCGTTCGCAGGATCGGGACGACCGAGTCGCTCAGTTCCTCGACGGCGGCTTCGACGCCGTGTCGGTCGACCCGGAGCGGCGTCCGTCCGACGTCCCGGAGCATCCGTTCGACCTCGCGTTCGACCTCCTCGAAGCGGTCGTCGGTCACGGTGTCGGCTTTGGTGATCGCGACGACGGTGGGAAGTTCCATCGCGAGCAGGATGCCGAGATGCTCGCGCGTCGTCTTCGTCGGGCCGTCGTCGGCGGCGACAACGACGAGTCCGTAATCGAGGCGCTGGCCGACGAGCCCGCGGATCGTCGTCCGGAGCCAGGGCTCGTGGCCCACGGTATCGACGAATGAGACGAGCCGGTCGGCCTCCTCGACCACGCGTGCGCGGTCGGATTTGCGGTGGGGGTTGTCCATATGGACCGCGCCGTCGTCGGTGAAGCCGTAGACGGCGTACGAGAGGTCCGCCGAGAGCCCGCGCTCGACTTCGTGCGGTTGGACGTCGAGGAAGCCACGCGTCTGGCCCTGTCCGTCGTCGGCGGTCCCGGTGACCAGCGACCCCACGAGCGTCGACTTGCCGTGGTCGACGTGACCCGCAGTGCCGACGACGATGTGGTCGTCGTCGACGTCGAGCATCGCTCCTTCCTGGACGGTCGCGACGCCGACGAGGCCGCGCTCGCCGTCGTCGCCGACGCCCCACGTTTCGACGTCTTCGATGTGGGCGTCCGCCTCCTCGGCGAGGATCGAGAGGACGTCCATCGATTCGGAGAAGGCTTCGGGCGGAATGCCGGCGATGCCGCCGTCGTCGGTGACGCCGACGACGTACGTCGCCGTGCCGTCGCCGGAGAGCACCCGGTGGCGCAGTTGTGCCGCGAGGCTCTCCAGTCGGCCGTCGGCGAGATGCAACTCCCGTGAGAGTCGCTCTTTGAACTCGACGCTTCCGCCCTCCTCCTCGCCGCGCTCGAGGGCCGACTCCAGTACGGCCCGATCAGCGCTCATAGCCGCGGATAGGGAACGATCCGCTAAAACCCTTTTCGTGGTGTGGGTTCTCGTGCCACAGTAGCGGTACCGAACGGCGTGTAACAGTCTGGACGCGTGCTCTGTGGCTTATCGGCCGAGAGCGAGAGTGGCGAAGACGCCCTTTCACTCCGTGAGGCGCTCGTACGCGCGGTTCACGCGCTTGAACTGCTCTTCGTCGCCGGAGTCGGTGTCGGGGTGGACGGCCTTCACCCGCTCGCGGTAAGCGGCTCGCACGTCTGCTTCGTCTGCGCCGGGGTCGAGACCCAGTGTGCGGTAGGCCTCGGCGAGCGTCGGTTCGTTCGGATCCCGCCGGGGGCCCGCAGTTCGGCGACCACGGCCGTCAGCCGCACGCTGGCCGCGTCCGCTCGCTCGCCGGTTCCCGTCTGCGCGGCGTCCGTTCTCGGCCCCCGCTGCGCGTCTCCCCGGGCCGAAACCCTGGAAGTCACGCGGGCCACGGGACGCCGCGTTCGGCCCTCGTCGTCCGGGGCCGGATCCGGGTCCGGCTTCGACAGTACGGCGGAGACGGTCGCGGAGACGGCCGCTCGCGTGGTACCACAGGAGGTACGTCGCGATACCGAAGGGGACCGCCAAGAGCAGCAGAAACGGCTGATAGACGAACGCGAGGACGGTCAAGAGAACCGTCGTCCCCGCGAACACCGCTGCGATGCCGATGACGAGTCCGTCCCTGTCCACGCGTGAACGCAGGGCTCGGAGAACCGTAAGCGTCCCGGCACCCCGTGACGGCTTCGCCGAGACGACAGATCAATTACGACTGTCGGGAAAGAGCGGACTATGATTTCACTCGAAGAGACCTACATCGAGAATCGCGTCCTCGTCCAGCCGAGCAACACGAACAACCACGAGATCGCACACGGCGGCAACGTCGTCAAGTGGATGGACGAGGTCGGCGCGATGTCGGCAATGCGGTTCGCCGGGCAGACCTGCGTCACAGCCCATATGGAGAGCGTCGACTTCCACGAGCCGATTCCGCGCGGGAACGCCGCGCTCATCGAGGCGTACGCTTACGAGGCGGGGTCGACGAGCGTGAACATTCACTTACGTGTCTTCAGTGAAGACCCGCTGTCGGGTGAGTGTAAACTCACGACGGAGTCACACTTCGTCTACGTCGCGATCGACGAGGACGGCAATCCCGTCTCCGTCCCGGATCTCGAAGTCACCACCGAACGGGGAGAGACGCTCAAAGCCGTCGCGCTCGGCGAGGAGACGCCCCAGCCGATCGAAGAGCAGTGGAGCGATTAGTCGGTGATCCCTGAAAAGTAGGAGACGCGACACTACCGTGCCAAATAACCGCCGTCGACGCCGAGTGCCTCGCCGGTGACGAACGACGCCTCGTCGTCACAGAGCCAGCACACGGCGTCCGCGACCTCCTGAGGCGTTCCGAGGCGATTCATCGGGTGGAGCTGTTCGATCTGCTCTCGCATATCCGGGTCGGACGTGAGGCCCGCCGCTTCCAGAAGCGGCGTCTCGATGAATCCGGGGCAGACCGCGTTGACGCGGACGCCCGTCTCGCCGTTCTCCAGTGCGGCCGTCTTCGTCAGGCCGAGCAGGCCGTGCTTCGCGGCGGCGTAGCCCGAGGAGTTCTTGAACCCGACGTGCCCCAGGATCGAGGCGTTGTTCACGACCACGCCACCGGTCTCCTGCTCTTGCATCTGTGCGATCTCGTATTTCATACCGTTGAACACGCCCACGAGGTTGACGTCGATGACGCCCTGCCACTCCTCGGGGTCGTGGTCGGTGACGGCGGCACTCGGGCCGCTGATTCCGGCGTTGTTGAAGGCGTAATCGAGTCGGCCGTAGGTGTCGACCGCGACGTCGACCATCGCTTCGGTCGCGTCCGTGTCCGTGACGTCGGTCTCGACGAAGCACGCCTCGCCGCCGGCTTCTTCGATCTCTGAGACCGTCTCTTCGCCGCCCTCGACGTCGACGTCGGCGACGACGACACGCGCACCGCGGTCGGCGAACTCGATCGCAGTCGTCCGTCCGATTCCCGATCCGCCGCCGGTGACGACCGCAACTCCGTCGGTAAACGAACCCATAGCGAAACGTCACAGTAATCGATCAAAAGCGTAGCGACGGAGGGGCACCATCATACAAAGGTAAAGTGCCTTTGCCGCCGATGTACCGATATGGGCAATCAGGATATCGACGACGTGGACAAGGCTATCCTGTATGCGTTACAGGAAGACGCCCGAAATATGTCGTCCGGCGACATCGCAGAGCGAACCGGAACCTCCGACAGCACGGTCCGAAAGCGCATTCAGCGTCTCGAAACCGACGGGATAGTCAAGGGATACAGCGCCGAGGTGGACTACCAGCGGTCGGGCTACCCGCTCCGGATGTTGCTGTTCTGCACCGCCTCGATCGCCGAGCGCGGCGAACTCATCGACGAGATCCTGGAGATCGACGGGGTCGTATCGGTCCAAGAGTTGGTCACCGGCGAGCAGAACCTCCTCGTGACGGTCGTCGGAGAGTCCGACAGCGACATCACGCCCGTCGCACAGCAACTGCTCGATATGGGACTGACGGTCGCCGACGAAGTCCTCGTGCGGAGTCATCAGACCACGCCGTTCGGGAAGTTCGACCCCGAGACGCACGCAGAAAACGGTCACTAGCGGAGCATCCGACAGACCGAACAGAAGTGTCCGACTCTATGCCGTAAGCGACCGACCTGTTCGCGACGAGGACAGCGTCCGGCATTCTCGGTGTGCAAGGCTGCGCGTCGGTATTCGAACGTTCTGCTGGATCTACCTCTTTCGACTGGCTACTGATGCGTACCGCGAGCCACGTATCCGCTATCCGAGCCTGTGTGGCACACAATACCATCACGTTCTATAATTTTATTTTTCCGAACAGAATGGGAAGATAGATAGATTTAACAACCAATCTGTTCGTACAGTTGGGTAGAACGACCGAATGCTGTGATCGGTGTGTGGGACGCACGCCGTCGTCGCAGTGGTCGGTCACAGACACCCCAAACGATGACCGGACAAGAGCAGTCGACGACCGTGGGACAGCTTTCGACGCCGACGAACGGCGATGCACGCGTGCCGGCGACGTTGACGCGGCTCGTGTGGGTCCTGTGGATTGTGAGCCTGGGTGTGCTCGCCGTCCGGTTCCGAGGCGGCGGAGGCTGGGAGGTCGCGGGTCTCGTGGCTGTCGACGGCTTGACGGCCGTGATGTGGGCGACGGTGACGTTCTTCAGCGGGATCGTCCACAGTTACTCGCGGCGCTATATGGCCGGGAGCCGGACGATCGACCGGTTCTTCGGGCGCGTGTTCGCCTTCACGCTGGCCGTGATGCTGCTGGTCGCGGCCGACCACCTCGCGCTGTTCGGGCTCGCGTGGCTCGCGATGGGGCTCCTGATGGCCGACCTGATCGGACACGTCGAGGGCTGGCCCCAGGCCCAGGCCGCGGCCTCACTCGCGCGCCGGTACTTCCTCGCGAGCAGCGCCTTGCTCACGATCGCGCTCGCGACGCTGTGGTGGGACACGGGCGCGACGACGATCTCCGGGATCGCATCGAGCGTCGCCGGCGCGTCGTCTACGGTCGTGCTGTTCGCCGCCGGCGCACTCCTGCTGGCGGCGATGGTCCAGTCCGCGCTCGTCCCGTTTCACACGTGGCTGCTCGCGTCGATGACGGGACCGACGCCCGCCTCGGCGCTGATGCACGCCGGCTTCGTCAACGCCGGCGGCGTGCTCCTGGTTCGCTTCGCGCCGGTGGTGACCGCCGACGCGGGAGTGATGCTCGCGATCGTCCTCGTCGGCGCGGCGAGCGCGCTCCTGGGAAAGCTTCTCAGAACGGTGCAGACGGACGTCAAGGGCAAACTCGGCTGCTCGACGGTCGGCCAGATGGGCTTTATGATTATGCAGGCCGGCCTGGGATTCTTCGGGGCCGCCATCACCCACCTCATCCTCCACGGGTTCTACAAGGCGTATCAGTTCCTCTCGTCGGGCGGTGAGGTCGCACACGAGAGCCCGACGAAGACGAAGACAAAGCAGTCGGGATCGGTCGGTCTCGCCGGCGTCGCCGTGATCGTGCTCACCGCGCTCGCGGGCGGCGCGGTGTTCGCCGGACTCACTGGAAAGGGCACGCAACTGGACAGCGGCGTCCTGCTCGTGGGGCTCGTCGTCCTGACGGTGATGCACGCCACCCGCGACGTGGTCACGCAGACCTCGCTTCCGACCCTGGTACGCTACGGCGCCGTTCCGCTGGTCGCGTTGCCCGCGATCGCAATCTACGCCACGGTCTACGGCGTGATCGAGGGCTTGCTCTCCGGTCTCCCCGCGATCGGACAGCCAGCGGAGTTGACGCTCGCCTACGGACTCGTCGGCGCCGCGTTCCTCGCCGTCTACCTCGCGATCGAGACCGGCGTCTACCGCCGCAGCCAGCGCCTGTACGTCGCGCTGTTGAACGCGACGCAGCCGCCCACGGACACCCTGTTGACGACGACGGAGGACTACAATGAGTACTGAATCCGCCATCGAAGAGAGCATCGACGCAGCGGCCGAATCGGTCGGCGCGGTCTGGCCACTCCACTCGTTCGTGACCGCGAACCCGCTCTCTGGGTTCGAGGACCGGCCGTTTCACGAGGCCGTCGCTGACGCCGAGGAACTGCTCGGCGGCGACGGATACCCGAGCGCCGAGACGTTCCGCCGCGCGTGGGAAGGCGGCCAGATCGACCCCGAGATCCTGCGGGACCAACTGAGTGCCAACGACTACGACGCCGATCCCGAGGCGACGCTCGACCGCATCGAAGCCGGGGGCGCGAGCGACTCGACCGCCGCGCGGTCGCCGGCCACAGAGCAGGTCGATGCGGTCCTGACGAAGTGGCTGTCCGCGTTCCTCGATCAGGGACGCGCCGAGTGGCCGATGCCGAACCGCGAGCAGGGATTTTACGACGCGTTCCGGACGGTGGCGCCACACGACGGCGACGTCCCCGGAAACGAGACCATCGCCGACCTCCCCGAACAGCCGGTCGACGCGATTCGGACCCGGCTCTCTGAGTATCCGGTCGGCGAGTGGCAGGACATCTTCGAGTTCCAGTTGACCGCGCTCCCCGGCTGGACGGGGTTCATCAAGCAGCGTGCGGCCGACAACGACGCCTGGCAGTCGACGTATCCGATCACGCTGTCGGGGTACCTGGCAGTGCGCCTGACGCTGGCAGACCTGTTCGGTGCGCCGCTCGCCCCCGAGGAAGCCCCGGGCGACGCCGACGACAGTGTTGAAGCAGCCGGCGGCACCGTCCCACTCCCCGAGGTCTGGCTGAGCGCGTGGGAGGCGACCTACCGCGCGGAACTGGTCGACTCGCTCACCGACGCGAGCGCGTCGGCCGCGGCGGACTCAGGGTCGGACCGCCCGGACGCCCAGTTCGTCTTCTGCATCGACACGCGCTCGGAGATCATCCGCCGGCACATCGAGGCGACCGGCGACTACGAGACCCACGGCTACGCCGGCTTCTTCGGGGTTCCGATGCGGTATTCGGGGTACGACTCCGACGTGACCGTGGACGCCTGCCCGCCGATCGTCGACGCGGAGCATCACATCGACGATCGTCCAGCGGCGGACTGCGGCGAGAATCATCACCGCACGTACGACCGCTGGAACACCGCGCTCACGACCGCGGAGAAAGCGATGAAGAGCGTGAAATCGAACGCCGCGACGGCGTTCAGTTTCGTCGAGAGCACGGGAGCGGGCTACGGACTGGCGCTGGCCACCCGGACGCTCCTCCCGGCGCGCGTCTACGACCTCGTCGACGCCACCGACGAGCGTCTCCCGGGCGACCACGAGGTCTGTGAGCCGTCGGTGGATCACCATCCGGGTGCCGACGACGAGCTGCCGCAGGGGCTCACCCTCGAGGAGAAAGTCGAGTACGCCGCGGCGGCGTTCGAGTTGATGGGCTGGGAGCAGTTCGCCCGCGTCGTCGTCTTCGCGGGTCACGCCAGCCACACGACGAACAATCCGTTCGGTTCGAGCCTCGACTGTGGGGCCTGCGCCGGCAACCCCGGCGGGCCGAACGCGCGCGTCCTCGCGACCATCTGTAACGACGAGGCGGTCAGAGAGAAACTTCGCGAGCGCGGGATCGACGTGCCCGAGGACACCGTCTTCGTCGCGGGCGAGCACAACACGACGACCGACGAGGTGGAACTGTACGACGGGAGCGTCCCAGAGACGCACGAAGACGACGTCGAACAGCTCCGTGCCGACCTCGCGACCGCGCGCGCCGGTGCGGCTGCCGAACGGGCCGGCGATATGGGGGCCGAGACCGATACAGGGGTCCGCGAGACCGAGCGCCGCGCGGCCGACTGGGCGGAGACGCGTCCGGAGTGGGGGCTGGCCGGCAACGCGGGGTTCGTCATCGGCCCCAGAGAACTCACCAACGACCTCGACCTGGACGGCCGTTCGTTCCTCCACTCCTACGACTGGCGGACCGACGACGACGGCGACGCCCTCGAAGCCATCCTGACCGGCCCGATGGTCGTCACCCAGTGGATCAACGCGCAGTACTACTTCGCGACGGTCGACAACGCGGTCTACGGCAGCGGCTCGAAGGTGACACACAATCCCGTCGGTAACATCGGCGTCTACCAGGGCAACGGCGGCGATCTGATGACCGGTCTCCCCCTGCAGTCACTGACGAGCGCGGACGACGAGCCGTACCACCAGCCGCTCCGTCTCTCGACGGTCGTCCACGCGCCCGTCGAACGCGTGACCGCCGTCGTAACCGAACACGAAAACCTGGCCGGCCTGCTGGATAACGACTGGCTCTCGCTGACGGTCGTCGATCCCACGCAGGACCACCGCGCGCTCCACTACACGGGCGATCTCAACTGGACGCCGCTCACGGAACAGGCCCGGACAGAAGCCCCGAAGCCGGCGGCGACTTCCACAGTCGCAGACGATTGAACGGCCTCAGCGCCAAATCGTATCGCGGCTATCGGTTTATCCTCGCGCACGACATCGACCGAATCAGTATCTTCAACACCGACCACGCCAAAATCGCGGGTATGAGTCTCGAACGCGAGTACGACTGCCCCGAGTGTGGCAACACGGAGTTCTGGAAGACGGCGTCGATGGAACTGCACCTCGGAACGAAGACGAAGTGGCGTTGCAGCGAGTGTGGCTACGGCTTCATCGAGATCAACGGTATCAGTACTGCAAAAGCGGACGCGTAGGCCGCTTGCCGACTGCGAGTTCTATTCCTCGTCGCCGAGTGCGTGCCAGGAGAGCCGCGGGTTTCGCGCGGCCGCAGCCTGGTCGATTCGCCGCGCCGTCGTCTTCGAGGGCGCACTCTCGACGTCCTCGATCGAGTCGGCCATCGCGGCGTTGAACGCGGCCGCGAGGTCGTCGAGCGAAGCACGGCTCTCGGCCTCGGTCGGCTCGGTGAGCATCGCCTCGGGAACGAACTCGGGCCACTTCGTCGTCGGCGGGTGGACGCCGTAATCGAGCATCCGCTTTGCCACGTCGGCGGCGTCCCGATCGCCCGCGGTCGCGGCGAACTCGTGATGGAACGGCTCGTAGGGGATCTCGTAGTCGATCTGTTCGGCGAGGTAGTTCGCGTTCAGGACCGCCTTCGCGGAGGCGTCTTCGAGCCCCTCGTCGCCGAGGCGCGCGATGTACGCGTAGGCCTTCACGAGCACGAGCCAGTTGCCCTGATAGCCGTGGACCTTGCCGATGGTCTGTTCGGGTTCGCAGAGTTCGTACCCGCTCTCTGTTTCGCAGACCCGCGGGCTCGGAAGGAACTCCACGAGGTCGTCGACGACGCCGACCGGACCGGCTCCGGGACCGCCGCCACCGTGCGGCGTCGCGAACGTCTTGTGCACGTTGTAGTGCATCACGTCGAAGCCCATATCGCCCGGTCGGGCGCGGCCGAGCAGCGCGTTGAGATTCGCGCCGTCGTAGTAGAGCAGACCGCCCGCGTCGTGGACGATGTCGGCGATTTCAACGATGTCGCGCTCGAACAGGCCAACCGTGTTGGGGTTCGTGAGCATCAGCGCCGCCGTGTCCTCGGAGACGGCCGCCTCCAGTGCGTCGAGGTCGACGCGGCCGTCCTCGCCCGAGGGCAGTTCGACGACGTCGTAGCCCGCCATCGCGGCGCTCGCGAAGTTGGTGCCGTGAGCCGACGCGGGGACAATCACTTCGGAACGGTCGTCGCCGCGAGACTCGTGGTACGCCTTCGCGACGAGGATGCCGGTGAACTCCCCGGCCGCGCCCGCGGGGGGCTGCAGCGTCACCGCGTCCATCCCGCCGATGCGCGCTAAGTAGTCCTGCAGGCCGTGGAGGACTTCGAGCGTCCCCTGCAGGCTCTCCTCGGACCGATCGGGATGGACGGCGCCGTTGGGATCGGCTGCGACGTCCTCGGTGAACGATGGATTGTACTTCATCGTGCACGACCCGAGGGGGTACGGACCGCTCTCGACGCTCCAGTTCATCTGCGAGAGCCGCGTGTAGTGCCGAGCGATCTCTGGTTCTGAGAGGCCCGGCAGTTCGAGGCTGTCGCGCGTCAGGTCGTCGGGCAGCGGCGACTGCTCGTCGACGTCGACGCTCGTCGTGTCCTTTTCGGAAAGCAGCGGTTCGTACCGTTCGTCGTCGCCGTAGCGTGCCTGATCGTGATTCATTATAGCGCCTCCTCGAACGCCGCGACGAGGGCGTCCGTCGCTGCGGCGTTCACGTCCGTGACGCACACCTGCAGTCGGTGGTCGTCGACGACGTGGACCGCGAACCCGCTCGCTTCGAGGTCGTTCGCGATGGCGGACGCAGGCTGATCGGTCCGCACGAGGAACTCCCTGAAGTGGTGACGGTCGTGGACGGGGGCTTTGACCCCTCGAAGTTCGCTCAGTCGCTCGGCGAGCGACTGCGCCTCACGAACGCACTGGCTCGCGAGGTCGACGAGTCCGTCGGGACCCAGCCACGCGAGGTGCATCGCCGTTCGCAGCGCCACCCACGCCTGATTGGTACAGATGTTCGAGGTCGCGCGCTCCTTGCGGATGTGCTGTTCGCGCGTCTGCAGCGTCAGCGTGTACGCGCGCTTGCCCGCGGCGTCCTCGCCCGCGCCGACGAGTCGGCCGGGCACCTGTCGGAGGAACGCCTCGCGCGTGGCGAACAGACCGAGACCCATCCCGTAGGCCGTCGGCAGTCCCAGCGCGTCGGCCTCGCCGACGACGACGTCGGCACCGACGCTCGCCGGTTCGGTGAGCAGGCCGAGCGCGACGACGTCCGAGCCGAGACAGAACAGCGCCTCGACGTCGTCTGCGACGTCGCCAACGTCTGCGAGTCGGGATTCGATCGTCCCGTGGACGGTCGGGTTCTCCGCGTAGATCATCGCCGTCTCCTCGTCGGCGGCCGCCGCGAGCGCCTCGACGTCGACTGTACCGTCGGCCATCGGATACGTGTGGACCGTGAGGTCGGTGCCGTCGACGTAGTTTTCGAGGACGGCGCGCTTGTTCTCGTGGAGGATCTCCGGGACGAGCACGCGCGTCCCCGACGCCTGTCGGACGCGCCCGGCGAGCCGTGCGGCCTCACCGAGCGCGGTCGCGGCGTCGTACATCGAACAGTTCGCGATCGGCAGGCCGGTCAGTTCGACGACGAGCGACTGGTACTCGAAGAGCGCCTGGAGGAATCCCTGCGTGATCTCGGGTTGATACTGCGTGTACGACGTCAGGAACTCCGATCGCTCGGAGAGTTCGTCGATCAGCGACGGCACGTAGTGGGTGTGGTGGTCGCGGCCGAGGAACTCCGTCAGATCGGCGTTCTTCGCGAGCGTCGACGACAGTTCCGCGCGGAGTTCGCGCTCGCTCCGCGATTCGATCCCCAGCTCGTCCTCGAAGCGGACCGCCGCCGGGACGTCGAACAACTCGGCCTCGCTTTCGAGGCCGATCGCGTTCAGCATCGCGGCCGTGTCTTCGGGCGTGTGCGGTGCGTAGGGACTTCCCTGGGCGCGTTCGTGTCGGTTGTGATTGCTCATCGGTGTTCTCCGTTGTGGACAGCAACCGCGATCGCAGTCACGTTCACTGCCGCCCTCACTCGGTCTGCTCGCGGTACTCGTCGGCCGAGAGCAACGCGTCGAAGTCCGCGTCGTCCGCGCGGTCGACTTTGAGCATCCACCCCTCGCCGTAGGGGTCTTCGTTCACCAGTTCCGGGCGGTCGAACAGCTCCTCGTTGACCTCGGTGACGGTGCCCGAAATCGGGGCATAGAGGTCCGAGACGGCTTTGATTGACTCGACCACGCCGAACTCCTCGCCCTGGGCGATGTCGTCGCCGACCTCGGGCAGTTCGACGAAGACGACGTCGCCCAGTTCGTCCTGTGCGAAGTCGGTGATGCCGATCGTGACGGTCTCGTCGTCGGTGGTTGCGTACTCGTGCGATTCCTGGTACTTGCGGTCTTCGGGTGTTTCGAACATTAGTTGTCCTCGATGAATGGTGTGGATACGACTTCCGCGCGTTTCTCCTGGTCGCGAACGACGACACTGAGTTCGGTGCCGGGGTCTGCGAGGGCTGTCGGGAGGTAGCCCAGCGCGATCGCCTCTCCCAGTGTGGGACTCATCGTCCCGCTGGTCACGTGCCCGACGACCTCGCCGTCGGCGACGATCTCGTGGCCGTGCCGGGCGATCCCGCGCTCGCGGAGGATCAGCCCGACGAACGTCTCGGTGACGCCCTCGCGTTCGATCTCGGCGAGCGCGTCGCGGCCGACGAAGTCGGTGTCGAGGTCGACAGTCCAGCCGACGCCGGCCTCGTAGGGGTTGCGTGGCTCCTCGACGGGATCGAAGTCCTGCCCCGAGAGGAGAAAGCCCATCTCGGTACGAAGGGTGTCACGACAGCCCAGGCCACAGGGCGTGACGTCGCCTTCGAACGCCGACCAGACGGTCTCGGCGTCGTCGCTCGGACACAGGATCTCGTACCCGTCCTCGCCGGTGTAGCCCGTCCGCGACACCCACGAGCGGACGCCGTCGATGTCGGCGTAGGTGGCCTCGCCCCACGAGAGCGGCGTCACGTCGACGTCGGTCGCGGCGTCGACGACGTCCGGGGCGTCGGGTCCCTGGACGGCGAGCATCGCCCACGCGTCGGTCTCGTTTCGGACCTCCGCGTCGAGGTCCCACTCGTCCCGGTGGTCGACCCATCGCCGATACGCCTCCTCGTCGTGGCCCGCATTTGGGACGAACAGGTAGCGCGTCGTCTCCTCGTCGGGCAACTGATAGACGATCGTATCGTCGACGATCGTCCCCGATTCGTCGGTGAGCATCGCGTACTGGGAGTCTCCGGGCGCGAGCGCGCTCACGTCGTTGGAGGTGAGCCGTTGCATCAGCGCCGTTGCATCCGAGCCGGTGACGACGATTTCGCCCATATGCGAAACGTCGAAGATCCCGACCGATTCGCGGACGGCGGCGTGTTCCGCCCGAATCGAGTCGAATTCGACCGGCATATCCCATCCGCCGAACTCCGTGAACGTCGCATCTGCGGCGTACACGTCGTACAGCGGTGGCTTCCGATGGGCCATACTGATGGCTTGGTTTGATACAAGAAATGTTTTGGTATGCTCTGTGGCCGCTAGCAGCGTCATAAATTTTATACCGCGATATGAAATGTCGGATTCTCCGGCAAGCGCATCACTACGGCTCGCCGAGCCGCTGCGACAGGTCGGCACTAAACGTGGGGGTATGTGTTGCTGGGAGGCTGCGTCGAGACAGATACGGGGAGTTTCGCTCGTCACAAACCGACCGAATTCCGCTGCTGGCCGTTATCCGTGAGCTCTCGCACGGTTTCAGAAATCGCGTCGATACTCTCTCCCTGTTGGTCGACCGCATCCGCGACGTCCTGGATCTTGGTCTCCATACGTTCGGCGCGGTGACTCGCTTCGTCGATCGTCGCTGCGAGTTCCTCGGTGCTCGCTGCCTGATCGTCGGTCGCGTCTGCGACCTCGGAAATGCCGCTCGACGTCTCGGAGACCGCTTCGGCGATGTTGTCCAGTTTCGCCATCGCGGCGCCGACGCTGTCGACGCCGGTGTCGATTCGTTCGGTCGTCGTATCGAGGCTGGCGACCGTCTCTTGGGTGTCAGCCTGGATCTCGTCGATCATCGTTTCGATCCGACCGGCCTGCGTCTGTGACTCCTCGGCCAGCGATTTCACCTCGTCGGCGACGACCGCGAATCCGTCACCGGCCTCACCCGCCCGCGCGGCCTCGATCGACGCGTTCAGCGCGAGGATGTTCGTCCGATCGGCGATATCGTTGATCACCTCGACGATCTCGTCTATCTCTTCGACGCGCGCTTTGAGCTGTTCGACGTCGTCGCTGACCTCGTCTGCAGCCTCGCCGACGTCGTCCATTACGTCCATCGCGTCCGCGGCCGACTCGCGGCCCTCCGTGGCCAGCGTCTCGGCGCGCTCGCTGGTCGTCGCGACCTGGTTCGCGGTCGACGCCACCTCCTCGATGGTGGCGCTGAGGTTCGAGACTTCACCCGAGACCTCCGTCATACTCTCGGACTGTTCGACGGTGACCTCGCGGATCTCGTGAGCGCACTCGGAGACGTCGTCAGACGCCTCCCGCAGCGCACTGACGGACGCGTCGACGTCACGGGCGACAGACTGCTGCCGATCGAGTTCCCGCTCGATCCGTTCGGTGTAGGAGTGCAGATACGTGTCCATCGCGACCTGTTGGTCGAGATTGATGAGCTTGAGGACCGAGAGCGTCCGGTCGACGACGGTGTCGACAGCATCTTCGACTGCTTCCTCGACAGCAGACGCCGAGTCGTGCCCGTTCCGCGCAGCAGCCGTGGGCTCGTCGACCGCCGCGCGTACGCTCGATTTTACTTCGTCCGCGATTCCCTGCAGTATCCCCTCGTAGTAGATGGCGTACGCCCCGAGGTAGATCTTCGGTCCGAGATCGAGCATATCGTGGATCTTCCCGATCCGAGCCCGCCGATCAAAGTACGAGCGCCCGTACTCTCCCCGTCCGAGTCCTTTTAAGTACTCGATCTGGCTTTTCTTGAGAGCTTCGACCGATTTCGAGGACGATTCGAGTATCGCGACCGACTCCGAGTACGCTTGAATGTGATCGTAGAAGTCGTCGACGAGGCCCTCGGCAATGTCGTCGAGAACCGGCGCCGTCTGTTCGAGGTTCTGGCAGTCAGCTTCGTCGAACTGCGTGAAGTCCTTTCGCCAGTTGATCTCGCCGTCGTCGATACCGATCTTCTCGGTTAATCGCTGCCCGTCCACCTGCCCCCGCTCTTGCTTGGTAATTGTCCCCATATCGCAAATGGAAATACTAATATATTATAAACTCTGTGTCTTGTTATCAGCATTGAATATACAGCGTGTTTAAATATCAGCGGTCGAATCGTGGAGGGGGAAAGAACGGAGAACGGTTCCGTTGGCGTGAGAGTACCGCGGTCGAAGTAACCGTTGCTTATGCATACGCCTCGAACTCCTCGCCGAAGAGGAGAAAGTAGCCCGTGCCGACGACGCCGATTGCGGCGGCGATGGTGAACGCGACCTCCGGACTCACGAACTCCCAGAGGTACCCGCCGAGGGCGGCGCTAGGGATGACGATCGTATTCCGGAGCAGGTAGTACGTACCAGTGACTCGCCCTCCAGCCCCCTGCTGTGCGGGGCCGACGATCAACGCCTTGTGCGAGGGGAGACCGGCGAATCGCAACCCCGAGAACGCGAAGACGAGGACCATCGCCGTCGCGGTCCCCGGCGCGTTGATGAGCACGACAGGGAACAGCGCGTACACTGCGAACCCGAGCGCGACAACAGGCTTCAGGCCGACGCGCTCGGCGGCCTTCGCGGCGGGTGCCATCACGAGCAGTGCGACGAGCATCTCCACGCCGAGCAGGTAGCCGAAGAACGCCTCCGGAGAGAGGTCGATCGCGTACGAGAAGCCAGCGAGTGAGACGGTCGTCGCGAATCCGACCTGGTAGATCCGCGTGATCACCAGCACGAAGAACACGTAGACCATCCCGTTGGCGAACCGGACGAGGGTGTCGCCGACGAGCAGCGGCCGCAGCGTCGTCGGCATCTCGCGGAGGTCGCGACGGATTCGATCGAGCCCCGCGAAGGAGTCGCCGAGCGTGTCCTCGCTGGCGTCGTAGAGCAGGTGCTGGGCGACCGTCCCGAGGACGCCGAACGCGACAGCGACGCCGAGGACGTACTGGAAACTCACCGTGAACGCCGGGTGGAGACCGATGAGGATGGCGGCGAGGACGGGGCCGACGAGGAAAGCCGTCCGGCGGAACGTCTCCGTACTGGCGAACCCAGCAGCCAACCGCGAGGGCTCGGTCGCCTGCTTGACGACCGCGAACGTGGCACCGAGCCCGAACGACTTCCACGCCTGCGCGAGCAGCAGGCCGACGAAGATCCAGATCCACGGTTGGATCGTCACGCCCGCGAACGACACCGGACCGACGCCAGGCGCGAGGAGCCAGACGGCGAACCCCAGCGTCGACACCAGGCCGAACACGGTCAGCGCGTAGCGGGAGCCGATCCGATCGGAGATCGCACCGCCCGGGTACGGATAGACGGCCGAGATGACGTTCCCGACCGTGCCGAACAGCCCGACGACGAAGCCGCTGGCTCCGAGCGCGACGAGATACTCCGGGAGGAAGCGGTTCGTCATCTGGAAGCCGAGACTGAACGCGAACATCGCGAGCGACAGCACCAGCACGTCGCGTTCGAGCGCGAAAAAGCGCCTGAAGGTGTCCAGCGCTCCCGATTCGTCTCGTCCCTGGCCGACGCGCTCCTGTGTCATCAGGTGCCTGAGCGCGCGTGCGGCAGAGAGAAATATCCACCTGCTATAGTAACGTTTGCAACTGATTACACAGCCAATCGCACGACTGCGTTCGATTAGGTGAGTGAAGACACACAAACGCTACTATAGATGTCTCGAATCGAATGTCGTAGCGTTATAGAGATTCGAGGAAAATACTGGTGGCTTCAGCCACCAGATGAATCCGACGATTTAAGTCACAAACCACGTACTACGCACTGTGCGTGGAGAACTGGCAGTTGACTCGGTGTTTGCCACGGTTCGTAGCCGAAATCAAAAGGTAAGCCGCCCACGCCGACAGTCGTTACACAATCAGGTAGCTCGAAGCCCTCTACAGGGTACGAGTAACGGCTTCGTGGCAAAGCCACTGGCTGACTGTCCAGCAAACCTTAAACTCCCAACCTTCAGGATTGACCTGCCCGGCCAACACCGGGTGGGAGGCCCGCGTCTTTAGCGCGGGAGGATGTCACCAGAGCGGAACCGCGTTCGCGACGAAGGCGTTGATCACGTCAACGCACGTGATCCGGTGTCGGCGGCGCCGATGCATATTACACTACTGGCATCGGTAATCCCGCGTACGGAGGTGACCTCAAAGCGATGCGGCGACGTCCTCGCGCAGTATTAACCGCGGTGATCTGCCTCGTCGGCGCTGTCGTCCTGTTCGCCCTCACGGTTCATCCGTTCCAATACGGGATTGTCGAGGGCGTGATCGTGGCCGGCGCACTGGTGGCCGCGGCGCTATTCGAGACGGTGCTGGACGACACGTCATTCTGATAGGGACTATCGTAAGTCCGCATAGATTTCTCGCCGGACGGTACGGCGAGAATCTCCGAACAGTGACGATAATCCCTATGAGTGAGCGGAGGAGGACGCGACGTACCGCCGCTGCTCGTCGTGAGTTCCGGTTACGTTCCGGCCCGCGATTCGTTCCGGGCGGCCTCTGGGTGGACACGATGGGACGCAATGTCGACGCGCCAGACGTTGCCGCGCCGGCCGATGCGTGAAAGCGACAGCCGTACCGATTCGCCTGGCTGCAGCGACGCGAGCGCGTCACGCGTGGACTCGTCGGTGTACTCGACCAACTGGTAGGTCGCGTGCGTGGTCGTGGACCGAACGGTCAGCGCATCGTGTGGGTTCATCGCGGTGACGACAGTAAACGAATCTGTTTCGGTCATCGGTATCGGACTCGTTATGTCCACTATTCCTCCGACTTGCTTCATAAACATACTCCACTAGGTGTTCTAGGTGTATATTCTAGATATACTACATCGCCGGTTGGGGCCTCCGCGATCCGCGTTCGGAGGCAACCCGCATCGTCGGCGTTATGTCGGTCCCCGTGAAATCGGTGCTATGGACCTCCTGGGACGCCTGTTCGCCGACGAGGCGGACGAACCGCGGGTCGCGCTCTTCGTCGACGGCCCGAACGTCCTCCGCGACGAGTTCGACGTCGACCTCGACGACGTACGCGAGGCGGCTGCAGCCGTCGGGCAGCTGACGGCGATACGGCTCTATCTCGACGAGCACGCGACGCCGGGGCTCATCCAGGCGGCGGAAGCACGCGGCTTCGAGGTGATTGTCACGAGCGGCGACGTCGACGTCCGACTCGCTGTCGACGTGACCCGCTTTGCCGTCGAAGACCGTGCGGACATCATCGCTATCGCCTCCCGCGACACCGATTTCAAGCCCGCGATCGAGACGGCGAACTCCTACGGCTGTCGGACCTTCGCGATCGCCCCCGGCGAGTTCGGCCGCTCGGACGCCCTGCGGAACGCCGCGACAGAGCGCGTCACACTCGAAGAGGAAGAGGAAGACGAGGACAGCCCGACCCTCGTCGGCTACGACGCGTAAGCGTCGGAGGCGGTGCCGTTCGCGAGGCGCGCGACGACCGCGACGCGTCATCGTCCTGGCCGCCCATACCGACCTTTCCGCCACACCGTCCTTTCCGCCCAGCGACAAACGGGCGAATTTTTTGAGTGGCGAGCCGAGGGGCGCGTATGGAAGATCTCGGCACGCCGGTGCTCGACAACCACCTACATCTCGACCCGGCGCACGGCCGTGGCCTCGACGCCGTCCGCGACTTCGCGCGGCTCGGCGGGACGCACCTGCTCGTCGTGAACAAACCCTCCTGGCTCCTCGGCGTCGAACCCGAGACGGGTGAGGGTTTCCGCCCGGTCTTCGAGACGACAATGGACGTGGTCGAGGAAGCGACCGAGTTGTTGCCGGGCCGGGCGTGGCCCGTGCTCGGCGTCCATCCGGGTCTGGTCTCGAAGCTCGTCGACGACCGCGGGTTCTCGCCGGCGGACGCGAGCGCGTTGATGCAGGCGGGACTCGACTGCGCCGCGGAGTACGTCGCCGGGGGCGACGCGCTCGCGCTGAAGTCCGGGCGGCCGCACTACGACGTCTCTGACGCGGTGTGGGAAGCCTCGAACGACGTGATGCGCCACGCGTTCTCGCTGGGCGCAGAACACGACTGCGCCGTCCAGTTGCACACTGAGGCGACAGACGACCTGACCGAGGTGGCCGGGTGGGCCGAAGCGCGCGGGCTCTCAGCTCACAAGGTGGTGAAACACTACGCCGGTGGGACGCTCGCGGGCCCGACGCCGAGCGTGATGAGCAAGAAAGATCGCCTGGAAGTCGCGGCTGAATCGGGTGAGCCGTTCCTGATGGAGACGGATTTCGTCGACGATCCCGACCGTCCAGGGATGGTGCTCGGTCCGAAGACCGTGCCGCGTCGCGTGCGATGGCTCCTCGAATCGGGGTACGACGCGGCCGTCGAGCGCGCTCACGTCGAGACTCCCGCCGACGTCTACGGGATCGACACGCGTGCGGCGCTGTCACGCTAGTCAAGCGCTCGTCGGGACCCTCGACAAGAAAGGCATTTGAATCCCGGCGGAAATGGTGGAATATGACCGAGGCCGAGGAGACTTACTACACCGAAGAACGCTGGCAAAACTGGCTCTCGCGCGTCGAGGAAGAAGAGCTCGACCCCGAAAACGAGGACTCCGCGCGATTGCTCTTGAATCTGCAGGACGACGCGGCCATCGCGGTCGCGAAGATCGTCTCTGCGTACGAGGACGGACGGCTCGAAGACGAGGAAGCGATCGAGGAACTCGAACGCGTCCGCACGATCGTCCTCTCCGAGCCCGAACTGGACATCGAAGACGAGGCCGCGCGCGAGGACAAAGTGATGCTCATCGACGGCGTACAGACGAGTCTCGTCTGCGTCTTCTACGCTGCGGAGGAGTACATCGTCGCCGGTGCGGCCGAAGAAGCGCCGCTGACGGAGTACGTCGAGGCCGCCGCCGCTGCAGAGCAGGATGACGATATGGACGCGGCGCTCGGCTACCTCGTGCAGGCCGGCACGCGGATCATCGAGGGCGACGAACTCGATATGGCCGTCGTCGAAGAGCTCGAATACGGGCTCGTCTCCGAGTGGGTCAACGGACTGGACAGCCTCCAGAGCGCGATGAGCGATCCCGAAGTCGTCGAAGAAGAAGAAGACTGAGCGGCACGCGTCGTCGCGACGGCACTCGCGGTGGCCGGGAGTGACAATCAGTCGATCATTCCCGTGACCGGGACGCGAGCGTTCGTCGCCGACGTGATCTCGGCCTCGATTCGTGCCGCTTTGCCGGCATATTTTTATCCACCAGTCGCTGATTCCGGGGTATGTCTCTCGGGGGCGACGACAGGGCCGTGACGGTACAGATCGGAGCGGTCCTGCTCCTGGGGTTTCTCGTTATCTCACTCTCGTTGTATCAGGCAACTGTCGTTCCGCAGGAGAACCGACAGATCGAGTTCCAGCACAACCAGCGCGTTCAGTCAGATCTCCAGGAAGTCCGGAACACGATCCTCGGCACGGCCGCGACAGGATCGTCAGCGCCGGTCAGCGTCGAACTTGGGACACGATATCCCACGCGCGTCGTCGCCGTGAATCCCGCGCCACCGAGCGGGACGCTCTCGACGTCGTCGCTCGGGACGGTTCAGATTCGGAACGCGACGGCCGACGACCGCGCCACCACGGAGGAGGACTACCCCGAGACCGCGGACTTCTGGAACGGGACGACGCACAACTACACCACGAAGTCGCTCGTCTATCGGCCGAGCTACGCGAATTATGACGGCGCGCCCGCGACCGTTTACGAGAACGGCATCGTTTACAACCGCTTCCGCTCGGGAAATCTCACTCTCACCGATCAGCCGATAGTGTCGGGGCGACGAATCTCGCTCGTCACACTGTCCGGAGACCTCTCCCGAGGCGGTGCCAGTACACTCGCCGTCGATCCGCGAGCGGTGAGCGTCTCGACGCGCACGATCAGCATCTCGAACGAGAGCACGAGCGAGAACGTCTCGATCTTCGTTCCCTCGGAACTGAATCGCCAGTCGTGGCTCGAACTCCTGAATCAGACCGGTGAGTACGATCCCGCCGCGGATCCGAACGACGGTGGATACGTCTATCGGGTCGAAGAGCGACCGGACGGCATCGAACTGTTCTTCGAGCGAGACGTGACTTACCAACTGAAACTCTCGAAAGTCGGGGTTGGGACGAACGTCGACGACACGGAGCCTGCGTACCTGACGAGCGTCGAGGACCTGACCAAGAGTCCGTTCGCTGGACGGACGTATCCGTTTGTCGTCGAATCCCGCGACAAGTACAACAACCCGGTCGGAACGTCCGTACTCGGAGACAGTCAGAGCGGAACCGTCCCCGACGGTGTCGTCGTAGAATCCGGGCGCTATCGGTATCAGTACACTGCTGGAGCGGCAGGGCCAGACTGGGTGAACGTGACTTATCGGACAGCGGCCGGTGGCGTATACGACGTGAGCAGCCCCGCTTTCGAGGGAGACCGAAACGAGAACATACAGTACACACTGGACGTTCAGGCCGCAGGTGGTGGCGGCCCTGACGATGGTGGGTCGGATACGTCGGCGATCACGATTGAGCCATTCGACATTGACGATAAAAGTAAATCAAACAGAATAAAAGGTAAAATCCAGGCAGTGACCGCCAAAGATAGCGACAGCGATGATGACGTCCAAGAACTCACTATCGAACTTGTTGATGGAAATGGAAACAGTACCCCTATCGAGTCGGATACAAGTTCAGGAACTGGTTCTCTAACCATTACAGACAAGAACTTCAACGAAAAAAGGGAAACCGATCCGTACGTGGTGCGTGTGACTGCCAAAGATGCTGACGGCAACGTCGAAGTAAAGGAGAAAGCCGTCGGATGATAGACACCCGCGCCCAAGCAGAGTCCCTCGGAACCGTCCTCTTCCTCGCGGTGGTGATTGTCAGTGCGACGACGTTTGGTGCATACTACGTCTCCTCTCAAACTGGAGGATCTAACGGGGATGCAGCAGGCGCAGCCGGCAGCGCGAGCGGGACGCCGATCGAGATCACGATGACGGCGACCGAAGAGTCACTCACACTCTCGCACAGCGGCGGGTCATCGGTATCCACGGACGCACTCCGGGTTGTCGTCACAAACAGTTCTGGAGAGTTCTCGTACGCCTTCGCGTCCGGACAGATCCGCAATGGCGGCGGTGGAGACGGACAGTTTGACCCGGGTGAGACGTGGCAACTCGGGTGGGATCAGGCCGCCGGATCGGAGGTCACCATCTCGGTGATAAATGACGCGACTGAGACCCTCTTGCTCCAACAGACGACGACGATCGGATCACCCATCGAATCGGACGCCGACGGGAGCGCGGACGGGACAGATGCGGCCGAGCGGACGCTCGTGGTCGACGCCGGGCCGCAGCAGGCCGTCTCCGGCGAAAAGGGCTCTGCGGTAGGCCTAGACGGGAGCACCAGCGCCAGCGGAGACGAGGTCACGTATCAGTGGGATATTGTCGATTACGACGGCGTCTCGACCGACGCCGTCGCGGTCGCGGACGCTGATTCCCTCGATTCGACGTTCAAGGTCCGAGAGAACGTTACAGACGCGAATCACACAGTTGTCGTAGAACTGACCGTCGAGAACGCGACGGCGACCGGAGAGGATCGAACGACAGTGACGGTCGAACAGGCTAACCAACCGCCGATCGCCGACGCTGGCGACGACAAAGAACTCCGTGCTAACGAGGAGGATGACGGCGACGGTCACCCCGGAGAGGGACCGCCTGAGCACGCTGGACCAGACAACATCGGCAGGGGCGAAGGGGGAGCGCTCACGGAACCTAGTGTCCCGAGTGCAGCGGTGATCTACCCCGTATCGATCGAGGCCGTCCCAATTGCAGCGGCCGACGACGACGACGCGGATGAAATCGGAGGGACGTTCGTCGAACTCAATGGGACCGGGAGTAGGGATCCAGACGGGGACGAACTGAGTTACGGCTGGGAGATCACCAATCGTGACGGACTCACCGAGGAGACCATTACCCTCGTGGATTCAGAGAGTCCGACCCCGAAAGTGGTGCTCGTCGGTGCACCACCATCCGATACCCGGAAGGTCACGGTTGAGCTAACGGTATCCGACGTCGCCGGCGCGACTGACACCGACCAAGTGAACGTGAGAGTCTACCCAGAGTCCGACGATGACGACGGGTTCTGGGGTGACTTCTGGGACGGCTTCTGGGACGACATCTGGGGTGACGACGATGACGAGCCCCGAGGTGGCGGCGATGGCTGGGATTGGGGTGATATCTTCGGTGGGATCTGGAGATGACTCTCGGCCGACATTGTATACCGAGTCGCACCTCTCCGCGTACGCTCGGCATCGTCGACCCTGTCTTTACTGTTAGACAATCGTCGACACCGCTATCGACAAAACAATAAGCGAACCACGAGATGGGAGAGGTATGACTGCCGTCGGCATCGACGCCATCGAACTCTGGTCTGGGAAACTCCGCCTGGACCTCGCGGAAACGTTCGCGCCAGTGAAGGGCGAAGACCCCGGAAAGTACACGAAAGGCATCGGTATCGAGTATTCCTCGCTGCCCGATGTCTACGAGGACATCGTCACGATGGGCGCGAACGCGGCCAAGCAACTGATGGACCGCAAGGGCCTCACGCCCGAGGACATCGGTCGGATCGACGTCGCGACCGAGTCCGCCTTCGACAACTCGAAGCCCGTTTCGACGTACATCGCGGGCTGTCTCGAACAGGTGTACGACGGCGACTTCCACCACGCGAACAAGGGCGAGCGGAAGTTCGCCTGCCTGTCGGGCACGCAGTGTCTCGACGACGCGTACAACTGGATCCGCGCGGGGCGAAATCGCGGGCGCGCGGCGCTCGTGATCGCGACCGACACGGCGCTCTACGAGCGCGGCGACCCAGGTGAGGCGACCCAGGGTGCGGGTGCGGTCGCGATGCTCATCGACGAGGAGCCGGACATCGTCGCGCTCTCGACAGAGCAGGGCTACGGCAGCGCCGACGAGACCGACTTCCTGAAGCCGAATCAGCAGTTCCCGAGCGTCGACGGCAAGCGCTCGATTCAGGTGTACCTCGCGCGGATGCGCGAGGCCCTGGAGGACTACGAGTCCGTCGCCGGCGACACTCACCCCGAGGACTTCGTTTACTTCCCGTTCCACACGCCGTATCCGGGGATGGTCCGAAAAGCCGCGTTGCTCGGCTACCGGCACATCACGCGCGACACCGAGATCGAGGACGCCCTCGCCGACGACATCGGGATGCAGCCGCGCGAGGAGAACTACGAGACGCGCGAAGACTACGAGGAGGCGATCCGCGCGTATATGGACGAACTGAAAGGGACGCGTCAGTATCAAGAGTGGTACGAGCAGGCGATCGAGCCGACGATCCAGGTCTCCGGGCAGGTCGGCAACTGGTACACAGCCTCGGTGCATCTCGCTCGGCTCTCGGCCCTTCGCGCGGCCGCGTCCGAGGACGTCGACCTCGCGGGCGAGAAGATGCTCGTCGGCTCCTACGGCTCGGGCGCGCAGGCGGAGATTCACGCTGAAACCGTCCGCGACGGCTGGCGCGAGGGCGTCGAGAGTCTCGACGTCGACGCGCAACTGGCGGACCGCTACGATCTCTCCTTCGAGGAGTACGAACTCGTCCACGACGTCCACAACCACCAGAAGGAAGTCGAGGTAGAGGAGTTCACCCAGCCCGAGGGCGAGTTCGTCTTCACCGGTTGGGGCCGGATGAACGAGCGGCGCTACGAGTACGTCGAATAGGTCGCTACGAGGAGCGCGGATCGGCGGCAGCGACTGTTCTTTCTCTCGCGGTGACCGCAGTCGAGTACCTACGGGAGTCGCCGCAGGTCGTCGAGCATCTCGTCGAGATCCCGATTCGAGATCGCGAGCGAGAAGCCGTCGATCGTGGCGAGCGCGGGCGCGTGCTCCCAGAGGTCGTCCTCGGTAAGCCCGTGGAGGATGACGGCGTTCGGCGTCGGATTGACGACGCGCATCGCGACCAGCGGCGACTCCCCGCGGGTGACACCCGTGAACACCAGCGCGCGCGAGGTCGACTGGCCGTAGAGGCGGTAGAACTCCTCCGAGGAGAGACGCGTGATCGCTTCGATGCTGTTGATAACGGTGTGGCCGCTGATCCGGTCCTGATCGCCGCGGACGAGTTCGGTCGCGTCCATCGCGTCGTACAGCGTCTCCAGCGGGATGGACGTCGGATACTCCCGGAGGTCCTGGACGATGTCGCTCTCGAATCCCGCAGAGATGACGCGAGCGTACTGGCGGATGCGACCCCCGCCCCGAGATTCGTCGATATCGAGGAGCGCCTCGACCATCCGTCGGACGACGCCGATGCCGGGGCTCTCGCGCCGCCCGCTCTCGTAGTCGGAGATGACCGACGAAGAGACGTCCAACTGTTCGGCGAGCGCCGTCTGTGAGACGTCGAAGTCCGTGCGCCACTTGCGAAGCGTCGCGCCCGGATCGTCACTCAACGTAATTTCGCCCGCGATTCGCCGTGCGAGATCCTCTCGAGGGACCGTCGTCACGGCTTCCAGCCCTCCGCGATCGACCGCTCACGATACATACTGCTGGGAACTGGGGGAGGCGGCCGCAAAAGCGTATCGAACGGGGGGTTCGACGAACGCCGAGAGTATAACCGCCGGGCGGGGCCGACAGGATCGCTGTCGCGGGGCGAGCAGCGGTGTAGCAACGCACGAACGTTCAAGTCTGGTCGGGCGTAGAGTACCGTCGTGCCATCGACGCTCGTCCACGTCGCGCTCGCACTCCTCATCGCCGCCGCGCTCCTCGGAGAGGAGTTCGACGGTCGGAGCGCACTCGTCGTCACCGCGGCGACCGTGCTCCCCGACCTCGACGTGGCGCTCGAACCGATCCTCTCGGGCGCACACCGCTCTGTCGGCCACACGCTGCTCTTCCCCGCGGCCCTGTTCGCCCTGCTGTGGTGGGACGACCGACGCGGCGCCGACGCGATCGTACGCCAGCGATACGGCAACCGCGGGCTCCGAGTCGCGGTCGTCGCGGTCGGCTGCCTCTTCGGAGCCGCGATCGTCCCCGACCTCGTCGTCGGGGGCGTGAACGCGTTCTATCCACTCCACGATACGTTCTACACGGTCGACGGGCGACTGTTCTACTCGACGGACCGCGGGTGGGTCCAGACGTTCGTCGATCTCTCACCACCCGAGACGGAATCACGGCGCACGACGGAGAACTTCGCGTTCCGGACGGTGTTGGACGCCGAACCGACACTCGGCGTCGAGACGGCGAGTGGCGACGGGAGCAGCGGCTCGGGGCAGCCACAGCGCGTCGAGCGCATCTTCCCGGTGGCGATGACGGGCTTTCGCGCGTGGTTACTGCCCCTCTCGGCATTTGTGACCGCCGTCCGACTGTGGCAGACGCGGCGCGCTACCGGAGCGGGCGCGGGCGTCGAGGAGTGATCGGACGGTCGAGCCTTCACCACCGGTTCGACGGAGATGGCAGCGTTCTTGCGCTCTGGACATCGAGTGAGACTGATGACCGAGCAGGCAACGTCGGCCGACGCCACGATCAGATCGTACGACACTGATACCGACCGCGACGCGCTCTGGGAGCTGAAGCGCGGGTTCGAGCTCGGAATCGGCGCGGACACCGGTGGCGAGGAGAAGGGCGCGGTCTACGAGGAAAAACTGACGGCGGAGTACCGCGAGCGCTGGCTCGCGTGGGTCGACCGCTGCGTCGACGAGGATCCAGACAGCGTCCTCGTCGCCGTCGACGAAGCGGCAGCAGCGGAAAACAGTGAGAACGGCGACGGCGACGTCGTCGGCTACGCGTTCGTCCTCCCGGAATCGCTGGCGTTCGTCTGGGACGCCGCGATCCTCAACGAGATCTTCGTCGCTCCCGGCTACCGCGGAACGGGCGTCGCCGACGCGCTGATGAACGCCGCCGTCGAGAGCGCGCGTGCCCAGGACCTCCCGCTCGATCGGATGGTTCTCGACGTGGACCGCGAGAACGACAGAGCACAGGCGTTCTACGAGCGATACGGCTTCGAACACTGGGGCGAGATGGTCGCTCGCGATCTGTGACGCAGAGCGACCGATAACTCAGATTCGGAGCCTCACGCGCGCCCGGGCGTGGCGAGCGCACCGAGCGCCCCGCCGAACGCGCCGAAGACGAGCGGGTAAACGAGCCCTGCGAGCAGAATCGCCGTGACTAGCGTCGGTCCGGCCGTGGCGTCGCCGACGTCGACGGTGAAGACGAACGCGCCGACGACCGCGAGCGGGAGGTAGCCGAGGATGACCGATGCGCCGCCGACCGCGCCGGCCATCGGGGTCTCGAACCGGCTCAGGGCCGCCACGAGCGCTCCCGCGAGTGCGAGCGCGACCGGCGGGAGTACGAAGAGCGCCGCGGAGAACGTGTCGCCGCGCCCGACGAGGTTCACGGCCGTCGAGCCGAACAGCCCGGGGATCTCGCTGGTGACGAAGTGTGCGTTGTAGAACACCCAGCCGACCAGTTTCCACGTTCCGGGCTCGCCCGTGGCGATCTCTAGAACCCGGGCCGCAAGCGAGTTCGAGATCTGCTGGCCGGTCACTGCGTACGTGAGCGCGTACGAAACGAGATACGCGAGGACGCCGCCCAGCCCGGCGATACCGAGCGTTCGACCGTCCGGGGCGTAGCCTCGCCGCGACGTCGGTGTCGACTCGGATCGTGCCATCGGTTCCACGTGCGAGTACTCCTATAGGTGTCTTGTGGTCGAGTGAGACGCCGACGAAGTCGCCGTCGGCAAGCACCCAGTTACTCGATTCCGGTCGCCGGTTTCTCGCGGCGGCCGGTGATCTCTTCGGGGCGCAACCGGTAGAGCGTGTACTCCAGCTCCCGAGGCGGTTCCTCGTAGATGGTAAAGAACGGGATGTCGATCGAGCGGATCGCCTCGACGACCGTCCCGTCGATACTCGCTTCGGGGATCTCCACCAGCGGCCCGCGGACGACGACGGACTCCCAGCCGCTGCTGCCCTCGGCGGTGACGACGAGCGCGGCTCGATCGGAGCCGGCGAGGTACTCGCGTTTCTCGGAGTCGGTTCCGAACCCGAGGCGGAGATACACCTCGCCGGCGTTGGCGTCGTACCCGTAGGAGACAGGAATCGCGTATGGGTCGTCGTCGCTGGCGAGCGCAAGCACGCCGACGCCGCCCGTCCCGAGCAGTTCGTCGATCGCTTCGCGGTCAAGCACGACAGCGCTCTCGTCTGCGGACATACGTGACAATAGGTGCCACGGAACCATAAACTGTCGCTCGATTATAACAAAAGGGAGCCGTTCGGGAGCCGGCACCGACAGCGCGCGATCTGCGCGGTGCCACCCCGCAACCACTAAACGGGCCTCGCTCCTTCCACCGGTAATGACGGACTGGACCGAACGGTACCGCCCGACGACGTTGTCGGAGGTCCGCGGCAACAACAAGGCCCGCGACGCCCTGAAAGAGTGGGCCGACACGTGGGACGACCACCGCGAGCCGGTCGTCCTCCACGGCGCGCCCGGCGTCGGGAAGACCTCCGCCGCCCACGCCTTAGCGAACGATATGGGCTGGGAGGTCGTCGAACTCAACGCCTCCGACGAGCGGACGGCAGACGCCATCGAGCGGTTCGCCGGACGAGCCTCGCGGAACGCGACGCTCGCTGGGTCGGTCGGCGGCGACAGCGGCGGTCGCCAACTGGTGATAATGGACGAGGCCGACAACATCCACTACCAGTACGACCGCGGCGGCAAGCAGGCCGTCACGCGCCTGCTCAAGGAGGCCAACCAGCCGATCGTCCTCATCGCCAACGAGTACTACGATATGTCGAACGGGCTGCGGAACGCCGCCCAGGAGATCGAGTTCCGCGACGTCTCGGCGCGCTCGATCGTCCCCGTGCTCCGAGACACCCTGCGGAAGGAAGACATCGAGTTCGAGGAGGAGGCGCTCGAACGGATCGCCGAGGCCAACAGCGGCGACCTCCGCGCGGCGGTGAAAGACCTGCAGGCGACCGCCGACGGGAAATCCCGGGTCACGCTCGAAGACGTGACCACCGGTTCGCGAAACCGCGCGGTCGGCCTGTTCGAGTTCCTCGACGCCGTGCTGAAAGAAAAGCCCGCTCAGGAGGCGCTACAGACCGCCTACGACGTGGACGAGACCCCCGAAGACCTTCTCAAATGGGTCGAAGACAAGGTCCCGCTCGTCTACGAGGGCGAAGAACTCGCCCGCGCCTACGAGTTCCTCGCGAACGCCGACGTCTGGACGAGCCGGGTCTACGCGACCGACTACGACTACAGTTGGTGGCGCTATGCGACCGACAACCTCGCCGGGGGTGTCGCGGCCGCACGCGACCACACTCGCGGCGGCTGGACGCGCTACGGCGGCGCGCCCTATCGGTCGACGCGGGACGCGACCCGCGACGAGGTCGTCCGCTCGATCGCCGAATCCGGCGGCTTCTCGATGTCGACCGCTCGGCTCGACGTTCTGCCCTTCCTCGCGGCGATGACGCACCACTGCAAGCCCCGAGAGCTGACCGTGGCGATGGCCGCCTGGTACGACCTCGACGAGGCGGCCGTCTCCTACATCACGGGGAGCGGCGAGACGACGAACAAGGTGCAGTCGATCGTCGAAGACGCTGCCGACCTCCGAACTGACGAACTCGAAGCACACGCGGGTGGGGCGTTCGCCGGCGGCGACCGAGGAGCTGGCGACGCCGAGGCCGGCGACGGGAGCGCCGGTGCGGACGCGAGCGACGACGAGGGCGACGACTCCCAGCAGACGCTCGGCGCGGAGGTGCTGGACCGCGACGAAACCGAGACCGACGACGGGGCCGACGAGGCCGACGCGGCGGACGACGACGGTCAGGCCGGACTCTCGGACTTTATGTGAGTTCGGAGGTGCCTACCCACGTCGCCGCCGCGTCGAGTATCGGGCCGCCGAACGCGGTGAGTGGAGCGAAGAGTGCACCGACGACCACGGCGGCCAGGCTTCCGGTGAGAAGCAATCCGACGAGCGCGCCGCCGACGCCGCCGAGCGCGTAGCCAGCCGTCGCACACCGCAGGCCACGTTCTCGCGAGGTGTCACGGAACAGTACCGTCACCAGCGCACCGAGCGCGATCGGGAGCCCCTCGACGATGGCTGCAACGAGGAGCCCACCGAGGAGAACGCCGACCGTAAATCGGGCGAGGCCGACGGTCGCACCGATCGGCGCGTCCTGGATTCCGACCGGCGAGCCAGCGGCGAGTGCGCCGACACCGATCAGGATCGCGATGGCGTGGACACCGACGAGCGTCCAGGTGAGACGTCGTCCGAGCACCGTCGCGACGAGGAGGCTCAGACCAGCCAGAAGCGGCAGGACGACGAACGTCGCAGCCGCAGCGAGGAGGAGGACGAATCCGGGGCCGGGGACGTTGGTCACGGGCGGCGCTACGGAGAGCGCCGGTAAGTGCTTTCCCGCAGTTCGTCGCAGAAAGAGAGGACGGCAGTCCCGATCAGAGCAGTTTCGAGAGGAACTGCTCGCCGCGGTCGGTTCGCGGGTTCTCGAAGAACGACTTCGGCTCGCCGGTTTCGACGATCCGGCCCTCGTCCATCAGGACGATCCTGTCGCCGACCTCGCGGGCGAAGCCCATCTCGTGGGTGACGACCATCATCGTCATCCCGTCGTCTGCGAGCCCGCGCATCACTTCCAGCACTTCCCCGACGAGTTCGGGGTCGAGCGCGCTCGTCACTTCGTCGAAGAGCATCACTTTGGGGTCCATCGCGAGCGCCCGCGCAATCGCGACGCGCTGCTGTTGGCCGCCCGAGAGCTGATTCGGGTAGGAGGCCCCCTGTTCGAGGAGGCCGACGTCTTCGAGCAGCTCTTCGGCGCGAGTGCGAGCGGTCTTCTCGTCGATACCGCGGACCTTCCGCGGCGCGAGCGTGATGTTCTCAAGTGCCGTCTTGTGCGGGAAGAGGTTGAACGACTGAAACACCATCCCGATGCGCTGTCGAAGCCGGTTGATGTCCGCGTCGGGGTCGGAGATCGACCGCCCGTCGAGACGGATCTCACCTGCCTGGATCTCTTCGAGGCGGTTCGCACAGCGCAACAGCGTCGACTTCCCGGACCCTGAGGGACCGACGACGACGCACACTTCGCCGTCCTCGATGTCGAGAGAGACCTCCTTGAGGACGTGCGTCTCGCCGAAGTACTTGTCCACGTGGTCGAACTCCAGGAGGGCGTGGTCCGCAGTCATTGGGACTCACCGCCCCAGTCCGAACGGGCTTCGAGGTACTCGACGAGGCGACCCATCGGAATCGTGATCGACAGGTACGCGATCGCGACCAACACGAGCGGCGTCCACGGGTCGAACGTGGCGCTGTTGACGTCGCGGAACTGTTGGATGAGTTCGGGAATCGCGATGACCGTCAAAAGCGAGGTGTCCTTCACGAGGATGATCTGGTCGTTGCCGACCGCCGCCAGCGCGTTGCGCCACGCCTGTGGGATGACGACTTCTCGCATCGCCTGCACGTATCCCATCCCGAGCGAACGCGCGGCCTCCATCTGTCCGTCGGGCACCGCACCGATCCCGCCGCGGACCGCCTCGCCGACGTACGCCGCGTGATTCAGCGTCAGCGAGATGATCGCCGTCGGAAGCCCCCAGTTCGAGATCGGGAACGTCCCCGGCCACAGCGTCGGGACGCCGAAGTAGACGACGAAGATCTGAAACAGCAGCGGCGTCCCGCGGAAGAACTGGACGTAGGCGGCGGAGATCCCGCTCGTGATCCGCGTCTTCGAGACGCGCGCGAGACCGACGAAGATCCCGGACGTCACAGAGAGCACGCTCCCCGTGACGACGATGCCGAGCACCAGCCCGTAGGCTCTGATGAACTGCGGGAGGATCGTCGGGATCAGCCCGTAATCGACCTGGACGGACAGAATGTACAGAACGAGCAAGACGACGCCCAGCGCGAACAGACTCGACAGTCCGACACCGAGATACTTCAGCGTCTGATCGTCGAAAAACCCGTCCGCGGTGGCGTTGGCTTCGGCCGGCGCGCCCGAGTATGAATCTGCCATAGTTGGGACGAAATACAGATCTGTCGAGGGTTATCCCGAGAAGTACTCCGAGTAGATCTCGTCGTACGTGCCGTTGTCCTTGATCGTCGCGAGCGCCTCGTTGACGCGCTCGCGGAACTCGTCGTCGTCCTGACGGAACGCGATACCGTAGTTCTCGACGGTGAGCGTCAGGTACGGCGGTGCTTCCTGTCCGCTCTCGGCGGCCGCACCTTCGCCTTCGAGGAACACCACGTCGTCGCGTTCGTTCGCGAACTCGGCGTTCACGGTGTTGTCGTTGATGATGGCGTTGACCTGGCCGTTGATCAGGGCCTGGAACGCGCCGGAGATCTGGTCGTACTTCTTGAGGTCGAGGTCGCCGTCGAATTCCTCTTTCAGCTGTTCGGCGGCGTTGGCACCCGTCGTGCCCTTCTGGACGCCGATCGGCTGTCCCTGAAGATCCGCCTTCGAGGAGATCGAACCGCCCTCACGAACGATGACCGTCTGGTAGGCGGTGAAGTACGGATCCGAGAAGTCGACTTCCTGCGCCCGCTGGTCGTTGATCGTCATCGCGGACATGATGATCCGGAAGTTGTTGTTGTTGAGCGAGGGGATGATCGAGTCGAAGCTCGTCGGCTTGAACTCGTAGTCGATCCCGAGCTGGTCTTCGAAGACCGCCGCTGCGATGTCGACGTCGAATCCCGTCAGTTCACCCGAGGTTGTCTCGTACTCGAAGGGACGGTACGGGATGTCCGAGCCGATGACGACCTTCGAGGGGACGGCCGATTCCGTCGTCGTCGCCTCGGTTTCACCCGATTCCGTCGTCGGCGACCCGCTGTCGCCGGAAGTCGTTTCAGTTGCCTCTCCACCAGACCCGCCGCCGGTACACCCGGCGAACAGCCCGCCGGCGATGACGCCGGCACCAGTCTTCACGTAGGTCCGTCTGTCCATAACACCGTTGAGTTATAGAGAGGAATATAACAACGTGTCGTTTCGGTATACGTCCGTTCACCCAACTAACGGCTTTTCGACCGCTCGTGGGACAAAATTCGATCCGGCGGCGACGTCGTGCGATTAATCCGAGTCCCCCTCGCCGTGGGGCGATTGGAGAGGCGCAGTCGGCGCAGTCGGCCGGTTACATCGTGGGGCGTCGCGCCGGATCGATCGAGTCGGGGTCGCGTCGCGGGTCAGTCGCTTCCGGGAACGCCGCGCGAGCCCGCCGAGTCGGCGCCGCGTCGAACCGTGTACCACGCGACGGCGACGAGCCCGAGCGCAGCGAGGCTGCCGGCGATCGAGACGTACTGGAGCGTCCCACCGTACACCAGCCGACCGACGACGAGCAACGAGACGACGACGAGCGCGGCCGCGCCGGCGAGTCGGCGAACGCGGCGTGACGCTCGGGCCGCGTCCGTGCCGGCCGTCGGCGACGACCACACGGCCGTGGCGAGGAGCGCGGCGTAGGTACCGAGCCCGAGGAGGTAGTAGGCGGCCTGTACGGGCGGGCCGAACGTGACGAAGGCGTGCGGCGTCAGTGCGAGGAGGACCGGAAGCAAGAGCCCAGCCGTGGTGAGCGACTTCCGCATCCGATCGTAGCTCACGCCGGCGGAGCCGTACGTCCACGCCGCCGCCAGTGCGACGCCGGTGAAGATGATCGACGCCGTGCTGAAGTGCGCCAGCAGGATCGCCCACTGGTAGGTCTTCACCGTGAGCGCGCCGAGGATGATCTGGGAGGGAAGCAGAATCGTCGCACCGGCGAGCGCGAGACGAACGCGTCGGTCAGCGCCCTCGCGCCACGCCAGGATCGTCGTCCCGAGGACGAGGAAGCCGGTGATCATCGCGACGAGTCGGTGGAACCACTCGATGAAGCTACTCCAGTTCGCCGGGAACAGTCCGAGGAATCCGTCACACAGCGGCCAGCGGCCGGCGCAGGTCAGCCCCGCGCCCGCCGCCGCAGTGTACACGCCGAGCACCATCAGAATGCCCGTGAGCGCGGCTGAGATGCCGACGAGCCGACGGAGACGTGTGTCCATATCCACGGCTCGGGACCGGAGATACTTGAATCGCTCTCTCGGCGGGCGAGACCCTCGGTCGGCCGTCGATGACGAGCGATGTGACACCGAGGCCGCGACGGTTTCGACACGTTTCAAGTCGCAGCGGCGGTACCCGGAGGTATGACCGACGAGACACCGCCGACTACGGCTCCGGACGACGACGCAGACCGGGACCGAACGCAGGAACACCTCGATCACCGCCGCGAGCGACTGACCGAGTTTCTCGACAGCGAGGGACTCGATGCGATCTGGTTCGGTCAGCCGAACTCCTTCGCGTGGCTGACGACGGGCAGCAACGTCGTCGACCGCGACGCCGACGTGGGCGTCGCCGCCGCCGGGTACACCCGCGACGACGGCTTCGTCGCCGTCACCAACAACATCGAAGCCGAACGGCTCGCCGACGAGGAACTGCCGGAGCCGTTCGATATCACGTCCGTCCCGTGGTACGAGTCCTCGCTGGCGTCGGCCGTCGCAGACGCGACCGCGGGCGCGGGCGCCGCCGACTTCGACGTCCCCGGATTCGACGAACTCGACGCGAGTCGGCTCCGCCGCCCGCTCTCTGCGACGGACGTCGAGCGGTACCGAGCGCTCGGCCGCGACGTCGCCGACGCGCTCGAACGCGTCGCGCGCGAACTCCAGCCCGGCGACACGGAACACGAGGCCGCCGCGGGGCTCCGCATCTCGCTCGCGACGCTGGGGATCGAAGCGCCCGTGACGCTCGTCGGCGGCAGCGAGCGCGCGCAGACGTACCGCCACTTCACGCCAACCGGTGCACAGCTCGGCGACTACGCGCTCGTCTCCGTGTCCGCCGAGCGCGGAGGGCTCTACGCCAGCGCGACTCGGACCGTCGCGTTCGACAGCGCGCCGGCGTGGCTCGCGAGCCGTCACGAGACGGCGATGCGCGTCGAGGCGTCGGCACTCGACGCGACGCAGCGCGCAGTCGGGGACAGTGAGAGCAGCGGCACAGCCGGCGACGTCTTCGACGCCATCACGGGCGCGTACGACACACTCGGCGAACCCGGCGAGTGGCGAAACCACCACCAGGGCGGCGCTACCGGCTTCGACACGCGCGAGTGGATCGCAGCACCCGAGAGCGACGAACCGATCGAGGCACCGCTCGCGTACGCGTACAACCCGACGGTCCGCGGCGCAAAGTCAGAAGACACCGTGCTCGTCACCGAAGACGGGGTCGAAGTCCTGACGAGCACCGGCGAGTGGCCCACCCGCTCTGTAACGTCGGCCATCGACGGGTCGGCGTTCACCATCGAGCGGCACGACGTCCGCACGCTCTGACGCCGGGCGGGGGACACTCTCCGAAGTAGCACGCCGGCCGTCGTAGCGAGTGACCAATCCGTACGTCGTCTGTCGAATGACGCTTCGACAGATAGCTTTTTTTGTGCAGCTATCCTCGCCGCCGCTATGGGACTTGACGACGACGCGAGAGAGTATCACCGCGAGGAGCCGCCTGGGAAGATCGAGATCTCGACGACGAAGCCGACGAACACCCAGCGTGACCTCTCGCTGGCGTACTCGCCGGGCGTCGCGGCCCCGTGCCGCGACATCGACGCGGACCCGACGCGCGCCTACGAGTACACCGCGAAGGGGAACCTCGTCGGCGTCGTCTCGAACGGCAGCGCCGTCCTCGGCCTCGGCGACATCGGCGCGCAAGCGTCCAAGCCCGTGATGGAGGGGAAGGGCGTCCTGTTCAAGCGCTTCGCCGACATCGACGTGTTCGACATCGAACTCGACCTCGACGATCCCGACGCGATCGTCGACACTGTTCGGGCGATGGAGCCGACGTTCGGCGGCATCAACCTCGAAGACATCAAAGCCCCCGAGTGCTTCGAGATCGAGTCGCAACTGCGCGAGGAGACGGACATTCCGATCTTCCACGACGACCAGCACGGGACGGCGATCATCTCGGGCGCGGCCCTCCTGAACGCGTCCGACGTCGTCGACAAAGCACTCGAAGACCTGAACGTAGTCTTCTCCGGCGCGGGCGCGTCCGCGCTCGCGACGGCTCGCTTCTACACCTCCCTCGGCGTGCAGCGAGAGAACATCGTGATGTGTGACTCCTCGGGCGTCATCGGGACCGACCGCGAGGGGCTCAACGAGTACAAAGCCGAGTTCGCCTCCGACACCGACGACGACACGCTCGAAGAGGCGATGGCTGGCGCGGACGTGTTCGTCGGCCTCTCGGTCGGCGGCATCGTCTCGCAGGAGATGGTCGCCTCGATGGCGGACGATCCGATCGTCTTCGCGATGGCGAACCCCGACCCCGAGATCAAATACGAGGACGCGAAGGCCGCCCGCGACGACACCGTGATTATGGCGACCGGGCGGTCGGACTACCCGAATCAGGTGAACAACGTCCTCGGATTCCCGTTCATCTTCCGCGGCGCACTCGACGTCCGCGCGACGGAGATCAACGAGGAGATGAAGCGCGCGGCGGCGAAGGCCCTCGCAGAACTCGCCCGACAGGACGTGCCGGACGCCGTCGTGAAGGCCTACGGCGACCAGCCGCTCCAGTTCGGCCCCGACTACGTCATCCCGAAGCCGCTCGACCCCCGCGTCCTCTTCGAGGTCGCGCCCGCGGTCGCGAAAGCGGCGATGGACTCCGGCTGTGCTCGGAGTGAGGTCGACCTCGAAGCCTACGAGGAGCGCCTGGAGGCGCGCCTCGGCAAGTCTCGCGAGATGATGCGCGTCGTCCTCAACAAGGCGAAGTCCGACCCCAAGCGGGTCGCGCTCGCGGAGGGCGGCGACGAGAAGATCATCCGCGCGGCCTACCAGATGCAAGAGCAGGGGATCGCCCAGCCGATCCTCGTCGGCAACGCCGAGGAGATCGCAGAGACGGCGGCCGACCTCGGCCTCGAATTCCAGCCCGAGATCGTCGACCCGCGCAGCGGCGACTGGGACCACTACGCCGACCGCCTGTACGAACTCCGTCAGCGCGAAGGCGTCACGGAGAACGAGGCGCACGAGCTGATCCGCAGGGACAGCAACTACTTCGCCAGCGTGATGGTCGAACAGGGCGACGCCGACGCGATGCTGACGGGGCTGACTCACCACTACCCCTCGGCGCTCCGCCCGCCGCTGCAGATCATCGGTACCGCGCCGGACGCAGACTACGCGGCCGGCGTGTATATGCTGACGTTCAAGAACCGCGTCATCTTCGCGGCCGACACGACGGTCAACTTCGACCCCGACTCGGACGTGCTCGCGGAGATCACGAAGCACACCGGCGAACTCGCCCGGCGGTTCAACGTCGAACCGCGCGCGGCGATGCTGTCGTACTCGAACTTCGGCAGCGTCGAGAACGCGAGCACCCGGAAGATCCGCGACGCCGTCTCGATGCTCCACGACGACGCCGACATCGACTTCCCCGTCGACGGTGAGATGCAGGCCGACACCGCCGTCGTCGAGGACATTCTGGCAGGAACCTACGACTTCTCTCAGCTCGACGAGCCCGCGAACGTCCTCGTGTTCCCCAACCTCGAATCCGGGAACATCGGCTACAAGCTCCTCCAGCGCCTCGGCGGCGCGGAAGCCATCGGGCCGATGCTCGTCGGGATGGACAAGCCGGTGCACGTCCTGCAGCGCGGCGACGAAGTGAAAGACATCGTCAACCTCGCCGGCGTCGCCGTCGTCGACGCACAGGAGTAATCGCGCCACTGCGGGCGCGTTCGACCTCCGATCAGTCGCTCGCGCGATTCTCGAACCGCGACGGCGGCGGGAACTGCGGGTCGTTCCCGTCGCGGACGTCGTCGGCGAGGCCCGTCCCCCGCGTTCCGGTGTCGATCGGGTCGGGGAGGACACAGCGGTCGGCGCGCCGGTTCACGTGCGCGTAATCCTGCGGCGCGTTCGCGAGCGGGTGTGCGGGATTCTCTCGGCCGTCGATTCGCGCCGCTCGGAGTTCGTCGAAGCCGGCGATGCGGGCGCGGATGCCGCGCCAGTGGGACTCGCTGCCCGGCGGGATCCGCTCGACGCCGTGCGGCCGCCACTCGGTGTCGCCGCCGGCTCCGGCCAGCACTTCGCTGTTGACTGCGGCCGCGAGGTCGTCGTGGTCGACGAGGACGCCGACGCGGGCGTTCCCGGGCGTCCTTGCCGCGAGCACGTCGAGACCCAGATGGAGCGCGCGATATTCGGCGACGTTGTTGTTCGGCGCAGTGTCGGGCAGGGAGACCCGCGCGACGCGGGTCCCGTCTCGGGTCTCGATCACGGCACCGAGGCCGCCGCCGGCACCGTCGCGACGATAGGACCCGTCGGTCGCGACGTAGAAGTGTCGATGGTGGGTGCGCGGCGGATGCGCGATGTGCGGAGTCGGCGAGTCGTCGAACAGGTCACGGAGCGTCGGACGGCCGTGAGCGGCCATACCCCTGCTAGCCAACGCGGATTCTTAAATATATCCTCGATAACGGTGCGAGCACATATAAAGCAGACCCGAACAGGTGGGTGCAGTCCATCGAGAGTCCGCTACCGGCCGAGACACGAGCGTTCGGTCCGACCCAGGCCAAACGCTTAGACGGCGACCGGCCAATACTCCCGTATGGCTCAGATCCAGACGCTGACCGCTCGCGATCTGATGACGACCGACGTGGAGACGGTGTCGGTCGACGACGACGTGAGCGAGGTGCTCAGCCGACTCGCCCGCGCGGACTTCAACGGCTACCCCGTCGTCGACGAGGACGGCTCGCTCGCGGGGATCGTCACCCAGCACGACCTCGTCGGGCTGTTCCAGACGCAGGACCGGACGCTGTGGATCCCCGTCGGCTTTCCGCCGTTCTTAGAGACGCTCACCTACGCGGTCGACGTCTCCTGGGACGACCTCGATCTCGGCATCGACCTCCTGCGAAACACGAACAAGCCGATCAGCGGGGTGATGACGTCGGACGTCGTGACCGTCGAGCCCGACGCGTCGATCGACGAGATTCTGGACCTCCTGGCCGACGAAGAGCGCGACATCAACCGGCTGCCGGTGCTCGACGACGGCGAACTCGTCGGGATCGTCGCCCGCCAGGACGTGATCCGCGCGATTCGGGACGAGCGCCGCGCCACTGAGGCGGGAGCTGACGAGTCGGGCACGGAGTGAACGCCGGGAGAGCGAAACGTTGAGGGCGGCCGCCACCGCACCTTCGCTGTGACCCGGTATCGAAACCTCCTCTTATTCGTCCTCCTCGCGGCGGCGTGGGGCTCCGCGTTTATGGCGATCAAGGCGGGACTGGAGTTCATCCCGCCGGTGCTCTTCGCAGCGCTCCGGTACGACGTCGCCGGCCTGTTAATGCTCGCGTACGCGTTCTACGCGACCGACCAGCCGATCCCACAGACGCGCGGCCAGTGGGCCGTCGTCGGCATCGGCGCGACGCTTCTCATCGCGGGCTATCACACGCTGCTTTTCATCGGCGAGACCGACCCGGCCGTCACCTCGGCGGCAGCGGCGGTCATCGTGAGTCTCAGTCCCGTGTTGACCACGGGGTTCGCGCGCGTGTTCCTCCCAGAGGAGCGGCTCACGACTGTCGGCATCGTGGGGCTCTTGCTCGGCCTCGTCGGCGTCGCAATCCTCTCGAACCCCGATCCGAACAACCTCCTCACCGGGGGTGCGGTCGCGAAACTGCTCATCTTCGGCGCGGCCGCGGCGTTCGCGCTCGGGTCGGTGTTGACGACTCGTATCGACGCCTCGCTGCCGATCGAGACGATGGAAGCGTGGTCGATGGTCGGCGGCGCGCTGATAATGCACGGCGTCAGCGTCGGTATCGGCGAGTCGTTCGCCGACGTCGTGTGGACCGTCGAATCGATCGCGGCGCTCGCGTACCTCGCGCTCGTCGCGAGCGCGCTCGGCTTTCTGGTCTACTTCGATCTCTTGGAGCGCCTCGGAGCAATCGAGATCAACCTCGTCTCCTACGTCGCTCCGGTGTTCGCCGCGCTCGCCGGCTGGGCCGTCCTCGACGAGGTCCCGACGACCTACACCGTCGTCGGCTTTCTCGTGATCTTCGTCGGCTTTCTCCTCCTCAAGCGGCGGGCGATCCGCGCGGAGTTGCCGCGGCTCAGATGGCTGGTCCGCTCGTAGCGTTCGCGACCCACACAGAAGAAGTCCGCTCGCTTCGGGTTAGAGTTCGACGTCTTCGGTGTGGAACGCACCCTCGTCGACTTCGGGATCGTACTCCTCGACCGCGGTGAGGACCATCTCCAGCGTCGCCGTGGGACTCCAGCGGGCCGTGTTGATCGAGAGATCGTAGAAGGACTGATCCGACACGTCGATGTCGTAGTAGGATTTGTACCGTCCGGCCTCGCTGACCTCGCGAACCCGCATTTCGGCTTCCATCTCTTCGCGGTCCCGCGTGCGCTCGACGCGCACCTCCTCGGGGGCGTCGAGCCAGATCCGGAGGTCGGCGCGGTTGCCGGCGAGCCAGCCGGCGAGCCGCGATTCGAGGATGAACGGCTTGCTCGACGCCCCCCACTTCTCGGCGATCGTTCGGAGGCGACGGTCCAGCGCGCGGTCGATCTCGTCGGTTTCGTCGGTCTTCGCGATGAGTTGTGAGAGCGACAGGTCCCGCTCGTCGGCGAGGTCGCGGAAGATGTCGCCGCCGGAGACGTAGCCGCAGTCGAGCGCCGACGACAGCCCCTCACAGAGGGTCGTCGCGCCACAGCCCGGCGGTCCCGAAACCGTGATGAAGAGGTTGCTGTCGACCGACCGCGCCGTCGGGACGTCGTCGTCTGTCATAGACGTTCGGGACTTACCGCCTGAGCACAAAAATCCGCGGGACTGAGAGGCGCTTCGCCGTTCGAGAGCACGTCACGAGGCGGTCCTCACCACGGGCACCGTACACACGGAGGGGGTGAGGCTCACCGTGCTACCATCGACGACGGTCGACCAGGTATGGGGACGGCTGCTCGCACTTATGAGGCACCATCGAAGGGTTAGATCGGAGTATAAACCGTCTCGGTGCCTCTTAGCCCGCCGTGAAACGTATTAGCCGGCGGCTTCTCGCGTGAACGATTATGAAGTGACGGGAACGCTCTGGCGGCTATATGACCCCCGATGCTGTAATAGTGATCGAGGTGTCCCCGTAAATGTCGAACTCCCACCGCCCGTTTGGTTCCGAGCGGATCGGTCGCATCCGTGAGGTGATCGAGTCGCCGCCGGCCTCCCTCCAGGCCCCGATCAAGTTTCTCGCTGCACCGGTCCGGTTCGTGTCGTTCTGGGCCGCCGTTGCCCTCCCGTTTCTGTATCTGCCCCTTCTCGCCGGCGGCCTCGAAGGAAGCGAACCGAACGCGTTCGTCGCCCTCCTCGCCGTGAACGCTGTCGCGCTCGTCGTGGGACACAGCTACCACACCGACAGCGACGCCCGGTGATAGACGACGGATAGTGGGGGTCGTCCTCGCCATTTGTTCTGACTCGCCCGTCCTGGATCGCCAAGACCGTCGAGAGCGACTCGCGACTCCTCACAGCACAACCTCGCTAGTCCGGACCGTCGCAGCAGAACCGTCAAAGGTTACGGCACGGCGCGCGTGGATTCGATATGACCGAGACACACGATTCGTCGGAATCAGATCCATCCGACGATTCGGCGGCGTACGTCGCAGAGCTGCGAGCGAATCGCGAGGAGAAAGACGAGTTCTTCGGCTCGCACCCGCAGTCGCCGATTCCCCCGGAGCACCGCGATTCGTTCGACGGGCTGGTGTACTTCGATCCCGCGCCGGAGCTCCGCGTCGAGGCGACGGTCACCGCTCACGACGACCCCGAGCCGGTGCCGATGGAGACGACCGCCGGCAACGAAGTTCGCTACGTTCGCGTCGTCACCTTCGCGTTCGAACTCGGCGGGGAGACCCACGAGGTCCACGGCTACAAACAGCGTCCGGACGACGACGAGGAGCCGATCTTCGTCCCGTTTCGCGACAAGACGACCGGACAGGAGACCTACCGCGGCGGGCGGTACATCGAACTGCATCCCGAGGGCGACCTCGCCGACGACGAGACGGTCGCGCTCGATTTCAACCTCGCGTACACCCCCTTCTGCGCGTTCAGCGAGACGTTCGAGTGTCCGCTCCCACCCGAGGAGAACTGGCTGGAGACGGCGATCCGAGCGGGCGAGCGCGACTGGTCGCCGTCCGAGTGAGCGGGTAGTCACGGTCCCGCGCCGTCGTGAGTCCGCGGCGCTCGAAAGCCGCGGGCGACGAGGGGGCGAAAGGTGTTTGGTGCGCACGGACGACCCACAGGTATGGACCCGCGAATCCGCGAACACGCAGGGATCGTCGCCGACCACTCGGCCGACATCGAGGCCGGCGACCGCGTCGTGATCAGCGCGCCGGCCGCCGCAGATGATCTCGTGGTCGCACTCCACGAGGAGTGCGCCGACAGAGGGGCCCATCCCGTCTCGCTGAACAGCGACTCGCGTGCGACGCGGGCGTTCCTCCGCAACCACGACGGCGACTTCGAGACGCCGGAGCACCTGCTCGCGATGTACGAGGAGATGGACGTCTACATCGCCGTCCGCGGCGACGTCAACGCCACCGAGACGGCCGACGTCGCCCCCGAGCGCAACGCTGCCTACCGGCGCGCGATGAAGCCGGTCCTCCAAGAGCGGCTCTCGAAGACGTGGTGTCTCACGCAGTATCCCACGTCCGGGAACGCCCAGCTCGCGGGGATGAGCACCGAAGCCTACGAGGGGTTCGTCTGGGACGCCGTCAGCCTCGACTGGGAGGCCCAGCGCGAGCACCAGGCGCAGATGGTCGAGATCCTCGACGAGGCCGACGAGATTCGGATCAAGTCGGGCGAGGAGACCGACGTGACGATGCGCCTCGCGGGCAACAAGACGCTCAACGACTTCGGCGAGAAGAACCTCCCCGGCGGGGAAGTGTTCACCGCGCCGGTGCGAGACTCCGTCGAGGGCGAGGTGTACTTCGATATGCCGCTCTATCGCCAGGGTCGCGAGATCGAAGACGTCCGCGTCCGGTTCGAGGACGGCCGCGTCGAATCCTACAGCGCCGGTCGGAACGAGGACGTGTTAGACGGCATCTTCGAGACCGACGAGGGGGCGCGCTACCTCGGCGAACTCGGGATCGGAATGAACCGCGCGATCGACCGCTTCACCTACAATATGCTGTTCGACGAGAAGATGGGCGATACGGTCCATATGGCCGTCGGCTCGGCGTATCCGGACACCGTCGGCGAGGAGAACGAGCGCAACGAGAGCGCCGAGCACGTCGATATGATCGTCGATATGAGCGAGGATTCGGTCATCGAGGTCGACGGCGAGGTCGTCCAGCGCAACGGGACGTTCGTGTTCGAGGACGGCTTCGACGAAGCGTAAGATCCTGCTATCTCGCCACCAGCCGGCGTCACTCCCAACTGAGCCCAATCGAATTTTCCGGCGCGTCGAGCGGACTCTTCGGCAGCCCCGGCTGCACGTCGGGATCGTTGTAGCCCGCGGGCGCGACGTCGTTCGGGCCATCGGGGTAGAACAGCGACGCGAGCAGTTGAATGTGATCGCGGCCGACGCCGAGTTCGAACTGGCCGCCGCCGTAGAGTGAGACGTCGCGCGCTTCGGCCCACTCGATCGTCTCGAACAGCGACTCGACGGTCCCGAAGCGTGAGGGCTTGATGTTCAGCCACTCCGGCTCGAACGGTCGCGCTTCGACGGATTCGACGCCCGTGATCGGGTAGTCCCACGACACGCGGCCTTCCTCGCCGTCAAAGAGCGGTCGCGTCTCCGACGTGAGTCCAGGGTCCTCGATGACGGCCTCGGGGAAGGCATCGAGCAGTCGCCCGTAGAGATTCGGATCGGGTTCGGTGTCGACCTGCGTCCCCTCGTAGAGCCCTTTCAGATCCAAAATCCGAACCGCATCGGTCGCGGCGGCCGCCTCCACGACCTCGTCAGTCCACTCGGCTGTCGGATCCAGTTTGAACTCGGTGTCGGGATACGCGTCGAGAATCGCATCGAGACGGTCGGTCGTCGGCGGGTCGCCGAGGCGCGTCGAGACGACGAAGCGGAGCGGCGCGGGATCGCGGTCGACCGCCTCAGCCAACGAAAGGGCGTTCTGCCGGAGCGCGAGATCCAGCGCGGCCGACTCGACCGCCCAGCGCCGGTAGTGCCGCGCCGTCTCACGCTCGGGCGGTTTCGTCGGGAACAGGTCGATGTCGTCCAGATGCGCCGAGAACGACGCGAACGTGTACTCGCCCGCGAAATCGAACGCCGGCGCGTCCGCGAGCGCGTCGTGATCTTCGGTGTCGTAGGCGACGTCCTCGCCGCGGCCGGTGTGACCCGCGCCGGAGAGATGGAACGTCGTCGTCGTTCTGACGAAACCGCTCGACGTGTCGCGGTCGCGTCGCGTTCGGTCGGTCGATTCGATCGAGAGCGGGAGGTCGGCGACAGCGTCGAAGAGGTCGCTCATCGAATCAGGGTACGCGTGGCGCGGGCAAAAGCGTGGGCGGTGGTGCGGGTGGTGACCGAGGCACCCGACGGGCGTTACTCGCGCTCGATCTGCAACTCCAATTTCTTCACGCGCGTCGCGAGCGCGGCGAACGTGGCGACGAACGTGAGGACGACGGCCCCGGCAGCCGCGAGTTGGAGCGCAGTCGTGCCGCCGACGACCGCGCTGTCGGCGAGCGGAATCGACGTGTGGTGCGGGTCGCCCACGATGGGGACGAAGTAGTCGACGACGTCGTTGAAGCCGTACCAGACGAGCGCGACGGCGACGGCGCGGACCGGGAAGTCCGAGATCCGATGGAGGACGAACGCCTCGACGACCATCGCGAGGTGACTCACGAACAGGAAGACGTACAGTGGGAACCACGTGATGTCGAGAAACGCGTCGGCGAAGACCGAGAGCACGTACGGCGTCCAGAGGCCGAGTTTCCAGCAGCCGAAGAACGCCAACGCGACGAGGTACTCGTTCGTCCGTCCGAGCTTCCAGCTCGCAAACGCCAGCGCGATGAACAGCGTCGCCAGCGGGCTGTCGGGAACGAACGGCCACATCACGACCGGTTCGGCCGCGAACTGCCAGGTGATGAGCGGATCCGAGAGCGGCAGCGGGTGAAAGCCGTAGTACCAGAAGCCGAAGGCGGTCCCGAGCAGATTGATCGCGACGACGAGCCACGCGAACCGGAGGCCGACGTTTTCGAGCCACGTCGGCAGCGGCGCGAGCCACCACGGGAGCCCGTCGGGTACCGGCAGGCCGTCGCCCGAGACGAACCGACGAAGCCCCGAAGACGACGCGGGAGACGATGCCATACAGGTGGCTCGGAGTGCGTCGAAAAAGGGGTGCCGGTTTCGGGATCGAGCGCCGCCGACGTGGCAATTTGTTGGCCCGTCGGCGGCGGCCGTGGGGTGAACTGTTTAAGTGTGTCCGACCGCAACCGAGTAGTATGTCCGAGGAGACTGATCTGTCCGAACTCCGTCGCGGGACCGACCTCGTCAAGCGCGGGTTCGCACAGATGCAGAAGGGCGGCGTCATTATGGACGTCGTCGACGCCGAACAGGCGAAGATCGCCGAGGAGGCCGGTGCGGTCGCGGTGATGGCGCTCGAAGCCGTCCCCGCGGACATCCGAAAGCGCGGCGGCGTCGCGCGGATGGCCGACCCCGCAGACGTCAAAGAGATCGTCGAGTCCGTCTCCGTCCCGGTGATGGGCAAGTCCCGGATCGGCCACACGAAGGAAGCGGAGATCCTGCAGTCGGTCGGCGTCGATATGATCGACGAGAGCGAGGTGCTCACCCCCGCCGACGAGCGCTACCACATCGACAAGCGCGGCTTCACCGCGCCGTTCGTCTGCGGTGCGCGCAACCTCGGTGAAGCGCTCCGCCGGATCGACGAGGGCGCGGCGATGATCCGAACGAAGGGCGAGGCCGGCACCGGCGACGTGAATCAAGCCGTCCACCACCAGCGCAACATCAAGGGCGCGATCCGCGAACTCGAAGGCAAGACCCACGAGGAGCGCGAGAAGTGGGCCCGCGAGCACGAAGCGCCCGCCGATCTCGTCCACGAGACCGCCGAGATGGGTCGGCTGCCGGTCGTGAACTTCGCCGCCGGCGGCATCGCGACGCCCGCGGACGCGGCGCTGATGATGCACCACGGCTGTGACGGAATCTTCGTTGGCTCCGGTATCTTCGGCGCGGAGAACCCGCCGGCGATGGGCGAAGCGATCGTCGAGGCCGTCAACAACTGGGACGACCCCGACACCCTCGCCGAAATCGCCTCGAACCTCGGTCAGGGAATGAAGGGCGAGGCCAACACCGATCTCCCCGAAGAAGAGAAGCTGCAGGGCCGCGGCGTCTAAGCGGACGTTCGGGTCCGCAATCAAGTCTCGTCTAGTTCCGTTTCACGCGCGCTGTTCCGCTCGTTTTCGCCGTTGCATACATCCAGTCCCGACCGATAGCGCGGTGCAGTGGCTCCCGAAACTGAACACACGAAGATGTAGCGACGACGTCAGTACAGCGTCGCGCCCCGACTCACGCGCGTCTGGTACGCGCGGGAGTCGACGCCGGCGTCGGCGAAGCCGTCGACCATCGCCGCGGCGACGTCCCGACGGTCGGACTCGCTGCACGGCGCGATGACGGCCGGGCCGGCACCCGAGACGGTCACGCCCGTCGCCCCCGCCTCGAGAGCGGCTTCGCGGACCGTATCGTAGCCGGTAATGAGTTCCGCGCGGGCGGGGGTGACGACGCGCTCGTCCATCCCGGTGCCGACGAGTTCGGGGTCGTCGCGGCACATCCCGATGGCGAGCGTCGCCGCGGAGCCGACGGTGTGAACGACGTCTTCCATCGCCGCCGACTCGGGGACGACGCCGCGGGCGTCGCGGGTCGAGACGGCGATCTCGGGGAGACACGCCACGAGCGGGATCGAGGCGTCGACAGTCGTGACCGCGTCGTCGCGAGCGACGGTGAACCCACCGAGCAATGCGGGTGCGACGTTGTCGGCGTGGGCCTCACCGGAGACGACCGCTTCGCCCTCGGCGGCCACGGGGACGAGTTCCTCACGGGAGAGCCCGCGGTCGTAGAGCGCGTTCAGCGCGACGGCCGCCGCAGCCGAACTGGCCGCCGACGATCCGAGTCCCGAGGAGGGGCGGACGCCCTTGTCGATCCGGATGTGCGCCGGCGCGTCGAGTTCCTCGGCGACGGCGCCGACGACGTTCTTCTCGGGGTCCTCGGGGATGTACTGGCTCCCGACGCCGGTCATCTCGATCGTCGTCCGGTCGGCCTTCTCGACGCGGACGACGTCGGCGGGACGGTCGAGGGCGACGCCGAAGACGTCGAAACCGCTCCCGAGATTCGCGCTCGTCGCGGGGGCCCTGACCGTCTGCATACGCGTTCCGTTGCCCAACGGCGGGTAAAAAGGTAGCGAACGACGGTAATAGGGATTATCGTAAGTCCGCATAGATTTCTCGCCGGACGATACGGCGAGAATCTCTGAACAGTTACGACAATCCCTATAAGTCGGCGGGATCCCGTCGGGCGGTCCTGCCGCTCGGCGGCGACACGCGGCGCCGACACCGGGAACGGAAAGCACTTTCCGGGCTGTCGAGTACTGCGCGTATGATCGGCGTCGTCGGCGGCGGGATCGCAGGTCTCGCGGCCGCCTATCGGCTACAGCAGCGCGGGCACGACGTACAGGTGTTCGAGGCCGCGCCACAGCTCGGCGGCCTCGCGGCCACCTACGAGACGCCGGGTGACGACATCGAGCAGTTCTATCACCACCTCTCGAAATCGGAGGAGACCATCGTCGACCTCGCCGAGGAACTCGGCGTCGGCGACCGGATCGAGTGGCGCGTCGGCACCAACGGCTACTACGTCGACGGCGTCGTCCATCCGCTGGACACCCCCTGGGAGATTCTCGCGTATCCGCATATGAGCCTCTACGACAAGTTCCGGCTCGGGATGCTCACGCAGGGCGTCGACGTTCGCGGCGGACTCCCAGACTTCGACGCCTACGACGACCTCGCGGAGTACGAACACGTCACCGTGCGGGAATTCGTCGAAGAACACACCACGACGAGCGTCTACGAGAACTTCGTCGATCCCCTGCTCGACGGGAAGTACGGGGACAGAAAAGACGACATCTCCGCGGCGTGGTTCCTCGGACGCGTGCGCTTCCGCGGCGAGCGCGACCTCTTACGCGGCGAGATCCTCGGGTACTTCGACGGCGGGTTCGGCGTGCTTCTGGATGCGCTCGTCGACGCGGTCGGTCGGGAGAACATCACGGCGAACGCGCCCGTCACGGACCTCACGGTCGAGGACGGGCAGGTCCAATCGCTCACCGTCGATTACGACGGTACCCAGGCGGCCCCCGGAGCCGACGCCGAGGAGACACACGAAGTCGACGCCGCGGTCGTCGCGACGATGCCGAACGTCCTGGAGTCACTGACGGGCTTTTCCTGTGCAATCGACTTCCAGGGGGCGATCTGCGGTCTCGTCACGATGGAGGAGTCGCTGCTCGACACCTACTGGCTGAACGTCGCACACGACGCACCGTTCGGCGCGCTCGTCGAACACACGAACTTCGTCGAACGGGAGCGCTACGGTGGCGACCACCTGCTGTACGTCGCCTCCTACGTGCAAGACGAGACGGAGGACCTGTGGCAAATGGACGACGAGGAGCTGCGGGAGACGTGGCTCGCAGAGATCGAATCGATGTTTCCGGACTTCGATCGGTCTGCCGTCTCCGAATTCCGGATCGCCCGCAACCCGCGCGCCGCGCCGATCTACGAGTGTGGCTATCTCGACCTCGTCGTGCCCTATCATCTCGACGCGGACGTCGGCGAGGGCGTCTACTACGCGGGGATGGCCTCGGAGGCGCAGTACCCCGAGCGCTCGCTCAACGGCGGGGTCGTCGCCGGCTACGAGGTGGCCGACCGGATCGACGCGCAGATCGGGTCGAAAACGGACGAGTAACGCGAATTAGGCTTCCGATTCGTCGGTCTCCGCGTCCGCGTCAACGTCCTGGAGGCCGGGCGCGATGTCGACGTCGACGTCCTCGGGTTCTTCGCGACCGCCGACGCGGACGTCGCCGTCCTCGCCCTCGACGTAGACGTCGTCGGCGAAACCGCCCACGGCGTGCGGGTGTTCGGGGTCGTCGAGTCGCTCCGGCGTCGCGGGCGCGTCGGGAATCTCTTTGGTCCGGAAGTCGCCGAGCGGGTTCGCGATGTCGATGTCGTAGCGCTCGAAGAAGTCCGCGTAACGCTCGTAGTGGGCTTCCAGTTCGTCGACGGGGAACTCCATCATCTCGGTCCAGCCGTAGTTGTAGAAGTCGAAGTTGGCCTGGATGTGGGTGATCTCGCGGGCTTCCGCCTCGCTGAACCCCTCTTCGAGCGCGCGGACGTACGTGTCGAACGTCAACTCGAAGAACGTCTCCATATGCGGTTCGCGCTCCTCGCGGTGGTCGGGGTCCGCCTTCTGCCCGAAGACGCGGACGTGGAGGTCGACGAGTTTGTCCGTCGCGATGTCGCCGACGACCGGCATCGTCAGCGCTTTCTTCGCCGCGAAGTGCCGGAGGTTCTGACGGAGTTTCATCGGTTCCGCTTGGGACCGACAGACCTTCAATCACACGCGTGCGGGCGCTGCGCCGCTCACGAACGGCCAAAAGAGACAAATGAGAAGAACTGAGAGAGCGAAAGTCGACTCTGCGTCACCGACTTCGTCGTCGGCGCACGCCGCTCATAGGGAGTATCGTAACTGTTCGGAGATCCTCGCCGTACCGTCCGGCGAGAAGTCTATGGGGACGTACGATATTCCCTATCAGTCGTCGGACTGTGCGCCCCAGTTCTCGACGCGGCGCGGGCGGTCGGAGACGGCTTCGACGTCGATCGGGTCGTCCTTCGCGTCGAGCGCCTCCAGTGCGGCGAACGCAGAGGCGGTCGTCGAGAAGTACGTGATCTCCTCTTCGACGCAGACTTCGAGCGCGTCGCGGTCGCGGGAGACGACGAGGTCGATCTGGCCCTCACGGAGCGCCGAGACGAGGTCTTCTTCGTCGTCGAACGTCGCGAGGTCGAAGTACTCCGCGTAGCCGTTTTCGAGGGCGTCCCCGTCTTCGGTGCCGGGGTCGGGGAACTCCTCGGCCGAGAGGTCGACCCACGCGGTGCCGGACTCGGGGATCGACTTGCCCGTCGCGTCCTGGGCCTTGTCGTAGGCCTTCGCGAACGTGGACGCCGTACCCATCACTTCCCCGGTCGACTTCATCTCCGGGCCGAGACGCGGGTCCGAACCCGGGAGGCGGTCGAACGGCAGGACGACCTCTTTGACGCTGACGTCCTCGGGGATTTTCTCGGGAACGTCGAGGTCGTCGAGAGTCTCGCCGGCCATCACCTTCGCGGCGAGTTTCGCGATCGGAACGTCCGTCGCCTTCGAGACGAACGGGACCGTCCGCGAGGAGCGCGGGTTCGCCTCCAAGACGTAGACCTCGCCGTCCTTCACGGCGAGTTGGACGTTCAGGAGGCCGACGGTGTCGAGTGCGGTCGCGATGTCTTCTGTGACCTCGCGCACGCGGGCCATCGTCTCTTTGTCCAGCGAGCGCGGCGGGATCATACACGCGGAGTCGCCCGAGTGGACGCCCGCGCTCTCGACGTGTTCCATAATACCGCCGATGATCGCGCGCTCGCCGTCGGAGACGGCGTCGACGTCGAGTTCGATGGCGTCGGCGAGGAACTGGTCGATGAGGATCGGCTTGTCGGGGGAGACGCGAACGGCCTCCTCGATGTACTCTTTCAGCTCTGCGTCGGAGTGCACGACGTCCATCGCGCGGCCGCCCAGCACGTAGGAGGGACGCACGAGGACGGGGTAGCCGAGTTCGTTCGCGAGGTCGAGCGCCTCTGCCTCGCTGGTCGCGGAGCCACCCTCGGGCTGGAGGATGCCGAGATCGTCCATCAGGCGGTTGAAGCGGTCGCGGTCCTCCGCGAGGTCCATCGCGTCGACGCTCGTCCCGAGGATCTCACAGTCGAGGCCGCGGCGCTGGAGTTCCGATTCGAGCGGGTGGCCGATGTTGACGGAGGTCTGGCCGCCGAACTGGACCATCACGCCGTCGGCGTCGGCTGCCTCGACGACGTCGGCGACTTCCTCGGCCGTGATCGGCTCGAAGAACAGGCCGTCGGAGGTGTCGTAGTCGGTCGAGACCGTCTCGGGGTTGTTGTTCACGACGTGCGCGTCGATACCCATCTCGCGCAGGGCCTGCACGGCGTGGACCGAACAGTAGTCGAACTCGACGCCCTGGCCGATCCGGATCGGGCCGCCGCCGACGACGACGACGCTCTCGACGTCGCGGTCGACGCGGAGTTCGCCCGCCGCGGCGTCGCCCTCGTAGGGCCCGGAGTAGAACTCGGGCTTGCGCGAGGAGTAGTAGTACGGCGTCTGTGCGGCGAACTCGCCGGCACAGGTGTCGACCTGTTTGTACGTGCGACCGGGGACGGCGGTCTCGACGTCAGCAACGCTTTCGCCCGTCGAAGCGGCGATTTCGGCGTTTGTCACGCCGGCCGTCGCAGCGGTCGTGAAGTCGCCCTCCTGGGCCGCGTCCATCGCTTCGGAGACGCGCTGGTAGCGTTCGAGGTACCACTCTTTGATGCCCGTCAGCTCCTGGACATCGTCGACGCTGTACCCGCGGTCGAACGCCTCGAAGATGGCGTAGGTGCGGTCGGGGGTCGGCCGTTCGAGCAGTTCTGTTTCGAGTTCCTCGTCTGAGACGCTCTCGACGTCGGTCGCGGGCTCGTACTCCGTCGAGCGGATCGCCTTCAGCATCGACTCCTCGAAGGTCCGCCCGATGGCCATCGCCTCGCCGGTCGACTTCATCGCCGTCGAGAGCGTGAAGTCGACGTCGTCGAACTTGTCCTTGGGCCACCGCGGGATCTTGGTGACGATGTAGTCGATAGCCGGCTCGAAGGCAGCGGTCGTCTCGCCGGTGATCTCGTTTTCGATCTCGTGGAGCCGTTTCCCGAGCGCGACCTTCGCGGTCACGCGGGCGATCGGGTAGCCGGTCGCCTTCGAGGCCAGCGCGGAGGAGCGCGAGACGCGCGGGTTCACTTCGACGACGCGGTACTCGCCGCCGGGCGTGCCGTCGTCGTGCCAGGCGAACTGGATGTTACAGCCGCCCTGGATGCCGAGTTCGCGGATCACTTCGAGCGCGGCGTCGCGCATCTCCTGGTGGCCCTCGTCGGGGATGACCTGCGAGGGCGTGACCACGATGGACTCGCCGGTGTGGATGCCCATCGGGTCGATGTTCTCCATATTGCAGATGATGATACAGGAGTCGTCGGCGTCGCGCATCACTTCGTACTCGAGTTCGACCCAGCCCGAGATGGACTCGGTGATGAGCACTTCGGAGTTCCGGGAGAGGCGGAGACCCTTGCGGACGCGCTCGTAGAGTTCCTCTTTCTCGTGGACGACGCCCGACCCGGAGCCGCCGAGGGTGTAGGTCGTCCGCGAGATGACCGGCAGCCCGCCGACCTCCTCGACGGCGTCGTCGACGCGGTCCTGGAGGTCAGCTTCGGTCATCCGCTGCACTTCTTCGCCCTCGTCGAGCGAAATCGTCGTCGACGCGGGGACGGGCTGGCCGATGTTCTCCATCCGCTGGCGGAACAGGTCGCGGTCCTCGGTGGCGTAGATGGTGTCGAGCGGCGTGCCCATAATCTCGACGTCGTACTCCTCGAGGATGCCCTGCTCTGCGAGTTCGGCCGTGACGTTCAGGCCGGTCTGGCCGCCGAGGCCGGCGATGACGCCGTCGGGGTTCTCCTCGCGGATGATCTCCGAGATCGCCTCGGGCGTGATCGGCTCGATGTAGACCCGGTCTGCCATCTCCGGGTCCGTCATAATCGTCGCGGGGTTCGAGTTGACGAGGACGACTCGCGCGCCTTCTTCCTGCAGCGCCCGGCAGGCCTGTGCGCCGGAGTAGTCGAACTCGGCCGCCTGTCCGATCTGAATGGGTCCGCTACCGATGAGCAGTATCGTCCGGTCTTCGGACGCTGCCTCACCGTCTGTCGAGATGTCCTCGTCAGTCATCACTGTGAGGCAGTCCGTACATCGTAATAAGCCCGGCGAAATACTACGAGATGCGAAGGGTCATTTCGAAATTCGTAATCGCTCCGGGCCGGTGCGCTGTCCTCCGTGCGCGCCGATACACAGCAGTGGCGAGACCCCGATCGGGAGCTTCATCGACGACTATCGAACGATCCGATCCACGAACGAAAAACTGTCTCGATACAGCTGTCTCAGCGAGACGGCTCGTCGAGTCGGTAGCGGTACGGGCTCCCGTCGATGACGGTGACCGCCGCCCCACGCTCTGCGGCCCGTCCGAGCACGGTCGCGACGCGATAGGACGTCTCGAAACCGTCGACGCCTCGCGCGCGCAGGTGATCGAGAATCTCCCGGGCGGTCAGTGGTTCCTCCGCGGTGGCGAGTACGTCGCAGACCTCCTCGAACCCGGAGGGCCGGGTGATGCTCATACGCGAATGTAGAACGCGACAGGGCTTAGGCTTCAGTGCGACGTGCGTCAGACGCGGTGAAACGCAGCGATCGAGACCTTACTCAGGCGTAGACGTCGTCCGCGGAGAGATCCCGTTCGGCGCGGTACTCCTCGACGAACTCGCTCACGTCGAAATCCAGCATCTGCCGTTCGAACTCCGAGACGGCGGTCTCGTCGTCGGCGTGACTGACGGCGTGTTCCATCAGTTCGACCACGAGTTCGACGATGATCTCGTGGAGCCGTCGCGCCTCGAAGTCGGTCACCCAGACGATTCCGGCGCCAACGTCCCCGTCGTCGCTCACGTCGGCGGAGACGACGCGCTGGGGGAACTCCTCGAGGACGATGCCCATCAGGTGTGCCGTGCCGAACTCCGGCATCTCCTCGCTCGTCGTCTCGACAGCCTCCCGAAGAACGGAGACGAGAAACTCCGGCAGAAATCGCTCCGGCGGGTGGACGTCCATCACGACCGCGTGACGCTCTCCGCACGCGCACTCGAACTCGCGCATCCCCAGATCGAGCGTCCCGATCGACTTCGTCTCACCGCACGGCAGTTCGAGCGTCTCCCCGCCACCGCCCGGAACCTGCGGTTGTGCCATACGCTGCGTTGTCGACGGCGGGGGTTAAACGTCGCGTTCCGAAATCGGCCGTGACTCCGGAGCGACTCGCTCGCGTCCCGTCGACGCCGTCGAAAAAACGGAGTGGTATCCCCTCAGTTGCTCGCGGTCGCGTACAGGAGCGGCCCGATGACCAACAGTGCGAGGCCGAGGAACAGGTAGTGCAGTGGGACGAGCGACTGCGGCGTCAGCGCGAAGATCAGCCCGAACACGATCACGTTGAGCGCGAGCAGTTTTTGTGATTTCAGGGGGAGCACGCCAACCGTCGCGAGCACGAAGACGAGCAGTAACGCCTGCCCGACGTTGTAATTGAGCAGGAAACTGTCGACGAGCTGTAAGGGGAGCATCCTTGTCCGGAGTTTCGGCGCGAATCGAGTATTAAAGTTCCGTTCTTCGCGGGCCGCGACGCGGCAGCCCGTGCGGTTGCTCGGTCGTTCTCGGCTCGATTATTCGGGCTTCGGTCCCGTGATGTCCATCGGACGGATCCAGCCGTACCAGATCACGAACACCATCCCGCCGTATCCGAGGATGAACACGACGATACCGACGCCGTCGTAGCCGGCTTCCGCGAGCAGGCGGCGAGCGATTCCGGACCCCGCGACGCCGATCAGGAGGATGGCAGCCAACAGGAGTTTGCTACGGGTCAACTCGAAGAGCTGGGTGCGTTCGGTGCGTCCGCCGGCGTCGTCCTCGGTCATTACCGCCAGTTGGAGCCGAAGACCCCTCAATGACTCGGTCGGCCGCTCACGGGCTGGACTCGTCGGCGGTCTCGAACTCGATGCGAACGCCGCCGTCCGAACAGTCTGCGAGTGCGACCTGCCAGCCGTGCGCCGTCGCGACGTCGTAGACGATCGCGAGCCGGAGGTCGCGACGGTCCGTCTCGTTCACCGGGCGGTAGCCGAAGGGATCGACGCCGACGTCGCGTTCGAGACCCGGACCGTCGTCGGCGACGTAGAATCCGTCCTCGTCGAGCGCGCCGATTCGGATCTCGACTGACGACCCGCCGCGGGCGACGGCGTCGTCGAACAGGCTCTCTAACGCCGTGCGGAGCCGGCGCTCGTTCGCGCGGACGGTCGTGCGGTCCTCGATCGTGAGCGTCGCCGCTGCTGGACAGACGGTGTCGAAGACGCCTTTCGCGAGGTAGCCGAGATCGACCGCGTCGACGTTCCCCGAGAGCGGTTCGCCGCGAACGAGATCGAGGAGGCTCTCGGTGAGGCGGTCCATTCGGTCGACGGCACCGCGTGCGGCTTCGAGATGCCGCTCGTCGCCCTCGGTGCCGACGACGAGGTCGAGGTGTCCCGACGCGATCCCGACCGGGTTCCGGAACTCGTGGGCGACGAGCCCGGCGAACCGGTCCAGCCGCTCGTTTTTCCGCGCCAGCGCCGACTCCCGCTCGTCGAGCGCGGCCGCGTGATCGAGACGGTCGAGCGTCGTTGCGAACGCCTGGCCGATCAGCCCGGCGAGCGCGGCGTCTTCGCCGTCGACGCTCGTCGCATCGGGCCGCTCCGGCCGACCAGAACGCCGAAAGCACAGCACTCGGGTGTCGTCGACGGGCACGACGAACCCGGTCGTCTCACCATCGTCGACGACGACCTCGTCGGTGGCGAGTGCCTCGCGTGCAGCGGCGGAAATAGCGTCAGCCGGAGCGACACGCCCGCCGTCCGATCCGACTGCGGCGCCGTCGCCATCTTCAGCTCCCACGTCGGTACCGGCGGCGCGCTCGACGGCGACCGACTCCCGCTCGGAGTCGACGGCGCACAGTCGAACGTCGGCGACGCCGAACAGTTCCGCTGTGGCCGCGGCAGTTCGCTCGAAGAGGTCCGCCTTCGACTCTGCAGCGGCGATGTCACACACAGCACCCCGGCACCGTCGCAACGTCGCTGCCGGCTCCCGCTCGGAGTCTGTAGCCATACACTCTCTCGGAGCGTTCCCCGAATGAGTGCTGCTAAGAACACTCAATAGTGGTCTGTGCCGACAATAGCGGTCTGGTACTCACGCAGCGGTGCCGAGCGCGGGACCGACGCAACCCGCTGGCGGTGCGCAAGACCGTGAATGCGGCTCGAAGAAGCGCCTACAGACCGCCGTTTACTCGTCGGCACCGCTGGCGACGCGGGAATCCGATCCCTCGTCGGAGTCGACGCCGACGCGCACGCCGTCGCTGGTGTGACCCTCTCGGATCGCAGCGCGAAGCCCGACGGTTGCGATACGTCCCGCGCAGTCGGCCGTTCGACGGATGCGCTCTACCGCGTTCGTCGTCCGATAGTCCGCGTCGGCGGAATCGAACAGTCGTCGGTCGATCGACTCGGTCGTCGCGCGGACGTCGTTCCGCGCCTCGAAGACAGACCAGACGGCGTCGGGGTCGGGAGCGAACGTCGCGTCGACCGCGGTCTCGACCGCGTCGCGAGCCTGCGTCGCGACCGCGTCGACCTCGGCTGCGAGGTCGGCGTCGATCGGCTCGTCTACGTCGGCTGCGGAGCTCGCGATCCGGTCGGCGTGCGTCGCGACCTGTGCGAGTTCGGCGGCCATCTCGTAGAACTGGAACAGTTCCGGACGGCTCTCGCCGAGGCTGTCGACCTCGTCCAGCCGCGAGAGACTCCGCACGAAGTAGCGCTCGACCATCCCGTGCAGTCGGTCCCCGCGATTGTCGCTGTCGGCGACGGTCGACGCCGGGCCGTCACCGAGCAGCGCGGCCGTCGCCTCCCGGTGTCGCGACAGCGCGACGAACTGGAGATGCCGAACCGACTGCCGAACCGACACCTCCTCGGAGTTGAGGACGTTCCGGATCTCGACGTGTGACTCCGACTCGTCGGCGACGGTCACGCCGGCCATCGCTCGCGTGACCGATCGCAGGGCGGTCCGCTGTTCGCACGTGAACTCGCCGTCGGCTTCGATGTGGATTTCGAGCGCGCCGGTTGCGTAGGCCGCTCGAAGGATCCTGGCGAGTTGCGTCGCCGTCTCATCTGAGATCGTCAGATCGATGCGTGCCGCCTCGCGCTCGTCGGCCGTCTGGACGACCAGCAAGCCGTCGATGTGCGTATGAAGGTCGACGACCGCGCCCGCGGAGAGGCCCTGTTCTTCGGCCCACTCGCGCGGCAGCGACACCGTGTACGTCCCGTTGCTGACTCGTTGTATCTTCCGTGTCTCCATCGTAAACTTCGGTCTCTCGGGTCGGTCGCAGTCTCTACTCTGCGGTCAGTCGTCCGGACGGTGCCAGCAGTGTCACGGCGCGTCGAGCGGGAGTCGGGCGGCCGACAGCGGCACGCGGGAGGGCGAAGCCGTGTTATCCGAACTTGCCGCTGATGTAGTCGTCGACACGCTGACTCTGGGGGTCCTCGAACACCTGGTCGGTGTCGCCGTACTCGGCGAGTTCGCCGCCAGTCAGGAAGACAGCGGTCTGATCCGAGATGCGGGCGGCTTGCTGCATATTGTGCGTCACGATGACGACCGTGTAGTCCTCCGCGAGGTCGTGGATGAGCTCCTCGATCTTCGCGGTCGCGATCGGGTCGAGCGCGGAGGCGGGTTCGTCCATCAGCAACACCTCGGGGTCAGTGGCGAGCGCGCGAGCGATACAGAGTCGCTGCTGTTGCCCACCCGAGAGCCCGAGGGCGTTGTCGTCGAGGCGGTCGGAGACTTCGTCCCACAGCGCGGCCTGCCTGAGCGAGCGCTCGACCAGCCGTTCTTCGGCGTCCTCGTCGCTTCGCCCGAAGACCTTCGCGAGGAGGCTGGTGTCGATGTCGCCGTGCTTTCGCGGGCCGTAGGAGATGTTGGCACGAATCGACTTCGGGAACGGGTTCGGCGACTGAAACACCATCCCGACGCGCTTTCGGAGCTCGACCAGATCGACGCCGTCTTGGTAGATCTCCTTGCCGTCGAACGCGACCGAGCCGTCGACGCGTGCGGAGTTGATCCGGTCGTTCATCCGGTTGAGACACCGGAGGAACGTGGACTTTCCGCAGCCCGACGGCCCGATGAGCGCCGTGACGCTCTGTTCGGGGATGTCCATCGAGACGCTCTTGAGCGCGTGGTCGTCGCCGTAGTAGACGTCGAGGTCCTCGACGGCGAGTTTCGTGCGGCCGTCGAACTCGTACTCCGTCCACTCCGAGCGCAGCTTCTCTTCTGATTCGCCGCTCGTGGTCTGCAGCGGCTGGGTCGTATCCTTTCGTGGGTTCTGTTTGGTCTCACTCATAGTCGAGTTTCCTCCGGAAGTAGTATCGCGTCACGATGCCGACCGCGTAGAACGACAACACGACCAGCAGTAGGATGAGCGCCGTCGCCCAGCGGAACTGGTCGGGGTTGCCGACGTTTCCGGACGCGCCGACACCGGCCGTGATGAGCGCGTAGAGCTGATACGGGAGCGCAGACGTCGCCTGCAGCAGTTCGGGATTCGAGACGAACGGCGGGGCAGCCGTGAACTGGAAGCCGCCGATCACGTCGGCGGTCTGGCTCCCCGGGACGAACACCCCGCCGGCCATCGTCAGGAGAATCGGGGCCGTCTCGCCGGCGATCCGGCCGACGCCGAGGATCGTCCCCGTGACGACACCGGGCAGGGCGGCCGGGAGCACGACGCTGCGGATGGTCTGCCACTTGGTGACGCCGAGTGCCGCGCTCGCGTCCCGGTACTCGTCGGGGACCGAAAGCATCGCTTCGCGGCTCGTGATCACCACCAGCGGGAGCAGCATAAAGCCGAGCGTCAGCATCCCCGCGAGCAGCGACTTCCCGTTGCCGAACCGGGGGATGAGGAACGCGAACCCGAACAGACCGAAGACGATGCTCGGGGTGCTCCACAGTCCGTTGGTCGCTACCTCGACGACCTGCGTGAAGCGACCGCGCTCGGCGTACTCGGTGAGGAAGATCGCCGCGCCGACGCCGAGCGGGACCGCGAACAGCACCGCGCCGACGACGAGCCAGAACGTCCCCACGATCGCCGGGAGGACGCCGTTGAGGTCGTTGAGGAGGCCGACGCCGTTCATCGCGAACGGCAAGTAGACCGGCCAAGAGAAGGTGACGCTCGCGCCGAACAGCGCGACCGTCGACTCCGGACCGACGCCGGGACCGAAGGTGAGGCCGCGGAAGAGGCCCGGAACGCCCTTGAAGACGGTGAACGCGACGAGCGCGAAGAGCACGCCGACGATCGCGGCCGCGTTCAGATAGACGAGGAGATACGCGCCGACGCGGCGGCCGCGGGCGCCGAAGCCGCCGTAGGCCTTCGCGGCGGCCCAGCCGGTCAGGAGCGCACAGAAGACCGTCACGACGGGCACCATAAATTCGGCCGTCAGCGACGCCTTCTGTACCCAGCCGAGGTCCCAGACCGACGTCGGCGCGATGTAGCCACTGAGAAAGACGAGGCCCACGAGCGCGGTCACGACGCCAGCGGGGAGCGTCGAGCCGACGTCCTCACGCGGGAGGACGGTCGCCGCGAATCCGGCTGCCCCCGTCAGAATCGCCCCGAGAAGCCAGCCGGCGAGGCCGAGGCCGAGCACCTGGGAGGCGACGAGCCCGCCGACGACGAACCAGATCAGCGTGAAGGCGACGGCGGCGACGATGCCGGCGTCCGGCCGCGGGTTCGTCTCGACGGCACCGAACCGGGAGCCGACGCCGAACACGACGACGGCGACACCCTGGACGAGCAGGAGGCCGCCGAGAAGCGGGAGCGTCGGAACGCCGGCGAGCGTACCCGTGAGTCCGACCACCTCGAACATCGCGGCGAGACCGAGCCCGAAGAGCACCGAGGCGACACCCACCGCGAGCGCCGCGACCGCGTCAGCACCCGAGGTGTCCTCTCGGACCAGTCGGGTTCGCGTCGCACCCGCCATCAGACGTCACCTCCGAACTTCTTGCGCATCCGCCACTCGACGTACTGCGACCCGACCGAGATGACGAGGACGGTGACAAACAGGATGACGCCGGCGACGAACAGCGCGTCCATCTGGAGGCCGTCTGCCTCGCCGTAGTTCCGGGCGATGAGCGACGTCAGCGTCTCCTGTCCGTAGAACACGTTGTACAGCGGGTCCGTGAGTTTGGGGACGCCGCGGAGCATCACCGTCGCGGCCATCGTCTCGCCGATGGCCCGGCCGACACCGAGGAGGACCGCCGCGGAGACACCGGAGAAGGCGGCCGGCAGCGTGATCGAAGTCATCGTCTGCCAGTCGGTCGTGCCGACCGCCAGCGATCCGCTCTTCATCGACTCCGGCACGCTGTTGAGCGCGTCCTCGGCGACGGAGACGACCGTCGGCAGCGCCATCAGGCCGACGACGACGCCGACGAACAGGTACGTCCCCTGACCGAGGATGTCGAACTGATCGGACGCCCACGGACTCAGGACGGTGAATCCGATGAAGCCGTAGACGATCGACGGAATCCCGGCGAGGATCTCGACACCGGGCTTGACTAATTCACGGACGGTTCGCGGTGCGATTTCGGAGAGGAACAGCGCGGCAGCGACGCCGAGCGGCGCGGCGACGGCGGTCGCGACGAGCGTGACCATAACCGTCCCGTGGATCATCGGGACCATCGAGTAGCGTATCGGCGAGGAGACCGCGTCCCACTCCGGCTGGATGAACATCCGGAGCCCGGGGATCTCGATCCCGAACACCGTCGCGCTCTCGTAGAAGACGACTGGAACCGCCTCGACGAAGATGAACGCGGTGATGAGGATCAATATCAGGATCGTGGACACCGTCATCGTCAGCGTGAGAAGCCGTGCCGTCAGGCCCTGGTGTCGGAGCCAACCGTAGCTGGCCGTGACGAGGAAGACGGCGACGGGAGCGACCGTGTACGAGGAGACCAAGAGGAAGCCGGCGAACGCGGCCACGAGTGCGGCCGACATCACGCCGACGACGGCGAGCGCCTCCCGGTCGGTCTCCTCGACGAAGTTGCGGAAGCGTCTGACGAGGTGGCCGAGCGCCTCCACGCCGGTCTCTTCGCTAGTTGCCTGTGCCATCGTTGCTGAACGTGTGCATCGTATGAGTGGATAAATGGACGAACTGGTTGTACGGCGAGGCGAGTTGCGACAGCCGGCGTTACACCTGCTCAGGGAGCTTCGCCTTCTCGGCCTCGATGTCGGCGGTCGGCAGCGGGATGTAGTTGTTCGCTTCGACGAACACCTGCTGGCCGAAGTCCGTCAGGAACATATTCATAAACGCGGCCTCGCGCATATCCGTGCCGCTGGGGGTGTCCTCCGTGATCTTCGTGTACTGGTGGAGGTCACGGTTGAGCGGGTACGCGGAGTCGAAGATCGTGTTCTCGGCGTCCTTGTCGGGCTCGTACAGCGTGCCCTCGAACTCGATACCGATGGGGAGGACGGTGTCGCTCGTGAACGCCAGCGCCATATACGCGATGGCGCCCTCGTTCTGCGAGACGGCCTGGGCGACCTGCTGGTTCTGACCGAACCGGGTGTCGACGCCCGGCATCGGGGCGTCGGCGGAACCCAGCATATTGAGCCGGAACGCGGTGTCCGTCCCGGAGCCTTCCGCACGGCCGATCACGTAGATCTCCTGATCCGGACCGCCGACTTCGCTCCAGTTGGTGATCTCGTCCTGGTAGATCTTGCGGACCTGATCACCGGTGAGCTGTGTGACACCGTTGTTGTAGACGTCGCTACTGACGACGACCGGCTGGCCGTCGCGGCCGAGGACGTGGTCGACGACTTCCTCTTCGGCTTTGCTCTCGCTCCAGCCGAGTTCGGCCGTGATCGGACCCGAGGAGTTGCCGATGTCGACGAGGCCGTCGACGACCGACTGACACCCGGTACCCGAGTGGCTCAGGCCGATGCTGGTCGGGAACGGCGGCGTCGCCTGTTGACCGCCCGGCTCGAAGCCGTAGAGGCTCGCGAAGTAGTCGGCGATGCGCATATCCGGCTCGCCGAGCGCCTCCCACCCGGGAACAGTGTTGCCCTCTTCGGGGTTCGAGCCCCAGTATTCACCGTCATCCGGCGGTGCGTTGGCGTTCCAGTAGGAACTCCCTTTGTTTGCGATCGGGTAGACCGTCGAGGAGCCCTCGGCGGTAAGCATCGAGGGGCCGCTGCTGCCACTCTCGGAGGACGCCGTGTCCTGGCTCGACTGTTCGGTCGGCGTGCTCTCGTCCGCAGCAGCCTCGGTCTCCGCGTCCCCACCGGAGTCCGACTGCCCCGAGCAGCCCGCGAGCCCGGCGGTGCCGACGGCGCCAGACGCAATTAGGAACTTCCGACGTGATACTCGGTCCGCGAGACGGTCTGATTCACGCGTCATCAACTGGATCGAATCCGTATCGGACAAAAGCGGTTTATAATAGGGGTCTATGCGTCTCCACGCCCGTACCGAGGGATGGGTTCCGAGCGTAGCAGTATAGCCCGCACACACCCGTCTATAGCACTATATACACCACTGTATGGACGAACGACAGGACGTAAACCGTCTCGCTGGCAACGCGTCGATAATGACCCGGAAGCGAACGGACGGCGACGACGGGGGCGACGGCGTCGTAGGACTGTCGACGGACGCGGCGGCGGAGGCGATCGTCGCCGCAGGCCCCGAACGCGACCCCGAGACGGTACGGTCGGTGCTCGACCACGTCACCGAGGGCGACCGGGTGACGCGCGATGGGATCGAAGAGACCGTCTCGGACACCTCGAAGATGCTCGCGACGGCAGAGACGCGCGCCGAACTCGGAGAGATGGCGCTCGACGACGCGCGGGACACCGCCGAGGGCGTCGCAGATCTCGATCTCGTCCGGGGGCGCTTGGACCGCTACGAGACGACGCTCGATGAAGTCACCACGCGTGTTCGCGAACTGGGATCCGAGCTTCAGCGCGTCTCGAACCCCGAGGACGACCCCGACGACCTCTACGAGTCGGTTATGGGACTCCGACGCGTCGCGTCGGGGGCACAGGACGTCCAGCAGCGGGCCGACGAGCTGCAGCTCGACATCGAAGACTTCGAGACGTGGCTCACGACGCCCGAGCGGAGACAGAGCGCCCTCGAAGAGGACGTCGACGCCGTCGCGGAGGCGCTCGACGTCATCGCGCCGGGAGACGATCCTGACGCCGAGACGTGGGTCGACGCGGTCTTGCGCGCCGAACTGACGGGACTGCTCGTCGCCGACGTGCGCGCCGAACTCGACGACCACCGGCAACTGAACGCGTGGGACGACGCCGACGGCGAGTGGGTCGACGCGATCGAACGCCGACTCGACGAGATCGACGCACGCGCCCAGGAACTCGGCGACGACCTCGCCGCCACCGCACGGCCCGCGTGGCGTGACCAGTACGGCGACCGGATCGACGCCTTCCGGGCCACGCTCGAATCGGTCGACCCGCCCGTCCCGTGGGGGGAGGTCCAGGCAGAACTGGAGCGGGCGCGCTCGCTCGACGAGGCGTACCCGCAGTCAGCGTAGACGGGACGAGACGGGCCGGCAGGTGTCGGGCCGTCTTCGGTGGACCGCTCCTCATATTCGGTGGATCATCCATCGTCTTCGACCGCCACGGCGACCTCGTTCCGGCGCATAAACGGCGGTGTCCACGGGTCGTTGTACCGGAGAAGCGAGGGGTCGCCGACGGGGTCGATGCCAGCCCGATCGAGCGCCGCGAGGAGCGCTCGCTCCTGCCGTGCGACCCGCCATCGGGGCGCGTACCAGGAGAACTGTTTCACGGCGACAGTTCGCTCGGGTTCGGTGGTGAGTGTCACTGTCGACGCCGTCGGTTCCGGCGCAGTGTCGGGACCGTACTCCGCCGGCAGGTAGAAGGCCATCCGCACCGCGTCGCCGTCGCCGGTCGATTCGGTCCGCACCGGGGCCGTCATCGAGACGGACGCCCCCTGCGTCTCGACGGGTGCAGTCATCGAGATCGACGTCTCGCCTTCGTTAGCGCCCGAAATGTATCTGAACAGTCGGCGAAACGCTGTGATCTGATCGGACGCCGTCGTTTCGGCGAGCACCAACTGCGGATACCGCCGTACTTCGACGCCGTCGAGCGTTCGCACGCGTTCGAACGGGACTGACTCGGCCGACCGGGTCGCGTACAGTCCCCACGCGATCCAGCCGGCGAGGACTGCCCCGCCGCCGACGAGCGCGGCTCTGGTGAGTCTTCCCATACGTACTGTTCGCTCGGCAGACAGATTAATTCCGCCCCCAAACCGATGCGCAGACGACTCTGACCAGTCGGCTTCGGATGCTCGTGTAAAAAACTTTCCTGACGAACGTTTATATGTGATGTGCCCCAGGCTGCACTATGGCCGGCGTAGAGCCGACGACGTCCGAACGTGTTGTCGAAGCAGTTGCGGAGGCATCTGAGTGCGACGTGTTGGAACTCCCCCCGCTGTACGAGTCGATCGATCCGGACGCACTCGAGGCACTCGTCGATGCGATGGCGAACGGCAACATTTCGTTCACCTACGCGAATCACCGAGTCACCGTCGATAGCGACGGGACAGTCAGCGTCGACGCCGACGTCACAGAGCGCATCGAGAAACTCCCAGCCGACGACGACTAAGCGTCTCGGGAATCCGGTCGGGGGCGCTCCCGACTCCGGCGACTGCGACGAACAGCGTCGCCGTCGGTGACCGATCTGCTTCGGGCTCAGTTGCACACGCTACTGTAGGCCGTCGTCGACGCTGACGCCACTGACGAGAGAGCCACAGAGAACGCGCTTTGGATACACGAGTCGCTCTCGAGTGTGAGTATCGCACGAAGTTAGATGGCTGGGGAGTTGGGGCCCCAACCACGGCCGGTCGGAGACCGACCGTGTGGAAGGTGGGCCAACACGGATACCAGATCGCCCGACTGCGAAGGGATGCGGCCACGGGAATGCGGTCCGTCATCACAGATCCTCCGCGATGAAATCCTCACGCCGAAACATCTGCTCGCGCTTCGACGCCTGATCATAATGTCGGTCAAGCGTATCCTCGGTAGCATCAGCCCGATCACTGAGAACCGGCTTCGGAGTCCCAGCATCGAGGTGCGCTGTCAGCGACCCCGTCCGAATCATATGAGGAGATCGGGACGACGGACAAGTGCTCGCCTTATCGTGCCGCGTCGCTTCACAAGTATCCGGCTCGCGGTCGTGCGGGCACTCCAGACCGTACATACACGGCCGCGTGACCCGATACATATCCTGCTTGATCGTACCGAGCGACACCCGACCGTACTTCGTCGTTAGCAGCGGCGCTCGGTCGTGATCATCACGGACATCCTTCCGAGGACCGTCGATATAATCACGAAGCGTCTGCGCCAGAGACTCGCTCTTGACAACGCAGTCCCGTTCAGACCACTTCCCGTTTTTCAGCGGAGTTCCAGTCTCCGGACGGTGTCGGAACTCCAGTACGGGACTATCGCCACTATCATCGAAATTGCTGAGGTCGAAGGAACGGATACCACCACGGCGTGCCGAAAGACGCCAGATCAGTAGCAGCTCGACGTGAGGACGAGACGCGTACTGATACTGTTCGAGGTATTCGAGAGCTTTCTGTGCCCGACCAGTTTCAAGTCGTTTTTCGTTTACGTCCTCACCCTTCCGGACAGTCGGGAGAAGGACCTTCTCAGCAACGTCAGGGTCAACTGCGTTGACCGACGCAAGCACTCGGAGGAATTGACGGACAGTCGAAATCTGTCCCTGAAGAGAGACCTTCTTGAGTCCATCTTCTTCGCGCCGATAGACTCTGTAATTGTGAACTGTGAGGCCGTCGACCTCAGACATATTCGAAACACCTCGATCTTCGAGCCAGTCGACGAACGCCTCGATCCGGTAGCGGTGAGTCTTGAGAGTCGCCTCACTGAGGTCGTCCCACCGCTGTTGCAGGTAGATGTCCTTGGCAACGTCGGGAGCGACCTCACGGAGATCATCACTCACCAGTACCCACCTCGGTTGAACTGGCGAGAGAGCCGATGCTGTTTTCAAAATGCGCCGTTTCGTCCTTCGTGCGGGCATAGCCCGCGTAGCTGGCTTCACTCATCACAAGGAACGAAGCCACCTTCTGGGACCGTGCTGGAACACGGTCCCGCTCCTCAACGACCGACTAGAGTCATCAGTGTCCTACTCGATGGCTCCGCACTGATACTATCTATACTGACTGTTGTTATAGTTTCGGGTGATGTGTATAGATACGATACTCAGGTTATATTGTTCTCCCGTTGCGATAGATTGTATGCGAAAATCGGGCAAATGGATGGTCCTGCTCGATGAACGCATCCTCGAACTCCTCGAAGAGGACGAGGGTGGGTTTATGCGACCATCTGAGATTGCCAATGATAGCAGGATTCCATATAGCCGTGCTTATGTGGGGCAGCGATGTCAGAAGTTAGCCGATCACGGTCTCATTCAGGAGGTCTCCACTGCTGTCTATCGAATCACCGACGAAGGGAGAGCATATCTTGAAGGCACATACGACGCATCCGAGACGAATGATGTTACTGTAGACACATCTGATGCGAACTCCGAGCAAGGGAGTGATCAAGCAGGACAATGACTGTCCGACGCCAGGGGCGCTGGATGTACCCCACAGACGAGCGTATCCTCGAACACCTGGCCGACACATCGTGGGCGACTCCAAAAACGATCGCACGGGAGACACACTTAGAGAGAATCGAGATTGACGAGAAGTATGTCCAGCAACGGTGTAAGCAACTAGCAGATCGCGAGCTGATTGCTCCAGTCTATGATGATATGTACGAGATTACATCGTGGGGATTAGCATATCTACGCGGCGATTTAGACGCTGGAACTCTGCCGCGGTGGTCGATGAAATATTAACATCGCGCGACCCCCCACAAGGAGGGGGTCACGCTATATCGTTAGGGAAATTGGGTGGGTCGTGAGAAATTGCTGAAAACAGGTCTTAAATGTGTGTATATTGCTAATACTGTGGCTCTCCTTCGAGGTTTGAATCCACAACAGGAAAGTCAAAATCGAATTCTCGTGTGATTGATTTAACTAGATCCTTATACCATTCTTTAGAACCCGGTGCTAACCGGACTTCTTCAATTAAGTCAGAAACACTCACAGGCCTGTATTCACCAGATTCATCAAATTCTTTGTCTAGATCAAAGTGAGCAATTCTCACCTCTTGATCGGTCTTGAAACTCTTTCTTTTATAGAAAAAGGGATGGACAAACGTGTCTGGCATTTCTTCGCGGTCATAGTCAATATACTTGACTTTTCCAATAATGGGGCTACGAATTGCATCGGGGTTTTCTGGAGGCATTTCGTATGGTGCCAAACCGTCAATAGATTCAACAACCTTATTTAAGTTAGACTTCATTACTATTCCCGTATCTGTATATACATTCCACATTGCTGCAGTTTCGTTAGGTTTCTGATGCCAGCAATTAATCACAATATGACGAGCATATCTTTTATTTATCTCTTCGGATACCTGATTATATATACCTAATTTACCACCCAGTCTTTCATTAAGTGCATCAAGAAACAATTCTACCATTTCTTCAACCTCATCCTCTGAGGTAGAAAGATTGTCTTGGACCACTTCCCTAATAATAGATTCAGCCTCAAGATTCGATACCTGGTTTTTCCTATTCTCGATGTTCTTCTTCGGCAAAGAGCCCTCAAACGAATCTGAAAATTCTAGGGGCCTTGAAAAGTGAAGAGCCTCTTTTTCTAAAATAGAAACGTACTGGGTAAAGTCAATATATCGCCATAAAGGCGATGTTCCTCCTGGTTTTGGAAGATTGAGGGAATCCGGATATTTTCGGCTACCATACATTCTACTTATTTCATCAGATATCCTCTTGGTGAGTTCTTCAGGTAAATCATCAAGATCAGAATTTGTCATTACATAAGTCGAATATGGCTAATAATACTAATATCCTCTCACAGTAAGGCACTGTTCTGTAATAAGTACTCTATAGTGTGGCTGAATCCCTCCTCTCGACGGTACGGCCACGTTCCGGGCGTGCGGCGCTGCGCGCCGTTCCGGGCTACCGCTGGGTCCGTTGCGTCTCGCTCCGGTCACAGGAGGACCGCTACCGCAGCCACGTGGGACCGCCCCGACGGTGGACTCCGTCCCTAGTCGTCGGGGCCACGATCGCGAAGTTCTGCTAAGAGTTCCGACCAGGAGAGGTCGAGGTCGAACAGGTTCGAGCGGAGGTTCCAGCTCCACGGGGCAGGCTCGTCGGGGTCGTACTCTACCGCCGTCGCCTCGAGTGATTCGACCGAACCACCGAACAACTGCTCTGTTGGGCGGTCCGAGTCCGCGGGCCAGCGACGGTAGAACTCGATAGTCTTCGGCTCAGTCTTGTAGAATGCCAGCGAGGTGAGGCGCTTCATCTCCGGATCAACGTCTTTCCCCGTATGGCCGATCACGATCACCAGCTCGACGCCGAGCTTACTCATCCGCTTGAGTAGGGGAGACCACTGGGTGGCAACATCGTGAGAGTTCGTCCGCGCGTCGAAGTGGGTCGAGCCCTCGTCGATCACGACCGCTTTCGGCCGGTCGCGGTGTTCGAGCAGGGACAGCGCGAGATCGTGGCAGGTGGTTACCCGTTCGTCGACGATACTCGCGCGGGCGTTGCTCAGGATCAGGAGGTCATCCCAGAGCGTCCGACCGAGTTCGACTAAGAGCCACGCACTGTTCGTCTTCCCCGTGTTCGGATCACCAGCCGCGAGGACAGTAGTCAGCGCGCCGTCGCGATCGAGTTCGTCGAGGATTCGAGCCGGGAGAGTAAGCGCGCTCGCGTCGAGATCCTGCTCAGTAATCCCGACAAGGTACGACATGGCCTCACCGTCGCCCTGTTTGACCGCTCGCGTGGCGCTTTCCGAACGGAGGTGCGCGTCGACGACCTGACCGAGCCGTGTCTCCTCGAATGCTCCGAGTTCGTCGCTGATCGGCTCATCGTGGAGGAACGAGAGAACATCGTGATCCTCCTGGTCAAGCGGGAGGCCAGCGTGCGAGAGCAGATCGGCCTCGTTGTCCATTCGACCGCGGGCCTGTTCGTAGAGCTTTGCTGCGGTCAGGAGGTGTTCGTTGACGTTAGTCATCGGTTGCAGCCTCCGTTTGGTTCGAGGCAGCTGCTTGGGCCGCGGCATCGAGATCAGAACCATCGAACTCGTCAAGCGGGTCGTCATCGTCGCGATCGCGGATATGCCGGTCGAGGTCAAACTGTTCTATCGCGTCGTCGATGGCCTGATTGATCGACTCGCCGCGATCGGGAAGCGTCGACTTCTCGAAGGTCTGGACCACAGAGAGGACAGCCTGCCTCGTGGCAGACCGGACGATCGAGAAGACTTGCGTCTCGATGGCGAACCCGCGCTGGGCATCTTCTTCGAGGACATTCCGGAGTTCGTGGACCTTCGAGAGTGCGATCATCAGCTCGCGGTCGTTGAGCGTGCCGGGCCAGACACCTTCGACCGTGTTTGCTTCGAGATCGACATTCTTCCCGAACGCGAGCGAGGGACTGGACCAGTAGAGCTGTCCGTCGACGACTTCGACCTCTTTCCAGCGGGGACGAGGCCAGCGGTAGATCCCGGCACCGTCGAGGTCGAGGAGATCGACGTCGACGAGCCAGACCCAACCGGGACCGTCGATGAGGTCGAGCGTCTTCGCTGCTGTCCACCGACCGACCGTGAAGGTCGAGACGATGAAGGCGATTGTCCCGATCCGAACCGTACGCGGGACTGAGGTTCCGGTGGCGATCAGGACAGCAAAGACGACCAAGGCAGCAGCGCCGAGCAGGTACTTCCCACGAACGACGAGCCAGACGAGCGCGCGGAACCAACGGGGGTCGTCGGGCTGATCGGTATGGCCGGTGCGTGTCTCCTCGGCCGTCGCTTCTTCCGGTTGGTCGGGATCTGATTGTTCTGGCATCAGGCAACACGCTCCCCGTCCTTGTTGACCGCAGAGCGTTCAACGACAAGCCGGTACAAGACCATCAGCGCGACACCGGACGCAGAAGCGAGCGCAGCATCCCGAACATCAGCCGCGGTCCAGGGGCCAGAGATCAGCGCGCTACCTTCGGTGGTTTGGACGAAGTGGACGACGCCGTTCTCTTGCGAGAGATCAGTCGAGATCCAGACCCGAGTGTTCGGCGATGCCTCGATTTGGACCTCCGTTGTTTCGTCCGGTTGCAGGTAGCGTTTGGTGAACGTGGCCGAGCCAGTCGACGAGTCGGTATCCTCGATCACCAGGAGGGAGATCGGAGCGTACCGATCCGCCTCGAAGGTCAGGGTCAGGGTGCCGGTATTTCGGTTGTACCGTTTGTCGACGAGATCAGTATGCTGATCGACCGCCAAGAGCGAAGTCGAGTTCGTCGACGAGCTGCTGGGCGTCGCGGTCGTCGTCGAGGTCGGGGTCGCAGTCAATTCATCGGACTGTGCCGCTGCTGGTGGCGCGACAAGTAGCCCGAGGACTAAGCACGCGATGAGTGCGAGTTTGTGGTTCATAGCGGGTAGGGGTGAAAAGGATTAGTTCGCTACCAGAGCGAGCCGAGCGAGTCGAGACCGAGGCCGGTCCAGCGCCAGTCGGGGAGGCCGAGGAGATCGAGGCCGATCCCGATCACGTCGACGCCCGCAAGCTGTAGGCCGAGGACCAGTAGCGCGATCCCGGCGATCGAGCGCACTGGTAGGAGTCGAATCAAGAGCCAGTACATCGCTTAGTTCTGCCTCCCTCCGAACAGGAGCGCAGCGCCAGCGAGAGCAACGATGGCGATCATCATCTGGTCGTTCAGACCAGAGCCACCAGCGCCGCCGCCGTCAGGCTCGCGCGCCTCGATCTCCTCGCGGAGATCAATAAGCTGACTTTGCATCTCGTTGAGTTCAGACGTGTTCGCAGTTTTGTATACGTAGTTCGTCGTGTTCACCTGGGTCGTGTTCGAGCCGTCCTTGGCGCGCATCTGGTCGATCGTGAAGGTTTCACCCTCAGCGAAGTCGACTTTCTGGCCGTCAGTCGTCGCAAGGAAGACCGGGCCAGTGATATTCGACGTGTTGTAGGTGGTGCCAGTCTCCCAAGCACCACCAGGCGCATTCCGAGCGAGGACGATTCCCGTATAGGTGTTACCCTGGTAGGTCACGTCCATCGTGCCGGAACTGCTCATATTGGGCGTGTCGAAGCCCATCATCGACAGGGCTGCCGTCGAGTCGTACAGCGACGAGTTACCATCGGCCTGGGTCGCGTACTCGAACATCGCAGTGTTGGCCGAGATCACGTCGGAAGCATTTGCCTCACCAGACGAGAAGTCGGCGTAGGTCGCGTTAACGAAGTTCTCCGCCTCCGTCTGAAGCTCGGAGTTCTTCGTTTGGATGCGGTCGAGCGAACTGGCGAACTTCTTCGTATGGATGACGTAGAGCTTGTCGTAGTCCGACGTGGGCTCTTGGACACCGATAGCGCGAACAGCCGTCTCCGTCGCACTATCAATGCTGTGACCGCTGGTCATCTGGTCTTCGCCAGTCGTAATCAGAAGCTCGAAGGTATTGCTCGTCCCGTCGCCAGCGTTGACGGCCTCGATCTGAATAGACTGGTACTCTACCTGGGACCCGTTGCGGAGTGTGTAGGTGCGAGTTGAGAGATTGTAGGACTCAACATGGTGCTCGTCATCCTCAGCATCGAAAGCACCGCCCGCCTTGCTGGTAATGTGGTCAGCGTAGCCAGCAAACTCCTTATTGATACCGTCCTCGCTTGCAGCGGTATCATACAGGTACTTCATATTCGTCCGCTGGGTGCGCCACTTCTCCACGATGTTCTTCTCTTTGACAGAATAGTAGTCCGAGATCGCCTGTTTGGCCTCAGCGATGGCCACGGACTCTGAAGAACCGTTCTGGTACGCCTCAGCGACAGCGACCTGCATCTTCATCCAGGCCACGCTCTGGGAGTCGTTCAGGTAGTTGCCGTAAACGGCGTTGAAGACCTCGTTATTGCCTTTCTCGGCCGCCGCAGCGTTGTAGATGTCAGTCTTCGTTTGGTTGGCGTCAGAATCCTTCATATCCTTGATGGCAGTGTTCGTCGGGGCGCATTCAGCGGTTCCAGTTCCAGTTAGACCGAGGGAAACCGCATTCTTAACGAAGGAGATGATGCCAGTACACTCGCTATCAGTGAGTGTTTGCGCGGAGGCAGCGCCGGTCGAGGCCGCCATTCCCGAAGTGACGAGCAGGAAGGCCATCAGGACCGAGGCGAACTTGCTACGCATCGGGATCACCTCCGAGTTCCTTGATCGCTTCGCGGTCGAGGCCATCGGGCAGCTCGTCGCGATCGTCGTCATGGGGATAGACGAGGTTCGCGGCGAGGAGGCCGACCGCAAGCGGAGCGACAGAGATCAGCGGAAAGGTGCCGTCGTACACTGATAGGTCTGTGATGACCGTGGCGAGGGTCGAGAAGCCAGCGCCGAGGACGACCGAGGTGGCCGCGACAGCGCGGCTCATAGTAGACCCTCCGTGAGGAGCTTCGAGAGCAGGGCGAACGCGGTCACGCCCGCTCCGAGCAGTGCGACTTTCCGTTCGTGGTTACGAAAAACGTTGGACATTGGGAAGGCCTCTCAGCGGACAGCGACGAACCAGCCGAATAGCGTCACAGCAAAGGCAAGCTGTGCACCGAGCGGACTGGTACCGCCGAGATCGTTGATGAGTGACTGTATCTCGGTGACGTACTGATACCCGAGAGTGACCACGGGAACAGCGCCGAGAGCGACCTGTTCCCAGGTTTCGTAGTTCTCGAAGCGCTTGGTCTCTGAGGACATAAACGCCGCCGCGTAGACGGCGATACCTGCGAGCGCCGCGTGTTCGGTCGTCAGCGAGTAGTTCGAGAACCACGTGAGGGTAATCTCGGTGATGCCACCGAACTGGTACAGCGAGGTCGCGACGAAGACGACCGAGAAGATGGCCGGGAGTGTCCGGAGGTTCGCGTACTCCGAGAGCGCGCCGGTCATCGACGAGTAGGATGAACTGGAAGCCATCGGTCTACTCCTTGAGCTGGCGGACTTCCCAGAGGTTGAATTCGACCTCTTCGTCTGACCCGTTAGGCGTGAACGTGCGCGTCTTCTCGGTTTTCTTGAACCCGAGGACGAGGCCCTCAGCAGAACCGTACTCGTCTGCGAGGGTGTCCAGTCGACGGTCGATCTGACCGTTCGAGAACATCACGACAACGTCGCCGAGGCCGCGTGCGATTTCGAGAACGTCGTTGTCGTACTCTTGGGTCTCCTGGCGCTTGCGGAGTTCGCCCACAACGGATTCGCCTGCGTCGAGTTCGATCCATTCTGCGTCGCCGTCACCGGACTGATCCGGTGCGTCGACGGTTTCCATCTCGTCGAAGCTTGGGGTTTCAGTTGACATACCCATCTAGGCAGATGAGAGGAACTATGCTAGCGCCGTCTATTCCTGGGTGAAATTGAAGATCAGTATATAATATAATTTATATAATGTCATCGAGTTAGATATTCCCGGGTAGGTATGTAATTTTGGTTATAATACAAATTCCAATCAGTTATATTGTCATAGAATAATTGTCAATATACAACACAATTAAGATTGTTTATCCGAATCATCTAGGTCATTCTCGATGAGAGACTTAAACCGCTCCGCTTTTGCTAGCCCACTCTGTAGGATAGTTTCGAGCTCTGAGAGATTATTATTTAGGTTTTTAATTGATTTATCTAGCTCTCTATTTAGTCCCCTCATACTTGACATTTCATTCTGGAACTGGTTGATTTCGTTCGTTGTGACCTCAATATCTCTAATAAATGGGTCCAGCGCGTCATTCAATTCCTCAAGTGCGTCCCGTTGTTGTTCTACAGATGTGTCAGAGAATTCAATAAACGAGGATATAGCGTCCATCACAAAATTCAATTTCTCGTCAATTGGATCTATTCGCTCTTCAATAGAACTGGAGTATTCAGAGAGGCTATCAGCCATATCTCTTGCTACTTTATTAACCCTCTTTCGACCTCCTTGACTTTCTATAGCAGACATATTCTGAATCTCTTTAGTATGGGTCAGAATCTCCGATTCAAGAGATTTCGATTCTTCACCAATCTCACCAAACAACTGTTCTAGTTCGTTGATGTTATCATCAATATTGGAGAGAAATTCAAGGACACCTTTTTTAGTCTCTTCCCCTGTTGCTACTTCTCCTTCCTCACCAGTCTGTTGCGTACCAGCTGTTTCCTCTTGTGCAGTTTCTGGAGAAGGCCTATGGGAGATCTCTACCTCAGCATAATCGGATACAGGACTGCCAAACTCAATATCGCCGCTTTTATGATTTTCCCCAATTTCAGCTATTTCCTCTTCGAACTCTTCGATTTCACTAAATAGCAGCGAATATTCTATTGTTTTGTAAGCTGCTAAGTCAAAAGGTAGCTCATCGATATCCTGTGCAATAAGAACCGTCGGGACTCCTAGTCCATGAGCAATCCCAAGTTCATAGAAGACATTTGGATTAGTCCCGGTCAGATCAGCTACAATTAGATCGGCATTAGCAATGCCATTGATTATATCCTCAATAATCGCTCTCTGTGAATCAACTGAATCTGCCTTGTTTACTTCGTAACCTCGGTCACTCAAAACCGGAGCTATTTTTTCGTTGTATAACTTTTCGAATTCATCTTCAAAAGGCAGAATCACGAAAGCATTTTGATTATTTGCCATCGTTATGTTTGACTACTAAATTTATCGTCCCCATACATAATGAATCTACTGAAGCGAATAATAATTATAAATATTTCACTAAGCGATTCTTCAATTTCTCATTGAGTAACTCTTGCACGTCAGTGTGGAGAGTCTAACCAGTATCCAGCCATCATTATTTCAATCCCAGATCTGGGATATTGGCGGCGGTCGATCAGCCTTCGCAAAGACCGACAGTTCGTCAGAGTTGTGGTAATTCATTTCAAGAACTTCGAGAGAGATCGCCTGTGATGTGTGAACCGGCATATCCCAGTACGGGAAAGCGCCAAGATAGTCGATTGAAATCCAATAATCCATACCCAGTTCGCGAATGGTTGCTTGTGCCCGGCCAGACTCGGTGAGTTCGTCAAGGTCCGGTTCGTGCACCCACGTCTCAGCGTATGCACGAGAAAGTTCGAGGACCGTATCCTGAGACGCCCACTCAGCTGCATCACGCGCGTCACCTTCGAGTTCGGGGTCTTCGGGATCAATCGCGCGCTCGATTCCACGCGATGCTGACCAGAACTGCTTGTCCGTTGCCCAGTAGAGCGCGAGTTTCCAGACGGCCTCTTTCGAGTCGTCTTCTCCAGAGGTGAGTGATTCGCGGTCCTCGAAGGATTCAGCGACATCAGCGAGCGCGCCGTAGGTCGCACTCAGGTACTTCCCAAGGTACGAACCAGCGGTTTTCTGAAAGATAATCTCGTCATCGCCTTCCATATTGACGAGATCGTGCTGTCCAGCACGTTCAGCGGCTTCGTCGCGGGAGAGATCGTTATCACCGTAGCGGTACCAGTCGACCCATCCCTCAGAGGAATTGAACCGGACGCCATCCAGATCGTGCTCTCGGCGGTACCAGTTGAGAATCGTGTCCTCCGTCGACTCTTGGATGAACTGCCACGTGCCATCTTCGTCGAGCGAGGACCCAACGAAGGGAACGAGATCGAGGAGGCCGTTGTCGTCGGGGTCGTTCGGATCACCAGCCGGACAGAGATCGTCTCGATACACCAGCGGTCGCACGTCGACGACTTCTCCTTGTCCATAATCGGACCACTTCTGCGACAGCTCACCCTTGTCAATCAGCCACGGCATTCCGTCCGATTCGCGTCTCGGGGGGTCGAAATACAGCGTATGGAGGTGCGGAAGGCCACCAGAGGCAAATTCGAGGACTTTCAGGTAGTCAAGTGTCCGACGCGGTCGCCCGGTCACCTCCCCGTCGAGATCAGGACGCCAGCCGGGAACGTCGGATCTTCGCGTGTCGTCTTTCGTCGACGGATCTGAAGCGAGATACTGCTGAAGTCGATGGAAGTTCGGATTGATGTTCTGTATCGAATCGAGCAGAGAGTCGTGTTGCTTCGGGTCCGTGGTCAGGGTCGCGAAGGCCGCGGTCGCGCCTGGTTCGGCGCGCGCGTCGAGCGCGTCCTGGAGGCGGGCGAACGACCGCCCGTGCCGGTCCTCAGAATTGAACCGAGTTTTGTACTCTTTGGTCATCCGGCGCGTCTCGCTGCCCGAGCGCGAGCGAACGTGGACATCGAAGGCGAGTCGGAAGTCATCGATGCGCCGGATGTAACGAAGTAGCCCCTCCGCAGCGGCAGCCTTCTGAGCGTCTGATAGGTGCGAATTGACAGAGGAGAGGACGCGCCGGACGAAATCGCGGTCTGAAAGCGTGCCGTCGTCTGGGCTCTCTGTTTCACTAATGCCTGATGAAATCAAGTCAAGAAGCCGTAGTGTTGGAAACACGGTGGCCGATTTTCCGCCGCTTTCGAGACGGACGAGATCGGCCTCCTCAGCCGCTTTCGTGAACCTGTATGCAAATTGGTATTCTGAATCGCTGCCGTCGAGCTGATCGACGGTCGAGGTCTTTTCTGAAATCCGGTCGAGCGCGGCATCGTGTCGATCTTCGGCGCTGTTCCAGTCGAGGTCCTGGAACCCGACCGTGTTGCGCCAGGGATCAGTTCCGTACAGACGGAGGCCATAGAGACCTACGTGAACGAGACGAGAGCGGAGGATTCCCTCAGGATGTTCAGCGACGAGTTGGAGAAGGCGCGCGCGGTCGCGATCGCGGTCGGTGTACGAGCCATCGAGCAATTGGCCTCGGCCAAGGAGTCCTTCGGATTCGAGTTCGTCGAGAAGGTAGTCTCTAAGGGGGGATGTGTTACATCCATCCGAGATTGATCCCCCCGCGCTCATCAGCGGGGTACAGTCTCAGCAGAGGTTGTTGAGGTAGTCTCGGTCCGAGCCCCTAGGCTGGGCTGCTCCGCCGTTTGTGACGGGAGAGTGAACCCGAAGCGGAGAGCGTTAGCCGCCCAGATAAGATCGGGGTGGAGCTGATCAACAGGATCACCTCGATCCGAAACGGGAGCAGAGTAACAGAGTTCGCATTCTCGGTGTCGCGCGCGAGGTTGGTCCCGAGTAGTGACACATCCGTCCGCACAGCTCCGACAGTGGTACCGGACATACCCCGCGCCGAGGTGCTTGAACCTCAACGGAGACACCTCCTGCGCGGTTCACTGAACTCACCTTCGGCTAAAACAAATCGCCAGACAGCGTAGGGGGTTGGTAAGGTCCCTACTCGAACAAGATCAGAGACTACCGTCTCAGGTTCGTTAGTACGACGAAATTGGGTGGCTGGGGAGTTGCAGGCCCCAATTTCACCCAACCCATAACGGGTGGGAATTGAGGTGGGCCAACACGGATTTGAACCGTGGACCTCCCGGTTATCAGCCGAGCGCTCAACCTGACTGAGCTATTGGCCCAGGCGAGCGCATCTACTCGTTGTTCGATGAGTAGTTTAAGGGTTTCCTTTCGGTAGCGGCTTGCGACGCAGTCTCCCGATCAGCGACGGCGAGACGTGACAAAGGCGGGATCAAAATCAGTCGACAGCACCGGGACGCGCGTGGTCATACTGTCGGACAGAACGATGTGAAAATCATCGGCACCCCGTAGGTGCCAATATGATTCACGAACGTCTGTCCGACAGTATCAGGAGTTGTCGTCGCCGGGGCGGCCGTACTCCTCGGGATCGAGATTCACGACGTCGTCGTCGCCCGGGAAGCCGCCGACCCAGACGTTCCCCGAGACGAAGCCGCCGGTCTGTTTGTCCAGATACGGCCGGACCACGTAGCGCTTCAGGACGCCGCGGATCGGATAGCGCGTGAACGGCAGCGCGAGCGTGAACCCGAGGACGTCGGTGACGATGCCGGGCGTCAGGAGGAACGCACCCGCGGCGATGAGGAGGCCGCCGTCGAGCAGTTCGTTCGTCGGAAGTTCGCCCGTCGCGGTCTTCCGCTGGAGTTTCGAGAGCGTGTGGCGGCCCTCGGCCCGGACGAGCAACATCCCGAGGAGCCCCGTGAGGACCACGAGAAGCACCGTCGGAACGAAGCCGATCGTCGAGGCGACCGGTAACAACAAGAGCGTGTCGGCGAGTGGGATGGCCAACAGGAGCGCGATGACCCAGCGCGTCTGCATACGCCACCGTTTGGGACCGCCGTTCATAGCCCTTGTGTCGCGCGGGTCGGCGTCTCGGCGACGAAAGTTGTGAGCGCGACGGTGCGAGTGAACGTGCCTCGAAGGGCTTACCCGCCGGCACGTCGGAGCACAGGTATGACCGACGACCGGACGCACGTCGAGTGGCGCGAGTGGGGTCCCGCGCCGTTCGAGGAGGCTCGCGCGGCCGACCGCCCCGTCCTCCTCGCGCTCACCGCCACGTGGTGTGACAGCTGTCACGAGATGGATGCCGAGACGTACGCCGAGCCGCGGATCGCCGCCAACGTCAACGACGGCTTCGTGCCGGTTCGCGTTGACGTGGACCGCCGACCGCGCGTCCGCGAGCGATACAATATGGGCGGCTTTCCCTCGACGGTCTTCTGTACGCCGTCGGGGAAGGTCATCACGGGCGCGACGTACCTCGGTCCCGACGGGATGCGGCAGGTACTCGATTCCGTTCGCGACGTCTGGGCGGACCGCGGCGAGGACGCAGGGCGGATCCCGCGCGCGCTGGCCGGCAATCCGACGCCTGCAGGTGCGATCGACGAGCGAATCGAAGCGCACCTCGCCGGCCAACTCGACGAGAAGTGGGATCCGCGGTTCGCCGGCTGGGGCGACGGCGCGAAGTTCCCGCTGCCGCGGACGATCGAGTTCGCCCTGAAGCGGGCGCGAGAGCAGGCCACTGAGACGCTCGGCGTCGTTAGCGAATCGCTATACGACCACGACGCTGGCGGGTTCTACCGCTACGCCGAGGGTCGCGATTGGACAGACCCGCACCGAGAGAAAGTGCTCGACGCGAACGCCGCCCTCATTCGAGCCTTCGCGAACGGCTACCTCTACACCGGCGACGAGGCGCTGCTCGATCCCGCCTACGGGACGCGGGACTTCCTCGTCGACCGCCTCTGGAACGGCACCGCCTTCGGCGGGAGCGTCGCCCCGGACGACGACTCGAACGGCGACGGTAACGACGACGGATTCGGACCGCGCCGCGATCTGACGGCCTTCGCCGGTGGCAACGCCCTGACTGCGGACGCGTTCCTCACCCTCGCGGGCTACACCGACGACGAGACGTCGCGGGAGTACGCCGAACGCGTCCTCGACGCGCTCGCGGCCGATTTCGTCGACGACGACGGCGTCGTCTCTCACTTCGATCCGGCCGCAGGGACTGACGAATCCGCCGACGAAAGCGACGGGGCAGTCCCCGAACTCCTCTTAGAAGATCAGGCGCGCGCCGTCGCAGCTTTCACGCGCGCGCGGCAGGTACTCGGCCCGGACGCGCTCGCGACCGAAGACGGTCCGCTCGAACTGGCGCGCCGCATCGCCGACGTCGCCATCGAGGAGCTCCAGGAATCCGACGGCGCGTTCCGCGACGGCCCCGACGTGGACGTCGGCCTGCTCGACGAACCCCTGCGCCCGCTCGACGGCGGCGTCGAGATGGCGGATGCGCTGTTGGACCTTGCCGCGCTGCTCGATCAGACGGCCGACTCCGACGACGAAACAGGTCAGGGCGACCGCTACGCCGACGCGGCCCACGACGCCGTCGCCGCCTTCGCTGGCGCGTGGGACCGGATCGGCGTCCAGGTCGCCGGCTACGGTGCCGTGACCGCTCGACTCGTCCGTCCCGACCTCGTGATCGGCGTCGGCGACGCCGCCGGCGCGGACCTCCACCGCGCGGCTCTCCGCGTGGCCGACCACGAGGCGGTCGTCGTTCCGGACGCGCCGGCCGTCTCCGCCGGGACGGCCACTGTACGCCGAGGCGCGGAAACGCGCGAGGCGACCACACCCGAGGAGTTGATGCGGGCCGTTTCGGCGCTCACCGACGGCACACAGGGGTAGTTCCGAGAACGCTCGCGGCGTGTAAACCTCCGATTCGTTTTTATTCGTGGGCTTGGAGAGTGAGGTATGGCGAGTCTGAGGGACCTCGGGTTGTCCGAATACGAAGCGCGTGCGTATCGGTCGTTACTCCGGACGGGAGCGACAACCGCCAAAGAGTTGTCGCGAGCGAGCGACGTGCCGATGGGCCGGATCTACGACGTTCTGAACAGCCTCGAACAGCACAATCTGGTTCGGAGTCAGGCGGCGAGCCGACCGAAGAAGTACGTCGCCGTCGAACCCGACACGGCGCTCGATCGACTCTTAGAGAACAAACGGCGAGAGCTTCGCGAGAAAGCCGAGCAGTACGAGAGCGTCGTCGACGACCTCACAGACGAACTGGAGACCGCAGAGCCGGTCGAAAGCCAGTTCTGGACGGCTGCGGTGGGGACCGAGGAGTCCGTCGAACTCCTCGTCGAGCGCCTCGCGGCTGCTGACGACTCGCTGGTGGTCGTCGCGGGCGCTGTGTCGCCACAGTTCGACCTGGGCGCAGTCGGAAAGCGCGTCGTCGAGGAACTGGAGGCTGCGCTGGATCGCGGGGTCGACGTGTCCGTACTGATGGCGCCGGAACTCGTCGAATCGCTGCCCGAGAGCGTCGGCGAGCGCTACACCCAGCGGCTGGCGAATCATCCCGCATTCTCAGTTCGAACGGCCCCTGGACTCTCCGGGACGTTCGAGCTCATCGACGACGTGGAAGTCTGTATCGAGGTCCCGAACCCGCTGGATCCCGCCCAGGCGTTCGCGATGATCGACCTGAAAGACCCCGACTTCGCGGCTGACGTGCGCGAGATGTTCGACCCGCAGTGGGAGGCCGCCGAACCGCTCGCGTTGTCGTCACTCGGCGGCGAGTAGCGTCAAAAATCCGGGGCGAACGTCAGCCAGTCGGTTGCTACTGGTTGTCGACTTCCGCCCGGAGCTGTTCGAGCGTGACCTCGCGCTCGGCGTGGGCGTTGTGCTGGTGGATCGACTCGTCGTTGGACTGCTTCATATGGACGACGGCGTCGTCGCCTAAGTGGTCGAACTCCTCGACGACCTGTTCGGCCATCGAGCGGACGCAGTCTTCGACGAACTTCGCGTCCGCGTGCGCCTGATACGTCATATGGTCCTCGTCCGGGCGCTTCGCGAGGTTGTAAATCCGCGCGGACATCGAGTCGCGAGCCAGCTCTGCGATCTCTCGGAGGTCGACGTCGGGCGAGCCGTCGGCGGTGATCGTGAGCGTCGCGTGGCCGCGCTGGGAGTGACCGGGCTGGGGGACCGTATCGAGGAACTCCTCGATGGTCCCGTCGTCGACTTGCAGGTCCTGCAGAACCTCGCGGGCGCGAGAGGCCGACATCCCCTGTGAGCAGGGACAGACGGTCATCCCCGTCACTTCCGCACCGATCTCCTCGCGAGTGCCCTCGTCGGTCGCCGTCGCGCTGGCGACGATAGTGATCGTACTCTGTGTCGGGAGACCGCTCGCCGGCGTGTCCTCGCGGATGACGTAGTCGGCCGTCATCCGCACCTCCGCGGTCGAGGTGTAATCGTGCTTCGCGAGGAGACGTTCGGCCGCGTCGCCACACATATCTTCGACGCGGTAGGCCGGCTCCGAGACGGCCGCTTCGAGAGTCTCGTCGATGACCTGCATATTCCGACTCATATCGATCCCCTTCCGACCGCTCGGGAGGTCGACGAACACCTCGAACTCCGCCATCAGAACGAGCGGTCGTTTGCCGTCGCGGGCGATCTTCACTAGTTTGTCGACGCCCGTGACGCCGACCTGACTTAACCCGACGGTTACGTCGGGCTGGCTCGCTTGCACGTCAGGAAGCTGGTGACTCATTGTCACACGGGAAGGACGCAGTTTGATTAACGCTTTCGTTAGCCGAAGTTTGAGAGTGAAGTTCCCGACGCCGCGTCGGGTAGAGGCGGTTCCGTCGCGTTCCGTCTCCCGACGAAGGTGCCGCCTACGGCCAGTCGTCGCGCCCGTTGGACTCGAAGGGATCTTCCTCCTCGTCGGCGTCACCAGCGAGTTGCCAGCCGGCCGCTTCGGCCGCCTGTTCGAGCGGGAGGTACTCCCAGCCGGCCGCCTCGGCGACGTCGGCGTCCTCGTCGGTGGTTCCGACCAGGACGTGTCGGTCGGTGTCGAACTGCGCTTTCACGTTTTCGAGGCTCTCGCGAACGCCTCGCGGCCCCGAGAAGAAGTCCTGTCGGACCCGGTGCTTCCGCGTGAAGTTCGTGACGACGTAGGTGGGCTTCTCACTCACGACGCCGACGTACTCGGTCCACTGACGGGCGTCGTTGAACACGGCATTCGGGTCCGCGAGGCCGCGAAGTGCCTCTAACTCGAACGCCAGCGTCATATCGGCGTCGCCGCCGGGGCCACCCGAGGGCTCGTCGCTCATACCTGCCCCTATCGCCTACCCGCCGAAAACTGCATCGGTCCCCCACAGTCGAGAGCGAAGATCAGATGATGCGGTAGTACTCGGTGAAGCGAACGACGTCGCCGGTCGTGAGTCCGGCAGCGTCGACTGCGCGGTCAGATCCGGACACTGCGTCGAGGAACTCCCGACGAGCGGCCGGCGTGAGCTGATCGAGGTCTCGGACGTGGTCGGTCGGACCGACGTCTGATGGGTCACACTCGACGACGACGGTTGCGACGTCCGCACCCCCCGAACCGCCAATAGATCGTGACATATGGTACCAATATACATTATAGATCATAAAGATTTTGGGCAGGTGACAGACCGGTGGTTCCGGCTAGCAGAGGTCGCGGCCGAAACCGTCGCGTAGAGCGACGGACAGCAGTGGAAAAGAGAGCGTGTAGAACGCGACTGGGGTCCGTCCGATACCGTTACTCGGCGGGCGTCTCTTCGAGGTCGAGTTCGTCGATCTCGAAGTTCTGCTGCATCAGGACGTCTTTCTGATCGGCGACGTTGCGCCGTTCGCGCATCAGCTTCTTGTACTTCGACTGCGGCGAGAGGTCGCCGATGAGGACGCCGCCGACGATCTGGCCGTCTTTGAACGCCAGGCGCCGCCACTCGGTGTCGGAGTACTTCGCTTCGGCCTCGTCGTCGCCCAGAGTCGGATGCCCGAAGGAGAGGAACGGGAAGTCGAAGTGGGTGATCGAGTACGAGGAGACCCACTCGAAGGGCTCGGAGCCGTAGTCGACCATATTCTGCGCGGCGATCGTCCCCTGCTCTTTCGCGGAGCCCCACGCGCCGTTCTGCGCGCGCTCGCCGAGGATGAGGTCGTTGAACTCGGTGATGTCGCCGGCGGCGAAGACGTCCTCGTGGTTCGTCTGCATATACTCGTCGACGACGATGCCGTCGTTGCACTCGATCGGCGTGTCCTGCAGGATCTCCGTGTTGAAGTTCAGCCCGATCGCGATGCCGACGAAGTCGGCGTCGTACTCGTCGCCGTTGGGGTCGACGGCGGTCGTCACGCGACCGTCCTCGTCGGTCTCGAAGTGATCGACGCCGGACTGGAAGACTGGCTCGACGTCGCGCTCTCGCAGCGCGTCGTGGATGATCTCTGCGCCCTCTTCGGAGAGCGCGTAGCGCCACCAGCAGTCACCGCGCATCAGGTACTTGCCTTCGACGTCCTGGGCAGCCGTGATCGCGGCGAGGTCGATCCCGAGCAGGCCCGCCCCGACGATGACGGAGCTGTCTGCCTGTTCGATGTGGGATTTGATCGCGCGGGCGTCCTGGAACGTCCAGAAGTGGTGGACGCCGTTGGCGTCGGAGTTGTCGACCGGGAGCTGTGTCGGCGTCCCGCCGGTCGCGATCAGCAGTTTGTCCCAGGCGTACTCCTCGCCCTCGTGGGTCTCGACGGTGTGGCCATCGACGTCGATATCGACGACGAGCGTGTTGAGTTGGAGGTCGATGTCGCGCTCGTCGTACCACGATTCGTCGTGGATGGAGATCGGCGCTTCGGGGAGTTTCCCCTTGGCGAACTCCTTGATCAAGATCCGATTGTACAGGGCCTCGCCCTCGTCCGTGATGACGGTGATCTCGGCGTCGGGTTGCTCCTCGCGGAGGGTCTCGGCGGCGGAACTGCCGGCGACACCGTCGCCGATGATCACGTACGACTGAGTCATATTCGAGCGGTTCGGGTTCGGGGTTAATGGGGATTGCTATATTGCTGGCCTCCGACGAAACGTCGGCGACTGCACGCGGCGAACCCATTACTCCAACTTCTTGAGCGCCTCGAAGAAGTCCGACGCCGGGCCAGCCATCCGAACGGGATCGTCGGCGATCTCGACGGTGACGTCGGCCGGCGGTTCGACGCGCTCGCGGATGCGCCCGTCGACGACGACAACGGCGTTCTCGGTTTCCTCGACAGTAACCGAGACCGTGGCGTCGCGGTCGACGACGAGCGGCGGCATCCCCTGCGCGCCAGCCATCTCGGTGACGACGAACCCCGAGACGCCCGGGTGGATCAGTGGTCCGTCCTCGCTGAGATTGTACGCGGTGCTGCCGGTCGGCGTCGCGATGAGGACGCCGTCTGCGTGTCCGGTGGCGTAGCGCGAACCGTCGACGCGCACCTCGATCGATGCGCCGCCGCCGTGGCCGCGGCGAGCGCCCTGGACGACGACCTCGTTGACCGCCGAGGGGAGTAGCCAGTCCTCGCCGCTGGCTGCGAGCCGCGGCATCGACCGCGTCGGGAGTTCGCCCGCCTCACGGAAGTTTCGCACCTCCTCCATCACAGCCTCGACGGCGTCCTCGGGGTTGACGGCGTTGAGGAAGCCCACCTCGCCGAGATTGACGCCGAGGATCGGCGTCGTACGCGCGCCGTGGGCCGCAAAGAGGAACGTTCCGTCGCCGCCGATACTCACCACGAGGTCGGCCGCGTCGAACGCCTCGATCGGCCGCCCCGGGACGCCGAGTTCGTCGGCCGTCGCCGCATCGAGCCACACCGTGACGTCCGCCGAGACGAGTCGCTCCCGGAGGTCGCCGGCCAGACGGGCCGTCCGGTCGTTACCCCATTGCGCGACGATGGCCACCTTCATCTCCGTCGCCAGGTTCGACGCGACGTCAAAAAAGGGCTCCGTCACGCGTCGGTCATCGCTCGCGAGCGGTCACTGCCACCGGCGCACACGGGCAACATTGATACCCGCGCCGGTCCTCTCGTTTCGACGACGGCGATGGAACGCAGCGGCCACCACGTGGGGCGTCGGAGTCGAGCGTCGCAGCCTGACCCGAGCGAGGGGGCGGGTGACGGCTATGAGTGACGACGACGATTGGTTCGAGCGCGCGCTTCGGGAGGACGACGAGAGCGAAGACGCCGACGAGGACGGCCGCGAGGACGGCAAGCGCGACGGCGACGTAGCGGTGGAGCGGGAGCCAACGACCGCCGAACCGCACGGCGAGTCGCCGATCGACGAGACCGAAGGCGAAAGCGGGAGCGAGGACGAAAGCAAAGCCGGAAGCGAGGACGAAAGCCAGGTCGAACCCCAAGCCGCCGCTCGCGATACCGAGGGCGCGCGAAGCGACGAAGAAACTGACCAGCAACTCGGAGAACAGGCAGCCCCCACCGGGGCCGACTCCGGAGGACCCGACGAAAGTAGCGGCCCCGCCGGTAGCGAACCCGGAGCGACGAGCGACGAGAGCGCCGGTGATAGCCCGTTCGAGGAGGACTTCGCCTCGGCGCTCGAAAACGCCCCCGAGCCGGGGTCCGGAGTCGGAGCAGCGATGGGCGAGGCTTCGGGATCGAGCCCGCCCGACGAAGGTGGGTCGGAGAGTCCGTTCGGCCCCGCGGACGCCGGCGCAGGCGACGGCGACGACTTCGGCTTCGCGAACTTCGAGGACGACACCGACGATTTCGACGAGGAGTCCTTCGATTCCGACCTCGAACGGCTGGACATCGGGATCGGTGGACTCGATCAGATGATCCTCGGCGGCGTCCCGCGACGGTCGCTGATGGTGGCCGTCGGGTCCGCCGGGACGGGCAAGACCACGTTCGGCCTGCAGTTTCTGAATCACGGGCTCGAAAACGGCGAGGACGCGGTCTACATCGCACTCGAAGAGAGCCACGAGCGAATCCTCGCGACCGCGGGCGAGAAGGGCTGGGAGTTCGAGCGCTACGTCGAGGAAGACCGCCTCGCCATCGTCGACATCGACCCGATCGAGATGGCGAACAGCCTCGACAGCATCCAGAACGACCTCCCGGAACTGATCAAAGAGTTCGGCGCGGATCGCCTGGTGCTCGACTCCGTCTCACTGCTGGAGATGATGTACGAGAGCGCGCAGAAGCGACGCAGCCAGGTCTTCGGCTTCACGCGGGCGCTGAAGAGCGCCGGCATCACGACGCTTCTGACCTCCGAGGCGAACGACGACAACCCCTACACCTCGCGGTTCGGAATCGTCGAGTACCTCGCGGACGCCGTGTTCGTGCTGCAGTACGTGCGGCCGAGCGACTTCCGCGAGACGCGGCTGGCGATCGAGATCCAGAAGATCAGGGACGCGAATCACTCCCGGGAGACGAAACCGTACGAACTCACCGCCGAGGGGATCAGCGTCTACCGGCAGGCGAACATCTTCTGAGAAAGAGAATCGAGTCCGCGAGTCAGTACAGCAGTTCGGCGTCGTCTTCGATCATATACAGCGTCCGCGCGGCGATGTTGACCGCGTGGTCGCCGACGCGTTCGAGGTCGCGGACCGTCAAGAGCAGTCGCGAGATGTCCTGTAGATAGGCTTCGGCGTCCTCGCTCCCGTCACCGAAGGGATCCTGCTCGATGAGGTCACGGACGACGATGGAACTGGCGGCCTCACACATCGCGTCGAGGTCGTCGTCGCGGTCGGCGACCTCGTAACACGCTTCTGGATCCTCGTCGGCGTAGGCAGCCATCGCGGATTCGAGCATTTCCAGCGTCTCGACGCCGATCTGCTGGACGTCGACCTCGGGGAACACGTCCCGGTCGGCGTCCATCGCGTACTGCGCGAGGTTCACCGCGAGGTCGCCGATACGTTCGAGATCGGTGATGATCTTGAACGACGCGGCGATGAACCGTAGATCGGAGGCCACGGGCTGCTGAAGCGCGATCAGATCTACGCACTGGCCTTCGAGGTCGAGGTACATCTGGTTCACCTCGTCGTCGCCGTCGACGACTTCCTCGGCGGTGGCCTCGTTTTTCTGTTCGAGCGCGTCGAGGCCGAGTCGCAACCGTTCGGCGACGACCTCGCTCATATACAGAACGTCGTCTCGGAGATTCGAGAGCGACTCCTGGTACTCTTGTCGGGGCATACCTGTCGGCACACAGGACGGCAGTATAAGAGTGTCGCGAAGGAGAGGCACAGGCGAGAACAGAAAGCGGCGAAACGCAGAGCGGCGAAAGGGAGAGAGACAGAGACAGAATCGACGGACGTTACCCGAACTTGCCGGTAATGTAGTCTTCGACCCGCTGGCTCTCGGGGTTCTCGAAGATCTTCTGGGTGTCGTCGAACTCGACGAGTTCGCCCCCGGTCAGGAAGACGGCGGTCTGATCCGAGATGCGGGCGGCCTGCTGCATATTGTGCGTCACGATGACGACCGTGTAGTCCTCGGCGAGTTCCTCGATCAGATCCTCGATCTGGGAGGTCGCAACCGGGTCGAGCGCGGACGCGGGTTCGTCCATCAGGAGGACTTCCGGGTCGGGCGCGATGGCGCGAGCGATGCAGAGACGCTGCTGTTGGCCGCCCGAGAGGTCCAGGCCGGACTCGTCGAGTTGGTCTTTCACCTCGTCCCAGAGCGCGGCGCGCTTGAGCGACTCCTCGACGATTTCGTCGTAGTCGCCGCCTTTGTCCTGGATCTTCAGCCCGTAGGTGACGTTTTCGTAGATGCTCTTCGGGAAGGGGTTCGGCTTCTGGAACACCATCCCGACGCGGCGGCGGAGCGCCACGGGGTCGACGTCGTCGTCGTAGACGTTCTTCCCGCGGAGGTAGAGATCGCCCTCCACGCGGGCGCTGTCGATGAGGTCGTTCATCCGGTTGATACACCGGAGGAACGTCGACTTCCCACACCCCGAGGGGCCGACCATCGCGGTCACACTCTTCTCGGGGATGTCCATCGTGATGTCCTGTAGCGCCTGATCGTCGCCGTACCAGACGTTGATGTTCTCCGCGCTGACGACGGTCTCTCGCCTGCTCGGCCCGTCAGACGAGGAGACGCTCCCGCTGACGTCGGTCTGGATGAGCATCTCGTCGTCCGTCGGGTCGGGCGAGCTATCCGCGCGCGCGTTTGATTCGTTCGTATTCTGTTGACTCATTGGCTGAAATTCACCCTGTTCGCTCAAACTTGTTCCGAAGCACGATCGCAACCGAATTCATCGCGAGGAGCACCGCGAGCAGCACGACCACGCCGGCGGGGACGGCCTTCGTGTAGAAGTCCTCACTGGCGAAGAGACTCGACCACGCGTACACCTGCAGCGGCATCGCGCTCACCTTCGAGTTGAGCGCGGTCGGGAGACTGAACACGACGTTCGGCGCACCGATCATAATGAGCGGTGCCGTCTCGCCGATCGCACGACCCAGCGCGAGGATCGTCCCGGTCAGGATGCCGGGGAACGCCTCGGGCAGGACGACGTTGCGAACGGTCTGCCAGCGCGTCGCGCCCATCCCGTAAGATGCCTGTCGGAGGTCCGACGGGACAGACCGGATCGCCTCCCGAGAGGAGATGATGACGATGGGGAGGATCAAGAGCGCGAGTGTCGCGCCGCCGACGAGGACCGTCCCCGCGGACTGCCCGAGGTACGTCACGAAGACGCCGAGCCCGAGCAGGCCGTAGACGACGGATGGAACGCCCGCGAGATTCGAGATGTTGACGTCGACGAAGCGCGTGAGCGCGTTGTCGGGCGCATACTCTTCGAGGTAGACGGCCGCGCCGACGCCGAGCGGGAACGACAGCGCCGCGACCGTCGACATCAGGAGGATCGAGCCGCCGATCGCCGGGTACAGCCCTGCGTCAACCGCCGAGCCGCTGTGGGAACTCGTCAGGAACTGCCAGTCGACCCACGACTGGGGGCCGGCGAAGCCGAACGCTTCGACCGCCGCGGCACCCACGAGCGCGCCGACGACGACCGTCGCGGCGAATCCCAGCCCGACCGGAGTGCCGTTCTCGCCGAACGCACCCCGCCAGGCGTACGTCGACGTCGGCACGAGCGCAACGGCGGCTACGACGACGGCAGGGACCGGGTCGATGCCGACGAACGGCCCGACGACCGCGCTCGCGACGCTCACAGCGAACGCGGCGAGTCCGGCGTACAGCCCCGAGCGAGCGTCGCGGACGCCGGCGACGTACGCGCCGACCGCGGCAGCGGAGCCCCCGCCGACGATGGCCGCGACCATCATCCAGTCGACCGGGATGACGGGTATTGACTGGATGAACTGGACGAAGCTCGGGACGACCTGCGGGAGGCCCGCGGCGTCACCGATCGGTCCCGGGAGGCCGAAAAGCGAGAGATAGAAGGCGAACGAGGTCGCGACGAGCCGCGTCGTGAACGAGATCCGATGGGAGTTTCGGGTGAGCGCGACCGCGACCGCGGCGGGAACCGCGAGTCCGAGCGCGAACGAGAGCGCGACGAGCGGTGGGATCACGTCGACGACGAGGAGCCCGACGCCCCCGCTGAACATCAGCGAGACCACGAGCAGTCCGACGAGGAAGACGCCGAACGAGAACGCTGCGCGGTCCCGCGTGCGGACGTACGCGCCGACCAAAAGCGTCGGTACGACGAGCGTGAAGAAGTAGATGAGATACCAGCCGGGATCCGCAGTGAGCGGCCGGATCGCGTCGTTGGCGACGTACACGAGGAGTACCGCCAGCGTGACGATGCCGAACATCGTCGCCGCGAGCAGCAGGTATCTGAAGACCGTACCGACGGTCCGGCTGACCTGTCCGAACCCTTCGATTTCTCCGTGTTCGGTTTCGGCGGCCATCTCAGTACTCCTCCCGGTACCGCTGTGCGACGAAGTCGCTGATGACGTTCATAACGAGCGTGATGACGAAGAGGACGAGACCGATCGCGAAGAGGCTGCGATAGGCCAGCCCGCCCCCGGTGATGTCACCGAGGAGCAGTTGGACCATCGCGGCCGTCATCGGGAGCGATCCCTCGAGGAACGAGGCGGGGTTGACGGGGTTCAGAAACTGCGCGCGCGACCCGGCAGCGATCGTGACAGCCATCGTCTCGCCGATGGCGCGCGAGAGCGCGAGGATGAACGACGAGAAGATGCCCGAGAGCGCCGCGGGGACGACGATGCCGGTCGCGACGTCGAACTTCGTCGCGCCCATCCCGTACCCGGCCTGCCGGAGGTCGTCGGGGACGGCCGACATCGCGTCCTCGCTGATGGAGGCGACCATCGGGATGATCATAATCCCGACGACGATGCTCGCCGAGAGCATATTGAACGTCCCGATCTGTGGGATCACGGTGGCGAGCGCCGGGGTGATGTAGATGAGTGCGAAGAAACCGTAGACGACGGTCGGCACGCCCGCGAGGATCTCGAGTGCGGGTTTGAGCACCGAGCGAGCCCGCTGGCTGGCGTACTCGCTGAGATAGATCGCCGTCGCGACGCCGAGCGGAATTGCGATGACCGCCGAGCCGATCGTGATCATCAGCGTCGCCGAAACCAAAGCGAGGACGCCGAACTCGCCGCTGTTGATCTGCCAGGTCGTGCCGGTGAGAAAGTCGACGAGCGACGCCGTCTCCCCGGTCACGCCCATCAGCGGGGCGGTGATCGTGAAGAACTTCGCCGCCTCTGTCACGAGCAACACGACGATACTGATCGTCGTCACGATGGACAACGCCGCGCACAAGAAAAAGAACGTCCGCGTCAGGAGTTCTCGCGGGGAGTTCTCCGTCTGCCGCGTGAGGTCGGTTTCCAACTCGTCTGTGCTCATTGTGTATTCAGATTATTGTGGGATGAAAAAGCGCTTCGTTAGACGTACGAGCGCGGCACGCGTTGTCTAGTTCGATCCGTCGACGGCGTCGTCGATTCGGGTCAGCATCGTCTGCTGTTCGTCCTCGCTGAGCGGGACGTACCCGACTTCCTCGGCGACGATTTCGCGACTCGTCGCGTTCTCGATCCAGAAGCGCGTGAACGCCTCGATGTGGGCTTCCTGCAGCGCCGAGACCTTCGGGTAGGTGAAAAGCGGCCGCGACAGCGGCGTGTAGTCACCCGAGAGCGCCGTTTCGAGCGACGGTTCGACGTACTCGCCCTCGCCGTCTTTGACCGAAACCGCCTGCACGGAGTCCTGATTCTCGCTGTAGTAGGCGAATCCGAGATAGCCCATCGCGTACTTCGAGCCGGTGACGCCCTGAATGATGGTGCGGTCCTGCTCGGTCGGCGAGTAGTCCTGTCGGTGGCTTGTCTCTTCGCCGAGGATCGCCTCGTGGAAGTAGTCGTAGGTCCCGGAGGCGTCGGAGGGACCGTACAGTTCGAACGGCTCGTCGGGCCACTCGGAGTTGATGTCGGACCACATCTCCGGCGAGGTGTCGGCCGACCAGATCTGCTTCAGTTCTTCGACGGTGAGACCCTCGCCGATCCAATCGTTGTCGTTGTTGACGATGACCGTCAGGGCGTCGGTCGCGACCTTGAGCTCGACGGGTTCGACATCGCTCCCGGCGCACTGATCTTCTTCCTCGGGCTGAATCGGTCGCGACGCGTTGTTGAAGTCCGTCTGGCCCGTACAGAAGTAGTTCGCGAAGCCGCCACCGGACCCCGTCGACTGGAGACTGATGTTGACGTCGCTGTGGGTCTCCTGGAAGCGCTGCGCCATCGCCGTCGCGAGCGGGAAGACCGTCGAGGAACCGGCGATCGAGATGTCGCCTGCGAGCGACTGTGACCCGCTGTCGGTTCCATCCGAGCCGGAGTCGTCGCCACCCGACGTCGGTTCCGCAGTGGAGTCGCCGCCCGTGTTCTGCTGTGTGCAGCCAGCGAGACCGGCGACGCCGAGCCCGCCGGACGCGAGAAGGAACTTGCGACGTGAAACGCTACTGCGCTTGGATTGGCGCGTCATTATCACTCCGTATCCGTAGGCAGGATAAAACGGCTACTAATACAGCTATATAGAAAAAATATCAGTACGTACTCTATGGTCGAGTCTGAAACCGCTGTTTTCGGGACTCTGAGAGCGACTGTTCGGGCAAACTGACGCCAGTATTTTGTTGGTATTTCGCATATTACTCCAATAGATTTCAGTTGCAGAACTATTTTGGAGAAATAGTGCTCAGTAAGCACATTATGAGCAGATATAGATTTGATCGACAAGTGCGGTTGTGAGATCCCCCAGTCGTGGGGACACACCACATAGATAGGAGCGTTCGCCGATTCTATATATAGTAATGGTCAAGTTTATACTATGGGGTTCACAACGGCCAGATATGGTCGAAACGCGGAAGGTGCAGGTCACCGGGGGGTCGACGTTCACAGTTTCAATCCCGAAGGAGTGGGCGACTGAAAACGACGTCTCGGCCGGAAGCGTCGTCGAATTTTACCCCGAGGGTGATTCACTATTCTTGGCACCGGCGAACGGTGAGGAACGAACCGAGGGAGCGCTCGACGTAACCGACCTCGAAGGCGACGAACTCACGCGCGCGGTGATGACGATGTACGTCAGTGGCTTCGACATCATCTCGCTCGAGAGTTCGCGGATCACGACCGATCAGCGACGGACGATTCGGGAGGCGACCCAGAGTCTCGTCGGTCTCGAAGTCCTCGAAGAGACGCGCGATAAGGTCGTCATCCGCGACCTGCTGGACTCCGCCGAACTGTCGATCCACACCGCCGTCAGGCGGATGCGGCTCATTTCGCTGTCGATGCTCGGGGACGCCATCGACGCGCTCGCGGAACTCGATACGGATATGGCCCGCGACGTCATCCAGCGCGACGACGACGTCGACCGCCTGTGGATGGTCGTCTCGCGGATCTTCCGGGCGACGCTGCGGACGCCGAAGGCCGCCGAAGAACTCGGACTCCCCCGCGAGGTCTGTTTCGACTACCAGTCCGCGGCGCGACAGCTCGAACGCATCGCCGACCACGCGACGAAGATCGCACACCTCACCTTAGAGTTCGAGAAGCCAGTTCCCGACGAGGTCATCGACGCGCTCTACGAACTCCACGAGGAGTCCCGCGAGATCGTCGACGACGGAATGGACGCGCTGCTCACAGACGACAGCGACGAGGCGACCCGGCTGGCCAACGACGCCCGCGAGTCGGTCCAGGCCATCGACGAGCGCGCTCGCAAGATCGACGAACTCCTGCGTGATCTTGATCCCGCACGCGCGCAACTGCTCGGGCTGATCGTCGACTCCGTGTCGCGGAGCGCCGACTACGGCGGTAACATCGCCGAAACGGCGCTGCAGAAAGCCGCGCCGACCCCCTAGGATCGACGCGTAGTTCCGAGAAGAGTTACTCTTCGTCGACGAGAACGGCGTTGACCTGACCGGTCTGCCCTGGACGGGACGTCACGCGGGCCGTGCCCTCGCTCGTCTCGATGATCGCGCCCTTCGTGATGATGTTCCGTCGAACGTAGTTGACGTTCGCGGGGTTCTCGACCACGTTTTCGATGGTCGCTTCCTCGACTTCGCCGTCGATCGCGACCTGCGCAACGTTCGCCGAGAGGGCGCGGACCTTCTTGTTCTGGCCGCGTGCGTCGACGACCTGGAACCGCGGCTCGCCGACGGTCGTTTCGGTTGGCTGACGGCCGAGCTGGTGGCGCGTCTTCTTGTGCGAGCGTCGGCGTCGACCGCCGGTCCGCTTCCGCTTCGAACGTCCTTGGTCCTGCATACGGGATAACTGACCGGGTGAGTACTTCAATCGCTCGAATCGGTGACGCGAGTAGAGACAGTGGAGACGGCGTCGAACGACCGACAGCGACGTCTCTCGGGAGTCGACGTCGCGGAAAAGGTAGCAGCCGTCCGGGAACAGCCCGGACGGCCGCTGCCGCCCTGAATTGGTCCCCGCTGACGCTTCGGCCCTCCAGACGAAGCGTCACTTGGCGGGAAGAGTGGGAACCACTTAAACGTGCCGCACCCGGAAACCGTTTCGCCCTCGTTGACATATATAGAGCCCGGCGCGAGACGTTTTTGTCGCTACGAGTCCTTTGGGAGACAATGAGTGAGAGCGACGCCGTCGCGCGCGCCCGGCGCGCCGCGGAGCAGCACGATTCCTTCGAACGACTCGACGACGGACGCTACGCAGTAACGACGACCGCCTTCGACGGCGAGGTCGTGATCGACAGCGACGGCGGCGCAGCCGTGTTCGCCGTCACCGTTCGCGTGCCGATGCTCGATGCCGTCACCGAGGACCACGTCGCCCCGGTCGTCGAAGACGGCTGGTTCGACACGCTCGCGCTTCGGCTCGAAGACGTCGACGGGGCGCTCCGCGGCACCGACGACCCCGACGTCACGGTCGAACGAGACGGCGAACACGCGGTCCTGAACGTCGAACTCACCGATCTCGACGCCAACCGCGCTGCGGCCGACGCGGTCGCCGCCGTCGAGTACGTCGAAGGAACCTACGTCGAGGGGATCATCCCCGGCTACGACTACACGGAGCCAGTGACGCATCTCATCCAACGGGCGGCAAGCACGGGCGGGGGGACGAAGGGCGGGACGCCGCTGTAGTTCCGAGACGACGGTTCGGAGCGGTCAGTCCATCGCGATGTACGTCTGGGTGTGTTCGATACCGGCCATCTCGTGGATCGACGTCGCGATGTCTTTGACGTCGCCGGGGCTCTCTACGCGGACTTTCACGATGTAGTCGATGTCGCCGGCGACGACGCTGACGCTCTCGACTGCGTCGTCGACCGACGACATCGCCGATTTCAGCCGATCGACGTCGCCCGTCGAGGCTTTGACCATCACGTAGGCGGTGACCATCAGGCCACACCCCCCTCGGGCGCGAGTTTCTCTCCGACGATGAGCTGTCTGGCCTCTTCGAGCACGTCGAAGTCGGCGAGGACGGCGACCCGATCACCGACTTCCAGCGAGTCGTCAGACAGCGGGAGCCCCATCGGCTTGTCGGCCTTGCCGAACGCCAGGATCCGTGCGTTCGCCGGGAGTGCGACCTCCTCGATCGTGTACCCACGCATCGGCGACTCCTCGGTGACGGTCATCAGGACCACCTGGAGGTTCTGCGCGACATCGGCGATCGCGCGCACCGAGCCACCGAGCAGTGCGTTCTTCGCGCCCAGCGCGCCGAGGCGTTCGGGGTAGACCACCTCGTCGACCTCGTCGGCGTACTTGTGGTAGACCTCCTCGCGGTAGTCCTCGTCGACGCGGAGCACCGTCCACGTGTGGTGGTACTTCGCGATCGAGCACGCCGCGAAGTTCACGTTGAGGTCGGCCGTGAGCGCCCCGAGGCCGTCGGCGTCTTCGATGCCGGCCTCGACGAGGACTTCCTCGCGGGAGCCGTCGCCTTCGACGACCTCGAAGCCGTCTTCGCGGGCGCGCTCGACCCGATCGCGGTTCTGTTCGACGAGCGTGATCTGGTGCCCTTCGTCTCTGAGAACCCGGGCGGTCCGGAGTCCCACGCGACCTGCACCAATGATAACGAACCGCATACGAATGAGGTACGCCGGCGGACGTGAATAATGTTTCTCCGGAACGTCCCTGTACGATTCGTCGGTCCGGTCTCGTTCCGACCCGTCCTATCGAGTCAGCGTGGTACGCCACTCGCGGCACAAATGCTATGAGATGGTATCACGTACCGTGGTAGTATGGTTCACGCGTTCATTATGGTGAAGACCGGCGCCGGGGAGTCAGAGCGACTCATCGACTCCATCCGGGAACTGGCGAACGTGACCGAGGCGCACATCGTCGCGGGCGCGTACGACATCATCGCCGAGGTGGACGCCCCCGAGGTGTACAAAGTCCTGAGCGCGTCCTCGACCGAAATTCAGGGGTTCGAGGGCGTCAACGACACCAAGACGTACATCTCGATGGACGAGTAGCCGCCGCAGGCGGGGGAGACTGCCGCGGACGGGAAAACCGCCGTAAACGACGGAATCGCGCGGACGACGCGTCGGTAGCGACGCGCAGTCGCTCGGGCGGGGCGAACGCCACGGAGCCGAACGCGTAAAGTCCTCGGCGCCCCTACTCCTGGTATGGTCTCGGTCGTCGGACTCGTGCTGTTCGGGGCGGTGCTCGTGGTGCACACGCTGCTGGCAGCCGTGCTGACCCGTTTCTTCCGCCTCCGATTGAACACCCAGTGGGGATACGTCGTCTACTCGTTCGCGCTCATCCCGATCGCGCTGCTCGTGACGACGCTCGTCTTCTTCGGGATCCTCCCGATCGGCGCCGGTCTGAACCTCGGTGCGACGGCGCTTCTCGGTGCGGCCATCGCGCTCCCGCTCGCACTCGGATTCACCATCGACACGCTCTACATTCCGGCACCGGAGGAGTACGACCTCCCGGACCGACAGTGAACCGATAACGCAACTCCCCCGCGCTGCTTGGCCTCGGACAGCTATCGGTCTGCGACCAGCCGCTCGACGTGTCCTTCGACGGCGTCAATCACGTCCGGGAGCGACTGGGTCGCGTCGACGCGGACGAACCGCTCGGGGTCGCTTTCGATGAGTCGCTCGTAGTTCTCACTGACTCGTTCGAGGTACTCCGCGTGTTCGAACTTGTTCGTCGCGCCCGCCCGCTCGGCGGCCGTCTCGGGGTCGACGTCGAGATAGATCGTCGCGTCCGGCGGATGGGTGAAGACGTCGTGGATCTCCCGGATGTACGTCAGCGGGTCCCGACCGCCGGCGAGATACGATTCCGCGAGCGACGCCGCTTGATATGCGAACCGCGAGTCGGTGTAGCGGTCGGAGACGACGAGCGTCCCGTCTGTGAGCGCCGGTCGCACGACGCGAGAGAGATGGTCCGCGTGATCGGCAGTAAACAGGAACAGCTCGGCCAGCGGGTCGGCGTCGTCGTCGTGCATCGAGCGGGTGACGGCGTCGCCGTACCAGGAATCGGTCGGTTCGCGGGTGAACACCGCGTCGGGGTAGTCGTCTCTGAGGGCCTGCCAGGCGGTGGTCTTCCCGCTCCCGTCCAGTCCCTCCAGCGTGAGGAGCATAGTTCGAGATGGCGGATCGGGGAGTAAAATCCCACCGAGTCGCTGCGACGCGCCGTCGAGGCACCCGTGCGTCGACGGAAACGGCAGTTAGCTTTACGTCGACACGGAGAGATATCACGGGTATGAAAGTACTCGTCGTCGGCGGGAGCGGATTCATCGGAAGCACCCTCTGCCGGGAGCTGAAGGGCCGGGGGCACGAAGTAACCGCCCTCTCGCGAAGCCCCAGCGGCCAGGACCTTCCGAAGGGAGTCAACAAAGTGATGGGAAACGTCACCGACTACGGTTCCATCAAGGGCGCCTTCGAGGGGAAAGACGCAGTCTACAACCTCGTCGCGCTCTCGCCGCTGTTCAAACCGAGCGGCGGCGACAAGATGCACGACCGGATCCACAGACAGGGTACTGAACACGTCGTCCGCGCGGCCGAGAAACACGACGTTCGGCTCGTTCAGATGAGTGCGCTCGGTGCCGATCCCAAGGGTCCGACAGCGTACATCCGATCGAAGGGCGAGGCCGAGGAGATCGTCACCGAGTCCGTCCTCGACTACACGATCTTCCGTCCCTCGGTCGTCTTCGGCGAGGGTGGCGAATTCATCTCGTTCACGAAACTGCTCGCGCCGCCGTACCTCAGCGCGCTTCCGGGCGGCGGCAAGACCCGGTTCCAGCCCATCTGGGTGGGCGACCTCGTGCCGATGCTGGCCGACGCCATCGAGTCCGACGAGCACGTCGGAAAGATCTACGAGGTCGGCGGCCCGGACAAACTCACGCTGGCGGAGATCGCGCGGATGATCCACAAGTCCGACGGCCGGTCGACGACGGTCGTGCCGGTCCCGATGGGACTCGCGAAGGTGGGGCTCACGATCGGCGGCGCCATTCCCGGCTTCCCGATGGGCAAAGACCAGTTCCGCTCGCTGCAGTTCGACAACGTCACCGACGACAACGACGTCGACGCCTTCGACGTCGGGACCGGCGAACTCACCACGTTGGAGGCGTACCTGAACGGGCGCGCGGGCGACGCTGGGACCGCTGCCACTGCGGCGAGTTCCGGGTGAGACCGACGCGTTGTCGCCGCTGTTGACTCACTGCGCCGAATTTAAATCCTGAGAAATAGGTCCTGACCTCACGGGTACAGAGGTCTAATGACTCATTAACGCCCACTCGCAGTACTGCGGTTTCGGTGGTACGCATCTCGTTCTGCCCGTTTCACACCATCACAAGGTTTATGTCCGCGTTTGCACTGGGATACACCCAATGGCGAGGGGACCCGATAAATGAAGCTCGCAATGATCGGTTTCGGGCAGGCCGGGGGAAAGATCGTCGACAAATTCGTCGAGTACGATAAGCGCCACAACTCGAATATCGTCCGCGCGGCAGTCGCGGTCAACACGGCGAAGGCCGACCTGATGGGATTAGAACACATCCCGAAGGACCAGCGGGTCCTCATCGGTCAATCGCGCGTGAAAGGCCACGGCGTCGGCGCCGACAACGAACTCGGCGCGGAAGTCGCCGAGGAAGACATCGACGAAGTCCAAGGGGCGATCGACAGCATCCCGGTCCACGAGGTCGACGCGTTCTTGGTCGTCGCCGGTCTCGGCGGCGGTACCGGCAGCGGCGGCTCGCCCGTTCTCGCGAAACATCTCCAGCGAATCTACACCGAACCCGTCTACGGATTGGGGATCCTACCCGGAAGCGACGAAGGCGGGATCTACACGCTGAACGCCGCGCGGTCGTTCCAGACGTTCGTGCGGGAAGTCGACAATCTGCTCGTCTTCGACAACGACGCCTGGCGGAAGACCGGCGAGTCCGTCCAGGGCGGCTACGACGAGATCAACGAGGAGATCGTCACCCGCTTCGGCGTCCTCTTCGGAGCCGGCGAGGTCGGCCAGGGCAGCGAAGTCGCCGAGAGCGTCGTCGACTCCTCGGAGATCATCAACACGCTGGCCGGCGGCGGCGTCTCGACGGTCGGCTACGCCTCCGAGACGGTCGAAAACGAGTCTTCGAGCAGCGGGCTGCTCTCCCGGATCACCGGCGGCAACGAGGAGACGGAACTCGACACCGCACACACGACGAATCGAATCACCTCGCTCGTTCGAAAGGCCGCGCTCGGCCGACTGACGCTCCCCTGTGAGATCGAAGGCAGCGAACGCGCGCTGCTCGTGATGGCCGGTCCCCCGCGGCACCTCAATCGGAAGGGAATAGAGCGCGGTCGCAAGTGGATCGAAGAGCAGACCGGTAGTATGGAAGTCCGCGGCGGCGACTACCCCATCAAGGACTCCGGAAAGGTCGCGTCCGTCATCCTCCTCTCGGGCGTGACGAACGTGCCCCGCATCAAGGAGCTCCAGCAGGTCGCCATCGAGGCACAGGACAACATCGACGACATCCGAGAGGAGAGCGAAGACAATCTGGAGAATCTCATAAACGATGACGAAGACGAGCTGGAGTCGCTTTTCTAAGCTCGCGTTAGCCTGTCTCTTCGTCCTCTCGGTCGCCACGGTCCCCGGAGCAGCCGTCTCCGTCGGCGACTCGGACGTCACCAGCGACGCTGAGGTCGGGACACAGGTCACTGCGACAGCTACGCTGACAGAACTGTATCAGAACCCCTCGCTCGAATCGTGGACGCTCGCCGGGCAGACGGACCTGACCGACGTGACGTGGACGGTCTACTACTACGACCAGACCGGCGCGAAAGTCGATCAGGAGTCCTTCGACGGGCAGTCCTTCTCGGGCGCCGAGATCTCGACGTCCGACGGGACGAACGAGGTCGAAGTCGAAGTGACCGGTACGGTCCCCGAAGTCGCGTCGTACTCCTACGAGCCCGCACAGACGTTCACCGTGATCGGACTCGAACAGACGCGTCAGGGCGGTTCCACGAACGAGATCGAGAGCTGGAACGCGACGTACTACACCGGTGAGAGTCGCGAGGCGCGGAACGCGATCGACGAGGCGTCCGCGGACGTCGAGCAGGTGAACTCCCAGGAGGCCGAACGGTCGCTCGGAAACGCGATCGACGCCTACAACGGCGAGGAGTTCTCGCTCGCGAGCGATCTCGCCGAGCAGGCCCAAGAGCAGGCCCAACAGACCCAGCAGTCCAATCAACTGATGCAGTACGCGCTGTACGGCGTCGGTGGACTCGTCGTGATCGGCCTCCTCGTCGGCGGCTTCCTGTACTGGCGCTCCCAGCAGCAGGGTCACGACAAACTCGGCTGAGTCTCTCCTTTTCTGCGATGCACGTCCTCGTTCCGTACACGAATCAGAACCCGAAGAGTCGCCTCGCGCCCCCGCTCTCGCGGTCCGAGCGCCACGAGTTCTCGCTCGCGATGCTCCACGACGTCGTCGACGCCGTCCGGGAGACGGGCCACGAGCCCGAGTTGCTCCTCTCGGCGCCCCTCGATGAGAGTACCGCGGGCGATGGTGCCGACGAGTCGTCGACGGTCGACGATACGGGGAGTCGGCCCGAAACCGAATTCGACGCAGGCCTCGTAGATTCTCTTTCAGCGACCATCGACGACAGACCACTCACGGCAGCGGTGAACGGAGCGCTCGATCGGCTCGGCGAGGAGACGAGCGCGGTGGCGATCGTGATGGCCGATCTCGCACTCGCGACGCCGGCGGCGCTCCGTCGACTGTTCGCCGTCGGTGGCGACGTCGCGATCGCGCCGGGCCGCGGCGGCGGGACGAACGCACTCGTCGTTCGCGACCCCGCGTTCTCGGTCGACTACCACGGCGCGTCCTATCGGGACCACCGCCGCATCGCTGAGGAGGCAGGGCTCGCGGTCGACACCGTCGACTCGATGCGGCTGGCGACCGACGTCGACGAGCCGGCAGACCTCGCCGAAGTACTGTTGCACGGCCGCGGACGCGCTCGCGAGTGGCTGCAAGACGCTGGCTTCGGGATCGACACCAGCGACAGTCGGGTCGGCGTCGACCGATCGTGATCCGCCTCGGCGGCGTCCCGGAGTGCGACTGTTTTTGTACGTCCGACCGCGAAACGTGACCACGATGTTCCCCGCGGCCGAGGAGTACGGCGTCGACGTTACGATCGAGGAGTCGGCGGTCGACCGACTGCTGTCGGTGACGCCGGCGGACGTCGCGGCCGCGCCGGAACTCACCTTCTCGCGGAACGTCTTCCTGCCGTTGACGACCGCCTGTCGCTACACCTGCACGTACTGCACCTACTACGACGTTCCGGGCGAAGCGACGCTCCTCTCGCCAGACGAAGTCCGCGAGCGACTGCGCGTCGGCGCCGACGCCGGCTGTACGGAGGCGCTTTTCACCTTCGGCGACGAACCGGACGAACGCTACACAGCGATCCACGACCAACTCGCCGAGTGGGGCTACGACGACATTCTCGGCTACCTCCGTGACTGCTGTGAGATGGCACTCGAAGAGGGCCTCCTGCCGCACTCGAATCCGGGCGATCTGACCGAAGCCGACTTCGAGCGCCTCGCGCCGGTCAACGCGAGTATGGGAGTGATGTTAGAAACGACCGCGGACGTGCGCGCACACTCGGGCACGCGACGGAAGACGCCGGGGCAGCGGCTGAACACGATCCGCGCAGCGGGGGAGGTCGGTGTCCCCTTCACGACCGGTCTTCTCGTCGGCATCGGCGAGTCGTGGCGTGACCGCGCCGAGAGCCTCCTCGCGATCCGAGAGCTCCACGAGCGCTACGATCACGTCCAGGAGGTGATCGTCCAGAACGTCGTCCCGAACGAGCGCTCGGATTTCGAGCAGCCGTCCGTCGACACGATGCGGCGGGTTGTCGCGATGGCGCGCGCCGCGCTCCCCGCGGAGGTGTCGGTCCAGGTGCCGCCGAACCTCTCGCCGACGCGCGACCTCGTCGACTGCGGCGTCGACGACCTCGGGGGCGTCTCGCCAGTCACAGAAGACTACATCAACCCCGACTACGCCTGGCCCGCGCTCCGGGAACTAGAGGAGATTGCGGCGGAAGCCGGCGTCCCGCTGTACGAACGCCTGCCAGTGTACGACCGCTACCTCCCGGAGTCGCTCCGCAGAGACGACTTCGACGGCCGGCCGGCAGCGGGTCAGTGGCTCTCGGAGCCGATCGCCTCGGCGATCACCGCGGGCGACGTCCACGGCGAGCGCTACCGGAGCGTCGCACGGCGAAATGGTCCGCTGTCGGTGGACTCTCCGCTGCCGTCGGGCGGATCGGCCGACTGAGCGCTCGCGAGAGAGTGGCGAAGCTTCACACGCCGAGCCAGTCCGGAACCCGTTTTCTGAAGAGCGTGTACGCCGCCGCGAGAAAGACGCCGCCGACGACCAGCGCCCGGAGCCAGCCGTCGAACGTCGCCGCGGCGGGAACCGCGAGAACGACTGTCAAGAGGAGGTCCTCGGGCGCACCGTCGTAGCGGACGACGTAGCGGGGGCGGAGCCACCGGCGCCGCGGATGGAGGTAGACGGCGCGGTCGGAGGTGCGCTCCCACGGGCGGAGCTCCTCGCCCGCGCCGAACCAATCCGACAGCGAGTGCATACCCGCCGCGAGGAAGAACAGCGCGACGGCGACCGTGAGTGCCGACGGAGCGGCCACTGCGAGGGCACCAGCGAGAGCGCCGGCGGCGGAGTAGTACACCGGGAAGTGCAGCGTCTTGCGGTGGACGCCGACGAACAGATCCACGTCCGGGAGGATACCGCCGAGGACCGCTCCCACAGCGGCCGGGGCGGCTAACTCGGGGGCGACGTAGGCCACGGGCGCGGCGAGGAGGAGCCCGGCCGCCACGTGCGTGGTGACCATCATCGACTGGTGGAAGGATCGGAGCGAACTTGAGTCTGTCCGGCTTCGCCGGCGAAAGCAGTCAGAACAGCGGATCGAGACCGCCCTCGTCGCCCCAGACGAGATCCCGGAGCGCCTCCGGCCGCTCTGCGGCCCTGGCTTCGAGGTTCTGCTGCGTCTCGCGACCGATCTGCTGGAGTTCTTTGATCCGCGGGACGTCGGTGACCCCCGCGAACACGACGAGCGCCGCGACGTAGTTCGACTCCGGGATCGGGTAGTCGCCGCCGCGGACCTCCATCGTGCCGGTCTCCTCCTCCAGCCAACGCCGTGCCTCCTCGATCCCCTTCCGGTTGAGGTACTTCGGCGGTCCGCTGACGACGACGAGCGCGCGCTCGGTGCTCTGGACGTTCGCCGGGAGCGTGAGGTTTCCGAGCGTCGCTCGGCGCACCGTCGTCGTGATCCGGTTGACGACGTCCGTCGCGTCGGGAGCGGCCTCGCGCCGGCCGAACAGCCCCCGAGAGGCCCGTTCGAGTTCCGAGTTGGCGTAGCCGATGGTCGTCACGCCGCCGCCGGCCAGCGTGTTGATGATCTCGGAGGCGTCGACGACCGACTCCGGGACCGGCGCGTTCGACACCTCACCCGCGGTGAGGAGGACGCCGAGGCGGCGGGCGATCTCTTGATTGATGGCTGCGTAGCCGCCGTGGAGGCTCTCGCCCGCCCGTCGCCAGGTGTCGTTGTCGAAGACGAGCAGATTGTCGACTTCCCGCACGAACGTCTGGAACGACCGCGCGGCGTTCAGCGTGTAGATCCCGCCCTCGTCGCTCCCGGGCAGGACGCCGAGTCCGTACGTCGGCTCCGTGTAGAGCCGCGAGAGTTCGCGCGCGATGACCGGCGCGGCGCCCGATCCGGTTCCCCCACCCAGGCCGGCGACGACGAAGAACGCGTCGACCTCGTGGATCGGCAGGTCGTTGATGGCTCCGCGAATCTCGTCGATGTCCTCTTGGGCGACGGTCACGCCGAGTTCGTTGTCGGCCCCGCAGCCGTGGCCTTTCACGCGCGATTGACCGATGAGGACACGGTTGTCGACCGGGATTTGGGTGAGGCCGAGTAGATCGGCCGTCGCCGAGTTGATGGCGACGGCGTCGGTGACGAAATCGGCCCGGCTCGCCGCCTCGTACTCCAAGATCGCGTCAGCGACCTTGCCGCCGGCCTGGCCGACGCCGATCAGTGCGATCTTCATCTCAGCGAACTGTTGGGAGCCAGCGACAATAAGGCTCCGCCCGGCGGGGTCCGGTGAAATCGCCGCTCGTAGGGATTATCGTAACTGTTCGGAGAGTCTCGCCGTATCGTCCGGCGAGAAATCCATCGGGACTTGTGATACTCTCTCTCAGTCGTCGGCGGGGGCGGGGTCGCTACCCGACGGCGACTGACCGTCGAGCATCGGCGTGCCGTCGGCCCGCGGCCCGAGACGTGGCCCGTGGGGTCGATCGTCGATGTCGATCCGGCGCACCGTCCGGTAGTCGGTCGAACGCTCGACGGGCGTACGACCGATCGCCGAGATCATCTCGACGTAGTCGTCGAACGAGCGGAACTCGCCGAAGGACCCGCCGGCTCGGGTGGTGATCTCCTCCGAGAGGATCGTCCCCATAAAGTCGTTCGCGCCGCAGTTGAGCAGTTTCAGCGCCTTCGCGTTCCCGAACTTCACCCACGAGGACTGGATGTTCTCGACGTTGTCGAGGAACAGTCGGGCGACTGCGACCACCAGTTCGTCTTCGGCGTCGCTCGCGCCGCCGTCGACGACGCCGTTCTCGTACAGCGGCGTGTTCTCGTGGACGAACGAGAGCGGGACGAACTCGGTGATGCCGCCGGTGCGGTCCTGCAGATCGCGGATCACTTTCAGATGTTCGATGCGGTGAGCCGCGTTCTCGACGTGACCGTACATCATCGTCGAGGTGACGTCGAGTCCGGCCGCGACCGCGCCCTCCATCGCGGCGACCCACTCGTCGGTACCGATCTTTCCCGGGCAGATGACGTCGCGGACCTCCTCGACGAGGATCTCCGCGGCGGTGCCGGGCGCGGAGGCGAGCCCCGCTGTCTTGAGTTCGCGGTAGACCTCCTCGTAGGACCAGTCGGTGCCGCGGCGGGCGTGCTGGGCCTCCTCGGGCGTCATCGAGTGGAGGTGGACTCCGCCGATCGACATCGCGCGCATCTGCTCGACGTACGTGCCGGGATCGGTCTCGTAGACCGTCGGCGGTTTGTAGTCGACCTCCTTCGCCGGGTCGTCGTACGTCGCCAGGATCTCGCGGTGCTCCTCATTCAGTGCGAACGCGGGGTGGAGTCCCGAGACCGACGTCACCTCGTAGATGCCCATATCGAGCGCGTCCTCGACGACGGCGCGCGACTCCGCGGGCGGTTTGGTGAAGCCCGCGTGCTCGCCGTCGTAGTCCGCCTCGAACTGGTGGGCGGTGTTCTTGAAGTTGCAGAACAGACAGCCGGTGTTACACGCGGTCGTGACGTTGTTGTTGAGGTTCGCCACGAACGTGACTTCGTCGCCGACGACCTCGGCTCGTCGCCGGTCGGCGGCCTCGAGGACCTGCTCTTTCCGTATCGGGTCGATTCCGGGCGCGTCGGTACCGGTCGTGATCAGTTCGATCCCGTCGTCGACGGTCAGGCGGTCGCCCGCGCGGGCCTTCGCCAGCGCGTTCTCGAACGACTGGTCCGTGTCGGGGACGACGTCGAACTCGAAATCGGAAGCGGAGTCGGACCCCTCGTCCGTCGGTGCGGCTGGCTCGCGCATACCGGTTCACAACGCGATACGAGACAAAAAGTGAGGTGGTAGCGGAACTGGCGTGGTATATCACAGACGTGTATAGATCCTGCCGCGATTCGGAGAAAGTACACACGGGAGTGGAAGCCTTCTTGTGCGATGCCGACGCCACTTCGGCGTATGACGAGCGTCAAGGAGTTCCGCGTCGACGCGGAACCGACGGCGTCCGACCTCGGGCGCGGACGGTTCGTGTTCACCGACCAGTACTCCGTCTTCGACTGGGGGGAGATGCCCGATCACGTCCCGAACAAGGGCGCGTCGCTGTGTACGATGGGCGCACACAACTTCGAGCGCCTGTCCGAGCACGACGTCCCGACGCACTACGCGGGCGTCTATCCGGCGGGCGCGTCGGCCGGCGACGACCCCATCTCCCTCGAAGCGTGCGAGGAACCGCCGACCGAGATGGCGATCGAACTCACGCAGGTGCCGGACCTCCCCTACCTCGGCGACGACGAGTACGACTACGACGCCTACCACGATGCCGCCGGCGAGAACTACCTGATCCCCCTGGAGATCGTCTTCCGCAACACCGTCCCCGCGGGATCGAGCCTCCGGTCTCGGGGAACGCCCGCCGAATACGGCCTCGACCTCGCGTCGTGGCCCGACGAGGCCGTCGACCTGCCGGAGCCTGTCGTCGAGTTCTCGACGAAGTACGAAGAACAGGATCGCTACCTCTCGCGGCCGGAGGCCGACCGGATCGCCGGCGTCGCCGCCCTCGACGACCTCGAAGACCTCGCGCTCGCGGTGAACGAGGTCCTGAACGAACGCGCCGCCGAACGCGGGTTCGTCCACGAGGACGGCAAAATCGAATGTCTGTATCACGACGGGACCATCAAAGTCGCCGACGTCGTCGGCACCTTCGACGAGAACCGCTTCTCCTACGACGGCCAGGAGGTCTCGAAGGAGGTCGTCCGGCAGTACTACAAGCGGACCGACCCCGAGTGGGTCGACGCCGTCTCCGAGGCGAAGTCGCAGGCGCGCGAGGAGGGCGTCGCCGACTGGCGCGGCCTGTGCGATCGCTCGCCCGAGTCGCTTCCGGCGGACGTTCTCGAAGCCGTCGCGGACCTCTATGCGGCCGGGACAAACGCCTACACCGGGTCCGCGTGGTTCGACGCGCCCGACATCAACGACGCGGTCGCCCGCGCCCGCGACCTCTGATAGGGATTATCGTAACCGTTCGGAGAGTCTCGCCGTACCGTCCGGCGAGAAATCTATGAGGATTTACGATAATCTCTATGAGAAGGTCTCACCGCGGGCGGGGCAGCCGTGGTCGTAGCACTCGTCGACTCCTGTGGTACGTCGTCGCGTTAGACGGCCGTTCGGCTCGGTACCGTTGCGCAGCCACTTAAAGAAGTGACCGCCTCACGTGGCCGACTGAGTGGTCTCCCGGGTAGTCGCGTCACTCAGTCGTCGGCCGGGTCCGGAACCGACGGCGACTCGGGCGCGTTCCGAAGCGCCGAATCGAGGTCGTCGACGGGGCCGTCGGGTTGGGCTGCCTCAGCGTCTCCCGAGAGACCGAGCTGGTAGTCCTCGGCGTCGGCGCTCTCGCGGAGACTCGTCCGCCCGCGGTGCGAGGAGACGGCGTCGTCCAGATGCAGTCGGATGGCTTCGAGGAACGCCTCCGCTTCGAGCGGTTGGCCGCGCTCGCGGAGTTCCTCGACGGACGCGTCGTCGGGGACGTCGAACACGCGCTGGGAGATGATCGGCCCCTGGTCGAGGTCTGTAGTAACGTAGTGGGCCGTGACGCCCGCGATCCGGACGCCCTCCTCTTTCGCCTGCCGGTAGGCCTTCGCGCCGGGGAACGCCGGCAGGAGCGAGGGGTGGACGTTGATGATGCGGTCCTCGTAGCGGAAGACGACCTCGGGGCTGAGAATACGGATGAAGCGCGCGAGCGCCACGAGGTCGATCTCGTAGTCGTCGAGCACCTCCAGCAAGTGGTCTTCGTCGGGGACGCCGGTCTCGTCGCCGACGTCGACGAACGGCACGTCGTAGGCGTCCGCCAGGGGTTCGAGATCGCCGTGGTTCCCGATCACGACCGCGATTTCGGCCTCAAGTTCGCCGTCGGCGCGGGCCTGCAGGAGCGCTTCGAGGCAGTGACTCTCTTTGGTCACCAGCGCGGCGATCCGTCGCGTCTCGCGGTCCGTCGGGAACCGGACCTGGATGTCGACGCCGAGGTCCGCGCCGAGGTCCGAGAGAGCATCTCGGAGCGTCTCCTCGGTGCAGACCATCTCGGAGGTGTCCGCGTGCAGCGTCATTCGGAAGACGCCATCGCGGACGGCCTGGTCGATGTCTTCGACGTTGATTCCGCGCTCGAACAGCAGCGTCGTGACGTTCGCAACGAGTCCCGTCTTGTCTCCTCCGACGACGGTGATTTCGGTCAGATCATTCGTCATCGCTTCCACCTCGCTGCCGCGGCGCGCGGTCTCATCGGTCGATGCGAATCCAGCGACGGCTAAAAGCGTTTCTTTCCATTCCGAGTAAATCCTCCAAACGCTGAGACGTCTCTCCCGCCGATACCACGTTCGTGTATACCCGAACCAGTCCAAAACGTCTTTTACACACGACCGCGCACTACGATTCGATGACGACGTACACCGCGACGGTGACGGTCCGCCTCAAGCGGGGCGTGTTGGACCCCGAAGCCGAGACGACAAAGCGCGCGCTCGAACGTCTCGGATTCGAACTGGAGGCGCTCCGCTCTGCGGACCAGTTCGAGCTCGATCTCGACGCCGAGTCGGCCGACGCCGCGGCCGACCGCGCCGACGAGATGGCCGAGCGACTGCTCGCGAACCCGACGATCCACGACTACGACGTCGAGGTGACGGAAGCCTGATGAGCCTCCCTTCCTCGACACCGACCGTCTTTGTCCGCCACGGAGGTTGGTCCCAGTGACGGTCGCTGTCGTCCAGTTCGGCGGCTCGAACTGCGACCGCGACGCGGTCCAGGCGCTCGCACACGTCGGCGTCGACGCCGAGCGCGTCTGGCACGAAGACGGCCTCCCGTCGGATATCGACGGCGTCGTGCTCCCGGGTGGCTTCTCCTACGGCGATTACCTCCGCGCGGGCGCGATGGCCGCGCACTCGCCGATTATGAACGACGTTCGCGATGCCGCCGAAAACGGCGTTCCGGTGCTCGGCGTCTGCAACGGCGCACAGATCGGCTGCGAGGCCAAACTGACGCCGGGCGCGTTCACGACGAACGCGAGCGCGCGCTTCCAGTGTGAATCGGTCTACCTGCGCGTCGAGAACCCCGACACGCCGTGGACCGCCGCCTACGACGAGGGCGACGTCGTCGAAATCCCGATCGCGCACGGCGAAGGCCGCTTCGAGATCGCCGACGATCGCTACGACGACCTCGTCGCCGAGGATCGCATCCTGTTCCGGTACTGCGACGCCGACGGCAACGTCACCGCCGACGCGAACCCCAACGGCTCGCGCGGGAACGTCGCCGGCATCACCGGCGACCACGAGAACGTCGCGGTGCTGATGCCTCACCCCGAGCGCGCGACGCTGCCCGACCTCGGTCGGAGCATCGACGGCCAGGGCGTGCTGTCCGCGTTCGCCTGAGCCGACGCGACCCGTAGTTTCGGTCAGGCGCTTGGGAGGTGACCGACGGCGGCGAAGTGGTTGAGGCGACCGCGAGGGAGGTTTCGGACAGCCGCTTGGGAGGTGACCGACCCGCCGGCGAGCCGAAGGCGACCCGTCGGCGGACGTATTATGTCGCCTGCGATAGAATATTCACTGTGATGTCATTTCAGACGAACGTCCGCCGATTGCCCACGAAGCGCCCCCTCCTCGCGCTCGTGCTGTCGATTCTGCTCGTCGAGTTCGTCGGCGCGTCGGGTGCGGTCTTCACCGCACAGGGCCTCGGCACGTGGTACGACTCGCTCGTCCGACCCGCAGTCGCGCCGCCAAGTTGGGTGTTCGGGCCCGTCTGGACCACGTTGTTCGCGCTGATGGGCACGGGACTGTGGCTCGTCTGGCGGCGGGCGACCGACGCGCCCGGTGCAGTCCGCCTCGCCGTCGTCGTGTTCGCCGTCCACTTCGTCTTCAATCTGGGTTGGTCGGCCGCGTTCTTCGGACTGCAGGCGATCGGTCTCGGTCTCGCGGTCATCGCCGCGCTCTGGGTGCTGATCGTCGCGACGATGTGGGCGTTCGCACGCGTCGACCGACGTGCGGCGCTGCTGCTCGGTCCCTACCTCCTCTGGGTGAGCTTCGCCGCGTACCTCAACTACCGCTTTTGGGTCCTGAACTGATCAGACACAGATTCCGACGGCTGCGTCGATATCGCGACAGCGGCGTCTATCACGACAGCGGCGTCTATCGTACCAGCGACACCTACCGCGCCAGTGGCATCCCGTAGCTCGTCTCCTCGTCGACGACGTACTCCCAGGTGGCCTCGCACTCACAGGAGACCTGCGAGAACACCGCGGGGTCCTGCCGCTTGTCGAAGTCCTTGATCGCTTTCTGGACCCGGTCGTCGCACTCGCCGCAGTTGTGCGGGCCGCGGTCGGAGCCGTGGCCGACGGGGTCGGAGACGACGATGGCGTCGACGTCCGCGGTTGCTTCGAGGACCTCGGCGACCGACCAGAGCCACGGCGGGCGGTAGCCGCCGCGGAAGAACAGTTCGTCGACCATCGTGTACCGCTGGACGTTCGTGGGATTCATCGAGACGGTGTGACAGCCGTCGACGGCGGCGCATCGCTCGACCGACGAGATCATATCGTCGATCGCCTCCGACTCCGAGAGGAACGGCGGCTTCATCAGCAGGTAGGCTTTCACCCCGGCGCTGACGCCGTCGGCGTCGATGTCGGCGTCGCGGGCCTCCGCGCAGGCGGCCTCGAAGTCCGCGAAGTCGAAGTACTTGTTCACGCAGTCGTGACGGACGCGGTCGGTCGCGGTCTCCAGTCCGATCGCGACGTCGGTCGAGAGGCCCACGTCGGTGAACTCGGCGATCTTCTCTTTGTCGACGAAGTCCGGCAGCGACTCGACGACGATCCGCTCGCGGTCGGCGAACGTCTCGGCGATCGCCTGGCGACTCTCGGCGCCGACCTCGCGCTCGTCGAGGAACGACCCGGAGGTGTAGATCTTGATGAGGTCTGCGGGCTCGTCCGCATTTTCCGCTTCGTGTTCGAGACAGACGTCGATCTGGTCCATCAGCGCCTCGTGGGAGACGCTGCCGCCCTCGACGGACTCGGCGACGTAGCCGCACATCGTACAGCCGCCCGCGCGGGCCCACCGACAGCCGCCGGTGTTGAGGATGATCGTGAGCGAGTTGACGACCCCATCGGGCGTGTTGTCCTCGTCGAGCCAGACGCGCGTCGGCTCGTGAGGGTCGTAGTGTTTCTCCTTCTCCGACCGGATCTCTCGCATCACCTGATTGTGGGCGTCCATCCCCTTCCCGTGCTCGTAGACCTCGGGGCTCGGCTGACTCATTGCGCGTCTGTAACCGACGAGTCGGTAAATCTCCGTCGTCTGTGCGCCGGATCGGTGGACGTGGAGATCCCGACGAGTGCTCCGCCGGCGACCACGTAACTTCTTCCGGTTACCCCGTGGTGGCAACGACTAACAGATTTCCGCCCCTATGAAACAATGGACATTAACAATGACTGATCTGGGAGGATTCAACGACCACGTCGCTCGCGTCGACCTCACGAGCGGCGACGTGCAGTACGAGGGAATCGACGACGAGGACGCGCGCAAGTACATCGGCGGGCGCGGCCTCGGCGTGAAGTACGTATTCGATCAGGGTGTCGACGTCGACCCCGAGGGACCGGAGAACCTGCTCGCGTTTATGAACGGCCCGCTGACGGGGACGCAAGCGCCGATGAGCGGCCGCATCGCCGTCTGTACGAAGTCGCCGCTGACGGGGACAGTCACGGACTCCCATCACGGCGGCTGGTCGGGCGCTCGACTCAAGTGGTCCGGCTTCGACGGCCTGCTCTTCGAGGGCCAGGCCGACGAGCCCGTCTACGCCTACGTCGAAGACGGCGAAGTCGAGCTGCGTGACGCCTCGGAGCTGTGGGGACTGGGCGTCCACGACGCGATGGACAAGATCGAAGCGGAGCACGACGGCACGTTCGGCCGGAACCTCTCGGCGATGGCCATCGGCCCCGGCGGCGAGAACGGCACCAAGTACGCCTGCATCATCAACGAAGACGACCGCGCCTCCGGGCGCGGCGGCACCGGCTGTGTGATGGGCTCGAAGAACCTGAAAGCCATCGTCATCAAATCCGGCACGAAGATGCCAAAGCCCGAAAAGCCGGAGACGTTCACCGAGGGCTACCAGCAGGCGATGCAACTCATCCGCGAGTCCGACGTCACCGCACCCAACGAAGGCGGCCTCTCGCTGTACGGGACGAACGTCCTGATGAACCTCGCCGAGGAGATGGACGGGCTGCCGACCCGAAACGGGAAGTACACCTCGACGCACTCCGAAGCCGAGGGGGACCCGAGCGAACCCAACATCGACGCCGAGAGGGTCTCCGGCGAGAACGTCCGCGAGAACATCCTCGTCGACGAGCCGACGTGTCACTCCTGCCCGGTCGCCTGCAAGAAGGAGACGGAAGTCACCTACGAGCACAAGGGCGAGGAGATGAACGTCCGCGGCGAGTCCTACGAGTACGAGTCGGCGTACGCGCTCGGTCCGAACTCGATGAACGACGACCGCGACAGCATCGCCGTGATGATCAACAGGTGCAACCAACTCGGCATCGACACCATCGAGGCAGGGAATATGATGGCGATGGCGATGGAGATGACCGAGCAGGGCAAACTCGACGACCTCGAAGAAGGTCTGGAGTGGGGTGACACCGAGCGGATGATCGACCTGCTCGACGAGATCGCCCATCAGGACACGGAACTCGGCGAACTCCTCGCGAAAGGTGCGCGGCGCGTCGCCGAAGAGCGCGACGCCCACGACAACTCGCTGGCCGTCAAGGGCCAGACGATCGCCGCCTACGACCCCCGCGCGATGAAGGGGATGGGAATCGGGTATGCGACCTCGAACCGTGGCGCGTGTCACCTCCGCGGGTACACGCCCTCCGCCGAGATTCTCGGCATCCCCGAGAAGGTCGATCCGACCGAGTGGGAGGGCAAGGGCGAACTCTGTGCGCTCTTCCAGGACCTCCACGCCATCTCGGACTCCTTCGACATCTGCAAGTTCAACGCCTTCGCGGAGGGTATCGACGAGTACGTGGCGCAGTACAACGGAATGACCGGCCGCGACGTCACCGAAGACGAGCTGATGGAGGCCGGCGACCGCATCTACACCCTCGAACGGTACTACAACAACCTCGTCGGCTTCGACGGCAAGGACGACGACCTGCCCGGAAGATTCGTCGAGGGCGAGGAAGCCATCCCCGGACAGGGCGGCTCCGAGGGACAGCTCTGTGAGCTCGATAAGATGAAAGACGAGTACTACGAGCGCCGCAAGTGGGTCGACGGCGTCGTGCCCGACGAACGCCTCGACGAACTCGGCATCGACATCGGACCCGGCACCGGTGTCTCCAGTGGCGACAGCCAGGCACCCGCCGACGACTGATCAAGCGGCAAGCGGTCTCGGACCGTTACACAGGGTCAACACGGCAAAGTTGATTTTAGTGCGGTCCTGACGCCGAACTGCGGCCGCCGTCGCAGCGCAGCCGAGCGCCCACGCGGCGTCGCTCGGGGACACCCGACGCGAGCGGGCGGGGTCGAACCACGCGAACCCGCGTTTTCACGGGAGATACGAGCATCAGGAGCGACGCCGCCGCGCGGGCGGCGAACTGGACGCTGTTGGTGACCGACTAGTCGTCGCGTTCGATCCTATCGAGCGCCACGAGCACGCCGCTCGCGTTCAGACGCTCCTCGGCGCTCGCCTTCTGCTCACCCCAGACTTCGACTAGCTCCGAGTGGTTGGCGAAGAATTCGATCACGGCCTCGTCGTCGTCGAGTTCGGCGCGCTTCTGCCGGACCGCTTCGACCCACTCGACGAGCGCGCGCTTGTACTGTTCCATCAGGGCGGCGTCGTACTTCCGTGCGCCGAAGTGCCCGAAGCAGAGCGTCTCGGGTTCGAGGTCCTCGATCTTCCGGACGTCCGCCAGGCTCTGTTCCAGGTCGAACTGCGGCGGCGGCGACGTCTGTCGGACGACGTCGCGTTCGGGGACGTAGATCCCGGCGGCGTCGCCGGTGAAGAGCAGGCCGTCCTTCGAATCGAGGAAGATCGTCTGGTGCGGGGCGTGGCCGGGCGCGTGGATCACCGAGAGTGTGCGGTCACCGAGGTCGATCTCGTCGCCGTCGACGAGCGGGTCGATCTGCGATTCGGGAACCGGCACGGGCTCGGCGTAGTACTCCCAGAGGTCGCCGACGGCGTCTTTCGTGCCCGCGACGAGGCGCTCGGGGTCGACGAGGTGCGGCGCACCGATCTCGTGGGTGCGGACCGTCGCGTTCGGACACGCCTCGGCGAGGTAGCCCGCGCCGCCGGCGTGATCCAGGTGCGCGTGCGTCGGGAGGATGTGCCGCACGTCCTCGCGCGCGATGTCGAGTTCGTCGAGCGCGTCGAGGAGGTACTCGCGGTTGCGGCCGAGGCCCGTGTCGACGAACGTCGGTTCCGCGGCGTCGATGATGTACACCGAACCGTAGCGCGGAATGCCGTGCGTCCCGACGTCGACGTAGTAGACGTCGTCCGTTCCCTCGACCGGGGCGAGATCGCCGATAGCCATAGCGGAACCGGCGACGCGCGGCGAAAAAAGCGTTCCGTCCGGGCGAGGCCGTCGATCGGTCGTCGGGGCCGACGCGAACCGCCACCCGTTTATCTCACGCGGCCGACGCACACGTATGAGCGAGACACTCGACGAGGACCTCTATCAGCGCACCCTCAGACTGCTCGAACCCGGCGACATCGAACTCGTCGGTGCGATCGTCCACACCGACCTCGCTGGGCAGGAGGATCTGGAGATGCACGAACTCACCGTCGACATCAACGACGTGATCTCAGAGCACGCCGGGAAGGGCGAGACGTACATCTACGCCGGCAACGACACCGACGAGTTCGCCTCGAATCAGTTCCAGGGGCTGACCCTCGACGACGAGGAGTTCGTCTGGGAGTGCCAGCAGTTACTCCGCGAGGGCGCGTTCGACCTCGTGTTCTACTACGAGGCCGGCCCCGAGCAGGAGACGCTTGCCAACGATCTAGAGGCCCTAGATCACGTCGAGCGCGTGACGACCGTCCCGTAGCGACCGGCGGAACCCCTCGTTTTCGACCCCTTCGAGACGCTTATCCTCCCGGAACTCCGAGCGTCAGGTATGAGCGAGGCAGACGCGGACGTCGCCGGGCTTTCGGAACTCGATCGCGCCGCGGTCAACGCCTTTCAGGGCGGCTTTCCGGTCGTCGAACGGCCGTTCGAGCCGGCCGCGGCCGCGCTGCGCGAGCGCGGAATCGACGTGACCGCGGCAGAGCTACTCGAACGTATCCAGGATCTCGACGAGTCGGGCGTGCTGAGTCGGTTCGGCGCGCTCGTGAACGCCGAGGAGATCGGCGGCACGGCGACGCTCGTCGCGATGCACGCGCCCGAGGAGCGCTTCGACGAGGTCGCAGAGACCGTCAACGCGCATCGGGAAGTCGCACACAACTACGAGCGCGAACACCCCCACCTCAATATGTGGTTCGTCGTCAGCGTCGCCGACGAGGACCGCGTCCGCGAGGTGCTCGACGAGATCGAAGCCGAGACCGGCCAGGAGACGTACAACCTCCCGAAACAGCAGGAGTTCCGCGTCGAGGCGAAGTTCCTGCTCGACGGGCCGATCCCCGACGGCGACGTCGACCTCTCCGATCTGGGCCCCGACGTGACGCCGACGGACCAACAGACGCTCACGCCCGAGGAGCGCGACCTCGTCGTCGAAATCCAGGGTGGCCTGCCGGTGACGGCGACGCCGTACGCCGACGTCGCCGACGCGATCGGCGCCGAGACGGCGTGGGTCGTCGAGACGATCAAGCGCTTCGAAAAGGAGGGCAAAGTCCGGCGCGTCGGCGTCGTTCCGAACCACTACGCGCTCGGCTACACCGAGAACGGGATGACCGTCTGGGACGTCCCCGACGAGTTGGTCGCAGAGGTCGGCCCCGCGGTGGCGTCGCTGCCGTTCGTCACGCACTGCTATCACCGTCCCCGTCACGAGGGCGTCTGGCCGTACAACTTCTTCGCGATGACGCACGGCCGCTCTGAGGCCGAGAGCGACCGCCGCATCGAACAGGTGCGCGATCGGATGGCCGAGTACTGGGACGTCGACGAAGACGACTGGGACTCGCTGTTCTCGACGCGAATCCTGAAGAAGACGGGCATCCGACTCGACGAGCGCGCCGCGGCGAACACGGAGTGATTCGCCGTGCAACGGGAGGTAGCCACAGACGGATGATTCCGCTGTACCACGATTTTACCGACGAGACGGTGCTCGTGTTCGGCGGCGGCCGCATCGGCGCGCGGAAGGCCCGCCGCTTCGCCACCGAGGCGACGGTCGTCGTCGTGAGCCCTGACTTCGGCGAGTACGATTTCGGCGACGCGGACCTCGTGCGGGCACGCCCCGATCCCGACGGCGTCGACACGTGGCTGGATCGAACGGAACCGGCGCTCGTCGTCGCCGCGACCGACGACGACGACGTGAACGATGCGGTCGCGGCCGCCGGGCGGGAGCGAGGCCTGCTCGTCAATCACGCCGACCGGAGCGTCGGCGGTGACAGTGCGGTCGACGGTGACACATCCGACAGTGGCGACGATGCCGACAGCGACTGCACGCCTGACAGCGACGGCGACACCGACAGCGACGACCTAGCCGACGGAGACGACGCTACCACCCGAAGTGCGACTGACGTCGTCGTGCCGGCGACCGTCGAGGACGGCGATGTCCGGGTCGCAATCTCGACCGGCGGGCGGAGTCCGGCGCTCGCGAAGTATCTCCGTGAGCAGATCGAAGCCGAGATCGACGGCGCAGAGTCGATGGCGGCGCTCACAGCGGACCTGCGCGCCGAACTGAAGGCGTCTGATCTCGATCCATCGACGCGGCGTGATGCGATTCGGGCGGTTGTTCGAGAGCCACTGGTTTGGAAGGCTTTACGTACGGGGGAATCTAATCCCCGCCAAGAGGCGACACGCGTGATACGGAACACGACGGGGGGTGACCGATGGACACGGGAGTGATCTGTGGGACTCGTGTGTCGCACGACCGCGCCAGCGTCGACCAAATCGAGGCGGCCACAGGCGAGGACGTACGCAGCGTCGTCGAGACGCTTCTGGACTCCGAGGGCGTCAGCGAGGCGTTCGCGATCCAGACGTGCAACCGCGCGGAGGCGTACGTCGTCGCCGACAGCGTCGATGCCGGGCGGCGTGCGCTCGAACCGTTACACGAGGACGTCGACGACGACGTCGTCGTCGAGATGGGCCACGAAGAGAGCCTGCGGCACCTGATGCGAGTCGCCGCGGGGCTCGAATCGCTCGTACTCGGCGAGGACCAGATCATCGGCCAGTTCAAGCGCGCGATAGAGATCGCTCGCGGCGCCGGTGCGCTCGGCCCGACGTTCGAGACGGGACTGACGAAGGCGGTCCACGTCGGCGAGCGCGCTCGCACCGAGACCGGAATCAACGAGGGCGCGATCTCGATCGGGTCGGCCGCCGCACGACTGGCCGAGACGGAAATCGATCTCGACGGCGCGACGGCGCTCGTGATCGGGGCCGGCGAGATGGGCAAACTGACCGCGGAGGCGCTCGCGGACGCGGGCGTCGCAGAACTCGTGATCGCGAACCGGACGGTCCCGCACGCCGAACACCTGGCGTCGACCGTCGAGACGGCCGCTCGGGCGATCTCCCTCGAGGAGATCGGCGGCGTACTCGGCGATGCGACCATCGTCGTGACGGCGACGAACCATCCGGACTACCTCCTGGATCCGACCGACATCGACGACGCGGGCGAGACGCTCGTGATCGATCTCGCGCAACCGCGAGACGTCGATCCCGAGGCGTCGACGATCGAGCAGGTGATCGTCCACGACATCGACGCGCTGGAATCGGTGACCGAGGAGACGAAAGCCGCCCGGAAGGCAGCGGCCCGTGAGGTCGAGGCGATGATCGACGAGGAGTTCGATCGGCTTCTCGACGCCTACAAGCGCCGCCAGGCCGACGAAGCGATCAGCACGATGTACGAAGCGGCCGAACAGGTCAAATCCCGTGAGGTCGAGACCGCGATCACCCGACTCGAATCTCAGGGCAACCTCACCGAGGAGCAGCGCGAAACCGTCGAGTCGATGGCGGACGCACTCGTCGGGCAGTTGCTCTCGGCGCCGACGAAGAGTCTCCGCGAGGCCGCCGTCGAAGACGACTGGTCGACGATCCAGACGGCGATGGCGCTCTTCGATCCGGAGTTCGGCACGGTCTCGCGATCGCGGACACGAGCCTCGGCCGACCGACGCGAGGTCACAGAGGAAACAGCCGACGCTGAGCGGGCGTCGACGGACGCCGAGGGAAACCCTAACGACGCGGGCGAGGAAGACGTCCCGCCGTACGTCCTCGAAAGCGTCTCCGACGACTGATCCTGTTTCTGCGACTCGCCGCCCGGACGCTGCGGAGACCCCGCCGAACCGGAGACAGCCCATAGTTTCGGGGTAACGGGGCGAACCATTATGCGCCCAGCGAGTGACACGTAGCGTATGGCTGAACTACTCTCCGACGACGAGATCCGAACGCAACTCCCCGACCAGTGGGAACGCGACGGCGACGAGATCGTCCGGACCTACGAGTTCGACGACTACCTGGCCGGCATCGCCTTCGTCACGCACGTCGGCGAAGTCGCCGAAGAGGAGTTCCACCACCCGGAGATCCGGGTCGGCTACGAGGAAGTCGAAGTCAGACTGACGAGCCACGAAGAGGGTGGCATCACCGAGAAGGACATCCGGCTGGCGAACCTCTTCGACGCCGAGTACTGACGTGCACGCCGCGTACGTCTTCCGCGTCGAGGCCCGCTTCGAGACAGCCCCGGGCGTCAGCGTCACGCCGGAGACCGTCGAGACGGTCGTCGAAGTCGCCGCCGATCCGCCCGGCGAGGGCAAGTGGCTGTTCTTCCGGGACGTGCTCTGGCGCGGTGAGGTCGGCGACGAGGGACACGCCCGCGACCTCGCGGAGTCGTGGCTCTCTGTCCCTGCCGACCGCGTGAGCTTCAGCGAACTCAAACTCGACCAGGAGTATCGCGAGGCGCTCGAAGCGGAAATCGCGTCGAATCCCGAGCCTTTCGACGGCGACCCGCCCCGCGACGTGCTCCATCGACACCTCGGCTCCAGCATTCGAACCGTCGACTCCTGAGGGCGACGAGCGAGGATTCGTCACCGATCACGGCTCGAATCGACCGATTCGACTTCGAACCGACGAAATACACTTACGCGGGGGCGTCCTATAGCCGGTCCAATGGTCCCCTCCGACCCCGATGCCGACTACGACTTCTGGCTGTTCGACCTCGACGGCACGATCGTCGACGCCGAGTGGTCCTACACCCGCGAGGTGTTCGATCGCGTAGGCCAGCGACTCGGCCGGGAGTTCACCGACCGGGAGGCCGAGGTCATCTGGCACGGCCTCGGCGGAGCGCGAGACCCCCAGCTCCGGGCGTGGGGGATCGACCCCGAGGAGTTCTGGCCGGCGTTTCACGCCGTCGAAGACCCGCAGGCCCGCGCGGAGGCGACGTACCTCCACGACGACGCCGCGGCGTTAGTCTCTGAACTCGTAGCCGCCGACGTCCCGGTCGGCGTGGTGACGCACTGCCAGGAGTTCCTCGCCGAACCCGTGATCGACCACCTCGACGTCGGCGACTGGTTCGACGCGTTCGTCTCCTGCACGCCCGAAATCGGGTGGAAGCCCGACCCGGCCCCAGTCCAACACGCGATCGAGCGGTTAGGGCTGGACGCCTCACAGCCGGGGCGCGGCGTCCTCGCGGGGGACGGCGCAAGCGACGTCGAGGCGGCCTGGAACGCCGGCCTCGAAGGGATTCACGTCGAGCGGCACTCGCCACACCAGCGCGGCCGCTGCGTGCTCGCGGATTACCGCGTCTCCTCGTTCGACGAACTGTCGCGTGAGTTCCTCGGTAGCAACGTCGCCGCCGACGGCGGCACGGTCGAGTAGCGGGGCAGGCCGGGTGAGGAGAGCAGTTAGGCGGCGGCGTTCAGGGGGTGTCGTGATCGTACCCGGGGAGCGACGCGAAGACGTCCGAGGCGGTCTCTAGTTCGGCGGCCAGTTCTTCGACGCCCGTTTTCTCGACGCGGTCCGGGTTCGCGCGCACGCGAACTGGCTCCGTACCGAGCGGGACGAAATCGAGTCCGAGAGCGTCTGCCGTCGCGTGGAGGCCGAGTCCAGCGTCGGCGTTTCCGCGGGCGACCGCGCGTGCGGGACTTTCGAAGCCTTTCGTTCCGACGCCGTAGCCACGAATCGCGTCGGTGAGGTCACGTCGAGAGGCGTCGCGTTCGGTCGCCAGGTCCTCGATCGCAGCGTCGAGGCTCGCGCGGATCCCGGCGTCGCGCCCCCGGTTGACGAACGCGAGGTCGCGATCCACGAGGTCGGCGAGGCCGTCGACGCGCTCTGGGTTCCCCGCCGGCACGACGAGTCCCCACTCCCGGGTCCAGCCGCCGAGGTCGACGGTCTCGACGTCGCGGTCGACCGGGCCGGCGACGACGGCGACGTCCGGGATCGTATTGGAGAGTCGACGCAGTCCCTCGCGGCTCCCGACCGGGAGGAAGCGCGGATTGTCGAGGCGGTCGAGCAGGCGCGAGAGCGCGGGGTCGTCCTCGCCGACGGCCAAGAGCGTCGGCGCGCGCACGTCCGGCGAGAACAGTTGGACCTCGACTTCCTCGCCCTCCCCGAGGTACTCGGTGTCGGGATCGACCGCGACGACGCCGTCGGCTTCGACGAGCGAGGTCGTCGCGCCGGAGCCTTTGTCGACCGGGTAGACGAGCGTCTCGCCGTCCGCGTCGGTCACGAGGCCGGCGGGCATCAGGCGGAGGCGGCCCTCGGCGTAGCGCTCACGGCGGGCCATCCGGCCGCGCACGGTCGCGGTCTGCGGTTCGGGGAGCGCTGCGGCCTCGCGGATCGCGGGCGCGACGAACGTCCGGAAGATGGTGAGCGCGGAGACGGGATAGCCCGGCAGCCCGACGTAGGCGCTGTCGCCGAGTTCGCCGATGAGCATCGGCTTGCCGGGTTTGACCGCGACGCCGTGTAAGAGGAGTTCGCCGCGCTCTTCGACGACGCGGTAGATCACGTCGACCGCCGAGGCCGAGGTCGACCCCGAGGAGAGGACGAGGTCGCACTCGTCGGCCGCCTCGAGGAGCAGCCGCTCCATCTCCGCGTAGTCGTCGCCGGCGTGGGGGTACAGTTTCGCCTCCCCGCCAGCCTCCTCGACGCCCGCGGCGATCGTGTAGCTGTTCACGTCGTAGATCTCGCCGCGCTCGCTGTGGAGTTTCTCGCCCGGTCGGACGAGTTCGTCGCCGGTGGAGACGATGCCGATCGTCGGCGTCCCACGGACGGGGACCTCGTCGAGGCCGAGCGCCGAGAGCAGGCCGATCTCGCGGGGCGTGAGTCGCGTTCCGGGGCCGAGCGCCCGCGCGCCGGCCGCGACGTCGGTGCCGGCGAGCATCACGTTGTCGCCGGGCGCGACCGCGTTGCGGACGGCGACCGCGCTCGGTGTCTCCGCATCAGCGTCGGTCAGTTCCTCAGTCCGCTCGACCATCACGACCGCGTCCGCGCCGGCGGGCATCACCGCTCCGGTCGAGATCTCGGCCGCCTCGCCCGCACCGACTTCGACGTCGGGTTCGGTACCGGCGTGGACCGTTCCGACGAGGTCGAACTCGATCGGGTCGGCCTCGTCGGCCCCGAAGGTGTCGCGACCGCGGACCGCGTAGCCGTCCACGCTCGCGCGGTCGAATCCGGGGACGTCGAGGTCGGCGTCAATCCGTTCGGCGAGGACGCGACCGCGCGCCTCTGCCAGCGGGACTGTCTCGGAATCGGGCGCGAGATCCAGCGACGCGATGGCCTCGCGGGCGACTTCCGGATCTGCGAGGTCGCGGAACTGCTTGCGGTCGCTCACGCCGACCACTCCCAGTGTTCGACCGTCACGGTCTCACCGACGTCGAATCCCTCGCGACCCTCGGGAACGACGACCCAGCCGTCGGCCAGCGCCACAGACGAGAGGACGCCCGAGCCGGAGGCGCGCGTCGGCGTCGCGGTCGGGACACTCGACGCGTCGTCGCCGCCGAGGTCGTCGCCGTCGTTCCCGCGTCCATCGTCGTCGACTTTGACGCGGGCGAACGTCCGGACGCCGGGTTCGCTCGGGATCTTTCTGGCGAGTTCGGCCTCTGTAGTCGGCGGCGGATCGTCCGGGAGATGACCGACGTACTTCAGCACGGGACGGAGGAACTGGACCGCGTTGACGATGGCGGCGACGGGGTAACCCGGCAGCATCACGATCGGTGTGTCCTCGACGATGCCGAGCGCGACCGGATGCCCCGGCTTGAGCGCGACGCCGTGGACGAGCACCTCGCCGAGGTCGTCGACGACTTCGGGCAGGAGGTCGCGCGCCCCGACCGAGGAACCGCCGGTCGTGACGACGATGTCCTTCGTCAGATCGCGCTGGATCGCCGCGCGAAGGGCCGATTCGTCGTCGGTGACGACGTTGCGGTACGTCGGCACGCCGCCCCAGCGGTCGACGAGCCGCGAGACAGTCAGGCCGTTGGTCTCGATCACTTCGCCCGGTTGCGGGTCCTCCTGTACGAGTTCTTCGCCCGTCGGGATCACGCCGACGGTCGGGCGCTCGTACGCAGTGACGCGGTCGACGCCGACCGATTTCAACAGGCCGAGATCGGAGGGTCGCAGGCGGTGTCCGGGCTCGAACAACTCTTGGCCGTCCGCGACGTCCTCGCCGACGGGCGCGACGTTCTCGCCGTCGGTGACGGCGTCGAACACTTCCAGGTCGTCGCCGACGTGCTCTGCGTGTTCGATCATCACGACGGCGTCGGCACCCTCGGGGAGTTTGCTCCCGGTGTGGACCCGAACGGCTGTCTCGGGGTCGACGGGCGTCTCCGGGACGGAGTGCGGTTCGGCGTCGGCGACGCGGAGGATGCCCGGAGAGCGGTCCGACGCGCCGAAGGTGTCGCGGGCGCGGACCGCCCAGCCGTCCATCGCCGCGCGGTCGTAGTTCGGGACGGCCCGCGGCGAGGAGACCGGTTCGGCGAGCGCGCGGCCGTCCGCTGGAACGAGCGAGAGCCGCTCAGTCCGCTCGTGCGGCGTCGCCGCGTCGAGGAGTCGACGCCGGGCGTCGGCCACTCGCGTTCGGTCCTTGAACCCGGCCGATCGGCGGTCGGGAGGCGTCTCGTCAGTGTCCGCAGAATCCATACCGGAGGTTGCGCGCGCCAGTACAAAAAGAACCGCGCCACAAGAGCAATGCCGACGCACCGTTGGTGAGGCGAGCGGGACCGCCGATCGGCCACTGCGACAGCCGACTGGAAACGGTCGTCGCCGGACGTCCCGGACGCTGTATAGCTTTTGTGGCCGATATTCGCTAGCACAACCGCGGCCTTTTTCGACCCGCCGGTCTAACTCTCGTCTATGTCAGCCCTGCGGGACGCGCTTCAGGAACTGCCGGAGTCGGTGTTCGCCGATCTACTGGAGTCCGACGACGCCTATCAGATCGTGCTCGACCTCCCTGGAGTGACTGCCGAGACCGCCGAACTCCGAGTCGACCGCGGACGACTCGTCGTCGAAGCGCGACGCGAGAAGGACGTGCCTGCGGAGTTCCACTACGTGAGTGAGGAGCGACCGCTGTTCGTCGACGTCGAACTCCCCCTCCCGCCGGACGCGACCGGCGCGGGAGCGTCCGCGGAAGTCGACCGCGGCGTGTTCACCGTGCGCGTGCCGAAGCGGTCGGCCGCGCCGGAGCAGACCATCCCGATCACGTCGGCCGGAGACGACGCGTAACCGTCGGGTGGTCACGCTGGTGAATCTCCGTGCGTACTGGCGGTTTCTCGTCGTCGTTCGACAGTTCTTCCCCCTGATCGTCGCGTACACGCGTGACCGTCGGAAGTACGTCCTCTTCGGCGGTCGGCGGAGCGTCGACGCCAAGACGCGCGTCGAGCGCGCAGAGATCCTGCTCGATTCGCTTTTGACGCTCGGCCCGACGTTCATCAAACTCGGGCAACTGCTCTCGACGCGGCCCGACATCCTCCCGGCGGAGTACATCGACGTCCTCTCCAGTTTGCAGGACGACGTGCCGCCGGCCCCGTGGGAGGAGTCGAAGAAGGTCATCGAAGCCGAACTCGGGCCCGTCGACGACGTCTTCGAGGACTTCGACCGCGACCCGATCAGCGGCGCGAGTCTGGGACAGGTGTACACCGCGACGTACCAGGGCGAGCCAGTCGCGGTGAAGATCCGACGCCCGGGGATCGAAGAGCTCGTCGAGGCCGACCTGCGCGTCATCCGCTGGTCGCTGCCGCTCATCCGGCGGTTCATCGGCCAGGGTCGGGCGTTCTCGCTGGAGAACCTCTCCGACGAGTTCGCGAAGACGATCCGCCAGGAGATGGACTACAGCAGGGAAAAGCGGATCCTCGAAGAGATCCGCGGGAACTTCGCGGACAGCCCCGAGATCCGGATCCCGCGGCCGATCGCCGCGCGCTCGGGGCCGCGCGTGCTCACGATGGAGTATCTCCCGGGAACGAAGATCAACGACATCGAGACGCTCGATGAGAAGGGGATCGACCGCACGGAACTGGCGACGACGCTCCAGCGCGTCTACCTGCAGATGATCGTCGCGGACGGCGTCTTCCACGCCGACCCCCACCCGGGGAACCTCGCGGTGACCGACGAGGGCAAGATCATCTTCTACGACTTCGGGATGTCGGGAACGGTCGACTCCTTCATCCAGAACAAGATCGTCGATTTCTACGTCGCCGTGGCGAACCAGGACATCGACGCCATCCTCGACACCCTCATCGAGATGGGGACGCTCTCGCCGGACGCCAACCGCCAGGTGATGGGCGACGTGATGGAACTCGCGATTGCGGACGCACGGGGCGAGGACATCGAGCAGTACCGAGTCCAGCAGATCATCGAACAGGTCGAATCGACGATCTACGAGTTCCCGCTGCGGTTGCCGCGGGACCTCGCGTTGATCCTCCGGGTCGCGACCGTCGTCGAGGGCGTCTGTGTCACGCTCGACCCCGACTTCGACTTCATCTCGGTCGCGACCGACTACCTCGAAGACGAGGGCTACTACGAGGAGACGGCCCGTCAACTGATCGAGCAGGGGGGCCAGCAGGTCCAGCAGACGACGCGGGCGCTCTTCGAGGTGCCGCCGAAGATGAACCGGACGCTCGATCGGATCGACAACGACAACCTCACTGTCAACGTCCGACTGGAGGACGAAAACGACGTTCTCGATCGGCTGGCGCGCCGCATCGTCTACGGCCTGTTCGTCGCCGTCGGTGCCCTCTCGACGGCGATTCTCTACACTTTCGATGCGACCAGCGTCGTTCCGGCCGCGGTCGCTGCCGTGCTGACGCTGCCGCCGCTGTTTGCCCTCTACCGGTCGTTCCGCAGCAAGCGCGGCATCCGCGCGAAGCCACAGTTCACCCGGCAGAGTATGCGCGAGCGCCGCGAGGACTGATAGGGATTATCGTCACTGTTCGGAGATTCTCGCCGTATCGTCCGGCGAGAAATCTATGGGAACATACGATAATCCCTATGAGATCGCAGCGGGACGGCGGGCCAACCCGGGTGGTGTCCGCTCTCCCTCGCCGTTATCACAGTTGATGATTTGACACGTACCTTTATTCGGAGTAGCGCCAAACCGGGAGATATGACGCGGTGGCGGTCCGTCGCGGCTGGGTTTGCGCTCGCGGCCTGTAGCGAGGCCCTCGTGTTCGGGGCCACCGGACGCGTGACGCTCGTCGGCGGCCTGGCGGGGAGCGCGCTCGCGGGCTATCTCGCCGGCGGCGACTCCGCAGACGGGGCGTGGCACGGGCTCTTGACGGCGATGGCCTGGGGAATCGTTCTCATCCCGGGGTTGGTCGTGCTCTCTGTCGTCTCCGACGTGCCGCTTCCGTTCCCGATGGAGTACCTCCTCCCGTTTCTGAACACGGCCGGTGAGGCGACGACGATGATCCTTCTGACGGCGAGCCTTCCGAACGTCGCGACCGGCGCGCTGGGAAGCGTCGCACGGCGACAAGACGACCGCACCCGGAGCCGCGAGGATCGGTCCCAGCAGCGACCGTCCGATGGGGACCTCGAAGAGGTCTGACCGCGCTCGCCCGTGTGCGATTTCGTCGCGTAGCCGAAGTCTCGGGGCGTTTCCAAACCGTTTATACCGAGCACACGACAATCCCGACGTATGCCGAAAGAGCAAAAGCAGGTCCGCGAACTGCAGGAAGGCAGCTACGTGATGATGGAAGACTCCCCCTGTAAGATCAACGCTTACAGCACCGCAAAGCCCGGCAAGCACGGCAGCGCGAAGGCTCGAATCGAGGGCCGTGGCGTCTTCGACGACAAGAAACGCTCGCTGAGCCAGCCGGTCGACGCGAAGGTCTGGGTCCCGATCATCGAGCGCAAGCAGGGCCAGGTCGTCTCCGTGACCGACAACGACGCGCAGATTATGGACCTCGACACCTACGAGACGTTCACGATGCGCATCCCCGAAGACGAGAACCTCTCGCCCGACGACGAGATCGAGTACCTCGAGTACGAGGGCCAGCGGAAGATCGTCTGATCGGAGATGTTCCCAGGGGCGACCGCATCGCGTGGCAACGCCGCGTACGTCGTCGTGGGCGCCCCGCTGGATATCTCGACTTCGTTCCGACCCGGGACCCGCTTCGGTCCCGAGAGAATCCGGCGGTTCGCCCGGCCGTTCGACGACTACGACCGGCGAACCGACCTGCGCTTTTCCGACTGTGCCGTTCACGATCAGGGCGACGTCCGCGCGTGGGACGACGCCGCGGAGTACCTAGAGTGGCTGACGGGCGAACTCCGGGACGTCGTCGCCGAGGACGCCGTCCCGCTTCTCCTCGGCGGTGAACACACCGTCACGGCGGCCGGCGTCGACGCCGTCTCGCCGGACGTGTTCGTCTGTCTGGACGCACACCTCGACCTCCGCGAGGCGTACGACGGCAACGAGTACAGCCACGCGACCGTCACCCGGCGGATTCTGGACGATCACGGCGCACTCGACGCTGCGGTCGAGGAAGCGATCGTGCTCGGTGCCAGAACTGGCTCGCCCGAGGAGTGGGACCGGGCCGACAGCGAGGACGTGACCGTCGTCCCGCCCGAGGACGTCCCCGCGTTCGACCTCGAATCGCACCTCGATGGCCGCACGGCGTACCTGAGCGTCGACGTCGACGCCGCCGACCCCGGGTTTGCACCGGGCACCGGCACGCCGGAGCCGTTCGGACTCGACCCGCGGGAGATGCGCGAGGTCGTCCACGCTGTGGCTCCGCACGCCGCGGGCTTCGACGTCGTCGAGGTCAACGATCGCGACGACGGCCAGGCGGCGTCGCTGGCGGCGAAACTGAGTCGGGAGTTCGTGTACTCGCACGCGGCGTCGCGATAGCGTCGGCTGCGGCAGTTGGCCCCCTGTCGTTACTGAGAGAAGCTCGACGCTCGCGAACCGCTACGGGGCGCTCTGTCTACCCTGCTTGTCGTCGATCCGGAGTTCGTACCACTCCAAGTCGAGTTCTTCGAGCGGCTGTTGGAACACGTCGAGCGACGCGATCTTCGCGTGCGCAGCGAATATCCCCGCAGCGGTGGCCGTCTGGGAATCGGGGATCTGATGCAGCGTGCCGCGGACGACCGCGCTGCGCCACTCGGTGATCGATTCCCACTCGTACACCGACAGCGAGACGGGGTTGTCGGCCTCGATGAACGAGGCCTTGGTGCTGTCCGCGCCGAACGCGAACTGGAAGATGCAGCGGTCACGCGAGCGGTCGTAACCGTACGAGACCGGAAACGCGTACCCGCCGCGCTCGCTTCCCAGCGCCAGCGTCCCGAGCCCCTGGGTCTCCAGAAACTCCGTTAGCGTGTCGTCGTCCATCGCGACACCGTACTCTTCGAGGGACATCGTCCTGTGTCTCTGATTCGACAGGACCCCTCATAAGCGCTGGTGCGGAACGATAGCCTCTATCCGGCGGCGTGTGATGGTTCCCGTATGCAGCTTTCGACGCTCGCCGACGACCTGGACGACCGACTCGACACGGACGCCTACGCCGACGTCGACGCCAGTGCGAACGGCCTGCAGATCGGCCCCGACGAGGGGACCGTAGAGCACGCCGCGTTCGCGGTCGACGCCGCCGCAGCGACGATCGAAGACGCCGCCAATACGGGCGCGGACGTGCTCGTGACACACCACGGCCTGATCTGGGGCGGTCTCGACCGCGTCACCGACCGCGAGTACGACACTATCAGCGCGCTCGTCGAGAACGACATCGCGCTGTACGTCTCGCATCTCCCGCTCGACGGTCACGACACGCTGGGGAACGCCGCAGGGCTCGCCGACTACCTCGACCTCGACGGGCAGGAACCGTTCGGAACCCTGGGTCCGGTAACGATCGGCCAGCGGGGCCGTGCCGCAGAGTCTTACACCGTCGCGGAACTGCGCGAGCGGCTCTCGGGGCTCGATACGGGCGGCCAGGAGCCACAGGTGCTCGACTTCGGTCCCGACGAGATCAGCGAGGTCGCGATCGTCACCGGCTCGGGCGCTGACTGGCTCGGCGAGGCGGCCGACGCGGGCGTCGACGCGCTCGTCACCGGCGAAGGGAAACAGCAGGTGTACCACGAGGCGCGCGAGGCGGGCGTCCACGTCTTCCTCGGCGGCCACTACGCGACCGAGACCTTCGGCGTCGAACGCCTCGCCGATCTCGTCTCCGAGTGGGGTGTCGAGACGACGGTGCTCTCGCATCCGACCGGCTTGTAACCGTTACGGCCAAGCGTTATCAGCCGAGATAATCGGCGGGTCGGATTTTTATCCGATGTGTCGTTAAAAAGTGTAGATGCAACGGTCAGGACTCTTCGAATCCATCCGGTCGAGCTATGGGGCAAAGCTCGGCGTCGCGTTGCTCGCTGTCGTCGCACTCGTCGTCGGGTTCGGCGTCGTCGTCCAAGAGGAGACCTCGGCGACACTCCAAGAGGAGGTCAAAGGCGAGTTGAGCACGTCGGCGGCGGCTCGGGCCGCGGAGCTCGATACGTGGATCAGCGGCATCGAAAGACAGACGCGGTTGCACTCGACGAACCAGGTTCTCAAGTCTGGTGACCGCGGCGAGATATCGACGCATTTGACCGAGACGGTCGATCGCGAGGCCGTCCCCGAGGGCGTCGTCGCGGTGCACTACTACGACAGAGAATCGAAAACGATACTCGCGAGCTCGATGGCCAAGATGGAAGGCGTCGACACCGCCGAACAGGGGGCGGCGTTCGCGACGAACCCGCCGGAGTTCAGCGGTACGAACGACGTGGCCGTCACGTCTCCCTTCACCGTGCCAGTCGTCGACTTCCCGGTCGTCTCGGTCATCTCGCCGATAGAGGGGACGAACGGGAAGGCGCTCGTCTATATGATCAATCTCGAAGCGCACACGCGGGCGTTCGCCGACGCCGCGGGCCAGGGATCGACGGTCGTCGTCGACAGCCAGGGTCGGATCGTCGCCCACCCCGACAGCAAGCAACTCCTGAGTTCCTACAGTCGCGACGTCTCAGAGCTCACAGACGGCGGCTTCGTCCAGGGTGACGAGCAGCTCGTCGCCGGCTCGGGAATGGACGCGGTAGACTGGACGGTTCTCGTCCGCACCGATCGGGCCGAAGCCTACGCGCTGGGCTCGCAGATCACGTCGTCGATTCTGGGGCTCATCCTGCTCGCGCTAGTGAGTTTGGCCTTCGTCGGCGTCGTCGTCGGATCGAACACGATCGTGTCCGCACGGTATCTCGCCCGACGGGCGAACGCGATGGCCGAGGGCGATCTCGACGTCGACCTCTCGACGGCCCGGACCGACGAGTTCGGCACGCTCTATCACGCCTTCGACGAGATGCGCGGGGAGTTGCGCTCGCAGATCCGCGCGACCGAGCAGAAAAAAGAGGCGATAGAACGGAAGAACGAGGCGCTGGAGACGACCGCCGCGGAGTACGGCAACGTGATGGACGCCGTCGCAGACGGCGATCTGACGCGGCGACTCGACCCCGACACCGAAAACGAGGCGCTTGCGGACATCGCCGTCTCGTTCAACGAGATGCTCGATGCGGTCTCGGAGACGATGGCGGAAGTCAAAGCCTTCTCCGAGCACGTCGTCACCGCCGCAGAGCGCGTCGACGACGGCGCCGACGAGGTTCGTGAGGCGTCTGCGCAGGTGACGACGGCGACGACGGAGATCTCCGACGGGGCCGAGCGGCAGACGGAGGCGTTACACGAGGTCTCGACGGAGATGGACGCGTTGTCGTCCTCCGCAGAGGAGATCGCCGCGACCGTCGACGAGGTCGCACAGGCCTCAGAGCGCGCTGCGGACGTCGGCGAGGAGGGGCAGGCCCACGCCGAACGCGCCATCGACGAGATGGACGCGGTCGAGCAGACCACCGCAGAGACCGCCGCGGAAGTGACCGCGCTGGCCGAGGAACTCGACGCCGTCGGTGAGGTCGTCGAAGTGATCACCGACATCGCCGCGGAGACGAACCTGCTCGCGCTGAACGCCTCGATCGAGGCCGCGCGGACGGGCGAAGCGGGCGACGGATTCGCTGTCGTCGCCGACGAGGTGAAGCAGCTCGCAGAGGAGACGGCGACGTCGGCCGCCGAAATCGAAGAGCACATCGAACAGATCCAGGCCCGCGCCGACGAGACCACGACGGCGATGATGGAGACCCAAGAGCGGATCGAGAGCGGCGTCGGCACTGTCGAGTCCGCGATCGACGCGCTCGACAACGTCGCGTCGGCCGTCGAGGAGACCGACGACTCGATCCAGGAGATCCGCGATGCGACGGCCCAGCAAGCGTCCTCGGCGACCGCCGTCGTCGACCGCGTCGACGACGTGGCGGCGATCGGCGATCAGACCGCCGAGGAGGCGACCGCCGCAGCGGCCGCAGCCCAACAACAGACGAGTACGATGCAGAGCGTAAACGACGCCGCCAACCGACTCACTGAACAGGCACGCGAACTCCGGACCGCGCTCGAAGACTTCACCGTCGCGAACGAACACGAGGCGGGACAGTTCGGAGGTGGCGCCGGACGCGGCGCAGGTACAGCAAGGTCCAACGCTGCCACTGGAACGACCCTGCGGACCGATGGCTCCGACGACCCGGAGTCCTGGACGAGTGGAGGGGGTGACTGAGATGGAGATCGACACGACGGTCTGGCTGTGGCTCGGCCTCGCGGGGATGACCGCGGGAACGATCCCGACGGCGTACCAGTTGCTGACCAACGACGAGAACCGGCACCTCTCGGCGGTCCTCTTCGGCGTGACCGGCATCGCGGCGCTCGCCTATCTGGCGATGGCGCTCGGATACGGGATCGTCGAGGTGGGCGGGACGGCCATCGAGGTCGTCCGCTACGGCGACTGGCTCCTGACGACGCCGCTAATGGTGCTGTATCTCGGCTTGCTCTCGCAACCGGGCAGCCGCGTCCTCGGGGCGCTGGTCGTCGTCGACGCAGTCGTCGTCCTCGCGGGCGTCGCCGCGACTGCGCTCGGCGGCGTCGTCGGCTACGCGTTCTTCGGCGTCGGCACGGTGGCGTACCTCGTCTTGGTCGCGCTCCTCGTGTGGACGCTCCCGCGGCGGGCGTCGTTCGATACGCCCCGGCAGGCGGCGTCGTTCACGACGCTCCGAAACCTCACAGTCGTCGTCTGGACGCTCTATCCCGTCGTGTGGCTCCTCGCGCCGACGGGCGTCGGACTGCTGCTCCCCGACACGCAGGTGCTCGTGCTGACGTATCTCGACCTCGTCTCGAAGGTCGGCTTCGTCGCCGTCGCGGTCCGCGGAATGTCGGCGCTCACGGGGTCGGCGACCGATATGAGCGTGAACGCGGACTGACGCCGGCGCGAACGCTTTTGTACCGCGCTCGTCCGGATCGCGAAGCATAACCGATCGGATCGCACACGACTCGGTATGAGCGACGAGCACGAGCACGGCACAGACGAGTCGGAGGCGGGATCCGACGGCGAAGACGCCCACACACCACACCGCGAGGAGTTCCACGAAGCGCCGATCGGACACGCGCAGGTCCGCAGCGGGATGACCGTCGGCGACCTCGCCACCGAGTACGGGAAGGCCGGCATCGGCGCGGCGACTGTCGACCGCGCGGTCGACGTCTACGCGGAGATGCTCGGCCGCGAGGAGGTGACGAACTTCTTCGGGCTCGCCGGCGCGATGGTGCCCGCCGGAATGCGCCAGATCGTCGTCGATCTGATCCGCGACGGCCACATCGACGCGCTGGTGACGACCGGCGCGAACCTCACGCACGACGCCATCGAGGCGATCGGCGGCAAGCACCACCACGGTCGGGCGGAGCCGCACGATCCGCATCCGGCCGCGGCCGACGCCGAACCGACGGGCGAGACGCCGCGCGAACACGACGAGCACCTCCGCGACGAGGGCGTCGACCGGATCTACAACGTCTACCTGCCGCAAGAGCACTTCGCGCTGTTCGAGTCCCACCTCCGCGACAACGTCTTCCCGGCGGTCGAACGGCAGGTGTCGATCCAGGAGTTCACCGCCGAACTCGGGCGCGCGAACGCCGAGCAGAACGCGGAACGCGACGTCGACGAGGACGCCGGCATCGCCGCCGCAGCCTACGAGAACGACGTGCCGGTCTACTGCCCGGCCATCCAGGACTCCGTGTTAGGAATCCAGGCGTGGATCTACTCACAGACCTCCGATTTCGGGCTGGACGCGCTCGGCGATATGACGCACCTCTCGGATCTGGCGTTCGAAGCCGACCGGGCGGGCGCGATGGTCGTCGGCGGCGGCGTGCCGAAGAACTACGTCCTCCAGACGATGCTGACGATTCCGGACGCCTACGACTACGCGGTCCAGTTGACGATGGATCCCGACCACACCGGCGGGCTCTCGGGCGCGACCCTCGACGAGGCGCGCTCGTGGGGGAAACTGGAGAAGTCGGCGCGGAACGCGACTGTCGTCGGTGACGCGACGATCACGCTTCCGCTCGTCGTCGCCGCGGCCCGCGAGCGGGCAGCCGAGCGCGACTTCTGATACGGTCGGATATAGCGGTGTGGACGTTCTCGGTACCGTGGGGGATGAAGTGCCCCCGAAGGTGCCTCAGACGGGACGAGGTGTCACAGCAGGACGAGTGATACTGTCGGACAGAAGTTCGTGAATCATATTGGCACCCACGGGATGCCGATAATTTTCACATAGTTCTGTCCGACAGTATGAACTAACACGGTCGGGGGTGATCTGTCCGGACCGAATCCCCTCTCGGTCCATCGATGTGATCGCCGCAGCATTCGATCATACATTAACATTTATTATGATCAGGGCCAACGGTGCTCGTATGCCCCTCGTACGCGTACGCGAGTGACTCGTTTTCGACCCGCGTATCGCCGTACGATCGATCGCCGAATCCGACCCGAAACCAGTGAGCACACACGTCCGACACACACGCACGAAGCGCACAGACCGACAGACCGACCGATCCGCGACGACCGAGAGCACGAGCGCGGCCGGAGCGACCACCGAAAACCGTCCGACAGCAGGGCGGCCGCGACCCGGCGAGCGCGACGCGGCGACTGCGAAACCCGACAGCACGACGGCGTTCCGCGCGACAGACGGCGCGTGGGTCGAGCGCTGCCAGCGGCAGTTCGACGCAGACGCGACGGCACGCCTGGCGAACCTCGTCGACGAGGAGAATCAAGTCGTCATCGCTCCCGGCGAGGCGTAGCGACAGACAGCGGAACCCACACGGTCACCCGACCGCGAATCGCCCTCGTTCGCGAATCCGACACACGGAACGGCTATACGGCCCCGTCCATTTTGAGGCGTATGGACTACGCTGATTCTCTCGACCGGGCGCTCGATGAACTCCCGGAGCGAAACCAAGAGCAGTCCCGACTTCGAGTACCGGACCCCGAAGGCGAGACAGACGGCGCGTTCACACGCCTGACGAACCTCGGCGAGATCGCCGACGCACTCGGCCGCGACGTCGAGCACGTCCACCGGAACGTCCAGCGCGAACTCGGGACGAACGGCCAGCTCGACGACGACCGCGCGCGGTACAACGGTTCGTTTAGCGTCGCGGACTTCGAGGCCGCCATCGACGAGTACGTCGCCGAGTACGTCACCTGTACGGAGTGTGGCCTGCCGGACACCCGACTCGTCACCGAGGACGGCGTCGATATGCTCCGCTGTGAGGCCTGTGGTGCGTTCCGCCCCGTCCAAAAGGGTGCCGCGAAGACGCAATCGCAGTCCGGTCCGGCCGTCGAAGAAGGAACGACCTACGAACTGGAGATCACCGGTACCGGCCGCAAGGGCGACGGCGTCGCCGAGAAAGGCAAATTCACGATCTTCGTCTCCGGCGCGCGCGAGGGCCAGACCGTCCGCGCACTCGTAGAGCGGACCAGTGGGACGCTCGCGTTCGCGCGTGTGGTCTGAGAGACGGTACGTTTCGTCGCGGCCTCGCAACGCTCTTTGAACTCCTCTCGCTATAGCCGACCGGCCGATGACGACGGCACCGTTCCGAGCCGGGGTGGCGCTCGGCGACGACGAACCCTATGAGTGCCGAGGCCAGCTTTCGATCTGTATAGTTGCCAAGTGGCGTAAACGGGCGTAAGCGAATCACGTCTGTTTGCTCCCGAGGGAGGGTACTGTCTCTCGGCGGTAGTTCCGATGGGGTCGTCCTGCCAAGAGCGCTGAACGTTTATGCTGCAGGCAATACGGAGTGTAGGTATGGACAACGCCCGAGGATGTGTCACCGTGCCTCGTCACGCTGGCGACGAGGGTCGGCACGAACTCGCAGGGTGGCACTGAGATGACGGTCGGCGTCGCCGGACTGGTGTTTTGGATTCTCGTCGCACTCGCAACGGTCACCAGCCTGGTGACGGCGTGGACCCTCGGCGCGAACAGCAACTCGCCACCGTTTGCGCCCGCGATTGGTGCGCAAGCCATCTCGACGATGAAAGCCGCGTTCCTCATCGGGATCCTCGCCGCACTGGGGGCACTGACGCAGGGAGGAAGCATCTCCGCGACGGTCGGCTCGGGGCTGGTAGCTAACGCACAGATTACCTCTCTCGGCGCGATAGCTGGCCTGCTGACGGCGACTGGCTTCATGGCGTTCGGAGTGTATTCGGGATACCCGGTCCCGGCCGCGTTCGCGACGACAGGCGCGATGGTCGGCGTCGGGCTCTCACTGGGTGGGGATCCCGTCTACAGCACCTATCAGCGCATCGCCCTCTTCTGGGTGCTCGTTCCGCCGATCTCCGGCGGATTGGCCTACCTGACCGCGAAGGTTCTCCGGCGCGACGACATCCCAGAGACGCTCGGGGTCCCGCTTCTGGCAGCCGTCGTCGGAGCGATCGTGGCAAACATTCCGCTCGGTGTCATCCCCGCACCCGCCGGTGACCAGCAGGGCACGATCGCCGGGATAGTGCGACTACTCGTCGACTCCGCAGTGCTGCAGACGGCCGGGGAGCTCCTCGTGACGCTCTTGGTCGCAGCAGTGAGCTTTCGGTTCATCCGGCAGCGGACGCAGGACTCGGTGGATCGCGGTATCAAGACGTTTCTCGTGCTTCTCGGAAGCGTCGTCGCCTTCTCCAGTGGTGGCAGTCAGGTCGGACTCGCCACTGGCCCGCTGGAGAACCTCTACTCCGTAGAACTGGGCGTCCCAGGAATCGCGCTGCTCGCACTCGGCGCGGTCGGCATTCTCGGTGGTGCGTGGATGGGCGCACCGCGACTCCTGCAGGCCACGTCCCGTGAGTACGCCCAGTTGGGCACGCGCCGCTCGATTGCGGCGCTGGTACCCGGGTTCATCATCGCGCAGGTGGCGATCACCCTGGGCATCCCGATTTCGTTCAACAACATCATCATCAGCGGCGTCATCGGTGCTGGCCTCGCGGGTGGGAAAGCAGGCGTCTCCCGCCGGAAAATCGGCGTCACAGTGGTGTTTTGGTTCATCACGCTGGCCTCGTCGACAGCGATCGGATTCGGGCTCTATCGGGCATTTGCCACCGTTCTCGGGGCGTAGTCACCGGACGACGGTGACTGTCACAGGTGCGCCACCGACGACATCAGTCGCGACAGTACCGAGGAGTCGGCGGGTGAGTTTGTGTCTATCGCCGCCGTGACCACCCATCACGATGTGGTCGACCGCGTGGTTTTCAGCGAACTGGAGGATCGTGTCGGCGGGCTTGCCCGTCTCGATAGCCGTGTCGACATCGTAGCCTGCCTGTTCGGCTTGTCGTTTCGCGCGGTCGATGAGAGTTTGGGCGCGCTCGCGGGCGGTTTCTTCCCGTTCTTCCCCAGTTTCCACGATGCCACTCTCGCTCATCGAACTGTCCACCGGCGTGACAACGTTGAGTACGGTCACGGTACAGTCGAACGTCTCGAGTGCGTGGACGAGTGCGTCGTCGGCCAGTGGCGAGCCGTCCAGCGGAACCAGCACGTGGGATGGAGCCATACGGCTACTCTGTGACCGAACGTCAAGTCGTTTGACATCCGCTCGCGGGCACCACGCATCTGGTGGGCGCTCGCGGTTGGATATAACTTATAAGCATACTTTTTTCGATTATAATAGCACAAATCATATTACGTCCGAGATGGTGTATTTCCACAACGAATGACCGTCGACCGCATCCTGACGACCCACATCGGAAGCCTGCCTCGAACGCCGAAGCTCCTCGAACTCCTGAAAAAGCGCCAGGACGGTGACGCCGTCGACGAGGAGGAGTGGCACCAGACCGTCGTCGATGCGACCGAGACGGTCATCCAGCGGCAGGCCGACGTCGGCCTCGACATCGTCAACAACGGCGAGCAGCCTCGGGTCTCGTTCAACTGGTACGTCGCGAACAGGCTCTCGGGCATCGGCGACACCCGTGACGCCCCGCTGTGGGACGATCTCGCGGACTTCCCCGAGTACGCCGAGGACGCGTTCCACGCCGAGGGGATCGACCTCACAAAGCAGCCGTCGGTCACCGGCCCCGTCGAATACATCGGCGAGGAAGCCGCACACGAGGAGATCGATACGTTCTTCGAACTGCTCGACGCCGGCGAGTACGACTTCGAGGGAACGTTCCTGACGGCAGCCTCGCCGGGCGTCGCGGCCGCCACCCTCGTCAACGACTACTACGACTCCCACGAGGAGTTCCTCTCTGTGGTCGGCGACGCCCTGAAAAAAGAGTACGAGCTCATCGCCGAGACGGGCGCGACCCTCCAACTCGATGCCCCCGACCTGCTGACGACGGGCCACCGCGGCTTCGGCGACCGACCAGTGGAGAAACTCAAACCGATCGTTCGGATGCACGTCGAGGCGCTGAACGAAGCCACGAAGGACATCCCAGACGAGCAGCTCCGCGTCCACACCTGCTGGGGGAGCTACGAGGGACCCCACCACCGCGACAAGCCCCTCGAAGAGCTCATCCCGATCCTCTACGACCTCGACATCGGCGGGCTCTCCATCGAGGAAGCCAATCCCCGCCACCAGCACGAGTATCGGGTGTTCCGCGAGCACCCCCTGCCCGACGACTGGACGCTCATCCCGGGCGTGATCGACGTGAAGACGAACGTCGTCGAACACCCCGAAGTCGTCGCCGACCGGATCGAGCGGGTCGCTACCGCCGTCGACGACCCCACGCGGATCGTCGCCGCGCCGGACTGCGGCTTCGACACCCAAGCCGGTCTCGCGATGGTCCACCCCGACATCGCCTGGAAGAAGCTCGAAGCCCTCGTCGAGGGCGCTGCGGTCGCCACCGACCGCTTGTTCTAGAACCGTCCGACCAGCTCTGCTAAGACCGTCGCGGCCGACCCGTCCGCAGGTCGACCACGACCGACCTCACGCCACGTCGCTCCGTTCATCCGCTCTTATGTCGTCACAGCACGTACCGCCTCGTATGCCCACATCGGAACCGTTCGAGACCCACACCGAGCGGTACGAGGGATGGTTCGACGAGCACCCGGACGTCTATCGCTCCGAACTGGAGGCGCTGGGACGGCTCGTACCGACGGAGGGCTACGGCCTCGAAATCGGCGTCGGGAGCGCGCGCTTCGCCGCTCCGTTGGGAATTGACGTCGGGATCGATCCCGCCGGCGAGATGCTCGAGTATGCCCGCGACCGCGGTATCAGCGTGGTTCGCGGCGTCGCCGAGGCGCTCCCGTTCACGACTGATGCGTTCGACACCGCCCTGCTCGTGACGACGATCTGTTTCGTCGACGACATCCCGCAGACGCTGTCGGAAGCCGAGCGCGTTCTCGACGCCGATGGCTCGCTCGTGATCGGCTTCATCGACAAGAACAGCTCGGTCGGCGAGATCTACCAGGAGACGAAAGAACAGAATCCGTTCTACCGCGACGCCACGTTCGTCTCGACTGCGGAAGTCATGGACGCGCTGGACGCAGCGGGGTTCACCGACTTCGAGTTCGTGCAGACGATCTACCAGTGGATAGAGGAGATCGACGGTCCCGAACCGGTCGAGGAGGGGTACGGCGACGGCTCGTTCGTCGGCATCAAGGCGACGCGGTAGGCGACGTCGCAGGCCGTCGGCGCAGTCAGGAGACGACGGCCGGACGTCACTCCCGTGAGTCCGCTTCCTGGTAGATGACGTGTCCGCACGCCTTGCAGTGTGAGGCGTCGGGGTCGTGATACTCCAGCCCGCAGTTCGGACACCTGACGTTGACCTTCTCTCTGGAGGTCCACTCTTTGAGAATCTTGCTGGCCTGCCGCGGGATGACGATGATGGCAGCCAGAATCGATCCCACTGTCACCCAGCGTCCTGGCTGTGTCACCGGGACGATGTCGCCGAAGCCGACCGTCGAGAGAGTGACGACGGTGTAGTAGAAGGCGTCGCCGAACGTCTCGACGTTCGGATTCGCGCCGCTCTCGGCGCTGTAGAACAGACCGGCGGAGGCGAAAAGCAGGACGAGAATCGTCAGAAGAAGTTTCATCGCGCGCAGCGTGTTGTCCGAGACCGTCCCGAAGAAGAACTCCGCGTCCCGCGTGAACCGGTAGAACCGGAGCACGCGAATCACCCGAAGCACGCGCAGAAAGCCGATGTTCAACGCGCCGAGCGACACCGGCAGGAGCACGACCGAGAGCGTCGGCAGAATGGCGATCAGGTCCACCATCGTATAGCCGTTGAAGAACTCCGCGACGCGGTCGCGCGCGCCGTAGAGTCGGAGGACGTACTCGATCCCGAACACCAGCGCGATCCCGATTTCGAGATTCCACAGCAGTGGACGGAATCCTGCAGAGATCGGGTACGTCTCGACGATGAAGATGGCGACGAACACCAGATTCAGCCCCAGCAGCGCGATGTCGATGGCCTTCCCCGGCGCAGTTTCGTGATCCAGGAGATAGAACCGTACCAACTGCCGGGGGCGCCCCTCACCCGGCACCGACGCGTCGCTGTCCATAGGATGTGTAGTTGCTACCCCATTATAATGGGCGGCCGTCCTCGATTCTCGCGAGCGTGTTTTTGCGACCCACCGATGCGCAGGAACCGGCCGCAAGACACAGGCTGACTCGCAGTACCGGTCTCCTCATAGGACGCCGAGGGTTCTGCCCAGTTCGATCCGAGTAGCCAGTTCGACCCTCGCTACGCTCGTCGGGTTGTACCGTCAGAAAGTGGGTCGGGGCGGGTTGTGAACCTCGGTCGGACGTGCTCACTCACTTCGTTCGCTGCGCGCGACCTCCCTGGCTCGAATCCGCGTGTCCACTTCGACGAACGGACTCCTCACTACCGTTCGTCGGTGCGGTTCGTCAGAAGTGGGTCGGGGCGGATTCGGAACCGCGCGAGACTCCCTCCGGTCGTCTCGCTGGGTTCGAATCCGCGTGCCCACTTCGTGGCGCTGGCTCCTCGCTCCGCTCGTCGCGTTGCGCCACGAAAATGGGTCGGGGCGGATTCGAACCGCCGGCCTGCTCCGTGTGAAGGAGCCGTCATAACCGGACTAGACCACCGACCCGCGCCTCGATTCTTCCGCGTGGCTGGACTTAAGCGTTCTTCTTCGCGGCGTTGCCAGCGAACCGGCCGCGACCGCGTCGACCCGTCAGTACGTGGGCGACTCCTCTGGAACGCCGTCGCGGGCGTTGACGAGGCGTCCGAGGACGAACAGCGCGTCCGAGAGCCGATTGAGATACCGGATCGCCTCGCTGTTGACGGGGTCGTCGGCGGCGAGCGCGACCGAGCGCCGTTCAGCCCGGCGCGCGACGGCGCGCGCGTGGTGGAGCGTCGCGCCGGCTTCGCTCCCGCCCGGGAGGATGAACGACTCCAGTGGGTCGAGTTCCGCGTCGGCCTCGTCGATCGCGTCCTCCAGTTCGTCGACGTGCGCCTCGGTCACGACGGGGTCGTCCTCGTCGGGATTCGGGTTCGCGAAGTCCGCCTGCACGACGTGGAGGTGGTTCTGGATTCGTTCGAGCGTCTCGTCGACGTCGTCGTAGCCAGTCGGGCGGGCGGTCCCGATGAGCGCGTTGGCCTCGTCGACGGTGCCGTAAGCCTCGATTCGCGGACTCGTCTTCGCGACGCGCGACATATCCCGCAGGTCGGTCATCCCGTCGTCGCCGCGGCCGGTGTAGATCTTCATTGGTTCGAGGCGAGCGTACGCTCGATGTAGGTTTCGATGTTCTGGCTCTCGTTCATCGTGACGCCGCGTTCGTCGTCGACGAGGACGGGCACGACGCGCTGGCCACTCACGCGCTTGACCTCGTTGCGCTGTGAGTGCAGCGCGTCGACCCACTCGGTCTCGTACGCGACGTCGTGTTCCTGCAGCGCGTCGTGGACTGCCTCACAGAAGGGACAGCCGTCGAGCGCGTACAGCGTGATGCTCATACGGTCCCTTGCGGGCGCTGGACCAAAGAGATTTGCTCGTGACCACACCCCCGACTGAAGTGGGTGCGCCGCGTACGCGCACGTATGAGCGTGACGGGTGTCTGTCAGGTGTGCGAACAGCGGGAGGCGGAGTACACCTGCCACCGGTGCGGCGCGGCAGTCTGTTCAGTGCACTTCGACCAGGATCGCGGCGTGTGCGTTCACTGCGCGGATCCGGAGGGCCGAGAGGACGTGTTCGCCGAGGACGACGCCTCCGGCGACGTTCCGGGGTTCCGATAGCGTTCCACAGCCGCTCATAGGGGTTATCGTAACTGTTCGGAGATTCTCGCCGTACCGTCCGGCGAGACTCTATGCGGACGTACGGTACTCCCTATCAGCGCAGCATCACCAGTCGCCGGTTCAGCGCGGCACCGTCAGTCGCTGCCGCGGTACTGGTTCAGTCGTCGCTGGAGCCGACGAGCGGCGTCTCCCGCCGCCTTCGCGAACGCCTCGCCCTCATCCTCTCCGGCGAAGATGATGCCGCGCGAGGAGTTCACGAGGCCGACGCCGTCGGCTAAGCCGTGTTCGACGGCCGCCTCGGCGTCGCCGCCCTGTGCGCCGATTCCGGGCACGAGGAAGGGGAGGTCGGGGACCTGTTCGCGGATCGACTCCAGTTCCTCGGGCGCGGTCGCGCCGACGACGAGGCCGACGTTCCCGTGTTCGTTCCACAGGTCCGCGAGCGCGGCGACCCGTTCGTAGACCGCCTCTCCGGAGGCGAGTTCGAGGTCCTGGAGGTCGGCTCCGCCGGGATTCGAGGTGCGGCAGAGCACGAACACGCCTTTGTCCTCGCGGTCGAGGAACGGCTGCAGCGAGTCCCGACCCATATACGGATTGACCGTGATCGCGTCGACCTCGTCGAGCAACTGCGCGTACTGGCGCGTCGTGTTCCCGATGTCGGCGCGCTTTGCGTCCAGGAGAACCGGGACGCCCTTGCCCTTCGCGTAGGCGATCGTCTCGCGGAGCGCGAGCCAGCCGTCCGCGCTCTCGTAGAACGCCGCGTTCGGCTTGTAACAGGCGGCGTACTCGTGCGTCTCGTCGATGATGCGACGGTTGAACGCCCACTGCGGGAGGTCCTTCTCGAGGAGATGGTCGGGGAGTCGCGAGCGGTCGGCGTCGAGACCGACGGAAACGACGCTGTCGACCCGCTCGATGCGGTCTGCGAGTCGCTCGAAGAACGGCGCGGTCATATCTGATGCTGTCTTGCGGGGGACGAGTAGGTTTCCCTTCGGGTGCGGCCTGTTGTCAGCGTAGGCGGGCGAGCGATACGGCGAATCCGTAGGATGGGGTCACAGGTGAACCCAACCTTCCCCCCGGGATCGGTGAATCGGAAACCGTTAGGGAGCCCCCGCGGAATGAGAGCGTATGACTGACGCCGCTGACCTCGCCGCGCGGGTCCGCGAGGGGGAGCTTCGACTCCACGAACTGGACGACCACGCCGACGCCGACACCGCCACCGAGGCACGTCGACTCGTCGTCGAATCGGACACCGACGCCTCGCTCGACGCCGTCGGAAACTACGGCTTCCCGGCCGAGCGCGCGGAGTCGAACATCGAGAATATGCTCGGGACCGTGCAGGTCCCGATCGGCGTCGCCGGCCCCGTGTCGGTCGACGGCGGCGCGGCCGGCGGCGAGACGTACCTCCCGCTGGCGACGACCGAGGGCGCGCTGCTCGCGAGCGTCAACCGCGGCTGTTCGGTGCTCTCGCAGGCGGGCGGCGCGAACGCGCGCGTCCTCAAGTCTGGGATGACGCGCGCGCCCGTCTTCCGCGTCGCCGACGTCGTCGAGGCCGAAGCGCTCGTCTCGTGGGTCCGCGACAACACCGACGCGCTCGTCGAGGCGGCCGAGTCGACGACGAGCCACGGCGAACTCCTGGACGTGACACCGTACGTCGTCGGCAACTCCGTCTACCTCCGCTTCCGCTACGACACGAAAGACGCGATGGGGATGAATATGGCCACGATCGCCACCGAGGCTGCCTGCGAGGTCGTCGAGTCCGAGACCGGCGCGGACCTCGTCGCCCTGTCGGGGAACCTCTGCACCGACAAGAAGCCCGCCGCGATCAACGCCGTCGAAGGGCGCGGCCGGAGCGTCACGGCCGACGTGACGATCCCGCGTGACGTCGTCGAAGACCGCCTCCACACGACGCCCGGCGCCATCGCGGAGCTGAACACGCGAAAGAACCTCGTCGGCTCGGCGAAGGCCGGCAGTCTCGGCTTCAACGCCCACGTCGCGAACGTCGTCGCCGCGATGTTCCTCGCGACCGGCCAGGACGAAGCTCAGGTCGTCGAGGGGGCGAACGCCATCACGACCGCCGAGGAGCGCGACGGCGACCTCTATCTCTCGGTGTCGCTGGCGTCGCTGGAGGTCGGAACGGTCGGCGGCGGGACGAAGCTCCCGACACAGGCCGAAGCACTCGACGTGCTGGGCGTCCGCGGCGGCGGCGACCCGGCGGGCTCGAACGCCGACGCGCTCGCGGAGTACATCGCGGTCGGCGCGCTCGCGGGCGAACTCTCGCTGCTCTCGGCGCTCGCATCGCGGCATCTCTCCAGTGCCCACGCCGAACTGGGCCGGTAACGACGCCCGCTCTCGGTCAGTCGCCGCCGAACGGCCCGAGGAGAAGCAGCATCCCGACGGCCACGAGTCCGAATCCAACGGCGACCAGCGGCGTCTCCGGGAGCGCGGTCTCCGCACCGGCCGCTGTCCCGCTGCCGACTCCGAGTCCGATCGAGAGGGCGAGCCAGCCGATGCCCGAGAGCGACAGCCCGACGCCCCGGCGACGCTGTCCCTGGATCACCGCCGCGGCCGCCAGAATCGTGTGCCCGGCGAGGAAGGCGACGCCGGCGAACACGAGTTGGCGGGTGACGAGCGCGAAGACGCCGCCGGCGACGAAGCACCCCACGACGACCGCGCGAGCGATCGTACCGACGAGATCCGAGCGCGTTCCACCCATCGCTCAGAGGAGGCGGTACGTCCCCCGCGACTCGGATGCCTCGCCGCGTCGGGTCAGTTTGCTCAGTAGTTCGCGGGCCTTCTCGCCCGGGACGCCCCGCTCGTCCGCGTACGCCGCGATGTCGTCTGCGGTCGGGGCGTCGCATTCGCGGAGGGCGTCGCGGACGACGTCGATCTGACTTCCGGACGAGCCGGCGTGTGTCCCCTGCGAGGCGCGCTCGCCGGCAGCCTCGACTTCGTCGGCGTCGAGACCGGACCCTTCGAGGTACTCGGCGTCGTCGACGCCGCTGTCGTCGATCTCGCGCTCCATCTCGGCGACGTGTGCGGTCTCGGCGAACGCCTCGCTGTTGCCGCCCTGCTTCGCGAGCAGGGCCGCCCGCGCCTGTCGGGCCGCCTCGCGGTCGTCCTCCTCGACGAACCGGCGGAGCTTCTTCGTCTGATGAGTCCGCCCGCACCGCGGACACGTGGCCGTCTCGGCGGCTCGTGCGTCCTTTAGGAGCCAGAGGTGCTCGCAGTCGGTGCAGCCGACGACGGCGTACATACTCCGGAGTTCCTCGTGATCGGATTTGAACCTTCGGCTCGGCGGCGTCGAGGAAAAATACAGAAGAGATCCGAAACCGTGCGTCGAGCGGCGCTTACGCCAGCTCTTCGATGTTCTCGACGACCTTCTCGGCGAACTCGGAGGTCGCGAGCTTCGTGCCGCCCTCGATCTGCCGGTGGAGGTCGTAGGTGACGTCGCCCTCGGAGATCGTCTTCTCGACGGCGTCGCGGATGAGTTCGCCGGCGTCCTTCCAGCCGATGTACTCGAACATCAGGCGGCCCGAGAGGATCATCGCCGTCGGGTTCACCTTGTCCTCGCCGGCGTACTTGGGTGCGGAGCCGTGGACCGGCTCTGCCAGACAGAGGCCCTCACCGAAGTTCGCGCCCGGCGCGATGCCCAGGCCGCCGATCTGTGCGCCGGCCGCGTCGGACATATAGTCGCCGTTGAGGTTCATCGTCGCGATGACGTCGTACTCGCTGGTCCGGGTCAGAAGCTGCTGGAGCATATTGTCCGCGATGCGGTCGTTGACGACCAGCGTGTCCGCGGGTGCCTCGCCGTCGTACTCCTCCCAGAGTTCGTCCTCGGTGATGACGCCGTCGTCGTACTCCTCTTCGGCGACCTCGTAGCCCCAGTCACGGAACGCGCCCTCGGTGAACTTCATAATGTTCCCCTTGTGGACGAGCGTGACGGTGTCGCGGTCGTTCTCGAGTGCGTAGTCGATGGCCTCGCGGACGAGTCGCTTCGTCCCGAACTCCGTGATGGGTTTGATGCCGATCCCGACGGGGCCGTCGTGGATCACGTCGTCTTCGCCCATCTCGTCTTCGACGAATTCCTTTACCTGCTCTACCTCGTCGGTTCCGGCTTCCCACTCGATGCCGGCGTAGACGTCTTCTGTGTTCTCACGGAACGTGACCATATCCATCGCCGCGGGGTCTTTGACGGGCGAGGGGACGCCGTCGATGTGGTAGGTCGGGCGGACGTTCGCGTAGAGGTCGAGCTTTTTGCGGAGCGCGACGTTCAGCGAGCGGAAGCCGGCGCCGACGGGCGTCGTGAGCGGGCCTTTGATCGCGACGCGGTGCTCGCGAATCGCGTTCACGGTGTCGTCGGGGAGGTTCTCACCGTACTTCTCGCGGGCGGACTCGCCGGCGTAGACGCGCATCCACTCTACAGAGCGACCGGTCGCCTCTGCGGCGGCGTCGAGTACCTTCTGGGCGGCGGGACCAACGTCGGTTCCGATCCCGTCGCCGTGGATGATCGGAATGATCGGGGTGTCGGGGACGTTCAGCTCGCCGGTCTCCTCGTCGGCAAGCGTGATCTTCTCGCCCGTCTCGGGGGCTTCGATCTGGTCGTAGCTCATAAACATCAGCTACTTTCCGCACCTGTCGTAAATTACTGCCGTTATCGCTTTCCAGAAGCAGAACTTGCCAGCAGCAATCATACACGGAAAAACGGGAGATTCCCCATCGTCAGCGTCAGTTCGCCGGTTCCGCTCCAGTTTCCGTGCGCACTTCCGCGTCTGTTTTCGTTACTCGACGACGAGCCAGGGGACTTCCATCAGCGGCGGGATGTGCGTCTCGATGTGGTGCTCCCAGACGCCTTCCTCGCCGAATGCCTCGCCGTGGTCGGCGGTGACGACGACGGTCCCGTCGAGTTTCGGAACTAGGTCTGCGATGACTTCGAGCGCGATGCGGAGGTTCTCCTCGTAGAGTTCGAGGGCGGCCTCCCGCGTCCCGTTCTGGACGAGTTCGGTGGGGTCGAGTTCGAGCCAGAGACCGGCTTTCTGTGCGAGTTCGCTGCCTTCGAGAACGCTCTCGATCCGCGGGCGGATCGTCTGGCCGAGCGACTCGATAGGTCCGCCCTCGGCGTCGTCGCCGTTTTCGACCGCCTCTTCCTGTCGACGGATCCCCTTCTGGATCTGCTTGAGTTTCTGCCCCGCGCCACGGGAGAGATACGGCGCGTGCGGCTGCATATAGTGGAGGACGGTGCGCTCGTTGCGGGCGACGAGGTCGCGTCGTTCTTCGAGCGACGCTTCGAGACTCTCTGGCGGGACCGTCCCGAGGCTCTCGTCCCACCCGTGCTTCCAGACGTCGACGATGTCGCTGATGTGTTCGTTGGCGGTCCACTCGTAGTCACAACTGGCCCCCCACTTGAGTTCGTTCAGTGGGATGCCGAGATCGTTGATGAACGGATTCCCGGAGAAGTACGCGATGTCGTGGTGGTCGGTGAACGTCCGGTAGGCCCACTCGGGCGTCGACGAGCCCACGCTCCAGCGCTTTTCGACCGTCCCGTCGAGATACTCCTCGTAGACCTCAGAGAAGACGTCGTAGCGGCACGCATCCAACACCAGACAGTAATCCCAGTCGGATGCCAGAAAGTCCTGGTCTCTCATCACCGACCGGGGATTTCATCTCGGGCACCGTATTTGTACTGTTTCACGACACCTTTCTCACCGCGTGCGAACGTGCAGTACACCCCTTCACGAGCACGTACATCCGCCACGAACGCGCGGAGCCGTGTCGCGTCACCGGTCTCGCCATCAGACGCTTCTTGTGCGCGCGCCTCCACGATGCGAACGAGATGACCGAGTCCGACACCGACGACAGTGCCAGCAGCGAAATCGATACCGAGACGGACGCGCTCGCGGAGATCACAATCTACTCCGATTACGTCTGCCCGTTCTGTTATCTCGGCCGGCAGTCCCTCTCACAGTATCAGGCCGAGCGCGACGAGCCGCTCCGGATCGACTGGCGACCGTTCGACCTTCGATCGAGCAAACGGCGCCCGGACGGCACGATCGACTACGAGGCCGACGACGGCAAAGACGACGAGTACTACGAACAGGCGAAAGAGAACGTGCGGAGACTCCGCGACCAGTACGGGGCCGAGGAGATGGAACTCGACATCGCGACCGACGTGGACTCGTTGCCGGCGCAGTTGGTCTCGGTCGCCGTCCGCGAGACGTACGACTACGAGACGTGGCTCGCGTTCGACGAGGCGGTCTTCGCCGCACTCTGGCACGAGGGGCGCGACATCGGCGAGGAGGACGTGCTGCTCGACCTCGCAGACGAGGTCGGTGTCGAAGCCCAATTCGTCCGCGACGCGCTTGCCGACGAGGAGCGGCGGGGCCGGCTTCGCGAACGCTTCCGCGACGCGCAACAAGCCGGGATTACGGGCGTTCCGGCGTTCGTGTACGACGATTACGCCGCCCGCGGTGCCGTCCCGCCCGAGCAACTCCGACGGCTCGTCGAGGGCGCGTAAGCAGGTGGTGAAGAATTGAGAGAAGCGAGAACAGAAGCGTTGCTGCCGCGGTCTCGGTCCCCTACTCGTCTGCAGAGCCACCGTCAAGGGCGACGGCAGCAGGGTCCTCGCCGGTCGGCGTCGCGTGCAGCCACTCGTCGGCCCACGACTCGATCTCGTCGAAGACCGGACACAGCGAGCGTCCCTTCGGCGTCAGCGAGTAGTAGGTCGCGACCGGCGCGTCCTCTTCGAGCCGCCGGTTCACGAATCCCAGTTCCTGGAGGTCGTCGAGGACGCGCGAGAGCGTCCGCGAACTGGCGTCCGTCGAGCGCTTGAGCTCGTTGAAGCGCTTCTCGCCGTCCTGAAGGTCGTGCAGGACGATGAGTCGCCACTGCGAACCGATCTGTTCCAGCGAGTCGATCACCGAGCAGGCCTCCTCGTCGTATTTCTCGTCGGGTTCTGGGGACACAGACGTCACCTGGTGACATTTTCGTCCGCGAAGGTACAAATGGTTTCGCCTCTATAGTAGGTAACAGAGCGATACCTGCCGAGAGCGACATCCGTTCGGCAGTACGCTGCATCACTCACTATGAAGACTACAGGTATTCACCACGTCACGGCCGTCGCCGGCGATCCGCAGCAGAACCTCGACTTCTACACCGAGGTTCTCGGACTTCGCCTCGTCAAGCGAACGGTCAACTTCGACGATCCCACGACGTATCACCTCTACTACGGCGACGAGACGGGCAGCCCGGGCACAGCGCTGACGTTCTTCCCCTTCGAGGGCGCGCGGCAGGGCTGTCCCGGCCGCGGGCAGGCGGTCGCAACGGCGTTCGCCGTACCCGAGGGGAGCCTCGACTACTGGGCCGATCGGCTCGACGCCAGCGACGCGACTGTCCACGACCGGCAGACGCGCTTCGGCGCGGGCGTGCTCCCCTTCGAGGACCCTCACGGGCAACCCCTCGAACTCGTCGAGGCCGAGTCGCCGATCGAACCGTGGGCGGACGGCCCCGTTCCAGCCGACCGCGCGATTCGCGGCTTCTTCGGCGTGACGCTACACTCCGAGGAACCGGACGCGACGGCGAACGTCCTCGACGTGCTCGGCTTCGACCGCGTCGACTCGGAGCCCGACCCCGACGACGGTGCAGAGCGGGTCCGCTACGCCGCTTGTGGGGATCGCGCGACCGTCGTCGACGTGCTTCGCCGCGGGCCGCCACGGGGTCGCCCCGGCGTCGGCACCGTCCACCACGTCGCGTTCCGCGCGGCCGACGAGGACGAACAGATGGCCTGGCGCGAGCGCCTCTCCGATGCTGGACAATTCGTGACGCCGCAGAAGGACCGGCAGTACTTTCGGTCGATCTACTTCCGCGAACCCGGTGGCATCCTCTTCGAGATCGCGACCGACGGGCCGGGGTTCACGGCCGACGAGTCGGTCGTGGAACTCGGCTCGGAACTCAAGCTCCCGTCGTGGCTGGAAGACGAGCGCGAGCGGATCGAAGCGGCGCTGCCGTCGCTCGGCGACGCCGATGAAACGGCGGCGAACGACGAGGGGAGTGAGACAACGGTGAGCGACGAGGGGAGCGGGGCACCGACGACTGACGAGGATGGTGAAGCCACAGTGACCGACGGTGGTGAGTGCCGATGAGCCGACCCGCCGATTCCGAGGACCCGCACGCGGGGCAGCCGATTCAGACCGCCGGCGCATCGCCTGCGGAGGCCGACGCCGCCGTCGTCCTCGTCCACGGGCGAGGCGCGCGAGCCGACGGGATGCTCCAGTTCGCCCAGGAGTTCCACCACGACGGCGTTCACTACGTCGCGCCGCAGGCCCAGCGCGGCACCTGGTATCCGAACCGGTTCGTCGCGCCGATCGAGCGGAATCAGCCCCACCTCGACTCGGCGCTGTCGCACCTCGAACGCGCCGTCGAAGAAGCCCGGTCGGGCGGGCTCCCGGCTGAAAAGGTGATCTTGGTCGGATTCTCACAGGGCGCGTGTCTCGTCTCGGAGTTCGTGGCGCGCACGCCGCGGCGGTACGGCGGACTCGTGCTGCTCTCCGGCGGACTGATCGGTCAGGAGGGGACCGACTTCGACTACGAGGGCGACGTCGACGGAATGCCGTTCTTCCTCGGCGTCAGCGACGACGACCCCCACATTCCGATGTCGCGCGCGGAGGAGACCGTCGAGGTGTTCGAACGACTGGGCGCCGACGTCCGATTCGACCGCTACGAGGGTCGTGGCCACGGAATCTTCGAGGAGGAGATCGAGTACCTCGACGAACTCGTCGCGGGCATCGTCGAGTGAGAGACAGGCGCGAGCGGCAATCTCTCGTCGGTCGGCCGTCGATCAGTCGGCAGCGATCGTGGTCTGCTGCGGGCGGACCCACTTCGACTCCTTTCGGGACTGGACCGTCTCCTCGGGGCAGACCGTGACGAACTCGTCGTTCCGCCAGTCGTAGGCGGTGAGTTCGTTGCCGTAGACACAGCCGGTGTCGAGGCCGACGGCGTGCTCGCGGACGACGGGCGCGGCCAGCGGCGTGTGCCCGAAGAAGACGCGGTCGGGGCCCTCGTAGACCTCCCACCAGAACGGTCGCTCGTAGCCCGACGACAGCGAGCGGAAGTTCTGGAGGTCGTCGACGTCGTGGTCGGCGAGCGACTTCCGGGGGTCGACGCCGCCGTGGACGACGAGCGTGTCCTCCCACGAGAGAGCGACCGGCTGGTCGGCGATCCACTCGAGGTCCTCGTCGGTGAGCGCCGCGAGCGACTTCGAGCCGCGGAGGAGTTTCTCCTCGTTGTTGCCGCGGACGGTCACCATATTCGCCGACTCGCGGACGAGGTCGAGTACGCCCTTGCTGTCGGGGCCTTTCCGGACGAGGTCGCCGACGAACGCGACGAGGTCGTCGTCGGTCACTTCGAGTTTTCTGAGCAGTCGTTCCAGGTCCGCTCGGCAGCCGTGGACGTCGCCGACGACGTAGACGTCGTCCCACTCGCTGACGTCCAGGTGTTCGTGGTCGACAGCCGCGGCGAACTGTGGCTCGGTCATCGTTCGTGCCGTGAACTGTCGGGAGGCCTGTAAACGGTTGCTAGTATTCTCGGTGTGAGCTATATAGTCACGCGTTGGCCTTGGCGCTACTGTGGGACGCCTTTCGCCGGTCGGATCGGCGGGTCCGGAACCTCTTTGAGACGTTCGACCAACTGTTCGGGTATGAGCGACGGACCTCTCGACGAGGAGACGCTAGCGAAGTACAGGGAGGCCGGATCGGTCCTCCGGCAGGTCCTCGACGAGGCCGCAGAAAAGGTCGAACCGGGCGTCACCCACCTCGAAGTCGCCGAGTTCGCCGAGGCGCGCATCGAGGAACTCGCAGACGGGTGCGCCTTCCCGGTGAATATCAGCATCGACGAGGAGGCCTCACACGCCACGCCCGGCCGCGACGACGAGACCGAATTCGACGACGGGATGGTCTGTCTGGACTGCGGCGTCCACGTCGACGGCTACATCGCCGACGCGGCGGTGACCGTCGACCTCTCCGGGAACCCGGAACTCGTCGAGGCCGCCGAGGAGGCGCTCGACGCGGCACTCGACGCCGTCGCACCCGGCGTCGAAACTGGCGTGGTCGGCGGCGAGATCGAGGACGTGATCCGCGGCTACGGCTACACGCCCGTCCTGAACCTCTCGGGTCACGGCGTCGCGCAGTGGGACGCTCACACGGGCCCGACGATCCCGAACCGGGGCACCGACCGCGGTGTGGAACTCGAAGTCGGCGACGTCGTCGCCATCGAACCGTTCGCGACGACCGGGCGCGGCAAGGTCACCGAGGGCTCGAAAGAGGAGATCTACAGCCTCGAACGCGACCGCTCGGTGCGGAACCGCTCGGCGCGGAAGGTCCTCGAACAGGTGAAAGAGGAGTACCGAACCCTTCCGTTCGCCGCGCGCTGGCTGGACGAGCCGCGCGCTGAGATGGCCATCACACGGCTCGAACAGCAGGGCGTCCTCCACGGCTATCCCGTGCTGAAAGAGGACGACGGCGAACTCGTCAGCCAGGCCGAACACACCGTCGTCGTCACCGAGGACGGGTACGAGAACCTGACGGCGTGAGCGAGATGGACCAGGTGTTCGCACCGTGGCGGATCGAGTGGGTCGAGCGCAACGGCAACGAGGACATCGACGGCTGCCCGTTCTGCGTTCTGCCCGAGCGTCACGACGACCGGGAGAGCCGGATCGTCGCCCGCAGCGAACACGCCTTCGTGATCCTGAACAACTACCCGTACAACCCGGGACACCTGATGATCATCCCGTACCGCCACACGGGCGAGTGGAGCGACCTGCGCGACGCGGAACTGCTCGATCACGCACGGCTGAAAGTGGCGGCGATCGACGCCCTCGACGCCGCGTTCAACCCTGACGGCGTGAACGCCGGCGAGAACCTCGGCGGAAAGGCCGCCGGCGGGTCGATCGGCGATCACGTCCACACGCACCTCGTTCCCCGGTGGAGCGGCGACACGAACTTTATGCCCGTCATCGGCGACACGAAGGTGATCGTCGAGGCGCTCGAAGACACCTACGACCGCCTGCACGAGGCGTTCGCGTCGCTGCCGGCAGCGACAGCCGACGCTGACGCGGCGGACGGAACGGCCGCAGGCGAGTCAGGTGACAGCGACGGGCCGACGCGGGCCGTCAGGCTCGACTTCGATCTGGCGACCGAAGCGACTTAGCCCTCCGAGCGGTAGGCAAAAACGATGAGCGACGACCGGAAACGGGTCGTCCGCCGCGTCGGGGCGATCGTACTCGCGGTCAATCTCGGCCTCGCGCTGGCGAAAGGGGGCGTCTGGTGGCTCACCGGGAGCCTCGCGGTCGGCTCCGAAGCGGTCAACAGCGTCGCCGACAGCGTCTACAGTATCGTCATTCTCGCCGGTCTGTATCTGACGACGCAGCCGCCCGACTTCGAGCACCCGCACGGCCACGAGCGAATCGAACCGTTCGTCTCGCTGTTCGTCGCGCTGGGCGTGTTCGCGGCGGGCGCGGCCGTGCTCTGGAACGCCACGACGGCGGTGCTGAACGGGACGTACGGCGTCGAGGCCGGAACGACGGCGGTCGCGGTCCTCGTCGGGACTGCCGTCACGAAATACGGTCTCTACCGGTACTGTCTCCGAATTGGTGAACGCCGCCACTCGCCTGCACTCGTCGCGGCCGCGCTCGACAATCGAAACGACATTCTGACCGCGGGCGCGGCGCTCGTCGGCGTGCTCGGTGCGTCCTTCGGCGCGCCGATCCTCGATCCGATCGCCGCGGGCGTCGTCTCGCTCGGCATCTTCTACACGGGCTATGAGATCGTCCGCGACAACGTGAACTACCTCGTCGGCGCGGCACCCCCCGAAGAACTCCGCTGGGAAATCATCGAACGCGCGCTCGAACACCCAGAGGTCCGCGGCGCCCACGACGTCGTCGCCCACTACGTCGGCCCCGAAGTCGACGTGAGCATCCACATCGAAGTAGAAGGGGATATGACGCTGTTCGAGGCCCACGACATCGAGTCGGCCGTCGTCGACTCGATCCGCGCGATGCCCGAGGTCGACGACGTATTCGTCCACGTCGACCCGAAAGAACTCGGCGAGTGGAAGGAAGACGCAGAGGCCGATCAGCTCCTCGAAACCGTGGCAGAGGACGGCGACGACGGCGACGACGGCGACCGCGCCGAACGGAGAGAGCAAGCGCGCTGATAGCGAATAGACGCGACACGACGCATAGAGCGACGAGACACGCGGACGTAGCAGACGCGAGTACTCGCATCCACGACTCTCGACTCGTCCCGCGGTGCTCACGCCTTTCCAGCGATCGTGAGCCGGACCCACCCGAGTTCGGGGATGTGGAACTGCGCTTTCGCTCTGACCCAGGAGGGCTTGACTACCGGCGCGATGCCCGCGGCCTGGTCGTACGCGCGGTTGTTGTCGCCCTTCGTGATGTAGCCCGCGTGCGGTGCGGGACAGGCGGCCAGTTCCGCGCAGTCGTCCGCGCCGCGAAGATACGCCGGGTCGGCCTCGTCGTACCAGTTCTCACCAGCGTCGACCCTGAACTGCGCGCGGTGGATGATCGGCGATCCCGCCCTCCCAGGCGGAGCGAAGACGATGACGTCGCCAGAGGCCCCGAGGCGAGAGTAGTTCCCGGCGGTCGCAGCAGTAACGACGCCGCGCGCGTCCGCCGATGCCCCGGCGAACCGGCCGGGATCGGAGACGACGACGAGGTCGCCGGTTTCGACGTGTGGCACCATACTCGGGCTCTCGATGGCCACCATCGGCGGCCACACGCCCGCGACGCCGAAGAGCACGACGCCGAGAGCGAGGACCACCGCGACCGTCGTGGCGGCGTCGCGGAGGTGGAGGAAGGCGGCGGACCGATCCATCGACAGTCCGTGCGGGACGAGGCCGAAAAAAGACCGCGGTCAGCGCCGACGCGGCAGCGTCGGAGGCGCTTGTCGAACGCGACGACTCATAGTGATTACTCTCACTGTGTACCGCCGAGCGCCACTCCCAGTGGCGATGGTCGGCGGTAAGAGACGAGAGTAATCATTATCACACCGGGTCGCCGAACGCGTACACCGTCTGGTGGCTCGTCACCTCGACGTCGAGGAAGTCGCCGGGTTCGATCCCGTGTTCGGCGGCGTTCTGCACGATGATCTGCCGGTAGGCCTCGTCGCGGCACTTCAGCGAGTCGCCCGTCCCCTCGCGGACGGCCATCACCCGATGCGTCTCGCCGACCATCGACTCGTAGGCCTCGGCGACGACGTCCATCTTCAGTTCGGACATCTCCTTCGAGCGCTCCTTTTTCACCGTCCCGCCGAGACCCTTCATCTCGGCGGCGTCGGTGCCGGGGCGCTTCGAGAAGCGCGTGATGTTCACCTTCTCGGGCCGAACCTCGCGGAACAGCGCCATACTCTGGGCGTGGTCCTCGTCGGTCTCGGTCGGGAACCCGACGATGAAGTCCGTCGAGAGCGTCCAGTAGTCCAGCGTCTCGTCGAACGTCTCGACGATTTCGGTGAACTTCTCGACGCGGTGTTGTCGCCGCATCGCTTCGAGAACGGTGTCGGAGCCGGACTGAACGGGGAGGTGAATGAAGTTGTACAGTTCGTCGTGGCGCGCGAAGACCTCCGCCAGTTCCTCGCGGATGCCGTGGACGCCACCGGGGTTGGCCATCCCCAGTCGAACCCGGAAGTCGCCGTCGATCTCGGTGCAGATCCGGTCGAGCAGTTCCGGAAGCTTGCGGTCGCCCGTATCCCAGCCGTAGACGCCGGTGTCCTGTCCGGTTATCCGCAACTCCTTCGCACCGGCGTGGACGAGTGCGCGGGCCTTCTCGACGTTCTCTTCGACCGGCGGCGAATCGACGCGGCCGGTCGCGAACTTCGTGATGCAGTACGAGCAGTTCGAGAGGCAACCGCGAGCGATCGGGAGGATGCCGACGACGCCGTCCAGCACGGGTTCGGTCCCCGGGCCGGGCGTCGGGCACTCGCCGTTCGTGACCGCGGCGGGGACGTCGTCCCAGTGGAGGATCTGGGCGTCGACGTCCTCCTCGCGGAACTCCTCGCCCTGTGCGAGGGCCATACAGCCGGTGATGATGAGATCCGCCGTCTCAGACTCCAGTTCTTTGGCCCGACGGAGCATATTGCGCTCCGTCTTCTCGACCACCGTGCAGGTGTTCATAATGGCGACGTCGGCCGCCTCCGGACCGTCGACGGGGTAGTGGCCGGCGTCGCGGAGCGCGCTCTCGATCTGCCGGCTCTCGCCGCGGTTGGAGGTACAGCCGTACGTCTCGATGTGATATCGGGCCATCCGATCGGTGCGAGATACCCGACGAGCGGCCAAAAGCGCGACGGTTCGGGGACAGTCCGCTGGCCGAGATCAGCCGCGAAGCGCCTCGACCGGCGGATCGTTCGCGGCCTTCCACGCGGGGTACAGCCCGCTCAGCACGCTCGCGAAGACGGCGAACCCGAACCCGATCAACAGATAGCGGATGCTCTCCCAGCCGAAGACGAGCGTTGGATCACCGGCCAGGACCTGAAACACCACGAGCCCAACCGCGAACGAGACGGCGGCGCCGACGACGCCCCCGATCACCCCCAGGAACGCGGCTTCGGCGAGGATCATCCGGAGCACTTCGCCGCGGCGGATTCCGACGGCTCTGAGCACGCCGATCTCACCGCGGCGCTCGATCGTGCTCATCAGCATCACGTTGAGGATGGCGACGCTCGCGACGACCAGCGAGATCGAGCCGATCCCGATCAGCGCGAGGTTGAGCGTGTTCAGGAACGCGTCGATGTTCTCTTGTACGCTCGCGAAACTGGTGACGCTCAGTACCTCCTCGTCGCCCTCGTTGAACCGCGCTTCGATGGCGTCGGCGGTTCGCTGGGCTTCCCGGCCGTTCGCGGCCACGATCGTCACCGAGTCGTAGTACTGTTGATCGGCGAGCGCCGACAGGGGCAACACGAGTTCGTTGCCGCCGCCACCGAAGCCGCTCTGCGATTCGATCAGCCCCCGAACCCGGTAGAGCCGTCCGTCGTACTCTACCGGGTCCCCGAGCTCGAAGCCGAGTTGGGTCGCGGTGCTATTGGTGAGTAACGCCCCCGACTGTAGCCGGTCGGGGTTATCGCCCGCCGAGACGTCATAGAGCGCGCTCGCCTCCGTCAGGGCAGTCACGCTGACGCGAGCCTCCTGACCGTCACGCGAGGTGAGCGTCGTCCGGTTGGACTTCTTCGGGACGACCGCAGCGTCGCCGGCGAGGCCTCGGATCTCCTCGACTTGCTCTTCGGTCACGCCCTCGGTGGTGCTGTCCTCGCCGGCGGTGACGGTCACTTCGTCAGCGAGCGTGCCGAGATTCGCGGTCGCCTGCTGTTGGAGTGCGACGCCGGCGATGCCGAGCGACGCGATGGCGACGACGCCGATGACGATTCCGAGCGTCGCCAGCGCCGTCCGGATTCGGTTCCGGCCGAGATTCCGCCACGCCATCTGGACGCTCGGGAACCGCCACAGCGCGCTGGTGATGCTCACGACTGCACCTCCCCGTCGACGAGGCGAACGACGCGGTCGGTGTACTCGACGAACTGCTCGTCGTGCGTCACAGCGACGATAGCGATGTTCTCCTCCTCTTTCAGGCGCGTCAGTTCCTCGAGGATCGTGCGCCCGGTGTCCTGATCCAGATTCCCGGTCGGCTCGTCGGCCAGCAGAATCTCGGGTTCGTTGATCAGGGCGCGGGCGATCGCGACGCGTTGTTGCTGGCCGCCCGAGAGTTGACTCGGCGTGTGGCTAAGCCGGTCACCCAACCCGACGCGCTGCAGGAGATCCACCGCCCGGTCGTGCCGGTCGCGTTTCGTGTCCCACATCGACGGCAGTTCGACGTTCTCCGTCGCGGTCAGCATCGGCAGCAGGTGGAACGCCTGAAACACGAACCCGATCGTCGAGCGTCGCTCCTCGGTGAGTTCGTCTTCCGTGAAGTTGGTGACGTCACGGCCGTCGAGCCGAACCGTTCCCTCTGTCGGCGTATCGAGCAGGCCGATCATATTCAGCATCGTGCTCTTACCCGACCCCGAGGGACCGATCACCGTCACCATCTCGCCGCGGTCGGCGTGGAAGTCGACGCCTTTCAGCGCCTCGATCACCTCCTCGCCGCTCTGATAGCGCTTGACGACGCCTTCGAGTTCGATGACGCTCATTGTCGCCAGCGGTAGACGCCGAACGCGACGAGTACGAGCACGACGATGCCGCCGCCGATCGCGATCAGCGGGAGGCCACCAGCACCAGAGCCACCCGGCGACTGCTGTCCGCCGCTGTCGGCTTCGCCGTCGGTCGCAGACACGACCCCCGCGTCGAAACTCACCTGCTGTGTCGTCGTCACGCGCTCGTTGTCGACGATGTACGAGATTTCGACGGGGACCGACGACACGTCCGACTCAGCGTGCGCCGTCAGCTCGAACCGCGCGAACTCGCTGCCCTCGATCGCGCCGATGAAGTACTCACCCGACGGAGGCGCAGGGCTCACACCGTCAGCGTCGGGGACGCGCACGAGGACCGACTGCGTGTCGGTGGTCCCGAGGTTCGCGGCGTCGCCCTGAATAGTAATCCCCGTGCCGGACCGGGTGACTTCCACGCCGGTGAGGCGGATTTCGCCCGTCACTGGGGTTTGGTCGTCGAGGTCGACGTCGAGCGACGTCGTGTGGGAACCTCCGCCGGCGGAGTAGGTTGCGGTGAACGTAACCGTGTCTGTTTCGAGGTCGTCGGTGTCGAAGACGGTCGATTGGCTCGATCCGGGGTCGACGTCGAACAGGAAGTTGCGTTCGATCGGCTCCCCATCGGCGGTGGCCGTGATATCGACGTCGGTGAGGTTCGTGTTTCCGAAGTTCGTGAGCGTGAGCTCAGTTCCAGACCCGCTTTCGGGCGTGCCGGCCGACAGGCCCGCTCTGACCGTCGGGTCGGACACTTCGACGTACACCGGGTACGTGTAGGAGTAGTACTCGCCCGCGTCGTCCTGAACGACCACCTTGAGCGTCAGCCGCTTTTGGCCGGGGCTCTCAAAGCTCGTCCGCACGGGTACCGTGACCGAGCCGCCGGGGGCGACCGATCCGAGTTCTTCGACTCGCGCGTACTCTCTGGTGGTTCCGGGCACGCGAACGAAGACGTCCCGCACGTTGACTGTCGAGGGACTGTTTTCGAGGTTCGAGATCGTCGTCTCGATAGTTACTGTTTCGCCCGTGTTCGGGTCCTCGGGACTAATAGTGACAGCAGACATCTGGACGGCCGGACCGGCGGCCGAGGCGGTCGTTACGGCAGCGCCCGAGCTACCGAGCAGGAGGGACAGTACGACGAGCACGCGGAGGGATGTGGACCAATTCATAGTGCGTATCGTGGCGTCGTGACCCGTGGCTGTAGGTCGATCGACACGAACACGTCGCTCTGGGAGCGCGGTGCTTGCAAGTCTTTCCCTGTTCGTCCGACGAACAAGGCACCGGGAGCGACGCCACTCGGCGGTGAGAGAAAGAAGGAGAAGGGAGCTATGTCGCAGCTAGTTGTTGAACATCTCGCGCATCATCGGGTGCATCTCCATCAGCTGCTCCTCGGCGATCTCCTCGTACAGCTTGTACGTGATGGAGACCGTAAGCAGCAGCCCCGTTCCGGAGACGCCGCCGATCGTGCCCAGCATATTCGCGAGCACGGCCAGCAGGCCGACGAGCGCACCGCCGATGACGGTCACCTGCGGGATGTAGCGCTCCATGACCTTCTCGATGACCTGTGGGTTCCGCCGGAAGCCGGGGATCTGCATCCCGGAGTTCTGGATCTGACGGGCGGTCGCTTCGGGACCCATCCCCGTCGTCTCGACCCAGAAGATGGCGAAGATCGCGCCACCGACGATCATAAAGATCAGGTCGATGAGCACGCGGGCGACGATCGCGAGGGGCTCCTGGGAGGTGAATCCGAGGAACCACATCCAGTCCTGACGGGACTGGATCGGCGCGAGATACCAGAACAGGCCACCGGTGACCTGTCCCTGCGTGTACTGACCGAGCCACGCGGGCATCCCCGTCCACCAGTTGTTCAGGATCTGCCCGAGGAACTGGAGGTTCGCCTGCAGCGCGCGAACGAGGATCATCGGCAGGACGCTCGCGTAGATGAGCTTCACCGGGAAGCGACCGCGCGCGCCCTTGACGTTGGCGTGTGAGAGCGGGATCTCGACCCGGACGCTCTCCGCGTAGACGACGATGCCGAAGATGAGCAGCGTCGTGATGAGTGCGAGGATCTGCCCCTGTCCGAGGAAGATGTCGGAGAGACCCCCCGGCGTCAGCGGCGAGCCGATCTCGGCTGCACCGGTGAGGATCCCGATCCACGTCGGGAAGAACCCGCTTTGCCCGCCGAGGCTCTGCCAACTGAACAGACCCGCGACGAGTTGCTGGCTGACGCCAGCGATAATGAACAGGCCGACACCGGAGCCGACGCCCCACTTGCTCACGATCTCGTCCATGAACAGGATGAGGACGCCGCCGACGAACATCTGCGCGAAGATGATACCCTTCACGCCGACGGTGCCGATACCGAGCGACTGCGCGAGCGGTTCGCTCGCCGGCAGGAAGTTGCCGGCGAACACCATCGGGAGCCCGGTCAGACAGATCATCACGACCACCAGCAGCTTCTGGAGACCCTGATAGAGGATCTGATCTCGGGGGTCGTCGGTGTCCAGCCCCAGCAGATCGGCTCCGCCGAGCAACTGGAGAACGATGCTCGCCGTGACGATCGGACCGATACCCAGCTGCAGGATCGACCCCTGCGAGCCGGCGAGGATACTACGGAACTGTCCGTAGAAGTCCCCGCCCGCGCCACTGGTCTGCAGTCCGAACAGCGTCACGTTCGTCAGGAAGAAATACAGCACGAGGATCCCGGCAGTCCAGCCAAGCTTCCGGCGGAACGGGACGTGTCCCTCCGGACGCGCGACTGACGGCATCCGCGTCAGCACCGGTTCGGCGGCCTCCTTCCAACCCATGGATTACTCCTCGGCGTCGTCTGTGTTAGATTCTTCTGCTTCGTCCTCGGCGGCGAGCTCCTCGCCGCGTTCGGTGAGTTCGACGCTGCCGCCGGCGTCCTCGACGAGTTCGGCCGCGCCGTCAGAGAACGCGTCGGCGACGAGGTGCAGTTCCTGTCGGACCTGCCCGCCACCGAGCACCTTCACGATGTCGGCGTCTTCGGCATCGTCTGCGACGTCGCGAGCGTCGACGTGGTACGCGTCGCCGTCCTTCTCTGCGAGACCGTCGGCGGCCAGCAGGGCCGCGTCCTCGTCGATCTCTTGGACGTTGACCTCAGCGATCGTTCGCTGGGAGTCCTCGGGTCGCTTGAACCCGTGTTTGCCGATCGGCTCGTAGTTGTGGAACTCGTGCTTGTCGCGACCGGCGCGACCGCGGCCGCCACGGTGGCCGGCACCGCGCCGGTTCTTGTGGGTGCCGCCGCCGTGCGTGCGCGACCCGCGCTGGCGTCGTTTCTTCGACGTCATCGCATTGCCTCCAGGAGTTCGTCGATCTCTTCGGTCTGGTGCTTTCCGAGCTGACCGCCTTCGATGGTCGGGTGCTTCTGACCGCGGTGTCCGCCGCGCGGCGGGTGCAGTCGAAGGACCGGCGAGAGACCCTGCTCACGCAGCGTCGTCTCCTCGTCGACCAGCGCCTCTGCGAGCGCACCGAAGTCGTCGTAGTCGGTGTTCTCCGCGAGCCACTCGTCGTCGACGTCAGCCTCGCCCTCCTCGGGCTCGGCTCGGGTGCGGAGCACCGTCTCGATGACGTCCGCGCTCGGCTCGCCGTGTGCGACGTAGTCGTTGACCTTCGTGATCATTCCGCGGTACGTCTCCGTCTCCGGGACGAGCGCGCAATGGTTCACGTGATGGATGTTGAGCATCTTGAGCGTGTCGTGAACGCCCGTGCTCATATTAACATCGCCGCGGATCTGAACGACTGCCTGCATCACTCGTTCACCTCTTGTTCACGCTGCTTGGCCGCGGCGCGTCGGGGCGTCCGCGACTGCGAGGCGTTCTTCAGCGCGTTGTACGTCGCTTTCGCGAGGTTGACTGTGGTCCGCGTGTTCCCGTTCGAGCGGGTCCAGGCGTCCTGGACGCCCGCCAGTTCGAGGATGTTGCGGACGGTCGGTGCAGCCGCGAGGCCGAGGCCCTGCGGCGCGGGCATCACTTCGACGGTCACCGAGCCTGCTTTCCCTTCTGCCTTCCGCGTCAGGGAGTTGAGGCCACCGGCGGAGTCCTCCCAGGACCCCGAACCGCGGTCCACCGAGATGATGTTGAGCTTCGCGACGTCGATCGCCTTCTGGATAGCCGATCCGACCTGGTCGTCTCGCGCCTCGGCGTAGCCGAGGTAGCCGTCGCGGTTACCGATCGCGACGACGCAGCGGAACTTGACCCGGCGCCCGGAGTCGGTCATCCGCTGGACCATATTGATGTCGAGAACCTCGTCGTCGAGCCCCGGCAGGAGCTGATCGACGAGTTCCGGCTCTTTCAGGGGCAGGCCCGTGTTGAGGGCCTGCTCCATCGAGGTGACGTCGCCTTCCTGTACCATTCGGCCGAGCCGCGTGCGCGGCGTCCAGCCGTTGTCGTTGCGTTGGCTCATGCGTCCTCCTGTAGTCGCTCGAGCACTTCGTCGAAGTGCTCAGGGAGTTTCGTGGCGTCGAAGTCCCCGGAGTAGAGGTCCTCGTCGAGCTGCTCGGCGTACTCGGCGATGTGCTCGCCGCGGTTACGCGACCAGTCTGCGAGAACCGCGTCGTTGTGCGGGATCTCGAGGCCAGCGTCTATTGCTCCTTCCTGCACCGCGAACACCTTGTTACCGGGCGTCGCGGTGTTCAGTCCGATGTCGAGTACGGCCTCTTCGAGGCCGGCTTCGATGGCTCGCGTCCCAGCGAGGAACCCGGTGAGGTACGCGCTCGGCAGGTTCCCAGTGGGAGCCTCCCAGCCGTACTCGCCGAGGTCCTCCGAGGACGCGGCCGCGTGCGTTTCGTCTCCGTCCGGACCGGGGGTGATCAGCTGCGCCCTGACGTGCTTGTTGCTCACGCGAGCAACGAGGCGGGGCTTGCCCGATTTCAGCAGGCGCAACCTCTGGTGGTAGTCCGTCCGGACCTCGCGGCGACGCCGCATCGGCACCTTGTAGCGTGGTCCTGTTGCCATTATTCTATCTCCACGTCGTAGTTGTTCCGGATGTGTGCTTCGAGCCGCGCCACGTCTTCGAACTCGCCACCCGACGCCTTGTTGTACACTTCGCGGTACTGCGTCGGATTGAGCGGGCCGTCGTCGCGCAGTTCCTTCAGGCGACGACGCTGTGCGCGGATGCGGCTGACCCATTCGTCTTTCGAGTTCTTCCGACCGCCGGCTTTCCCTTTGCGGGAGCCGGGGCCCTTGCGGTGACCGTAGGCGCGCTTCGATGCGCGCTCGCGAGCGCGACCCTTGGAGTTGCCCTTCGCGTCCTTGGCGCGAATGGTCCCCTGATCGACCAGGTCACGGATGTCGTCGCGAGTGATGGCCTCCGCAATCTCGGACTGTTCGTCTGGATCGAACCACACGCGGTCCTTTCCGACGTCGAGGACGTCGGCAGCCATACGCTTCTGTGCTTTCAGATCCGTCATTACTCTTCGACCTCCACTTCGACGTAGGTCGGGTTGAGGACGCGGATCTCGCGGTCCTCAGCCACTTCCTCGATACGTTCGCGCTTGCGTGCGCCGACTTTCGAGGCGATTCGGACGGCCTGGGTGTCCCCGTCGACGCCTTCGAGGTCGTCGACGTTGTGGACGCGCACTTCCTCGAATCCCGAGGGGTGCAGACCGCGGGCGGCCTTCGGCGTGCGGTAGCCCGCCTCGACCATATCGCCCTTGCCCTTGATGCCGCGGCGCTGTTTCGAGAGGTTGCCGCGGGGCTTCCGCCACGATTCGGGCGTCCGCTTCTTCTTGTGGTACTGCTGCCGACGGAACGCGGGCTTGCTCTCGCGGTGCTTCTGGCCCAGCGCTCGCGCGGTATCGTCGTCGAGGGTCGGCGTCTTGTCGGCGTGGCCACGGGGACGGAGTTCGGTCTCGACCTCCTCCTCGGGCTCGGCTTCCTCTTCGGTCTCCTCTTCGACTTCTGCCTCGGTCTCCTCGGTGACTTCGAGTCCGCCCACGTCGGCCTTGATACGGGCCGCGAGCGCGTTCCCGATGCCGTCGACCTCTGCGAGTTCCGATTGGCTTGCGGCCTTCACGTCGTCGACCGACTCGTAGCCTGCCTCACGGAGCGCGTCGGCCTTCGAGGGGCCGACGCCGCTGATGTCTTCGAGTGTCTCGATGTCGTCGTCGGACATATGTTAGGCACCTCCCGTCTGCGGCTTCTGCGTGATGTAGACGCCGTCCTGGAAGACGCGCGTGTCCTTGTCCGTCACGCGAGTGAGCTGTTCGATGTCGGCGGCGGTCTGCCCGACGTCCTCTTTCGAGGGTCCCATCAGGGTGACCTCTTCGCCGTCGACCTGTACGTCCGTGTCTCCGCGGATCGGTGTCCGTCGCGAGGACTTCTCTCCGAGGAAGTTCTCGATGACGACCTCGTCGCCGTCGACGTCGACCTGCATCGGGAAGTGGGCGTAGTAGACTTCCATCTTGTACTCCCAGCCTTCGGTGACCCCGTGGATCATATTCGACACGTGGCTCTCGAAGGTCCCGACAGTCGCGTTCGTCTTGGCGTCGGTCTCGTCGGATTCGATGACGACCTGGTCGTCCTCGACGCTGACGCTGACGGAGGGGAACCACAGCGTCCGGGTGACGCTGCCGTTCGGCCCCTCGACTGTCAGATCGAGGTTCGACACCTCGGCGGAGACCTCGTCCGGAATTTCGATTTCTACTCTGGTCATTGTCTCAGTACACGTAGGCGATTACCTGACCACCGATGCCCTGGTCGCGGGCCTCGTAGTGGCTCATGACGCCGTGGCTCGTCGTGACGATGAGCGTCCCGTAGTCTCGGGCGGGGAGGTATCGCTTCTCCCACTTCTCGAACTCGTCTGCACCCGCGGAGTAGCGGGGCTTGACGGCACCACATTCGTTGATCGCGCCGCTCAGTTCGACCTCGAACTGTCCAGCCTTGCCGTCGTCGACGAACTCGAAGCCGTCGATGTACCCGCGGTCGTAGAAGACCTCGAGGACGGAGCCGATGACGTTCGAGGCGGGCTGTATCTCGTGCGACAGGTGCCCGACGCTCTCGGCGTTGTTCACGCCGGCGAGCGCGTTGGCGAGTGGATCGTTTCCTGCCATAATTATCGGTACTTCTTGAATCCCATCTCGCGGGCGACCTCGCGGAAGCACTGACGGCACAGGTAGATCTCGTACTTACCGACGAGTCCCTGGTTGCGTCCGCAACGTCGGCACTCGTGGCTCTGACCCGTGCGACGGCTCGCGTGCTCGCCCGTCTGTTCTGTCTCTGATTCGCTCATTCTGTGACCTCCACGTCGACGTCGAATGCGTCTTCGAGGAAGGCGATCGCGTCTTCAGGCGTGAGTCGGTGCGCGTTGGGGATCGAGCGCGACACCTTGTCGCGCTTTTTGACTCGGTAGCCCGGACGGACGAGGTTGACCGTCACGTCCAGCCCGTAGATCCCGATCTGGGGGTCGTACTCCTGGGAGGGGAACTCGGTGTGCTCTTCGACACCGAAGCTGAAGTTCCCCGTGTCGTCGAACTGCTTGTCCGACAGGTCGGCGATCGGCAGCGCCGTCTCCAGGAACTCGTTGGCCCGCTCGTTGCGAAGGGTGACCTTCGCGCCGACCGGGTCGCCGGTGCGCGCACCGAACTGCGTCGCAGCGCGCGTCGCCGTCGTGCGGACGGCTTCCTGTCCGGCGATCTCCTCGAGGATCTCCTCTGCGTTCGCGAGTTCGCGGCCACCTTCGCCGACGCCCATGTGGACGACGACCTTCTCGATCTGTGGCTCGCGCATCTCGTGGAACGACTCGCTCATTCGTCGTCACCTCCGTCTTCGTCCTCGTCGGCGACGAAGTTCTCGTCGATGACGACGACGTAGTCTTCGATCGTCTCGAAGGCGCCGTCGTCGGTCTCGACGATGACGGTGTTGTCGCCGCTGCCGGCGGTGACGGTGATCTCGTCGATCTCGCCGATCTCACCCGAGTGGGTGCCGTCGATGGCGGTGACGAGTGCGCCCTCCTCGTAGGGGAAGTGCGCGACGATCTCCTTCGTCTCGTTGTCGACGACGAGAGAGTCTTTCGTGCTGTACTCGTCGCCGCCCTCGTCGAGGCGGACGTTCGCGCCGTCGTGGAGCGTGAGCTGCGTCGCGCCGCCGCTGACGTCCTGCTTGCGGACGATCTTGCCGAGTCGGCTGTCTGCGGAGTCGGCGTCGATCGGGGTCAGCGCCAGGCGTCCACCCTCCTCGGGGAAGACGCGGTAGTACTCTTCGCGCTCGGTGAACGCGAGGATGTCGAACATCCCCACCGGGCGCTGTTCGTCGGAGACGGCGTCGCCGTTGACGAGGACCGCACCCTCGTTCAGCGCGTAGCGCGCCTCTTTCTTCGAGTCGACGTAACCGAGCACGTCGCGCAGGAGGATGAGCAGGGGAACCCCCGCCTCTCCGTGCGGACCCGCGCCGGCTTTGACGGTGAACGTCTGGGTCTTCCGTTCGACGGGCCAGGCGTTCGGTGCCGAGAGTCGCTTCTGATGTCGAGTCATTGTTCGTCCTCCGTGTCGGCCTGCAGCCGCGCCTCACGGCGGTCGTCTTCGAGGTCCAGTTCCGTCACGCGGAGGTTCGAGGCGTCGAGCGGACGAGGCACTTCCTCGCCGTCGGCCTTCTCGACCGTCACGTCTTCGACGTGTACGACCGCGTCCGTGAGGTCGACCTCGACGACTTCGGCTTCCGTGCCGGCGTAGTCGCCGCGGAGGACCTCGACGGTGTCGCCCGCGTTGACGCGAACGTTGCGCTGTCCGTACTCCTCGCGGAGGTCGTCAGACAGCGTCGCGCGGACCTGGTTCTGCCGCTCGTGCAGGGGCGCGTTCTGCTTCCGAGTTCGCTGTTTGCGTGGTTGTTTTGTCATACTGTTCAGTGTTCAGACGATCATCGTCGCCGTCGAAGCGATGCTCCCGAAGCGCTCGGCCACTTCACGCGCGATGGGACCCTTGATCTCGGTCCCGCGAGGCTCTTCCATCTCGTCGATGATGACGGCGGCGTTGTCCTCGAACTTCACGCGCGTGCCGTCCGGCCGGCGGATCGGTTTCCGCTGGCGGACGATCACGGCTTCGAGCACCTGGCGGCGCATCTCCGGCGTCCCTTTCGTCACCGAGACGGTGACCTGGTCGCCGATGCCCGCCTTGGGGTGTCGGTTCTTGGTTCCTGAGTAGCCCTTCACGCTGATGACCTTCAGTTCGCGCGCGCCGGTGTTGTCGGCGCACGTGATGAGGGAGCCTCGTTCGAGGCCCTTCGTGACGTCGGCTTTCAGCGCCTCCATCACTCCTCACCTCCGAGCACGTCGACGACGACGTGCGATTTGGTCTTCGACAGCGGTCGGGTCTCTGCGATACGCACCGTGTCGCCTTCCTCGATGTCCACGCACGGGGGTGCGTGAGCGGGGATGCGACTACGCCGCTTCATAAAGCGGTCGTACTTGGGAACGCGAACGTCGTATTCGCGCTCCACAATGACGGTTTTCTCCATGTCGGTGGAGGCGACCGTGCCTTCGAGCGTCTGACCGCGCACGGAAAGCGTCCCGTGGAACGGACAGTTCTCGTCGGAGCACGGCTCCTCCGGTTCTTCTACGTTCAGTCCTATCGCCATAGTGAGTCACCTGCCTTCTCGGTCCGCAAGGCGGGTCGTGAGAGCAGACGTGTGCCATCCACCGTAACGTAGGCCACGCCCTCGCAATTCTCGGCGTCGCGCCGAGAAGCCGCTGCGGGCTCCGCAGCCGGCCGATCAGACTGACCGGCGAATGCGCCGGCAGTATCCGACCGAAGTTCGGACGTGGTCCCCGACGCCTTCTCGGCGTCGGCGGCTTCATCTGTGCGTCCGGATGTTCCTTCCGGGGAGGGAAGCTCGAACTCCAGCGTGGAGCCCTGCTTCGGCACCTGTTTCACCCGAGTGCGACCGTCGCGAGTCGCGTCGGCGTCGTCGGTCGCGGCATCGCTGTCGCTGACGTCGACGTGCAGCGTCTGCATCGTCTCGACGACGATGCGGCCCTCGATCCCGACGAGGTCGGGGTTGGGCGCGTCGACGACGGCCACGCGGAGGCCGTTAAGCTCGTGTCGCGTCAGCGTCTCGGGTGTCAGTGCCATCTGTTATTCGAGGTCGCCTTCTTCCTGCTGGATCGTCTTGATCCGCGCGATCGTCCGCTTCAGCTCGCTGACGCGGCCCGGGTTCTCCGGTGCGCCACCGGCAGCCTGGACTGCGCGCGTGTTGAGCAGCTCGGTCTCGAGCTCTTCGAGCTCGGCGTCGCGCTCTGCGGCCGTCATGTCGCGGATCTCTTCGGGGTAGAGGATCGCCATCGGTTATTCCTCCTCCTCGTCTTCGTCTTCCTCGGCGTCTTCCATCTTGTCGAGGAGCTCTTCGGCTTCCGCTTCGACCTCCTCGTCGAGTTCGTCGAGTTCCTCTTCGACGTCCGACTCGTCGGGGACCTCGACGTCTTCGTCGACATCCTCAGACTCGGACTCGGCTTCTTCCTCGATGACTTCTTCGACGACTTCCTCGTCGATGACTTCCTCGGGAGCCTCGTCGGGAACCTCGACCTCCTCGTCGGTCTCGCCGACGTCGGGGACCTCTTCGGGTTCCTCTTCGAGGAGGGCCTCGACGCCCTCGCTCTCTGCGACCTGCTCGACGGGCTCGACGTCGACGTCCTCGTGGATCTCGAAGTCGTCGGGGAGCTCTGCTCCCGGCGGGATGATCTTGACGGTCACGCCGATGGTACCGAGCTTCATCACGGCGACGCCCTGGCCCTCGTCGACGATCTCCTGGGCCGGTTCGCCGTTGTGCTTGATGTAGCCACGGTTGAACTTCTCGACGCGCGAGCGTGCACCGGTGACCTTCCCGCTGAGGACGATCTCGGCGCCCAGTGCGCCGGACTCCATAATGCGGTCGATCGTGGTGTGGCCCGCCTTCCGGAAGTACCAGCCGCGTTCGAGCGCGTTCGCGAGGCGGTCCGCGACGATGCGAGCGTTCAGGTCGGGCTCGTCGACCTCCTGGACGTCGATCTGGGGGTCGTCGAGGTTGAACCGCTCTTCGAGTTCGCGGGTGACCTTGCGGATATTCTTCCCGCCCTTGCCGATGACCATACCGGGCTTTTCGGCCTTCAGGACGATCTGAGTCCCCATCGGGGTCTTCGCGACGTCCATCCCGCCGTAGCCGGCGCGGCCGAGTTCTTCGGCGAAGAACTCGTCGATCTGCGAGCGCTGCAGTCCGTCTTCGATGAACTGGTGTTCGTCAGCCATTAGGCTTCGACCTCCTCGGGTTCTTCGACGATGAGTTCGACGTCACAGATCGGCGTGTTCCACGGGTCGGCGCTCCCGAACGCACGGGGCTTGCGACCCTGCCGTTCGCCGACCTTGTGGGCGGCGACGTGTTTGATCGTCATCGAACGTCCGTCGAATCCCTGCTCGTCGGCGTTCGACGCCACGTTCTGCAGGAGTTCGAGGAACGCCTTCGAGGCCTTCTCGGGGTAGCGACCCGCGTCCCAGCCGTCGATGTCGGAGCGGTGTCCGACGCCGGTGTTGTGCTGTTTGAACGGAACGGAGCGCTTCTCGTCGATGACGTCCTGGAGGTACTCCTCCGCGTCCTCGACGGGCATCCCCTTGATCTCACGCGAGATGGCCTTGCTGTGCTTCAGGCTGATGGGCCGATCGCGGAGCATCCCCTTGGCGGTGGTCTCCGGGTCGGCCTCGACGCTGTAGTTGATACCCATAGTTATTTGAGCGGCACGAACTTCGAGGACCGGGTCGCGCCGATTCCGGCCTGACCGTGTTCGACCGACGTCCGGGTCAGCTGGAACTCGCCCAGATAGTGCCCGATCATCTCGGGCTCGACGCGGACGCGCTCGAAGGACTGCCCGGTGTAGACCTCGAACGTCTTCTCGACGAACGAAGGCAGAATGGGCATGTCCCGGAGGTGGGTCCGGATCGGGTCGTTGGCGGTCTCCTGGGGGTCGGCCTCGCTGGCCGCCTCCAGCAGCTTCTCCTGTTGGACCGTGAGTCCTCGGTTGATGGTTCGCCGCTGTCGTGCGGGCAGCAGTTCCGCGACCTCGTCGAGCGACATCTCCTGCAGCTCGTCGAGCGTGTGACCGCGGTAGGTGAACTCACCCTCGCGGCCGGTACGGTATTCCGAACTCATTGTTATTCGTTGCCTCCTTTGCCACCGCGACCGGTGCGCTTCGAGGCGATGTCACCGACCTTCCGTCCCGGCGGGGCGTCCCGCGAGACGGACTTCGGCTGACCGGGGTGCTGGCGGCCACCGCCACCGAACGGGTGGTCGACGGCGTTCATCGCGACCCCGCGAACGCGCGGCCACTTGATGCCGCGCGCTTTCATCTTGTGGTGCTTCTTGCCGGCCTTCACGAACGGCTTCTCGGTGCGTCCCCCGCCAGCGACGACGCCAATGGTGGCGCGGCACTGCGGGTTCAGCCGCTTGACCTCCCCGGAGGGGAGCTTCACGACCGCGACGTGGCGGTCGTGAGTGAGCAGCTGGGCGCTCGTCCCGGACGCGCGGGCGAACTTCCCGCCGTCGCCGGGCTGGCGCTCGACGTTACACACCGGAACCCCCTCGGGAATCTCCGCGAGCGGGAGCGTGTTGCCGGGCTTGATCTCTGCGCTGACCCCGACCTGGATCGTGTCGCCGACGGCGACGCCCTCTGGAGCGAGGATGAGCCGCTGGTCGCCGTCTTCGAATTCGACGGCGACGACCGGCGCGCTGCGTGCGGGGTCGTGCTCGATATCGACGACCGTCCCGGCGACGGTGTCGTCCGATTCGGCCTTCTTGTGCGAGAGTTCGGCCTTGTAGCGGTGCGACGGCGCCCGGAACGTGGACGTACCGCGACCGCGACGTTGGCCTTGAATTCGACGTCCCATTTTCAGAACACCCCAATTCGCGAGGCGACTTCCTGCGCGTCGTCGTCCTCACCGAGTCGGACGGTCGCCTTCTTCTTGCCGCGCGGTGTGACCTGCGTGTTCACGTTCACGACGGCCACCTCGTAGCGCGATTCGATCTCGTCTTCGATCTCCGCCTTCGTGGCGTCGAGGTCGACGATGAACTGAAGCTTGTTGTCGAAGTCCATCTCGTCCATCGCCTTCTCGGTGACGAGCGGGTGCTCGATGAGCGAACTCATCGGTCCGCCACCTCCTCGACGGCGCTCTCGGTGAAGATCGTGAGCCGACCGGCCTGCGTCCCGGGGGCGAGGTCCTCTGCGCTGACGTTGGCCGCGGTGACCACGTCGGCGCCGGCGAGGTTCCGCGCCGCCTTCGAGGGCTCTTCGCTCGTGACGAAGAGGATCGACTTCGGACGGGTGTACTTCCGGCCACGGGTCTTCCCGCGTCCGGCCTTCACCTTCTTGTTCTCGTCAGAGCGCTCGATGTCGGCGTGGACGCCGAGGGTTTCGAGCAGATCGACGACTTCGCGGGTCTTCACGAGGTCCTCGAAGTCGTCGGAAACGACGAGCGGGAGTTCGACGTCGTCGCCGAACTGGTGGCCGCGTTCGCGGACGACCGCTTCGTCCGTCGTGGCGGCGATCGCCGATCGGACGGCGAGTTTCCGCTCTTTGTCGTTGATGTCCTTGCCCTGGTCTTTCTCAGCCTTCGGCGGGTGCGCCTTGCGACCCTTGACCGCGTGGGGCACGCGGCGGGCGCGTCCGTTTTCGCGGGGGTCGTGAGACATCCCGCGACCGCTGCCGAACGACTCGGCCGGAGTTCGCAGCCCCGCGTAGGGGTCGGCACCGTACGCCTGTTTTCGGTTCGCCTGCGCGGCGACGACGGCGCGCTCGATGAGGTCCGGACGATACGGCGTCTCGAAGACCTCGGGGAGGTCGAGCGTGCCGGCGTCGTCGCCGTTCAGGTCGCGAATTGTTGCCTGCATTGTTTAGCCCTGATTCGATTCGGTCGACACGTAGCGCACCTCGGGATCGAGGCGCGGTTGGTCGTTCGGTCGGACGGCCGGACGGAACCGAAGGAGGCGCTTGTCGGGGCCCGGGAGCGAGCCTTTGACGAGCGCGTACGGTCCGTCGACCTCACCGTAGCCGACGAAGCCGCCGTCTACGGTCGGTTCGCTGCCCTCACCGATGTCGATGAGGCGCTTGTTCAGTTCGGTTCGCTGGTGGTAGCCCGTCTGTCCCTGCTGGGGAACGGTCGAGCGCACGCGGGAGGGGTTCCACGGACCGAGGTTACCGATCCGGCGCCGCCATCCCTGGCGGGCGTGTTTGCCCTTCCGCTTCTGGACGCCCCACCGCTTGACGGGACCCTGCGTCCCCTTGCCTTTCGTGACGCCGGCGACGTCGAGATACTCGCCAGCGCGGAAGACGTCGGAGAGTTCGTGCTCGCCGCCGTCGCCGACGAGCTCGAGCGCGAAGTCGATGCGCTCGTCGACCGAGCCGCCGCCGACTCGGGTCTCCATCACGTCGGGTTTCTTTTTCGGGACGTTCTGCATCTCGCCTGGGACGGTGTGGGTGATGAGTCGGACGTCGTCGACCTCGCCGGCCTCGACGGCCGCGCGAAGGTCCTCGGCGTCGTCCTCGAAGGAGTCCTCGTTCGGAAGGTCGAGGACGCGGTCGAGGTTCTCGTCGAACTCGTTGCCCCACACCTCAGTCAGGGGCTTTGCACCGTACGGCGTGTCTTCGTAGGCTCGAAGGGCGACGGCGCGCATCGGCGGCGTCTCGACGACGGTCACCGGAACGGCCTCCTCCATCCCTTCGCGGGGGGAGTTGGCCTCGTCGTTGACCATCATCACCTGGGTCATCCCGGCCTTGTAGCCGGCGAAGCCCTGGATACCCGGGGACCCGTCGTCGTCGGGCCACGACCGGATGCGTGGGACTTCCTTGGCCGCACGCTTGCGCGGGCTGAAGCCCATCGAACCTTTTCGTGGTCTGCTTGGTTGTGGCATATGATCACTCCGTGAGTGTCAGGGACGCGAGCGACGCGAACATCGCTTCTTCAGTTCGCACCACCTCGCTGCCCTGTCGCGGAATCGTATTCAGCCAGAGATCGAACCCCGGACCGTCAACGGGTTCGACCGCATCCTCGACGTCGACGTCGAGGATGGCCGGAAGCCCACGGCCGGGTGACCCGAACGCGACTGTCGCCCCCTCCCGCTCGATGCGAGCGGAGAGGTCCGGCAGCCACGACGTGGTCAACGGTTGGCCGAAGCGGGACGTCGCAATTGTGACGCCCGCGTCGGCGCGGCCGAGCGCTTCCTCGAGGTCCGTACGGGACACGTCGAAGCCCGGAACGGGCTCGTCGACGATCCGCGCACGGACCGGTTCTCGCGAAGAGATCCTGATGGCGACGCGCGTCCCCTCCTCGACCTCCATCGACGGAGGCGTGTGGAGAGAGACCGGGTGTTGCAGTCCGCAATTGACCCGAACGCGGCCGTCAGGTCCGACCTCGGTCACGATTCCCTGTGTTAACGACCCCGAACCGTCTGATTCGGAGCCGGTCATAGACGGGACGCGGAGGGGCGGCAGAACGCCGACGTACTCGAGTTCGTCGCGTCGCCCCCAGACCTCCTTTCGGAGGTGCGGCGGCGTGGCAGCGTATCGCAGCACCGTTTCGACGAACTCGCCTCCCCAGCGTCGCTCGCCTTCCCTGTCTGGGAAGACGGCGAGCCGATCCGCCCGAAACACCGTCGCCGCGCGGGCGACGTAGCCGAGTTTGCGAGTTGCCTCGCGTTTGTCTTCGGCCTCTCGGACGAGAGAGGACGGCACGAGTACGGTCAGCGTCATACCGGTCCCTTCAGCGTCACGTCTAGACTGTATCCCTCGTACCGTAGGGGAGCCTAAAAGACTAGCGAAACCGTTCGGGGGTGAGAGGCCGTCTCACTCCGCCCTACGGCGGTTTCGTGGGGAACCGCCCCGTGGTATTTTCCCCCACGCCATCGGCCGATTTGCTCTCCGATTCGCAAGTCTTATTTATTAATCTCGCATTTTCTGGAATGCAGACGCAGACCACGACACGCGCTGGTAGTGTAGTGGTATCACGTGACCTTGCCATGGTCACAACCTGGGTTCAAATCCCAGCCAGCGCACTTCTCTCGATACTAACCGACGAGCGGAGCGGGTTCTTTATCCCCGGTTTTCGTAATCGGAGAACCGACTCCGTAGACGAGGTGCGGTTATTCGCGCTACAGGCCAAGTGCGTTTATTGTGTCTGCTCGCCAATGAATTACTATGGATTCCCGACGGACGCGCTACGCCGCCAGTTTCGTCGCCGCCTCACTTGCGTACATCTTCGTCGTTCTCGCGTTCACGGGACAGTTCAACATCGTCGCGTGGGCGGTCTTTGCGGCCGCATTTCTCGTCTATCTCGTCGTCTTCGAGCGACTCTTCGCGTGGGCAGAGAGCGACTGAGTCGGCGATTGAGGTGTTCTCTGTCACCTATTGTTAACACACTACAATAATCACGGGTATACTTCCCAGTCAGTAACAAGAACAGGTAGCAATTACTCGCCGGGGCGGCAAACGATAGTGGGTGAGAGAGTATGCCAATCGACGACCTTGCTCGAAGCGACGTCGTAACAGCCGATCCGGACACACCCGTCACCGACCTCGCGGCCACGATGGACGAGGAGAACGTCGGTAGCGTCGTCATCACGAACGGTGACACGCCGGTGGGTATCGTGACGGATCGAGATCTGACCGTCCGCGTGCTCGGGAACGGAGCCGACCCGACCGAGCAGACGGCGGCGGACGTGATGACCGAAGACCCCCACACGCTCGACCGGAAGGCGGGGTTCTACGAGGCGGCGACGATGATGCGCGATAACAGCATCCGGCGAGTGCCGATCTGTGAGGGCGACGCACTCGTCGGGATCATCACGGCCGACGACCTGACCGAACTGCTCGCCGACGAGGAACAGCGGGTCGCAGAAGTCATCCGCGCCCAGCGTCCGGAGTACTGAACTCGGGTGCTGAACCGACCCGCCGCGTCCCCCATTCTGCGAGAAAACGTTTTGCGGCTCGGTGCGAAATCGACGCGTATGACCGTTATCGCGCTATTGAGCGTCGCGCCTGTGATCGAAGACAGTATGGCCGCAGAGGTCGCAAAAGCCGTCGACGCCTTGGAGGACTTCGACGTCGAGTACGAGACGAACCCGATGGGGACCGTGATCGAAGCCGACGACGTCGGCACGCTCTTTGCCGCCGCGGAGGCCGCCCACCGGGCCGTCGATGCGGACCGCGTGAGTACGGTGCTGAAGATCGACGACAAGCGAACGAGCGATGGGCGCGCACGCGAAAAAGTAGACGTCGTCGAGGACCAGCTCGGCCGGCCGGCGCGCAGTGAGAGTGAGTAGCGGAGCGAAAAAGAGAGGAGAAAAGGCAAGGAACGGGCGGACTGAGAGACGGACGTTATTCTCGACGGAGCGCGAGTAGCGCGGCCCCAGCGAGAGCGACGAGGGTCGCGAGGACCCCGAATCCGGGCGTCGTCGTCGGCGTCTGGACTGTCGGAATCTCTGTCACCGTCGTCGTCGGCGGTTCGGTCGTGGTCGTGGTTGTCGTCGTGGTCGTCGTCGTGGTCGTCGTTTCAGCGGGCGTCTGCGTCGTCGCAGTCGGGATGACCGGCTGGACGGTACCGTCGACAGTCAGTTCGGGCGCCGGGCCGCCGTTGACCTCGATCGTGTAGGCGTCGCCGGGACTCGTATCGTTGAACGAGAACGTCGCGAGGAACTGTCCGTCAGCGTCGACTGTCGTCGTCGTGGTTTTCAGGAACGCGGGCCGGATGTCGTCGCCGCTGCGAACCCGGATGTTGATTTCCGTGCCGGGGGCGACGGTCGCCTCACCGAAGATCTCCTGGCCGCTCGTCTCGGTGACGTTGAACGGTTCGTTCATCGAGAACTCGGCTTCGGTCGTCGAGTACGTCGTCTCGACGGTCTCGTCCTCGCCGGACTCCGTCAGATCGAGGTCGTTCTCGTCGTCGCCGAAGACGGTGAACGAAGCGCGGAGCCGTTCGTCGGTGCCCAGAGAGCCGGTCTCGTCCTCGTCGTCGTCGATCGCGCCGTCCTCGTCGGTGTCGCGGACGCCCGTGGGGCCGTCGTCACCCGTCCGGGAGATCACGTAGTACGTGTCGTTGTCCGAATCCGCGACGACCCGCGAGTTGGAGCTGTTCAACTGGAGGACGAGCGGATCGCGGTTCGGACCGGGGTCCTGTTGCTCGACGGTGAACACGGCGGGCGGCGAATCGCCCGTCCCGCTCGCGAAGTCGAAGAACTCGGCGGTGACGGTATCCTCCTCGAAGGCGTCGAGTGCGCCTTCGAGACCGGAGGCGCGGAGTTCGTAGACGACAGTGTCGCCAGTCGCGATGTCGGTGTCGCGCGTCACCCAGTCGCCGTTCGCCTCACGGAAGTCTGCCGCGGTGTCGAGGTCGCCGTATCGGTCCTCCGGAGCGGTCCAGGTCCGGAGCGCTATCGTCTCGCGGGGTTCGAGAACGAGCGTCGCGACGTCGGTCTCGCGACCTGCGGTCGCGGCCGACACCGGGTAACTCTCGGCGTCGAGGAGGTTCGAGACGCCGATGCTGACGTCGCCCTCGACAACCTCGTCGTCCTCGCTGACGCTGAAGATCTCGTTTTCACCGTCGAAGGAGCCGGTCCCGTACATCGATGCGGCATAGCTGTCGAAGTAGATGGTGACGCGGTTGTCGCGGTCGTCGTCGTCGCCGTCGCGGACGGTCACGTTCGCGCGGAAGCCGACGTCCTCCTCACCGATTGTCACTGTCGCCTCGCGCGTGTTCGACAGTTCGACCGGGATGGCGACGACGTCACCGCGGTTGTCCGTGGGCGTGCGATCGGGGAACGTCGCCTCGGTGTCGCCCGCTTCGGTGACGTTGATGGTCGACGACTCGACGGAGATTCCCGACGTCGTATCCGTCGCGCGAACAGTGTACTCGCCTGTTTCGATCTCGAGCGCTTCGAGATCGTAGCTGAAGTCGTACTCGCCCTGCCCGGAGAGGTCGGCGTACCGTTCGGTGTTCTCGACGACCTCGTCGTCGTCGAGCAGTTCGAGTCGGACCTCCCGGTTGCTCGCTCGGGCCGAAACCGTGCCCTCGATCGGCTCGAGGTTCGTCACGTTCTGATCGTCGATCGAAATCGCGAGATCGAGGTCACGAACCGTGATGTTCGCGACACCTTCTCCCTCGATGGTCGCCTCGTAGTCACCGAGGGTTCGGTCGTCGGTCGCGAAGAGGAAGACCCGGCTGTTGGTCCCGGTCGCGCCCTCGAAGAAGTAGGTGTCCGTGTCGTCGTCGGTCCCTTCCATCGTGACGTCCGTGTTCGTCGACGAGGCGACGACGGCGACGGTCGATCCCTTGTAGGCGCTGATACTCTCGCCGGCGGTCACGGTCGTCGGAGCGAACGTCACCGTGTAGTCGTCTGGGTTGTCGAGTGCGTTACCAGTGGGGTCCGTGATCCCGTCTTCGAGCCGGAGCGTCAGCTCTCGGCTGTCGGTTTCGTCGAGTTCGATGATCACGCGGCCCTGGGCCTCAGTGACGTCTGCGACGATCTCTCCCGTCACTTCCTCTTCGTCGTCGACGAGGAGGGCGTAGTTCGACTCGAAGTTCTGCACGTCCTCGGAGAATGCCACCTCGATAGCGGGCGTGCCGTCGGGCTGGACGTACTGAATCGCGCTCAGGTACTCCGGAGAGCCGGGGACGCCGCCGGCGTACTGGACAGTGATCTCTTCGTCTCTGGTCGCCGAGCGGTCGGCGGTGTCGTCAACCTCGATCGTCGGGGAATAGCTCGCCGTCTCCTGTCCTTCGGGGACGGCGGGGCTCGTCAGATTCACGCTGCCCGCGAGATACGCCGTCGTGGTGGAGAGATTGTCCGTGTACGAGAGCGTGTTGCCGGAGGCGCTCAGCGATCCCACCTCGGAGCCGGTGGCATCTTTGACGACTACGTCCGACGATTCGATCGTGAACTCGCTGGGGATGGCGAGCGAAAACGTCGTGTCTTCGCCGGTGTCGACGCCGGAGACCGAGTAATTGAACGTGTGCCGGTTCTCGGTCTCCTGCGTGACTGTCGTCGGCTCGAACTCGTCTTCGACATCGATAGCGAGCGTAGCGACGTTCTCGACAGTGAGCGTCTCACTCTCCGAAACGGTCCCGTCGACGTCCGTCGCGTTGATCTTGACCTGGTAGTCAGTGTCGGTATCGACGGCAGGTGACGTCACCGTCACGTTCCCGGCGAGATAGACCGTCGACGTCGACGAGTTGGCTGTTGCTTCCAGCGTATTGCCGACTCTCGTCGTCGTGTTGAGGACGGTCCCGGTCGCGTTTTTCATCTCGACATCTGCACTCTCTATCGAGAACTCGCCCGGAACAGAGAGCGAGAGCGTGACGTTGTCAGACGTGTTGACGCCGGTAAACGAGTAGTTGAACGTGTGTTGCGTCTCGGTCTCTTCGTCGACCGTTAGCGGGTCGAACTGTGTTTCGGCTGAAACTCCGTCGACGGCGGCGACCGACCCGGCGAACGTGACACTGCCGGCGAGGACCGACAGTACCACGAGCACCGCGATCGGAACCGCACCGACTCGGAACGTGGTTCGTGTCATAGTGGGGGGAGACGGTATCGTGGGCGGTTACACGTCGGCGGCAACCGCCGAGCGGGGAGCAGTGCCGTTTGCGGTTCGGGACTGGCAGGGTCGGGAACCTGGGACCCGGGGAGGATGCCGACGCTTCGACGATGAAACACTGCACAGCGCCGAATTCCGTCGCAAACGACAGTCCACTGATAACGTCACGGTACGGAAACATATGTTTTGTGTGCAGCGGCCGTTCGCGGCGACCGTCTTTCGGTCTTCACGGCCGCGTGAGGGGTGCGAAACCCCAATTTCGTTATCTATTTTGATAACTAGAGCACTAGATTTAATTTAGGTTAGTTTGTACGGGCAAATACGCCTCTCACGACGAGCCTGCAGCCGGGCAACAGGCAGCCGAAAACCGAACGACACACCGCCGTCGTGGGACGGTATCAACACTACCAATGAAACTCAAACAACTCTTCACCGACGATTCCGCCGTGTCGCCGGTCATCGGCGTCATCCTGATGGTTGCGATTACGGTCATCCTCGCGGCCGTCATCGGCTCGTTCGTGCTGAACCTCGGCCAAGGCGTCCAGCAGACGGCACCCCAGGCGAGCTTCAGTTTCGACTACGAAAACGGTACGAACGTCACGATCACCCACCAGTCCGGTGACTCGGTCAACGGAAACCAGCTGAATACGACCGGGGCGACGTGGAAATATCCACAGTCCGGAAATTGGAGCGATACAGTGAGTGCCGGAACTTCAATCAAGAAAGTGGCTAACAGTGATTTCACAGGACAGACAATCCGCGTCGTCTGGACGTCCCAGAACGACGAAACGTCCGCGACCCTGAGCCAATCCACCGCACCGGGAGGCGCATAACTCGATGAATCCCAAGCAACTCTTCACCGACGATTCCGCCGTGTCGCCGGTCATCGGCGTTATCCTGATGGTCGCGATTACGGTGATCCTCGCGGCCGTCATCGGTTCGTTCGTGCTCAACCTCGGGGGCAGTATCCAGCAGACAGCCCCGCAGGCGAGTTTCGACTTCGACTACAACGCCTCGGGAACCAACGTCACCATCACGCACCAGTCCGGTGACTCGGTTGAGGCCGCTCGTCTGAACACGACCGGTCTGAGTGCAACTCCGAGCAGCGCCGAGTGGAGCGGAAAGATAGATGGGACAACTATATCCGCCGGGACGAGCGCTGAGTTCAATAACACGAAGCAGTGGAGCGGTGAAACACTCCGCGTCGTCTGGTCGTCGCCGAACGGCGAGACGTCTGCGACGCTGAGCCAGTCGACCGCACCCGGCGGATCCTAATCGATCGGCCGACCCGCGTTTCGTTCTGCTTTTTTGGATACCTGTGACTGACGAGAGTATCGTTTGTACGTCGTCACGCACCTGGTCGTGCGCTACGGTGCGAGCAGATTGCTCAGTTGCAAACGCAACTATAGACGAGGTAGTTCGATCAGAATCGGGCCGCAGAAGTCGATTTCGCGCGTTTCAGACCGCGGGTGCCCCTTCGGAGGTGCCGACGAGCCACGTTCCGTACGTGACGAGCGCGGCGGCCGGGATGAGCGCGTAGGTGAACAGTTGCGACGCGTCCGGGAGGGCCCCCGGGAGCAGCAGCAGCGATCCGACGACTATGAGAGCGACACCGCCAAGCACGCGTGTGCTATCGAACAATCCCATAGGTGGCACTACGGCCCGTGGAATATGGACTTTCCGCTTCTGGACGTCGTCACCGCCGGACCAAAGCGGCGCCTCACCGATGGATGATATCGAGCACGGGGTTGCGCTCCGGCGCGTTATACTACCTGACGCGTCTGAAACGCAGTTCGTCACCCCGGGGAGAGGAATCTCTTGACACAGTTGTGTCCGACAATATAAGCAGCCGCCGCCCGACGGAGGGCGTATGGACGTAGCGATCGTCACCGTGGGGAACGAATTGCTCGCGGGCGACATCGAGAACACGAACGCCACGTGGCTGGCGAAGGAACTCACTGCCCGTGGCGTCGACGTCGCGCGGATCATCGTCGTCCCCGACGACGAGGGCGTCGTCGCCGGGACGATCCGCGAGTGGGCCGCCGAGTTCGACGCCGTGATCGTCACCGGCGGCCTCGGCGGGACGCCCGACGACGTGACGATGCCCGCCGTCGCCGCCGGGTTGGATCGGGAACTCGTGGTCAATCCCGTTGCCGACGCAGACGTACAGGAGACGATCGATCGAATCTACGAGGAGAATCCCGATCTGGAGTTCGAGCTCCGGCCGGAGTGGTACGCCTCGATGCCGGCGGGTGCGACGCCGATTCCGAACCCCGAGGGGCTCGCACCGGGGTGTGTTGCCGAGAACGTGTACGTCCTGCCCGGGATTCCCGAGGAGATGGAAGCCGTCTTCGCGAACGTCGCCGGGGAGTTCGATGGCGACGTGGCGACGCAGACGCTGTACTCCCCCGAGCCGGAAGGGGCCCTCGCGTCGATTCTGGGCGACGTCGCGGAGCGCTTCGGGATCCGCGTCGGAAGCTACCCGAATCGGGAAGCGGGCGAGACGCGCATCAAGCTCACCGGCGACGACGAAGCAGTGCTCTCGACGGCCGTGGCGTGGCTCAGAGCGAATTCGCGCGTCGAACTCAGAGTGGCCGACGGAGACGGGGACGGTACCGAAGCCAACGAGTGAGCGTGGGGCAGTGGACGCGTCGCGTGCGGCAGAGAGCTAGCGCGGGTTCGGGAGGTTCGTGGTGTCTCGCGGTGAGAGCGACGCGAGCGACCCGCGGGATTGGATGATGTTGAACGCCGTCACGAGATCCGAGCGGGAGATGAGCCCGACGACCTCGCCCTCGTCGTCGACGACGGGGAGGCGGCCGACGTCGTTCTTCTGCATCTGCTCGATGGCCGTCATCGCGTCGTCCTCGGGTGAGATCGTCGCCAGATCGTTCGCCATCACGTCGCCGACGCGGTAGGCGTCGCGTTCGACTTCCTTGATCGAGCGGGCGTCGCTGAGCGTCACCATCCCGACGAGGCGGTCGCCGTCCATCACCGGATAGCCCGTGTGGCGTTCGGTGAACATTCGCTCGAGGAGTTCGGCGACGCTCGTGTGCTCGCTCACCACGTCGAGATCCTGACGGGGCGTCATCACGTCTCTGACGGTCACGTCCTGGAAGGCGGCCTTCATCACGGTCTGTTGGGCTTCCGAGGACGCCCCGATGTAGATGAAGAAGGCCAAAGCGACCAAGAACAGGTTCGCGAACAGCCCGAAGATCCCGAGGAGGAACGCGAACACTTTCCCGACCTCTGCGGCGATTTGTGTTGCGCGGGCGTGCGGACGCGTTCGCGCGAGGAGGGCACGAAGGACGCGGCCGCCGTCCATCGGGAATCCGGGTAGCATATTGAACACCGCGAGCACGATGTTCGTCAGCGCGAGGTAGCCGACGACGAACTTCACGGGGTCGAGTGCCGATGGGAGGACGGCAAAGGCCGCATACGAGAGCACGCCGAGGGCGATGCTGACGATCGGTCCGGCGACGGCGATCAAGAGCTCCTGCTTCCAGTCTTCGGGCATCTCGGCGAAGCTCGCGACGCCGCCGAAGAGCCACAGCGTGATCGAGTCGATCTCGTAGCCGTAGCGCATCGCGACGAGCGAGTGGCCGAACTCGTGGAGTAAGACGCAAAAGAAGAGGCCGATCGCCGCGGCCGCGCCCAGTACCCACTGCATCGACCCGGCCGTCAGCGGGCCGACGTCGATGGCCGAGCCGAACAGGTCGTTCAGGACGCCCACGAGTTGCCCGACGTCGTTCCCGATGAGCCACGCGAACAGGGGGAGAACGATAAGGAACGTGAGATCGAGCTTGATCGGGATACCGAACGCGCTACCAATACGGATTCCGCGCATAGCGAGACGTTGTCGGGCACGGGACTTAAGTCCAGCCGCGGCGACGCGATTCGCTGACAGAGCCGACCGGCAGACGAACCGCTGAAATACCTCGTCCACGTACCGTCGGGCGTGTCTCAACAGGTCGGCCGCGTCGACACGCTCTTTCTCCACGAGACCGGCGACGACTTCCTCGTGGTCGTCGAACGGGACGGGGAGCGTGTCTTTCGCGGAGTCCTCGAACTAAAGGAGACGGACGCAGGCCCCCGTCCCGCGAAGTTCCGCATCAAGCGCGGATCGACGGAAGAGCCCCGCGATCCGAGCCAGTTCATCGAGCTTGCGCGCCGTGCGTCGCGAATCCGTATTTCCGAACAGACCTCGAAGCAGCGTCGCGACGAACTTCGCGAGATGCTCGACGGCTACCAACTCGAAGCGCTCGTCGTTCGGACGTGTCGCTACTGCGCTTCCGATGGGAGGTACTCGCCGATCACGGAGGATACGGCGATCAAGACCGACCGCGAGTACATCTGCCCCGACTGTGCAAAGCGGGAACTGGAGCGCGAACTCGACTTCTCGGCATCGGGGCGGCTCACCGGGGCGGCGCAGGACCGGCTCGAAGACCTCCTCTTGGAAACGCAGGACCTCGATCGGATCTCGAACCTCCTCGCCGGGGGGCTCGATCCCGACCTCACGAAGTTCGACACCGTCAGCGCGACGACCGACGAAGTCGACCTCGTCGAGACGTCGACGCTCGATCTCCACCCCGAACTTCAGCGGCGGGTCGAAGACCGATTCGACACGCTGCTTCCAGTGCAGTCGCTGTCGGTCGACAACGGGTTGTTCGAGGGCCGCGACCAACTCGTCGTGAGCGCGACCGCGACCGGGAAGACGCTCGTCGGTGAACTCGCGGGGCTCGACCGGGCGCTGAAGGGAGAGGGCAAACTGCTCTTTTTGGTCCCGCTCGTCGCCCTGGCGAACCAGAAGCACGAGGACTTCGAGGAGCGCTACGGCGGCCTCCTCGACGTGACGATCCGCGTCGGCGCGTCCCGGATCAACGACGACGGCAACCGCTTCAATCCGAACGCGGACGTCGTCGTGGGGACCTACGAGGGCATCGACCACGCGTTGCGGACGGGGAAAGACCTCGGCGACATCGGCACCGTCGTCATCGACGAGGTCCACACGCTCAAAGAGGAGGAGCGCGGCCACCGCCTCGATGGTCTCATCAGCCGGCTGAAGTACTACTGCGAGGACCGCGAGGCGGCCCGCGAGAGCTACGGGGGCGCACAGTACGTCTATCTCTCCGCGACGGTCGGGAATCCGGAATCGCTGGCCGAGCGCCTCCGCGCGACACTCATCGAGTTCGAGGAGCGTCCAGTCCCGATCGAGCGTCACGTGACGTTCGCCGACGGCAGAGAGAAGCCGGACATCATCAACAAACTCGTCAGACGCGAGTTCGACTCGAAGTCCTCGAAGGGCTACCGCGGGCAGACCATCGTCTTCACGAACTCGCGGCGGCGGTGTCACGAGATCTCGCGAAAACTGGAGTACGACTCCGCGCCGTATCACGCCGGCCTCGACTACGGCCGGCGGAAGCGCGTCGAGCGGCAGTTCGGGGATCAGGACCTCGCCGCGGTGGTCACGACCGCCGCGCTCGCCGCCGGCGTCGACTTCCCCGCCTCACAGGTCATCTTCGACTCGCTGGCGATGGGCATCGAGTGGCTCTCCGTCCAGGAGTTCGAGCAGATGCTCGGGCGTGCCGGCCGCCCGGACTACCACGATCAGGGGACGGTCTATCTTCTCGTCGAACCCGACTGCACCTACCACAACACGATGGAGATGACCGAAGACGAGGTCGCGTTCAAACTCCTGAAAGGCGAGATGGAGGACGTCCTGACGCACTACGACGAGACCGCGGCCGCCGAGGAGACGCTCGCGAACGTCGTCGTCGCCGGCAAGCGTGCCAAGCGACTGAACGACCGGATGGTCGGTGACGTCCCGACGAAACACGCGATCGGCAAACTGCTCCAGTGGGAGTTCATCGACGGCTTCGATCCGACGCCGCTGGGACGGGCGGTCTGTCGGCACTTCCTCTCGCCGAAAGACGCGTTCCGCATCCTCGATTGCATCCGCTCGGGCACGGACCCCTACGGACTCGTCGCCGAGATGGAACTCCAAGACGAGCTCTGAACGCCGGCGGCGGTCGCCGACCCGACTCATCACACTCGGGTGACGGAGGTCGAATCGGCGGCCGAAAGGGGGCTCCACCGCCGGACGTGAGAGAAATCCCACAGTATTTTGCACTGGCGAGTCGACCGAACAATGTGGCACCGATACCGCCAGGCGTCCTCGCTGTTTTCCTCGTCGTCCTCGTCGCGCTCGCGCTGTTCGTCACCGAGCCAGTTCCGGTCGACGTCACTGCGATCGGGGTGATGGTGGCGCTGCTGTTGATCCAGCCGGCGTCGGCGGCGCTGGCAACGATAGGGCTCTTGGGCGACCCGATCGTGCTCTTTGCGGACTACCCCGCGGACGCGCTCTCGGGCTTTTCGAGCGAGGCGACGCTGACGGTGCTTGCGATGTTCATCCTCAGCGACGGCGTCCAGCGCACCGGCGTCGTCCAGCGGCTGGGCGCGCGGATCGCCTCTTTCACAGGAGACAGTATGGACCGACAGCTCGGGGCGACGATCGGCGTCGTCGCGCCCATTTCCGGATTCATCAACAACACCGCGGCGGTCGCCATCCTGCTGCCGATGGTGACAGACCTCGCCGAGCGCGGCGGGACGTCGCCGTCGAAACTGCTCTTGCCGCTCTCGTATGCGTCGATGTTCGGTGGGATGCTCACGCTGATCGGGACGTCGACGAACATCCTCGCCTCCGAACTCTCGGGACGGCTCATCGGCCGGACGTTCACGATGTTCGAGTTCACGCAACTCGGTATCGTCGTCTCCATCGTGGGCACAGCGTACTTGCTGACGGTCGGGCGGTGGCTGACCCCCGAGCGGATCAAGCCCCGACAGGATCTGACCGAGGAGTTCGAGATGGGCGAGTACCTGACGGAGGTCGTCGTCCGCGAGGACTCACCGCTCGTCGGCCAGCAGGTCCGGCGCGCGCTGGAGGAGACAGACTTCGACATCGACCTGATTCAGTTGATCCGCAGCGGCGAGGTCTTCCTCGAACCGCTCGGGCCGAAGCAGATCCAACCGGGCGACGTGTTCGCGATTCGGACCGACCGCGACACGCTCGTCGAACTACTCGACGTCGAAGGGCTGGATGTCGTGCCGACGGCCGTCGACGAATCGGAGCTAGAAGCCGGCGAAGCCCGGCAGAATCTCGTCGAGGTCGTCATCGGTCCGGGGTCGTCACTCGTCGGCGAGTCGCTCGCGTCTGCGAGCTTTCGACAGCGGTACAACGCGACGGTGCTCGCGCTGCGGCGCGGGCAGGAACTCTTCCGCCGGCGGATGGACAACGTCACGCTCCGCGTCGGCGACACGCTCCTCGTGCAGGCGACCGCCGACAGCATCGAGCGGCTCGATGCGAACCGGGACTTCATCGTCGCCCAGGAGATCGAACAGCACGACTTCCGCGGGGAGAAGACGCCGCTCGCCGTGGGCATCGTCGTCGCCGTCGTCGGCCTCGCCGCGCTCGACATCCTCCCGATCGTCGTCTCCGCGCTCGCGGGGTCGCTCGCGATGGTCGCGACGCGATGTCTCCGTCCGGGCGAACTCTACGACGCGGTTCAGTGGGACGTCGTCTTCTTGCTCGCAGGCGTCATTCCGCTGGGCATCGCACTGGAGTCGTCCGGTGGCGCGGCGCTGCTGGCAGGACTCGTCGTCGCCGTGGGCGATCTACTGCCGCTCGTCGGGGTGCTGGCGGTGTTCTATCTCATCACCGCGATCCTGACGAACGTCATCTCGAACAACGCGAGTGTCGTGTTGATGATCCCAGTCGCGGTCGAGGCAGCTCAGACGCTCGGTGCGAACGCCTTCTCGTTCATCCTGGCAGTGACGTTCGCGGCGTCGACGGCGTTTATGACGCCCGTCGGCTACCAGACGAACCTGTTCGTCTACGGTCCCGGCGGCTACCGTTTCAGCGACTACCTCCGGGTCGGCGGCCCGCTTCAGTTGGTGTTCGCGGCGGTGACGACCGTCGGCATCGCCGCGATCTGGGGAATCTGATTCCGGTCGACGCCGAACGAAATCCTTTACTCGGTGACGCCGCCACGTTCAGACGCGGGACCGTGGGTTAGCCTGGTATACTTCGGGCCTTGGGTGCCCGTGACCCCGGTTCGAATCCGGGCGGTCCCATTTCTGTGCGCGGAATCCTCGTGAGAAACCAGAACCGGACAGTTACTGGTTCGAATTCGTCGAGCCCGAGCGTGTGAGGACTCGGTTCAGGTCGAAGCCACTCGGCCCGATCGATAGCGAGCGCCGAGTGTGACAAACAGGCTCACCCGAACAGTCGCTGGAGGAAGCTACGGCTGCTCGATCGCTCTGCGAGCAAGACGGAGCACTCGACGTCCTCGACGATTTTGAAGTGCAGCGTGCCCGTGACGAGTCGCGTCAGCAGACCACGTTCGGTCGCGCCCACCACGAGCAGCGTGTGGTCTCGCGCTTCGCGTTCGATCGCGCGTTCGACGTCGCCGGAGTCGTCGACGATGAATTTGGCGTCGCCCAGGTCTCGCTCGGTCGCCCAGTCCGCCAGGAACTGCTCTCCGCGCTCGCGTTCCCCGGGGCTGTCGACGACGTGCAGAAGCGTGACCGAGGACCCGGCGACCGTTCGAAGGCTGGCCGCGACCTCCGCGCTCAGGTCGGCGTGCGCGTTGTCCGTAACCGGCAGCAGGATCTCCGATTCGTCCAGATCCCGGTCCCGCAACACGAGGAAATCCGACGGGAGTCGATGCGTCAGTTCGGTCAACGGTCGCTCGGTTCGAACGGCGCTCCAGATCCTGTCGTCGCCCCAGTTCAGGAGCGTGAGGTCGGCGTCCTTCCGCCGGGCGATGTCGAAGATCTCCTCGAAAGAGCGGTGGGAGACGACCGTCGAGCACTCGTAGCCGACGTCGTAGGAGTTGACGTGCTCGCGGATGTCCTCGAAGAGGGCGTCGGACTCGGCGACGATCCGCTGTCGCTGTGCCGGACCGTACGAACGGGAGGGGACCTGAACGACGTGAACCGTGTGAACGGTGGCGTTGTCGTGCGTACTGGCGATCTGACAGGCGAGTTCGAGCAGAGGCGACTCCGTTCGCGGATTCGCGATCGGCACGACGATTCGGTAGTCGACCGGCTCGTCGGCTTCGCTGGTCGTGTCGATGAGGGGAACGTACGACCGGCCGACGAAGCCACCGAAGAGCCACTCGCGGGTCGAGAGCTGTCGGGCGGACCCCTCGAACCGGGCCGATTCGAGGCGTGACTCGGTCGTCTGAAAGTAGTTGACGACCGTCACGAGCACGACGCCGCCGACGGTGTTACCGACGAGAACCGGGAGAACGAAATCGGTGAGCCCGAGCCACAGCGCGAGGTCGTTCTGAAAGACCAGATAGAGCATCTCGGTGAAAGAGACGACGACGTGGAAGAGGTTCCCCATCGGGATGGCGAGAAACGCCAGATAGACCACCGCGATCCGGGAGATGGTGTCCCGCGAGGCGTACTCCACCCAGACGACGCCGGCCACGATCAGGCCGGCGAACGCCGCCTTGACGAACAGCGTGCCGGCTTCCGTCTCGATCCCTTTCTGAGCGAGGTTCAGCGCTGCCGTGGCGCCCTCCGGGGAGAGGACGCCGCCGTACGCCAGCGTGGCCGCGCCAACGGCACCGCCGGCGAAGTTGCCGGTGAGAACCACGACCCAGTTGCGAAGCAGGGCCGGAACGCTCGCGAGGCGTTCCAGCGTCAGCGCCACCGGCGGGAGCGTGTTCTCGGTGTAGAGCTGGTAGCCACCGATGATGATGTAGATAAACCCGAGGGGGTAGAGCATCGCGCTCAGAACCTCGTGACCGTCAGTCGAGGCCGTCAACGACGCGTACAACAGGAAGGTGATCGAGATGGCGAAGCCGGCCGCGAGCGCGCTGAAGAACAGTTCACGGCTCCCGGACGTGATCTCTTCATCCGCCGCTGCGACGATCCGCTGGAAGATTTCGTCGGAAGTGAATCGGTCTCGAACGACCGACCCGACGGCCGGGGCGCCGCTCCGGGACTGTTCGACCGCTTCGCGGACGGTTTCGCTCTCGGAAGTCGTATTCGGGTCTCTTTCGGATGTCACGATGCTACTGGCTCCGCTTCCGTCCGAGGTCTTTTAATTATTCCGGACGATACAAGAATATGACTCGGATGCAGCGTCGCCTAAGTATCGCCCTCATCGCCCTGTTAGTCATATTCACCCCGGCACTGATACTGGTAGCTACCCTCGAAGCCCTGTTTTTATTAGGGGAAATCACGCTGGCGGACATCTCTGCGCTCGAGTTCATCGAGTTGTACTTGCTCGACCTCGCGCTGCTGGTGCTGTTCGTTGTTGCCGTCTATCAGATAACGAAATACGTCGTCGGCGAGCAACTCCCCGCTCCGCTAACGGAGACAGAAACCGAGGAACGTCCTGCAGACGACGAGTCCTCAGATTGATAGGGATTATCGTACGTCTCCATAGATGTCTCGCCGGACGGTACGGCGAGAATCTCCGAACAGTTACGATAATCCCTATGAGTAGGTACTACGATCGGGACTGCAGAGCCGGAGGCGAGAGGTGCATAGTAGCGGAGGCGGCAGGTCTGCTGTCAGACGCTCTTGCTGCTGCCGGGCCGAATCTGCGGTCTCAAAATTGATACTGCCACAGAGAGGATTATAATGATGCTCGTGATACAGATGCGTGATGGGGGTCTCATCGAGTCCGATTCGCGTTCTCCACATCGACGATGAGCCATCGCTCACAGAGCTGACAGCGACGTTCCTGGAGCGAGCGGACGACCAGTTCGAGGTCGACACGGCGACGAGCGCGAGCGAGGGTCTCGCACGACTCGACGAGGACACGTTCGACTGCGTCGTCTCAGATTACGATATGCCGCGACAGAACGGGATCGAACTCCTCGAACGCGTCCGTGAGGACCATCCGAGACTGCCGTTCATTCTCTTTACCGGGAAGGGGAGCGAGGAGGTCGCGAGCGAGGCCATCTCCGCCGGCGTGAGCGACTATCTCCAGAAGCGGAGGGGGACCGAACAGTACCAGTTGCTCGCAAAGCGCATCCGAAGCCACGTCGAGCGCACGCGTGCGCAGCGCAAGGCCGCAGAACACGAATCGCACCTGCGGCAGGCCCAAGAGATGGCGGATCTCGGGAGTTGGCACAAGGACGTCCGCGACGACGAGATCTGGTGGTCAGAGGAGATATACGGGATCTTCGGAATCGATAGGGAGCAGTCCGATACCGACCGATCGGCCGAGCGACCGCTCGACCACCGGGAGTTTCTCACCTACGTCCATCCCCAGGACCAAGACTTCGTCGACGAGAAGTGGCGTGCCGCACTCGACGGTGCAGCGTACGACATCGAACACCGAATCGTGACGGACTGCGGAGAGACGCGCTGGGTCCGCCAGCGGGCCGAAGTCGAGTACGACGACGACGGCGAGCCACTCGAAGCGCTCGGCATCGTCCAAGACATCACCGAGCGCAAGGCCCGCGAACAGGAGGTCAAGAAGGCGAAAACGCAACTGGAGGCCGCAATCGACACCGGAGCCGTCGGCACCTGGGAGTGGGACGTCGATGCCGACGAACTCGTCGTCGACGCTCGATTCGCGCGGCTGTTCGGCGTCCCGCCGGATGCCGCAGACGACGGCCTTCCACTCGAAGCCTACGTCTCCGCGGTCGCCGACGCTGACCAAGAGCGGATCGAGCGTGCGGCCGAGACAGCCCTGGATGCCTGCGGCGAGTTCCAGGAGGAGTTCCGCGTTCACGACCCGGACGGGGAACGTCGGTGGGTGCTCGCGAGTGGCCGCGTCAAGTGTGATGGCGACGGGAAGGCACGCCGATTCCCCGGTGCATTAGTCGATATCACCGATCGGAAGGCAGACACTTCCCGCGAGCAGCAGCCGCCAATCAGCTGACACTGTCGGACAGAAGTTCGTGAGTGATGTTGGCACCCACGGGGTCCGATAATTTTCACATAGTTCTGTCCGACAGTATGAGTCTAAGAGCTCGAAGCGGTGCGGCAGCTATATGTAGCATTTGCAACTGCTACGATAGCTTCTCGGATTGCTGCGCCTGCGTGACCCGCCGGTTCGCCTGCGCGATTCGGTTTTGCGCGGCGTTCGTGAGCGGTTCCGGAACGGTGTCGCCCGCGGCTTCGATCCGATCGAGAACGCGCTCCAGACCGGTTTCGACCGCCTGCAGTTGCTGATCCGCGTTGCCGCGCTCGCCGGCACGAGCGCGCTCTGCTGCACGCGAGGCCGCCTCGACGATCGCATCGAACGCTCGGAGAAGTCCGCCGAGCGCGTTCTGGACGCCTCCACCGTCGAGCGAGGTGCTCAGTTCGCCGTCGAGCAGCGCCCCGAGTTCGTCGCGCGTCTCGGCGGCGATCGACGCGAGGAACGCGGCGAGCGACGCTTTCCCTGTCTCCGGCCGGTCGATTCGAAGGGCACCGGACGCGTCGGGATCTGGGTTCACTCTGAAGGCCCCGAGAGCCCCATCGGCGTCCCGGACTTCGGTCGTGTACGCACCGCCGCGGTGGACGTAGACCGCGTCGGAACCGTCCAGCGGGGCGTCGTAGAGTCGGCCGGCGAAGTCGTCTTCGACCGCCAGATCCGTCAGGTCGGCGTCGGTTCCCGAGGCGTCGACTTCGAGCTTTCGGGCGTCCTCGCGGGCGACGAGTGGGATTTCTCCGTCGACGCCGGCGGTCGCGACGCGTTGGTCTGCCGACGACGTGGGCGCCCCCGCGGTGGACGACGATGCGGTCTCACCAGGGGTGGTCGACTCGGCTGTCGTCGACTCGGCTGTCGTCGGCGAGGCAGGAGCAGTCTGCTCGTCAACCGTCGTCGGCGACTCCTCTGATGTGGTCGTGTCCGTCGTCGTCACGTCCGACGCGGTTTCCGATCCGCCACTCGTCGCTGTCGCGTCTGACTCGCTGTCGCCGACAGACAGTCGCTCGCTGTGCGGCGCCTGACCCGGGGCGTTGACGGTGAAGCGGTGGTCGCCCGCCGGGACGTCGCGGACGACCGCGACGCCCTCGAACGTCGGTACGGCCACCGGATCGCTTTCCAGGAGCGCGACGGCTTCGACGGTCGCGTCCGCGGTCGTCAGACCCTCCTGGTCGGGGGCGTCGTCCGTCGTGACGGCTTCTGTGACGCGGGCGACGACGGTGTTGATCGGCGCTGCAGCCCCGATGGCGTCGTAGCGCTCTGCCAGCGCCGCCCGATGGTTGGAGTCGGTGATGTCCGCCGCAGGGTTCTCATAGCGCGGTTGTCCCCACGGCGCGCCGGTCGTCGAGATGTGGCCCGCGATGGCGTCCTCGGCGGCCTGTGGGACCGCGAACTCGAAGCTCAGTTGCGGACCGGTGAAATCGGTGAGGTGTTCGATCTCGCTCGTCGGGACGAGATCGTACGTGTCGTCGGTCGCTGACTCCAGATCCGGGTTCGCGCCTTCGGAACTCGTGGCCGTCGAGGCGTTCCCCGGTGCGCCCTCGCGTCCGCTGTAGCGGAAGACGACGCCGGTCGACCGCTCGGGGAGGTCCGTCGGCGGTGACGCGAGGGCATCGAAGGACCGAACCGTCAGTTCGTCCGGCACGAGCGCGTCCCTGTCGACGTTCGGTAGCCGCTCGTGCTCGTACACGGGCGCGCCCTCGTACTCGGGGACGACGTAGGGAAGTCGCGCTCCTTCGTCGCGCGGCAGCCCGTACGCCAGAGGCAACTCCGAGAGCGCCTCGATGCTCGTGATCGCGGAGTTGGTGATGTCGGCGAGGAGGTCCGCCCCCGGCAAGCGCTGGAACCCGTCGGGTTCGTCGTTGACGGACAGCGCGCTGGAGTGTGAGCCGAGTTCCGAGAGGAGCCGCGGCACCATCTCGGGTTCGGGGTCCAGAAACTCGTTGTTCGGAACTTTGCGGGAGTGCGAACTCGCGACGTACAGTTGCGGTCGGCCGGTGTCGGTGTCGACGAAGACGTGCAGGACCTCCCAATCGTGCCAGTGGAAGTTCGTCGAGAACTGATCGAACGCCGAGTACATCCAGAACTGGACGACGGCCAGCGGGGAGTCGTCGTACTCGACGGCGTTGTAGAACACCGTCGGGTTCGGTGGCTCGCCGGACGCCGCATACTGCTCGTGATAGCCGTCGAGCGCGTCGAAGCCGTCGACGATCGACTCGCCGTCCTGCTCGCTCGCGTACGGGCGTGGGTCCGTCGGCAGCCACGGTTCCGCGCGGTCGAAGTACAGCGTCGGTGCGAACCGCTCTGCGAGTCGTCGAGCGGCGTCGGGATCAGTCGCGGTCGTTTCGCCGTCGGGCTCGCGGTCGGTGAACGAACACCCGGCGAGCGCACTCGTGCCGACGCCGCCGAGGGCGGCGAGGAGCGTCCGACGGCTGAGGTCAGTCGTGTCGGTAGAGGTCACAGTTTGAGTGAGTCGTGGATTCGTCGCAAAAGCGGGCGACACAGCGTCGCCGCAGTGTCGTTATTTGTACGCCTCGCGCAGGAACACAAGCGCCGCGCCGAACATCGCCAGGTTGCCGAAGAAGGCGAGCCGTTCGCCGCTTCGGGAGTCTTCGTCGGCGTTCCAGAAGTCGTGCATCGTCGTGGTCACGACCGCGAGGAAGGTGACGACCGCGCCGGTCGCGATCTTGGGGAGCCGCCAGAACGCGACGCCGAGACCGGCGACGACCATCATCCCCGAGGCGAACGGCGCGGCGAGTCGGGGGAACGGAACGCCCGCGGATTCGGCGTATTCGATCGTGTCTTCCATATCGCGGAAGTCCTCCGACGCCTGGAGCGCGAGGCCGAACCCGAACAGTAGCCGGCCGAGCCTGGAAGGGGCGGCGGGGCTGCCGTCGGAATCGGCGCTTTCGGTGTCCTCGACCATACCCGCGGATCGTTCGCGGGCGCTGATAAGCGTTCTGTCGGTATCGGGGGAAGCCGACAGCGTATTGCCGATCGGTTCGTCATACCCGTGTATGAAGATCGAGGCGGGCGATCGGGTCGCTGTGGAGTACATCGGCCGGTTGGAGGACGGGACCGTCTTCGGGACCTCGAAGTACGCCGTCGCGGTCGAGCACGGCCTCGCAGACGCGGAAGATCGCGAGCCGAGCGACTACGAGCCGCTCGCGTTCACCGTCGGCGAGGGCGACGTGATCGAGGGGCTCGACGAGGCCGTCCGCGGAATGCGCGTCGGCGACCAAGAAACGGTCCACGTGCCACCGGATGCGGCGTACGGCGAAGTCCGATCCGACCGCGTCCGCAAGTACGACCCCGAAACGTTCGAGAGGATGGTCGGCGAGTCGCCTGCGGTCGGCCTCCACGTCCACGCGCAGAACGGACTGCACGGGGACGTCGTCACCGTCCACGAGGACGCGGTCGAAGTCGACTTCAACCACGAACTCGCGGGGAAAACGCTCGTGTTCGAGGTCGAGATCGTCGATCACCAGCGGGACGAGTAGCCGTCCGGGCCGTACGACACACCTCGGCCCCGCTCAGAGACGGGGATCATCCGAGCGTTCAAATACGGGAAGGAGAGCAACTGCCCACGTGTCTGCCCCGCCCGAGACGATCCCGATTTCGCACCTCGCCCGCGCGGCCTACTGCCCGCGACAGCTCTACTACGCCCGCCGCGACGGCGACCACGCGCCGCCGCCGGAGGTCGACGCCGTGCGCGAACTCGCGTCCGAGTACGATGCCCTCCGGACAGCGGCGGACAGACGGCTTCGGGAGCGGCCGCTTGCGGTGTCCCCGGCGACCTACCGATCGAATCTGGCGGCGCTCGCCGAGCGAGACGACTACGGTCGGCTCGTCGACCCCGCGCTCCGAAACGTCGTTCTCTACGGCCGTGACTGCCACGGCGTCGCACACAAGGTTCTCGAATCCGCAGGAGACGACGAGGACGCCCCGCCACCGACGCCGACGGTCGTGTCACCGGGCGATCCGCCGCCGCGGGGCGTCTGGGAGCCCCAGCGCGTCCGCGCCGTCGCCGTCGCGAAAGCGCTGGCGTGGGAGCGCGGGCGGGAGATTCCGCGTGCGCTCGTCGAGTATCCGTCGCACGGCGTCGTCCGAACGGTCCGGCTGACGACGCGGAACAAGAGCGCCTACCGGCGGACGCTGTGGACGGTCCGGTCGATGCAGGGAGTACCGAGTCGCATCCGCGACGAAGCGAAGTGCGAGGCCTGCGACTACCGGACGTCGTGTGGGACGAAGACGCGGTCGCTGAAGACGATGCTCGGACTCGGCTGAGCCGGACTGGGTCGGTCGGCGTCGCGTTAGCCGTCTTCGACGACCGGTTCGGACCCGGCCTCGTCGGTGAGCCAGGCCACGATAGCGTCGGCCATCGCGCCGCGTCGGTGGATCACGTTCCGTTGGGGATCGACGACCGCGCTCTCGGTACCGGGCGTGGGGCCGGCGTCGATGATCGCCCCGACCGAGGCTCGGAGCTCCGGGTCCAACTCCGAGATTTCCGTCACGCTCGGAGCGCCGCTGACGTTCGCGCTCGTCGCCGTCACGGGCGTGGGAGCGACCCGCTCGAACAGCGCGAGCGCGACCTCGTGATCCGGGATCCGGACTCCGACCCGGTCGCGGCCGGCAGTGAGCAGGTCCGGGAGCGACGGGTCGCGCTCGACGACGACGGTGACCGGCCCAGGGAGGAACGCCCGCATAAATTCGAGCGCGCGCTCGCTGGGCTGGGTGTATCGTTGTGCGACCGAGATCGTCGGCGCGCCCATCGAGAGCGGCTTCGTCCGGTCGCGGCCTTTCGTCTCGAAGACGCGTTCGACCGCGTCGGGGTCGGTCGCGTCCGCCCCGAGCCCGTAGACCGTCTCGGTCGGGTAGACGACCGTCTCGCCGTTCTCGATCGCCTCGGCCGCCTCGTCGAGAGCGGTGTCGAGTTGGTCCGTGAACGTCTCGTCGAACCCCGTCATCTAGTGAACCCATCGTGGCGAGCCAGCAAGAGCGTGGCGGATGCGGCGGGCCGGAGGGGTCATCCCGCGAGACCGAAAACGCTCAGACGTGGTCGTCGATCGCCGCCGCGATCTCGTCGTACGCGGGGAACTCGGGCCACCCCCCGGCGACCCACGCGTACTGGATCGTCCGTTCTTCGTCGAGCAGGAAGACCGCCGGTCGGTGCTCCGTGACGCCGGCCATCCCGTCGAGATCGTGTTCGACGTCGTAGGCGGCGGCGACCTCGGCTGTGGGATCCGAGAAGAGTCGCGCGTCCGCGGCGCGCTCTTTCAGGAGTTCCTTGTGCTCGTACGGCGAGGAGATCGAGACGCCGACGACCTGCACGTCGGCGGCGAATCCGCGCTCGTCGATCTCTTTCCAGATGTACGTCGTCGGGAACGCACCATCCATCGGGTGGAATACCAGGAGCGTCGGCCCGTCGGCGACGATCGACGACAGCGACGCGTCCTCCCAGTACTCTTCGTTCACGAGGGGGCGCGTGAAGTCCGGGGCGATCTCACCGACCGTCGGGTGGTCCGTCTCGGGGAGCGAGACGACCTCGAAGTCGACCATCAGGCGACACCTCCGTCACCGTAGGTCTTCATCAGGTACTCCACGATGTTGGCCGATTCGGACATCTTCACGCCGGTGTTCTCGTCGACGATCGCCGGGACGCTCCGCTTGCCCGAGACGCGCTTGACGACGTTTCGGTCGGCGTGCATCGGTTCGACGAACCGCGAGCGATACGGCAGATCGAGTTCGTCGAGGACTCTGACGACGCGCTCGCAGAACGGGCACGCCTGGAGCCGATACAGCGTTATGTGTGGGTCCGAATCGCTCATAGCCGGCGTACGAACGATGAACGCCTAAGCCCTTCGCACCCGGAAGATAGCGTTCGACGTACCAGCGACAGGCGAGTCGAACCGCTGTGCGCCGACGGAATCGACGGATCCGAGGGTAACTCTTAATTCCGGGGCCAGACAAGGTGACGTAGTTATATGGGTTTGTCTCCACCACTCGCATCTCTCGCCGTCGAACGGCCGCGCGGCACCGATGACTGGGCAGCGATCGCGCCGACCGTCGAATCACTCGACGGTGGAGTCGTCGAACCGACAGCCGTCCTGGGGCCGATCCTCCAGGCCCTCCCGATCAACGACACGACGGTCACCATCGCGGGCGCGGCCGCAATCTTCGTTCTCATTGCCTTCTCGGCGTTCTTCTCCTCCTCGGAGATTGCGATGTTCTCGCTGGCGAAACACCGGATCGACTCGCTCGTCGAAGACGGCGTCCCGAGAGCCGAGATCGTCAGCGACCTCAAGGCGAACCCCCACCGACTGCTGATCACGATCCTCGTCGGGAACAACATCGTCAACATCGCGATGTCCTCGATCGCGACGGCGATCGTGAGCATCTACTTCGACCCGGGTGCGGCGGTGCTCGCCTCGACGTTCGGGATCACGACGCTCGTGTTGCTCTTCGGTGAGAGCGCGCCGAAGTCCTACGCTGTCGAGAACACAGAATCGTGGGCGCTCCGTATCGCGCGCCCCCTGAAGTACTCCGAGTACGTCCTCCTGCCGCTGGTCGTCATCTTCGATTACCTGACCCGCGTCATCAACAAGGTGACCGGCGGCCGCTCGGCTATCGAGACGTCCTACATCACTCGCGACGAGATTCAGGACCTCATCGAGACGGGCGAGCGGGAAGGCGTTATCGAGGAGGAAGAGCGGGAGATGCTCGATCGGATCTTCCGGTTCAATCAGACCATCGCCAAAGAGGTGATGACGCCGCGGCTCGATATGACCGCCGTCGCGAAGGACGCGACGATCGACGAGGCAATCGAGACGTGCGTCCAGTCCGACCACGAGCGCGTCCCCGTCTACGACGGCAACCTCGACAACATCATCGGTATCGTCACGATCCGGGACCTCGTGCGCGAGAAGCACTACGGCGAGGGGACCGCGTCGCTGATCGACATCGTCCAGCCCACGCTGCACGTCCCCGAGTCGAAGAACGTCGACGAGTTGCTGACGGAGATCCAGGACAACCGCCTGCGGATGGTCATCGTCATCGACGAGTTCGGGACCACGGAAGGGCTCGTGACGCTCGAAGATATGGTCGAGGAGATCGTCGGCGACATCCTCGAAGACGACGAGGAAGAGGCCTTCGAGTTCCTCGACGACCGGGAGACGCTCGTCCGCGGCGAGGTGAACATCGACGAAGTCAACGAAGCGCTTGGCCTCGAACTCCCCGAAGGCGAGGAGTTCGAGACGCTCGCGGGATTCATCTTCAACCGCGCCGGGCGACTCGTCGAGGAGGGCGAAGAGATCACCTACGACGGGATCACCATCCGGATCGAACAGGTCGACAACACTCGCATCATGAAAGCGCGGATCACGACGCCCGAAGAACCCGAAATCGAAGAGGAGGGCGACGATACCTCGGAGGAAGAACCCTCGGAGTCGCCGGCGCAAAGCGAATAATCGCTCTCGGCCGGAGCGCCCCGGCATCGACCGCTCTGCGTCGTCGCCCCCGGCTCCGGATCGAACGGGGCGTCCAAGAGACTGAACGAACGAGTCAGTTCGCTTTTTGGCCTCTGTATTTTTCTTCTTAGTAAATATTATTTCTCTAATCTGGTTTGGAGTTTTTTCACTACAAAATTTTGTTCTTCTTTGGCGTGGGAGAACTGAGATAGAGAGAAAACTGTTCAGAAGGAATGTACTTAGTGTGCAGCCCCCGAATAGAGAATTGCAATGGCAGAACCCACAGCAGACCCCGACGAATCGGCCGGCGCCCCGGGAATCGGCGATCAGTTCCCCCAGCTCACCGTGGAGACGAGCCACGGCGAACTGACCATTCCCGACGACTACGAGGGCAAGTGGCTCGTCCTGTTCAGCCACCCCGGCGACTTCACGCCCGTCTGTACCTCGGAGTTCGTCGCCTTCGAGCAGCGCCGCGAGGAGTTCGAAGAGCTGAACGCCGAACTGCTCGGGCTGTCGGTCGACCGCGTACACTCGCACATCAAGTGGACCGAGTGGATCGAGGAGAATCTCGACGTCGACATTCAGTTCCCGATCATCGCTGACGACCAGGGCTCGGTCGGAAAGCGCCTCGGGATGATCCACCCGGGCGCAGGCACCTCCACGGTTCGTAGCGTCTTCCTTATCGACCCCGAGGGTACCGTCCGAATCGTCCTCACGTACCCGATGGAGATCGGCCGCAACATCGACGAGATCCTCCGCTCGCTGCGCGCGCTCCAGATGAGCGACGAGGAAGGCGTCGCCGCGCCCGCTGACTGGCCCGAGAACGAGAAATTCGGCGACCGCGTCCTCCTGTCGCCGCCCGGCACCGACGCCGACGCCGAAAAGCGGACAGCCGAAGCCGAAGACGACGACGAACTCGACTACTACGACTGGTGGTTCGTCACGAAAAAGCGGTAAAACACTGATTCGACCCGTCTCGGCAGAATCGGAACGAACTGATTTTTTGATTTACAACAGCGCGTCGAGGCCGGCGAACGTCGCGTAGGCGACGCCAAACGCGAGCACGAGCGAACCGATCCACGCGAGCGCCGTCTTGGCCATCTTCTCGCGGCTGACGCCCGCACCGCCGGCGGCGTACCCGCTCCCGATGATCGCGCTGACGATGATCTCGTTGAACGAGACCGGAATGCCGAGCGCGACGGCCGCTTGTGCGATGGCGAACGACGGGATCATCGCGGCGATCGAACGGCGCGGGCCGAGCGAGGAGTAGTCCTGCGAGAGTGCTTTGATCATCCGCGGCGCGCCGGTCCACGAGCCCACGAGGAGACCGAGTCCGCCGCCGACCAGAAGTGCCGGGAGGGGAACCGCGACCGCGTCGAGAAGCGGCACGAGCGGGCCGATCGCGAGGCCGACCTGGCTCCCGCCGGCGGAGAACGCGACGAGACCGCCCAGGACGAGGAGAAAGCGGCGCTGGCCGCGGGCCTGATCGGCGTTCATCTCGCGGCGGACGAGCGCGGCCGCGACGGCGACGAACAGCCCCGACACGAGGGCGACGCCGAGGTCTATGTCGAGGACCGGGAGGACGATCGGCGGGGTCGCCGCCGCACCAACTTCGGCCAGCGAGCGGCCGCCGTCCCCGCCGAGCGCGGCGAATCGGATGTTCGCGATGAGGAGGCCGACGACCCCGCCGAGCACGGGGACGGCGGTGCGTTCGGGAATCGACTCGTTGCGGAGGAGTCGGGCTGTGCCGTAGGCGATCCCCCCGCCCACGAAGGGCGTGAGCACCCACAGCGAGACGATCTGCTGGTACTTCGCGATCGCGGGGCCACCGCCGTTCGCGAGCCCGACGCCGACGACTGCTCCGGTGACGGTGAACGCAGTGGCGATCGGGTAGCCGGCGAACACACCGATGGCGACGAGCGCGGCCGCGACGAGCAGTGCGACCGTCGACGCCGTCGCCGTGAGGACGGAGCCGACGACGAGTTCGGTCCCGACGGCTTCGGTGACGTTCGCGCCCTGGAGAATCGCGCCCGAGAGCCCGAGGACGCCGACGATGAAGCCGGCGCGCATCACGGAGATGGCGTTCGCACCGACGGCCGGAGCGAACGGCGTCGACCCCGACGAGCCCGCGCCGATGGACCACGACATAAACAGGCTGGCGAGGGCGGCGACGACGAGCGTGGCAAGGGTAGAGCCCGCGACCATCGCCGATTACTTCCCCCGGTAGCCCTCGTCGTATCCGTCGCGGAGCCCTGTCATCGTCCGCCTGATGAACAGGTACGCGAAGAAGACGAACCCGAGAAGAAACACGAGGAGAATCACCAACGCGGGATTCGACGCGACGAAGTCGACGACGACGTCGACCTGTGCGGGATCGCCACCCGGACCCACGGCTTGAGACCGGCCGACGGTTCCCGGCTGACGAGTGAGCATACGCGGGGCTTTCCGCGGCGTCAGTAAAGACGTTTCGCCGTCTCCCAGAGCGGGAGCGGCGAACACGAGAGAGAAGCGATCGAGGGCTGCCGTAAAGAGAGGAAGACTCATCACAGACGCGACGAAACGTTCCCGAGAAATGGCCGACATCCTCCCTACCCGGCCAGATCTGCCCGACGACGACGAGAAGGAGCCACGCGTCGTCGGCCTCGACAGTGACGAGGTGGACGATCTCCTCGCTGCGATCTCCTCGGAGACGGCGCGGCGGGTCCTCGACGAGTTACACGACGAACCGGGGGCGCCCTCTGACGTCGCCGGCAGAGTCGATACCTCCATCCAGAACGCGCAGTACCACCTGGACCGACTCGAAAACGCGGGGCTCATCGAATCGGCCGGTACAGCGTACTCCGAGAAAGGGCGGGAGATGACCGTCTACGCGCCCTCGGACCGCGCTCTGGTCGTCGTCGCGGGCAACGAGGAGGACACGAGCGGCCTCCAATCGGCGCTGACGCAGTTGCTCGGGGGACTCGGCGTCGTAGCGCTCGGCAGCGTCGTCGTGGACCGCCTCGTCAGAAGCGGAGCCGGCCCGTCGCTCTCGGTCGGGTCGAGCGGTGCCGGCGGCGGGAGCGGGGGCGATTCGGGAGGTGCGACGAATCTCAGCGGGACAGCAGAGTCGGACGCGTCGGCCGCAGACGCGACGGCCACACCCGCGCCGGAGACGGCGACACCAACCGAAGCCCAGACCGCGACGCAGACGACGAGCGGCGGCGACGGAGGCGGGTTCCAGATCGCGGAAGCGACAGAGACGCCGACGCCAGCGGCGACGGGGACGCCGACCCCCGACGCGACCGGCACAGCGACGCCGGCCGCTACAGAGGCGCCGGCGCCAACGCCGACGGAGACGCCCGGGAGCGTCCCGACGGAGACCGTCGCGGAGGCGACACAGACGGTCTCGGACGCGGCCCGGACGGCCGTCGAGACGACACAGACGGCCGCGGGCGGCGGGGGCGACCCGCTCGACGTCGTCGCGTCGGCGGTCGGGGGACTGCCACCTGGCGCGCTCTTCTTTCTCGGCGGCGTCGTCGCGCTGTCGTTCGTCGCGCTAGTCTGGCGGCAGTGAGCACGTTGGGGCTTCGATCGCCTGCGACCACCTCGTCCGTGGTGAAATCACGCGCGGTGACCGTGGCCGGACGGCGAGCGCCGTCGTGTAAATGCTGAAACAGCAATTTGAGTCTACGTCGTCTATATTATTCTACGCGCCCGAATTCTGCCTGCAGGGTCGTCGCCGTTTCGGCACCCCATCGGTATTCGTCTCCCCCCGACGAGCCCCGAACGGACCGTCGCGTCGGTCGCCGCAGTCATCCCTCCCCTTGCCCCTCACCCGAGACTGCACCGGTCGTCCGACGCTGCCGAGCGGCGACGACCCGAAATCCTTCCCGTTTTTCGACGACTCGTAGTGCCGGGCAGAAAGCCGTAAAGCAGTGCAGCACCGGAAGCCGAGACCCTTCACATCGGTCTATCCGACAGTATCACGCCTCGCGTGACCGATCGCCGTCGACGAGAAACAACTCGAACACCTCGCCGTCGACAGTGACGAGTCGGCCGTCGAGGCCGCCGTCGTCGCGCCGCTCGAACTCGGCGTGCGCTGCCCGGTAGCCGCGCGGTTGTGCGTGGCTGCCAGGGTTGACGAGGACGAGATCGGGCGTCCGTTCGTAGGTCGGACGGTGGCTGTGGCCGAAGAGAACGACGTCCGCGCCGCGCTGCCGACCGAACAGCGAGAGCGCCGTCGACCCACCGCGCTGGCGATGCGTCATCGCGAACGTGAAGCCGCCGAAAGTGAAGTTTCGGGCCTCCGGAAGGCGGTCGCGGATCCCGGCGTCGTCGTTGTTGCCGGTAACGCCGAGCAGGCGGGCCGACTCGCGCTCGAAGTCGTCCAGGACGGATTCGCGCATAAAGTCGCCCGCGTGAGCGACGACGTCGGCGTCGCGGACAGCCTGGAGCGTCCGCCCGGAGAGCCGGTGGGAGTCAGTGCTGTGGGTGTCGGAGACGACGGTGAGCATAGGCCGCTGTAAGCGACCGGGGGACAAGAACCGTGCGGCGTCCGTTTCGTCGGGGTTCTGCGGAAGTGCGAGCGCGAGTGAGCATCGCCGTCGGGTGAAAACCACTTTAGTCCCGTCACCAGAGAGGGATGGTATGGCCGGAAGTAGAGGCGTCGTCCTCGCAGCCCTCGTCGCGAACGGAGCCATCGCCGTCCTGAAATTCATCGGATTTCTCCTCACCGGCAGTCCCTCGATGCTGTCGGAGACGTACCACTCGATCTCCGATACGGGCAATCAGGTGTTTCTCCTCATCGGGATTCGATACAGCAAGAAGGAGACGAGCCGCGATCACCCGTTCGGCTACGGCAAAGCGCAGTTCTTCTACTCGTTCCTCGTGGCCGTGTTGCTGTTCGGCATCGCCGGCTGGGAGTCGGTCAAGCACGGCTACAACGCCATCGTTCACGGCGGACACGGCGCCGCGGGAACAGTGTCGATCGCGGGCGCGACCTTCCCCTCCTGGTACGTCAACGTGGTCGTCCTCCTCGGCGCGATCGGATTCGAGAGTTACGCCTTCGTGAAGGCGAACACGGAGATGCAGCGGCAGATCGACCAGTACAACTGGACCGGGATGCGCGAGGCCTTCCAGAAAACGAGCGACGTGACGACGCTGACGGCGCTCACCGAGGACACGATTGCGCTCCTCGGCGCGGGGCTGGCACTCGCCGGGATCCTCCTCTCGAAGGCGACCGGCAACGAGGTGTACGACGCCGTCGCCGCACTGCTCATCGGACTCCTGCTGATGGGCTTCGCGCTCGCGCTCGCCTGGGAGAACAAGCGGCTCATCCTCGGCGAAAGTCTCTCGGCCGACGTCGAGACCGACTTACGGGCCGTCATCGAGAACTCTCCCCACGTCACCCACATCGACGCCTTCCGGACGGTGTTCGTCGGTCCCCAGAGCGCTCTCGTCACCGCGGACGTGAGCTTCGACCCCGACACCGAGGCAACGGAGTTAGACGAACTGATCGCCGACATCGAGACCCAACTCCGCGAGGCCGACGACCGAATCAAACACGTCTACGTCGAACCCGAAGTGTAGTCACACAGCGATCGAGTCGCTGAGCGGTGACGATCAGTCCCGCAGGTCGTCGACCGCGTCTCCGATCCGGTCGACCGCGTCTTCGACGTCCGCGCGGGTCACATCGAGGTGCGTGCAGAAGCGTGTGAGGTAGTCGCCGTGTGCGCCTCCGAGGACGCCGTGTTCCGCGCATACTGCCTCGAACGTCTCGGCGTCGACGTCGAGGTCGTCGGTGTAGACCTGGACGATGTTCGTGTCGGGATCCGATACCCGAAGCCCGTCGATCTCGTCGAGTCCAGCCGCGAACCGGGCCGCATTTTCGTGGTCCTCCGCGAGTCGGCCGACGTTCTCCAGCGCGAGCAGTCCGGGCGCAGCGATCAGCCCGGCCTGGCGCATCCCGCCGCCGAACAGTTTTCGGACGCGTCGCGCGTCCGCGATGAAGTCCTCATCGCCGGCGAGAATCGATCCGACCGGCGCGCCGAGGCCCTTCGAGAGGCAGAACAGCACCGAATCGACGTCGCGAGTCATCCGCGCCGGGTCGACGTCGAGCGCCACGCAGGCGTTGAACAGGCGCGCGCCGTCGAGATGTACCGGCACGCCGCGGTCGTGGGCCGCGTCGGCAGCCGCCGAGATAGACGCTGGCGGAACGGCGACGCCGCCGCGGGCGTTGTGTGTGTTTTCGAGCGCGATCAAGCCCGTCCCCGGGCGGTGAAGGCTCTCCTCGACGTACGCCGCGTCGATCTGTTCGGGCGTCGGGACGGCGTCGACGGCGTCGACCGCGCGGGTCTGAAGGCCCGAGAGCTGTGCCAGCCCGCCGAGCTCCCAGTCGTAGATGTGCGCCATCCGATCGAGGACGATCTCTTCCCCGCGGTCGGCGTGCACGTGGGCAGCGATCTGATTGCCCATCGTCCCCGTCGGGACGTACATCGCGTCCGGAAAGCCGACACGGTCGGCCGCGGCGGCTTCGAGTTCGTTCACTGTGGGATCTTCGCCGTAGACGTCGTCGCCGACGGCGGCCTCTGCTGCCGCTTCACGCATCGCGTCGGAAGGGCGGGTTACCGTGTCGCTTCGGAGATCGATCGCCATACCTGAGCGTCGACGGCGAGCGAGAAATATCCGCGGATCGATACGGAAAGCGAGAGGAGTAGCAGGCGAAAAACGACCGAACCGCCGCACACCCCGGCCGCGCAGTCCTATCCGAGCACGAACTTCGCGATTCGGGTCTGTGCGAGATCGAGGCGCTCGACGAAGACGTCGAGGCCCAGGATCCGGCCTGCGCCGAGCGTTGCGATGGTGACGAACAGCAGCAGTCCCATCAGGTCACCGTTGACCAAACCGTGCGCCCAGTCGGCGTTCCCCAGATAGAAGAACACCATCAGGAAGGCCCCGAAGAACGAGGCCAGTCTGACGAGCGCGCCGACGACGAGGCCGAGTCCGATGAGGAACTCGCCGGCGGGGATGGCGAAGTTCGTGAACTCGATCAGCCACGGCGTGCCGGCGACCCACGCGAAGAAGCCGTGGATCGGGCTGGCGGTCGTGCCGTGCAGAAGGTACCCCGCCGCGTCGAACGGTTCGCCGGCGACGAAGCTGAACTTCGTGAAGCCGGCGTGGAGGAACCAGTAGCCGGTGACGACGCGGAGGACCGCGAGCCAGTAGCCGGCGACTGTGCCCTGCAGGTCGAAGTCGAGGATGGTGCTGAAGGCTGTCTCAGGTGTCGTAGTTTGGGTTGTCGGAGTCGTACTCATAATCGTCCACCTTACACGTGAACAGTCGCGTATAGTATCAATATAATAGGTATCTGGTTCTCAAATGGTCAGAAATCGTTCCAGAGAGTGACACACAGCGCCGAGAACCGTTACCGACGACCCGGCCCGGTGATGCGGGCCGCAGGGAGTCTTTTTGTGTGCGTGAACAGATGTGCGCTGTATGGCAGACGATGGGCTGGTGATCGGGATTCATCCGTCGGTGGCGACGATCTTTCCGCCGGCGACGTTGCGAGACGAATTAGACGACGTGTCCGCTCGCGTGGAGTTGTTGACCGACGGCTCGGATCTCGACGGCCTCGACGGACTCGTGACGTTCACGTACGACGATGCGTTCCTGTCCGCCGACCTGGAGTGGATCCACTGCGTCCTCGCCGGTGTCGATGCGTTCCCGCTCGACGCGCTGGAGCGACACGGGATCAGGCTCACGAACAGTTCCGGGATTCACGGCGACGCAGTCGGCGATACGGTGCTCGGGTATATGCTCCAGTTCGCGCGGCGGCTGCACGTCTACCGCGACAACGAACCGAAGCGCAAGTGGCGGTATCCCGACTGGGACGAGACGTTCACGCTCGCGGGCGAAACTGTCTGTGTCGTCGGCCTCGGCACGCTGGGGCAGGGCGTCGCCGCGCGCGCCGACGCCGTCGGGATGGACGTCGTGGGCGTCCGACGAACGCCGACGCCGGTCCCGTCGGTCGGACAGATCTACACGCCGGACGCGCTCACCGATGCGATCGCCGACGCGCGGTTCGTCGTGCTGACCCCGCCGCTCACCGACCGCACGCGCGGTCTCGTTGGCTCCGAAGAACTCGACGCGATGCGAGAGGACGCCTATCTCATCAACGTCGCGCGCGGGCCGGTCGTCGACCAGGCGAGTCTAATCGGTGCACTGGAAGCCGGCGGGATAGCTGGGGCCGCACTGGACGTCTTCGAAGAAGAGCCGCTGCCGGAGGGGTCGCCGCTCTGGGAGATGGAGAACGTCATCGTCACGCCCCACGCCGCCGGCGCGACCCGAGCGTACGGCGAGCGGGTCGCCGCGTTAGTCGAAGAGAACATAAAGCGGATCCGCACTGACGACGCTCTCGCGAATCAGATCGTCTGAGCGGCGTCTCACAGCGGGGAGAGCGACCGCTCTGCAGGCGTGGCGTTTCGGAGACGGCCCGGGTGCGAGAATCGAACCCCACTCGCAACCTCGCTTCGCACGGTTGCTCGCCGTTTCAATCCTCTGTACGGACGTTCACCTGCTCACGTTGTTCGCAGGCAGAAAGGTCCGGGTGCGAGAATCGAACCCGCGTCTCAGCCTCCACAAGGCTGAAGGATAGTCCACTACCCTAACCCGGACACGCATCTTCAGGTACCCCCGTCGAAGTCAAATACGTTACGACTCACCACCGGGGTGCGCCGGCCTCACACAGGGCGTCGCTCCGACGCCCCACCAGCCACGGGCGGTCGCGATCGACTGTCGAGGACCGGCACCGGGACGCTTTTGCCGCACAGCGGCGTACGATCGACAACCGTGGCTATCACGGACAAGATCTATCTCAAGAACCACCGCCAGATCGTCTCGCAGATCGACGTCAACATCCCGAAGGGAGCGTTCAAGGGCGCGACGATGGACGTCCTCTACACCGGGGAGGGACTCTCGAAACTCGACGACGCCACGCGCGATCGACTCCTGGATTTCGCCGAGGACTTCCTCGATCCCAAGAACCCCGACGACCTCTATACGGGCTACCCCGAGCGGCAGTTCGTATCGTACCTGCTGGAGCTCCGGGCGCAGGGCCTCGGTCCCGACGCCATCGTCGACGTGATGAGCGACGAGTATATGCTGTATGCGTACCCAGGAGACATCCTCTCGTTCCTCGACAGTGCCGTCCGAACGCTGGAGGCGGCCGAGACGCTCGCGGAAGTCGAAGGCAACGAGGAGATGGAACAGAAGATGCGGCGCGCCCGGAAGGCGCTCTCGGGGTAACGCCATCGCTGGCTCGGCGTCGCAACCTCTCCCCAACGGCGTCGACGCCTCATAATGATTACTCTCGTCTCTTACCGCCGACCATCGCCACCGGGAGTGGCGCTCGGCGGTACACAGTGAGAGTAATCACTATCAGCCCAGTCGGAACGACGGCTCGTCGGCCTCGCTCTCGTCGAGGTCTTCGAGCTGGATGACGTCGTCTTCGCCGTCTTCGAGTTGCTCCCGGAGGTAGTTGACGTATCGCTTGTGTTCTTCGAGTTGCTCCCGGAGGTGTTCGGCCTCCAGTTCGAGGCGCTCGTGTTCGCGGACGAAGCTCTTTGGGACCTTCACCTTCGGCGGGAAGCTCTCGTCTTCGTCATCGCCGTTGCGCAACTGTTCGAGTTCGTGCTCGGGGACGACCTGGACCTGGCCGTCGTGGGCAACGAGCGTGTCGACGTAGTCGCGGAAGACCGCCGAGAGCGAGATGTCGCGCTCCTCGGCGATCTCACGGAGCGTCTCGAACGCGTCCTCGTTGACGCGGAACGAGATGGTCTTGTTTTTGTTGCCCATTGTCTCGTCTCGTCGTTCGTCGGCGGATCCACTTAATGCTTCGTCAGACAGTGTGACTGAAACAACAGGATTTGATTCGAAGCCGGTCCGGCGACGGGACGAGAGCGCCGCTCTCGGTGCGGGTCTGAAAGTGAAATCGGGGGAATGCGGATTCGTCGGCGGTTCGCCGCCTACGGTTCGGTCTGCAGGTCGGCGTGCGCGTCGCGTTCGCTTTCTCCGGTCGTGTCGTCGACGCGGCCGCCGTCGAGTCCGAGTTCGTCGCCGTCGGACTCTTCGAGGCTCTCCAAGGCGGAGATAGTGGACTCCTTGTAGCGGTCGGTGGGGAGGTCGTACTCCTCGCGGGCCATCCGCGCGTACTCGTTACCCTCCTGGTCGAACGCCTCGATGCGTTCGAGCGTCCGCTCTGCGGTCTCGACCACCCAGCGATCTCGGGTCGCGGCGTCGACGACCTGGATCGACTCGGGTCGGACCGAGACGTTCACCGACCCGTCGTCGGTCTCGTACGTCCGCGGCTTGCCGACGACCGCGACGTACGCGGGCGGTTCGAGTTCGCGGAGCATACTCGCGGCTTCGGGCTGATACTGACCCGCGTACACGAAGAACGTCCCCGTGGGGTCGACGATCCGGCCACGCCAGTACTCGTTGTCCTCGCCGACGTCGTCCTTCTCGGTCAGCGTGCCGACGAAGAACACGCGGTTGGCCTTCGCGCCCGTCGGGAGCAGCAGATAGACCGGCGCGCGATCGTCGTCGGATTCTTTGAACGTGAAGGCGGCGTCGTTGAACTCGTCTGCGAACACACGCCGGGCGACTTCTCGGGATGGGATTTCGTTGGAACTCATTTAGATCGACCTCGCTTTGATCAGCACCGCTTCCGGATCCGCCGGTTCGGTGAGCCGTTCGACGTCGTCGGCCAGCACGTAGCGACCGAGTTCGGGGCCCGAGACTCGGTAGTACGTCCCGAGCAGGTCCTCGCGCATCTCCTCGACGACGACCGTCGTGTCGAGAGCGTCCATCGCCATCTGCTGGGCTTCGTCGAGGGTGACGCCGGTGAGTTCCTCGGTGACGTCGCGGCCGAAGATCACCTCGTAGACCTCCTCGCCGTCGTCGAGGACGCCCTTGATCCGCAGGTCGAACTCGCCTTCGACGTCGCCGTGTTCCGAACAGCGCCCGTTCTGGAGGACGCGCGTGCAGCCCTCCTCGGGGCAGCGCTTGATGAGGCCGCTACCGGACTGGATGTCGACGAGCGCGCCTTCGACGGAGACCGCGTCGTCGCCGACTTCGATGTCCTCGTCGAGTTCCTCGATCGACGTCGTCTTGTTGAGTTTCACCGAGAAGTTACCCTGGTACTCGTCGGTAACGACGTTCCCGAGGCGGTAGACCGCGCCCTCCTCCAGTTCGGGGAGATCCGATGTCTCGAAGGCGACGAACTTCGTGCGCCCGGACTCGTCGCCGAGCAGGCCGACCTGGGCGATCGACTCGCTGCGGGGCTCCCACAGTTCGACGACCTTCGCGGTCACGTCGATCCACTGTTCGTCCTCGTCGATGTCGGCGAGGCGGACCTCGTCGTTACCGCCGCGACCGATCTCGTCGCGTTCGAGGCCGGCCTCTTCGAGGTAGCTGTTGACCACCGAGCGGCGCGCCTCGTCGACGGGCACGCGGTACTCGTCGACGAGATTACGCAGTCGCTCTTCGACTTCGTCTTCGTCCACGTCGAGGTGGTCTGAGAACTGTTCCGCTATCTCCGCTGCGTGTGTTCGCAGGTCTGACATAGTTTCACTCGCCTCCGCCTTGTTTTCCGTTGGGAGGCACGGTGCGATTGGTTCCCGATCGCTAATAAAGTATCGTAACCGGGGTGAAAGTGAAGCCGACGTGACGGACGAAAGTGAGACTGACGCGACGGACTTGTGTCCGCGATCAGGTCGTTGCGACCACCAACGGACCTATACGACTCGCCCTCGCACTCTCTCCCGATGAGCGACCGTCTCGAACGCCTCCTGCGAGCGAAGTTCCGCGAGGCCGGCCGCCAGTACGCCCGCGCCCGCGATGCCTACCGCGAAGGTCGCGACGCGGAGACGGGCGACGAGGATCGAACGGCCATCCCGACCGCCATCCCTCGGGACGACGACGGCCGCCTCCGCATCGTCTGCCGCCGTGAAGCCGACCGCCGCGCCGTCGCGGTCGACGCCGAGGGGCGCCCGGCGTGCTTCGAGGCGGGGCATCCGGACTGTGAGGGCTGCGTCGAAGACCTCCACGACGGGATCGTGGAGACGTGGTGATGACCGACAACGTTTCAGCCACCGGGGGAACCGAGGTTTCGGTCCCCGTCGTCGCCGTCGTGCTCGCCGGCGGGACGGGGTCGCGGCTCTACCCCGCCAGTCGGTCGGATCGCCCGAAGCAGTTCCTCCCGCTCGTGGGCGAAAAATCGCTCCTCGAAGGGACCGTCTCACGGGCGCGCGACGTCGCAGACGAGGTCGTCGTCGTTACCCGCGAGGAGTACACAGCGGGCGTGCGAGACCGCGTCCCCGACGCCGACGTGCTCGTCGAACCCGCCGGACGCGACACCGGTCCGGCGCTCCTGTACGCGACGCACTACGCCTCAGAACGCTACGGCGACTGCGTCGTCCTCGCGCTCCCGAGCGACCACCTCGTCGGCGAGGGGTTCGCGCCCGCAGTCCGTCGCGGCGTCGGCGTCGCGGCAGCCGAGGACCGGCTGATCACGTTCGGCGTCGAGCCGACCCGGCCCGAGACGGGCTACGGTTACATCGAACCGGCGGCGCCCACCCCAGCGGCGCCCACCCCAGCGGCCCCTACGACGACAGAAACGACGGAAACGGACACCGGCTCCGACCCCGCCTGGAAACCCGTCCAGTCGTTCCACGAGAAGCCAGACGTAGAAACCGCCGAGTCGTACGTCGCGGCCGGCCACTACTGGAACGCCGGGCTGTTCGCCTGGCGGCCGGAGGTATTTCTGGGCGCGGCCGCGACCTCACCACTAGCCGATCTTCTCGACGCACTTCGATCCGCGAGCGACCTCTCCGGCGACCACTCCGATGTGGTTTCCGGCGATCACTCCGGTGTGGAATCCGACGGCCATTCCGACGTGATCACCAGCGACCACCCGGACGTAACGGCCGCGTTCGAGGCGACCGAGTCGGTCAGCGTCGATCACGCCATCTTCGAGGGCGCCGACGACGTAGCGGTCGTCCCGGTCGCGTTCCCCTGGGACGACGTCGGCTCCTGGGACGCGCTCGAACGCGTCCTCGACGCCGACGGGACCGGAAACGTCGCCGGCGAGGACGTCACGCTGCGGACGCTGGATGCCGCGGACAACGTCGTCGCCGCAGACGGCGCACACGTGTCGCTCGTGGGTGTCTCGGACCTCGCCGTGGTCGCGTGGGACGACCGCGTCCTCGTCGTGCCGAAAGAGCGCGCACAGGACGTCAAACGGCTCGTTCGCTCGCTCGAAGCGCGCGGGGAGTTCTGATACTGTCGGACAGCAGTTCGTGAACTATGTTGGCACCCACAGGTGTCGATACTCTTCACACAGTTCTGTCCGACAGTATGAGCCGACTCAAAAAGAGAGCTACTCGGCCGAGCGCCGCACCTGTACGCGGCCACCCGTCGTCACTCCGACGAGCAGCGCTTCACGAACCTCGCGACCCTGAATGGCGTCGCCGGCGGCGTCCGAGACCGCTTTCATCAGCTCGGGTGCCGTCCGGTTCGCCTTCACGCCGGCCTCGTCGCAGGCGTCGTACACCTGTTTCGGGACGTCGTAGAGGTCAGTCCCCTCCTCGACGGAAACCTGCACCGGGGCCGTCAGCGCCTCGGCGAAGGCGACGGTCTCGCGCGCTTTCTCGACGTTTCGGCGCGCGCTCGATTCGACGCTCGACACGTTCGCACGGGACGTCCCGAGCATCGACGCGATCTTCGACTGGCGGATCCCCTGCTCTCGGAGCACCAGCACTTCGGCCTGACGGCGCGTCAACACGCTCTCGTCGGCGTCGAAGCCCGCCTCCGCGAGCGCGGCGTCGACGTCGAACGCCGAGAGGTCCTCTCCCTCCTCGGTGTGTAACCCGTCGACCCCGTCCGATTTCGCGCTGTCGCCGTCTCTCTCGGCGTCGTCCATACTGTCGCGTTGGCGGCCCCGCGCAAAAAAGATGCAGAAGAGTGACTGTCCGTGCCGTCTCGCCCCGCCGGCGGCGGTCGATTATCCGCCCCAGAAGTTGTCGCGGCTGCCGAGCGCGGTCGGCCTGTCCGGGCCGCCCGTCCGGTCCTCGGAGCCGTCGTCTGTGGCGTCGGACGCGGCCGTCTCGTCCGCGGCTTCTTCGACGTCTTCGTCGAGCGGCAGCCGTTCGACTACCTTCTTCGCGGTCGCGTGGTTGGATTTCACGCGGTCGATGCGGACGACGGCGCGCGCCTCCGGCAGGAGGCCGTCGACGAGCACGATGAAACCGTCGTCGGTCCGGCCGACGCCCGCTCCGCTCTCGTGGATGTCGTCGACGTCGACGACGACTTCCTCGCCGGGCTTGACGGGCTGGGCCTTCAAATCGCGGATCGGCTGGTCGTAGTTGTTACACCACTCGGCGCCACCGCGGTCGCCGTAGTATTGACACCCCATCCCGTCGATTCGCTCCGAATACCGGGGACAGTCGTCGGCCAGCGGACAGTCTGACATAGCGAATGTTACTCCACGGCGTGTCTAAACGCTTGCGGGTCTCGAAACGACAGTGTGGCTGAGACACGATAGCGACTCCCACCGCAACGCTTTCAGCCGTCTCGCCCCGACTGCCGGTATGAGTCGCCGCGTCCCCGAGTTCGCCGTCATCACGGGCGTCTTCCTCGGTATCTCCGTACTCGTCTCCGGATTGCTCCTCGGCTGGAGCCTCTATGCGACGGTCGTCGTCGGGGCGCTCGTCTCGTACCCGTTCGTCGGATTCGGCATCGTTCGCGACGACGACCCCGCAGCGACGATCCGACCGCGGTGGCTCCTCGCCGCCGGGGGCGTCGTCGCCGCGGCCGGCGCGTTCGGCGTCCTCCTCGACGACCCGTCGCCGCGCGGCGTCCTCTTCGCGATCCTCGTCGCCGCCGCGCTCGGTGCCCCGGCCGCTGGCTACGCGACCAGATACGGGGCAGACGTCAATCCGCTCTCGCCCCGCACGACCGTCTTCGTCGGGGCGACGGCTGGAGTGGCCCTCGTCGTCGCCGGCGTACTCGTCGGCACACCGTACGTCGGCGTCGGTGCCGGAGTCGCAATCGGGCTCGGAGCGGCGCTGTACGGGACTGCACGCGGCGTCACCTTCGACCGGCGGACGAAGCGGCTTGCTGCGGCCGGGGGCGGCGTGCTCGGCGTCGGGATCGTTGCCGTCGGCGTCGTCCGCGGCGGACCGCTGGGCGAGTGGCTCCTGGTCGGGACGGCGACCGCGCTCGTGCCGAGTCTTTACGCTGCGCTGACGGCGGAGTCCTTCGAGCGATCGCGCCGCTCGGAGTGGTAAGCGCGGAATAACAATTAAAGAACCCGAATCGGGGGCGGTCGCTGCTAAGGATAAGAGACTACGCCAGCGGCGTCCGCTCGACGACCGTCCCGTCGGCGGTCGGATACTGCTCGACGATCTCGCCCTCGGGGACGTCGCCCTCTTCGATCATCTCCTCTAAGAGCCACCACGCGACCTCGACGTGGTTCGATTTGACCGTGTAGAACTCCTCGGGAACGCCGAGGGCGTCGAGTTCGTCGGCCGTGATCCACGTCTTCCCGTAGACGAGCGTCCCATCGTCGGTCACCTCGTCGAAGGGGCGGCGAATGGTGCGTGCCATCCGCTTGAGGCGGTTGCGATGTTGTGCGGCGTCTTTGAACACGGAGGTACAGAAGTACACGCGCTCGTGGTCGCCCATCGTGTCGAGAATCTCCTCTTTGGAGCCGTCGACCGCGGACATATGGCCTTCCTGCAGCTCGAAGCCCTGTTCTTGCATCCGGCGGTAGTTCCCGTCGCTCATCTCGAACTCGTTGACGTTGCAGAACTCCGCGGCGCCTTCGTCGAGGAAGTCCAGGAACTCCTCTTCAGCGCGGATGCCGGGGATCTCGAAGGCGGGCGTGAGCCCCTCCTCGCGAGCGATGTAGAGGATCTCTTCCCACTCGGTCCCGTGGAGATCGCCCCACTGTTCGTACGGCGGGTGGAACCGGATCTCGTCGAGGCCGGCCTCCGAGAGCCGGCGCATATTCTCGCGGCCGCCGGTGATGCCGGTGTAGAGGTGCGTGTGGTGGTCCTCGCCGAACTCGTCTTTCAGAAGCGAGAGGTAGTGACAGGTGCGATCGAGCGCTTCCTGCGGTTCGCCGCCGGTGATCGAGGTGCCGAGCGCCTGCATCCGCTTGGCTTCCTCGATGACGTCGTCGTCGGATTCGACGAGTCGCTCGTTCGCGTAGACGTCGGTGACGTTCTTGCGGTTCTCGCCGAGCGGGCAGTAAAAGCAGTCGCGCTGGTCGCAGTAACCGTAGACGAAGAGAACCATCTTACCGCCCTTCGCGCACTGCTCACAGCCCTTCGAGATCATTCGTTTCTCGATAGCGGTCCGAGACTCAAAAGTCGTGCTACTTCGGCCGCGCAGGGACACGCCGGTGCCCGCGGCGCTGGTCCATCGCTCGTGACTGCTCCCGAAAACAGATATACTCCGATGGCGTACGTCCGCCAGATGCTGTTGGTCCTCTGTGTCGACCTCGACGACGACCTCGGTCGCAAGACGGGACTGGATACGCCCATCGTCGGCCGGGACCGCGTCGAGTCGGCGGCGGTCGAACTCGCAACCGCCGACCCGGAGGACTCAGACGTCAACGTTCTGTTCCAGGGGATCCACGAGTACGACGCGCTGTACGCCGATCCCGACGTCGACGAGGAAGTGACCGTCGCCGCCGTCACCGGGACACAGGGTGGTGACGTGAAGGCGAACCGCGCGATCGGCGAAGAGATCGACCGCGTCCTCGCCGGCCTCTCGACCGGTGAGAACGTCAGTGCCATCGTCATAACCGACGGCGCACAGGACGAGTCGGTGCTGCCGATCGTCCGCTCGCGGGTTCCCATCGACAGCGTCCGGCGCGTCGTCGTCAGACAGGCGCAGGACTTAGAGTCGATCTACTACACGATGAAGCAAGTCCTCGCGGATCCGGAGACCCGCGGGACGATCCTCGTCCCGCTCGGCATCCTGCTTCTCATCTACCCCTTCGTGACGATCGCGAGCCTCTTCGACGTGCCCGGCGCGGTCGTGCTGGGCATCATCTCGGCGCTGTTGGGTCTGTACACGCTCTTTCGGGGCCTGGGACTCGAAAATGCCGTCGACGACACCGCAGACCGCGTCCGCGACGTGCTCTACGAGGGCCGGGTTACGCTCATCACCTACGTCGCCGCCGCCGCCCTGCTCGTCGTGGGGGGATTCAGAGGCTACGCGCTCTTCGAGACCGTCCGCGCGAGCGTCCCCGACCCGACGCCACCGATCGTCCTCGCGGCGCTCGTCCACGGCGCAGTCCAGTGGTTCGCCGCCGCAGGCGTCACCTCCAGTCTCGGACAGGTGACCGACGAGTATCTCGCCGACCAGTTCAAGTGGCGCTACCTCAACGCGCCGTTTTACGTCGTCGCGATCGCGGTCGTCCTCTACGTCGTCTCCGGCTTCTTCCTGCCCCGGGACATCGCCGGCGTCCAGTCGTTCTCGATGACGCAGTTGGCGATCGGGCTCACGGCCGGGACGCTCCTCGGCGTGTTCAGCACGCTCGTGTTCGCGATCGCGGAATCACGGTTCCCGACCGCCGCAGAGGCAGCCAAAGGGTGACTGAGAATATCGGAGGTCGCGAAAGATATCGGGCTCAGCGCTCGCGGACGACGACGAACTCTGCGAGGTCCTGGAGGTAGCCGAGCGGTTCGCTGTCGTCGACATTCGACGCCGCGAGGGCCTCGAGCGCCTGCTCGGATTGGTCGTGTGCACGCTGGTTGGCTTCCTCGGCGGACAGGTCGGTGACCTGCACCAGCGAGGGACGGTCCATCTCCTCGTCTTGGCCGGTCGGCTTGCCGAGGTCGGCGGCGTCGGCCGTCGCATCGAGAACGTCGTCGCGGATCTGAAACGCCACGCCGACGCGCTCTGCGTACTCGCCGAACGCCTCGACGGTAAACGGGTCGGCGCCGGCCGCGACGGCACCGAGTTCGGCCGCCGCGCGGAACAGCGCCCCGGTCTTCCGGCGAGCGAGGTCCATATACTCGCGCTCGTTGCTCGGACGGGCGACCAGTTCCGTCGCTTCACCCTCGCCGAGTTCGACCATCGACTCCGCGACGATCTGCGTCGCGTGGTCGTTCCGCGAGAGGAGGGCGAACGCCTCGCCCAGGAGGCCGTCGGAGGCGATGATCGCGGGACCGTAGCCGTACTCGGCCCACGCGCTCGCCGTGCCGCGCCGCACGTCGGAGCGGTCGATGATGTCGTCGATGACGAGCGAGGCGTTGTGGACCAGTTCGATGGCGACGGCGAAGTCGACCGCGTCTGCGGGGTCACCGCCGCACGCTTCACACGCGAGAACCGTGACAGCCGGCCGGACGCGCTTGCCGCCGGCCAGCGCGACGTGTGCCACCTCGTCGGACAGTTCCTGAGGGTCGACCGCCTCGATGACCGCCTCGAGGCGCTCTTCGACCATCGAAACCCGACGCTCCAGGTACTCCATTACCCGTCGCTGAGGATGGCGCAGCAAAAGAGGTTCCGGAAGCGCGTCCGCTTCAGTGGGGGCGAGTGGGGGTCCGCTCGCGTTTTTGGACGTGTGTCGTCACGTTCCATCGCCGGGGACGCCAGTACCACCGGGCGATCCACCGTCGCCGTCCTCGTCGTCTCCCGCACCGTCGGGAAGCGAGATGAGGTTCTCGCGGCCGAGTCGGAGTTTGTCGACCCGACCCTCATCAGCCATCGCCGACAGCAACTGCGAGACCTTGGCGTCGGACCAGCCCGTCTCGTCGACGATCGTCGCCTGCTTCATCCGCCCACCGTTCTGTTCCAGCAGGTGTTCGACCCGCTCTTCGTCGGAGAGCAGCGACAGATCGACCTCGGATTCGACACTGCTCTCGGCGTCGTCTGCGCTCACGGTGCCGCCCGACGCCGCTCCGCCGACCGCTGCCGCGGCTTCGGGTTCCGACGCGGACTCGCCATTTCCGGGCCGCCCGTTCGGCGAGGGACCGCTGTCACCGCCGTTCGGTCCGGCGACGGCCCCAGAGGCGACCGAGGACCGGTCGTCAGAAACGGTAGGCTCCTCCCAGGGAAGCGTGCGGCCGCTCTCCTCACGACCCCGGAGCACCCACGCGCCCGCGAGAAGAATTACGAGTGCGGCGAAGCCACCGCCCGCGAGAAGACCGATCGGAAGTGCCCCGGCCGGCCCGATGGCGGTGTAGGTGACGCGGAGTTCGCTCGTCTCGCCCTCGAAGTCGGACGGTTCTGCGAGGACGATGGCGCTCTCACGCTGCTGGACGGGGATGCTCGTCCCCGTCACCGTGTACCCGTCCGGCGGCCGGATGAGGATCTCCTGGTCGGACCCGAAGACCGAGAGCCACGTCTTTTGATCGTCGCTTTCGGCGGTCGGGAGCGTGAACACGTCGTCGAGGACGAGCGTCTCGTTGTCGCCGCGGCGGAGGAAGTTCGTCCACCGGAAAGTGAGCGCGAGCGTGCCGCGACTGTCCGCCTCGTCGATCGAACTGTGATACGTGACGTTCTCGATCGCCATCGGCCGACCGGTCGACTCGCTCGCTCGGTCCGCGAGCGACCGAAAGAGCACGATGTCCGGTCCGGCGTTCGCTTCGCCCGCTTCGTACTGCCTCGCGAGCGTCTCGAAGGCGCGCGTCTCGTTTTCGGAATCGAGCGCGTAGTGCGTCTCGACGCGCCAGGACGCGCTCCGGTCCGAACGGAGCGAGATGTCGACCGTGGTCCGCGGTTGCGTGGCGTCCGATCCGTCGTCCACTTGCGGAACCGGGGCCGAGTCATCCAGCGCGGCCGTCTGTGACGCGTCCAGAGCGAGCGCTGATGCTGGGGCGACCGCGGCGACGACGACGAGGAGGGCCAACCACAGCGCGGGCGTCCGCATTTGACGAAACTGCACGTGGAACGCTCAAAACGCTTTCCATCAACCGCCTCTCACGCCCCGATCGCACTGTCTCGGCGCCGGAGCGTACCTCTCGCTCCGCCTCATAGGGATTATCGTAACTGTTCGGAGATTCTCGCCGTACCGTCCGGCGAGAAATCTATGGAGACTTACGATAATCCCTATCAGGCCCGTTCGCGGCCTTCCCCGTCGTGCCCCGTAACCGCAGCGGCGTGAACTGCGACGAAAGGCGTCGTTTTTAGTAACGTCACGGCATATCTCGCGATATGCGTGCCGTTTCCCTCTCGCTCGCCCTCCTCTTGGTCCTCTCGGCGGTCGTCGGCGCAGTGCCGGCGCTGTCGGACGCGGACGGAGCGTCTGCCCCGTCGATCGACGGGTCGACGCCGTCTGCGTCGTCGGTGTCGGCTCCAGTGCCGTCGGCCGCACAACCGACTGAGCGGTTGGGCCCCGGAGGCGGCACACCGGCACAAGTGGTCGATGCGAACGCCAGCGAGGCGCAGATCAACGTCCTCGGAATCCCGTCCGCGGAGTCGACCCGGAGCACGCTCGAAACCGAGTACGTCGAACTCGGGAGCGGCCTCGCGTTCTCGTCGGCCACGACCGACGCTCACCTGGCAACGGCAACGGCGGTCGAACGGATCGAGTCCGCGGAGACGACCGAGGCACGCCAGCGCTACCTGTTGCAGGAGGTCAGCGGGATCGAACAGCAGATCGTCGCTCTGCGCGCACGTCAGCAACAAGCCGTCGCTGCATACGGCCGCGACGAACTCCCGCCGCGGCGGTTCCTCTACGAACTCGCACTGATCGACGCCGAGGCGCGTGAGCTCGAACAGCGGCGGGACCGACTCGAATCCCTCGCCCGGTCGACGCCCGGATTCAGCATCTCCTCGGCGCGGTTCGGGAACATCGGGCTCGAGTTGAACACGCTGAGCGGTCCCGTCCGTGGCTACGCGGGATCCGTTCTGCGCGGCGAGGCCGCTTCCGCGCGGTTCTACGTGCAGACCGGAGCCGACAGCGTCACGCTCAGCGTCATCCGCGACGGCACGTACGTCCGCGAGACGTACCGCGGGGCGCTCCGGCAGGGCGACAGCAGCGGCCCGTTCTCGCTCGCGGAGGCTGTCAACGCGACCGAGCAAGCGTACCCGACGATCGCGGCGCTCCGTCTCCGCGACGATACGCTCGGGAACCCCGACAGCGACAGCACGCGTGTCACGATCGAGCACCAGCGCGGCCGCCTCGTCGCCTTCGTCGACAGCGGAAGTCAGCGCGTGTTCGAGGAGTACCAGTACCGGCCGCTCGACCAGGTCCGGACGGGCTCCTCGACGTCGGCCGTCAAGGACGCACTGAACTTGACGGCGCACCGGACCTACCCCGGCGGCCCCGTGCGGCTACAACTCAACAGCACGACGACCGGCGATCCCGTCGACGCCCAGATCACGGTCGGGCCGGCCGGTGGTCGGAGTTCGGTTGTCGGACGGACGGGCGAAGACGGATCGCTGTGGACGCTCGCGCCGAGCGGGACGTACCAGGTGACAGCCATCGACGGGAGTTCGGTCGTCCTGCTCTCGGTCGAGCCGACGGCGACGCCCAGCGTCTACGGACCGGTCAACAACAGCACCGGGAGTGACAGAACCGCGACGACAGCCGGTTTCTGAGCGACCAGCGAGCGGGAAGCCGAGCCGACTGAACCCCAACGTCACCTCGTCCGGCGGCGGTGAGGCCGGATCCGAACGTTCATCACCGATCGGGCGGCCACACCCCCCGTGAGGACCCGTGCTTCGGCTCCGGTGATCGGCGTGGTCGTCCTGCTTCTCGTCGGTATCGTCTTAGGCGGCGTCGTCGCGGCCGGTGCCGAAGCCGTCGCGACGGCGACGGGGGGCGTGGCGACCGGCAGCGATGCGCGCGATACTGCGCGTCCGGGCCCAGTTGCAGTGTCGCTCTATGTAGACGGCGACACGGTCGCACTGACCCACGAGGCCGGCGCACCGCTTCGACTCGCGAGGGTTCGTCTCGTCGTCGAAATAAACGGTGAGCCGCTGGCGCACCAGCCGCCTGTCCCCTTCTTCGCCGCGTCTGGGTTCGGAGGCGGGCCGACTGGCCCGTTCAACGTCGCGAGCGACGGGGTCTGGGCGGTCGGCGAGACAGGGTCATTTCGAATCGCCGGAACGAACGATCCGCAGTTGGAGCCCGGGCGAACCGTGTCGGTCACGGTCTACGTCGGTGAGAATCGGGTGAGTCGCGTCCGCGGGACTGTCGATTGACGCCGGAGGCCCGTTCCGGTCGCTCGATCCGCGTATCTCGATTGTAGTCTGATTTATTCTTCTGGCGCGCGCGCGATGGTCGTGATCGCCCGTGGGCTCCCCGGATACGCCTGCTGGATGTGGTGTTCGATGTCGACGAAGCCGGCTTCCTCGAACATCCGCTGGGCTTCCTCCTCGTCGTAGAACAGCATAATCGCGTCCGCGAGGTGCTGGAAGAGCGAGTTGTTCGGGTAGTCCGGTCCGACGACCAAGACCCGGTGGCCGGGTTTGACGACCCGCCGGAACTCCTCGAGCGCGGCCACGGGATTCGGCCAGTACTCGATCGACCCCGACGACCAGATCACGTCGAAGGAGTCGTCTGCGAACGGGAGCCGCTCGGCGTCGCCGCGGTAGAATCGCACGCGGTCGCGCGTGCCGAACTTCTCGAACGCCTTCTGCATCTGGTGGCGGCTCTGATCGAGCCCGTGGACGTCGTCGGTGTAGCGAAGCAGCCCCTCGGTGGCGAATCCGGTGCCGCACCCGACGTCGAGGACGCGGTCGTCGGGCTGGATGGCGAGCCACTCCAGCGCCTCGTCGCGCATCTCCTCGTTCCAGATGAAGGGATTGATCCGGTCGTACACCTTCGAGAGGTACTTGTAGAACAGGCGCGCGTTGGCCTTGTCTTCGAGGACTCCCATTGGACGGCGGTTAGAACGGGAGAATCATAACGGTGCGGATCCGAGTCGCGGGGCGTCACGGACGACGCAACGCCGAGGCTTCCCGGGTGTGTTCCGCAAACACCTTATACAGCGCTTGCGCAACGTTTCGGTGATACGAGTATGCCGAGACCAGAGGTTCTCGAACGGATCAAAAAGGCTGAATCCGAGGCTGACGACATCGTTGCAGAGGCCGAGGACGATCGCGACGAGCGAATCGAGGCGGCTCGGCGCGAAGCCGAAGAGATCCGCAACGAGGCAGAACAAGAGGCCGACGAGTACGAAGAGAAACGGCTCACAGAGGCCCGCGAGGAGATCGAAACGGAGCGTCAAGAGCTCCTCGAGGAGGGCCAGGAAGCGCGCAAGAAACTGGTCGCGTCGGCCGAGGAGAACGCCGACGAGGCGGTCGAATACGCGATCAGTCAGTTCGAGGAGGCGGTAAATGCTCAGACCTGAGCAGATGAGCAAGGTCTCGGTGACGGGATCAAAGGCCGTGATGGACGAGGTCATCGAGACCGCTCACGGACTGAACCTCCTGCACGTCACCGAGTACGACGGCTCCTGGGACGGCTTCGAGCCGGGCGATCCGGTCGAAGGCGCCGAGGAGTCCTCCGATCGCCTCGTCACCGTCCGCTCGCTGGAGAGCATCCTCGACGTCGACGAAGAGGACGCGGGACCGACGCGCATCGTCACCGAGGAGGCGCTCGACGAGGAACTCGAGGAGATCCGGACGCGGGTCAACGAACTCGACGACCGACGGCAGGAACTCCGACAGGAGATCCGCGACGTGGAGGATCAACTCGACGCGATCGATCCGTTCGTGGATCTCGGCATCGACCTCGACCTGTTGTCGGGGTACGACACGCTACAGGTCGCCGTCGGCGACGGCGACCGCGACACGATCGAGCGGGCGATCATCGACGCCGACGACCTCCGCTCGCACGAAATATTCACCGGTGACGGCGTCCTCGGGGTCTTCGCGCGGCCGACGCCCGACGCCGACGACTCCGCGCTCGTCGACGCGCTCGTCAGCGCGGACTTCTCCTCCTATGAGATCCCGGACTGGGAGGGGACGCCGAGCGAGTACAAAAAGGAGCTCGAACACGAGAAACAGCAGCTCGAATCGAAGCTCTCGACGGTCGAGAACGAACTGGAAGCCGAGAAGATGGATGCGGCGGGCTTCCTGCTCGCTGCCGAGGAGAAACTCTCGATCGACGTCCAAAAGACCGAAGCGCCGCTCTCCTTCGCGACGACCGAGAACGCCTTCATCGCCGAAGGCTGGATCCCGAGCGAGCGCTACACCGAGTTCAAGGGCGCGATCAAAGACGTCGTCGGCGAGCGCGCCGAGATCGAGGAGATCGAACGCGCGACGTTCTCGAAGGACGGCACCGACCACGTGCGCGAAGACGTGTCTGCCGGCGGCAGCGGCGGTGCGGGATCGCCCGCGGCCGCTGACGGCGGCTCGAACGCCGACGCACGCGCCGACGGCGGCAGCCCGGTCGTGATGGCCGACGACGAACCGCCGACGGTGCAGGACAACCCCGGCGCCGTCAAGCCGTTCGAGATCCTGGTTCAGGCGGTCAACCGGCCGAGCTACTACGAGTTCGATCCGACGATCGTGCTCTTTCTCACGTTCCCGGCGTTCTTCGGCTTCATGATCGGGGACCTCGGTTACGGCCTCATTTACACTGGGATCGGCTACTATCTCTACACCGCCTTCGCGGACCGACCGGCCTTCCGGAGTATGGGCGGCGTCACGATCGCCGCCGGTGTGTTCACGGCGATTTTCGGGATCCTCTACGGCGAGATCTTCGGCCTGCACCTGATCTCGACGTACTTCTGGGAGGGTGCGCTCGGAATGGCACACCCGCCGATCGAGAAGGGGCTCTCGCCCGAGGGCATCGACTGGGCCCGCGGTTGGCTCGTCGTGAGCGTGCTGATCGGGATCTTCCACCTCAACGTCGCGTGGATCTTCGGGTTCCTCGAAGACCTCGAACTGCACGACCTCGAACACGCCATCTACGAGAACGGCTCGTGGCTCCTGATGATGAACGGCCTGTGGGTGTGGGTCTTCAGCGACGCGCTCCGTAGCGTCGCTCCGGGGTTCCTCTACACCACGTTCGCGAGCGACGGCGTGCTGCCGCTCGGGTTCAGCGGCTTCCCGGCGATGGAGATCTTCACGATCCCGGGCGTTGGACCGATCACTGTCCCGCTCGTGGTGTTCCTCATCGGCCTCGTCCTCCTCGCAGTCGGCGAGCCGATCGAGGCCGTCGAGTTCCTGAACGTGCTCGTGAACGTCCTCTCGTACACGCGTATCGCCGCGGTGCTGCTGGCGAAGGCAGGAATGGCCTTCACGGTCAACCTGCTGTTCTTCGGCGTGTACGTCGACAGCCACGGCGGCTGGCACTTCGGCCTCGGCGGGATGCCGGACGCCGCCGCCGTCGCGGCGCTCGGGCCGGGTGAAACCCTGAGCTACCACGGCTACGAGGTGACCGAAATTATGTTCGGCGGGCTCGTCCACGGCGACGCCGCGACGATCCTGATCGGCCTCCTGGTGCTCGTCCTCGGCCACCTGCTCGTCCTCGCGCTCGGTGTCACGAGCGCGGGCCTGCAGGCGGTGCGTCTCGAGTACGTCGAGTTCTTCAACAAGTTCTTCGACGGCGGCGGCCGCGAGTACGAGCCTTTCGGCTACGAACGGCGCTTCACGACCGAAGACTGAGCAGACGAACGAACCTCCTCGCCGACGCACGCTGCGTCGGCGACCACTCATCTGACGGCAGACGCATCCGACCGCACCGCAGGCGGGACTCGCTCTATGCGACCCGGTCGCCGCGGCGCGACTAGCGGCGCAGCCAATTCCTCGAATCGACGAATACGGCCGAGTGCGGCCGCTTCTGTCCCCGATACGGCGAGTTAGTTTGGGAAGCTTTATGAGATGCCTCTGTTCAATTACGCACGTTCGGAGACGACTATCCGGTCGAAAATTTAAGACAATGTACGCACTCCTACAGGAAGCTCAGGCAGCTGCACCGGCTCTCGAACCAACCGCCGCCGCCGCGATCGCGGTCGGCCTCGCCGCCTTCGGTGCGGGTTACGCCGAGCGTGGTATCGGCGCCGCAGCGATGGGCGCCATCGCTGAAGACAACGATCTCTTCGTCAACGGTCTCATCCTGACCGTCCTGCCGGAGACACTCGTCATCCTCGCGCTCGTCGTCGTATTCCTGGTCTAACCGCCCCCGCCTCTTTCCATCAATGAGTTTGGACAACGTCGTCGAAGACATCCGAGACGAAGCCCGCGCGCGTGCGGAGGAAATACGCGAGCAGGGTGAGCGCCGCGCCGAGGACATCGTCGAGACGGCCGAGACGGACGCCGACGAACTCCTCGAGGCGCGAAAGGCCGACGTCGAGCGCCAGATCGAACAGGAACGCGAACAGGCGCTCTCGAGCGCGAAGCTCGAAGCGAAACAGGAGCGGCTCGAAGCCCGCCGCGACGTCCTCGAAGACGTGCGCCAGCGCGTCGAGGACGAACTCGTCGAACTCTCCGGTGAGAAGCGCGAAACGCTTACCCGGACGCTCCTCGAGGACGCGACCACGGAGTTCGCTGAGGGCGAGTCGGTGTCGGTCTACGGCCGCGCCGACGACGCGGAACTGCTCGAAGAGCTCGCCGACGAGTACGACGGCTTCGAGTACGCCGGCGAGTACGACTGTCTCGGCGGCGTCGTCGTCGAGGGAGCCGACTCCCGCGTTCGCGTGAACAACACCTTCGACTCGGTTCTTGCAGGCGTCTGGGAGGATAACCTCAAGAACGTGAGCGAGATCCTGTTCGAACAATGAGTACCGCCGGCGGTTCCAACCCGGAGTACGTGACGGCCCGCGTCAGGGCGCGTCGAAGCGCACTGTACGGGGACGAAGAGTACCGCAAGCTGATTCGGATGGGGCCGGCCGAGATCGCCCGGTTTATGGAGGAGTCCGACTACGAGTCCGAGATCAACGCGCTCGGATCGCGACACTCGGGCGTCGATCTCATCGAGTACGCGCTCAACCGGAACCTCGCAAAGCAGTTCGAAGATCTGCTTCGGTGGGCCGACGGGCGTCTCTACGACCTCATCGCGCGGTACCTGCGCAAGTTCGACGCGTGGAACGTCAAGACCGTCATCCGCGGCCTCTACTCGGAGGCCGACCGGGACGCGATTGCCGACGACCTCATCCGTGCTGGCGAGTTCGACAATCAACTGCTCGATCAGTTGCTCGATGCGCCGAGCATCGAGGACGTCGTCGACCGCCTCTCGGGAACGATCTTCGGTCCCGGGCTCGCGGAGGCCTACGAGGACTACGAGGACACCGGCGTCCTCGTGCCCCTCGAGAACGCGGTCGATCGGACGTACTACGACCACCTCCTCGAAGGGCTCGTCGTCGACGAAGCGACCCAGCAGTACCGCGAGTTCCTCGAAGCCGAGATCGACTTCCGGAACGCCCGGAACGCGCTGCGCCTCGCACAGAGCGGCGCGGACATCGACCCCGCCGACTACTACATCGACGGCGGCTCGCTGTTCTCGGCGAGCGAACTCGCGACGCTGGCGCAGAACCGCGACGAACTCGTGTCGGCGATCCGTGAGTCGAAGTACGGAGACGAACTCTCGGAGGCGCTCGACGAACTCGAAGCCATCGACAGTCTCATCGGCTTCGAGCGCGCGCTCGACGCCGTCCTGTTGAAGTACACGGACGCACTCGGGCACGTGTTCCCGCTCTCGATCACGCCGATCGCCTCCTACATCCTCGCGAAGGAACGCGAGGTCGACAACATTCGGGCGATTGCACGCGGACGCGAGGCGGGGCTCTCCGAGGAGCAGATCGAACAGGAATTGGTGATCCTATGAGCCAGGAGATCGCCGTCGTCGGAAGTCCGGACTTCACGACCGGGTTCCGCCTCGCGGGCGTCCGGAAGTTCGAGACGGTTTCCGACGAAGAGAAAGACGAACAGCTCGACGAGGCCGTGACGGACGTACTCGAAGACGAAGACGTCGGCATCGTGGTGATGCACGACGACGACCTCGAGTACCTCTCTCGATCGGTCCGCAACGCCGTCGAGACCAGCATCGAACCGACGCTGGTAACCCTCGGCGGCGGCGCGGGCGCAGGCGGCCTCCGCGACCAGATCAAACGAGCCATCGGTATCGATCTGATGGAGGAAGACTAACTATGAGCCAGACAGCACAAACCGTCCGCGAAGACGGTATTATCTCGAGCGTGAGTGGTCCCGTCGTGACCGCCCGCGATCTCGACGCCCGGATGAACGACGTCGTCTATGTGGGCGACGAGGGTCTGATGGGCGAGGTTATCGAGATCGAGGGCGACACGACGACGATTCAAGTGTACGAAGAGACCTCGGGCATCAGTCCGGGCGAGCCAGTCGAGAGCACGGGCGAACCCCTGAGTGTCGACCTCGGTCCGGGACTTCTCGACACCATCTACGACGGCGTCCAGCGTCCGCTGGACGTCCTCGAAGACAAGATGGGAAGTCCTTACCTCGACCGCGGCGTCGACGCGCCGGGGATCGAACTCGACAAAGAGTGGGAGTTCGAGCCCGAAGTAGAGGAAGGCGACGTCGTCGAGACCGGTGACGTGGTCGGCATCGTCGAGGAGACGATCACCATCGACCACAAGGTGATGGTCCCGCCGGACTACGAGGGTGGCGAAGTCGTCGCCGTCGAGTCCGGGTCGTTCACCGTCGACGAGACGGTCGTCGAACTCGACAACGGCGAAGAGGTCCAGATGCGACAGGAGTGGCCGGTCCGTGAGGCCCGCCCCACCGTCGAGAAGAAGACCCCGCGAACGCCGCTCGTCTCTGGACAGCGCATCCTCGACGGCCTGTTCCCGATCGCGAAGGGCGGAACGGCCGCGATTCCGGGGCCGTTCGGCTCCGGGAAGACGGTCACCCAGCACCAGCTCGCGAAGTACGCCGACGCCGACATCATCATCTACGTCGGCTGTGGCGAGCGCGGGAACGAGATGACCGAAGTCATCGACGACTTCCCCGAGCTGGAAGACCCCTCGACCGGGAACCCGCTTATGGCCCGGACGTCGCTCATCGCGAACACCTCGAACATGCCCGTCGCCGCGCGTGAATCCTGCGTGTACACGGGGATCACCATCGCGGAGTTCTACCGCGACATGGGCTACGACGTCGCGCTGATGGCCGACTCCACCTCGCGGTGGGCCGAGGCGATGCGTGAGATCTCCTCGCGTCTCGAGGAGATGCCCGGCGAGGAAGGGTACCCCGCGTACCTGGCCGCGCGCCTCTCGCAGTTCTACGAGCGCGCCGGCTACTTCGAGAACGTCAACGGGACCGAGGGATCGGTCTCTGCGATCGGTGCGGTCTCGCCGCCCGGCGGCGACTTCTCCGAGCCGGTCACGCAGAACACCCTGCGTATCGTGAAGACGTTCTGGGCGCTGGACGCAGACCTCGCCGAGCGTCGGCACTTCCCCTCGATCAACTGGAACGAGTCGTACTCGCTGTACAAAGATCAGCTCGACCCCTGGTTCCAGGACGAAGTCGCCGACGACTGGCCAGAGAAGCGCCAGTGGGCGGTCGACGTCCTCGACGAGGAGACCGAACTGCAAGAGATCGTACAGCTCGTCGGGAAGGACGCGCTGCCGGAGGATCAGCAGCTGACCCTCGAGGTCGCTCGCTACCTGCGTGAGGCGTACCTCCAGCAGAACGCCTTCCACCCGGTCGACACCTACTGTCCGCCGGAGAAGACGTACCTGATGCTGACGACGATCCAGACGTTCAACGACGAGGCGTTCGACGCGCTGGAAGCCGGCGTCCCGGTCGACGAGATCATCGACATCGACGCCGCCCCGAACATCAACCGGATCGGCGTCCAGGAAGACTACGAAGAGTACGTCGACGAGCTCAAATCGGAGATCACCGAACAGCTCCGGAGCCTCTACTAACATGAAAGAGTACCAAACCATCACCGAGATCAGCGGTCCGCTGGTGTACGCCGAGGTCGACGAAGCCATCGGTTACGACGAGATCGTCGAGATCGAAACGGCCCAGGGCGAGACGCTGCGCGGTCAGGTGCTCGAATCCTCGGACGGCGTCGTCGCCATCCAGGTCTTCGAGGGCACCAGTGGTATCGACCAGCACGCATCGGTTCGCTTCCTCGGCGAGACGATGAAGATGCCCGTCACCGAGGATCTGCTCGGACGGGTTCTCGACGGATCCGGCCGCCCGATCGACGGCGGCCCCGACATCGTCCCCGACGAGCGACAGGACATCGTCGGCGCGGCGATCAACCCCTACTCCCGGGAGTACCCCGAGGAGTTCATCGAGACGGGCGTCTCCGCAATCGACGGGATGAACACGCTCGTCCGCGGGCAGAAGCTCCCGATCTTCTCCAGTTCGGGCCAGCCCCACAGCGAACTGGCGATGCAGATCGCTCGTCAGGCGAGCGTGCCCGAAGAAGAGGAAGGCGAAGGAGAAGGCTCCGAGTTCGCCGTCATCTTCGGCGCGATGGGTATCACCCAGGAAGAGGCCAACGAGTTCATGGAGGACTTCGAGCGTACGGGCGCACTCGAACGCTCTGTCGTCTTCATGAACCTCGCGGACGACCCCGCCGTCGAGCGGACGGTCACCCCGCGGATGGTCCTCACCACCGCCGAGTACCTCGCCTTCGAGAAGGACTACCACGTCCTCGTCATCCTCACCGACATGACCAACTACTGCGAGGCGCTCCGTGAGATCGGCGCGGCTCGTGAAGAGGTCCCGGGCCGCCGTGGCTACCCCGGATATATGTACACCGACCTGGCGCAGCTCTACGAGCGCGCCGGCCGGATCGAGGGTCGTGAGGGGTCGGTCACCCAGATTCCGATCCTCACGATGCCCGGCGACGACGACACGCACCCGATTCCGGACCTGACCGGGTACATCACCGAGGGGCAGATCTACGTCGACCCCGACCTCAACAGTCAGGGGCTCCAGCCTCCGGTGAACGTCCTGCCCAGCCTCTCGCGGCTGATGGACGACGGTATCGGCGAGGGCCTCACCCGCGCGGACCACGGCGACGTCTCCGACCAGATGTACGCCGCGTACGCCGAGGGTGAGGACCTGCGCGACCTCGTGAACATCGTCGGTCGCGAGGCGCTCTCAGAGCGAGACAACAAGTACCTCGACTTCGCCGACCGCTTCGAGGAGGAGTTCATCGACCAGGGCTTCGAGACCAACCGCGAACTCGAAGAGACCCTCGAGATCGGGTGGGACCTCCTCTCGATGCTGCCGAAAGAGGAACTCAACCGGGTCGACGAGGACTTCATCGAGGAGTACTACCGCGAAGACGCCGGCGGCGAGACCGAAGCGGAAGCGACCGCCGACTGATCGCGGGCGGCGATTTTTCGACTTTCTTTGCGGCGCTGCGTTCGCTCCGAGCACTCACACTCCCGCGAGTGACTGCTCTCGGCCCCCACGAGAACCCCCACGAGGGGTGCTCGGGTGGGCTCGCTCGCGTCCCCGAATCGGCCACACACGTTTTACTGCATCGCTCGCTAGCTAGCCTATGACACAGCGGTCGGAGGCGGACGTGCGGGTGCGGTCGGGTGTGGCACGGGAGCGGCCCGAAACCGACTCGCGGACGATGTCTGCGAGTACCGACGCCGTCGACGAGTCGCTGAAGACGCGCACGATGGACGAAGCCCCGGTGGGAATCACCATCGCCGACGCGACGAAGCCGGATATGCCGCTCGTGTACGCGAACGCCGCGTTCGAGCGGATCACCGGCTACGCACCGGAGTACGCGGTCGGGCGAAACTGCCGGTTTCTGCAGGGAGAGGCGACGCGTGCGAAACCCGTCGCACAGATGCGAGCAGCCATCGAAGACGGGCAGGCCACCACCGTCGTGCTTCGGAACTACCGGAAAGGCGGCGAGCTGTTCTGGAACGAGGTGACGATCGCGCCACTGTACGACGAGACGGGCGAGGTCGCCTACTACGTCGGATTCCAACAGGACGTCACGCGCCGAAAACGCGCCGAGCAGGCTGCTGCGGATCGGGCCGAACGGATCGAACGGGAACGCACCGCACAAAAGCATCTCCTCGAACGGCTCGATGGCATCGTCGCAGAGGTCACAGACGCAGTAACCCAGTCACAGTCACGGAGTGACCTGCAGCGTGAAGCCGTCCAGGCGATCGGAGAAGTCTACGCCGGCGCGTGGTTCGGAGCGTACGATCCCGCGATCGAAGCGGTCGAGCCCGACGAGGTAGTCGGAGAAACGGACGTCCCCCAAGGCAGTCGATTCGTCGTCGGCGACGTGGCCGCGATGGGCGGGGGTGACGGCGACGTCAGCGACGGGGGCGAATCGCGCAACCCGGTCGAACGGGCCGTGGCCGGCGCGCTCGCCGAACGCCACGTCCGCATCGAATCTCTCGGCGGGGACACCGAAGCGGCGTTGACGTCGGTCGCCGCCGTGCCGTTGCACTACGGGGAGGCGACGTACGGCGTCGTTTGCGTGTACGTTCGAAACGACGGATTCGACGACCACGAGCGGGCCATTCTGGCGGCACTGGGGCGAACCCTCGCAACCGGGATCAACGCACACGAGACCCAGCGGACGCTCCAGACGCAGGAGACCGTCGAACTGCGGCTCGCACTCGGTGACCACCCGTTGGCCGGGTTCGCCACCGATCTGCAGAGTCAACTGCAGTACGCCGGCAGCGTCGGCGACAAAGACCGGCCGACGATGCTGTTCGAGGTGGCCGAGCCGACGGCACAACTCGACGGGGAGGCAGTGCACGGCGCGGCCGCAGAACGCGACGACATCGAGGTCGATACGGTGCTCGCCGAGACCACCTGTGGACCCGTGATCGAACTCACGGTGACCGATCCGACGCTGCAGGAACTGCTCACAGCGCACAGCGGCGAACTCCGTGCAGCCGTGATCGAGCCCGGGATCGCTCGTGTGACGGTCGAAGTGGGCCGGGAAGCGCTCGCCCAGTCGTTGGCTGCAGCCGCGATGGAGCGCTTCGAAAGCGCAGAGGTGATCAGTTACTGTCGTCGCGAGACGCGTGACGACACGAGCCAGGGGTTCGTCGCCGAGCTGGAATCGGAATTGACAGATCGACAGCACGCCGCGTTCCTTCGGGCCTACACGGCCGGCTACTTCGAGTGGCCCCACGACACCAGCGGCGAGGAGATCGCCGAGTCGATGGGCGTCTGCCGATCGACGTTCCACCAGCATCTGCGAGCGGCGCAGCGAAAGGTCGCGGCCGCGCTGTTCGACTGACGCACCGCCGCGAGACGCACCGAAACGCATTGGGGCACGACGGAGTCAGCAACTTCTACACGTCCAGTCCCCGAGAGACACAACAGCGTTGCAGCCGTGTGATCTCCCCGATAACTGTCAACAGTTGTGTACGGAGGCCCGTGCCGTCTAATCGAAGCCCAACTAGTTGGGAACGTTGCTTATATCATTTACCTGCAAACTTTGGGACGCAATATGCCACAACCAGGTAGTGAATCGATATGGCTCTGGCTCGGAACGCTCGGGATGTTCCTGGGGATGCTGTACTTCATCGCCAGGGGCTGGGGAGAAACAGACAGACGGAGACAGGAGTTCTATATCGTCACGATATTCATCACCGCCATCGCATTTGTAAACTATCTTGCGATGGCGTTGGGATTCGGGTTGACGATAGTGGAGGTCGGCGGCGAGGAACTGCCGATCTACTGGGCCCGGTACACTGACTGGTTCTTCACGACACCGCTTTTGCTCATCGACCTCGGGCTGCTCGTCGGGGCGAACAGGAACGAGCTCTCCTCGCTGGTCGGACTGGATATGCTGATGATCGGAACGGGCGTCGTCGCGACGCTGTCCGCCGGTCCCGGCTTCCTCAGCGAGGGCGCACGTCGACTGATCTGGTGGGGGATCTCCACCGGCTTCCTGCTGGTGCTGCTGTACATGCTGTACGGCTCCCTCGACGAGAAAGCGAGCAAACTCACCGGCGACGCCGCGTCGACGTTCAGCACGCTCCGTACGCTGATCGTCGTCGTCTGGCTGGTCTACCCCGTCTGGTGGATCGTCGGCACGGAAGGCCTACAGCTCGTGTCGCTCAACATCGAGACGGCCGGATTTATGGTCCTGGACCTGGTCGCAAAGGTCGGATTCGGGATCATCCTGCTGTCGAGCCGTGAGGTACTCGACGCTGCCGGGGCGCGAGCGTCGAGCGCCGAACCGGCAGACTAATCGACGAACACCGGAGATTCGAACGCAGCACCGAACGCGTACCCCGCCCACCCCGCGTTCACAGTCTGGACCGTACGCCGGCGCGTGAGTCGCCGGCGCCGAGACGACGCAGACGGCCGCCAACGAGACGAGATTACAGATGACGTTTCAGTTCACGTACCTCCAATTCCACTTCGCGTTTTTACTGCCAGCAGTAATGCTGCTGTCTGCGACCGGCTTCGTGAGCCGATCACGGATCAGCGGTGTCGCCTCGTGGGACAGCAGTAGTTGGCGCAACTACTGGGCGGGGGTAGCCATCATCACCGTCGTTGCGCTCGTGTACACGACGCCGTGGGACAACTACCTCATCGCGCGTGGGGTCTGGTGGTACGGCGCCGAGACGACCGTCCTGACGATCGGTTACGCGCCGCTGGAGGAGTATCTCTTCATCGTCGTCCAACCCTGGCTGACTGCGCTGTGGCTGTCACACCTGTCGTTTTCGACGGCGTGGCCGTCGGCGTCGCATCCGATCAGGAGCCGCCTCGTCGCGTTCGGACTCGCGGTCGCCATCGGTCTCGGGGGCTGGCAGTTGCTCGGCACCGACGCGACGTTCTACCTCGGTGCGACGCTCGCGTGGGCGGCCCCGGTGTTGGCGTTGCAATGGGTCGTCGGCGCACCGCAGTTGTGGGCGCGCCGGCGCACCGTCGCTCTCGGAACGGTGCTCCCGACACTGTATCTCTGCGTCGCCGACAGGATCGCCATCGAGTACGGCATCTGGATCCTCTCGAAGCAGTACACGACTGGGCTCTCCATCGCGGGGCTGCCCGTCGAGGAAGCGATGTTCTTCCTCGTGACGAACCTCTTCGTCGTGCAGGGACTCGTCCTGTATCGGCTCGTGATGCAGCGGTGGGCGGACGGCACGGCCGCGACGGCGCGGCACTGGTACGATCGCCTCCGCGCCGGCGCGGAAACGGCCCGATAACGATGGCTGGCTCGACGGCTCACGACGGCGAGACGCGGCGGATCGACGAGAGCGCCGTCGAGAGCGAGGACGACGTGACACAATCGCTGATGCGCACGATCGGCGGCCGTCCGGCGTGGTTGCTCACTGCCGGGGTCGCGATTCTCGGGGGCGGTGCGGCGCTCGTAGGGGCGGCGACGACGCTGCCGCCGTGGGCGCGGTACGCCCCACTGGCGGTGAGCCTCCTCGTGTTCGGGTTGCCGCACGGCGCAGTCGACCACCTGGCACCCGCCCGGGCGGCCGGGGAGCAACCGTCGGTTCGCTGGCTCCTGATCGTCGGACTCGTGTATCTACTCCTCGGCGGGGCGTACGCGGTGCTGTGGCTCCTCTCACCGATAGCATCAGCCGCGTTTTTCATCGGGATGACCTGGGTCCACTGGGGCCAAGGCGATCTCTACGCGCTCGAGGCGCTCGGCGGGTCACATCTCGACAGTCGAGCGGTACGCACCGGCACGCTTCTCGTGCGCGGGGGACTGCCGATGCTCGTGCCGCTACTCCGATTCCCGGAGCGATACCGAGACGTCGTCGACGCCTGGGTGGCGCTGTTCGGCGGCAGCCTCGACGCGTCGTGGCTGGTCGCGCCCGACGTGCGCCTCAGCGTCGGTGCGGCGTTCGCGGCGCTGACGGTCGGGACGCTCCTCGCTGGGTATCGGCGCAGTCCCGGTGACGGATGGCGGCTCGACGCCGCCGAGACGGGGCTGCTGTGGGTGTACTTCCTCGTCGTTCCGCCGATCCTCGCGATCGGCGTGTACTTCTGTGTGTGGCACTCGCTGCGACACATCGCCCGTCTCGTCGGCGTCGACCCGAGCGCCAGGCGGGCGTTCGCCGATCGCGGAGCCGTCCCTGCGCTCTTGCGGACGGGCCGCGACGCGCTGCCGCTGACGGTGGTCTCCGTCGGACTGCTCGTCGGCGTCGCACTCGTTGGACGCGTCCAGACCGACCTGCAGACGTTGGCCGCGCTGTACCTCGTCTTCATCGCCGTGTTGACGCTTCCCCACGTAGTGATCGTGACGTGGATGGACCGCACCGAGAACGCCGGCCTGGCCGGCCTCGTCCGCGAACAGTAAAAGGTTAACAGGCTCGGTTCACAACTGGCAGGCAATGGCCGAAGACGTCAAACCGACACGCAAGAACTTGATGGCGATCGAGGATCGGATCCAACTGTCCGAGCGGGGCCACGACACGCTCGAACAGAAGCGAGACGGCCTCATTATGGAGTTTATGGACATTCTGGACCAAGCACAGGACGTCCGCTCCGAGCTGAACCAGAACTACGAGACGGCCCAAGAGAAGATCAATATGGCGCGAGCGATGGAAGGCGACGTCGCCGTGCGCGGTGCCGCCGCGGCGCTCAAAGAGCATCCGGAGATCACCACGCAGTCGAAGAACATTATGGGCGTCGTCGTCCCGCAGATCGAGTCCTCGCGCGTGAAAAAGAGCCTCGACCAGCGCGGCTACGGGCTCCTCGGCTCCTCGGCGCGGATCGACGAGGCCGCAGACGCCTACGAGGAACTGCTCGAGACGATCATCCTCGCCGCGGAGGTCGAGACGGCGATGAAGAAGATGCTCAAAGAGATCGAGACGACGAAACGCCGCGTCAACGCCTTGGAGTTCAAGCTGCTCCCCGAACTCAACGAGAACAAAGAGTACATCGAGCAGAAGCTCGAAGAGCAAGAGCGCGAGGAGATCTTCCGTCTGAAGAAGATCAAGAACAAGAAAGAAAAAGAAGAGAAAGCCGAGAAAGAGGCCGAGGAAGCGGCCGCAGCGACCCCGGCCGACGACTGAGGCACCCCCGCCAATCGAACGACGGAACCGCGCGTCTTCGGTTATCGCTCTTCGCTCGCTTTGCTGTCTTTCGTCCGGCCGCTACTCTCGCCGGAGCCTGGGCTCTGTCCAGGAGTTTCCCCGCATCGTCGGCCGCGCGGTGACCTCTCCCACGCCGCCATCAGATGATAAGTCTTAATTAGACTACCGGGCAACGAAGAAGTGGAGCAAGCCCGGGTGGTGTAGTGGCCCATCATACGACCCTGTCACGGTCGTGACGCGGGTTCAAATCCCGCCTCGGGCGCTTGTGCTTTGCTCCGATGTGTGCCCGGGTGGTGTAGTGGCCCATCATACGACCCTGTCACGGTCGTGACGCGGGTTCAAATCCCGCCTCGGGCGCTTTTTCGATTTCAACGTCGTAGCAGGTGCTTTTTCTCGTGAGCCGATGGCGGCGAGACGATCTATCTATCTATACTCCCACAAGAGCAGTCCCGAGAGCCACGCCGAGGAGCGCCGACGCGAGTGTCCCAACAGCGTCGACAGCCGCGAGCCGCCAATTTTCCTTCGAGGCGGCCTCGACCACGTTGACGGCGAACGAGGAGAACGTCGTGAACGCGCCGCAGAATCCCGTCCCAGCGACAGCGAGAGTCGTCGCGTGCGGTGACGAGGTGACGAGCGCCCCGAGCGCGGCGCTCCCGAGGACGTTGACGGCGAAGGTACTCCGACGGCCGCCGCCGAGTGCGACGTCGACTGCGTACCGGCCGAGTGCGCCGACCGCTCCCCCGACTCCGACGAGAATCGACAGGGGAACGCCGTCGAGACCGGCGAGTATCGCGAGAACGACACCGAGGGAGATAGTCACGCGAACCGCCTCCCTGCGGCGAGTCCGAGGAATGCGGCGAGAAAGCCGAACGCGTAGTTGGCCCCGACGTTCGCGAGGCCCCAGGTCGGGCCGAGCGACATCGTCTCGACGGCGAAGGTGCTGTACGTCGTGAACGAGGAGAGCAATCCCGTCGCGAGGAAGAAGCGGAGGCGACTCGACCGGACGACACCGATCGAGAGCGCGAGGACGAAACTTCCGAGGACGTTCACGACGAATGTCCCGCGTAGCCCCGGCACGGCCGTGCCGACGAGATAGCGTGACGTCGCTCCGAGGAATCCGCCAAGCGCGACGAGCACGGGGACGAGCCTGTCGGCCATCGAGCGTGGATCACACGCGAGTGTACTCGTCGGTTTCGGTCGCGTCTGGGTCAGCCGTTCCCGTGTCGGTCGCCTCCGCACTGTCGGCGTAAGATGCGGCAGCCGATGTGGGCGACGCCGCTGCAACCGCCGACGCGCGCGGACTCGCCCCGCCGTGCGGCGTGTCGCGTTCGCGGACCGCGACCGTGCGAGTCGCTTCCGCGGTGTCGTCGACGACGAGCGCTTCCCCGGGAGCCGTCGGCATCGCGTCTGTGACGTCCGTATCGACGTAGGCAGGATCCGCGGCCGCGAGCGCGCGGACGTCCGGCCCGGCCGTCAACCGATGGACGATACGGAGGTCCGACTGGGAGACGGCGACGGCCGGGAGCGCGCTCGGGCGCTGTGTCGCGGCGACGAGCGAGACGCCCGGTGCGCGGCCGCGAGTGAGGATCGCCCGGAGCGATGCACCGGCGACGCCCTCGAAGAAGACGTGTGCTTCGTCGACGAAGAGCCAGGGGAGACGTTCGACCGCCGGCGGCTCGGCACCCGCCACACCCGCAGCACCACGCCCGAGACGGGCGTCGTAGAGCGCCGCTGCGACGCCGGCGACGACCGCGTTCGAAGGCGCGTCGTCGAGGTCGGAACAGTCCAGAATCGTCGCCTCGCCGCCGGCGAGTGCGTGTGCGTCGAGTCCCGCGGGATCGAAGACACCCCACGAATCGGCACGCCGGAGACGGTTGCCGGCCGCGCGGCGAATGTCTGCCGTTGCGTCGGCCGCGTCGACGACAGCACGCATCTCAGAGAGCGTCGCGGCCGTCGATGCGGCGTGCCAGACGAGCGCGCCGACCAGCTGGTCGGGGTCGCTCCCGACGAGTTGCGGCCACCGCGCCGGCGGAATCGCGTCTGCGCGGATCGTCGGCTCGTCGACGATCCGAGCGGGGACGGGCGTCCCGTTCGCGTCGTCGGCCAAGCCGCGAAAGACGCCCATCGGGTCGACGACGACGGGGGCGACGCCGCGCGCTCTGGCTGCTTCTTCCGCCAGGACGCCGAGCGTGTAGGACTTACCGTAACCCCGCTTGCCGACGACGAGCGCGGCGTGCGGCCGGTCGAGATCGATCCCGACGGGTGCGCCGCGGCTACCGTCGCGGGCGCGGTGGGACCCGAGGCGGCCGGCGGGACCGTCGGAAGCCGTTCGGCCGCACTCGTCTCGACGACCGAGAACTTCGGTGTGCATCAGCGGGAGTACCCTCGGGATGTGATATAAACGCACGGCCGACTGTTTATATACTGAGACGGGACCACGGCCGGTATGTTCGACGAACTCCGCCGCTTCGCCGCCGACGACCGTGCGATCGAAGGACTGCCGATCAGACTCGTCATCGCGCTCGTTGTGGGGGTCGCGACGATGAGCGTGATGCTGAATATGTTGTCCGGCGTGCAGGGACTCGCCGTCTCCGAACTCGACGTCAAACCCTCACCCGACGTCGTCCAGCCGGGCGAGCAAGAACTCTCGCTGACCGTCGTCGACGACGACGGCGACGGGGTCGAAGGTGCGACGGTGATCGTGAAAGACGGCAGCGCCGAGATCGACAGCGTGGTGACTGCCAGCTCAGATGCCGATGGCGTCGCGACCGTCACCATCGAGGCCGACACCCGGACGAATCAGGAGACGGGGACGCTCGTCGTCGACGTGAAACCTCCGTCGGGGAGCCAGTTCGTGGACCGCCGCGCGAACACGGAGATTCTCGTCGTCGAGGAGTAGCGCGGGCGACGTTGGCGTCGGCCAGCGCCAGCCGTTCATACTGTCGGACAGAACTCTGTGAAAATTATCGGCACCCCGTGGGTGTCAACACAGTTCACGAACTGCTGTCCGACAGTATCACCGCTCGGGGTGCGTCGGCGCGTCGAAGCCGCCACGAACGAGCGGCTTAGCGATGTGTCGACGGGCACAGGGTGGGACCTCGTACCACCCGACATCGAGGTCGCGGTCGACCGAGACGGTTTCCGGACCAGACCGCGAGGTACCGCAGTCGCGACACCGGTACCCCTGGTTCCGGCCGGCGCTCTCCATCGACCGTCCGCACTCGCCGCACGTCGGCGTCGTCTCCACGGTGCGCCGGAGTGATCGGACGGCGAACTTCTCCAGTTTGATCGTCCCGTCGCTCACCTCGCCACAGACGGTGACCTCGTCACCGGAGCGAAGCGCCCGCACGCGGTCCCGAAACCGCTTCGTGGGTTCGAACGCGACGCAGTCGACCGAATCGTCGGCGTCGCCGCGTGCTTCGAGGTCGAAGAACACGTGGCCCCCACGACGCGTCTCCGGGTCGGAGGCGACGGTCCCGTCGACGCGATAGGCGCGCCCGTCGCGCAGTTCACCGAGCGTCCCCTCGCGGAGATGGACATCGGTTCCCTGGTTCGTCAGAAACGTCGCCGACCGTTCGATTGACTCACTGTCGATACGGGCTGCGAGGTCGCTGACGGCGTCGGGATCGTCGCCGCGAATCCCATAGAGGATCGGCCCGGGCGCGTTCGGGACGCAGACCGGTTCGTCCTCCTCGCGGTCGACCGTGTCCCACGCCTGCGGGTGGAATTTCGCTGCAGCATCGAAGACGGACTCCGTGTTGACTTCTCGGGGAGTGCCACACCGGTCGAACGCGCGGTAGGAGATGTGCTCGTAGGTCCACTCCTCGAGTGCGGCCCACGCGCCGACGGCCGCGAGCGCGCCGATGCGGCCGCGGCCCCCCGCCCAGCCGCGGTGGACGTATCCGGCGTCATCCGCGACCCGAAGTGCGTCGGCGGGCTCCAGAAAGTCACGGATTGCGCGTCGCGTGAACGTCGACACCGCCTCGGGAACGTCGCTCGGATCGTCGTCGGCGACGACCACGCCGGGGCTCGTCCGCGGATCCGCAGTCTCCGCAAGCGGTTCGAGTTCGGCGGTAGCGAGATCGAGCGCGTGTTCGGGTTCGAGATCGACGTGAAGCGCGAGCGCGGCGTTTCCACGGGTCTTGTGCTCGACCGCCGGATTGAGCCGGATCAACAGTTTGCGGTCGACGCGGCCCCCGGCGTCGACGACGGCCTCGGCGAGTCGCGCGGCGAGGTACGTCGTGCACATCCCGCGCTCGCGGGAGTCGGTGTCGTCGAGGCCGACGATAGTCATCGGAGTGGCGTAGTCGACGCGGAGTCTAACGGCTTTCGCTCACGGCTTCGGGAGGTCCAGTCGCAGCGACAGCCCGAGAACCAGTGGACGCAGGCGGCCTCGACGGCACAACGCATATATGCGCTGAATCGCGTACAACCGGGTATGTCTCGGTCCGCGCTAGTCGGAAACGTCACAGCGATGCTCGAGGACGCCGGATTCCTCGTCAGCGAGCGCTGTGCGATCCGGCCGAAGAGCTTCGACGTCGCCGCGAGGCGAGGCGAGGACCTGGTGCTGCTGAAGATTCTAGGCAACATCGACGCGTTCGACGGAACGACCGGTGAGGAGATGCGACGGCTGGGTACCTATCTCAACGCGACCCCGATGGTCGTGGGACTGCGAACGCGCGACGAGGATCTGAAGCCCGGTGTCGTGTACTTCCGGCACGGCGTTCCGGTCCTGAATCCCGACACGGCGATGGAACTGTTCATCGAGGGCGTCCCGCCGCTCATCTACGCCGCGCCGGGCGGCCTCTACGTCAACATCGACGGCGACCTCCTGGCAGACGAGCGCCGCGATCGCGGGTGGAGTCTCGGGCAGTTGGCGACGGAACTCGGCGTCTCGCGCCGCACCGTCTCGAAGTACGAAGACGGGATGAACGCGAGCATCGAGGTTGCGATCCGGTTAGAGGAGATGTTCGATCAGCCGTTTTCCAGCCCCGTCGAGGTGATGGAGGGTGCGGAAGACGTTCGCGACGCCGAGCCGACACCCGACGATCCCGACCCAGAATCCGACGACGAGCACGTGGTACACGTTCTGACGCGCGCCGGCTTCACCGTTCACCCGACCGCCCGCGCACCGTTCAAGGCAGTCAGCGAGGACGACGAACGCCGACGGGACTTTATGCCGATGCTTACCGGGCACTCAGCCTTCACACGGAGCGCAGAGAAGCGAGCCCGGATTATGTCCTCGCTCGGCGAGGTCACACAGACCCGTTCGGTCTACTTCACCGAAGATCGCTCGAAGCGCGACGCCGTCGAAGGCACGGCGCTCGTCAGCTGTGAGGAGTTAGCAGATATCGACGACCCCGACCGCATCCGGGATCTCATCCGAGAGCGGTCACAAGAGCCGACCGAAGCGTAGCGACGGGAGCGGGCGCTGTTTCCGACTGTGTTCTGAGTCGTATCAGTGCGCGACCGTAACCGAGGACGAATACGACGAGCCGCCGCCGACGGGTCCCGACGCTCATAGGGGTTATCGTAAGTCCTCATAGACTTCTCGCCGGACGATACGGCGAGAATCTCCGAACAGTTACGAGAATCCCTATCGGTTCGCGCCGTCGCCGTACGTTTCTTCCAGGTAGGCGATAATATCGGTGCTTTCCGGCATCCCGTGGACGTCGTGTTCCTCGTCGACGAGCACGGGAACGCCCGTCTGCCCGCTGATCTCTTTCACTTCCGTCCGGTTGGCGTGCGATCGCGGCACCATCACCGATTCGTACTCCAGATCGAGTTCCTCCAGTTTGTTCCTGACTCTGATACAGAAGGGACAGCCCCCGACTTCGTACAGGACGAGATCAGACATCGACGATCGGTACGCGATCCGACCTAAAGAGTCACGTGGTGGACTGCGCGGCGGGCGCACTCCCGTACCGTGTTATCGCGTCGCTATCGGTCCGCGAGGCGCCGGATGCCGGCGACGATCTGTTGGCGGCCGGCGATCAACTCTCCGCCGGCCCACACGAGGCCGACGAGAAGCGCGCTGATCGCCCAGACGAAGTCCCAGCCGGACATCCAGACCGGGCGGAGCCACGGCGTCACGTGTGCCCAGCGCGTCGCGAACTCGTTCATCGGCCCTTCGAGGGCCGTGCCGGCGAACGTCGCGCGAATCCGCCCGGCGAAGCCGACGCTCTCGTTTCCGCCGGCGGTGAGGTTCGCACTGCCGGTGATGTCGTAGGAACCGCTGGCGTTCAGATCACGGATCGTCGGCCCCGACGACTCGGGGCCGGTGCCAATGCGCTCGGCGTCGTAGGGGCCCCACGTGGCGTAGTACTCCCAGACGACTTCGCCCGTGGGCGTGAGTTCCATCACGCGGTGGTTGAGCGTGTCCGTGACGAGCGTGTTTCCGTTGGGGAGTCGGTCCGCATCGCGCGGCCAGGTGAGCGATCCCGTGCCGACCTCCCAGGTCCGGACCCACTCGCCGTCTTCCTTCGCGTACTCGACGACCCGGTTGTTACCGCTGTCGGCGACGAGGATCGTCGGCGTGCCGTTCTCGCTCAGGAGCCAGTCAGGGTTGTGCTGCTCGCGCATCACGTCGTAGTCGTCGTCTGAGCCGAGTCGCTCGACGATCTCTTTAGATTCGATGTCGACGACGATGGCCTGATCGAAGTTCCGCGGCGAGAGCAGCAGGCGGTCCTCACCGACGGGGTCGACGTCGTTGACGTGCGACCAGTCGTCGTTGTAACCGCCGTCGGTGCTCTCGGGGAAGTGGTTCTTGAAGTACCACTCCCAGGTGAACTCGCCGGTCGAGCGGTTGTAGATGACGATGCGGTCGTCGCTGACCTCGGCGGACGCGTTCCACTCGCGCATATTCGCGATCGCGATGCGGTCGTCGCCGAGATACGCGACGTCGTGGGTGTCGGTCATATTGAACCGCTCCTGCCAGACGCGTTCTTGCGTCTCGGGGTTCAACTCGAAGACGACCGTATCGCCGGCCCGCGGCGAGGAGACCAGGAGGTTCCCGTTCGGCAGCGGGTCGACGTCGAAGAACCACGCGCTCCCGCCGACAGAGTCGTTGTGGGTCCACTGGAGGTCACCGCGCGGGCCGACCGAGAGGAGTCGCGCGGGCTTTTTGGGATTCGTATTGCCCTGGAAGGTGTAGCCCTGGACGCTGATGACGGTCGATCCGTTCGCGGGACTCGTGATCGTGCCCGGTTCGAGGCTCGTGTCTGTCGAGGGGTCGTACGTCAGCGCCGACACACCGGCCGGTGCGAGGAGAGAGACGACGAGCAGCAGCGCGATGAGCCGCACTGCGTTCGCTCGGGAGCGCGGGGAGAGCGTCACGTACTCGATTGCGACAGTGAATAATGAATCTCTTGCGGTCCGACGGCAGTCGCGGGGGTGAGAGTCAGACGGCGAGGAGCGCGGGAGTGAGTCGGAAGGCGAAAAGCGAGGGTGAGTCAGAAGGCCAAAAGCGCGAGCGAGCGGTCGGTTACACCTGCGCGGCGAGAATGCCGCCGGTGCGGACGACGAAGTAGACGACGAACGCGCCCGCGAGTGCCCAGTGGCCCAGACGGACGTCGTCGCCTTCGCCGGCCGCGAACTTGATCACCGGGTACGAGACGATCCCGGCGGCGATACCGTAGGCGATCGAGTACGCGAACGGCATCACGAGGATCGTCATTCCGGCGGGGATCGCCTGCGTGAGGTCGTCCCAGTCGATGTCGACGACGTTGCGGAGCATCACGACGCCGATCACGACGAGCGCGATGTGGGAGGCATACAGGGGAATCGCGGCCGCCAGCGGGACGAGCGCGAGCGAGATGAGGAACAGTACAGCGACAGTGAGCGCCGTCAGGCCGGTGCGGCCACCCTCCTCGACGCCCGAGGCGGACTCGATGTAGGTCGTCACGGTCGAGGTCCCGAGCATTCCGCCGACCGTGGTGCCGATCGCGTCGGCCATCAGCGGCTTGTCGATGTCGGGGAGATCACCGTCCTCGTCGAGGAAGTTACCGGCCTGTCCGACGCCGACGAGCGTGCCGGCGGTGTCGAAGAAGTCGACGAAGAAGAAGGTGAAGACGACCAGCGCGAAGGTGAACGCCTCGACGTCGCTGAGGCCGGAGATGAACGCGCCGGCCAGCGGAGTGATGTCGTAGGAGACGGACGTAGAGCCGGCGACGAGGCCAGCGTCAGCCGCGATGGGGCCGAACGCGGTGAGAAGCCACCCGAGGACGGACGTGAGGGCGATTCCGATGATGATCGATCCGGGAACGTTGCGGGCGTAGAGCGCGAACGTCAGAAAGAGGCCGAACACGGAGACGATCGCGACGGGGTTCGATGCGATCGATCCCATCGAGACGAGCGTCGCCGTGTCGTCGACGACGATCCCCATCGCCTGCAGGCCGATGATAGCGAGGAAGAGCCCGATACCCGTCCCGACGGCGAACTTCACGGGTTCGGGGAAGAGTTTGATCACGTACTCGCGCGCGCCGATCGCCGTCAGGATGATGAAGATGATCCCTTCGACGACGACGGCCGCGAGTGCGGTCTGCCACGGAATTCCGAGCGCGCTGACGACGGTGAACGCGAAGAACGCGTTCAGGCCGAGGCCCGGCGCCTGCGCGAACGGTCGGTTGGCGTAGAAGGCCATCACGAACGTCGCCGTCGCCGCCGCGAGGATCGTGACGACGGCGAGCATCGACTGGATCTCGCCCGGCGGGATGCCGGCGATCGAGATCCCGTCGGCACCGGGAATGTTCGGCTGGTCGGTCAGGATCGAGGGGTTGACAACGACGATGTAGGACATCGTCAGGAACGTCGTCAGCCCGGCGAGGAGTTCGGTCCGGACCGATGATCCGTGTTCTTGCACATCGAAGTAGTTTCCGAGTGTTTCAGCGAGCCCCATAATGCACGTGTGAGCATAACCCCGATACGGTCGATAAGGGTTTTCATCGACGCCGGGCACAGTGAGGCCCGTATCGGCAGATCACTCGGCGTCGAACGTCGAGAGCGCACCGACGGGTGCGTCGGTGAGTTCCCGGGCGCGGTCGATGCCTTCCTCACCGACGGAAATGAGCGCGAAAACGCCCGTAACGTCCGCATTCGCCTGTTTCGCGATGTCGAGGAGAAGTTCCTGGGTTTCGCCCGAGCGGATGAGGTCGTCGACGATGAGGACGTTCTCGCCGCGGGAGATCGCGCGGCCGGGGAGGTAGTAGGTCAGTTCGATGCCCGAAGCGAGGCGCTGACGGGACTCGATGAAGTCCTCGACGGCCGTTTCTTTGGACTTCTTCGCGTAGGCGACGCGGGCGTCGAAGTACCCTGCCATCGCCGCGCCGAGCGTGATGCCGTCGGTCGCCGCCGTCAGGACGACGTCCGGGCGCTCGAAGCCGAGCGCGTTGGCGGCGACCGGAGCAACGAGATCGAGAAACGACTGGTCGAAGACGATACCGGAGTTGTCGACGTAGCCCTCGTCGTCGAACTCGACGCGCGCGCGGAGTTCCGTCGCGAGGGCGTCGCGGCCGACCCCGTCGACGACTTCGCGGGCGCGCTCTACGCCCGGCAGGACGTGGCCGTTGACGTACCGATTGAGATCGCCGGCGGGGAGTCCGCTGAGTTCGGCGAGTTCGTCGTACGTCCGGGTCTCCTTCAGCATCCGAAGGACGGCGACCGCCTGCAACTGGAGGGCCGCTTTCTCCGCTCTGTTCATACTTCGATCTGCGATGTTGCGTAAGTATGAATATGTCGATACAGATACAGCGTGAAAAAACCACGAACGTGGATTAGACGGCGAGAGAGAACGTCCGGTCTCGGGGCTGAAAACGGCCCGAAATCGCGAGGTTCGCGAGAAGCGCTACGAACGGTCCTCGTCGTCGAGGAGGTCCGCCGCAGTCACGAGGGCGTCGAGTTCGACGTCGGCATCGGCGAGTCGTTCGCGTGCACCTTCCTGACGGTCGACGACGACGAGGACGCGGTTGACGACCGCGCCGGCGTCGCGGAGTGCTTCGACGGCGTCGAGTGCGCTCTTGCCGGTGGTCGCGATGTCTTCGAGGACGACGACTTCCTCGCCCTCGGAGAAGCGCCCCTCGATACGGTTGGCCGTGCCGTACTCTTTGGTCTTCTTGCGGACGATGACGTACGGCGTGTCGGTCTCGACGCTCGTGACGGAGACGAGCGGGACGGCGCCGAGCGCAACACCCGCGAGCTTTTCGCCGGACAGTTCGTCCGCGAACGCCTCGGCGATCAGCTGGAGGCAGCGGGGGTCCGTCTCGAAGAGATACTTGTCGACGTAGTACTCGGAGGTGCCGCCGTGGGAGAGTTCGAACTCTCCGAACTGGACGGCGTCGGCGTCGCGGAGCGCCGCGATGAGTTCGTCGTTCGCCATTGGATGTGAGAGGGCGGGCGAGGCGCTTAAACGGGGCGATTCGGAGGCGATGCGGTCAGAGGCAGTGCAGGGCGGAGGCGGCGCGGAGTCGGGTGGTGCAGTGCGGAGGCGGTGCGGAGTCGAAGCGTTCGTACCGCGAGGCGAGCGAATGCGAGCCTCGCGGCATTTTTCCCTCCAGGTTTTTGCGCGGTGGGTTCCCGCAGCGGCGCTCCGCGCCGCGAGGAAACCCACCGTGGAAAAAGGTGGGTTAGTAGGGCTCGTCTTTCAACCCCAGCACGTACGCGATGGCATTCGTGAGGACGTGCAGGACCGGCGTGAGAACGATCACGACTCCGAGCACGGGGAGCGTAAATGTGGTCTGGAACCAGCCGAAGTCGAGGACGGCGGCACAGGCGAGCGCGCCGGCGACGAAGTCCAGTTGGTCGACACCGGGGAACGGCGCGCCGCGCTCGCGGCCCGTCCGGCGCTTGAGAAACGAGGCGGCGATGTCGCCGAGCATCGCGCCGAACGCGAGACCGAACGCGGCGGCGAGCGGGAAGGCCGGGACCTCGAATCCGGTCACGCGGACGACGACGGGCGCGAGGACGTTCAGTCCGAGCGCGAGGAGGACGCCCGCGAGCGTGCCGATAGCCGTCCCACGCCACGTCTTGCCGTCACCGAGGAGGCGGCGGCCACCCATCGTTCGGCCGCCGTCGATCGGTGCGCCGCCGCCGGCGAGGACGGCAGCGTTGTTCGGGACGTAGGCGGGGAGCATCGCCCAGAAAGCGACGACGACGAGATCAACGAGCATACGTGTCGCGTCCGACGGCGACGACAAAAGTCTCCCCGATTCGGCCACCGCGACGCGCCGCCGCAGAACAGCGGTTCTGTGACCGAAGCGACAGCAGTTCCTTTAACTCTCCGGCGCGACGTACTGGCAGATAGATGTCCTCCTGGAGGCGCGACTTCGCAAGCGGCTTGATCGTTCTCACGCCGATCCTCGTCATTCTGTTCGTTCTCAACTACCTCTACTCGAAGATCGTCGACCTCCCGGTCATCCGACGATTGGACGACCCCATCGGGTTCCTCGTCGCAGTCGTGGTCTTCATTATGCTCGTCCTGTCGGTGGGGTACCTGATGCGGACGACGGTCGGCCGCCTGTTCGAGACGTATCTTGATGCGGCGATGAATCGCGTGCCGCTCATACGCGTGCTCTACAACGCCTCCAAGTTAGCCGTCGAAACGGCCGTGACTGGGACCGAGGACCTCCAAAAGCCGGTGAAAGTCGAGCCCTGGCAGGGGATGCGGATGACGGCATTCAAGACTGGAAAGGTGACCGACGACGGCCGCGTGGTGCTGTTTATGCCGACCGCTCCGAACATCACGACTGGCTTCGTGATGGAGGTCGATCCCGAGGATATCACCGAAACCGACGAGCGCGTCGAAGAGGCGCTGACTCGGGTGTTGTCCGCGGGATTCGGCGAGGAAGAGCGGGACGCGCCGATCGAGATCGACGCCCGGTCAGAAGACTGAGCGTCGGTCTAGTGCGGTGCCGGGCGGTGCAGTGCAGTGCTGTGCGGTCCCGGGCGGTGTCGGGCGGTGTCGGGCGGTGTCGGGCGGTACGGTGCTGTGCGGTAGTCGAGAAGTCGTACCGCGAGGCGAGCGAACGCGAGCCTCGCGGCATTTTTCCCTCCAGGTTTTTGGACCGGGGTCGAGCGCCGCCGAAGGCGGCGCGAGGCCCCGGTCGAAAAAGGTGGGTTTAGACGTACGTGAACCACTCGTCGTGGGCGTCGTCGCGACGCTCGACGAGGTCGAAGAACGCCTGCTGGAGTTCCTCGGTCACGGGGCCGCGCGAGCCGTCGCCGATGACGACGTTGTCGACCTTCCGAATCGGCGTCACCTCGGCGGCGGTACCGCTGAAGAACAGCTCGTCGGCGGTGTTGAGTTCGCCGCGGGAGATGGTCGCCTGGTCGTGGACGGTGTAGCCGCGCTCGCGGGCGAGTTCGATCACCGTGTTTCGGGTGATGCCGTCGAGAATGCTCTCGGAGAGACCGGGGGTGTAGATCTCACCGTCGCGGACGAGGAAGATGTTCTCGCCGGGGCCTTCCGCGACGTTGCCTTCCTTGTTCAGGACGATCGCTTCGGTGTAGCCGTTGCGGCGGGCTTCCTCGCCCGCGAGAAGCGAATTGACGTACAGGCCGGTCGTCTTCGCGTTCGTCGGAATCTGACTGGAGGCGTGTTTGCGCCACGAGGAGATCATCACGTCGACGCCCTGTTCGAGCGCTTCCTCGCCGAGGTAGGCGCCCCACGGCCACGCCGCGATCGCGACGTTCACCGGGTTGTCTTTCGGGCTGACGCCGAGCGAGCCGTAGCCGTAGAACGCGACCGGGCGGATGTAACAGGAGCGCAGTTCCTCACGGCGAATCAGTTCCAGCGTCGCCTCCGTGAGTTCTTCCCGCGAGAACGGAATGTCCATCTCGTAGGGTTTCGTCGACTCGTAGAACCGATCGAGGTGCTCTTCCCAGCGGAAGATCGCCGGCCCGTTTTCGGTGTCGTAACAGCGGACGCCCTCGAACACGCCGGATCCGTAGTGCAGACCGTGCGTCAGAACGTGGACCGTCGCGTCGTCCCAGTCGACGAACGAACCGTCCTGCCAAATCGTCTCGACGTCCATCTCGTCGAATCCCATATGCCGTGATTTACTCCCCGGGATATAAAACCCTACAGGAGTGTTTGCGGCGAATTACGCCGTCGGTGCGGTGGATCTGCGGGGGCAAGAAAACGGAGTCGACAGCCACCGCTCGGCGCAGCAACCACCAAGTGGGAACGCGGAACCGTCGGCTCAGACGCGGTTTATTTCGTCGGCCAATCGCTCGATGATGTCCGCGCCTTCGACGTAGACGAGATCGTTCTGACGGGCGTATTCGAGCGCGGCAGTCGGCGTTCGAGCGCCGCCGGAGTCGGCGTCGAGCATCTCGCAGACGACGACCGCAGGCGGGCGGTCAGCCGCCTCGGCGAGCGCGAGACCGAGTTCCGTGTGCCCGCGACGGTCGTCGAGGAGTCCCGGGGCGCCGCGGAGGACGTGCACGTGGCCCGGCGTGCGGAACTCGGCGGCGAACTCCGAGGCGTCGTAGTCGCTGTCGGGCTCCGCTGCCTGTTCGGCGGCCGAGGAGAGTTCGCGGATCGTGAGTGCGCGGTCGTCGTCGGTGATGCCCGTGAACGTCTCGCGGTGGTTCACCGGCAGCGAGAACGACGAGCGGTCGTCGTAGCCGAGGTCGTGGTCCGCGGCCGCGGGGTGGTCGAACTCGTCTTCGAGGAAGGGCAGTTCGAGAGTCTCTGCGACGGGATGTGAGACGGCAGTGCAGATCAATCCCCCGGCGTCGCTCCGAAGACGGACGACGTCGTCGGCGTCGACCGCGCCTGCGGGGTAGATGATGTCCGTCTCGCCCTCGCGGTCGGCGGCGTCGTGGACGAGCACTGGCTGGCCCTCGCGGAACGCCTCGATGGCGCGGTCGACGGCGCTCTCACCGGTCGTGTCGACAGCGACGTCCGAACGCGTGCGCGTCATCGAACCGCCTCCACGCGAACGGAAACCGCGTCGCCGTCGTCGAGATCGAGCGCATCCCGAAGCCGGACGGGCGCGATGATCTCCAGTTGCGTCTCGTCGTGGTGCGTGCGCTCGGGGACGATGATGTGCGTCGTCTCGGCGACTTCGTCGTCGTACTCGACGGTCGCGTCGTAGCACGTCGCCGGCCCGAACGTCCGTTCGTCGTCCTCCCAGCCGTCGATGGGGACGCCAGAAAGCGACGTCATCGCCGAGCGAGCACGGATGCTCTCCTCGTCGAGGTCGACGTTGAGCGTGCCGGGGAACGGCTCGTAGCCGAGTCGCTCCTCGAACTGTTCCATATAGCCCGACAGAGAGATGTAGTGTCGTCCTTCGCCCATTCCACTCGTGACGGTGCCTTCAAGTTCGACGGCCGAGGGGTCAGTGCCCTCGAAGATCCGCCGGTAGTGGGCGTATTCTCGGTGCAGCGCCGCCTCACCGGAGTCGGTCAGCGACACCCACTGACCGTCGGCGACGACGTCGCGCTCGACGTGGCCGGCGGTTTCGAGCCGCTGGAGCCGACGCGAGGCGGTCTGGCTCGACGCGTCGAGGCGTTCGGCGAGGCTCGAACAGGAGATTTTGACCGGGCCGGAGAGCGCGCCTTCGAGGGCGACGAATTTCAGCGCCGCCAACTCGTCGTTTCCCACGGCGGAGACTGCCGATTCAGACATTATCCGGAGTTGGGATGCTGCCCTGTTAAGTATAACGGCTATGGGATGTATAACAGAAGTGTTACGGTAAGCCGCCTCCGGAATCACGGAGACGAGACTTATCTCAGTATTGTTTCTCCCCGCTTCTAAAGGCGTCGATCGCAGTGCGGCGGGTCGGTTGCATCACCTCCGTTCCGGCCAGCAATCGCACTGTGTTCGTCTGCCCCCGAGGGAGTGCTCCCCGAGCGCGAGAGCGTTCGGAAAGGCATTTAGCCGCGGTTCGAGAACGGCGAGTATGTTCAGAACCTTCCGTTCGGAGGTCGAGGACGCGGTCGAGGCGGCGCTGGCCGCGCTCGACCTCCCGACCGACGACCTCGGGGTCGAAGAGCCGCCGGAGGACGTCCCGGCGACGCTCGCATCCAGCGTCGCCTTCCGTCTCGCCGGCGAGGTCGGTGCACCGCCGCCGGCAGTCGCCGAAGACGTCGCCGAGGCGATCGACCTCGACGACGCGGAATACATCGCGAGCGTCGACACGCAGGGACCGTACGTGAACTTCTACGTCGCCGACGCCTACTACGCGGACACGCTCTCGGCCGGCCGCGACGCCGAGTACGGGGCGCTCCCCGATACGGGCCAATCGGTCGTCGTCGAGCACACGAGCGCGAACCCGACCGGTCCGGTCCACGTCGGTCGCGCTCGAAATCCGATCTTCGGTGACGCCGTCGCCCGCCTGCTCGAGTACGCCGGCAACGACGTCGAAACGCACTACTACGTCAACGATGCCGGCCGCCAGGTCGCCGTCTTCACCTGGGCCTACGAGACGTTCGAGGAGTCAGAGCTCCCCGAGCCGGAACGCGACCGCGCGGACTACGACCTCGTCCGCTACTACCGGAAGGGCAACGAGTATCTCGAATCCGCCGACGACGAGGAACTCGCGGCCGCCGAAGAGGAGATCGCCGAGATTATGCAGGGTCTCGAAGCGGGCGACGAGGAGACTTACGAACGCGTCGCGGTCGTCGTCGATCAGGTGCTCGGCGGGATGCGGGAGTCCCTCGAACGCCTTCCGGCGGAGTTCGACCGGTTCGTCAAGGAGACGAAGTTCATTCGCAACGGCGACGCCGACGACGTCGTCAGACGGCTGAAAGACTCCGAACACGCCGTCTACGAGGAGGACGCCTGGCAGTTGGACCTCTCGGCGTTCGGGTTAGAGAAGAACCTCGTCTTCCTCCGCTCTGACGACACCACGCTGTACACAACCCGCGACCTCGCACACCACGAGTGGAAGTTCGACAACTACGACGAGGCGGTGACGATCCTCGGAGAAGACCACAAGCTCCAGGCCGAACAACTGGAAGCCGCGCTCGACGTTCTGGGCAACGACACCAATCAGCTCCGGCAGACGTTCTACTCGTGGGTCAACCTCCCGGAGGGCGGGATGTCGACCCGCGAGGGAACCGGCGTCGACCTCGACGACTTACTCGACGAGTCCGTCCGGCGTGCTCGCGAAGAAGTCGAGGAGCGTCTGGACTCGCGGATCCGGAACGACGAACTCACCGACGACGACATCGACCGCATCGCCCGCCAGGTCGGCATCGGCGCCGTCCGCTACGACATCGTCTCGAAACAGCCGACGAAGGGCATCACCTTCGAGTGGGAACGCGCGCTCGACTTCGAGGCGCAGTCGGCTCCGTACGTCCAGTACGTCCACGCGCGCTGTTGCGGCATCGAGGGCGAAGCCGCCGATGCGGGCATCGAGGCGTCGGCCGACGTTTCGGTGCTCGACACCGACGCCGAGCGCGCGCTCCTGCGAGACGTCGCGCGCTTCCCGGCCGTGATCGAACAGGCGGCCGACGACCTCGAACCCCACGTCGTCGCGACGTTCGCTCGCGAGTTCGCAGAGACGTTCAACACGTTCTACCGCGAGTGTTCGGTCCTCAACGCCGACGACGAGGCGGTCGCAGCGGCACGGCTCGGTCTCGTGGAGGCGTCGCGGCACACGGTCGCGAACGCGCTCGACGTCCTCGGGATCGAGGCGCCGGATTCGATGTAGCTCCCGTAGGGGCACACCCCGTCGAGAGTCTCGAGTTCCCTATTTCACAGTCCGAACGGTGTGACCGGAACGATGGCCCCGGCGACGAGCGATCCGCCGACGGCAAGCACCGTTGCGACCCCGGCTCCGAGCGCTAACAGTAGGAACAGGACGAGCCACCAGAAGGGAACGCTGGAATCTTTCTCTGCCATATCCTCGATTCACCGCACCCGCATAAAAGAAGCTCCCGCTTCGGCGCGCTGACAGCTAGCGGAAGATGCGTCCGAAGAACCCCTTTTTCGTGTCGTCGCCGTCTTCGGAGTCGCCGTCTTCGGGGGCATCGTCGGCGGCGTCTTCGTCGTCGGCGTCGGCGCTGGAACGGTCGTCGGCGTCGTCTCGCCCGGAACGGTCGGTGCCGCTACCCTCTCCGAGATCGGCCTCCTCCGCCAGCGACGTCGTATAGACGCCGCCTTCCGAGTCCTCCTCGGCAGTCGCGTCCGACCCGGACGGCGTTACTTCGGCGGCGCTCGCAGACTCGACGAGCGGCCGCTCGTCCTCGGTAGCAGCGTCGGCGTCCGATTCGGCATCCAAGTCCGACTCCGCACCCGCGTTCGGCTCGACGTCCCCGTCCGATTCGGCGTCTCGAACGTCGGCCGGCGTCGGCTCTACCTCGGCGTCGGGATCGACCGACGACGCTTCCTCGTGTGCTTCGATCACCTCGACTGTCTCTGGGTCGAGGTCGCCTTCGTGTCTCCCGGCGACGACGATGTCTTCCTCGGAGAGGCGTACGTCTTCGCCGTCTGCTCCCGTCGATTCGCTGTCGTCGGACGGCGTTTCCGGAGTCGCATCCGCCTCGTCGTCGGAAGCCGTCTCGTCCGTATCCGGGGTCGTCTCGAGGATCTCCGCATCGTCGTCGACGCCCGGCTCCGATTCGTCTTCTGAGGCCGTAGCGGACTCATCGCTCGACGGGAGGTCGCCTCCCGACAGCGACTCCTCGTCCGGAAGTGGATCGTCCTCTGAGAGTGCGTTGCCGAGGGGGTCGTCGGGACCGAGCGCGTCGTCGGCGCCGAGTTCGGCGGCGGCATTCGCACCCGGAACGTCGGTGTCGGCGGCGGCATTCGCACCCGGAACGTCGGTGTCGGCGGCGGCGGAGGCTTCGGACGCGTCGTCGTCGACGGAGGCTTCGGACGCGTCGTCGTCGACGGAGGCTTCGGACGCGTCGTCGACGGAGGCTTCGGACGTGTCGTCGGCGGCAGACGCGTCGGGCGTATCGTCTGCAGACGCTCCTGAGACGTCGTTGGATGCTGTTTCGGGAGGTTCGTCTGCTGCGACGTCTTCGCCGGTGAGACTGCTCGCGAGCGATCGATACGCCGCGGCCGCCGTGCTCCCGGGGGCGAACGTGGTCAGCGGCTCACCGGCGTCGGACGCCTGCCGGACCGCGGCGGCGTCCGGAATCGTCTCGATGACGTCCGCATCGAGCAGTTCGGCGACAAGTTCGGCGTCGACCTCGACGGGATCGGCGCGCGTGAGTGCGGTGCCCGCGACGGGGATGCCGAGGCGGTCTGCGACCTGCCGGGTCTTGTCGGTGTCGCCGAGCGCGTCCCGCGTCGGGGTCGAGACGAGAAGTGCCTCGTCGACGTGGGTAAGCGGTACCACGGTGTCGTTGCTGAGTCCCGCGCCCGTATCGAGGACGACGTACTCGTAGCGGTCGGCGAGCGCTTCGAGGACGGATTGCATCTCCTCGGGATCGGCGCGCGAGAACGCGTCGAGATCCGCCGATCCGGGGACGACCGCCATCCCGTGCGGTCCTTCGTGGATGGCGTCGTCGACGTCGGCGTCGCCGGCGAGAACGTCGTGAAGCGTTACGTCACCGACGGTGACGCCGACCGCACCGGCGAGATTCGCCATCCCGAGATCGCCGTCGACGATGGCGACGCTCGATCCCGCGGCGGCGAGCGTGGCAGCGAGATTCGCCGCCGTCGTCGTCTTGCCGACCCCCCCTTTCGCGCTGACGACTGCGTACACACGGCCCATTGTTTCGTTCCGTGAGTCCCGCGTGGAGAATATAAATCTGTCCGGGGCGTCGAGGTGACGCGCGAGCACGCTGTGACGACATAGTCGCAGGTTACTTACCCACTGGAGGGGCTAGTACGGGTAATGAGTACCGACGCCGACGAGGTGAACGAGGACCGCCGGAAATACGAGTTCCGGAAGGTCATCGAGGAACTCAAAGACTACGAGGGTTCCGGCACGCAGCTCGTCACGATCTACATCCCCCCGGACAAGCAGATCTCCGACGTCGTCGCCCACGTTACCCAGGAGCACTCGGAGGCGTCCAACATCAAGTCCAAGCAGACGCGGACGAACGTGCAGGACGCGCTCACGTCGATCAAAGACCGGCTCCGCTACTACGACACGTACCCGCCGGACAACGGCATCGTCCTGTTCTCGGGTGCGGTCAACTCCGGCGGCGGCCAGACGGATATGGTGACGCGGGCGCTCGAAAGCCCGCCCGAACCGATCCAGTCGTTCCGCTATCACTGCGACTCGAACTTCCTCACCGAGCCGTTAGAGGAGATGCTGACCGACAAGGGCCTCTTCGGCCTGATCGTCCTCGACCGGCGCGAGGCGAACGTCGGCTGGCTGAAGGGCAAGCGCGTCGAGCCGGTCAAGTCCGCCTCCTCGCTCGTCCCCGGCAAGCAGCGGAAAGGTGGCCAGTCAGCGCAGCGGTTCGCCCGCCTCCGTCTCGAAGCCATCGACAACTTCTATCAGGAGGTCGCAGAGATGGCGAACGATCTGATGGTCCCCAAGCGCCACGAGATGGACGGGATCCTCGTCGGCGGCCCCTCGCCGACGAAAGACGAGTTCCTCGACGGCGACTACCTACACCACGAACTTCAGGACCACGTGAAAGGGAAGTTCGACGTCTCCTACACTGACGAGTCGGGACTCTACGACCTCGTCGACGCCGCACAGGACGTCCTCGCCGACCAGGAGGTAATGAAGGACAAAGCCCAGATGGAGGAGTTCTTCGAGAACCTTCATACGGGCGAGGAGGCGACCTACGGCTTCGGACCGACCCGCAAGAACCTGATGATGGGGTCCGTAGACCGGCTCTTGCTCTCGGAGGATCTCCGCTCGGACGTCGTGATCTACGAGTGTCCGAACGGCCACGAGGAGTACGAGGTCGTCGACCGCCGCCACAGCGACCCCGGCCACGTCTGCACCGAGTGCGGCGAGGAAGCCGAGAAAGTCGACCGCGAGGACGTGATCGAGCATCTGATGGAGATCGCCGAACAGCGCGGCACCGAGACGAAGTTCATCTCGACGGACTTCGAGAAGGGCGAACAGCTCTACGACGCCTTCGGCGGCATCGCCGGCATTCTGCGGTACTCCACCGGCGTCTAAGCAGACGCTGTTATTCGAGAATCGATTCGAGCTGTCGCCGTCGACGCGCTAAATCCACGTATGGCTCGACCGTCTCGTCGGCCGCGAGTCGATCTAACGTCAGAAAGACGTCCGCGCCCGCTCGCTCGGCGTACTCGACGAGTGACTGGATCGCCGGGCGGTTCGTCGCCAGCGAATCGAGCAGGCCGACCGCGAGAACCAGTGCGACTCCGCCCTCCCCGGTTGGGATGGCCGACGGGGCTTCCGCCGATCCAGCGTCCGTAGTCGCTTCTGTCTCGAATTCGTCGTCGTCTTCGAGCGGATACGTGCGAAGACAGCGCGGACAGTACCCGACGACGGCGGCCGGTTCGGGGGCGAACTCGCGTATTTCTGACGGGACCGCGACGCGAACGAGGGGGCGCTCGCAGTGCGAGCACGTTGCTGACATACGAGGGCCTACGCGGGCAGCCCTGAAAGACGCTGTCGCTGTGGCTCCCCGGCCGACGAGCGACACGGGACCGGTATCCCTATTCACGCCGACGCCCTACCGCGAGGCAATCAATGGCCTCGGACGCCCACTCCTCGCTCGACGACCCGCGGACGCACCTCCGCGCGTTCGGTGGCACCTTCGTCGTCGTCGCGCTCGTAGTGCTACTCGCGTCAGTGACCGTCTCGCTCGGGTATCCGCTGCTGGACGCCGCCGGCGTCGATCGAGAGAGCGCGCTCGGTCTCGCACTCCGGAGCGCGTTCCAGTTCGTCGGCTTCGGCATCGCGGGCGCCGGCTTCCTTCTCGTGACGGACCAGAGCGATCTCGTCCCGGTTCGCAGGCCGACGCGGCAGGATCTGACGTGGCTCGTCGGCGGTTTCCTCGGCCTACTGGGACTGTTCGTCGCGGTCTCGGGGCTGCTCAGCGTGCTCGGGATCCAGGGAGCCGACAGCGCGATCGTCGCCCAGGGGAGCGATCAGCCGATCTACTTCCTGTATCTGATTCCGGTGACGATCCTGCTCGTCGGACCGACTGAGGAACTGATCTTCCGGGGAGTCGTGCAGGGACTGTTCCGCCGTGCGTACGGATCCGGGTTCGCTATCGCCGCCGCCAGCGCGGTCTTCGCCGCCGTGCACGTCACGTCCTACAGCGGCGATGGCCTGCTCGCGACGCTCGCGACCGTGCTCGTCCTCGGGGGTGTCCTCGGCGTCGTCTACGAGAAGAGCGAGAACCTCGTGGTTCCCGCCGTGATTCACGGCCTGTTCAACACCGTACAGTTCGTCGCCGTCTACGCGACGACGACCGGGCTCGTCAGTCTATAAGTACGCATAGGCGCGTTCGAGACAGGGACGCGTCGCTCAGTAGGTAATCTGGACCCGATAAGCGAGAGCGCGATCGGCGTTCGGACCGACGCTTACGCTGGGTTCTTGCGCGCCAGCTCCATCCCGCAGATCGGACAGCGGTCGCGGTGTTCGTCGAACTCGCGGCCACAGCCCTGACACTGGAACTTCCAGTCGCGCTTCTCCGAGATGCCCTCGCGGGCGATGATCTTCACGTCGATGTCGACGTGGTCTGCGACGTTCTGCATCGCGTAGTCGTCAGTGACGAGCGTGGCATCGAGTTCGAAAGCCGCGGCGAGAAGCCTGACGTCAGTTTCCGAGAGCGTCTCGGAGTCGCCGGTCTCGCGGGCCGCGCGCTGGATCTTCTCGACCGTCCCGCCAGCGGGGATGTGGATGTGCATTCCAGACCCCTCGTCGGCGTCGTAGCGATACGACGCCTCGCCCTCCAGTTCCTCGCGGACCATCGGGATCGACGCGATGTCGTCTGTGGTGTGATACTCGTGGATGAACGCCGAAGAATCGAGAACCTGCATCGGACGTCGCCCTGAGTTATGGTTGCACGACGATGTAGTCTTTGACGTCCTGTACGTGAGAGACGGGGACCCGGATGACCTGCTCGTGGTCGTCCTGGATCGTCTCGAACCGGAGTTGATCCGGATTGACGTCTTCGTACGGCGAGACGAGGAGATCGTTGACCGTTCCGGTCTTTACGTTCATCTCGACGTTGTACAGCACTCCGAGTTGCGCGCCGTCTGACCCCATCACGCCTTTCCCGGAGAGGTCCTCGGCGAGTTCGTCCGGCATACCCCGCAATACTGCGTACTGTTACATAAACGCCACGGGCCACGCGGCCAGCGGCCGCACAGCGGAGGTCAGATGACGCGTACAGACGACGTACGAAGGCGCACACAGAGGACGTACTATGCGTGGACCGCGCCGCGACACAGACGTTCGATATCGCCGAAACGACGCCATCCGCGGATGACGATGGACTTAACTACAGTCCAGCAGTGATCTACACACAAGGAACTTCTCCGGGGTGATTCTCTATGTCTGACACCGACGCCGACGCCGCCTCGACAGCCGAATCGAACGCGCTACGCACACCGATCGTCGCCGTTCTCGGCCACGTCGACCACGGCAAGACGACGCTGCTCGATAAGATCCGCGGCTCCGCGGTGAGCGAAGGCGAAGCCGGTGCGATCACCCAGCACATCGGCGCGACCGCCGTCCCGCTCGACACCGTCTCGGAGATGGCGGGCGACCTCGTCGACCCGACGGACTTCGATCTCCCCGGTCTCCTCTTCATCGACACCCCGGGGCACCACTCGTTCACGACGCTCCGCTCGCGCGGCGGGGCACTGGCCGACATCGCAGTCGTCGTCGTCGACGTCAACGACGGCTTCCAGCCACAGACGATCGAGGCGCTCGAAATCCTCCAGCGGACGGGCACGCCGTTCGTCGTCGCCGCCAACAAGATCGACACGACGCCCGGCTGGAACCCCAACGAGGGGATGCCGATCCAGGCGACCTACGAACAGCAGTCGGGCAACGCGCGAAGCCGCCTCGACGAGAATCTCTACGAGATCATCGGCGACCTCTCCGATGAGGGCTTCTCGGCCGACCTCTACTGGCGCGTCCAGAACTTTACGAAGAACGTCGGCGTCGTCCCGATCTCTGCGATCACCAGCGAGGGAATCCCGGACCTCCTGGCCGTCCTGATGGGCCTCTCCCAGCGCTATATGAAAGAGCAGATGGCCGTCGACGTCACCGGCCCCGGCGCGGGGACGGTCCTGGAAGTCAAAGACGAGCGCGGTTTCGGGGCGACCGTCGACGTCGTCCTCTACGACGGGAGCATCCGCGCGGACGATCAGATCGTCGTCGGCGGCATCGACGGGCCGATCGTGACCGACGTCCGCGCGCTCCTCCAGCCGCGCCCGAACGCCGAGATCCGAGTCGAGAAGCGCTTCGACAAGGTCGAGGAAGTACGGGCCGCAGCGGGGATCAAAGTCGCCGCCCCGGAACTCGACGACGCGATGGCTGGCGCGCCGATCCGCGTCGTCCGCGACCGCGACCTCGACGACGTCATCGACGAAGTCGAGGCCGAACTCGCCGAGATTCAGGTCTCCACCGAGGAGGAGGGCGTCGTCGTCAAAGCGGACACGCTCGGCAGCCTCGAAGCGATGGCGAACGCCCTGCGAGAGGCCGAAGTGCCGATCCTCCGTGCCGAGGTCGGCGACATCGCGCCGCGGGACGTCGCCGTCGCGTCGACCGCGAACGAGGAGAAACACCGCGTCATCCTCGGATTCAACGTCGACGTGCTCTCGAACGCCGAGACCGAGCTCGACGAGAGCGAGGTCAAACTGTTCGACGACGACGTCATCTATCAGCTCATCGAAGACTACGAGGGCTTCGTCGAGGACCTCGAACGCGCCCAGCAGGAGACCGTCCTGGACAAGATCGTCCGGCCGTGTCGCTTCCGCATCCTCGAAGACCACGTCTTCCGGCAGTCGGATCCGGCCGTCGTCGGCGTCGAGGTCCTCTCGGGGACGCTGAAGAACAACCAGAACGTCGTGAAGTGGGAGGGTAACGAACCCACCCGCGTCGGCCAGCTCTCGGGGATCCAAGAGCAGGGCGAAGACGTCTCGGAGGCCCGTTCGGGCACGCGCGTCTCCGTCGCCATCGACGGACCGACCGTGGGTCGGCAGATCGACGAGGGTGACGAACTGTGGATCGAACTGCCCGAAAAGCACGCGAAGATCCTCGAACAGGAGCTCTCCGACGACATCCCGGCCGACGAACTGGAGGCACTGACGAGCTACCTCGACAAGCACCGCAAGCGCGACCCCTTCTGGGGCAAATAGCGACGCTGGCGGCGACGAGTTCTGTTCCAGTACGCAGTCCGAACGAAACGAGTCGCGACTATCGCGCCGTCGGCGTGAGGCCGTCGCCGACGGTGTTCATCACCTGGAGCGCGGCGGAGGCGGCGAGGCCGCGGGCGACCTCGTCGCGGTCCTCGTCGGTGAGGCCCGATTCGAGGTCCTCCTCGTCGGGCGTGAAGCCCGCGCTGACCGGGCGACCGGCGGGCGGACGGACCGCCACCGTCGCCTGCGGCCCGTTCGCGCCGTAGGAGAGTTCCGAGCCGACGGCGTAGCCGTCGGGAAGATACGCCTGCGTCCGGGAAACGATGCCGGCGACAGCGGTCCGAAGCTGCCGTACCTGCGCCACCGAAAGCTCGACGTCCTCGGGACGGCCCGCGTCGACGACACCAGGAGCGCCTGCGTAAGGGTTGTTTCCGTTCATACAGTGAGTCACCGTGAATAGGGTTACGCGTCGTATAAAGCCGTCGGCAGCATCAAAACGTTCGGCCTCACAGCGCCGCCGGTCGCCGACGGCGTCGATACGCTAGAAGATCGACCCGCTGTCGCCGTAGACCGCGAGCGTGACCGCCGTCGTGTAGCCTTCGCCGTCGGCCTCGGCGGTCGTGACCGTGACCTGCTCGTCGGTGAACTCCCAGTCGTCGCGGAGGTCGCGGCCGGCGTCGAGTCCGACCACGACGCTCCGGCGAACCGCGGTCGGATCCTCGCCGGACGCTTCGTAGAACAGTCCCGGGCCGGGGCCCGTCGCCCAGCCGAGCCCTGCGGAGACGCTCCCGACGCCACCGGTCGTGGCCCGCGCTTCGACGACCGTGAGTCGGTTACCCGCCGGCCCCAGGTCGGGTGCAGTGCCGACTTCCTCGACAGTCGCGTCGGCGGGGATCACCGAGGAGACGGCGACCAGATTGTAGTTGTGGACGTTCGCGTCGGCGAGGGCGGCGTCGTACGACGCCATCTTCGTGGGGGCGTCGCCCACGCCGTGAACGATCCGGATGGTGCTCATACCGGACAACGACGGCGCGGAGAATAAGCGGTTACGAATCGACCGCGAAACGACAGTCGGACGCGGAGTCCGCAGAAAAGAGCCCAGGTGGCCGCCTCAGTACTGGTAGGTCGTCGGACCCGGAATCGTCGTCTGCTCGTCGGCGTCTTCGATCTTCGCGTAGGCGTCGTCGAAGTCCCGGCGGCGGACTTCGGTGCGACCGTCGCGGATGGCGAACATCCCGGCTTCGGTCGAGAGAGCGGCGATCTCGGCGCCGGAGTAGTCGTCGAGCAACTTGGCGAGGTCGCCGAAGTCGACGTCGTCGGCGACGTTCATATCGCGCGTGTGAATCTCGAGGATGTGTTCGCGACCTTCCTGGCCGGGCTTGGGGACTTCGATGAGGCGGTCGAAGCGGCCGGGGCGGAGGATCGCCTCGTCGAGCATATCGAAGCGGTTCGTCGCCGCCATAATCCGGACGTCGCCGCGGTCGTCGAAGCCGTCCATCTCCGAGAGCAGTTGCATCATCGTGCGCTGGACCTCGGCGTCGCCGGAGGTCTTCGAGTCCGTCCGCTTGGAGGCGACGGCGTCGATCTCGTCGATGAAGATGACGGCGGGTTCGCGCTCGGCGGCGAGGTCGAAGAGGTCCCGGACGAGCCGGGAGCCCTCGCCGATGAACTTCCGGACGAGTTCGGAGCCGGCCATCTTGATGAACGTCGCGTCGGTCTCGTTGGCGACGGCCTTCGCGAGCATCGTCTTGCCGGTGCCCGGCGGGCCGTACAGCAGGACGCCCGAGGGCGGGTCGACGCCGACTTCCTCGAACATCTCGGGGCTCGTGAGCGGGTCTTCGACGGCCTCGCGGACCTCGCGGATCTGGTCGTCGATACCGCCGATGTCCTCGTAGGAGACCGTCGGGGAGGCGTCGATCTCCATCGCCTGCGCCCGCGAGTCGGTTTCGTCGTCGAGCAACTGCTGAATGGCGAAGGAGTCGTTGATCGCGACGCGGTCGCCAGCTTCGAGTTCGCTATCGAGGTGTGGCGACGCTTCGGTGAGGACCTCCTGGTTGTTCCCGTGCTGTTTGATCACGACGCCGTCGTCGGTGAGTTCCTCGACCGTCGCGAGGTACAGCGAGGAGGTCTTCAGCGTCTCGTTGCGACGCTTGAGCTGTTCGACCTCCTCGTGTAGTTCCTCCTGGCGGTCGGTCGCCTCCGAGAGGCGTTCGTCGAGTTCGTCGTTGACGGAGACGAGTCGTTCGTAGTGTTGGCGGATCGCCGCTAAGCGCTCCGCATCCGACATCTCTGGGTCGAGGTCCAGACGCGGCCGGTCTGGTAGAGAGGGACTCCGGGACATCAGTTAGCCGCACTTGGAGGTGGGCGTAAATGTGCTTTTGGGTAGTCCCGATCCCCTGTGGGTATCCGGCGGCGGGACTCGGCGGACCTCACATCGCCGTCACTCGTCGAGGCGCTCGCGCTGGTAGGAGCCGTCGTAGACGTCCTCGTGCGACGCCTCGGCGAGGACGAGCTGGGCGACGCGCGCGCCGCGTTCGAGCCGGACGGGATGGTGCACCTGGAGCAACCCTTCGCCTTTCCCTTCGTAGCCGGCGTCCCAAACGGCCGTGTTGAGCATACAGGAGTTACGCATCAGCGTCGACCGCGGGTAGAGGAATCCGACGTGGCCCTCGGGGATCGCGATCGTCTCCGCGTACTGGAGAATGTAGCCGCCGGTGTCGAGCTGGAAGATATCGTCCGCGTCGGTGCCGACGGACTCGCGCTCGCCGACGGTTTTCCCGTCCGTGCCGACGAATCCGGGTTCGGCCTGTTCGAGAACGTCGCCGAGGGTCAGGTCGACGCCGTTCGGCTGCACTTGCTCGTCGTCGATAGCGTCGATGTGCGAGGCGACGAACGATCCGGAACGGAACATATCGGGAGGCTACGGGCCGGGCGCAAAACCGTGTCGTTCTTCCGGGTCGAGGGAGGGGTGAACGGACCAGTCGCGCGAGATATTTATTATACTGGGGGTAAACTAATCGGCAGCGAGAGAGCCTGTTCCTATTGAATTAGGACAAACTATGTGTATTATGGACATACTTCCGGCCTCAAACATGCGGGATTTATAGTCGTAGACGGTCGACCCACGGATGTTATGGGACAGACGCTCACAGAAAAGATTCTCGACGACCACCTCGTCGAGGGCGAACTCGAACCCGGAGAGGAGATCGGGATCGAGATCGACCAGGTCCTCGCACAGGACACGACAGGTACGATGGTATGGCTGCAGTTCGAGGCGCTCGAGCTCGACGAAGTCCAGACCGAGCTCGCAGCCCAGTACTGTGACCACCAGACCTACCAGTTCGACTTCAAGAACACCGACGACCACCGCTTCCTCCGCTCTGCGGCCGGCACCTACGGCGCGTACTTCTCTCGCCCGGGCAACGGCATCTGCCACAACGTCCACAAAGAGAACTTCGCCGCACCCGGTAAGACGCTGCTCGGCTCGGACTCGCACACCCCGACGCCCGGCGGCCTCGGTCAGCTCGCGATCGGCGCGGGTGGCCTCGACATCTCCGTCGCGATGGGCGGCGGCGCGTACTACGTCGAGATGCCGGAAGTCGTCAACGTCCGCCTCGAAGGCGAGCTCCCCGAGTGGGCGAGCGCGAAGGACGTCATCCTCGAGATGCTCCGTCGGCTCTCCGTGAAGGGCGGCGTCGGCAAGGTCTTCGAGTACACCGGTCCCGGCGTCGAGACGCTCTCGGTTCCGGAGCGGACGACGATCACGAATATGGGTACCGAACTCGGCGCGACCTCCTCGATCTTCCCGACCGACGAGAAGACCGAAGACTACCTCGCGCGACAGGGTCGTGAAGACGAGCACGTCGAGCTCTCGCCCGACGAGGACGCCGAGTACGCCGACGAGGTCGTCATCGACCTCTCGGAGATCGAGCCGCTCGTCGCGAAGCCGTCGATGCCGGACAAGGTCGTTCCCGTCCGCGAAGTCGAAGGCGAGTCCGTCGAGCAGGTCATCGTCGGCTCCTGTACGAACGGTGGCTACGAGGACATCCTCCCGGCCGCGAAGATGCTCGAAGGCCGCGAGGTCGACATGAAGACCGAAATGATCGTCGCGCCCGGTTCCAAGCAGGCGTCGGAGATCCTCGCCCGCGAAGGCTGGACCGCCGAGATGATGGCGGCCGGCGTCAACTTCTCGGAGGCGACGTGTGGTGCCTGTATCGGCATCGGCCACGTCCCCGCCTCGGACTCCGTCTCCGTGCGGACGTTCAACCGCAACTTCGAGGGCCGCTCGGGCATCGAAGACGACTCCGTCTTCCTCGCCTCACCGGAGGTCGCCGCCGCCGCGGCGATCAAAGGCGAACTCGTCGACCCGCGTGACCTCGCCGACGAACTCGGCGACCTCGAAGCGCCCGGCGTCGAGCTCCCCGACGCGTACGACGGCTCGAAGACCGACATCATCGAGCCCGAGGAAGCCGTCGACGACGAACTCGTCAAGGGCCCCAACATCGGCTCCGCGCCGATCGGCGAGCCGCTCGAGGCCGACATCGAGGGTGAAGTGCTCCTGAAGATGGAGGACAACATCACGACGGACCACATCATCCCGGCCACGTCGGACATCCTCAAGTACCGCTCGAACATCGAGAAGCTCTCGGAGTTCACGCTCTCGCGCGTCGACGACACGTTCGCACAGCGCGCACTCGACGCGGACGGCGGCGTCCTCGTCGCGGGCGAGAACTACGGCCAGGGCTCCTCGCGCGAGCACGCGGCGATGTGTCCGCAGTACCTCGGCATCGAGGCCGTTCTCGCCGAGTCGTTCGCCCGCATCCACAAGGCGAACCTGTTCAACTTCGGCATCGTCCCGCTCTCGATCGACGAGGAGACCTACGCGGACATCGAGCAGGGCGACGACGTCGAGATCGTCACCGACGTCGCCGAGGCCGTCGCGTCCGGCGAAACCGAGTTCACCATCCGCGTGAACGACGACTGGGAGGCCACCGCGGAACTCGACGCCTCCGAGCGCGAGCGCGGCATCCTCGAAGCCGGCGGCAAGCTCCGACTCACGAAGGAGCAGTACAAAGAGGGCGGCAGCGGCGCAGCCCCCGCCGACGACTGATCGGGCCAGCTCCGTCGGCACTCACGACAGCGCGGTTTTTTTCGTTGCGATCGACTCGGAGCCACAGCAGCCGCAGCGTCGCGTCGCTGGGGTGCGGAGCTACGATCGCGACACCCCTGTCTCATCGCCAGTCGAACTGCCCCGAGCCAGCGGATTTTTGCCTCTCACTGTCGAACCCACTCGCGTGAGCGACTCCGAGAGTGACCGCGGAAACCGGACGGACGAGACGGAATCCGGTGTGGACGGATCGAACATCGCACCCGACGTCCGGGTCCGTCCGGTCGACCGCGCCGACCTGCTCGACGTTCTCGGCATCGAGCGCGCGTCCTTCTCGGAGCCGTGGCCCTACGCGGCGTTCGAGTCGGTACTCGACGCGCCGGCGTTTCTGGTGGCGGTTCGGACCACAGAGACCGTCGGAAGCAACGAGGAGATTCTCGGCTACGTCGTCGGCGACGTGATGCCGAATCACGGCCACGACATCGGCCACATCAAAGACCTCGCCGTCCGTCCCGACGCGCGCGGGGAGGGCGTCGGTCGCCGACTGCTCCGCGAAGCACTGTTCGGGCTCTCGCTCGCGGGCGCGGCGATCGTGAAGCTCGAAGTTCGTGAGAGCAACGACGTCGCCCGGTCGCTGTACCGCAACGAGGGCTTCGAACCGACCCGGCGGATTCCGCAGTACTACTCCGATGGCGAGGACGCCCTTTTGCTCGTCGTCGACCTCCAGAGCCGGGACAGCGACGGATAGCCCACGGCTGCAACATACGGCCGCTCGGGACCCACACGCCCTTGTACTCCGACGCCGTACCCGCGGGTATGGGCTTTTCCTGTCCGGTCTGTGAGGTTCCGCAGCAAGATGCGACCCACCTCGCGAACCATCTCGCGTTCACCGCGATGGTCAACAACGACGACCACGAGACGTGGCTCGACGAGCACGTCCCCGAGTGGTCCGAGCACGGCGAGGCGGAACTCGCTCCCAAAGTGGCCGAACTTGCATCGGAAGCTGACTACGAACAGGTATTCGAAGACACCGCCCACGCGAACGGACACGACGGGTACACCCACCAGCACGGCCATCAGCACGGGCACCAGCACGACCAGTCCGGTCCGGGCGCGGTCGATCCCGAAGCGGCCGCCGCGGCCGGGCAAGGGTCGCTCGACGAGGAGGCCCGCTCGATTCTCGCGGAGGCGCGGGAGATGACCGCCGAGATGATCGACTCGGACGCGGAGGCCGAGGCGGACGCGGAGACCGACGGAGAGGCAGATGAGGAGTCAGAACCCGAACCTGGTCCGAACACGGGTGCGGCGGGCGAAGACACAGACGAGTAGCGCCGGAGAACTGATAGGGATTATCGTAAGTCCGCATAGATTTCTCGCCGGACGGTACGGCGAGAATCTCCGAACAGTTACGATAATCTCTATGACGAGACCGAAAACGTTTGTTCGCGAGTGGCCGACGGACGCGTATGGAGACCGAGGGAACCCTCTCGCCGGAGTCGCTGGCGACGGCGCGTGCGGCGTTCGAGTCGGCCGGCCCGACCGCGAAGCAGGTCGTTCGGGAGGCGGCCAAGGCGATGGCGTTCGATCGCGAGGAGTATCGCGAGCGCGTGACGGGCGAGGTCGTCGAACGAGCGCGAAACGTCCTATTCGCCGATCAGCTGGCTGTTACAATCGGGTCACGCGCGGAGTTCGACGCGTGGGTCGAGGGACATCCCGACTACGAGGTGATCACGCTCGGCAGCGACGACGTCGACCGCGTCGCCTGGCACGCCGCGCCGTTCGCCGAGACGGCCGTCGCGGCGACGTTCCAGAACGAGCGCGAGGCTGCGGTCGGGACGCTCCGCAAACAGGCGTTCAGTCGCCTGTATCGCCCGAAGTTCGAGGTCGACAGCGACGGCTCATCGGCAGACGACGATAGTCAGACCAGCGACACGGACAGCGAGACGAGTGACAGTGGCAACGAAGCAGATGGCAGTACCGAGACGAGCGGCCCCGAGTAACCACGATTAAGCCGCGTCCCGCCGGACTGTCAGGTGATGACTGACGACGGACGCAGACACGAACCGTTACCGGATCCCGAGTGGCCCGTCCGCGAGTCCGAAACCGAGTACGAGACGGGCTGGTACACCGGCGGCTACGACCTCGTCGAACAGCCGAACGGGACGACGAAGCAGTACTACTGGGCCGAACTCGCCACGGCCGTCGTCGTCGTCGCCGTCGAGGACGACTCGGTAGTGTTCGTCGAACAGTACCGGCCGACGATCCGAGAGACGCAGTTGGAACTGCCCGCGGGGATAGTCGAGGCGGGCGAGTCGTTCACGACCGCCGCGGCACGCGAACTCCGCGAGGAGACGGGCTTCGAGGCCGGAAGCACGGCGCTCCTGCAGGACTTCTGGTGTTCGACGGGTGTGCTGCGGCACCGCCGCGGCTTCGTCTTCGCGACCGATCTCACGCCGGTCGAGCGCGACCTGGACGACAACGAGTTCCTCTCGGTTCACTCGGTGCCGGTCGAGGAAGCCATCGACGTCGCCCGTGCCGAACCGACGAACGACGCGACGCTGGAAGGCGTGCTGCTGGCTCGCGAGGAAGGACTGCTGTAGCGCCGCGTCTAGGTCGATACTGTCGGACAGAACGATGTGAAAATCATCGGCACCCCGTGGGTGTCAAAATGATTCACGAACTGCTGTCCGACAGTATGGGGACCACGATTCGAGGTGTGAGCGTCAGCGTTAACCGCGGCGACGGCCTCCGCTCGCGTATGTTCGAAGATCGTCCGGACCGCGAGGAGGTCGTGCTCGTCGGCCGGTCGAACGTCGGGAAGTCGACGCTGATGCGGGAGTTGACCGGGCACTCGAAGATCACGACCGGACAGAAGCCCGGCGTGACGCGGTCGCCGAATCACTTCGATTGGGTCTCGGAGAACTTCATGTTCACCGACCTCCCCGGGTTCGGCTTTATGTCCGGCGTCGACGAGGAGCGGCGCGAGCAGATCAAGACCGACGTCGTCCGGTACGTCGAGTCCAACGCCGACGACATTCTCGCGGCCGTACTCGTCGTCGACGGCAAGAGCGTCATCGACATCATCGACCGGCACTCCGGTCCCGACGAGATCCCCCACGACGTCGAACTGTTCCACTTCCTGTGGGAACTCGACGTGCCGACGATCGTCGCCGTCAACAAGATGGACAAGGTCAGCGACCGCGACGAGCGGCTCGACGCGCTCTGTGACCGGCTCGGCCTGCACCCGCCGTGGAAGCAGTGGCGCGAGACGATCGCCCCGATCAGCGCGAAGCGTGGCGATGTCGACGCGCTGAACGAGGCGCTCCGGACGCAGTTCCACGAACAGAAGCGCGACGATCTGCTGAAGTTCGTCAGCTAGCGGCGTTGCTACTCGGGTGCGTGGCTCGGAAACGGTGGCTCAGTAAAGAGGCGTCATCACAAGGGGCTGAGTGGGGGTAACCCTCGTCATCGCCACCAGTAGACGATCGGCGCGCGCGAGTGAAGAACCTCTCGCTTCTCGTACTTCCGTCCGACCGCCGCGCTTGTTCCTCGCCGCGCTCGCTGCGCCCCTCAGTCCGTGCGCTCCGCGTCCCACGCCGCGTTCGCCGCGTGGGCTTCGGCCACCGCCTGTACGTCGCGCCCGCCGAGCAGCCCCGCCTCGGTGGCGACGCCGTCGACGAGCGTTCCGGGGACAATCTCGAACGTCGGCGCGTGGACGTCGACGTCGGCGTCGCCGTCGTAGACGGCGCTTGCGGGCGAGGTCGCTGCGGGGGCGCGCTCAGCGTCGCCGTGCTCACCACCGGTCGCGGCCGACTCATCGATCGCGGCCGGCCGGATCTTATCCCGCGCGGCCACGGCGTAGACGGGAACGCCCACGTCGCGCGCGGCGAGCGCGAGCACGCGGGTCCCCGTCTTGTTCACCACGTCCCCGTTCGGGAACACCGCGTCGGCGCCGACGAGGACGGCGTCGACGTCGCGGTCGTCGAGCGCCGTCGGGAGCGCGGCCTCCGTCGTCAGCGTCACCCAGGCGTCCGTCTCGGCGGCGGTCCACTCCGCGACGCCGACGCCCTCGCATTCGGGGCGCGATTCCGCCACGACGACCGTCGAGGGGTTCAGGGCCGCGAGTGCCTCGCGGACGGTCCCGGAGCGCGAGAGCGTCGCCACCGCCGTCGCATCGGCGTCCCGAAGGCGGGTCGCGGCCGTCGTCGCCGCGCCGGAGTCAGCCTCGAACGCGTCGTGGATCGCGTCGATTGCGCGCTCTGCGACCGCGTGTGGGTCGGGCGCCGTGCCGTCGTCTGTGGCCTGCCACACCTCGGCGACGACGCGATTCACGCGGTTCGGGACGGCAGCCATCTCCGGTCGCGCGTCGCCGAGACTGCGCGCGACCTCCGCGACCGCCGCCCAGTCGTCGGCCTCGATAGCCGCGTCGCGGAGCACTTCGAGCGCGCGTGCGGCGATCCACGCCGAGCCGTGAGTCCGATCGTCTCGCACGTCCGCGACCGTGGGGGCGACTCGCAGCCAGGTCTCCCAGAGGCGCGGGACCGTCGCTCTGTCTCTGATCGCGGTCGGGTCGACCCACTCGACGGCGGCGAGTTCCTCGTTGGTCGTGAGTTCGCGCGTCCCGGTCTCGAACAGGAACGGGTGGACGGTGAACGAGCCCTGCTCGTCGTCGACCGCGAGTGCGTCGCCGGCGCGGACGAATGCGAGGTCGGTGTCCGTCAGGCCGACCTCCTCGCGGAGTTCCCGATACGCGTCGCGCTCGGCGTCGGCCGGGTCGCCCTCGACGTACCCCGAGACGCCGGCCCAGCGGCCCCGGTAGGTCCCGACAGCGTCGCTGCGGCGAGTGAGCAGGATCTGCCCGCGGTTTCTGAGGAAGCTAGTGACTACGTGTGCCATTGCCAGTGGTTCGCGCGCCGGGCGAAACGTCTTTTCGGTGGGTCACCGAGATACCGTCGGTCGTCCAACTCACACGCGTCGCAAAACTGTGGTACTCGGCCGTATACCGGAGACGCTAGCCATCACCTGTTCGCTTTTTACCGCCGCGCACGCTCACTCTGTATGGAACTGTTCGCTGTCCCCGATCTGCCAGAGGTACGGGCAGGCGACGACGTCGCGGCGCTGATCCGCGAGCGCGTCGATCTCCGCCCCGACGACGTCGTCTGCGTCGCCTCGACCATCGTCTCGAAGGCGGAGGGGCGTAGCGCCGATCTGTCTGACTTTCCGGCCGGACCGCGAGCCCGCGAGATCGCAGACTCGCTCGCCGAGCACACCGGCGAGGAGAAGGACCCGCGCTTCACACAGGCCGTCCTCGAAGAGAGCGTCGAGATTCTGATGGACGCGCCGTTTCTCCTGACGGAGACGCGGTTCGGCCACGTCGGCGTCAACGCCGGCATCGACCGCTCGAACGTCCCCGACGGCGACCTGCTGTTGCTCCCGGAGCGCCCCACAGAGAGTGCAAAACGGATCCGAGAGGGCCTTCCCGCCGATCGCGTGGTGGTCACCGACACCTGCGGGAGACCGTTCCGGCACGGCCAGCGCGGCGTCGCCATCGGCTGGGCCGGACTCTCGGCGTCCCGTGACTGGCGCGGCGAGACCGACCGCGACGGGCGCGAACTCGGCGTCACCGTCGAAAACGTCGTCGACGAACTCGCCGCCGCCGCGAACCTCGTGGCCGGCGAGGGCGACGACGGCACCCCCGCGGTCGTCGTCCGCGACTTCGAGTGGGGCGACCACGGCGGCAGCGACGCGCACTTCCGAGAGATCGAGACCGACTTCGTTCGCCAGGCGGTCCGGGGGTGGTCGTATGCACAGTGACGACGCGACCGGTGCCGGAAGCGAGCCTCTCGACGAGAGCGGAGCAGACGACGGACCCACGCTCGGCATCGAACTGGTGCCCGACGACCGGATTTCGGCGGTCGTCGACGAGGGCGTCACCGCCGAATCCGTCGGCTACGACGTCGCGTTCGTGACGTGTCACTACAACAACCGCGACCCCTTCGCGACCCTGACGCGACTCGCGAGCGAGACCGAGACGATGCGGATCGGTCCGGGCATCGCGAACCCCTACGAACTGCATCCCGTGACGCTCGCCTCGAAGACCGCCACCGTCGCGGAGCTGTCGGACGGCCGGGCGGCGTTCGGGATCGGCCCGGGCGACCCCTCGACGCTCCGGAACCTCGGCCTCGAGGACGAGCGCGGCCTGCGGTCGGTGCTGGAGGCGTTCAAAGTCGCACAGGACCTCTGGGCGGGCGAGCGCGTCATCCACGACGGCACGTTCGAGGCGCACGACGCCGGACTCAACTTCGAGGTGCCCGGCGAGATCCCCGTCTACGTCGGCGGCGAGGGACCGCATATGTGCCGGATGGCGGGCAAACACGCCGACGGACTGCTGTACAACGGCTCACACCCGGACGATCTCGCGTGGGCGCGCGACCGGGTCGAAGAGGGCAGCGAAGACCGCCCCGACCACCGCGGCGACTTCGAGTTGCTGGCGTACGCCAGCGTCAGCGTCGACGACGACGCCGAGGCGGCGCGCGAAGCGGCCCGCCCCCCGGTCGCGTTCATCGTCGCCGGAGCGGCTCCACCGGTGCTCGACAGACACGGCATCGACGCGTCGCTGGCCGAAGAGATCGGCGAGCAGATCAGTGCGGGCGCGTTCGGCGAGGCCTTCGAGCGCGTCACGCCGGCGATGATCGACGCGTTCTCGATCGCCGGCACACCCGCGGACGCCGTCCAGCGAATGAGCGCACTCCTCGATCACGCGGACGGTATCGTCGTGGGATCGCCGCTCGGGCCCGATCCCGAGACGGCGATCGAACTCGCGGCCGGCGCGTTCGAGCAGGCGCAGTAGCTCGGCGGCGGTCTTCGTACAGCGGAAGAAAAGCGCGGTGCGGCTTATTGGACCGGCCGGTTGGGCGACGATTCGCGGGCGCTCGATCCCAGGCCGGTGAGCTGGTTCACGAGCGCACCGAGCGTGAGGTAGGTGAAGTACAGCACCGCTGCGGTCGTCAGCCCGCCGCCGAACAGGAACAGCACCGCAGTGAGCGGATCGACGCCGAGGAACACCTCGAAGAGGAACGTCCTGACGAGAGTGACGATGCTCGTGACCAACTGCACGATGAAGTCGATGACCGAGACCATAGCCGGGGGTTCGTCCTCATCGTATATGTGTGTGCGGAACTCCGCGTGGCGAGTCGCCACCGCTAAGCCGACGCCGCCACTGGAGACTCGTATGGAGCGGGACCGGTCCCTCGAGGAATTCGTCGGCGACGCCGCAGAGGAATCGGGAGCGGGCGAGCCCGAGACGGAGTCAGAAAACGGCGGCGCCGAGACGGAATCAGGCGACGGCGAGGGCGATTCCCACACCGGAACTCGCAGCGGCGACGTCGACGACGGCAAAGCCCCCATTGACGACGTCGAGGCGGCGACGGCCACGTACCGCTGGGACCCAGACGGCGTCGAGTGCCCTGCCTGTGGCAACGTCGCCGACCGGCTCTGGTCGCAGGACGGCCGACACGTCTGTGTGGACTGCAAAGACTGGTGAGCCGACAGCCGCAGGCCGATCCTGCATCGCTCCCGGCCGGTCACTGCCTACGATTCTGAGACGCGGAGAGTGAGGAGGATCACGACCGCGAGAACGACGGCGACGATCCAGTACCCCTCGTCGAAGTAGCCGCGGTCGGCGATCGCGCCGAACAGGACCGGACCGGCAGCCCCAAGCGTCGCGGTCGTGGTACGGACCACACCCAGGCCGGTCCCGCGGATCTCTTCTGAGAACGCATCCGAGAAGTACGACTGCGTGATCGCGCCGGAGCCGAGCATCGTGCTCACGAGCGCCGTGATCCCGACGAGTCCGACGAGGCTGTCGACGACCGGAAGCAGCGCAAAGCCGACGACGGGGCCCGAGAGCACGATCACGAGCGACCGACGGAGCCCGATCCGGTCGTAGGCCGCTCCGGCGACGGGCTTGACGAGGACGCCGATGGCGAAAAAGAGGCTGAAAAGAAGCGCCGCCGTCGAGGAGGATAACCCCTTCTCCTCGACGAGATACGTCGGATACAGCCCCGTGAACGCCTGCCAGACGAGGATGTAGAGAAAGAGGATGAACGCGAGAAAGACCACGTTGCTCGCGCGGATTTCGGCGAGTACGTGCCGCGCCGTGTCGGCGGAGAGTTCGTCGATACCGCTCTCGGAGTCAGTCTGTCGCGGCAGCAACACCCAGAGCGCGATCGCCGCGGCGGCGAGCAGTGGAATCATAAACGCGAGCCCCGCCTGCCAGACGACGGCGACGGCCAGCGCCCCCGCGACCGGCGGGAGGACGGTCTGTCCGAGGTCTCCTGTCGCCATCGTCACGCCGAGCGCGCTCCCGATTCGATCGGGGTAGATGGTCGCGAGGATCGTGATCCGCGCGATCGGGTACAGCGACTGGCCCAGGCCGACGAACGCGGTCGCCGCGAACAGCGCCAGCGCCGTGGGTGCGGCGACGACCGCCGCGACGGCGACGGCGACGACAGCGGCACCGGCCGTCATCACGAGGCGTTCGCTGTATCGGTCGGCCAAGATTCCACCCGGAAGCTGTCCGATCGCCGACCCGAGCCACAGGATCGTCACGAGCAACCCCGCGACCGAGAGACTGAGGCCGAAGGTCTCGCGGAAGTACGGGAGAAGAACCGGGTAGATCATCCGCGTGCCCAAGAGGAGGCCCCAACCGCCGGCGATGACGGCCAGCGAACGGCCCTCGCCGTCGCCCCAGAGCGCCCTGGCTTCCCGACCGATCGAGCCGAGAATCGTCATCGACGTATCGGCTCCCGGCGAGGCTGTTCAGGGTGATCGGTCGGACGGACGTGCACTGCCGAAGCCTCGTGAGGGCGGTTGTAAAGAATTTCGACATCCCGCACTATAGTAGCGTTTGCAAGTCTTCACGCGCCTAATCGCACGCAGTCGTGCGATTGGCTGTGTAATCATAGGGATTATCGTCACTGTTCGGAGATTCTCGCCGTACCGTCCGGCGAGAAATCTATGCGGACTTACGATAGTCCCTATCAGTTGCAAACGCTACTATAGCGCCGACGCCCCAGCGACGCGACTACTCCGGCGATGCGGCTGCCCCGGCGACGGTCGCGGTATCTCAATCCATCCGGGTGCCGCGTCGTCCGAATCCCCGAACGAGCGCGTCCTCCCCGATCGTGAGCACCGTCGGGCGGCCGTGCGGGCAGGCGTAGGGGTTCTCACAGGAACCGAGCCGGTCGACGAGCGCCGTCGCCTCCGCGTCGCTCAGTTCGTCGCCGGCCTTCAGCGAGGGGTGGCACGCGAGGTCTTTCAACAGCGCGTCGCGGCCGTCTTCAGGTGTCTCGCCGTGCCGAAGCGCGTCGACTGCGTCGCGGACGCTCTCGGGGGCGGCCGCTCGGCCCATCGGTGCCGGTACCGAACGGACGCGAACCGTCGTCTCGCCGAAGCAGTCGAGGTCGTATCCGAGTTTGGACAACTCATCACGGTGTGACTCGACGGCCGCGTACTGTCCCGGCGTCAGTGAGACGCTCTCGGGCGGTTCGACCGGGGCAGTCGGGGTCTCACCCGAGACCGCGGCCCGGAGACGCTCGTAGTTCACCCGCTCGTGGGCCGCGTGCTGGTCGACGACGAGCAGTTCGTCCTCGAACGCACAGAGGAGATAGAGATCGCGGAACTGTCCGAGCACGCGCACGTCCTCGAAGGCCGATTCAGTGTCCGACAGCGGTTCCAGCGTGTCGTCGAGAGCCATCGAGAGGTCCGCCGCGCGCCGCTGATCGGCAGTCGAGAGCGCGTCACGGACGGCGCCCGCGACTGCGTCCGCGACCTCGTCGGACGACCGGAGACGGACCCGCCGCTTGCGCGGGTGGACGTTGTGGTCCGCCCACGACGTCGGCAGCGACAGCGACACGACCGCGATGGGCGCGCGGCCGTCGGCGAGCAGATCCCCGTAGCCATCGACGACGGCTCGCTGCAACTGCGCGTTGCGGACGGGGCGCCCGTCGACAGCGACGTACACGTGATCGCGACGCGCGCGGCTGATCGACGGCTGGACGAGCGCCCCGTCGAGTGTGAGCCCCGCGCCTTCGCCTTCTGGGCCGGAACCGACGCGCCGCACGGCATCGAACGCCGTCGCTCGCGAGGCGACCTGGCGGTCGTACACGCCCAGTAGCGCGTCGGCGAACTCGCCGGTCCCGGGCGTCGAGAACACCTCCGAGCCGTCGTGTCCGAGCGTGATCGCGACGTCCGGACGGACGAGCGCGTACCGGGAGACCGCGTCGCTGATGCGGGCGAACTCCGTCTGAGAGGCCGCGAGCGACTCGCGGCGCGCGGGCGTCTCCGCGAACAGTTCGCGGACGGTGACTGTCGTTCCCCGGCCGCGCCCGGCGGGTTCGACGCGGTCCGGGCCGGGACCGCCCGACGCGACGACGCGCGTTCCGCGCGGCCCGCCGTCGTTCGTCACGACTTCGAGTTCGGCGACCGTCGCGATACTAGCGAGCGCTTCGCCGCGGAAGCCGAGCGTCTCGACCGCCGAGAGCGACTCCCCGGAGGCGAGTTTGCTCGTCGTGTGCCGCTCGACCGCGAGCTCGGCGTCCCGGCGGCTCATTCCACCGCCGTCGTCGCGGACGCGGATCCGCGCTGTCCCATCGCCGTCGACCGCGACGTCGATCCGCGAGGCTCCGGCGTCGAGCGCGTTTTCGAGCAGTTCGACGACGACGTCCGCCGGGCGGGTGATCACCTCGCCGGCCGCGACGCTCGCGACCGTCGCGTCGTCCAGCCGACGGACCGAGTCGGGGTCGCCGCGCGACTCCGGGCGCTCCTCACTCATCTAGTTGCCGTCGTAGGGCTTCCAGCGTGTTGAGCGCTTCGAGCGGGGTGGTTCGGGCGACGTCGAGATCCCGGAGTTCGTCGAGGACGGCGCGCTCGGCGTCTGTCGGCGCGGCGTCCGTCGGCACGGCATCGTGCGAGTCGTCCGGTCGGCCGGGGGCATCCGGTCGATCGGGGTCGTCCGTCGCGTCGAGACCGTCGACGTACGCCGCGAGCGTGTCGTTTCGGTCGGCTGCAGGATCGTCGAATTCGCCGTTCGTCGCCCGTGTCGGCGGGTGTGACGCATCCTCCGCGGGCGACGCATCCTCCGCGGGCGACGCACCCTCGCGCGGGAGACGTGCGTGCGCCGGCTCCGAATCCGTGTCGTCGCCGGCCGGCGCCCGGAGGTGCTCTCTGGCGCGGGCGACGACGCGGTCCGGCACGCCGGCCAGTTTCGCCACCTCGACGCCGTACGACGACGAGGACGCGCCGCGCGCGACGCGGTGGAGAAACGTCACGTCGGGCCCGGAGGGAGACTCGCTCCCGTCGTCCGACGGGGAGTCGCCGTCCTCGCTTTTGCTCACCGTGAAGTGGAGGTTGAACGCGTCCGGCAGGTCGTCGGCGAGCGCGGTCAGATCGTGATAGTGAGTCGCAAAAAGCGTCGTCGCGCCGATCTCGTCGTGGATGAACTCCGTCGTCGCGCGGGCGATCGCGAGGCCGTCGGCGGTAGAGGTACCGCGCCCGACCTCGTCGAGGAGCACGAGCGAGTCGTCGGTGGCATCGTGGAGGATGTCGGTGAGTTCGGCCATCTCGCGCATAAACGTCGACTGCCCGCCAGCGATATCGTCGGAGGCACCGACCCGGGTGAAGATTCGATCGATGACGGGCAATCTCGCCGCGTCCGCCGGGACGAAACTCCCCGCCTGCGCGAGCAGCGCGATGAGTGCCGTCTGCCGCATATACGTCGACTTGCCGCTCATATTCGGGCCGGTGATGACGGCGACGTGGCCGTCCGTGAAGTCGACGCCGTTCGGGACGAACTCCGCTTGGGTCCGCTCGACGACGGGATGCCGCCCGGCCTCGATACGGAGCGTCTCCGCACCCATCTCGGGGCGGACGTAGTTCTCGCCGGCGGCGACGGCGGCGAACGACGTCAGCACGTCGAGGCGGGCGAGCGCGTCCGCGAGCGCCTGGATCCGCTCGGTCTCGTCGGCGACGCGCGAGCGCACCTCGCAGAACACCTCGTACTCTAAGGAATCGGCGCGGTCGGCGGCCGAGAGAATCTCGTCCTCGCGACGCTTCAACTCCGGCGTGTAGAATCGCTCGGCGTTCTTCAGCGTCTGCCGCCGGGTGTAGTCGTCGGGGACGCGGTCGAGGTTCGGGTTCGTCACCTCGATGTAGTAGCCGTGGACCTGGTTGTAGCCGACCTCCAGGGAGTCGATGCCGGTCCGCTCGCGCTCGCGCGCTTCGAGCGAGGCGACCCACTCGCGGCCTTCCCGCTCGGTCGCGCGGATCTCGTCGAGTTCGTCGTCGAATCCCTCGCGAACGACGCCCCCCTCCGTGATCTCCTGCGGCGGGTCGGGTTCGATCGCCTGCTCGATCAGGTCGCGGACGTCGGCCAGTTCGTCGAGCGACGCCCGAAGGTCACAGAGGGCGTCCGATTCGGCGTCTTCGAGGGCGGCTCTGACGTCCGGGACGACGTCGAGGGTCGTCTGCAGCGAGCGCAGGTCGCGGGCGTTCGCACGCTCTCGGGAGACGCGAGCGGCCAGACGTTCGAGGTCGTACACCTGTTCGAGGTGGTCTCGGACCGTCTCTCTGGCCATCGGCCGGTCGAGCAGTTCCGCGACGGCGTCGTGTCGGCGCTCGATTCGCTCCCGGTCGAGCAGCGGGCGCCGCAGCCACGACTCCAGTTTGCGGCGGCCGGGCGCGCACGCGGTCCGATCGAGCGCGTCGAGCAACGTCTCCCCGCGTCCGGGGTGCCGCGAGTCGAACAGTTCGAGACTCCGCATCGCCGTCGCGTCGAGTCTGAGCGAGCGTCGGAGGTCGTACCGGCGGACGCGCGAAACGTACGAGAGCGCGCCGTCGTCGCCCTGCGTGTACTCGGCGTAGTCGAGGAGCGCCCCCACAGCGCGCCGTTCGGTGGGTGAGTCGAGGACGGCGGTTGGTTCCGCGACGTACGCCGCGAGCGTCTCGTCTGCTCGATCGAGAGCGAACGCCTCGGGGTCGTGTTCGGTGAGCATCGTCTCGAAGCCGAGCATCGACGGCTCGACGCCCGCGTCGGGGGCGACGAGCAGTTCAGCGGGTGCGAGGCGTTCGAGTTCGTCGTCGATCCGCGCGGCGGAGGCGCTCGTCACCTGACACTCGCCCGTCGAGACGTCGAGCGTCGCGAGTGCGGCCTCGGCGTCGGTCGCGTCGGTCGACTCGCCCGCTCGTCCCCCGTCGCGCCCCCCATCTCGCCCGAGACCGACGACCGCGCCGAGATACGTCGCGCTCGCGCGGTCGAGCAGTTCGTCGTCGACGACCGTGCCCGGACTGACGACGTTCGTCACGGCGCGGTCGACCAGCCCCGAGGCCTCCTCGGCGTCTTCGACCTGATCGGCGATAGCGACCCGGTACTCGGCGTCGAGGAGTGATTCGAGATACGACGCAGCGTTGTCGATCGGGATGCCCGCCATCGGATAGGTCCCCGTCGAGTCCTCGCGCTTGGTCAGCGTCACCTCGCAGACGCGGGCGACCGTCTCGGCCGCCTCGCAGAACGCCTCGTAGAAGTCGCCGACCTGAAAGAGCACGAGCGCGTCGGGGTGCGCCTCGCAGAGTTCGAGATACTGCGAGAGCATCGGCGTGAGTTCCTCCCGACGGTCGAGCATCTTCTGTGGTGGCCCCTCCGGGCGCCGCTCGGACTCGTCGTCGGACCGCGACGGCCTGCCGGCCGCAGCCGTCTCCTCGGCGTGCTCTCCGGCCCCGTCGCTCGCGTCGGACTCCGCGCCTTCCATACCTACCGGACGGCGGTCGAAGACCAAAAGCGGACGGGAAGACGGCGCTCCCGCGACGCGTCCGGTGGCCTCGCGGACGGCACCGTCAGGAGCGGTCGTCGAAGAGGCCGACGATCCGATCGCGGTTCGCGTAGCCGAGCGCCGACAGAGCGAGGATGACGGCAGTGAGCGCGGCGGCGGCCACGAACTGATCGCCCCCGAGGAAATCGCCGACGACGTTCGCGAGGAAGAACGCTGGCGTCCGGCCGACGATCGCGAGCGCGACGAGCTGCCACAGGGGTAGTCTGGTCAGGCCGCCGGCGAAGCAAATAACGTCGTCGGGGAGTCCGGGGATGAAAAAGAGGACGAACAACCCGAGGCGGGCGTAGTCGTCGCTGATCGAATCGAAGGACGCGAGCGCGTCTTCGTGGACCATACGTTCGACGTAGGCTCGGCCGAACCGCCGGGAGAGCCAGAACGCGATCGTACTCCCAATCGTGATGCCAATCATATTGTAGAGCGTCCCCCACCACGCGCCGAAGAGGTAGCCGGCGACGACTGCGAGGATCTGCCCCGGGACCGGAGCGGCGACGACTTGCACGGCTTGCAGCACGACGAGCACGAGCGGGGCCCAGATGCCGTACTGGGAGATGAACGCGCGGAGGGCGGGCGCGTCGGTCAGAAGCGCGAGATGGGGACGGGCGAGGAGAGCGAGCGCGACGAGCACGACGATGGCGACGGCGAAGTGGAGCAGAAAGCGCCGTCGGGTTCGTTCCGAGGCGAAGATCTGCACCCCTTCGAGCCGTGTTCGCATCCGGTCTATGAATGTGTCACTCACGCGTTAGTCGTGGTGAGGACGCCGCGATACTTAGAGCCCGAGCCTCTCGGCGTGTCGGTCGAGTATCGACGCCAGCGTGACGTTCTTCTCTTCGAGTTCGTAGCGAACGCGCACGATCGGCACGTCGACGTCGAGAACCCGTCCGAGGTCGTGGGGTGTTCCCGAGACGACGACCTCCGGGTCGGCGTTTCTGATCGTCGCCTCCAGATCTCGGATCTGTGCGTCGTTGTACCCCATCGCCGGGAGGACGGCGTCGAGGTGGTCGTAGGCGGCGAAGACGCGTTCGAGCGATCCGACGGCCGCCGGTTTTGGGTCGATGATCTCCGCCGCGCCGTACTTGCGGGCGGCGATCAGTCCGGCCCCGTGGGAGGCGTCGCCGTGGGTGAGCGTCGGCCCGTCCTCGACGACGAGTGCGCGCTTGCCCGCGATGGCGTCCCCGTCGGCGGTGATCGTCGAGTTCGCGTGGACGATCTCGGCGTCGGGATTCGTCTCGCGAACGTTGGCTTCGACTTCCTGGATGCCCGCGACGTCCGCGGTGTTCTCCTTGTTGATGAGGACGTAGTCCGCGAGGCGGAGGTTGGTCTCGCCCGGGTGGTATCGCAGTTCTGCGCCGGGGCGGTGTGGGTCGGCCACGACGACGTGGACGTCCGGGACGTAGAACGGGAGTTCGTTGTTGCCGCCGTCCCAGACGATCACGTCGGCCTCGGCTTCGGCCCGTTCGAGGATCGCCGCGTAGTCGACGCCGGCGTAGACGACGTGGCCGCGTTCGATGTGGCTCTCGTGCTCCTCGCGCTCTTCGATCGTGACGTCGCTCTCGTCTAAGTCCGCGAGCGTCTCGAAGCGCTGGACGCGCTGGGCCGCGAGGTCGCCGTACGGCATCGGCTCTCGGACGACGACGACGTCTCTCCCCCGCTCGGTCAGCAGGTCGGCGAACTTCCGGGCTGTCTGTGACTTGCCACAGCCGGTTCGCACCGCGTCGACGGCGACGACCGGGACAGCGGATTCGAGCATCATCCGATCGGGGCCGATCAGTCGGAAGTCCGCACCGGCCGCGAGCGCTCGCGACGCCTGGTGCATCACGTGCTCGTGAGAGACGTCCGAGTACGAGAAGACGACCGTGTCGACGTCCGCTTCGTCGACGAGGCGCTCTAAGTCCGATTCGGGATGGATCGGGATTCCGTCGGGATAGCGGTCGCCAGCCAGTTCCGGTGGATAGCGTCGCTCGGGGAGTTCGTCGAGTTCGCCGACGTTCTGGGTGCTCGTCTGGGTGAACGCGGCGACTTCGTGCGCCGGGTCGTCGCGGAAGACGGTGTTGAAGTCGTGGAAGTCGCGTCCGGCCGCACCCATAATGAGGACTCGCGTGGGGGCCATACGGTACACTTCGCCGGGATCGTACATAGAATCCCGGCCAGTTATCGACCGGGCGAACGCTTTCGGTCGCGGCCGGTAGAGGATGTCGTATGGCAGCCGAATCTTCCGCGAGCGACGCCCCCGTCGTCGTCGCACTGGGCGGGAACACCCTGCTCGGCGAGCACGGCCCGTGGACGCTCGACCAGCAGTTGGCGGTCGTAGAGCAGACGGCCGCGCGAATCGCGGCGGCCGTCGACGCCGGCTACGACGTCGTGCTCACGCACGGCAACGGCCCGCAGGTCGGCAATCTGCTCCTCCAGCAGGAACACGCGAGCGAGACGCCACAGCTCCCGCTGGACGTACTCGTTGCCGAGACGCAGGCGCAGATCGGCTACCTCCTGCAGCAGGCGCTCGACAACGAGCGCGAGGCACGGACAGACTCGATGACTATCGTGACGCAGGTGGTCGTCGATCGCGACGACCCCGCGTTCGCAGAGCCGACGAAGCCCGTCGGCCCGTTTTACACTGAGTCTGAAGCGGCGGAGAAGCCCTTCGAGACGCGGCGCGTGTCAGACGGCGAGCGCCCCTTCCGGCGGGTCGTCCCGTCGCCCGATCCCGTCGAAATCGTCGAAGCCGACGAGATCGGACAACTCGTCGAGCGTGGGAACTCCGTGGTGTGTGCGGGCGGCGGCGGCGTCCCGGTCGTCCGCGGCGAGTCCGGCCTGCGCGGCGTCGAGGCCGTCGTCGACAAAGACAGCACGTCGCGGTTGCTCGCGGAGAAACTGGGCTCCGAGACGCTCGTCATCCTGACCGACGTCGCGCACGCCTACGTGAACTACGGCGAGGACGGCGAGCGACCGCTTCGGCGAGTCGGCGCCGACGAACTTCGCTCGCACCTCGACTCGGGCGAGTTCGGCGCGGGGAGTATGCGGCCGAAAGTCGAGGCCTGTCTCCAGTTCGTGGAAGGCGGCGGCGAGCGAGCCATCATCACGACGCCGGAGCAGTTGACGGACGCGCTGGCGGGCGACGCCGGGACACAGGTGTACGCGGACGCCCCCGCAGAGGACGAACCATAGTGTGATAGTTAGTATCACTCTATGCCAGCAAAGTTACGTGGACCGGGAAGCAATGAACCGGTGATAGCGTGAACAGGGCGCGTGACGGTCAGGACGCCCTCGTTCAGCGCTCTCTGCCCCCACACAATGACCGACGTAGACGCCCTTCCCGAGTCGACTCCGGACGCAGATTCGGTTACCCCGCTCGCCGTCGACGAGGCGGCCGAACTGACCACACGTATCGTCGACAACGTCGAGCGCGTCATCGTCGGCCACCGCGACGCGATCGAACACATCCTCGTCGCGCTGTTCGCCCGCGGCAACCTCCTCTTGGAAGACGTGCCGGGCGTCGGCAAGACGATGCTGGCGCGCGCGGTGGCGACCTCGCTCGACTGCTCGTTCAAGCGCGTGCAGTTCACGCCCGATCTCCTGCCCTCCGACGTGACCGGTGTGAGCGTGTTCAACGAGAAGACGCGCGAGTTCGAGTTTCAGCCGGGACCGGTGTTCGCGAACGTCGTCCTCGGCGACGAGATCAACCGCGCGCCGCCGAAGACGCAGGCGGCGCTCTTGGAAGTGATGGCGGAACAGCAGGTGACCGTCGACGGGGAGACCTACCCCGTCCCGGACCCGTTCACCGTCATCGCGACGCAGAACGACGTCGAACCCGGACGGACCTACGAACTCCCGGTCGCCGAGATCGACCGCTTCACGAAGAAGATCCGACTCGGGTACCCCACCGAAGCCGAGGAGACCGAGTTACTCGGCCGCCTGACGGGCGAGCATCCGATCGAGTCCCTGGCGCCGGTCGCGACCGTCGAAGACGTCCGGCGCGCGCGTGAGACCGTCTCGAAGGCGACGGTCCGCGAGCCCGTGCGCGCGTACGTCTCTCGGCTGGCGGGCTACACGCGGGAGCACGCTCGCCTCGGTGCGAGCCCACGCGGGGCGCTCGCGCTCGTCCGCGCGTCACAGGCCCGCGCGGTCTTCGAGGGCCGCGGCTACGTCACGCCCGACGACGTCCAGCTGGAAGCGCCGACCGTGTTGAGCCATCGCGTCCGGACGGACACGGACGTCGACGGCGCGACGGTGGTCGAACGCGCGCTCGAAGACGTCGCCGTCGAGTAGTATGCGGCCGACACGACGCGGCTACACGGTCGGCATCGTGGTGCTCGGCGCGCTCGCGCTCGGGGCGCTCTTCGGGGCGCGCGCGCTCGACGCGGTCGTGATCCCCGGCGCACTCGCGCTCGTCGCCGCCGCCGTCCAGGTCTGGCGCGCGCCGACGCCGGAGGTCGAGCGGACGCTCCCGCCCGCCGACGTTCCGGGCGTGACCGGAACGGTCGAGGTGACGCTCGACGCTCCCTCGTCGTACCCGGCGACGGTCCGGGATCGACTCCCCCCTAGCATCGATAGCGGCGCGAGCGGAGGGGCGCAAGCGGTATCGAGCGGCGACGCCGGCGGTGCGTCGACCGCGACACACGAGGCTGTCGTCGCCGGAGCGACCGACGCGGACGTCACCTACGAGATCACGCCACAGCGGCGCGGCGAGCACGAACTCGGCCCGGTGAGCGTCGTCGTAACCGACGTCCTGGGACTGCTCAAACGCACGACGACGGTCGACGAGCGGGACGGACTCGTCGTCTTTCCCGCCGTCGGCGTCCTCTCTGAGGGGGTGCAGGCCGACCTGCGGACGCTGACGCAATCGCCGCGCGCGAACCGTCGCGAGGAGTTCGACGACCTGCGCGAGTACGTACGCGGCGACGCGCTCCGCGACGTCCACTGGAAGTCCTCGGCGAAGCGCGGCAATCTGATGGTTCGGGAGTTCACTGCCGAGGCGGACCCCGATCAGGTGCGCGTCGTCGCCGGCATCGAGTCCGGCGGTGGAGCCGACACAGAACGCACGGCGGCGAGCAAATCGACGACTGCTGCGGGTGAGGCGGCAGACGCAGCGGACGACGCGGCCGACACGATGGCCGAGGCGGCGGCGACCGTCTGTCTGTCGCTGCTCCGTGTCGGGGCGTCGGTGGCACTCACGACGCCGTCGGGACGTGTCGAGGCGACACCCGGAACGACCAGACCGCTGCTCGATCACCTCGCTGTCGCCGGAGCGGGCCCGGTACCGACGCGGGAGGCCGACGTCGTCGTCGTCGCCGACGGGGAGTCGGCGTCGATCAGATTCGACGGGCGTGAACACCGCTTCGAGGAGTTGACGACCGGGGCCGGAGACACAGCGGCCCCCACCGCACAGGAGGTCACCGGATGAGTTCGGGCGTCGGCCGCGACGCGCCGTCGCTTGGTGGGTCGCAGTCAGGCCGGAGCGACAGGTCCGACGGGAGCGAGACCGCGGGATTCGTAAGCGATATCGACGGCAGCCGTGCGCTCGCCGTCGTGAGCCTCCTGGCGCTGACGTGGTCGTACGCGGGCGTCCTCTGGCGCGTCACCGACGTCGTCGGCGGGAGCACCGAATTCGCCGTCGTCGTGGCTGGGGCGATCGCGTTCGCCGTCCTCGTCGGTCGCTTCGTCGGTGTGCGCGTCGCGTTCGTCGTCACCTCGCTCTTGCTCGGCCTCGGTCTAGCGGTGTATCTGTTCACGCTCCCACAGAGCCAGATCCAGTTGTTGACGCCCGAGCGCGCCCTCAGCGACACGGTCGCGCTTTTGACCGGGCTCTCGGTCCTGCGACTCGTCGGCGCAGGCGTGTGGGCGATGGCCGTCGTGCCCGGCCCCGTCTTTCTCTCGTGGTACCTCACGGTCCGGAAGCGCTACGTCTCCGCGGCGGTCGCCGGCGGCGTCGCGCTCGGATTGGTCGTTCTCACCGGCGACGCGGAGGGCGTTGCGACGCTCGTCGGCGTCGTGGGCGCGACGGGACTGCTCGCGGCGTCCACGTTCGACCGCCACGGGACCGCCGTCGGGCAGGCGGACGTGCTGACGGTCCTTCTCGCGGCGATGATCGTCGCCGCCTCGACGCTGTCGGTCGTCCCCGGCGCAGCGGGATCGCCGATCCTCCCGGACCGCGGCGCGCCGACGGTCGAAGCGAGCCTCGTCGACGCCGACGACAGCGTCGAAATCGTCGGGAGTATCCGGCTCTCGCCGTCGGTCCGGTTCACCGTCGATAGCCCGCGCGCGGAGTACTGGCAGACGGCCGCATACGACCGCTACACCGGCAGCGGGTGGGTCCGAACCGGGAACGAACGGCCGTACGACGGTCGCCTCCGGGGACCGCCGGGACCGTCCCGTCGACTCGAACAGACCGTCACGGCCGAGGATCCGATCTCGATCCTGCCGGCGGCGTGGCGACCGGTCGATCTCGACGGCCCGGTGAGGTCGAGCGCGCTCGTGACGCCACAGGGGAACGTGCGGCCGGGCGGGACGCTCCAGGCCGGCGAGACGTTCACGGTCACGAGCAGAGTCCCGAACGCGACGAGCGAGCGACTCCGGCGAGCGGGGACGGACTATCCCGACAGGGTGACCGAAGCGTACCTCCAGTTGCCCGAGAGCACGACCCAGCGAGTCCGTGAGCGGGCCGAATCCGTCGCCGGCGACGCGGAGACGCCCTACGCGAAGGCCGTCGCGATCGAAGCGCACCTCGAATCCAGCAAGGAGTACTCCCTCAGCGTCCCCGCGCCGTCGGGCGATGCGGCGGACACGTTCCTGTTCGAGATGGACGCCGGCTACTGCACCTACTACGCGACGACGATGGTCGTGATGCTGCGTTCCCAGGGCGTCCCCGCACGGTTCGTCACCGGCTACACGCCGGGAGAGAACGTCGGGAACGACAGCTACGTCGTCCGCGGGCTCAACTCCCACGCCTGGGTCGAGGTGTACTTCCCCGACGTCGGCTGGGTCCGGTTCGACCCCACGCCGTCGGGGCCGCGCGAGACGGCGGAGAACACGCGCCTCACCGAGGCACGACAGAACGAAGAGGAGAACATCGACCTACCGGGCCCGAACGAGACGGTGACGCCGCCGCCGGGGGCGGGCATCGAGAACCAGACGCCCGCCGTGTCTGGCGCCCCCGGCGGATCGACGCCGGCGGGGGTGACGGCGACGACGCCCGCGAGCGCGACGTCGGCGGCCACTGCGGACGCGACCGACACGTCGTCGGCGCCGATCGGCGGCGGGATCCCGGTGCCGAACCTACCGTCGGGACGGACGCTCCTCGTCGGAGCCGTCGCGCTCGTCGGCCTCACAGCCGGCGCGCACCGAACCGGTGCAGCGGATCGGACCGTGCGGTTGCTCGCGATCCAGTACCAGCGGCGGCGCGACCCAGAGGCCGACGTCGCTCGGGCGTACCGTCGTCTCGAAGGCGTGCTCGAACGCGAGTACCGCCCGCGTCGCCGGGGCGAGACGCCGCGGTCGTACCTGCAGTCGGTGCCGTTGACGGAGCAGTTCGAAGACGCACGGCGCGTCGGCGAGTACTACGAGCGCGCACGCTACGGCGACGGTGTCAGTGCGGCCGAGGCCGACGAAGCGGTCTCGACTGTCGACCGACTGGTCCGTTCGTCGACGCCGCTCCTCCGGTGGTTCCAGTGAACGTGTCGTGCGTGCTGATGTCGGCAGCGGAGCAGAGTCGCACCTCCTCGGAACTCGGTGGCTGTGCACTCGGGACGGATTCCCGATACTGTTTAATATCCCCATCCTGTAGGTTCGATTTGTAATGTCGGAAGTCTGCTCGACGTGCGGACTCCCTGAGGAGCTTTGCGTCTGCGAAGACGTCGCAAAAGAGTCCCAGGAGATCACCATCCGCATCGACGAGCGCCGCTACGGAAAAGAGGTAACGGTCATCGAAGGGTTCGACCCCAAGGACGTAGATATGGACAGTCTGTCCTCGGATCTGAAGTCGAAGTTCGCCTGCGGTGGCACAGTCGAGGACGGTTCCATCGAACTCCAGGGGAACCACACCGGTCGCGTCGAGGATTTCCTCCGCGACAAGGGCTTCAACGTCGCGTGACCGTCACCTAACCGTCCCACGTCGAGCGGTTTTTCGTGCGATGCCACGCAAATAGCGGCGGCGCTGTAGTTACACAGCGCTCGCGCCCGAGAACAGACACTGATACTGTCGGACAGGAGCTCGTGAATCATTTTGGCACCCACGAGGTGCCGATACTTTTCACATCGTTCTGTCCGACAGTATGAGCCGTAGCCCTCGCGATTCGATCACTGTGCGACCGAAAGGATTCTACCAGCGGCGACGCCACGCGGAGTATGGTCGACTCAGATTGGTGGGTCGGCGTCGCCCTCCCTCCAGTACTCGAAGTCGTCGGATGGCTCAGTCTCGTCTTGACGCCCGAGTCGAGTGGCTCGGCGACGACCCTCGGACTCCTCGCCGGTGTCCTCGTCGTCGTGAGTCAGCTGTCGATTCCCGTATTCGCGATCGCGCTGTACTTCGATGCGCGAGCGGTCGCACGGAGTGCCGAAACGTGGGTTCCGCGGCCTCGAATCTGGGGCGGACTCGGGATCGCGGTCCCGATCGTCGGGCTGGTGCTCGCAGACTCGCCGCTTCTGGTGTTCGTCGCGAGCGCGTACCTCCTTCGCCGGTTCCGCTCCAGCGACGCCGGGAGCGGCGCCGCACGGGACGTCTACAGCGGCGATGGGTGGTACGAAGACAACCGCGTTCGCGACGAGGCAGGATCAGACGACGCACGCGAAGCGCCTGAACGAATCTCGCGGTGGTACTACGGCGTCGCGCTCACGGTCGCGGCATTCCTCGTCGTCGTCGTGGCAACACCGGTCTTGGTCGCAGTGATGGGGATGCCGGAGAACGCACGGTTCGTCTACGAGACGATCCCAACAGTGGGCGTGTTCCTCCCGTTCGCCGTCGTATTCTCGCTGGTCGCGTCCGCGGTACTCATCCCGGTGTTCAGCCTCTCGCTGTTCCTCGACACGCGACGGATCCGCGAGAGCGACGTCGCGTGGGCACCCGACCGGCGCGTGTGGGGAGCCGTGGCCGTCGTCCACCTCTGCAACGTGCTCGTGCCGCTTGTCTGGCTGCTCTCGGTTCCGGCGGGCGGGTATTACCTCTGGCTACGTCGTCAGCAGGTCGGACGGCCGTAGGGGCCCGTCGGAGATGGCTGCGACGGAGAAGCCCCGTACGCGGAGGACGGCCCCGCGCACCGCCCGAAGTTAAAACGAACAATTATGTAAGTTCGTGAGAGGCTACCAGTATCGACAGATGGGAGCCGGTGGAGACGACGTAGACGTTCGCGAGATTTCGCCGATGGCGTGGCGCCTCCTCCGGGTTGCGGCAGGATATAGCCAGCGGGACGTCGAAACCGAGGTCGACGACATTATGCAGGCACACATTTCGATGCTGGAAAGCGATACGCGGAGTCTCTCCGATGACCGCCTCGAACAGTTGTTCGACACCTACCGCGCGAACCTGACCGACCAGCAGATCGAGGTGTTGGTGGTGAACTTCTGATGCTGTGGAGCGCACAGGCGTCGGGACGACGGCGCGCCATCGCGATTCTCGTCGCGGTCGTCGCGACCGCGCTCATCGCCACGGCACCGACACCCGCGGGACTCGACAAGGCCGCGCAACTGGCGCTCGCGACGATGGCGCTCGCGGCGATTCTGTGGGTGACGAAGGCGCTCCCGCTCGCAGTGACGGCACTGCTCATCCCGGTCGTGTTGACGATCTTCGGGATCTACGACCAGATGGAGACGGCGCTGTCGGGCTTCGCCGATCCGCTCATCTTCCTGTTCATTGCGGGCTTTATGCTGGCGAAAGCGTTGCAGACGCACAACATCGACCGACGGCTGGCGCTGTATCTGATCAACTGGATGGGACGCTCCCCGCGACTGCTCATCCTGACGATCATGCTCTCGACGGCGTTCCTGTCGATGTGGGTCTCGAACACCGCGACGACGGCGATGATGACGCCGGTCGCGCTCGGCGTCCTCGCGCGGGTCGTCGGCCGTGAAGCCGACGGGGGGGTGTCGAATATGCGGGTCGCGACCCTGCTGGGGACGGCTTACGCCGCCAGCGTCGGCGGGGTCGGCACGCTCATCGGCACGCCGCCGAACGTCGTCGCGGTCGCGTTCTTGGATCGCCTCGTCGGCGTCGAGATCTCGTTCGTACAGTGGCTGGTCGTGGGGCTCCCGATCGTCGTCGTGACGCTGCCACTGACCTGGTACGTGTTGACGTTCTGGCTGTATCCGCCGGAGATCGACGACGTGACCGAAGCGCAGGCGCAGGCTGGCGACTTCCTCGCAGAGGAGGGGCCACTCTCGCCGCGGGCCCGGCGGGCGACGTACATCTTCGCCGCGACGGCGGCGCTGTGGATCCTCGGTGGGCTCGGCTTCCTCTTCGAGGGGATTCTCCCCCCAGCGTGGCAGGTGACGCTGTTCGGCGGTGCGGGACCGAACCTGTTCGGCCTGGAGGGCCACCGCGGGATCCTCTACTTCGTCGTCGTCGGGCTCTTGGCGATCCCCGCACTCGTGGTGAGCGACGCGGACGACTGGGAGAACCTCGTCGACATCGACTGGGGAACGATCGTCCTGTTCGGCGGTGGGATCTCGCTGGCCGACGCGTTGGCCGACACCGACGCCACCGCGTGGCTCGCACAGTCGCTTTTCGAGACCGTCGTGGGCGCACCGCTCGTGCTCGTGATCGTCGTCGTGATCGTCTTCGCGGTGCTGGCGACCGAACTCACCTCGAACACGGCGACGACGACGATCCTGGCGCCGATCCTCATCGGACTCGGGAGCGTGCTCGCGGGGACGCTGGGGGTCGATCCCGTGCCGGCCGCCATCTTCCTCACCGTCACCGGCGCGATCGCTGCGAGTTTCGCGTTCGCGCTCCCCGTGGCGACGCCGCCCAACGCGATCGTCTTCGGGAGCGGGCACCTCGAACAGCGCGATATGATCCGCGCCGGCGTGATCCTGAACACGCTGATGACGCTCGTGCTCACGGTGCTCGTCGTCGTACTCTTCACTTTCGTCTGGCCGATCGTCCTCTGGTGATCGCCTCCGAGTGAGACCGACGCGGAGGCGGTCCCCGGGGCGCTCGATACGTACCGACGGACGAGCGACGGCCCGCACCGGCGGACGAGAGACAGCCTACCAGTGACCTATAGTCGCATAGAGTGGCATACGTAGTCCTCCGGATCAACCATTAACATTTATTACCGTGATAGACTATGGCCAGTACAGAGCGTGTATCGTTGATACGCGCTTGCCAGAGTAACTATGGCAGACAAACAGAATCGACGGACGTTCCTACGAGTTGCGGGAAGCACAGGTGCAGTCGGGCTCGCCGGCCTCGCGGGCTGTTCCGGCGGCGGCGGCAACGGCGACGGCGAGTCGACCGACAGCGGCGGATCGACCGATGGGGGCGAGTCGACCGACGGCGGCACGACCGGGAGCGCCGACAGCGGGATGGACACCATCACGCTCGGCGGTTCGATGAGTCTCACCGGCGACAACGCCGACCTGGGCCAACTGTACAAGGACGCTTACGAACTGACGATTCAGCGCATCAACGACAACGGCGGCGTCGAGGCGGGCGACGGCAACACCTACGAACTGGAGATGATCCTCCGGGACGACGGGACCGACGCCTCCACCTCGAAAAGCATCTATCAGGAGCTCATCGACCGCGAGAACGTCGATTACCTGCTCGGCCCGTACTCCAGTACGGTGACGCTCCCGGCGAGCGCAGTCGCCGCGCAGAATCAGAAGCCGATGGTCGAGGGCGGCGGTGCGAGCCCCGAGATCTTCGCGCAGGGCAACGAGTGGATCTTCGGCCTCCTGCCGACGGCCAACAAGTACGCGAAGAGCTACATCGATATGTGCCTCGCGCAGGACGAGACGCCGGAGTCAATCGCCATCCTCGCCGAGGACGGCACGTTCAGCCAGTCCACCGCCGAGGGCGCGCGGAACAAGATCGAACAGACCGACCTCGAACTGGTCGTCGACCAGACGTTCCCCTCGGGGACGTCGGACCTCTCGACGAACCTCGGTCGGGTGCGCGACGCCGGCGCGGACGTGCTACTCCTCTGTGCCCACCAGAAGCACAACATCATCCTGGCGAACCAGATGGAGAGCCAGGGCGTCAACGTCGACGCCGCGATGGGGACGGTCGGCAGCCTCAACGAGTCGTTCAAAAACGAGGTCGGTGCGAACGGCGACTACATGTACGGCCCCTCCTCGTGGGCGGTCAACGCCGACTTCGAGGACCCGGTGTACGGAGCGACCGGCGACTTCGTCTCCGCCATCGAGGAGAACTACGACTACACGCCGGACTACCACAGCGCGGCCGGCGAGGCAGTCATTATGACGTTCGTCGACGCGTTCGAGAACGTTAGCGAAGTCACGCCGACAGCGGTCCGCGACCACATCCGGCAGGCGGAGTTCTCGACGGTGTACGGCACGGTGTCCTTCGACGACACCGGCGTCATCAACAAGAATATGCTCGTCTACCAGTGGCAGCCCGATCCGGGCCTCCAGATCACCTACCCCGAGAACGTCGCCCAATCGGACCCCATCTACCCGATGCCCGACTGGAGTGAGCGCTGAGACCGATGGCAGTAACGCAGTTCGTCGTCAACGGCCTGCTCGTCGGCGCGCTATTCGCGGCGGTAGCCGTCGGCTTCGCGCTCATCTGGGGGGTCGTCGACATCATCAACCTCGCGCACGGCGAGATGGTGATGCTCGGCGGCTACACCTCGTATTGGGTGCTGAGCCTCATCACCGGAAACGCCGAAGGGTCGCCAGCGTTGTTCTTGGTGACGATTCCGGCCGCGATCGGCGTGCTGTACGTCGTCGGGTACGCGCTCCAGCGGACGCTCGTCTCGCGCGTCATCGGGACCGACATCTTCCTGACGCTTCTGGTCACCTTCGGCATCAGCATCGCGATCCAGCAGTTGGCGATCCAGGCGTGGTCGGCGAACCCCCGTTCGATCCAGGTTTCGTTCGCCGATCCGTCGCTCGTCGCCGCCGGTCTCGTCATCCCGAAGATGAAACTGATCGCGTTCGTCGGCGCGATCCTCCTGACCGTCGCGCTCTACGTGTTCTTGCAGCGGACGCGGACGGGCCGGGCGATTCGGGCCGTCTCACAGAACCCCGAGGCCGCCGCGCTGGTCGGCATCGACGTCGAACACACCCGTGCGGTCACGTTCGGGGTGTCGTCGGCCATCGCAGGCGGCGTCGGCGCGTTCATCGCGACGATCCTCAACATTCAGCCACAGATGGGCCTCATCTACACGCTCAAGAGCTTCGTCATCGTCGTGTTCGGCGGCGTCGGCTCCATCCCCGGCGCGCTCGTCGGCGGACTGCTACTCGGCTCGGTCGAGGAACTGACCGCGGGGTTCGTCTCCTCGCAGTGGACGCTCGCAGTGAGTTTCACGCTGCTCATCGTCCTCCTGGTGGTCAAGCCGAACGGCCTGTTCGGCGAGGGGGCTGAACAATGAGCACGAGCGAATCCGAGGACAGTACCGGACTGCTCCGGACGGTGCTCCCCCCCAATCAGGTCGACCGCGTCTTCGACTTCTGTGGCGAAAACGGCTGGAAACTGCTGGCTCTCGGGGCCGTCGTCGGGGCGCTTCCGCCCCTGCTCGGCCTCGAACAGGGCTACTATATGACGGTCGTCTCCGAGATGTACCTGTTCGCGATCCTGGCGCTCTCGTGGGACCTCGTCGGCGGCCAGACCGGCTACCCGAGTTTCGGGAATATGGCCTTCTTCGGGATCGGCGCGTACGTGACGGCGATCCTCGTCAAGGACTTCGCCGTCGCGTTCCCGGTCGCGTTGATCGCCGCCGGACTGTTGGCCGTTATGTTCGCGGCGCTCATCGGCGCCGCCGTCCTCAGGCTTCGCGGGCACTACTTCGCCATCGCGACGCTCGGCGTTCTCCTCGCGGCCCAGCAGATTTCGCGGAACCTCGACATCACGGGCGGGGCCAGCGGGAAGATCCTGCTGCAGGTCCCCTCGGGAACAGTGTTTTACTACCTGTTCTTCGGCGTGCTCATCGCCGAGATGGCGCTCATCTACTACCTCTCGAACACGCGGTTCGGCTTCATCCTGAACGCCATCCGCGACGACGAGGAGAAGGCGACCGCGATGGGGTTCAACACGACCTACTACAAGACCGCCGCGTGGATGCTGGCGGCGCTTTTCACCGGCGTCGCGGGCGGCACCTACAGCCTGTTCAACACCTTCATCGACCCGCAGACGGCCTACAACGGCGCGTGGAACGTCGAACTCATCGCGATGGCGCTTCTGGGCGGTTCCGGCACCGTCGCCGGACCGGTCATCGGCGCCTTCGGCCTCCACACGCTCATCGAGTTCGTCGAGACGGCGTTCGTCGGCTGGCAGCTCGTGTTGCTCGGCGGCGCGGTCATCGTGACGGTGATCGGCTTCCCCGAGGGCGTGGTCGGCACGCTCCGGGAGTACGCCAGCGAGATGGCGTACTACGAGCGCGGCGGGATGGCCGCCGTCGACAGCGGCGAGGATACGGAGGTGACGGCCGATGAGTGAGACGACAGAGCCCGACGCGCGCACTGCCGCGGCCGCGACCGACAGCGACCGCGCGGTGCTCCGAACCGACGGCGTCACGAAGCGCTTCGGCGGCCTCACCGCCGTCGACGACGTCGACGTCGAAGTACAGAAAGGCGAAATCGTCGGCCTCATCGGCCCGAACGGCGCTGGCAAGTCCACGCTGTTCAACTGTATCACGGGGACGCTCAGCGCCGACGAGGGTCGCGTCTACCTCCAGGGGCAGGACGTCACCGACTGGCCCGAGTACAAGATCGCCCGGGCCGGGCTCGGCCGGATGTTCCAGGAAACCCGGATCTTCGGCGATATGACCGTCCGGAAGAACCTGCTGTTGGCCGCCCAGGAGGGCGGTGCCAACGTCGGGAGTCTCCTGCGCCGGCCCGACGACACGCTCATCGAACGAACGGAAGAACTGCTGGACTACGTCGACCTCGGCGGCCTCGCGGAGACCCGCGCGGGCCGGCTGAGCTTCGGCCAGCAGAAACTCATCGAGTTCGCGATGGAGTTGATGGCCGAACCGGATCTGCTGTTGATGGACGAGCCGGCCGGGGGAATCAACCCCTCGATGCTGGAGAACCTCATCGAGTACATCCGAACGGCCAACGAAGACGAGGAGGCGACGATCTTCCTCATCGAACACAATATGGACTTCGTCATGGAAATCGCCGACCGCATCTACGTCCTCGCCCACGGCGAGCGCATCGCCGAGGGCACGCCCGAAGAGATTCAGAACGATCAGCGCGTCCTCGACGCGTATCTCGGGAGGGAGTGATCGTGGCAACGACGTCCGACGCGGACTCACAGTCCACGTCCGATCCGCTCTTGGAGATGAACCACGTCGTCGCGGGCTACGGCAACACGACCGTCCTGCACGACGTGAACATCGCCGTCGAAGACGGACAGATCGCCTGTCTCATCGGGCCGAACGGCTCGGGGAAGTCGACGCTGATGAAGAGCATCTACGGCTTCGCCGACGTGAAAGACGGGACCATCACGCTCCGCGACGAGGACATCACCGGGCGCTCGCCCCAGGAGAACCTCGCCAACGGGATGAGCTACGTCCTTCAAGAGGCGAGCGTCTTCCCCGGAATGAGCGTCCACGAGAATATGCTGATGGGCGGGTACATCTTCAACGACGACGAGCGCGCCGAAAAGCGCGCCGAGGAGTTGTACGACGAGTTCCCCGTCCTGGGCGACATCCGCGGACAGAAGGCCGGCACGCTCTCGGGCGGGCAGCGCCGCCTGCTCGAGTTGGCACGTGCGCTGATGGTCGACCCCGAAGTGATGATGCTCGACGAGCCCTCGATCGGGCTCGAACCGCGCTTCATCGACGACGTCTTCGAGCGGATCCAACAGCTCAACGACCTCGGGACGACGATTCTCCTGGTCGAACAGAACGCCGAGAAGGGCCTCTCGGTCGCCGACCGCGGGTTCGTGCTCGCGAGCGGCGAGATCAAGTTCACCGGCACCGGCACCGAACTCCTCAACGACGAGGAGGTCGGCCGGCTCTATCTCGGAGGCTAAGATGTACCGCATACTCCTTCCCGTCGACGACGACGAAGACCGTGCCCGTGCACAGGCCGCGTTCGTCGCTGGACTCCCGGCAGCCGATAGCGACATCAGCGTCGTCGTAACGCACACGCTGACTAGCGCGGAGACCGACGCACCGGAGGAACTCCGGAACGTCGAGCGCGTGGATACGGTGAAACTCGTCCGCGACACTCTCGAAGAGCGTGGGATCGCGGTCGAACTCGCAGAGGCGCGTCACCCACCCGCTGAGGGTATCCTCGACATCGTCGCGGAGTTCGAGGTCGACCACGTCGCGATGGGATCGCGACAGCGCTCGCCCGCCGGAAAAGCGATCTTCGGCAGCGTCGCCCAGCAGGTGATCCTCGAGGCCGACGTGCCAGTCACGGTAGTCGGTCCCACGCCTGACTGAGAGCGGCGCCGGCGCAGACGCTCGTCGTCCTGTTCTCCTCGGAACGCCGGGACACATCGCCGCGATTCATAATGATTACTCTCGTCTCTTACCGCCGACCATCGCCACTGGGAGTGGCGCTCGGCGGTACACAGTGAGAGTAATCGCTATCAGTCGTCGAGGTCTCGGAGCAACTGCTCTGCGACGGGCGTCGTCACGTAGTAGGTGTGTTTGCGGTGCGTCTCTGATTTCGGTTTCAGTTTCCGTTCGCTCCCTTTGATCGTGCTGCCCTCGTAGGTCGTCACGAGGCCGACGCGCTGCAGCGCCCGATAGAGGTGACGGACGTACTCGAAGTCCATCTCGAGTTCTTCTGCCGTCATTCGGGGGTAGTCGGGGCCGCCGCGTGCGAGTCGCTTCGCGATGCGCTGGCCGTCCTGGAGGTGCCGGAGCACGTTCAGTTTCCCCTCGCGCTCCGAGAGGAATCGGAGGAGGTGATCGCCCTCGCGTGAAAGCCGGTAGTAGGTGTGATGCTGGCGGACTTCGTCGGCCTGCTTCGCCTTCACACGTCGCTGTTTGACCGTGCCCGACTCCACGCGTTCGAGGAGGCCAGCCGTTTCCATCTCCGAACAGAGGTCTTCGACGTGGTTCCGTTCGGCGTCGAGGTGTCCCGCCATCGACCGCGGATAGTTGCCTTCGACGGTGTCGAGATGATAGCAGACGAGGTACGCGACCGGATCGGCCGGCAGCGGTGCGAGTTGCCCCACGACGGCGCGCTGGCGTTCGAGTTCAGCTTCCAGTTCAGCGGCTCTCTCGTAGCGGAGCTGGGCGTTCTCCGCCGCGTCGGCATCGAAGTCTAAACTGACGTCGATGGGCTCTCCCTGAGGCGTCGCAAGCGTCGTCGTGAGTTCACCGTCGTCCCAGTGGTCGCCCGGGTTCTCACGCGCCCGTGCGAGTGTCTCCTCGACCGCCTGGATTCGCGTGAGAATCGTGTCGGCTTCTCGCCGTAACCGTTCGATCTCTGCCTCCGAGACCATCCTGTCGCGCGGCCGTAGGCGTGTGAGACGTAAGTATGTACGGAGCCACCAGTCGGGCGAGACACGAACCAGCGTGTGTCCGACGCGCCGTGGCGACCACAGATACTCGCAATCCCAGATTTATTATGTATTTGACGCATATCGTTGGCCGTATGGGGAAGCTGGAACCTCGGGCCGATGGAGGGGCAGGGGTGTTGCGAGGTTACGCAGTGAGAACGCCGCTCCCGGACGAGGACGCCGAGAGGATGTTCCACGGCAATATGCAGACCATCGCCGAGGGTCGCGAGCGGAAGGCGGAGTTGCTCGCCGACCCTGCCGTCTCGGTGGCGGACGCGTACGAGGAGGAGGTACAGCGCGTCGCCAAAACGTTCGAGGGACGACTCCGCCATCTCGCTGGCGAGAACTACGAGTCGGTCGCCCGCGAGTACCTCAGAGGCGAGCGCAACGACCGAATCGGGCGCCTCACCGCGTACTACACCGAAGGTCTGTGGCGGATCCAACAGCGTTCGACCATCTCGGAGATGCTGTTTTTCCCACTCATCCTGCGCTATCCGGATAGTTTCACGGTCAATCTCCGATTCACCGACGACTACACGACGACGGAGTCGATTCCCTTCGAGTCGCCGGAGCACACGACCGTCGACGCCGACGAAACGTACTCCCAGCAGTACTTCAACGAGAGCCAGTACGAACAGAAGCAGGCCGCCGAATATCTCCGCAAGACCGCACAGATCATCCGCGATGAGTTCCCTAGTCCCGACGAAGCTCCCTTCTCGGAGCGTAAATACGGCGGCATCGTCTCCGCCGGCGGGCGACACGAATCGGAGTTCTCCGAGATGTTAGCGCGAGTTACGCCGGACCCCGACCGGTTCTCCGAGGCGGTCACGGAACCGACGCTGGTCCGCGAAGGGAGCGAGGCAAAGCGCACGGCGCGGCGGTATCTCCAGAGCGCGAAAGTGGAGATGTGACCTCCCCGCGCGCGGACGACAGCCCGGCGCGGATCGGTAGCGCAGGTGGTCCCGCAGATCTCCCGCGGGATTTCCCCGACTATGACACACTGTGTGCGGCGTCGGTCGCTCGTACACATAGATAATATTATACTTGTCTGACGAATGTTTATGTTTTAGTTGTCTTTAGTTAGCATATGGTTGAAACGATGCGGACCGTCTCCGAGCGGGTAATCCGAGCCGTGGCCGAGGCGACCGATACCGATCCTGCGACGTTGCCGCCGCTGTACGAGTCCGTCGACCCGGACGCGCTGAACGAGCTCGTAGATTCGATGTCCGACGGCGAGATCTCGTTCGAGCACGCGGACTGTGAAATCACAGTCGACAGCGACGGCGGCGTGCATCTGACCGGGTCCTTCACGCGCGGGTCCCCCACTGAAGCGGTCGTTGGCGACGACTGACGGCGACGCCGCCGCGCTTCACTCCCCACAAAGGCTATTTTTCGTTCGGAGAGGCCCGATTGCGGCTTCGGAAATCCGTTCGGATAGGCACTACATCACGCAATATGAGCGGCTCGTCGGACGACTGACGGAGTTACAACTCCTTGGGTTGCGTCGAAAGAGTTGGAGTGGACTTGCGGGGTCCCCGCGAGCGAAGGGGGGGAAGCGAGAGAACGAACGGAGTGAGTGGACTCGCGGGGGTCCCGTGAGCGATAGCGAACGGGACCAAGCGAGGGAACGAGACGAACGAAGTGAGTCGAGTGGACTCGCGGGGAGAGCACCAACTGGGAACCGTCGCGTTGACTGAATGAGTGAGTCGAATTGGCGATTTCTCTCATAGTTTTATTTGTCCTGGAGGTGCTCACGACGCACGGCCATCTTCTCGTCCTGCCGTCGGGCGTCGTAGTGTCGATACAACACTTCGAGGGACACGTTCATCCGCTCCGAGACGATCTCCGGAGACACGCCTCGAGCAAGGTGATCAGTGATCGAACCGCGACGCCACCCGTGCGGCGACCGCGCGGACGGACACTTACTCGGCGTGTTCGGAGTCCCGACCGCCTCGCAGTTCTCCGGCTCGCGATCGTGGGGGCACTCGCCCCACCGGCACGGCTGAGTCCACCGATACGAAATATCGCGGAGCGTCGAATCGCTGACGCGCCCTTGGCGAGTCGTGAACAGCGGCTCGCGGCCCTGATCATCGCGAACGTCGATCCGATGGACATCGACATACTCCTCGATCAGCTCGAAGAGCCGCTCGCCGACCCAAACCCACCGCTCGCCCTGCGAGCCATTCTTCAACGGCGTGCCAGACTCCGGACGATGATGGACCGCGATCGCGTGATCCTCCTCGCGGAGATCGTCGACATCGAGGCCACGCATCGCCCCCAGTCGGATCCCCGTCTTCCACCACAGCGACAGCACGACGTGCTCGCGAGTCGCGAAGCGGTACCGATCGAGATACTCGAGGATCGACTCCGCGACCGCAGAGTCCACCTTCACGTCACGAGCCTCAGCCCCATCCGGGACATCAGGCGCGTGAACGCGCTCACGCAGCCCAGGCTCGACCGCGTCGATGTCCGCCCAGAACTCCAGCGCCACTCGGATCGCCGAGAGCTCCTTCTGGAGCGAGATCGGCTTCACCTCTTGGCGGCGGTGATGGACGAAGTCCGCGAGCTTCCGGCCCGAGAGCTCGTTCAAGTTCTCGATCTCCTCGTCGTGGCACCACGCGAGGAACTGCTCGAGCGTCGTCTGGTTGTTCTGAAAGGTCGACTCCGCGACGTTCGGCTCTCGATGCTCCAAGAACCGCTCGACACCCTCCTGAGGCGAGAGCGGCTCAAGGTGCTCCCGAAGCCGACCGTGGCTCGGCTCGTCCCTCATCGTGACGTTGAGTCCTCAACCGGCGCGTACTCGACGGCGTGATCCGTGCGCTTCCGGTGGACGATCTTGTTCGCCGCAGCGAGGACGCGATCGCCCTCGACAATCTGCTCGAAGGGGCACCCGTGACAGACGACGTGATAGACGGTGTCCGTGGGTCGGTCAGTCACCGCCGCCCTCCGTAGCGCTGGTGCAGCCGATCCAGTTCTTCCATCAATTCCGACGTCTCGGAGAGATTCAGGCCGGAAACATCCGCGAGAAGGCGCTGGACGGGACGGTCCGCGCGGTGTTCACCGACCTTGTCGATCGCATCGAACATCGCCTCGATGTCGCGCTTCGCAAGCCCGGAGTTCCGACCGTAGATCAGATCCCGGGCGTCGTCGTCCGAGAGGCCAGTCTGTCGAAGTCGATCTAGGTCGTGAGCCATCTCCGTCACGGCTTCCGCGGCTTCTGCGAGCGATTCGAGACGATCGACGAACTCCTCGGCGTTCATCGTCGTCAACTCGTCAACGACGATCTCGTCCGGGCGGTCGTCGGCGTCCTCGACGAATAGCCGATCGAGCGGATTCCCGCTTCCATCGGTCTCGATGCCGTCACCGCGGTCGACATCGTCCTCCTCGAATCCCTCTTGGGCGATCTCCGCCATCTCCTCGGCGCGATCGATCAGCGCGCACTCGCGGCACTTCCGTTTCGGCGTCGGCGCGCCGCAGTTCACACACCCGCTCATCGCCGGCCCTCCTTGTCGCCGCAGTACCCGCAGTTCTCCTTCAGGCAGTAACGCCGCGCGCCGATCGCCTCGCACCAGTGGGAGTTCGCGCGGTCGCTTCGTCGCTGGGGCTTCTCGCGAGTCAGCGGCGTCCCGCGGCCGTCCGTCCGAAAGCTGTACGTCCCGCTCGTCGTGGATGGATCTCGTTGCATACGCTGTTTCGCCGTCAGAAAGCCGGTCTCGTGACCGCACGGTTCGAGCGTGCGTCGACCCGGTGCGCGCGCCGCTATCCCCTCGATAGCAACACCACAAACCGGGCAGTTAGTTGTCGCTTCAGCCGCTGTGTCGGGGGTTTTATCCGCTACCCCGACATTGCCGTAATCGGTTGTCATAGGATCTGACGACCACTCACCGGACCGCTGTCGTAAGCAGCGGTCCGGAGATTTTCCAGACCCAGAGTGTCCGGTGAGCGCCGTCACTACCCACCAATAAACCGGCGTTATATAAATCTTAACAGCTATGACTGTTCTATAGAAGCAACTATAGCTTACGGGAAAGATAGCAACCGAGGAGATTTTTCCGATGAGTTGAGAGAAAGGATTAGGGAAATGGTTGAACGAGTGTCGTGGTTCGCGCCCGTAGACTACGAGATATTCCTCTTTTTCGAAGACCACGACATCGGAGCAACCGCCAAAGTAGTCGGATACAATATCGGCTACGACTCGGATTATGTAAACCGTCGGCTGCGGACACTGGAAAATGCTAGTCTCTTCGACAACACTGACGGGATCTATGAGCTGACCGATCGCGGTCGAGAGTTCCTCGCAGGCGACATCGACGAAGATGATCTCCCTGAACCGTAGTCGGATCACACATCCTCCTTTCCAGTACGAACGGCTCGAATTCCGATCCGGGAGAGAACCGGCTCAATCCACTCGGGGAGCTGGCTGATCTTCCAGCGAGAATACGCGACCTCGTCGTTGATCACGAACTCCCACGTTTGGTCGGCGTCAACGACGACGCGGCTGTCTGGGTCGTCGAAGACGAATACCGCGATCGAGCCGACGTCTGCCTCTTCTACGTCGTCGGGTTCGATCTCTGTGACGTGATTGGCCTTCCGTGGGTTCGGTGGTGCTCGCTGCATACAGGAGTCCTGACATACGGTATGGAAAAAGCAGAACCGGGCGTCATATCGGAAACGGAATGGAAACGTCTATTTTGGGGTCTTGAGACACCTGAGACGTTAGTGAACGGTGAAATATCGGAAATATCGGAAGCGCCGCTGTATGGCGATTAGCGGTATATCGGAAGCACCACGAAAGTCCAATCAAATATCAAAGATATATTATATTAGAGAGATAATATTAACTCGGATTTAGTGTAGGTTCGTACAAACAAACATTAAATCTCGACTACAGCCAAACAATGGTTAATACAAGTCCTACACGCAAGTGTATCGGCCTGTTGAATAAATATGGATTCAGTGCTGCAATACCGGTGTACTTCCATCTTTGGGGCGGAAGACCCTCTGAGTGGTTCTCAAAGCAAGTGGAAATATACTCAACTGCTCATCCTGATCTCTCTCCGGACCTCGTAACTGGAATCGAATCGGAGATTGAAGATATTCAGGTAAGACAGGCAAATCAGGATACGCTAACGTCTGAATTCCAGTCGCGCGGTTATTTTTCACACATCGAGGAGAGGGCTTCTGACTTTCTAGAATCGGCCAGCAAAGCCGAAAAGTGGGCGCTTTGGTGGGCCACTCAGCGGTTCTTAGATGAACAAGATATAGGTGGGACGATTCAATTTGATATTGAGCCCGGATCGTACGCAGCCGTCCACCGAAAGACAATTTCACTTAATCTCCAGTCTGCTTTTGAAGATCCCCCTGAAGACACTGACATCAAACAGAGTTTGGCTGAATCGGGTGTGATCTGGTCCCGGCTTGACTCAAACGCATATCCGAACACACCCAAATACCGAATTACGTTACCAGTTGCCCGAGCTGTCCTGCAACACTTCCGACCTGGAAAAATCCCTGCGACTAGCAAAGCGGGTTCTGAAGAGTACCGGGAGAAAGTTCGACAGCTTTCATATCGGACAAACAGCCGAGGAACTCTTTACTGGAGCAAAGAAGAACCGGATCAGGAGAAACAGGACATATCTGACCTTCTCAAGCAGGGTGCAGTAATGCGCCGATATTCTCCTGCTAGAAAGAATACAGGCAACCGATCCAGAAAACCTTCCAAGACAACAATCGGAGTTCCATACCAGTTGCGCGAATACTTTATGAGGGCTGCGTACAAGGCTGAAGGGCGGCATCAGGACACCACCTAACGACCACAAAAATAACGTAGTATATCAAGGCCCACTAAATCGGTACCACCGTCCTCGACCATCTCCTGTAGATCCAATCAATTCGTAGTGCTGTAACGACTGGAGATACTTTCGCCGGGTTGATTTGACCCGAGGCTCTGAAACACGTTCTTCGTACTTCGCGTATAACTTCCGTGCTGAGATCTCTTCAGCCTCTTTGATAATCTCGTAGAGGTGCCGCTGGTGCGTTCCGAGTGTGTCGACATGACGATCGTGAATCTCTTCACGTGCTTCCTCGCGGACCGGTTGGACGTTCCCGATGGTCAACTTCTGATCACCGCTTTCGATGGCGTCGCGGACCGCACGGCGAAGCAGCGTGATCGCGTGGCGAGCGTCGCCAGCCGCGATATCGGCGATTGTCTCGACGGCTTCCTCCTCGACGACGCCGGAGGCGAGCCCGGCGTCGATTCGACTCCAGAGAATATCCACGAGCCCTTCGTGATGATAGCGCTCCAGAGAAACCTTCGCCGCGCCACGGATTCGTGAAGCGACGCGGGAGTCTAGATCGGCGAAGAAGTCGTCGTCGTCAACGCAGATCAGCACGAGCGTTACGTTGGGGATCTCCCAGAGAACCTGGATCGTTTTCTCGTCTTCGAGGACGTCGACCTCGTCGACGATCCCGACGAAGTGCTCGTCGAGATCTCGGAGGCGATCAAGCATCACGGATTTCGGCGTGCCCTTCTTCCGGAGATCGTTCGCACGGCCGGCGTCGCGAACGAGCGAGTAGATCAGCGACGTCATCGAGGTCTCCGAGATACAGTTCACGTACCCCCAGCGGATCCCGAGCACTTCTTGCTCCAGCTGGCGGACGATGTACTTCGCGATCGTCGTTTTCCCGGTGCCACTCGGACCGGTGATCATCACGGTCTCTGCGCCGAGACCGTGGGCAATCGGCTTCAGTTGCGCCGAGAGGTGCTGGAGGTGGCCCTCTCTGTGGCGGAGTTCCTGGGGGACCCAGTCTTCCTTCAGAACGCGGGCATTCTGGATCACGGCTTAGGATACTAGGGTCGTGTACTTGTAGGCGAGCCGTGCGGAGTGGAAGTGGTTATCTAATGCTATTTATCAAGACGCTTGGATCGATCAGAATCATTTAACCTGTCGATCGGGTGTTTCAGTTCCTCTCTCAAGTGCCGTGTTGAATAGCGGTCTGATCGGCTAATATCACGGAGTAGAAGGACGAAGCCGAGGAAATCGATTCTGTCCATGGAAGTCGATCTCCTCGACTTCGTTGAGCAGTGTCGGCACCTAGTCAAACAAGCGTTGGGAAAGCACGCGGGCGAGCCCGCCAGCGGCGGGTTCGCCCGCTGGAAGCACGTCGTGCTACACTGTCTTCGCCTCGAAGACGGCCATAGCTACCGAGAAACGCCGAATCGGCTGAAGTACATGGCTGAGATTCGTGACGTCCTCGGCTTAGATCGAGACGATCTGCCGGACTACAGCACGATCTACAAATCGTTCGACCGGCTGAAAATGTGGGTGTGGCGGGCGCTGCTGCGCGTTTCAGCGCAGCAGCACCCGCAGTCAGGACACGCGGCACTCGATAGCACGTTTTTCGACCGTCGCTCGGCCTCGTCGTACTACCGCCAGCGGTCGGGAAGTAACGTTCAAACACTGAAAGTGACGACGCTAACCGATAGAGAGTCTCTTGCCGTCCTTGACGTACATATTTCTGCCCGGTGGAAACACGATACAAAGACTGGGCCGCAGGTCGTCCGCCGGAACGCGGACGACCTGCTATCTGTCGCCGCCGATAAAGCGTTCCACAACTGGATCACGAAATACGAGTTCTACGCACTTGGCGTCGAACCACTCATCCTCCAGCGTGGGTCGAGGCCGTTGACGCTAGGACACAACGCACTCATCCGGGCAAAAGGCTACTCTCAGCGCTGGATGGCCGAAACTTCGTATTCGACAACGAAGCGCTCGCTCGGCGATGCCGTGCGAGCGCTCGGCTGGTATCGACAGTTCCGTGAAATCGTCCTGATGTTCGCCATCTCCAACATAGAACCGCTCTGTGAGCCACTCTAACCGTGACTCAGCATCTATTCAACACGGCACTCTCAAGTTGTCTCTGGCTCGCTGGTAGATGTCTTCGAAATCATCGAAGTTAAATTCCGCTTCCTTGGCGGCTGCTGTGTTATTGATCAGTGTGTCCGAATCGAAGGTTGAACCTGTTTTAATCGGTTCTCCGCTTTCCTCAGACTTCACCATTATAAATGTATTTGAGCTAATCAATTCATTCGCCAGTATTTCTAGTGATTTCTCCAATTCACCGTCATTCATAAAAACACGAGCTTTATCGAAGGTCTCTGTGTAGTTAGTGTAGAATTCGTCTATTTCCTCCTCAAAGGTCTCTGAGTCAATTCTGTTTTCACCTGCTCTGAAAGACCATCTCCAGTACTTTTTGTATGTTTGCTCGATGTTTTGAGCCAACTCCGTATATATATTCACTTTTTTCTCCAGATAGGGTAGTGCCTTTTCCCGTTTGTGGGCTTCTTTTTCTTGAACTAGTGCTGATTGTAGGTTGTAGCGACCGGTTAGCCAAGCACTGGCCAGCCCGACACTACCAGTGACAAGAGAACCGAGTACGTATTCAGTAACCATTCTTTGGCCACTTTGAACAATGAGAGAGAGTCACTAAATGATATGTCAAAGATGGCGAAGTCGAATTCTTTCATCTACGTGTCCGTACATTGGTCTCAGATTTGACTATGCGCTGATTATTTCAACGATCTCTAAAGCGTGACCGGGCCGCCAACGGTACCGAATTCCGCCTTGATTGCTTTCTGCATACGTGCTTCTGCTGAAAATCAAACAGACAATATCTGTCACATTGGAGTGGCAGTTAAAACTGACACCACCAAATTCATGTAGACAGATTGTGAGGCTCCGTTGAGAAGCGTGGCCAGCAAAGTCATCCACCTTTTACTGCCTGTACTTTTTCTCTTCCTCATTCCATACCCGCGTCGAAAAATATGCGAGGTGGGTTTCGTTATCCTTGTCGCTTACGGGGTTGCAGCCCTGTTCATCGTCGGACAGTTTCTGAAACCATTTTTCGATCTGCTGAAGGTTGACGTGCAGAGTAAACTTGTCTCTGGAGCTATTGTTATATCAACTGTTTCTCCTCGTGTCGGCAAATATATTCTCTCCCGAGAATACGGAGTCTGGCGGATTAGGCACGCATTCAATTCCAACATCGGAGAGGAGATGGTACGTTTCCGAAGAGACCTGCGTAAGATGTATGTTACTAACACCGAGATCGCAGAAGGAACGCTTGACAAAGGAGAACTATTAGCTGATATCAAGCGTACACACTCTCAGATTCAGCGGCGACACGCTGTCGGAGAGATTCTTGTCGGAGTGGGTGTTGGGATAATTGCGCTACTTGTCGGTCAAGTTTCTTTCCTTGCAGGCGTGGGTCTAATGCTGTCCATCTATATGTTGATATTTCCCCTGTCAATGGCTCTGCGAAGCGTGGTTGTTGATACACTCGCTTTTTCAGCGGAAATGGTTGATGTCGAAAGCGAATCTGTCCAGTATCCCCCACAGCCGGCGACACTCGGATTTATGCAGGGTTGGAATCGGATGCTCCTTACAAATGAGGCGGTCATTCACAAGCTCATCCTCCTGTCATTCACTATGGGTGAGTTCGTTCTTGGGTACGAACGGGGGGAACAACTCATTGAGGAAGTGCTAACCGGGGAACTAGAATTAGAGGAAGCATTTGATAAACTCGTGAATGAAGAGCTGGGTGAAGAAACGGTAGAGTCACGATGGATCCGGCAGATGATCGAAAAGTTCCTCGGCGTATAAGGGCTTGTTCTAGCAAACCGTTCTGCTGGCTCTTACTCTTGACTTTTTATCCGGATTATAAGCTCTTAGTCAGGTCAAACGGTCTCGAAGTGATCGTACCGCTGTTCTGTCGTCGCGAGCCGGGAGTGCCGAAGCCGGTTCCTTACGTCGTAGAGTGTGTATCCGTCATAGGCGTGGAGCATTCGATAGGCGACGCTGTGGCGTAGTGTGTGGGCAGTAACGTCGTCGGTTTCGCCACGACCGACGTGAGTAAATGGACGAACGTCAGCTCGTCGAGCGGCGCGCTTCACCGCGTCGTTGATCCCCTTCCCGGTGATCCGGTCGGACTTCCGGCTCGGAAGCAGCGCGGGACTGTCGCGATCTCGTCGATCAAGGAAGACACGAAGCGTCCGAACAGTCTTAAGATCGCCTTCGGGGTCGAGACGGAGCGTCGCGGGATCAGGTGAGCCGGCGTTCGGGTAGTCCTTCTGCACGTGGCTCGGGAGTCGGATCACTCCGTCGACGAGATCGAGCATATCTCGATCGACGCCAGCGAGTTCGGCTCGACGAAGCCCAGTGTCGTAGAGCACGGTGATCAGCACGTCATCACGCGCGCCTTGGCGACCTTCGTGGGCGGCATCGCGCATCGCTTCGACCTGGTCGGGCTTCAGGAATCGAATGTTCGATTTCGTGTCTTGATGGGGTTGGGGCATAGGTAGTATATAAGCGCCGGGAGCCCGTGAGGGCTTGAATGTACGGGTCTATGTAGTAGAATCGAACATTGAGCAGAGAATACACTCTCTGCGTGTAATTTGGGGTCGAAAATATCTAGTGGTCCATTTTTAAATGGAACCATCTATGTCGATACTCTAGAAGGGGCCTGCATAGGGCTACAGAAACACCTCGTTCAATTCCGAAATACCCTCGTCCGTGACGTCGCGGACGATGTACGTTCCCTCGTCGAGTCTTTGAACGTGGATTTGCTTGTCCGCCGGAATTTCGCCGTCCTCGTCGATGACGCCATCCATCTCTAACTCGTCTTTATCGAGTGCTACGAGCGGTGTCCCGTCGTGATCACGGAGTTTTCTAAACATCGTGCGAGGAGGCGGGCCACCCGATTTGATATAAGCGTTAGGGACAGGTGAGGACTAAGATACTATCTGGTTCCTATCGGGTGACTTTTCCCGGATTACAAGATGCAACGCGTGGCCGAGAGAGCCGCATTATGTCGGTAATGGAATTCGATCCCGTGGATGCGGCGGCTACTGTCGCCACGTTCATCGGTACATCCGCTATGGCGGGCATCGCATCGTGGTCACTGTTCGACGTCTCCCTCTCAGACGTCGCCTACACCCTCGCTGGCAACGATATTACCCTTGCGACGTTGCTCACAGTCGCCGCACTCGGCGTTACTATCGCTACCAACGACAACGCCGAGCTCTCGCAGTTGCACGACCAAGCACAGAACCTCGAGGACTACTACTACTATTCGGTCGTCGGAAGTCTCGGCCTTCTAGTCGGGTGGGTCCTCGTCGGAGACGTCTCCGCGTTCGTTCAGTCTCAGGACCTGTGGGGAGTCGCCTACATCGGCCTCTCGATGACGGCACAGATGGCAATCGGGTATATGCTCTGAGGTCACGGTCACAATGGAAATACCAGAAATCAACGCGAAGAACACGGTCTACACGGTATCGGGACTCGGGGCCTCGAATTGGTTCCTGCAAAGCCAGTTCGATCTCAACCTCGTTACAGAACTTCTTGGATCCTCGCCGGAGGTAGGATACCTCGCTGTCGGCGCAGCGGGTATTCTCTCCCTCTCGGAGCTATTCGAGCTAACCGATGTGTTGGAGGATTAGAATGAGGCGAAATGCAGTCCTCGCGGCGTTGGTGACATTCGCAGCAATCGGTGGATGGCTCGCGGTCGGGCTCGGAGCGGCGACGGTGACGACCGATACAGCGAATTTCTCGGCCGTGGGCTCCGATGAGCTAGCGAACCAGACGCTTGGTGTGGACTCCGGTACGCAGTCGCTCTATGTCTCGCTCGACAATGATACCGCGAACGCGACGGAGCCCGCGAATGTAACGGTCTATGAGGTGGTGAATGGATCGGAAACGCAAGTTGATACGGTCCAGATCTCCGCGGCGTCGGGCTCGATCGAGACGTACGAGTTCGCATCTCTTGATACGCAGAACGTGTCGGAGTATCGGGTCACGGTCACTGGCAACGCTTCGGATATTGAATCGGCGGCCGTGGACATCGGCACGATTGAGAAAGTCTCGGGCGGCGGCGGACTGCTCGGAGGTTCATCAAGTTCGCTCGGGGCGGGAGGGATCGCCGCGATCGTGGTGGTTGGCTACCTGTTCCTGAAGGACTAGGATAATGACGCGACTTCATTTTTCAAAAGGAGGGTGTATAGATGCGTGAGAGACTCATAGCGCCTGTCTTTGCCTTATTCCTCATTACAGCGTCGTTGGGTGGGGCTCTCGGTCCCGCTTCGAGCGTGGACACAGCGGAAGCGTCGTCGTTGTCGTGTTCTACCTCTGCGTTACAGAATGGCCTGTACCAAATGCTTGGGTTCAACACTACGGACGCTCAGAACCTCTCTGGATATGATAGCTGTACGTGGACTAAGGAAGACTCTGAGAATATTTCTGCGACAGACGGCTATGCGCAAGCACTTGCGGTGAAAGACTCCGCAGACTCATACCTCACTACTCAAGAGAATTTCCAGCAAGACACTCGCAAAGTCGCATTTACGAAGGCCAAAATTCAGTTAGTGAATGATCTGAATAACGGGTCTTCGGAATCTCTTGCGGAGGCCAACGCGCACGCGGAGGTTGAAGAATACTATTCGCAGATTCAGTATAATGTTATCCAAGACTTCAATTCAAAAGTATTACAACTTCAATATCTCTGGACTCAGACACCTACCTCAATCAAGGTAAATGGCAATACTGACTATTTTGGTTGGGATAATACAACGGTCACGTTAGCCAATGGAACCGACATAACGGCTTACGGTGTAGCATCGACTAATGGTGATTATTCGTACGCCTTCAGAATTGGCACATCTAAAAGTATTGCAGTGCAAGATCCTGATACAGGTAATTGGGATACGATATCTGATTCCCAGCGATGGACCGACGTTGTGAATGGTTTTGGCAGTCAGTCGGACCAAGTTACCTCAAATATGGCTAATATCACCTCCGGGTACTATGACGAGTATCAGGAGGGGGATCTGACGAGTGAAGATCTAGCCCGGATTGATCCGACAACGATCGCGTCAGAGGCGGCGACTGAGTACAATTCGACAGGGTACTACTCTTACGCGGCTATCAATCTCGCAGCGATCGGCGCGGGTGGGGACTTGAACACGTCCCATACCGTAAGTGTTGGAAGTACCACCCTCAACGGGACTCTCTACTACACGGCAGACGATATCACGAGCTTCGAGACGGGCTCGACGTACGATATGGATGCTGCTAATGGAACCTTCTATATGGCAGTACAGCAGTCCGACGGATCGAAGGTCGTGAATCTGCGCAAATACGGGCAGAATATTACGATAAAGAGCGCGACGAACACGAAAACGGGAGAATCAGTCCAAACAACGGAGACACAGCAGTACGTGTATGAGTCGACGAACGCGACAGCACTACAAGAGGAATTAGACCGCCTACGAACTCTCCGTGAGGAATACGAGGAGTTAGCGACAAGCGATACAGGAGGCGGAGGTGTAGATGGCTCCTCTGGACTCGGAGCGATAGATCAGAACGTGATCGTTGTGGCGGCAGCAGTGGCGGTCGTCCTATTCCTACAACGAAGCTAGGGAAATTATGAAACCCAATTTTTTGAGAATCAAGACGGCGTTAGTTGTGGGGCTCTTGATATTGACCGTGACAGCAGGCGGCGTGGCCGCACAGGAGACGACGGCGAGCCCGACGACGGAGGAACCGACAGGAGAGACAGCGACAGTATCGCTCTCTCCAACGACTCAGATAACCGAATGGGAGTATCGCAACGGAACGTTCTTCGTGACGATCGACGCGAAGATCCCGACGCAGGTGGTAATCACGGACGCGGGGAAACTCTCGAAAGCGCTAGCGGAGGGCGGCGGCGCGGCGAGCGCGAAGGTCCGGCAAAGAACCTTGACCGTGACCCCAGGTGAAACGACCATCCAGTTTCGGGCGGAGAAGGTCGAAGGCGCGGGCGCGATCACGCTAGCGTCCTCGAATGGCGACGGGTTAGCAGTCCTCCGATCGGACGCGATCGGGACGCAGCGAGACGCGATCGAATGGGGAAGCGCGGGGATACTGATAGTCGCAGCGGCGACAGGTGCAGGCTATTGGAGCTATCGCCGGATGAAGAAGAAACTCGAAGAGAAGCGAATGGAGGTGGAGCGCGTTGTCTGACGACGGATCAGACTCAAACGATCTGTATAAGCTAGGTGCGATAGCAGCGGCGTTCTATCTGTGGTCCGGTGCGGAAATCCCGGATTGGTGGCTGCTCGCCGGTACGGGTCTCGGCGCGGCGGTAGTCGTCGGCGCGATCGCGTCGGGGAAGATCAACGACTTGCTCGATGATCCGCGCTCGAAGCGTATTGTTCAGGTGAACGCGAACGGAGAAGAACTCGCGGCGTGGAAGCTCTCGGCGGACAAGCTCGCTGAGACGCAAATTGAATGGGGGCCACTGTATCCTCACGACACGGGCTCGAAGTACGACGTTCTCGAAGCCTACGCGTACGATCCAGAGAGAAACGTCGCGGTGGGAACGTGGCGGCGGTCGATTCCGAGTTCAGAAATCGTGGGGCAACACGACGTCGAGGACGTTCTCAACGTGCTCGAAGATACCCGAGGGCGGCTCGAAGTGATGGCTCGCGAAGGGCGAGAGCTGAAGACGCAGCTCCCGAACATCGTTCGTCGAATCGACTTCGAGCGGATGGAGATGCAAAATGCTGCTCTGGACCCGAATGAAGCGATGCCCTCTGAAACACTGAGCCTCGAACAAGTGATGCGCGAAGAGCTTCCCGAAGAGCTACAGCCAGGTTCGATCAAGAACGCAGATCTGTCGACCCTTCTCGATGCAGAAAACAATCAAGAAGAGCCTTGGGAAGCCGATGCAGTGGACTTGCTGATCGATGACTCGGGCGGCGAAGCGCTCGAACCCGTCGGCGAGCCCTTGAATGATGGAGGAACGGTATGAGTGGAAGCAAGTCGATTACCTATGCGGCGGCCGAAGGTCGAGAATTCCTCCGTGGAGCGCTCGAAGGGAAGGATAACCGCTACATCCTCGAACACGCGGGATTAGTTGATGACCCGGACGTCCTTCAATTCCTGAACTACTATTGTATGGTCTACCGGCAGCGGGGGAAGAACTTCTTAGAGACTCCCGTTGGTAGCGAGGTGTTGATCCGGGCAGCGACAGTGATGACTGACCGAGCATACCGCGAAGGGAACGTCTCGCAGCTGAAAGGCGCGGTCGGGCTCACATCCTCACACGGCGACGCGGGCGACGCGCTCGCGGAGATTGCGCGACGTCTCGCCCAGGAGGGAACGATTGCGTTCATCGTTGGACCGCCTGGATCGGGAAAGACCGCGTTGATGATGGACTGCTCGCGTGCCTGGGGCGCTCGCACGGGCGGCTACATCTTCTCGAATCTGCAGTGGGGCGGCGCGGACGGGTTCATCAACAACGACGAGGCGATGTTTCGAGAGATGGCCCAGGTGAAAGGACCGACGCTCGCCGCGCTCGACGAGTTGTCCCAAGAGTTGACTGCGCGAGGAGCGAACCAGCAGAAGGCCGAGAAGTTCGGTGGCGCGCTCACACTCGTCAGGAAGCAGCAGGACGAACACGGCGAGCACGCGAAGCGGGGCTCCATACTCGGCGTCGCGCACACGAAAAAGCGACTGGCACCGATTCTGCGGCGAATGGCGACGTTGATCATCCAGAAGCCATCGAGAGCGGATCCGGGGAAGGTCGTTCTCTACGAATCAGAGGGCGGCGACGACGAGTTAGAACAAATCGGCGAGTACACAGGACTCACGGATACCCGAGAGTCCTACTCTCAACACGAAGCCTCGGAGTTCGACGTCCTCGAAGAACAGGATGACGAGGATTCCGCGGCGGAGGTGGATCCGGAGGACATCGTTCGTCGCGAACGCGTTCGATCGTACCTACTCGACTGTCAACCGTGGGACGATGATGCCGGCATATCGCAGCGCGACGCGGCTGAGAAGGCTGGATACGGGAGTTCCTGGGCGACGGATCGAAAGAAGGAATGGGAGCGTGGAGAGTGGAACGATCTCGACGACGTCCCGGAACCTGGAGAGAGCCAAACTGGATGACGGGATCGATGTCCGTTCGTTCCGTCCGCCATAGCCCCCCCGGACGGGCCTACATTTCTTTACTATGGTTCGATATCGGATTCTTTCGGCGGATTGCGAGGGGTCGAGACCGGGGTAGTTCGCTCGAAGGGGGAAAATCGAACGACAACCCCTGGAAAAGACCAGCTGGGTCAAAGGTCAACGATGAATAGAAGCCAGAAAGCAGCGCGGTACGGTGCGCTTGCCGAACAATGGGCCTTTGAGCGGTATGGGCTCGACGTCGATCACACGAGCTGGAACGACGCCCGCGACGGCGACAGGAGACCGTGGGATGTGAAAGCTTGCTTACTGTCGCGACGAGCTGCACGCTTTCGACTGTGGGAAGAGCAGCACCGGCGACTTCGCCGAGAAGATGGTGGATACGTGTTCGTCGGCTACGTGCTTAACGGGCGAGGAATACGGGTTCGTCGCTCGCGGACCATTCGAGCGCGGGAGCTGTCGGTGTCATTCTATGGAGCAGGAGCGCACCAGAAAGGGAAGCAAGTAAAAATAAAACCATCAGACATATTCTGAATTATCATACAACGACCTGATTCAAGGTTGAATTACATCTTTCAACAGATAGATTGGATACAAGGTGTCTCCTTCTGAGAACCCCCACTCTCGATCTTGAGTAACTTCTTGTGTCATTTTTCGGTACTTGGTATGCAAGTTCCGTTCTGTGAATTGGCCGAGTAAAACCTCGTTCGGTTCAGCCGCGTCAGCAATTTTTGAGGCCAAATTCATTGTTAGGCCAATCAGCTCAAAATTGTCGTTCCCGTCGGGGACTATTTCAGGATTACCGGAATCTAATCCGATAGTAACCTCGACTTCGGAATATCCGTTATCAGATAATGCCCCACTCAATAGGTCAGATACAAGATTCTTGATTCGAAGGGCACACAACGCAGCGTTATCGTGCTTTCCCGTAGTATTTGGAGAAGGAAAGAAGGCATAGATTCCGTCACCCTCTTTTTTTAGATAGTACCCGTTATGCTTCCGGACTACATCCACTACTAGGTATTCAAATGCGGCAAGGATACGATAATATAGATCACTATCGTATCTGGCAGCCATTTTCGTTGAGCCAACTAGATCGGCTTTCAGTATTACAAATGGATGGATTTCATCTTGACTTTCTGCATATTGTTTGAGAAAGCCCGTATCCGTTGATGAAGGTGCTATGAGTCCATTTTTATCAAATATTGTATATAAACTATTATATATTTCGGTGCAGTATTCCTGCCAGTCATCAATTTGGTCAGGAGAATAGTAGATTGGAAGGCCCTCTGCTTGTTCTTCCCACATTTCAGCTAGCACATCTTCAGGGATGAATGTGTTCTCAAAAGTGTCAATCCAACCCTTTTGTTCACCATCGTCTACCCGGTCATAGCGTTCCGGATTCGGTTTCATCACCTGACCGACACGGACCCCATCCTCATCCTCTTCAAGAACTTCGGAATCCTCAACTACAAGATCCATTCGAAACTGAATATCTTCTTTTATATCAGACGTTGGTCTCTTTTCGTCCTTATCCATCTCAAGTGACAAACACGAGGTACCAATCGAACTTTATTATTTCCCCCTTCCTAACAGTTGACTAATGGCTAGTGACAATAGAATAGAATTGCTCAGTCAAACCACGAATCACTTCAACCGATACATTCTCCAAGCGGATAAGAAGGCTGCAATTGTTATTTCTGGACACCTTGCATTCATTGGTCTTCTGATAAACTCTACTCTCTGGAGCGAACGAGTTTGTATCCTCTATGGTGTTATTGGATTAAGCCTGCTAAGTATCGGGAGTGGGATATACACGGTCTTTCCCCGGTTTGTGGATCATAATCGAGAGAATGCAAACCTTGGAAATTTGAATTGGCGGGTCGCTTCACAAGGGGATTATGCGGAATCAGTACTTGATGAAGACATTGAGAGAGGTGTCGAGAGCTTGGCAGCAAGTAACGAAGCACTGGCAAGTGTACTAAGAAGGAAATATCGGTGGCTGAGAGTGTCGCTAGTTGCTTCGGGTGGAACAATTCTAATTGCTTGTCTCTCCCTGGTCTAGTCCGCTTGCACGATCATTCACATCTGGGTTGAGATCGTGGTCCATATTGCGAGGGTGGGCGGAGTCTTTTGGACTTGTGGCCTTAGCCACACCTGCTAAGGAACGATCGGCCTCCCCCCGGCCGATCGTCCTCGCCGTCGATCTCGTCGAGTCGTCGCGATCGCGGTCAAGGTCACACGAAAATCAGTCCCGAACCGGGGAATCTGTCGTTCGAGCGCCGAAAACAGAGGTATAGAACAGTGATGCCTCTATCGACCGACCGCATTACTCGGTGACTTCGTTGATCACCTTCTGACGTCGCGCGTCTGCGAGGTCGTCGAGCCGCCGGCCGTACCGATCACGAGCGAGCTGGTCCGCATCCTCGTACCAGTCCGGCTTACTCGGTTCGTGCGTCGTCTTCGCTGCTCCAGGTCTCCACGATTCGAGGTTCGGAATGCGACGGTGTTCCCCGTCGATCGTCGTCACCTCCAGGGCGAAGCGGCGGATCGATCGGTAGCGTTCCCGGGCGGCCAACTTGATCGATCGAATCACGTCCGCCAAATCCTCGCGATCCTCCGGCCGATACCCGACTTCGAGCGTCTGCTTGAATTTCCCCTCCGAGATGCTGACGTTGTATCGCTGCTTGACCTGCGACCACTTCGATCGCGTCCGGTCTTCGACGACGTCGGCGGCGTTCATCACCGCGTGCTCGACGCTCTCGCGGAACTGCGATTCCGCGGCCCGAACGCGTTCGATCAGCATTTGCTCCTTGTGCTTGGAGTCGATACTGAGCCCGTCGTAGGCGTCGCGAACGACGTCTTCACACCGATTCACGAACCGGCGCACGGTTCGGTACGAGTAGCCGGTTCGATCGGCGAGTTCCTCGCGCGTCGGTGTCCCGCCATCGGAGACGAGTGAATCAATCAAGTCGCGGTCGGATTCGAGAGTGTTCCCCCAGAGCTTCATTACGACGTGCTCCTGTTCGTCCTCGACGTCGGGAAGCGGACAGTCGACGAGCTTCACCGACCGGTACGACTCCGAACCGGCGTCGAAATACTCGTCGGACTTGAACGTCTTGCCGTCCGCTCGGATGGGAAGGTCCGCCCAGTCGAGATAGTTGTAGAGCGTCGCATCCAGCTCCCGTACCGCTTGGTCAAGGTCACTCCATCGAAGCGTCTCGTCGGTCTGCTTCGTCTGGTAGGCGACTTCGAGTTTCGGGTGGTACAGAGCGTCTCCGGGTTCGTAGAACGACGGATCTTGCGGGTAGTAGTGCTTGATTTCCTTCCCGAGCGTCTGTCCGGGAATGATATCCCGGGCTCTTTCGTCGTCGACGGTCGTGGTCACGTAGTAGCCGGGAATCTTCGTGTGATCCTCGACGTGCTTTCGGTATCCTTGCTGGCCGGCTTCGAGAACTGCGTGGGTGCGGGCGATCGGGCCATCTGCAGCGTACAGCGGGCTTGATCGCGAGCGACGTACGCGGACGTAGCGCGCGACGTCGACGACGTTACTCATCTCGTGCGGATCCTCGAAATACCGATACGAGACGCCAAACGCCGCCATCGCCGTTTTCACGAGGTCAAGGTATCGGGAGTGCTCGATATTCGACGCTTGCACCTGCACGTCGATGTACGGCTTTCCGAGGTCGGGAACGCCCTGAATCTTCTTGCCGTCCATCGTCATCTCGGGCCACCGAGGGCGTATCGTCATCGTTCCTCCGCGGATCCGGCTCGATTGATCCGCGGGTTCACCATCGTATAGACCGTCCTTCGCGACGAAATACAGTCTGAACAGGGGGACGGATTCCATCCGGTAACTCTCGTGGTTCCACGGATCGACGGGTTGTTGATCGTAGTCGGCGGCGAGCGCCCAGCTCTGTCCGAGGAAGTTCATCGTCTCTTTCGGCTTCCCTTCCGTCTGCCAGTCGTCATATTGCACCCGGATTACCGAGTTGAGTGCGTAGTACGGGTCTAACCCGTCCTCGTCGAAAATAAAGTGAATATCTGCCTCGTGGGACTGCGGGTCGACGAACTTCCCCGCGGTCATAGCAGCACCACCCCGACGCCGTAATCGCCGACAATCGCGAATGCCGGCCGGTTCATCGATTCCCTCCATCCGCGCGAGCGGTGCGCTGACGGCCGGCGGATCGATGCGTCCGATGATGTTCCTCGTGCTTTTCGGAGTCCAGCAGCGAGACGTTCGACGGACGGTTATCCCACCGAATCCGGTTCCCGTGATGGACGTGGTACTCCCCGTCGGAAAAGACGAGATACGGGTCCGCGCCGTCTGAAATACAGAGCAGTTGGTGAACGTAGACGTACCGCTCTTTCCGATCGGCGGGGTCCCACGCGCGCCAGCGTTCGTAGCCGTCGCTGCGGGTCTCGAAGCGGGCGGCAGACGTCACGGCCGCTCACCACCGAGGGAGTCGGTGATTGTCTGAGAGGAGAGCCCGCACCAGAGACACGAACGGGTATGCGGAGCCCGGCCGTCAGGAACGAACTCGTGTTCGTCGTCGGGACAAGCGTCGTCGAGGTGCGGCCGGTCGGGTAGATCACCGCGGGCGAGGCGACGGATCCGCTCGGCGACGAGACGGCGGTGGCAGTATTCGTCGTCGGCTTCGTAGCAGACAAGCCATACTGGGCCTTCGCGAGCGTCGTCGACGAGTTGGCGAAGGACCCGACGCGGACCGGGCTTCGAGAGGTACTCGTGAAACTGAGCCTCGAAGTCGACGGAACGCCACGCGATCGCTTCCGGGTTGGCCTCGCCGGCGTCGCGGGCAGCCGCTTCGACCGTCTTGTACGCTTCGAGAAGTTCTTCGGGCGGCGCGAGCGCCGAGACGTTCCGATCAACGACGTCGTCGATCCACTCGGCGGGACGCCGGACGATCCCGAAGATTCGAGCGTTCTGTGTGACCTTGACCTTCTCGTGAGTGAGCGCCGAGAAGTACGTGGTCTCGACGCTCACTCGGACCACCTCCCGGCGATATTCCCGTGACGTCCGGGGGACTCTTGCGGGTCGGGCGTTCGGACGTCGCGCCCGGCGGCGGACCCTTGCTGAATCCGAACTGCGGTATCACACTCTCGGCATCGGTGAACGTTCCCGTCTTGGTCGCCGTAGACACGGCGGAAGTCGTGGGTGACGTGGGCGCCGCAATGGCGGCACCGGTTGTCGTCGGACTCCCGGGAGAGGTTCATCAAGGGCGACACCTCCCGTCATCGAGAGCGGGACAGCGCTGTTCCTCTTCCTCGATCAGGCAACCGCAGAACTCACAGATGAGCTGGCCGCGAGCTTCAAGGCTCAAAACGACCACCTCCTTCGGGGACGGCGCGGGGATCGCGCCAGATCCTGGCGAACTTCGTGTCCTTCGTGGTTTTGTTACACCAGTCGCTCAGTGAAGAATGCCGAGCGAGGTGCTCTCCAGCGAGGAATCGAAGCCTTCGTGAGAAGGCCAGAAGTGAGTGGACTCGCGGGGATTTGAACCCCGGGCCTCTTCCTTGCGAAGGAAGCGATCTACCCCTGATCTACGAGCCCGCATTACGTTCGAAGACAGCGGATCATTTGTACCTTCTGTTTCGCTCGCCGCGCGAGACGCGCTATCACACCACCGAAAGAGACGTCACGGCGGTGACGCCGACGCCTTAGCGCCGTCACCCGGTGCAGTCGTGAGACCGCGCGGGCCGGAAGGGGGGCGTCGTGCAGTCGGACGCAGTCCGACCGTCCTCAGTCTTCGAGGACGATCTCGATGCTGACGTCGTTGGGCACCTGAATCCGCATCAGCTGCCGGAGCGCGCGTTCGTCGGCGTCGATGTCGATGAGACGCTTGTGGACGCGCATCTCCCAGTGCTCCCAGGTAGCGGTCCCCTCACCGTCCGGGGACTTCCGTGCGGGCACTTCGAGCGTCTTCGTCGGCAGCGGGATCGGTCCGCTGAGGTTGACCCCCGTCTTGCTCGCGATCTCGCGAACGTCGTCGCAGATGTCGTCGAGGTCGTCCGGGCTGGTCCCGGCGAGGCGGACGCGTGCCTGCTGCATCTATCGCTCGTTGACCTCGAGGACCTTGCCAGCCGCGATGGTCTGACCCATGTCACGGACTGCGAAGGACCCGAGTTCCGGGATCTCGCCCGACGGCTCGATGCTGAGCGGCTTCTGCGGTCGCACGGTCACGACAGCAGCGTCGCCGGACTGGATGAAGTCGGGGTTCTCTTCTGCGACCTCGCCCGAGGCGGGGTCGAGCTTCTGATCGATCGATTCGATCGTACACGCGACCTGTGCCGTGTGGGCGTGGAAGACCGGCGTGTAACCCGCGGTGATGACCGAGGGGTGCTGCATCACGACGATCTGGGCCTTGAAGGTCTCGGCGACCGACGGCGGGTCGTCTGCGGGACCACAGACGTCACCGCGACGGATGTCGTCCTTGCCGATGCCGCGGACGTTGAACCCGACGTTGTCACCGGGGCCGGCCTGCGGCACTTCTTCGTGGTGCATCTCGACGGTCTTGACTTCGCCGCCGACGTCCGACGGCTGGAAGGAGACGTTGTCGCCGGGGCTGATGGTACCCGTCTCGACACGTCCGACCGGGACCGTACCGATGCCCGAAATCGTGTAGACGTCCTGGATCGGCAGGCGCAGCGGCGCGTCTGTCGGCGGCTGCGGCTCCGGCAGGTTGTTCAGCGCTTCCAGCAGGGTGGGGCCGTCGTACCACGACGTGTTCTCCGACGCCTCGGCGACGTTGTCGCCCTCGAACGCGGAGATCGGGATGTACAGCGCGTCGTCGGAGTTGAACTGGACCTGCTTGAGGAGCTGGTTGACCTCCTCTTGGACCTCCTTGTAGGAGTCCTCGCTGTAGTCGACGAGGTCCATCTTGTTGACGCCGATGATGAGCTCGTTGATGCCCAGGGTGCGGGCGAGGAAGACGTGCTCACGGGTCTGCGGCGCGACGCCGTCGTCTGCGGCGACGACGAGGACCGCGTTGTCTGCCTGGGACGCGCCCGTGATCATGTTCTTCACGAAGTCGCGGTGGCCCGGACAGTCGACGATGGTGAAGTAGTACTCGTCGGTGTCGAATTCCTGGTGGGCGATGTCGATGGTGACACCACGCTCGCGCTCTTCGGCGAGGTTGTCCATCACGTAGGCGAACTCGAATCCGCCTTTACCCTTCTCTTCGGCTTCCTCTCGGTGCTGCTCGATTACGTGCTCGGGGACGGATCCTGTCTCGAACAGGAGTCGCCCGACCAGCGTACTCTTACCGTGGTCGACGTGGCCAATGATGGCCAGGTTCTGGTGCGGTTTGTCACTCATAGGTGGGTCACGCGCTAAGGCGCTCTGTACCGACGACTTTGGCCAGAAAGCCCTAAAACCATTTCGATACGTAGACGGCCGAAACGCCGGAGTATCGCGGTTTGTGGGAGCATCTACCACGGCATTTCGAGCGACCCCGAGGTGGTCCGACCCCCCGTTATTCGAGTCGTCCGACGTCGCCGAGCACCGCCGAAGCGGTCTCGGGACCGCCCGCACCGCGGCCGCTGAGGTTCAGTTGCCCGGCGTGCGTCGTCTCCAGTTGCACGATGTTCCGCGTGCCCGTCACCGCGAGCGCGGCGTTCTGCGGGACCAGGCGCGGGCCCACGCGGATGCCATCGCGCGTCGCCTCACCGACGAGGCGGATCGTCCGTCCGTCCTCGGCGGCGAGTTCGAGCGCGCTGCCCGGTACGTTCGTGATACCCTCGACGTCGGCGTCCGAGAGCGTGAACTCCCGTTCGCCCTCCGAGAGGACGTTCGCGAGGATGACGCACTTCAGCGCGGCGTCGGTCCCCTCGACGTCGAACGTCGGGTCCGCCTCGGCGACGCCGAGGTCCTGGGCCTCCGCGAGGACGTGCTCGTAGTCGATGCCCTCGGCGGCCATCCGCGAGAGGATGAAGTTCGCCGTCCCGTTGAGGATGCCGCGCGCGGCGGTGACGTGCGATGGCGAGAGGTCCTCGACCGTCGAGACGATCGGAATCGCGCCGCCGACGGTCGCCTCGAATCGGACCTGTCCCGCGCTGTTTCGCTCCAGGTCGCGGACGTCGCCGTAGCGTTCGGCGACCGGACCTTTGTTCGCGAGCACGACGTGACGGTCGCGCTCCAGTGCGGTCTGCAGGTGCGAGAAGCCCGGTTCGGCGTCGCCGAGCGTCGTCGGCGTCGCCTCGACGAGGACGTCGTAGTCGGCGTGCAACGCGTCGTCGGGGTCGGCGTCGCCGACGGTTCCCTCGTCGGCCTTGCGGTCGAGGGCCGCAGCCGCGTCGATCCCGGAATCGTCGCCGGCGACGGCCGCCGACGAGGAGTCTGCGAAGGCGACGACGGTGTGGCCGTACTCCGCGGCGAGGTCGACGACGGAACCGCCGACCGCGCCCGCGCCAACGACGGCGAGTCGCTTTCCGTCGCTCATGCCGCACCTCCCGTGAGGGGTTCGACGACGTGCAGTTCTTTCTCCTCGGCGATGTCGGAGACCATCTCCAATGCCTCGGCGGTCGCGCCGGCGCGCGTCGCTATCCGGAGGCGCGCGCTCGACGTATCGGTCCGGCCCTCGGGTGCGTTCAGCGAGAAGTCCGCGATCGAGGCCGCGGGGCACTGTTCGATCCGGCGGAGCGTATCCGAGAGGTCCGTATCGACCAAGTGGCCGACGAGCAGCACGACGACCTCCTCGGCGTAGTGTTCGGCGCCCGCCTGCACCACGTTGACGCCCCCGTCGCGGAGCGCCGAGACGATGGCGTCGAAGCGGTCCGGCGTGGCCTCGACGTCGACTTCGACCGGGATGCGGCCGCGCGGCGTGACGTTCCCGCGCTCGTGGAAGATCGACAGGAGGTTCCCGCCGTTGTCGGAGATGGGCTCCAGCGCGGCGAGAAGCTGTCCCGGCTGGTCGGGGAGTTCGAGCCGGATCGTGTGCGGCTGTGGCTGTCCGTCGGCGCCGGTGTCGACGTCCGAATCGCCGCGCGAACCACACGACTGCGACCGGGTCCGGTCGTCGGATTCGGCGTCGGTTTCGGACTCGGAGTTCAGCGCAGACGTCATAGACAGATCACTCCCGAGAGGTTCAGTTCCTCACGAGCCGATGTGCGGTGAGAGACGGCACAACGGTCCGGTCTCGCATCGACGGCTCGGGATCGTGAGGTCGTTCCCGTACGCATACTCCAAGGTCAACCCCCGGACCGATATAAGCCTTCGTCGATGGCACGCATTGCCGGCGTCCCAACCCGGCGCACGATACGCGAGGCGGGGGAGCAGACGGGAGCCCCGAAGAGAATATCAGGCCGCTCGCGGCAGCGACAGCGTCACCGTCGTCGCGTCGTCGGTCTCGGTGAACGACAGCGACCCGCCGTGGGTGTCTGCGACCGTCTTCGCGACCCAGAGTCCGAGCCCGCTGCCGTGCGTCAACTGGGTGATGTCCACGTCCCCCGCGACGACTTTTCGCTCGTGTTCGGGGATGCCCGATCCGTGATCGGTGACCGAAAGCTCGACCACGTCGGGAAGGATGCGAACCGACCCTTCGACCGGTGAGCCGCCGTGTTCGGCGGCGTTTTCGAGCAGTTCGTCGAGCGCCGTCCGGAGCCCGTCACTGGCGCGCACAGTCCCGTCGAGGTCGTCGGGCGCGTCGAACGCGAAGTCGGTCTCGGTGAATCGGTCCCGGGCGTGTGCGACGGCGTCTTCGAACACGGCCGTCGGATCGGTCGCGTCGTACTCCTCGGGACCGCGGTCGCGCTCCCGCGTGATCGTCTTCGCGCCGTCGGCGAGGCTCCCGACGGTGTCGGCGCTGCGCTTTAAGACGGCCGCAGACTGCCGGATCTGGTCGTCGTCCGGGACGGTGGCGACGATATCGGCGTGCCCCGTGAGCACCTGCGCCTCGTTGCGGAGGTTGTGTCGAAGCACGCGGTTCAGCACCGCCGTCCGCCGCCGCTCGCGGGCGAGTTGTTCCGCACGCACCCGGCGGGCGTCGTAGACGCCGATGATGACGTGTGCCGCCGCGCCGATCGCCAGCAGATTGCCGACGGTGAACATCGACGGCGCGATTCCGCCGGACAGTCGGTTCTGCGCGTACGCGTGTGCGATCATCACGCTCCCGAGGACGACGACGCCGAGGAGGTTCCAGACCGCGATGCGGGCCGCGTTGCGGTCGCTGAACCCGCTGACGTACAGGAGGCCGCCGATGGCGATCAGGCCGATCGAGACGAGCGTTCCGACGACGCCGAGCACGACCGCCAGCGGGCCGCCGCCGTCCAAAAGCGGGAACAGATTCGGCACGAGCAACCCGAGCCCAGTGAGCGAGACGACAGCGCTGGCGGCGACGCGCACCGCCGACGGTCCGGTCGGCGCGGCCGCCTCGGGTGGTGATCCGAACCCGAGTTGATCGATCAGGGTGAGAAGTCGCGTTCGCATAGATCGTTCGAAGGAAGACCAACGGCTGTTTGAAAGTACTGGCCCGGCTATCGGGCGGGAGAATCGGAGCAGAACGCGATCAAACGGTCGGCGACCGAACGCGAAAGCGAACCGGCGGGCCGACGAGAGGGTGAGCCGAAATCGGCTCGTCGTCGCTTAGAACTGGTCGACGGAGCTGGGGAGTTCGAGCTTCATCCCCTTGCGCTCGCGGATCTCCATAATCTTCTCGCGCTGGAGATTGTCCGAGAGCACGCGGAAGCCGGCGTTCTCGGTGTTCCACGACGCGCGACCTTCGGTCGCAGAGCGGATGTCCGAGGAGAAGCCGATCATCTCTTCGACGGGCGCGATGCCCTCGATGACCATCAGGTCACCTTCCTGGTACATATCGTCGACGCGGCCACGACGGCCCTGGATCTCGCCGGACGCCGAACCCATGTGTTCGGAGGGAACGTCGATGCGGACGTTCTGGATGGGTTCGAGCAGCTTGATGTCGGCGTCGATCAGCGAGCGGTGGACGGCGTCGCGGACGGCGGGGATGACCTGTGCCGGACCGCGGTGGATGGTGTCCTCGTGGAGCTTCGCGTCGTGCAGTCGCAGGAGCGCACCCTCGACAGGCTCGTTAGCCAGCGGGCCGTCATTGAGGGCCTCTTCGAGGCCCTCGATGACGAGTTCCATCGTCTCGTTGAGGTGCTGGATACCCTTCGTGTCGTCGATGAGGATGTTCGTCCCGTGGATGTGCTCGACGTTCTGGGAGGTGTCTTTGTCCATTCCGGCTTCCTGCAGCGCTTCGCGGCGCTCCAGTTCCGGCATATCCATCGAGGCCTCGCCGAGCTTGATCGTCTCGACGACGTCGTCCGAGAGGGGTTCGACGGTGATGTAGAACTTGTTGTGGCGGTTCGGGGAGACGCCCTCGACCTCGCGGGACTCCTGCTGGGGAGCCTCGCGGTAGACGACGATCGGCTCACCGGTCTGGACCGGGATGCCCTGGTTCTTCTGGATACGCTGGGTGATGACTTCGAGGTGAAGCTCGCCCTGCCCGCTGATGAGGTGCTCGCCGGTGTCCTCGTTAATCTCGACGCGGATGGTCGGGTCTTCCTTCGCGACCTGCTGGAGCGTCTCGATGAGCTTCGGCAGGTCGTCCATGTTCTTCGCCTCGACGCTCTTCGTGATGACCGGCTCGGAGATGTGCTCGATCGACTCGAACGGCGTCATCTCGATGGACGAGACGGTAGAACCAGCGATAGCGTCACGGAGGCCAGTCACGGCCGCGATGTTCCCGGCGGGAACGCCGCGGTCGAGCTCCTCGCGCTCGCCACCCATGAAGATACCGACCGACTGGACGCGGTTCTTGCCCGCGGTCCCGGAGACGTAGAGCTCCTGGCCCTGCTTGATCGTCCCGCTGAACAGCCGCCCGGTGGCGATTTCGCCAGCGTGCGGGTCCATCGAGATGTCGGTCACCATAAAGACGACCTCGCCGTCGTCGTCGACTTCCTGCATCTGCCGGGAGATCTCGGATTCGTCGTCGCCACGCCAGACGCGCGGGATACGACGGGGCTGGGCGTCGAGCGGGTCCGGGAAGTGCTCGGCGACCATGTCGAGGACGACGTCCGAGAGCGGCGTCTGCTCGTGGAGTTCACGACGCTGGTCGTTGCGCTCCATCTCGATGATCTCGGGGAAGCCGATGCCGGTCTCGGCCATCGACGGCGCGGAGACGCCCCACTTGTAGAGCGCCGATCCGAACGCGACGGTGCCGTCTTCGACGGAGACCGTCCAGTCGTCGACGTCGTCCATATCCTCGGTCATCCCGCGGATGAGTTCGTTGACGTCGCCGATGACGTCCATCAGCCGCTCCTGCATCTCCTGGGGTCCTTCCTGCAGTTCGGAGATGAGGCGGTCGACCTTGTTGATGAACAGCGCGGGCTTGACGCCCTCTCGCAGCGCCTGCCGGACGACCGTCTCGGTCTGCGGCATCGCGCCCTCGACGGCGTCGACGACGACGAGCGCACCGTCGACGGCGCGCATCGCACGCGTCACGTCGCCACCGAAGTCGACGTGGCCGGGCGTGTCGATGAGGTTGATCAGGTGGTTGTCCTCACCGTACTCGTGGGTCATCGAAACGTTTGCCGCGTCGATGGTGATCCCACGTTCCTGTTCGTCTTCCTCTGTGTCCATCATCAGACGGGTCGCCTCGCCCTCGTCGGCGATCATTCCCGCCCCGGCGAGGAGGTTGTCCGTCAGCGTGGTCTTCCCGTGGTCGACGTGAGCGGCGATGGCGATGTTCCGGATCTGCTCCGGTTTGTCCATCAATTGCTCACACTCTTGTACGATCTTTTTTCGTCGGCCCATTATACGAGCCTGTACCGGTAGGAGGGTCAAAAGGGTAGTGTTTTGCCGGTGGCGAAATCGCCGGATACGGCGGTCGCTACCCAGGGTATGCCTCGTTTTGACACAGTAGGGTGGCTAATGATTACTCTCGTCTCTTACCGCCGACCATCGCCACCGGGAGTGGCGCTCGGCGGTACACAGTGAGAGTAATCATTAGGCGAGGTCGGCGCCGGCCGCGACAACCCAGACCTGTGGGTCGCGGCCGAGCCGTCCACTACGTCCGCAGACACCCGACAGCGGATCCACAGCAGAGTAAGAGTCTTGTTCGGCCACCCCGTGAGAGAGATACGCATGGACCTGCGAGTACGCGGGGACGTCCCAGCCGACCCGTTTCTCGGCGCTGGCGAACTCTTCGAGACCGAGTACGACCTCGAACTGCCGGTGTACGTCGACGTTCGGACGGACCCCGACGAGCGAACCTGGGCGGCGCACTACGACGACCACCACGTCCTGAACATCTCCCGACAGGCGGCGACGAGCGCGATGGCCCGCGAGTTGGTCGTCCACGAACTCGCGCATATGGCCCGCAACGAGGAGGGCCACGCCTCTCATCACCTCAAAACGGAAGAAGCGCTCTTTCTCGCGCTGTCGGGCGAGTCAGTCGAGCGGCGGAAGGTCGCACACTGCTATCAGATCGCGAATCATATGAAGGACATCTACGCCGACGACATCACACTCTCGGTGATGCCGCCGGAGAAACTGATCTCCTTTCTCGAATCCGAACTCGCGCGCGCGGTCGCGACCCGCTCGGACCCCGCACCGTGGCCCGACTCCCGCCGCGTCACCGCCGGCTCGGACCCCGAGATCACGGCTGTCAACGCGGCGTTCGCGCTCGGCCTCGTCGAGCGCCACGACGTGATCGACCCCGAACACCGGCTCTACGACTTAGCGCACGCTGCCGCCGACGACGCCCCGACCGTCGATCTCGACGCGTTCAAGCGGCGCTTCCGCTCACTCGGCGAGGACCCCTCCGACAGCGACTATCGGAAGACGCTGGTCGACGCCACCCGCGCGTACGTGGTCGGTGAACCGGGTGACGCTCGCGGCGACGTCGCTGCCGACTGATACTGTCGGACAGAAGTACGAGGAGACAGACCGGAGAGGACAGAGAGAGCAGAGAGAAAACGACGTGTTCGAGGAGTCGCGACTGCGAACGGTCTACCGGGCCGCTTCGGCGACGCGCTCGGACTCTTCTTTCTGGCTGATGGCGTAGGACTGAACGTCGTAGTCGGCCGCGCCGATGAGCACCTGTGCGAGCGCTTCGTCGGCGCCCTGCGGCGTCTTGTAGGAGCCGCGCTGGGTCCCTTCGGCGATGAACTTCAGCGCCTGGTCGACGCGGCGCTGGGGCGCGACGTCGACGGCCTGCGGAACGGAGATGCCACCGTACTTGAGTCGGACGGTCTCCTCACGGGGTGCGGCGTTCTCGACCGCGCGGACGAGGACCTGGATCGGGTTCTCCTCGGTCCGGTCGTTGACGATCTCGAAGGCGTTCTTGACGATTTTCATCGTCTTCTGCTTGTGGCCCGTGTTCTCCTCGGTCTGCATCAGGCGGTTGACGAGGCGCTCGACGATGCTGATCTCGGACTTCTTGAACTGTTTCGAGGCGTGACGGCCCATCGTGTGGGCGATCGGCGTCACGTTGATGTAGCGCTCCGTCGAGGGGTCCGCGTACTCGATCTCGGTGACGTCCCAGACGCCGAACAGCTGTGCGTTCGTCTCGGCTTCCTCGCTGTCTGCGGGGGCGTCGGGTTCGGGGGCTTCGCTCTCAGACATCTTAGCGCACCGGTTTCTCTGCGTTACCGCGGACCAGTTCGATCATCGAGACGCCGTTGACCTTCTCGACCTTGTAGTTCACGCCGGAAAGGTCACCCATCGCGCGACCCTTCGCGCCGCCGATCCCGGCGATCGTGACTTCGTCGTGCTCGTCGATGAACGAGATCGCACCGTCACCGGGACAGAAGGCGGTGACCTGCTTGCCGTTCTTGATCAGCTGTACTCGGACGCACTTTCGGATCGCCGAGTTGGGCTGCTTCGCTTCGATCCCGACCTTTTCGAGGACGATCCCGCGACCCTGCGGGGCTCCCTCGAGGGGATCGGACTTCGCGCCAAGACCGCGCTCGCGTCGCGCGTACTCGGAGTCGGACCAGCGTCGCTTCTGCCGGTCCTGCTTGAGTTTCCGCGCGGCGTACTTGCCGTTCGCCATAGTGACCCGGATTTCCCGTCGGAGCTACTTAAGCCTCCCTTTTCCGATCCGACGAAACGGGCGCAGGTCGGGTTAGCGACCCCTAAGAAGGATTCTGAGGCCGTCGTTTCGATTCGGGATACAGTCGCTCGCGAGGGGAGAGGGGCTGAACGGCGCGGAGAACGTGTCGTTTCGGTGTGAGGGCACCGGAGGCGAACCCGCGTGCAGTGCGGATCGAGGCCGCGCGTCAACTCCCGTCGCCGTACCGGCCGTCGCTGCCGCCGTCGCGTCCGGCACCCGGTGCCAGCCCATCCTCGACGTCGACCGACACCGAACCGCTGAGTTCCTGTCCCGACGGCGGTCCGAGCGTCAGGCCGACCTCGTCGAACCGTGCTTTCACGCGCCGGCGGAAGTCGGATTTGAGCGTCACGAGGTCGGCGTCCATCGGGTCTCCGACCCAGAAGTCCGCCCGGATCCGCACCGAACTCCCCTCGAAGGAGACGAGTTTCGACGTCGGATCGGGGTCTTCGAGCACGCGGTCGTCCGCCCGAGCGACTTCCACGAGTTCTCGGAGCGCCAGTTCGATGTCGTCGCCGTAGGCCACCTCTACCGGCTCGGTGACGCGGTACTGCTCGCGCCCGTACGGCCGCGTGAGCGCGTTCGCGGTCAACTCCGTGTTCGGGACGATGATCGTCTCGTCGTTCGGGGTCCGAATTCGCGTCACCCGGAAGTCGACCGCCTCGACGACGCCCTCGCCGCCCGGCCAGCCGATCCAGTCGCCGACGTTGAAGTCCGGATCCGCGACCAGAAAGATCCCGCTGACGAGGGATCCGACGAGTTTCTGGCTGGACGCGCCGACGACGAGCGTCAGCGCGGCGGCGATGATCGAGATGTCGGTCAATATCCCTCCGAAGCCCGCGCCGACGATGCCCGCGACGATCGCGACAAGGACGATCAGCGCGTGCAGATACGTTTGCGCGGCTGTTTCGATCGTCGGGTTGTTTCGGTTCCGCGCGGCGACGACGCGGGCGATGGCGGGGAGGACGAAGAGCCGTCCGAACGCGTAGGTCACGAGCGTCCCGAGCGTGAACCCCACGCCGATACGGACGGTATCACTGTACGATTCGCCCGCGATAGCGTCGAACGTACCGGGCGGGACGAGTTGCCCCGGAGCGAGCGCGCCGAACTGGAGCAGTCCGTCGTGCACGTCTCCGAGAGCGCGACAGCGACACAAAAAGTTATAGGACGGTTTGCACGTCTGTCGCGGCCCGCGACAGCGTCACGTCAGCTGAATGTCGTCGATGTCGTAGTGTCGGCGCGCGAGTTTGCGTGCGGTCTGGATGTGTTTGCCCTCGCTTCCGATGGCGACGCCGCGGTCGCCCTCGGGGACTTCGACGTATGCGACCCGCTCGCCGCCCTGCTCGGACAGCGTCACGTGTCGGACCGCCGCGGGCGCGAGCGCGTTCTCGACGAACGCGGCCGGCGTGTCGGCGTTTTCGACGAGTTCGACGTCACGACCGATCGCCTCCTCGACCGCCTGGACGTGCGCGCCGCCGGGACCGATCGCGGCCCCCATATCGCCGGCGGCGACGAGGATGACAACCCGGTCCTCGAACAGCAGGCAGTCGCGGGCCGCAGCGCCCGTCTCGTCCTCGAAGCGGGCGATGAATTGGCGCGCGTCGTCCGACAGCGTGACTCGCATCGGGGTCAGTCGTCCGAGAGTTCGGCTTCGGTGCCGCCGTCGGCCTCGATCGAGCCCATCCGGAGGTCGACGTCGCCCGTGCCGATCGCGACGGGCTTGCCGACGATGACGTTCTCGATGACGCCGTCGAGGTCGTCCTCCTCGCCGTGGACCGCCGCGTCGAGCAGGTGATTGACCGTGACCTCGAATGCGGCGCGGGCGAGGACGGAGTCCTTCGACCCGGAGATGCCGTGCCGACCGATCGACTCGATCTCGCCGCGGTTCGTCATGATGTCTGCGACGAGCATCAGGTGCCGGACGTTCACGTCGTCGAGACCCTGCTCGCGCAGCGTCTCCATCGTCTCGTTGATGATGGCTTCGCGGGCGGCCTCGACGCCGAGATTGCGGTAGACCTCGTGGATGTTGTTACTCGTCGTCCGCGAGGCGTCGACGCCCTCGATCGAGAGGACGTCGCCGAAGGCCGACCCCTCGGTGTAGAGGACGAACTCCTCGCCCTCCGTGCGTTCGTTGTCTTCCTTGCGGATGACGACGCGGGAGATGTCTTCGAGGCCCTTGAAGACGATGTCGCGGAGCTCCTCGACGAGCTGGAGGAGCCGTCGGTAGCTCGGCTCGTCGGGGCCGAACTCGATGAGCGTCTCCGAGCGGCGCGTGTTGACGCCGAGGGCGTCCTCGATCGTCTCGGCGATCTCCTGGGCGACGGTGTCGACGCTGTCGACGGTCGGCCACCGCTCGGCCAGCGTGTCCTCGTTGAGGTCGACCTGGACGATCATATCGGCGACGTTCGTCGAGATGTCGCCGAGCGCGAGGATCTTCGTCGCCTCCATCTGCCAGACGACCTCGTGGGCGCGCTCGCGGTTCTCGGCGTACTCGTCTTCGAGGTGGACCGTCATCATCGGCGTGTCGGGCGTCTTCCGCGCGTCCACCAACTCGATGAGGCGCGGCAGGCCCTGTGTGACGTCGATCTCGGCGACGCCCGCGTAGTGGAACGTGTTCATCGTCATCTGCGTTCCGGGCTCACCGATGGACTGCGCGGAGACGGTCCCGACGGGGTCGTGCGCGTCGACGCGGGAGTCCTCGTAGCGCGAGGAGATGGCCTGTGCGATGTCGTCGGCCTGTTCGAGCGTGACGCCCTCGCGGTCCTCGATCGTTTCGTAAATGCGGTGCTGGAGGCTCTCGGGCAGGTTGTAGTCCTGCACGATGGCCTCGATGTCGTCGGTGACGTGTTCGTACTCCTCAGTCATCGGATTCGACCCCCATACCCTGGGCCTTGTCGAGTCCCGGCCCGGCGTACTCGGAGATGTTGGTCGGCCGCTCCTCGCGGCCGAGGAAGCGTTCTTTCTCCTCATCGGAGCTGAACTCCGCGTCGAGGATGCGGTCGGCGACGTTCTCGACGTCGATCGGGTTCTCCTCGGAGGAGGAGACCTTCACGGGCGAGGTGCCGTCCTCGCCGAACTCGAACTGGACGACCGTGCCGGAGGTGTCGCGGACGGTACCGTCGTACTGCGCTTCCAGTTCGGAGAGGGCGTTGATCAGGCGGCGCTGCAGGTACCCGGACTTCGACGTCCGGACTGCGGTGTCGACCAGGCCCTCGCGGCCACCCATCGCGTGGAAGAAGAACTCCCGCGGCGTCAGCCCGCCACGGTAGCTGTTCTCGACGAAGCCGTGTGCCTCCGCCGAGAGGTCGTCCTTCTGGTAGTGGCTGAGGGTCCGGCCCTCGTACCCGCGGTTGATGCGCTCGCCCCGAACGGCCTGCTGTCCGACACAGCCGGCCATCTGCGTGAGGTTCAGCATCGAGCCACGCGCCCCAGAGCGGGCCATCACGACCGCCGGGTTGTCGTCGCGGAAGTGGTCTTCCGCGATCTCACCGGCGGAGTCACGGGCCTTCCCGAGCTGCTGCATAATCTTCATCTCGAGGGTCTCGTCGACCGTCCGACCCGGCAGCGATTCGAGCTCGCCGGCCTCGTAGATCTCGATGAGTTCCTGGACGCGGTCGTAGGCGTTCTGGATGGCCTCGTCGACCTGCGCGTTGGCCTCGCCGGGGATGGACTCGTCGTCGATCCCGATCGAGAAGCCGAAGTGCATAATCGCGCGCATCGCCAGCGACGCGACCTCGTTGACGAACACGCGAGCGCGCGTCTTCGAGTGGAGCTTCGCCAGCGTGTCGACGACCTCGCCGCCGAACGCGCCGACGGCGTCCTCGTCGATCGTCCCGGAGAGGAGCTGGCCGTCCTCGATCACGACCTCGTCGCCCGCAGACGACGTGAACTCGAGGTTCAGATCGTCGGGCAGGAGTTCGCTGAAGAGCTGGCGGCCGGTCCAGTAGGGCTGGCCGGTCTCGTCCTCGCCGGCGGGCTCGGGAAGCGTGTCGATGCTCGTCGCCCGGAGCAGGTCGAGCGCCTGCGTCTCGGTGAACTCCGGATTGCCGTTCGTCAGGAGGTAGGTCCCGGAGATGTGGTCCTGGATCGCGCCGATGATGTTCTCACCGAAGCGCGGGCTGAGGAGTTGTTCCTGCACGCGCATCAGGACGCGCGCCTCCGCACGCGACTCCTCGGTCTGGAGCGCGTGCATATTCATCTCGTCGCCGTCGAAGTCGGCGTTGTACGGCGGACAGACGACGGTGTTGAGCCGGAACGTCTTGTACGGCATCACGACGACCTCGTGTGCCATAATCGACATCCGGTGCAGCGACGGCTGGCGGTTGAAGATCACGATGTCGCCGTCGATGAGGTGTCGGTTGACCTCCCAGCCGGCGTCGATCTTCTCTGCGAGCTCCTCGCAGTTCTTCTCTGTGACCTTCAGGCGGCGGCCGTCGGGCCGTTTGACGTAGTTGGCGCCCGGGTGGCCCTCGGGGCCGTTGCGGACGTACTGCTTGGCCCGATCGAGGTTCCGCTCGGAGACGTTCATCGTCTGCGTCATCTCGCGAGCGACGCGCTCGGGGACGCCGACCTCGTTCAGCGAGAGCGTCGGGTCCGGCGAGATCACGGTCCGCGCAGAGAAGTTGACGCGCTTCCCGGACAGGGAGCCACGGAAGCGACCTTCCTTGCCCTTCAGGCGCTGACTCAGCGTCTTCAGCGGGCGGCCGGAGCGGTGTCGCGCCGGCGGCGTCCCGCTGATCTCGTTGTCGATGAAGGTCGTGACGTGGTACTGCAGCAGTTCCCAGAGGTCCTCGATAATCAGCTGTGGCGCACCCGCCTCGCGGTTCTCCATGAACCGCTGATTGATGCGGATGATGTCGACGAGCTTGTGCGTCAGGTCGTCCTCGGAGCGCTGCCCGTTATCCAGCGTGATCGACGGGCGAGCGGTGACCGGCGGGACCGGAAGCACGGTGAGGATCATCCACTCGGGCCGCGACCGACTGGGGTCGATCCCGAGCGTCTCGATGTCCTCGTCGGGGATGTCCTCGAACCAGTCGCGGATGTCCGAGGGCATCAGCTTGTTCATGTCCTCCTCGGTGAGGTCGACGTCGAGCGCCTTCTCGATCTTCTTGCGGTCGTCACCGACGGGGCGGAACTCGCCCGAGAGGATGTCGTTGACGCGGCTGACGTCGAGGCCGGACTTCTCAGCCAGTTCGGCGGGTGACATCCCGCTGTCGTCCTCGTCGGGGTCGGGCTGCATCGCCGAGGCGATGCGCTCAGAGTAGTCGCCGGCGAGTACGTCCTGCACCTCGTAGTAGGTGGTCGGCTTCTCGTGTTTGATGTCGTGCTGGGGCGCGCCGCAGTGCGGACAGCGGCTGGCCTTCCGCGCCTGTCGGACGCCCGATTTGAGGACGTCCGTCCAGTCCTCGCCGAGTTCCTCGTTGCGCTGCAGCGCGTCGGTGAACTCCTCTTGCTCGTCGGCCGTCAGCGAGAGGCGACCGCACTCGCGGCAGGTCGAGCGGAGCAGGCGGCGGATGAGCTTCGTGAAGCCGACGTGGATGACGGGCGCGGCCAGTTCGATGTGGCCGAAGTGGCCGTTACACGATCCCGAGTGCGAACCGCAGGTGCGGCACTCGAGCCCCGGGTCGATGACCCCGAGACGGGGGTCCATCAGCCCCATATCGATTGGGTAACCGTCGTCGTCGTACGTGTCCGCGGTGATGATCTTCGTCGCGGACATATCTCGGTACGTCTCCGGGTCCATCAGCCCGAACTGGATGGCACCGATCTCTTTGGGTGTCTGCATTGACATTGTTGGTTAGACTGCGTCTTCGAGGTCGAGTCGCGGTCGGATTCCCAGTGCGATCATCTCGTCGAGGAGGAGCTTGAACGCGTAACTGATCTCGATCTCGTGGATGTCGTCCTCGTCGCCGGTGACGGGGTCGTAGATGCGGCGCTGGCCGCGGTCCTCGACGGCGACCATCCCGGTGTCGGCGGAGATGTACACCGTCTCTTTGTCCGAGGAGTCGAGCAGGCGCTCTTGGAGCACCATCGCGGCCCCGTGGCCGATGACGGTGTCACGCTCCATCTCGCCCAGCCGGAGACCACCCTCGCGGGCGCGCCCCTCAGTGGGCTGGCGGGTGAGCACCTGCACCGGCCCGCGCGAACGGGCGTGCAGCTTGTTGCTCACCATGTGGTAGAGTTTGTGGTAGAAAATCGTCCCGACGAAGATCTCGGCCTCGATCTTCTCGCCGGTGACGCCGGAGTACATTACCTCCTTGCCGGAGGACTTGAAGCCGTGGTCCTCTAAGGCTCCGCGGAGTTCGTCCTCGGACTCGCCCTGGAAGGCGGTCCCGTCGACGCGGCGGCCTTCGAGCGCGCCGACCTTGCCGCCGAGCATCTCCAGCACGTGGCCGACCGTCATCCGCGACGGCAGCGCGTGCGGATTCAACACGAGGTCGGGCACGACGCCCTGTTCCGTGAACGGCATGTCTTCCTGGGGCGCGAGGTGGCCCACGACGCCCTTCTGACCGTGCCGGGACGCGAACTTGTCGCCGAGTTCCGGGATCCGCTGGTCGCGGACGGAGACCTTCGCCAGTTTGGAGCCGTCTTCGCCTTCCATCAGCGTGACGGTGTCGACGACGCCGGATTCGCCCGAGCGCATCGTCACCGAGGTCTCGCGTCGCTTCTGCGGCGAGAGCCCGCCCATATCGTCGGGCTCTTCGAGGAACCGCGGCGGCGACGTTTTCCCGAGGAGCACGGAGTTCTCGTCGACCCGCGTCTCGGGGTTGACGAGGCCGTCCTCGTCGAGGTGCGTGTAGGCGTCTTCACCGCGTGCGCCGCGTACGTCCTGGCTCGGCACCTCGAATCGGTCTTCCTGACCGCCGGGGTAGCGGCGTTCCTCGCCCTCGTAGGTCCGGAAGAAGTGCGAGCGGGCCATCGCGCGGTCGACCGAGCCCTGGTTCATCACGAGTGCGTCCTCGATGTTGAACCCCTCGTAGCTCATCACGGCGACGACGAAGTTCTGCGCCGCCGGCCGCTCGTCGAACCCGATCTGCTCTGTGGTCTGCGTTTTGACCATCGAGAGCTGTGGGTAGTGCAGCAGGTGCTGTCGCGTGTCGGGGCGGATGCGGTAGTTCGCCGCGGGCAGCCCCAGCGACTGCTTCATCATCCCGGCACCCATCGTAATACGCGGCGAGGCGTTGTGCTCGGGGTAGGGGATCATCCCCGCACCGATCCCGAAGATGAGCTGCGGGTCGATCTCGAGGTGGGTGTGGTCCTCGTTGATCTCGTCTTCGTCGACTGCGACGTAGATGTCTTCTTCCTCCTCGGCGTCGATGAACTCGACGTAGCCGCGCTCGACGAGGTCCTCGAACTCCAGTGCGCCGGACTCGACCGCTTCGATCTCCTCGTCACCGAGGAGCGGTTCGCCGTCTTCGACGACGATCAGCGGTCGGCGTGCGCGACCGGCGTCGGCGTTGACGATGACTTCGCGCGTCCGGTCTTTGACCGAGACGTTCACCATCTCGCTGACGTCGCCGCGGCGGCGCGCCTCTCGAATCTGTTCTGCGAGCTGTTCGGGATCGGGATGCGTCCCGACCAGACTACCGTTGACGTAGACTTTCGCCTCTCGTTGTGACTGAGCCATCGTTTTAATCGTCCGCGGGTGTGCCGGCGCCCGGACCCTCGATGCCGGGGATTCCTTCGACGCCCATCGACGCCAGTTCGCGCTTGAGCGACTGTTCGTCCTCGATGTTCTGTGAGAGCTCCATCGCCTGCGCGAAGTTCTTCACCAGACCGCAGTTCGGTCCCTCGGGGGTCTCGGAGGGACAGATGCGACCCCACTGGGTCGCGTGCAGGTCACGCGCCTCGAAGTGCGGCTGACTCCGCGAGAGCGGGCTCCGGAGGCGACGCAGGTGCGACAGGACGCCCATATAGTCCGTCCGGTCGACGAGCTGGGAGACGCCCGAGCGGCCGCCGACCCAGTTCCCCGTCGCGATCGGGTGTTCGAGCCGCTCTGTGAGCACGTCCGAGCGAACCACGGTGTTGACCGTGAGTTCGCGGTTCCGCATATTGGCCCGTTCGAGCTGGTACTTCACGTCGCGTGCGAGCTTGTTCAGCGCCGTCCGGAAGAGGTCCTTCATCAGGTCGCCGGAGACTTTCAGGCGCTTGTTGGCGTAGTGGTCCTTGTCGTCGGATTCGCGGCGGTTGAGCGCGAGCTCGAAGCACGCCTCGGCCATCCGACAGAGGTAGTACGCCTTGTTGATGCGGACGTCTTCGTCGTCGACGCCGTCCTCGTGCAGGTGCGGCAGGAGGTAGCGGTCGATGACGTAGTTGGCCCGCTTCAGCTGGTAGTTCTTGCCCTGGCCGCCGGCGACGCGCTTGCCGAGTTTCTCGATCGCTTCCTGCTCGGTCTGGACTTCCGCTTCCTCCAGATTTTCGAGCATGAACTTCACGATCTCGGGGTCGTCGGAGACGCGGTGGACGATCTCCTCGTCGGATTCGAGCCCGAGCGCGCGGACGAGCGTCACGAAGTTCACGCTGCCGGAGACAGACGGGAAGGAGACTTCGAGCAGCCCTTCGCGGTTGCGCTCACAGAGGACGAGCGCGCGGTAGCCACGGCGCTGGGAGAACGTCTTTGCGACCTGGATCTCGTCGCCGTACTTGCTGTCGTACTCCGCGAGGATCTTGTTCGGCGCGAGGTCCTCGGAGGTCATCAGAACGCGCTCGGAGCCGTTGACGATGAAGTAGCCGCCGGGATCGACGGGGTCCTCGCCGATCTCGATCAGTTCTTCCTCAGAGAGGCCGGCGATGTTACACTTCGTCGAGCCGACCATGATGGGCATCCGGCCCACCTTGGTCTCGGTGGTGTCGACGACGACTTCCTCTTCTTCTTCGCCGCCGCGGACGATGGACATCTCCATAAACACCGGCGCGGCGTAGGTGATGTTCCGGAGGCGGGCCTCCTGCGGGAAGAGCAGTTCCTCGGAGCCGTCGGCCTCGCGGACACGCGGGGTCTCGACGCGGACGTCACCGAGTTCGACGAAGACGGGCTCTTCGCCCTCCTTGTCGCCGATGTCGGTTTCGATTCGTTCCTTCTCCGTGACGACGTCCTGCATCCCCCGCTCGAGGAAGTTGTTGAACGAGCGGAAGTGGTGTTCTGCGAGCCGTTCCTCCGAGAAGTACTCACGCGAGACGACGCGTCGGTCCTGTCGATTCATTCGATCACCAGTCGGTAGGAGACCGCTTTGTCTGTAGTTCGAGAGTCGCGGACGATCTTGACGACGTCGCCGATCTCGGCGTCATCCGGGAGCGCCGGGTCCTTCCGTTTGATCTTCGGAAGATCGGCGCGTTCGACGTCGTACTGCGTCAACATCGACTCGATCTCCTCCTCATCGATGAGCGTGTGCTCTGGGACGAGTTCGTGTTGGCTTACGTCTACCATGTCTGGGTGTGATGGGTGGTGGTTGGGGAAGAAGTTCTCACGGGATACTACAGCCCGGTTCGTCTGGGAACCATTTAACCCTTGCCAACTCCGGATCAGAGAAGCACGGCTCACCGCCACGAGTACCCTCAGCACCCGTGTTGCATTGACACACGAGGGTGTCAAATAAATGTGTTCCGGCGATCGGTACCGCCCGTCGGATCCGGCCGCGAGTTTATACCGGATGCCGCGGCCAGCGCCCGTATGACGTAGCGTCAGCCCCGCGTCGGGCAGCGGTCGTTCGGCACGTCGACGCGGGACCGCAGCAGTGCCGACTGTTCGCCCTCACGTACCAGTGCAGGAGTGGTATACTGTCGGATAGAACGATGTGAAAACCATCGGCACCCCGTGGGTGCCAACATGATTCACGAACTTCTGTCCGACAGTATATCTGTGGCCGCGAGCGCGCCGCTATTCGACGACGAGACTCGTCCGTTCGTCGACGGCGTCAGCCTCTTCGAAGTCGCCGCCACCGAGGAGGCCGCGAGCGGCGCGTTTTCCCCACTCGACGGCGGGCTGGGTGAACGTCGAGACCGCCGCGAGTTCACCGTAGAGCACGCACGCCGCTTCCATCTCGTAGAGCAGCGCACCGAGCGATCGCTCGTCGACGGCGTCGATCTCGACACGGACTGCCGGGACGCCCGACGCCGCGAGGCTCGCCTCGGTCGCTTCGAACTCGGCGTCGAGGAGGTCGCCGAGCGAGGATCCGCCGAGGTACGAGAGCCCGTCGAGATCCGTCTTCGGGATGTCGCGGTCGGGCCGCTCGCGCGGGCGAACGAGCGTCACGAGTTTGTCTCGCGGGCCGGCGCGGTACAGTTGGAGCTGTGAGTGCTGGTCGGTCGCGCCGAGCGCGCGGGCCGGAGTCTGACCCAGCCCGTCCTTGCCGAGACTCTCGGCCCAGAGCTGTGCGAACCACTCGGCGAACGTCTCTAAGCGCTCGGCGTACGGCATCATCGCGTTCGTCACCGCGCCGCGCTGTGCGAGCGCGTACGTCGTCGCGCCGTAGGCGTACGCGGGCGTGTCGAAAAGCGATCCCGAGAGCCCGTCCGCGGCGTCGGCCGCACCAGCGCGGATCGCGTCGAGATCGTGGCCCTGGATCGCCGCGACGGCGAGCCCGACCGTCGAGAGCGCCGAGAAGCGGCCGGGGACACCGTCCGGAACCGCGAGCGACGGGAGATCGTGTTGGTCCGCGAGCGAGCGGAGGTTCCCCGACTCGCCCGTCGTAACGAACGTGCGCTCGGTCCAGTCGACACCGGCGTCGGTCATCGCCTCGCGGACGACGAGGAAGTTCGCGAGCGTCTCGGCCGTCGTCCCCGAGCGCGAAACGACGTTCACGACCGTCCGATCGAGGGAAAGCGAGTCGAGCAGCCGCGAGACGTGCTCGGGGTCGACGTTGTCCAAGAAGTACGCGTCGGGATCCTCGGGACGGGCGAGGGCGTCCGCGAACGTCGCTGCGCCGAGTGCACTCCCGCCGATCCCGACCGTGAGCACCGCCTCGGTGTCGTCGAAGGGATCGACCGCTGTTCTGATGGCGTCGAGATCGACCGTCGATGGAAGATTCAACGCTTCGTAGCCGTGCTCGTGGTCGTCGCGACCGGCTTCGATCCGCTCGTGAGCCGTCGCCACCTGTTCGTCGAGTCGCTCCAGCGACGCCCGGGAGACGCCGGGCGTCGCGTCGAGAGTACTGCCGAGGTCGACGTGCATACGTCTCCAACGACCGCCCCCGACGAAAAAGCGGTCGATCCCTCGAAGCGGCGGTCACTCGGTGCAGTCGGCGAGGCGGCTCGGCGGGACCGGTTCGTTCAAACCGCTCCGAGTCCAATCGAGAGCCGATGGCATCCGGTTACGACGGCGTCTTCGGGGCGTTCCCCTACGCGTTCCGTTCGAGCGAGTCGCGTCTGTTCAAACTCTACGTCGTCGCGAGCGCACTCGCCGTCGGCCTCATCGCGTTGCTCGTGGGCATCGCTCTCGTCGTGCTGATCGGTGAAACCGCCGCTGTTCAGGGTGGATCGCTCACGCTCTCGCGGTCGTTCTACGCCGTCATCGGCCTGCTGGTCATCCTCCCGGCTGTCGCGCCGGTCCTGCTCGTCGCCCGACGACGGCGCAAGAACGTCGATTCGTCCAGTCGCCACGAGGCTGCGCTTGCGGTGGCCGGCTTCTGCTTCCTGCTCTCGCTGTATCTCGGCCTCGTCGCGTCGATGCCGGAGACGTTCGTCATCGACGGCGAGACGGTGACGCGGCCAGCGCCGAGCGGTCTTTTCGCGCCGGTGATCGTGGGCCTGTACGCGATTCCGGCCGCGCTCTCGTGGGTCGTGCCGCTCGCGGGTGCAGGGCTCGTCGCCGCCGCGCACCGGCTCTTCGGGTGACGAAACCCGCAAGTGCGCCGGGCGTCTACCCAGTGGCAATGACAGACGCCGATCAGGCCGGGGAGCCGGACCGAACCGAGGGAACGTTCCTCGTGACTGCGGCCGAAGACGCTTCGGCCGTGCTCAAGAACGTCGAAACCGGGCAGGTACACACGCTCTCGTCGAATCCGGGCGTCGAGTGCGACGACGTCGTCGAGGGCGTCGTCGCCCCCGATCCGCCGATGAACGTCTCCTATCAGCTCATCGAAACGACGTCGAGGCGGTCGCTATCGGTCGAGCGGAGCGACGAACCGCCGACCACACACTCGAAAGAGCTCGCTGCGTCGCAGGACGTCGGCGAGCTCACGCGGGAGCCGCGGGCCGGCAAGGGCGAGATCCACGTGATAACTGTTCCCGAGGATGACACCGGAACAGCCGCCGACGACGTCCTCGAAGACGAAGAGCAGTTGCTCTCGCGGGCGGCGCGCCTCGACGTCAATCGGGTGGAAGTTCGGTCGTCGCCCGGCGTGCTCTCGGTGCGGTATATGCCGTAGCGACGGTGTTGCGGGCCTGTGCGTGCGTCGTCCCCCGTAGGCGATCATAAGAAGGCTTATTCGGCGGGGCTCTCCACCGGCATCTATGGTCGAGTTTACGGTACCGGAGGTCGACTACACCCGGTACACGAACCGCCAGTTGGCGGCGATCCCGCTCGCCGTCCTGGTGGTCGCACTCCTCATCATCGCGGGCTGGTACGTGATGACTGGTTCGCCGGTGAACCAGGGTATCGCGTTCACAGGGGGTACCGAAGTCCAAGTCGCTATCGACGGGCCGCAGTCGGCGGCCGAAGAACAGATCAGACAGGCGTTCTCGGCCGAGCCCGAGACCATCCGTTCGGTCCCGGCGCAGAACGTCTACGTCATCACCTTCCAATCGGAGGCGGGCTCGGTAGGCGCAGCCGAGTTAGAACGCCAGGCGCAAGATGCGGGGCTGGACGTCCGGTCCGTCTCGTCGGTGTCTGCGAGCTTCGGCTCTAATACGCAGGTCCTCGCGCTCGGCGGACTCGGCGTCGCTTTCCTCGGAATGAGCGTGCTCGTCTTCGCGATGTTCCGCGTGTTCGTGCCCTCTATCGCAGTCGTCATCTCCGCGTTCTCGGACATCGTCATTCCACTGGCGCTGATGAACGTCCTCGGGATCGAACTCTCGCTCGGAACCGTCGCGGCGCTCCTGATGCTCATCGGGTACTCCGTCGACTCCGACATCCTGCTGAACAACCACATCCTCCGCCGTTCGGGTGACTTCTACGAGTCGACCTACCGGGCGATGCGGACCGGTGTAACGATGACGCTGACGTCGATCACGGCGATGATCGTGATGACGATCACGGCGACGCTGTTCGGCATTCAGCTGCTAGCAGCCATCGGGACGGTGCTCGTCTTCGGACTCGCCGCGGACCTGATGAACACGTACCTGCTGAATCTGAGTCTCCTTCGCTGGTACAAGTTCAGGGGGGTGGCCCGCTGATGGTCGACGTACGCGAGAACTGGCGCGTCGCCCTCCTCGTCGTGTTCATCCTGATCGCCGGATTCGCGCTCCTCTCGCCGACGCTCGCAGCGGACGACGGGACAGCCGGCTCCGACGTCGCGGCCACGAGTAGCGTGACGAATCTTCAGTACGGCCTCGAGCTCTCCGGCGGGACGCGTGTGCGGGCGCCGCTCGTCGGCGTCACCGCCGAGGACGTCTCGTTCGGCGCAGACAGCACACGGGCGGTCGAGCAGGCCGTGGCCGACGAACTCGAAAACGCCGGGCCCGCCGACGTCATCGCCCGCACGGGCGTGCCGGCCGGACAGCAGTCGAGTGCGCAGGCGCAGTCGGAGACGACGACGACCGTCGAGGTGACTGCCGAGAACGTCACTACCGACGAACTGACAGCTGCACTCGATGCGACCGGCTACGCGACCGAAGAGATGGAGGTTCGCGGCGGTGTCACCGACGCGACCCGGCAGGAAGTCGTCCGCATCCTCCAGAACAAGATCAACGAGGCGGGGCTCTCGGGCGGGACCGTCCAGCAGGTCACGACCGCCCAGGGCGAGAACTACGTGCTCGTCGAGGTTCCGAACCAGGACGCCTCGTCGGTCCGCGAACTCGTCAGCGAGCGCGGGACAGTCGTGATCGAAGCGTACTACCCCACCGGAAACGGGAGCTACGCCCGCGACGTCGTGCTGCAGCAAGAGGACTTCCAGAGCATCGGTACCGCACAGGAGGGTCGGACCGGCGGCGCGTACGTCCCCGTGACGGTCTCCGAGTCGGTCGCCCCAGAGTTCCAGCAGTCGATGGTCGACACCGGCCTCGCCCAGCAGGGCGGGACGCGGTGTGTCTACCAGCAGGACCGGAACAACACCGAACCGTGTCTCCTCCTCGTCGTCAACGGTGAGGTGACGAACGCCTTCGGGATGAGTCCGGGGCTCGCAGACAGCCTCCGTAGTGGCGCGTGGGAACAGGACCCTGTCTTCCAACTGCAGACGACGAACGTCTCGGAGGCGCAGGACGTCGCGATCAACCTCCGCGCCGGTGCGCTCCCGGCACAGCTGGACTTCTCCCAGGACAGCGGTGGGACGGTCTCGTACATCTCACCGAGCCAGGGGGCTGACTTCCGCATCAACTCGCTCATTACCGGAATCATCGCGGTGCTCGCCGTCAGCGGCGTGGTCTTCGTCCGCTACAGCGACGTGCGCGTCGCCGCGCCGATGGTCGTGACCGCGCTCTCGGAGGTCGTGATCCTGCTCGGGTTCGCCGCAGGGATCGGCTACCCGCTCGATCTCTCGGTCATCGCCGGGTTCATCGCCGTCATCGGGACCGGGGTCGACGACCTCATCATCATCGCCGACGAGGTGATGGCCGAAGGCGAGATCAACTCCCGCCGCGTCTTCCAGTCGCGCTTCCGCAAGGCGTTCTGGGTGATCGGCGCGGCGGCGGCGACGACGATCATCGCGATGTCGCCGCTGGCGATCCTCTCGCTCGGCGACCTCCAGGGCTTCGCCATCTTCACCATCCTCGGCGTCCTCGTCGGGGTTCTCATCACCCGCCCGGCGTACGGCGACATCCTGCGGTCGCTGACGACGATCGATCGCTGAACGCTATCGGCCGGCGACGAAGCCACCTTCTCGCAGTTTCGATCCACTGTTTCACGCGTCGTCAGTCGCACGCGCCGTCCGCGTTTCGAAACCGCTTCACCCTGTCGCACCCTCGTTCGTGAGGCAGCGGAGTCTCACCCTACAAGAATAGGCGACTGTTTAAATACGAAACCGGGACAACCGAAGACTGCAGCAGGCGACGACCGACGCCGCGTACATCGGATCAACGACCACGACGAAACCTCCACGATGGCAACCGACTCACACCTCCCTGACGTCGACGCCGCGGACGCTGAGCACGACGACCCCGCTGACGACGCCGAGACGGCCTGGCGAATCCGAGCGTACGTCGCTCGCGTCGAGGCCTACGACGACGCGCCTGACGAGTGTACGATCTATCCTGAGGACGCCGACGCCGACGAACTGCCGACGACCTGGGTCTCCGCCGAATCGGGGTCGTACGTCTCACTCGAAGCGATGCGGTAGCTCTGGATCAAATACGCCCGCCGCCGGTCAGAACTCCGAGAGTCCCGACTGCTCCGCAGCGGCAAGCACGTCGGCGGACGTCGACCACGACGCCCGTGCGCAGTCGGGCAGTTCGCCCGTTTCCGCGACGAAGTCGCGCAAGAAAGCCCGCGTCGTCTGGTCGCTCGGATAGCCGCTTCCGATCGGCCCGTAGTCGGCGTACGCTGCGTCGAGGGCCTCGATCGCCGCGTCGCGACGGACTTTCGCGACGACGGAAGCGGCCGCGACGATCGGGTACTCGGCGTCGGCACCGTGTTCTGCCTGTACGTCGACAGTCGGTCCAGCCGGTTCGGCCGCGACGCCCTGACGGACCCGACGCGCGAACCGCGACTCGCTGACGTCGCCGGCGTCGGTGGTGACGGCGTCGCCGTCGCGAGCGACGGCAGCGATCGCTTCGGCGTGTGCGTCGACCGTCAGCGAGTTCATATCAGTCTCGGGGTCGTCGATGCGGTCGGTCGAGACGGTGGCGACGCCGACAGCGACGTCCTTGCGGGCGCGAAGCGTCTCGGCGATCTCCTCTCTCGTCGCCGGCGAGAGTCGTTTCGAGTCGTCGACATCGTCGGGGATCGCGTCGGGCAGCGCGCGAACCGCCGCGGCGACCATCGGACCGAGCACGGGGCCTTTGCCGGCCTCGTCGCTGCCGATCGCGACCGCGTCGCCGCCGGGAGTCTGACCTGCGGGCGGCATCGCTCAGTCGTCCGCGGCGTCGTCACCGTCGCCGGACGCCTCGGCCTCCGGTTCGTCGGTGTCGACCTCCTCGTCGCCCGCGGTCTCCTCGCGGAAGTACGCCTCGTCCTCGAACTCCTCATCCTCGCCGTAGACGCCGACGACGTCGAGCGCGGTCACCTCGGCGTCGACGCCGAGCAGACCCGCGAGGCTGGGATTCGTCCGGCCCTCGTCGCCGGAGACGAGTTCCTTGATGTAGAGGCCGCCCGCGCCGTGGATCTCGACCGTCGCGTGGGTGTCGTCGTCGAGTTCGCCACTCGTCTCGTAGACCTCGCGCGTCCGGGTCAGGCTCGCCCGGCGGTGGTCCACGCGGTGGGGCGTGTACTGCTCGATCGTCGCACCTTCGAGTTCCTCGAGTGCGGCCGCCAGGTCGTCGGCGTCGACCGCATCGCCGAATTCGACCTCGGCGCGGTAGCGCTTGGACGCGTCCAGGCCCTTGACCCGCTCGACCATCTCGTAGTCGGCCAGTCGGAGGCCCTCGACCTCGACGCGACCCTCTGCGAAGGCGTTGATGTCGCCCTCCAGTCGGTCGGTGTCGACGTGGCGACGACGGGGTTCCATCACCTCGATGACGAACGGCCGGCCGGTGCCGAGCATCCGCGCGTCGACGTCCTCGCGGCCAGCGCCGTGGAACTTCGCGTCGGTGCCGTCCATCACGTCGCGGACGACTGGCGCCGTGAGGCCCTCGACGCTGTCCTGATAGAGGTAGCCCGTGCCGTCGCACTTCTCGCAGGGCTGTTTGCCGACGTAGCCGGAACCGTCGCAGGCGTTACACGGCCACTCGGTCTGGGGGATGTCGCGTTCGAGTTTTCGGTAGCGGCCGTAGACGAACGCCGAGTGGACGTCGACCTCGACGCGGTCGGCTTCCAGATCCAGCGTGAACTGCACGTCCGGCCGCCCGAAGTCGACCGCCGTGTCGGTGAGTCGGCCCACGCGCTTGCCCACTTCGCGGTTGAACTCCGATTTGAACAGTTCCCCAGCATCCTCGTCGAGGCCGGCGCCCTCGCGGAAGAGCAGTTCGTTCTCCTCGACGAGCGGCGGCGTGCGCGTGCCGACCTGATAGGTGTCGAACTCGACGTCCTCGACGGCGGCCGCACAGCGCTCGGCCCACTCGTCGAACTCGTCACACAGGCCTTCACACACCCAGCAGTCGGCGGTGTCGACCGATTCGTAGGGTTCGTCGTCGTCGAGCGCGGCGGCGATACGGAGGCTCGACCCCCGTTCGTCGTTCGTCAGCCCGTGGCTCCGATCGGCGAAGACCCGGCCCAGGCAGGCGTCACAGACCGGTTCCTGCGCATCGAGCGCGCGGGCGTCGGCGAGAATGCTCATAGACGTAGAAAAGGCGGCTATCGCTTCTGTCTTGTCCTTTCGGCGCTGGGACGGTGTTCCCGATGACGCCCCGACAGTTTCGGGCTCGTCAGACAGCATTCGGACTCCTCAGACGACGCCTGCAACGCCCGCGACGCGTAACAGCCACCAGACGGTGACAGCCGCGCCCGCCCCCACCGCGAGCACAGCGACGAAGACGGCGGTCCCGAGCGCGACCACGACTCGTCGGTCGCGCGTCTCGCCGCGGGGATCGACCAGTCGCGCTTCGAGCAGGCGGACGTTCCGGTCGTTCGCCCGCCAGAGCACGTCGAAGGCGTCGCCGACGAGCGGAACCGAGCCGAAAACGGCGTCGACGAGGAGGTACAGACACATCCGCGCGAGCGTCGCTCGGGGAGCACCGAGCGCCGCCGCCTCCGCAACCACGTACGCCGAAGCGGCCGTCGCCGGTGCGTCGCCGACGACCGGAAGCAGCCCCAAGAGCGGGTCGAGACCGACCTTGAGGTTCGTGCCGGGGATTTCGATCGCGCTGTCGAGCAGACGGCTGAGTCGGCGCAGCCGCGCGAGTCGGTCGGCGGTTGCAGGGTCGACATCGCTCTCGATGCCGGCCGCGGGACTGACGATCTCGGCGTCAGCGGCGGATGAGCGGTTCGACGATTCCACAACGAGACGATGACCGGCGACGGGCATCGTTGTTTCGGCGTCGAGGGTTACAGAACGGGAAACGTAGGCCGAATCCGCTGTCCTTAGGACCGCTCAGAAGAGAGGGAAAGTGAATGGAAGCCGCGATCGAGATACGCGACCTGCGAAAATCCTACGGCGACGTACAGGCGCTCGACGGCGTCGACCTCACCGTCCCAGAGGGGTCGTTCTTCGGGCTGCTCGGACCGAACGGCGCGGGCAAGACGACGTTCATCAACATCCTCGTCGGCCTCGTCCGCAAGACGGGCGGCGAGGCGCGCGTGTTCGGCCACGGCGTCGAAGACGACTACCGCGAGGCGCGCGATCACATCGGGCTCGCGCCTCAGGAGTTCAACGTCGATCGCTTCTTCCCGATCCGGGAAGTGCTCGAACACAAAGCCGGCTATCACGGCGTGCCGGCCGGGGAAGCCGGCGACCGCGCCGACGAAGTCCTGAAGCGCGTCGGCATCTACGACAAACGCGACACGCGCTTCGATTGGCTCTCGGGCGGGATGAAGCGTCGGTTTATGCTCGCGCGAGCGCTCATCACCGATCCCGATCTGCTCATCCTCGACGAGCCGACCGCCGGCGTCGACGTCCAGCTCCGCCACGAGCTCTGGGAGACGATCGTCGACCTGAACCAGCAGGGGACGACGATCCTGCTCACGACGCACTACATCGAGGAGGCCGAACGGCTCTGTGACGAGGTCGCCATCCTCGATTCCGGACGCGTCGTCGACGTCGCCAGCCCCGAGGAACTGATGGACCACGGGACCGACGACATCGCCGTGGAACTGCGGCACGCACCGACTGCCGTTCCCGACTTCACGGCAGTCGACGAGCGGGTCGAGAGCGTCGACCTCGACGGCACGCGACTCGTCGTCACCGCACACCAAGGCGGGCTCGTCGCACCGGAGGTCGTCCGGTGTCTCGACGAGCAGGGCCACGAGATCGTCGACTTAGAGATCCAGCGGACGTCGCTCGAAGAGGTCTTCGTCGAGATGACCAGACAAGGCGAGGGCCGCGCGACCGCGGAGGTGTCGCAATGAGCATCGACACGACGGGGTTCGTCTCGCTGCTGCGCCGCGAAGTCCTCCGGTTCGTCCGCCGCCCGCGGAACACCTTCGTCCCCCCGTTCATCACCAACGTGCTGTACTTCTCGGTGTTCGGCGTCATCCTCGGCGAACGCATCGATCAGATCGCCGGTGTCCCGTACATTCTCTTTATTCTCCCCGGCCTGGTCGTCCTCGGTGCGATCTCGAACGCCTTCGAGAACGCCTCGTTCACGATCTTCCACGGCCGCTGGAACCGCTACATCGAGGAGGTGTTGACCTCGCCGCTCTCGTATCGGACGATGGTCAGCGCGTACGTGCTGGCCGCGGCGATCCGGGGTGCGATCGTCGGCGTGCTCATCGCCCTCATCGGTGCGTTCTTCACCTCCGTCGGGGTGGCACGTCCGCTGTATCTCGTCGCGTTCGCGGTCGTCATTACACTGCTTTTCGCCGGGTTCGGCGTCGCCGGCGGCCTCTGGGCCGACGACTTCGACGACCTGACGATGCTGAATCAGTTCATTCTGCGGCCGCTCGTCTTCTTCGGCGGTGTCTTCTACTCGCTGAACGAGTTGCCGGCGACGGTCCAGCAGGTGTCGCTTCTGAATCCGATGATCTATATGGTCAACGGCGTGCGGTTCGGCTTCCTCGGCGTCAGCGAAGTCGACCCGAACGCGTCGCTCGCCGTGCTCGGCACGCTCACCCTCGGCGTCATCGTGGCCGACATCGCGCTCTTCCGGCGCGGCTACGGCCTGACCGACTGATACTGCCAGCTGTGACTGGTGTGAGATATCGCAGCATTTGCAACTGATTGCGCACCCGACCGAACGCAGTCGCGATCACGTGCGTGAAGACGTGCAAATGCGACGGTCGTTGTGGCCTCGGCTCGGGTCTCGCTGTTCGCCACGGATCAGAGCCCCTTTGTCGTCGAGGGCAGCCCACAGTATGGGTATGCTAGCGACGACAGTCGATTACCGGTAGTCGCCCGTTTCACGTGGGTGAAATCTGACTTTTCGTTTCAAGAATCGCTTTACGGAGCCTCGGATATGGTTCCCACGCAGTATGAATAGAGATTCATCCGCGGCGTCGGCGAAGGCGTTATTCGTCGTCGCCGTCGTCGCGGCCGTCCTGGTGAGTTCGGTACTCGCCCCCGTTGCCTACGATTATACGACGTCCACGCAGTCTGAGGGAACGGTGTCGGTGATTACGGTCTCCGGCACCATCTCCGCCTCGACGGTGGACGGCATTTCTGAAGACCTCCGAAATGCACGGACGAACGATTCCATCGAAGCGGTCGTTCTCAAGGTGGATAGCGGTGGCGGCTATGTCGCTCCCAGCGAGCGACTGTACCTCGAAGTGTTACGAACAGCAGAACAGATGCCCGTGGTCGCCTCGGTGCAGGGCGTCGGCGCATCCGGCGCGTACTACGGGATGCTCCCGGCCGACGAGATCTTCGTCCTCTCCTCGACAGAGGTCGGTAGTGTCGGTGTGGTCAGTTCCGGCGGCAGCGTCCCCCTCCCCGAGTCGGTCATCCGGACCGGCCCCGACAAGGCGCAGCCGACGGCCGACGAGCGTCGACAGACCGTCGAATCGCTCAAACGACAGTTTGTCGGGCGCGTGATGCAACACCGCGGCGACAACATCACGCTCTCCCGCGAGGAGGTCGCCTACGCGAAGACCTACCTCGGACCGAGAGCCGTAGAGAACGGCTACGCCGACCAGATCGGCGCGTTGCCGACGGCGATCGACCACGCGGCCGAGATGGCCGGGCTAGAGAACTACGACGTGACGAGACAGGAGCCTCCGCAGTCGCTGGGGCTGGTCCTGCTGACCTCACAAACGGACAACGGAACGATGATCTACAAACGGAGTGCGCAGACGAACGGACTCGTCCCCGTCACGCGGCCGTTGATGGTGGACGAAATCGCCCCCTACAATCCGGAGGTGAACGCCAATGGAAGCGCGTGACCTCACCGGACCCGCAGTCGCGTTCGTCGTCGTCGTCGCGCTCATTGTCGGTGGCGCAGCGGTGCTTCCGATCTTCTCGGGCGGCGACACCCCGGAAGTGTCGAACCTCGCGCAACAGCAGGCCGACCTCGACGCGGTCCGCGTGGCCGCCGCCGACGAGACCGGTGAGATCACGATGGACAGCGACGCCACCGGAAAGACGGTTCTCGTCGACAAGGCACACGGAAACGAGTTCTCCGACGAAAAGCTCTCGACGCTCGTGAACACGCTCGTCGAGAACGGCCACGAAGTCCGGTTCGTGACTCAAGAGCAGGCCCGCGGCTCCGCGTGGAACGAATCGCTCCGGAGCGCGGACGCACTGCTGGTCGCGAACCCGACGCAGGCGTACACACCCGAACAGCTCGCCGGCGTCCGCGCGTTCAACGACGCGGGCGGCCGCGTCCTGTTGCTCTCGGACCCCGCGTCTTCGTCCGGGTCCATACTCAGCATCCTCGGACTCGGAGTCGGGCCCCAGCAACCATCGAGCGGCGGTCCCGGCCTGAGTTCGACGTTCGGCGTCGCCGGACACTCGGGGTACCTGTTCAATATGCACGAGTACCAGCACAACTTCAAGAGCATCTACGCGACCGCCGGAAGCGGATCGCTCTCGCAGGACGTCGATCGCGTCGTGTTCCGCGGGTCGGTCGCCGTCTCGACTGACGGCGGAGAGCGCGCGCTGACGGCGATCGAGCAGACGAAGCTCTCGACGACCCGCCGCGCCGACACGTACGCCGTCGCGGTGCAGTCCGGTGACGTGGCAATGGTCGGGGACACCGACTTTCTCGCACCGACCGACGCGTACACCGCCGACAACGAAGCGTTCATCGGCAACCTGGCCGACTTCCTCGTGAGCGGACAGAAGACGGGCAACGCGCCGGCACCGCCGTCGACGGGGTCGGAGAACGGCACAGGACCGACGCTGCCGATGCCGACACTCTGAGGCGGGCCCGCGGACCCGGTTTTTCAGAACGGACGACTCTTGGTGTTCGAGCGGGGAGAACGCCTATGCGACAGTTTCTGATCGTCGGACACGACGCGCCGACGACGCCCGAGTTCTCGCTCGACGACCTCGCCGGCGGCGCGGGACGGCTCGACGTCCTCTGTCGCTGCGTCAACAGCGCGTTCTTCCTCTCACACTCGATCCGCGACGACGTGCGAGTGCACCTGGTACTCGGCGACGAGTTCACCGTGCGGTTCGAGGGGAGCGACCTGCACCGCCTCAATCCCGACGAGCGGAGCACCGCGGCGCTGATTCGCACGGCACTGGAGCACCGCGAGGACGCGATCGGGCATATACCCGCCGAGAGCACGCCGGGCGTCTCGATCCGGCGGATGGGCTTCGAGGCGACGCTCGAAGACGTCGCCGGCGACGCAACGGTCGTCGAGCTCCACGAGGACGGCGACCCCGTCGCCGACGTCGAACCGCCGACCAATCCGCTGTTCGTACTCTCGGATCACCACGATTTCACCGAGCGCGAGGCGTCGCTACTGGCCGATGCGGCCGACGAGCGCGTCCGCCTCGGTCCCGAGGTGCTCCACGCCGACCACGCGATCACCGTCGCGCACAACTATCTCGACACCGACGGCTACACCACGTACTGACGGGATGGACGGAGAGTACGGGGAGAACGGAAATCGGCCGGAACGCGGCCAAGGCGACGAGAAGCAGGGTCGACGGACGACTACAGCACCCGCAGTCGACGAGCGTTTTCGCGTGCCGCTCCGTGGCGTCGCTGTCGACGCCGAGACGCGGTGTGCTCACTGGGACAGCGCCGTCGACGTCGTCGCCCTCCGGTTCGGGTGCTGCGAGACGTTCTCACCGTGTTACACGTGTCACGCCGAAACTGCCGATCACGACCCCGAGCCGTGGCCTCGGGGGCGCTTCGACGAACCGGCCGTCCTGTGTGGCGTCTGCGGGGCGACGCTGTCGGCGCGGACGTACCTCGACGGCGACGATGCGTGCCCACGCTGCGGAGCGGCGTTCAATCCCGGGTGTCGTCGTCACCACGACCAGTACTTCGAACAGTGACCGCCCGGGTGGGTGCAGGTGGGGTGTCACAGGGGAATTCGCGTTCGGTTCGGAAGCGTTAAAAGAACGAACGGCAACTATTCGTGTGCGGGCCGGTGGGGTAGCTTGGTATCCTTCGGCCTTCGGGTGGCCGTAACCGCAGTTCGAATCTGCGCCGGCCCACTTCTCCCGCATTTCACACTACTGCGAGCGAAGCGAGCAGTCTGAAACGCGGGCGGAAGTCGTCAAGCAGATTCGAGCAGGGAAGTCGCAGCGCGAACACAGTGAGCGACCGTCTTCCCGTGTTCGATATCTGCGCCGGCCCACCTTCTCCCGCATCTTTCCCGGCGAGCGACGCGTAGCGATCACGATTCGATAGCACGCTGTCGAGCGCTGCAGAGGACACCTACCAAGTGGCTAGTGAGAATGTTTATTGGCACCAATACACAATAAAGTAATCTTATGGCCGACGACCAGGAGGGGCAATCGAAAAGCGGAGAGACAGCGGACGCAGACGAGACTCCGTGGCTCGCGGACGATCAGTTCTACCGCGCGCTCGCCTCCACGCGGCGGCGCCGCCTGTTGTCGTTCGTGATCGAGCACTCAGACAGTACCGTCGACGAACTCGCGACCGTGCTCGCCGGGTGGGAGACGACGGAGACAGGCGCGATGGCGACCGTCGAGGACCACGATCGAGTCGCCCTCGAACTGGTGCACAGTCACCTCCCGCTGCTCGAAGATCTGGGTCTCGTAGAATACGACGCCGATACCGGAGTCGTGCGCGCCGAGGACGTCGATGCCGCCGTCGAGGACCTGATCACGAGGAGCATCGAGGCCGAGACGTCGCAGTCCTAGCGATGCTCGATGCGATCCTCGAAGCGACAGCACACCCACGAAAGCAGTTCGTCGTCTACCGGGGCGCCGACGAGACGGACCTCGAATCCTGGTTCGCGCGCCACAGCGTCGACGTGACGCATCGAGTGCTCCCGCCCGGTGGGCCAGCCCCCTTTCTCGCCATCAGAGAGGACGGCAAATTTACCGGCGTTCTCCCGGTCGAGAGCGTGGAGGGACTGCTCGAGCCGCCGATCGTCCGGCCGGGGGATCGAAGCGACGTCTCGGCGGGGTATCGCGCGCTGTTCGAGGTACTCGACGAGACGACGTTCGCGACGATGGAGCGCAGCGAACTCCTGGCCGTCTCACGAGAGATCGAGGATCGCGCCCTCCGCGTCGGGCGCGGGACGCTCCGCGTGAGCTTTCAGCAGTGGTCCGCGTTCGAACCACAGGCGGCGACCTATCGGTACCTCGCGCGGGAGACGGCCCTCGACATTCACGTCCACGGGGTCGAAGACTGGACGCCGCCGGCGATCGACGGCGTGACCTATCACGGCGACGGCGATTCCGAACTCGACCAGTACTGGACGCTCGCGTTCGACGGCGGTGGTGACGACACACAAGCCTGCGCGCTCCTCGCACGGGAGGAGTCAGACGGATACCGAGGCTGTTGGACGAACGATCCAGAACGGGTTCAGGAGATCCTTTCGGCGCTCAGAGCGCGCGGCACGTGAACACGGCAGCGTGCAGTGATGAGAAGCCCCCGAGACAGAGGTTCAGCCTGCCATCAACGGCGTGTCGTCGCCGTAGACGCGCTCCGCAAAGAGCAGGCTGACCAGCGCGAAGATGAGGAGGGCGTACGCACCCGCGGCGATCAAGGCGTCCTGCACCGTCGCGTACTCGCCGGTCCGGAAGATGATGGCCTTCCGGACCATCGCGATGACGCCGGTGTAGATGACCAGTTGCACGATCCGACGCGTCTGGTTCTCTTCGACGTACGCCAGGACCGTCTGATACACCTCGACGATGATCAAGAGCAGGAGCCCCGTGTCGATGAAGCCGATAACGACGAGCGGGTCCGTGATATTGCCGTTCCGGACCGCGTCGGCGATCTGGAGCATCAGATCGACCACGCCGGTCGCAAAGAGGATGGCGAACACCGTCGCGGCAACCATCTCGACGCCGTGGACGAAGCGGTTGAGTGCGACGGAGTAGCGCTCAGCCGAGAACCGAGAGCCCTCGGTGTCGGTCCGGGTGGTCTCGGAGTCATCGTCGCTGCTCATCGTCGCTGGCGGCCCCCGTTAATCATAGGCGCAACTCGCTTCACGTCCGGGAGTGTCCCTTACTGCCCTATAATTTTCAGGATATGATAGCGGTCAAGTAACTGTTATTTCGGTGGGAGAGCACGCTGCAGGAGGAGTCGCTGTGTCCCGCACGTTACAGCAGGGCCGCGACGATCACCGCACTGTTCCACACCGTGACGACGAATCCCAGCGCGCACAGGCCCAGCGGTACGCCGATGTTGTGTGGCCGCGGAGTGGCGCGATACAGCCCGTAGAATCCACAGACGACCGCCACCTTGACCGGGACCAGGAGCAACATTCCGTGGGAACTGATGAACCAGGCGGCCACGGGGCTCGCTTCGACGACCGTGTGCATCTGGTACCCGACGAACGTCGTCAGCGAGTCACCGAGGAGGAAGAACACGATCGCTCCCTGCCACCACAGCGGCGTGAGCGACTCCAGCAGTTCGATCGGGGTGTCGGCGTCAGTTCCCATCGTTGCTCCCGTGGGCTATCGTGATCGTTCGGTGCAATACCTAGCGCCCGCGCACTCGGCAGATTCGTATCCGGGCGTCGACGGCGCCCGTCTGACTGGTCGCGGCGGAGGAGAGATGGGGAAAGCGGAGGTAGCGGCGGAATCGCGGGGCGGGTGGCGAGCGGTGAGTCGAGGGCGACGAGATGTGACAGACGTTCGTAAGGTTATGCTGAGTACTGCTAAATGTTTGTACCACTAACATAATTAGGCCTGACTGCCGCCCGAGTGGGCGCTGGAGCGGGGCTCGGAGCGTCACTCAGAGGAGCAGATACACAGCACCGTACGCGACACCCGCCAGCGTGAGCGTCGTCAGGCCGACGACGACGCTGACGTACGCCGCATCGACGCGAGCGGGCGCTGATCGGTCCGCCGTCCCAGTCGCCTCGGCGTCGGCGCGTTGCAGTCGAGCGCGGGCCGACCGGCCGGCCCAGAGCGCGACGACGATAGCCAGCGGGACGATCGTGAATCCGAGGACGTGTGCGTCCGCGATCGTCGGACGCGGGAGGAGGAACGCAGCCGGGGCGTATCCGACGCCGAGTGCGGCACGGGCGTCGACCGCGCCCCGAAGCCGGACGCCCCCGAGCCGATCGGCGGTCACGCGCGAAAACACCGCGACGCCCGCCCAGACGGTCGCGACCTCCGCGAACAGAATGCCGAGGAGATTCAGCGTCGGATCGGTCGCGAGGACGATCCGCTCGGTGAGAAGCGGCGGTCCGAACGGGGAGAGCAGCGGCGGCGGCGCGGCCAGGAAGACGTCGCCGAACGGATGCGTGAGGAAGCCGACGCCGGCAGCGGCTGTCAGTGCCGTCGGCGATAGCGACGTCCGGTCGCCAGCGAACGCAGCGGTGGTTCGACGGCCCGCGAGGGCGCCGACGACGCCGACGACGAGGAGGAAGGCGGCAGCGACGAGTGTCGCAGCCCCCCCGTCAGTGGTGTAAAACGTCGCGAGAAGCGTGATAGCGGCGACGACAGCGACGGCGACGCCCGCGACAGCGGGAATGGAGCTATGTCGGCGAGCGATCGGAGACGGGGGCTCGACATCGTTGGGTCCGGTCGAATCGGTCGGCTGTGCGAGATTCGAGTTCGTCCCGCGTCCGCGTCGAACAGCAACGACAGTCGCGCCGAAGACCAGCGTCCCGACGACGCCGACAGGGAGCGGGTGGGTGACGACGCGGTGGACGCCGTTGGCGACGCCCCAGAACGCCTCCCAGCCGAGCGGCGTACCGCCTGCGACGGCGGCCGCGTAGGTCGCGACCGCGTAGACGACGTCGAGGTCCGGCAGCAGCGCCGCGAGTGCGGCGACGGCTCCGAGCCATAACGACGCGCGCTCGTCGCCGCCGAGACGGTGGGCACCCAAGCCAGCGAGTGCGAACGCCAGGAACTCGTGGCCGACGAACATCGTGTAGGTTCGCCCTACCCGCGGGACGGAATAGGTCTTCGGATGTATCGATATCGGCCAGGTACATCGACCATAAGTGGGGGAACGAGGGGTCCCCACGGCCACACGGACTTTTGTCGTCGAGGACCGAACACAGAGTGTGAACGCGACTGCGATCGACCACGTCAAACTCCACATTCCCGAAGACGGAATCGAGACCGCGCTCGGGTTCTACCGGGACGCGCTCGGCTTCGGTATCGACGGGATGGACCTGTACGAATCGGGGGCAAAGCCGTTCTTCTCGGTACGGCTCGCACCCGGCGCGGTGATCCACCTCCAGCCCAGCGACGGGTTCGAGGAACCGACGAAGGCCGCGTACGATCACGTCGCGATCCGCGTCGACGAGACGATCGACGGGATCGAAGCGACGCTCGACGACGCCGGAATCGAGATCGACCGACGGCTGGACCCCCTGGGCGCGACCGGCGTCGCCCCGGCCGTCTACGTCACGGACCCGTTCGGGTATCGGATCGAGTTGAAAGCCGAGCGGGAGTAGCCGACGCGGGAGCGTAGTCTCCACACCGAGCGGTTTCACACCGAACGGTTTTTCTCGCCGCTCGTGCTTGCCACACGCAGTCGATGCCTCCCAAGGCCCCCTCCGATAGCTCTCTCACGGGACAGCGCGCCGGTGCCGCGCTCGCGGTCGTCGGCGTCGTCCTCTTCGTCTCCTCGCTCGTCGTCGGTGCCGCGCTCGCGCCTAACGTCGGTGCCGCCGGTGACGGCGAGGCGCGGCAGACGCTCGTCGGCTCGCAGGGCGGCGGCCCGGGACTCCACGAGAAGGGTTCGGTCTACCTGCTCGACGGCCGCCAGACCGTCTGGCGGGCCGGCGAGACTGACAGCTACTTCGACGTCACGATGCTGGCGAACGGCAGCGTGATGGCCGGGTTTATGGACAGCGGCTACGACGACTGCGGCCCCTACGAGTCGCCGTGCACCCACACCGGCTTCCGGATCATCGAGCCGAACGCCGACAGCGGGGCCGACCCCGAAATCCAGTACGAGTACTCCTTCCCGGTCCGGAGCCGGGCGAACAGCGAGGTCCACGACGTCGAGCGCCTCGACTCGGGCGAGTTCCTCGTCACCGATATGGAGTACGAGCGGATCTTCACGGTGAAAGACGGCGAGATCACCTGGCAGTGGAACGCGAGTTCGCGGTACGACGCGCCCGCCGATCCCACGAAGACCGACTGGCTCCACATCAACGACGTCGATGTCATCTCCGAAGACCGGTATCTCGTCTCCGTCCGCAACGCCCACCAACTGGTGATCGTCGAACGCGGCGAGGGCGTCGTCGAAGTGATCAACGAGGGCGACGGCGACCCCACGCAGGGCGATCCGACGCTCCTCCGCCAGCAGCACAATCCGCAGTGGCTCGGCAACGGGAGCGTCCTCGTCGCCGACAGCCACAACGACCGCATCGTCGAACTCACGCGCGGTGAGGACGGCGAGTGGACGGCCGCGTGGGCCATCTACGCCGCGGAGGGCGTCAACTTCAACTGGCCGCGGGACGCCGATCGGCTCCCCAACGGCAACACGCTGATCACGGACTCACTGAATCAGCGCGTCGTCGAAGTGAACCGGACGGGCGCGACCGTCTGGAGTTACGAGACGCCGCAGGTGCCCTACGAGGCCGAACGGCTGCCAGCGGGCGAGACGGTCGGGGCGACGTCCTACTCCGATGCAGACGGGGACGAGCCGACGACGATCGGAGACGGCCGCAACGTCCCGGTGCTGTCGTTCCTCCTGATGATCTTCCAGACCGGGCTTCAGACGCCCTTCTGGTTCACCGAGATTCACGTCGCGATCACGCTCGTCTCGCTCGGCTGCGTCCTCGGCGGTGGCGGACTCGTGCTTCGAGACCGGCTCCGCGGCTGACGAGCGAGCGTACGGAGACGATCCGGTCACGCCGACCCGGCCAATTCTTGGCGGTGCGGACTGGAGGATTGGGTATGAGCGAGCGCGACGCCGACTCCGACGACCCTGGAGATGACGCCGAAGAGCTGGCCTGGGAGACGACCGGGACCGAGATCGACTACACCTGTCCGGGGTTCGACGTCCGCCGCGACGACGTCGTCTTGCCGAACGGCACCGAGACCGACTTCCACTACGTCGAGGAACCGCAGGCGGTCGTGATCCTCCCGTTCACGCCCGACGGCGAGGTCGTCCTGATCGAGGAGTGGCGGCAGGCCGTCGGGCGGGTCAACCGCGGGCTCCCGGCTGGGAGCGCCGAACCCGACGACGACGACCTCGACGCGGTCGCGCGGCGCGAACTCGCAGAAGAGACCGGCTACGAGGCAGGATCGCTCCGGCAGTTGTTCACGATCGAGCCCGCGAACGGGCTGTTGAACAGCGTTCACCACTTCTATCTCGCCCGTGATTGCGAGCCGACGGCCGAGCAGGACCTCGATTTCAACGAGAGCATCCGCGTTTCGCTCGCGGAGTACGACGACCTCCTGTCGGACGTGCTCGATGGGGAGATACGCGACGGTCGCACCGTCACCGGGATCACGCGCTACGAACTCGCAGACCGCTGGCAGTGAGCGTCACGGACCGCTGGCAGTGATCGACGCCGCGGGCGACCCGCATCCGTGAGACGAAGGATTTTGACGCCGCAGCACGTAGTAGACGTGTGTCCTCCGAACTGAACACCGTCGACGGTGCGGACGATCCGACGTCGACCGACGCCGCCCGCGACGCGCTCCGCGCGCTCGCCGTCGCGATCCTCCTCGCGGTCGTCGGCATCGCCGCCGGTGCGCTCCTCGTCATCGCCGCGGCGGTCGTCCTCGGCCTCGCCGGCGTCGCCGTGACGCCGCTCTTGAGCATCGTTCTCTCGCTAGCGCTCGCGACCGGCGTGGGCTTCGGCGGCGTCGCGCTCGGCTACCTCCGGTATCGCGGTCGCGGACTCGAATACGTCGGCCTCACCGTCCCGTCGCTGCGCGACGTTGCGCTCGTCGTCGGCGGCTACGTCGGCTCGCTCGCGCTGTTGGTCGTCGCGTCGGTGATCATCTCGGCGATCGGGGCCGAAGCAGCGCCGAACACCGCCGCCGAAGTCGGAATGGAGAATCCCGAGATCCTCCTGCTTCTCGTCCCCGCGTCGTTTCTCCTGATCGGCCCGGGCGAGGAACTGCTCTACCGGGGCGTCGTCCAGAATCGACTGAGCGAAGCGCTGCCAGCGCCCGCCGCGATCGTCCTCGCGAGCCTGATCTTCGCGTCGATCCACTTCTTCTCGCTGTCGGGCGCACCGCAGGCACGGCTCGTCAGCATTTCTGTACTGGTCTTGCCGACGCTCGTGTTCGGGACGATGTACGAACTCACGAAGAACCTCGTCGTGCCGGCACTGATTCACGGCGCGTACAACGCGACGCTGTTCTCGTTGCTCTATCTCACGCTGCAGTACGCAGATCCGGGACAGCTCCCGCAGACGCTCCTCGCGCCGGTTCTGGCGCTGGTGTGAGCTGCCGGCCGCGGCCGGACACTACTACACGAGCGTCCAGCCGAAGTACGCTCCACCGAGAATCAGCGCGGCGCCGACGACGCGAACGAGCTGTCGCCATCGCGTCGGAACGCCGCCGTCGGCGTCGGATTCCGCAGCGCCGCCAGAGCCGTCTCGTGGGCCGTCTTCGCCGTACCGTCCGTGTCGGTCCTGCGGGAGCCGTCCGGCGGTCTGCACCCGCACGATCGTCTCGGGCGCGAGGACGAACAGGAGACCGAGCGCGACGCCGAGGACGGCCGCGGCGAGCGTCCGGACGTCGACCATCAGTTACGGAGTCGCTCGACGCGCTTCTCGATCGGCGGGTGGGTCGCGAACAGGCGAGCGAGCCCGCGTTCCTCGCCGAAGATGCAGAGCGCGTTCACCTGCTCGTCGACTGCGGACTCGTTGCGCCGCTGGTTTCCACGGTCGATCTTCTCCAAGGCGCGCGCGAGCGGTTCGCCGCCGCCGATCGCCTCGGCAGCGTCGCTGTCGGCGACGTACTCGCGGTACCGCGAGATGGCGAAGACGAAGAGCATCACCAGCATCTGGGTAATCTGGCCGACGACGATGGCGAGGAAGAAGTCCGCGATGTCGTTGTCGCCGGTGAGGAGGACGGCCCACTGGGCGACGATGGCGACGATAGAGGCGACGCCCTGGCCGAGCACCATCATCACGACGTCGCGATTGCGGATGTGCGCGAGTTCGTGTGCGAGCACGCCCTCGACCTCGTCGGGACCGAGTTGGGAGAGGAGTTCCTGGGAGACGACGACCGTCCCCGCGCCTTTCCGGCCGACGGCGAAGGCGTTCGGGACGCCCATCCGCGCGATCATCAGCCGGGGCTTCTCGATCCCCATCGAGCGCGAGAGCGACTCGACGCGGCGGTGGATCTCGGGGTAGCGGTCTTCGGGGAGATCCTCCGCGCCGACCGTCCGCAGCGCCATCCATTTGCCGACTTTGTACTGGACGCCGACGAAGGCGACGCTGCCGAGCAGGACGAGCCAGAGGGGAAATCCGAACACGCCCATCACGACGACCGCCGCGACAGCGTAGAATGCGAACAGGATCGAGCCGACGATCGCCATTCGCGCTTTCAGTCCGAGGTGACGCATACGGGGATGCGTTGTCTACACGGACACAAATACTCGGTGGTCGCCCGCGTCCTGGGCAAGGGATACCCAGACTATAGTAGCGTTTGTATGTCTTCACTCACCTAACCGCACGCAGTCGTGCGATTATCTGTGTGATCAGTTGCAAACGCTACTATAGGGCAAATCCGACGATACTTACCAGCCGGCCGCCGACGTTCCGCTATGCGCGATCACTTCGAGCTCCGCGACGGGGACGCCGCCGGCCGGATCGGCGAGCTATCGGTCCCCCGGGCGGGGGTGACAGTCGAGACGCCGGCGTTGATGGCGGTCGTCAACCCTAACATTCGAACTATCTCCCCCGCGCGGCTCGAATCGGACTTCGGTGCGGAGATCCTGATCACGAACTCCTACATCATCCACAAGAACGAGGACCTCCACGAGACGGCCCTCGACGTGGGGCTCCACGAACTGCTTGGCTTCGACGGCGCGATCGTCACCGACTCGGGGTCGTTCCAGCTCGCAGAGTACGGCGACATCGAGGTGACGACCCGCGAGATCCTCGAATTCCAGCGCGAGATCGGCTCTGACATCGGAACGCCGGTCGACATCCCGACGCCACCGGACGTCTCCCGCGAGCAGGCCGAGCGCGAACTGCGCCTCACCGAGGAGGCGCTGGCGGACGCCGAGGGCGTCGACACCGGCGAGATGCTCGTGAACGCCCCCGTGCAGGGGTCCACGTACCCGGACCTCCGCGAGGAGGCGGGGCGCCACGCCTACGCGACCGACCTCGACGTCTTCCCCGTCGGCGCGGTGGTCCCGCTGATGAACAACTACCGCTACGCCGATATGATCGACGCCGTCGCCGCCGCCAAGCGCGGACTCGGCCGCGACGCCCCCGTCCACCTGTTCGGCGCAGGTCATCCGATGATGTTCGCGCTGGCGGTCGCCGCGGGCTGTGACCTCTTCGACTCCGCCGCCTACGCCATCTACGCCCGCGACGACCGCTATCTGACGGTCCGCGGGACCGAACAACTCGACGACCTCGAGTACTTCCCCTGCTCGTGTGCGGTCTGTTCGGCGCACGACCCCGACGAACTCCGCGCGTACGGCGACGAGGAGCGCGAGCGCCTGTTGGCGGAGCACAACCTCCACGTGTCCTTCTCGGAGATCCGGCGCGTCAAGCAGGCCATCCGCTCGGGCAACCTCCTCGAACTGGTCGAATCGCGCGCACGCGGACATCCGGCGATGCTCGACGGCTACCGCGCGCTCTTGGATCACGCCGAGCAACTCGAACGCGAAGACCCCATCTCGAAGGGGTCGTTCTTCTATCTCTCAGCGGAGTCGGCGCGGCGGCCCGAGGTACGTCGGCACCACGAGCGTATCGGACGACTCGACGCCGGCGAGACGGTCCTGCTCACGCAGGGCGGCAAGCCCTCGGGCGACACCTACGACGCCGCCTGGCGCGTGGTGCCGCCGTTCGGCCCGTTCCCGCGCGCGCTCTCGGAGACGTACCCGTTCACCGCCGAAGTCCCCGAGCGGACGGACCGGAGCGCGTACGAAGCGGCAGCGGAGGGCGTCTCACGGCTCGTCGCCGCGAACCCGGAGACGACCTTCGTGCTGGCGCACGACGACTGGCCGGCGTCAGCACTCGCACGCGTGCCGGAAGGCGTCGAACTGGAGTCGCTGACCGGCGAGTCACGGGCCGAAAACTGAACCCGCAGTGTCGGCGACGCCGCGTCACTCCTCGCGAGTCGCCGTCGACACGTCGCGCATCCGTTCCGAGAAATCCCAGGAGTGGAGTCGTTCCGGCGTGATTCGGATCCGGACCTCCTCGCGCTCGGGGGCGAGGAGTCGCCCGGCGAGATCGTTGTCGGTCCCGCCGAGATAGCGGTCGAGCAGGTGCGTGAGGAGGGCCTTTTCCTCGTCGGGTTCGACCGTAGCCGTCCCGCGACCGCGGACACCCCGGTACGGCGGGTGGTTCGTCGAAATCTCGAAGGCGACGGCGTCGTCGCTACGGAGATACTCGACGACGTCCGCGTTCGCGCTCGTCGCACAGCAGAGTTCGGGTCCCTCAGATCGACAGCCGGCGAGGTCGGTTGGCGCGGCGCCGACCTCCGCCACCTCGTCGGACGCGTCGTTACCGCCGGCTGCTTCGTCGGGCGCGTCACTGACTTCCGCTACTTCGTCGGACGCGTCGCTGCCGGTCCAGAGGTACCACAGCGAGAGCATCCAGAGGTGGCCCTTGGGCGTGTGACACGCGAGGCGGACGGGCACCCGCGTCGTTTCGAGGAACTCGCCCGCCTCGGCCGCCGACCACGCGCCGGTGACGTGCATACGCGCTTCTATGAAGGCATAGCGCAAAAGCACGCGGGCCGAGTCGGGGGAGCGGTCGGCCGAAGACCCGCCGACACCGCTCGCGAACAGACAGATAATTCACCCCTGGCGGCACATTCGGGTGTATGACCGATTATTTCGAGGTTCACAGGCGAGACGGGGCCGCTCGCCTGGGCGAACTCCGCCTCTCGGACCCGCTTCGGACGCCCGCGCTCGTCGACGGCAGCGTCGACGACGCCGGGAGCCTCTGGACGAGCGAGCGCGAGGTGCCCAAAGGCTACCGGGAGATCCTGACGGTCCTCCCGCACCGGGCGTTCCCGGCCGGCACCGACGAGCGCGTACAGGAGACGTTCGCAGTCGACTACCCCGACGTCGACTACCCGAGCGCGGCAGTCGTGACCGCGGAGACGACCGGCGACTACGGCGCCGACGCGTACATCCTCTCGGACGCGCAGGGTTTCGTCGGCCACGCCTCGGCGTTCCGCGAGGAGATCATCGCCGCGCGCGAGGCGTTGCCGGCCGACACGGCGCTGTATCTCTCCGGCGTCGCGACGCCCCGCAACGCGGCCACGCTCGTCTACGCCGGCGTCGACCTACTGGATGCGAAGCGGGCGCGAGTCCGCGGCCTCCAGGGCTTCTATCTCACCGCCGAGGGCGAGTACTTCCTCGAAGACCTCGACGAACTGCCGTGCTCGTGTCCGGCCTGTCGGGGCAAGCGCGTCGATATCGACCCCGAATCCGAGCCGGACAACCCCGCGGTGTTCGACCGCGAGGACTGCGCCGACCACAACGAGTACGCGCTCGAATCCCAGCTCGCGACGGTCCGCCGGCGGATCCGCGACGGTCGGCTTCGCGACTACATCGAAGGACAGGCGCGTCACGACCAGTGGCTCACGGCCGCGTTCCGCGAGTTCGACCAGCAGTACGGCTACGTCGAGGAGCGGACGCCGGTCGTCCGCGACAGCGAACTCGCCGCCGCCACCGAGGATACGCTCCGCCGCGTCGAGATCCAGCGCTTCGCCGACCGAGTGACGAGCCGGTACCGAAACCGCTTTTCGAACCCGCTCGTTCTCGTTCCGTGTTCGGCGACGAAGCCCTACAGCGAGTCACAGAGCCACGCGCAGTTCCACGACGCAGTCCAATATCGCGGCCATATGGTCTCGATGACGTCGCCGATCGGCGTCGTCCCGATGGAGTTAGAGCTCACCTACCCCGCCCAACACTACGATTCGGTCGTGACGGGGCGGTGGTCCGAAGACGAGAAGTCCTTCGTCGCGGACGTGCTCCGGCGCTACCTCGAACGGAACGAGTACCCGCGCGTGATCGCGCACGTGCCCGACGAGGGCTACCGCGACATCTGCGAGCGTGTCGCGGCCGACGTGGACGTCCCATTCGAGTACACCGTCGACGAACACCCGACGACGACGGAGTCGATCGGGAATCTGATGTCGACGCTGGACGGCGAACTGAAGTACAGCAAGCGCGAGCGCCAGCACAACACGATCAAGGCGCTCGCGGACTACCAGTTCGGGCCCGGAGCGGGCGACGAACTCTTCGCGGACGTGGAGATGCAGACGACGAGTCGGTATCCCAAACTACAGGTTCGCGACGGCGACACCGACGGCGACGGCGGGGGCGACCAACAGCTCGCGACGATGGTGCCGCAGTACGGCGTCCTGTCGTTCACGCTCGCCGGCGCGCGCGTCTGGGACGAGTCCGACGCCCCGACGAAGCGCGTCGAGATCGACGGCTTCGTCCCGCACGGCAGCGTCCTCGCGCCGGGCGTCGTCGACGCCGACGAGGACATCCGTGTCGGCGACGAGGTCGTCGTCGAGGGACCGAAGGCGTTCGCCGTCGGCCGCGCGCAGATGTTCGGCAGCGAGATGGTAGAGTCGACGCGCGGCGAGGCGGTGCAGGTGCGGCATGTCGAAGAAGTGTGACGCACGCAGCAGCGCCGTAGGTGCTGTGTACCACGACTGACCGTATTCTATCGGAGGGATCGACCCCGAACAACCGATCCCCGCAACGAAACGTGACCGAGCGAGTAACGACTGGCAAACGCGACGATAGCGAAGTTGCGGATGAACTATCAGTGAAGTACAAAGTTTAAGTAGCAATTAGCATCAGTATAATGTGATGTCAAAGCAACAAGAGGGAGTTGGTCACCCCCTCGAGGAGCTCCCGGACGAGCGAGCTGTCGATTGGACGATCGTCCGGTCGCTTCTCACAGCGAACGAAGCGACGTCGCGGGCGCTCGAATCGCATCTGCTGCAAGCGTACTACGACGAATCGAAGGGGGCCAAGACGGAATCAACGGAACAGTACGTCGAACGAGCGATCGCCAGACACGAACGGATCATCGAAGATCTGCGGTTCGCGCGCGACCTCCTCGACGAGCGATAGGAGGCTGATACTCGCAGTAGTATCCGGTTACTGCGTTTTTCTCCGCAAATACCGCCGTTGTACCGCTGCCACATAGTTGATTATTTGTTCTTGGGCGTGAAGTCCGGGGTATGAAACTCGCAGTCCCCACCGACTTCGACATCCTGGAGGCGCTCTCCGACGGGCGTCGGAACACGGCTGTGAACCTCTCGCACATTCTGGACAAGAATCGATCGTACATCAACACGCGACTCCCCGTGCTCGCGGACTACGACCTCGTCGAGCGCGTCGGGCCGGCACCGAACAGCGGACTCTACGAGATCACCGAGAAGGGACGTGTCGTCGTCGAACAGCGTGACCAGTATCGCACGGAGGGCGTCGACTTCGACGAACTCGTCGCCGAGGAACTGAAAGCCCGGACCGAGGGATCGGGCGATGTTGGTGGCGCCGACGACACAGCCGGCGCGTAGCGCCTGCCGGCCGAGAGCCGAGCGCATCTCCACTGTCTTTTATAGTAGCGTTCCCGCGTCTCGAATCGTCGCACGGCGTTCGTCTGACGGCCACCCGAGCACCGACTCACGAAGGGAGAAATACTATATACTGGCAGTAGATACGGACTGTATCGATGCCGGTGGACGGTGCCGGCGGGGGGTACACAGATGGGACTGGAACTGGTGGAACCGACGGATTTCGAGATTCTGGGGTATCTGGCCGAGAAGGGCCGGAACAACGCCGTCAACGTCGCGGTCGCGCTGGATCGTGACCGCGGGTATATGAACACACGTCTGGGCACGCTCGCGGACTACGGTTGCGTGCGGCGCGTCGGACCGGCCGAGAACAGCGGGCTCTACGAGATCACCGGGATGGGCGAGGCCGCGCTGGAGCACCGCGACGCACGGCACGACCCCGACACCGACTTCGAGGCGCTCGTCGAGGCGAGCGTGGCCGGCGACGGTGCTGGGACGGACCCAGGCGACGCTGAGACAGATGCGGACGACGCTGCAGAGTAAGAGACGACCGGCGAGTCGTGCGGATAGCGAAGCGTCGCGTCGCTCACTCGTCGTCGGGGCGGAGAATGTCGTCGAGCACGTAGAGACCGAACGGGACGGTTCCACAGACGACCGCAAAGAGCGCGACTTCGAGTCCCGCTTCGCCAAATTTGTCGATGTAGATGGTGAGGTTGCCCTCAAACACGTATGCGATGAGGACGACCGTACCTACAAGCAGCGTAGAGAAGCCACCGAGGATGGCCGTATACCACGCGATGAACCGCCGGAAACGGTCGTGTGTCGCGAATTCGAAAGGTCGAGAGAGCATTGTCGAGCGGCCGTATCCTCACAATGAGGGCTGCATACTTCGTTAGGATCCAGTATCCGCGGTAAGACCCGCATAGGGGGTCGAGAGACCCTGCATAACGCCCCCGAAAGATCGACCCCGAACAACCGATCCCGCGACGGCGACTTTTTCACCCCGGCAGCCCTCGATGCGGATATGACAGACGACGCGTCGGAGACCGACCGCGAACTCTCGCTCGGCGTCCCACAGCAGATCCTCGAATCGCTCCCGGAGGATGGCGCGAACGCCGCCGCCGATATGAAAGAGGCGGTGGGCGGACTACAGCGAAGTCTCGACGAGGCCATCGAGTCCGCCGACTCGGAGTCGGAAGCCGCGAGTTACGCCGTCGACGCGATCGAGCACCTCGAAGACCGAATGGAGACCTACGACGAGTTCATCCCCGAACTCCGCGCGTGGGGGCAGTCCCCGATCTACGCGATCGCGTGGCGGAACCTCTATGCGGAACTGATCGCACAGCTCTACGAACACGAGTGGCTCGCGGCCCAAATTGACCGCGAGCGCAACTATCGGCTCGTCGAAGACGGGATCCGATTCGGCGACCGATAAGTCGAGGCACGGTCGTGTCCGTCACCGGGTGCGGCAATCGGTCGCACAGGCGCGCACCTTTTTTGCCTGCTGCGCCCCAGACACGGGTATGACGTTTCAACTGCGGTTCTTCGCCAACTTCCGCGAAGCGGTCGGGACGAAGACGATCACCCGCGAATACGACGCTGAGACGGTCGGAGACGTCCTCGTCGCGCTCGAATCCGAATTCGAGGGGTTGGCCGGCCAGATCATCGAAGACGGACGGGTCCGACCGCAGGTGAACGTCCTCCTGAACGGTCGCGACGTCGAACACGAAGCGGGGACCGACACGCCGATCGAACCGGACGACACGCTGAGCATCTTCCCGCCGGTCGCCGGCGGCGCGTTCGGGGGGTCGTCGTGAGCACAGATCGAGTGACCCGCGAGAAGTCGTTTCGGGGTATCTCGGTCCGACTGGCCCGTCACTACCTCGAAAAGCTCGGCGGGACGGTCGTCGACGACGAGCACGTCGAGGGCGAGGAGTGGACGGTCTCACTCTCCGCAGAGAAAGTCGCCGTCGGCCCGACGCTCGAACTCACAGAGGTGACGGTGGTCTTCGAGGGCGACCCGGACGTGCTCGATTCGCTCATCGAACGGTTCGCACAGAAAGCGATGCGGGCCGGTGGGTGAGATGGCTGCAGACAACCGGCCCGACGACGCCGACCGTGTGCCGGTCCCGCTCGACGGCGACGTGCTCCAGTACACCGGCGCGACCGCGAGCATCGCCCCGGAGCGGCTCGGCTCGCTCCTCCGGGAGGTGCAGGCCCACCTCGAATCGAAGCGCGACGACTATCGACGCGCCTACGAATGTCCCGTCACCGACGAGGAACGCGACGTCTACCTCGTCCCGAGCGGCTACTGGACCGACCTCGGGGCAGACATCGGCCTCTCGGAGTCAGAGATCGACGCGGTCAGCAGAGCGCACTGCCAGCAACTCCGCCGTCTCGGAACGAAGACCGACCGGCGCGAGGAGTTCGAGACGGCGCTAGAAATCAGAGATGCGGTCGTCGTCAGTCGGGCGTGAAAAGGGCTGTTCTCATACTGTCGGACAGCAGTTCGTGAATTATGTTGGCACCCACGGGGTGCCGATGATTTTCACATAATCTGTCCGACAGCATCAGGACTCGTGTCCAGGCTCTTCAGCGGGGCCGTACCGCTCTTCGACGGCCCGGAAGTACCGCGAGAGGAACGTCGCGTTGGGCTGTCCTGCTTCGCCGTCGGTCTCGCCGTCCCGCTCCGCGTCCGTCCGTTCGAGTTCGAGCAACAACGCTTCGAGTTCGTCCCGCGGTTGGTGACAGAGGTCTCGATAGCACTCCTTACAGAGGTGTTCGAACGTCTTTCCGTGTCTCTCCCAGCGGTTTCCGTGCTTGTCGTACTCGCGCGCCTCCGAGCGCGGGAGTGAGGTCCCGCATGCGATACAGACGACCGTCGATCCATCCCGGTTGGTCCGGGAGCGCCACATAAAACTCACCACGCACCACCCGCACTTAGCGTTTTTCCGCGGGCGGGAGACGGGGCATCGACGCCGCCACGACACCGCACCGACGCCGCTACGGTGTTGCACCAGTGCGCAGGGTCTCGCCGGCCCGGCGGGGCCCGTGTCGCGTGATTTATCGGCTGGCGCGCCGTGTCCTCGGATATGCAGATCAAATCCCGCCACCACCTCCGCGCGGACGAGATCGAGGAGCTGGAAGCTGGCATCGAGGCGAAGACGGGCGTTGCTCTCGACGGCGACACCTACGAGATGGTCGAGCTCGCGGACGAACCGTTCGACATCGTCCTCGTCGACGGCAAAACCGACATCGTCCAGTTCGAGGACGAGGCATTTCTGACCGTGCAGGGAGCGAACCGACACGGGCCGACGAAGGGCGTCGTTACCGTCGATGCGGGCGCCATCTCGTTCGTCAGCGACGGCGCGGACGTGATGCGCCCCGGCATCGTCGAAGCCGACGACGACGTGACGGAGGGCGATCTCGTCACCATCGCCGAGGAGACTCACGGAAAGGTCCTCGCGATCGGTCGCGCGCTCGTCGACGGCGAGGAGATGACCGGCGACTCGGGGAAGGTCGTCGAGTCGATCCACCACGTCGGCGACGACCTCTTCGAGTTCGTCGTCTGATAAGGAGTATCGTACGTCTCCATATAGGGATTATCGTAAGTCGTCATAGATGTCTCGCCGGACGGGACGGCGAGACTCTCCGAACAGGTGCGATAACCCCTATGACCGCTCGACTGTCGTCCTCACGATCGTCCCCGTGTAATTTCTCATCCGGGGCGCGACACCGCGTCACCTCCCGCAATCGTCACTCGTCTGACGTTCGTCTGACGTAAGAACTAACGTCGTTCTTTCGTTTGTAGGTGGTATGGGCATTATGAGCAAGATCATCAGCGGGGGCGGACAGCACACGACCGACGAGTACCTCGACCTCGACATCGAGGGCGTAGAATCTTCGCGTGGGGCCGCGGAGATGAACGTCCGGATCGCGACGATCAGCAGCCAGCAGGACGTCGTCGCCATCAAAGACGCTGTCTACGACGGTGATCTCGTCATCGCAGACATCACGCGACACACGACCACCGACAGCACGATGGAGCACATCATCGACGACCTCCGACAGGTCGCAGACGAGGTCGACGGCGACATCGCACAGAAGGGCGACGACCAGATCATCATCGCACCCACGGGCGTCGCCGTCGCGCGCGAAAAGCTGAACTGACGACAACTACGGGGCAACCGTCGGGTCGTATCACCGCTGCTGTACGCTGACTGCTGCCTTTTGACTGGCCGTCGGTCGCTGTTACATCCGCTTCGGCGGACACTGTTCTGATAGGGATTATCGTAAGTCCTCATAGATGTCTCGCCGGACGGTACGGCGAGAATCTCCGAATAGTTACGATAATCCCTATGAGAGCCATTTCGACGCCGGCGTGACCGCCGGAACCGACGAACTTTCCTCTCCGCTCTCCATATCGGGTCGTAGATGAGCAAGGACTTCATCGAGGTTCGAGGTGCCGAAGAACACAACCTCAAGGACCTCGACGTCCGGATTCCGCGCGAGACGTTCACCGTCGTCACCGGGCTCTCGGGGTCGGGGAAATCGTCGCTCGCCTTCGAGACGGTCTACGCCGAAGGGCAGCGCCGGTACATCGAGTCGCTGTCGGCGTACGCTCGCAACTTCCTCGGGCAGATGGACAAACCGCAGGTCGAAGCCGTCGAGGGGCTCTCGCCCGCGATCTCCATCGATCAGAAGAACGCCGCCAACAACCCCCGCTCGACGGTGGGCACGGTGACCGAACTCCACGACTACCTCCGACTGCTCTACGCCCGTGTCGGGACGCAGTACGACCCCGTGACGGGCGAGGAGGTCGGCGAGCAGTCCGCCCAGGAGATGGTGAACCAACTACTCGAACTGCCGGCGGGCACGCGGGCGAAGATCGCCGCGCCCGTCGCCCGCGACCAGAAGGGCGCGTTCGAGGACCTCTTCGAGGACCTCGTCAGCGAGGGGTACGCCCGCGTCGAGGTCGACGGCGAGTCCTACGACCTGACGCTCGATCAGCCGGAGTTAGACAAGAACTACGATCACACGATCGACGTGATCGTCGACCGGGTGAAGATCCGCCCCGAGGATCGCTCCCGGATCGCCGACTCCGTCGAGACCGCGCTCGAAGAGGCCGACGGCGTGCTGAAGGTGATCGTCCCCGACCCACCCGAGGACGTCCCATTCGCATCGAACACGCGGTCGACGGGGGCGCTCGCCGGTGAGGGTGACGACCGCCTCGTCGTCGAGTTCTCCGAGGAACTGGGCAACCCCAACTCGGACTTCCAGTTCTCCGAGATCGAGACGCGCTCGTTCTCGTTCAACAGCCCGCACGGGGCCTGTCCCGAGTGTGAGGGCCTCGGTCAGACCAAGGAGGTCGACGAGGATCTCGTCGTCCGCGACCGCTCGAAACCGATCAAGCACGTCTTCGAGGCGTGGTCGTACAACCGCTCGTACTACCGGACGCGGCTGGATTCGGTCGCCGAGCACTTCGGCGTGAGCGTCGACACGCCCTTCGAGGAACTCGATCCGGAGATTCAGCGGCAGTTCCTCTACGGCACCGACGAGGAGGTCGTCTTCCAGCGACAGACGAGAAACGGCACGCGCCGGAAGACGAAGCGCTTCGAGGGCGTCATTCCGAACCTCGAACGCCGCCACGTCGAGACCGACTCCGAGTCGACGCGCGAGCACATCGAGGACTATATGGCCGTCACCACCTGCCCCGCCTGCGAGGGGACGCGGCTGAAAGAGCAGTCCCGGCACGTCTACGTCGCCGGTACCTCGATCACCGAAGTCAACCGGATGAGCATCGGCGACGCGCTCGACCACTTCGAGGGGCTCGAAGCGGAACTCACGGCGCGCGAGCGAACGATCGCCGAGGAGATCCTCAAAGAGATCCGCGACCGCCTCGGGTTTATGGAGGAAGTCGGCCTCGAATACCTCACGCTGGACCGCGAGGCGTCGACCCTCTCTGGTGGAGAGAGCCAGCGCATCCGGCTCGCGACGCAGGTCGGTTCCGGCCTCGTCGGCGTCCTCTACGTCCTCGACGAGCCCTCGATCGGACTCCACCAGCGCGACAACGACCGCCTGCTGGACACGCTCGAAGGGCTGCGCGACCTCGGGAACACTCTCCTCGTCGTCGAGCACGACGAGGAGACGATGCGTCGCGCCGACAACGTCATCGATATGGGTCCCGGCCCAGGCAAGCGCGGCGGCGAGGTCGTCGTCCAGGGCGACTTCGACGACATCGTCGCGGCCGAGGACTCGGTCACCGGCGACTACCTCGCCGGTCGGAAAGAGATCCCGGTGCCCGAGGAGCGCCGCGACTCCGAGGCGGAGTTGCTGATCCGCGGCGCGCGCCAGCACAACCTGAAGGACCTCGACGTGTCGCTCCCGATCGGCCAGTTCACTGCGATTACTGGCGTCTCCGGGTCGGGGAAGTCGACGCTGATGCACGAGATCCTCTATAAGGGCCTGGCGCGCGAAATGAACGACAACACGTCCGTCGATCCGGGCGACCACGACGCAATCGAGGGGCTCGACGAGATCGAGACGGTGCGGCTCATCGACCAGTCGCCGATCGGCCGCACGCCGAGATCGAATCCCGCGACGTACACCGGCGTCTTCGACTACGTTCGAGAACTGTTCGCCGAGACGAAGCTCTCGAAGCAGCGCGGCTACGAGAAAGGCCGCTTCTCGTTCAACGTCAAGGGCGGGCGGTGTGAGGCCTGCGGCGGGCAGGGGACAGTGAAGATCGAGATGAACTTCCTCTCGGACGTCTACGTGCCCTGCGAGGAGTGTGACGGCGCGCGCTACAACGACGAGACGCTCGACGTCACGTATAAAGGAAAGACGATCGCAGACGTTCTCGATATGGAGGTCTCGGAGGCGCTGGAGTTCTTCGAGGCCAACTCACAGCTCCGGCGTCGCCTCCAGTTGCTCGAAGACGTCGGTCTCGGCTATATGACGCTCGGGCAGCCCTCGACGACGCTCTCGGGCGGGGAAGCCCAGCGCGTCAAGCTCGCCGAGGAACTCGGGAAGAAGCAGACCGGCGAGACGCTGTACCTGCTCGACGAGCCGACGACCGGCCTCCACAAGGAGGACGAACGGAAGCTGATCGAGGTCCTCCAGCGACTCACCGACAACGGCAACACCGTCGTCGTCGTCGAGCACGAACTCGACCTGGTGAAGAACGCCGACAACATCGTCGACCTCGGTCCCGAGGGCGGCGAGAACGGCGGCCAGGTCGTCGCGACGGGCACGCCGGAAGACGTCGCGCGCACGGAGGCGTCCCACACCGGTCGCTACCTCCGCGATCTCCTGCCCGACGTCGACGTCGACGGCCCGCGCGCGGACCGCCGCAAGCCCGCCAAACCTGCCGACGACGACTGATAGGGAGTATCGTAAGTCTGCATAGATGTCTCGCCGGACGGTACGGCGAGAATCTCCGAACAGTTACGATAATCCCTATGAGAGGCTCACCGAAGCCGTTTCTCCCGCGCCGGCCGCGGTTCCCTTCGTCGGCGAGGCCAAGTGACTGGGTCGCATACATCGGGTATGGTCACCTGCTACGCCGCCTCCCGCGAGGGCGTCCTCGTCATTCGGGACGTGGAGACCAGTACCGAAGGCGGTCCCGACACTGAGCCGTTCCGCGGTCCGTCCGCCGAGCACACGCTCGACGGCCATCGGGTCGAGTGCCTGGACGCCGCGAGCGACGCCCCAGAGCGCGTCTTCTGTGGGACGTTCGACGCCGGGCTGTTCCGCTCGGTCGACGCCGGGCAGACGTGGGAACGAGTCGGCAGCGACGTACTCCCGAAATCGGTGACGAGCGTGACCGTCTCGCCGCACGATCCCGACGTGGTCTACGCCGGCACCGAGCCCAGCGGCGTGTACCGCACGAGCGACGGCGGCGACACGTGGACGGAACTGTCGGGGCTGACCGATCTGCCGTCGGCGCCGCAGTGGTCGTTCCCGCCGCGTCCCGACACGCACCACGTCCGCTGGATCGAAGTCGACCCCGCGGACCCCGAGCACCTCTACGTCGCCGTCGAGGCCGGCGCGCTGATCCAGACCCACGACGGCGGCGAGACCTGGGAGGAACGCGCGCCGTCGACCCGCCGCGACACGCACACGATGGCGATCCACCCCGACGAACCCGACCGCGTGCGGGTCGCCGCGGGCGACGGCTACGCCGAGAGCGACGACGGCGGCGGGACGTGGCAGTTCCCACAGGACGGACTGAAACACCGCTACTGCTGGAGCGTCGCTATCGACCCCGGTGAACCGGGGCGCGTCCTCCTCTCGGCGGCCGCGGGGGCGCGCCGGGCACACACCCCGGAGTCGGCGGCCTCGTATCTGTACCGACGGGAGGACGCGGAAGCAGAGCGCGGGTCGACGAGATGGGACCGCCTCGACGACGTCGACGTGCCGACCGGGACCGGCGTTCTCCGGGCGACGCTCGCGCCCGGCGTCGCGGACGGTGAACTGTTCGCGCTCACCGACCGCGGCCTGTACCGAACTCAGGACGGCGGCGACTCCTTCACGCGCGTCGACGTGGCGTGGCCGGAGGCGTTCCGGGAGACGACGACGCGTGGGCTCGCAGTCGTCACGAGCGGGGCGTAAGCGGGCGTCACGAGTAGAGCGGAAGCGCGCGTCGCCAGGGACGGTCGCGTCCACCGGGAAGGTATTTGCCGCCGCGTCCGCTACGGGAGCGTGATGTACGATTTCGCGGTCGTCGGCGTCGGCCCGGCCGGCGCGCGCTTCGCCCGGCGCGCGGCGGCAGCAGGCTACGACGTCGTCGCCTTCGAGCAGGGGACCGTCGGGACGCCGCTGGCCTGTTCGGGCCACGTCAGCACCGACATCTGGGCGTACGTCCCCGACGACGCGAAGCAGAAACTCCTCCAGAATCGCGTCTACGGCGCGCGCTTCCACGTCGGCGGTCCCGACTCCTCGTCGTATCCGTTCTACAAGCGCGAGGAGATCTCGAACGTCATCGATCGCGTCGAACTCGACCGGACGCTCGCAGACTGCGCTCGCGACGCGGGCGCGGACGTTCGCGAACACCACACCGTCGTCGACGTCGACGAGCGCCACGACGCCGTCGAACTCACCGTCTCGAACGCCGACGGCACCGAGACTGTGGAGGCGAAAATGGTCGCCGGCTGCGACGGCCCGACTTCGCGCGTCCGGCGGCAGGTCGGCCTACCCGAACCGGGGGAACTGCTGCACGGCGTGCTCGCGTTCGATCCCGACTCCGACGACGGCGACTTCGTCGACGTCCACCTCACCGCACCCCGGTTCTTCGCCTGGCGCATCCCGCGCGGCGACGCGGGCGTCGAGTACGGCCTCGCTGCGCCGCCGGGCGAATCGGTGAACGACCTCTTCGACCGCCTGACCGACGCCTACGACGTCGAGACCGAACACTTCTGCTCGGGCGCGATTCCGATCGGTCCGCCCGAGCGAGTACACAGCCGTCGCGTCTTTTTGATCGGGGACGCCGCCGCACAGACCAAACCGTTCACCGGCGGCGGCATCCTCTACGGGATGACCGCGGCAGACTGCGCCGCCGACGCCGTAGAGCCCGACGATCCGGCGACGCTCCGGGACTACGAGTCCGCGTGGCGCTCGGAACTCTCCCGGGAGATCGCGTTCGGCCACTGGCTCCGCCGCGCGTACTCGCTCCCGGAGCCGGTGCAGCGGCTCGGCCTCCGTGCGCTCTCCGGTGAGATCGGCGTCCATATGGACCGCCCGACGTCGTTCTTCTCGCGGGAGCACCTCGGGAAGTTACTCGGACGATAGCCGGCGGAGACGAGAAAATCAGTCCGCAGCGTAGGTCGGGAGCCGTGCCGACGCGGCGCTACCCTCGACGAACGGGAGCGCGATGCGCTCGGCCGCGACGTCGGCGTCGTCACGGATCGACAGCGACGTCGCGTCGAGATCGAAATCCACGAGCGCCAGTGCGATGGGCGTCTCCAGCGACGGGCTCGTGACGGCGCGCGTCACGGCCCCCACGCGCTCGTCGCCGTCGAAGACTGGAGTCTCGGCCGGCGGGAGCGCCGCCGCCTCCGCGTCCGGGTCGGCCTCGCCGCCCGTCTCGATCCGGAGGCCGACGAGTCGCTGGCTCGGCTGCCCGCGGTTCTCGACCTTCGAGACGACCTCCTGGCCGACGTAACAGCCCTTCTCGAAGTCGAGCGCGTTGCGGAGGCCGAGGACGTTCGGGATCCGACCCTGTAGTTCGGTGTCGAAAAGCGGTGTCCCCGCCTCCGCCGTGAGCGTCTCCCAGGTCGCGTAGCCGAACGGGACGGCGTTCAGCCCGAACATCAGGAGCGTCTCGAAGACCCGTTCGGCCGCGTCGGCGGTGCAGACGACCTCGTAGCCCTCCTCGCCGGCGAGGCCGTCGCCGGCGATCACGGTCACGCCCTCATCGCCCATCGACCCGCGGACGAACGACAGTTCGGGTTCGGGCGCGCCCGCACCGTTGAGCACGCTCGCGACCTTCTCGGTCGATTGTGGGCCGTGAACGCCGAAGACGGCGAACTCAGAGGACGCCTCGGTGATCTCGACATCCTGGATGAACACCTTCTCGGACCACTCCTCGGCGAGCGGTCCCGCGCGCGCTGGCGGTGTGAAACAGAGGAGTCGCTCACCGGCGTTGTAGACGTACAGATCAGTCTTGATCCGGCCCTGGGGGTCCAAAAGCAGCGCGTAGACGCCCTCGCCGTCCGCGCGCGGGACGCGGTTCGAGACGGTGTCGTCGACGAACGCGATGCGATCGTCGCCCTCGACCACGACGACGCCGTAGCCCATCTCGATCACGCCCGCGCCGTTGCGGACTGCCCGGTGGGTCCGCTCCGGACGGCCGTACTCGCGGACGATCCGGCGGCCGCCGCGCTCTTCGAACGTCGCACCGTGCGCCTCGTGCAGTTCCGTGACGACCGTCATCGTACGTCTGTCCGCGTTCAGGGGTGAAAACCGCAGCGTCCTGTGGCGGCGCCGACGGCGGGCGCCGTCGGTCGGCCGTCGTTCACAGCCCCAGTCGATCCCGGAGCGCGTCGACGAAGCCGCGTTCGTCGGGACGCTCCTCCTCGGGATCGGGGACGGCTCGGTCGTCCACGAGGATGACGACGCGGTCGTCGTCGCCGTTCTGGACGGAGATGAGGTCGTCTTCTTTCAGTGCCGCGAGCGCCGCTTCGATTTCGTCGATGTCGGCGTCGACAGCGGCGCGCACCTCGAAGACGGTCATTCCCTCCTCCGCGCGATCGACGAGGGCGTCGAGAACCGCTACTTCGGTGTCACGTCTGTCTCGGAACTCGCGCCGCGCTCTCATAGGTGGTGATTCGCCCCGGTCGGGTATACGCTTACCGCCGTCGCGACCGTCCAGACGTGGTCTCGGACACCGGTCGCCCGCGTTCCGTCTGCCGTCCGTCTGACGCAGGAGGTACACTTTTGACGCTCAATGCCGGAAAGGCGGGTAATGGGACTCAAGTGCCGTCTTCTCGGGCACGCGTACGGGGAACCCGAGGTCGAACGCGATCGGGAGGAACAGGGGGACGAGGTCGTCGTCACGATCCGCGAGGTGCAGGTCTGTGAGCGGTGTGGAGACGAACAGGTCGTCAGTCAGAACAAGGAGGTGACGGCGATCCGCTCGCCCGAGGACGTCGGCCTCGACGAGCCGGAGCCCACAGAGAGCGAGCAGGCGTCGACCGGCAGTACGGGCGCGTCGGCAGCGGACGCATCCGGGACGGACGCGCCAGCGACGGGCGAGACGGCGCCGTCGACGGCGGCCGCGACGTCTCCCGTCGACGGGGCCGACGCGGACCAGCCCGGAGAGACGGCCGCCGCGTCCGCCGACCAGGACGCCGGCAGTCCGATGAATCAGATCGACGAGGCCGAGGCGGACGCTCACGGAAGCGGCGTCGAGAGCGAGGCTGACGCCGTCGCCGAAGGCGGGAACGCAGCCGAGACAGACGGCACCTCCGACGGCTGGGAGACCGGCAGCGACGAGTGGGACGACGTCGAGGCCGACCCCGACGCCGACGACGCGGTCATTCTCGACGACGCGGAGACCGAGCGCGACGACACGCAGTGGCCCGAGGAGACGGAGACGGATCCGAGTCGGGCCGCACAGCAGTCTGCGGCCGCCGAGCAGGGCGAACCGGTCGAGGACGACCCCGTCGAGGAAGAGGAGGTGACGAACGATGCGGAGATCATCGACGGCGACGCAGAGCAGAGCGAGCCAGCGGACAGCGACGAACGCGGCCACGGCGAGTGGCCCGAACGCGACGACGGCGCCGACGCCTGGCCCGAACACGAGGGCGACGACGAGGGCTACGCGGCGACCACCGGGAACGACGCCGACGTCGACCTCGGCGGAAATGGACTGACGCCAGAGGTGAACGGACACGCGGCGGCCGCAGAAAGCGACGGTGCAGAGACGATCGACGGGATCGCCGCCGAAGAGGGACACGGGGCCGTCGCGAGCCAGCAACAGCGCACAGAGCCCGCGAGCGCCGATCCCGGCGAGGACGGCTTCACTCGCGCGCGGGAGTCGACGACGCTCGAATCCGACGTCCCGGACGAACAGGTCGAATTCTACTGCCCGAACTGCGGACACTCTCGAACCGCGGGCGCGTCCTCGATGCGCGCGGGGGACATCTGCCCCGAGTGCAAGAAGGGCTACATCGCCGAGCGCGAGCGGTAAGGTCGTTTCGACCGACCGTCACGGCGCGGGGACGAAACAGGTAAACCACCACCTGCCGAAGCACGGTCTATGAAGGAGTACAAGATGCGTCGCGGGGAGACGCTGGAGGAACGCATCCCGGATATGGAGACGACTGTCGAGGAGTACTTCGGTCCGATCACGGACACGATGGAGTACAAGGGCAGCGACCTCTACGTCGTCGAGGAGCCCGATAATCCGGTCTTCAAACGCATTGTCGCCGGTGCTGTATCCTACAGCGGGAAGAAGGATCGCCTCGGCGTCGAATTCGAAGAGCGTGACCCCGCCGAACTATCGCCCGACGATCTGGAAGCCGCCGGCGACGCCGTCGACGCGAAGAACGACTTCCTGCTGGAAGCCACCGGTCGGGACGCGAAGTCGCGCCGCGACTCGATGAAGCGCGCCGTCGAAGACGACGCCCCCGACTACTGACCGACAGACGTATTCTCCTCGATTTCGGGGCCTCACTGACGCCGAGAGCGACTGGTGAACGGTCGTCACCGGGGCGGTGAACCCGCTGAGTTAAGTGCGGGGCTCACCCGTATCACCACAATGGCCTACTACGTGGGCGTCGACCTCGGGGCGACCAACGTCCGTGCGGTCGTCGCCGACGACGACGGCACGGTCATCGGAAACAGCGACGACAACACGCCGCACGCGCCGACTGGGATCATCGTCACCGAAGCCGTACTTCGGGTCGTTCGAGAGGCGTGCGACGACGCCGGAATCGATCCCGAGGAGGCGGCGGCGGCGGGCATCGGCGCGATCGGCCCGCTCGACCTCGCCGAGGGTGCCGTCGAGAACCCGGCGAACCTGCCGGACACCATCGATCGAATCCCCCTCACTGGGCCGCTCTCCGTGCTTTTGGACACCGAGCGAGTGTACCTCCACAACGACACGAACGCCGGCGTCATCGGCGAGCGCTTCCACTCCGAGCGAAATCCCGACGATATGGTGTATCTCACCATCTCCTCGGGGATCGGCGCGGGCGTCTGCGTCGACGGCAACGTCCTCTCGGGATGGGACGGGAACGCGGGCGAGGTCGGCCACATGACGCTCGACCCGCAGGGACACCTCACCTGTGGCTGCGGGCACGACGGCCACTGGGAGGCGTACTGCTCGGGGAACAACATTCCGCGCTACGCCGAGTTTCTCTACAGGGAAGACGACGTCGAGACGACACTGCCGGTCGAAGATCCCGACTTCTCGGCGGTCGACGTCTTCGAACACGCCGGCAACGACGAGTTCGCCACGTACGTCGTCGACCAACTGGCCCACTGGAACGCGATGGGCGTCGCGAACATCGTCCACGCGTACGCCCCGCTCATCATTTACGTCGGCGGCGCCGTCGCGCTCAACAACCCGGAACTGACGCTGGATCCGATCCGCGAGCGGATGGACGAGATGGTGATGTCGAACGTCCCGGAGATCGAACTGACGACGCTCGGCGACGAGGTCGTCGTGATGGGCGCAGTGGCGAGCGCGATGACCGACGGAACGGGCGATCGCGCTCGGCTGTAGCGCTCCGTTTTCCGTTTTGCCTCCCGATCGGTCGTGGAAGACCGTGACACACTTTTCTCGACGCCAGAAGAGCGCGAGCGCAACCGCAAGCTACCAAAGCATCGAGCGCCAACGGGTGGTAATGAGCGACACAGAGGACTCTCTCCGGCGGCGCATCGAGACCTGGATGGCCGGACAGATGCCGATCATCCAGATGCACGGCGGCGAGAGCGTGGTTCGGAAAGCCGATCCCGACACCGGCGAGGTCGTCGTCGAGTTGGGCGGCGCGTGCGCCGGCTGCGGCATCTCGAACATCACCGCCGACAACATCAAAGCAGACCTGATAATGGACTTCGAGGAAGTCCAGGACGTGCGAGTGAAGGTTCCGAGCGCCGGCGATCACGGCAGCAGCACGGTCGAGGGCGGCCGCGGCGGCGAACTGCAGTACGGCACCGAAGATCCGGGGCACTTCTGAGACTGTCGGACAGAAGTTCGTGAACTATGTTGGCGCCCGCGGGATGCCGATACTCTTCACACAGTTCTGTCCGACAGTATGAGACTGCCGGCTGTACAATCGGTCGCAGCGGCGGTCGGACCGAGACGTGACTCGGCACCCGACGAGGTGCTTTTGTCCGCCGAGTCCAACGTACGGGCGTGTACGACGCCGACGCGCCCCAGGAGTTCGCTTTCGAACTCGCACTCTGTGCACATCTCGAAGCGGCGACCGAGTGGGTGCTGGGCCGGCAACTCGGCGCGGCCGTCGAGCGTTCGGGCCGGCGAATTATGGACGTCGTCGGCGTCGTTCCCGGACCGGCGTTCGACGACCGGGCGCGAATCACGGCGGAGACGGTCCCGGTCCGCGCCGTCGAGAGCGACGTCGGCGTCGGCGAGGGGGTCGCCCGACACCGCGCCGTCCGCGAGTCTGATCGTCTCCACGACGCCGCTGTCGACGCTGCCGTAGAGGTCGGGTTCTTCGAGACGGAGCGGCGCAAGACCCGCGAGTACGTCCGGCAGACGACCCGGTATCCCGACGACTGGTTCGACCGCCTCGTCGGCATCGAGAACAAACCCGACCTCGGCGACCCGGGAGCGCTCGACCGACAGCTCCGCACCGACGTCTCGCTCGGGCTGTTCGATTCGGTGATCCTGGCGACCGAGAGCCACGTCACGCGGGCGCACCTGAACCGGATCCCGACCGAAGTGGGCGTCTGGCGCTTCGATCCGGAGACGCAGAGCCGAGACGTGATCCGCGAGCCCACGTCGCTATCGACGGACGCGCCCGGCGTCGAACTCGTCGAGGAACGCCCGCTCGAAACCGAGATCGAGGTCGTCGACGGCGACGCGAAGGCCCGTAGCCGGCGGCGCGTGGCCGAGCGGGTCTACGGGAAGGGGTGGCGCACCTACGACGCCCCGGCGTGTGCCCACGCCGAAGTGACCGACGACGGCCGCCCCTATTGTACGCAGTTCGGTCGCGTCGTCGATCCGAGTCGATCGTGTGGCGCCGACTGCGGCGCCCACGACCCCGCCGTCGCTCCCGAGGTTGACGCCGACGCACTCCGAGACGCGCGCACGCCCTGGGAGGGGAACCCGCCCGGCGTCCGTCGCCGCCAATCCGGGCTCGACCGGTTCAAATAACTGACTCGGTTTCGGGTGATTTGTTTTTTAGATACTGGGAATCGGCTTCTATTTATACAATCTTGCCGGCAAAAGGTGCAGATGTGAGGTGACGGACGATGGCCACATCCATTCAGACGACCGTTGGAAACGTCGTCGACTTCGACCTGCAGGGGACGCTCGCAGGCTACTGGGTCGCCGTGCTGCGCGTGGTGACCGGGTACTGGTTCCTCCACGCGGGGGTGACCAAGTACCTCGCCGCCGAGCCATTCGACGCGCAGGGGTGGCTCCTCAACGCGACCGGCGGAAGCCCGATCCAGGGCTTTCTCGTCTGGGTCGGCCAGACGCCGTGGCTGCTGGAGTTCACGAACCTGATGATCCCGCTGGGTGAGACGCTCATCGGACTCGGCCTCGTCGTCGGCGCGTTCGTCAGACTGGCGAGCTTCTTCGGGGCCTTCCTGATGGTGTTCTTCTACCTCGGGAACGCCGCCTGGAGCCACGGCCTGGTCAACGGCGACCTGATGGGCCTGCTGCTGTTCGCCACGCTGGGCGTCCTCGGCGCTGGACGGGTCCTCGGCCTCGACGCGGTCATCGAGAAGGCCGACCTCGGAAACACCCGGGCGGCGAAGTACCTGCTCGGGTAGCGACGTGGCACGTCGCGGCAGCCACCACACGCTCCTTTTGGTGTGAGATTCAGAGGTCGTATATCTCGCCGTCAACAGCGAGCGGTTCCTCGAACGCCTCCTCGACGGGATAAAAGTGCGCCGTGTGGACGAGGCGGGTCTCCGTCGCCGACAGGTCGGCAGCGAGGTCCAGCGCGCCCTCTCGGGTCATGTGCTTCGAGCCAAAGGTCCGCGGGACGCCGGCGGCGTCGTGGTGGTCGCCCCCGAGCGGGTGATGCTTGCACAGCGACGCCGGGACGATCGCGTCGGCGAGGAACAGATCGGGATCGTCGAGCACCTCGCGGGATTTCTCGGGGACGGCGTAGTTCGTATCGCCCGACAGCGACAGTTTCGCTCCCGTCTCGGGGTCCTCGATCGCCAGCCCGTAGCACAAAAGCGGCGGGTGTTCGACGGGGACGAGCGTCACCTCCAGCCCGCAGACCTCGAACGGTTCCAGCGGCGTCTGCGAGTGGACGGTCACCCGGTCCAGGTAGTCGTACTTGCTGCTCACGGTCTCTGCGACGCTCTCGCCCGTTGCGGGATCGGTCTCGTCGGCAGCGTAGACGGGGAGATCGTCGAACAGGCGGTAGGCGTTGCCGAGGCCGTCGAGATGATCGAAGTGGATGTGGGTGACGATCCCCGCGTCCGGCAGCGAGACACCCTGGGTTAAGAACTGATGGCGGAAGTCGGGGCTGAAGTCCACGAGCAGCGACGCGCCGGTGCGCTCGTTTTCGACGTGCACAGAGAAGCGCGTGCGCTCGACGCCGCGGCGGCGCGCCTCCGCGCAGGTGTCGCACTCGCAGTCGACTGTCGGCGTCCCGGTCGTATCGCCCGTCCCGAGGAGAGTGACCCGCATCGCTCGGAGGTAGGGGACCGGTGAGTGATATATTGTTGGCCCACCACGGCGGAGTCGCGGGAGCGGAAAGCACTTTTCGCCGGTGACTGAATCGGGGCAGTATGGTCCCCACGGATGCGCCTCACAGCGAAGCGGCCCGCTCGCACTCTGTGACCTCCCGCCGACGGTTTCTCGCACTCGCGGGAACCGCCTCTGTAACGTCTCTGGCCGGTTGCAGCGCGCTGACCGGCGGCGGCGAGCGGACGGGGTTTCACGACGGCGACTGGCTCGTGTACGGGAACGGCCCCGGCAACGCAAACCGCGTCGCGGGCGCCGCGCCGGCGCCTGACGAGCACGCGCCGTTAGTTCCGGCCGACTGGCCGTACGCGCCGCCGGTCGTTCACGACGGGATCGTGTACTTCGCCGCGGAGCGGCGCGTCGTCGCGATCGGAATCGACGGGCGAGACGAGTGGACGCGAGACCTCGACCGCGAGGTGTCCGGCGCGCCCGCTCTCGACCCCGAGCGCGGACGGCTGTACGTCCCGACACGAGAAGTGGGGCGGGCAGACGACGCCGGGGGAGGCGAAACCGGACCGGAACGAGCGTCGGTCACGGTCCTCTCGACGGCTGAGGGCGACGTCCTCGACTCCCACCGCGTCGGCGACGAGCGGACGTACGGCGTCACCGCCGCCGACGGGGACGTCTACGTCCGGAGCGCAACCGCGTGCGTCAGGCTCGCCCCCGACGGCACCGAGCGCTGGCGGCGCTCGCTTGATCGACTCGTCTACGACGAGTACAACCTCGGCGACTCGACCGCGACGCAGATCCCGCCCGCCGTGACCGACGACAGCGTCTACGTCCCGGATCGAAACGCGCTCGTGAAACTCGACCGCGAGGGCGGCGAGGAGCGCTTCCGCGTGCCGGTCGATACGCCGTACGCCGCCGCCGTCGCGGACGGGTCCGGCGTGATCCAGACCGGGTGGCAGGAGACGGTCGCGGTCGACCGCGCGGGCGAGGTGCGCTGGCGACGCGACCTCCAGAGCCGCGCCCCAGTTGCGGTCGACGGGAGCGACGTCTACGTCGTCGCCGGCGACCTCCACGAACTCGACGGAGAGACAGGTGACACGAACTGGCAGGCACACGTGCCGAGCGAAGGGACGGCCGCGCCCGTCGTGACCGACGAGGACGTCCTCGTCGCAGGGAGCGGCGTCCGCGCGTTCCGGCGGGACGCCGGTGGGTTGCTCGGTCCGGAGCGTCTCCGGTGGCGTGAGGATTCAGTCCACGCGACCGCGTACGCCTCGCCCGTGGTCGCGGCCGGCCGCGCGTTCGTCGCGGGACCGTTCGGGCTGCTCGTTCTAGAAACAGACGACAGGTGACTGGTGAAAACGAATCGACCGACGCCGTCGATCAGTGATCGTGCGCGTGGTCGTGTGAGTGCCCGTCGCCGTCGCCCGCGACGAGCTGTTCGCCGTCCGACATCATATCCATATTCTTCAGGTTGTCCCGCTCCTCGAAGTCCTCGACGGCTTCGACGATATCTTCCTGGGTGAGCGTCGTCCGTTCCTCGGTCAGCGCCTCCAGGACGGCCTCCCGAAGCACCATCCGGAGGTCAGATCCGGTGAGCCCTTCAGTTCGCTCGGCCACCGCCTCGGGGTCAAACTCGGCGATGTCCATCCGCTTTGTGATGATGCGGAGGATGTCCGCCCGCATCCCGCTGTCGGGTTTCGGGAAGTTGACAATCTCGTCGAAGCGCCGCCACGCCGCCGCGTCGAGCTGGTCGGGGTGGTTGGTCGCGCCGATGAGGATCACCTCGTCGCGGATCAGCGAGATGTCGTCGATGCTTTTCAGGAGGGTGTTGACCGCGCGCTTCAGCGCCGCGTGCTCGTCGGAGCGGCGCGTCTTCGCGACGGAGTCGAACTCGTCGATAAAGAGGATACACGGCGAGAGCCGCTTTGCGACCTCGAAGGTCTTCTCGACGTTCTTCGCCGTCTCGCCGAGGTACTGACTCGTGATCATCGAGAGTTTGACCTCGACGAACGGCAGGCCGAGTTCGTGCGCGAGGGCGCGTGAGACGGTCGTTTTTCCCGTTCCCGGCGGCCCGACGAAGAGGATCTTCCCGATCTCGCGGAGACCGATTTCGGCGAGGTACTCGCGGTGTTCGATCGCCTGCATCAGCTTCTGGATCTCGCCCTCCTGGTCGGTGGTCAACACGAGGTCGTCGAGCGTCATCTCGATCTCCTCGGGCGCGCGGACGTGCACGAGATCGAGCATCTCGGCGTCTTCCTCCTCGTCGAAATACTCGTCGAGGAGGCTGTCGATCCAGACGCGGTCGGCCTGGATCGGACGGGTCTGCTCGCGCGCTTCCGCGTGGGTCACGTCCACGCCGTCGTGGTCCTCGACGGCGGCCGCGATCGTCGGATTCGTCGCCAGTCGCTCGCGGTCGGCCCGGTCGAGGAACCACTCGATCGCCATCTCGGGTTGCGTCAGCGAGATGCGGCCGGAGAACTCCTCGCGCTGGGTGAAGAGCAGATCCGAGACCGCTTCCCAGGGGTGTTCGACCCCGGTCGCCTTTCGCGCGACGCTGTTGGTGACGACGAGCGGCCGCTCGATGCCGACGACGTTCGATTCTTCGTCGTCGTCATCGCCGTCCTCGTCGGACGGATCCGTCCAGAAAACTCGGCGGTACCGCGGCGGGAGATCGTTCTCGTCGAGGTCACGGTCTTCGGTGTAGAGATGTGCCGTGAGGAGGAACTCGACCACTTCGAGAGCCCGGTTACTCATCCCGAAGACGTTACCCACTCACGCGCATAAGCGCGTCGAAACGACGGTGGGAGAAGAATCGACAACGGGCGCGACAGCGTGATCGCGGCGCTGCGTACAGAGAAGATTGTACGCCCGTCGAAGAACTGCACGCCCGTACAACTCTGTGTGCAGTCCTGCGCGTTCGTACCCTTTTATCCCGACGGGGGTGTCATCGTATGCTATGCCAACGCCAGTCATCGCCGCTGCGTACCGCACGCCGTTCGGAAAGGCCGGTGGCGTCTTCGCGGACGTCCGCAGTGAGGACCTCTCGGTCACGCTGATCGACCACATCTTAGCGGAGACCGGAGTGGAAAGCGACGACGTCGACGACCTGATGTGGGGCGTCGCCCAGCAGCGCGGCGAGCAGGACAACAACCTCGCCCGCGTCATTGCGCTCCTCTCGGAGTTGGGAGAGAACGTGCCCGCGACGTCGATCAACCGCTGGTGCGCCTCCTCGATGCAGGCGATCGTCTCCGCCTCCGACGCCATCGCCGCGGGCAACCGCGAGTGCATCGTCGCGGGCGGCGTCGAGAATATGAGCCGCGTGCCGATGGACGGCGACTCCTATCAGCATCTCCACCCCGATCTCACGGAGGAGTACAACGTCTTCCAGCTCCAGATGGGAATGACCGCCGAGAAGGTCGCAGACGAGTACGAGGTCTCCCGCGAGGCGCAAGACGAGTACGCCCTCCGCTCACACCAGCGGGCCGCCGACGCGACCGAATCGGGGCGCTTCGACGACGAAATCGTCCCCGTCGAGACCGACGACGGGACCGTCACCGAAGACGAGGGTATCCGCCCCGACACCTCCCTTGAGGTGCTCTCGGAGCTCTCGCCGGCGTTCACCGGTGACGGCACCGTCACCGCCGGCAACTCCTCGCAGGTGACAGACGGTGCGGCCGCCGTGCTCGTCACCTCCGAATCATTCGCCGAGGAACACGGCCTCGACGTCCTCGCAGAGGTCGGCACCAACGCCGTTGCCGGCGTCGATCCGACAGTGATGGGAATCGGCCCGGTGCCGGCGACGCGCGCGCTGCTCGAACGCGCCGGCACCGACATCGACGACTACGGTCTCGTCGAACTCAACGAGGCGTTCGCCAGCCAGTGCGTCTACGCCCGGCGAGAACTCGGCGTCGAGAGCGAGCGGTACAACGTCAACGGCGGCGCGATCGCGATCGGTCACCCGCTCGGCGCATCCGGCGCGCGACTACCCGTGACACTCATTCACGAGATGCAAAAGCGAGACGTCGACCGCGGGCTCGCGACGCTCTGCGTCGGGTTCGGACAGGGCGAAGCGATCGAGTTCCTGCGGTAGTCGTCCGGACGCGAACGAGGAGCGCGGCGCGCGCTACTTGTCGGGGTGGACGTACTGGATCGCCTCGCGGACCTCCTCGCGCCCACCGATGATCGTGATCCGGTCGCCTTGCTGGAGCGTCAAGTCCGCGTCGGGGACGTGGGTCTCGCCCTCGCGCTGGACGAGGACGATGAGCGAGTCGTCCGGGAGTTCGGGGCCGACCTCGCGGATCGTGCGGCCGACGATCTCCTCGGACGTGACTTCGATCTCCTGGACGTCGCCGGAGCGACCGATCTCGCCCATCCAGTCCATCATCGACGGCCGCTCGATGTAGTTGTCCATCGCCTGCGCCGTCGCCAGCGTCGCCGAGATCGTGCGGACGCCGAGTTCCTCGAACGCTTCGGCGTTGTCGGGGTTGTTCACCCGCGCGAGGATCGTCTCGGGGCCGAACTTCGAGCTGGCGAGCTGTGAGACGAGCAGGTTCACGTCGTCGTTGCCGGTCGCGCCGACGACGATCCGCGCGTTCTCCGCGCCGGCCGACCGGAGGACGTCCGTGTCGGTGCCGTCGCCGTGGTGGACGGTGAAGCCGGCGTTCCGCGCGGTTTCGACCGTCTCTTGGTCCTGTTCGATGAGCACTACGTTCTCTCCGCGGCCTTCGAGGCGTTCGGCGAGCGTTCGGCCCACCTTCCCGCCTCCGATGATGAGTACGCGCATTGGGATGATGTCGAGGTATTCGGCTATCTGTCGGGCGAATCCGCCTTCGAGAACGACGGTGACGAGGATGACGAGAAAGACCGTGCCGACGAGCGTGTTCGCCGCCTCGTCGAGGCCGGCGTTCCGGAGTTCGATCGCGAAAAGCGTCGCGACCGAGGCCGGAATGATCCCCCGAGGACCGACGAGGCTCATAAACCACTTCTCGCCGGTGCTGAAGCGATCGCCGCGCGCCGAGAGGAACACGAGCGCCGGGCGCAACACGAGTGCGACGACGGCGGCGACGAGGAGTCCGGGGGGGCCGATCGTCCGCAGGATGTCGAACTGCAACAGCGCCGCCAGCGCGATGAAGACGAACGAGAGGACGAGCAGCGTCACGTCGCCTTTGAACGCCGAAATCTCCTCTTCGTACGGGATGTCGGCGTTGCCCATCAGAATGCCCGCGGTGGCGACGGCGGCGATCCCCGCCTCCGTCGCGATTGTGTCTGCGGCTCCGTAGGCGACGAGCGCGCCGGCGAGAGTGAGCAGGCGGGCGTTCTGCGGTGCGTTCCCCGGCGAGAGGTCGACGTACCGGAGCGCATAGAGAAGCACGGCCGCGACGATTCCGCCGATGACGACGCCGACGCCCAGGCGCTCGGCGAAGAGCGTCAGCAGCGCCATCGGTTCCGTGACGCCGGAGATGATCGCCTCGAAGATGACGACCGCGAGGATCGCCGCGGTCACGTCGTTGACGATCCCCTCGGTCTCTAAGGCGGCCTCGACGCGGTCGCGTGCGGGGACGACTTCCAGAATCGGCGTGATGACCGTCGGCCCGGTCGCGACGAGCAGGGCTCCGATCAGGAACGAGAGGGACCACGAGGCGGCGAGCAGGACGTGGACGGCGACGGCAGTCCCGACGAGCGCGATGGCGGCCCCGAGCGTGATCAGCTTGAGTGTCGCCGCCGGGGCCTCCCGGAGCTTCTGGATGCGGAGGTGAAACGCACCCTCGAAGACGATGATCGCGACCGAGAGGCCGACGATCGCACTCAGCGCGTTGCCGAAGGAGTCCGGTCCGACGACGCCGAGCACCTCCGGGCCGAGGAGGATTCCGGACGCGATCAGAAAGACGACGCTCGGGATGCGAAAGCGATCCGAGAGGATCTGTGAAATGACGCCGATCCCGATGATCGCGGCTACGATGGGGATGAGATTCGCCCCGCCTGCGGTCGCCACTAGGACACCTCCATACCTCCGTTTTGATCCCCCGAAGGGTATAAATCCACACATTCCGGCCGGTTTTCGACCGACAATAGGTGGTGAATACGAAATTTGCTCGTATAATTGGTGGACGAATGTCCGGTTCTACTGCGATATCGTCGCGTCCGCGTCGGGGTCGTAGAGCATCTCGACCTGATCGCCGTACTGAGCCAGGATGTTCCGGCGCTTTTTCTTCATCGTCGGCGTCAACAGGTCGTTCTCCTCGGAGAACTCCTCGGAGAGGATGCGGAAACGCTTGATCTGCTCGTAGGACTCGAAGTTCTCGTTGGCGGCGTCGATCTCGCGTTGGATCCGCTCGCGGACGCGGTCGTCACGTGCGATCTCGGCTCGGTCTCCAGGAAGGTCGACGCCCTCGCTGTCGGCCCACTCTCGGATGCCCTCGAAGTTGGGAACGACGAGCGCGGAGACGAACTTCCGGCCGTCGCCGACGACGAGACACTGTTCGACGACGGGGCTCGCGGCGAAGGCGTCTTCGATCGGTCCCGGGGCGACGTTCTTGCCCGTCGAGAGCACGAGGATCTGCTTCGCTCGCTCGCGGAAGGTGATGTACCCGTCCGGCCGCAGTTCGACGATGTCGCCAGTGCGGAACCACCCGTCGTCGGAGAACGCCGCCGCAGTGTCGTCAGGGCGGTTCCAGTAGCCGTCGGAAACGTTCGGCCCCCGGACGAGCAGTTCACCCACGTCGCCGCCGGCGGCGCCGGACTGGTCGCCGACGATGCTCTGATCGAGGTCGACCTCGACGTCCGGAAGCGGCGGGCCGATCGTTCCCACTTTCGGCTCTTCAGGTGGGTTGACGGCGACGACGGGGGCGGTCTCGGTGAGGCCGTAGCCTTCGAGGATCGGCAGGCCCATCGCGTGATACAGCCGACACAGCTCCGGTGAGAGGCTCCCGCCGCCGCTGATGAAGAAGTCGACGCGCCCGCCGAGCGCCTCGCGAACCTGCTCGAAGACGAGGCGGTCCGCGAGGCGGTGTTTGGCCGACAGCACCGCCCCCGGATCGTCGGCCGCGTGGTACGCCTGCCCTACGTCGACCGCCCACTCGAAGATCCGGCGTTTGACTGGTGACTCGGCCGCCTGCGAGCGGATCGCGTCGTAGAGCTTCTCGTAGACCCGCGGGACACTCGTGCCGACCGTCGGCCGGACCAGTTGGAAGTCCTCCCGGAGCGTGTCGGGGCTCTCGGCGTAGGCGACGGTCGCGCCCGCGGCGAACATCAGGAAGTGCCCGGCGAGACGCTCGAAGACGTGCGCGAGCGGGAGAAACGAGAGCGTCGTCGATCCCGCAGAGATCACGCCGCCTGTCTTGTCCGGTCGCGGGCCGAACCGCCGGTAGCACTGATTGACGTTCGACCGGAAATTGTGGTGTGTGAGTTCGACGCCTTTCGGCTGGCCGGTCGTCCCCGACGTATAGATCAGCGAGGCGAGGTCTTCGGGGTCGCGTTCGTCCAGCCACGACTCGTAGGCGGTCTCGTCGAAGGCCTCGGTTCCGCGGTCGTAGACCTCTGCGAGCGTGTAGATGTCGTCGCGGTCGCGGACGGCGCCGCCCATCCCGCTTCCGTCCGGGATCTCGTCGACGACGACGACGAACCCCAGATCGAGGTCGTCTTCGACGGCGAGCACGCGCGAGAGCAACTCGGCGTTCTCGACGACGACGCCGCTCGCGCCGGGATCGGAGAGGAGATACTCTACCTGCGACTGCGAGGAGGAAGTGTAGACGGTCGTGACGACGGCGCCCGCCGAGAGCAGTGCGAAGTCAGTCTGTGCCCACTCCATCCGCGTGCCCGAGAAGATACCGACGCGGTCCCCGGCGTCGACGCCGAGCGAGCGAAAGCCGGCGGCGAGTGCGCGGACGATCTCGCGCATCTCCGCGTACGTCACTCCGGCGTAGTCACCCTCTGGCGCAGCGGATACGACGCCGCTTGCGACGAGCGAGCGGTCGTAGACGCCGCCTTTGTACCGTTGGGCGACGGCGTCCGCGTTCCGGGCCGCGCTCTCGTCGAACATCCGTGCCAGCGTCGTCTCGCCGAGGACGTCGTCGTCGAACGACGCTTCCGCCTCCCGCCAATTCATAGCGGTACGACACACCCGGGCGAATTAAAGGTACAGCCGTTCCGGACGCAGTCCGTTGTTCGTGGTTGAACGTCCACAGGCGGGTCTCGCGTTTACGCGTCGGAGCCGGTTCCCTATGGTGCGGTTATACGAGGAACGGATCCCGTCCGCGACTCAAAGACCGAACCGGAGCAGCCACAGCGCCGCCATCCCGGCGAATATCGTCGCGAAGACGTCGTCGACGTACCACGCGACCGCACCCGCGACGATGCCCGCGAACAGTCGCTCGTTGCCGACGACCGCGACCGCGCCACCGGGCGCGACGAACGATGGAACGGCGAGTGCGGCGAACACCGCCGGCGGAACGAAGCGAAGCGCACCGGTCACTCGCTCGGGGACGTCGTCGATCCGACCGAACAGGTAGATGAACGACGCGCGGATGCCGAACGTGGCGAGGCCGAGCGCGACGACGACGCCCCAGACCGAGAGCGGGCCGTAGTCGGTCGGCATCAGTGAGCACCTCCGTCGTCGGTGTCACGGCTCGCCGTCGCCAGTCGCTCGTCCGCGATCACGCCGGCGACGACGCCCGCCAGGCCACCGGCGATGAGGCCGAGGTTGAACGGCACGCCGAAGACGTCGCCGGCGACGGCGACGCTGCCGCCGACGACCGCCGCGACGAGTTTCGGCCGCGTGGTGACAGCGGGGACGAGGAGGCTCAAGAACACCAGCGGGACGGCGAACTCCAGCCCCCACGAGTCGGGGACGCGCGCGCCGACGACGATCCCCAGGACGGTACAACACTGCCAGACGACCCACAGCGACACCGCGACGCCGAGGTAGTAGTCTCGCCGCTCGGTGGAGTCGAGGTCGCGGTCCGTATAGCGCGCGATCGAGAGCGCGTACGCCTGATCGGTGAGCACGTACGAACAGAGCGACTTCCACCAGGTGCGGAGCGGCCGGAAGTGCGGCGCGATCGACGCGGAGTACATCACCATCCGGAGATTGATCACGAGCCCTGTGACGAGGACGACCAGCAGTTCGGCGTTGCTCCCCAGCAAGTCGATAGCGGCCAGTTGTGAGGCCCCCGCGAAGACGACGACCGACAGCCCGACGGCCTGCAGCGGCGTCAGTCCGGCGTCGATGGCGGCCGCGCCCGCGACGAGCCCGAACGGGGCGATCCCGATCAGAATCGGCGCTGCATCGCGGACGCCGCGGCGCATCTCTGCGGGGAGCGGTACGCGGGACACGACAGAGTGCTCCGAGCGGGGCAATTAAACCGGTACCGTTTCGCCGCTCCGGGCGATCCCGGCGCTCGCCGTCCTCGACTCGCTGGGGACTCACGTGCGACACCACTAACTACCTCTCCCCAGTAAGAAGCGGTATGTCGAACGACGCGCAGTCGCAGGCCGGGACGGCCGAGGGGCAAGGCCCCGTCGAAATCTCTATCGACGTCGCCCGGCAGTTGGAAGAAAAGCGAGCGGAACTCTTCGAGGAGTTCGGAATCCGCGATCAGTTCCCGTCGCCGGTGCTCTCGGAGGCGCGCTCGCGCACCGAAGGCATCCAAGACGAGATCGAAGACGAACTCGACGAGCGCAAGGACCTCCGCGATCTGACGACCTGGACGACGGACCCCATCGACGCTCAGGACTTCGACGACGCCCTCAGCATCCGCGAGAACGAGGAGACGTACACGCTGTGGGTCCACATCGCCGACGTGACCCACTACGTCCACCCGGAGTCCGAGATGTGGAACGAAGCCGTCGAGCGTGGGAACACGGTCTATCTCCCCGGCTACACGATCCATATGCTCCCGCCGGTCCTCGCGGAGACGGTCTGTTCTCTGGTCCCCGAGGAAGACCGTCTCGCACACACAGTCGAGATGGAGATCAACAAAGAGACGCTCTCATTCGAGGAGGTCGACATCTACAAGTCCGTCATCCACTCCAACGAGCGGCTGACCTACACGCAGTGTGAGAACCGCCTCGACGACCCCGAGGCGCCGCTCCACGAGGAGAACGCGCTCGTCTACGAACTCGCCGATCAGCTCCACGAACAGCGAAAGGAGGACGGCTCGCTCGTCTTGAACCCGAGCCGCGACCGCGCCCACACGATCATCGAGGAGTGTATGCTGAAGGCCAACAAGGCCGTCACGCACGAACTGATGTGGAACCGCGGCGTCGAGGCGATGTACCGCGTCCACCCCCAGCCGACCCCGGATCAGTGGGACGAGGCGCTCCGCGAAATCACCGAACTCGACGGCGTGAACATCTCCGGTGCCTCCTGGGACGACCCCCGAAAAGCCGTCAACGACGCCTTAGAGAACTCCGATTCGCGAGCGCTCAACAAGATCCAGCGGGCGGTGCTGAAGGTGATGCCGCGCGCGAAGTATATGAACGATCCCTTCGGCGGTCACTACGCGCTCAACTTCGACATCTACGGGCACTTCACCTCGCCCATCCGGCGACTGTCGGACCTCATCAACCACTGGATCGTCCACGAGAACGACGTCCCCGAGGACTTAGTCGAACTGTGCGACCGCGCGTCCGAACGCCAGAAGGACGGCGAGACGGCCGAACGGCTCTACAAACAGTTCCTCGAAGAGGTGCATCTGGACCCACACGCCGTCAACAACCGCGGCGTGGTCACTGTCGACGACGACGGGAACTTGGTCAACGAAGAAGGGCTTCCGCCCGAGCGGATCGATCTGCGGGACGAGTAAGCGTCTCCGACCGCGCGGCCGGGCCGCTTACTGCTTTTTGTGCGTAAAGAGAAGTACCTCGTCCTCGTGTGTCGTTACGCAGAGATCGAGCAGCATACTGAGTTCGAGGCTGTTGTACTCGTCCTCGCAGATGACCAGATCGTCGAACGGGTCACCGCACGCGGGACAGGCGATACTCACAGTGTTCCGATACGTCGTCACCCCGCCCGCCGACTCGTGCGGCGTCAGCGACGAAGTGAGGTCGTCGTACTCGCTGTCCTCCATCGTCCCCACGAACGAGGTGATCCTTCATAATTCTACTCCTCGCGGCGGGGCCGAGAGGCAAAAACTCCGCGACGCGGGCGACCCGTAGTGAGACGGCTTCGAGACCGACCTCGTTACTCGGCGATCGGCAGTTCGACGACGAAGACCGCACCCTCCGGGTCGTTGTCTTCGACCCAGACGTCGCCGCCGTAGGTGTCGACCAGCGTCTGGACGAGATACAGACCGAGGCCCGTACCGCTGCTCTCGAGGCCTTTCTCGCCCTTGCCGAAGATGGCTTCCTTCTGGGATTCGGGCACGCCCCGCCCGTTGTCCGCGACGCGGACCTGCACCACCTCGGCGTCGTCGTCGACGGTCGCCGAGACGGTCACCTCGGGCACCTCCTTGTCGTTGTGCTGAACGGCGTTCGTCAGGAGGTTCCTGAAAACCGAGCCGAGAATGCCATTTGCCAGCACTTTCTCCTCCGGAATCGGCCCCTGAGTGGCGACGACGGCGTCGGTCTCGGATGTGAGATTGCTGAGTTCGCTTTCGAGTGCGGCGCGGAGGCTCACCGGCCGACGCTCGCTCTCGTCTGTGAGCATCACCTCCGCCATATCCCGCGCGGTCTGGGTGAGTTCGACCGCGTGGGCGGAACTTTCGCGGATCTTCTGGATGTACTCGCGCTCTTCGTTCGTCTCCGCGTCGTCGAGTTCCGCTTCGCGGAGTTCCAAGAGCAAGTCCGCGTAGGCGGTCACCAACTGGAGGTCGTTTCGGATGTCGTGGCGGACCACCTGATTCAGGGTGTCGAGGTTGTCGCGTTGCTCGCGCAGGCGCTGTTCGTACTCGTTGCGGTCGGTGATGTCGATGTACACGCCGAACTGGTGCGTGACGTCGCCGTCGTGTTCGATCGGGGCCGACCGGAAGAGAAAGTCCCGGACGCCGTCGCGGGCCCTACGCCGCACTTCGCGCGTCAAGCGCTGGCCGTCGGCTGCCTTCTCGTCGAGCAGTTCGGCCTCCGTTGCGGCCTCCTGATGGGGTGGGACGATGAGGTCGTTGATGTCTTCGCCGATCGCCGCCTCGGCGTCGTAGCCGAACGTCGTCTCGAACGCCTCGTTGACGTCGCAGAGGACCGCTCCGCCGTCGGTGAGTTCGACGGTGACGATCGGCTCCGGGACGCCTTCGAACAGCGCCTCGAAACGGTCGCGTTCGCGTCTGAGTTCGCGCTCGCGCTCCCGCCGCTCGGCGCGCGACTGGGCGAGCGCGTTGCTGAGTTGGTTGAATCCGTGCTCGACGTGCTGCCACTCGTCGGTGTCGTCGAGGTCGACCGTGGTGCCGTACTGCTCGTCTTCGAGGGCCTGAAAGCCGCCCAGCAGGCGCGTGAGTTGCTGGATACTCTGCCGGTAGATCCACCACCCGAACCCGAAGAGGATGCTGAGAACCGCCAGGAGCGACCCGATCTGCACGAACGTCACCATCTGGATCGTCGATTCCACTTCCGAGCGGTCCTCGCGCACGCTGACCGTCCAACCCGTCTCCGAGACGGTTACGTTGTGAACGAAGTCAGTGCTCGTCGGCGAGCCGCTGGCAAAGATTCGCGTCCCGTCCCGCGAGTAGAGACGCAAGCACTCCTCACCGTCGAGCGTCGACGCGAACCGGGAGAAGAACTCGTCTTCCGAGAGGTGAAACACGGCGTTCAGCGTGCCGACGACGCGGCCGTCACGGTAGATCGGCGCACTGACCGTGATGATGTGGTTGCCGGATTCGGCTTCGACTGGGTCGCTGACGTACGTCGTTCCGTTCATCGCGCGCTGGAAGTACTCGCGGTCGCCGAACTCCGATCCGACGAGTTCCCGACGCGTCTCCGGAGAGACGTCGGAGACGATGTTCGTCATCGTCCCGTTGGCTGCGATGACTGACGCGCCCGAGAAGCCCGACCGATTCACGAACCTCGCTAAGGCCTGCTGTTGTGCGGTGCTCCCGTGGTCTCCGATAGCCGAATTGGCGGCCGCGACAGAGACAGTCCGTTCCAGCGCCGTGAACTGCTTTTGGAGCTCCGAGCTGACGTGTTCGGCCGACCGCTGGACCTCCATCTCCTCGTGCGCGTACAGCGTGTCTTTGTACTGCTGAAACCCGACAAAGACGGCTCCCGAGAGGATGATCGCGACGATCAGTATCGAGAGCAAGAACGCACGCTTGATCTTCACTACCTCCCAGCATTGGATCCGGAGAATTGAATGTACTGATTCACCGCTGACGGGTTTCGGCGGTCGAAGGGCGCTGGCGGGCGTCTCCACAACCCCGGGTGACGCCGGCCGTCCCGACGCCGACGAGGAGGCCTGCTGCGTGGCCGACGTTGATGCTCGCAGGAGATCGGAGGAGTACGGCTGTGAAAACCTCGATGCCGACGAGTCCGGCGGCACAGACGCCGAACAAAAGCGCCAGGAGTTCGAGGTCGGTCACCCGCCCGTGCTGCGGCACGTGCACTAGGGCGAACCCGGCGGCAGCGAAGACGACGCCGCTGATACCGTAGACGGCGACGTTCGGATCCGACCCGAAAGCGATTCCCCAGCCGGCCAGCGCCGCAATCGAGCCAGCCGCCGCCAGAACCGCCATCGCGGCGAATCGGATCTTCGAGAGGTGTGCCTCCGCGATCCGCCCGAACACGAACAGCGTGAGGACGTTGGGGACGACGTGGGCCAATCCACCGTGGAGTAACGGCGACAGCGGCCAGGCGAGCCACGGCGCGCGGAGGTACACGTAGTTTGTGGTGACGAACACCGACGGCGCGTCCCACAGGACGGTCTGGAAGGCCTGGAGCGCATAGACTGCGCACACCGCCACCGTGAGGAAGTCCGTGATCGGAGCGGACAGCGAACGGTGTTGGGCGAGGACCGGCCGCACCCCGTTGGCGAAGGGGGTGAGCAGATTCGTCACCGAGACGCGCCGCATCGTCTGTACGTCGAACCCGAACCGCTATGAGTGCTTGGGCGAGCGCTCAGGCTGCTCGCGTGGGTTTTTATACGAGGGCACGGCCAGCCACGCCGTGACGTAGTGTTCGCCCCGCGCCGAGTCGCGGTCGTCCGGCACACCGGCGCGGGAGCGGTCGGCCGGCGGTAGCGCAACCTACCCCCACCGAATCCGGTCGAGGACCGGCGTGTCGGCTGTTCGCCCCAGTGTACGGTCGTCTGCACTCACCAGTCGACCCGTCGGATTCTTGTCGTCCCAGCGTGAGGCTCGGACGTGCGACTCGTCCAGGTGATGGTCCCGACCGGGAAGCGAGAGGCCGTACTCGGCGTTCTCGACGAGGAGGACGTCGATTACGCCGTTTCCGACGAGACCAGCGGCCGCGATTACACCGCCGTCGTCACGTTCCCGCTCCCGACGGCGGCCGTCGAACCAGTGTTGGACCAACTGCGGGGCGTCGGTATCGAGCGGGACGCCTACACTGTCGTCATCCAGGCCGAGACCGTCGTGTCCGATCGGTTCGAGGCGCTCGAAGAACGCTACGAGGCAGAAGAAGAAGAGAACGGCAACGGCGACCGGATCGCCCGCGAGGAACTCGTCGCGCGAGCGGACGAGATGGCGCCTACGGTCCGACCGTACGTGCTGATGACCGCCGTCAGCGCCGTCGTCGCGACGGCCGGCTTACTGCTCGACTCGCCCGCCGTCGTCGTCGGGTCGATGGTCATCGCGCCGCTGATCGGCCCAGCGATGGCCGCGAGTGTCGGGACCGTCGTCGACGACCGCGACCTCGCGATCCGCGGCGTCAAGCTACAGGCACTCGGCGGCGGCCTCGCGATCGCCGCCGCGGCGCTCTTCGCCGTGTTGTTGCGGGTGACGAACGTGGTGCCGCTCACGGCCGCCGAGGTGTTCGCGATCGGTGAGATCAGAGAGCGTCTCGCGCCCGACGTCCTCTCGCTCGTGATCGCGCTCGGCGCGGGCGCTGCGGGTGCGGTCTCGCTCGCCTCGGGCGTCTCCTCGGCGCTCGTCGGCGTGATGATCGCCGCCGCCCTCGTCCCACCGACCGCGGTCGTCGGCATCGGCATCGCGTGGGGCGAGCCACAGTCAGTCGTCGGGTCTGCGGTGCTCGTGCTCGTGAACATCCTCGCGATCAACCTCGTCGCGCTCGTCGTGCTCTGGCGGTTGGGCTACCGCCCGAAGCTCTGGTTCCGCGAGGAGGAGGCTCGCTCGACGACGATACAGCGGATCGCGGTGCTGGCGATAGCCCTCCTACTTCTCACAGGGATGCTCGGCGCGTTCACTTACAGCTCCTATCGGACGAACGACTTCGAGAAAGACGCGACAGCGGCGATCGAAGCCGAACTGCCGCCGGAAGCGATGCTGTTAGATCTCGAAGTGACCTACGAGGGCTTTCCGCTCCAGACGCCGCAGACGATCGTCGTGACCGTCGGCCACCCACCGTCGTCGTCGCCGCCGCCGGTCGCCACGGCAATACGCGACCGCGTTTCGGCGCTCGCCCCGGATCCGATCGGACCGTTCGGCCACGAGGAGATCCGCGTCGAGATCCGCTACGTCGGCGTCGACCGCTCGACGGCGTAGCCAATTCGGCCACGGAACCCGGATGCCACCGGAGTAAGATGCGCCAAATTCAGCGTTAAAGGCTCAAAGAGTTCCTTGCGCCAAGCGCGCGTTCAATAGCCGAGCGAACGAACGGGTGTGTATGAACCGTCGAATCGGGTTTACAGCAGTCCTCGTTGCAGCGCTCGTCCTCCTCGCCGGATGTAGCGGACCGCTCCAGTCCACGACGACCGACGCGGCACCGACCGGAGGCGCAGCCGACGGCACAGCGGCCGGAGACGTGACACGAACGATCTCGACGACCGGCACCGGCGAGGTGTCGGCAGACGCCGATCGAGCAGTGGTGACAGTCGCGGTCACCGCTCGCGCCGACACGGCCGAGGCGGCCCGTAGCGCAGTCGCCGAGAACGCGACGCAGATGCGCGACGCGCTCCGTGACGCCGGGGTCGACGACGAGTCGGTGACGACCGCGTCCTACCGACTCCAGCCCTACTACGCGGACGTCGACCGCAAGACCAGTGAGAGAGACGTCGCCGGCTATGAGGCTGTCCACGCGTACCGGATCGAAACGACACCCGACGCCGCCGGGACTGTCGTCGATACCGCCATCGGCAACGGCGCCAGCGAGGTCTACGGCGTGCAGTTCACGCTCAGTGCGGAGACACGCGCCGAGCTCCGCGAGCGAGCACTCGAACGGGCGATGAACGCCGCTCGGACCGACGCCGACGCGATTGCCGCCGCAGCCAATCTCACCGTGACGGGCGTCCAGTCCGCGTCGACCGGCGGTGACTACGGCCCCGTCTACGCAGTCCGTGAGACCGCGGCCGACGCAGGTGGCGCGCCGACACAGTTCGACGCCGGATCGGTCACTGTCACGGCGCGAGTCGACGTGACGTACGCCGCCGCGTAAGTCACGCCGAGGTCAGACGATCAGAAAGAGAACCGCCACGCCGCTGAGAACGACGACACCGAGAACGACCGCGACGAGTCGCCCCAATCGGTACGTGCCGAGAAACAGCGCGAGCACCGCCTTGACGAACGTGTTGGCGGTCGCCGCAATGACGATTCCCGTCGTCGCGACCTCGGTCGATACGGTGCCTTTGGCAGCGAGTCGACTCAGGGTGATCGTCATTGCGTCGACGTCGGCGAGCCCGGAGAAAAACGCCGTCGCGTACACGCCAGACGCGCCCAGCCACTCGTTGGCGGACTCAGAAACGAGAAGCACGATCGCGAAGACGGCGCCGAAAACGAGCGCCGGTTGCAGTCGAAACGGATTCTTGAGTTCGTCGACCTCGACGGTCTCGGTGGTGGCCGTCCACCAGTAGAGGAACGCTGCCGAGACGGCCCCGACGGCCGTCATCACTCCCAGGGGTAGCGCGACGCTCGGGAGCAATTGGGGGTTGACGACGGACACCTCGACGAGAGCGCGGGGGAACATCACGACCGACGCGGTGACGACCGCAAAGCCACAGATGCGGTACAGCGTCTCGTTTTCGGCCGTCTTGCCCGCCATCGAGACCGTCGTCGCCGTCGAGGAGACGAATCCGCCGATGACGCCGGTGAGTGCGATGCCACGCTCCGGCCCCAAGAAGCGACCGAGCAGGTACGCGGCGAACCCGAGGCCGCTGACGAAGACGACCATCAGCCAGACGAACCGCGGATTGAGGCCGTAGAGTACGTCCATCGATCGGTCGGGGAGCGCCGGGAGAACGACTAACGCGACGAGGATGAACTTCGCTGACGCTCGCCGTTCGTGTTCCTCGATCTGGTCGGCGAACGTGTGGATTGGCTCTTTCACCGAGAGGAGGATCGTGACGACCCCGCCAACGACGACCGCGAGCGTCGCACCGCGATCGGAGTGCATCGTCATCGCGCCTAGAAGCGTCGTGAGCAACGCCGCAACGAGGGTTGTCAGCCCGATGTCTCCCTCGTACCAGACCTTCGCGCCGTATGCAACGGTGAGCGGGACGATGAGGAGACCGAGTGCGACCGGGAAGGTGCTGCGGAAGAAAGTGAAGACGAGCGCCCCATAGAGTGCAAACAACGGGAACGTTCGACTCCCCGCGAACTTGCCGCCGGATTCACTCTGTTCGCGTTCGAGGCCGACGAGTGCGCCGAGACCGAGCGCGACCAAGAGACGCCAGAGGACGTCGACAAAGGGAGCAGTAAGCGGGTCAAACATCAGTCACACGTACTCGACCTGTCAGTCCCAGTGAGGAAAGTAATTCGGGACTACTCCTGTCGCGACGGCGGGATGTCGGGCTCCCAACCGACCGCCTCGACCGCCGAGTCGAGCACCTCGTCGACTCCTTCGCCGGTTTCGACGCTCATCTGGAGGTCCGCCTCGACGTCCCGCGAGCGGTCACACTTGTTGTTGACAGTGAGGACGGGGACGTCGCGTTCGCGGAACCGCTCGGCGACAGCGTCGCGGAGTTCCAACTGCGCGTCCAGCGGGTAGCCGCACGCCCCGCTGGCGTCGAGGACGAAAACGACCGCGTCCGCGAGGTGCTCGATCGCGCTCACGGCCTGCCGCTCGATGTCGTTGCGCTCGTCTTCGGGTCTATCGAGCAGGCCCGGCGTATCGATGATCTGATAGCGGACCCGATCGCGCTCGAAGTGTCCGACGTGGACGCCTTTGGTCGTGAACGGATAGCGGGCGATCTCGTTCTTCGCGCGGGTGACGCCGTTGACGAACGACGATTTGCCGACGTTGGGATAGCCGGCGACGACGATCGCCGGTTCGTCCGGTCGGATGTCGGGGAGCGTCTTCAGCGCGTCGCGGGCCTCACCGATCCGTTCGAGGTCGTCTGCGACTTCCTCGACGACGTCCGCCATCCGCGCGAACGCCTGTTTGCGGTGTTTGCGTGCCGTCTCGGGATCGGTCTTGCGGAGCTTCGGCTGGTACTCACGGCGGAGTTCGGCGATCTGCCGACTCGCCCACGTCACCTCCGAGAGGCTCTGACGGAGTTCGTCGACATCGACGATCGCGTCCGCGAGTTCGTAGTAGAAGGGATCGACCGTGCCGAAGTCGGGCCACTGCGTGACGACGTTCTCGAGGTTGTCCGAGAGGATCGACGAGGCCGTCTGCAGCATCGACTGCTGGGCCTCGAGACCGGACTTCGCGCGCCCCGCGCGGGCCGCCCGCGAGAACGCCTTGTCGAGAAGTTCCTCCGACCGGGGCGTCGTCGGAAGGGACTCGAAAATCATATGCGGTCCGTACTCGGCCGAACCGTAAAAGCGCGTCCGTTCGACCCTGTCACAGGCCGTGCGGCGACGTTGTCGGAAACGCGGCCCTGAGAGCGATCCGTCGGACACCCGCCGACGTTTTGCCGCTCGGAAGCGTGGACACGAGTATGAACACAGACTGGCGTGCCGTCGGCATCGGCTTCCTCGTGATGCTCGTCGTCGGCGCGGTCGGCCTCTCGCTTCCGTTCGTCGGCCAGGTCGGTGCGGGCCTCATCGGCGGGTTCGTCGCGGGCTATCTGGCTGGCGGCGTCGGGAACGGCGCGTGGAACGGGCTAATCGCTGGCTCGATCTCCGGCATCGTGCTCTCTGTGCTCGCCGCGACGATCGGCGGCCTGCTCGGCCTCGCCGGCGGTCCGCTGGGCGGATTCCTCGGCGGTGCGGGCGTCTTCATCGTCGGGGTCGTCCTCACGGTGTTGTTTGCCATCGACAGCGCGATCGGCGGGGCGATCGGTGGCCTGATCAGCGGGTAGTTAGACGGTCTCTGAATCCCGATCTACTCGCCTTCGCCCCGGTCGAGATACTCCTGCTGGACGGCGACGACCTCCGAGGAGTCCTCGCAGTCGGCGTACCGCCGGAGCGGTTCCTCGTTCAGCTCCAGGAAGGTGTGGCCCCACGTGAACTTCGAGAGCAACTGCTCGGCTCGCTCGCGGCGGCCGAAGATCACGAGTCCGGCGGCGAGCGCCTCGACGGTCGTCAGTTGCATCGGCCGCCCGAAGTTGACCGGGTTCGCGGCCACGAGGTACGGGAGCGCGCGGTGTTCGCCGGGGAGTGAGAAGCGGGCCTCCCCCGCAGATTCCCACGAGCAGTCGAGCGCGACGAGCGGGGCCGCGTCGGCGTCTGCAGGCGAGAGCGCACGCTCGGCGTGGGGGTTCAAGACGACGCCGTACGGCGTCGCTCGGTCGGAGCGGTGGAGTTCCACGAGATCGAAGCGCGCGAGCTTTCGGGCCGTGCACTTGTCGGGGTCGTCGTCGCCCTCGTAGCGCACGTGAAGCACCTCGGCATCGTCGTCCGGTGCAGCGTCCGCAGCGTCGACAGTCACGTCCGATATGACGAGCGCAGCGGAGAAAAGGCGTTCGTCACGGCCCCGACGTCGCGGGGGTCATACTGTCGGACAGAACTATGTGAAAATTTTCGGCACCCCGTGGGTGTCAAAATGATTCACGAACTTCTGTCCGACAGTATCAGGCCTCTCGTGGTCCACCGTTTGTCGCCTGCACCTCGACGGTGCCGTCTGCCGACACGCGGACGGTGTGGCCCGCGACAGTGAAGACGACGCGCGCGTCGTCGCCGTCGACGGACGCGAGGAACTGCTCGGCGCGTTCGGTGTCGGCGGCGGTGTAGAGCGGCTCTCCGTCCCAGCAGCCGTCCTCACCGAGCGCGCCGACAATCGTCGCATCGAGTTCCTGCGTGCCCCCGAAGTCGTGACGGGCGATCAACTCCCAGTCGGTCGCGCCCCGTCTGTGTCCGGATCGATCGGTCATAGCAGGGACTACCGCTGTCGATCCCAAGAAACGGCGCGACGGTGCGTCCGGATTTAGCCCAGTTCAGCCGGGTGTCGACGTTAACGAGACGTTATGACGCCAAGAACGGGCAATCGAGGCTATAGTAGCGTTTGCAACGGATTACACAGCCAATCGCACGACTGCGTGCGATTCAGTGCGTGAAGACTTGCAAACGCTACTATAGTTCGGTCGCAGATGGCCGGTCACTCGCGCTTGCCAGCGCCGACGGCCGACTCGCCGACCGGTTCGTGACCCTCGATAACCTCAGTACCGCCCATATACGGACGGAGCGGCTCGGGGACGGTCACGGTGCCGTCGTCGTTCTGATAGTACTCGAGGATGGCGACCATCACGCGGGGGATTGCGAGCCCCGAACCGTTCAGCGTGTGGAGGTAGTCGGCCGATTCGTGGCGTTCGGGACGGTAGCGCAGGCCGGCCCGGCGCGCCTGGAACGCGCCGAAGTTCGAGACCGAGGAGACTTCGAGCCAGCGGCCGCCCTCTGCGGGGCCGTCTTCCATATCGTCGCCGGGTGCCCACACTTCGAGGTCGTACTTCTTCCGCTGAGTGAAGCCGAGGTCGCCCGTACACATCTCCAGGATGCGGTACGGGAGTTCGAGTCGGCGGAGGACCTCCTCGGCCTCGTCGACGAGGCCCTCGAAGCGCTCCTCGCTCTCGTCGGGTCGGACGAAGTTCACCATCTCGACCTTGTTGAACTGGTGGACGCGAACGATACCGCGGGTTTCGGTGCCGTGTTCGCCCGCCTCGCGCCGGAAGTTCGGCGTGTACGCCTGCACTTTCAGCGGGAGGTCGTCGTCGAGGAGGATCTCGTCGCGGTACATATTCGTCACCGGGACCTCCGCGGTCGGGCAGAGCCAGAGGTCGTCGTCGTCCCACGGTTCCTCGTTCGCCCCGCCGATGCGGTAGGCGTCCTCGGTGAACTTCGGGAACTGGCCGGTGCCGATCATCGACCGGGAGTTGACCGGGATCGGCGGGAAGACGTCGGTGTAGCCCTGCTCGCGGTGGACGTCGAGCATAAACTGGACCAGGGCGTGTTCGAGTCGCGCGCCGTCGCCCTTCGTGAAGTAGAAGCCGCCACCAGTCACTTTCGCGCCGCGCTGGAAGTCGAGGATCTCCAGTTCCTCGCCGAGGTCGTAGTGGGGGACGACCTCCTCGGGGAGGTGCCGCAGGTCGTCGAAGCCCTCGCGGCGGCGTTCGACGTTCTCGGACTCGTCGTCGCCGATCGGGACGTCGTCGTCGGGGATCTGTGGAATCTCCAGGAGCGCCGCTTCGAGTTCGGCTTCGAGTTCGTCGGCGCGGTCCTCGATCTCTTCGAGTTCCGCTTTCAGCTCCTGTGAGCGCTCGATGGCTTCCTGGGCCTCCTCCTCCTCGCCTTCGGCCTTCAGATCGCCGATCTTCGAGGAGATCTGGTTGCGTTCGTGTCGCAGGTCGTCGCCGCGCTGTTTGAGCTCCCGCCACTCCTCGTCGATTGCGAGGACGGAGTCGAGATCGACGTCCTCGACGCCTTTCTGTTCCAGGGCCGCGCGAACCGCTTCGGGGTTCTCGCGGAGGAACTGTCTCCCGATCATACCAGTCGCTTCTTCGGGACCCGGCAAAACCGTGTCGCATCCGCGAGCGGCGTCGAGCGGGGGTTCGATCTGTGAATCTGCCGGATGGGCGGATCGCTACCTGGGATGTACAACGAAAAGACACATACCCGAGGACGGAGTGAACCCAGATATGTCGAATTGGCTCCGTCGACGGTTCACCGACGCGTACGAGCGAATGCTCCGGCGACAACTCGACGTCGCGCCCACCCACGTCGCGATCATCCAGGACGGCAACCGCCGGTACGCCCGTGAACGCGGCGACGACGCCCCCGACGGGCACCGCGAGGGGGCGAAGACGACCGAGCGCGTTCTGGAGTGGTGTGACGACCTCGGGATCGAGGAGCTGACGCTGTATGCCTTCTCGACGGAGAACTTCGAGCGGCCCGACGAGGAGTTGGAGCCGCTCTTCGATCTGCTGGAGTCGAAGCTCTACGAGTTCGCCGACTCCGACCGCGTCCACGAGAACGGCGTTCGGATCGGCGCGATCGGCGACGTCGAGGAACTCCCCGAGCGCGTCCGCGACGCCGTCGACTACGCAGAGTCGCGAACGGCCGACTACGACCAGCTTCGACTCAACATCGCGCTCGCGTACGGCGGCCGCTCGGAACTGCTCGGCGCGGCCAGAGAGGTCGCCCGCGAGGTCGCCGCCGGCGACCTCGACCCCGAGGACGTCGACGTCGACGCCGTCGAGCGGCGGCTCGCGAAGCACACCACGCGGGACGTCGACCTGATCATCCGGACCGGCGGCGACGAGCGGACCTCGAACTTCCTGCCGTGGCACGCCAACGGCAACGAGGCCGCCGTCTACTTCTGTGCGCCCTACTGGCCGGAGTTCTCGAAGGTCGACTTCCTGCGCGGCCTCCGCACGTACGAGTCGCGCGAGCAGTCCTGGCGGCAGTCGCGAACGGAACGCGCGGTCGCGCTCCTCCGCGCCGTCACCGAGACCGAACTCGCCGACGCGAAGGCCGTCGCCACGCGGCTCCGAGGCCAACTCCCCTCCGCAGGCGCGCGAGAGGTGTCTGCCGAACTGGAGCGCCAGCGTGGGTCCGAGCCGGTCGAGCGCGCCGATTGACGGCCGAATCGACGCACGATCAGCGGTCGGCGCGCAGTCAGCGACCGAACCGTCGCTGCCGATTCTGGTAGTCGAGGACGGCCCTGAGGTAGTCCCGGCGGCGGAAATCACGCCAGTTCACGTCGGTGAAGTACAGTTCCGAGTAGACGGACTGCCAGATGAGAAAGTCCGAGAGCCGCTCGGCGCCGGTCTTGATGAGGAGGTCGGGTTCGTCGTCGAAGACGAGTCGGTCCTCGATCTGTTCGGCGTCGACCGACTCGGGACCGAGGTCGCCCGCGTCGACCGATTCGGCGATGCCCTGCACGGCGGCGGCGAACTCGCGCTTTCCTCCCAGGCCGATGTTGATCCGGATCGGTGCGTCGGCGCGTTCGGTGTCGCCCGGCCCGCGGACGGCGACCGGGCGGGGGCCGTCGACGGTCCGCAGTTCGCGTTCCAGCGTCGGCACGACGGCCTCGTCGAGGACGCTCACCGAAATCGTGACGCGCTCGGCGCCGTACTCGAAGGCCCACCCGAGAAACTCCGAGAGCGTCTCGTAGGCGCCTTGCTCTAAGAGGTCGCGCTCGGTGATCACGACGGCGACGTGTGCGGGCGGGTCGGCGTCGTGGAGTCGGTGGCGGAGGGCGAGATAGCGATCGTACAGTCCCACGCGAGAGCGTGCGCCCCGGAGCGATATATGCCTCCGGGTTCGCCCGCAACGCGGATTGAAGTATAGCAATTAATGATGTTTGAGTAAGCCCTATTATGTTTAAGTATGCACGGTGATTTGCGGATAAATCGCGGAAGCAAATAGGAATGCGAACGATAGTGAATCAATCTGAATTTACTCGAATAGCAGTTCGGGGGATCCACGCCCGATGAACCCACTCGGGGAGGTGCTGCAGCGACCGCTGTTGCGGTATCTGCTGCGTCCGGTAGCGGCTTTTGGAGGCGTCGTCGCGGTCGGCGTCGCCGGGTTCAGTTCGCTCGGCGGCATCGGCATCGTCGACGCGCTCTTTTGGTTGCTGGACCCGACGAGCATCGAACTCCACTTTCAGGCGCACGAGGGGCCGGAGACGCTGGTGAAAGGATACGCGGTCGTCGTGCTGTCGGGACTCGTCGTCGCCGGATTGTGGATCGGCGAGACGGTCTTCTCGGCCGCGTTCGGCGGACAGATTCAGACGGAGCTGAAAGAGATGCAAATCGAACGGACGGTCGACGAGTTGCACGGACACATCATCATTTGCGGATACGGCACGTTCGGGAAGACGGTCGCTCAATCGATGCAGGACGCCGAAACGGACGTCGTCGTGATCGAGCAGGAGAACGCCCCGTTCCAGCGCGCGCTCGACGACGAGATCCTCGCGATCCAGGGCGACGCGCGGCGCGAGGAGACCCTGACTGATGCCGGCGTCAAGCAGGCCTCGACCGTCGTCGGCGCGATCGACGACTCGAACGCGAACATCCAGATCGCGATGGCCGCGAGCCAGATCGCGCCGACCGTGCGACTGGTCGTTCGGGTCGGCGACGAGATGTACGAACCGCTCGCTCGCCGCGCCGGAGCCGACGAGGTGATCATCCCGGAGATCGCGAGCGCCGAACAGGTGACGACGACACTCTAACGGGTTCAAGCCGGGGGTACGACCGCGACGTCGACGCAGTACCACACCCGATGTCGGGAGGGTTAAGTGCGCGTCGGGGGTATCCGGGGGTGTGCAATCGACGCTCCGGCGGGCGAGCGGGTTCGCCCTGGTGGGGACGATGGCGGTTGCCGCGCCGGTGCTCGGCCGGGCGGCGTTCGTCCCGTTCGCCGCCGTCGCGCTCTTTGCGGCGTTCGTGATCACGGACGGCCCGCTGTTCGAGTTGTTCGCCCGCCCCAGCGACAGACGGGAGGGGCGGCTGAACGGGCTCGCCGGCTTCGCGCTGGCGGCCGCCGGACTCGCAATTCTCGCGACCGAAATCGGACTCCCGGTCCCGCTGTTCGTCGCCGCCGTGTTAGTCCTCGCGTACGGAAACCTCGGCAAGCGACTCGTCGCCGAAACCTCCGACGAGCCGTTCCTCGGAGCTGCCGGGTTCGTGATCGGCGGAAGCGTCGCCGGCGTCGCCGGACAGGCCGCGGTCGCCTCGCTGACGGCCGCGCCGATCGTCGCCCCGCGGTTCGCCTTCCTCGCCGTCGCCGGATCGCTGGTCGCCGCGCTCTTCCGTGAGATGCTCTTCGAGCGCGACGATCCGCTGGTGATGTTCTCGACGGGCCTGCTGCTGTGGCTGTTCGACGCGCTCGCGGTCTCGGTCGGGACGGTGGACGTGGCGGCCGCACTCGGCGTCACGATCCTCCTCGGGTACGCCTCCTACGCGCTCGGGGCCGCCTCGGTCGCCGGGATGCTCTCGGGCGTCCTGCTGGGTCTCCTCGTCATCGTCTTCGGCGGCCTCGGCTGGTTCGCCGTGCTCATCAGTTTCTTCGGCATCGGCGCGCTCTCGACGAAATTTAAATACGAGGAGAAGAAGCGCCGCGGCGTCGCCGAGGAGAACGAAGGCGCGCGCGGCACCGGCAACGTCCTCGGAAACGCCACGGTCGCGCTCGTCTGCGTGATCGGCTTCGCCGCCAGCCACTCGCTGCCGGTGGACGGCACGCTCTTTCAGTTCGCCTTCGCCGGGTCGATGGCGGCCGCACTGAGCGACACGCTCTCCTCGGAGATCGGCGGCCTCTACGACGACCCGCGGCTCATCACGACGCTCGAACCCGTCTCCCCGGGAACCGACGGCGGCGTGACCTGGCAGGGCGAGGTGTTCGGACTCCTCGGCGCGGGCATCGTCGGCGGCGTCGCGCTCGCGCTCCTCCCGGAGGTGACGCTGCTTGGCGCTGCCGTCGTCACGGTCGGCGGCTTCCTCGGGATGACCGCCGACAGCGTCCTGGGAGCGACCGTCGAAGGGCCGCAGTTCGGCAACGAGGCGGTCAACTTCGTCGCGACGCTCGTCGGCGCGGTCGTCAGCACCCTCGCCGCGTTCGTCCTGTTCTGAGCCGTGATCCGTCCCGCGCGCCCCTCTGACGCGCAGGCGCTCGCGACGCTTCAGTCGTATCTCGACGCGCCCGCACCCGAACTGCTCGCCTCGTTCGCCGCCGTCGGGACGTGTCTCGTCGCCGTCGACGAGAGCGACGACCGGCCCGTCGGCTACCTGCTCGTCATCGACGGAGAGGACGCCCACATCGCGGAACTGGTCGTCCATCCCGAGCATCGACGCGAGGGACACGCGCGGGCACTGCTCGAAGCGGCGATCGGGCGCTCGGCACCGGGCACGCGAGTGACCCTCGTCGTCGCCGCCGGCAACGATCCGGCGCGGTCGCTGTACGAATCGCTCGGCTTTCGAGAAATCGAGCACCGACCGGAGTTCTACGAGGCAGAAAACGGTGAAGCGACCGACGCCGTCGTCTACGCCTACGACGTCGGTCGTAACGGTGCCGAGCCGTGACCTCGCCTGCGTTCGGTGAACTCGTGACCGTTCAGCTCCTGACCGAGTTGGCCAGTTGATCGGCCGTCAGCAGTCGCACGCCGACCGGTTTCTTGACGAACTCGCCGGTCGAGGCGGCCACGGCGTGATCGACGCCGCGCTGGGCCGCCACGTCGAGGAGGCGCTGCGTGAACTCCCCGTCGACGACCGCCGCGTACGGTGCGGGGTCGGCGTCGGCGATGACGTCGAACGCGTCGTCGACCGGTTGCTCGGTCACAGTGACGAGGTCGTCGTCGAGGAGGCGGATCGTGCCGCTCTGGGCGTCGATGACCTCGCGGACGTGATCTTTGAGCGACTGGGGACGAGCGGCCTCGTCGTCGGCTTCTTCGGCGGTTGCGTCAGCAGCCTCGGCGTCCGGTTCGGTCTCCGTCTCGGCGTCCGGCTCCGCGTCGATGTCTTCGGCTTCCTCGACCGCTGCGTCAGCAGTCTCGGTCGTTTCGGCGGTCTCGGTCGTTTCGGCAGTCTCGGTCGTTTCGGCAGTCTCGACCCCTTCGGCGGTCTCGTCCGCGACGGAATCGCTCGTCGAGGACGCTGTCGGCTCACCGATCGGACCGCTCGGCGTACACCGTCTCGGGCGGTCGTTTTCGAGCGACGCGCCGTCAGCTGCGGTTCCGTCGGCGACGACGTCACCGGCCGAGGCGTCGGATAGATCGACGTCGGCCCCCGAGCTTTCGGCGGTGTCGTATTTCGTCTCGGACACCGCGTCCAGGGCTCCCGGGCCGGGGGTCACCGACTCAGTCGTCGGCGACCCCTCGCGAGGGTCCGTTCGCTCACCGCCCGCGCTCGCCTCGGCCTCGGCTGCGTCGGAAGTCGTCGACTCGAATGTCTCCTCTAGTTCGACGGATTCGATCGGGGCCTTATCGCGGAGAGCCGCGAACACCTCGTGGCGCTTGAGATCCTCGACGGAGCGGCCCTCGGGCGCGAACGCGACGTGGTCGACGTTGCCCACCTGCGCGAGTTCGCGGAGGATGAGTTTCCCGCCGCGGTCGCCGTCGAAGAAGGCGGTGGTGTTCCGCCGGTTAGTGAGGTCGGCGACGGCGTCCGGGACGTTTGTGCCCTCGACTGCGATGGCGTTCTTGATGCCGTATCCGAGAAGCGTGAGCACGTCTGCGCGCCCCTCGACGACGATGACGGCGTCCGAGTCGGCGACGTGCGGACCGGCGGGAAGGCCCTCGTACTCGCTGATGTCCTCGATGCGGACGCTCTCTTTGACCTCGTCGAGGATCTCCGTCGAGGACATCACGCTCTCGTCGAACGACTCCGAGAGGAGTTCCTTCGCGCGCTCGACGACTTCGCGGCGCTTTGCTTCCCGGACGTCTTCGATGTCGGTTACCTCGACGGTGGCCCGGCAGGGACCGACGCGAGTGATCGTTTCGAGGGAGGCGGCGAGGATGGCCGTCTTGACCCGATCGAGGCTGCTCGCGATGGTGACGGTCCCGAACGACTGACCGTTCTGCGAGTCGATTTCGACGTCGATGCGGCCGACTTTCGACGACTGCTGGAGGTCGCGGAGGTCCAGGTCGTCGCCGAGGAGCCCTTCGGTCTGCCCGAAGATGGCCCCGACGACGTCGGAGCGCTCCACGACGCCGTCTGCGGTGATCGCTGCGTGGATGAGATATTTTTCCGTGTCTTCCATTGGTGGATTCCCCCGGTATGGAGGGGTGATGGTGATGTGCGTGTCATGGGAAACCCGATGACGTGCTTATATATGGGCTGCTCTCGGCAAATATCTATCGTACCCGAGAATAACGCCGCCTTTCTGTCCTTTCACAGGAGTCCGGAAGAACCGTTTCGGCGGCCGTAGCGTCTCTTTTTGCTCGGTAGGCCCCTCTCTCGGCCGCGAGCACCGGCTATCGAGTGACAGTGGAGCGAGAGAGAGCGTCCTTGGCGTTAGAAATCCACCGTCCCCCGACAACGAAGAAAAAAGTTCTTCACAAGTCCAGATCGAATCTGGGAGAGCAATATTTACATATACTGAGTGATGAGTGAGATTCGATGACGCAACAGAAGACAGATTACCTGTGGATTGGGGTCTTCGCAGTCCTCGTTACGTTCGCAATCCCGTGGTTCCTCTGGCGGGACGCGAGCACGTGGCTCGGACTGCCGGTGTGGCTCTGGTGGCACGTCGGTTGGATGGGACTGGCGTCGCTCGCATTCGCGCTCTTCGCGCGCGGTGCGTGGGACCGCGGAATGAACGTCGATCCCGAGGAGGTGGGTTTCGATGGCTGAGTCGGAACTGCTCGTCCAACTCGGTGTCGTCGGCGCGTACCTCCTCGTCGCGCTCGCGGTCGGCGTCTTCGCGTACCGACTGACCGGTCGTGACGCCGAGGACTACTACCTCGCGAGCCGTTCGATCGGAACGGTCGTCCTCCTGTTTACGACGTTCGCGACGCTGCTGTCGGCGTTCACCTTCTTCGGCGGCCCGAACCTCGCGTACGGGGCGGGCCCCGAGTGGATCCTCGTGATGGGGCTGATGGACGGCATCCTGTTTGCGATCCTGTGGTACGTGATCGGCTACCGACAGTGGCTGATCGGGAAGGTCCAGGGGTACGTCACGCTCGGCGAGATGCTCGGTGACCGGTTCGGATCGACGCGTCTCCGCGCGCTCGTCGCCGGCGTCTCGCTGTTCTGGCTGTTTCCCTACGTGATGCTCCAGCAGATGGGCGCGGGCGAGGCGATCGTCGGCCTCACGAACGGTGCGATCCCCTACTGGGTCGGCGCGGCGCTCATCACCCTGTTTATGATCGTCTACGTCGTCCTCGCCGGACTCCGCGGCGTCGCGTGGACCGACACGATCCAGGGGCTGTTTATGCTCTCCGTCGTCTGGATCGCCGTCGTCTGGGTGCTCACGAACGCGGGCGGGCTGGACACCGTCTCCACGTCGCTAGCGGACACGAAGCCCGAGTTCCTCGCGCTCGGCGGCGGGCTCTACTCGCCGCAGTGGATGATCTCGACCGCCGTGACCATCGCGTTCGGGGTGACGATGTTCCCGCAGATCAACCAGCGCTTCTTCGTCGCGAAGGACGCCCGCGTCCTGAAGCGCTCGTTCGCGCTGTGGCCGATCCTCGTCGTGCTGCTGTTCGTGCCGGCGTTCCTGCTCGGGACTTGGGCGGCGGGCCTCGGCGTGTCGGTACCGGAGGGTTCGAACGTCGTTCCGGTGTTGTTGAACGCGTACACGCCCGGGTGGTTCGCGGCGCTCGTCGTCGCCGGCGCGATGGCGGCGATGATGTCCTCCTCGGACTCGATGCTGCTCTCGGGATCGTCGTACCTCACGCGCGATCTCTACCGCCCGTTCGTGAATCCGGACGCGAGCGAAGAGCGCGAGGCGTGGGTCGCCCGCCTCGGCGTCGCCGCCTTCGCGATCGGGACGTTCGTCGTCAGCCTGTTCCGCCCCGGGACGCTCATCACCGTCGGCGACACTGCTTTCGGCGGCTTCGCACAACTCGCGCTGCCGGTGATGGTCGCGCTCTACTGGCCGAAGACGACGCGACAGGGGATGCTCGCCGGGATCGCCGGGTCCCAACTCTACTACGTCGCGCACGTGTTCATCCCGTCGATCACGCTCGGCGGCGTGACGCTCTTCGGCGCGACGTACTTCACCTGGGACTTCGCGCTCTACGGGATGGCTCTCTCGCTCGTCCTCACCGTCGGCGGATCGCTCCTGACGACCGCCGACGCCGACGAGCGCGCCGACACGTTCACTGTGGGCTCGCGCGCGGACTGACGCAATCGGACAGCGTCACGCTGTGTCGGCCCGTTCTCGGGAACTGACGCGGAGCGAAGCGCTCTTGGTCGATCGATCCAAGTCTGAAGTATGAACGAGCCGGGCATCCAGTCGCTGATGGATCAAGAGACGCTGGCGGCCCGCGTCGAATCCGGGGACACCCCCGAGTGGGTTCGGCGCCACTTCGAGACGTTCACCGAGGCACTCCTCGGCGAGCGGAACGGGACGTCGTTCCCGTGTCACTTCGGCGCGCAGTCGGTGCGCGACGGCGAACCGCTCTACACCGCGGTCCCGTCGATGACTGATCCCGACGCGCTCTTGTCGTTCCGAGATACCCTGCTCGAATACCTCGACACCTATCGCGACGCGCCGGGACAGGCGTCGTTCGTGACGTTCTTCAAACCACCCGAGCGGGAGTTCACCGAAGCGGACTACCACGAGACGCTGTGGCATCTCCTCCAGTTCCTCCACGTCCACGATCCGGAACCGTGGCCCGAGGACATTCCGACTGACCCCGACGACCCCCGCTGGGAGTTCTCCTTCGGCGGCGAGGCGATGTTCCCGACCTGTCGCGCCCCCTTCTACGACGACCGCAAGAGCCGGTACTGCCCGATCGGACTGGAGATCACCTTCCAGCCGCGGACGCTCTTCGAGGGGATCACGCACGACACCGAGGCGGGCCAGCGCGCTCGCGAGCAGATCCAGGGTCGCCTGGAGGAGTACGACGGCGTCTGCCCCCACGCGGACCTCGGCGACTGGGGCGTCGAGGGCGACCGCGAGTGGACCCAGTATCTGTTCCGAGAGGATCCCGAGCAGTCGCCCGACGAGTGCCCGATCGAAGTGACGCGCGAACACCCGAAGGCCGCCGACCCCCGGTCGCGGCCGACACCGGCGGACGACTGAAATCCGTCGATGACGACCGACACACCAGCGGAGACTGCCGACGCGCTCGCGCTCGGTGACCGGCCTGCACTGCTCCTCGTCGACCTCCAGACCGGCTTCGACGACCCGGTGTGGGGCGACCGCAACAACCCCGACGCCGAGGCGAACGCTGCGACGCTTCTCGACGCCTGGCGCGCCGCGGACCTGCCAGTAGTCCACGTCCGGCACGACTCCACGGAGTCCGAATCGCCACTTCGCGGCGACGCTCCCGGCTTCGCGTGGAAGCCCGAAACTGCGCCCGAGAGCGGTGAAACCGTGATGACAAAGCGCGTGAACGCCGCGTTCGTCGGGACCGACCTGGAGGAGTGGCTCCGCGAACGCGGCTGTGAGACGGTCGTCGTCGTCGGGCTCACGACCGACCACTGCGTCTCGACGACGACGCGGCTGGCCGAGAACCTCGGATTCGACCCCATCGTCGTCTCGGACGCGACGGCGACGTTCGAGCGCGAGGCACCCGACGGGACGCACTACGCTGCCGCGGAGATCCACCGCACGGCGCTGACGCATCTGTACCGTGAGTTCGCCGACGTGGCGAGCACCGACGATGTGCTCGCGGCCGTGAGACGCACACGCCGGTAGTCACGCATTACGGCAGTAACGGGATATTAGAGCCTCTCTACCGCCGATACGCATTTTTGTGCCGCGTGAGATGGACTACGTATGCCCCGCGCCCTGTTGACCCTCCTCGGCACCGGGTTGGTCCTCGTCGTCGGCGGTGTGCTCGTCGTCGGCGGCCCGGCTATCGACGTGCCGATGGTCGTCTTCGTCGCCTGCACCGCCTGTGCCGGCGTCGCGTTCGTCGTCGCGGGGCGTTGCGAGCGGGTCCGGATCGGGTCGTGGTCGGTCCCCTGGTACGTCTTCGCCGGGGCCGGCGATCTCGCGCTCGCCATCGGCGCGCTCGCAGTGGCGCTCCCCGGTCTGCTCGGTGTCTCGGGCCCGCAGGTCGGCGTCGTCTTCGGCTCGATCTCGGTCGGCGAAGGCGTCGGGACGCTCGCCCTGGCGTCCGTCGGGCTCAGCTACGTTCACGGGGTCGAACGTCTCGACTGCGACCCGAACAGGTGACGGGCGGTTTAACATCCGGTCGCTCCTACGACGGCGTATGCAGACCCACATCGTGCCGGTCGGCTTCGACTACGACCGGCTGATCGCCCCGCTCATCCGGGACCAGCAGGACGTCGACCGGGTGATTCTTCTGGAGGGCGCAGTCGGCAGCGAGTCGAACGTCGAGTACTCTCGGAACCTCTCGGGGAAGTTAGAGAAGGACTTCCAGAACCTCCTGGGCGCCGATACGGAGCGCGTCGTCGTCGCCGACGTCTACGACTACGACGCCGCGTTCGAGCAGGCCTACGATCTCATCAACGCCGAACTCGACGCCGCCGACGACTCGGAGGTGTGGGTGAACGTCTCGGCGATGCCCCGCCCCGTCTCGTTCGCGTTCGCCACCGCCGCCCACTCGATTATGGTCGAGCGCCAGGAGGACCGCGAGCGGATTCACACCTACTACACGGCCCCGGAGAAGTACCTCGAAACCGAACTGGCCGAGGAGGTCCGCGCGGCGAAAGACCTGCTGGGCGAGGTCCTCGCAGGGGCCGACGTCGACGACGACCGGGTCCGCGAGCGCTACGAGTCGGCGACCGACATCCTCGACGAGTTCGACGAGCGCGGGACGACCATCGGCGCGAAGCGCATCGGCGACAGCCACATCGTCGAACTCCCGGTCGCCTCGTTCCGGAACGTCAAACCGTTCGAGGAGGTCATCCTCTTCGAACTCGGCGAGTACGGCGAGTTCGACTCCGTATCGGAACTCGCAGAGACGCTGGCGCGCGATATGAACGAGGAGTACACCGACTCCTTCCGCTCGAAAGTCATCTACAACGTCGACCGGCTGGGGCCGGGCGGGAAGGGCTACATCGAACAGGAAGAACACGGGAAGTCCTACCGGACGCGGCTCTCGCGCATCGGGCAACTCTGGGTGCGCGCTCACGCCGAAGACGACGTACTTGCGGACGACTGACCGCCGCCCTCAGAGGGGAGGGCGAGCGGAACAGGATCGACCAGCTGAACGTCCGATCGTCGCGACTCCGGAATCCGAGATTACTCGTCGACGTCGAGGTCGAACTGCTCGTTTTCGACGACGGCGTTGAGGACGACGCTCGTGTTCGACTCGCGGATGTCCGCGTCGGTGAGGAGTTCTTTGATCTGTGCGTTCATCCCGTCTGTGTCCTCGAATTTGCCGACCGCGATGACGTCGTAATCGCCCGTCACCTCGTAGACGGTGGTCATCTGTTTGTGGCCGCGGAGTCGATCCGTGATCTCGGGGAGCGCGCTCCCTTCGACCTTCAGTTGGATGATCGCCGTGACGTCGTAGCCGAGTGCGTCGTAGTTGACACGGGGGGTGTAGCCCTCGATCACGCCCTGATCTTCGAGGTCGCGGAGGTGGTTCGACACTGTCGTGACCGAGACGTCGAGTTCCTCGGCGAGGCTCCGAAGACTCGCGCGTCCGTCGCCAAGTAATGCGTTGATCAGTTTTGCATCCAGGTTTTCGTACGTCATTACACTCACGATGCGTCTGGGTACATTAGAATTTTACGAATATCCAATTAGGATAGCGACTGCGGGCATTTGCACTAAGCGATAACGTCTTTATACTGGGAGTGTTCGGATTCGATTGTCCAGGACATGACGGACCAAAATGAATCCGGTGCCGCCGTCGCAGACGGTGGCCTCTCCGCCGAAGCACAGCACGTCATCGACGAGATCGAGGAGAAAGACGTCGACTTCCTCCGCCTGCAGTTCACCGACATCCTCGGCACCGTAAAGAACGTCGCCGTACCCGCGACGCAGGCCGAGAAGGCCTTCACTGACGGGATCTACTTCGACGGGTCGAGCATCGAGGGATTCGTCCGCATTCAGGAGTCCGACATGCGGCTCAAACCCGACCCCGAGACGTTCGCGATCCTCCCGTGGCGCGACGGCCGCTCGGCGCGTCTCATCTGTGACGTCATCAATACCACGACGGGCGAGCCCTTCGAGGGCGACCCGCGGAGCGTCCTGAAGCGCACGCTCGAACGCGCCGAGGAGATGGGCTACACCGTCAACGTCGCCCCCGAGCCGGAGTTCTTCCTCTTCGAGGAAGACGAAGAAGGCCGCGCGACGACGAAGACCAACGACGCCGGCGGCTACTTCGACCTCGCGCCGAAGGACCTCGCCTCCGACGTCCGCCGAGACATCATCTACGGCCTCGAACAGATGGGCTTCGAGATCGAAGCCAGTCACCACGAGGTCGCCGAGGGCCAACACGAGATCAACTTCGAGTACGACGACGCCCTCACCACCGCCGACAACGTCGGAACGTTCCGGACGGTCGTCCGCGCCATCGCGGCCCAGCACGACCTCCACGCGACGTTTATGCCCAAGCCGATCCCGAAGATCAACGGCTCGGGGATGCACACCCACGTCTCGCTGTTCGACGAGGACGGCAACAATGCCTTCCACGACGACGACGACGAGTTCAACCTCTCGGAGACCGCCCACGCCTTCCTCGCCGGCGTCCTCGAACACGCCCCGGCGATCACGGCCGTCGCCGACCCGACGGTGAACAGCTACAAGCGCCTCGTCCCCGGCTACGAAGCGCCGGTGTACGTCGCGTGGTCCGACCGCAACCGCTCGGCGCTCATCCGCAAGCCGGCCGCACGCGTGCCGGCGGCCTCGCGCATCGAACTGCGTTCACCCGACCCGTCGTGTAACCCCTACCTCGCCTTCGCGGCGATCATCCACGCCGGTCTCGAAGGCATCGAGAAGGGCCTTGAAGCCCCCGACCCGGTCCGGGAGAACATCTACGAGTTCGACGAGGCCAAGCGCGAGGAGTACGGCATCGACACGCTGCCGGCGAACCTCGGTCAGGCCGTCGCCGAATTCGAAGACGACGAGGTCATCAAGGAGGCCCTCGGCGAGCACGTCTCCGAGAAGTTCATCGAGGCGAAGACCCAGGAGTACGACGAGTTCCGCATCGACGTCTCCCAGTGGGAACTCGACCGCTACCTCGAAAAGTACTGAGCGACGCCGACGCCTGACTGCGGTTTCTTCCGTTTTCGTTCTTCCCTTCTTCGGTTCTTTCGTCTTCCGTTCTCCGACGCCGTAGCGGAGCGGGCGCCGTTCGTGGCCGAATGTCGACTCAAGCCACGTCGCGAGCGTCGACGACGAGCGGCAGCGCGAGCAGTCCGACGGCGCCGACCGCCCCGGCGACGGCGATGAGCGGGCCGTTCTCGATCAGTTTCGCGGTGCCGCTCATCACGCCGAGCGCGACGAGGAGTCCGCCGCCGCCGAGGGCGAACGTCCGGGTCGACAGTTCGACAGTCACCGCGGCCGCGCGGCGGCCGAAGCGCCGCCACGCCAGTACCCCGCCAGCGGCCGTGCCGATGCCCAAGAACAGTTCACTCTCCCCGGGAGCGACGAGGAGCCCCGCGAGTCCGAGTGCGACCGCGAGGACGAACAGCGCGGTGACGTGGCGGTGCTCGGGCGTCGCGAGCGCACCGCTCGGTGACTTCGGCGAGAATCCGGGTCCGAGCGCAAACGCCGCTGCGAGGAACGCTACCCCGATGGCGACGCCGGCGACGACGTCCGCGAGGTAGTGGACGCCGATCAGCACGCGCGAGAGGGCGACGGCGCCGACGACGACCCCCGCGACGGTGAGTCGCTGTCGCCAGCGCCCCCACGTCGCGAGCACGGCGACGCCGCCCCAGAACATCGTCGAGCCGAGCGCGTGCCCGCTGGGAAAGCCGAGTCCGTCGCGATACGAGATCGGCGGGCGCGGGAGCCCGAAGAAGTGTTTCAGTCCGATCGTGAGACCGATCGCACAGAGGCCAAGCGCGAGAGCGAACGCGGCCCCGCGGCGCGGGATGCCGACGCGGTCGCCGAGGAGGTACGCGAGGGCGACGCACGCGAGCAGGAGATAGGGATTTCCGAGGTGCGTGAGCGCCCAGAACACCGCGACGATGGCGTCCGGGAGCGACTCGGCGAACGCGACTTCGCCGATACCGCGCGTGGCGAGCGGCGTCGTGGTCGGGGTCATCGGTGCGTCTCTCACTGCGCGAACGACAAATATCGTCGGGTTCGTCGCTGTCACCGCTTTCGAGGGAACAGCAGGGCAGAAAAGCGGGACGCAGCGATCGAACGCGGCGGGATCGAACGTGGCGAGTGTGAAGTGAGCGCGGACGGCGCACGTCGCGGGATAATCGCGGACTGGCCCGTTCAGGAGCGCCGATCGCGAACCCAGTCGACGAGCCGACCGGGCACGCCGAGCGCGTTCAGTCCGACGCCGAAGATCACGAAGAGGGCGTAGAGTCCCAGCGTCGAGAGGTAGATGACGAGCATCGCGACCACCGCGAGCAGGTCGTCGTCGAGCAGATAGAACGCACCGATCGTCGCCGCCGTCCCGTACAGCAAGACGAGATACGGCCCCCAGCCGCGGGCTTTCCCCCGGCGGAGTCGCCCGCGAACGTAGCGGCGCATCTCGGATTCGACGTCGGGGCGCTCGACCGTGCGCGACTGGACGTCCTCCTCGAACGTGTCGAGGTCGGCGCGCAGTTCCTCGATGCGGCGATCGAGGTCCTCGATGTCGGGCGCGCCGCGGGGTTCGACGTCGGTGTCGTCGCCCCCACGTGGTCCGCTGCCGGCGCTCGCGGCGCCCTCCACGTCCTCCTCGGGCGTCGTCGCATCCTCCGCGGCGTCGTCGTCGGGTGTCGTCGCGTCGTCCGCACTCATCGTCCGCTCGTCACGTCGGCCCCGCGGGTGTTGTACCTGCCGGTCTCGCTCGTCGGCGTCGCCGTCCGACTCCGCAGTCTCTCGGTCTGCGGCGTCGACCTCCCCTGCGAGGACGGCGTTGACCACCGCACCGGTGAGCACGAGAATGCCCGAGAAGTAAAACCAGGTGACGAGTAACAACAGCGCTCCGAGCGCGCCCGCGACCCCGCTTGACAGTTGCGCGTAAAAGCCGAAGACGACGCCGAGAATCGCCCAGCCGACGCCTGCGAACAGCGCTCCCGGGAGTGCCTGTCCGAGCGTGATCGGGACGTCGGGGATGAGCGCGTACAGCGGGACGAACGCCACGACGAGAAACGCCAGGAGGACGAGCGGGCTCACGATCCCGACGAACGGCACGTCGACGATGGCGATGACGGTCGCAGCGACGGCGACGCCGATGGTCGCCCCGCCGAGCGAGAGGAGGGTCAAGAGGCCATCGCGAATCTGGTCGACGATCGAACTGGTCGGGTAGCCGTAGACCCGAGAGAACGCGACGTCGATGCCGCGGAACAGTTTCAGCGCGCCCCAGACCGTAACGAGGAGGCTCACGATCGAGAGGGTGCCCTGTCCGGTACGGTCTGCGAGCGCGTTCTCCACGAGGTCGGCCCCCGACGGGAGCAGATACTGCTGGGCGATCGTCCGGATCTGGTCTGCGAGTTCCGCCCCGCCGATGACGGTCGCGAGGACGACAGCGAGCGTGAGAAGCGGGACGAGCGAAACGAGAACGTAATAGGAGATGCTCGCCGCAAGGAACGTCACCTCCCGCTCGCGGACGGTATCGACGATCGCACGCGTTGCGACGAGTGGGTCACGAGTCCGAACGCTCACAGGAGTCTGTTCGCCGGACTGACACAAGAGTGTAGGTGGTAGATCGGCGTGCGTCGCGGAGGTCATCGGGCCCGGTGTGCGGACCGGAGCGTCCCGAGCGGTGCGTTCGAGCGGCGACTACTCGGCGTCGACCGTCGCGTCGCGAATCTCTTCGACCGTCGCATCGGTCTTGAACGACGTGCCCGAGTAGTGGGCGGGCGTCGCCTCGAATCCGGCGTCCCGGAGGTCCGCGAGGAAGTCGTCCATCGCCGGTGCAGAGCGGCTCCACTGCTTGCAGAGGCGGTGCTGGTCGTAGTGCGTCGGCGTGTCGAGTTCACCCGCGACGGTGTCTAACATCCGCCGAGCGCGCGCCGCCTCGCCCATCTCCTCGGTCACGTGCTCGCGGACCGCACGGACGAAGTCGGGTTCGCAGATCGGCCCGAGGTAGAGCGGCCCGGCGGTGAGCAGGCGGTCGCCACCGCAGGCGGCACAGGTCTCGGGCGGGTGCGCGATCAGGCCGAACTCGTGAGTTCGGTGGAGGCAGTCCTCGCAGTGGTGGACGTAGCCCAGTTGGTCGATGAGTGCGTCGGCCTGCGTGGCGCGGGCGTCGAGTTCGAGGTACACGCGGGCGTAGTGGCGCGTGACGTGCGAGAGGATCGGCACCGCGGCCTTGTCGTACCGCGCGGCGGTGCGGACGAGCGCCGAGAGGAGGACGCGAAGCCCCATCTCGGGGTGGTAGTCGGTGTTCTGCGGGAGCGTCGCGTACTTGCGGATGCCAGAGCGCTGGTGGGCGCCGCACAGCGGCGCGGTGTCCGTGGCGGTGACGCAGACCAGGTTGCGCGTGTTCGCGAACGCGGCGTCGACGAAGGGGATCGGCGTGCCGAACGGATCGAGATCGACGACGTCGAACACGGATTCGTGGAGGAGCGCGTTGACGTCGCGTTCGACCACGTCGCCGTCGAGGTCGTTGCGCGCGAGGTTCTCGCGTGCGAGTTCGACCGCGTCGGCGTCGACGTCGACGCACGTGACGTCGAGACCCTCGGCGGCGGCGCGGACGCCCCGGACCCCGCTGGCCGCCATCGCGTCGAGATACGAGGTGAGACGCGGTTCGCGCTCGCGGTACGCCCGCAGCGTCGCCACCGTCACGTCGCGGTTGAGTTCCTGCGTCGGGTTGTAGAACACGCCGTCGCCCGCACCCTCCGACGCGCCGTCGCGGGCGTCGGGGACCGAAAGCTCGACATCGCCCTCACGAACGTCCATACCTCGGTTCGGACGCCCCGCAGCGAAAAGCGATGCGATGCACGGTCCGGAGAACCTCTCGGGAGAAGCGGCCGACGGCCGAAGTGGGCACCGGTGGCGTTTTGTCCGCCCCCGAGCAAGCGACGGGCGTGAGTGACGGCGACGGCGGCCCGACCGACGAGCGCGGGTCGACGGACGACACCGACGGGTTCGACGTGGTCGCCAGCGACGCGGGCAGCGACACAGCGGGCGACGCCACCGACGACACCGACAGCGCCTCCACCACCGACCCTGGTGAGAACGCCGACCCTGGTGAGAACGCCCACGACGGCTACGCCGTGCCGACCGAGACGGACAGCGACGCCGAAACCGCCTGGCGGCGCGAACTGGCGGAGGCGGGCGAACTCACGCCGAACGCGGTCGACACGCTGGTCAAACTCCACGACGGCCGCGGCGCGCGCGCCATCGAAGCCGTCTCGGAGGGTCGCATCAAGCGCTACCGCGACTTCACCGTCGTCGTCGGCCACGAAGACGAGTACGTCGTCGAGGACGGCGGGTGCACCTGTAAGGACAGCGCGTACAACCTCGATCCCGAGGACCCCCACGAGCGCTGTTGGCACGTGCTCGCGGTCGCCATCGCCGAACGCATCGGCGAAGTCGACTACCACGAGATGTGGTACTCCGAGGTTCGGGAGTTCATATAGACCCCGTCGAGACGCGCTCCGCACCGTTTTTACCACGTCTCGGCGAATTTCGGGTATGCCAACGATCGACGAGAAGCGAGTGTACACCGACAACTCCGGGACCGAGACGGTCTATCTCGCGACGGGGCTCGGCGTCGTCGCCGTCTCCGTCTCCGACGACCTGATCGGGGAGTTCGGCGTCGCAGAGCGGTGCCACGCCCGCGATGTCGCGACGGCGGGCCCGCTCGTCGCGGTCGCGACCGACGAGGACGTCCTGGTGGCTGATCGGAGCGCAGCGGACGGCGACGCGGCCTCCACCGCCGGCCCGTCCGACGCGCTCGATTTCGCCGCGACCGGCTTCGGACCCGCGACCGCTGTCGGATTCGACGCGGGCGCGCTTCTCGCTGGCGACGAGGAGGGACGGATCGGTCGGTGTGCGGGCCCGGATGACGCCGCCAGCGACGCGGACGCGACCTGGACGGAAGTCGGATCCGCGGGCGCGGTGCGCGCGATCGACGGCGGCCTCGTCGCCGCCGCCGACGGCGTCTATCGCGTCGACGACTCGGGCGCGACGCACGCCGGCCTCGACGACGCCCGCGACGTCGACGCCGAACCGCTCGTGGCGACCGGCTCCGGACTGTTCAAACTCGGGAACGGCTGGATGGACGTGCTTTCCGACCCGGTCGACGCCGTCGACGCCGTCGACTCCCGAGCGCACGCCGTGAGCGAGGGGACGTTGTACGCGCGGGAACCCGATACCGACACCGACGAGGGTGCCTGGCACGAGGAAGCCCTGCCGGTCGACGGCGACGTCGTGGCCGTGACCCACGGCGCGGAGTCCTCGTACGCGGTCACGGCAGACGGGACGCTCGCCGTGCGGCTGGAAGGCGACGAGTGGCGGCACCGCGGACTCGGAGTTAGAGACGTCGCAGCGGCCGCGGTCTGACGGACCATCGCGGCTGCTTGCAGAGCAGTGCGCCCCACTCGCACGCGGCGCGAAGACGGAAAGGGGTTTTAGCGCGGATCGTGAGAACACCAGTATGATCGTACCCGGCGCATCCTCACAGGCGCTCGCGGCCGCGCTCGCGGCGGAACTGGGTGAACCGCTGGCGGCCGTAGAGTACAATCGCTTCCCGGACGGCGAGACGCTCGCCGCCGTCCCCGAGTTCGACGCCGAGCGCGCGGTCGTGGTCGCGACGACGGACTCGAACGACGCATGGGTCGAACTGCTGCAGTTACAGGACGCCGTTCGCGAGGCCGGTGCGTCCGAGGTCGTCACCGTGATCCCGTATATGGGCTACGCGCGACAGGACCGCGCCTTCGAGGCGGGCGAACCCGTCTCCGCACGCGCGATGGCTCGCGCCGTCTCGACCGGCGCGGATCGCGTGGTGCTCGTGAACCCTCACGAGGAGTCGATCTCCGACTTTTTCGACGCACACGTGACGATCTGTGACGCCGCCGGCCGACTCGCCGCGCCGCTTCCAGAGGACCTGACCGACCCGCTCTTTCTGTCGCCGGACGCCGGTGCAACCGAACTCGCCGAAGCGGCGTGTGAAGCCTACGGGAGCGGCGAAACCGACTACTTCGAGAAGACGCGCCACTCCGGGACAGAGGTCGAAATCGCGCCGAGCGATGCCGACACGGAGGGCCGGGACGTCGTCATCGTCGACGACATCGTCGCGACCGGGACGACGATGAGCGAAGCCGTGTCGCATCTGGACGACGACGGGGCAGCCCGCGTCTTCGCGGCGTGCGTCCATCCGCTACTCGCACAGAACGCCCGGACGAAACTCGAACGCGCCGGCATCGAGCGCGTGATCGGTACCGACACCATCGAGCGCGACGTGAGCGTCGTCTCGGTCGCGCCGCTCGTCGCCGCCGCCGTCGACGCCGTCGAAGCCGCGTAACGCCGGATGACCGACCCGGAGCCTTCGTCCAGCGGAACGGCCGACGCCGACCAGTACTACCCCGACGACCGGCACGTGCTGGAAGCCGACTGTTCGCGCTGTCCCGCGCTCGTCGCGTGTCGCGAGCGAATCTCGTGGGGCACCGGCGACCGCGACGCAGCAGTACTGGTCGTCGGCGAAGCCCCCGGCGCGGGCGAACCAGACGCGGAGACGTGGCGCGGCGGCAACTGGACGGGGCGAGCGTACACGACGCGGCATTCGGGGCGTCGCGTTCGGAAACTGCTCGCCGACGCCGGTCATCCCGACGCCTACGTCACGAACGCCGTGAAGTGCTTCCCCTGCGATGGCGCGGGATCGAACCGGGAACCGACGCCGGACGAGCGCGCAAACTGCCGCGACCACCTCTGGACGGAGATCGACACCGTCGATCCCGCCGTAATCGTCGCGACGGGCAAACACGCCACTGCGAGCGCGCTCGCACTCGACGGGCGGGAACTGGACGGCTTTGTCGATCGGGTGCTGGAGCCCACCGAACTGGAGCGGGTGAACGCGACGTTGCTCCCGATTCTCCATCCGTCGTACCAAGACGTCTGGCGCGCCCGCCTCGGCTACGACGACGGCGAGTACCGGGCAGCGGTCTGTACCGCGATCGACGAGGCTGTCGGCGACGACTGATTTTTCAGAGACCCGAACCTACTTCGGCGATCCGTCCGACGTGACGCCTATGAGCGGAGACCCGACCATCTTCGAGCAGATCATCGCCGGCGACATCCCGGCGCGCATCGTCTACGAGACGGAGACCGTCGCGGCCTTCCTCGACGCGAACCCGCTCGCGCCCGGTCACACGCTCGTCGTGCCGAAAGAGCCCTACGAGCGGCTCGACGAGATGCCCGGAGACGTCGCCGCCGACCTGTGGGCCGCGGTGCAGGAGCTGACTCCTCGCATCGAAGCGGCCGTCGATGCCGACGCGACGACGGTCGGCGTGAACAACGGCGAAGCGGCCGGTCAGGAAGTCCCACACGTCCACGTCCACGTTGTGCCGCGGTTCGAGGGCGACGGCGGCGGCCCGATCCACGCCGTCGCGGGCGACCGACCGGACCTCTCTGAGGACGAACTCGACGACATCGCCGACTCCATCGAGTCCGGCGAGTAGCGGGCGTCCCACACAGCGGTCGAACCGCACGACTGCGGGACCGGACCAGTTAAATCCGAGTGCGCGGCCACGTGGCGTATGTCTGCACAATCGCCAGGCGTTGCGGCGTTCGTCGGCGCGACGGGCGGCGCGGGAACGACCCGAACGGTCGTCGAGGTGGCCGCCGCGCTCGCGGCCGACGGCCGGACGGTCGCCGTCGTCGACGCCGCGTTCGGAACGCAAGGACTCAGCGACTACCTCACGGGGCGAATCGATCCCGACGTGACGGCGCTCGTGACCGACGAGGAGGGCGCCGATCTCTCGACCGGCCTCTCCGAACTCGACGTCGGCCGCGACGTCGCCGGTCGCATCGCCGTCTGTCCAGCGCACGCGCCTTTCGAGCGCCTGGCTCGCGCAAAGCGCGTGGACGCCGTACAGGCGTTAGAATCCCGCATCACGACTGCGGCGTCGCGGTTCGACCACGTCCTCCTCGACGTCCCGCCGATCGCGGCGAACCAGGCCGTCGCCGCGGTGAATGTCGCAGACCGCATCGCCGTCGTCGCACCGGCGAGCGACCGCGGCGCGACCGCGATCCAGCGGACCCACGAGCGCCTCGCCGACGTCGGCGCGGAAGCGTCGCTCGTCGTGTCTACGCGCGGCGAACTCGAAACGGCCGACGTCTCGATCCCCGACGCGGGGTCGCTCGACGTACAGACGGAACCACGGGTACCGAACGAGGACAGCGCATTCGCCGCGGCGATCGAGCGCGTCGCGGCCGCGGTGACGGGGCGTGAAATTACGGGCACCGACACCGAACAGAGCGGGCTCCTCGGTACCGTCGGCGAGTACGTCGGTCGGTAGAGCGGAGACACGCCTATAGTAGCATTTGCAACTGATTGCTCATCCGATCGCACGACAGCGGACGATCCGATGAGTGAAGACTTGCAAATGCTACTATAGCGCCACTCCGAGAGCCGCAAAACGAAAGGGAGGCCCTGCGCGGCGACCGGAACGACTACTGGAAGTCGGCGCCGGCGCTCATCGTCTCGGCGAGCGCGTCGCGCTTCGAGACCAGCGCGTCGCCAGCGATCGGTGCCGACGCGTCGCGTCGAACGGCCTCGGCCAGTTCGGGAATCGGTTCGTGCGTTTCGACGTACGCCGCGAGTGCGAACTCCGACTCCTCAGCGTTCGTCAGTTCGAGTGCGTCCGCACGCGCGATCCGACCGTCGAGCCAGTCCCGGAGCACGCGGCGCGCCGTGGGCGAAATCGGTGTCACGCCCTCGACGCCGCAGCGGTGGAGGAGCTTCGCGGCCGTGACCGGTGCGAGCGCGGCAGCCTCTCCGGCGTCGCCGACGCTCACGCCCGCGTCGTAGCGATCGAGGACGGTCGACGCCGCCGCGGCCGTACACGGGAGGTCGTCTTCGAACGTTCTGAGCCGCGCGTCGAGATCGACGTCGGTGTCGTCGACAGTCGCGACGCCGCGCTCGGTCTGCTTCGTCGTCAGTTCCAACCCCGCTGCGATCTCCGACAAACCCATCGTCGAGTCGTTTCCGCCAGTCCGAATAAGAGGTTTCGACCTAAATATCAGATTCGATACTACTACCTATCGTTTACCGGTAGGTACTATGCGGCGTCGGCGGGCTCAAAACCCCGCATTCTCCCGCCTTTAAATATGCCTTCGCGACCGAGTTTCAATTGTGATGAGTGAAGCACCCACCGCCGACGCCAGCACGACGACGAACGCCTGCCCCGAATGCGAGGGTCGCCCCGAGACGACGCGCGGGGAGACGGTGTGTGGCGACTGCGGACTCGTGCTCTCGGAGTACCGGATCGACCACGGGCCCGAGTGGCGCTCGTTCGCCGACGACGACACGGACCCGAAACGGACGGGCGCGCCGCTGACGCGCTCGCGACACGACCGCGGCCTCTCGACCGAAATCGGCCGCTCGACGCGCGTGAAAGGACGGAAGCGGCGCCGGCTCGCTCGGATGCGCCGCCAGCACAACCGCGCCCGTATCTCGACGAAGCGCGAGCGGAATCAGGTGTACGCGTTCACCGAGATACGCCGGCTCACCAGCGCGCTCTCGTTGCCGGAACGGATCCGCGATCACGCCTGCTCGCTGTTCGACTCCGCGCAGTCGGAGGATCTCCTCCGCGGACGATCCCTCGAGGGATTCGCGGCAGCCTGTGTCTATGCGGCTTGTCGTGTCGCCCGCGTCTCGCGGACGGTCGACGAGGTCGCGGACGCGGCGAAAGCGACCGAAGCCGAACAGACCGCCGCCTACGACGCGATCAACCGCGAACTCGGACTGCCGGTCGGTCCGATCGATCCCGCGGAGTACGTCCCTCGATTCGCCTCGCAACTGGACCTCGCCGGCGACGTCGAACGGCGGGCACGAGAGTACGTCGCCGAAGCGGTCGACGCCGGTCTCGCGGTCGGCCGCAACCCAAGCGGCGTCGCCGCCGCGTGTCTCTATACGGCTGCCCGTGACAGCGACGCAGACCTGACCCAGCGGGAGGCCGCCGACGCCGCCGGCGTCACGCCGGTCACGCTGCGGTCGACGTACCAGAAGCTCCGAGACGACGAGTAGTGAAGTCTGGCGGACGAATGGGACGACGAACGCTCGACTGATTCTACGACGCTGTCGGTGTGGAGCACCAGGCGACGCGGCTCAGCGACCAATCAGACTCGCTTGGCCCGCTGGACCGCGTCGGCGATCGTCACCACCGCGCGAGCCGCTCGTGTCGACGGCGCGGACCGCACGACTGGACGGAACGACTCGATCGTCTCTCCGACGCGTGGATCGGCGGGCACGGTGACCGCGGGGGCGCCGAGCACTTCCTCGAAGGCTCGCTCCGGTGGGTCGTCGACGGCACGGTTGATCACGACGGCGACGAGTCCCGCGTCGAGTTCGCGGGCGAGCTCCCGCGAGCGAACGGCGTCGGCGAGCGCGTACGACTGCGGTGACGCCACGACGACGCAGGCGTCTGCGACCGCCAGGGGAACGCCCGCGTCGGCTTTCATTCCCGCCGGGCAGTCGACGACGACGTCGCCGTACGCACGCTCGACGGCGCGAAGCGTCTCGTCGAGAGCCGTGACGTCCGCCGCCCGAGCGCCCGCGAGTGACCGTCCGCAAGGGAGCAAGCGTACCGGACCGCGCCCCTCACGAACCGCTTCGAGGGGATCGGCACGGCCGGCCAGCACGTCGTGGAGGTCCGGGCCGGGACCGGTCGGGAGATCGGCCATCCCGAGGTCGGCGTCGACGACCGTCGCGTCGAGCGCCGCACCGCATTCGACCGAGAGCGTCGACTTGCCGACGCCGCCTTTGCCGCCGGTGACGGCGAGGATCATCGGTCCTCCGTGGACGGCGACGCCGTCGGGGTCTCTCGCACCGCTGGCCCCTCGGCAGCCTCTGCCAGCGCCGAGACGACTGGGTCGGGGTCAGCAACAGCCGCACGAGCGGCGAGGTCGTCGATCCGCGCCGCGACGGTCCGGAGTGCTCTTCTATCGGCAGCGAGCGAGTCGGGGAGCTCTGAAACCGGATCGATGCCGCCGCAGGCGTCGAGCACCGCAGTCGCCTCGGAAACAGACGCGTCGGTCAGTCGCTCGGCGTGTTCTACGCGCGTTTCGACCGCGTCGAGCCACGCGTCGAGGGGGTCGGGAAGCGGAGCGTCAGCCCCGCCATCATCATCCGGTTCACTGTTCGAATGCTCCGGATGCGACGCAGCGGCCGTCTCAGTCGGCACGGCGTCGGCGGGCGGAGTCGCACGCCCGAGCGTCCGGACGGCCGAACTGACTAGGTCACGCTCGTCGGTGTCGGCGTCCGCGGGGCCGAGGAGGTCGACGGAGACGACAGACGCGTCCGGATTATCCGAGGATACGCCCGGGGATTCGTCCGAGGATTCTCCCGGGTCGTCTGCAGATGCAGCCGGCGAGCGATCCGGATCGTTCACCGCCGGACAGGCGTATCCGATGCCGAGTCGTCCCGAGGCGGGGATCGTCCCCGAGAATCCGTCCGCATCCCAGCCGGCAGACGGGACGCCCGCACGACGCGGCGGGAGAACGGGCCCATCGAGTTCGTTCGAGACGCGTACGCGCATCTCGACGGCGAGGTCGCTACGAAGTTCGACGCGCACGAGCGTCACGCCCGCGACGCGAGAGGTGGTGGTCGTCGTTCGAACTGGCGGCGTATCGGCGGGTGCGGCGTGAGCGTCGGTCTGCACGCGCGGTCTGGCCGCGGGCAGGTACATAAACTGTCGTCTCAGAATGGGTCCGACTCGTCAGCAGATCAGGATGGGCGCGTCGAGGACGTCGTGTGTCGACGTCGGTCCGCCGAGTGCGCCGACGAGGTCCGGCGCGACGACCACCGGTGCGCGGATCGGCGCGCCCCGGGCCACCGCGAGGGCGTCGCAGACGCCGGTCGAGACGGCGGCGTCAGGGGGTCGGGTCCGCGAGAGTCGAGCGGCAACCGTTCGGCGCGCGGCTCGAAAGTCGTCCTCGACGGCCACGATACGAGCGTCACGAACGGCTCGTTCGAGGTTTCCGACGCGGTCTTCGAGTCGCAGTCGTGCGTCTCGGGTGTCGCGTGCGGACCGTGCGGTGCGTTCGAGAAGTTCCAGCCGCTGGGCGGCGGCGACGCGCTCGGTCGCGACCTCGGAGAGCCGCCGGGTCGTCTCCGAGAGCGACGCTTCGGCTTCTGCGAGTCCGTCGTCACTCGTCCCGTGATCCGCGTCGCGAAGCGCGTTCACCCGGCCGCGGATAGTCGCGACCCGTTCCCGAAGCCGTTCGGTTTCGGCACCGGCCTCTGCGGCGCGGCGACGGGCGGTACGCAGTTCTGCGACGCCGACCGCCGCGGGCGCCGCGGAGCGAAGCGATCGTCTCGCAGTTCGGAGATCGTCGTCGTAGGGCGTCTCGACGCCGCGCGCCGCGGCGAGCGCCGCCAGCGCAGCGCGACGATCGAGCGTCGTTGCGGGCGTGAGTGGCGACACGTGCCGGTGGACCGACTGCGGAGGCGGCGAGTGAACGGCCAGCGTGCCGCTCGTCGTCGGGCAGCCAGCGCAGACCACGCGGTCGAGCGCACCGCGTGAGGGACCGAGTTCAACGTCGCGAAGGTCGACGATCGGCCCGTCGCGCGTCGAACCGTCGGGAAGACGGACAGCGGTGTCGGCGACGGCATCGAACCGGCCGCTCACAGTTCCCGCTCGCGCATCGCGTCCGACTCCGGATGGTCGGTGCCGGCGGCAAATCGGTCGTACGGCGTGCTCGGCGACTCCCGGTTTTCGTATGCGGCAGCGGCTTCTCGCACCGCGTCGGGCGCGTCGGCGAACTCGTTGAACGGTTCCGTGCGTTCGACTTGCACGTCGGCGGCGTGTCGCTCGCGAAGCCGACAGGCCAAGAAGGCGCCGTACTCCGTTTCCCGCAGGAGCGCGGCGCGACCGAATTTCCGGACGACGGTCTCTTCGTGTGCTCGACAGGCGTTTCGCAGCGTCTCGCGTGCCCGACGCGAATACGTCACTACCAACAACACGACTACGCCTCAATTTCCGGGCGGCGATAAAAACCCACTTACACCGGCGAGATGTCGGCGTCGATGTGGTCCGGTCGTTCGTCGAGGAGGTCGGCGATCCGCTCGCGCGCATCGCTCTCGCTCTCGGCGACGACGACGAGCCCGTGCGCACGGCCCGAGCCGGTCGCCTGATACGCACGGAGCCCACCTTCGCCCTCGAAGTCGGTGGCGTACGTCCGCAGGACGGTCACGACGCGCTGTTCGGTCGCTGCGAGGTCAGATTCGCCGGCCTCGAAGTCGCTGAGGGCCTCCTCGACGTTCCGGAGGGCAGAGATGCGGTCCATTCTACGTCGTCCGCAGGTAGTTCTGCCGCGGTTCGTAGAGCTCTCCCTTTCGTTTGAGATTCTCGATCTCGTCTTCGGCCTTCGACTCTTCGAGTCCGAGATCACCGCCTGCCCGTTCGATGACCTCGTCGACCGGCGCGCCCTCCTCGTACTCGTCTTCGAGTTCCTCGATGAGGTGCTTGATGTCCTTGATGCGGTCGCGCTGATTCTTCGAGGTCCCGGTCTCGACGATGTCGGCGTCGAACTCGCCGGTCTCGGGGTCCATCCCGATGTCGCGGAGGCAGGACTCGACGATCTCGGTGACGCGGACCGCGTCTTCTCGCTCGACGGTGTCGGAGAGTCTGAGCCGCGCCGACGCCTCCGAGAGCCTGACGAGCGCTTCGAGCTTCCGGGCCGTGACCGGCACCGGCGCGTCGTCGTCGGCCCCCTTCGCGCGGAAGTCGACGTAGAAGTCGCGGATGACCGCTTTCGCCTCGTCGGTCATCGTCGGGTAGCAGTTGCGCTTCGCGTAGGCGATGTACTTCCGCAGGAGTGTGGCGTCGATGACGGGCGTGACTTCCTCGGTCGCGTCCTCGACTTCGCCATCGGTGAACTCCGAACTCGGCACCTTCGACTTCTGGGTGTGGAGTTCGCCCGCGTAGTTCGTGTTGATGATGTGCTCTGCGAGTTCGGCGTCGCTCTCGGGGTCGGGGTTGTCCGTCACCGTGAAGATCAGGTCGAACCGCGAGATGAGCGCGGGTTCGAGGTCGATCTGCTCGCCGATCGGCTCGTACTGGTCGAAGCGGCCGTACTTCGGGTTTGCCGCGCCGAGCAGCGAACACCGGGATTTCAGGGTCGCGTTGATTCCGGCCTTGGATACCGAAATAGAGTTGTGGAGAACGACGCCCTTGCTCACGAACGTGTTCGTCGGTTCGACAGTCACGTCGTAGACCCACTCACAGGCGTGTTCCCCCTCGTTCGGGACAGTCTCGACGTCGGTCACGCGGTAGTATCGGAGGTCGCATCGCGATTCGAGGGCATCGAGCCGCTCGTCCGCTTCGTCGAGCGCCTCCGCGATCGCGTCCAGGGCACCTGTGCGGAGCGATGCCCGTCTCGCAGCGGTGTAGCCGCCGTCTTCAGCGTAGTGAACCGCGCTCGTCGTCGCGTCCGGGAGCTGCTCGGCGAGCTGTCTGCCGGACCAGCCGATAAGATCTCTGGCTTCTGCGAGCGTCGCTGCCGAATCGAGCTCGTTTCGGATTGTTTCGATGCGATCTCGGAGCGACTTGACTTCTGCCTGAACAGTGCTAATTTGGACGCCGTAGCCCTCGTCGAGTGCGGGGCGGAATCGACCGTCGAGGGGGACACCGAGCAGTCGTTTGAGCGATCTGATCTCTCGCGCTGCGCTCGTCGGCAGAACGTCGTGGTGCCGTTCGGTCTCGTTGCTCCGCTCGGCGAACGCTTGGGCCTTCTCGTGACGGTCGTCGGCAGGATCGACGACCGCCGACACGAACCGTTCGGTGGAGTCGCCCATCACGTACGTCTTCCAGGCGTCTTCGGCCGAATCATAGTGAATTCGCGACCCGATACCAAGCTTCGCGAGCGCATCGGCGTAATCCGCTGCGAGACCTTCGGAAGCGGTCGAAAACGGCATCGCTTCACTCTCGACGCCGCCATCGCCCGCAAACGCACCGACGAGGAACCGGCGAATCTCTTCTTCGGAGGCACCGAGGACGGCGTCCGGCATCCGTTTGTCCCTCGATTTCCGCATCACGCCCGGGAAGTTGGACTCGAACCACCGGTACAGTTTCGTCGATACCCATCGCTTCGTCGTGGTCCCAGCACCGTTCACCGCGTCCGTGCTTTCGAGACCGAAGATGTCGGCCATCAACTGCGCTGCCCGATCGAGGAGCCTGTCGTCTTGGTTCGAGAACCCGATTTCGTGCGTGCGACCGCCGGAGTACGAGTGTCCTTCGGCTGTCAAGAGCCCCAGCATCTCCGCGAGGTCAGGCGACATCTCGTCCGGGAGGTCGACATCGCGCTCTTTGCCGCGGTGCTCCTCGTCAGTGAGCGGCCGTGGGGCTGCAGAGTTCGGGAGTTTTCGCGGCGCAGGGACGAAATCGCCCACAGACATCGCCGCGGCATCGACCGTTCCGACCGCTCCGTCGTCGTCGACGAACATCGGATGTTCGGGAGTGACGAGAACCGAGCGACCGTTCGAGAAGGACACCCGAACGAACTCCTCTGGGGCTTCGTGCCTGCTCACGCGATCGACCGAGGTCTTCTCGGTGTCGTTCGTGTCGAGATCGACAGTGTGGACGCCGACATCCTCGACCGGGAGGATCTCGCAGTCGACGCCGTCGACGACGTCCCCCTCGCGCTCGTCCATCATCGAGTCCACGAACGGACCGATCTCGACGCGACGGCCGTCTGAGAGTAAAACCTCCGAGTTCGGATGGTATGACTGTTGTTCCAGCGCTTCGTGCATTGCACTCCGGTCCTCCGATCGCATCTTATCTAGCTCGTCGACAGCCGCGATTCCTTTGTCTGCCAGCACGAGCGCGCCGGCTTCGAGCGTCCACTGCTGGCCGTCGCCGAAGTCGTCGCGGACGGCGGCCGCCGTGAGGCCGGCGGACGAACTTCCTTTCCCGGAGGTGTACACCGATCGGGGCGCGATGTTCCGGATGTACTGGAGCATCGCGGACTTACCCGTACCAGGGTCCCCGATCAAGAGCATATGGAGGTCGCCGCGGATCCGCGAGCCGTCCGGGAGGTGTTTGGTGACGCCCGAAAAGAGCTGGAGGATCATCGCGAGTTTCTCCTGCTCGTAGCCGTAGATCGAGGGCGCGACCGAGCCGACCATCTTCTCGTAGATTTCGGGGTCGTTCGAGAGGTCGACGATCTCTGCGACATCCTCCTCGGTGATGTCCATATCCTCGAACTCCTCGTCCTCGATTTCGACCGCGACGCCGTCCATATAGAGGTCGAAGATAGGGGTCTTCTCGTTGCCGGAGGTCTGCTGTTCGATGTGGAGGACGCCCGTCACAGTGACGTGGTCGCCGGCCGTGACTTCGCCGGTGATGTCGTCTTCGAGGTCGATATCGATGCTCTGTGGCGTCTCGCCGCCCCGCAGGCCCTCGGGGCTCTCCTGGACGCGAACCTTCTGTGCGTCAATGAACTCGGACTGGTCGAAGTCGACGTGGAACGGTCCCTGGCGCTCACAGCCCTGGCACTCGTGCGGTTCCTGAAAGCCACTGTCGGACTGCGGGATGTACGTCATCGTCCCGCAGCGCTGGCACTCGAAAGCGGCCTCGGTGATCTTCGGTCGGACGTCGGTCGCCTTGCGGACGATCCCCTGGACCGCGATCATCCGCCCGATGTGATCGTCGTGAACGCGAATGCTGCGGATGTCGACCGTTTCCGGGAGGTGCGTGAGCCGGACGTGCGCGCGGCCGAGTTTGACGTCCGCCGGGAGGTCGTAGAGGCGGAGCGCCTCCTCGGCGTACTCGCGGATCTGGTCGGGTTTCTTCTTGTAGTCTTCGGCCAGTTCCGTATCGAACTTGTAGAGGTCCTCGTATTCGATGTACAGCGACCGCTGTTCGTTCGGGTACTGCTGGGCGAGCTTGCCGATCTCGTCGCGGTAGTACTTGCGGTAGAACTGGATGAACCGGTCGGTGAGGTCGCGTGAGTCCTGGGGGGCCTGCGCCATCGCACCGGAGTAGGGTTCTCATCGGGTAAGAGTCTTCGCCACCCGGAGCGAAAGTGATCGGATTCCAAGACGACGGCCCGCAGGAAGAAGAGTCTACAGCGAAACGTCGGTTTCGATGTCCTCGGTCGCCTCTTCGAGGCCGTCGCGACGGGCGTCTTCGGCGAGTCGCGCCGAGAGGTCGGCGTCGGTAAGCAGATCGGAGAACGCGTCGCGGAAGCGGTGATTCACCTGCCGAGAAGCGAGGTCGGACTCGGCGACGCGGCGGTAGCGGCGGACCGTTTCGGCGTCGAGGTCGGTATCCGCGTCCGCCGCAGCGTCAGCGTCTGATTTGGCGTCTGCCCCCGACGCGAGTTCGGCGGCCACCGCGTCGTCGTCGACGGCCTCGGCGGAGCGCTGCTGGAGGAGGCTCCGCAACCGATCGAACGAAAACGGCGCGGCGCGGTCCGCGTCGGCGACGAGGTGGAGGTCCATCCGCGCGCGGAACACCTCGTCGGCGTCGACGTCCGCCGACAGCGACTCCGCGAGCGCGGCGTCAGCGGCCGACGACCACGAGTCGGCGTCTGCACCCACCGCGTCGGGGTCGAAGAAGCCACGAACGACGCGGCGGAGGTCCGCGTCCGACAGCGACGACGCGAAGTCGTAGCGCTCGCGCATCGTCGTGACCAACTCCGCGAGTCGCTCCTCGACGGTCGCGTCGTCGGTCGTCGACGAGAGGGAGCCCCGTGAATCCGACTGCGACTCGGTCACGCTCTCCTCGCCAGTCGTCTCCACGAAGATGTCCCGGAGTTCGGCCGTCTTATCGTCCATCAGGCGTTCCTAAGAGCGTCCGGCGTACTAAAGCGTGGCGTCGTAAACCGAATCTTTCATACAGGTTTACGAGACAGTGGCGGGTATGGCAGCAGAGACGGAATCAGTCGAACTCGTCGGCGAGGACGTCGTCGGCAACGTCGCGCGGGCGGCGTTGTTCGCGGCGCTCACCGGCGCGTTCGCGTACGTATCGTTTCCGAATCCGATCTCGCCCGTCCCGGTGAGTCTCCAGGTCCTCGGCGTCTTCCTCGCCGGGATTTTCCTCGGACCGGTCTGGGGCGGCGTATCGATCGTGTTCTATCTCGCCGCCGGGGCCGCCGGCGCGCCGATCTTCGCCGGCGGGTCGGCCGGAATCGGCCCCTTGGTTGGCTACACCGCGGGCTACCTCTGGTCGTACCCGATCGCCGCGGCGCTCGTTGGCGCCGTCGTCCACGGATTCGACGGCCTCGACGACCCCGAAGTGGTCGCCACGACCCGTCTCGTCGCTGGAATGCTGGCGGGGACGGTCGTCATCTACGCGCTCGGGACCGTCGGCTTCGCTGTCGTCCAGAACGTCGGTCTCGTGGAGGCGTTCACCGTGAGCGCGCTCGCGTTCGTCCCCTTCGAGGCCGTGAAGATCGCCGCGGCCGTCGGCGTCGTCCGCAGTGACGCCGCCGCAGCGGCCTGAGTCGCGATGGAAGATGTCGAGTCTCGGCGGCAACGACCCGCAGCAAACGATGATTCGGAGCAAACGATGACCCCCAACAAACGATGATCCACACGGACGGACTCCGCCACCGCTACGGGGACGTCGTCGCCGTCGACGACGTCTCGATCACGATTCCGGACGGCGAGTGCGTCGTGCTGGCGGGCGCGAACGGGTCCGGAAAGACGACGCTGGTCCGCCACTTCAACGGCCTGCTGGAACCGGACGAGGGGACCGTGGAAGTGAACGGCCGTCCAGTGAGCGACGACCTCGTCGCCGCCCGGACCGCGATCGGGATGGTGTTTCAGGACCCCCGAGATCAACTCGTCGCGGCCACGATCGGCGCGGACGTCGCCTTCGGACCGGAGAACCTCGGCCTCTCGCGCGCGGAGATCGATCGCCGCGTCGAGGACGCGCTGGCGGCCGTGAATCTGCAGGGCCGCGAGGACGAGCGCGTCGGCGAACTCTCCGGCGGCGAGCGCGAGCGCGTCGCCATCGCCGGCGCACTCGCGATGGAGCCGGACCACCTCGTCCTCGACGAACCGTTCACCGGCCTCGATGCACCGGCTCGCGAGTCCGTGCTCGACCGACTGCGGACACTCGCCGACTCGGGAACGGGCGTGGTGATCGTCACTCACGACCTCCGCGACGTCCTCGGGCTGGCGGACCGCGTGGTCGCGATGGCTGACGGTCGCGCCGTCGTCGACGCCGTCCCCGCTGACGCCCTCGCGTCGCTACCCGAGCACGACGTCCGCGTGCCCGACAGCGCAGTCGACGCCGAGCGGCGGAGCGCCGGCCACCAGGCCCCCCAGCGCCGATGCTGACCTACCACCCCGGCGACTCGCTCGCTCATCGACTCGATCCGCGGACGAAACTGCTCGCGCAGGCGGCGTTCGCGGCCGCGGCGTTCGCGCACACGGCGCCGCGGGGGCTCGCCGTTCTCACCGTCCTCACAGCCGCGTTTCTCGCGGCCGGGAGACTGTCGCCTGCGCGCGCCATCCGCGGCTACCTCCCCGCGCTCCCGTTTCTGGCTGCGGGGCCGCTGATCGCCGCGGTGAATATCGACGTCAGTGCGCTCTCTGCTGGGATCGAGGCGAACGCGGCGGTCGACCCGTTGCTAGCGAGCTATCGAGTGCTCCTCATCCTATTCGTCTCGGCCGTGTACCTCCACACGACGCCCGTTCGGGACTCGCGTGCGGCGATCCAGCGGCTCGTGCCGGGTCGCGTCGGCCGCCTCCTGGGTGTCGGCGTCGCGCTCGTATTCCGGTTCTTCCCGCTCTTGCGTGCGGACCTTCGGCGCGTCCGCGAGGCCTCGACGGCGCGGTTGGGCGACGAGCGTCCGTTGCGTGACCGGATGCGACTCGTCGGGGCTGCCGGCATCCGCCGAGCGTTCGCCCGCGCCGACCGACTCGCGCTCGCGCTTCGGGCGCGCTGTTTCGCGTGGAACCCGACGCTTCCGGAACTCCGATTCGGACGGGCCGACGCGCTCGGATTCGTCGTCGTCGCCGCACTCGTCGGGGCGGCGCTGCTGTGATCGGTCGTGTGTCGGATGAGAGAGACACCGCTGCAAAAACAGGGACGTGTTCGGACCTGCCGACTCGATCGGGCAGTTACGCCTGCAGATACTCCTTCTCGAAGCCGCGGAACTCCGTGCGGTGGGCCTCTTCGTCGGCGAGCAGCGTCACCGCGAGGTCCTCTGTCACGGGGTCGTTGGCTTCCTCGGCGGCATCGATGAGGGCGCGGTAAGTCTCGATGGCATCCTCTTCGGCGTCGAGAACGCCCTCGACGACCGAGAGGACGTCGGTGCTGTCCTGGGGCGGCTGGAGGCTCATCTGGTTCGCCTCGAACTCGGCGGATCCCGGCGGCTGCTCGTCGAGTTGCTTGAGCCGGTTCCCCAGTTGCTCGGCGTGAGTGAGCTCCTCCTGGATGTCTTGCTGGAGTGACTCTTTGATCTCCTCTGCGCGGACGCCGTCGAGGACGATCGAGTTCGACAGATAGTTCATCACGGTCTCGATCTCGTCCTGATAGGCCTTCTTCAACAGCCGGGTAACCTCGTCTGACATAACGTCCGGACGTTCGACGGCCGGCGACAAGATACTGTCGGCGAGGAGAGGTGAGACGGGTCGGGTGTGCGACGACGCAGATCATCGGGAGTATCGTAACTGTTCGGAGATTCTCGCCGTATCGTCCGGCGAGAAATCTATGGAGACGTACGACAATCCCTATCAGACGCGCGAGCCGTCGACGTCGATGGCGTCGACCGGGCAGATGTCGACACAGAGCATACAGTCGATGCACTGATCCTCGCGCGTCGGTTCGACTTTCTGCTCGGACTCGGGATGGCCGGGCGTGTCGACCCACGTGAACACGTCGACCGGACAGTTCTCCAGACACGCGCCGTCGGCGACACAGAGGTCGTAATCGACCGCGACGTGCATCCCGTGGATCCCCAGTTTCTCCGGCGGATCGACCGGTCCCCACACGTCGACGCCGTTCTCCTCGCCGACCTTCTCGCGGTTGCTGTCGAAGTTCGGATCGATTCCCATTAGGGTTGACTACTTGCGAGAGAACAAAAACACCGTCGGTAAGCCGACAGCGGGGTCGAACCAGGATGTTAAGATCCACGCCGCACGAACCCCGCTATGGGACACGTCAACGAGCGAGAACTCGAGTGGACCGACGTCGAGCGCGGGGAGACGCACTTCCGGCGGAAGACCCTCGGCGCCGAAACCGACGTCGACGACATCGGGGCGAGTCTCTACGAACTCCCGCCGGAGGCCGCCTCGTGGCCGTATCACTTCCACACCGGGAACGCGGAGGCCGTGTACGTGTTGTCGGGGACGGGACTCCTCAGGACGCCCGACGGAGAGACGCGCGTCGAACCGGGAGACTACTGTGCGTTCGCGGCCGACCCCGACGGCGCGCACCGCTTCTACAACGACGGGACGGAGCCGCTCCGCTTTCTCGCGGTGTCGACGATGCAGGATCCGGACGTGACGGTCTATCCGGATTCGGAGAAGATCGGCGTGTACGCCGGCGCGCCGCCCGGCGGCGACAAAGACGCACGCGTCGTCTCGGGGTACTTCCGCCGCGAGGACGACGTCGACTACTGGGAGGGCGAATCCTAGCCTGATTACTGTGTGGCCGGTTCGCGGGGCCGGCGCGCGCGACGGACGTACGCGGTGAAGTTCTCGAAGAGCCGCTTCGTCTGGCAGGCCGCGTCGTAGTTCTCGGCGGTGATGCCGCCCAGAACCGCCTGCAGGCGCTCTTCGGAGAGGTCCTTCTCTTTCGTGATGGCGGTCGCCGTCTCGGGGTCGTACTCCGGGTGGAACTGGACGCCCCAAGCGTCGCCGCGGCGGAAGGCGTGCACTCCGTAGTCGTTCTCGGCGAGCAGGTCCGCACCCGGCGGGAGTTCCGTGACGGCGTCCGAGTGGGACGTGAACGCGGTGAACGACTCGGGGACGCTCTCGAACAGGTCGTCGTCGCTCGTCTGTCGGATCTCGCGGTAGCCGATCTCGTACTCGCCCATATCCTCGACGCGGCCGCCCAGCGCCGACGCGAGGACCTGGTGGCCGTAACAGACGCCGAGGATCGGCACGCCGTGCTCGTCGGCCGCCGCGACGTACTCGATCAGCGGCCGGATCCAGTCGCGGTCCCAGTAGACCGACGAGCGCGACCCGGTGACGACGACGGCGTCGAAGTCGAAGTGCGCCGGCCGCTCGTGTTGCGTCACGTCGAACTCGACGAGGTCGGCGTCGAGTTCGCGGCGGAAGTTCCGCGGCGTGTGCTCGTCGCCGTGAGACGCGTCCAGCAGGGCAAATCGAAGTCGGTCGCTCCCCTCTCTCATCGTCATCTCGAAGGCAACGGGGCGAAAAAGGCCTTGCGCCCGTGGTGGGTCCTGCCGGTCTCGCGGACGGCGAGTCGCTGTGGAGAACCTTCCAGCGGCGAAAAAGCGGCTCATACTGTCGGACAGAACTATGTGAAGCGTATCGGCACCCCAAGGGGGCCAAAACGATTCACGGACTTCTGTCCGACAGTATCAGACGTCGGCGAGGAAGCCGAGTAGGTCGTCGTTGGCGCGGCGAGACGCCTCGACGTGAACGAGATGCCCCGCCCCGTCGATCTCGCGGTACGTACCGCGCGGGAGCCCCGTCGCGAGCGCCTCGGCCCGGGCAGGCGGCCAGACCGCGTCTGCGCTCCCGTGGACGACGAGCGACGGGACGGTGATCTCGTAGAGCTGATCCGAGACGTCGAAGTCGGCAACGGCGGCCGCCTGCGCCTCCCAGGCACTGCGGCTCGCGTCTTCCGCGGCGCGCCAGCCGACTATCTGCTCGACAGCGTCGGGGTGGGCGTCGACGAACTGCTCGGAGAGTCCGGCGGCGAGCGAGCGTTCGAGGTCCGCCTCGTCGTCGGGTGCGCCCCACAGCGGTTCGAGATCGAGGCCGTCGCCGCGAGCGGCGGTGCCGACGAGGGTGAGGCTATCTACCCGCGCAGTGTCCAGGGCCGTGTAGAGCGCGACCATCCCGCCGAGGCCCGCGCCGACGACGTGCGCGGAGCGGACGCCTGCGTCCGAGAGGATCGTCGTGAGGTCGTCGCTGAGGTCTTCGACGGTGTACGGACCAGACGGCGCATCCGAGCGGCCGGCACCGCGGAGGTCCGCGACGAGGCTCTCGTAGGGACCGGCGACGGCCGCGTGTTGCCAGCCCCACTGCCACGCGCCGTAGCCGACGTCGCCGACGAACGCGACGGTGTCGCCCGTGCCAGCCGTCTCGTAGTACAGGTCGACGCCGCCGTTCGAGGTCGTGGGCATACCCGAGAATCGGCGAGGCGCGGTTTATGCGTCTCGGAGCAGTGTGGCCGGGTCCGCGATCTGGGCGATCGATGGTCCGCCCAGCGTCGCTACTCGCGGCGACGAACGGTCCAGTCGTCCTCGCCGCCGTCGCACTCGACGACGACATCGAAGAGCGTTGTGAGCAGGTCGACGGTCTGGTCGTCCTGGATCGTCGGGTCGAGATAGAACTGTCCCGCCGAACCGGTCGTCTGTATCCGCGTCGTGAGTACGTGGAGGAACCGATAGACGACCTGTGGGCTCGTGTACTGGAGGAGTACCGTCAGCGACTCCACAGCCACGACGGCGTCGGACCACTCGTTCAGATATGGGGTCGTTTTGACACCGACGCCGGTGAGATTCGACGGGGTCGCGACCGTCTCGACGCCGAGGTCGCGATCGTCGAGATCGTCGTCACCCAATTCGGGCGTGGTGATCACTGTGGCCGCGGTTGGGTCCGCGCCGAGCGCATCACACCACTCGTCGTACCACCGGGCGGGTCGCTGGGAGAACGAGACACCGAGGAGTTCGACCTCGCTGGGGTCGTCGACGAGCGCGCGCTTGCAGGTGAGGTCCTCGCTGGCGGCCGTCTGCGGTCGCAGTACTAAGACCGCTTGGGCGGCGTCGATCTGGGATACAGCACCCTCTATCGAGGACACAATGTTACTTAACCGACATATATCGATAAGTCTTCCGTCGAACGAGGGCGTTGCCGGAAGTCCGGTCGGCGAAAGAGCGGCCGGGCAGGGGAAACAGTCGAGTTACGCGCGCTGCACGGCGCGGAGGATTTCGGGGGCCTGTTCGAGCACGTCGTCGAGGGCGTCGACGTCCGGGCCGCCGCCCTGCGCGAAGTCCGGCGGGCCGCCGCCGCCACCGCCGACTTCGGCTGCGAGTCGGCCGACGACTTCCCCGGCGTTGATGCCGACGTCGTCCGGAACGCCGACGACGAACTGGGCGCTACCGCCAGCCCCGGAGCCGAGCACGGCGATCTTCCCCTCCTCGACGAGGGCGTTCGCCGTCGCGCGCAGTTCGTCGGCGTCGCCGTCGAGACGTTGGACGACGGCGGGCGTCTCGTCGATCTCGATCTCGCCCTCGTCCGCGGCGGCGCGCGCCTCCGCGAGTTCGGTCTTCAGGCGGTCGATCGTCTTGCCGCGCTCCTTCCACTCGGTGAAGAAGCGCTCGGCCGTCTCGGGGACGTCTTCGGGCGTCACGTCCAGCACGTCGGCGGCCTCGTAAAGCGCGTCTTCGGTGCGCTGAGTGGCGTCGATCGCGGCGTCGCCGGCAGCGAAGACGATGCGTTCGACGCCATCCTGAACCGGTTCGGTGGTGAGGATCTTGATCGCGCCGATGTCGCCGGTCCGGCCGACGTGCGTCCCGCCACAGGCCTGCACGTCGTCGCCGACGGTGACCGTGCGGATGTTCTGTCCCGGCGGGATCCCGCCCTGATAGAGGTCGAAACCGTACTCCTCTTCGGCCTCGTGGCGGTCGGGCCAGTCCTGTTTCACCGAGAGATTTCGCATCACGACGTCGTTGGCGACCGCCTCGATCTGCTTTACCTCCTCGCGGGTGATCCGCTCGTAGTGGGCGACGTCGAGCCGGGCGCGGTCGGTTCCCTTCTGTGCGCCGGCCTGTCGGACGTGCTCGCCGAGCACCTGTCGGGCAGCGTACCCGATGACGTGCGTCGCGGTGTGGTGCCGCATCAGCCGACGGCGACGCTCGACGTCGAGTTGCCCGCGGACGAACTCGCCTTTGCCGGGGTTGCCGTCGGCCCGGTGGAGGACGACGCCGTCGCGGATCTGAACGTCCGTCACCTGCACGGTGGTGTCGTCGGTCGAGATCGTCCCGTGGTCGGCAGGCTGACCGCCGCCTTCGGGGTAGAACATCGTCTGATCGAGGACGACGTCGTAGCCCTCCTCGCGCTCGATGACGTCGAGGACGACCGCCTCGAACTCCGTGCGCTCTTGGTCGTCGTAGTAGAGTTTCTCCGTCTCGGGCAGGTCCGCGAGCCGGTCACTGCGTTCGGCGGCCGCGCGGGATGCGCCCTCGCCCTCGTGTCGGTCGGCGACCAGCGAGTAGAAGTCGTCGGGGACGTCGACGGACGCGCCGTGGTCGGCCGCGATCTCCTCGACCATCTCGGGTTGGATCCCGTGGGAGTCGTACAGTTCGATTAGTTCCCCGACGGGGATCGCCTCGTCCTTCTCGGCGTACTCCGCCGCCAGCGTCTCGACCTTGCGACGGCCGCGTTCGAGCGTCTCCCGGTACTTCCGTTCCTCGGTGCGGACGATGTCGCGGATCGTGTCGCGGTTCTCATAGCCGAGGCGTTCGGCCTGCATATCGACGAGTTCGTCGAGCGGCGCGTCGACGCCGACGTCGTCGACGAGCCGCTTCGTCCGACGCAGGACCATCCGAGCGAGATAGCCCGTTCCCACGTTCGAGGGGACGATCTCGTCGCCGAACATATACGCCAGCGTCCGGCAGTGATCGGCGATCGCGTAGATCGTCTCCAGCGGTTCGAGCAGTTCGGTCAGTTCGTCGGCGTCGACGTCGAGTTCGTCGGCGACGTCGGCGCGCGCCGCAGTCAGGTCGTCGACCTCGTCGATGTCGAGATAGCCCGAGAGCTTCGCCGCCCGGTGGACGAGTTCCTCCTCCTCGTCGGTCAGCGAGACCCCGGCGTTCTCCTTGAGGAAGTCGATGGTGTCGGGGTAGACGGCCTCGTAGACCGTTGGCGTCCCCTGTGAGACCCACGTCCAGCGTTCGAGGCCGTAGCCGGTGTCGACGATGTAGGTGTCCATCGGCGAGTACCGGTTGCCGTCTTTCATCTCGTATTCGCCATCGTCGTCCTGTTCCATCGACATAAAGACGAGCGTGGCCAGTTCCGCGCCGCGGTAGAGGACCTCGAACGCCGGCCCGGCGTTGCCGCCGCCGACCCACGGGTCTTCGATGTAGGTGATCTCTTCGAGGTCGGCGCCCATATGCTCGAAGAACTGATCGCAGAGTTCGACGGTCTCGTCCTTCCAGTAGACCTCGCCGGAGTAGGCGTACTCGTCGCCGGCCTCCTCGCGGGCGTTGAAAGCGTGGTGGGCCATCATCTCGAACGCCATCGTGTGACGGCCCGTCTTGCCGACGTTGTCGATGTCCTGCATCCGGATGCAGGGCTGGGAGATACACAGCGGATTCGCCGGGGGCGGGGTCTGCCCGCTCGTGACGAGCGGCTGGAAGTCGTAGATCGACGCCTGGGTGAGAAGCACGTCGTCGCGCCAGCGGTTGGCCGCGACCGGGTACGGCTCGATACGCTCGTGGCCGTGCTCCTCGAAGAACGAGAGGAACTTCTCGCGCATCTCTTCGAGAGAGTACTCCTCGTCGAATCCGGGGTTGTCGATGAAGGAGTAGTCGTCCGCGGGCGGCTCACCGCACGTCTCGCGGTCGGGGTCGCGCGTCCAGAAGTGGACGCCCGTCACCGGACACTGCTTCCGGTGGAAGCCCTCCTCCTCGAAGTAATCGAGGCGATACTCCGCTTCGAGTTCACTCATTACCCGTCAGTTGACCCACGGCCGGGTAAAACAGTTCCGGGTGCAGGAGACAGAGCGGACGGCTACGGGGGGTTTCGGGTGAAAAACTGCGGAATCGAGGCGGCTACTCTTCGGCTGCCAGCGACGCCAAGAGCGCTTCCAGTTGGACCCGTTCGTTCGCGCCCGCAGTGATTCGGTAGTCGGCCTCGCCGATCCGTTCCATCAGGCGGATGGTCGTCCGCTCGTCGAGGTCGAAGTCCCACGCCGAGCGGTGGAGCTGGTCGATGATGTCGCCTCCGGCCATCCCGGTGTCGACGAGCAGCGTCTCCAGGCGGCCGCGCGCGGTCGCGAAGTCGCCGTCGATAGCGGCCTGTACCATCTCCTCGATGTCCTCCGGACGCGCGGTCGAGGTGATCAGATAGACGGCCTCCTCGTCGACCACCTCGCCCGTCGTCGCCGCCGCCTGCAGGGAGTTGATCGCGCGGCGCATATCGCCGCCCGCGGCGTACACGAGCGCGTCGAGGCCGTCCTCGGTCACCTCGATGCCCTCCGTCTCGGCGATGTCTTCGACCTGCTGCCGGATGGCGTCGTCAGAGAGCGGCGAGAACCGGAAGACGGCACACCGCGACTGGATCGGGTCGATGATCTTCGAGGAGTAGTTACACGAGAGAATAAAGCGCGTGTTGTCGGAGAACTGCTCCATCGTCCGGCGCAGGGCCGACTGGGCGTCGTCGGTCAGCGAGTCGGCCTCGTCGAGGAAGATAATCCGGTAGTCGTAGCCGCCGAAAGAAGAGCGCGCGAAGTTCTTGATGCGGTCTCTGACGACGTCGATCCCACGCTCGTCAGAGGCGTTCAGTTCGAGGAAGTTGTTCCGCCAGTCGTCGCCGTAGATCGCGCGGGCGATCGCGGTGGCCGAGGTGGTCTTGCCGATGCCCGCAGGACCCGCAAAGAGCAGGTGCGGGAGGTCGTCCTGCGCGACGTAAGACTGCAGCCGTTCGACGATCTCCTCTTGGCCGTAAATATCCTCGAGAGTCTCGGGCCGGTACTTTTCGATCCAGATCTCACGCCCCGCCGGAACGTCCTCGGACGAGTCGGCCTCACTCATACGCGTGAGAGGGACCCGCCGACTCATAAACCACCCGCGTTCCGTCGCGGTCCACCCGGTCCATCACCGGGCGCTTCGACCGCGCGGAACGAAACCGGCAAGCCCGCGAGCGCCGAACGGGACGTATGCGCGTGACAGTCGAAGTCGTCGGCGAGGGCGAGAAAGCAGTCGACGTCGACGACGACGAAACGTACGCCGACGTCGTCCGGGCGGTCGGCTACTCGCCCCACGAGGTCTCCGTCATCGTCGACGGCACTCCCGTCCCGGAGGATCAACCGGTCGAATCCGCCCACGTGCGGGTCCTGCGACTGATCAAAGGCGGGTGAACCGACTGGGGCCGGATGCTCGCCTCGTTCGAACGCAATCTTAACCCCCGCCGCCTATTCTCCGACGTGACACACGCCGTCCGCGAGGCGACGCCGGTGGACGCCGACGACGTCGTCCGCCTGCTCGACGCCGCGATGCTCGAAATCGATCCCGAGCGGGTGCGCCGTCGAATCGCCGCGGGCGACGTCCTCGTCGCCACTGTGACCGAATACGGGGCTGAGGATCGAGAGCGGGCCGAAGCGGCCGACACAGACCGAGTCGACGACAGTGCCGACACCGCCGTGAAAGACGGGACTGACGCACCGGAGGACCGGGTCGTCGGCGTCTGCGTGCTCGCTCGCGTCGACGGTGCGGACGATGCAGGCAAGTGTAGTCGAACACTCGCTGCGGACGACCCCGATCCGACCGAGATCGAACAGATCGCCGTCCACCGGTCGCGCCGCGGTCGCGGAATCGGGAGCCGCCTCGTCGACGCCGCCGCCGAGCGAGCAGACGGGCCGCTCGTGGCACACTTCCACGAGCAGGTGCGTCCGTTTTACGACGCGCTCGGGTTCGAGATCGTCGAGGGCGGGGAAAGTGATAGAGAAATCGAATCGGAAAGAAGTGGCGGAGAGACCGATGCGGAAAGAAGTGGCGGAGAATCCGATGCGGGAACCGACGACGAGGGAACAGACCGAGCGGAGGACCGCCGCAACGACCGCCTGTGCGGGGTCCTCAAATGAGCGGCGCGACGAGTTCCCGACCCGCAGACAGCAACGCGTCGGCGCGTTCTCGGCTCTGCGCTTCGGCGTAGATTCGCATCTTCGGCTCGGTTCCGGACGGCCGAACGAGGAGCCACGACCCGTCCTCCAGGAGGAGTTTGAAGCCGTCGAGCGTCACGACGTCGGCGATGTCGCGGTCGGCGACCCGCTCGGGCAGGGCGTCGTCGAGGTCGTCGATGACGCGCTGCTTCTCGGCGTCGGGACAGTCGAGGCTGATCTTGTCCGCGACGATGTCGCCGTGGGCTGTGAGCAGGCGGTCGACGCGGGCGTCCATCGCCTCCTCGCTCGCGGCAGCGGCTCCGAGCAGGCTCATCAAGACGCCGTCTTTCTCGCGGATGTGTCCGCGGATCGAGAAGCCGCCGGACTCCTCGCCGCCGATGAGGGCGTCGTGCTCGGCCATCGCCCGCGCGACCCACTTGAAGCCGACGGCGGTCTCGAACACGTCCTGACCGTGCGCCTCGGCGATCCGGTCGATCAGGAACGTCGTCGAGACGGTCCGGATCGCCGGGCCGGCGTCCGATTCGAGGAGGTAGTCGTAGGCGGCGGCGTAAAAGAGATTCTCGTCGAGGTGGCCGCGCTCGGGCGTCACGAACGCGACGCGGTCGGCGTCGCCGTCGTTCGCGATGCCGAGGTCCGCGTCGTGGGCGTCGACCGCCTCGACGAGCGGTTCGAGGTTCTCTGCGCTCGGTTCCGGCGGCGTTCCGCCGAAGTCGGGATCACGGTCGTCGCGGATGCTGACGACCTCGGCTCCCGCCGATCGGAGGAGTTCGTCGGTGACGCCGCGGCCAGAGCCGTGCATCGCGTCGTGGACGACCGTGATCCCCGAGAGGTCGGCGCCGACGAGTTCGCGGGCGTGTTCGGCGTGCGGCGTCACGACGTCGACCGTCTCGATCGTGCCGTGTTCGGATTCCGGGAGGAGGTCCGGTTCGGCGAGGCGCGCGGCGACCGCGTCGGTCACCTCGGGGAGCGCGGGCGCGCCGTCGTCGGGGATGAACTTCACGCCGTTGTACTCCGGCGGATTGTGCGACGCCGTCACCATCAGCGCGCCCGAGAGCCCGCGGTCGACGATCGCGTAGGCGACGAGCGGCGTCGGCCGGTCGCGCTCCGGTAAGAGCACGTCGAAGCCGTTGCCCGCAAGCACCGCCGCGAGCGAATCGGCGAACCCCTTCGAGGTCGCTCTGGCGTCGTAGCCCACGAAGACGGGGTCGTCGTAGCCCTCGTCCGAGAGGTAGTCTGCGACCGCCTGCCCGACGATCCGCACGCGCTCGTCGGTGAACGTGTCGAGGGTCGCGCGCCACCCGTCCGTGCCGAAGGAGATCGCGTCCATATCGGTCCGTCCTCGTCAGCGACCAAAAAGGTGCGGCGAAGCGGCCACTTGGACGACGGAACGGCCGACCAACGGACCGGCTCGCATCTGACACCCGCCGCGCTTTTCGCCCTCGGTCCCGGAGTGAGTACAATGATCTCGGTCGTCGCAGTCTGCGGCAGTCGGCGCAGGATGAGTTACACCAGAAAGTCGCTCGAATTGGTGCTCGAAGCCGCCCGCCAGGAGGGTGTAGAGACGGAACTGATCGACCTCGGGGCGGTCGACCTTCCGCTGTATCATCCCGACGTCGACGAGCAGGGCGACTCCGCGCGCCTGACGCGGATCGTCCGCGACGCCGAGGCTGTCGTGGTCGGCTCACCCGTCTATCACGGCTCGTACTCCTCGGCGTTCCGCAACTTCCACGATTACTGTTCGAAAGACGAGTACCGGGACACCGCCGTCGGCCTCGTCGCGACCGCGGGTGGCGGCTCCTACGGTGCGACGCTCGAACATATGCGGAGCACGATCCGCGGCGTCTACGGTCACACGGTGCCCGAACAAGTGGGGATTCGACGCGCTTCCGAGAAGTACGATGGCGACACGCTCACCGACGTCGACGTCGCCCGCCGACTGGAAGAACTGGGCGTGGCCGTCGTCGCCGAGGCGCGGCGACTCCATCCCGAGGCCGTCTCAGATAGGGATTATCGTAAGTCCTCATAGATTTCTCGCCGGACGATACGGCGAGAATCTCGAACAGTTACGATAATCCCTAAGAGTAGTCCGACCTGGCGCCGTCGTCGATTAGTCCACCCCGACGCCGTCGTCGATTAGTCCAACCCGACCAGCCGCTCCTTCTGGGCGCGAGAGAGCTGTTTGATCTCGTACTCGCGAGACATCGCGGCCGACTTCGAGTCGAAGGACTCGACGTGGACGAGGTCGACCGGTGTCCGTCCCCGTGTGTACTTCGCGCCCTCGCCGGCGTCGTGTTCGGCGACGCGGCGCTCGACGTCGGTCGTGTAGCCCGTGTACAGCGAGCCGTCGGCACACTCCAAGACGTAGACGTAGTGGTCGTCAGTCATCGTCGACATCACTCGTGGGTGGCGAGAGCGGCGGGTGCGAGGTCACTCGACGTCGATCGTCTCGACGACGTCCGCGAGCGCGGCGCTGTCGGGCGAAGCGTGACTCACTGCGAGCGGCGAGACGCTGACCGCGGCGTCGACGAGTGCGCGCCGGTCGCTGCCGACGGGGTAGCGCTGTCGGTGCTCGTCGGTCGGCGGAAACGGGCTCTCCCAGCCGACGACGCCGGGCCACGTCCGGTCGTGAAGGCGGACGAGGCGTTCGTCCTCGGTCAGTTGGCCCTCGTGGTCGTCGACGTCAACCGGGTCGGCCGGTTCGACCTCCTGCTCGTAGTCGTGGTGCGGCTCTGTGAGGATGACCGGCGGCGAGGAGGCGTCCACCGGGGCGTTGACGTTCAGCAGGTCGACGTCGTCGTAGACGCCGGATTCGAGCGCCCGGGCGACGAGTCGCCGCGCGATCCGTGCCGGGCGCGCGAAGTCGTACTCCTCGGGCGGCGAGAGGAAGAAGTCCGTCGAGTGATACGCCGAGATGGCGAGCGCGGGGGTGCCGAGGAACGCCGCTTCGATACCCGCGCCGACCGTCCCGGAGCGACCGACGACGTAGTTGCCGGCGTTCGGGCCGTTGTTGACGCCGGAGACGACGACGTCGAAGTCCGTCTCCAGCCCGCGAAGGCCGTAGGCGACGCAGTCTGCCGGCGTACCCGAGAGCGCGTAGCCCCACGGGTGATCGCGGATGACTGCGGTGTGGCTCCGCGTACGTCCGACACCGCTCTGGTTGCCGTCCGGAGCGACGACGGTGACGTCGCCGAGCGCGGTGAGTTCGGTTCGGAGCGTGGCAATGCCCGGCGCGTCGATGCCGTCGTCGTTCGTCAACAGGATCTCGGGGCCCTCACTCATTGCAGAGAACGTTCGTGGAGAGTCAAGTAGCCCTTCCGGTCCCGCCGTCGAGCGAACGCTGTCGCTCTCGGGAACGTGGGAATTGTGATCGGACGGGGGTTCAGCCGTCCGATAGATACGGAGTACGGCTTCGCGTGGTGGTCTATTTCCGCTTCAGTGGTCACGCTGTGCGGGTTCGACGTCGCGCGACCTCCGCAATACCCGCGTTCGCCGAGCAGTTTGGACAGGCGAGGAGTCGCCCGTGCTCGTCGGCGAACACGCGTGCGAAGCGATCGGAGACGTGTGACCCGCAGTGGTCACAACTTGGCATGCGTGTGTCCGGCAGCCACCATTGCCGGTACCTGCGCTACGAGCGCACGGCATATATGGCTTCCCGCGCACGCGCGCGAGAGTGCAGAACGTCCAGAAATGGACCACAAAATCGACCGTTTGTTTGGGGGTTTGTGACACAGATCGGAAGCGGGCTCGCGGTCGAAGACGTCGCCGTACTGGGCTTCACTGCGAGCGGGCGTCGCTGACGGCGCGAGCGACGAGGCCCGCCTGCGTCCCGGCGACGAAGCCGGCGTCGACGTTCACGACCGAGAGGACCGTACAGGACTGGAGCATCCCCGAGAGCGCCGCGCCTCCGTCGCCACCGTGGCCGTAGCCGGTCGAGACGGGGAGTCCGATGACCGGCGTGTCGACGAGTCCCGCCACGACGGTCGGAAGTGCGCCTTCGCGTCCGGCGGCGACGACGAGGACGTCGGCCGCGCGGAGCACGTCGAGGTGATCGAGGATACGGCCGAGGTGCGCCACGCCGACGTCGTCGACGCGTTCGACGGTTGCACCCATCGCGTCGAGGACGGTCGCCGCTTCGCCGGCCACCGCCGCGTCCGCCGTCCCGCCGGTGACGAGCCCGACCGTCGCATCGAGCGTCGGGGGGTCGAAGTCGGGTCGTTGTGCGACCAGCGTTCGCGCGCGCTCGTCGTGCGACAGGTCGATCGAAGCGTCGACCTCCTCGGCGACGGCGACGACGTGGTCCTCGGAGACACGGGTGATGAGCGCCCGGCCGGTCGAATCGAGGGCGGCAGCCGCGAGCACGGCAACCTCCGCCGGTGTCTTCCCCTCGGCGAGGATGCCCTCGGGCGCGCCGCGTCGCTGCTCACGAGCGGCGTCGAATCGACCCGCATCGGTGGTGACGTACCCCGCCAACCGCGCCTCGGCCTCCGTCGGCGAGAGGTCGCCCGCCGCGACGGCTTCCAGTACTTCGCGCATACGAACTACTCCGGGAGTGAGCGTCACGTACCTGTCGCTTCACACTGTCGGATAGAGCTGTTTTCGGGATAGTCATCACCCGAGTGACGAACTTCGCTACAGACGTCCGACAGTCCCAGCGCGTCTCACCGCGGGCGACTCGACGACGGCCGGATCGAGCGGTCGGCCACCCGATGTGGGCCCGCTTGTGGCCCGTATCGCCCAATATCGAAAGGAAGGGTTAATGTGCCCCCTGGGTATATAAATTATTCCCATAGGAAACCCCATAGACGACCCGTATGGACGGAGACGCCGGCGTTTTGGAAAATATTTTTATATAGTGCCGATATAGGGGGACGTGTATGGCAGACCTCATTGTCAAGGCAGCCGTCAAGGAAGCGCTCCAGGACAAGAACGTCGCTTCTGACTTCTACGATGCACTCGACGCAGAAGTGAACGAACTGCTCGAAGACGCCGCCCGTCGCGCGGAAGAGAACGACCGCAAAACGGTCCAGCCCCGCGACCTGTAAACCGGCGATTCGATCCCGATTTTTTGTGGCCACGACGCCGACCAGCGATAGCGCCGCCGATCGTAGCGGTCCCGATCCCGACAGCGACCGGCAATAGCGCCGCCGATTGCTCGAACAGCGGTCAATAGACGGTCGTGAGGCCGACTACTCCCGAGTACGGACGTCGACGCCGTCGTCCGTCCCCACGTACGCCTCGTCGACGAGGTCAACGAAGAGACCGTGTTCGACGACGCCCGGGAGCCGGGAGAGGTCCTGTGCGAGTCCATCAGGATCGTCGACCGTGCCGAACTCGCAGTCGAGGACCAGATTCCCGTTGTCGGTGACGACCGGCCCGTCCTTGCGCTCGGCCCGTCGGAGCGTCACGTCCCCGCCGAGATCCGCGACGTCGCGTTCGACGGCCGCCCGGGCGTCTGGGAGCACTTCGACCGGCACCGAGCGCGAGAGCGTCTCGACGACTTTTGTGGGGTCGGCGACGACGACGAAGCGGTCGGCCGCCGCGTCGACGACCTTCTCGCGGGCGTGGGCCGCGCCGCCGCCTTTGATCGCCGCCAGGTTTCGATCGAGTTGGTCCGCGCCGTCGATCGCGACGTCGACGCCGTCGATCTCATCGAGCGAGCGGAGCGGAATCCCCGCTTCGCGGGCGAGCGCACGGGAGTCGAACGATGTCGGGACGCCGCGGACGTCGAGTCCGTCCGCGACCATCCGGCCGATCGCGCGGATCGCGTGGGCGGCCGTGCTGCCGGTACCGAGGCCGACGACGTCGCCGTCGGAGACGAGTTCGGCCGCGCGTTCGGCCGCGCGTCGCTTCTGATCGTCGGTTCCGCCGGTCGTCTTCATACGCGTCGTCTCGGCGACGTGCGGCACAAAGCTTCCGCTCCGCGATCGGTGGCATTCGACAGCGACGCAGGTTCGGCGCTACAGACGCTCTACGACGGCGTCGGCGTCGTACGCCAACGACAGCGACCGCGACCGGCCGCGACCGTCGATGTCGGCGTAGTCGGCGTCGACGACCCCGAGGCGGTCCAGTTTGTTGACGATCTCGGAGTAGCGGGTGTAGCCGAGGCCGGTCTCCTCGCGGAAGGCTTCGTACACCTCTCCGGCCTGACTGCCGTCGTGTTCGGCGACGACGCGGACGAGGTCGCGCTCGCGATCCGAGAGGCCGCGGAGGCTCCGCGAGAGGTGGACGTACTTCGACTTCTCGTAGGCGGCCTCGACGTCTTCGACGGCGACGGTGCGACTGGCGCGCATCTCCGCGTGGAGTCCGGCGCGGCGCAGGAGGTCGATCCCGACTCGGAGATCGCCGCTCTCGGCGGTGAGTTCGGCGACGCGATCGAGTTCGGGCGCGCCCACGACGCCTTCGTGGAAACCGCGACGGGCGCGCTCGCGGAGGATGTCGACGATCTCGTCGACGTCGTAGACGGGGAAGTACACCTCCTCTGGCCGGAAGACGCTCTGGACGCGCCCGTCGAGTTCGTCGATCACGTCGAGCGAGAGGTCCGAGGAGATGACGACGACGCCGATCCTGGCTCCCGAGTGCGCCTCGTGAGCCCGCAGGAGCGAGTAGAGCGTATCTGAGGCCTCGTTCTCGTAGAACAGATAGTTCACGTCGTCGAGCGCGACCGCGAGCACCTCGTCTTCCTCGACCAGTCGGTCGGTGATCTGTCCGAACAGTTTCTTGAACGAGATGCCCGAAGAGGGCGGTTCGTACTCGAAGATGTGCTCGAAGATACGCGAGAAGACGGCATAGCGCGTCGAGTCGACCTGACAGTTGACACGAACGGTCTCGACGCCGCCCTGCGCGCCGAGTTCGCCGAAGAGTTTCTGCACCGCGGTCGTCTTGCCCGTTCCCGGTGGGCCCCGAACCATCGTGTTCAGGGGGCGCGAGCCACGGACAGCCGGTCTGAGTGCGTACTTCAGACTCTCCAGTTGGCTCTCGCGGTGCTCGAACGTCTCGGGGACGTAGTCGATCTCGAAGACGTGTTCGTCGCGGAAGACGGACTCGTCCCACGACAGCATCCCCTCGTCGGGGTCGTCCCTCATCGATTCAACCACGTCGAGGAGTCTACTTAACGGTTCCCCAGGGGGACGAACATAGTAGCGTTTACAACTCATTGCGCAATCGATCGCACGACCGCGTGCGTGGAGACGCGCAAGTGCTACTATAGTGCCGCCGGCCGATGTGACCTGCTCACTCGGTGACGAGTCGGAACACGCGGTAGACGGCGAAAAAGCCGACGCCGAGGGCAACGAGACCGACCGCGAGCGCGGTGTACGACGCCGAGCCGCGGAGATACGGGCCGAGGCCTGCAAACGCGATCGAGAGGCTGATCGCCGCGAGCGCGAGGTAAAACAGGATGAGCGTTGCCGCCCCTAGTACGTCCCAGATCGCGTCGCGGGTAGCGCGGTAGACGAGATCGTAGGTGGCGTCGCTGTCGGGCGCGAGCGGCGCGTCACGGCTCTCCTCGTCGGCGGACGTTTCGGGGGCCATACGTGTTCGTTCGCCGAACTGAATGAAAAATCTCCGCTCGGAAGTGGGTCGAATCAGAACTTCCGCAGCAATCGGTCGTAGAAGCCCGATTCGTCGCCGTCGGCCAGTTTCTCGACGATGAGCTCGGGCGTCGAGCGCGCGAGGTGGTCTTTGACCGGCGAGCGGTTCACCACGAGTTCGCCGTCTTCGAGGCCCAGCGCCTGGATTCCGTCGACGGCGACGTCGAAGTCTGCGGCGTCGCGGATCTCGCCCGCCAGGTGAGAGACGAAGACGGCCGTCGCGGCCTGTTCGTCGAGCGCCTCCAGGATGCCGGCGACGATCTTCGCGGACGCGCCGGGTTCGGTGATGCTCTCCAGTTCGTCGACGAGGACGAGCCGGTTCGTCGCGCCGTCGGCCAGGCTTCGGAAGTCCCGCAGCGTGCTCTCGAATGCCCCAGCGTCGAGTGTCCCCTGCGTCTTCGCGTAGTAGTGCAACTCCGAGAAGCGTTCGAGTTCGACGCGCTCGGCGGGTACGGGCAATCCCATCTGCGCGAGAACGACGACGAGCGCGACGAGGTCGAGCGTCGACGTCTTCCCGCCGGAGTTGACGCCCGACAGCAACGTCGCCCCCGAGACGCCGTAATCGACGGGGTCGACCTCGCCGAAGGCGACGTCCAAGAGCGGCGAGCGGCCCCCCTCGATGAGGAAGCCGTGGGCGTCGCTCGCAGCCCCGCCCTCTCGCGTACCGCTCGCGTCGGTGTCCAGTCCGTCCACGAACTCGGGGAGCGTGCAGTCGAAGTCGTCAGCGAATCGGGCGACCGCATATTCGACGTCGACTTCGAGCGCGTCGCGGACGAGCGCCTCGACGGGGTCGCGAAGCGCCGAGAGATCCGCCGCGAGTTCGCGCTTGAGGCGGGCGGCCCGGCGGTCGCGGCCCGCTTTGAGTTCCGTGCGGAGCCGCGAGACGACCGACGACTCGTGTTCGACGGGAAACGCGGGGTCGTTCGGGAAGGCCCGCTCGGCGAAATCCGCCTCCTCGGGACGGAGGTCGAGCGCGTCGACGAGGTGCTCACGTGCGGCCGCGACGGCGTCGTCGTACTCGTCGTCGAGTTCGCGATCCAAGAGCGAGTCGACGCGCGCACCCTGTTCGACCAGCGAGAGGAAGTCCGTTCCCTCGATGGTGACGTCACGCTCGCGGATCGCGTCGCGGAGGCGGTCGTTGGCGACCGATTCCGCGGTGGCGACCGTCGCGTCGAGGTCGTCGACCGCGGTGGTGAGGCGGTCCAGTTCCGCGTCCCCGACGATCGTCCCGTCGTCGTCGAGCCGAGCGAGCGCGTCGCGGAGGGCGTCGATATCGCACGGTGCGTCCATACCGGCCGCCTCGTGCACTTCCGCGGCCGCGAGGATCCGCGAGCGGTTCTCCGCGAAGAACGCCAGAACGCGCTCGGGGACGATCTCGTCGGGGTGTTCGAGCGCGTCGGGGCGCACGCGGACGTCGCCCTCGACGTCGACGCCGGCGAACTGCTCGTCGAGGGCCACGACAGTCGAGTACGAGCGGGCGAGTTCGGCGAGTCCGCGGGTGTCCTCGACGACTTCGACGGAGAGTTCGGGGAACGCCTCCTCGGCCGCCGCGAAGCGCTCGGCGTCGGCCGTGGCGAGACAGCGATCGCGGACGCGACGAGGCGACGGCGGCGCGAGCGGTTCGACGCCGTCGAGCGCGTCGAGAGCCGCGGGGTCGGGGTCGCGCTCGGTCGCACGGTCGACGAACTCCCGGACCTCCGCGATCCGCGAGGCCGACTGCGTCGGGTAGAGCGTCGCGACGCGCTTTGCGGCGTAGTCGGTGACGGTTCGCTCACGGAGGAGACCGAGGACGTCGTCGTAGATCTCTCGGGCCCGGTCGGTCGCAAGAAAGCCGCCGTCGTCGTCGTGTCGGCGGCGGATCGCCCCGCGGGCGACGGCGGCCGCCCGTCCTTCCGAGAGTCCTGGTGCGCGAGCCAGCGTCGCCACGTCGCCCTCGCTGAGTGCCCGTTCGGCGTCGTCGAGTTCCGACAGCGCCGCTGCCGTCTTCTCGCCGACGCCCGGGATGGCCTCGAACTCCATTCGAGGATGCCTTCGCTCGCGATCGGACAAAACGTTACGGGTGTGACGCTCGGGCGACAGGGCTCGATCCGCCTCGGCGTCTACGACAACGTGCTTTTGGGACTGCACCCGGTAGTGCGGGTATGCGAACCGAGACGGGTGCGGACGCCGACGTCGACGCCGCTGCCGAGACGGCTGGGGGCGAGGACGCCGACGCACAGTCGGTGACGGAGAAAGCAGCGGCGGTCCGCGAGTCGCTCGGCGAACGCGACGGCGTCCTGATCGCGTTCTCCGGCGGCGTCGACTCCGCGGTGGTCGCCGCCTTGGCACACGACGCGCTCGGCGACGATGCGGTGGCGTGCACGGCCAAGTCGGAGACCCTCCCAGCGGCCGAACTCGACGACGCCCGCCGCGTCGCCGACGAGATCGGCATCCGCCACGAGATCGTCGAGTTCTCCGAACTCGACAACCCCGACTTCGTCGTCAACGACGGCGACCGGTGTTATCACTGCCGGACGATGCGACTGGGCCGGATGTACGAGGCGGCCCGCGACCTCGGAATCGGGACAGTCTGTGACGGGACCAACGCTTCCGATCCGGGCGAGGGACACCGACCGGGGCTCCGCGCCGTCGACGAACTCGACGTACGCTCACCGCTCTTGGAGGCCGGTATCGAGAAAGACGAAGTCCGCGCGATCGCCGACGAGTACGGACTCTCGGTCGCGGACAAGCCCTCGATGGCGTGTCTCTCCTCGCGGATTCCCACGGGGCTCGAAGTGACGACCGAGCGGCTCACGCGCGTCGAGAAGGCCGAGCGCGTGCTCCGGGAGTGGGGCTTCTCGCAGTTCCGCGTCCGCGACCACGACGGTCTCGCGCGGATCGAGATCGCCGCCGACGAACTGGAGGCGGCGCTCAATCACGACTTCGTCGTCGCCGCGCGCGAGCACCTCACGGATCTCGGCTTCGAGCACGTGACGCTCGATCTCCACGGGTATCAGACGGGCAGTGTCAGTCCAGCGGGCGAGGACGAGCAGGACGGCGCCGACAGCGACGAGTCGGGCGACGAACCGCTCGTCGAAGACGTGTTCGGGGCCGAGTACCCGACCGCCAGCGAGTGAAGCCGCGGCAGCGGATGGTCGGAGCGTTGTGACCCTGATTCTGGCTGTCCGGAAGGGCACAGAGAGCCGATAGCTCAGGCCGCACGATCTTCGCGGGACGCAAGCAGCAGACGAAGCACCTCGTAGCCGAGCACCAACCCGACCGCGATCCCGCCGGCCAGCGCCGGGCGAAGATTCAGCTCGGTGACCCACCGGAGGACGGCCGGATCGGGGCTACCGAGATACCCCACGACGACGGCGAGCAGCCACACCGGACGGCGGACAGTGTCGACCGCGAGACGGGCCCGCAGCATCCGCCGCGAGCGGCCGTAGCGGCGCAGGAGGAGCGACACGAGTTCGAACACCCCGACGAGGGCGCCCGCGATGATCAGAGGCGTGTACACCGCGAGGCCGTTGGCCGTGAGCGTCTCGACGACCACCGAGGGGAGAAGGTCGTAATAGCCCGTCGGGGCCGGCAGGGGACTGAGGAGGTACCCGACGAGCGCCGCGAGCACGGCAGCATAGGGGCGGCGGGCCGCCAGCCCCTCGGCGGTGGGAGCCAGCGACCCTCTCCCGGTCCACCGCAGCACGAACAGCGTCCCCTCGAACAGCGTGATCATCGTCGCGCCGATGATGATCGGAGCCATCCCGGTCGGGTCGGGGCTGACGAGGAACGCGAGGCCGAGGAACGTCCCCCAAAAGAGGAGGCGGCGGTCTTCGAGCCACCGCCGCGTGACGAGGTTCATCATAATCGCCAGCATCACGAACAGCGGGATCTGGAAGATGATGGCGTTGTACCCCATCAGGATGAGGATGAGGTTGAACGTCTCCTTGAGACCGAACGCCACGAGCGCTGTCCCGGTGGTGTAAGAGGTGAAGTACGCGAAGATCGCGGGAAGGACGAGAAAGTGCGCGAAAGAGATGCCGACGAACGCGAGAATCAGGCTCGTCGGGACCGCAGCGAGGTAGTATCGCCGTTCTTTGGGGTACAGTCCCGGTCGCATAAACAGATACGTCTCGTAGACGAACGCCGGTAAGCCGACCACGAGACCACCGAGTGCGGCGACCTTCAGTTCGGTCAAGAGGAGTTCGAGCGGGCCGTACACGCGCGGTCGGCGGTCGACCATCTCCGGCGCGCCGGGGATGTGCTTGTTCCAGAGGAAGTCGATGACCTCGGTGGAACTGACGAGGTTCAGACCGAGCGCCGAGTTGACGAGGTCGGCACCGGGATACAGCAGGAGCGTGACGATGCCGCCGATCCCGAGAACGACCGCCAGCCGGCGCATCATCTCCTCGATGTGTGCCGCAAGCGGCATCTCCTCGTCGCTCTCGGGGCCTTCGGAGACGAATCCCTCGTCGACGCCTGGCTCTGAAATCTCCGCGGCCCCGGGGCCGGGACCGGCCTCTGCGTTCGCCGGGGCGCCGCCGTCCGTGCCGGCGACGGCTGGGTCGTCGCCAACGGCTGGATCGTCGCCGACGGCCGCTTCGGGGGCGGCGGCGTCGGGATCGAAAGTCGCAGGGGCCGGATCATCGGTATCGACGTCCGAGTCGGTCGTATCCGCGTCGACGTCAGGGTCCGAAGTCGCGGAGTCGGAGTCCGCCGTTTCGGAGTCGGCGTCGTCAGCCGGCGCCGCGTCGTCGGCGTCTCCGTCATCGGTGGGCGAACCGTCGAAATCGCCGTCTTCGGACTCGCCGTCTTCGGAGTCAGCGGCGTCAGCGTCGGCCGTCAGTTCGTCGACCGTCGCCGCCGCATCGACTTCGGTGGGTGATTCGACGTCGGTGGACGAGTCGGAGTCGCTATCGGCGTCAGGAGACGAGTCAGAATCGCTATCGGCGTCGGTGGACGCACCAGGTCCCGGTTCGGAGTCGTCGCCGGACGCGGTTTCGGAGTCGTCGCCTGATTCTGCGTCCGAGGCTGAGTCGTGAACAGACGATTCGGGCACGTCGTCGGCCGCAGACGGCGCTCCGTCGGTGTCGGACTGCGCCGCGTCGTCCGGGGACGAGCCGGCGCGAGATGAATCCGCGGCAGCGTCTGACGAGTCTGCATCGGCCGTAGATGCGTCGGCGTCGGGCGTCTGGTCCGCGTGCTCCGAATCGTCGGCCATTCACCAGAGTTTCGCCGCCCGGATCTTATAGGCCTTTCCGCATCGGCGCGCTGCTATGTGAACGCTGTCCCCCGCTGAGACGACGACGGCCGGCCGCCGCGGCCCGGACGCGCCGGCGCGGCGGTCGAAAAGATTGATAACTGCGAGCGGGCTCACTTCACGTATGTCTAGCGCGCTCGACGACGACACGAGAGAGACACTCGACGCCGGGCGGGAGACCGCCGGCGCGATGCTTCGAGCCGCGCAGAAGGACCTCCAGAAAGTCTTCATCTTCTTCCTGATCGGCTTTCTCGGCACGTTCTACGCGCTCCGGCTCTTCGTGTGGGACTTCTTCAAACGGGTCACGAGAGCCCAGATGTCCGCACAGGTGAGCGGCGAGGTCTCGATCATCGCACAGACGCCGTTCGACGTCATCCTCTTGCAGGCGAAGATCGGTCTCGCCGTCGGGATCATCCTCGCCGCACCCGCATTCGTCTACTTCGCCAGAGACGCGCTGAAAGTGCGCGGGTTCTGGCCCTCCTCGCCGGTCCCCGTCTGGCAGCTCGTGCTCGTTCTCTCCGGGATGGTCGGCCTATTCGTGCTCGGCGTGGCCTACGGCTACTACGTCTTCTTCCCGTTCACGTTCTCCTTCCTCGCGCAGAACGCCATCGCCGCCGGCTTCACGCCGACGTATTCCATCGTCAAGTGGGCGCAGTTCATCTTCCTGCTCACCGTCTCGTTCGGTCTCGCGAGTCAACTCCCGCTCGCGATGACCGGGCTCTCGTACGCCGAGATTGTCCCCTACGAGACCTTCCGCGACAAGTGGCGCCACGCCGCCGTCGGTGTCTTCGCCGCCGGCGCGATGTTCACGCCGCCGGACCCGTTCACGCAGATTATGTGGGCGATCCCCGTCCTGACGCTCTACGCCGTCAGCCTCTATCTCGCGAAGATCGTTACCACCGCCCGCCGCGGCAGCGAGCAGATGGACGTCGCGGGGACGGTCAGCGCCCACTGGAACTCGATCGCGGGCGTCGGCGTCGTCGGCGGACTCCTCGTCTACGCCTTCTTCGAGCGCGGCGGCGTCGACTACCTTAATCAGGGCTTGGCGGCCATCGGGAGCGACTACGTCGTCTTCGCGCCGGCCTCGCTAGCACTGCTCGGACTCTACGTACTCGTCGCGGCGATCCTGGCTGCCGCCGTCGCCGTCGGCTACTTCGTCTATCAGGACATCGACGACCTCGCGGTCGTGGAAGCCGGCATCGGCGATCCGACCGCCATCGACCTCGCTGACCTCGACGTTCAGGGCGTTCGCTCGGCTCCGCCGGAAGTGTTCGCCGCGATGGACGAAGACGAGGCGATGGCGGCCGCGGGCGACGCGCTCGACGCCGGCGACAAGGCGAAAGCGCGGGCCATCGTCGACCGCTTCGACCAGGACGGCGGTGCGGATGCGGACGCGGACGCCGAGGCGGCCGACGGGGACGCAGCAGCGGCGTCCGGAGCGGCCGCGAAGAGCGGCGGTTCCTCGATCAGTGACCGGGCCACCCGCGCCGGCAGCGCCTTCTTCGAGGAGTTCACCGGCGGCGACGAGGAGGACGCCACAGAGTCGGAGGCGGACGCAGACGAGAGCGACGCCGAAGACGACGACTTCGAGGGGTACTACACCGACCTCGCGTTCATCCTCGACTCCGTCACCTCGAACGCGTTCCGCATCGTCGGGGTGTTTATGACCGTGCTGGCGGTCACGTTCGGCTGGCTCTACACTGGCGGGATCAAGCGCGTCTACGAGGATTTCCTGCGCCGCCTGCCCGCGCAGGTCCGGCCCGAAGAGGTGCTCAACGTCGTCGCGCTGCACCCGATGGAGGCGCTCGTGTTCGAGGTGAAGTTCTCGACGATCGTCGCCGCGCTCGTGACGGCCCCGCTGCTCGCGTACTACGCGTGGCCGGCGCTCAGAGAGCGCAACATCGTCAGACAGCGCCGTCGTGCGATCTTCGTGTGGACGGGCGCGCTCACGGTGGGGCTGATCGGCGGCTTCGTCCTCGGGTACACGACGATCGCGCCCTCGGTCATCTCCTGGCTTGTCAACGACGCGGTCCAGGCGAATATGGTGATCGCCTACCGCATCACCAACTTCTTCTGGCTCATCTTCTTCACGACCGCCGGCATCGGCCTCCTCGCGGACGTCCCGATCCTGATGATCCTGCTCAACAGCGCGGGCGTCGGGTACGAGACGATGCGGGGGCGCTGGCGCGAGGTGACCGTCGGCATCCTCGCCTTCGCGGCGCTTTTCACCCCCGCAGACGTGCTCACGATGTTCCTCGTGACCATCCCGCTGATGGTCGCGTACGGCATCGGACTGGGCGTCCTGTTCGTGATCACGCTCGGCGGACGGCGTGATCTCGCGCCGTCTCGCAGCGCCGAGATCTGACTCGAACCGACACACTCGGCGTTAACTGCCGACACACAGCGGATTTCGTGATCGACGGAGTCGAGAGCGAACGCCCTAAATATTCGCGAGAGAATCCCGTGATATGGCCAAGATAAGCGTAGAGATTCCCGACGAACTGCTCGCGGACCTCGACGAACACGTCGGCGACGACGGGAAGTTCGTCAACCGGAGCGACGCGGTTCGCGCGTCGATCCGCAAGACGCTGGATAGATTAGACGAGATCGACGCACGGCACGGACGAATCGACGATGAGTGAGACGCGCGCACAGACCGGGCGGATCGCGCTCGTCGCGCTGTTCGTGACGGCGCTCGCGACAGCCCAGTTGACCGCCTCGAAACTGCTCGCGTTCGGGCTCCCGGTCGAACTGCCTGTGACGGGCTCGAGCATCATCCTGCCCGGCGCAGCGCTGGCGTACGCGCTGACGTTCTTCGCGTCGGACTGTTACTCCGAACTGTACGGCCGCCACGCGGCGCAGGTGATGGTCAACGTCGGCTTCGCGATGAACTTCATTCTCCTCGGACTCGTCTGGAGCACGATCCTCGCACCAGCGGTGAACCCAGAGTCGGCTGCGCAGTATCGCGCGGTGCTCGCGCCCGGGACGAACATCGTCCTCGGGAGCCTGCTGGCGTACCTCGTCAGCCAGAACTGGGACGTCCTCGTCTTCCATCGCATCCGCGAGGCCACCGGCGAGTCGATGCTCTGGCTTCGGAACATCGCCTCGACGGCGACCAGCCAGGCCATCGACACGGTGCTGTTCGTCGCGATCGCGTTCTACGTCGCGCCGCAGGTCCTCGGCTTCGGCACCCAGTTCGAGATTCCGGTGATCCTCTCGCTGATCGTCGGCCAGTACGTGCTGAAACTGCTCATCGCGCTCGTCGACACGCCGTTCGTCTACGTCGTGGTCGGCTTCTTCGGTGGGTCGAACATCGACACGCAGGACGAGGCCTGGGCCGCCGAGTGATCGGCTCGTACGCCGCGAATCAGCGCCTCAGAAGACGCTCGCTGAAAGAGTCGACCGCTATTCTTCGACGACTTCGGCGAAGCCGAAGTTCGGCTTCAGGTCGGTGACGCGGACACGGACTGAATCGCCCGTTTCCGTGCCGGCGACGAAGAGCGTGTAGCCGTCGATCTTGACGACGCCGTCGCCCTCGCTGCCGACGTCGTCGACGACGACGTCCAGTTCTTCGCCTTCTTCGACGGGCGCCGTGATCCGGTGTTTGCCGACGAGATACAGTTCCGACGAGGAGTCCCGAGAGGCGTCCGGGCGGATCGAGCGAACGTACTCGAACTCCTCGTCGATCTCCGCGCGCAGGTCGGCGAGGTCCTGGCCGTCGAACACCTTCGCGGCGAAGTCGCCGCCGGCGGGCAGCAGGTCGAGTGCGACCTCGAACGCCTGCCGTGCGAGGTGGACCGAACGCGCGTGATCGACCGAGTACTCGCCGGTCATATTCGGCGCCATATCGGAGATGACGACGTCTGCGCCGTCGTCGCCGATCCGCTCGCGGAGTTCGTCTTTCGTCTCCTCGTCGGTCATATCGCCGCGGACCGTCTCGACGTTGTCGTGATCGAGGTCGCGGATGCGCTGGAAGTCGACGCCGACGACGGTGCCGCGGTCGCCGACGGCCTCGGCAGCGACTTGGAGCCACCCGCCGGGTGCCGCACCGAGGTCGACGACGGTGTTTCCGGGACCGAACAGGCCCGCCTCCTCGTCGAGTTGCTTCAGTTTGTACGCCGAGCGGGCGCGGTAGCCCTCCTGCTTTGCCTTGTTGTAGTAGTGGTCTTTCCCAGTCATCGGTACCACCCACCTCCGTGAGATACTCTCGCCCGATCGTCGCGGGGCGAACGCGTCGGTTGCATACGACCTAAGAGACGGTCAGCGGGGAAAGGTTCGTCGGAGCGAGCCCCGAGAAACTGACACGGACGAGTTGGCACGCCAACACCACCCGCGAATAGTCGGGGCGGCGACGTCGACGCGGCAGGGGCCACAGACGACCGCGGAACTACTATCGAGGTTGTCTATCGAGGAGGGAGGCATAGGCAGAAGCGGCCCAAGTCGTGGTGATTCGGTACAATCAAGAGTGCCCAGCCACTCCCTCCGGTAGTGCGCCGGAAGAACAAACTCCTCGTCACGACGGTCGGGATTCTCGTGCTACTCGCCACGCTCGGCGTGACGAGTATGAACGCCTCGGCCGCGTTCGTTTCGCCGACGCAGATCTCCGAGAACGAGGGAACGTATCAGGACGACTGGGTGAATCTGGAAGGAGTCGCGACGGACCTCGACACCGAGGGCCAGACGATCACCTTCGCAGTGACGGACGGTAACCACACCGTCCCGGTCGTCTACGAAGGGACTGTTCCCGATACGCTTCAGGACGGCCGTGTCGTCGTCGCGAAAGGGCGATACGACGGCGGCGAACTCGTCGCGAACAAGCTCTCGGTTCGTGCACACGAGGGCGAAGAACGGCCCGAAAGCGCTCGATGAGGTCGGGAGACGATCCGGTCAAAGCTGACGCGGTCCCGCCTGCAATCGAGGTCGCGGACGTGACGAAATCCTACGGACACTTCACGGCCGTCGAACGGCTGTCGTTCACGGTCGAACGCGGATCGACGCTCGGGTTGTTCGGCCCGAACGGAGCCGGAAAGACGACGCTCCTCCGAATGCTCGCCGGACTCACGCGGCCGACTGAGGGGACGATCTCGGTCGACGGCGTCGCGTTAGCACCGGACGATTACACTACCTATCGAACTGTTGGCGTCGTCACCCACGAGACGATGGTGTACGACGAACTCACCGCACGGGAGAACCTCCGGTTTCACGCCGGCCTCCACGGCGTCGACGACCCGGCGGCGCGGTGTGAGTCGGTGCTCGAAACCGTCGGCCTGAGTCACCGCGGTAGCGACCGCCCGGGCGAGTTCTCCCACGGCCTCCGAAAGCGGCTCTCACTCGCGCGGGCGCTGTTGCACGACCCCGAAGTGTTGCTCCTCGACGAGCCATACACCGGACTCGATCAGCGGTCGGTCGCCGACCTCGAAACCGTCCTCGACGGCTTCGACGACCGGACGGTGGTGTTGACGACGCACGACCTCGAACGAGGCGTCGAGCGGTGCTCGCGTGCGCTCGTCGTCGACCGCGGACGGATCGAAGCCGACGCCGACCTCGACGAATCGGGCGCGGCGTCGTTCGAATCGACGTATCGGCAGGCGATCGGTGTCGACGAACCAGAGACGAGCGAAGCAGTGCGATGAGTTCGTTCCTCGGCGCCATCTATCGGGTGCTCAAGAAGGACCTCCAGATCGAGCGCCGGACGAAGCAGGTGACGACCACGGTTGCGGTCTTCGCGCTGCTCGTCGTGCTCACGTTCGCGTTCAGTTTCGTCCAGACGCTCCAGAGCGCCGCGCTGCTCGGACGCGGCGCGCTGTGGGTCGCGTTCGTGTTCGCCGGCACGTTCGGCGTCACGAAGACGATCGAACTGGAAGATCGGAACGGCGCGCTCGACGGCCTGCTCATCGCCCCGATCGACCGCTCGGCGATCTACCTCGGGAAGGTCCTCAGCACCACCGTGTTCATCTTCGCGGTGAGCCTGTTGACGCTGGGCGCGACGTCGGTCTTCCTCGGCTACAGTCCCTCGATGTCGACCGCGGCCGCGATCGTCGGCGTCCTCCTCGTGTCGGCCGTCGGTTTCTCCGCCATCGGCGTCGTGGTCTCGATCCTGACGTTCCGCTCGGGGCTGGACGAACTCGCCTTACCCGTCCTTCTGGTGCCGCTCGTCGTCCCGCTCTTGCTCGCGGGGGTCGAACTCACGACCGCGCTCGAAAGCGGTGCGCCCCTCGGTGGCTGGCTCCGCCTCCTCACGCTGTACACCGGCATCGTGCTGCTCGCCGGCATCGCGACGTTCGAGTACGTCGTCGAGGAGTGAGAGAGCGGCGACTCGATGAAACGCCGTCGCAGGAGCTCAACGGTGTCGTGAACGACTCTCATTTACTCTCACTGTGTACCGCCGAGCGCCACTCCCGGTGGCGATGATCGGCGGTAAGAGACGAGAGTAATCATTATCAGTCGACGTGCTAGAAGCAGCCTCTACAGTTTCGACGGGTCAGAACCGTCGGCTACGGTCGCGTCGGCAGTACAAAAACAGTCGCCAGCGGCGCGAATCCTCAGTTAGTGTTCGCCGGCGGGCCGCCGCTTTCGTCGCTCTGCTTGAGCAGCAGGAAGACGGCGAAGAAGATCGGCGAGAGCAGGCCGAGCACGAGCGTCGTGACGAACGTCGCACCCTCGAAGGAGATCGGCCCGGAGGCACCGGAGAGACCGCTGCCTTCGCCGCCGCTTTCGCCGCCGCCACTGCCACCGCTTTCGCCGCCACTACCGCCGCCACCGCCACCGCCGCCGCCGGATTCGAGCAGCGGCTGGGAGACCTGACTCGAGTCCATCCCGCCGCTGCCGCCGACGACGACCGCGCCGAGCATTCCGAGCGCGCGGTGGGGCTGACAGAAGTACTTGTACGTTCCTTCGCTCTCGAAGGTGTACTCGAACGTCTCGCCGGCAGCGGAGTACATCTCGCTCTCGAAGGTGCCGTCCTCGGCGATGACGTTGTGGCTGTTGCCTTTCCCGGTCCACTGCCAGATGACGGTCGTGCCGGGGTCGACGCGGATCGCCGCGGGGTTGAAGCCGTAGTAGCCGCCGTTTGCCTCAGATCCGACCGAAATCGTCACTTCGGACTGGCCGGTGAAGTCGTACGTGCCCTCGAAGTTACCCACACCGTCGAACCAGCCGCCGTAGTCGGGTTCCGACTGGGCGGCCGCGGTGTCCGCCGAGAGTGCGAAGGTCGCTGCTGCGCCGACGCCCGTCGCCGTGCGGCGCAGGAACGCTCGTCGATCAGTCGATGTGTCAGTCGTGTCGTCCATTGTCGTTGAATCGTTGTTGAGGTTTTGTGTGCGTTCTGGTTTGCTGTCCAATACTACGCGTCGTTACGTCTGTGCGTCTTCGAGTCGTCGTTCCAGCCGCGACATCCGGCGCTGTAAGTACGTCACGTATCCGAAGAACGCGACGAAGAGCGCGGTGTATCCGGCCAAGAGTAGTGGTTCCATGGTTATCGCCTCCGTGCTGAGTGCAGTCTGCGTACTTGCTGTTCGAGTTCGTGAAGGTGGATCCGGATCCCGAGGAGATAGAGATACAGGAACGTCGCCGCGACGAGCGTCACGACGAGCGTGAGCGGATCGATGTTCGCGCTGACGCCGCTGTTACCGATCGTCGTCTCGTGGAACGTCGGCGTCCAAAGCCGCGTCGACGCGTACGACAGCGGGACCGTCACGAATCCGACGACCCCGTAGACGGCCGCGTATCGATCGCCCGTCTGGTCCTCCGTGGCCGAGTGAACGACCAGGTAGCCGGCGTAGATGAACCACACGATCAGGAACGTCACGAGCCTGACGTCGGTCCACTCCCACCAGGAGTTCCAGATGACTCGCCCCCACGCGCTACCGAGCAACAGCGTCAGCGTCGCGAAGAGGAATCCGAGTTCGCCGGAACTGTGGGCCAGCCGGCTCCAGAAGGGGCCGCGGTAGCGCAGATACAGCGCGCTCCCGATGAACGTCGAGCCGAGCGCGGCCGCGGCGACCCACGCGAGCGAGATGTGCCAGTACGCGAGTAGATTCGCCCCGTGTTCGATGCCGTACATCGTATCCGAGGCGTAGCCGAAGACCAGCACCATCGACAGGAGGCCGAATCCGAACGCCCCCCACGAGACGAGCCGGCTCCGCGTCAGGCGGTGGAGAAACGCCGTGACGGTGCCCAAAATACGGGCGAACCGAATGCTCGTGCGGTTGCGCGTGCCGTCGTCGTCCGTGGATGAACTACCGATCATACGTTATAGCCAGTTCGTTACCGATGCAAGAGCAAGTTTGTCGAGCCCAAAGAGGACAGCGATTCCGAGCGCGATGAGCGCGTATCCGGTCGCTGTCCGGAACAGCTCGGTCGATTCGCCGTTCGTGACCGAATCGAGGAGCCGTCGGCTCCCGGCCTGCCCGACGTAGGCGACCCCGAGAAGCGGGATCGAAAAGCCCGTCCCGTAGATCGCCAGGAGACGGGCGCTGCCGACCACGTCCGAGGTCGTCCCGACGTACGCTAAGACGCCGCCGAGCACCGGGCCGACGCAGGGGAGCCAGATGACGCCCAGCAGCAACCCGACCACGAAGGCGTTCGCGAGCGGGTGCTCGCGCTCGTCGACCCGGCCCGTGAGCCGCGACGCCCGTCCCGCGAGCCGTGAGGCGTACCGCGAGTACAGGTCGTTCACGTCGTCGTCGGCCATCACGATCCCGAAACCGAGCATCAGCACCGCGAACGGCGCGCGGACTGAGTCGGGGGTCACCGAACCGATCATCCCGGTCGCGACCCCGAGTGCGGTGAACGTCAGTGTGCTCCCGATCACGATGACGATCGGTCGCAGCACGTGTCCGTTCGCTCCGACGACTAACACGGGGATCATCGGGAGACAGCACGGCGTCAGGATGGTCAAAACCCCCGCGAAAAACACCGCGGCGGTCGTCGGATTGTCCATCATTCGATGCTAGTCGTGATGAATCCGTTAGCTCGCCGTCTCGCCGGACGCTGCGGACGATTCGCCCTCGAAGGCGGTCGTGACTGCGTCTTGCGCCGACATCGACGACTGCTCTGTGGAGTTGTCGGCCGTCGAGTTACCGACGTCCTCGTAGGTCCGGATCCACGTCGTCTCCCACGAGCCGTCGACCGACTCGTTCTTGAGCGGCTGTTCGTACCGCTCGACGTCGTCCGGGATCATACCCTCCTCGAGCGGGGTGTCGTCGACCGGGATCCCCGCGAGCATGAGCTTCTTCGTCATCGGATTCATATCGTAGCCCAAGCGCTGCTGCGTGCGGTTGTAGTAGACCGCTTCGTCGGGCGCACCGGCGACCGCCCAGTCTTTGGGCTGTCGCGGGAGGTGCGGCCGCTTGTGCGCGTTCATATATCCGGCGACGTCCTGGACGTCCTCCCAGTTGGAGAACGTGTGGCCAGCGCCGTAGGGCATCGATTCGCGGATGAACCCTGCGGAGGTGTAGATACGACCCATTCCGGCACCGTCGTTGAAGGAGTCTTCACCCCACAGCGGCGGGTACTGACCTTCGACGCCCTGTCCGTCAGCACCGTGACAGGATGCGCAGTTTTCGAGGTACAGCTCGGCCCCACGGACCGGGTTGACCTCGGAGACGGGCACCTTCTCGTCGCCCTCCGGCTTCTCGATGTGCCGCCAGTACGGGACGGTTTCGCTCGGCGTCCCCTTGTTGAGCCAGACCATGTAGGACTCCATCGCCTGGATCTCACGGCTGTCGTAGGCCGGGACGCCCTCTTCGGAGCCCGGCGCGTTCATACTGCGGAGGAAGCAGCCCATAATGCGCTGCCGCATATCTCGCATCCGCTGGGTCCGGCCGGTCCACTCGGGGTAGCCGGCCGCGGTCCCGACGAGCGGAATCATATCGATGTCCTGCCCGACCATTCCGGTCGTCGTCGGGAGGTCGCCTCCGCCGTGACAGTTCGCACAGGAGAGGTCGTTCCCGACGTGTTCGGGCATCTCGTTCGACGTGTTCGCGAAGATGGCACGACCCTCACGGATGAGTTCGCGCCGGTTTTCGTTCTCCGGAAGCGTCGAGTTGTTCATCTCCTTGGGGACGAAGTTCACTTCTTCGCCCGCCGTTGCGTTCTTGTACTGGAACTCCTGTTCGCGAAGCTCCTCGCTGTACCACTTGCTCCCGTTCCACGTCCCGGGGAGTTCTCGCACCTCGCCGCCGCCACCGCTGGCGGCCGCCGGCGCGTCCGACGGACCACCCATAAAGGCGATAGCGCCGTTGACGGCGAACACGACGAGGATCGCCGCGAGAACCGTCCCGAAGACGAGCAGGACGGGTTTGAGCAGGAGGGTGGAATCTCCTTGACTCATCGCTCGGTCACCGTGACCGTACTTTCTACAATCATTTCGTATATTCCTCAGTTACGACGGTATCTGCGTATGAATATAGCCGAGTAATAAAGATTCCCTTCTGCACAACTTCTCGCCGGCTCTCAGCGAAAATCGAGTTACTGAGAAGACATAAACGTGCGGAATATTGCCACTTCCCAGCTAGACTAGAGAAGTCTACGACGGTACATTTTACTGCGGGAATCTACAAGCGGCTACACCGATGAACCCACGAAAGGCGATGACGATCGCCTTCTTCGCCCTCTTGCTCGGGATCGGGTACCTCTCTATGAACGCAGCTCCGGTCCTGTCAGACGAGGGCTACTCGTATCACGGCGAGGTCAAATGGCAGACGAACTATTCGAGCGCGGTGGAGACGGCCGCCGCGGAAGACGAGCCGGTCGTGATCTACTACTGGACGACCTGGTGTACCTACTGCGAGGACTACAACCGGAACGTCTACAGCGACCCGACAGTGCAATCGGAGCTCGACGAGTTCACCAAAGTCGCAGTGAACCTCGACAGCGACTCCGAGAGCGCGACCCGGCTACAACAACGGTACAATATCAACTACCCGCCCCAGCACGTCATCGTGACGCCTGAGGGCGAGGTACTCACCCGAATTCCTGGCTACGCGGCGAAAGATGACTTCCTGTCGTATCTGGAGACGGCCAAGCAGCGCTACCAGGCCGGACAGACAGCAAACGGAACGTCGCAGAGCACAGAGAACACGGCCGGCCGGTTGACGGAGGCCGCAGTATGAATCCGGGAACGATCCTGCTCGCGCTGGCGTTCCTCTCGGGACTGTCGGGGACGGCGATTCTCGCGCGGTCGTACCTCCGCGACGACGACGCGTACCTCTCGTACGTCCCGAAACTGACCGCGGGGACGGCGGTGCTTCTAGTTGCCGCACTCGCACACCTCACGTACCAGTTCATCAGCCAGGACTACACGAACGCGTACGTGTGGGAGAACACGGCCTCGTACCTCTCGCTTCTCTACCGGGTGACCGGCGTGTACGCTGCCAACGAGGGGTCGGTGCTCCTGTGGGCGGCGATCGTCGCCGTCGTCGCGCTGGTCGCGAGCCTCTCACGCGGGTTCCCGACCCGGCGCGGGAAGCTCATCCACGCGTTCACCGTCGGTCTCGTGACCTACTTCACGGCGATGTTGCTGCTGCAGAGCCCGTTCGCCTCGGTGCGAACGGAGTTCCCCAACGCGCCGCCCGGGTTCGTACCGACGAGCGGGCAGGGCCTGAACCCGCTCCTCGTCGATCCGTATATGGCGATCCACCCGCCGGTGATGTTCATCTCCTACGCCTTGCTGACGATGCCGTTCGCCATCGGAGCGGCGCACTTCATCGCGCTGTTCCGCGGCGACGACGGCCTCTTTTCGGCGTGGACCGGGAGCGTCACGCGCTGGCTCCGGCTTAGCTGGCTCTTCCTCACCGCCGCCGTCGCGCTCGGCGGCCTCTGGTCGTACACGGTCCTCGGCTGGGGTGGCATCTGGGCGTGGGACCCCGTCGAGACGGCAATCTTGGTCCCGTGGCTGTTCCTGACGGCGACGCTACACGCCGTCACGAACTACCGGCCCGGCGGCCGCTATCGGATCCTCGCGCCGGCGATGACCGCGAGCGTCTTCGCGCTCGCCGTGTACACGACCTCGGTCGTTCGGAGCGGCGTCTTCAGGAGCATCCACTCCTTCGCCGACGGCGGCATCGGCGCGTCCTTCCTCATACTGATGGGCATCACGACCCTACTGGGCGTGGTCGCTCCGTTCGCCTACTGGCTGTTGCAGAACGACGACTCTGACGACGACGCCGAAGCGGCGGCGGGCGAATCCGGCCTCGCTGGCTGGATCAACCGCTCGAATCTGCTGCACCTCGCCGTCCTGCTGTTCGGCCTCCTCACGTTCGTCTCGTTGTGGGGTCTCTCCTTCCCCGTCCTGCGGAGCGCGATGACCGGGCTCGAAGTGTCCGTCGAGTCGCGCTACTACAACCTCTGGAGTTTCCCGCTCGTGCTCGCGGTGCTTCTCCTCTTGGGCTTCTATATGGACTACGAGCGGGACGGCCTGCGCCGGAGTCTCATCAGCCTCGGCGTGTTCGGCCTCGCGACGGTCGTCGGAGCTGCCGTCGCGCCCTCCGAGACCTGGCGGCTGGCGTCCGTTCGCCCGAGCGACGCCTTCGTCTACCAGCTCGTCGGCAACGCGAGCGCGCTGTCGGTGCTGCCGCCGGTGGCGTACGCCATCTTCGGGACCGTGAAGCGCACGGGCAGTCGGATCGCGGCGACGACGAGCCGAGACGCGAAACTGAAAGAAAGCGGGATCACGCTCATTCACGTCGGCGCCGCGCTTCTCGTGCTCTCGCTGCCGTTTATGTACCTGTTCGCCGGTCAGGCATCGGTGATGGCCACGGGCGTCGCCAGCGGTGCGGTCGACACTTCCCAGCGCGACGTCGGGGACTCCCCCTACGACGTCCGCGTGCTGGGCTACGAACAGAACGAGTTCCCCAACAACCCCGAACCCGAGACGTACGCGCTGTCGTCCTCGCAGGTCCTCACCCGCGGGCAGTCGTTGAACACCTCGGTACAGGCCGTCCACGGGACGGTGACGGCGATACGTGAGGGACCACAGGCGACGGTGGTGCAACTCGACAACTCCCAGGTCTGGGTCGGCGTCGCCGGGAACGGGTCCGTCGGCATCGAAACCGGCCAGGAGGTCGTCGCGCGCGGCCAGGTGATGTGGGAGTTCGTCCCGACCGCCGACGCGATCGTCCTCGCCGGCCCGCAGACGATCGGTCCGGCCGACGACCCGCCGGAGTCGGTTGTCCCGACGCGCGTCGTCGCCAACGGCGTCTCACTCGCCGTCTACGACGAGGACGGCATCGTCGTCTCCGGCGTCGCCGGACAGCGCGAGTACCCCGAGCAGGGCGGCCTCCAGGTCAGAGACGTGCTGATCGACCGCGGACCGCTCGTCGACACCTACGTCATCGCGGGCGTCAGCGACGGAACCGCCTCGATCTCGGTCAAGCGCGTGCCGTTCGTCACGCTGATGCGCGTGAGCATCCTCGCGCTGCTCGTCGGAATGTTACTCGTGTTGTTCTTCGATCCGCGACACGGCGTGCGGACGAGTGCGAGCGCAGGAACGAGCGATCGGAGATCGACGCAGCAGACGAGCAGTGACGCCGGTGCCGTCCAGGAGGTGAGCGACTGATGCGGCGTCTCATCGCGCTCCTCGTCGTCGTCAGTTGTCTGGCGTTCGTTCCCGTGGCCTCCGCGACGACGACGGTCAGCGGAACGGTCACCGCCGAGGACGGAAATACGGACGGCGCTCGCGTCGAAGTCGTCCCGCTCACGCAGCAGCAACAACGCGCCGACGGCTCGGTCACGACGACCATCGACGGCTCGTCGTTCAGTGTCGACGCACCGGACGCGCCGAGTTACGCCGTTCGCGTCAGCTACGGCGGCGCGACGCACTACGAGATACTACAGAATCAGACGCAGGTGTCGATGGACCTCACAGAGGGCGTGTCTGGAACGATCCGCAATCCTGACGGAAGCGGCACCGAGGGAGCGGTCATCGAAGTCGTCGACGAAGACGAGTTCGTCGTCGACACCTACCGGACGAACGCGACCGGTTCGTTCGCGTTCGGACCGCTCGAATCGGACGAGACCTACGAGATTCGGGCGGCCGTCGGCGATGCCGAGTACCGACGCACGGTGGACCCGTCGACGACCGACAGCGTGGCGATCACGGCGCAGCCGCCGACGAGCGACACCTCGATATTGAACGTCGCGAACCGCTCGCCGACGGGCCACGTCGTGCAGATGCTTCCGGCGCAGAACGCCTCGACGAACCCGAGCGTCGTGGAGACGGTCGCCTTCGAGAATCCGACCGACCGGCCGTTCGTCGGCACGGTGACCATCGGGCTCCCGGCCGACGCGTCGCCGTACGCCGCGATGGTCGGCGGCGAGCAGGCGCAGTACAGACGCACCGATACCGGCGTCCAGTTGAACGTCAGCGTGCCGGCGAACGGCACCACGCAGATCGGCGCGGCCTACGACCTCACCGGACGGCAGTTCGAAAAGCAGGTCGTCCGCAACACGTCGTCGCTCGCGGTCGTCCTGCAGGGCTACAACACCTCGAAGGTGAGCCACTCGGAGAACCTCCGGGTCGGCTCCTCGCCGATTTCGCTTCTCACGACGACCGGGTCGCTCGACGCGGGTGAGACGATAAGCGTCGACGTCTCGGGAGCGCAGATGGAGGCGGCGGGAGCGGGCGCCACGTCCGACTCCGGATCCAGCGCCGGCGCGTCGTCCTCGGAAGTCGAGACGTCCTCTTCGGAGAGCGGATCGATCCCGTCGTTCCCCGGCGTACCGATCCTCGGCGGGATCTTCGGGACAGTGATCGTCGGACTCGGCGCGTACCGCGTCGCCGACGCTGGGCTGTCAAATACCGGCGAAGACTGATCCAGCACGTAGGCTCTGCGAGAGCGACGACGGACGGCGGCATCTACGACTGACGGCTGCCGTCCACGACTGACAGCACCTGTTCGTCGTCGCGCGCGCGAACAAAAATCAGGAGTATTTTTAAGCCCGCTGTCGTAGCCCCGCTCATATGTTCAAGGCCATCGTGAGCGCGTCTACGCTCCAGGATGCGCTCGACTCGGTGAGCGTGTTGGTGGACGAGTGCAAGATCCGGCTGAACGAAGACGAGTTGTCGATTCGCGCCGTCGATCCCGCGAACGTCGGAATGGTGGATCTCTCGCTCGACGCCGCCGCTTTCGAGTCCTACGAGGCCGACGGAGGCGTCATCGGCGTCAACCTCGCGAAGCTCGAAGACTTCGTCGGGATGGCGAGCGGCGATCAGCTCGTCGAACTCGAACTCGACGAGGAGACCCGGAAGCTCAACATTCGGATGGACGGCCTCTCCTCGACGCTCGCGCTCATCGACCCCGACTCGATCCGCCAGGAGCCCGACATCCCCGACCTGGATCTCGCCGCGGAGATCGTACTCGAGGGCGCACAGCTCGACCGCGGGATCAAGGCCGCCGATATGGTCTCCGATCACGTGCGGCTCCGCGTCGACGCGACCGACGAGGCGTTCCACATCGAAGCCGAGGGCGACACCGACGACGTCGACTTCGAACTCGACACCGGAGACCTCATCGCGCTCACGGCCGGCTCGGCCGACTCGCTGTTCTCGCTGGACTACCTGAAGGATATGAACAAGGCGATCCCGAAGGACGCGGAGGTCACCGTCGAACTCGGCGAGGAGTTCCCGGTGAAGATCCACTACGCGGTCGCCGAAGGACAGGGCAACGTTACGTATATGCTCGCGCCGCGCATCCAGAGCGACTGAAGACGCGGGGCTGCGGCCAAACGAGGCCGTCGAACGGGCGGAAAATCACCCGCGGTGGCGATCGATGACGCGCTTTGCCGCCTGGGCCTTCTCCTTCCAGCCGTACCCCGCCTCGTAGACGTGGCGCTTGGAGTCGACCAACGCTTCGGGCGAGGGTTCCTCGAATCCCCCGCGAGCCCACGCACCGCTCTCTCGCAGCCATTCGACGACGTTCTCGCGGGTCTCCGACCACGAGAGCCCGACCATCTCGTACCACGCGATCATCGCGAACACGGCGTTGTCGTGACAGCCGGGAACGCTCCCGTGGCGGTAGAGCGTCCGCATCGGCTCGCGCGTCGGCTCGGACACCTGCTCGCGGAACTCCGCGGCGGTGAGGAGTCTCAGGACGTCGTTACCCTCCGTGACGCGCTCGTCGCGCTTCAGGCGTTCGAGCGCGGCGCGGTGGAGGCCGTCCCACTCGCCGTCGACCGCGTCATACAGGTCCGCCTCCTCGGTCGGCGCGGCCGTGAGACGCGAGACGATGTCGATGTAGGCCTTCTCGACGTCGGGCCAGGGCGTTCCCTCGAACTCACAGTCGGCGTCGTGAAGGCTGTTCGTGGCCCGGCAGTCGGGACACGGGTAGTCGAACTGCGGCACGCAGAGAGAGTGGGCACGTGTCGTCTTAGATGATACGGTGTGGATCGCCGACCGTGGCGTTCGGGACGCGCCGTCAGTCGTCGATGCGGTCGATCGTCGGTTCTGCCAGATCGGGTCTCCACCGATCGTCGTGTTTATTCGGCGGCGGGCGCAACGCTCGTGCGATGCCGATGGACCCGCTCTACGCGCGCTATCCCTTCTTCGAGGGGGCCCGCGAGGCCGTCCGCGAGGCCGAAATCTCGCCGGCGGCGCTCATCGCCGAGGACGCACCCGCCGTCGAGCGGGGCAAAGAGCGGGTCGAGCGCGCCCTGATGGAGGGCAACGTCGCCGCCGAGGACCCGCGTCGGTGGGACACCAGAGAGGAATTACTCTCGTATCCGATCGCGCGGATCCTCGTCTCGCTGATCGAGACGCCCGCAGCCGTCGAGAAGTACGCCAAAGCCGAGGCGGCGACCGCGCGCGAGCGGTTTCAAACGGACTTCGCGGCCGACGACGACCTCCAGAGCGGTGGCCGCACCCGTGCGTCGCTGGAGGAGGTGCTCCGAGAGTTCGATCTCGCAGACGCCGTGCGCCCCGAGCAGGCGGGCGGGCCTGGAAGCGCGGCCCGCCCCGGCGCCCGCCGAGGCGGTGGGGCAAGCGCCGGCGGCCGGGCCCCGTCGCACTACTGGGTCGAACTGGGATCGTACCTCGACCTCGCGGACGCCGAGTGGGGCAGTCGGTGGCGACTCGTCAACCGCGAGGTCGCCGCCGGCGAGGTCCGTGTCGCGGCCGAGGAACTGTCTCGGATACTCGAAGCGGCCGTCGAGCGCCGCGTCGCGACCGGACTCCCGTTCGAGGTGCGCGGCACCGACGGCGGCGACGCGATCGCGGAGGCGGTCTCGACAGCCGTCGCCGACCTCCGTTCCCTGCTGAACGACCACGACGCGGGGCGAACGACGGTCGACGCCGTCGTCCCCGCGCTGTTCCCACCGTGTATGAAAGCGCTGGTCCGCCGTGCCCGCGGCGACGAGGCACTCCCCGGGCACGCGGAGTTCTCACTCGTCTCGTTCCTCGTCGCGTTCGGGATGGACGCCGCCGACGTGACGACGCTTCTCGACGTCGACGGCGACACGGCGGGGCGCATCGAGACGCGCGTCGAGTACCTGGCGAACGCCGACGGGACACAGTATCCCCCGCCGTCGTGTACGACGATGCAGTCCTACGGCGACTGCGTCGACCCCGACGAGCGCTGTGAGACGATTTCACATCCACTGTCGTACTACACGGACGCGGTACGGGACGCTGGCGACGTTCGCGACTGGCGGGAAACCACGACCGGTGAGTAACAGAACAGCCGTCGTGTGCTGCGCGTGACGAACCGTCGTCGCCGGTGAGTCGGTAAGGGAGTCCTACCGGCGAGTCATACTGTCGGACAGAACGATGTGAAAATCATCGGCACCCGTGGGTACCAACATGATTCACGAACTGCTGTCCGACAGTATCAGTCCTGCAGATACACGCCGACGCCGGCCATCACGAGGACGAACAGCGCGATCGCGCCGACGAGAGCGAGTCCGCCCGTGTCGCCGAGGTCGGGGCCGTACGTGACGCCGATCCCGACGAAGAGGGCGAAGAAAGCGCCGACAGAGACGATAGAGACGACGATCTTCCGGCGCATCTCCGCATCGATATCCATACGTCCGCCTTCCGGTGGCCATTCTAAAAGGGCTTCGATGCGGTTTTCCGGCGGTGAGCTCCACTTGAAACGAGGGTTTAGGTTCGTCCGGAACGTACGTGTAACTAGCGAGAGAGCAGATCTCTCGGGAGCATCAGAGATGACGCACACACGAAACACACCCGCGTCAGAAGCCCCCCCAGCGGACACGAGGGCCGGACGTCCCCACCTCCGACAGCCCCGCGTCCGTCGACAGCGAACCTTTCCCGCGGAAGGGTACGAGGGACGCGCCTACCGCGCCCGCGCCGAGCCGATGACCGTGCGGCCCCTCCGCGACGGCCGCTACGTCGTCGAGAGCGAGGGCGGGACGTACGTCGTCGACGCCGAACGCGAGACCTGCACGTGCCCGGACAGCGCCATCCGCGGGGCGCGCTGCAAGCACATCCGGCGCGTCGCAATCGAAATCGAGTCGGGCCTCGTTCCGGCCCCCGACGAACGCGAGCGCGTCTGTGCCGTCTGCGGCGGCCTGACGTTCGCGCCGGTCGACCAGGACGGCCCCGCGCTGTGTGACCGCCACGACCACGACCCCGGCGACCTCGTCCGCGACCGCGAGACTGGCGCACTGCTCGTCGTCGTCGACCGGATCGGCGACCGCGCCGACGAAGTCCGAACCGGCGAGGGGCGCCTCGTCTCAGAGTACGAGACGAACGCGGCGTACGGCGACCACGAACCGGTGTTCGCGGTCGTGTACGTCGAGTCGCTGCCGGCGGGCGACGCCGTCGACGACTTCGGAACGTGGGTCGACGCACTCAGAGACAGCCGACGGTACCTGTTTCCGGCCTCGCGACTCACGCGCGTCGAACTCCGGGCAGGCGACGAGGAGGGTGGTAAGTCGGGAGAAGCGGACGCAGGTCCGTACTCCGGGCGAACGTCGGGGACGACTGGAGCCGAGACACAGCGGGCGTGAAGCGTCGCTAGGGCGCTTATCGCGCTCTCAGGCGTCGTCGCTGTCGCCGCCGTCCGCCGTCGCGTCCGCTGTCGATTCCTCGACGTCTGTCAGCCGCGCCTGCGCCGGACCGCCGACGAACGACTCGAACGATTCGCCCTCTGCGAGCGCGGTCTCTTTCTTGACGCGGTAGTTACCGCCGTCGGTCACGTGGAGATCACCGGGGTGGAAGAAGTACCACGATTCGCGGTCGAATCGAACGCCGATCCGCGCTTTCGCACCGAAGTTTTGGGCGAAGTAGATGAGGGCTTCGACCTCCTCGCCTGAGAGGTAGATCGGACGGCCGGAACTGGATTTGGCCTCGATGGCGTAGAAGACGTCGCCGTCGCCGGCGAGTACGTCCGGGAGTTCCCGGTCGGTCGCCGATCCCGAGGCGGGGGCGCGCATCACCGCGAAGCCGGCCTCGTCGAGACGGTTGACGAGTTCGCGTTCGCGGCGGTCGCCCTTCCGGTTCGAAGACATACGCTCACTCGGGGAGAGAGGGCCTTAAACCGGACGACACCGGACCGCCCCGCTGCGGATTCGTCGGGAACGTCCGAGATACGGGCGACTCCTTCGAGCACCGCCGCGAGAAATCCGCGGGTATATATGTTTAACATACCATCAATCCACTAATACGCGTATCCGTCGGCGGGCGATCGAGCCGTCGGAGTACCATCACCGACTCACATATGGACGCAGACACTTCGGTCTCGAACGTCGTACTCGTCACCGTCGATTCGCTCCGAGCGGACGCTCTCGGGACGTACGATTCGAGCCGACACACGCCGGTGATCGACGGCCTCGCCGAACGCGGCACGGTCTTCGAGCGGGCTTTCGCGACCGGGAACTGGACGCCGTTCTCCTTTCCGTCGATTCTGGCGTCTCGTCCGGTGTTCGCCGATTCGGGCGATATCGGCGTCGAAGACGTGCCGACGCTCGCACGGGCGCTGTCTGATTCGGGTGTCGCGACCGGCGGTTTCAACGCCGCCAACGGCTTTCTCACGTCGTTTTGGGGCTACGACGAGGGATTCGACGAGTTCGAGCCGTTCGTCGCGAGCGTCGGGTCCAGCCTCTACAGTCGGTATCTCGCCACACATCCGACGGTCGAAGCGTGGCTCCAGTTCGCCGCCTCACCGATCAGACGGATCAAATCGCGACTCGCCGGCAACGTCGACGACCGACCCTTCCTCGACACCTCGCGGATGTTCGACGTCGAACACGCCGCGAGCGACTTTCTCGAAGACGCCTCCGAGCCGTTCTTCCTCTGGATCCACTATATGGACACCCACACGCCGTACGTCCCGGCGCCGCGGTACATCCGAGAGGTCTCCTCGGGCCTGCTCGGCACCCATCGAATGCTACACGCACACACGCGGACCGGCCTCGGCTGGGAGGTCGGGGAACGAACCCTCGCCGAACTGCGGACGCTCTATCAGGCGGCCGCGCGGCAGGTCGACGCCAGCGTCGGGCGACTGCTGGACGAACTCGCCGCGAACGGTCTCGACGACGAGACGGCGATCATCGTCGCGGGCGACCACGGCGAGGAGTTCCAGGAACACGGCCACCTCGCGCACTACCCGAAGCTGTACGACGAATTGATCAACGTCCCGCTCATCGTCGACGTGCCGGGCGCAGCGGGGCGACGGATCGACCGTCAGGTCGGTCTCGACGCCATCCCGCCGACCGTGACGGAGTTGTTGGGCGTCGACGCCCCCGACAGCTGGAGCGGCACGTCACTCACCTCGTCTGTACTCGACGGCGACCCGCCGGCAGACGAGCCGGTCGTCTCGGTCACCGTTCGCGACGAGGAGGTGACGGCCCAGCCGATCCCGCGATCGCTCGCGGACGGTGATCTGCTGGTGAGCGTCCGCGACCGGGAGTGGACCTACATCCGAAACGTCGACGCGGACACCCACGAGCTGTACTACCGCCCCGACGATCCCGATCAGCAGACGGACCTCGCGGCCGGCACCGATGACGACGCGGGTGACGACGACGCTGTCGACGGGAGCCAGGCACGGCGCGTCGTCGACCGCTTCCGACCGCTCGTCGACGCCCACGTCGAACTGCTCCGCGAGGGCGAGGCGAACGCAACCGGCGAAGAGACCGACGCGGTCGACGAAAACCTAGAAGCCCGATTGGAGGCGCTCGGCTACCGATAAGATGATCCGGAGCTTCTTACGCAATCTCCATAGCGGTCCGCTCGCGCTGCAGCTCCGGCGATTCGTCATCGTCGGAGCCGTCACCGCCGGGATTCAGATGCTGCTGCTGTGGCTGTTCGTCGACACTGTCGGCCTGTACTACCTCGTCGGCGCGGTGATCGCGATCGAGATCACGATCGTGCTCTCGTACGTCCTCAACAACGCCTGGACGTTTCAGGCGACCCAGAACACCGGGACTGCGGAGTATCTGTTCGGACTCCTCAAGACGAACGTCGTCCGCGGGACGGCGATTCCGATCCAACTCGCGGTGCTGTATCTGCTCGTCGAGTGGCGAGCCATCCCGTATCTGGTCGCGAACGGCGCCGCGATCCTGATGAGCGGGATCTATCGCTACGTTCTCGACGCGAAGTGGACGTGGGGTCAGTAGCAATCGAGTGCGGGGCAGCCCGCGCGGTCGGCGAGACGGCTATGTGCCGTGACTCCAGCTATCCATATACTCCGCCTGCGTCTCCGTCAGCGAGTCGATGTCGACGCCCTCGGCGTCGAGTTTGATCTCTGCGACCTCCCGGTCGAGGTCGTCGGGGACGTCGTGGACGCCGGCGTCGTACTCCTCGCCGTGTTCGACGAGTTCGCGGACACAGACCGCCTGAATACCGAACGACTGGTCCATCACCTCCACGGGATGGCCGAGCGCGATCGGAGAGGCGAGGTTGACCAGACGGCCCTCGGCGATGACGTTGAGACGGCGGCCGTCGGCCATCTCGTAGGCGCGGACGCCGTCGCGAGCCTCGTACTCGTCGACCGCGAGGTCCGAGAGCGCGTCGAGGTCGATCTCGACGTCGAAGTGGCCGGCGTTCGCGAGCAGGACGCCGTCGTCCATCACCTCGAAGTCTTCGCGAGTGATGACGTCGCGGTTGCCGGTCGTCGTGACGAACACGTCGCCGATCTCGGCGGCCTCGTTCATCGGCATCACGTCGTAGCCTTCCATATGCGCTTCCAGCGCGCGGCGCGGTTCGACCTCGGTGACGATGACGTTCGCGTTCTGGCCGGCGGCCTTCTTCGCGACGCCCTTCCCGCAGTAGCCGTAGCCGGCGACGACGACGTTCTTGCCGGCGTAGGAGAGGTTCGTCGTCATCGCGATCGTCGCGAGCGAGGACTCGCCGGTGCCGTGGACGTTGTCGAAGAGGCGCTTCATCGGCGTGTCGTTGACGGCGAAGACCGGATAGCGGAGTTCGCCGTCGTCGTCCATCGCGCGCAGTCGGTGGACGCCGGTCGTCGTCTCCTCGGCCCCGCCGACGATCGTGTCGATGAGTTCGGGGTAGTCCTCGTGGATGGCGTAGACCATATCCATCCCGTCGTCGACGGTGATCGTCGGCTCGTGGTCGACGACCGACTCGATGGCGGCGTAATAGTCGTCCTCGCCGACGCCGCGCTTGGCGTAGGAGGTGATGTCGTCGTTGGCGTCGAGCGCCGCGCTCACGTCGTCGTGCGTCGAGAGGGGATTACAGCCGGTGATGGCGACCTCGGCGCCGCCGAGCGCGAGGAGTTCGACGAGGTTCGCGGTTTTGGCCTCGACGTGCATCGCCATCCCGATCGTCTGCCCGGCGAGCGGTTTCGACTCTCGGAACTGCTCGCGCAGCTCCCGGAGGATGGGCATATGCTGGAGCGCCCAGTCCATCTTCCGACGGCCCTCTTCGCGAGCGGACTCGAAGTCGTCGAGTTGCTCTCCGATAGGCGGGTACGTACTCATACCCCGGCGTTCGGTCAGGTGCGGCAAAACGCTACCGAACCCCTATTTTGTTGCGTGGAAGCGGTCGGCCACGACGAACGCCGGCCAAAACCGGACCTACAGTCGCATTTGCAACTGATTGCGCACCCGAGCGCACGACAGCGTCTGCTCGGGTGCGTGAAGACTTGCAAATGCCACGATATCAGCAGTCGATTCGACAGCGCGCGGCAGAATCTTTCAAGACTCGTGGCCCACAATAGTCGTTGTAGATGTCTGCACCTGATGGTGAGCAGCGTCGTGGCGAGGGCGGCGCTGAAACCACGCTACCGCGGTCGAAGGCGCTCACGCTTTTGGCGAGCGATACCGGCGTCGCGCTCCTCCGAGCGGCAGGGCGGCCAGCCACGGCCTGCGAACTCAGCGATCGGTCCGGCGTACCGCTGTCGACGGTGTATCGGGAGACCAGCAAACTCGTCGACGCGGGGTTACTGGAAGAGACCGTCCGCGTAGACGTCGAGAACGGGCGGCACGCGAGCGTCTACGAGCGGTCGATCGAATCGCTGACCGTCTCGGTCACGGACGACGGCGTCGACGTCGTCTCCGAGTGATCACTCCGCGCGCGCGACGAGGTCGACCGCGCGTCGTCGCGCCGTCTCGACGACCTGCTTTTCGTCGAGGGTCGTGAGTTCGCGATCCTGCATTAGAATCTGTCCGTCACAGACCGTATGGCGGACGTCTGATCCGCGGACGGCGTACGCCAGATGGCTCACGAGATCGTGCGCGGGCGCGAGGTGCGGCGCGTCGAGGTCGATAATCGCGAGATCCGCGGCGGCGCCGGCCTCCACGCGGCCACCAGGGAGCGAAAGCGCCTCGGCGCCGCCCTGCGTCGCCATCTGTACGGCCGCTTCCGCGGGGACGGCCGAGGCATCGTCGGCCCCGAGTTTGCCGATCATCGCGGCGTCGCGGAGTTCGTCGAAGAGGTCGAGGTCGTTGTTCGAGGCGGCGCCGTCGGTGCCGAGACCGACCGTCACGCCCGCGTCGAGCAGTTTCTGCACCGGTGCAATCCCGGAGGCGAGTTTCATATTCGACGCCGGGCAGTGGACGACCGCCGTGCCGCGCTCGGCCAGCAAGTCGATCTCGCTCTCGTCGACGTGGACGCCGTGCGCGAGGAAGTCCGACTCCGAGAGGAGGCCGACGTCGTCGGCGTACGCGAGGGGACGCTCGTCGCGCTCGGCGACGATCGGCTCGACTTCGTCCCGAGTCTCGTTGGCGTGTGTGTGGATCGGGATGCCGGCGTCGTGCGCGTCGGTGACGGCCTCCCGTAGGAGATCCTCGTCGACGGTCGTCAGCGAGTGCGGCATCACGGCCGTTCGGATCCGACCGTCGGCGGCGCCGTCGTACTCGCGAGCGACGTCGAGGCTCTCCTGAACGTCTGCGCGGGCCTCCGCCTCGTCCTTTCCGACGGTAACGACGCCGTGACCGACGCGGGCGCGCATTCCCGCCTCGTCGACGGCCTCGACGATCTCGGGGACGTGGAAGTACATATCCGCGAACGTCGTCGTCCCCGAGCGAATCATCTCGACGAGGCCGAGTTCGGTGCCGGCGCGGACGTCCTCGGCAGTGAGCGCTGCCTCTGCGGGCCAGATGTCCTCGCGGAGCCACGCGTCGAGCGGCTTGTCGTCGGCGTAGCCCCGGAGAAGCGTCATCGCGACGTGGGTGTGTGCGTTGACTAACCCGGGCATCACGAGTCCGCCCGAGGCGTCGAGCGTCTCGTCGGCGTCGTGTTCGGTCGCCAGCTCCGAGCCGACGGCCTCGATCCGGCCGGCCGTGCGGTCGATCAGCACGTCTGCGTCCACGACGTCGCCGTCGGGGCGGAGCACCCGGCCGCCGGCGACGAGAAGCGTATCGGAATCCATACACGCCGGTACCGACGGCGCGCGTATGACACTGTCGTCTGGGTTTCGTTCGGAAACGGCTGGCCAGCCGTCGCCTGAGACCGTTCGGGGACACGGCTGGCCAGGAGCGCATAGACGAAATCGTTCTGGAGCGTCGGTTACGACGCCTCTCGCAGAACTTAAACCGGGGCGCGACGAACGCCCGCGTATGAGCGACGACGAGAACGGGGGGCGACGTGACCTCCGAATGCCCGACGACGACGAGGTGTTCGCCGTCGTCACGAATATGCTCGGGGCGAACCGCGTGAAAGTCCGGTGTGCCGACGGCGTCGAGCGCACCGCACGAATCCCCGGCCGGATGCAAAAGCGCATCTGGATCCGCGAGGACGACGTCGTCCTCGTCGAACCGTGGGACTGGCAGGACGAGAAAGGGGACATCACCTGGCGCTACGAGAAGTCCGAGGCCGACCAGCTCCGCGAGGAAGGACACATCCAGTGATCCGAGTGTCGGCGTGGACCCGACGCGGGGCGTTCTCGACGGAGTGGAGTCCGTGGCCGGGATCGACGCCGACGCCGTCTTTTCGTACAGCGATTCAGACCGAGCTCCCAACCCACACCAATGAGTGATCCAGACGAGTACGGATTTCTGGAGCCCGAGGAGGCCGAGGGTGTGGGCGACGAGTGGGAAGAGATCGACGTCACCGACACCGAGGCCGATCGGATCGCCCGGCGTCGGGACCGCGAGTTCGACGAGTTCCGCAAGCGCCTGAAGGACGCCGATCAGTTCAAAGTCGAGCAGTCGGTCTTCGACGACGCCACGTTCGCGGCGATCTACAAGCTCGTCCAGGACGGCTACGTCGACGCCTTCGGCGGACCGATCTCGACCGGCAAGGAGGCGAACGTCTACGAAGCGCTCGGGAGTAAAGACGGCGAGGAGCGCGACGTCGCCGTCAAGATCTACCGCATCAACGCCTCGAACTTCCGGCAGATGCGCGAGTACCTGGAGGGAGATCCCCGGTTCGAGGGGCTCGGCAACGATAAAAAGCAGATCGTGCTCGCGTGGACCCGCAAGGAGTTCGCGAATCTCAAACGGGCGCGAGAAGCAGGCGTTCGCGTCCCCGAACCGATCGCCGTCGAACGCAACGTCCTCGTGATGGAGCTCGTCGGGCTCGTCGAAGACCGCGCCCGGCGACTGGCCGAAGTCGACGTGGAGAACCCCGAGACGGCCTACGAGGTCGTGCGCGAGTATATGCGGCGGCTCTACTCGGCGGGGCTCGTCCACGGCGACCTCTCGGAGTACAATATGATCATCCACGACGGCGAACTCGTCGTGATCGACCTCGGACAGGCGGTGACGATCCATCACCCGAACGCCGACGAGTTCCTCCGCCGGGACTGCCGCAACGTGGCCGCGTTCTTCAGTCGACAGGGCATCGAGGTGAGCGGGACGGACCTCTACGACTTCGTCACCGAAGTCGAGCCGGAGCCGTCCGGGACACCCGAGGACCCGGACGACGCTGGCTCCTGAATGGGGTTGCTACAGTAGCGTTTGCACGTCTTCACGCACCGACTCGCACGCAGCCGTGCGATCGGCTGTGGAATCAGGTGCAAACGCTACTATAGGGCGTGTGACCGCGGTACATTCTCGAACAAACTCTTAAACCGTTCCGCCGGGTAGCGGGGTGTATGAAACACGTAAAGGTCCCGCAGGACCGCATCGGCGTCCTCATCGGCGAGGGTGGTGAGACGATGCGCGAGATCGAACGCCGGGCCGAAGTACGTCTCGACATCGACTCCGAGAGCGGGGCGGTCGCCATCGACGACGTCGGCGATCCCGTGAGCGGAATGCTCGCCCCCGACGTGGTTCGGGCGATCGGGCGCGGATTCACGCCCGAGGCGGCGCTGTCGATCCTCGACGACGAACTCCGGACGTTCGAACTCGTCGACCTCGAATCGCACACGCGAAACAAGAACGACCTCCAGCGACAGAAAGGCCGCCTCATCGGCGAGAACGGCCGGACTCGGGAACTGATGGAGGAACTCACCGGTGCCGAAGTCGTCATCAAGGGTACGACCCTGGGCGTTATCGGTCAGCCCGAAGAAGTCGACGCCGTCCGCCGCGCCGTCGGGATGATCCTCGACGGGGCTCCCCACGGTGCGGTCTACTCGTTCCTCGAACGGAAACACAACGAACTGACGCAGGGATTCGACGTCCGACAGTCGGGCTGAGTCGGTCTCTGGACCGGCGAGGCGCTCGTTTTTCGACTATCAGGCTATTTTCGATCCAGCGACGCGGCCGCGTCTGCGACGGCGGAACGGCAAGCGGCAGTATCCGTCGTGATATCAAAGGGATAGCCGCGCAGAAGGTCGGTGCTACGCCGCGCCGTGTTCGTCGCAGAGATACGACGCGACTTGCCGCGCGGCGTCGGCGTCGAGTACCCAGACGCCGTCCCACACCTCGTCGTCTTCGGTGATGGCGACGAGCGCAGCGCCCTCGGCGTCGCTATCCGGAGGCGGTGCGAAGACGACGAACCAGCCGTTTCGGATCTCCGGGACGTCGTCGTTGTGGACGGCCACAGACCACGTATCGAACGGACGCGGATCGCCGATTCCGTAGACGTGCAGGTCGAGATCGGTCTGCGATAGCTGTTCGTACGCACGTGCGGTGCCCCGCTCGTCGGTGATCCGCGAGAGTCGCTGAAAGCCAGTGTGAAGTTCGCCCACCCCGTGCTGCAGCGCCATCGCCTCGATGTACCGGGAGATTTCGATGAGGAGCAGTTTGCCTTTCGTGCCGGCCGGGTAGCCGCGAACGCGGAAGCGGGTGCCTTCCAGGTTGCGGACGACTTCGGGAGTCTCGACTTCCGAGAGCGGACGCGTACCCGTGATGTAGATGTCCGAGTTGACCGCCAGAATCGAGTCGCGAACGTCGCTGAACGCCGATTCTGCGACGACGCTGCCGTCGCGGCGCAACTGGACGACGTTCGAATCGGACAGAACGCGGCTGACCTCCGAGACGGAAACGGGCTGCTCATCGAAGAGCGACTCCAGCATTTGTGCGACCATCGGCGGCTGGTCGCTGTTGACTATAGAGAGGGACGCGGTGTGGCCGTCGTCCGCAAATTCGTCGATGAACTCCCGGAGCGTCATCGAACGTTCGTAAGGCGAGTTCGGATAATAGGGCTTTGCATAGGCGTGACTGAAGTGAGGATATAAAAACGTCATTATGTCAACTTTTACCACGGCTTTCGTCGTCCGCAGTCGGGGTTTCTGGAGCCGGTAGCGTTACTTTTTTATAGAATCACAAACAATCAACGGTTGATTATGTCTCAGCGAATGCAGCAGGGTCAGCCCATGATCATCCTGGGCGAAGACTCCCAGCGCACACAGGGGAAGGACGCGCAGTCGATGAACATCTCGGCAGGGAAGGCGGTCGCCGAGTCCGTCCGGACCACGCTGGGTCCGAAAGGGATGGACAAGATGCTCGTCGACTCCGGCGGATCTGTCGTCGTCACGAACGACGGCGTAACGATCCTCAAGGAGATGGACATCGACCACCCCGCGGCGAATATGATCGTCGAGGTCTCCGAGACCCAGGAAGACGAGGTCGGCGACGGGACCACGACGGCTGTCGTCGTCGCTGGTGAACTCCTCGATCAGGCCGAGGAGCTCATCGAGCAGGACGTCCACGCCACCACCATCGCACAGGGGTACCGCCAGGCCGCAGAGAAGGCCAAGGAGATCCTCGAGGAGAACGCCATCGAGGTCTCCGAGGAGGACCGCGACACCCTCGTCAAGATCGCCGAGACGGCGATGACCGGCAAGGGCGCCGAATCCTCGAAGGACCTGCTGGCCGAACTCGTCGTCGACGCCGTGCTCGCGGTCGCCGACGAGGAGAGCATCGACACGGACAACGTCTCCGTCGAGAAGGTCGTCGGCGGCTCGATCGACAACTCCGAGCTCGTCGAGGGCGTCATCGTGGACAAAGAGCGCGTCCACGAGAACATGCCGTACGGCGTCGAGGACGCCGACGTCGCGCTGTTCGACGGTGCCCTCGAAGTTCGCGAGACCGAGATCGACGCCGAAGTCAACGTCACCGACCCCGACCAGCTTCAGCAGTTCCTCGACCAGGAAGAAGAACAGCTGAAAGAGATGGTCGATCAGCTCGTCGACGTCGGCGCTGACGTGGTCTTCGTCGGCGACGGCATCGACGATATGGCCCAGCACTACCTCGCGAAGGAGGGCATCCTCGCGGTCCGCCGCGCGAAGTCCTCCGACCTGAAGCGGCTGGCCCGCGCGACCGGCGGCAACGTCGTCGGCTCGCTCGACGACATCGAAGCCGACGACCTCGGCTTCGCCGGCTCCGTCGCCCAGAAGGACATCGGCGGCGACGAGCGCATCTTCGTCGAAGACGTCGAGGACGCCAAGTCCGTCACGCTCATCCTCCGCGGCGGCACCGAGCACGTCGTCGACGAACTCGAGCGCGCCATCGAGGACTCCCTCGGCGTCGTGAAGACGACGCTCGAAGACGGCCAGGTCCTGCCCGGCGGCGGCGCCTCCGAGACCGAACTCTCGATGGAGCTCGGCGAGTTCGCCAGCTCCGTCGGCGGCCGCGAGCAGCTCGCGATCGAGGCCTTCACCGAAGCGCTGGACGTCATCCCGCGCACCCTCGCTGAGAACGCCGGCCTCGACCCCATCGAGTCGCTCGTCAACCTCCGCAAGGAGCACTCCGACGGCGACTTCGCTGCCGGTCTCGACGCCTACACCGGTGACATCGTCAACATGGAGGACGACGGCGTCGTCGAGCCCCTCCGCGTCAAGACGCAGGCCATCGAGTCCGCCACCGAGGCGGCCGTGATGATCCTCCGCATCGACGACGTCATCGCCGCTGGCGACCTCAAGGGCGGCGGCAGCGACGACGGCGGCGACGAAGGCGGCGCACCCGGCGGCGCCGGCGGCATGGGCGGTATGGGCGGCATGGGCGGTATGGGCGGCGCAATGTAAGCGTCCTCTCAGGAAAACGCCTACACCACACCCACGACCCTCTGCCCGAACCGCGCGCCGAACGTCCGCAGGCACTGACTTCTTTTATTGCGACCGCGATACGACGAGCGACGCTGCGATAGCGGCGCAGAAAGGCTTTGTCGGTCTAGCGTGAATGATCGGCCGATGGGCGATCCGGCCTGCTACAGAGCGGCGTGTCCAGTGTGCGACGCGCAGGTGACGATCGTCGACGAGGAGTGTCCGGAGTGCGGGCAGCGAATAGAGATCCGGAGGGCGTGACGGACCGCGTCGGTCCTCACTCGGTCCGGTCGATGTCGATCTGTTCGCGGATGGCGGCCAGTTCTTCGGAGTCGGCTAACGCTTCGACCTGCGTCCGGAAGTGCCGCTCACAGAGCCCGACCTTGATTCCGTCCTTCTCCGCGGCGTACGCGGCGTCCCGGTCGCAGTAGTGGCACTTCATACACCCTCTTTGGTGCCGCTCGGGGTTTAACTCTATGCTCCCGGCTATCTACACCGAGAACGGCGTCAGACGCCCGACAGACGGGCGGCGAACGGCTCGAACGCCGACCGTGGCGGTCCGGTCACGCCCAGCGTCCGGTCGTGGGCGTCCGAGCCCCCGAGTCGAAGGAGCGCTGCGTCCTGGGCGATTTCGTCGACGAGCGCACCGTCTTCGCGGTCGGCACTAGAGTCGCTGTAGGGGTAGTAGCGCTCGACGGCGTCGAGTTCGCGGGCGCGCGCTAAGGCACTCTCGGGGTCGGGATAGCGGAACGGGTGTGCGAGTCCGACGACCGCACAGGAGTCCCGCAGGGCGTCGACTCCCGCCGAGAAGGAGGGAACGTATCGCTCGACGTAGCAGGGACCGTCGTTGCCGATCAGGTGTTCGAACGCGCCGTCGTAGTCGTAGGGAGCGTCGCTCTCGTCGATCGCGCGGGCGATGTTCGGTCGTCCGATGCCATCGCGCAGTTCCACGTCGAGGTCGACGCCGAGACGCTCCTCGGCGCGCGCGACGATCTCCGCGCCGCGGCGCTTCCGGTTCTCCTGGATGCGTCTGGTCACCGACAGGATCGACTCGGTTGCTTCGACGCCGTACCCCAGGAGGTCGAGCCGCTGGTCGCCGGCGTCGACGCGGAGTTCGATCCCGCGAACGATGGTGACGCCGTCGCGCGTCGTCACTGGTGCGTCCAGTTCCGGGTGGATCCGGTCGTGGTCCGTCACGGCGACGACGTCGACGCCGCCGTCGCGGGCGACCGCTGGGAGCTCGGGGACCGTTAGCGTCCCATCGGACGCAGTGGTGTGAACGTGGAGGTCCGCCGCCGGTGAAATGTCGGCCGCCGAGGTCGCGTCGTCGCGTTCCCGTGTCACGTCGGAGAGTCGGCGGTGCCGTTTCAAAGCCCTTGCGCCCCGTGTGAAATGTACCCGCGATAAAACTATCCGTGACAAGAGCCCCCGTGAGAGCCATCCACGATTAAAGATGATTAAGGAATTTAGAGACCTCATATTCCATCATAGAAAACCATTAAGAATACCCAGCACTCAGAGTAGAGTGTAATGCGCTTGAACCGCACCGGCGATCTCATCGGCGGTCACGAGTTCCCGGCCACGACCGAGGACCTCATCGAGGCGTACGGCGACCAGACTATCGAACTCCCCAACGGGACCGCGCGCCTCGGAGACGTACTCGCTCGTGCGGGCTCTGAGACCTACACCAGCGCCGACGACGCCCACTCGGCGCTCCTCTGTGGCCTCGGTCACGAGGCCATCGGTCGCCGGTACTACAGCGATCGAGACGCCTACGCGACGGGCGAGGAAGGTCCTCAACAGGTGTCCTTCTGAGATAGAGACGTAGCGCGACAGACGACTTTTTTCGAGGTATTCTACAGGCTGAGCAGGCCGAATGCCTCGGGGTCAAGCCCCGAGGCGGTTCACACAGGCACGTCGAGCGGGACGTTCCCCTTCGTGTAGCCTTCGACGCGACCGGACGGCCTGAGCCGGAAGACCACGGCCGGCCGGTGGTGCACGTCCGGCCGCTCGGCGAGTATCGACTGCCACTCGTCGTCTGGGAACGACGAGCAGTCGACGAAGAGGACGACGCCGCCGCCGTGTTTTTCCAGTTGCCCATCGGACTTCGTCGCTGCCGTGTCGCGGACGGCCGCGATCGGCGTGCCCGCGCGACGCTGTCCCGTCGGCGTCGGCCGCGTCACTTCGACGAGAACGGACTCGTCGTCGCTTTCGGCCCGGTAGTCGATAGCGTGCCCCGTCGACACTTCGATCTCCGGTTCGATGTCGTAGCCGTCGTCGACGAGGAGGTGACCGGCGTTGAACTCCCCCATCGCGGCCGTCATCCGCGTGAGATCGAGGTACTCGGAGGTGCCGAGTTTGCCGGCCATCACCTCCCGCCAGTCGTCTAAGACGCGCGTACGGAGGAACGACTCGTAGAATTCGAGGGCCTCCTCACGAGTGACGTCGGGGAAGCCAGCGGCGTGTTCGTCGAAGAACTCGCGGGTCGTCTCGCGGCCGTCTTTCGAGAGGAAGACCGGCAGGAAGAACCACGAGAGGTGCGGGTACGGTTCGAGCCACGGGCTCTCCTCGTGCAGTTGTGCGGTGAGTTCTCGCGTGGCCCACCGTGAGACGTCGTCGGGGATCGCCTCGAAACTGTACTTCTCCGTGCGCCAGAGCGCCTCCGGCGTCTCGGTATTCCCGAGCCAGTAGGCCTCGTCGTCGTTCCACAGAAACAGCGCGATGTCGCCGTTGTCCATCTCGAATCGCTCGCCCGAATATCGGGCGGGCTGTTTGAACCACGGACTGCGACGGGTCGCACCGAGATTCCGGTCTAGATCGCGATAAATTTGTCCGACCACCCGGCCCTCCGTCCAGCGGCTGGGGGCGTGTCGAAAGCGTAGTGGGCGTGCCACACTGTACGGTAGCGGTTCAATCGGTTTATACTGTCGCCTCGGAGCGGCCGAGAGTTGTCACGGCGTCGAAACCACGAGGAGAAACCCTCAGACGGCGATACATATATGTGGGTGACACTCTCACGGTATAATGTACCATGTCGATGGGCGCATACGACGACGACGAACACGAGCGTCGTGAGCGGAAGAACGGTGCAGTCGATACGGATTTCTCCGACGACCGGACAGTGTATCGAGGGTCCGTAGAGTACGACTCCGGCGACTCGACAGAAGCGCTCCTCGACCAGTTCAAACAGTTGCAGGGCGAGTGAGGCCGGGCGACGCGGGGTGAGCGTCGCCGACGCCACTCCTCCGTTCTGCCGAGAGGAGCTGACATTACCCTTCGAGCGGAGCGGCCGTCACGCGAAGCGTCGCCATCGCCGCCAGAGAGACGACGGTGACTGCGACGATGTGGCCGCCGACGGCCAGTAGCAACACCGGCCTATCGAGGACGAACGGGACCATCGCGAGTTGCGTCAGGCCGAAGACGACGTTGAGCGCGTCGAGACGACGGAGTCGGTGCGCCGTCTCGGCGTCGAACGAGTAGCGCCACGAGCGCCACAGCGCGACGACGGCGGCCCACCACGAGGTGCCGATGCGGTAACAGAGGTCCCAGAGGATCAAGAGCGTGAGATACACGACCGGGATCGGCGGGTCGGGACCGAACAGCCACTCGAAGAGCGTCGGATCGGCGGTCCGCGGGTCGAAAACGAACAGATGCGTCACGAGTGCGACGAACGCGAGAATCCCGAGTACGACCTCGATGCTCGACCCGAACAGCAGACGACGATACGGTTCCGGGAGGTCGAGGCGGCGCGTCCGTCGCCCGAACTGCCGCATCACGCCGCTGCCGACCGCGGCGACGGCGACGGCGACCGTTCCCGGCAGGACGGCCGTCCAGAGGTCGTAGTACCACGCGAGGACGAGCACGCCGGTCTGAAAGATCGCCAACTGGATCGCGATGGCTTGCAGGTCCGAGAGGTCGATCCCGGGGACAGCACCGACGATGCTCTCGTAGACCCAGGTGTCGCCGTACCGCTCGACGCCGCTCTCGTAGCGCGGATTTGGCCGGGCCATCACCGATCGAGCGGCCGAACGGTCGGGTCGGAGACGGTCCCGCCGTCGGCCGTCGGCGTTTCGCCCTCGTCTCCGGCGACCGCCGCGCCGCCACGTCCCTCACGGGTCGTCGCTTCGGCCTGAAGCGCTTTCCTGATGGCTTCGTCGAACGGTGTCAGATCGACGTCGACGAGCGACTCGATCCGGTGATCGCGCACGACGACGGGGTTCTTCAGCCCCTCGATCAGAGGACGGGCGACCGGTGCCGGAACGTCCGTGACCAGCCCGATCCACAGCGAAGAGAGTTTCGGGGAGAGGATCGGCACCGGAACGATCGTGGGGGCGCGCCCGCGCTGACGACCGACCCGGATCAGGATCTCCCGGTAGGTCAACACGTCCGGGCCGCCGATCTCGTAGGTTTCATCCGCTGTCTCGGGCACGTCGAGAACGCCCACGAGGTACGCGATGGCGTCGTCGACGAATATTGGTTGACACTTCGTCTCGACCCAGCGCGGCGTCACCATCACCGGGAGGCGCGAGGCCAACTGTTTGATCATATCGAAGCTCGCAGAGCCCGCGCCGATCAGGATCGCGGCCCGCAGCGTCGTGAGCGCGTACTCGCCCTCGCCGAGGATGTTCTCGACTTCCCGGCGCGAGCGGAGGTGCTCGGAGAGTCGGTCCCGTTCCTCGCCGAGGCCGCCGAGGTAGACGACGCGCTCGACGCCGTGTTCGGAGGCGGCGTCGGCGAAACTCCGCGCGGCCCGCCGGTCGCGTTCCTCGAAGTCGGCGCCCGAGCGCATCGAGTGGACGAGGTAGTAGGCGGCGTCGACGTCGAGCGCCGACTCGAAGCTTCCGGGCTCGAGGAGGTCGCCCTCGACGACCCGGACCTCCGGCGGCGCGTCGTACCGCGATGCGTCCCGAACGAGCACCGTCACGTCGTGACCGGCGTTGAGAAGGGCGGGAACGAGACGGCCACCGACGAACCCGGTCGCACCCGTTACGAGAACTCTCATACCGATGAATGGATCCGTAGCTTGTTAACAGTTCTCGCCGCTCGTCGGACGACTGCGGAAAACAAGAGACGGCTACGCGTCGTCGATTGCGTCCCAGCCCGGCGTCTGCGGCGCGCCGCGTGACACCTCGACGTCGTCGCCGGACGGCGGGTCACTCGCCCGTTCACCGGGGGCTCCGGCGGCCTCCGTCCACTCACGAATCGCTTGTCCGGCCCACGAGTCGGCGTCGAGTACGTCCGCGGTCGCGGCCGCGGCGCGCCCGTCGTCGACAGAGAGCGACCCGGGATGGGACCCCGCGGCGGCCCCGACGAACGCCGCGCGGTCCGTGTCGGTGAGTTCGCCCCGCTGCATCCGGTCGACGACGCCGTCGAGGTCGTCGGGGTCGGGGTAGCCGAACACCTTCGCGCCAATCGCCTGCGGCCCGAGCAGCAGGCCGCTGTACTCGCCAGGGGCGTCGTCGAGCAGCCGTTTCCCGTCGTGCTCGGCTTCGACGCGCTCGCACTCGGTCTCGACGCCGAGGTCGAGGTTGTGACTCGGATACGCCGAACACTCCTCGGGGTAGAGGTCGCCCTCGTGGATTCGACACTGGAGCGTCTCGGGGTCTAAGAACGCACAGGCGGACAGCCACCGCGGTTCGGTCCCGAACGGGGCGACGGGCTTCGGTGGTTTCCGCAGGCCGACGAAGAACGCCGGACGTCCGTCGATGGCGGCGAGCCGAACGCCGTCGACGACGACGCCGGGCGTCTCCTCGTCGACGCGCCAGAGCCGCGGTGTCAGAACGTCGCCGAGTCCCCGCTCGACGAACCGTGCGACCTCGTCGCGCGTCAGGGGTACGAGGTTGTACGCGTCGTCGAGCGGTTCACCGGGACCGCGCCGCTCGTGATCGGACGGCGAGTCGGCGATCGGTCGCCAGTCGAGACAGCAGCCGGCGCAGTTCTCACAGTCCAGTTCCATCGTCGATCACTCCGGGTCGTCAGCGTCGAGGTCCTGATCGGGCTGTGGCTCCGGGGCCGATCCCCCGGCGGTCTCGTCTTCGTCGGTCACCGATTGCGCGTCTGCAGTTTCGCCGTCCGAATCCGCGACCTCTGCGTCCGGGTCGCGGTCGCGGACGACGAGCACGGGCGCGACTGCCCCCTCGGCGACGCGCTCGGCGTCCTCACCGAGCAGCACGGCGAGAAGCGACTCGCGGCCCTCGCCCATCACGATGATATCGGCCTCGTCCGAGCGATCGACGATATCGTGGATTTGCAGCATCGCGGTCGTCGTCTCCGTGGTGATCTGCTCGGCCGGGAGGCCCCGTCCGCGGAGTCGCTCGGCTGCGGTGTCGACGGCACTCTCGGCGTCGAACTCCGAGCCCTCGCCTGCCGCGATTCCCCAGAGCGTCACGTGGCCCGCACCGCCGGCGAGCAGCGTCGCGACGAGATCTGCGAGCCGGCCGCCGTCGATCGCGCCGCGGATCGGCACGAGCACCTCCGAGATTTCGCCGGCTGGGTTCGGTAAGAGGATCGCCGTTGCGCCCACTTCGGTCGCGACGCGGTCGATCGTCTGCTCGCGGTCGTGGGTGAACACGACGCGCGTCTCCGGTTCGCCGCCGGCGTCGATGAACGACTGCGCGATGTCGTCGACGGCCTCCTGCGCCCGGTCTTCGAACTGCATACTCGCCTGCTCTGTCGGCGTCTGATCCGGCAGAACGTGGTAGCCGAGGACGATCACGTCTGCCGGCGCGAGGAATTCGACGACCGTATCGGGGATCGTCTGTCCCTCCAACACCTCAACCGGGAGGAGGATCACCGGCGGTTCACGGATCACGAGGTCGGCGTCGATCAGGTTCTCACCCGGAAGATCACCCCACATCTACAGCACCCCCTTGAGCTGGACGTCGCTGGCGTAGTACTTGTACCATCCGGCGGATACGAGCATAATTGCGACGCCGACGATCTGTGAGGTCGGCTGCATAAACAGGATCAGCCCCGCGCTCGCGACGGCGCCGAGTCCCGCGACGACGCGGTGGGCGGGCACGCGGAACGCCGGATCGTACCACTCGGGCTCGTCGCGGCGCATCACGATGAGCGCGACGCACATCAGGCAGTACATCACGAGGTGGAGGAACGAGGCGACCTCGGCGAGCACCTCCACCTCGCCGAATGCGACCAATACCAGCACTGGTCCGCCGGCCATCGTCAGCGCGACGTGTGGCGTCCCGTAGCGGAGATTCATCCGACTCGCGAACCGGGGGATGATCTCGTCTTTGCTCACCGCGAACACCGCCCGCGACGTCGAGAGGATCGAGGCGTTCGCACTCGAAATCGTCGCGAGCAGCCCCGCGATGAGGATCGCGATTGCACCGGTCGAGCCGACGAAACTGCGCGCGACCTCGACGATGGCGGTCTCGCCGAACGAGGCGAGCGTCTCGCTCCCGAACGCGCTGGTGGCGACGAAGATCGTCGCGACGTAGAGGATGCCGACGATCACCACCGACGCGACCATCGCCAGCGGGAGATTCCGTCCCGGGCGCTTGATGTCGCCCGCGACGGTGGCCACCTGCGCGAACCCGAGATACGAGGTGAACACGAGCGCCGCAGTCGTGAACACCGGCAGCGGGCCGAACGGCGCGAACGTCTCCGGCGTGCTCGCGCGCCCGAACACGCCGAGCGAGTCCAGCCCACCGTACCCCAGAAAGAACACCAGAATCGTCAACAGCAGCCCGACGACGTAGTTCTGCAGCGCAGCGGCGTTCTCCGTGCCAAAGAGGTTCAAGGCAGTCAAGAATACGCCGAACAGGAGCGCGAACGGGATGACGATCGGGACGTTGCCGACGGCGACGCCGGCCTCCGCGAGGACCGCCGCGACGTAACTCCCGAAACCGACGAGGTAGAACGCCGTCGCGAAGACGAGTCCGAGCCAGATGCTGAGACCGACGACGGCGCCGGGGAGCGCGCCGAGCGCCCGGGAGATGAAGTAGTAGCCGCCGCCGGATTTCGGCATCGCCGTCGCCAGTTCGGAAGTCGGGAGCGCGACGAACAGCGCGATGACCGCGCCGATACCGAAGGAGGCCGCTGCGGCCGGACCGGCACCGCCGGCGGCGAGTCCGGGGAAGACGAAGATGCCCGCGCCGATCATCGTTCCCACCCCGATCGAGATCCCTCCCGAGAGCCCGATCGTGCGCTCCAGTTCCGTCCCCGCTTCGGTGACAGTCGCCTCCTCGTCGTCGGCTGTCGGCGTTATCACCGCTGGCGTCTCGCCGGTGTGCGTGTCGCTGGCGGTGGCCGACGCGCCGTCGTAATCGCTCATTTCACACCAACTGTTCGACGGATGAACAGTAGAAGCCTCGGATATATCACATTAGTAACTGTAATCCGGAGACGGCACGCGGCGAGCGTCGACCCGACGCCACGCTCGCCGCAGGACGTATAGCCGTCGGCCACGTCGCTCCCCTATGACGAGCGAGCCTTGCGATGCGTGCGGTCGGTCGGTGCGGATCGCCGGCGGAATCGGCGACTTCTGGTCGTTCGAGACCGAGTCGACGGGCGGGATGACCCTCGAACTCGACGACGGCGGCGAGTACTTCCTGTGTCACGACTGCATCGCGCGCCTGCCTGACGACCGAGTCGTGACGAGCGAGGACGTCGAATCCCTCTGAAAAACGGCTCCTCGCCGGCCGGGTCGGCAGAACGGAGGGGTTCGTCCGTTCATAGGGGTATCGTACGTCCTCATAGATGTCTCGCCGTATCGTCCGGCGAGACTCTCTGAACGGTTGCGATACCCTCTATCAGTACGGCGGCGATTCCGCGTCGATGACGCCGGCGAGATTCCCGAGCTCGCCGGTCAGGAGGACCGCGAGATCGTCGAGAGTGACGATGCCGGCGAGGTCGCCGGCCTCGTCGACGACGGGCATCCGTCGGACGCCCTCGTTGCACAGTCGCGTCGAAAGCTCGAACAGGCCAGTGTCCGCCTGAACGGTCACCGGGTCCGTGCTCATCATCCGCTCGGCGTCCATCTCCTCGGCATCGAGCTGGTCGGCTGCAATTCGGATCGCGATGTCGCGGTCGGTGATGAGACCGACGGGCTCGTCGCCCTCGACGACGACGACGCTGCCGACGTTCTCATCGCGCATCGTGGTCGCCACTTCGTGGACGGGTGTTTCGAGGGAGGCGGTTACGACTTCGTGGCGCATTATGTCGGAGACGGTCATCGGTCGAACACCATCGTATACACGACTCGGGAAGCAGAAAAGAAGGACCTGTCATTCTCAAATAATGAAAACTATTGTGCTGTTTGTACAATACTGTTGGAGTGAAGAGTGGGAGTGCAGAACAGCAGACGCGATGCGGGACGGCGTCTCCAGTACAGGTGGGCTGTGTCGGGTCCCGTCTGAAGGTTTTTATCCGAGAGCGGCACAGGGTCGGGTGTGGACCCCGATCGGATCCCCCCGTCGTTTCCGGCCCCGAGCTTCCGCGGCGCACAAGAGCAGGCGCTCTCGGACATCCGAGACGCGTTCGCGGCCGGCAACGACGTCGTCCTCGTCCGCGCGCCGACCGGCAGCGGCAAGTCCCTCCTCGCGCGGTCGATCGCGGGCGCGGCGGCGACGACCGACGAAGTCGCGCCCGCGGAGGCGACTGACGCCTACTACACGACGCCGCAGGTGTCCCAACTCGACGACGTCGCAGAGGATCCGCTGTTGGACGACCTGAACGTAATCAGAGGCAAGTCGAACTACACCTGTATTCTGAACGGCGAAACCGACACGCCGGTCGACCGCGCGCCCTGCGTCCGACAGGCGGGCTTCGACTGCTCGGTCCGACACCGCTGTCCGTACTTCTCCGATCGGGCGATCGCCTCGAACCGTCGCATCGCGGCGATGACGCTGGCGTACTTTATGCAGACCGCGGGCTCGGACGTGTTCCGCAAGCGCGACGTCGTCGTGATCGACGAGGCGCACGGACTCGCCGAGTGGGCGGAGATGTACGCGACAGTCGATCTGAACCCCCGGACGGTCCCCGTCTGGGACGACGTCGGGATTCCCGACGTCACGGCCGCCGGCGACCCCGTCGAGCGGACCGTGCGGTTCGCTGAGACGCTCGCGGGCGTCTGCGAGCGCGCGAAAGACGAGTTGCTGCGGAAGCCCGATTTGACGCCGGAGGAAGCGGCGCGGCGCGACCGCCTCCAGGAGCTCCGATCGGAGCTCACCTGGTTCGTCGACGACTACCGAAATCCCGAGAGCCCGACGACCTGGGTTGTCGACCAGCCCGACGGCGAGGGGAGTCCGGTCACGATCAAACCGCTCGATCCCGCCAGGTATCTGCACCACACGGTCTGGGAGCGGGGGAACAAGTTCGCGCTCCTCTCGGCGACGATCCTGAACAAGGCGGCGTTCTGTCGGGGAGTCGGCCTCGATCCCTCGAACGTCGCGCTCGTCGACGTCGAGCACACGTTCCCGGTGGAGAACCGGCCGCTGTACGACGTCACGCAGGGGAAGATGACCTACGACCGGCGTGACGAGACGCTCCCGAAAGTGGCGCGGACGCTCGTGCGGATTATGGCGAAGCACCGGGACGAGAAGGGACTCGTGCACTGTCACTCGTATGCGATCCAGTCGGAGCTCCGACGCCGACTCGCACAGCTCGGGCTCGGGAGTCGCGTTCGGGCGCACGACCGGGAGGACCGCGACGCCGCCTTAGAGTCGTGGAAGGCGACCGACGATCCCGACGTCTTCCTCTCGGTGAAGATGGAGGAGGCGCTCGATCTCTCCGGGGATCTGTGCCGCTGGCAAGTCGTCTGTAAGGCCCCGTATCTCAACACGAACGACTCCCGCGTCGCCCGCCGCCTCGACGACGGCCAGTGGTCGTGGTACCGCCGGGCGGCACTCCGAACGGTCATTCAGGCCTGTGGGCGGGTCGTCCGCGCCCCCGACGACTACGGCGCGACGTATCTCGCGGATTCGTCGCTACTAGACCTGTTCGAGCGTACGCGAAGCGATATGCCCTCGTGGTTCCGCGACCAGGTGGATCGGTTGTCGACGCCGGACCTCCCCGAGTTCGATCAGGTGACGGCGGGCGGACAGTCAGGATCCCGACGAACGTCGAGCGGGCGTCGGTCGTCGGCGCGCGATCGGACGGCGACCCGCACCGAGAGTCGCTCCTCGTCGGGTGGGTCGAATCAGTCGAGCGGAACCACGCGCTCGGGGAGTAACCGGGGCACGTCCGAGTCTGACGACGAACAGTCGGACCACCCGCTGTCGGACGTGTGGGGCGATACGTAGTCGGCAGCGTGATCTGACGGTCGTTAGAGGAGTAAGGACGCCCCGTAGGCGAACGACGAGCCGACCATCAAGAGAACGAGAATGAGCGCGAGCACCTGCTGTCGATCCATAGTGGGAGTACGCTCGCATCTAATTCAATTCTTTCGCTGTCCGGTCGCTCGCCTCGGCGGCAGGATACATAGAGAGTGGAGATCGACGCGGCACATTGTGTGACTACACAGAGAATCCACGCGATACCGAAACGGATACATAATGAACGTTAATTTGAGTTTAAGATAGGACTCCTATATAGCGAAGAAGAATACATTTGTTTTGTATTAACACGCTTCTGTGATTGTTTGAGACAGTATCTCACAGAATACTTAACACCTTCAGTAGCGTGGTGATAATTGTCCGGCAATGTATACCCACGGGCTGAACACGGCGATGACCCTGTACCGGAACGGAACACTGACACTGTCGCAGGCGGCGTCGCGGGCGGGCCGCTCGAAGGACGCGTTCGAGACGGCACTCGTGCGGCACGGCATCTCGGTGCGGGAGAATCAGGCGCGGCCCGGAGCAGCGGACGCGTCTGCGAGCGCAGACTAGCATACAGAGTTTCTACTGATCTAGCGAGGGTGAGAGCCGCAGCACCGTCTCCAGCACGTCGGCCTGCTCGTAGTCCGTCGACCGGGTCGTAGTCACTCAGAAGTCCCCGTGATTCCTCGTTCCGTAGTCGCTCGGAAGTGTCGGTATTTTCGCCGGCGCTCGGTATTGTCGCCGTTCATACTGTCGGACAGAAGTTCGTGAATCATGTTGGCACCTACGGGGTGCCGATGATTTTCATATAGTTCTGTCCAACAGTATCAGAATTTGTCGTCGCCACCGTCCGCGTCGCCGCTACCGACGTTGTTCGTCGCTGTCGACCGCGTCCTCGGGGAGCACGTGCAGTCCGGCGCGACTTTTCAGTACCGGCACGGCATCCGCGTCGGCGTCGACGTACGACGGGCGGGCGATCGTCTTCGACTCGTAGGTGTCGGGATCGAGCACCTGAATCGCGTACTCGTCCTCGACGGCGACGACGGTCGTCTCGTCCGCGTCGTCGACGGTCCCGAGTTGTCGCGCGTCGGGCGTCTCGCCCTCCTCGAAGGAGGCCTCGTACTGGTCGCCGGTCGTGAGTCGAACGCCCTTGAGGTTCCCGCGGACGCTCCGGACCAGCACCGGCCCGTCGTCGTCTTTTGGGTCGAGGACGTCGCCGGGCGTGAACTTCGGGAGGCGGACGGCGTAGGTCACCCGATAGACCTCGTTGCCGTCGCTGTCCTCGGTCACGAGCGTCGGGTACTCCTTGACGTGCCCGCCGAGTTCTCTGACGATCCGCTTTGCGACGCCGCCGCCCAACTGATTCGTCGAGATCTTGATGTCGGTGCCGTCGTCGGTCTCTTTCGTCTCCGAGATGAACGCGTTTCGGTCGCCGGTGTCCTCGCGCTCTTGGACGTACGACTCGGCGATCTCGACCGCCCGTGCCTCCTCCTCGGCAGTGGGCGTCCGATCGTCGGCTCTGACCTGTACGATGCTGGCGTAGTAGCCGCCGGCGATCCGCCCGCAGCGGTCACACGTCTGTCGCGAGATGAGGACCGGCACGGTTACGCTCTCCTCGCGGTAGGTGCCGCGGACGATGCCGCTGAAGGTGCAGTGCATCCGGATCGTGTTCTCGTCGACCTGCTCGGGTTCGACGCCCCAGCGGACGTCTTCGGCCTTCAGGTGGACGCCGAGCGCCTCCGAGACCTGTTCGACGGCCACGTCGGTGTAATCGCGCGCGCCGACGTCGACCCAGCGGTTCCCCTCGTAGACTGCGCCGCACTGCGAGCAGACGCGGACCTCGATCCGCTCGGGGGCGTCGACGAGGTCGAAGTCCTCGAAGTAACAGTCGTCACAGAGGACGGCGTCGCGCTCTCGGGGTTCCCCGGGTAGGGGTTCTGATCGCTCCGATACCGGGTCCCCACACCGCGGGCAGAAGTCTCCCGAACTCATCAGCCACCGTAGACGACGGAGGCGGTTAAGCGCGACGAATAGGCGAGCGTTCGAAGATGCGAGAGCGCGAGAGGCGACCGCACTGGGCGTCGGACCCACCCAGCCCCCAACACCGTTTATTACGCTGAAGGCATAGTCGGGGTATGGACTGGAAACCCGACTGGGGACTCCGGGGCCGTATGGTCCTGACGATGTTCCTGCTCTTCGCCCTCTATCTCGTCTTCGTGGGTGCGCTGTGGTGGACGGACTCGTTCTTCTATCTCCCGTTGATGGGCGCGTTCGTCCTCGCGCAGTTCTTCTTCAGCGACAAGCTCGCACTCTACAGTATGGGCGCAAAGAAAGTCTCAGAGGAGGAGTACCCCGAACTGCACGCGACGGTCTCACGCCTCAGCCAGCAGGCTGACCTCCCAAAACCCGCAGTCGCCGTCGCCGACTCGCGCGTCCCGAACGCCTTCGCCGCCGGTCGCTCGCAGAAGAAATCGACGGTATGCGTGACGACCGGGCTCCTCCGGACGCTCGACCGCGACGAACTGGAGGGCGTGATCGCACACGAACTCGCGCACGTGAAGAACCGCGACGTGATGGTGATGACCATCGCGTCGTTCCTCTCGACGGTCGCGTTTATGATCGTCCGGATGGGCTTTTGGTTCGGCGGCGGCCGGGACCGCCAGGGCGGAGGTGGCGGCTTCCTCGTCGCGATCGTCGCATCGCTCGTCGTCTGGATCGTCTCGTTCGTCCTGATCCGCGCGCTCTCGCGCTACCGCGAGTTCGCCGCCGACCGCGGCGGGGCGCTCATCACCGGGAAGCCCTCGGCGCTCGCGTCGGCGCTGCTGAAGATCGACGGTCGGATGGACAAGGTCCCGAAGGAGGACCTCCGCGAGCAATCGGAGATGAACGCGTTCTTCATCGTCCCGCTGAAGAGCGACGTCATCGGCAAACTGTTCAGCACCCACCCCGCGACGGAGAAGCGCGTCGACCGCCTCCGCGACCTCGAACGCGAACTGGAGACGCGGTAAGATGACCCGGACAGAGAGGCTCGGTGGGGCGGAGAACGGAGGGATCAGCTGATGGGCCTGTTCGATACGATCCGAACGGTGCTCGGGACGAACGCCGAGGCGGACGCGACCCGCGACGCCGATCCCGAGGACCTCTTCGGGATGAGCACCGCCTACGTGACGATGGAGGCCGACCTCGGCTTCCGCTCGGTCGGTGCCGCCGCCCTCTGTTTCTCCGGCGTCGATAGCACAGACTTCGAGGCGGCGGTCGACGAGGTCGAGGCGATCCTTCGCGCGGGCGAGGAAGAGACCGGGACGACCTTCGATGTCCGCGAGGACAGCCACGGCTGGGAGTGGGTCGTCCTCCGCGACGACGACCCCGAGGATCTCGTAACGAGCGTCCACTTCGCCGCCGACGAGTTCGTCGAACGCGGCTACGGCTCGCGACTCCTCGCCGCCGTCTTCGGGTTCGAACGCGACGGCGGGAGCGGCGAGCGCGCCTACTGGATCTACTCGTTCCGGCGAGGGTCGTACTACCCCTTTGCCCCCCGCCGCGGAAAGGAACGCGAGCAACGCCTGGAGTTCAAACTGGACTCGGTCCTCGACGGCGAACTGGAGATCGAAGACGACGAGTCCTACTGGTATCCGATGTGGCCCGACCGCGACGGCGGCCACCCCTGGGAGTGAGATCGGGCACGCTGGCGGCGTTCCCCGGGGCTATTTGACGCCGTCTCCTGTAGTACTACCGCGATGCCCTCCAGTACGAGTTCGCCGACCAGGCGACGCCTCCTTCGATCGACGGCTGCCCTCCTCGGAGCGGGTGCCCTCGCCGGATGCGGGGGTCACTCCGGTGCGTCCGGCTCAAGCACCGTCAGCGGCCCCGGCGCCGAACCGCCCGCAGATGCGCTTGTCGATCCGACCGCCGTGAAACTTCGGAACCCGGAGCTGAAACCAGTCGTGTCGACCGGGACGGAAACAACGACGAAGTCTGACGACCAGTCCGAGACGCCCATCGACGACTGGCGGCACACCCTCGTCGGCGACGCCGAAACCGCAGCGTCGCTCTCGTTCGCCGACGTCGACGGCGCCGACGAAGCGAAAGCGCTCCTCGAAGAGACAGATTTCGAGTCGCAGTCGGTGTACGTCGAACGACACGCGATCGGCGAGTGTTACGAGCGGCGGCTCTGTTGGGTCCGCTGGACCGAGCACGAAATCGAAACCGACTACGCACGGATCCTCCGCGACGCCGACGTGGCCTGCGAAGCCGACGCCCGAGACGTCGTGACCTACCTGATCCGGATTCCAGTCGCATTGGACCCAGAGCAGGTGAACAGCTACAGTTCGGGAAGCGGGAGCGGCCCCTGTCGGACGCCCACAGACGGGGAGGTGAAACGATGACCCGTTCCTCACGCGGACGCCGCCTCGACCGGCGGCGCTTTCTCGCGGCCTCGAGTGCCACTGGTCTCGCGCTGCTCGCCGGGTGTACGGATCGGATTCCGATCATCGGCGACAGCCGACAGATGCTCGACGGCGACGCCCTCAGCGCGATTGCCGACGAGGAGCCGCCGACAGTTCCCGAGACGTTCCCTGTCGACATCGAGGCGTCCTTCACCGAACAGCATCGCACAGCGGCGCAGTCGAAGCTCGACTCCGTCCCCGCGCCGTTCGACGACACAGAGATTCCGAACGGCGTGATCCGAGAGCGCCTCAACGACGACTACGACTACGCGAGAGAGTCGCTCCAGCAAGCCGACGCCGCGCAGACGCCGTACTCTCGACTCGAGCACACGACTCGCGCGCGAGCGACCAGCCGTCAACTCCAGGCCGCCTGGGGCGCCATCGAGTCCGATCTGACCCGGTCGGATCTCGAAGCGGAGGTACCGCAGATCGAAGACGACCTCGACGCGTTCGTCTCCGGATGGTCCTACGTCGGCGACGACCCGGTTCGCGCTGCGGTCGTCCACGCTGAAATCGAAGGCGAGATCCGCGGATCCCGGCGCTGGCTGGCGATACATCCGGAGGAGTACGCGAGCGCTAGCGGACAGTCGCTCGAACTCGGCGAGATGGCGTCCGACCTCGAATACGCCCGCGTCAGCGTCGCGGTGGCGTCGTACTTCTTCGATCGTTTCCGGGGAGATCTCGGAGAGCAGGTGGATCAGGAGTCCCGCTTCGAGCGTGCACGACGGAAACTTCGAGAACGTCTCCAGCAGGAGGCCGGGTCGCTCCCGCGCGAAGACATCGACGATCCGACCGAGTTCGTCGACCGCGACGTCGACGAGACGGCCGGCATCCGGGCGCTCGCGGAACTCGCTCGGGACGCGCGAAGACGTGTCGACGATACGGACGGCAGTGACGACGGCCCACGGCTCGCGATCGAACTCCTGCTCGCGTCGCGTGCGCTCGCGCACCTGGAGGCATACCAGTCCCTCCGCGAGCGGATCGAGAACGGCGACGACGTCGCGATCGACGACGCAGAAGACGTGACGGCGCTTCGCTCGGACGCCGTCGCGGCCATCGAGGGGGCACGCGAGGCCGAGCAGGGACAGTTGCTCGTGCGCGCCACACTGCCGCGGTTCGCCAACGAGATCCGCTGGGCCGACGAGCGGTTTGCGGACCTCTCTGGATCGGTCTCTGCGGAGTCGGTGACGTACGACGCCGTCGACTACGTCGTCGTCGCCGAACTCTGCCGCGCGCTGCCGTCGGCGAGCGCTGACGTGGCGGCTGTGCTTCGGGAGTCGTAGGCGGGGCGACGACACAGCCGAACTCGTTACGAGCCCCAAATCGTCACGAATCCCGTTCATCCGGTATGAATCCTCTCCCACGCGAGCACCGGGAGTCGCTGCAGTGCGGCGTTTTTACTTTCACTTTGGTGTTAACGAGGGTTTATGTGCAAGTGGGACCCAGAACCGGATACGATGCCAGAAGACGATCTCGAGAGCCTTCCTGGAGTGGGGCCGGCGACGGCAGACAAACTGACTGAAGCGGGATTCGAGAGCTATCAGGCGATCGCCGTCGCGAGTCCGGGCGAGATGTCTAACACGGCCGACGTTGGCGAATCGACCGCGGCCGACATCATCAACGCGGCCCGCGAGGCCGCCGACATCGGTGGCTTCGAGACGGGAGCGGCTGTGCTCGAACGGCGCGAGCAGATCGGGAAGCTCTCGTGGGGGATCCCCGAGGTCGACGAGCTCCTCGGCGGCGGGATCGAGACGCAGTCCATCACAGAAGTGTACGGCGAGTTCGGGGCCGGGAAGTCGCAGGTGACCCACCAGATGGCCGTCAACGTCCAACTGCCGCCCGAGCACGGCGGCCTCGGCGGGTCGTGCATATTCATCGACTCCGAGGACACGTTCCGTCCCGAGCGGATCGACGATATGGTTCGCGGCCTCGACGACGAGATCATCGCCGACCTCCTCGAACGGCGCGAGATCGAGGGCTCGCCCGGCGACGACGAGACGATGGCGGACCTGCTCGATAGCTTCCTCGATCACATCCACGTCGCGAAGGCGTTCAACTCCAACCACCAGATCCTCCTGGCGGAGAAAGCCAAGGAGCTCGCCCGCGACAACGAGGAAGCGGAGTTCCCCGTCCGCCTGCTCTGTGTCGACTCGCTCACCGCGCACTTCCGCGCGGAGTACGTCGGTCGTGGCGAACTCGCCGAGCGACAGCAGAAACTCAACAAGCACCTGCACGACCTGATGCGCATCGGCGACCTCTACAACACGTCCGTGCTGGTGACGAACCAGGTCGCCTCGAACCCCGACTCGTACTTCGGCGACCCGACCCAGCCGATCGGTGGCAACATCCTCGGCCACACCTCGACGTTCCGTATCTACCTCCGGAAATCGAAGGGCGACAAGCGTATCGTCCGCCTCGTCGACGCGCCGAACCTCGCCGACGGCGAGGCCGTGATGCGCGTCCAGGACGGCGGTCTCAAGCCCGAATAAAACGACCCGGCTCTTTTAACAACGAAGCGGTGCGCTTTGCGCACCCGAGTCAGCAAAAAGGTGGTTAGTCGTCCTCGGTCGTCGTCTCCTCGATGTCGACGTCGCCTTCGTGGATGGCAGCCCCGTCTTGGGCCACCTGTCGCGCGAGGACAGCGCACTTGATCCGCATCGGCGAGATGTCGACGCCGAGCATATCGGTGACGTCGTCGGTGCCCATCGCTTCGAGTTCCTCGAGCGTCATCCCGCGGAGCCTCTCCGAGAGCATACTCGCGGAGGCCTGGCTGATCGCACAGCCGTTCCCGGTGAACGACACGTACTCGATGGTCTCGCCGTCGTCTTCGAGTCTGACGTTCATCGTGATCGTATCGCCGCAGGAGGGATTCTCTCCGGTGTGAGAGAAGTCCGGATCGGACATCTCGCCCTTGTTCCGGGGATTCTTGTAGTGATCCAGAATCTGCTGCCGATACATATCCGAGCCCATTCCCATTGTTGGCGGCTGTAGGGTGGTGCAGCGCAAAAGGGTTCCGCCGGAGACGAATGTCTCGCCGCCCGTCGCTGCCGTCGCAATATTCGTGTCCCACGTTCGGAAGTAGGACGCCGATTCGATCGCGTTGCCGACGAGCATATGTCTGTCGTTTTGGGATACATCTACAAATCTGGAGGCCTCAAGAGCGATCAATGGCGATTCCGACTTGGGTGAGCGATCGCGAAGCGTTCGGCAGATCGTCGTTGACGAACGAGGAGATACAGGACGTCTCGGAGACACTCGGGATCGTATCGAACCCACTTCGGCTCGAAATCCTCGCGACACTCGGTCGCGGTGAGGCGCCGATGTCGTACACCGATCTGCGAGCCGAGATCTCGGTTCGCGACAACGGGAAGCTCAACTATCACCTCCGGCAGCTCGAGGGCCTCATCGAGCGAGAGGACGGGCAGTACGCGCTCAGCGTGCGAGGCGAGCGCCTCCTCCAGCAGGTGACCGACGAGGCGATTCGGGAGTCCCCCTAGACAGCTGCGAGGAGAAACGCGCTTCTCCGAGAACTTAGGGGCGAACACGTCGAAGACGTGTGTCGATGCGTCGGAACCACGACGAGCACGCGGCAGTGCAGCCGGAGACAATTTCGTTCTCTCGGGAAGGGATTCGCGCGGGCTTCCTCCAGTGTATGCCGGTCGCGGTCGGCGTCGGCGGCTACGGCGTCGTGTTCGGCGTCCTCGCCGGTCAGGCGGGGTTGAGCGTGGGAGAGGCCGCGCTGATGAGCGGGACGGTGCTCGCAGGTGCCGCACAGCTGATCGTGATGGAACTCTGGCGAGAGCCGGTGCCAATCGCCGCGGTAATCGCGACGACGCTCGTGGTGAATCTGCGCTACCTCCTGATGGGTGCGGCGCTCCGACCCTGGTTCGAGCAACTCTCCCCGGGACAGACGTACGCGAGCCTCTTTTTCACCGCCGACGAGAACTGGGCGCTCACGATCGGCGAACTGCGCTCGGGGAGTCGCCGCGGCGCGTTCCTCCTCGGGAGCGGGCTCGCCATCTGGGCGTTCTGGGTGCTCGCGACGGTCGTCGGCGTCACCGTCGGCGACGTGATCGAAGAACCAGCGCAGGTCGGATTAGACTTCGTCCTGACGGCGGTCTTCCTGATCCTCGCAGTCGATCTGTGGGACGAGGCCTCGCGACTCCGTACGTGGGTGAGCGCCGCGGTCGTGGCAGTGCTCGCCGCCGGCTATCTGCCCGGATACTGGTATCTCGTGTGTGGCGGCGTCGCGGGGAGCCTCGTGGAGGTGTGGCAGTACGATGGCTGAGCTCGATCCCGTCGTCGTCGTCACCATCCTGGCGATGAGCGTCACGACGTACGCGACGAAGGCAGGCGGATTCTGGCTCCTCAGCCGAATCGAACTGTCGCCACGCATCGAACGGGGCCTCGACGCGCTTCCGGGCGCGATCGTCGTCTCACTCCTCGCGCCGGAGCTGACGAAGCTCGGTCCGGCAGGCTGGATCGCGGCCACTGCAGTCCTCGTGGTCGCCTGGCGAAACGACGGCACACTCGCGGCCCTCGGGGTGGGAATGGTCACCGTAGTCGCGTTGCGGGCGCTGTTGTAGCGCGAGGACGTGCAGCCGCAGTCGGTCGCGAGCGCATCACTCGTCCGCAGAAGCGATGAGGCGCGTCCACTTCTTTTCGACGTCCCGGTTCGCCACGACGATGGTGTCACCGTCGTCGTTCCGGAACCGGGTCTTCCGCAGTTCGATGGCTTCCACCGTCCCCGTAACGGGATCTGACTTCACTTCGTCACCGGGGTTGAAATCCGGATCGCGGAGGAGATAGACGCCCGCGACGGTGTCGGCGATCATATCCGAGAGCGCGTAGGAGACGCCGAGCGCGACGAAGCCGGCGGCAGTGCCGAGACTCGCGGCGATCTCGCCCATCCCGAAGATCTTCAGCAGCGTCAGCGCCGCTCCGAACCACAGGAACACGCTCACGATGGTCACGCCGAGGTCGACGACGAGGCGCTGGTCGTCCGGATAGACGGCGTCGAGCGTGCGACGGAGCACGCCCGTGAGCACCCGGATCCCGACGTACGCGATCGCGAGGAAGACGAGCCCCGTCAGGACCGTCGACGCGGCCTGCCGAAGTCCGTCGGCGAACTCGAAGAGCGTCTGCCGGATCGTGTCGACGAGGAATCGGACGACTGTGGACATCGGTGCCGGTGCATTGATACTCAGTCACAAAGTGCTTCTGGAGAGGTAGATTCGAGCTGAGACAGCGAGCTCGAGCGGAATACGGAGCCTGGGAGAAGCGAGCCGGGAGAGAGCAGACGAAACGCGACGTCAGGCGAAGAGCTGTCGGGCGTCGTCGACGGCGTCGACGAGCGCGTCGATCTCTTCTTTCGTGTTGTAGATGTAGAAGGACGCGCGGGTCGAGGCCGGAACGCCGAGTTTGTCGTGCAGCGGCTGGGTACAGTGGTCGCCGGCGCGGATCGCGACGCCGTGGTCGTTGAGGATGCTGGAGAGGTCGTGTGCGTGGACGTTCTCGAGGTTGAACGCGACGAGACCACCGCGCTCGTCGCCCGGCGGGCCGTATATCTCGACGTCGTCGAACGCCGACAGTTCGTCGTAGGCGTACTCCGCGAGCAGTTCCTCGTGGGCCTGGACGCGTTCCATTCCGATGTCGTCGAGGTAGTCGATCGCGGCGTGGAGGCCGATGCCCTGTGCGATGACGGGTGTGCCCGCCTCGAACTTCCAGGGGAGGTCCTCCCACGTCGAGTCCTCGTAGGTGACGCTTCGGATCATCTCGCCGCCGTAGAGGTACGGCTGCATCTCTTCGAGGATGTGTTCTTTCCCGTATAGGACGCCGATCCCTGTCGGCCCGAGCATCTTGTGCCCCGAGAAGGCGAAGAAGTCGGCGTCGATATCTCCGACGTCGACTGGTCGCGTCGGGACGGACTGCGCGCCGTCGACGAAGATGTACGCGCCGTGGTCGTGGGCCAGATCGGCCAGTTCGGCGACCGGCGTGACCGTCCCGAGCGTGTTCGAGACGTGCACGACGGAGACCATCGCGGTCGAGTCGTCGATCAGTTCGGCCGCGTGGTCCATATCCAATCGGCCGGCGTCGTCGACGCGGATGTACTCGACGCTCGCGCCCGTCTTCTTGGCGATCTGTTGCCAGGTGACGAGCGAGGCGTGGTGTTCCATCTCGGTCAGGACGATCGTGTCGCCCGGCCCGAGTTCGGCGAGTCCCCACGCGTAGGCGACGAGGTTCATCGATTCGGTGGTGTTCTTCGTGAAAACGATCTCTTCTCGTCCCGCGGCGCCGATGAACTCCGCGACGCGGTCGTGGGCGTTCTCGTAGGCCACCGAGGCCTCCTGACTCAGGTGGTGAATCCCGCGGTGGACGTTCGAGTTGTAGCCGTAGTAGTAATCGACGATACTCTCGACGACGGATTTCGGCGTCTGACTCGTCGCCGCGTTGTCGAGGTAGACGAGCGGACGGGTGTCGTCCGGGCCCTCACCCGGCGTCTCGATGTCGCCGCCGACCTTCCGGTCGAGGATGGGGAAGTCCTCGCGAATCGACGCGACGTCGACTGGATACGTTTCCTGCGTTCCCATTGAAGACCCGTTAGCGTCCCAGCACTAACACGGCTTCGGTCCGGGCGGTCGCTGCCACGAGATGCGTTCGGAGACGATTCGCTCCGCTATAGTAGCGTTTGCAAGTCTTCACGCACCTAATCGCACGCAGTCGTGCGATTGGCTGTGTAATCAGTTGCAAACGCTACTATAGTTGCGGACGATGAGGCAGAAGAGTCGTTTTCGGACGTGTACTGGAATAAACGTTCGACCACAAAATGGAGGTTTACGTTCTGCTCTGTCGGGTATCCAGAAACTACGGTGCGTGGGCGTCTAGACATCGGGCGAATAGCTCAAAAAGATAATACTTATTATCGTGTGTTCGTCGGTTCTGCACGATGACCGACGAAACGATCGAGACCGTCCGGACGCTTCTCCGCGGAGCGTTGGAGAACACTGACGACACCGAAGTGCACTACAAGCTCCGAACGGCGCTACAGTTGCTCGACGTGTACAAGAACGACATCGATCAGCTGCAAGATGCCGCCGAGGGCGACGACGACCTCGAAGAACGGCTCAGCGACCTCGGCTATCTCCAGTGACTCCGAGTCGGTGCCATCCAGCGTGAATGTCCGCCCGCCGGGGTCGTAAGCCGGCTTACAACCGTCGGAAGTGGACGAAGAACCAATCTAATGGCCTTGTTGAGAACGCAAGTAGCGGTTCTGTGTGTTTAAATAAATGAGTCGACGGCTCGCTGCCCGCGGCTCGGTTAGACGACGCGGACGGGGACCTCCGTCCGGCCGAGAACGCGGTTCGTCGTCGACCCGACGAGGGGCTTGTCCGGGTCCGAGCGACCGCGCTTTCCGATGACGATGAGGTCGACGCCCTCGTCTTCGGCGTACTCGATGATCTCGTCTTCCGGAATGCCCGACTTCACGACGGTGACGCAGTCGACGCCCGCCTCGGCGGCCAGCTCCGAGATGTCGTCCGTGAATCCTCGTCCCTTCTTTTCCAGTCGCTTCCGCGTCTGCGCGATGTCGCTCGGGACCGCCACGAAGGCGGCGTCGCCCATATCCATCACGTACATCGCGTGGACCGCTGCGTCGTTCTTTTTCGCCAGGTCGATCGCTTGCCTCGCGGCCTCCATCGCCGCCTTACTCCCGTCGGTCGGGACGAGAATGTCGTGAACCTCGGTTTCTGTTGTTTCGCTCATACGAACCGATACGGTATCACGGTTAATTAATTGATACTTCGGCTATCACGATCTGGGACCAATCTCCCACGACAAGGATGGTACCCTCGACAAGACGTGTTGGTACGTCGAACGCGATTTCGGGAGGGCTTGCATTCGGTCACACCATCGAGCGAACCTGTAATTTTCTGGGGAACAGGGCCAATTTAATTTATACGCACAGATGAAAGACGGGATATGAACACCGACGGGGAGGGAGAGCCGTACCGAGCCTACTTCGAGGAGTCCCCGATCGGGGTGTTCGTGACCGACGCCGCCGGTGAGTTCGTCGACGCCAACCCAGTGGCCTGCGAGATGGTGGGACGCGAACGGGAAGAACTGCTCTCATTATCGATCAAAGACGTTACTGACCTTCCCGAAGGGGCCGCGATCCCGTCGTCGTTCGCGAAGGTCAAAGAAACGGGGCACGCCCGGGGCGAGCATCAGTTGGTGCACGCGGACGGGCGGAGGATCGACGTCCTCCTCGATACGATGTCGCTCGGCGACGACCGGTTCGTCGCGTACGTCCAAGACGTCAGCGAGAAGAAGCGGTACGAACGAGAACTCGAACGGTTCAAAGCGTTCACCGAGCAGTCCTCTGACCTCATCACTCTCCTCGACGAGAACGGCCGGATCCAGTACAACAGCCCGGCAGTGGAAGACATTCTCGGATACAGTCAGGACGAACTGATCGGTGAAAATCCACTCGAGTACATTCATCCGCGGGACCGCGAACGCGTTGCCGATCAACTCCAGACGGTACTGACGACGACGGGAAGAGGGCCACGCGCCGAGTTCCGGATACGGGACGCCGACGGGGAGTGGGTATGGATCGAAAGCTATGGGACGAACCGCCTCGCCGACCCCAACGTCGAGGGGATCATCGTCAATCAGCGTGACATCACCGAACGCAAGGAGCGAGAGCGGACGCTCAAACAGTACGAGCGCGCCGTCGAACAGGCGACGGACCTCCTGGCCGCGGCGGACACAGACCACCGACTCCTCTTCGCGAACAAGCGCTACCGCGAGTTTCACGGCCTCAGCGACGACGATATCGGCACCACCACGCTGGAAGAAGTTCTCGGACCCGAACAGTTCGCGGAGATCGAACCGCGACTCGACGCCGTATTCGAGGGCGAGACGCACCAGTACGAGATGATCCGCCAGGACCCCGATGGCGACGACCACCACTTCGACATCCGGTATTACCCACTCAGGTCCGACTACGGCGAGGTCGTCGGTATCGTGGCGACGATGCGCGACATCACCGAGCGCAAGGAGCGGCGCCGGAAGCTCAAGCAGTACGAATACGCGGTCGAGAGTTCGACGGACTGGATCGTCGCCGTCGACACGGACCACCGAGTCCTCTTCGCGAACAGCGGGTTTCGATCGTTTCACGGCCTCGACGGCGACGCACGCGGAACGCCGCTCTCGGAGGCGCTCGAGGAGTCCGTGGCGACGGAAATCGTCCCGCAGATGGAGCGAGCGCTCGCCGGCGAGCGAGTCGAATTCGAGCATCAGACGACTTCCGACGGGGAACGACGCCCGGTTCGGAGCGTCGTCTTCCCGCTCGAAGACGACGACGGAACGGTCATCGGCGTCGTCGCGTTGATCCGTGACATAAGCGAACTGAAAGATAGAGAACAGCAGTTACAGGTGCTCGATCGGGTCCTCAGACACAACCTCAACAACAAAATGAACATTGTCAGCGGGTACGCCGAGTCGATCCAAGATCGGACGACAGATTCCTTTATCCAGGAGTCGGCGGCCAAGATCCGCGCGAACAGCGATCAGTTGACGCAGATGGCGTCGAAAGAACGGGCGATCACCAAGGTACTTTCGGACCCGCCCGCGATGGAAGCGGTCGACCTCGCCACAGTTGCACAGCAGATCACGTCGTCGGTGCGGAAGTCGCATCCGGCGGCAACTATCACGACCGAGTTACCAGAACAGCGCGTGGAGGTCGTCGTCGGTGCGGTGGGGCGTGCGCTCAAAGAGCTATTACAGAACGCAGTGACCCACTCCGACCGGGAGCGGCCAGCTATCGAGGTCCGGGTCCGGAACCTCCCGGACACGGTTCAGGTGCAAGTGGCCGACGACGGCCCGGGTATTCCGGAGATGGAGCGCGCGGTCCTGACCGGCGAGTCGGAGATCGAACCACTGCTCCACGGCAGCGGCCTCGGACTGTGGCTCGTGAAACTCATCGTCGGGCGCGCCGACGGAACGCTCCGCTTCGAGGAGAACGAGCCGAGAGGCAGCGTCGTCACGATAGCGTTCCCCCGGCCAGGAACGGCGGGCTAGCCGCGCCGCGTCACATCCAGAGGAGTTGCGCGTGAAGCGTCCCGTCGACGTCGAGTACGCGCTCCTCGTCGACGATGCCGGCGTCGACAGCGACGGAGACCGCGCGCTCGCCGACGATGTTGGCCACGCTGGCCCGCGTGAGACTATCGACGACAGTGGCTTCGTCGGCCTCGGCGGCCTCGTCGCCGCCGTAGAACGCCTCCGTTACCTCCAGAGAGATGTCGCCTTCGGTGTAGGTCTCGCCCAGACACTCCGGGTCGCAAACGGAGACGAGCAGTCCTTCCGGTGTCTGTCGTTCGCGAAGGAGCATCACCGGTTCTGTTGTTGCTGTTGCAGCATCTCTTGTTCGCGTTCCTGCCGCAGTTCGTCGGCCTGCTGTTGGGCCTGTTCGGCCTCTTCGTCCTGCCCGAGTTCTTCGAGCGCGGCCGCCTTCTCTTCGAGCACGTCGGCAGTGCGCATTCCCAGTCGGATCGCGTTGTCGAAGGCGTTGACAGCCTCCTCGTTCAGGCCGCGTTCGCGGAGGAAGAAGCCGCGGTTGTACCACGCCTGCGGGAAGCGCGGGTCGATCTCGACCGCGCGCTCGGCGTGGCGCAGTGCCTCTTCGATCTCGCCGGCGTTCCAGAGCGCGTACGCGAGGTTCGTCTCGGCGGAGGCCGCGTGTTCGGAGTCGTCGTCGATGCGGAGCGCCTCGCGGTAGGAGCCGATGGCTTCGTCCCACTCCTCCAATTCGGCGTGCGCTGCGCCCTTGTTCACCCACGCCTCCTGGGCTTCGAGGGAGTCCTCGTCGGCGAAGCGCGCCGCGCGCTCGAACGTCTCGGTCGCCTCCTCGAAGCGGTTGATCTGCATATACGAGAGCCCGACGTCGACGAGCTGTTCGACGTCGACCTGATCTGAGGCGATGTTTCGCCGGTCGAGTTCGTCCGTGACGACGCGGCTGTCCACGGGATCGACCTTCGTCGGATCGACCTTCAGCTCCGGCGGGTCGAGGGTGAACTCCTCGTAGTCCTCGTCGAACCCCTGGCCCGAGGAGAACTCGTGGTCGTCTCGCTCGCCGTTTGTCATACCGCCTAATTTGCGGTCAGGACGGTTAAGGACTGCGTCACGGGGTTGCGGTGGGGAGCGATACCCACCCAGAGTCAGTGAGAGGACGAACAGTAGGTGGACGAACGAGGAAGAACGGCGTCGCGCGTGAGGCTGCCGCTCAGTCCTCGCCGTGCTCGTCGACGACTAACACGGGGACCTGCGTCTCACGCAGGACCTTCTCGGCGACGCTACCGAGCAGCGCCCGCGAGAGGCCCGAACGGCCGTGCGAGCCCATCACGACGAGGCCGATCTCGTTCTCGTCGACGAACTTTCGGATCGCCCGAGCGGGCTGGCCGGCCCGGACGTGTTCCTCGACGGTGAGCCCGCGTTCGGCGGCCATCTCAGCGACGTGGCCGGTCGCGGCGTCGGCGCTCGCTTTCACTTCCGGCATCTCGTCGAGGTGGCCCTGGCGGAGCCGGTCGACCTGTTCGGTCCCCAGCGAGTAGCTCGTGGCGTCGACGTCGATGACGTAGAGCGCGTGCAGCGTGGCGTCGTACTTCTCAGCGAGGTCGATCGCGTGGGCGACCGCGACCTCGGAGGTGTCGCTTCCGTCGGTGGGAACGAGAATGTTGTCGTACATCAGTCATCAGCGGGGGTCTGGCCCCCGTCGGTCGCCGCAACGTCTTCTGCGCTCTCGGTGCGAGACATCGGTTTCGGGCTGTGACACTGCCGGACCAGCCGCTTCGTGGACTCCGGCGGCTCCTCGGTGAGGAGCGAGACCACGATCGTGATCGCGAAGACCAGCGGCGTGCCGACCAGCGCCGCGCCGATCGCGGGGACGACGTCGCCGAAGGCCTGGCTGAAGGGGAGGATGAGGTCGTTGACGACGGCCGCGATCCACAGTAGCAGGCCGAAGCTCATCCCGGCGAGCGCGCCCGCGCGGTTGGTGTTCTCCCACCAGAGCCCGAGGAAGAACATCGGGAAGAGAACGATCGCCGCGAGCGAGAACGCCAGCGCGACGAGCTGGCCGATGAGCGCCGGCGGGTCAAGCGCCGTGATCGTGACGATGATACCGAGGAGCACGATCGTGCCGCGGCCGACCAGCACCTGCTCGCGCTGGGTCGCGTCGGGGTTGATGATGTTGGTGTAGATGTCGTGTGAAACCGCAGAGGACGCCGTGATGAACAGTCCGGCGGTCGTCGCGATCGCGGCGGCGATGCCGCCGGCGGCGACGAGGCCGACGAACCAGGTCGGGAGGTTCGAGAGCTGCGCCGCGAGCACGACGATGAGGTCACCCTCGCCGCCGGACATTCCGCCCGAAGCGGCGTACGTCGGGCCGTACTGGGAGGCGTCGTAGAGATCGACGCCGAAGGCCGCGAGCGCCGGCGCGCCCCAGTACAGCAGCATAATGAAGAACAGTCCCCAGACGGTGGAGTGGCGAGCGGTCCGCTCGTTTTCGACCGTGTAGAAGCGAACGAGGACGTGTGGCAAGCCGCAGGTCCCGAAGACCAGCGAGAACGCGGTCGCGATCCACAGGAAGAACGAGGCGTTCACGAAGGGTTCGGAGAACTCGGTGTTGAGGTCGTTGATGAGCGCCCCGTACTCGATCTGCGGCAGGAACGTCGAGTAGCCGTTGACGATGCCGACGACGTAGACTGCCACGAGGAACGCGACGATGAGGATGACGTACTGGACGGCCATATTCTTCGTCGCGCCCATCATCCCCGAGAGGGTCAGGTACGCGACCGTGATGCCCATCATCACGACGACCATCGTCACGTAGTCGGTCCCGAAGACGTAGAGGCCGACGAGGCCCATCCCGCGCGCCTGACCGACCGAGTAGACGAAGCCGATGAGGATCGTCGTCGCCGCGCCGAGGGCGCGTGCGGTGTCGGAGTTGAAGCGGTCGCCGACGAAGTCGGGCGCGGTGTACTTCCCGAAGCGACGCATCTGCGCCGCGAGGAAGATGAGGAGCACGAAGTAGCCCGCCGTCCAGCCGATGATGAACGCGAGGCCGTAGAAGCCCGACAGCGCCACCAACCCGGCTAAGCCGAGGAACGACGCCGCAGACATCCAGTTCGCGCCGATCGCCATCCCGTTCTCGATGTTCCCGATCGAGCGGCCGGCGACCCACATCCCCTCGGTGTCGGCGACCTTGAACAGGTAGCCGACCACGAGGAACAGCGCAAGCATCGCGACGACCATCACGGCCGGAATCGGCTTGAACGAGATGTCGAGCGCCTCGGGAAGCAGATCGCCCGACTGCAGCGCGAGTCCTAGAAGCGAACTCATCGGGGTTCACCTCCGTCGGTCGCCGCCGCGTCGGCGTCGACGTCGTCCTGTGACTCGACCGCCGCGGTGGAGTGGTCGATACCGTACTTCTCGTCGAGTTTGTCCCGGCTCCGGGAGTAGAGGTACGCGAGCACCAGCGAACTCGTCGGCGCGAGGAACGCCACCGAGAAGTAGTGCGCCGGGAAGTTGAGGACCGGAATCGGCTGAGTCATCACTTCGGGCGCCAGATACGTCGCCGTCACCGGCCCCCAGGTGAGGATCACCCAGGCGATGAAGCCCGCCCAGACCTGCTTGAGGTGGTCGCGCATAAAGGGCGTGCTCGGCTTCAGGAGGTTGACTTCGGCCTCCAGATAGTCGACGTCGGCGTCGGTGTCGACCCCGCCGTCAGTTGCGATGCGTCCGTCCGCGTCGTCGGATCGGGTCTCGTCCTGTTCGTGTTCGGGATTATCTATCATAATTGGCTTCGAAATATATCGTGGCTCATCGTGCTCAGTCCTGGACGCTCGCGCGAATCTCCTCGACGATCTCGGGGTTCCGAAGGGTCGAGGTGTCGCCGAGTTCCTCACCGTTGGCGATGTCTTCCAGCAGTCGCCGCATAATCTTCCCCGAGCGGGTCTTCGGGAGTTCGGGCGTGAAAATCACTTCTTCGGGGCGCGCGATCGGTCCGATTGCGTCTTCGACGCCAGCGATGATCCGCTCGCGCAGGTCCGCATCGCCCTCGTGGCTCTCCTCGGTGATGACGTAGGCGTAGACGGCTTCGCCTTTCACCTCGTGGTCGCCGCCGACGACCGCGGCCTCGGCGACGCCCTCGACGCCGACGATGGCGGATTCGATCTCCATCGTTCCGAGCCGATGGCCGGAGACGTTGATCACGTCGTCGACGCGGCCCAGAACGGTGATGTAGCCGTCCTCGTCGATTTTCGCGCCGTCCTCCGGGAAGTACACCCAGTCGTCGGGGTCGTCGCTGTCGGTGTCGGAGTACTCTGCCCAGTACTCCTCGATGTATCGCTCGTCGTTCTTATACAGGGTCCGAAGCATCCCGGGCCACGGTTTCTGCACCGTCAGGTAGCCCGCGCGGCCCGCGTCGATCTCGTCGCCGTTGGTATCGACGATCTGTACGTCGAGTCCCGGCAGCGGCGGCCCCGCAGAACCGGGTTTCATATCCTTGATGCCGGGCAGGGTCGTGACCATCATCCCGCCGGTTTCGGTCTGCCACCACGTGTCGACGACGGGGCACTCGCCGTCGCCGATATGTTGGTAGTACCACTTCCAGGCGCGGGGGTTGATCGGCTCGCCGACCGTCCCCAGGAGACGCAGACTCGACAGGTCGTGGCGGTCGGGGTACTCCGTGCCCCACTTCATAAACGCGCGAATCGCCGTCGGCGCAGTGTACAGTTGCGTCGCCTCGTAGTCCTCGATGATCTGCCACAGGCGGTCGCGCTCGGGGTGGTCCGGCGTCCCCTCGTACATCATCGTCGTGGTGCCAAGCGCGAGCGGCCCGTAGACGATGTAGGAGTGGCCCGTGATCCAGCCGATGTCGGCCGAGCAGAAGTAGGTGTCATCCGGTTCGATGTCGAGGACGGCCTGCGAGGTCCAGGCCGACCACGCGAGGTAACCGCCGGTCGTGTGCTTGACGCCTTTCGGCTGGCCGGTCGTTCCCGAGGTGTACATCAGGAACAGCATATCCTCGGCGTCGCGGGCGACGGGATCGACCGCTGCCCCCTCGTGGGCGGCGACGAGGTCGTCGTAGTCGTGCTGATTGTCTGCGAGGTCGTGACCGAAATCGTCGCCGTTCGGGCCGAGACGGTCGACGACCACGACGTCCGAGACCGGATGTTCGACCGAACCGAGGCCCTGATTGGCTTTCTGGAGGTGGTCGAGGGGGTCGCCGCGGCGGTAGTAGCCGTCGCAGGTGACGAGGTACTCCGAGTCCGCGGCGTTCATCCGGGTCGCGAGCGCGTCCGCCGAGAAACCGGCGAAGACGACCGAGTGCGGCGCGCCGATCCGCGCACACGCCAGCATCGCGATCGGCAGCTCCGGCACCATCGGCATATACATCGTGACGACGTCGTCCTCGCCGACGCCGAGGTCGCGGAGGGAAGCCGCGAACTCGTTGACCTCCCGGTGGAGTTCCTCGTAGGTGTAGGTACGATTCTCCTCGTCGACGGGTTCGCCCACCCACTCGATGGCGGCCTCGTCACCGCGGTCTGCGAGGTGCCGATCGAGGCAGTTCGCCGAGGCGTTGAGTTCGCCGCCGGTGAACCACTCGTAGAACGGCGGGTTCGAATCGTCTAAGACGGTGTCGTACTCGGTCTCCCACTCGAGCAGATCCGCCGCAGTTTCCCAGCACTCGGGCCAGTTCTCCTCGAACTCCTCGTAGATGCCCTCGTCGGAGACGTTGGCCTGGCCGGTGAACTCCGCCGGTGGCTCGAAGACGTCCTGTTCGGCCAGCCGCGCTTCGAGTTCTACGTCATCATTTCCCATAGTCTATCACTCACAATCGGTCACCCCTACATAAGCGGAGGCTCTAATTATACCAATTATTACTGTTAGAGTCAGTCTGCTGCCACGAATACACGTCACTCAGCGGCGACGGTCGGCGGTCGACGGAGAGGCCGGCGTCTCGTCGAAGAAGGCCGTCAAAAGCTTCTGCTGAGCCTTTCTGAGGTGGTTGTGAAGCGTCGGTGAGGAGACGTCGAGCGAATCAGCCAGTTCCTCGGCGGTCGAGCCGCGAGGCCACTCGAAGTAGCCGCTGTGGTACGCCGCCCGGAGAACCGTCGCCTGGCGATCCGAGAGCCGATCAGCCAGGCGCTCGCGGAATCCCTGGTCGGTCTCGACAGAGCGGTCGGCCTGGTGTTTCGCCGCCAGCGACACCGAGGGGTGCGCGTCGGTGACAGCGTCGACGACCGCGCGGACGTCGGCCTCACCGGGCAGTTCGACCGTAACCGTCGCATCGCCGCCGTCGGCGCGCAACGATCGAACGCGGGCCCCGCTCTCGACGGCCGCGAGAGCGGGTGAGGCGTCCACGACGACCTCGACGGAGGCTCCGTCGCCGTAGTCCTCGATGAGGCGCGCGTCGGCGACGGCGTCGGCCGCCGAAGCGTGCGAGAGCACCGGATCAGCGCCCGCGCCCTCGACGACGAGGTAGTACAGGAGCGACCCGCCGCCGACGGGGACCATCCCGGAGAGTTCCACGTGGCACTCGAGTGTCCCCGAGAGGTCGGCGACGAACGACGACTCGGTCGGACACCGGAAATCGAGTTCGACGACGGTGTCTGCGAGCAGGAGGCGCTTTCGCTCGACGGCCGCGAGGGCGTGGCCGACCTGGGTTCCGAGGACTGCCAGCGCGTCCCGACGGTCCTCGCGCACCGCGTCGGTGGTCCCGACCGCGAGCACACCCGCCGCGGCCCCCTCGCGCACGACTGGAACGAGTGCGAGCGGCCCGTCCGCGGTCTGTTCGACCCCGACTGTCGGCGTCTCGACGGCGTCGATGGCGGCCGCTTCGTGCTCGTCGAGCGCGTGCTCGACAGCGGCCTCGTCGATGCCGCCGGCTCCGCGAAACGTGAACCCGTTTCCCGTCCGTTCGGCGAGCCACGCGAATCGGATGCCCTCGGCCGCCGCCAGACGCTCACACGCCGTCTGGGCGACTTCTCTCCCCGTCGCGGCGCCGACCAGTGCGGTTCCGAGGTCGGCCGCGAGTTCGACATCCTGGCGGAGTTCCGCCGAGACGTCGGACCCGTCGTCGTCGGCCAACGCGGCCGCGACGGCCTCGCGGTCGGGGTCGGTGAGCAGCGGTTCGAGGCTGTCCAAGCGGTCCCAGCCCCCGATTGCGCAGACGACGTGCGGTGGAACGCCGGCGTCGAGCAGGTCGGCCGCGAAGTGCCAGCGGAGGTCCCGCGAGGAGACGTCGACCCCTTCGACGCGCGCGGAGACTTCGCCGACGAGCATCTGGAGTCGCCGCGGCGAGACCGTCAGCAGGGGGTCGTCGTCGCCGACGCCGACGCTGCCAGCGTACTTGCGGAGGTCGTGCTCGACGTCCGTCGGGAGGTACGCCTCTCGTGTGATTCCGTCCCCGTTTCGCACCGCGAGAAAGTGGTGGCCGTCCTGCGATTCGACGTCTCCCAGGCGGACGCGGGCCATCTCCGCTGGACGGAGACCGACCTCGCCACCGAGTCGAAGCACGAGATCCTCGCGATGCGTTCGGGTGGCCCGACGGAGGCGCTCGTACTCGCGGGCGTCGAGGGGCGACATCCTGTTTCGACGTATTCAAAGAAAGCGAAATAAAGATGTGGATTTTCGAGGCAGAACCTCGGACGTCGCGGGAGATAAATGATCTGTCTGCCTCTGCTGGGTAGATGGCGTCGAAAAGCTGGTTTCGTTTTTATTCGAATAAGCGAAACGTCATCGCTCCCGCGTTCGAGACCGGATCTCACCGAGAATCTCGGGGTTGCGAAGCGCGGAGGTGTCGCCGAGCGTCTCGTCGTTAGCGACCGCCCGCAGGAGTCGGCGCATCACCTTTCCGGAACGTGTCTTGGGGAGATCCGGCGTGAAGACGATCTCCTCGGGGGTGGCGACGCCGCCGATGGCGTCTTCGACCGCCGCCCGGATCCGTCCGCGCAGGTCGGACTCGGCGGCGTCGCGTTCGGGCGCGACGTAGGCGTAGATCGCCGTCCCGGTGGTGTCGTGGTCGGCCCCGACGACGGCTGCCTCGGCGACGCCCGCGACGCCGACGATGGTCGACTCCAGTTCCATCGTGCTGAACCGGCGGCCGGCGACGTTGACCGCCTCGTCGATGCGTCCCAGGAACGTGATGTACCCGTCCGCGTCCTGGCGAGCGCCGTCTTCCGGGTAGTAACGCCAGGGGCCGCCGTCGTGTGCCCCCCAGTCAGTGCCGGTCGCGAGGGCGCGCGGCATCCCCGGCCAGGGGCGAGTGATCGCGAGTTCGCCCGACTCGTCGGGTTCGACTGGTTCGCCGCGGCCGTCGACGACCGCCGCGTCGATGCCGGGGAGAGGTTTGCCCGCCGCGCCGGGTTTCATCGCGTCGACGCCAGGGAGCGTCGAGACGAGGATCGCGCCGGTCTCGGTCTGCCACCAGGTGTCGACGACGGGGCACTCGCCGCCGCCGATGTGCTCGTGGTACCAGCGCCAGGTTGGTTCGTCGATGGGTTCGCCCACGCTGCCGAGAAGCCTGAGACTGGAGAGGTCGTGGCGGTCGGGGTACTCCGCGCCCCACTTCATAAACGCGCGAATCGCCGTCGGCGCGGTGTAGAACACGTCGACTGCGTGGCGGTCGACCAGTTCCCAGAGGCGGTCCTTCTCCGGGTGGTCGGCGGTGCCGCCGTACAGCATCGTCGTGGTGCCGAGCGCGAGCGGCCCGTAGACGATGTAGGAGTGGCCCGTGATCCAGCCGATGTCGGCCGAACACCAGTGAGTATCCTCCGGCCGGATGTCGAGCACGGAGCGCGCGGTCCAGGCGACGTGCGCGAGATAGCCGCCGGTCGTGTGCGTGACGCCGCGCGGTTCGCCGGTCGTCCCCGACGTGTAGATCTGAAAGAGCGGGTCCGAGGCCGCCCGCGAGACGGGCTCGACCTCGTCCCCGCGGTGGGCGTCGATCAGCTCACCGTAGTCGTGATAGCCCGGGCCGAGATGCACGCCCTGGCCGAGGTGATCGAGGACCACGACTTCGACGTCGTGATCGAGCGCGAGGCGGGCGTTGTCGGCTTTGTTCTTCTGCGCGATGGCGTCGCCGCGGCGGTAGTAGCCGTCGCAGGTGACGAGGTACGCCGACGTAGAGCGGGCCATCCGCTCGGCGAGCGCGTCGGCGGAGAAGCCGGCGAAGACGACGTTGTGAATCGCGCCGAGGCGCGCACACGCGAGCATTGTCACCGGAAGCTCGGGGACCATCGGCAGATACAGCGTCACGACGTCGCCGGCCTCGACGCCCAGTTCGCGCAGGGCCGCCGCCGCGGCGTTGACCTCGCGGTGGAGTTCGAGGTAGGTGTAGCTCCGGGAGTCGCCGAGGTGGCCCTCCCAGACGAGCGCGCGCTGATTCTTGCGCTCGGGAAGGTGGCGGTCGACACAGTTGACCGAGGCGTTGAGCGTCCCACCGGGGAACCACTCGAACGGAGGCGTCTCCCCGCCGCGGAAGACCGTCTCGGGGAAATCGTCCCAGTCGAGTAACTCGCCCGCCCGACGCCAGCAGTCGGGCCACTCGTCGGCGAAGGTCTCGTAGATATCGGGATCAGAGACGACTGCCTGCTGGCGGAACCACGCCGGTGGATCGAGTGCCGTCCGGTCGGTTCGGGTCCGTCCCGAGCCCTCGCCTGTCATCGTGTCTCTCTCGATGGCGGTACGGGCATAAGTTTCCCGCTCGCGGCGGTCGAAGCGGGCGAAATTCGCGATCCGGTCCGCGATCTGAACAAAATCGAACGGGAGCACTGTGATCTCACTCGCGGGCGGAGCGTTTTCATCGCCGAGCGCGTACGCCGAGGTATGCGCCTCTTCGTCAGCATCGACCTTCCCGATCGGCTCGCGGCGGCCGTCGCGGACGCACAAGAGCGGTTCGCAGACGCCGAGGGGCTCCGCTTCGTCGACCCCGAGCAGGCCCACCTGACGCTCCAGTTCCTCGGCGAGACGGACCCGGATCGCATCGAGGAGATCGAAGCGGCACTGGAGCGCGCGGTCGCCGACGCCGACGTCGACCCCTTCGAGTTTCGGGTCGGCGGCTTCGGCGTCTTTCCGTCACAGAGTTATATCAGCGTGGTCTGGGCGGGCGTCCGCGAGGGTGTCGGCGGTGCGGAGACGAGACGACTCCAGAGCGCCGTCGAGCGCGAACTGGCCGAGCTCGGGTTCGAGGGCGACGATCACGACTTCACGCCGCACATCACCATCGCGCGGATGGACGACGCGCGCGGGAAAGACCTCGTGCAGCGGGTCGTCCGCGAGACGGACCCGGACATCGGCTCGTTCCGCGTCGACGAGATCAGATTGAAAGAGAGCACGCTGCGCTCCGACGGTCCGGTGTACGAGACGGTCGAAGCATTCCCGTTGTGAGGGAGAGGCGTTGCGCAGCCGGGCGATCACCGGCTGCTGGGCTGGACAATCACGGCTGCTGGGCTGGACAATCACGGCTGCTGGGCTGGGCGATCACCGGCGCTCAATCGGCCTGCTGCGCCTGCGGCGTCGACCCGTCTCGCCACCGCCGGAGTCCGTTCCGGATCGTCGTCCGCTTGACGAGTACGAACCCGACGAAGATGATCGCAAAGCCCAGCACGGTCGTCGGCGCGAGTCGCTCCTCGAGCGCGATCCACCCCGAGATGGCGGCGAAGATCGGAATGACGTACTCTAAGAGACTGACCTCCACGGGGCCGACGCGACGAAGCAGCCAGAAGTACAGGCCGAATCCGCCCGCGCCCGCGACGACGGCGAGGTAGCCGAGCGAGACGACCGCTTCGAGCGACCAGACGACGTCGGCCGCCGACTCCCACGGCAGCGCGACGCTCGTCACGTGGAGGACGACCGCGCCGACGAACATCACCCACGCCTGTTCGGCCAGCATCGGCATCGTGTCGGCGGCGTCGTGCGTGAGCACCGCGCCGACGGCGAAGGTGACCGCCGAACCGAGCACGAGTGCCACTCCGAGGAGGTCCGCCCCGACGAGGTTGGCCGGATCCGGATTCGCGATGGTGACGACGCCGACGAAGCCGAGCGCGACCCCGACAACGCCGCTCGGCGTGAGTCGCTCTCGCGTCGACGACAGTCGCGTCAGCGTCGGCGTGATGACGGGGATGAGACCGAGCAGGACGGCTGCGACGGCGCTCGTGACGTACACCTGTCCGGAGAACAAGAACGCGTGGTGGATTCCGATGAGGAGAACGCCGCCGGTCAGAATCGGCCGCCACTCCGCACCGTGGGGACGGATCCGATCGCCGCGCCACGTCGCGAGCGCGAAGAGCACGATCGCAGCCAGGTCGAAGCGAAGCGCAGCAAAGAGAGCGGGCGGGATCCACGCGAGGCCGGCCTTCGTCACCATAAACGCGGTGCCCCAGATGGCGGCCGCGAGCAGAAAGACGAAGGTAGTCAGATTACGCATTGACGTGAGAGACGACACGGGCGGTGTTGAATATCTCGAAACGGCGCGGCGGCGACAGCTCGGCACGGGGCAGATCAGAGTGAAACAGCATCGTTCGGGGCTGTGAGGCGCTCGCACGCGAGCGGCGTCGAAGGAACAAGATTTTATGCGATCCGGGGAAACAGACGAGCACTATGAGCAAGAAGTCGAAGGCCAAGAAGAAGCGTCTGGCCAAACTGGAACGCCAGAACACGCGCGTTCCGGCCTGGGTGATGATGAAGACGGACATGGAAGTCACGCGAAACCCCAAGCGTCGCAACTGGCGGCGGAGTGACACGGACGAGTAAGAATGAGCGCCAGCGACTTCGAAGAGCGCGTCATCACGGTACCGCTCCGAGACGTCAGCGTCGTCCCCGCCCACGAGCGCGCGGGTCGAGCGATGTCTCTGATCCGAGAGCACCTCGCGAAGCACTTCTCGGTCGAGGAAGACGACGTCCGTCTGGACCCCTCGCTCAACGAGACGGTGTGGGCACGCGGCAAGCAGAAGCCCCCGAGCAAGCTCCGCGTCCGCGCCGCCCGATTCGACGAGGACGGCGAGTCCATCGTCGAAGCGGAGCCGGCAGAATAACGTGCTCCGCGCCTCCTTCGCCGGGTCGCCCTACGTCGGCGTGTTCGCCCGTGCGACGGACGACGTACTCATCGTTCGCTCGGACGCCGAAGACGACGTCGTCGACGCGATGGCCGACGAACTCGACGTTCCGGCCGTGACGACGACCGTCGGCGGCTCCGGAACCGTCGGCGCGCTCGCGACCGGCAACGAGAACGGGATCCTGGTGACGAGCCAGGCGACCGAGCGCGAGAAGGAGGCCATCGAATCCGCCGCGGACGTCCCCATCACAGAACTTCCCGGCCACATCAACGCCGCCGGGAACGTCGTTCTCGCGAACGATTACGGGGCGTACGTCCACCCCGACCTCACCGAGGAGGCCGTCGACGCCGTCGAATCCGCGCTCGGCGTCCCCGCCGAGCGCGGCGACCTCGCGGACGTCCAGACCGTCGGGACGGCCGCCGTCGCGACCAACGAGGGCGCGCTGTGTCACCCGAAATCCCGCGAGCCCGAACTCGAAGCGCTCGAAGCGCACCTCGACGTTCGCGCGGACATCGGGACCGTCAACTACGGCGCACCGCTCGTCGGCTCCGGGCTCGTCGCCAACGAGACGAGCTACGTCGCCGGCGAGGACACCACCGGCCCGGAACTGAGCCGGATCGAGGACGCCCTCGGCTACCTCGAGTAACCTCGCGTTCTCCCCGTCGGTATCACCGTCTGCAGAGGAGCGTCCAGTACGATCGCCGCCTCCGACTTTTGCTCCGAACGGCGTTTCTGAGAGCCGCTCTCACGGCGTGACTCGCGCCCGTTTTCGGGAGCCCGAGTAGGAAGATACTTCCCGCTCGCTCGGGAATCGAACGGTATGAGTAAGTTCGCAGTGAGCGGCCGGTTCCAGAGCCGCGACGGATTCAGCGAGTTCAACACAGTCGTCGAGGCTCCGAACGAGAACGTCGCTCGCGAGCGCGTCTACGCGAACGTCGGGAGTCAGCACGGTCTGAAGCGGACTCAGATCGAGATCGACGAAATCGCAACGGAGGCCGCAGCATGATGGGCGGCGGCGGTCAGCAGCAACTCCAGCAGCTCTCCCAGGAACTGCAGGCGATCGACGAGGAAATCGAGACGCTGGAATCCGAGGTCGACGATCTCCAGTCCGAGCAGACGGAGATCGACGAAGCGATCGAAGCGATCGAGACGCTCGAGACGGGATCGACCGTGCAGGTCCCCCTCGGCGGCGGCGCGTACCTCCGCGCGGAGATCCAGAACATCGACGAAGTCATCGTCGACCTCGGCGGCGACTTCGCGGCCGAACAGCCCGCAGACGACGCCGTCAGCGCGCTGCAGACGAAGCAGGACGCTCTCGACGACCGCATCGACGAGGTCCGCGAGGACATCGACGAACTCGAAGACGAGAGCTCCGAGCTCGAACAGCAGGCCCAGCAGATGCAACAGCAGATGCAGCAACAGCAGATGCAGCAGATGCAGCAGATGCAGGAAGGCGACGACGAATAACGCAACCGCAGACTCGATTTACGGGTTCGCCGCCGTAGAAGCAGCACCCAGACGGTAGACGACCACGTAACAGCGGCAGACAACTATGTTCGACGGACTGAAAAAGAAGCTCAACAGTTTCCGCGAAGACGTCGAGGAGACGGCCGAAGAGAAAGCAGAGGAATCAGCGGCCGAACTCGACGAATCCGAGGCCGAGGCGGCGGACATCGAGGACGCCGCCGGCGGAGTCGAAACGGCGGCATCCGCCGAGGAGGGGACCGAAACGACACCAGAGGGTGGCGAGGTCACCGAACCAGACACTGTCGCCGCGGAAACGGCCGAACCCGGCGACGAGAGCGCGGAAACTGCGACCACTGAGGTAGACCGCGAGACGTCCGAGACGACAGCGGCAACCGGCGATGAAGCCGCAGCAGAAACCGGTGGTGAGACCGCAGCGACCGAGGCAGACGCTGCGGACGAACAGCCTGCCTCGCTCGCCTCCGAGGAGGCCGCAGCCGCGCTGCAGGACGAAGACGAGGAGGACGACTCCGGTCCCGGTCGGCTCAAGCGCGCCGCAGCGTTCGCCACGGGGAAAGTGATCATCGAGGAAGAAGACCTCGAAGACCCTCTCTGGGAACTCGAAATGGCGCTCCTCGAAAGCGACGTCGAGATGAACGTCGCCGAGGAGATCCTCGACACCGTCCGCGAGAAGATGATCGGCGAGACGCGCGCGCAGGTCGAGACCACGGGCGAACTCGTCGAGACCGCGCTCCACGACGCGCTCTACGAAGTCATCAGCGTGGGGCAGTTCGACTTCGACGCGCGCGTCGAGTCGGCGGAGAAGCCGGTCACGATCGTCTTCACCGGCGTCAACGGCGTCGGGAAGACGACGAGCATCGCGAAGTTGGCCCGCTACTTCGAGAACCGCGGGCTCTCGGTCGTCCTCGCGAACGGCGACACCTACCGCGCCGGCGCGAACGAGCAGATCCAAAAGCACGCGGACAACCTCGACACGAAACTCATCGCCCACGAGCAGGGTGGCGACCCCGCCGCCGTGCTCTACGACGCCGTCGAGTACGCCGAGGCACACGACATCGACGTCGTCCTCGGCGACACCGCAGGTCGGCTCCACACCTCGAACGACCTGATGTCCCAACTGGAGAAGATCGACCGCGTCGTCGACCCCGATATGACGCTGTTCGTCGACGAGGCGGTCGCGGGCCAAGACGCCGTCGAGCGCGCGAAGACGTTCAACGACGCCGCCGAGATCGACGGCGCGATCCTCACGAAGGCCGACGCCGACTCCAACGGCGGCGCGGCCATCTCCATCGCGTACGTCACGGGCAAGCCGATCCTGTTCCTCGGCGTCGGACAGGGCTACGACGACATCGAGCGATTCGACCCCGAGCGGATGGTCGAACGTCTGGTGGGCGAGGAATCGTAGCCGTTCTTCGATAGCCGTAGCCGCGTTTCGATTTTCGATAACTCCGCCGCCTACGCGTCGCCGTCGGACTGGAACGGCTCGCCGACCGCCGATCTGGGCAGGAGGTTCAGAAACTCCAGTTCGAGGTCGTCGCTCGAGGTGAAGCGGTCGCTGTCAGACTGCTGGATCACCTCGCCCACGGTGACCGAGCCCTCGGCCAGTCGGACTGTCAGGTCACCGCACTCGCTGGTCACGCGCGACGGCGACACGGGGAACGAGAGCCCAGAGAAGACCGTGCCGATTCTATTGAGTCTGATCGATTCTGTCATACGTACCTCTAGTACGTTCGGAAATATAATAAATGTATATGATATTCCTGGGGCCCTCCTCATCGGAGTGTGTGCCGTCGTGAGACGAACACCGTGCGAACGGGTCAGGGACGCACTCGGGAGAGCTATTCGACCGCCAGCGCCAGTCCGAGCGAGATCATCGCACCGCCGCCGAGCCAACTCAGCCGGGAGGTCGTCGCCGACGAGGACAGCGCCCGCCCGACCCGCCCGGACGCGACGCCGATACCGCCGAGGTACACCGCCGTCAAGGCGGCGTACGTCGCTCCGAGGAGGAGCATCCGCGGCGCGGCGTCCGGCCCCGACCCGGCGAACCCGGGGAGAAAGGCGAGAAAGAACAGCGCGACTTTCGGATTGAGCGCGTTGACGAGGACGCCCCGGCGAAAACTTCCAGTCGCGGTTGCAGCCGCTGCGTCTCCGTCCGGTTCCGTCCCCGAGTCGGCTCCGGCTGCGGACCCGAACTCGTCGTTGCGGATCGCCTGCACGCCGAGGTAGAGCAGATACGCCGCGCCGACGTACTTCACGACCTGATAGGCCGCGGGCGCGGCGCGGAGGAGGGCGGCGAGGCCGAGCGACGCCGCCGCGGTGTGAAAGAGCACGCCCGTCGCGATCCCGAGCGCGGAGCGCACGCCGGCGTCGCGGCTCTGGATCCCCCGCGTGAGGACGTACATCGTGTCCGGTCCCGGCGTGAGAATGAGCGCGACTGCCGCCGCACAGAACGCGAGATACGTCGAGAGGTCGGGAAGGACCGCCATCACCGCAGCGTCGTCCGCGGCGCAGAAAAAGCCTTTACCCGCGTGGCGGCGTAGGAGGTGGTAATGGTACTCGACAATCTCGGGAGTTCCCTCCGCAGCAGTCTGGATAAGCTGCAGGGGAAATCCCGCCTCGACGAGGAGGACGTCGAGGAGATCGTCAAGGAGATCCAGCGCTCGCTGCTCTCTGCAGACGTCGACGTCAGCCTCGTGATGGACCTCTCCTCGTCCATCGAAGAACGCGCGACAGAAGAAGAACCGCCCGCCGGCACCTCCGCACGGGATCACGTCCTCAAGATCGTCTACGAGGAACTCGTCGACCTCGTCGGCGAATCCACCGAGCTACCGCTGGAGTCGCAGACGATTCTCCTCGCTGGCCTCCAGGGGTCGGGGAAGACCACGAGCGCTGCGAAGATGGCGTGGTGGTTCTCGAAGAAGGGACTCCGTCCCGCCGTCATCCAGACGGACACCTTCCGCCCCGGCGCGTACGACCAGGCCAAGCAGATGTGCGAGCGCGCCGAGGTGTCGTTCTACGGCGACCCCGACGAGTCCGACCCCGTCAAGATCGCCCGCGAGGGCCTCGAAGCGACGGAAGACGCCGACGTTCACATCGTCGACACCGCCGGGCGACACGCGCTCGAGGACGACCTCATCGCCGAGATCGAGGAGATCGAAGACGTCGTCGAACCGGACCGCTCGCTCCTGGTGCTGGACGCTGCGATCGGGCAGGGCGCGAAAGAGCAGGCCCGCGAGTTCGACGACGCCATCGGCATCGGCGGCGTCGTCGTCACCAAACTCGACGGGACGGCGAAGGGTGGCGGCGCGCTGACGGCCGTCAACGAAACCGGCTCCTCGATCGCCTTCCTCGGGACGGGCGAGACCGTCCAAGACATCGAGCGCTTCGAGCCCAACGGCTTCATCTCCCGGCTGCTCGGGATGGGCGACCTGAAACAGCTCTCCGAGCGCGTCGAGCGCGCGATGGCCGAGACCCAGGAGGAAGACGACGACTGGGACCCCGAGGACATCATGGAGGGCTCGTTCACCCTCAAGGATATGCAAAAGCAGATGGAGGCGATGAACCGGATGGGCCCGCTCGATCAGGTCCTCGATATGATCCCGGGCCTCGGCGGCGGTTTCAAGGATCAACTCCCCGACGACGCGATGGACGTCACCCAGGACCGGATGCACTCGTTCGACGTCATTATGGACTCGATGACCGAGAACGAACTGGAGAATCCGCGTTCGATCGGTGCCTCCCGCGTCCGCCGGATCGCCCGCGGCTCCGGGAAGGACGAGGAAACGGTCCAGGAACTCCTCGAACAGCACAAGATGATGGAGCAGACCATCCAGCAGTTCCAAGGGATGGGCGACGGCGATATGCAGCGGATGATGAAGAAGCTCCAGAATCAGGGCGGAGGCGGCGGAATGGGCGGCCTCGGCGGCGGCGGTGGCGGCGGTCTCGGACCGTTCGGATAACTTCGACTCGAACGTAGCGGCTGTGGCGGCGTCCGCATCCAGGACACGCCCGATTTTTTACCCCCCGCGTTCTCGACTCCCGTATGACCGTCCGGGACGCCGCACGCGAGGCTTACCGCGAGGCGCTCCCGGCGCTCGCCGCGAGCCTCGTCGGCGGCCTCATCGCCGGCGTCGTACTCAGCGGGATGCGCGCGGAACTGCGCGACGTCTCGGGACTCCTCGTGCTCGTGCCTGCACTACTTGCGACCCGCGGCAACGTCTACGGCTCGCTCGGAGCACGGATCTCGACCGCGCTCCACCAGGGGCTCGTCGAACCGCGGGTCCGCGGCGGCGACGAACGACTCCGGTCAGCAGTGGCGGCCGCGCTCGCGAACGGCCTCCTGGCGTCGGCGTTCGCCGCCGTCGCCGTCTTCACGGTTCTCTCGCTGCTCGGAAGCTCGGTCGCGCCGCTCCCCGTACTGGTCGCGATCGCGCTGCTCGCGGGGCTGCTCTCCGGCGTCGCGCTCTCTGCGGTCGTGGTCACCGCGGTGTTCGCCGGCTACCGACGCGGTCGCGACCCCGACACGCTCGTCGGACCGCTCGTGACGACGACCGGCGACGTCTTCGGCGTGTTCTTCCTGCTCGCGGCGGTCAGGATCGTCCTCGCGCTCGCAGAGGTGATCTAAGTGTCGACCGAGTGGACAGTTCGGGCGATCACGCGGGCGATGCTGCCGATCCTGCTCGTCCTGACGCTCGTCGAGGTCGGGAGCGGTCTCGTGCTCGGCCGCTTCGAGACCCAGTTGCTCCAGTATCCGACACTGCTCGCGCTCGTTCCCGTGACGATCGGGACGGCTGGGAACCTCGGAAGCATCCTCGCCGCTCGGCTCTCGACGGCGTTCCACCTCGGGACGCTCTCGTTCGACCCTCGCGACGAGAACCTCGCCGGCAACGCGCTCGCGACGTTCGCGCTCGCGGTCTCGATCTTCCCGGTCGTCGGCGTCGGCGCGTGGGGACTCACAGCGCTCGTGAGCGGCGCGCAGTTGGCACCCCAGACTGTCGTCGCAATCTCGCTCGCGTCGGGTATCGCGCTGGCGATTCTCGCGATCGCGGTGACCGTCGCCGTAACCTACGTGGCCTACCGCTTCCGGCTGGATCCCGACGACGTCGTGATCCCGATCGTGACCAACACCTGTGACGTCCTCGGGGTAGTGGTCCTCTTTGCGACCGTGCAACTGCTCCTGTGATCGAAACTGCTCCTGTGATCGAGGACGGCGCTGCTCCGCCATCCCGACTCCGTGAACCGACGCCGATTAGTCCGCCGGGTTCCGAGGGTGAGACGTGCAACCGGGAGCGGCCGTCGATACCGTCTGGCCCGTGCTCGTCGAGGTAGCGCCGAGAGTCGCCCGCATCGCGGTCTTCATCGCCGGCGGCGTCTTTCTGGCCAACGTCGCCGTCGGCTTCGGCCTCGTCGAGAAGATCGCCACGTTCTCGAAGTACCTCACGCGACCCGCGAACCTCCCAGACGAGGTCGGAACTGCGATCGTCACCACCGCCGCCTCGACGACGGCGGGGTACGGAATGCTCGCGGACTTCCGCGAATCGGGACGGCTCGACGACGCCGAGACGCTCATCGCGGTCACGATGAACACGTTCTTCGGCTTCGTCCAGCACATCTTCACCTTCTACGCGCCGGTGTTGATCCCGATTCTCGGTCTCGAAGTCGGACTGCTCTACGTCGGTTCGCGCGCCGCGATCGCGCTCGGGATTACGATCGCCGGCGTCCTCGCCGGCGCGGTGTTGCTCCCGCGGGGAGGGACAGAGGTGGATCGACAGGACGACTCGGTGACGACCGACGGCGGCGCAGAGAGCGCAGTCGGCGACGGCGGGCGTGCGGCGACGGCGGACCACGCCACCGACGACGAGTCGGAGTCGGTCCCCGACGTACTCCACACCGCGGCCGAGAAGACCTGGCCGAAGATCCGGCGGATCGTCCCGCGGCTCGCGGTCGTCTACGTCCTCGTGACGCTGCTCGTGCGAACGCAAGACGTCCAGTCAATCACGAGCGTCGCAGAGCCACTGACGTCGCTGCTCGGACTGCCGGCGGCGTCGCTGCTGGTGGTTGGCGTCTTCGCGTTCGACACGACGACCGGAGCCGCGACGATCGCGCCGATGGTGGGATCGACGTTCACGCCGCGGACCGCGGTGGCGACGATGCTCCTGGGCGGGATCATCTCCTTCGCGGTTTCGACGTTCAAGCGCTCGATCCCGTTCCAGTACGGGATCTGGGGACCGCGCTTCGGCTCGAAAGTCATCGCCGTCAACACGGCGCTGAAAGTCGTCTTCATCGCCGCCGCGTTGGCGATACTGCTCGCGCCGGTCTGACCGTCGGAGCCGACGCGGTCCGCGCGGACGACCTGGGGCCGCAGTTCAGTCGCGGTCGTCGACGTCGACCGGACGGCCGTCCTCGGTCGGCGGCGCGACGTGGTCGATGTACGCCTCGACGTCGGGTTCGTGTACGGTGACGTGGACCTGGATGTCGCCGAGTTCGTCGGGGTTGCCGACGGCGAAGTTGATGACGCCTTTGAACGCCGCCTGCTTCTTCAGCGCGAAGGAGAAGCCGTCCTCGTCCGCTCGCTTGAAGAACTCTCGGCGGGCCGTGTCGAGGATCTCCTGTTCGTGGAGTCGTTCGGAGAATCGCTCCAGCGAGTGCGTCTCACCGGCGAGTTCGCCCGTTTCGTGCTCGAACTCGACGTTCGGAAAGAGATTCCGGACGGCGTCTTCGACGCGGGCGGTCACCTCTGTATCGCGGACCGGTGCGACGATCCGAGCCTTCACGCGGTAGATCATCGGTGATCACCCGCGTTCGCTTCAGGTGTCGGGTCCGATGCCGACGGGTCGAGGACGTCGGACGCGACCTGGACGGACTCGTCGTCGTCGACGCTCGCGAGGTCGCGGTCGAGGATCGCGCGGATGCGCTCGCGGAACGCGTCGAGGGTGTCGGTATTCTCGACGACGACGTCGGCGCGGTCCATCACCTCGCCCATCCCGAATCCGAGTTCGCGCTCCTCGCGGTCGCGGAGCGCCTCTCTGTCGATGTCGGAGTCGTCGCGAGCGCGGTCGAGCAGTCGCTCGGCGCGGGTCTCGAACGGCGCTTCGATGCTCACGAGCAGGAACTCCTCGCCGAACGCCTCGCGGAAGCGGTCGAGTTCGACCTCCGAGCGCAGGCCGTCGACGAGGACGGTGTCGTGGGTTTCCAGTTCGGCTTCGATCAGTGGCAGCGAGCGTTCGGCGATCGCCGCGGGGCCGTCCTCCTCGCGGAGCGTTCGCGCCATCTCGCCGTGGTGTTCTGCGGGGTCGAAGCCGCGCTCGCGGCAGGCCTCACGGATGACGTCGCCCATCGTGACGACCGGAACGTCAGCCTCGCGGGCGACCGCGGCGGCCTCGCCCTTGCCGCTTCCGGGCAGTCCGACGGTACCGATGACCTTCATTACGCGTCGATTCACGGCACCCGACCTTACGAGTTCCGCTCGCGCGGGCGCGCCGGCGACGAAAGCCACATCCCTTTTTACTGCCCACCGAGTGCCTACCCACGAGGGCGCGTAGCTCAGTTGGACAGAGCGTCGGACTTCTAATCCGATGGTCGCGGGTTCGAATCCCGTCGCGCTCGTGAAATCAGAGATTTCACTCGCGCGACGTACTCCCGATCGGTTCCCTCTCGGGAGTCCCGTCGCGATCGTTGTGACCGCCGAGTGTAGCGAGGCGTGTCGAACTGTACCGTAAGGGATTCGATCCACGAAAGCCGGTGACTGTCGACACCGCCGTGCGTCGAGCCTCGTCTGGCAGTCACGCGGCGTCGGCACAGCGCTCGAGGTCCGTCCGAACTGTAATTGAGTTCCGTTCCGTCTACCTGTTTCACTGCGATCCGACGACCCGCGAAGCCGAAGCGTTTAATCGAATTCCGAACCCTGTTTCGGCTGATATGACGAAAGTCAGCGTAGTCGGTGCCGCCGGTACGGTCGGTGCCGCCGCCGGGTACAACCTCGCGCTTCGTGACGTCGTAGACGAACTCGTCTTCGTCGACATCCCCGACAAGGAAGACGAGACGGTCGGACAGGCCGCGGACACGAACCACGGGATCGCCTACGACTCGAACACAGAAGTCGTACAGGGCACCTACGAGGACACCGCCGGTTCGGACGTCGTCGTCATCACCGCCGGGATCCCCCGACAGCCCGGACAGACGCGAATCGACCTCGCGGGCGACAACGCGCCGATTATGGCCGATATCGGCTCCTCGCTCGCCGAGCACAACGACGACTTCGTGTCCGTGACGACCTCGAATCCCGTCGACCTGCTGAACCGCCACCTCTACGAGTCCGGCGACCGCGACCGCCACAAGGTGATCGGCTTCGGCGGCCGCCTCGACTCCGCGCGCTTCCGCTACGTGCTCAGCCAGCGCTTCGACGTGCCCGTGAAGAACGTCGAGGCGACGATCCTCGGCGAACACGGCGACGCGCAAGTCCCCGTCTTCTCGAAGGTCCGCGTCGACGGCACGGACCCCGAGTTCTCCGCCGACGAGCGCGAGGAGATCTTGGGCGACCTTCAGGAGTCCGCGATGGACGTTATCGAACGGAAGGGCGCGACTCAGTGGGGGCCCGCGACCGGCGTCGCACACATGGTCGAGGCCATCCTCCGCGACACCGGCGCGGTTCTCCCGGGTTCGATCGCGCTCGACGGCGAATTCGGCTACGAAGACACCGCCTTCGGCGTCCCCGTCAAACTCGGCTCCGACGGCGTCGAGGAGGTCGTCGAGTGGGACCTCGACGACTACGAGGCGGACCTGATGGACGACGCCGCAGAGAAGCTCTCAGAGCAGTACGAGAAGATCGCGTAGACTCGAACGGAGCAGCCGGAACCTTCCCTACACCTGATTTTTTCGCCGCTCGAACGGGACTCAGTCCGTCACGACGCTCGCGACCGACGGGATCGCGTCCACGACGCCGACCGCAACCCCGTAGCAGGCCAGCGCGTGCGCTCGCGGATAGTTGTCGAGGATCTCGCCGTCGGTGAGGAATCGGTCTCCCTTCGAGAGGTACATCGCTGCCCGACGCAGGAGCCATTTCTCGAAGGGGTCGCCTGCGGCGGCAATCCGATACGCGCCGTCGACGGCCCGCCGTTTCGCGTCGAGCAGCAGTCGCTTCGGGATCGACTGGCGACCGCGCAACCGCTCGACGGCGTCACGGCCGGTCGAAAAGCCCTGGAATTCGACGGCCGCTTCCGCGAGTTGGACCGTTTCGAGCCCGGAGAGCCCGTCTCGACGCGCCCACTCGGCGTCGTCGAGGCTGTTTTCACCCGGGTGGAGCGTCAAGAGTCGATTCCACGCGGTGTCGCGCGGCGTCTCCTCGTCGGTGTGACGCTCGTGGTACCACTCGTTGTCGTGCGACGACTCCTGTGCACGCTCGCGGTACGTCTCGCGGGCCGCCGTGAGTCCGATCGACGCGGGAGCGGACTGCCGAGCACGGAACGTCCGATAGAACTGGCGGGCGTCACTCAGAAACCGGACGGAGCGCTCGTGGTTTCGGACGGCCCGAGCCAGCGCCTTCTTGCGGACGCGTTCGGGCTTCTCTGCGAGTTCGTCGCGGTCGACTTCGGCGTTCTTGCCGGCGATCATCGCCGCGTGGAGCCACGACTCCACGAGGTCGATCCAGACCATCGTCTCCGCGGGCGCGTCGCTCTCGTAACTGAGCGTCCCGACCAAGTCTTCGATGCCCGCGGCCGGGCCAGTCTGTGCCGCGCCGGACGGCTCGATAGACACGTCGTCGAGGCCGGCGGCGGCAACGCCGAACGTCTCGGCGACGTACCGGACGTGGTACCGGGCTTCACTGATCGTATCGAACGAGGCCGCGTGCGAGCCGTCGAGGAACTCTCGCGCGGACGCGACGCTTCCTTCGTAGCCGAGGAACCGTTCGCCCTCGAAGACGCCAGCCGAGCGCGCGCGTTCGACGATCGGTTCGGCACGCTCGAGGAGGTCGCGGAGGTGCTCGATCGCGACATCCCGGTGTGGCGGGCGCACGACGGCGACGTCCTGGTGTGAGACCCCGTCGGGCACGGGGACGGCCCACGGCCCCGCGGCGGCCACGGCGCCGCAGCCAGCGAGCGCGGCGAGGCCCGCGGCGGCGCCACCGCGGAGGAGGGAACGGCGTGAGAGGGAGGGACCAGTCACGCCACGGGCTTCGAAAGTGACGCTAATACGTCTTTTCGTCGGCGCGACAGTCGTTCGGCCCGGCTACGCCTTCGCGGCTTCGAGATGCGAGATGTACGACGCCAGGTCGGTCGTCGTGACCATCCCGATGACCGCGTCGTCGGCGTCGACGACGGGCACGTGGTGGATGCCGTGTTCGATCATCGAGTCGGCGACGTCGGCGATCGGGACCTGCGCCGTCGTCGTGACGTCGGCGTCGGACATGTACGCGGAGACGGGCGTCTGGTCCTTCGGCTTCCGCTCGGCGACGATCTTCACGAAGTCGGTGTTGGTCAAGATCCCGACGAGTTGGCCGTCGTCGACGACGACGACCGAGCCGATCTCTGCGTCCAGCATCTTCTGTGCGGCCTCCTCGACGAGCGTGTCCGGCGAGACAGTGTGTACTGGCGAGGACATTACCCGTGCGACGAAGATGTCGTCCATACCTCGACCTGGTGCAGGAAGGACTATTAAGGATTCTGCCTAGTGGTACCAAACTACACTCCGAACTGGATTGCAGAGCGGCGGCGCGATCGGTCTCCGACCGAGCGTTTATATCCGATGCCGGGGCCAGGCCCGGCGTGACCTAAACGAGGTCCCGCGCCGGGTAGCGGTCGCTCGGCACGTCGGCGCGGGAGCAGGGACGTGTGTCGACTGTTCGCCCCAACAGGCTATATTCGCGCGGTCGCAGGACCCCAAAAGCGCATCACAGCCGTTCGCGTATCGACTGCGCCGTCTTCTCGCCGACGCCCGGGACGTCGATCAGATCTGCAGTCGACGCCGCGCGGACGTTCTCGACGCTCCCGAACCGCCTGAGGAGCGCCCGCCGCGTCTCGGCGCCGACACCCGGGACGTCTTCGAGCACCGTCCGGACGTCGTCGCGGAGCGTCTGGTGGTACTGGACCGCGAAGCGGTGCGCCTCGTCGCGGACGCGCTGGAGGACGTGCAACGCGGGGTCGTCGTCCGCCCAGTCGTAAACCCGATCAGGGGTGACGACGAGTTCGTCTTCCTTCGCGAGCGCGACGACTGGCACGTCCCAGCCAGTCTCGGAGAGTGCGGCCTGCGCGGCCCCGAGTTGGCCGTCGCCGCCGTCGATCAACAGGAGGTCGGGATCGGGTCGATCGTCTCGCCCCTCGATCGCCCGTTCGGCCCGCCAGCGGACGAGTGCGCGCATACTCGCGTAGTCGTCGTTGCCGTCGGGGAGTCGCTTCCGCCGGTAGTCGGATTTCTCGGCGGAGCCGTCGACGAAACAGACGTCGCTGCCGACGACGGCTTTCCCGCCGGCGTGGCTCACGTCGAACCCCTCGATCCGGTCGACGGTCGACAGCCCCAGCGCGTTCGCGAGCGCCCCGAGTTCGTCGCCGCGGTCCGGCCCGCTCCGGGCGTTCTTGAGCGCGAGGTCGACGAGCTTCGCCTCGCGTCCCGCGCCAGGCACGCGGACGTCGACGCCCTCGGCGTTGAGCCACGCCGTCACGTCGTCGTCGTCCGGACGCTCCGAACAGAGGATCGCATCGGGGAAGTCGCGCTCGGCGTAGTACTGCGTGAGGAACGCCGTGAGGACGGCGGCGGACCGCTCGCCGCCCTCGGGCGCGTCGAGACGGTGCCGCGAGCGGTCGACTAGCTGGCCGCGTTCGCTGTGGAGTCGCGCGACGGTTGCGGTGTCGCCTTCGACCGATACACCGAGAACGTCGACCGCTCGTTCGTCGGACTGCGCTGAGACGGCCTCCTCGCCCGCGCCGTGGAACGATTCGACCGCATCGAGGCGGTCGCGGAGGTTCGCCGCGCGCTCGAACTGTTCGGCCTCCGCCGCGTTCTCCATCGCGCGCCGGAGCGGGTCGGCAAGGACGCCGGTCTCGCCCTCGAAGAAGCGGACCACCGACGCGACGTCCTCCCGGTAGGCGTCGGCGTCGATCTCGTCGGTACAGGGCGCGCTACACAGGCCCATCTCGTAGTCGAGACACGGGCGGTCGCGGTTCGCGTACTTGTGATCCGAGCAGCCACGGAGGCCGTAGGTCTCTCTGAGCGCTTTCACCACGGTCTCGACTCGCCCCTTGTCGGTGAACGGGCCGAAGACGGTCGCACCGGGGTCGGGATCTCTCGTGACCGCGATCCGTGAGATTGGATGGTCGGTGAGCTGGACCAATGGATAGGACTTGTCGTCCTTCAACCGGACGTTGTACCGCGGCTGATGGCGCTTTATCAGATTCGCTTCGAGAAGCAGCGCCTGCGTCTCGGTGTCGGTTACGGCGACGTCGATAGACCGAGCGCGCTCGACCATCTGCCGGATGCGCTCGCCGCGCGGATCGGCGTACGAGCGGACGCGATCTCGGACGTCGACGGCCTTGCCGACGTAGAGGACGTCCTCGCCGTCGAGAAACTGATAGACGCCGGGGTCGGTCGGTAACTCCGCGGCGCGGTCGCGAAGTTCGCTGCGCTCCATCGAGTCGATGTAGCGGGCGAATAGGCTTGAGAGTGACGTGATCCGCGGGTGGCGATGTGACCTGAGACAGTTACGGCTGCGCTGCTCGGCGGCGGACAGTGAGGAACGCGAGGTTTTGGAGACTCGTGAGGAGGAACGCGCCGGCGGTGCTCGAACGGGGAGCAAGCTCCAGAACGTCCGTCCCGATGAGATAGAACGCCGTGAACTCTGCTGCTGCCACCGCTCCCACGAGGACGGTCCAGAGGACCGCCTGCCACGCCCGATCGTAGGGCGGCCAGTACTCCTCGTACGCCGTCGGCACGCCGACACCGAGGAGCAGCAAGAGCAGGAAGCCGCCTGTATCCGTTCCGACGCGCGACTGGAACGCGTAGGCCGTGGGGAGCGCGATCGCGATCGCAGTGAATATCGTGAGCTGTCGCTGTGCGGTGAGCCACCGATAAACGGCGGCGGATCGTGTGGAGGGCATAGTGGGAGATACGCCGGACGACAGTAAGAAAGTTGACCGCGCAGCCGTCGAGCCACCGAGACGGTAGCTACAAACCGCTCCTCGCCGATCCTCGGAGTATGGACGACGGCGACGATTCCACCGACGACAACACGGTTCGCTGCTGGCTCGTCGAACGGACGTACACTGACCGCGGACTCGTCGATATGGTGTATGCGACGCCCGACGGGTCACAGCTCCGTCGAAAGCAGGTGTCGACGACGATTATGCGACAGCGCGGGGTCGGGACGACGGCCGCCGTGGACGTCGACCGTGACGACCTCGAACCGGTCGACGACGAAGTCCGAGACCGCTACGCTGCGGAAGTCGAACGGATGCGTGAACAGTACGAGCCCGACGACGAAGTGTAGTCCATCCGAAGAGAATGCGACGCAGACACGGCGAGCCTCGTCCTGAACGAATCTCAGAGCTGATTCTGCCACCAAACGCTTTATGCACGGACCTGACAACTCTCGCCTATGGCCGCCATCGAACTCGACGGGTTGACAAAGCGGTTCGAGGACGTCACCGCCGTCTCGGACCTCTCGTTGACTGTCGAAGAGGGGGAGGTGTTCGGCTTTCTCGGCCCGAACGGCGCGGGGAAGTCGACGACGATCAACGTCCTCCTCGATTTCGTCCGCCCCACCACGGGGGCTGTGACCGTACTCGGTCACGACGCCCGTGCGGAGAGCGTCGCCGTCCGCGAGCGAACCGGCGTCCTCCCGGAGGGATTCGACGTCTACGATCGGCTGACCGGCCGTGCCCACGTCGAATTCGCGATCGACTCCAAGGAGGTCGACGACGACCCCGACGCCGTATTAGAGCGCGTCGGGCTCGCCGACGCCGCGGACAGACAGGCCGGTGGGTACTCGAAGGGGATGCGCCAGCGCCTCGCGCTCGCGATGGCGCTCGTCGGCGACCCCGACCTCCTGGTCCTCGACGAACCGTCCTCGGGGCTCGACCCGGCCGGCGCGAAGGAGATGCGCGAGATCGTACTCGAGGAGGCCGAACGAGGCACGACCGTCTTCTTCTCCAGCCACATCCTCGAACAGGTCGAGGCCGTCTGTGACCGGGTCGGGATCCTCCGCGACGGCGAACTCGTCGCCGTCGACTCCATCGACGGCCTCCGGGAGGCGACCGACGCCGACGCCACGCTCTCTGTCTCCGTCGGCGACCCGGTCGGCGACGAGGTGCTGGCTGCCGTCGGCAACCTCGACGGAGTCCAGAGCGTCGACCGCGACGGCGACGGTGCACTTCGGGTCGCCTGCGACAGCGACGCGAAGACCCGAGTCGTCACGGAACTGGAAGACCGCGGCGTCGCCGTCACCGACTTCACGACCGAGGAGGCGTCCCTCGAAGACCTGTTCCTCGCGTACACCGAGGGCGGGGGCGTTGCCGAGGCCGACGCCGTCGAGACGACTGACAGTGGATCGCCCGAGTCGGCCGCCGACGACGTAGAGGTGCGACAATGAGCTGGCAGGCCGTCGCCCGCAAGGAGTTCCGCGACGCGATCCGCTCGCGGTGGCTCCACGGCTCGACGCTGTTTTTCGCGCTGTTCCTCGGCGGAGCCAGCGCACTGTTCTTCGGTGTCCTGCTCCCGCCGGCGAACCGACAGGTATCGAACCTCTTCGGGTTCTTCGCGAACCTCGGCGTGTTCAGCTTCTCGTTCCCGGCGCTACTCGCGCTCGTGCTCGGCTTCATCGCGCTCTCGACGTCGTACGGCTCGATCACCGAGGAACGCGAGACAGGATCGATCAAGCTCCTGCTGTCGCTGCCGAACTCGCGTCTCGACGTCGTCGTCGGGAAGCTTCTCGGCCGGTCGACAGTCATCGTGGCCGCGCTGCTCGTCGGGTTCCTCGCGACGTTCGTAGCCCTCGTCGCGACCGGGACGCGACTGCAGCTCGGCGCGTTCGCGCCGCAGGTCGCTCTCACGGCGATTCTCGGCGTCGCCTTCGTCTCGATCGGACTGAGCCTCTCCGCGCTCGCGGATTCGAACCGCGAGGCGACGCTCGCGACGATGGGGCTGTACTTCGTCTTCGCCGTCCTCTGGGGATCGATCGCGGAGGGCATCCCGAAGCTCCTGAACTACACTGCAGAGCAGGTCGGGATGAGCGTCGGAGAGCTTACCCGCGTCAAGCTTGGCGTGTTCCTGAAGTACGTGAACCCGCTGAAGGCCTACGAGACGCTCGCGGCCGGGCTGTACTACGAGCCGGCGCGAGCGCGGCTTCTCAGCACCACGTTCGGGGAGCGAGCGGTCCTCGGATCGACCCTGCAGGAGTCGATGCCGTTCTACTTCACAGACTGGTTCCTCTTTCTGCTCTTGCTCGCGTGGATCGCCGTGCCGGCCGCCGTCGGCTACTGGGCGTTCGAGCGCGAGGACCTCTGAGGACCGCTGCTCGGTCACGTCGAGTCAGATCGGTCGGTCACTCAGTTTCCGGCGGATACTCGATCCCGTGCTCTTCGAGGAGCGCCGCGAATTCGTCTTCGCCGAGCGTCGGCACGTCGTTGTCCGCGGCGTCGTCGCGCTTCGTCTGGCCCGGGTTCTCGCCGACGACGAGGTAATCCGTATTCCCGGAGACGCTCCCGGTGGCCGTGCCGCCGTGACGCTCGACGACCTCTTGGGCGTCGGCGCGCGTCACCGAGAGCGAGCCCGTGAACACGAACGTCAGCCCGTCGAGTTCGTCGCCGCCTGTCGACTCGACGGATTCGGGCTCGACGCCCAGTTCGCGCAGTTCCGCGACGACCGCGCGGTTCTGCTCGTTCGCGAAGAAGTCGTGGATGCGCGCTGCGACGGTCGAACCGACATCGTCGACCGCTCGCAGGTCCGCCTCGGAGGCGTCCATCACGGCGTCGAGGTCGCCGAACGTCGCGGCGAGGTTTCGCGCCGTGCTCTCGCCGACCTCGGGGATCCCGAGCGCGACGAGAAAGTCAGAGAGCGGCGGCGACGTCGTCGCCGCGACGGCGTCGACGAGGTTCTGCGCGCTCGTTTCGCCCCAGCCCTCCAGATCGGCGATGTCGTCGACAGAGAGCCGATAGAGGTCCGGTAGCGTCGACAGCACGCCTGTATCGACGAGCTGTTCGACGCGCTCCTCGCCGAGGCCGTCGATGTCGAGCGCCTGTCGGCTCCCGTAGTGGACGATCGTCCGCACGAGCTGGGCGTCGCAGGTGAGACCGCCGGTACAGAACGCCAGCGGGCCGTCGCGCTCGACGGGGCTGTCGCAGACCGGGCACGTTTCGGGGAAGTCGTAGGTGCCCGCAGCGCGCTTCTCGATCATCTCTGCGACTTCCGGGATGACGTCGCCCGCGCGGCGGACGCGCACCTCGTCGCCGACGTCGACGCCGAGGCGTTCGATCTCCTCAGGGTTGTGGAGTGATGCTCGCGAGACGGTGACGCCGCCGACGTCGACTGGATCGAGAAGAGCAACAGGCGTGAGCCGACCGGTTCGGCCCACCTGGACGACGATGTCAGTGACGTGTGTCACCTCCGCGCGCGGCGGGAATTTGTAGGCGAAGGCCCATCGGACGGCTCGGCTCGTCGCCCCCAAGGCTTCCCGGGCCTCGCGGTCGTCGACCTTGATCACGGTGCCGTCGATCTCGTAGTTCAGGTCCTCGCGGGCGTCGAGCAGGGCGTCGCGGTAGTCGATCGCCTCGTCGATCGAGGGGACGGCCTCGACGCGGTCGTTCACGTGGAAGCCCCACTCACGGAGGGCGTCGAACGTCTCCCGCTGGCTGTCCGGAACCTCGCTCGCGTCCAACACGTCGTAGAAGAAGCAATCGAGCGGCCGATCGGCGACGACCGAGGGGTCGAGTTGCCGGAGCGTCCCGGCGGCGGCGTTCCGGGGGTTCGCGAACGGGTCGTCGCCGCGCTCGACGCGCTCGCGGTTGTGCTCGCGGAACGCGTCTCGCGGCATAAACACCTCGCCGCGGACGGCGAGGAACTCCGGCACGTCGCCGCCGAGTTCGAGCGGGATCGACCGGATCGTCCGCACCTGTCGGGTGACGTCGTCGCCGCGCCGACCGTCGCCCCGCGTCGCCGCGCGGACGTACTCGCCGTCCTCGTAGACGACTTCGACCGAGAGGCCGTCGAACTTGGGTTCACAGACGTAGTCGACGTCGGCGACGGCGTCGCGGACGCGGCGATCGAACTCGCGGACCTCCTCGGCCGCCGTCGACTGCTCGATCGAGAGCATCGGCGCGGCGTGCGCGACGGTTTCGAGTTCCTCCAACGGTTCGCCGCCGACGCGGCGGGTCGGACTGGTCTCGCGTTCGAGGTCGAACTCGGCCTCGAGGCTCTGCAACCGGGCGAACAACTCGTCGTACGCGCGATCGGAGATGAGTGGGTCGGCCTCGACGTAGTAGCGGTGGTCGTGCTCGCGGATCGCCTCCCGCAGCAACGCCGCCTGCGCCTGCGCCTCCTCGCGGGTCAGTTCCTCGACCGGCGCGAAGTCCGTGTCCGGATCGCGAAGGTACGGATTGTCCGGATCGGCGTACGCCGGCTCGAACGCCTCTCCCGCACTGTCGCCGCTGGCCTCCTCCGACGACGCCTCGTCGCTCATCGTATCGACGGATCGGACGGCCCCGAGTTAGGTGCTTCGTCGCACCGGCCCCGCAACTGTGACCCGTGTCCCGTAACCGCTGGTTATAAGTTTGTGTGGGAATATGCATACTACACATAGTATGGTCGATGGGTTCCACACCCGGAGTCTACACGCCGGTCAGGAGCCGGACGAGGCGACGGGCGCTCGCGCACCGCCGCTCTATCAGACGACCTCCTACGCCTTCGAGGACGCCGACCACGCCGCCGACCTCTACGCGCTTTCGGTCGACGGCGACGTCTACTCGCGGATCTCGAATCCGACGACGCGGATCCTCGAAGAGCGACTCGCTGCCCTCGAAGGCGGTGTCGCCGCGGTCGCGACCGCCTCGGGAATGGCTGCGCTCGATTCGATCACCAGTATGCTCGCCAACGCCGGCGACAACGTCGTCGCGAGCGCGGATATGTACGGCGGGACGGCGACCTATCTGACGAAGATGGCGACGCGCCGCGGCGTCGACATCAGGGTCGTGGACACCCTCGACTACGACGCCTTCGCAGACCGGATCGACGAGGATACCGCGTTCGTCCACGTCGAGACCATCGCGAACCCCTCGCTGAAGACGCCCGACTTCGAGCGCCTCGCAGACATTGCCCACGAGGCGGCCGCGCCGCTCGTCGTCGACAACACCTTCGCGACGCCGTATCTCTGTCGGCCGCTCGAACACGGCGCGGACATCGTCTGGGAGTCGACGACGAAGTGGCTCCACGGCTCGGGGACGACCGTCGGCGGCGTCCTCGTCGACGGCGGCACCTTCCCGTGGGAACACGCCGATTACGACGAGCTTTCTGGACCCAACCCGGCGTTCGGCATCGACTTCGTCGAGCGCTACGGCGAGGCCGCGTTCGCCAACGCCACCCGCCAGCGGGCGCTCCGGACGCTCGGAAATCAGCAGTCGCCCTTCGACGCCTGGCAGACGATCCAGGGGCTGGAGACGCTCCCGCTGCGAATGCAGCGCCACTGTGAGAACGCCCGCGAGGTCGCGACCTTCCTCCGCGAACACGCGGACGTCGCGTGGGTGTCGTATCCGGGGTTCGAGGACCACCCGACCCACGAGAACGCGACCCGGTATCTGGGCTCCGAGGAGAACGGCGACGGCGAGTCCGAGTACGGCGGAATGGTCACCTTCGGCCTCGAAAGTGGCTTCGAGGCGGCCAAGCGGACCTGCGAGGAGGTCGACCTCGCGTCGTTCCTCGCGAACATCGGTGACGCGAAGACGCTCGTGATCCACCCCGCCTCGACGACGCACGCACAGTTGAGTGAGGAAGAACAGCGCGCGGCGGGGCTCAGCCCCGAGATGGTCCGCCTCTCGGTCGGCATCGAAGACGCCGCCGACGTCATCGCCGACCTGGACCGGGCGATCCGCGCCGCAACGCAAGGCGTTTCGGCCTCGGACTCCGAGGGGGAGGAAACACGATGAAAACAGACAGCGGAACCGTCGACCTCGGGCGGTTCGACTTCGCCTCCGGCGACGAGATCGAGAACCTCGAAGTCGCCTACGAGACCTACGGCGAGTTCGACGGTGACAACGCGGTGCTCGTCTGTCACGCCCTCACCGGCAGCCAGAACGTCGCCGGCTACGGCTCCGAGACCGCGGGCCAGGCTCGCGCGTGGTGGAACGACATCGTCGGCCCCGGCAAGGCGATCGACACCAACGAGTACTACGTCGTCTCGGCGAACATCCCCGGCTCGTGCTACGGCACCTCCGGCCCCGCATCGACCGATCCCGAGGGCGAGGTGTACGGCACCGACTTCCCGCCGGTCACGATCGGCGACTGGACGCGCTCGCAGCGCCTACTGCTCGACGAGCTCGGCGTCGGCCGCCTGCACGCGGTCGTCGGCGGGAGCGTCGGCGGAATGAACGCCCTCGACTGGGCGAAGCGCTACCCCGACGACGCTCGGTACGTCGTTTCCGTCGCCGCAGCGGCACGCCTCGACGCGCAGTGTCTCGCGCTCGACGCCATCGCGCGCCGGGCGATCACGACCGATCCGCACTGGAACGGCGGCGACTACTACGGAAACGACGAACAGCCGACCGACGGCCTCGCGCTCGCCCGCCAGATCGGACACGTGATGTACCTCTCGAAGTCGTCGATGGAGCAGAAGTTCGGGCGGCGCGCCGCCGGCCGCGACGCGCGCCGGGACTCCTTCCCCGCCGATCCCGCCGCGGCGTTCTTCCCCTACCGCGACGTGGAGTCCTACCTCGACTACCAGGCCGAGAAGTTCGTCGACCGCTTCGACGCCAACTCCTATCTGTATCTCACGCGGGCGATGGACGACTACGACCTCTCGGAGGGCTACGAGAACGACTCGCGCGCGCTTGCCGCCTTCGAGGGCGAGGCGCTGTTGCTCTCGTTCACGGGCGATTGGCACTTCACCACCGAGCAATCGGAGACCGTCGCCGAGGCGTTCCGCGAGACGGGCGTGCCGGTGTCGCACCACGTCATCGACTCCGACCACGGCCACGACGCGTTCCTCGTCGAACCCGAGAAGGTCGGGCCACCGCTCCGCGATTTCCTCGCGGCGGGCGTCAACGGGCGCTCCGTCCACGACACCGTCGAAGCCGAACCCAACACCGGCGGCGACTTCGCGCCCGTTCACGCGTCGCTGTTTAGTCGGTGAGTCCGCGCCGCCCCAGCGGGCCGACCGAACGGTCCCGCTGAACCCGAACGCACTTTTCGCTGCGCGCTGTGTCCGACGGTATGTCTCCGGCAGATCTCCTCGCACGCCTCGCTGGCCTCCTCGTCGCCGTTGTCGGCGGCGTCCTCGTCCTGGGCGGCTTCTTCGTGCCGACCGCGGGCGCGCCCGGCATCGCGCTGCTCGCTCGCGGCGCGGTCCTGAACGTCGTCGTCGCCGGGGGAGTCGCCGGCGTCGCCTTCGTCCTCGCCGGACTCGGTGTGCTCGTCGATCGCGGCCGTGCGCTCGCGGTCAGCGTCGGCGGAGTCGTCCTCGTCGCTGCCGTCGCCCTACTCGCCGTCGGGACGAATTCGACGCAGAGCGTGCTCGGCGTCGGCCTCGTGGCGCTAGTGCTCCTGCTCGTGGGGTCGTCGGTCGGAAGTGATGCAGCGGCGTGAGACCATCCGGAGCGGGTGCCCCTGCAATTCAGACCGGACAGCGCTCTCGCAGGCGCTCGACCGCTCGCTGTGTGCTCTCGGCCCCGCGGCGGAGACAGCGACGAGCGCGACGCGTCCGTCGTCGGATGCCGAATTTGAGCGCGTCGTAGGAGTTTCCGAGCAGATTGCCGAAGTAGATCGCGCGAACGAACGCCAGCACGTCGGCGGCCGTCTCGGGTCCGTAGGTCTCGCGTAACTCGGCGACGGCGTCCGGACTCGGATCCTCGTCGGCCTCGGCGTACGCCTGTGCGAACAGGAGCGCGGTCCGTTCCTCGTCGTCGACAGCCCCGTCGACGTCGTTTTCGAGGATTCGGTCGATGGTCGCTTGATCGACGCCCGTCTCCTGAGCGAGGTCGGTGTGGTAGCGAGTGCAGTACTGGCACTCGTTGACGGCAGTGACCGCGAGCATAATCTTCTCTGCGAACTGGTCGCTGACTCTGTCTGCTCGTTTTGCGCGCACCAGATCCGAAAGGTTGTGCACGAATTTTGCAGTACCAGTCAGGAGAGAACGCGGCGTGAATCGCTTTTTCGTAAATCTTCCCGGCGTATCTTCGGTCTCGTCTGTCATCTCTAACTTCATATTCTGCACCGTTACAATACCGTTTCGATGACCGCAGACGTCCATAGGATGTCGGGTCGAATCACGAAGATGGCGCTATTCCGTAACTTGCCCAGCGACAGGTCGCCATCCAGAATGGTCCATATTCCACAATCGTCAGTCGATTAGCTGACAAAATGGATCCGCGCGACAGAAGCGCCCGTCGCAGATACCGGCGGAAATTGCACGCGCCACGTCCGTTAGGCCCCCGCTCCGAGAAGGGTGCGCTATGGCTGACGACGACGACACACCACTCGGATTCGGGACGCGGAGCCTCCACGCGGGACAGAAGCCCGACCCGACGACTGGCTCACGCGCACCGCCGATCTATCAGACGAGTTCCTACGTCTTCGAGGACGCCGAAGACGCTGCCGGCCAGTTCGCCTTAGAGAAGGAGGGCTTCATTTACAGCCGGCTGATGAACCCGACGGTCGGAATGTTGCAGGAGCGCCTCGCCTCGCTCGAAGGCGGCGTCGGTGCGGCGGCGACGGCGTCCGGGATGGCCGCACTCGACCTCGCGACCTTCCTGCTCGCCAGCGCCGGCGACAACATCGTCACGGCGGCGTCGCTGTACGGCGGCACCTACACCTACTTCACGCACACCGTCGAGCGCCGCGGGATCACGACGAAGTTCGTCGACACGCTCGATTATGAGGCGTACGAGGAGGCAATCGACGAGGACACGGCGTACGTCCACTTAGAGACGATCGGCAACCCCGCGCTCGTCACGCCCGACATCGAACGCATCGCCGACATCGCTCACGAGCACGACGTGCCGCTGTTCGTCGACAACACCTTCGCGACGCCGTATCTCTGCCGCCCGATCGAACACGGCGCAGACCTCGTGTGGAACTCCACGACCAAGTGGCTCACCGGCGCAGGGACGACGATCGGTGGGATTCTGGTCGACGGCGGCTCGTTCCCCTGGAGCGAGCACGCCGAGAAGTACCCCGAGATCGGCGCGTCGAACCCCGCCTACCACGGCGTCAACTTCGCCGAGCGCTTCGGCGACGCCGCGTTCACGTACGCGGCCATCGCCCGCGGCCTGCGCGATCTCGGGAACGCCCAGTCGCCGTTCGACGCGTGGAACACCCTCGAAAAGCTGGAGTCGCTGCCGATGCGGATGGAGCGACACTGCGAGAACGCGATGGCCGTCGCGGAGTTCTTAGAAGGCCACGACGCTGTCTCGTGGATCAACTACCCCGGCTTGGAGAGCCACGAGACGCACGAGGAGGCCTCCGAGTACTTAGAGGGCGGCTACGGCGGGATGATCACCTTCGGCCTCGAAGCGGGCTACGAGGCCGCCCGCGACACTGTCGACAACGTCGAACTCGCCTCCCTGGTCGCGAACGTCGGCGACGCGAAGACGCTCGTGATCCACCCCGCCTCGACGACGCACCAACAACTCACCGAAGAAGAACAGAACGCCGCGGGCGTGACGCCCGATATGGTCCGCCTCTCGGTCGGCATCGAGGACGTCGACGACATCATCGCCGACCTCGAACAGGCGATCGACGCCGCGACGAACTGATAATGATTACTCTCGTCTCTTACCGATGAGCGCCACCTCAGTTGCCGGCGCTCACCGGTACACAGTGAGAGTAATCATTATGAGCGTCGTGCCCGGACGCAGTCGAGTGGCCTGACCGATCTTACTGCGGCGTGCCGGGCGTTCTCGGCGTCGATGGTGACGTTTTTCCGCCGGTACTGCGAACCACGCGTCGTGGTCGAAACACTCCTCGCCGTCGGTCTCTTCGTCGCTGTCTTCGTCGGATTCAACATCGGCGGCTCCTCGACGGGCGTCGCGTTCGGCCCCGCCGTCGGGAGCGACCTCGTCTCGAAACTGGGCGCGGCGATCCTGATGACCGGCTTCGCGCTCCTCGGCGCGTGGACCGCCGGGCGCGAAGTCATCGAGACGATGGGCGGGCGCATCGTCCCCCAAAGCGAGTTCACGCTCGCCGCCAGCGTCGCCGTCCTCTTTTTCGTCGGCCTGGCGCTCCTTATCTCGAACACGTTCGGCGTCCCCGCGTCGACGTCGATGACGGCCGTCGGCGCGATCGCCGGCCTCGGCGTCGCCTCCGGGACGCTGAACGAAGCCGTGATGCTCGAGATCATTTCGTGGTGGATCGTCGCCCCGGTGATCGCCTTCTGGATCTGTGCGGTCATCGGCCGGTACGTCTACCCCTACCTCGACGCGAAACTGAAACTCGACCGCTCTCCCGGCCCGATCGTCGTCCTCGACCGCGAGAACGGGTTTCCGCGGCCCCGACTCGGGCCGAACACGACGCCCCGAGAACTCGGCAGCGTCGGCCTCGTCGTCGTCATCGCCTGTTATATGGCCTACTCGGCGGGCGCGTCGAACGCCGCCAACGCCGTCGCCCCGCTCGTCGGCAACGGCGCGGTGTCGATCAATCAGGGCATCTTCCTCGCGGCCGGCGCGATCGGTCTCGGCGCGTTCACCATCGCACGGCGGACGCTCGACACCGTCGGCAACGACCTCACGGAACTGCCGATCCTGGCCGCGCTCGTCGTCGAGACGGTGTCGGCGTCGCTGATCGCGATGCTGTCGTATCTCGGCATTCCGGCGAGTCTCGCCGTCTCGGCGACGATGTGCATCGTCGGACTCGGCTGGGGTCGCGCCACGCGGACGGTGACCCTCGGCGAAGCGCTCGGGGGCACCGCGCCGGAGATGTCCGTCGACGCGCTGACGACCGAAACGAGCGACGAAGTCCCGCCAGTGGGCGAAGAGTCCGCACGCGATCTCGGCGGCACCGATCTGTTCGACCCGGGGACGACCGGTCGCGTGATCTTCTTTTGGCTCCTCACGCCGAGTCTCTCGGCCGCGGCGTCGTACGCGCTCTTCGCGGCCGTCCCGCTGTAAGTCGTCGCAGTCGGCCGCGCCTCCGGCGGAGTGACGCCCACTGTCACCGCACACAGCAGTGATACGTCCCGAACAACCGCCCGTAATCGACGAATCGAACAGCAAAGTCTAATGGGGTGGCATACAAACCGCTTGCTGATGCCTACCGTAGAATACCTCAACTACGAAGTGCTGGACGACCAGGGCTGGGACATGGACGACGACGACCTCTTCGAGAAGGCCGCTGACGCGGGTCTGGACGACGAAGACTACGGCTCTCTCGAAGTCAACCAGGGCGAATACATCCTCGAAGCCGCCGAGGCGCAGGGCTACGACTGGCCCTTCTCGTGCCGCGCGGGTGCCTGCGCGAACTGCGCGTCCATCCTCAAGGAGGGCGAGATCGATATGGATATGCAGCAGATCCTCTCCGACGAGGAAGTCTCCGAAAAGAACGTCCGCCTGACCTGTATCGGCTCGCCGGCAGCCGACGAGGTCAAGATCGTCTACAACGCGAAGCACCTCGACTACCTCCAGAACCGCGTCATCTAACGAAGGCTGTACGACGAACGGTTCCTCTAACACCCGTTCTCGGTCGCACCGAGAACCGAAATCCCAACATTCGCGCTTTTTGCGCCCGCGACCTCGTCGGCAGCGCAGACGGCCAACGCCGGGGAGAACCGTCCTCGATCGCCGCTGCAGATCAATCGCCGTCCCGGATCTGATCGACCGGAAAATAGGCGGGCCTTTCCCTCGTTTACGTCGGTCATAGTTCGATACAGCACTCGCTAACAATAGTCGTGGCTCCAGCATACAGGGGACGCCGATGTCGAGTGAGGAAAACAAAGAAATCGCCCATCGGATCCTGCGAGACGTACTGGAACAGAGAAACCTCGACGCAGTCGAGGAGCTGTATGCGGCGGACGCGGTGGAACACAGCCCAATGCGTGATTTCCGTGGCCACGAAGAGATCAAAGAGAGCTTCGCGGAGACGCTCGACGCGTTTTCGGACTACACGGTGACCGTCGAGGATATGATCGCGGAGGGAGATACCGTCGCTGCCAGGTTGACAGAGCGCGGCGTCCACGACGGGGAGTTGATGGGGATCGAACCGACCGGCAACGAGTTCGAGCATCAGACGATGGCTTTCCTCCGGTTGGAGGACGGAAAGGTCGCTGAATGGTGGGTGCTGCCCGACAACCTCAGCTTCCTCCAACAACTGGGCGTCGTCGAGTCGCCCGGCGAGTAAGCTTGGATGGAAGACGACGGGCCAGTGAGTGTCGTAGTTGTCACGTGTGAGCGCCGACGCGGTGTGCGAGGTAGAGCCGACGCAGACGCAAACTACAACTCCCCCGGGGTCACTTCCCCTGTATGTTCGCCAGCGTACCGGATCTGCTTCGGTTGGCCGTCCTCCCAGTCCTCGGGTGGGCGGCGTGGCGGGACGTCGAGACGCGACGGGTGCCGAGTCGGACCTGGTACCCGCTGGTCGCGCTGGGCGTCCTCTTGCTCGTGTGGGACGCCCTCGGACACGTGTCGATGGCGACGTCTGCGGACGTCTTGTTCTTCGTGCGCGTCGCGATCAGCCTCTTTCTCGTCGCACCGATCGCCTACATCTTCTGGCTGCTCGGCGGCTTCGGGGGCGCAGACGCGAAGGCGCTCATCACGATCGCGATTCTCCTCCCGACGTTTCCGACGTACTACTTCGCGGGGTTCACGCTGCCCTCGACTGTGACGACGCTCGGCGTCTTCTCGATGACTGTCCTGACGAACACGGTCGTCCTCGCGGCCGTCTATCCGCTCGCGCTCGCGGGACGGAATCTGCTCGACGGCGACGTCCGATTTCCGGTCGTCTTCCTCGGCCGGCGGATCGACGTCTCGGCGCTCTCGACGGCGCACGGCCGCCTGTTCGAGACGCCCGACGGCTTCTCGCGGAACGGCCTCGACATCGACGCACTGCGGATGTACCTCCGCTGGCGCGGCGCGAACCTCGCCGACCTCCGGGCGGACCCCGATGGGTTCCGGGACCCTGAGAGCATCGGTGCGACGTACGAGCCGACAGACGGCGCAGTCGGCGTCGAGAGCGACTCACCGGTTCCCGAGACAGGAGCGGCCGATATCGACACTGACGGCGGAACGGATGAGGGAACGGCACTCGCGAGCGATACGAACGGCAGAGCGGCCGCCGCAAGCGACACTGACGTCGGCGCCGACGACCAGTGGGGTGCGGAGGCGTTCCTCGACAGCATCGACGGGACGGCCTACGGCACGACACCGGAGAAACTCCGCGGCGGCCTAGAGATCGTCGCCGATCAGAACGACGTGTGGATCTCGCCGGGCATCCCGTTCATCGTCCCGATGTTCGTCGGGACACTGCTGGCGTTCACGTACGGCGACGTCGTGTTCGGCGTCCTCGGGGCGCTCGGCGTGCTGTGAGCGCCGGCCGAGTCACGTTTTGACGAACTGCGCACTCCCGTCCTGCTCGACGGTGATTCGGTATCCTTCGTAGCTGAACGTAATTTCGACCTGTGCTTCCGGGACCGGCGGCGTGGTGAATATGTATTCGAGAACGTGATCGAGGTGCTCGTACGTCGTCGTCAGTTGTTCGTGGCTCTTTCCTTCGAGTTCGGCGACGACCTCTGCAATCTGGACGACCGGCTGTTCTCGATCCGTCTCGAGAGTCCGATGGACGATTTCTCCATCTGGAGGGTCAGTCATTGCGATCAGTCTGCGGTCGTAGTTTTGGGTTTTCTGGAGTTTCACTATTTTGTCAAAATATTTTTATGACAGCGCGATTCCGGGTCCAGAACGGGGCAAAAGACCTATCGGACGGACACTCCTCGGTCGAGGTAATGACCGACGACGTCGAGGTGGACTTCGGCGATGACGGACTCGTCCCCGCCGTCGCACAGGACGCCGACTCCGGCGAGGTGTTGATGCTGGCGTACGTCTCACCGGCGGCGCTCGAGCGAACGCGCGAGACGGGGCGCGCACACTACTACTCCCGCAGTCGCGACGAACTCTGGGAGAAGGGCGCGACGAGCGGCCACACCCAGGAGGTTCAGGAGATTCGCGTCGACTGCGACGCCGACACGCTTCTGTATCTCGTCGACCAGACGGGCGGTGCATGCCACACCGGCCACCGCTCGTGTTTCTACCGGACGATCGACGGCGAGAACGTCGGCGAGCAAGTGTTCGATCCCGACGCGGTGTACGAGTAAGGACCGATGTCCGGACCGGAATCGACGGCTGACGACGCCGACGTGGATGCGCTGCTCGCCGAAGTCGACGCGCGGATCGAGGACCTGCAGGCGGCGCGCGAGCGGCGCGAGAAGGTGGAATCGCGGATCGAGGACGTGGGCGAGGAGTCCGTCGTCGCCGCTGCGGACGCCTACCGGAAGTCGATCCGGCTGTTCGAGAACTACGAGGACTCCGCCACCGGGACGGGGGATTTCCAGGCGTACGTCGAGTTCCAGGATCGCTTTCTCGGCCTCGTCGAAGACCTCCCAGAGTCGATCCCGGCGCACGGCGGCTTCGAGGCCGCCGCCGAGCGGATGGACCGACGGCGACTCAGCGAGGACCACTTCGACGCGGCGCGCGAGGACCTCGAACCCGCCGCGGAGTACGTCGACCTCCTCGACCGGCGCGAAGAGACGAAAGAGACGCTCTCGGAGGCACGCCGGGACGCGAAGCTCTGTCTCCGCAACCTCGACGAGGAGATCGAATCGCGTGCGGAGACGCTCGCCTTCGCCGACGCCGACCTCGGCGCGCCGGTCGAGAAACTCCGAGACCCGATCGAGGCGTACAACGACGCCGTCAGCGCCGAGTTCCAGTCGTTCTACGAGTCGGCGTCAGCGACCGCCGTGATCGAGTTCCTCGAACGGGCGGAGTCGTTCCCGCTCGTCGCGTTCCGGTCGCCGCCGCGCGACCTCCGCGAGTTCGTTCGGGAGAGTCCCGACGCCGACGAACCGATTCCGACGCTCTTGGAGTATGCCGATTACTCCGGGTCGAAACTGGATCACTACGCCGAGGACCCCGCAACGCTCCAGACGAGCGTCGCCGTCCACCGAACGTACCTCGAACGGCTCTCGGCCGAGCCGTTGACCGTCTCGCTCCCGCCGCCGTCGGCGGGGACGCTCCGCCGCTTCGCCGGCGAAGCGATATCGCTACTCGGACGGTTCGCCTCCGAGGAGACTGTCGCACGGCTTCGAGAGGTGCGGGATCTGACCCGTCGCGACGACTACGCGGATCTCAGGCTCGCCGCTCGCGCGCACGAAGAACTCGACGCCGACGAACGCGAGCGCGTTCAGTCCGGCGTCGCAGCGGCCGAACTGGAACGCCTCCGCGACGCCCGCGAGCACCTGTCGGCGGCGCTGGAGGACGCGAACGAAACCGGCAGGCAACAGGGCTGATGGTCGCCGTCTCGGCGGTGGCGTTCGCAGCCGGGGCACTCAGCCTCTACTACGGGGCGCGGTCGCTGCGGACGAAGCGCGCGCTCGAACGACTCGATGCCGACGGCGACGAGCGACTCGACGCGGGGACCGAGACGGGGCTCGCACACCCGACAGATTGGCTCGAACCACCTAGCGAGCGGTCCTCGTCAGACAACTCGACCCCGACGACGACCGAGTCGGCGACGAACCGCCGCGACGACGTCTCCGTCGAGCGCGGCTTCGTCCTCTTGGTGCTCGGCGTGGTCTGTCTGCTATTCGGGTTTTTCGCGCTGTGAACGGCGTCGATTCGATCGGCAGAACGACCGAAACTGGACGGTACAAAAACGCAGGACTGCGCGGCCGACAGCCTCACTCTTCAAGCGCGGCGCGGAGTGCGTCGGCCGCCTCCTCGGCGAGAATGCGAGCACGTGACTCCGAGCGCGCCTCGGCGTAGACGCGCACTTTCGGTTCGGTGCCGGAGGGACGGACCAGCACCCAGGCGTCACCGTAATCGAGGCGGTACCCGTCGATCGTGTTCGGGTCGGCGTCCGCGGACTCGGCGAACTCGCGGGCCGCGCCGAGCATCGCGTCGAGTTCCGCGTCCGTGTCGTATTCGAGGTTGATTCGGACGTTCTCGTAGTCGGTGTAGGGGGCGACGATCTCGGTCACGGGGCGCTCGGCGACGAGTTCGAGGAACTTCGCGCCGACGTATGCGCCGTCGCGGACGAGTCGGTATTCGGGGAAGAAGATCCCGCCGTTGCCCTCGCCGGCGATCGGGACGTGCGCATCCATCGTGCGGAGTTCCCGAATCCGGGTGATGATGTTCGTCGAGCCGATCGGGGTCAGTTCGAGCGTGGCGCCGACCTCCTCACAGACGTCGACGAGTCGTTGCGAGACGTTGACGGCAGCGACAGTCGTGTCGCCTGCCTCCAGTTCGGCGGCGGCCAGCGCGGCGAGCGACGCTTCACCCGCGACGAACGCGCCGGTCTCGTCGACGAAGACGGCTCGATCGGCGTCGCCGTCGTGGGCGATGCCGACGTCCGCGTCGGCCGCCTTCACGAGCGATTTGAGGTCGGCGAGGTTCGGTTCGACTGGCTCGGACTCGCGGCCGGGGAAGTGCCCGTCGGGGTTGGCGTTGACGGTGACGACCTCACAGCCGAGTTTGCGGTAGAACTCGGGGCTCGTGAGCGCGCCCGCGCCGTGGCCCGGGTCGAGCGCGACGGTGAGGTCGGCGTCGGCGATCGTCTCGCAGTCGACCGATGCGAGGAGGTCCTCGACGTACTCGCGGTTGACTGCGTCGATCGTTCGTGAGGCGCCGACCTCGTCCCAGGCGGCGGTCCCGAAGTCCTCACTGAGAACGTGCTCTTCGATCCGTTCGAGGTCGGCAACGCTGAGTTCGACGCCGTCGGCGCCGACGAGTTTGACGCCGTTGTACTCCGGCGGGTTGTGCGAGGCCGTGATGATGATCCCCGGACGCTCGTACTCGCCGGCGTAGCGGACGGCGCTCGGCGTCGGGGTCGTCCCGAGCCGGTCGACGTCGACGCCGACGCTCTCTAAGCCGCTCACGGCCGCATTCGCGAGCATCTCGCCGGTGGTTCGGGTGTCGCGTGCGACGACGGCGCGGTCCGTCTCCCACACTGTCCCCGCCGCCTTCGCGACGCGGAGGACGAACTCGGGCGTCAGGCCGTCGCCGACGACGCCGCGAGTGCCGCTCGAACCGAACAGTTTCATTACGTCGTCTTCCTCATCGCGCCGTAAAAGCGGTTGCGAAGGAATCGCCGGTCAGAGAGCGCCAATCGCCTGCCGTGAGCCGGACGGGCAATCGCGCGCCGGCACCGGCTCGACTGGTTCAACGCGTCACTCGGCAGCGTCGCCGAGAGCGCGCTTGAACTCGGTTATCGTCGGCAGGGCCTTGTCGACGGCGACGTAGTACGCGAAGTACAGCGCGACGGCGCCGATGACCGCGGCCCACAGGCCGAGCGTCACCTCGCCGCCCTGGGCGGTCGTGAGCGCGAAGCGTTCGAGAGACGCTCCGACGAGCGAGAGGCCGACGGAGCCCAGACTGAAAAACAGGACCTCAAGCAGTTCGGGAACGAGTTCGAGGGGTGCGCTTGTCATACCTCCAATGGAGGAGTCACTGCTGTGGCTCTTTCGGTTCGAGTGACACAGACACGCACCCTCGCTGCGACTGCAAGGGCGCGGTCTCGCACCGCTGCGTCCGATCCGACCGCGCGGCGGCACGCCGCTCCGGAGACTTTAGGCCGCTCCCCCGCCGACACTCGCGCGTGAGCGATCCATTCCCCACTTTCGAGGTCGTCCCCGCGGTCGATATGCAGGACGGCGAGGTCGTCCAGCTCGTACAGGGCGAACGCGGCACCGAGAAACGCTACGGCGACCCGGTCGCGGCTGCCGAGCGCTGGGTCGACGCCGGCGCCGAGACCCTGCATCTCGTCGATCTCGACGGGGCGTTCGAGGGCGAGAGACAGAACGCCGACGCGGTCGAGGCCGTCGTCGACGCCGTCGACGTGCCGGTGCAACTCGGCGGCGGGATTCGCACTGCGGCGGACGCGATCGACCTGCTCGACCGCGGCGTCGAGCGCGTCATTCTCGGGACGGCGGCCGTCGAAGAGCCCGAACTGGTCGAAGAAATCTCCGCGGAGTACCCCGGGCGCGTGATGGTGAGCCTCGACGCCAAAGACGGCGAGGTCGTCGTCTCCGGGTGGACCGAGGGCACCGGACTCGATCCCGCAGACGCCGCGGCGCGCTATGCGGACCTCGGCGCGGGCGCGATTCTGTTCACCGATGTCGACGTCGAAGGCCAACACGAGGGCGTCCAGGCAGGCGTGACGCGCCGCGTCGTCGACGCCGTCGACATCCCGGTCGTCGCCTCCGGCGGGGTCGCGTCGCTCGACGACGTCCGAACGCTGAAAGACGCCGGTGCGGCGGCCGTCGTCGTCGGGACCGCGCTCTACGAAGGGACGTTCACTCTCGCGGACGCGATGGCTGTACAGTAGCGTTTGCAACTCGGTCAGCGTGCGAACGCTTGCAAACGCTACTGTATAGTCCCGTACTGAGCGACGACTGCGACGCCCGTGAGTGCGACGAGCGTTACCCCCAACCCGGTCGCGACGCCCGAGTCCGAGAACAACAGCAGCCCCCCGAGACAGAGCGCATACGCGCCGAGCACTACTCCCTTGATCCCCATAATCGGGTAAATTAGCGGCTCACGAATATCAATCTCAGCAAGACGGGCGTCAGACGGCCGCAGTGGCAAGGAGGCGACGTCGGTGGGGGAGACCGACGGCGGAGCTTCATAATGATTACTCTCGTCTCTTACCGCCGACCATCGCCTCCGGGAGTGGCGCTCGGCGGTACACAGTGAGAGTAATCACTATCAGTCCCGCTGCTCGCGGATCTTCTCGCGACCGGGCGCGATGAGGTCGTTCAGGTACGTCGTGAGCGCGCCCTTCGCGTCCGCCGGGTGGAGTTCGCCGGATTCGAGGTCGTCTTCGAGGTCCTGGTAACGCTCGTAGGTCAGATCGCCGCCGTACTGCTCGGGGCGTTCGACGACGACTTCGCCGAAGCGCGGGAAGATGTGGTACTCGAAGATCTGGAGGACGGGGTTCTCCCGCTCTTGTCCCTCGTCTGTCGGCTCTGGATCCGCGGTCGGCGGGCAGTACGCCTTGTTGACCTTGTCTTCGATGTCCGACGCGGAGTCTTCCATCGAGATGGAGACGCCCGAGGAAGTCGACATCTTGCCGATGCCGGTCGTCAGATCCGCGATCAAGGGCGTGTGAAGACACGTCGGCGCGTCGACGTCGATGCTCGGCAGCGTGTCGCGGGCGAGCATATGCACCTTGCGCTGTTCCATCCCGCCGATCGCGAGGTCGACGTCGAGATAGACGATGTCGAGCGCCTGCATCAGCGGGTAGACCGCCTGTGCGACGGTCGCGGTGTCGCCGCTCTGAATCTCCGCCATCGCGCGCTCGGCCCGCGAGAGCGACGTTTCGAGTTCGAGCGCGTGCAGGTCGAGCACGTACTCCTCGTCGAGTTGGAACTCAGAGCCGAGGACGAATTCGGTTTGGGACTCCTCGAGGCCGTAGGCGACGAACTGCTCTTGCATTCGGGTCGCCGTCTCGCGAATCTCGTCGAACGTCCCCTTGTCGTTGAGGTAGGCGTGGACGTCGGCCAACAGCACGACGATCTCGAAGCCCGCCTCCTGGAGTTCGATGAGTTTGTTCGCGGTCAGCATGTGACCGATGTGGAGGACGCCGGAGGGCTCATAGCCGACGTACGCCCGCTTTCCGTCCGGGGATTCGGCTAGCGCGCGCACTTCGTCCTCTGTGACCACCTCGGAGACGTTCCGGGTGATCTGCTCGTAGGCGTCCATACGTGCGCAGAATCGCGACTCCGGCATATGACTTCTGGGATGTCCTCGCGGACAGGATCGGGGACGCTGCCGACCGCGACGCGGTTACGACGGAATCCCGTAGATCTCGTCGTCGAGGTCGATCATATAGACGTTCTCCATCCGGTCGACGCCGTCGAGGCGGGCGACCGTGTCCGCGTCGAGGTCCCAGTCGAAGAGGTCGATGTTCGACTCGATGTGGTCGGGGTCCGACGACTTCGGGAGCACGACGACGCCTTTCTCGACCGCCCACTTCAGGACGATCTGGGCGGGCGAGACGCCGTAGGCGTCGGCTGGTTCGGTCACGAGCGGGTCGTCGAGGAACTCCGCGCGGGCCAGCGGGGCCGACGCTTCGACGACGATGTCGTGTTCGTCACAGAATTCGAGGTGGTCCTCCTGGAAGTACCAGGGGTGGAACTCGATCTGGTTCGCGGCGATCGGTACGTCGGCGACCTTCTGGGCGAACCGGAGCTGATAGGGCGTGAAGTTGCTCACGCCGACGTTGCGGATCAGGCCGTCGTTGTACGCGCGTTCGAGCGCCTGGAACGTCTCGCGCAGCGAAATAGTCGGGTTCGGCCAGTGGATCAGATACAGGTCGAGGTAGTCGGTGCCGAGGCGGTCGAGCGATGCCGACAGCGACTCCAGGACGTCCTCGTAGTGGAGGTTCGAGGGGAGCACCTTCGACGTCAAAAAGAGGTCGTCGCGGTCGTACTCGGCGATGACCTCACCGATCGTGTCCTCGTTCTGGTAGCCCTCGGCGGTGTCGATGTGGGTGTAGCCCGCATCGAGCGCGGTTCGAAGGCCGTCGCGGAGGTCCTCGCCCGAACTGTCCCACGTCCCGTAGCCAACGATCGGGAGTTCATCGCCACTCGGAAGCGTCCGGCTCGGCATCGAACTCATAGTCGGCCGTAGATACCTCGCGCGGCGTTGTAAAGAAGTGGGTCGGACGCGGTCCGTGTAGAGACTACCGGGGCGACTGCCGACCCCACTGGAAAGCGTCATACGCACGCGGTCCCAACGGATCGGCGATGGCAACGACCCGTTCGCCGCTCATCGTCCTCGGGGGGTTGGTCGCCGTGGCGTTCCTGCCGCTGCTCGTGATGTGGATCGTCGTCACCGACGTGGGGACGTTTGCGTACTTCGCGGGCTTCGCGCTGTACTTCCTCGTCGCCCACGTCGCGCTGCCAGGGTGGGTCTACCTCGACGCGACGGGGCGCGGGAGCGATGCCGTGCTAGCGTGGACGGCGCTGTGCTTTTTCCTCCCGTTCGTGGGCTTCGTCGTGTACTACTTCCTCGGTCAGCCTGACGCGCCCTACGAAGTCGATGCCACCGCTCGCGCTCGGTGAGAGGATAAAATCCGTTATCGGCTCTCGCTGCGCGTCTCCGCGCGGTGCTCGGAGATGATCTGATCGACCATCGACGCCTTCCGTTCTTTCCGGCGTTCCTCCGCGCGACGCTCCCAGTCGTCGATCGCGGCCTCGACGTCGGCCTCGCTGGCGACCGCGAGTTCGTCGACTTCCTGGATCGCGACGTCGTCGGCGGGCGCGACGGGGATATCGTGCTCGAAGAGAATCTGGTCAGCCATCTCCGAGAGGTTGCCGCCCGAGCGGAGGACGACGCGTGGATCGACGTCCGCCAGCCGTTCGGCGGTCGATCGCCCGGCCCCGGAGGCGTCACGAAGGTAGACGACGTCGCCCGCGGCGAGGCCGTACTGCTCGTCTGTCGTCTCGATGGCGTCCCGCGTGAACTGCTCGATCACCTTCACAGAGACGAGGTCGCCGTCGGTGTCGACGTCGGCGAAGTTCGAGTGATCGAGCTTCCAGAGACGTTTCAGTCGCTCTAACTTCCCGTCGAGTTCCTCGTTTTCCTCCTCTAAGGTCTCGACGCGCCGTTCGAGCCGGTCGTTCTCGCGTTCGAGACGTTTTACCTCGCGGCGCTCTCTGGCCTTCCGGCGCTCCTCGCGCTTCGCCTCCGAGAGTTTCTCTTTGTACTCCTCGATCGTCGCCTCGCGCTCGTCGATCGTCTCGTTGAGGTCGTCGACGTGCGATTCGAGGCGTTCGACGCGCTTGCGAAGCCGCCGAATCTCCTTTTCGTCGTCAGTGAGTTCGCGCTCCTCGTGTTCGGGTTCGGACTCCTCGTCGTCCTCGTCGTCCCGGAGGTCACGGAGGACGGCCTCGACGGACTCCTCACCCGCGACGACGCGGGAGATTACCGTACCGCGCTCGACGTCCGGCGGCACCTTCTGTGAGATGCGCTCGAACTGGTCCTCGTGGTCGTCGAGGGCGAACAGCGCCGCGGCGAGGGCATCCCGCTGGTGGTCGTTCTCGTAGGCGGCCTCGCGCGTGCGATGGAGCTTCTCGTCGACCGGGAGGTCCGAATGCGGCGTCCACGCGGCGGCGTCGAAGCTCCGCCGGAACTTCTCGACGGTCTCGGGCATCGGCGTGACGTCGGCCGCGACGACGATCGGTCGCCCGCGCTCGATGAGCCACTCGATCACGTCGGCCGTATCGGCGGTCCGCGTCGAGTAGACGTCGAGGACGGATCCGTCGAGGCCGACGACCGCCGCGGCCGTCGTCGTTCCGGGGTCGATCCCGACGACGACGTGGTCGCGCCGCTTGACTAACGGCTCGAACTCGATGCCGTCGTGGCGCTCACGTTCGATCTCGATTCGTGTGTCGCCAGAGCGACCGCGGGAGACCGGAATGTCAGTCGGCGGCGCTTCGACCGTGAACACGGCGTTCGCGTAGCCGCCGTACTTCTCTGTGACTTCTTTTTCGAATTCGAGGTCGGCCTGTCGGAGTCGCTCTTGGACCTCACGAGAGCGGCGCTTCACGGAGCCGTGAATCCGCCGCGTGTAGCGGTCCTGGCTCCACCCACCCTTGCCGGTCGAGCGCCCGCGAGACACCTTGACCGTCGTGGTGTCGCCGAACGCCGCCACCTCGTATCCGACGTTCGCCGCCGCGAGCCGTGCCGCGGCTTCGGCCTCCTTCATCGGCTTCTTCCCGTAGGGAACGCCGTGTCTGGAGGCGACGCGCGAGAGCGGTTCCGGCCGCTCTGCGCCAGTCACCTGCACGAGTTTCGTCTCCGCCGGAAGCGCTCGCAGAAAGTGGACGAGTTCGTCCTTGTCGGCCGCCAGCTCGTACATATTGTCGGTCGCGAGCATCGCCGGTTCCTCGCGGTCGAGGAGGCGGCGGAGCTTTCGGTGGGAGACCACGTCGCGGTCGACGTTCTCGCCATCGAAGGCGACGAGGGCGTACGAGGGCGCGTCCCCGCGGACGTCACCACTCTGGATGTCCACGCCGAAGACGAGGGTGTCGAGTGCGCTCGTCCGGTCGTTCACACCGTCGCTTGGGTGTCTGCGGATATATATGCCACGCCGGAGTGCATCACGAGCGTTTATACCGGAGGCCGGGGCCATCGCCGCCGTGACGTAACGCTCACCCCGCGCCGGTCAGCGGTTGTCCGGCCTCCCCGCGCGGGAACACTCGTGGCCGGCTGTTCGCAAACCAGATCCGATCACGACGAGCCGTCGCTCACTCGTCGTCCGGATACGGAATCTCGACTTTCTGTCCGTCGTCGGGGACGAACGCTCGCTCGCCGGAGAACGTCTGTTTCGCCTCGCGTTCGATCGGCGAGGCGTCGCCGGCGTACCGCGAGGAGATGTGCGTGAGCGCGAGCCGCTTCGCACCGGCGCGGTTGGCGACCTCGGCGGCCTCGCGGGCGGTCGAGTGGCCCGTCTGACGCGCGCGGTCGGCCCACTCCGTCGCGAAGGTGGCGTCGTGGACGAGCAGGTCGGGCTCGTCGACGACTTCGACGGTGGCGTCGACCGGGCGAGTGTCGCCCGTGTAGACGAAGCGCCGCCCGGGGCGGGGGTCGCCGACGACCTGTTCGGGGGAAATAACCGTGCCGTCGTCGAGTTCGACGGAGTCGCCGTCGTGGAGTTGGCTGAACTTCGGACCGACGGGAACGCCCAGTTCCTCGGCCTTCTCGCGGTCGAAACGACCGCGACGGTCGTCCTCGACGAGCGCGTAGCCGATCGAACTCGCGCCCCGGTGTTCGGTGGCGAAGGTTCGAACCTCGTAGTCCTCGGCGTCGAGCGCGACGCCGCCGGGACGGGTTTCGTGGACCGTGACGGGGAAACTCGGTCGATAGCCGCCGGCTTCGACGAGGCGTTCGAGGTGGCCCTTCGAGCCCGGCGGGCCGTGGATGGCGATCGGCTCCTCGCGGTCGTTGAAGTCGAGCGTCTGGATCAGCCCCGGAATGCCGAGGACGTGATCGCCGTGGAGGTGCGTGACGAACACGTGCGAGACCGAGAATCCGGTCCCGAACCGCATCATCTGCCGCTGGGTGCCCTCCCCGCAGTCGAACAGGAGCCGTTCCCCCTCCCGTTCGAGGAGGAACGCACTCGGCCCCCGCTCGGTCGTCGGTACGGCCCCACCCGTCCCGAGAAATGTCACGCGCATCGATATATCCGGTTCTGGGAGGCGACGGGGTAAACCCGTGTCGGATCATATCGGTGCGGCGTAACTTTTTGGTCGTCCTCCCGAACCGACGGGTATGGACGATCGCCGAGACCGACTGGACCGAGTGGGCTTCGATCCCGCCGACTCGGACGACCCCGTCGTCGCCGCCACCGCGCTCGTGGTCCTCGGAGCCGGGCTCGGATCGCTCTTCGGCGTCCCGCTGCTCGCCGCGGTCGACTTCTGGCTCGTCTTCGTCGTCGGCTACGCGGTCGTCGTTCCGCTGGTCTCACTCGCTCGCAGGAGACAACGCGCCGAAGCAGAGACCGATTCGTCGACGGCGCGTACTCCTCGGGTCGAACGGTCAGACGGTACAGTGGGAGGTGACCAGTGGAACGGCGCCGACGGAGGCGTCGACGCCGCGCTCGACCGGCTTCGTGACCGCTACGCGCGTGGTGACCTCTCCGAGGACCAGTTCGAGCGGAAGCTCGAAGTCCTCTTGGAGACGGACACTCCCGAGAATGCCCGCGAACGCATCGAGCAGAAGAGAGCGCAAGAGCGGGGACAGGAGTACGATGAGGGCCAGCGCGGCGACACTCGCGAACGGGAACGCAACGACCCCGAAACCGAGCGCGCCCCGTAACGGCCACCGAGCGTGTAGCGGCCGCGGAGGGAGAGTTTCTTAGCCCCCCGCCGACTACTCGCCGTCGATGGACGCGCCCCTGTGGACGGAGAAGCACGCGCCCTCGCTCTCGGACCTGCCACAGCAGGAGGTCCGAGAGCGACTCGCACGCACCGTCGACGAACCGATGAACCTCGTCGTGCAGGGCCCGCCGGGCGTGGGGAAGACCGCTGCCGTCCGCGCGCTCGCCCGCGAGGCGCACGAGGATCCCGACGCCGACCTCGTCGAGATCAACGTCGCGGACTTCTTCAGCCGAAGCAAAAAGGAGATCCGCGAAGATCCGCGCTTCGAACGCTTCCTGCAGGGACAGACGGCGTTCTCGAAACAGTACCGGCGCGGCGGCAAGGGGAACAAGTACAAACGCGAGTGGTCCAAGCGCGATATGATCTCGCACGTGATGCAGGAGCTCGCGTCGTACAAGCCCGCCTCGGGAACGTACAAGACAGTGCTCCTCGACAACGCCGAGACCATCCGCGAGGACTTCCAGCAGGCCTTACGCCGCGTGATGGAGCAGTACCACGAGAGCACCCAGTTCGTGATCACGACGCGGCAGCCCTCGAAGCTCATCCCGCCGATCCGCTCGCGGTGTTTCCCCGTTCCCGTACGCGCGCCGACCACCGACGAGATCGAAGCCGTACTCGTCGATATCGCCGACGCCGAGGAGGTCGGCGCCGAGCCGATGGCGCTGAACCTCATCGCCTCGAAGGCCGACGGCGACCTCCGCTACGCCGTACTCGCCGCCCAGCACGCTGCGATCGAGGGCGACGACGAGATCACCGTCGACGCGGCACAGACGGCGCTCTCGGAGGCCGGCCACGACGACGCGCTGAAGGCCGTCCTCGACGCCGCAGCCACGGGCGAGATCACCGACGCTCGCAAGCAAGTGACGTCGCTGCTGGACGACGAGGGCTTCGGCGGCCAGGAACTCCTCTCGGAACTGCTTCGCGTCGCCGACACCTACCCCGAGGAGTTCGGCGAGGCGAACCTCGTGCGACTCCACCGGCTCGCCGGACGCGTCGATCTCGACCTCGCAGAGGGCAACGACGGCCGCCTCCACATCACCCATCTCCTGGCGGCGTGGGCCGGCGGCCAGTCGGAACTCGACGAGGAGGCGCTGGCCTGAGCGATGCGCTTCGCTCCGGGCGCTCGTCGATTTGCAGTTCCCGCGTTCGCCGCAGCCGCAGTACTCGCGCCGTTCGCGTTCCCGCTGGCCGTCGTCGCGCTCGCCGCCGGCGGCTTCGTCGCGTGGTTCTTCCGTGATCCCGATCGCCAGCCCTCGGGTCCGGGCGTCGTCTCGCCCGCCGACGGCCACGTCTCGGTCGTGCGCGAGGAGGGCGATCAGCTCCGCGTGGGCGTGTTTATGAACGTCACCGACGTGCACGTGAACCGCGCGCCGTTCGACGGGCACGTCGAGCGCGTCACCCACCGTCCGGGCGCACACCGACCGGCGTTCTCGAAGGAGTCAGAGCGCAACGAGCGCGTCGACGTCGACGTCGCGACCGACGAGGGGCCTGCGGAACTCTCGCTTATCGCCGGTGCGTTCGCGCGGCGCATCCACCCGTACGTCGCCGCCGGCGACGACCTCGAGCGCGCACAGCGGATCGGCCACATCGACTTCGGATCGCGCGCGGACGTCCTCTTGCCGCCCGCCTATGACCGGGAAGATCTATTTGTCGAGGAGGGCGACAGCGTCCGCGCCGGCGAGTCTATTCTGGCAGCACGAGAACGGTAGACGGGTCGGACTCCGACGGCGGCGGATCACACACGCTGTAACACGTGGACGTGTCGGACCAGCGACCGGTGGACGCGGCGCTCGAAGTGCGCATCGACGGTCCAACCAGCCTCGCGGGCCTCGTCGTCCCAGGATCGGTCGGCGACGAGGACGCACGCGGGGGCCACGCGCGCCGCTTCAGCGAGCGCGCCGCCGACGAGGTCCGCGAGTTCGTGCCCGGCGATCTTCGACTGGCGACCGTAGGGCGCGTCGAAGACGACGGCGTCGACCGCGTCGTCGGCGAACGGGAGTGCAGTGGCGTCACCGCGGACGACGCCCCAGTCGGTCTCAGAGAGGTAGTGGTCGAGGTTCTCGGCCGCGCCGTGTGCCATCTTTGGCTGGGCGTCCGAGCCGACGGCGCGCGCGCCGACGAGCCCCGCTTCGATGAGCAGGCCGCCAGTGCCACACATCGGATCGAGCACCGTCGCATCCGGGAGCGCCGGGCCGGCCGCGAGGTTGACGTACGCGCGGGCGTCCATCGGGGCCATACTCCCTGGCTGGAAGAACGGCCGATCCGTCGGCGCGCGCGAACCGAAGGCCGCGTCGCGCTCGGCGGCGATCCAGCCGACGAGACAGACGTCGTCGGCGAAACAGACGCGGAGTTCGTGATCGGGGTCGTCGAGGTCGACCGAGAAGCCGCGGTCGACGAGCACCCCACCGAGTTCGCGCTCGGCCGTCGCGGTGCTCACCTCGGCCGTCGCGCGGACGTTCCGCGCCCGCACGGCGACGCTGCCGCGCCGCTCAATCGAGGCCGCTTCGAGGAGTGCGACCGCACTCGACACCGACGCGTCGGTCCGGCCGAGGAGTTCGGAGACGCGGCGCGTGTACGCGAGCGTCGGCACGCGGTCGAGACGGACGCCGCGGGCGGTGGCGAGTCCCGGGGCGACGCGCGTGACGGCCGACGCAGCGGCGCGGTCGGCCTCCAGGGCGGCGAACGCCTCGTCGTCCGCCTCGCCCGCGAGTTCCAGACAGTACACGCTCGTCCCTCGCTCTGCCCGCCAATGATAGTAGCGATTGCACGTCGAATCCAGGAATTCCAAAAGCGCGGTCCCGGCGGTTCGCGGCCGCCCAGACGCCGCGCCGTCCGGTGCTTGCGGCCTGTCAGCACCCGCACCAACCTTTTTAAACCTTAAATACGTCGTTTAAGTCGTCAATGAGCGACCCCAAGGACACCATCAACATCGAGAACGTCGTCGCCTCCACCGGGATCGGTCAGGAGCTCGACCTCCAGAGCGTGGCGATGGACCTCGAAGGTGCTGATTACGACCCCGAGCAGTTTCCCGGTCTCGTGTACCGAACCCAGGAGCCAAAGTCTGCGGCGCTCATCTTCCGTTCCGGCAAGATCGTCTGTACCGGCGCGAAGTCGACCGACGACGTTCACGAGAGCCTCCACATCGTCTTCGAGAAGCTCCGTGATCTGCAGATCCCCGTCGACGACGACCCCGAGATCACCGTTCAGAACATCGTCACCTCCGCGGATCTCGGTCGCAATCTCAACCTCAACGCCATCGCTATCGGGCTCGGGCTGGAGAACATCGAATACGAGCCCGAGCAGTTCCCGGGGCTCGTCTACCGGCTCGACGAGCCTGCGGTAGTCGCGCTGCTGTTCGGATCGGGGAAGCTCGTCATAACCGGCGGCAAAGAGCCCGACGACGCCCGCGAGGCCGTCGACGTCATCGTCTCTCGGCTGAGCGAACTCGGCCTGCTAGAGGACTGAGGTCGCGCTCTCGACGCTCTCGATTCGTTCTGTATGTTGCTGCCCATCCAATCCACCGCTGCCGGGAGTCCGATCGCGATCGCCGGAACGTTCGCCTCGTTCGCGATCTTCCTGTCGATCACCGCACACATCGCCGCCCGCAACGTCCTCGGAGACGTCCCCGTCCGCAACGCGTTCGTCGTCGGTCCCGTTCCCGCCGTCGTCGCCATCCTCGTCACGACGTTCGGGGTGAATCCTTTCGTGGGGCTCGTGGCTGCGCTCGTCCTCGATGGGGTCGCGATCGCGCTGCTCTACGAGCAGACGCGGCGGCTGTCGGCGTACATCACGCTCATCCACTTCGTCGTCAGCGTCATCCTCGGGACCATCATCTTCGGCGTGCTGGCGCTCCTGACGAGCGCGCCGGGGTAGCCGGTGTAACCTTCCGTCCGCTCGCGCGCCGCTCTCAACTCACTCGACGAGTCGCTCAATCTCGGTGACGAGGATTCCCGAGGCCCCGACGGCCTTCAGGTCGTTGACGACCTCGAAGACGTCGTGTTCCTCGACGACGACGTGGACCGCGACGGTGTCGTCGCCCGCGACGTCCATCACCGTCGGACCGCCGAGACCCGGGATGACCTCGCGGACGTCGTCGAGGCGATCCCGCGGCGCGTTCATCATCACGTAGCGCTTGTCTTCCGCGGCGAGCACAGATTCGAAGGCCGTCACGAGCTGTTCGACCTTCGAGTCGTCGGCGTAGTCCGGGTGAGCGTACAGCCGCACCGACGATTCGAGCACCTCGTCGACGACCGCGAGGCGGTTCATCCGCAGCGTCGTCCCCGTCGAGGTGATATCGACGATGGCGTCGGCCATCTCGACGTGTGGCGTCAGTTCCGTCGCGCCCGTCACCTCGACGACGTCGGCGTCGATCCCCTCCTCCTCGAGGTACTGCTGTGTGATCCGCGGGAACTCGGTCGCGACGCTCTTGCCCGCGACGTCGGCGGGATCGGAGATGTCGCCGTCCTCGGGTGCCGCGAGGACGAGTCGGCAGCGGCCGAACTCGAGATCGAGGAGTTCCACGAGGTCACACCCGGATTCGACGGCCTGATCGCGGCCGGTGATGCCGACCGCAGCGGCCCCGTCTGAAACGTACTCCGGGATGTCGGCCGCGCGGGCGAACAGGACGCTCACGTCGGGATCGACGGTGTCGGCGTAGAGTTTCCGGTCGGCGGCGCTCTCGATGTGGAGACCGGCGCGTTCGAGGAGGTCGACGCTCGGTTCGTGCAGGCGGCCCTTGTTGGGCACGGCGATGCGCATACCGGAGCGTCGCGCGCCCGGGACGTACCACTTTCGCTCGTTGTCGGGGGCGAGTCGGCACCCCGGCGGGCGCGACACGGGAGCGAGCGAGGCACAACGGTGATAGGCGCGCGCGTCGATTCGCCGGTATGAGCGACGACGACGGAACGGAGCGCACCGCGGCCGTCTCCCGCGAGACCTCGGAGACGACGATCGACCTCACGCTCACGATCGACGGCGACGGCGACGCCGCGGTCGACACGGGCGTCGGCTTCTTCGATCATATGCTCGAATCGTTCGCGAAGCACGGCCTGTTCGATCTGACCGTCCACTGCGACGGCGACCTCGACATCGACGACCACCACACCGTCGAGGACGTCGCGATCGTCCTCGGCGAGGCTTTCGCGGAGGCACTCGGCGACAAGCGCGGGATCGTCCGCTACGCCGACCGGAGGGTCCCGCTGGACGAGGCAGTCGCCGGCGTCGTCGTCGACGTGAGCGGGCGGCCGCACTTCGGTTTCGACGGGGACTTCTCCCAGGCACAGATCGGCGACTTCACGAGCGATATGGCGCGGCACTTCGCGTACTCGCTGGCGATGAACGCCGGACTGACGCTGCACACCGAGGTCGAGGGCGTCAACGCTCACCACGAGGTCGAAGCGCTGTTCAAGGCGCTCGCGCGCTCGCTCGACGACGCCACGCGGGTCGACCCGCGCCGGAGCGATACCCCGAGCACCAAAGGCGAACTCTAGCCCGGCCGAAGCGTCTCGTTCTCGGACGTTCCGACGCTGCTCGTCTTCAGGCCTTCCGGAGCGTCCCGCTGTCGTCCACGAGGAGGTCGCGGTCGACCGCGTACTCCAGAATTTGTTCGACGTGCGACTCCTCGAGATCGTACGCACCCGCTGCCAGTTCGACGATCTCCGCCCGCGGGATCGGGAACTCGCGATTGCCGAGCAGGCGCATCACAGTCCTGAACTCCTCGGGTTCCTCGTCAGTCGTCGACGACTCCGACGCGCGCTCGGGAGCCTCCGACGACGATTCCGGCGGGGATGACGCGTCAGCCTCTGCCGTGCCGTTGCTGGCGGCGTCGGGCATCGACGGCGCCGATTCCTCGTTCTCGCCGAGCGGCGGTGGCGACCTGGCGTCCTCCCAGGAAACGTCGTCCGAATCGGGGTCGGCCCCCGTCGCTGATTCTGTGTCCGCGTCCGCGTCCGTGTCCGTGTCCGTCTCTTTGTCCATATCCGTCTCTATATCCGTGTCCGCCTCCGCCTCTGTGTCCGTGCCCGCCTCCGTCTCGGGCGCTGCGTCGGTATCGGTCGACTCACTCGAATCGGCAGCGGCAGTGTCGGCAGCGGCGGTATCAGCAGCAGCGGTGTCGGCAGGGGACTGCGAATCCGGGGCCGGAGCCGACTCCGGAGAGTTGGGCGCGCCGCTCGACGCCGCGGGAGTCACGGAGCGGTCGGGGCCGTCCTCGTCGCTTCGGCCGACGCCGAGACGCGCGAGGAGCGGATCGAGCACGCCTTCGAGCGTCTCTAAGCAGTCGGCACAGAGGACGACCCGTCGCTGTTCGGCCTCGGTCGGCGACAGTTCCGGCGGGAGGACCTCGTAGACGCCCGCCGCGTCGTCGCCGCAGAAGTCACAGGTGCGAAGCTGACGCATCGGCATACCTGATGCTCCCGGGGCGCGCTCATAAAACCATTCGACCTACGCGGTTTCCAGCGGACCGCCGCGCTCGGTCCACTCGGTCAGGCTGCCCTCGTAGAACCCCACGTCGGCGTAGCCGAGCGAGCGCAACACGACGTAGGTGTGGCTGATTCGCCGGGCCGTGTTACAGTAGAGGATCACGCGCGCGTCGGGCGTCACGCCGACGTCCGCGAGGGTGTCCGTGAGTTCCGACTCGGGCCTGAGCCCGCGCGTCTCGTCGTCGACGAGTTCGCGCCAGTCGAGGTTGACCGCGCCGGGGAGGTGGCCCTCGGCGTACTCCCCGGGGTCGCGGGTGTCGACGACGACGGTATTCGGCTCGTCGAGCGCCGCGCGAACCGTCTCGTAGTCGACGAGCGGCGAGTGTTCGGGTTCTCGAACCGAATACGAGGTCGCCGTCGGCGACGGCGACTCGGAGGTCGTCTCGTGGTCGCGGTTCCACGCGCTGTAGTCGCCGTCGAGGAGGTGGAGGCGCTCCGGCGGGTGGCCGTACAGTTCCGCAGTCACGAGAAAGCGCGCCGCGAAGACGCCGTGCGTGTCGTCGTAGGCGACCACGTCGTCGTCCGGGCCGACGCCGGCGTCCGACAGCAGCGACTCCCACGTCTCCGCGCCGGGAAGCATCCCCTCGTCGCCCGCCTCGCTGCGGAACGTCTCGAACGGCACGCTCACCGCGCCCGGAACGTGGCCGATGCCGTCGTACTCCCACGCGTCCCGAACGTCTATCACCCGCACCTCGTCGAGTCGCGACGCCAGCCAGTCGGCCGAGACGACGACGTTCTCGTACATAGCTACCAGTACCGGCGCAGCGCCCTTCAACGTGGCCGATGTTGGCGTGGTTCGCCCGCTGTCAGAGAAAGAGGACTATATTGCCTATTAATTCGGGCGTCGAGACGAGGGAGGTCGTCGTGTGGACGCCGTCGCGCCCCCGAATCCTGTCACGATCCATTAATGCGGCAAGATTCTCTGGATAATGCGAGGATGGGCAGTACACGCCGTAGCTGTGAGGATTATACCGGATGGGGGTGTATAGAAGGACGCAATGACAGACGACGGTTACGCCAAAGACGTGCTCGTCTCCCCCGAGTGGGTAGAGGAGTACCTCGACGAGTTCCAGAGCGACGACCCCGCGTATCGACTGGTGGAAGTCGACGTGGACACGGAAGCGTACGACGACAGCCACGCCCCCGGTGCGATCGGCTTCAACTGGGAGAGCCAACTGCAGGATCAGACCACGCGCGACATCCTCAACAAGGAAGACTTCGCCGACCTCCTCGGCAGCCACGGTATCTCCGAGGACTCCACCGTAGTGCTGTACGGCGACAACTCCAATTGGTTCGCCGCCTACACCTACTGGCAGTTCAAGTACTACGGCCACGACGACGTTCGCCTCCTGAACGGTGGCCGCGACTACTGGATCGACAACGACTACCCGGTCACCGACGAGGTCCCCGAGTTCTCCCCCGTCGAGTACACCGCGAAGGGACCGTTCGAGTCCATCCGCGCGTACCGCGACGACGTCCAGCACGCCGTCGACGAGGGACTTCCGCTGGTCGACGTCCGCTCGCCCGAGGAGTTCCGCGGCGACATCCTCGCACCGCCGGGACTGCAGGAGACGGCTCAGCGCGGCGGCCACGTCCCCGGCGCGAGCAACATCTCCTGGGCGGCGACCGTCAACTCCGACGGGACGTTCAAGTCCGCCGAGGAACTCCGAGAACTCTACGCCGAGGAAGGCATCGACGGCTCGAAGACGACCGTCGCCTACTGCCGGATCGGCGAGCGCTCCTCGATCGCGTGGTTCGCGCTCCACGAACTGCTCGGCTACGACGACGTCGTCAACTACGACGGCTCCTGGACGGAGTGGGGCAACCTCGTCGGCGCGCCGATCGAGACCGGCGACGCTCAATAATCGCGTCGCGGTCGGGGCGTCACGGGCGGCAGCACGTGGCGCTCGACAGACCGACGCGACCCGGTGCCTCTGACACCTTCTCTTCTCGTCCGCTGACTGCGGCCCTCCGATTTGGCTTCTCCAAAGTCACCCGTCGCTTTCTCGCCCGTGAGCGACGGCGGGCGGCGGCGTTCACCCAGTCAGCACGAGGCTGGCGATCGCGGGCGTGAGAAACGCCTCGATGAACGCCGCGAGGACGAAAAGCGGCACGAGGCCGAGGAGGACCCGATAGGTCCGACGGATGGCCGATGCGACCTCGTCGGCGACGAGTCGCCCCCGAGCAGCACCGAGGCCGACGCCGCCGAGCCACAGGCCGAGACCGCCGCCGACGACGAGTGCGGGGATCTCGACGACCCCGTGCGGCGCGACCAGCGCGAGGAAGGCGATCGGATCGAAAACGCCGCCGACAGCGCCGACGATGAGTCCGTTGAACCCGAGCGTCACCACCGCCGGAATGCCCGCTGCGAGGCCGCTGAAGGCCACGTCGCTGGCGACCAGCCAGTTGTTCACGGCCAGGTTGACGAAGGTCCCGCCGGGGAACGCGCCGAAGACGTTACCCACGTCGCTGCCGACGGGGAGCGACACGCCGAGGGAGGCCGTCGCTCGCCACCCGATCGCGCCGCCAGCGAGGACGATGGCGAGCGAGGCGACGTTCGCGAGCGGGTGGTCGCCGACGAACCGCCCGACAGCTCTGAGCCCGCCGACGAACGCCGATCGGAGTCGGTCGCCGGGAGGAGCCGCCTCTAGCGTCGGCGGGAGCGGCCGTTCCGCGTACAGCGACGTCTTGAAGCCGTCGAGGACCGGCGGGACGACGATGGCGCTCACGAGACCGGTGACGCGGGTCGCACCGGCGACCGACGCGACGCCCGCGACCGAACCAGTGACAACGAGGGCACCGAACGCGACGACGACGTAGCCGAGGAACGCCGTCGGGCGACGGAACGGGAACCGAACGCTGCGTCGGACGGCCGCGACCGCGCCGACGTCGTCGACGACGACCGCCTGCTCGGCGAACGCAAAGAGGAGGAAGACGACGAGAACCGCGACGAACGCGACGATCGAGCCGATCCCGACGACCGCGAGCGCGAGCACCGACGACTCCGCAGACGGACCGGCGGCCGCCGAGGCGGACGTGGAAGCCGCGACGCCGCCCGTCGAGGTTCCGACGACCGAGCCGACGGCCCACACGACTGCGGCTCCGATCGGGACGAGAACGATCGCGAGCGCCGCGAAAAAGAGCATACGAACGCCGAGGAACGAGCGCCAGTACGTCCCCGCGCCTTCGACCGCGGCGAGGACGCCGTCCTCGTCCTTCAGGAGGCCGAAGACGGTGCTGATCGCTGCCGCACCGCCGACAGCCGAAACGGCGATCGAAAGGAGCATCGAGAGGAACACACCGAGGAGGACGACCCCCACGATATCGGGCGTCAGGAGGTTCGCGACGGCGTCGCCGAGATCCGGCCCGAGTTGGTCCGGATCGACCGCGCCGAGGTCGACAGACCCCGGTCCGTCACCGCTCGCAGGCGGCGCCGAGTCGCTGGCGGCGTCGCGGAGCGCGTCGACGAACGGCTGCAGCCGTCCGCTGCTGGCGGCGAGCCACAGAGCGAGAAGCGCAGCGAGGAGCAGCGGGACGCGAGCGACGCCGTACAGACCGCTCACCAGGAGGTACACGGGGATGACCGACGCCGAACGCTCCCAGAGCATCCGGCCGCCGGTGCGGAGGGCTGAGGAGGGATTCACGGCACGAACGTCTCAGCCGCGAGACATAGATGTTCGGGGCCTCCGACAGCGCGCAGACGTGTCAGCTATCCCGACGTGTCGATGGCTACAAGCGATTTGCGGGCCAACAGTGCTGTATGAACGGACGCGACCTCGCGACGGAACTGCGCGACGGCCACGAGACCGCCTTCTCCCGGCTGGGATCCTCGAAAGCGATGTACGCCCTCACCGGCGGCGAGATGGAGGCCGAGCAGGTCCGCGCGGCCGCCGCGGACGACGCGCTCGCACTCGCGGCAGTGCTCGACGAATGGACGGCGAGCACGGCCGAAAACGGCGACATCGGCGCACTTTACTCCGAACTCGCGGACGCGGCTCGCGGGCACGCCGCGTCGGTGGTCGATGACCCGTCGCTCGACGACCTACCGGAGCGCTACGAGACGCTTTCGCGACTGGAATCCACGCCTGATCGCCTCGGCGGCCTCCTCGGTCGCTACCTCGTCACGCTCGAACACGTCGGCCAGATGGTCGGCTTCTTCGTCGGCGACGCGGATCCGATGGCCGCCGACGACTTCCGCGGCCTTCGTTCGGATCTCGAAGCCGAACGCGACCGCGTCGCCGACGCCCTCGACGACGTCTGTGAGAGCAACGACGACTGGGACGCCGCACGCGACGCCGGCGACGCCGTGATCGACGCGGCCTACGACGACTACGTCGAGACGCTCGAATCGATGGGGATCAAGCCGAAGAACGTTTGCTAGGACGATCATGGCGTCTGTGGTCGACCGCACGGTGGCGGAGCGCGCAGCAGCCGCTGGTCCCGACGCCGATGCGGACGTCCCAGCTTGACCCTGTGATTCGGTGTCAATCTCCACCCGAAACGGAGGGGTTCGGGACTGAGACAGCCAAGAATAGGCGCGTTCGTCTGCCGCGCGTCAGACGCCTTCGACGCCCTCACGGAACGTCGAGACTTTCGAGCGAGCGTCGACGACAGCGTCGTGGGCGTCGCCGTCGGTCGCGTCGGCCAGTTCCGCGAGTTCGTTCATATGCCGAGCGAGTCGGCCGTGGTCCGGTTGCTCCTCGCGCACGGCGAGCGTCGCGAGCGCGTCGGACTGGTCGTAGATACGTCGCTGGACGTCACTGTCGGCGGCTTCGGCGGCGGCACGGAGCCGCTCGCTCGCTTCCTGGAGGAGTTCGCGTGACATACCGTACGGTTCCGGCCACAGACACATTACTTTTGAGCCCTTGTCACGAGAGCTGTTGGCGTACCGACGCCTACCGCGATGCGTCGTCGGGCGCGATCACGTCGTTTCGGAGCGTTCCGACGCCCTCGTAGGTGATCTCGATTCGGTCGCCCGGTTCGATGAGGCCGGGATTTGCCGGGCTGCCGAACGCGACGACGTCGCCGGGGCGGAGCGTGAACCGTTCGGAGAGGAACGAGACGATCTCGTCGGGGCCGAACAGCATCAACTCCGTGTTCGCGTCCTGCCGGACCTCGCCGTTGATCTGCGTCTCCATCTCGATCGCACTCGGGTCGAGGTCCGTCTCGATCCACGGCCCCAGCGGACCCGACCCGTCGAACGCCTTCCGCGCGGTTCGGCCCGCCTGATCGAGGGCGTCGACGTCGTTCAGGATGGTGTACCCGCGAACGACGTCCGAAACGTCCTCGGGCGCGACGTCGCGACACCGCCGGCCGACGACCGCGGCGAGTTCGCCCGCGTAGGTGAGTTCGTCCGTCCACGCGGGGTATCTGATCGACCTCTCGTGACCGAGCAGCGACGCGGGCGGCTTGATGAAGAAATCCGGCTCCTCGGGCCGTTCGTAGTCCATCTGATCGAGAGTTTCCGCGTAGTTCCGGCCGACGCAGTACAGCGCCGACGGGGTGCAGGGCGCGACGAGGGATCCGTCGCGTCCGACGACGTATTCGCCATCGTCGGCGACGACGACGCCGTCGTCGTACCGTCCGCGAACGATTCCGTCCGGAGTTTGCAGCCGTGCGAGTCGCATACGCGGACGTCGACGACCGGGAGCAAAGGTCTACTGTCTGTGGTCTGTTGAACTGCGAGCAGAGACTCCTGGGAGCAGCGGCGCGGGGAGGTGTCGCCGTTCGCGCCGCCCGTAGACGTGCTGTCTGTCGAGCACGAGTGGGGCGACCGTCAGCTCATCGGCAGTGAGTTCGTTCTCCGGTTCCAGCCGGGTCGGGAACCTGCTACAGGGGTGTGGTCGCCGTCGAACACCCGCAGCTAGTGACCTCTCGGACGGCGTCCGCTCTCACTCGGCCGATCCACCGCAAGGAGAGAGTAGAGTCGGTGCTCCGCTCTCAGGTGTTGATCGGCCGTTCGCGGGCAGTGACAGACTGGTGGCCCCAGAAGGGGCGCATCCACGAAACGACCCTGCCGCAGGGCCTCACTCGAATAGAAAAACTGCGGAATGACGGACGTCGATACTGGGATGCAGACGCGCGTTGCACGGGACAACGGACGTCGACGGACGGACCGATCAGTCGTCGGCGGTGAGGTCCTCCGGTTCGGGGATCGACAGGCCTTCGATCGGTGCATCGGGCGTGCCTGTGGTCGAGCGCGTGATGCCCTCCATCTGTTCTTTGGCCTTTTCGGGGTTGTTCACCCAGTCGTCGTAGAACTGGAACGGGTTCGCTGCTTCGCCGTCGCCGAGGCCGGCGGCCTCCGTCGAGGTGTAACCACGGTGTAGCAGTTTGTACAGGTGGTTCTGGCTCTGCCAGTTCGCGCGTGCGTCGCGAATCTCCGGAACGGAGAGTTCGGCGTACTGCCAGACGTCCTCCTCGCCTCCGCACTGCCCGAGCACGCGGCCATCGAAGCCGACGATATTCGAGTTGCCGAAGAACGAGTACACCTCGTCGCTGCCAGCAAGATTCGCGACGGCTACGTAGGCGTTGTTCGCCCACGCGGCGTGTCGCGCGACGATCTCCTGTTGATCGTTGGCCGGGTACATGTACCCCTGGCAGCGGACGATCAGCTCTGCACCCTTGTACGCGCAGTCGCGCCAGATCTCGGGGTAGTTGCCGTCGTCGCAAATGATGAGGCTGATCTTCAGACCCTTCGGGCCCTCGGTCACGTACGTCTGATCGCCGCACGTCCAGCCCTCGATCGGGGTCCACGGGATGACCTTGCGGTACTTCTGCTGAATCTCACCTTCGTTATCGATCAACAGCAGCGTGTTGTACGGGTTGCGCTCGGGGTGGTCCTCGTGTTTTTCGCCGGTGATCGAGAAGACGCCCCAGACGTCGTTCTCCTTGCACGCCCGCGAGAATATCTCCGTCTCGGGGCCGGGAACCTCCGTCGCGAGCTCGTTCATCAGCTCCTCGTCGTAGGTGATCCCCTGCGTCGAGTACTCCGGGAAGATGACGAGATCGACGCCCGGGGCGCCGGTTTTGATCCCCTCGATCTTGTTCGCGATGTTCTCACACTGTTCGAGCACTTCTTCTTTCGACTCCGGGCTCGGGGCCGAGGTCTGATGGACCGCTACACCGACCGCGTCTCCGGACGACGAAATGTCACCGTGTCTCATCGATACAATCATCCAAAGTTTAGACTGTTTATTAACTCTTTCTTAAATTATAGCCATATTGTTCCAGCAATTGAACTGGTATGCACTCCTTTAGGTACTGTTTGGAAATCCAGTGCTTCCAGACCCCAATATGCAGTCCTCTAGCACCCCCTGTTTGGCTTTAGGCCCCAATTACTACGGATTCTATTGCCTATAACTATATTAGGTGGAAAATTGTCTACTAACTCTAACTTATTTTAATCATCTGTTTGCAAATACTGCGCTAATACACATCTGTTTACTTATCACCCGGCCTCGGTTAGGTATGGACTACGAAAGTTCAATCGAAGACTACGGACGCAAACTCAGTCGCCGTAATGCACTCAAGATGGCAGGGTTGGCCGGGATCACCGGCCTCGCCGGGTGTTCCGGTGGCAGCTCCGCGGGCGGCAGTTCCGATAGCGGGAGTAACGGGGACTCGGGCGCGAGCGACGAACCACTGACCGTGGGCGCGCTGTACGCGTTGAGTGGGAGTACGGAGGTCATCGGCCGGCCGATGATGAACTCCACGGAACTGGCGATCCAGCAGATCAACGACGCGGGCGGCATCAACGGCCGCGAGATCGAACTCGTCAAGGCCGATACGGCGTCGGCGCCACAGACGGGGATCGAGAAGTCGAGACAGCTCATCAACCGCGACGGTTGCAGCATCGTGTTCGGGGCGTACACCAGTGCGATGCGGAACGCCATCACCGACATCTACGTGGAGAACGAAGTCCCGCTCTTCTACCCGACGCTCTACGAGGGCGGTGTCTGTCGCGAGATCGAAGGTGCGGAAGGGTTCAGCGGCGAGATCAACATCCCCGAAGAGAGTCTCGAGTGGGTCTTCTTCAACGGTGCCGTACCGAAGCAGCAGATTCAGCCCTATATCCCGTGGCTGATGGAGGAGTACGATATTAGTTCGTTCTACCTGATCGGCTCCGATTACGTGTGGCCGCACACAACCAACGCCGTCGTCGACGACTTTGTTCAGGAGAACGGCGGCTCGATCGTCGCCGAGGACTACGTACCGCTCGGCTTCACCGACTGGGGCTCGAAGCTCAGCGACATCCAGTCCTCCGGCGCCGACGCAGTGTACTTCACCACGGTCGGGACGAGTATGGTCGAGATGCTGAATCAGGCCGGCTCGGTCGGACTGATAGACGAGATGGTCTGGGCCGGCAACATTATGAGCGAACAGGAGGCTATCGCCGCCGGCGATGCCGCCGACGGTGTCCTGACCTCCGCACCGTACTTCACGAGCCTCGACGGGGAAGCCAACGACGAATACATTTCGAGCTACGAGGAGGCGTACGGCACTGATACGACGCCGAATTTCGTAGCGGAGGCGTCGTACTTCGGGCCGCACCTGATGGCCAACGCGTTGACCGAACACGCACCTAGTGCCTCGTCCGGCGCGGAGGTCAAAGCCGCGCTGGAGAATCCTATTTCGATGGACGCACCGCAGGGAACCGTCTCGATGGATCCGGCAACACACCACGCGACGCTGCAATCGCGCGTTGGCGAGTTCGACGCCGAGAGCGGAGCGTTCGAAGTCCTGACCGAATTCGGCCAGATCGAACCGTACGGGATCACAGTCGCAGAGGGCTGTCTGGACGTCTAAGTCACACCCATCATTCGGCACATCATGATCTCAACATTAGCAACAACCATTCCGTTACAGTTGGCCGATCGGGTACTGATATCGCTCACGTCGATCTCGGGGCTGATCCTCGTCGCCTCCGGATTGACGATCATCTTCGGCCTGATGGGGGTGCTTAACCTCGCACACGGCGCGCTGATGATGGTTGGAGCGTACACCGCATACGCCGTCCAGAGCGCCGGCTTCTCCCCGTGGCTCAGCATCGTGATCGCGCCCCTCGTCGTGGGGCTCGTCGGCGTCGCGATGGAGGTCACTCTCATCCGACGACTCTACGACCGGCCGCTCGACACCCTCTTGGCCACGTGGGGCGTCGCGATCGTGCTGCAGGAGGCCGTGACGATCGCGTTCGGAACGTCACAAAAGAGCGTCGCGCCCCCGATGGAGGGTTCGATCTCTCTGCTCGGCGTGACCTACCCTATCCATTGGGCGTTCATCATCGTGGTGGCCGTCGTGGTGATGGCGATCACGATCGGACTGTTCGCCTACACCGACATCGGGATTATGGCGCTCGCCGTGATTCAGGACCGCGAGATGGCTGCGGCTGTCGGCATCAACACGCGCGTCTCTGACCGGACGACGTTCGCGTTCGGCTCCGCGCTGGCGGGGCTGTCCGGCGCGATTATGGCCCCACTCCTGAGTGTCAGCTCGACGATGGGAATTTCCTGGCTCGCCGACTCCTTCCTCGTCGTTATCGTCGGCGGGATCGGGACCTTCACAGGAACCATCGCCGGCGGGGTTCTCCTCGGTGGACTCGACAACCTGTTCCGAACAGTCATCTCCGGGTACACTTCGATCGCGCAAGCTGCCGTGCTGTTGGTCGCATTGATCATCATCCGCTACCGACCGCAGGGGCTCGTCCCCACGACGGGGGGTGGTGAGTGAGATGGCGACGAAAGACGCTGCGGTCCATCTGAAGACGCCGTCGTCGGTCGCGAAGATCGTCGGACTCCTCGCGCTCGTCGCGCTCCCGCTTTTCGTCTCGGAGTACCAGGTTTCGACGTGGTCGACGTACCTCACGTTCGCCCTGCTCGCGCTCTCGATCGACCTCGTGTGGGGCTACACCGGCCTGTTGACGCTCGGCCACGCCGCGTTCTTCGGTGTCGGCGCGTACGTCACCGCGAAACTGTTGAAAGAGGTGCCCGTGGTCCCCGACATCGCCGTCGTGTTCATCGTCGCCCCCGTGGTGGCGGCACTGCTAACGCTCGCTTTGGGCTGGTTCCTCTTCAGCGCCGACGTGAAGGGGTCGTACTTCGCGATCACGACCCTCATCGTCTCGATAATCTTCGAGAGCATCGCCGGGGAGTTCGTGGGCTTCCTCGGCGGCTTCAACGGGATCTACGGGATTCCGTCGATACAGGTCGTCGGCGTGGAGCTAACCGCCACGATGAGTTACTACCTCGCACTCGGCGTCCTCGTGGGGTCGTACCTGTTTCTCAATACCCTCGTAGATTCGGCGTTCGGCCGCGTCCTGCGCGGGATTCGTGGGAATCAGGAACGGACCGAGTTCTTCGGCTACGACACACAGCAGTACCGGCTCATCATATTCACTCTGAGCGGTGTTATGGCTGGCGTCGCAGGCAGTATGTACGCGACCATCGACGGCTTCGTCTCGCCGCCGCTCTTGGGCTTCGTGCTCTCGACGCAGGTGGTCATCTGGATCGCTGTCGGCGGCCGTGGCACCCTCATCGGGGCGGTATTCGGGGCGCTGTTGATCCAGTACCTCAACTCCACGCTGAGCGACGTGCTGATCAACTACTGGGAGATGGGCCTCGCACTGCTGTTCATCGCCGTCGTGATCGGTGCGCCTCGTGGAATCGTCGGGCTCCTCTCCGATATTGTCGAGGGAGTCCAGGCGACCCTCGTGTCCACGAGCAGAAACGAGATCGGCGCGGGAGGTGAGGTCGATGACTGAGATCGAACCGCTGTTACAGGCCGAGGGACTGACGAAGCGCTTCGGCGAGTTTACCGCGGTCAACGACGTCGACTTCACTGTCCAGCCGAACGAGACGAAGGCACTGATCGGACCCAATGGAGCCGGTAAGACGACCTTCCAGAACCTTCTGACCGGGAAGCTCTCGGCAACCGAGGGGACAATCACGTTCGACGGGGAAGACGTCACGTCCGTGCCGCCGCACGAGCGCGCCCAGCGCGGAATTATTCGCAAGTACCAGATCACGAGCGTCTACGAGGACGAGACCGTAATCGAGAATATGCGACTGGCGTTCCGATCGCGGGCATCGTCGCCGTGGAAGCTGCTGCGGACGCACGACGACAGCGACATCCGCGATCGGATCGAGGAACTGCTGGAGATCGCGAACCTGAACGACAAACAGGACACGATGGTCGGAACGCTCTCGCACGGCGAGAAACAGTGGCTCGAGATCGTTATGGCCGTCGGCGCAGAGCCAGAACTCCTGCTCCTCGACGAGCCAACGTCCGGGATCAGTGTCGGCGAGACGAACGACACCGTCGACCTCATCAAGGAGATCAGGGAGACGGAGAACGTCGCGATCGTCGTCATCGAACACGATATGGATTTCATCAGAAAAGTTTCCGAGAGCATCACCGTCCTCGATCGCGGCGAAATCATCGCCAGCGGCACGATCGACGAGATCGAGAGAAACGAGACCGTCCAGCAGATCTACCTCGGGGAGGCGGCCGATGCTTAGGACCTCGGACGTGCAGATCGGCTACGGCGAGAGTACGGTGGTCTGGAACGTCGATGTCAAGGTCGAGACCGACCAGATCGTCGCCGTCCTCGGTCGCAACGGGGTCGGAAAGACGACGTTGCTTCGGGGAATAATGGGACTGAACGATCTCCAGGGCGGCCACGTGTTCCTCGACGGCGAGAACATCTCGACGCTGAAGCCGTTCGAGATGGCGGCGAAAGGCGTCGGATACGTCCCGCAATCCCGAGACATCTTCGGGGCGATTTCCGTGGAAAACAACATCCGGCTCGGGAGTGCCAGCGGCGATCAGTTGCTCCTGAAGGGAGAGGTTCCGGAGTACATCTACGAGTACTTCCCGGCACTCAAAGAGAAGGCCGACGCCAAGGGGGGCACGCTGAGCGGTGGACAGAAACAGCAACTGGCGATCGCCCGGGCGCTCAACGCCGATCCGAGTCATCTGTTGCTCGACGAGCCATCGGAGGGGATCCAGCCCTCGATCGTCCACGAGATCGGCGAACAGCTCAAGCGGATCCGCGACAACCGCGGCATCTCGGTGCTCATCGTCGAACAGAACCTGAACCTCGCGTTGGCGGTCGCCGATTACTGTTACGTCCTCGAAACGGGACGAGTCGTCGAGCAGGGGACGCCCGAGGAGATCGAAGCCTCCGGTGCCGTCGAAGAGTACCTTTCCGTATAGGCCGGGGCAAAACGGCGCACCCTCGTTTCTTGTGTAATCGCGATCGCGACGAACTGCGCCGACCGACCGTCTCAAGTGACTCAACCCCTAATAGCGCCCCAATGAGCGATACCTCCGAGTCGAGTCCGCTCTCGCCCGACAGACCGGCGGCGGATCGGGAGTTCAGGGTCGACGCCCCGTTCGATCCCGCAGGCGACCAGCCCGAAGCCATCGAGCAACTGGCGTCGGGCTTCGAGTCCGGAATGGACAAACAGACGCTGCTCGGTGTCACTGGCTCGGGCAAGACGAACACGGTCTCGTGGACCATCGAGGAGCTCCAGCAGCCGACGCTGGTCATCGCCCACAACAAGACGCTCGCCGCCCAACTGTACGAGGAGTTTCGCAATCTGTTCCCGGACAACGCGGTCGAGTACTTCGTCTCCTACTACGACTACTACCAGCCGGAGGCCTACGTCGAACAGACCGACACCTACATCGACAAGGATATGTCGATCAACGAGGAGATCGACCGGCTCCGACACTCCGCGACGCGGTCGCTGCTTACCCGCGACGACGTCATCGTCGTCGCGAGCGTCTCGGCGATCTACGGCCTCGGTGACCCGTCGAACTACACCGAGATGGCGCTTCGGGTCGAGCTCGGGGACCGACTCGACCGCGACGACCTGCTGGCGCGCCTCGTCGACCTGAACTACGAGCGCAACGACGTCGACTTCCAGCAGGGGACGTTCCGCGTCCGCGGCGACACCGTCGAAGTGTACCCGATGTACGGCCGCTACGCCGTCCGCATCGAGTTCTGGGGCGACGAGGTCGACCGCCTGACGAAACTGGATCCCCTGACCGGCGAGGTCGTCTCCGAGGAGCCGGCCGTCCTCGTGCACCCCGCAGAGCACTACTCGATCCCCGAGGAGAAGTTAGCGGAGGCGATCGCGGAGATCGAGGAGCTGATGGACGAGCGCGTCCGGTACTTCGAGCGACAGGGCGACCTCGTCGCCGCCCAGCGGATCGAGGAGCGCACCACCTTCGACATCGAGATGCTGCAGGAGACGGGCTACTGCTCGGGCATCGAGAACTACTCGGTGCATATGTCCGATCGGGACTCCGGAGAGCCGCCGTACACGCTGCTCGATTACTTCCCGGACGACTTTCTCACCGTCGTCGACGAGTCCCACCAGACGCTCCCGCAGATCCGCGGGCAGTTCGCCGGCGACAAGTCGCGAAAGGACTCGCTCGTCGAGAACGGTTTCCGGCTCCCGACGGCGTACGACAACCGGCCGCTGACGTTCGAGGAGTTCGAGGAGAAGACCGACCGGACGCTCTACGTGTCGGCGACGCCCGGCGACTACGAGCGGGAGCACTCCGAGCAGATCGTCGAACAGATCGTGCGCCCGACGCACCTGGTCGACCCCGAAATCGAGGTCGCGGACGCGACCGGGCAGGTCGACGACCTCTTGGATCGGGTCGACGAGCGCATCGAGAACGACGAGCGCGTGCTGGTCACGACGCTCACGAAGCGGATGGCCGAGGACCTCACCGAGTTCCTCGAAGAGTCCGGCGTCGACGTGGCGTATATGCACGACGAGACCGACACGCTGGAGCGCCACGAACTGGTTCGGGACCTCAGACTGGGGAACATCGACGTACTCGTCGGGATCAACCTCCTCCGGGAGGGCCTGGACATCCCCGAGGTCTCACTCGTCGCCATCCTCGACGCCGACCAGGAGGGATTCCTCCGCTCGGAGACGACGCTCGTGCAGACGATGGGACGCGCCGCGCGAAACGTCGAGGGCGAAGTCGTCCTCTACGCCGACGAGACGACCGATTCGATGCAGTCGGCGATCGAGGAGACGCGTCGCCGACGGCAGATCCAGCGCGAGTACAACGAGGAGCACGGCTTCGAGCCGAAGACGATCGAGAAAGCGATCGGCGAGACGAACCTCCCCGGGAGCGGCGGGAGCAGCGGCGAGTCGACGAGCGACGAGCCGGCCGACGAGTCGGAAGCGCGCGAGCGGATCGCCTACCTGGAAGACCGGATGCAGGAGGCCGCAGACAACCTCGAATTCGAGCTCGCAGCCGACATCCGCGATCGGATCCGGACACTTAGACAGGAGTTCGGGATCGCCGAGGACGACGAACGCGACGGTCGCGAAGAGGGTGTCGACCCCGGCGACGACCCGCTCGACGGAGTGCCAGTGGGCGACGATGCACTCGGTGGCGTGCCACCCGGCGAGGACGCGATCGGAGACCGCCAGGACGACCCGTCGGCCGACGATCGCTGACCTGACGCGGGTCGCGACGACGGGGCAAGGATGGGCGAAGCGCCGCACGCCACACGTCCCCACGGCGAGTTCGAACCTCAAGATTTATTCCTCGGTCGTCGCTATCCGGCGGCTACGATGATGTTCGACGACGCGGTTGCCCGAATCGATCACAACTTCCGCCGCGATACGCGAGGGGGCATCACGTAGATGTCCCGTGCGCTCGCCCGTTCGTCGCTCGAGTCGACGTTCGACCGCTGTCAGCACACGGACTCCGTCAGCGCAGCACCGCACCGGTCGGTAGCCCCTCGTTCTTCCGTCGATCCGGTCGTATCTCCTGTCGACAACTAATCTTCAAACGAAACCAATGACATCAGTGTCCTACAGTCGTGTCCAGCGGTCGTTCCTGCGCTATCAGCACATCTTCGTGTTCCTCGCGCCCCTCGCGTTCATCGTCGGGGTCCTACTCAGCGCGCCGACGCCGGCCGAGACCGGCATCGGAAATATGTTCGAGGGCCCGTGGATGGACTACTGGCTCGAGTACTGGTGGCTGTTCCCGGCGTTCCTGCTGGGGGCCACTATCGTGAACACGGTCGGCATCAGCGGGTCGGCGCTTTTCGTCCCGTTCCTCATCTTCATCTTCCCGCTGGCCGCGAACCCGCTGGAGCCGGAGACGATCGTAAAGGTCGGGCTGATCAGCGAGGCGTTCGGGCTGTCGAGTTCCGCCATCGCGTTCATCCAGTACGGACTCGTCGACCGACGCCTGGCGCTTACGCTCGTCGGCGGCGCGATTCCCTTCGTCGTCGGCGGCGCGCTCCTGTCGTTCGTCATCCCCGAACCGCTCTTCCACGGGCTGCTCGGAATCGCGCTGCTCGCAGCGTCGTATCTACTGTTCAAGGCCGACCTCGACCACGAGGGCGAGAGCACCGACGCCGGCCACGACGACGCCGCCGCGACCGACGGCGGCCAGGCCGAACTGCCGGACGACGCCGGGAAGCTCGGCCCCGCCGGCGTCCACACCGACGAAGAAGGGACCGTGACCCGCGTCGACCGCGAGGGCGACGACTACCGCTACACGCGCGGCGGCTATCTCCGCCGCTTCGCTAACTACAGCATCGGGGGTATGTTCCAGGGGCTGGCCGGCTTCGGCGTCGGCGAACTCGGGATCATCTCGATGCTCGGCACCAAGGTCCCGGTCCGCGTCGCTATCGGGACGAACCACATCGTCGTGGCGCTGACGGCCATCCTGGCCTCGCTGGTCCACGTGTTCGGCGGCGGCCTCGTCGGCGGGCACAGCCTGAGTCTCGCCTCGACGCCGTGGAATATGGTCGTCTTCACCGTCCCGGCGACGGTGACCGGCGGCCAGATCGCGCCCTACGTCTCGAACGCGCTCAGCACGTCGACGATCAAGGCGTTCGTCGGCGGCCTGTTCGCGATCATCTCGGTTGCGCTGTTCCTGATGGCGGCGGGGGTGGCCTGAGATGTACGAGACGGTGCTGCTTCCGACCGACGGCAGCGACGCGTCGCTGGCGGCGGCGACGCACGCGGGATCGCTCGCACAGACCAACGAGGCGACTGTCCGCGTCGTGTCGGTCGCCGACAGTCGAAACCGCTTCGAGAGCCCGAGCAGCGGGCTCGCACCCGAAGCGTGGGAGGAAGCCGAGCGCGACCGCGCCGAGGCAGCTATCGACGAGACCGTCGAGTACCTCCCCGACGACGTCGACGTCGAGCGGTCGGTCGTGATGGGAATCCCGCAAGACGAGATCCTCGATCAGATCCAGCGAGCGGACGCCGACGTCGTCGTGATGGGGACCCACAGCCGGTCGGGGATCGACCGCTACCTGGTCGGCAGCGTCACCGAGCGAGTGATGCGTCACGCGTCGGTGCCGGTGCTGACCGTTCGGGACGACGACCCGGACGCGTAAGCGGAAAACAGCTCTCAGTCGATGCGGTGCTGATACTGTCGGACGCTATTTCTGCTCGCCGACAGCGTTCGCGGACGTGTCGGCGCGGCGTGAGCGGTACAGATTGACGACGAGCCCTGCGACGAAGGCGAGCAGGCCCGCGCCGAGCAGCCACAGTACGCTGGGGTGTTCGAGTCCCAGATGTAGCGGAGTTACCATCGGACGGATATGGCTGGAGAAGCCACCTAACTGCTTCTATTCGAGCAGAGCACGCGAGTGCGAACGCGAAACTATCGTTCGACGGCGTCGACGCGCATCTCGATATAGCGCCGTGGCCACTCGAGGAGATGCCGCTTCAGCCGACTCAGAGGGGAGTTCTCTGGCGTCGGGGGCGTTGCCTCGCCGCGGGGAACTGCCGGACCGCGTTCGTGGCTCATGCTAACACATACTTTCGGTCGTCGGATAATTGTAACGATTGTTCGTGTTGTCTGGATGAGAAGTCGCGACCGCGACCCCGACGGGGCCGAGAAGACCTCTGTCTGCGTTATTGGCTCTCGTACGCGCCGTCGAGATTCAGGTCGACCTCGGTCTCGGCCGCGCCGTCGCCGCGCTCGGGGAGCTCGCCGACCGATTCGACGGCTTCGATGTCGGAGACGCCCGCGACGATCTCTTCTACGTCGTCGATGCCGAGGAGGTCCCGGGTCTCCGCGTCGAAGTCGAGACTCTCCAGAGCGGCCGACTCCTGCATATCGGAGTCGGTGAGGCCGCGCCCGTACCGGCCGAGGAGGCTCGTGAGTTCCTGCGGGAGGACGTACGTCGTCGACGGCGACGTGCCGATGTTCGTGAGCGTCTCCAGCCCGCGGTCGATAATCGCGCGCTCGCCCATCGACTCGGCGGCCCGCGCTCGGAGGACCGTCGCGACCGCGTCACCCTGTGCTTCCAGGATCTGACTCTGTTTTTCACCCTGGGCGCGGATGATGTTCGCCTGCTTCGCACCCTGTGCCGTCTCGATGGCGGAGCGTCGTTCGCCCTGCGCTTCCAGGATCATCGCGCGGCGGCGGCGCTCGGCGGACGTCTGCTGTTCCATCGCGTTCTCGACGTCCGCGCTCGGCTTGACCGTCCGCACCTCGACGCTCTCGACGCGGATGCCCCACTCGTCGGTCGGTTCGTCGAGTTCCTCGTTGATCCGACGGTTGATCTTCTCTCTTTCTGAGAGGGTCTCGTCGAGTTCCATATCGCCCAGAACCGCCCGCAACGTCGTCTGCGCGAGGTTCGAGACCGCGCGTTCGTAGTCGTCGACTTCCAGGAATGCCCGTTTCGCGTCCATCACCCGGATGTAGACGACGGCGTCGGCGGTCACCGGCGAGTTGTCGCGCGTGATCGCCTCTTGCTTGGGGACGTCGAACGTCTGCGTCCGGAGGTCGAAGGGGTACGTCTTCGAGATGAACGGCGGGATCACGTTGAGTCCGGGGTCGAGCAGTCGTCGGTACTCTCCGAACACCGTCAGCACGCGGCGCTCGTAGGCGTTGACGATCTCGACCGTGCTGTACACCGTCGCGATCGCGAGCGCGAGGACCACGAGACCGACGACCGTCACCGGATCCCCGCCGAAGAGGGCGAAGGCGACGAGGACGGCGGCGACGACGCCCACAGTGGGGACCACCCAGCCGGGAAGGCCGCGGGCGGAGAGCCGGCCGAGTTCGCGGAAGAGGTTCGCCATAGAAGACATTGTGACGGAGTCACATTAAGGGTGTCCCGGACAGTGGGCACGGAGCAGCAGCGACAGAGCGCGGTCGAGAGAGGAAGTCGAAAGCGACGTCACCGCGCCCGAAGGCACTTCAGGATGGCCAAGAGAGGGAGAGTATGCGCTTACCGAGCCCCGGCACCGACCGCGGAGAATTAGAAGTCGAAGACCTGCTGAAGGTCGTGCTCGTCCTCGTCGTGATCTGGCTCGTGCTGGAAGTCGTCGGCGGCATCCTCGGGATTCTCGCTGAGCTTCTGGGTCCGCTGCGACCGTTCCTGGGACTCGCCATCGTCGTGCTGATCGTGCTGTGGCTGCTCGATCGGATCTAATACGCTCGAGAACCGCACTCTCACGGGCAATCGGCCTCGTCGACGCCCTGGCGGTCGGGACCCTGGTCGATGGTTCGTGTCGCCGCTGTATCGAGATTCACGAGCAGCACTCGCCCGCCGTAGCCGTGCGTCTGGTCGTGACCGCGGACGACGACGCAGGTCACGTCCTCGGGGATTGCGATGGTTTCAGAGCGCGTGAACGGTTGCTGGGAGTGTGCGTGGAGCAGTTCCCGGCGGCCCAGTCGCGTCCCGTCGAGACGCTCGATCTGCCACCAGTTCGCGTAGCCGTCTTCGCCGGCGTCGTCGTGATGGAGCGTCACGTCGAACGTGTAGGACCCCGCCTGGCCCTCGAAACTGACACCGACGACGTTCGCCTCTCGGAGATCGAGGGGCGACTCGTCCGTCGCCTCGGAGTCGTCATCGTCGGTCGCTCCAGTCTCACTGGCCGGCCCGTCGGTGGCAGTGGTCGACCCAGTCGTGCTGTTCGACCCGGCCGTGACGCCAGTCGGTCCGTCGCCACTGTCGGCCCCGTTCGACTGCTCGCTACATCCGGCCAGCACTCCACCGACGAACACGCTCGCCGCCCCGGCGAGAAGGCGACGTCGGGCGAGCGTTGGACAGCGATTCATACGACTCTGTTGATCGGTCCGGCACAAAACACTCCGGTGGGCGGGTCGCTGCCGACGGCTTCTTGCCCGCTGGCGCCGACGCTCGACCGTGTTCAGTCTGAACGTCCCGGTCCCGGGGCAGGTCGACCGCCTCGCCTCGGAGTTGCATCCGAAACTCACGCGGTTCGAGCGGATCCGCGAGCGGCACACGCTGCTCGCGAAGCGCTTCGACACCGCACTCGACGACGACGCCGACTCGCTCCCGCGGCTCCGCGAGCGACTCCGGCCGATTCTTCGGGAGCGCAGGGGTGGTCACTCCGGAATCGATCTCCGAGTGACCGGGCTTGATTACTTCGAGACGCCGCCGCGAGGCCCCGGCCCGGTCGTCTACCTCACCGTCGAGAGCCCGGACCTCCACGCGCTGCATCGCCGACTCTGTGAGTCGTTCGGCACTGTCGAAGGGATGGAGGGAGAGGGGTACGTCCCGCACGTGACGCTCGCTCGCGGGGGTCGCATCGCGGACGCCGCCGACCTCGTCGATCGCACGGAGATCGAACCGATCGCGTGGACGACGAACGAGGTCCAGATCTGGGACTCGCGCTATCGGGAGCCCGCGGCGCGGATTCCGTTACGGTGACCGCGCCGGGCTACCGCGGACCGCTCAGCGGGGCGTGAGCCGCATCCCCATCGGCTCCTCGGGGTGCATCGTCAGCGATCCGCGGAGCTCGAACGGCCGGTCGCGAACGTAGTCGAGTTCGTACTCCTGAGCGACGGTGCCGAGGATGAGTTTCGCCTCCAGCATCGAGAGGTGCTTGCCGATGCAGTGACGCGGGCCGCCGCCGAACGGGAAGTACGCGAATCGCGGCCGCTCGCGCCGGCGCTCCGGCAGCCAGCGGTCGGGGTCGAACGTCTCGGGGTCGTCGTACCACCGCTCGGATCGATGGACCGCCCACTGCGACAGCATCACAGCCGAGCCGCTCGGAATCCGATACCCGCCGAGTTCGACGTCGACCTGCGGCTCTCGGAAAATGACGTACACCGGCGGATAGAGCCGCATCGCCTCCTGTAACACGCGTTCGAGGTAGTCGAGTTGCCGCACGTCCGCGGCCGTCGGCGGCGCGTCGCCGCAGACCGCGGCGAGTTCCTCGTGGACCCGCGCCTCCGCCTCGGGGTGTTGTGAGAGGAGATACCACGTGTACGTCAGCGTCAGCGCCGTCGTGTCGTGACCCGCGAGCAGCATCGTCATCAGTTCGTCTCTGAGTTGCTGGTCGGACTGCTCGCCGCGCTGTTTCGCGCGCAGCAGGATCGACAGCAGGTCCATCGGCTCGTCGGCGTCGCCGACGATGTCGGAGGCTGGGTCGACGTCGGGGTCGTGTTCGGTGCCGCGCCGCTCGGCGACGACGTCGTCGATAATCTCCTCTAAGATACGGACGGATTCGTGGTACTCGCGGTTCTCTCGTGTCGGGACCCAGTCGGGGACGAGGAATCGCAGCGGGTCGGGCTCGAAGCGCTTCCCGAGCGGTTCGAGGTTCTCCTGGACCAGTTCGGTTTGCTCGTCGGTCAGCTGCGAGCCGAACATCGCCTCGACGATGATCCGAACGGTCACGCGCGCCATTTCGAGGTGGACGTCGCGGACCTCGCCCGCCTCCCAGTCGTCGAGCATCGTCTGGGCGTGACGGGAGATCACGTCGCCGAGCGCCGAAATGCGCTTCGGGCCGAAGGCGGGCTGGGCGAGTTGGCGCTGTTTGCGCCACGTCTCGCCCTCACTGAGCAGCAGCCCATCGCCGAGCAGCGTGCCGATGGCGTCGTCCTGGAAGTCCGGTTTGTGGTACTTCGCGTCCTCGGTCACCAGCACCCGCTCGATGTCCGCGGGATTCGTGACCATATACGTCTCGATCGGCCCGAGGTCGAAGCGCGCCACGTCGCCGTAGGCGTCCGCGACGCTCGTGAGAAACGTGAAGGGGTCCCGCGCGTACTGGCGGCTGTTCCCGAAGACCGGTACGCCCGCGGGTCCAGGCGGCTGAGTTCGCATCGGAGTCTAGTTGGTCTCCAACGATATCAGCCGTTCGGCCGATCAGGCGTCGGGGCGCGTGGGTGGTTCGCGTGAGGCCAGGGCTACGGCCGCGGTGGTTCGTCCGGGTAGGCGTCGAGGTCGGCGTAGAAGTTCAACATCGCGAATTTCAACTTCTCGGGGTCGACGTCGACGAGTTCGGCGCGCTCCTCTGGGGGAAAGCTCCCGCGGACGCCGTACTTCCCCATATCGGCGCTCGCGCGGGTGTAGCGCTTGTCGACGAGCAGCCGGACGCCGTAGTCGTCGGGGGCGCGGATGACCCGGCCGAGCGCCTGTCGCGTCTTCCGGATCGTCGGGATCTCGACCGCGTAGCGCCAGCCCGCTTCGCGCCGGTCGGCGTAGGCGCGGTCGTAGGCGTCCTGTATCGCCTCCATCCGTTCTGAGAGGTGCGGATACGGCACGCCGACGACGGCGACCGTCCGGGCGTCGTCGCCGTCGAAGCTCACGCCCTCTGCGAGCGTCCCCCACAGCGACGTGCAGAGAATCGCGTCGTCCCCGCCGACGAACGATTGGCGCATCGACTCGGTCTCGACGCCCGGTTCGTCGAGGAGGAGCCGACTCGTCACGTCGGCGCGGTTCCGCAGGCGGTCGTGATACCGCTCGGCCTCGGCGTAGGAGGGGAAAAACAGGAGCACGTTCCCCGGGGTGAAGCGCGTCGCGTCGGCCAGTACGTCCGCGACCGCAGACTGCGTGTTGGGGTCGCTCCGCTCGGAACTGAAAAGCGCCGGCGCTTCGACCGCGAGCGTCCGCCGGCGGTCCTCGGGATATTCGAGGCCGTAGGCCATCGTCGCCGGATCCGAGAGGCCGAGCACGTCTTCGATCACGTCGAAGGGGCGCAGCGTCGCCGACATCAGGATGCTCGCGTTGACCTCCTCGAACAGCGTCTCGGTCACCTCCCGCGGGATGCAGGTGTACAGTTCCGCGCGCCCGTACACCTCCTCGGTCCCGGCGTCGCGCCGCACCGAACACATCGGGTGCTGGCCGAGTTTCCCGCCGTCGGCCATCCACGCCGCGATGAACTCCGCGGCCTGCAGCGTCTGACATTCCGAGCGCGTCGTCGCCTGCCCGTTCTTGTACGCTTCCTCGTACTCCCTGTCGAGCGCCCGCCCGAGTTGGAGCGCCAGATCCACTTCTGCGTCGATGCCGCGGCCCTCGTAGCGGTCGAGAAACGCCAGCGTCAGGTCGTCGCGGCGGTCGCTGTTGGCGATCGTGAGATCGTACCAGTCGTCGCCGACCTGCTCGCGCTCCCCGAAGCCGAGCGCGTCGTCGTAGGTCGCTCTGAGCGCGCCGAGGAACGCCGAGAGGACGTTCTCGGCCGGTTGCGCCCGCGAGTCGTCGGCGTCTTCCAGTTCCGAGAGCGCCTCTTCGAGCGTGTTTTCGGTCAGTGTCCGACTCGCGTGGTCGCGCGCGGCCGACTCGATGTTGTGAGCCTCGTCGAAGACGGTGACGACGTCTTCTGGATCGCGACCGAGCCACCGGAAGAACTGCTCGCGGATCGCGGGGTCCAGCAGGTGGTGGTAGTTGCAGACCACCAGATCGACCGCCTCCATCCCCTCTTTGAGGAGTTCGTAGCCGCAGAGCTGTCGTTGGTCCGCGTACTCGTAGATCTCTTCTGGGGTTCGAACGTCCTCGAAGAGCCACTCGAAGAACTCGTCGGTGTTGCCGACGAGGTTGTTGTAGTAGTGCTCACAGACGTTGCCGTCCCGTAGCTCTTCGAGTTCGGATTCGACGGCGTCGAGTTCGTCCGTCACCGTGTTTCTGGCCTCGCCAGCGCCGTCTTCGCCCTCGCGGATCCGATCCAAGAGCGCCTCGGCCTGCTGGTTCAGTTCGGCGCGCTCGGTTTCCTTCTCGACGAGCGTCCGCGTAGTGTCGCGAAGCGTCTGACACTCCTGGTACTCGACGTCGATGTGACACATCGACGATTTGCCCTTGAACACGACCGCGCGGAGCGGTTCCTCCCGCGTGATTGCGCGGGCGTCCTCGACGAACTGGCGCATCTGCTGGTGGACGTTGGTGGTGATGACCACCGTCTTGTCCGTCCGGCGGGCGTACTCAAGCGCCGGCACGAGCGCCGAGAGCGTCTTGCCCGTCCCCGGAGCGCCCTCTAACAGAACGTCGCGTTCGTCGTCCAGCGCCTCGGCGATTTCGGCCATCGCAGAGCGCTGATTCGGATACGGCTCCTCGTAGGGGAAGAACCGCTCGTACTCGCCGGTCGTCGACACAGGGGTCTCTCCGCCCTCCTGAGATTAAAAGCCTCGGACGGGGGAAGAGACGTGTGCGTGTGCTTCGCGTGGCGGCGCGGGCGGCTTACTCGAACTGGAGGTCGAAGTCGAGTGCGACCTCGTTCGTCACGTTGTCGTACAGCGGGGAAGTCGCCGTGACTTCGTCGTGTAGTTCCTGGAGTTCCGCTTCCGACGCGTCGGCGTCGATATGCGTCGTCGCGCGGATCTCGTCGTAGCCCGGTCGGACGTCGTCGCTCAGACCGAGGAATCCACGGAGGTCGATGTCGCCCTCGAACTCGAAGGAGAGGTCCTCGATCTGGATGCCGTGCGCCGCCGCGTGCCCCGCATACGTCACGGCCAGACACGAACCGATCGCGGCGAGGAGGTGCTCGACGGCGTTGGGACCGGCCCGCTCGCCGAGGAGCGCTTCGGGTTCGTCGCCAGTAATCGTGAACTCCGGCGACTCGACAGTCGTCCCGTCCTGCTCGAAGTCGCTGATGTGCGTTTCACTCGCAAATCCACCAGTCCACTCCGTTTCTGCCCGGAACGTGAACGACGCCGAATCAGGGTCTTCCGCAGCCGCTTCGATCAGGTTTTCGAGCTCGTCGGTGTCTAAGCCATTTACTACAGTCATTCTTTTTCTACACAATACTATCTGCGGGCTAGCTTATAACGGGAAGGAAACGGTTCTCAACGGTGGCCGGATATTACTCGTAGCAAACATTGATTTTTTTCACTTGTAGTGTAGTTGTACTACAAGATTGCAGATACCGACAGAAATCTGTAGGCTCGATAATTTTGTGCTGTTTGTTTTCATACCACATATTTCTATCGGCCCAGTGCGTCCGGATCGCGCGGCCGGGATGCCATTATTCGGGAGTATGCGGTCGTCTCTGCTATGGCGACAGACACCGCCACCCAGACGACAGCACAGACCGAAACGAACGAGTGGCAGTACGGCGTCGTCGCCGGCGTCGTCGCCGCGATCGTGATGGGCGGGCTGATGGCGATGCAGATGCGGCCCGTGCTCGAAGTCGCGATCCCCTCGATGTACTTCCTGACGGGCGGGCTCGCGGGGTTCACGATCCACGTCGCCCACGGTGCGGTCCTCGGCGTCGTCTTCGCCGCGATCGCGTCGACGCAGGCAGATCTGACGATCGCAAAGAGCACCGCGCTCGGCGTGGGGTACGGCGTCGTGCTCTGGATCGTACTCGCGGTCCTCGTGATGCCAATCTGGCTCTCCGTGGTCGGGTCGGCCGCGAATCCGCCGCTCCCGAACGTGAGCGTAATGAGTCTCGTCGGTCACGTGGTCTACGGCGTCGTGCTCGGCGGAGCCTACGCGGCGCTTCGGTGAGCGGCCGCGCCCCGTCACCGCTGTTGGCCCCGCTCGGACGCGTCGACCACGCTCCGAGAGCGTCGAATACCCATCTCTCAATAGCAGTACGTACCGATCTTAGCACGTCTTAAAGTCGATCGAGCGTCTCTATTCGAGGGAATGCCGCTATCATTCGCCCCCGACGTCGCCGATCAACACCGGCGGATCGATCCGACGGAGTGGGACGACATCTACGTCGTCGGCGACGTCCACGGGTGCCGAGAGACGCTCGATCAGCTCGTCGGCGCGGTTGATATGTCGGCGGACGACCTGTTCGTCTTCGTCGGCGACCTCGTCCGAAAAGGTCCCGACAGCGCCGGCGTCGTCGAGCGCGTGCGGGCGGCCGAGAATATGCTCTCGGTCCGCGGCAACAACGAGGAACAGGTCCTCCGCGGGGAGGCGACGCTGCCGGAACTCGACGAAGCGGCGCGCGAGTGGATCCGGTCGCTCCCGGTCGCGATCAGTTGGGACGGCGCACTCGTCGTCCACGGCGGCGTCTATCCCGACGTGCCGCTGGCCGAACACACGGTCGATGACCTCCAGACCGCGCGAGCGACCGTCCCGGGCGGCGGCTACGACGGCCCGTTCTGGTACGACTCCTACGAGGGACCGCCGCGCGTGTTCTTCGGTCACACCGTACTCGAGGAACCGCTCGTGAGGGCGTGGAGCGTCGGGCTCGATACCGGCTGCGTCTACGGCGGGTCGCTGACGGCGTACCGCCTCGGCGACGGCTCCATCCACCGCGTCCCGGCTCAACAAACGGGGCTCGAACGACCCGACTCGAAGGTCGCCTCGACGGCGCACGAGAAGAATGTCAGATAGTCACAACTCCACCGAAGACGGCGATCCGAAGGCGAAAAGCGCAGACGAAACCAGCCCGGCCGCGGACGTCGACAGCGAGTCCGACCCCGCTCGCGACGTCGAAGCGAACGACGGGACCGGTTCAGGGATCGAGGACGACGCAGCAGGGATCGGGGATACAGCGGCGACTGAGGACGCCACACCGACGACCGCGACCGACGACGAGGCGGCGTCGTCGGCGTCGGACATCCCCGAGCCGGTCACGCTCGGTCCGACCGAGTGGGCGACCGACGCGCCGGCACGAACGCCGCCGCTGGCCGACGAGGAGCCGACCGGCTCCTTCGACGACGAGAGCTGGTATCTCAACCGGGAGCTCTCGGAGCTGAGTTTCCAGTGGCGGGTGCTCTACGAGGCGTTAGACGGGCGCCAGCCACCGCTGTACCGACTCCGGTTCCTCTCGATTCTGACGCGGAACCTCGACGAGTTCTTTATGAAGCGGATCGGCGGGCTGAAACAGCAGATCGACGCCGGCGTCACCACGTCCACGGTCGACGGCCGCTCGCCCAAAGAGCAGTGGCGCGAGTCCCTCGAAATGGCGTCGGACCTGGTCGAGACGCAGGCGCGGTGTTATCAGAACGCAGTTCAGCCCGAACTCGAGGACGCAGGCATCGAAATCATCGGAGCGGCGGGGTTGACCGACGAGGAGTCAGATCGACTCCGCTCGTACTTCGAGTCCTCGGTCCTGCCGACGCTGACGCCGCTGACGTTCGATCCGGCGCATCCGTTCCCGTTCATCTCCAATCTGTCGCTGTCGCTCGCGGTGCTCACCCGCGACGACGAGGGCGAAGAGCGCTTCTCCCGGATCAAGGTGCCCGCGAATCTGCCCCGGCTGATCCCCCTTTTCGACGTCGGGACGCCCGTCGACGAGATCGAGGGCGACCCGCGCGGCCGCTACATCCCGATCGAGGAGGTCATCGCGGCGAACCTCGACCTCCTGTTTCCGAACGTCGAGGTCACACACTACACGACGTTCCGCGTGACGCGGAACGCGGAGGTGCGGCGCAACGAGGACGTCGCGGAGGGGCTGATCGAACAGATCGAAGACGTCCTCCGACAGCGGCGGTTCGCGACGATCGTCCGCCTGGAGATCGCAGACGGTGCGGCCGACCGCATCCGAGAGCTGTTGGTCAGACACCTCAATATCACCGAGGACGAGGTGTTCGAGGTCTCCTCACCGCTGGCGTTGCGCGACTTCGACGGTCTGGTCGAGCTCGACGCACCCTCGCTCAAGCTGCGGCCGTGGACGCCACAGCAGCACCCGCGATTCGCCAAACTGGACCCGGACCGCCCCGACGAACTGTTCGAGGCGATCCGCGAGAAGCCCGCGCTCGTGCATCACCCCTATCACACCTTCGACGACACCGTCCAGGCGTTCCTCGACGCGGCCGCACACGACTCAGACACGCTGGCGATCAAAGCCGCGATCTACCGCACCGCACCCGACTCGCGCGTGCTCCGGAGCCTCATCGACGCCGCGAAGAACGGCAAGCAGGTCGCCGTGATGGTCGAACTGAAAGCCCGCTTCGACGAGGAGAACAACCTCCGCTGGGTCAAGCGCCTCGAGGAGGAGGGGATCCACGTCGCCTACGGCTCGATCGACCTGAAGACCCACAGCAAGGTCGCGCTGGCGGTCAGACAGGAGAACGACGACGTCCGCATCTACTCCCACGTCGCGACCGGGAACTATCACTCGGGGACGGCGAAGGGATACGTCGATCTCGGCCTGTTCACGGCCGATCCGGACGTCGGACAGGACATCGTCCGCCTGTTCAACTCCTTCACTGGCCACTCCCGACAGCAGGAGTACCGCAAGCTGCTGGTCGCCCCCGAGACGCTTCGATCGCGCATCTGTGAACTCATCGACCGCGAGATCGAACACGCCGAGGCGGGCGACGGCGGCCGGATCGTCGCGAAGATGAACGCGCTGGAAGACCCCGGCATCGTCGAAAAACTGTACGAGGCCGGCGACGCGGGCGTCGACATCGACCTGTTCGTCCGCGACATCTGTCGGCTCCGCCCGGGCGTCGACGGGGCGACCGAGTCGATCAAGGTCCACAGCATCGTCGGTCGGTTCCTCGAACACTCGCGGATCTTCAAGTTCGGGAACGCCGGCGAGCCCGCGTACTTCGTCGGCTCGGCCGACTGGATGACGCGGAACTTAGATCGCCGCATCGAAGCGGTCGCGCCGGTCGAAGATCCGGATCTACAGGCCGAACTCGACGAGATTCTCTCGGTGATGCTCTCGGACAACCGCCGGCGCTGGGTGATGCAATCTGATGGCAGTTACGTACAGCAGCGCCCCGGTGAGGAACCCGTCCGCGACACACAGGAGATCCTGATGGAGCGCGCACGGGCGCGAGACCCTGGAGAGTCGCGCAACCCCGAGCGCGAACCGCGTCGCGAACCCAACGTCGACCTCGACGAGGTCTACACCGACGAGAGCGAACTCTGATCGGTTTCGCGAGCGCTTCACGGACGGGGAACTGATAGGGATTATCGTCACTGTTCGGAGATTCTCGCCGTACCGTCCGGCGAGACATCTATGGAGACGTACGATAATCCCTATGAGAAGCAGCACAGAAGAACGCACCGAGCCTCGAACGCGCCGAACTACGCGTCGAGCAGTTCGACGAGCAGGCCCTTCTGGGCGTGCAGGCGGTTCTCCGCCTGGTCCCAGACGAGAGCCCGATCGGACTCTAAGACCTCGTCAGTGATCTCCTCGCCGCGGTGGGCGGGGAGACAGTGCATCACCTGCGCGTCGGAGTCTGCGAGCAGCGACTCGTTCACCTGATAGCCGTCGAAGGCAGCCAGTTTCTCGTGGCGCTGGTCCTCTTGGCCCATCGAGATCCAGACGTCGGTGTAGACGACGTCGGCGTCGTCGACGGCGTCTTTCGGGTCGTCGACGACCGTCGGCGCGTGACCGATCTCTTCGGCCTGTTCGAGCACCGCGTCGTCCATCCCGTAGTTCTCCGGCGTCGCGACCGTCAGATCAAGGCCGACCATCGCGGCCCCGATCACGAACGACTGGCCGACGTTGTTGCCGTCGCCGACCCACGCCGCCTGCACGCCGTCGAAGCCGTCGAAGGCCTCCTCGATCGTCAGCAGATCGGCGAGCGTCTGGCAGGGGTGGGCGTCGTCGGTGAGGCCGTTGACGATCGGCACGTCGGAGTATTCGGCGATTTCGAGCAGGTCTTCGTGGTCGAACAGCCGCGCCATCACAGCGTCGACGTACCGCGAGAGGACGCGCGAGGTGTCCGAGAGCGGTTCGCCGTGACCGAGCTGGATGTCGTCGGGCCCGAGGAAGATGGCGTGGCCGCCGAGCTGGGTCATCCCGGTCTCGAAGGAGATCCGGGTTCTGGTGCTCGGCTTCTCGAAGAGCATCCCCAGCGTCTGGTCGGGCAGTTGGGTGTCGTCCTCGCCGGCTTTGATGGCCGCGGCACGGTCGAGAACGGTGTGCAGTTCGTCCGTCGAGAGGTCGTCGATGTCGAGGAAGTGGTCGGTTTCGAGCATCCGGATCGTCACTCCATAAGGCGCTCGCAGACGTCCACGAGGACGTCGATCGAGCTATCGTACTCCGCGAGGTCGAGGTGTTCGTTCGGCGCGTGATCCAGGTCGGAGTCGCCGGGGCCGTAGGTCGCCATCGGACAGTCCCACGTGCCGGCGAAGATGTTCATATCGCTGGTCCCGGTCTTCCGGAGCAGCCGGGGTTCACCGCCGGCCTGCCGGATCGCGACGCGGAACGCGCGGGCGACCTCTGTCCGCGGACTCGTCATCACCGGCGGGATCGGTTTCTCCCAGTGGACGCTTCCGCGGTCGAGTTCTCCCTCCGCGACCTCCCGAATGTCGTCGATAGAGTACTTCGGTGGAACGCGGAACTGCACGTCGACGGTCGACTCGACGGCGAGGCCGTCCTCGGTGGGGCCGCCGTCGAAACGGACCGGCTTCGTCGTCACGGTGTCGAAGACGCCGTCGGACTCGTCCTCGTCGAAGAAGTCCGCGACGCTCGACCACCAGTTCACCGCCGACTGGATGGCGTTGTCTTCGGGGCGCGAGGAGTGGCCGAGTTCGCTGGTCGAGACGTACGTGCCCGAGAGGAAGCCGCGGTAGCCGAGCGTGATTCCGTCCCAGCCCGACGGTTCACCGTTGATGACCGCCTCGGGCTGGTCGCGGTTCTCCACGAGGTGCCACGCGCCGCGGGAACTGGTCTCCTCGCCGACGACGCCGACGAAGGAGACGCCGGTTTCGACGGCCGCGACGGCCATCGAGGCGAGCGGCCCCGTCGCGTCGACGCTCCCGCGACCCCAGATCACGCCGTTTTCGATCTTGACCGGGACGTCGCCCGGGACGGTGTCGATGTGCGAGGTCAAAAGCACCGAGTCGTCGGCGGGCGCACGGACGTTGCCGATCTCGTCGATCCAGACGTCGCGGTCGTGCGCCTCGAAGAACGCCTTCAGGCGCCGAGCCGCAGCTTCTTCTTCGCCGGACGGTGAGGGGATCGAGACCAGGTCGGCCAGGAGCGCCTGGGCCTCGGTCAGCCCGTCGGTGAGGTTCTCTTCGACCTCGAAGACGTCGTGGTCGGGGACGAACGACGCCTCCGCAGACAGTTCGGCGTCGAGTTCGGCCGCGGCCTCGGTGGCCTCCTCGGGGTCGAGTTCGTGCGCCTCCTCGGTTTCGATGCCGCCCTCGCCGTCGGCTGCGACGTCCTCGCTCTCGTCGGCGTCGAGTTCGGCGCTCATCCGAGCACCTCCACGAAGGAGTCGACGAACTGGTCTGCGTGGGACTCGTCGACGACGAGCGGCGGCAGGAGGCGGACGACCGTCCGACCGGCCGGGAGCGCGAGCACCTGCTCCTGGATCGCGAGGTTCTTCAGCACGCGGTTGGCCCCGCGTTTCACCTGGACGCCGATCATCAATCCGAGGCCGCGAACCTCGCGGACGGGCAGGTCGTGTTCTTCGGTCGCAGCCCGCAGTTCGCTCTGCAGGTACTCGCCGACCTGTGCGGCGTGGCCGGGGACGTCCTCCTCGACGATGGTGTCGAGCGTGGCGTTGGCGGCCGCACAGACCACCGGGCCGCCGGAGAACGTCGAGCCGTGGTTGCCGGGGTCCTCGGCGATCCAGTCTTTCACGAGCGTCGCGCCCAGCGGCAGGCCGTTGGCGATACCTTTCGCCGAGGTGAGGATGTCGGGTTCGACGCCGACGCCCTCGCAAGCCCACAGGTCGCCGGTGCGGCCGACGCCAGTCTGGATCTCGTCGAAGACGAGCGCCGCGCCGGCCTCGTCTGTCACCTCGCGGGCGCGTTCGAGGTACTCAGTAGCGGCGGGGTGGATGCCACCTTCGCCCTGCACCGGTTCGAGGAAGAGCGCGGCGGTCTCCTCGTCGACCGCCTCAGCGAGCGCGTCGGCGTCGCCGTAGGGGACGAACTCCACGTCGCCCGCCAGCGGCTCGAAGGGCTTCTTGTACTTGTCCTTCCAGGTCATTGCGAGCGCGCCCATCGTCCGGCCGTGGAAGCCGCGCTTGGTCGCGACGATCTTCGAGCGGCCGGTAGCCGAGCGGGCGAACTTCATCGCCGCCTCGTTGGCCTCTGTCCCGGAGTTACAGAGCCAGACGTTGTCGATGTCGCCGGGTGCGAGCGTCGCCAACTTCTGATAGAGTTCCGTCCGGACTTCGACCGGATACGACGCCTGCACGTAGGTCAGCCGCGCGGCCTGCTCTTGGACCGCCTCCGTGACGGCCGGATGGGAGTGACCGAGCGCGGCGACGGCGTAGGAGGCCCCGAAGTCGAGGTACTCGGTGCCGTCGGGGCTGTAGAGGTACGCGCCCTCGCCGGACTCGATCTGGATCGGCTTCTCCGAGAAGACGAAGCCGCCAGTCATTGTGCCACCTCCGCATCCTCGCCCGCGTCGTCGCTCGCGACGGCGCTCGCGTCGATGTGCGTGCCGCCGCCGGCGAGCGCCGAGAGGATCGGCTCGTCGGCGTTGGCGTCCGCGACGATGACTGTCACGGCGCCGCCGTCGAGGGCTTCTTTCGCCGCCATCACTTTCTTCGTCATAAATCCTTCCGCAGCGTCTTTCAGCGCGTCGAACTCAGCGGGTGTCGCCACCGACTCGATGAGCGTCGACGCGTCGTCGGGGTCGGCGTAGATGCCTTCGACGTCCGTGAGGACGACTAATTCGGCGCCGAGCGCGCCGGCGACCGCCGCGGCAGCGCGGTCGGCGTCGGCGTTGACCGCGACGCCGTCGTCGGCTAGCATCGGGACGGTGACGACCGGCGTGTAGCCGTCCTGCAGGAGCGTTTCGAGCAGGCCGGCGTTCACGCCGGTGATCTTCCCCGAGTGGTCGCCGCGCTTGATCTTCTTCTTGCCGTCTTCGATCACGCGGACGGCCGACTTGCGCGGACCGGTCAGGAGGCCGCCGTCGACACCCGAGAGACCGAGCGCGTCGACGCCGGCGTCGCGGAGGGTGACGGTGAGGTCGGTGTTGAGTTTGCCGGGCATCACCATCGAGAACACCTCCATCGTGCGCTCGTCGGTGAAGCGACCGACGACACCGCTCGGCGTCTCGACGTAGGTGGGCTCTTCGCCCAGTTCTTCGAGCGTGTCGTCGACGGCGGTCGAGCCGCCGTGGACGACGACGACCTGGCGGCCGTCTTCGACGAGGGCCGCGACGTCCGCGACTGCGCCGGCGGGGTCGACGGCGCGTGCGCCACCGACCTTCACGACGACCGGCGGACGGGCCTCGCTCCGGCCGCCGTCAGTTCGGAGCGGTCGCTCGGCGGCCGACTCGTGGGAGCCACGAGCGGACCCGCGCGTGTCGCGGGCGTCCGGCGTCTGGCGCGCGTCGCGTGTGTCGTCGTGTGTGTGGTCTTCGTGCGTCATCGTCAGGGTGCTCCGACGGGGTGGAGGCCGGTGAACTCCAGACCGGCGGTCTCCTCGATCCCGAGGGCGATGTTCGCCGCGTGGACGGCCTGGCCGGCTGAGCCTTTCATCATATTGTCGATCGCCGAGAAGACGACCAGCCGGCGGTTTCCGGGGTCGACCTCGAAGCCGACTTCGCCGTAATTGGTCCCGGCGACCGCCTTCGGTTCCGGATAGCGGTAGACGCCGCCACCGCCGGCGACGGTCCGCATAAACGGCTCCTCGGCGTAGGCGTCGCGGTAGGCGCTCCAGAGGTCGCCCTTCGAGACGGGCTCGTTCGGGAACAGGTGACAGGTCGCGCTCGCGCCGCGGGTCATATCCACGGCGTGAACGGTGAACGACACCGAGAGGCCGAGGAACTGCTCGATCTCGGCCTCGTGGCGGTGGCCGGTCGGCGCGTACGGGCGGACGATGCCCGAGCGCTCGGGGTGACTGGAGGCGTCGCCGCCGCCGGCGCCACCTTCCGAGGAGCCGACCTTCACGTCGACGACCGCCTGTTCGTCGCCCGCGAGGATGCCGGCGTCGAAGAGCGGCTTCAGGCCGAGGATCGTCGCCGTGGCGTTGCAGCCGCCGGAGGCGATCAGTTCGGCCCCGGGGAGGTTCTCGCGGTTGATCTCCGGCAGCGCGTACTCCGCGTCGTCGAGGTACTCGGGACAGACGTGGCCGTCGTACCACTCGTCGTACTGTTCCTCCGTGTCGAGGCGGAAGTCCGCCGAGAGGTCGACGACGGTGTCGGCGGCGTCGCGGAACGCGTCGATGTGCTCCATCGAGACGCCGTGTGGCGTCGCCGCGAAGAGCACGTTCACGGATTCGAGGTCCTCCGGCGAGGTGAACCGAAGATCCATCTCGCGGAGGTTCGGGTGGACGTGGCCGACGGTCTTGCGCTCTTTCGAACGGCTCGTCGCCTGCACGACGTCGAACTCGGGGTGCTGATAGAGCAGGCGGAGCAGTTCGCCGCCGGTGAAGCCCGAGCCGCCGACGACGGCGGCCGTGTAGTCGGGATCTGCGTCAGTCGCGTCAGCGTTCATACGCTCGCCTCGGTTTCCGTCGCTACCTTGTTTTCGATCCAGTCGACGACCTGTGCGGGCACGTCGACGTCGACGGCGTCGTTGAGCGCCTTGAACTCGACGGTGTGGTTGACCTCGTGGACGGTGTAGTCCTCGCCCGTCTCCATCAGGTCGACGCCGAGCAGGCCGCCGCCGACGGCGTCAGAGGCGGCCGCGACGAGTTCGCGGGCGCGGTCGTCGAGGTCGAACGCCTCGACCTCTCCGCCCTTCGCGGCGTTGGTCAGCCAGTGGTCCGACGAGCGGGTCATCGCGGCGATCGGTTCGCCGTCGACGGCCAGCACGCGGATGTCGCGGCCGGGCTTCTCGACGAACTCCTGGACGTAGAACACCTTGTGCTCGTAGTGACCGAGCGTCGCCTTGTGTTCGAGGATGGCTTCGGCGGCCGACCGGGAGTCGACCTTCGCCATCAGGCGTCCCCACGACCCGATGACGGGCTTCAGCACGCAGGGGTAGCCGAACTTCTCGATCGTCTCCAAGGCGCTGTCGGTGGTGAACGCGACTTCGGTGTTCGGCGTCGGGACGCCGGCCCGTTCCAGCGCGAGGCTGTTTTTCACCTTGTCCGCGCAGACGTCCGCGGTGTGTGCGGAGTTGACGACGGGGACGTCGTAGGCGTCGAGGAACTGCGTGGTGTAGATACTCCGGCTGGTCGCCAGACAGCGGTCGACGACGATGTCGACGCCGTCGAGCGACGCCGGCGGTTCGGAGATGTTGAACTGCTCTTTCCGGACGTCGATCTTCTCTATCTCGTGTCCGCGCTCGCGAAGCTCCGAGAGGAGGAGCTTCTCGTCTCGCCGAATCCGGGAGTAGAGCAGCCCAACCTTCATTTCACTCGCCCCAGTCCTCTTCGAGCTCGGGGGCTTCTTCGAGTGTTACGGGATCGATCGAGACGACTTCCAGCTCCGCGCCGGTCGCGGGGCTGTCGACGATCTCACCGACTTCGACGTCGGCGGGAATCTCGATCTCCTCTCCGGTGAGCGGGTCTTCTGCGGTGATGGTCTCTGCCATACTCGTCGGTGGGCGAGGAAGAGCCTTAAACCCATCGAAAGTATCGAATAAATTAACTAAGCAGCGAAACCACTAACGGCGTGGAACAGTCGATCAGTCCGCCCGTGTGAAATCTATGTCTGATTTCATATGTTATCGTCCCCGTGAGGGGACCGTCGCGGCGAGCGTCGCAGATGGGGGCCGGGGACCCGCCAGTCGCCTGGCTCACACATAGTGGGCCACCTCCGTCTGGAGCATCTCCGTGGCGTCCTCGAGCGCGTCGCCGCGCTCTTCGAGTGCTGTCTGGTCGGCATCGATTCCGGCCTCGGACCCGTCGAGCTGTGACGCCACCGCTTCGGGTGCCGGCCCGCCGACGGAGTCGCGGCTCGCGACGCTCTGGACGGGATCCAGCGCCGCTTCGACGCGCTCGCGGCTCACGTACTCGAACAGGGACTCGCCGAGCACGTCCGCTGCGACCGCGTCAAGTGTTGCGAGGTCGGGCGTCTCGCCGTCGGCGCGCTCTGCGGCCGCAGCGAGCACCTCGTGGGCGGTGCGGAACGGGACGCCGGCCATCGCGAGCGCGTCCGCGACGCCCGTGGCCGTCGAGAAGCCCGCGCCGGCCTCGGCTTCGAGCGTCTCGGCGGGCCACTCGGAAGTGGCGACCGCGCCGGCGGCGACGGCTGTCGCTTCGGAGACGGCGTCGACCGTCTCCCAGGCGTGCGGCGTCGCGCGCTGGAGATCGCGGTTGTACGCGCGGGGGAGCCCCTTCAGCGTCGTCAAGAGACCCGTGAGGCCGCCGACGGCGTCGCCCGCGACCGCGCGCACCAATTCTAAGGTGTCGGGGTTGACCTTCTGGGGCATAATCGAGGACGTCGAGGAGTACTCGTCGGCGAGGTCGACGAACCCCTTGTTCGCGAAGATCACCAGATCCTCCGCGAGGCCCGATACGGTGGTCGCGTGCGTCGCGAGCGCCGCCGTCGCCTCCGCGAGGAAATCTCTCCCCGCCGACGCGTCCATCGAGTTCTCGACGACGCCGTCGAAGCCGAGCAGGTCCGCCGTGCGCTCGCGGTCGACGTCGAACGGCGTGCCGGCGAACGCCGCCGCGCCGAGCGGCGAGCGGTTCGTCCGGTCGTAGGCGTCGAGCAGGCGCGCAGTGTCGCGGGCGACCGCCGACTCGTAGGAGAGCAGGAAGTGCGCGACCGTCGTCGGCTGTGCGGGCTGGAGGTGCGTGTAGCCGGGCATCACGGTGTCGACGTGCGCCGCGGCGGTCTCGACGAGCGCCTCGCGGAGCGCGATCGTCGCCTCGATAGCGTCGAGGAGGTCCGCACGCAGGCGGTAGCGGATGCAGGTCGCGACCTCGTCGTTCCGACTGCGGGCGGTGTGCATCTTCCCGCCGTCGGGGCCGACGCGGTCGACGACGGCCGTCTCGATCGCCTCGTGGACGTCCTCGCCGTCGGGGAGCGCGCCGTGGCCCGCCGACTCGACGTCGTCGAGCGCGGCGAGGATCTCGCCCGCGACGTCGTCGCCGATGATCTCCTGCTCGGCCAGCATCACCGCGTGCGCGCGGTCGACAGCGAGGTCCGCCGCGAAGATGCGCTCGTCGGCCGCGAGGCTGGACATAAAGCCGCGGGCGGGGCCGCCGCTGAAGCGGTCGCGCCGGACGACGCCCGAGGCGTCTGTGTCGCCGTCTCCCGTCTCCTCCGCGCCTGTCATTGTCTATTCGGAGTCGTTCTTCTTCGCCTTCGCAGCGGCCGTCGCGGCGTTCGCGAGGCGGGACTGGAAGCCGTGGTACTTCGCGACGCCGGTGGCGTCCTTCTGGGTGATGTCGCCGACGCCGGAGGTGTTGAACGAGGCGGCGTCCTCGGAGTAGGCGGCGTACTCGGACTCGCGGGCGACCGGGCGGGCCTGTCCGCCCTGGAACTTGATCGTCACCGTGCCGGTGACGCGCTCTTGCGTCTCGTCGATGAAGCCTTCGAGCGCGCCGACGAGCGGGTGGTCGACGAGGCCCTCGTAGCCCTTCTGGGCCCATTCGTTGTCGATGCTGCGCTTGAAGTCGCGCTCGTCTTTCGTGAGAACGAGCTGTTCGAGCGCCTCGTGGGCGGTGAGCAGCGTCGTCGCGGCCGGGTGCTCGTAGTTCTCGCGGACCTTCAGGCCGAGCATCCGGTCTTCCATCATATCCGTGCGGCCGACGCCGTGTTTACCGGCCTGCTCGTTGAGCGTGCGGATGAGTTCCGTCGGGGAGAGTTCCTCGCCGTCGAGCGCGACGGGATAGCCGTCCTCGAAGGTGATCTCGACGAGCTCGGTCTCGGTGGCGTTCGCGGGGTCGTCGGTCCACTCGTAGATGTCTTCCGGCGGGACGTGGGCGGGGTCTTCCAGCTGTCCGCCCTCGACGGAGCGGCTCCAGAGGTTCGTGTCGATCGACCAGATGCCGGAGTTGCCGGACTGGACGGGCAGGTCGTGTTCCTCGGCGTACTCCTGCTCCCACTCGCGGGTGAGTTCGAGTTCGCGGATCGGCGCGACGACGTCGAGGTCGGAGGCGCGCCAGACGGCCTCGAACCGGAGCTGATCGTTACCTTTGCCGGTGCAGCCGTGTGCGAGTGCGTCACAACCCTCGGCCTCGGCGACGTCGAGAATCTCGTTGGCGATGACCGGGCGCGCAAGCGCCGTGCCGAGCGGGTAGCCCTGATACGTCGCGTTCGCGCGAACCGAGTCGAAACAGAGGTCCGCGAACTCCTCTTTGGCGTCGACGACGTGCAGGTCGAGTCCGTGCGCGTCGGCGGTCTCCTGTGCCTCCTCGAACTCCGATTCCGGCTGTCCGACGTCGACGGTGACGCCGACGACCTCGTCGTAGCCGTACTCCTCTTGGAGGAGTGAAACGCATACTGTGGTGTCGAGTCCGCCGGAGAACGCGAGTGCCACGCTTGTCATATACATCCGAGTCCGGCTCTCTCCCGTATAAATTACACGGTTTGAGTGTTAGAAATTAAATCGTAGAGATGCCTATAGAGACGCTGGTCGCTTTTCAGTTGAGTTCGCTGCAACGTGGAGGTGAGGTAATAGTGGGCCTAGCAGGCCCGTCGTCGCGGTCGTCGCGCGGCGTCGGCGGTCTCGACGGAGAACGCGGAGAAAAGCGTCGAGACGGCCGCAGTAGCGACTCTCGATTGGACGCGAGCGGTCGGCAGCGAGAGCCGCGTCATTGTAACACCACACCAATCCCGCCGCACTAAACGTTTTCGGGACAGGTCTGTGACTGGAGCGGCTCAGGCCACCTCGAACGGCGGGTAGTAGATCCGCGGTTCGTCGGCGTCGGGGTCCGCGGGGACCGTCTTCAGCGGGCCGCCCGCCACAGCCTTTCCCGCCGCCGCAACGGCGAGTACCATCGAATCGAGGAGGTCGTCGCGGCCGGCGTCACTCAGCGGATAGTCCTCTCGCGCCTGCTCGTATGCGTCTTCCGCGCCGTCGAGCGCGTCGGCGAGAAGCGACCGCCGGAGGCGACGCCCACGCGCTGTGGACTTGGCGTACGCGATCGGTTGCCCGTTCAGCGCGGCAAAGCAGAGCTCTGGGTGGGCCTCGCGGATCCGCCCGTCGTAGTCGTCGCCGACGACGCTCGCAACCTCCCGGATCTTCTCGCCGATGTAGAACGCCTGCCGTGAGAGCCCGTGGCCGACGTCCTCGCGGTGGGCCTCACTCGCGGTCTCGTAGTCGTCACAGTCGATCGCGGCCGCGCTCGGCGGGTAGAACACGGAGATCCCGCGACAGCCGAGCAGGTCGCTGGCGTCCTCGTCGCAGCGGCGCCGACTCGTCGTCGGCAGGCCGATCGGGATGTCGACGAGAATTCGCTCGGCGTCCGCATACGTGTCGGCGACCGCCGCGAAATCTCGATGCGTCTCGATTCGTGCGTCGTCGCGGTCGAGCACCGTCGCGACCCAGCCAGCGGGGCAGGCGTCGACGCCGACGACGGGCGAGCGTGCAGCCATTTACCGACTGCTCTCGCGCAGCCGACGAAAGCCTGCTGGCAAAAATAGGCGTCAGAAGTCAGCGTGCGGCCAGGCGCGTTCGATCAGTCCTGCGACGGCGTCGGAGCGCTGCATCAGCACTGTCCCGAGCGCGCTCATCACGAGCACGTAGCCGACGGCGAGCGCGGGGATCGTCTCCTGCATCACCGGCGTCGACCCGCCGGCAGCGAGCGCGGCGATGACGAGCGAGAACTCCCCGCGCGGCACTAGCCCGAGGCCGGTCCGGAGCGAGCGCCGCCTCGAAAGCTCGTACGTGCGACCGCCCAGATAGCCCGAGAAGACTTTCGAGGGCGTCGTCAGCAGGATCGCCGCCGCGAGCGGGACGGCGACGCCGCCGAGCAGTCGGGGATCGGTCCCGACGCCGATCCAGAAGAAGAAGACGGCCGCGAAGACGTCCCGAACGGGCGTGAGTTGGCGCTCGATACGCTCGCGGTGCCCGCTGGTCGAGAATCCCATCCCGACGAAGAAGGCCGCGACGGCCTCGCTCACACCCAGCGCCAGCGCGAGGCCGGCGACGGGGACGACCACGGCGAGTGCCCGAATCACGAACGCTTCGTTCTCGGAGACGTCGAGGACCCGGACGAAGAACCCGGTTCCGTACTGCACGACGACTAGCAGGAGCCCGAGAAAGCCGAAGGCGACGACGAGCGAACGGCCGACGCCGCCCAGCCCGCCGACCGCTTCAGTGCCAGCCCCGGTCGCGACCGCGCCGCCCGAGCCGCCGAGGACCAGCGAGGTGACGACGGCGAGATACACGGCGATGAACAGGTCCTCGAAGACGAGCGTTCCGAGGATCGGCTCGGCCTCCTCGTTGGCGATCCACCCGAGGTCGATCAGCGTCTTCGTCACGATGGCCGACGAGGAGATGTAGACGATCCCGCCGAGCAGCAGCGCCTCGACGAACGACCAGCCGAGTGCGAGGCCGATCGCGACGCCCAGCGGGAGGTTCACGACGACGTCGATCAGGCCCGCACGAGTGATCTTCGTGCGCGCGGCCAGCAGGCGCCCGAGGCTGAACTCCAAGCCGAGAAAGAACAGGAGGAGAACGATCCCGATCTCCGCGAGGACGGTCAGCAGTTCGCCGTTCGGCACGTACGGCAGGCCGACGCGACCGGCGACGAAGGGGCCGGCGAGCATCCCGCCGACGACGTACAGCGGGATGACCGAGAGGCCGGTGCGGAGCGCTACCGCGCCCGCGACCGCGAGGACGACGAACACCTCCCCGAGTTCGAGCAGCCCGGCGGCCATTATTCGCCCGTGACGCGCGCCTCGAACGCGTCGCAGTTCTCTCGCGTGCCCACGATCACGAGCGTGTCACCCGCGCGGACTGTCGTCTCGCCGCCCGGCGAGGGGATGACTTCACCGTCGCGCTCGATGGCGACGACGGACGCCCCCGTCTCCTGCCGGAGGTTCGACTCGCCGAGCGTCTGGTCGGCGATCGGCGAGTCCGCGCCCACTTCGACCCACTCCAAGAGCGTGTCGCCGCCGAGCAGCGTCTCGATGCTCTCAGAGCGGACAGGCTGAAAGTACGCGCCCTCCAGAATCGTGCCGATCTGTCGGGCTAACTGATCCGAGAGCTCGAAGAGCTTCTCGGAGTCGCTCTCGGGCGTCGGCCGCAGAAACACCTCGCGCCGCCCCTCGTTGTGGGTCACGACGACGAGCTGTGAGCCGTCCGGGAGGTCGATCTCGTGTTTCTTGCCGACGCCGGGGAGGTCGCTCTCGTAGACGGTCACAGTACGCGATTCGGCGGCTGTGTACAAAAATCGTCGTGGGAAGTAGCCATACGGTCGGTGAGGTGCCCGTCCCGCAGGGCCGTCGGTCAGGCGAAGACCGGTGCGGCCCCGGCGGCAGCCAAGACTGCGCCGGCAGCGACGGCCGCGACCGGCGGAATCGAGAGGTTGTCGTCGACGACGTAGCCGGCGATCACCGGCTTGAATCCGTCCGCGACGGTCGCCCCGAGCGCGGCCGCCACGGCTGCCGCACCGCCGACCGCGACGCCCGCGACCGGGACGAGAAACGGAACCGAAACGAGCAGGCAGACCGCGAACATCGCCCCGAGCGTCCGCAGTCGCTTCGGTTCACCGGCCTCTCTAGTCGTCCCGAGCAGCCCCGAAACGGGGTCGCCGACCGTCAGCATCAGCGTCGCCGGGACGCCGATGTGCGGCGCGAATACGAGCACCACGGCGGTGACGCTGAACATATACAGCGCGTACCCCGCGACGTTCGTCTGCTCGTAGGAGCGAGTGAGTTCGTCGTAGACCGCCCAGTCGAGACCGACCACGAGTCGGAAGAACTCCAGCACGGCCGCGGTCACAGAACAGAGGATCATCACGAGGCCGAACTGCGACCACGACACGAATCCGAGTATGTAGAGCAGCGGGAGGCCGGTCCCGCTCGCGTGGACGAGACGGCGCTTTAGCTCGCTCGCCGACGGACGAGGGAGCGATTCGACGGGCGATGCGGACACCGTCTACGCGTCCGCGCCCGGCGCGACGAGTTCGTACGCCTCGACGAGGTCGTCGAAGGTCCGCTCGCCGCTCTCGACGGTCCGGAGTTCCGCGACGAGGTCGTCGATCGGGACGCGGATCTGCCGGGCAGTGTCGCGCTCGCGGATGGTGACGCTGTCGGGACCCTCTCCTTCGAGGCCGTCGCGGTCGACGGTGACGCAGAAGGGCGTCCCGACCTCGTCCTGGCGTCGGTAGCGCCGGCCGATACTGCCGGAGTCGTCGTAGACGACGCTGAAGCCGGATTCCCGCAGGTCGTCGACGATCGCCTGTGACCGGTCGACGAGTTCCTCGACGTTCGAGACGAGCGGGAAGACGCCGACGTCCGTCGGCGCGACCGTCGGCGACAGCGAGAGGTACGAGCGCGTCTCGCCGTCGACCTCGTCCTCGTTGTAGGCGTGCGCCAAGAGCGTGTAGACGGTCCGGTCGACGCCGAAGGAGGGCTCGATCACGTGCGGCGTGATGTGCTCGCCCGAGACCGTCTGCTCCTCGACGCGGAAGTTCGCCACGTCGGCGTCGACGGTCTTCGTCTCGCCGCCGACCGTGACCGACACCTCCTCGTCTTCGAACGCCGAGGGGTCGCGTTCGGCCAACTCTTCGAGCGCCGACTGCACGTCGGCGGCGGCCCCGCCGAACTCCGGCCCGAGGACGCTCATATCCGGTTCGACGACCGCGCGCTCGACCGTCTTCGGCTCGTCGAACTGCCGGAAGATGGTGAAGTCGTCGTCGCTGTGTTCGCCGTGCTTCGAGAGGTCGTAGTCGCCCCGGTAGGCGAAGCCGGCGATCTCGATCCAGTCGCCGTCGACCTCGCTCTCGGCGTCCCAGCAGTCCGCCGCGTAGTGGGCGCGCTCGCCCGCGAGGTGCTGACGGAACCGGAAGCGGTCCATATCGACGCCGACGCGCTCGTACCACTCCTGGGCGATCCCGACGAAGTAGCCGATCCACGGGTCGCCGATGATCTCCTCGTCGACCGCCTCGCCGACGGTCGTCTCGACGTACTCGCCGTCGTCGGCCTGCTGTTCGGTCGCCGGGTACAGCGTCACCTCGACGTCTTCGACCGAACTGAGGTCGGGTTCGTCGCGCTCGGGGTCGACGAACTGCTCCAGTTCGGCCTGCGTGAACTCCCGCGTGCGGACGATGCTCTTCCGCGGTGAGATCTCGTTGCGGTACGCCCGGCCGATCTGCGTCGCGCCGAACGGCAGGCTGTTTCGCGCGTACTCCTTGATGCGCGGGAACTCGACGAAGATGCCCTGCGCCGTCTCCGGTCGGAGGTAGCCCGGCGTCGAGGAGCCGGGGCCGATGTTCGTCTCGAACATCAGGTTGAAATCCTCGACGGGTTCGCCCGCGAGGTGCGCGCCGCAGTTCGGACACTGGAGGTCGTGCTCCTCGATCAGCGCCTCGACCTCCGCGATCGGCAGCGACTCGGCGTCTTCGATGTCGGTCTCGTCTTCGATCAGGTGGTCCGCGCGGTGGGACTCGCCGCACTCGGGGCACTCGACGAGCATATCGTCGAAGCCGTCGAGGTGGCCCGACGCCTCGAAGACGGGCTCGGGCATAATCGTCGGCGCCTCGATCTCGAAGTTACCCTCCTGGACGGTGAAGCGGTCGCGCCAGGCGTCTTCGACGTTCGACTTCAGCGCCGCGCCCTGCGGACCGAACGTGTAGAACCCCGCCGCGCCGCCGTACGCGCCGCTCGCGCCGAAGAAGTAGCCGCGGCGCTTGGCCAGTTCGGCGAGTCGCTCGCCTTCGGTCTGCTCCTCGCTCATCACAGTGCCTCCAGGAGGTCGATGTCGCGAACGATGCCGACGAGTTCGTCGCCCGCGACGAGGGGGATCTGTTCGATGTCCTCGGTGATCATCGCTTGTGCGATCTCGACGCCGGGCTTGCGCGTCGAGACGGTCACGAGGTCCTCAGACATAAAGGTCGAGACCGGCTCGGTCGGCAGCTCGACGTTCCGCGTCGGGATGTAGCGCTTGCCGATGGCTTTGATACCTTCCCACATCCACTCGTCGTCCTGGCCGGCGACCGAGTCGCCGGTGTCGTCTTCGCCCTCGACGACGCGGGCGACCTCGATGATGTCGACTTCGGTGAGGATGCCGTTCATCCGTCCCTCGTCGTCGAGACAGACCGCGTAGGGGACGTTCGCGTAGAAGATCTCGCGCTCGGCGACCGGGAGCGGCGTCCCGTCGTAGGTCGTGTTCACGTCCTCGGTCGCGACGTCGCCGGCGGTCGCCTCCAGTTCGACCTCGCCGCGGGCGATGGCGTGGACGACGTCGGTGACGGTGAAGATGCCTTCGAGTTCGCCGTCGACGACGGGGACGCGCCGGGTTCCGGCGTCGATCATCAGATGCGCCGCGTCCACGACGCTCGTGTCGGCGGTGACCGTCGGGACGTCCCGCATCAAGACCGCGAGCTGGTCCTCGTCGGGGCGTTCGATCAGTTCCTCGCGAGAGACGAGTCCGCGGTACTCTTCGCCGTCGTCGGTCTGCTTGACCACCGGCACCGAGGAGAAGCCGCGCTCTTGGATGTACTCCAACACGTCATCGCGAGTCCCCGGAAGTTCGACAGTAACAACGTCCTCACGGGGAGTCATCGCGTCGGCAACGTTCATACGGCGCTTTACTGTGCCACACCTCTTGTACTCTTTGAAGGCCTGTCCGGAAGCGCCCACGCGCTGACCGCTCGCACACAGTCTCAGTCGGCCAGTACCGACTCGTCGACGTCCGCGACGTCGTCGTGGCCGACGAGCCCCAGCCCCAGGTCCAGATCGGCGAGGAAGTTCTCACAGACGGTGCGGACGCCGTCGGCCCCGTCGAGAGCCAATCCGTACACGAACGGGCGGCCGAGCAAGACGGCGTCAGCGCCGAGCGCGAGCGCCTTCAGCGCGTCCGCACCGCGTCGGATCCCGCTGTCGAACAGAACGTCGACCTCGTCGCCGACGGCGTCGGAGACCGCCGACAGTTGTTCGATGGCTGCGACCGCACCGTCGACCTGGCGGCCGCCGTGGTTCGAGACGACGACGCCGGCCGCACCTGCCTCGACCGCTCGCTCGGCGTCCGCGGGATGGAGAATGCCTTTCGGCACGACAGGGAGATCGCTGTACTCACAGAGCCACGCGAAGTCGTCCCAGGTGAGCGAGGGATCGCTGAACACCTCAAGGAATTCGTTGACGGCCGCGACCGGATTCTCCTCGACGTCGCCGTCGACGCGCGACTGGAACGTCGGATCCGAGAAGTAGTTCGCGACGCCGTCGCGGTCGAGGAAGGGGAGGTAGCCGCGCTGCATATCCCGCTCGCGCCAGGCGAGCATCGGCGTGTCGAGCGTGACGACGAGCGCCTCGTAGCCGGCTTCCGTCGCCCGATCGACGAAGCTCTTCGCGAGGTCGCGGTCCGCGCTCCAGTACAGTTGGAACCACCCGGGCGCGTCGCCGAGTTCCTCGCGGATGCCCTCCATCGTCGTCGACGCCGCCGAACTGGAGATCATACCCAGACCCAACTCGCGGGCGGCGCGGGCACTCGCCCGCTCGCCGTCCTCGTGGATGATCGACTGGACGCCGACCGGCGCGAGCATCACGGGGTGGTTCAGTTCGGTGCCGCAGACCGTCGTCGAGAGGTCCCGCTCGCTCACGTCCCGGAGCATCCGGGGGAGCAAGCGGTACTGGCGGAACGCCTCGCGGTTCCGGTCGACGGTGTCCTCGCCGCCCGCGCCGCCGGCAACGTAGTCGTACGCTTCGTCGGAGAGCGCCTCCAGTGCGGCAGCCTCCAGATCATCGAACGACATCGGGATGTCCGGCGTGTCTGCGGTCTCCGAGAACAGCTGCGCCTGGCGACGCGGCCCGGGTTGGGACGGGAGTTCGTCAGTCATACTTGCTGCGTGTTGGCATATCTGTATATAATTTACCTGATGGTTGTTAGGTGTCCGCACACTACCACACGCTCCGTAGTGTCGGGTTGCTTGGTAAGTCCTATCATACCAGTCGGTGCCGGAGTACCATTCGTCGACCCTCGAGCGGTAGATGTGCATTATCGTGCTCTTTCAGACCGAAAAATATACACATCCGTGGATTCCGTCACGACACCGATCCGACGGGTTTATGTATGGATGAGACACACTCACAAACATGACGCCGAATGCGACGGCCGCAGCGTCCGACGCGTCGCGCGCCGAGGTGATGGCCTCGGTGGACTCCACTCCCGCTCAATCGGAGTTCATTATCGCGGACATTTCCCGCGATGATGCGTGGCTTTCGATGCGAGTATCGGAGGCGCCGTCGCTCGACGAGTGGGCCTGACAGGCCACTTCGCAGTCGCAGTAGCTTTCAGCGCTTTTTCGCAATCGGGCCGGTCGAGAGCGACAGTCCCGCGTCACTCGTCGGCAGGGTCGAAGACGTCCTCGATGCGACATTCGAAATAGCCGGCGAGCGCGAACGCGAGTTCGAGTGACGGGTCGTAGCGCCCGCGTTCGACGGCGTTTATCGTCTGGCGAGTGACGCCGACTGCCTCGGCCAGTTCGGCCTGGCTGATTCCCGCGCGCTCGCGCCGCTCGGGGAGGTCGTTTTTCATACGCGCCGCCGAGCGACGAGCAGGAGGACGCCGTACGCACCGTAGACGACCGGAACGGTCAGAGCAATTGGCGTCAGCCACGTCGGCCAGGTGGTATATCCGAGAGCCACGAGGGCCGTCAGCGTCGGGAAGAAAACCGCCGAGGCCCATCCGAAGAGCGCGAGCGTCCACCCGGCGGCGCGCTCGTGGGTCCGCTCGTCGCGCTCGTCGAACAGCGTGCCCGCGTAGCTCACCCGGAGGTACCCCGCCGCACCGAGGAACGCGACGAACCCGACGACCCCGAGGAGCGGCCGGCCCAGAGCGATGAGCACGCCCAGCGCGAGTCCCGATAGCCCCGAGAGGACACCGTGTGCACGTCGATACGACCGTTCCGAAGCAGCGGTTGTCGACATCGTCTCTGTCATCGTGATCACGCGAGCTATGTAAAGCTCGCTTTACAGTAAAGGATGCTTTACACTGATACCTAAATGTACCGGTCGGCGAGCGCCGGGTGTCGGCAGCGCCGAGGGCGGATGCGAACACAGTGAGGTTTTTGTCCGCGTCTCCCGAGCAACGGAGTATGCACTACCGCGAGGTCGACGCGAGCCGGGAGTTCCTGCTTCGGCTCGAGACGGGAGCCGACTGGCGCACCGAGATCGAGGAGTTCGCCGCCCTCGAAGAGATCGACGCCGCGTGGTTTCAGGCGATGGGCGCCGTTCAGGACGCCGAGGTGTGGTTCTACGATCAAGAAGACAAAGAGTACCACTCGGTAACGTTCGACGAACCGCTGGAAGTGGCAGCCTGCGTCGGCAACGTCTCTTACCTCGACGGCGAGCGCTTCGCACACACCCACGCCGTCCTCTCGCGGCCCTCCGGGCAGTCGCTCGCGGGGCACCTCAACGCCGCGACGGTCTTCGCCGGCGAGGTGTACCTCCGGGCGTTCGAGGAGGGGCTCGAACGGGAGCACCACGAACTGACCGATCTGGACCTCTGGCTGTAGCCGTGCGCGAGGACGACGAACGGTACTTCGAGCGGATCGAATCCCGTCTCGACGAGGCGTTCGACCGCGCAGAGCGCGCCAAAGGCCGCGGCTACGACCCCGAGCCCGAGGTCGAGATTCCGGTCGCGAAGGATATGGCCGACCGCGTCGAGAACATCCTCGGCATCGCGGGCGTCGCAGAGCGCGTCCGCGAGCTAGAGGGACAGATGTCCCGCGAGGAGGCCGCACTCGAACTCGTCACCGACTTCGTCGAGGGGAGCGTCGGCGACTACGACAGCCGCGCCGGAAAGGTCGAGGGCGCGGTCCGGACGGCGGTCGCGCTCCTGACCGAGGGGGTCGTCGCCGCCCCCATCGAGGGAATCGACCGCGTCGAGATCCTCGAAAACGACGACGGCACGGAGTTCGTGAACGTCTACTACGCCGGCCCGATCCGCTCGGCCGGCGGGACCGCCCAGGCGCTCTCGGTGCTCGTCGCCGACTACGCCCGCTCGCTGCTCGGCATCGACGAGTACAAGGCCCGGTCCGACGAGATCGAGCGCTACGCCGAGGAGGTCGCCCTCTACGACAAAGAGACGGGTCTGCAGTACTCGCCGAAGGACAAGGAGACGAAGTTCATCGCCGAGCATATGCCGATTATGCTGGACGGCGAAGCCACCGGCGACGAGGAGGTCTCGGGCTTCCGCGACCTCGAACGCGTCGACACCAACTCCGCCCGCGGCGGGATGTGCCTCGTCCTCGCGGAGGGGATCGCGCTCAAAGCGCCGAAGATCCAGCGCTACACCCGCGGGTTAGAGGAGGTCGACTGGCCGTGGCTCCAGGACCTCATCGACGGCACCATCGGCAAGGACGGCGCGGACGCCGACGACGGCACCGAGGGCGAAAGCGACGGAGACGACGAGTCCGCCGCAGCGGGAGACGAGAACGGCCACGCCAGCGCAGAAAGCGATGCGGCGGACGAAGACGGCGACGCGAACGAGGACGGCACGGACAGCGGCGACCCCAGTGGGCCGCCGCGCCTCGATCCCTCGACGAAGTACCTCCGTGACCTGATCGCCGGCCGCCCCGTCTTCGGCCACCCGAGCGCCGAGGGCGGGTTCCGCCTCCGCTACGGCCGCTCGCGCAACCACGGCTTCGCGACCGCCGGCGTCCATCCGGCGACGATGCACCTCGTCGACGACTTCCTCGCGACGGGAACGCAGATAAAGACCGAACGCCCCGGGAAGGCAGCCGGCGTGATCCCGGTCGACTCCATCGAGGGACCGACCGTGCGACTCGCCAACGGCGACGTGCGTCAGATCGACGACCCCGAAGAGGCGCTGGAGATCCGCAACGGCGTCGAGAAGATCATCGACCTCGGCGAGTACCTCGTCAACTTCGGCGAGTTCATCGAGAACAACCACCCGCTCGCGCCCGCCTCCTACGTCTACGAGTGGTGGGTCCAGGAGTTCGAGGACGCCGGCGCGCCGGTACAGGCGCTCGAAGACGACCCCGGCGTCGACCTCGAACACCCGACGCCCACGGAGGCCTACGAGTGGGCGACGACGTACGACTGCCCGCTGCACCCCGACTACACGTATCTCTGGCACGATGTTTCCGTCGAGCAGTTCGAGGCGCTCGCCGACACCGTCGACAGCGGACAGGTCCGCGCTGCGGAGGCCGACGGTGGCCTCGCCGGCGCGGACGGGAGCGCCGATCGCGACGCCGGTATCGCTGACGGACGCGGGGCGAACGAGGACGGCCGCAACGACGTTCTCGAACTCCCGAACTCCGAACCCATCGCGGAGACGCTCGAACACCTCCTCGTCGAACACACCCAGCGCGAGGAGACGATCCGCGTGCCGGAGTGGCGGCTCTTGGTTCGCTCGCTCGGGTTCGAGATCGACGCCGAGACGGGCTCGCTCGAACGGACGTGGAACGCGGACGACCTCTCGTCCCGTGCCTGTGAGTGGGACGACGGCGAGAGCGCGCTCGAAGCCGCGAACGAGGTCGCGCCCTTCGACCTCCGCGAGCGCGCGCCGACGCGCATCGGCAACCGGATGGGCCGCCCCGAGAAGTCCGAATCGCGCGACCTCTCGCCGGCAGTGCACACGCTCTTTCCCATCGGCGAGGCCGGCGGGAGCCAGCGCGACGTCGGCGAAGCCGCCCGGCTCCGGGACGATCAAGGCCGGCGTGGCGTCGTCGACGTCCGCGTGGGCGACCGCGTCTGCCCCGACTGCGACACCCACACCTACCGAACGACGTGCCCGGAGTGCGGCACGCACACCGAGTCGTACTACGAGTGTGAGGAGTGCGGCCGCGTCGTCGAACCCGACGAATCCGGCCGTGTGCACTGCGAGCGCTGCGAGCGCGACGTCACGAGCCCCGAGTGGTTCTCCATCGACGTCGGCGAGGAGTACCGGGAGGCCCTCGAAGCGGTGGGCGAGCGCGAATCGGCCTACGACATCCTGAAAGGCGTCAAGGGACTCACCTCAGCGGACAAGACGCCCGAACCGATGGAGAAGGGAGTCCTCCGCGCGAAGAACGGCGTCACGTCGTTCAAGGACGGCACGGTCCGCTACGATATGACCGACCTCCCGGTCACCGCGGTCCGGCCCGCCGAGCTCGACGTGACCGCCGCCGACTTCCGCGAACTCGGCTACGAGACGGATATCGACGGCGAACCCCTGCAGTTCGACGATCAGCTCGTCGAACTGAAAGTCCAGGACATCGTCCTCTCGGACGGCGCGGCCGAGCATATGCTCAAGACCGCGGACTTCGTCGACGACCTCCTAGAGCAGTTCTACGACCTGCCGCCGTTCTACGAAGTCGACGACCGCGAGGACCTCGTCGGCGAACTCGTCTTCGGGATGGCACCGCACACCTCCGCCGCGGTCGTCGGCCGCGTCGTCGGCTTCACGTCTGCGGCCGTCGGCTACGCGCATCCGTACTTTCACGCCGCAAAACGGCGGAATTGCGACGGCGACGAAGACTGCGTGATGCTGCTGATGGACGGCCTGCTCAACTTCTCGAAAGACTACCTGCCCGACAAGCGCGGCGGGCAGATGGACGCGCCGCTCGTGATGTCCTCGCGGATCGATCCCAGCGAGATCGACGACGAGGCGCACAATATGGACATCGTCCGGCAGTACCCGACTGAGTTCTACGAGGCCACGCGAGAGCTCGCGGACCCAGAGGACGTCGAAGACCTGATCCAACTGGGCGAAGACACGCTCGGCACCGACGACGAGTACCGCGGCTTCGACCACACCCACGACACCTCGAACATCGCGCTCGGTCCCGACCTGTCGGCGTACAAGACGCTCGGGTCGATGATGGACAAGATGGACGCCCAGTTGGAACTCTCGCGAAAGCTCCGGGCAGTCGACGAGACCGACGTCGCAGAGCGCGTCATCGAATATCACTTCCTCCCCGACCTGATCGGGAACCTCCGGGCGTTCTCACGGCAGGAGACGCGGTGTCTCGACTGCGGCGAGAAGTATCGCAGGATGCCGCTGACCGGCGACTGTCGCGAGTGCGGCGGCCGAGTGAATCTCACGGTGCACCAGGGCTCGGTGAACAAGTATATGGACACCGCCATTCACGTCGCCGAGGAGTTCGGCTGCCGGGAGTACACGAAACAGCGGCTCGAAGTCTTAGAGAAGAGTCTCGAATCCGTCTTCGAGAACGACAAGAACAAACAGTCAGGTATTGCGGACTTTATGTGAACGCGTCGTTCTCACCGAGATCTCGCGCCGCCCGATCTCCGCTCGACTCCCATTCCAACCGCCTCCACCCGCTTTTTTGCATCCGGCCGCCTCCCGCGTCGTATGAACGTTCTCGTCTTCGGCGCGGGGAGCCTCGGCACGCTGCTCGGCGGCCTGCTCGCGCGCACGCACGACGTGACTCTCGTCGGCCGCGACCCACACATCTCGGCCGTCCGCGAGTCAGGCGTCGAAATCTCGGGGGGCGTCGAGGCGCACACGCACCCGGATGCGACGACGAACGGTGCGGGGCGTGAGGCCGACGTCGCGCTCGTGACGGTCAAAGCGTTCGACACCGAGGACGCCGCCGCGGCGCTCGCGACCGGCGAGTGCGAGGCCGTCTGTTCACTCCAGAACGGCTTGACCGAGGAAACCCTCGCCCGCGGGCTAGCGTGTCCGGTACTCGCCGGGACAGCGACCTACGGGGCCCGACTCGCAGGTCCCGGACACGTCGTCTGCACGGGCGTCGGGCGCGTCGTCGTGGGCAACCGAGACGGCGGGCGCCACCCCTGGGCCGAACGCCTCGGGAAGGCGTTCCGCGACGCCGACGTCCGAACGCTCGTCGCGGCCGATATGCCCCGCCGTCGCTGGGAAAAGCTCGCGGTCAACGCCGGCATCAACGCCGTCACGGCGCTCGCGCGGGTCGAGAACGGCGCGCTCGCGTCGGGCCCGGGCGCGGAGACGGCGCGGCGGGCCGCTCGTGAGACGGCCCGTGTCGCCCGCGCGTCCGGCGTCGACCTCCCGACCGACCGCGCCGAAGCGGCACTGGAGACCGTCATCGACGCGACGGCGGCGAACCGCTCGTCGATGCTGCAGGACGTCGACGCCGGTCGGCGCACCGAGAGCGACGCGATCAACGGCGAAGTGGTTCGCCGGGCGGAAGAGCACGACCTGCGGGTTCCGGTAAACCGAACGCTGACCGATCTCCTCAGAGCCTGGGAAGACGGACACGGCGTGCGCTGAAAAGCTATAGTAGCATTTGCTGATTGCTCATCCGATCGCACGACAGCGGACGATCCGATGCGTGAAGACTTGCAAGTGCTACTATAGTACTACTCCAGATAGCCGAGGTCGCGAAGCCGCTCTTGGGCCTCGTCGTCCATCTCGTCGACGCTGTCGTCGGAGACGTCGTCGTCGAGCGCGTCGGTCCACGCACCGCCGACAGCGGACTCGAACGCGGCGAGCGTCTCGTCTGTCGCCTCGATCGCGGAGTCGGCGGCGTCGGCGAGATTTTCCGTCTCGGCGGGGTCCTCGTCGAGTCGGTAGGCCTCGTCTTCGATGCGGTCAATGCGGACGTACTTCGCGTCTGTCCGGCGTGCGGCGCGCATCCGCGAGTAGAACCGTGAATCGCTCGGGAGCGTGATGCCGGCGTCGGCCGCTTTCTCCTCCAGTTGATTCAATTCCACGACGGGCCGGGAGTACTCGACGAACGCGTAGTCGCCGTCGCCGCGCTGTCCCGGATCGCGGTCGGCGGCGTCGAGGTCCTCGAAGGCGCGATAGGAGTCGGAGACGAGCGAGCGGGTGCGATCGAGCGCGACGGCGTCTTCCGCTGGGGACGCCGGCGTGCCGCCGTCGACGTCGAGGACGTCGAGGACGGTGTGATACAGGTCGACGAGTTCGACCTGGTCCTCTCGGCGATCGGCGTCGAGCGCGGGGTGTTTGATCATCAGGGGGACGCTCACGAGCGGGTCGTACAGACAGAACTCGTGGCCGTAGAGGTCGTGTTCGCCGTGGAGTTCGCCGTGATCCGCGCAGACGACGACCATCGTATCGTCCCACTTGCCTTCCGCTTTCAGCCAGTCGAACAGGCGGCCGAGTTGATCGTCGATGTGCGCGATTTCGGCGTCGTAGAGGCCGCGGATATCCGCCCACTCGTCGTCGCCGATGTCGCGTGCGCCGGAGTTGTACTCCTTGGAGTTCTGACACACTTCCGCGGAGTCGACGCCCGGTGCGAACTCTTCTGCGAACTCCTCGGGCGGATGGTACGGAAGGTGTGCATCCATCAGATTGATGAACGCGAACGACTGGTCGGCGTCCGCGATGAACGACTTGGTTCGGTCGATCACTGCGGGCGTCTTCGAGTCGGCCCCCTCGCTGTCGGCGAAATACTCGTGGGCAGTGTTACCGAGGCTCACTAGCTTGTCCGCGAGCGTTCGAAGCGCCTCGTTGTCGTTCATCGCCTTCCACGCGCGAGCGAGCGGTCCCGAGAGGAACTCGCCGGGCATCACCTCGAAGAAATTGTCCTGATCGTCGAAGCCGTCAGTCAGGTGGGTGTACGGCGTGATCCACGCGTTCGAGGAGTAACAGGCGGTGTCGTAGCCCGCCGACGAGAGCGTCTGTGCCAGCGTGGTCGCGCCCTCCAGATACGGGTTCTCCTGGTCCGCACCGTGCTGTGAGGGATACATCCCGGTAAAGAGAGAGGCGTGAACGGGCAGCGTCCACGGCGCGGGTGCGACGGCCTGCTCGAAGACGGTCGCCTCCTCGGCGAACTCGGCGAGGTTCGGCGTCGTCGGGCGGTCGTACCCGTACGGCGTGAGGCGGTCCTTACGGACCGTATCCATCACCACGAAGAGGACGTTCTCGGGCGATTCGATGCTCATACCCACCCTCGCAGCGAGGGCATCAAAGAGTCACCGGTCCCAGGTCGAACTCGACCCGATGGTCGGGATCAGAACGGGGCCTGGGGACCTTCGTCGCTGTCGGCGTCGTCGCCCTCGCTCGTGCTCTCGCCGGGGAAGGAGGGGGACATTCCGCCGTCGTGGCCGCCGCCGCCCATTCCGGTCTCGGCGTGGACGGTCTCGATCTCGGGGATCTCTTTGACCATCCGGCTCTTGATCGCCTGGATCGTCATCGGAGAGATGCCACAGCCGGAGCAGGCACCACCGAGCATAACGGTGACCTCGCCCGTCTCGCGGTCGAGGTGCTGGATGGCGGCCGAGCCGCCGTGCATCTGAATCTGTGGGAAGTTGCGGCGCAGGAAGTTCGTGACGCGCTCTTTCAGGTCGTCGTCGCCGTTCGCGGCGTCCGTGCTCATACCGATCGCTTCGGTGTGGACGGGCTTAGGCCTTTGGTTCCCTCCAATAGCGGCAGGCAGCGAAGCCGCCTCAATCGTCGAGACCGAAGACGCGACGGTGCTGCTCGCGGAGTTCTTCGACGTACCGATCGAGCACTGTCGAGAGCTTCTCGTCGTCGACGATGACGGCCGTCAGTCGCTCCGTGGGGTTCTCGGGGAGTTCGATCCGGAAGTCGCCGTCCTCGTAGAACGGCTCGGACTCGTTGAGGATCTGCTGGTCGATGGCGTGGATCAGTTCCGAGTCGTACTGGTCGTTCATCGTCTCGAAGGCGTTCTTGTACGCGCGCTGGAGTTCGGAGAAGTAGTTCGCGTACTTGTCCTCGAACTTCTCGGGATCGAAGTCGGTCATACCCGTGATTGGCCGGGTCGGTACAAACCGGTTTTGTCCGGGCGCGGCAGAGTCGGCGTCCCGGCTCAGCAGGGTCGGCGTCTCGGCTCCGCGGCGACAGGCCGAGTCCCCCACGTATTTGTCGCGGGAGCGACGAATCCGCCGTATGAACGGCCTCGAGATCTCCCTCCGACTGCTCGCCGGTCTCGCGCTGATTCTGGTCAACGGGTTCTTCGTCGCCATCGAGTTCGCGCTCACCCGCGTGCGGCAGTACTCCGAAGCCGAGTTCGACAAACCGGGGTTGCGTCGCGCGTGGGAGATGACCGACGACCTGGAGATCTACCTGACGAGCTGTCAGGTCGGTATCACGGCCTCCAGTATCGCCGTCGGGATCGTCGCCGAACCGGCACTAGCGGCACTCTTCGAGCCGTACTTCCAGGCGACGGTCCTGGCGTCGATCGGCGCCGGCGGCGTCTTGGCGTTCCTGATTATCAACCTCTTGCACCTCACGCACGGCGAGCAGACCCCGACGTACCTCGGCGTCGAGCGTTCGAAGTTCGTCGCCCGCTACGGCGCGACGCCGCTGTACTGGTTCGCGAAAATCATCTCTCCGATCATCACGATCGGCGACAGCGTCGCGAAGTGGACGCTCAAACTGTTCGGGGTCGAGATGACCGGGGCCTGGCTCGAAGCCGAGACCGACGCCATCGAGTCGCGGGCGGATCTCCGCCACGAACTCGGCTCGGTCCTCGACCGCGGCGATCTGCCCGAGGAGCGGCGCGAGGAGGTTCTCAACGCCCTCACGGTCGGCGACCGCTCGATCCGCGACGAGATGACCCCCGCCGAGGACGTCGTCTTCCTCTCGACGACCGCGTCGGTCGTAGAGAACCTCGAACGGATCGGTGACAGTCCGCACACCCGGTTCCCGCTCGTCGGCGCGGATCCCGAAGACTTCCGCGGGATCGTTTACGTACCGACCGTCGTCGCGAACGTCGACGACCTTCGGGACGGAACCACGACGTTCGAGGAGATCGCCGCGCCACCGATGACGCTGTCGGCGGATACGCTCATCAGCGAGGCGATCGATCAGTTTCAGGTGGAGCGACAGGAGCTCGCGCTCGTCCTCGACGGCGGTGACGTCGCTGGCCTCCTGACGGCGACGGACGCCTTCGAGGCCGTGATGGGCGACCTCGAAGACCCGCTCGACGTCGAAGCCGACGACGAAGACCACCCCGTCTCGCCTGACGACACCGAGTGAGCGCCGCTGGCGCCGGGCAGTCGTCCACAGACGGAGACGACCACCGGATCACAGGAAACGATCACCGGATCACAGGAAACGATCACCGGATCACAGAAAGTACAACCTAATTACATATCCGACGCTATTTGGGGGCTCGCGTGGATTGCGAAAGTATGTTCGAGGAGGTTCTCTTTCCGACCGACGGCGGCGAGGGCGCAGAGCAGGTACTCGATCACGTGCTCGATTTGGCCGTCGCACACGAGGCGACGTTACACGTCCTCACGGCGGCTGGCCCCGGCGGCGATCGGCTCACTCACGGCGACGAGGTCGCCGAGGCGGTCGAGTCAGAGGCGGAAACGATCGTCGCGGACGCCGCCGCCCGCGCCGCCGACCGGGGCGTCGAGACCGTCACGACGGTCCGGCGTGGCGAGCCCTACGAAGCGATCGTCGAGTACGCCGAGGAGACGGGCGTCGGCCTCGTCGTGATGCCCACGCACGGACGCACGGGAATCGAACGGCTCGTGCTCGGGAGTACGACCGAGCGCGTCGTCAGGCGTTCGAACGCCCCCGTACTCACCGTGCAACCCGACGAGGAGTCCGATCTCGACTACCCCTACGAGCGCATCCTCGTCCCGATCGACGGCAGCGACTGTGCCACGACGGCGCTCTCGTTCGGCGCGAACCTCGCGGCCGCTGACGACGCCACGCTGAACCTCCTCTCCGTCGTCGACATCGCCCACCTCGGTCTCGACGTGCGGGTCGACCTCCAGATCGAACAGTTGGAATCGAACGCACAGCAGTTCGTCGACGACGGCGTCCGCGTCGCAACCGAGGCCGGCGTCGACGAGGCCGACATCACGGGCCACGTCGAGACGGGAACGTCGATCTACCGGACGATCTGCTCGTACGTCGACGAACACGATATCGGCCTCGTCGTGATGGGCACGCACGGCCGCACGGGCCTCGATCGCTACCTGCTCGGCAGCGTGACCGAGAAAATCCTCCGAACGGCGTCCGTCCCGGTGTTGACGGTTCGAGAGCGACAGATCGAGTAGAGAAGGGCGCCCAGCGCGATCACACAGCGACGGGCGACGACGGCGACCACGCCAGACTTTTTGTGCGGGTGCGGAGAACTGTACCCTCGTATGGCCGTCCAGACAGCCCTCCGACAGAGCCCCGGCGCCCTCCTCCGAAATCCGGTGCTCTTCGTACCGATACTCGCGCTGATGATCGTACAGTTCCCGATACTGCTCCTCCAGTCGGTCAATCCGCTGCTCGCGAGCGTCGCCTCCGCGGCGCTGTCGCTCGTGTTCGTCGCCGCGATGCCGTTCGTACAGGGCGGACTGTTCGCGATGGCTGACGAGGCTCTCGGCGGCCGAACGGCGCTCGACACGTTCGTCGCTGCCGGCAAGCAATACTACGTCGCGGTCCTGATCGCGTATCTCGTCCTCGTCGCGGTCAACTTCGTGTTCGGGATGTTCGGATTCGCCGCGAGCATCGCCGGCGGCGTGCTGTTCCTCGGGAGCGGCGGCTTCCAGAGCGCAAATCTCGCCGCGCTCGCCGTGATCGGCGTAGTGGTCGCCGTGGCGTTGCTGGCGTACCTGCTGATCGTCTTCTTCGTCCAGTTCTACGGGCAGGCGATCGTCCTCGAAGACAGAGACGCCGTCGACGGCCTCAAGCGAAGCGTCGGGGTCGTCCGCGGGAACCTCCTGAGCACGTTCGGATACACGGTGCTTGCAGGCGTGGTCGGTGGCCTCCTCGGGAGCGTCTTCGCCGTCAGCTCGTTCGTCCTCACGCCGAGCACGACGTCGAGTCCGGCGATGGGACCGGGGATGGCAGCGGCCGCGCCGCAGACGTCAGCATCGATCGCTGGCCTCGCCGGCGTCACCGCGTTGATCGTCGTCCTCGGAACGCTGTTCGGCGGATTCTTCACCGTGTTCTCGGTGTCGTTCTACCGCGAGATCACCGGGTGACTGTGACGTAGCCGCGTCGAAAACGATCGAACGGCAGACAGCCTCCAAGGGAGGCAAGAGCGTAGAGACGCCGTCTGGGTCACTGTGAGCCCGCTCGCTCGTCGAGTTCCGACTCGACGTGTTCTCGCACCCGTTCGTCGACCTCCTGTTGCACCTGTTCGCCGACCTCTTCCTCGACGCGTTCTTGGACCCGTTCGTCGACCTCCTCCTCGACGTGTTCACTGACCTGCTCACTCACCTGCGCTTCGACGTGTTCCTGCACGTGTTCGCCGACCTGTTCGTCGACTTCCGCTTGGACCTGCTGGCCGACCTGCTCTTGCACCTCGGCTTCGACGCGGTCGCCGACTCGTTCGTCGACCTGTTCTTCGACCTCGGCTTCGACGTGGCCTTCCACCTGCTCGTCCACCTGCTCTTGCACCTCGGCTTCGACCTGGGTCTCGGCCTCCCGCGAGACGGCCTCTTCCAGTACGCGTTCGTAGATGGACATCTTCTCCCAGATCCGCAGGAGATACCCCACGACGAGGCCACCCTCGAAGGCCGCGACCCGCGGGTCGACGCGGAACACGAGATACGCGAAGCCGACGACGAAGAGCGCCCCGTAGAGCAGTTCGATGTGGAACTGCGTCTCGCGTCCGCGAAAGCCCCCGCTCAGCGTACTGAGTAACATCGTACGCGTGTTGGAGGCTGAGATGCAAAAGGCTGACTCGCAGAAATCGCGAGACTGCGTCGGCGAGCGTCGAAGGATGGCGATCTCGACGTCACGTGAACGACACGATATCACGTGAGAAGATGAAGGCGTTCCGCGGCCTCGAACGCAGCGAACGCAATGACGCCTGCGACCGTCGGTGTCGCGATCCACGTCGTCACGATCCGCTTCGTCGTGCTCGGGTCGAACAGATCGAGCTGGTCGATCGCCCAGGTCGCCTGCTCGTCGTTCGTGAGACCGTCCGGACGGACGACAGCCTGGAGCGGCACTCGACGGCTCGCACGCCCCCACCCGAGACCGATGACGCAGGCAGTCAAGACGACAGCTAGGCTCGCGGGAATGCCCGCCCAGCTCAGACCGGTGAGAATCGAGGCAGCGATCGTCTCGGCGATCAACGACGCCTCCAAGGAGAGATCGGTGATGTCCTCGCCGACGGTCTCCATCGTCCGCGGGCCAAGCGCGAACGCACCGACGCCGATTGCGAGACCACCGATCGCGACACCGGGGAGCATACTCAGTTCCCCGGATCCAACGAGCGGTGCGACGGCGTTTGCGACGTTCGACGCACCGGCGGAAAACGCCATATAGCAGCCGATACCGATCACCGCCAGTTCCGCGAGTCGGCTGTCCCGAGACGCCAAATCGAGCGTGTCGACGACCGCGTCGTAGAGGTAGCGGCCGACGAACGCGCAAAGCCAGAACGCCAAGATCGTCGAGAGAAGCCACCAGATCACGACGACGCCGACCGTGCGCCAGTTGAGCGCACCGAGCGCTGCACCCATCCCGACGACGGCAGCGACGGCGGTCTGGCTCGTGCTAGTCGAGACTCTGAGGACGTTGCCGAGCAGGATCCCGACCCCGATGAACAGGAGCACACCGATCGACGCGGTGAGCGTGAAGTACTCGGGGGCGACGAAGCCGCTGCCGAGCGTCTGCACGACGTTGGTTCCGATCGTGAAGCCGCCGACGAGGACGAACACGGCCATCAAACCGGACGCCTGCCGCATCGAGAGAACGCCGCTGCCCGTCGCCGGCCCGAAGGCGACGCCCGTCGAGGAGCCGCCAATGTTGACGCCGACGAAGGCGGCGACAGCGACGCCGACGAGGAACAACGTCGAAACCATCAGTAGGCAGTGAACAGATTCGACGCAAAGAGCCCTTCCGTTCGTTTCGGATGCTGACAGAACGCGAAGACAGCGCCGGGGTGGACTCTCCCGGATCGAGTGAAAGTCGGATCGGTCGACACAGAAACAATCACGGTCGCAGCATCCGCGCCGAGTCGACCGTCGACGAACGGTCGGTCACGCGGTTTGTGAACCCCGTCGGAACCGACCGTCACGGGCGGAAAGCCGGCGGGTCGGTCGCGGCGCTACCGGCCGTCTCACCCCTCGATGGGGATGGTCTTGCCGTGCGTGGTTCCCTCGGCTTCGAGCGGGAGGGTCACTTCGAGGATGCCGTTGTTGTAGGTGGCGTCGATCGCGTCGTCGTCGACGTCCTTCGGGAAGCGGAAGCGTCGATGGTAGGTCCGCTTCCGACCGCGGTCTTCCTCTACGTGATCAGCGGCGATGTTCAACACGCCGTCGTCCCACGCGAGGGTGATCTCCTCGCGATCGAACCCCGGCATCTCGACGGTGAGGACGAACTCCTCGTCCTCCTCGTACAGTTCGTAGTCTGTACTCCCGGCGTCACCGAAGATTCGGGACGGGAAGTCGAGCCCTTGCATCCAGGAACTCGTGGGATCAGTCGGCAGTGCCATTGCTGATCACCTCGATTCCACTTTATACTTGTTCGCGGTTCGTAATAAATTTAATTTGACACTTGATAGTTTGTGGTACGATAACGACTCTGTGCTGGTCGCGTGGAGTCGCGGTCGGCCTACTCGGGTGCGTAGCCCTCGGCACCCGTCGCCCGAAGGTACTCCTCCAGTAAGGTGGGGAACTGCCCGCCGCGGACGTAACGGAGGCCGAACTCGTCCGCCCACGAGATGATGCCCCGGTCTTCGGTGACGACGCCGGCGTCGAGTTCCCGCGCGAGCACGAGGAGGTCGAAGTCCTCCCGGGAGTCGAGGACGCCCTGCCGGAGCGCTTTCCGGTACTTGTCCCGCATATTTGAGAGAATTCGGTCGGCCTCGGTCATATAGTCGGCCGCGCCGTCGTCGATGTCGCCCTGCGCGAGGTTGGCCGGGTCGAGTTGTTCGACCTCGCGAAGCGCCTTCTCGGAGACGCGGAGGCCTCGATCCACCCGGTCGCTCATCTCGTCGATGAAGTCGTAGACGATGTTCGCCGGGATGGTGACGCCGTAGCGGTCGGGGCTCTTGCGGACGACCCACGTGTCGAGCCGCGAGAACACCTCGTCGTCGACGTCGCGGTCGCGGAGCATCGTCGCGAGTTCGTCGTGAATGGAGGGCGGCATATGACAGGAGATGTTGAGTTCCAATCGGGCCGTCGCGACGAGGTCGAGCAGTCTGAGCACGGCGTCGGTCAGCGACTCGTCGTCCCGGCGGATCTCCTCGGTGATGAAGAGCGACGTGTCGAGGACGAACTGCTGGCGCGGAAGGTCACCGGGCATACCTCGCTGTTCGTGAGTGAACCCTAAAGAGGTCATCCCCTATAGTAGCGTTTGCACTGATTGCTCATCAGATCGCACGCAGTCGTGCGATCGAGTGAGTAAAGACTTGCAAACGCTATTATAGAGCCGACCGGACGCGCCACGGGCCGACTCTTTTCACCGAATCTCCCGGAGTATCCGTATGGACGAACGCGCGTGCTTCGAGCGGCTGGACTCGACCGCGTCGGATCCCGCTGGACTGTTCGAACACTTCGAGCAGCGCACGGTCGGCGGCGAGACAGTCTACGTACTTCCCGACTCCCGTCACGGCGTCGAGCGCGGGACCGTGATTCTCGGCGACGACGCCATCGTACGTGGCTATCCGAGCATCCCGCGCGTGCTCGCACTCGACGCCGGCGTCACCTCGTTCTTCGAGACCGGCGAGACCGTCGTCGCCGAGGAGAAACTCGACGGATTCAACGTCCGCGTCGCAGCCGTCGGGGGCTCGGACGAGCCGCTCGCGTTCACGCGCGGCGGGTACGTCTGCCCCTACACGACTGCGAAAGCGCGAGAACTGCTCGATCTGGGACCGTTCTTCGAGAATCACCCAAAAAAGATGCTGTGCGCCGAACTGATCGGCCCCGAGACACCGTACTCCACGCACGACTACGACGGCGTCGACTCGTACGCGATTCGCGTGTTCGACGTTCGCGACCGCGAATCGGGCGACCCGTTCTCGGTCTCGGAGCGACGTGATCTCTGCGAACGGTACGACTTCCCGCAGCCCCGGCTGTTCGGCCGATACGAGCCAACGGAAGTCCCCGAGCAGATTCACGCCGTCATCGACGACCTCGACGACGCCGAACGAGAAGGCGTCGTGATGAAGACGGCCGACAGCGAGTCGATGGTGAAATACACCACCGAGAGCCAGCACCACGACGAACTCGCGTACGCGTTCTCGCTGCCGTTCGATCTCGGTCGAGATTTCGTCTTCTCTCGGATCACCCGCGAGGCGTTTCAGGCCGCCGAGTTCGACGAGAGCGAAGAACGGCTCCGGGACCGAGCCCACGACCTCGGCGAGTCGATCCTCCTTCCGGCCGTCGAGACCATCCGGGATGTCGACGCGGGTGAGACCGTCGGTGAACGACATCGTGTGCGCGGGGACGCCGACGAGCTCGACGCACTGCTGGAGCACCTGCGCGATCAGTCGCTGACGGTCGAGGTAGAAGCGGATTACCGGGAGAACGGCCACCGCGTCGTCGAGTTCTGCAAAGTTGCCGAATCCACGATCGACCGCGTCCAGTACTATCTGGATGGCGGTACCTACGACGAGTGAACGCGGGAAGCTGATTTGGTATATCGTTATAGAGTTTATCGAAAGTCACGCACGTCTAACGAACGGGCGAGGAGGACACCTAGAACGCCCGAGAACCGCGGTCCGCGCCGATCTCGTTGGAGTCGTTTCTCAACGGCTCTCTATCGGCTCTCCGGTTTCGATGACGAACTCCGCGTCCGCCGCAAAGCGAAGAAGCGCGCGATCACCGAGATCGAGCGATTTCAGCTGTCGCCCTCGGGGGTGATCGCCCATCGAGTACGTGACCCGGCTGTAGGGCCAGAATCCGACGTCGCCGTCGAGCGTCAACGCTTCCCGCAGCACACGTCCGTCTTTGATTGTATAGCTTACCGACGACCGCGTTTGTTCGAACGTCGGCGGTCGAGGGATCGTTATATCGATAACGCGTTGATCGTTCACCGTGACGGTCGTTCGGCGTTCCGAACCCCGGTCGACGTGGGTGATGTCTCCGACTTCCTTCGGGTAGCCCCAGACGTCGACACCGAGTGCTTTCGCGGGTTCGGTAGTCACGGGAAGGTACCAGACGTACCCGCTCACGCCGTGAGTGAGAATCGACGCGTAGGGAGGTGGACCCGAGCCAGCAGTAGCGGGTACGAGAACGCCGAACTCGTTGTACGGTTCGATCTCACCGCGACGCCCGATGCGGTGGTACTCGACGCACAGGAACGTCACGCCGGCTCGGCCCGGCGTCAGTCGAATCGGAGTCAGCCCGTCCGGAAGCAATGCACGAGCAGCGAGGGGATCAGCCGACAGGACGACGCCGGTCATCCTTGCCTCCGTGACGAGCGGCAACTCGACTCGGTGGCCCGTAGAGAGTGTGACAGTCTCGTTTTTCGTGTCGCGAGAGAGAGCCTCAACCATACTTGAGACGACGTCGACCAGCGCCAAGTGCATTATTGTGAACGACTCGTCCACCACCGACCGGAAACGGCACAGAGTAAACTTGATAACGCTATACAAAATGTGTTGGTCCGGCCGCGGTGAATCGGCAGATCGGCGATGAGTCGAAAGAAGACGGCAGCGACACGTGGACACGAGAGAAAACCGGAATCGAGAGACCGACGACGGCTCAGGAGAGTTGCTCGCCGACGATGCGGTCGGCCTCGGCGACGAACTCCGTCTGTGTTCCAGTCGGGATCGTCGCGCCCGCGGCGACGTCGTGACCGCCGCCGTCGCCGCCGACCGCTCGTGAGGCCTCGCGCATCACGCGAGAGAGATCCAGCCCTTTGCGGACGAGTCCGTGCGACCCGCGCGCACTGACTTTCACTTCCTCGTCGGACTTCTCCGCGAACGCGAGAATCGGGATGTCGCCGCGGACGCCGGAGGCTCCGACGGCCATCCCGGCGACGATACCGACGATCGTCTCGCGGATGCGCGTGCCGGCGTCGAACCATTGGACGTTGTCTTCGACAGTCGTCCCCTCGTTTTTGACCCACTGCAGCCCTTCCGAGAGGTTGCGGCGGTGATTCCGGAGGAGTTTGCGTGCACGGGCGAGCGCATCTTCTCGGTCGCCCAGACACACCGCGAGGCCGACGTCGGCGCGCTCGTACCGTGCGGTCGCGTTCAGGAGCGTCGAGAACTCGCTGACGTCGCGGAGTTCTGTTCCGGGCGACTCGTCGGTGAGCGTGTAGGTCGTCCCGACGAGGTCGTCGATGCGATCTGCGGGGACGCCCGAGGCCATCGCGCGTTTCAGGAGGCCGCTCACGACGGTCTGTCGCTCGTCCATCGTCAGATCGACCCAGCGACGCCACTCGCCGTCGTGTTTCAGATCGAGATCGAGTCCCGAGAGGAACTCGATCGCCCCGTTCTCGTCGTTCGTGATGCCCGGAATACGGACGTCGCTCGCGTATTCGAGGAACTTCGGAAGCGGGCGCGTCTGGCGGCCGTAGACGAGGAGGTCCGTCGCCTCCTCGAGCACGTCGGCGGCGACGCCCTCCTCGACGATGCCCTGATTCGCGCCCGAGAGCCCACCGTCGGTGCCCTGCATATCGCCGACCGCGCCGACGACCGCGAGGCCGGCGAGGTCGCGGTTGTCTCCCTCCGGCGGTTCGAGTGCGCGCGCGAGCGTGTAGCTGGCTCCGGCCCCGGAGAGTTCCGACGCGCCGTCGAGCCCGAAAAGAAGTGGGTTGAGATGGAACGCCGGTTCGTCGATCCCCTCCGGAACGTCGGCCGGCTGGTGATGGTCGGCGACGACGGGGGTGAACGCGCCGTCAGCCGCGTAGGGCGCGACGACGTCCAACTGACCACTCCCGAAGTCTGTGAACAGAACTGTGTCGTAGTCGGTGGCGGCGATGCGAGCGACCTCCCGCTCGTCGAGTTGCTTCGCGAACACGGTCTCGAAGGGAATCTCGGCACGTTCGAGCGCCGTCGCGGCGATGGCCGCGCTCGTCAGCCCGTCGGCGTCGATGTGCGACGCGAGCAGCACACGGTCGGCACTCTGTAGTCGCTCCGCGCAGGCGACCGCCCGCTCCCGCAGTTCGGGAACCGGTCCCTCGGCGCTCGGCGTCGTGTCCGCGCTCATATCCGGGCGTGGGGCGCTCTCGGATTTAAATCTGCGCTCCAGTCCGCCGCGGTGGCTCGCCGCGGCTTACGTTTGGCGAGTGACGAGCAGCAGCAGGAGCGTGGCCGCGCCGGCGGTGAGTGCCAGGAGCGCCCAGGCGGCGTCGTAGCCGCCGGTCTCGACGAGGAAGCCGAAAATCGGCGGCGTCACCACACCGCCGACGTTGATCGCGGTCTGCCCGCCGGCGGTCGCCGCGCCCACTTCGTCGCCGTCGACGAGGTCGGTGAGACACGAGTAGAAGACGCCCGTCGAGCCGTGGATCGAGAGTCCGAGGCCCGCGAAGAGGACGAGCACGGGGACGAGCGATCCCGGATCGAACGCGAGCGTTCCGAACAGTGCGGTTCCGAGCCCGAGTTGGCCGAGCGCGACGAGCGCGGCACCGCGTGCGCCGCCAAGCCGGTCGGCGAGGCTACCCGCGCCGACGCGGGCGACGCTCCCCGTGATCTGCGTGAGTGCGAGCGCGATTCCGCCGATGGCGGCGCTGGCACCGACGGCGTCCTGCACGTAGAGGACGATGTACCCGAGCATCGTGAAGATAGATGCCCCGAGAAACAGACCGGCCGCGACGAGGACGGCGTACGCGCGCTGCTCGAACAGCCCCGTCACGTCCGGGACCGAGAGCTCGCCAGTGCCCTCCTGCCCGCGGTAGCGCGCAGCGAACAGGGCAGCGTAGCCCACAGCCAGGAGCGCGATCACCCAGAAGCCGACCTGCCACGCGAGGACGGCGGCGACGCCCGTGACGAGGAGTGAGGCCGCCGCGCTGCCGGTCGTGACGCCGACCTGCTTGAGCCCCATCGCGAGGTTCGTCTGCCCCGTCGGTGCGTGCGCGACGATACCGCGGTTCGAGGCTGGCATCGCCGTCGAGTACGCCGCGCCGAGGACGCCGCCCGCCGCGAGGACGGTCGCGTACGTCGGCGCGAAGGATACGCCGACTGCGGCAGCAGCGAGCGCGAGCAGACCGGCGATCATCACCGGGCGTTCGCCGTAGCCGTCGACGGCGGCCCCGCTCGGAAAGAGCGTCACGGTGTAGCCGACGAGCGCGGCCGTCAGAAAGAGGCCGACGAGCGACTCAGAAAGCGTGAACGCCTCGCGGACGAACCCCGTCGCGGCGAAAATGCTGTAGTAGCAGAGACTCGCGGCCGTCTGCCACCCTGCGACGAGACCGACCGATCGCCAGTCACGCGACACGCTCGCGTCGTCGGAGTGCGGCGGACTTCACGCTGTCGAGTCGGCGGCGGTGATCGGGGAGGCGAGTGGTGTCAGCTCGGCGACGTGCTAACTCACTCGTGGTACGTCGGCGCGGCGGTCTCGACGACCTCGGTGGCCAGTTCCTCGAACGTCGCGTTCTCGGGGACGACGTCGACGCGGACACCGTACCCCTCGGCTGTCTCCCGCGTCGGGTCACCGATGACGCCGACGACGGCGCGATTCAGGCCGGCGACGGCCTCCTCTCGGACGCCGCGTTCGTCGGCCGCGTCAAGGAAGTTCGCGACGGTCAGCGACGAGGTAAAACAGACGGCGTCGAGTTCGCCGCCCGCAGCCATCACGGTCGACTGGCCGGAGCCCTCGGGGCGGACGAGTCGGTACAGAACCGTCTCGTGCACGTCCGCGCCCGCGTCGCGAAGCCCGTCGAGTAAGACGTCGCTGCCGTGATCGCTGCGCGCGACCTCGACGCGGCGGCCGTCGACCTCGTCTGCGAGCGTCTCGACGAGGCCCGACGAGGTGTACTCCTCGGGGACGACGTCGACGGTCCAGCCGGCGTCGCGAGCGGCGGCAGCAGTTCGCGGGCCGATGCAAACGAGAGTCGCCTCGCCCGGACTCCACCCTGCATCCGCGAGAAGTTCGACGCCCGTCTTGCTCGTCAGGACGACGATATCCGGATCGGGGACGTCGTCGGCCCCATCAGGCACCGCGCCCGTTGGTTCGACCGCGAGCATCGGATCGGGAACCGGAGCCGCGCCGAGGGAGTCGAGCAGTTCGACGGCCTCGGCCATCCGTTCGTCGTCGGGGCGGAACACGGCGACTCTGACGTCGCGGGTCATTCGTCGGCCACCTCGACGGCGTCGCCCGTGCGGTTCCGCAGGACCTCGACGACGCGCTCACGCGTCGACGCGACCGCGCCGATCACGGTGATCGCGGGCGGTTCGATCCCCTCCTCGTCGCGGACGTCGACGATCGTATCGAGCGTCCCGGTCGCGACGCGCATCTCCGGACGCGTCGCGCGCTCGACGAGCGCCACGGGCGTGTCGGGGTCCATCCCGGCGTCGCGAAGCGCGGCGGTGTAATCCGGCAGTTTCCCGACGCCCATCAGGACGACGATGGTGCCGCCCGTGGCCGCGAGCGCCTCCCAGTTCACCGCCGACTCCTCTTTCGTCGGGTCCTCGTGGCCCGTGACGAACGAGACCGACGAGGCGTGATCGCGGTGCGTGACGGGGATGCCGGCCGTTCCGGGGCCGGCGATCGCCGACGTGATACCGGGAACGATCTCGAACGGAATTTCCTCGCTGGCGAGGTGTTCCATCTCCTCACCGCCGCGCCCGAAGACGAACGGGTCGCCGCCCTTCAGTCGGACGACGGTCTTTCCTTCGCGGGCGAGTTCGACGAGTCGGCGGTTGGTGTACTCCTGGGGCGTCCACTCGCCACCGGCGCGCTTGCCGACGTCCTCGCGTTTCTCCTCGGGGATCGACTCGATGATCTCCGGGCCGGGAAGCTTGTCGTGGAGGACGACGTCGGCTTCTTCGAGGAGTCGCTTCGCTTTCACCGTCAGCAGTTCCGGGTCGCCGGGGCCGCTACCGACGAGGTAGACCATCCCGACGTCGGTGTCGGCATCCGATTCGGCTGCCGCAGCGCCGCCCGTCGCATCGCCGTCGACCGCGTCGGCTGTCGTCTCGTCTTCCATCGTCACTCCTCCGCGGCTTCGCGCGCCTCGGCAATCAGGTCGTCGGCACCCCGCTCGGCGAGTGCGTCGGCGAACTCAGCCGCCGCGTTGGCGTGGTCGTCGACCGGCAGGTCACGGCTCGCCTGCACTTCCTCCTCGCCGTCGCCGGAGAGGATGCGAGCGGTCGTGTGGACGTGCTTCCCCTGCAGTTTGGCGTGGACGCCGATCGGGGCGATACAGCCGCCACCGAGTTCGGCAAGCACCGTCCGCTCGACGGTCGTCTCGACGCGCGTCCGCGGGTGGTCGAGCGTCGAGCGGATCTTCTCGGTCGCGTCGCTGTCGCGCCGGGCCGTGATCGCGATCGCGCCTTGGCCGGGGGCGGGGACGAACGAGGCCGGATCGAGGCGCGCGTACTCGACGTGGTGTAGCAGGCCCGCGCGCCGCAGGCCGGCCTCCGCGAGGACGATGGCGTCGTACTCGACGTCGAGTTCGCGTTCGAGCGCGCGGCGTTCGATCTCCGCGAGGCCGTCGAACCACTCTTCGATGGACTCGTCGAACTCCGATTCGTACTCTTCGCCCTCCGCAGACGCCTCTGCAGCGTTGCCCTTCTCGTCGCGGTCGGCGTCGACGCGCCGTTCGTGTTCGGCCTGTAGCTCGGGCGCGAGGAGCTTCTCGATCCGCGTGTCGACGTTGCCGCGGAGCGGTTCGACCTCGAGGTCCGGACGCGTCGCGAGAATCTGCGCCTTCCGGCGGAGCGACGACGTCCCGACGACGGCCCCGACGGGCAGGTCTTCCAGTGCGGTCCCGTCGGTCGTGAGGAGCAGATCCGCGGCCGACGCGCGCTCGGGGACGCCGGCGACGACGAGGTCCGGCGGGCGCTCGGTCGGCATATCCTTCATCGAGTGGACCGCGGCGTCGACCTCGCCGTCGAGGACCTTCTCGTCGAGGGCGCGGACGAACGCGCCGGTCTTCCCGAGTCGGTGGATGAGTTCGTCTCTGATCTGGTCGCCGCGCGTCTCGACTTCGACGAGTTCCACGTCCAGTTTCCGGTCCGAGAGCGAGTCTCGGACGCTGGCTGCCTGCCGGAGCGCCAGATCCGAGCCCCGCGTCGCAAGTCGGAGTGTCCCGCGAGTAGTCATTGCCGAAACTTCGGCGGCCACAGGTGAAAAGGCCACCACTTCCGTTGCGAAGGTGTCACTGGCAGGGTGAGCTGTCGGGACCGCCGCGAACGACGGACCGAAACCGACTCACTGCGGCGCTACCGATAGATCCCCGTGTCCCTCGCTACCCGGATCGCCGACGAATTCGGCGAACTCCTCCACGTCGCAGTGCTGTGGTTCCTGCTCAACTCGGCGTTCACGCCGGTGAGCGTCGTCACGTCGGCGCTGCCGCTGTCGCCGCCTGCGCAGGATCTGTACGCGCCGATTCTCTCGGTCGCTGGCGTCGCTGTCGTCCGATACTACGACCCCTCCTGGGAACTGTTCCGCGGCTTCGTCGTCGGCGTCGCGACGATGGTGACGTTCCTCGTGCTATATGTCTTCTCGGGGCACGGGCGTGTCGTCGCTACGGGCGGGTCGTGGCGCGCGTTCGGACTCACGCTCGCGTACTGGCTCGTCGCGCTCGCTGTCGGGGTCGCGCTCGCGCATCCGCGAACGTGGCGATGGTTCCGGGCGTATATCGGGGTCGAGTCGGGATGAGAGACGGCACGCTGGAGACCGAAGGGTGGTCTCAGGGCGTGCCGACCGCGACGTGCCGCTTGTAGAGGTAGTACAGCGCCAGCACGACGCTCAGCGTGAACGCGCTCAGGACGACCGTCGCGAGTGCCGCCAGGCCCCAGACGAGCGGGTCGGGCGTCCACGACGCGTCCGATTCGGCGACCGCTCGCGCGTCGACGTAGGTCGCGACCGGGAACAGGATGGTGAGGACGAGGCCGAGAAGGCCCAAAACGGGGAGAACGATGAACGCCCCGAAGACCGTCGCGATTCCGCCGGTGAGAAAGATGTCGAAGAGGAACGCGCCGACGAACAGGACGGCGAGGACGCCGCCGAGGACGACGTACAGCGGGATCGCGGCGATCCAGTACCACCACCGCGAGTCGACGCTCGCGCGCGGGAGGAGGTCGCCGATCGGGTCGTCGAAGTCCTGCGCTTGCTCGCCGATGGGCGAGGTCACGTCGCGTTCTCGCGACTGCTCGTCAGTCGGCGGCGTCGGCTCGTCGGTCGGCGGCGTCGGCTCGTCGGTCGGCGGCGTCGGAGTGTCGTCCTCAGAGGGAGACTCGTCGTGTGGAGGGCTCGACATACCCCTCCGTACGCCGGTATCCTACAAAAAGTCCGGGACCGTGACGAAACGACCTACAGCGCCTCTTTGTACGCTTCGAGCGTCTCCTCGACGTCCTCGTCGGTGTGGGCGTAGGAGACGAACTGCGACTCGAACTGATTGGCGGTGAGGAAGATACCCTGCTCTTTCATCTCCTGCCAGAAGATCCGCTCCCAGCGCTCGGTCTCGGCGTCGGCGACGTCGGCGCCCGTCTTCGGACAGTGGTCGTACCGCGCGCACGACTCGCGCTGTCGGCAGCCGGCGTCACAGACGTCGGCGTCGGCCGAGGCGGGGCCGTCGCGCGTGAAGACCGTCTTGAACATCGAGTCGGTGCCGACGACCGTGTATGCGGGCGCCTGATCGGCGGCGATCTCGGCGATGCCTTTCCGCAGGCGCTCGCCGAGGCGGTTCACGTGTTCGTAGACGTCGTTCTCGGCAGCGTAGGTGAGGTACTCGTAGCCGGCAGCCATCGTCACGGGGTGACCCGAGAAGGTGCCGGACTGGAAGACGTCGCCGGCGGGCGTGAAGTGCTCGATGATCTCCGAGCGGCCGCCGATCGCGCCGACGGGGAACCCGCCGCCGACGATCTTGCCGAACGTCGTCACGTCCGGCGTGACGCCGAATTTTCCCTGCGCGCACTGGAGGCCGCCGACGCGGAAGCCCGTGATGACCTCGTCGAAGATCAAAAGGGAGTCGTGGGCGGCGGTCAGTTCGCGGAGGCGTTCGAGGTAGCCGTCCACGGGCAGGACGATACCGGTATTGGCAAGAATCGGTTCGGTCAGAACTGCGGCGATTTCCTCGCCGTGCGCTTCGAAGACGCGCTCGATCGCCTCCTCGTCGTTGAACGGCACCGGAATCGTGTGCTCCGCGAACGACGAGGGGATGCCGGGCGTGCTCGGTTCGGCGTGTTCGGGGCCGCCCTCGACGAGCGTCGACTCCTGGGCGCCGTGGTAGCCGCCCTGCATCACGACGATCTTGTCGCGGCCGGTGTAGCCGCGCGCGAGGCGGACGGCCGAGACGGTCGCTTCGGTCCCGGAGTTGACGAAGCGGATCATCTCGACGGAGGGGACGTGCCGGGCGACGAACTCCGCGAGGTCGACTTCGATCTCCGTCGGCGCGCCGTACATCGGGCCGTCAGCGGCGTGCGACTGGACGGCGGCGCGAACTGGCTCGGGCATATCGTGGCCGTACAGCAGCGGGCCGTAGCCCATCACGTAGTCGATGTAGCGGTTGCCGTCGGCGTCGACGACGTGTGCGCCGTCGCCGCGCTCGATGAAGAACGGGTACGGTCGGGTCGCCCGAACCGAGGAGTTGACGCCGCCGGGGAGCACCGACAGCGCGCGGTCGTACAGCGCCCGCGACTCGTCGTGGTTCATACGCCTCGATTCGACCGGCGCGTCCAAAATCCTTGTCGCTTCGCGCAGTCGTCGGGCAGACGTGAGTGTTCGCAGCAGACTGTGTCTGAAACTGGGGGCCACTCACTCGCCACGGAGCCACCCGAGTGCGTCCGAGTCGTCCCCGTCGGCGGCGGAGGTGGCCCGTTCTGCCGCCTCAGGGTCGCGTCCGTCGGCCGGCCCGCCACCGTCGTCCGGGACCACGAACCGATCTGCGAGCAGGAGGCCGACCGCGTCGTTCAGCGCGTGAATGGCGATCAGCACTGGCAACGATCGAAACCAGAGATACAGCAGCGTCGTGACGAGGGCTGGCTGGGCGATTCGGGCGACGGCGTCCCGGTCCCACGTGTCGCCAGTGTGGCCGAGCGTGAACGCGAGAAAGGCGATCCCGCCGGAGAGCGGGACGTTCCCGGTGAGCGCGAGCAGGCGTTCGAGCGCGTAACCGTGGAAGGCGGTCTCCTCGGTCGCGCCCGCGGTGAGCGCGACGAACAGCCGTTCGGGGACCGACAGCGACGCGAACGTCCCGAGACCGGCCGCGAGGCTCTCGCCGCCGTCGCCGACGCGCGCCCACAGCGGCGAAAAGAGGATGTTCATCCCGAGCATCACCGCGAGACCGACGCCGATCTGGAAGATGAGCCGTTCGACGGAGTCGACCCGCCAGCCGATCGAGGCCAGCGAGTTGCCTTCGAGGGCGACGATCACCAGAAGGAGTCCCGGAATCACCCACTTCCAGACGTGCTCGCGGAGGTCGGTGGCCAGCGGACTCACGTCCGCGGGGGGCGCAGACGGGCCGTCGTCAGCGCGTCCGCCCGACTCGGCAGCGATGGCGCCGCGAAGTCGGTCGAGTAACTCGAAGCCGACGAGCGCGGCGACGAGTCCGAGGGCGGTGACCGGCGTCAGTTCCACACCGGGAGTGCGGTGAGCGCCCGTCTTTGATCTTTCTCTCCGGCACCGATCGGGGACGGGCCGCTATACGGCGTCAGGACCGGACTTACCCGTGCGGATCTGGTGCGCCGACTCGACGGGCAGGACGAACACTTTCCCGTCGCCCTTCTCGCCGGTGTGCGCCGCGTCGGCGATCGCGTCGACGACGTCGTCGGCCGGAATGTCGGCGACGACGCACTCGACTTTCACCTTCTGGTGGAGATCGACCGTGTACTCCTCGCCGCGCCACTGGCCCTTCTTCGCGGGCTGGGAACCGCGACCGGAGACGTTCGTGACCGTCAGTGACGGCGCGCCGACCTCTGCCAGCGCCTGCTTAACGTCCGAGAGTTTGTCCGGGCGGACGTACGCCATCACGAGTTTGATTTCGCTGTCGTTCGTGGTTGCGTCGCTCATAGCGATTCACCTCCGTCGTCGACCGAATCAGTTTGGGTCACGCCGCCGTCCGGGCGGATCACGCCGCCGTCGACGCGCGCGCCCGACTCGTCGGGGCCGCCGAACTCCGGATAGGTGTCGACGCCGTGCTCCGAGGAGTCGAGCCCTTCGAGTTCGTGCTGGCGGGAGACGCGCGCTTGTCCGACCGCGCGGAACGCGCCGAAGACGACTGCCGTGGCGAGGAACGTCCAGCCGGCGATGACCGCGACGCCGACGATCTGCGGGATCGCCAGTCCGACGAAAGACGCGGAGCCGTTCCAGACGCCCGTCGCGAACAGCGGGTACGCGAGCGCGCCGAGTACGCCAGCGGAGCCGTGGACCGGGAAGACCGCACAGACGTCGTCGATCTGTAGGCGCTTCTCGACGAACTCGAAGACGACCGGGAGCTGTGCGCCCGCGAGCAGGCCGACGACGAGTGCGCCGGGCCAGACGATGGCGTCCGCGATCGACGTGATGCCGACGAGTCCGGCGAGGACGCCGTTGGCGACGTAGAGCGTGTCGACTTTGCCGGTCCTATACGTCGCGACCGCCGCGGCACCGATCGCGCCGGCGGCCATTCCGAGCGTCGTCACGAGCGCGACGCGACCGACAGTCTCGAAAGAGCCGAGCGCGACCCCGCCGGACTCGGTCAGCGCGAGCGGCGACGCGGAGGTGCCGACGTTGAAGCCGTACCAGCCGAACGCCAGGATGAGCGTCCCGAGGACGGCGAACGTCATCGAGTGGCCCGGGATGACGTTCACGGAGCCGTCGTCGTTGAAGCGGTTCACCCGCGGGCCGATGATCCACGCGGCGGTCAGCCCGGCGATACCGCCCATCGCGTGGACGATCACGCCACCGGCGAAGTCGTGGAAGCCGAGCGCCGAGAGGAAGCCGCCCGCCCACGTGAAGCCGACGACGACAGGGTAGATGACGGCCGCGAGTATGATCGTGTAGGTGACGTACGCGCGGAGTTTCGCGCGCCCCGCGACGGCGCCGGAGACGATGGTCGCCGCCGTCATCGCGAAGACGGCACCGAAGAGCCAGTCGACCCAGGCCGTGACGTTCCCGGCTGCCGGCGAATACAGATCCATAAACGCGCCAGCGACCGAGTACGAGCCGCCGCCGGTCAGCCCGCCGACGATCGTCGAGATCGCCGCACCCGCGAGGAAGAACACGACGACACCGACGCTCCAGGTCAGGAGATTCTTCGTGAGCTGGTTGGCGACGTTCTTCGAGCGGACCTGTCCCGCTTCGAGCATCGCGAACCCAGCGTGCATGAAGAAGATCAGGAACGTCACCGTCAGGACCCACACGAGGTTGACGCCCTGGACGACAGCCGAAAGATCCGACTGAAGGACGCTGTTCAGCATTCGATACCACTCACGGTTGGTGCAGCCGCGTGACTTGGACGATCGTACATCTGTTGTGCTGATTCGCAAACCTTCGTTCGCGAGTCCCGTCAGATGTTACCGACTTTGGAGGATATAATAATTTCCGTTTATTTATTCAAATAATACCGTATTTAGAGTTCGTTCGTCCACATTACAAGGATATAAGAACAGTATAAGGTCTCGAATCGGGCAGAGAGGAGACAAATGTTGCCTAACTTTGCGACATTCGTCGCCCGGGAACCGCCGCGCGTCCAGTGGGCCGTCTTCGAGCCGCGACCGTGAGCGCGCGTGAAAATCAGGAGCGGTGCGATTGATCCGAGAGCGGGAAGAGAGACGAGAACCGCGTCAGGGCAGGAGAAGAAAGAGTGGGCCAGTCACTCGTTGCGCTCCAACGGAGCGCTACGTTGCGTCGGCGGGGACGGCAGTCACACCGCGTCGGGACCCGTCTTGCCCGTGCGGATCTGGTAGGCCGAATCGACAGGCAGCACGAACACTTTCCCGTCGCCTTTCTCGTCGGTGCTCGCCGCTTCGAGGATCGCGTCGGCGACGTCCTCGGCCGGAATGTCGGCGACGACGCACTCGACTTTCACCTTCTGGTGGAGATCGACCGTGTACTCCTCACCGCGCCACTGTCCCTTCTTCGCGGGCTGAGAGCCGCGACCGGAGACGTTCGTGACCGTCAACGACGGCGCGCCGACCTCTGCCAGCGCCTGCTTTACGTCCGAGAGTTTGTCCGGCCGGATGTACGCCATCACCAGCTTGATCTCGTCACTCATCGTCGCTCACCTCCGTTTCGGAGACGTCCGCACCGCCGTCGGTACGAATGTCGCCGCCGTCCGTGGCGACGGTACTCTCACGACGCTCGTTGGGGACGAACTCGGGGTAGACCGCGACGCCGTGTTCGCCCTCGTCGAGGCCTTCGCTCTCTTCGCGCTCGCTCACGCGGAGGCCGACCAGCGAGTCCAGCGCCACGAGCACGACCGCCGAGGCGGCGATCGTCCAGAGCGCGATGACGCCGACGCCGACGACCTGGAGCACGAACTGATTGAGCGCGAAGCCACCGACCGCAAAGACCGGGATGAGCGCGGTGCCGACCGCGCCGGCGACGCCGTGGACCGCGAAGACGCCGCAGACGTCGTCGACCTTCAGCCGGTCGACGGTGAAGTGGAACGCGGGCAGGACCAAGAAGCCGCCGAGGCCGCCGAGCAGCGCGCCGCCCCACCAGGTGACGTGCGGGACCGCGCCGGTGACGGCCACGAGGCCGGCCAGGAGGCCGTTCGCGGTCCAGAGCGGGTCAGGCTTGCCCTGGTAGCGCGCGGAGGTCAGCATCGCCATTGCACCGCCCGCACCCATTCCGAGGGTCGTCACGAGCGCGACGCGACCGAGCGCGGCGCCCATAAACGTGAGGCTGCCGTCCTCGACCGCGAGGATGGTCGCCTGCGTGCCGACGTTGAAGCCGTACCAGCCGAACGCGAGGATGAACGTTCCGAGGACGGCCAGCAGCATCGAGTGACCCGGGATGGGCTGGCTGTTACCGTTCTCGTCGTAGCGGCCCTTGCGCGCTCCGACGAACTTCGCCGCGACCAGACCGGCGACGCCGCCGCACATGTGGACGACGGTCGCGCCGGCGAAGTCGAGGTAGCCTGCGCCGAGTGCAGCGCCGATGAATCCGCCGCTCGCGAGGAGGCCGCCGCCCCACGTGAAGCCGACGACGACCGGGTAGATCGCCGCCGTCATCAGGATCGTGAAGAGGACGTACGCGTTGAAGTTCATCCGCTCTGCGACCGCACCGGAGACGATGGTCGCCGCCGTCATCGCGAAGACGGCACCGAAGAGCCAGCCGATCCACGCGTTCGGATCGCTGACGTACGCGAACGCGCCGGCGACGCTGCCGCCGGAGGTCAGCGCTCCGACGATGCTCACCACCCCGGCACCGACGACGAAGTAGATGAGCGTGCCGAGGATCCAGTCGGTCATATTCTTCATCAACACGTTCCCGACGTTCTTCGCGCGGACCTGCCCCGCTTCGAGGAGCGCGAAGCCTGGCTGCATGAAGAAGATCAGGAACGTGACCACCAGCACCCAGACGTTGTTGATCCCGGTGGCGACCGTCGCGGGATCGACCTGTAACGGAGTTACCATACTTTCACCACTTTTGACGAACATTCGTCCAACAGTGCGTCAAATTCGGTGCGATTCGTATTGTGTCTCACGAGATATCTTCAAGCAAAGGTAGTATATAAAATTTGGAGTTGAAAACGTCCAAAATACGTGTTCGTATTCAGACGTTCGTATGATTTGGGTAACAATATTATGTGTATAAGGCCCTATTCTGTCCAGAATCGCAGAATTATTTCGAATTCTATTGGACATCCGTTCAGGCAATTCCTGCCAGATTATACTATCTAGGGAGCGCGCGCCGCCTCTGATTTCAGTATGGAAATTGTCTTCGAGGAGAGAGCTGAGGGTCCGACAGCGGGATCAGAGCCGCGCTGCGACGTCCTCGGCGAAGTAGGTGATGATCAGGTCCGCACCGGCGCGTCTCATCGCGAGCAGCGACTCGTAGGCGACTTCTTCGAGGTCGAGCCAGCCTTTCTCGGCGGCGGCGTGCAGCATCGCGTACTCGCCGGAGACGTTGTACGCCGCCACCGGGTGCTCGAACTCCCGTCGGACGTCGCGGACGACGTCGAGATACGCCAACGCGGGCTTGACCATCAACACGTCCGCGCCCTGTTCGACGTCCAGGCGGACTTCCCGCAGCGCCTCGCGACCGTTCGCGGGGTCCATCTGGTAGTGTCGCCGGTCACCGAACGCCGGCGCGCCGTCGGCGGCGTCGCGGAACGGCCCGTAGAAGGCGCTCTCGTACTTCGCCGCGTAGGACATAATCGGGACGTCCTCGTAGCCCGCGGCGTCGAGGCCCTCGCGGATCGCGCCGACCATCCCGTCAGTCATGGAACTCGGCGCGACCATATCCGCGCCCGCCTCGGCGTGGGAGACGGCGGTCTTCGCCAGCAGTTCCAGCGTCGGGTCGTTCTGGACGGTCAGCGTCGGTTCCTCGGCCGCCTCCGGTTCGAGGACGCCACAGTGGCCGTGACTGGTGTACTCACAGAGACAGACGTCGGTGATCACGTAGGCGTCGGTATCGGCGGTGATCCGGCGGACGGCCTCCTGGACGACGCCGTCGTCCGCCCACGCGCGCGTGCCCCGCTCGTCTTTTGACTCGGGGATGCCGAACACCATCACGGCCTCGACGCCCGTCTCGCGCACTTCCTCGACGCGCGCGACCGCTTCGTCGATCGGCACGCGCTCGTGGCCCGGCATCGAGTCGATCGGCACGCGCTCGTCGGTGGTCGCGTCGACGAAGACCGGCGCGACGAGGTCGTGTGCGTCGAGCTGTGTCTCGCTGACGAGCGATCTGATGCCGTCTCGGCGGAGTCGCCGCGGGCGGTCTGTGAGGTCCATACCGGGACTTCGCGACGGCCGGAAAAAATCGCATCGCTCGCGAGGTGCCGACACGGCAAGAGACGACACGCGTGGGATCCTGACGTCGCTGGTCGTGGCGTACGGAGCGAAATATGTTTGTGACGCTCTCTGGAACAGATACATAATGCAGTTGCCGGCGCTTGCCCTCCAACTCGACGCGATGCCCCCGCGCCTGCTGGCGCTCTTAGAGTCCGAGTGGGCTTACGTCGCGCTCTTCGGCGTCTTCGTGCTCGAAGGCGCGATGCTGATGTACTTCATGCCGAGCGAGCTGATCGTCCCCGGTTCGCTGCTGTTGCTCGGCGGGGACGCGCTCCTCCCGGTCCTCGCCGTCGCCGTCCTCGGCGCGACCGTCGGCCAGTACGCGCTGTTCAAAGTCGCCCAGCGTGGCGGCCGCGAGTACCTCCTCGCGAAGTCGTGGTTCCGCATCGAGGAGTCGAAGCTCGACCGCTTCGACGGGTGGTTCGAGCGCTGGGGGCCGATCGTCGTCCCCGTGAGCAACGCGCTCTTGTTCACGCGCGGGATGTTGACCGTCCCGGCCGGGTTCGCGGAGATGGACGACCGGAAGTTCCTGGGCCTGTCGGCGGTCGGGACGCTCGTTTTCGAGGTCGCACTCGCCGGTCTGTATCTCTACGGCGGGACGCTGCTGTAGGCCGGCTTCGCGCCCGTCTCCGGACCCCGGAGGATTTTTCGACGTACGACGCGTTTCAGGACACGTGAGCGACTTCGACGAGGAAGCGGAGCGGAAGCGACTGCGCGAGAAGTACGAAAAAGACGAAGAGCGACGCAAAGAGACCCAGCAGATGAGCGAACTCCTGCTGAAGGGCGCGACGATGACCAACCGGCACTGCGACGAGTGCGGCGCGCCGATATTCCGGTATCAGGGTCAGGAGTTCTGTCCGAGTTGCCAGCGCGTCGCTGGCGGCGAGCAGGCGCAGGCGGGCGGCGCCGGGGCCGACGCCGAAACCGAGCCGGAGGCCCAAGCAGCCGAGTCGCCTGCGGCGTCGGGATCGCCGGAGCCCACCGCAGATGCTACGGACGCAAGTGCCGGAGCGCAGCGGGAGCCCGAATCGATCGAAGTCGACGCGGTTTCGCCCGCGGAGCGGTCGGCAGAAGCCGCGGCTGATCAGATCCCCGACGCCGGAACGACGCCGAGCAGTGCCGCTTCGACACCGAGCACCGAGTCGGCAGCGAACGGACGGCACGAGTCCACCCCGGTGACCGCGACGCCTCGTCCCGAGGCGACGGCAGCCCCCGATAGCGAGGGGCGCACCGAGGGTGTGTCGACAGCGGACGGCGCAGCGGACAGACAGACCGCACGCGAGTCGCTGCTGCGGGCGCTGACGCGACACGCGCAATTAGCCGAGCAGACCGACGATCCGCGACGCGCGAGCGAGCACCTCTCGGCCGCGCGGGAGGCGGCCGCGGCGCTCGACGTCCTCGATCAGTAGCGCCGAGCGGGAACGCCCAGCGGCCGTCCGCGACTTACGCGGCGAACATCCCGGCTAGCTGGAGCCGGACGTACCCCAGATACGGGATTCGGAGCCGGGCCGTCCCGCGAATCCAGGTGGGGCGCACTGGGCCAGCGATGTTGCTGGCTTGATCGTATCGGGAGTTCGCGTCGCCCTTGGTGATGAATCCGGCGTGCGGCGCGGGGCAGTTCTGGAGGGCATCGCAGTCGTCCGCCGTCACGTACGCCGGATTCGCCTCGTCGTACCAGTTCTCTCCTTCCTCGACGTAGAAGTGCGCCCGGTGGATGATGGGCGAGCCGACGCGGTCCGGCGGATCGTAGATCACGACCGAGCCGTTGCCACCGAAGCTTCGATATCCTCGCTCGGTGCCGATGTCGACCGTGACGATGCCAGTGTCGTCGTAGGCGTAGTCGGGCGTGAACCGGTGCGGTTCGGTCACGAACACGAGGTCGCCGCGGTGCATCTCGGGCTCCATACTCCCGCTCTCGACGGCGACCATCGGCGGCCAGACGCCGCTGATCGCAAACAGCAGGAGGCCAACGCCGAGAACGGCCGCAGCGCTATAGATCGTCTCGCGGACGAACATCAAAGGGCCGCTCTGGGCCGTCCGAAAGCGCGTGAGAAAGCTCTGTGAGCCGGCGGCAGCTGATCCCGGTTCGGGGCGCGGCCGACGGTCGCCGTTCGGACCCGATTCGGCGACGCCACCGGAGACGCCACGCTGGTCGTCTTCGCTGTCGGCTGGGGACGACGCTCGCGCCTCGTGCGCCGTCCCGGAGGGAGTGTCGTCAGTACGGGGCGTCGTCGTCCCGCGAGCCTCGTCGCGTCGCTCACCCGCGTCGGCAGCGTCCGTGTCGGCCGACGAATCTACGTCGTCGGGAACGTCAGAACGGCCGGGGTCGTCCGCGCTGCCCTCGTCGTCCGTCATCTACCGGAACGTTCTCCGTCGCCGCGTTTCAAGCTTCTGGGCCGCGCCTCCCGATCGGCGGGCGGGTTCAGTACGCTTTTCTTCCGCTACCTCCTTCGCCCGGTGTGCCTCTGGAGACGCCGGTGCGCATCGTGCGGGAACTCGCCGGACGCGGCTACAACGCCGAACAGGAGGCAGTGACGCTCATCGCGGGCGCGGAGAACCCCGCGCGAGCGCTCGAACGGGTCGTCGAGTCCGTCGACGACGACGCGCTGCGGATCACCGTCGCCGACGTCCGGGCCGCGCTCGGCGGGGCGCGACCCGACGCCGACCCGACAGATGCCGCACCTACCGCCGACGACTCCGGCGTCTCTCCAGACCCCTCTGTTTCTAGTGGAAAATCGGGACAAAATCGTCAAGCGGCAGATGGTCGCCCCGATTCAGAGGTTCCAGACGAAATGGAGGATTCGACCGCGCCGGAGGTGGAGAGCGCGCCTACCTCGACGCGGGCTACAGACGATGCATCTCCCACTGGGGACGCAGCGTCGCGACGCGACCCAGCGCTCCGGTCGCTGGCGGTCAGCGGCGACATAACCGGTCAGAGCACCGGGACGGGGGCGTACGAGGACTTCGTGAAGGTGTTCCGCGACCGCTACGAGAAGCTCTCGAAGCAACTCCGCGGCCGCGTCAATCACCGGCCGGCCGAGGCGATCCAGTCGATGAGCGGCGGCAACGACGCCGCGATGATCGGCCTCGTCAACGACATCCGATCGACGAAAAGCGGCCACTGGCTCGTGGAACTGGAAGACACGACCGGGACGTTCCCCTGTCTCGTGATGAAAGACCGCGAGTTCGCCAGCCTGGTCGACGAACTGCTGCTCGACGAGTGCATCGCCGTCGAGGGGACGCTCTCGGACGACGCGGGGATTATGTTCGTCGACGCGATGTACTTCCCGGACGTGCCGCGGACGTACTCGCCGAACACCGCCGACAGACACGTCCAGGCGGCCCTCATTTCGGACGTCCACGTCGGCAGCCAGGAGTTCGAGGCCGACGCCTGGGGTCGCTTCGCCGACTGGCTCCACACCGAGGCGGCAGAACGGGTGGAGTACCTGCTCATCGCGGGTGATATGGTCGAAGGCGTCGGCGTCTACCCGGACCAGGACGAGGAGCTCGACATCGTCGACATCTACGAGCAGTACGAGCAGTTCTCCGAACACCTCAAAGACGTCCCCGGCGATATGGAGATTCTGATGATCCCGGGGAACCACGACGCCGTTCGCCTCGCGGAGCCCCAACCCGGGTTCGACGAGCGACTCCGGGACATTATGTCGGCCCACGACGCGCGCATCACGGGTAACCCGTCGCTCGTGACCGTCGAAGGCGTGAATATCCAGATGTATCACGGCGTCTCGCTCGACGAGGTCATCGCCGAACTCCCCGAAGAGAAAGCGAGCTACGACGACCCCCACAAGGCGATGTATCAACTCTTGAAGAAGCGGCACGTCGCGCCGCAGTTCGGCGGGAAGACACGGCTCGCCCCCGAGGAGAAGGACTACCTGGTGATGGAGGAGGTCCCGGACGTCTTCCACACCGGCCACGTCCACAAACTCGGGTGGGGGAAGTACCACAACGTCCTCGCGGTCAACTCCGGCTGCTGGCAGGCGCAGACCGACTTCCAGAAGTCCGTCAACATCGACCCCGACGTCGGCTACGCACCCATCCTCGACCTCGACACGCTCGATATGACGGTGCGGAAGTTCTCCTGATAGGGATCTACCAGCGATCAGTCACCCGGCCGGAATCGGTACCGCGTCGTCGAGTCGCCGTCGAAGCGTGGCCCCGGACCGACGGCCTCGAAGCCCGCGGCTTCGGCGGCGGCCTCGGCGTCGTCGTCGGAGTCCGGAACGACGAAGGCGACGTCGAAGCCCTCGTTGACCGCGAAGCGAACCGGCTCCGCGAGCAGTCGTTCGGCCACGTCGGCGTCGCCCGCGAGCTGAGTCACGTGTACCGTGCCGTCTCTGACGTCGAAGGCGACGAATCCGAGCACCGATTCCGCGTTCTCACCGTTTTCGGCGTCGGCGTTCGGCCCCGCGTCGGCTTGGTCGACCGCGAGGCGCACCGTCCGGTCGTGGACGACGTTCCGGAGCGCGTCTGCGGGGAGGTCGACGATGGACCCGAGCGTCTCGGCGTCCGCCTCGACGGCGTCTCGGACGTTTACGGTCATACGTCCGTATTAGAGCGGAGAAACTTAAACGACCGCGGCAGATTCGCGCCGAAGCTGTCAGGATTTCACGATCCATCACGATTCAGTTTCGAGTATCGTCCGTAGCGGCGGTCGCACGCCGATCAGCAGAACTCGGCAACGGTTGAGACGGGAGACAAGGTTTTACACTACCCCCCCGCAATCATCGGCTATGTCAGAGCACCACTCGCAGATCTGTCTCGTATGCCGACAGGAGGATCGACCGTGCGCGTAGTTGCAAAGTTCGGGGGAACTTCTCTCGGAAGCGGCGACCGGATCAACCGCGCCGCCGACTCGATCGCCGCGGCGGTCGAGGAAGGCCACGAGATCGCCGTCGTCGCCTCCGCGATGGGGAATACGACGGACGAACTCCTCGAAGACATCGAGTTCGAGGCCGACGACCGCGACCGCGCGGAGATCGTCTCGATGGGCGAGCGGACGAGCGTCCGGATGCTCAAAGCGGCTCTGGCCGCGCGCGGCGTCAACGCCATCTTCGTCGAACCCGGCGCGGAAGACTGGCCGGTCATCGCGAACGACCTCGGCGAAGTCGACGTCGAGGAGACGCAGCGCCGCGCCGCCAAACTCGCCGAAGAACTGGACAACGTCGTCCCAGTCATCACGGGCTTTCTCGCACAGAACCTCGAAGGTGAGATCACCACGCTCGGACGCGGCGGTTCGGACACGACCGCCGTGATGCTCGGCCGCTATATGGACGCCGACGAGGTCGTCATCGTCACCGACGTCGAAGGCGTGATGACCGGCGACCCACACGTCGTCGAAGGCGCGCGCAACGTCGGCCGGATCACCGTCGACGAACTCCGCAACCTCTCCTTCCGCGGCGCGGAAGTCGTCGCACCCTCGGCGCTGTCGTACAAGAACGACGAGCTCGGGGTTCGCGTCGTCCACTATCAGCACGGTGACCTGTTGACCGGCGGGACGCTGATCGAAGGCGAGTTCGAGAACCTCATCGATATGCAGGAGAACCCGCTGGCGTGTCTCACCGTCGCCGGGCGCTCGATCCGAAACAGCCCCGGGATCCTCGCAGACCTCTCGCAGTCGCTTCGCGAGGCCGAGATCAACATCGACGCCGTCGCGTCCGGGATGGACTCGGTGACGTTCTACATCGGCGAGGACCGCGCCGAAGAAGCCGAGAACCTGCTGCATTCGAAAGTCGTCGACGACCAGACGCTGTCGTCTGTCACCGTCGACGACGACATCGCGGTCATCCGCGTCACCGGCGGCGAACTGCCGAACCGGCCCGGCGTCATCCTCGACATCGTCCAGCCGATCGCAGAAGCGGGGATCAATATCCACGACGTTATCACGTCGGCGACGTCCGTCGCCATCTTCGTCGCGTGGGACGACCGCGAGGAGACGCTCGAGATCGTCCAAGGCGAATTCTGAGCGCGCGGGAGGTCCTCACCGACCCTCGTACAGTCGCTCACCGATCCGTTCGGGGAGATCAGTTTCGCGCACAGCCTCGGCCACGGCATCGACATCGTATGCGATGCGTCGCTCCTCAACTGCGGGATCGTCGAGATCCACCAGCGCGTAGGCCGCCCGAGGGTCGCCGTCGCGCGGCTGGCCGACGCTGCCGGGGTTCATCACGATCCCGTCCGCAAATATTTCGTGGCCTTGGACGTGAGTGTGACCCGTCACGAGCACGTCCTCGCCGTCGAGCATCGCGGGCGAGAACTCCTCGGGGTAGGTGTAGCGGTCGGGATCCTCGGGGTGGCCGTGGACCAGTTTGATCCGGCCGTCGAGGACGGTTCGCTCGTCGGGGAGATCCGATAGCCACTCCAGCGCGTCGTCGTCGAGTTCCTCGCGTGCGTACTCGACGCCGGCCGCCGCCATCGAGTTGAACCGGAAGGACGTCCCCGAGGAGACCGCGCGGTCGTGGTTTCCCATCACCGTCGGTACGTCGCGCTCGCGTATCGCCGCGACGCACTCGGCGGGCCAGGGGTTGTAGCCGACCACGTCGCCCGCGCAGACGAGCGCGTCGACCGGCGGGAGGTCGTCGAGGACGGCATCGAGCGCGACTTTGTTCGCGTGGATGTCGGAGATGACGGCGACCTGCATACGCGAGGATACGTGACCCTGCGGACAAAAAGTTCCGTGCCGGAATGCAGCACCGAAACGGGAGGGGCTGTCCGGCGGTGAGTTTCAGACAGGGAGGAGGTGTCCGAGCGACTACGCGCCGTTGTAGAAGCCGACGTCGACGCCGCCGCCGTCGTAGGTGACGCCCGCCGCGCAGACGGCGTGTTCGTAGTCGAGATCGTAGGCGTCCTTCGCGATGGCGTCGGGGCCGTCGCCGTCGAAGTCGATCGCCGTCGGTTCGTCTTCCTCGTAGGTGGCGACGAGCGTGGGTTCGGAGACCGATTCGACGAGGAGCGCGTCGCGGCGGACGATGCCGACGTAGGACTCCTCGCCGACGACGCCCGCGACGCGCGGTGTGTCGTAATCGTCCTTCTCGTAGTCGAGCGCGAGAAGCGACGACGCGAGGGCGTCGCGCGCCGGATAGCCGAGGTCGAGTTTCTCCGCGATGGGATCGACGTGCGAGCCGTTGCCGACGACGACGCCGTCGCCGCCCTCGCGGACGCAGTTGTAGGAGACGTAGGGGTTGTCGTTCTCGGGTGCGTCCGGCGTCGGGGCGACCGTCAGCGTCCCGTCACGAGCGACGATCTGGCGGTTGGGGAACGAGCGCGAGGACACGCGGTAGGCGCCGAAGTCGGGCGCGACGACGACGAATCGTCCGATGTACATACACGAACGTGGCCAAGAATGAGATAAATAGGTGGTGGATTGTGCACGATAGCGGCATCATCAGCCAGTCGGTTGTCGAAAAGTGAGGAAGTAGCGGATACTATCCAGCGACGATAATCGCCACAGACACGGCAATCAGGAGACTGAAGAGGCCCCAGAGGACTTTGGCTGCAGTTTTACCACCGATCTCGACGCCGATGATCCCGAGTATCCCGAAGAGAATAGCGGTCCACGATTCTAGCCCGCTCTGCTCTTTTCCAGATCCGTTAGATGCCTTATAAAACAGATAGGCAGGGACGAGCAGCCCGACAGGGAAAGTCACTAGGCCGACGATAGCGGCGACGATCCACTGAAGGATGCTGTATTCCGCGAGAAAGTCTGTACTCTGAGTTTCTTCGGGTTCTGTGGAAGTCGGGTCATCCACTGTGTGTCCCGAAGAGGATGGTGGTGCACTTTGTTGCCTCACACCGCACTCTTTGCAGATCTCCGCACTGCGCCGTATTTCTGCACCACACTCATAACAGTGGACTAGATCTTCTTCGTCGGAGACGTTTTGCGTAGACATTTATATTTAAATTGTCAATCAGTGGTTACTGAACGTGGGTGAAGGTGGTCCAGACTTTGCTTTTACTCTCATCATATGGCTGACTGGAACCGCTGTTGAGGTTGCGATAGTGAATCAGCCCCTCGACTAAGAGGATGATAAGATAGACGCCCACGGTACTGAGTGCCATCACAATGTTCAGTAGATGACGAAGGGGTCTCTGATACTTCCAAGAGTCGATGATAGCGAAGAGTATGCCGTAGCTCTGAGTGGCAGCAGCGTTCCCCGGGTTCGCCGTGGGTTGGGCTGCTTGATTATGTGGTACTTGCTGTTGACGCTGTTGGCTCTGTGTCTGCGTCTGTGCCTGTCGAACACCGCATTCCGGACAGATTTCGGCCTTCGTTAGGATAATCTCGCCGCACTCCCGACAGTACTGTTCATCCTCTCCAGGTGTTTCATCTGACATTACCAGTTGGTTCAATAAAACCTTGAATTAAAAATGTAATGAAAACTGTATTATATAGTCACAGTTGGAGGGTGTAGCTATAAATCTACGACAACCGCGGACCCTGCTTATTCGTCAATTCTCTCTGTTCACAGTACATATCATCAGCATCTAATGTGAATGAAATTATACAAAAGTCGACAGCGAGCGACGGGATACACACGCCCTAACACACAATCTATTCGTGTAAGCTACCTATGATGTAAGGTAATGCCCTCCACTCCAGACACGGCTCCAGAGTCGACCAGTGTTCCAGAAGCCGAACGCGAGCCCGACACGGCGGAAATCGACACCGCGCGGCTCGCCAGATTTTTCGGCGTGCTCGTCGGCCTCGCGATCGCCATCGTCGTCGCAGCGCAGGTCGCGAACGTCCGGCTCGTCGCGCTCGCACCGCTGTATATGTTCACTCCCGCTGTCGCCGCCGCGGCGACGCTGTTCACGACCGGCGTCTCAGTCCGGGAAGTCGGCGTCCGCGTGGGTCGACTCCGCTGGCACGTGCTCGCTGCCCTCTCGGTCCTCGCCCTCGTGGGCGTGGCTCTCGCGCTCGCGCTCGCCGTCCCCGGGATCGGATTCAATCCGAACGCGAACCCGGTACCCGGAATCGCACTCCCCGCCGGACCGCTGGGACTGCTCGCGCTCGCAGCCCTGACACTCGGACTGGGTGTGACAGTCAACGCCGTCTTCGCGCTCGGCGAAGAACTGGGCTGGCGAGGCTACCTGCTGTGGGAACTCGCCCCGCTGGGATTCTGGCGCACGAGCGGCGTGATCGGCGTATGCTGGGGCGTCTGGCACGCTCCGGTCATCCTCGACGGCTACAACTACCCGTCGTTTCCGCTCGTCGGCGTCGTCGCGATGACCGCCGCGACGGTGGCGTTCTCGCCGCTCTACACCTACCTCGTCGTCCGGGCCCGTTCGGTTCTCGCCGCCGCGTTCTTCCACGGCGTGTTCAACGCCTCGGCCGGCGCCCTGCTCGCCTACACGACGGCGTCGGATCCGATCCGGAGCGAACTGGTGGCGAGTCCCGTCGGTCTCGCCGGGATCAGTGCGTTCGTGCTCGCGACGGTTGTCGTCGCTCTGCGCGGCGCGCCGGCGTTGACCCGTCAGGCGATGAGCGGCGGCTGGGACGCCGCCGGATCTGAGGACTGACTTCGCAACACTCATATGGAGCCACGGGCAACAAACGGGCACACAGTCGACGGTCGGCGTCGGCGTCGATGCAGTCCCATGGGGTAGTGGCCAATCCTGAAGCCTTCTGGGGGCTTCGACCCAGGTTCGAATCCTGGTGGGACTACTCGAACTTCTCACGGCGTTACGATCCCGAGCGGTGGGTCTGGGAAACGTCCCGATTCAGCCTCCGAATCCGCTATTGCTCACTGCGATAGGGCTCTGCGACGACGAATCGTAGTCGTCGGGAACCTCGATCGTCTCGCGGGAACGAATGCCGAACAGTTCTGAAGGCTACGGAAAACTTTTCCACCCGAAATGGAGGGGTTGCGAACGGTTCACGTCGATCGTGGGTCGCCGCGCCTGCGAGAGCCCGACTTACTTCTCGACGACCAGCAGCGCGACGCGTTCGAGCACCAGGAGTTCGAGGTCGCCGTCGACCACGTCGAGTTCGGCGTCGCTGACGTCGAAATACTCGCACACGCGTCCGGAGTCGTAGTCGCCGAGCGTCGGCGTTTCCGCGTCGAGGACGCGAGAGCGAACAGTCGCTGCCGCGTCGGTTTCGTCGCCGCCGTCGACGAGGACGACGACGCGGTTTTCGCCCGGTGAGACGCCGAGTTCGAGTGCCTCGGTGATCTGGCGGCGACCGGCCGCGTACAGGAGGATCTCGACGGCGCGGTCGCGAGCGACGTTCTCGCCGCGCTCGATGGCACGGTCGGCCAACTCGACGGCGCGTTCGAGGTGCCGCTCGCTCACGACGTACCGCGCGTCGAACGCCTGGATCGTCGCGCCCGTCTCCGCAGAAATCTCACCGATCTCGGCGACGAACGCGTCGACGTCGTCCACCTCGGCCGTTCCTTCGAGGATCTTCATCCGAAATCACCCAGGCTGGCCTGCTCTTCGGGGTCGCCGTCGCCGCTTTCGCTCTGTGGTCGGTTCGTAGGCGCGGACCCCGTGCGATCCGGTGGTTCCCCAGTCGACTCGCTTCCCGAGTCTCCGCTCGCGACGTCCTCCATTGAGGGGTCCTTGCGACCGACGTTCTCTAAGATCCGCTCGGCGGTCTTGCGTCGCCCGCGCAGCGCGCGGAGCACGGTGGATTTGTCGGCTTCGCGGAGGTCCGCGCGGGTCTCGATACCGGCCTCGTAGAGGCGTCGCGCGCGTTTGCGGCCGACGTTGCGGATGCCGGCGAGATCCAGCAGTTCGTCGCGGACGCCGTACTCGACGCGCTTTTTCGCCTCGCGGACGGGCACGACGGGAAGTTCGAGTTCGCCCGCGAGCTGTTCGGCCGCGCCGAGCAGCCACTCGGCAGTTTCGACCTTCCCGCGGATGTCACCCGGGCCGACGCCGTAGCGCTCCGTGATCCGGTCCTCGTCGACTTCGTTCGCCCAGTCTTCCAGCAGCGTCGCCGTCTTCAGCGCCGAGAGCCACTCCTCGAAGCGGACGTCCTCGTACTCCGAGGGGGTGCGGCCGAGCAGTTCCGGTTCGCGTTCGTAACAGACCTCGGTGAACGTCTCGCGGTCGCCGGACTTGAGGTAGAGTTGATACATATCCGGCGTTCGCGAGACGAGGTGAAAGAGCCCGAGCGCGGTCGGATAGGTGGGTTGCTCCGACGACGCCGTAGCGTCCCCGTCGGCGCCCGTCTCGGCCTCGTCGGCGTCGGCGGTGGACGCATCCGCCGCGCCGTCGGAGTCGTCTGACGACGATCCCGACTGCAGCTCGCTGGCCCGCTGGAAGCCGGCGGACTCGGGGTCGGAGCCCGTCTGCGTCCCGTCGGCGGCGTCGCGGGCAGGAGTCGCGTCCGCGGCGTCGCCGGCGAGCGCGCGAACCATCTCCTCACGGTGCTTTTCGCCCCACTCCAGGCCGTCGATGATCTCGGCGGCGGTCATCGGATCGAGGTAGAGTCTGGAGACGGTGTGTCCGACGCTCGTAGCCGTGAGCGATCCGTCCTCGCGCTCGATGAAGTCGTTGCGTTCGAGGTACGCGAGCACGTCGTCGGTGACGGTCTCCAAGCGGCCGGAGTCGTCCGCCTGGGTCGCGTACAGCGTCCGATCCAGAAAGTCGAGGAGTTCCTCTCGCGTGTGCGCGAACCCGGAGGCGACAGTGGCGAGGACGTGCGTCCGGAGCGCCGGTTCGGCGGCCAGTTTCGAGCGAACGGGCTCGGGGTCGGCCCAGATGTACCGCTCGAACAGTTCGTCGCGCGTCTCGGAGTTCTTCGCGAGTAGTACGGCCTCGCCGTAGGGATCGAGACCGGGCCGGCCGGCGCGGCCCATCATCTGGTGGACTTCGAGCACGTCGAGCGGCTTCATCCCGCCGTACTCGCCGTCGTAGCGCCGCCAGTCGCGGACGATCACCCGGCGGCTCGGCGTGTTGACGCCCGCGGCGAGCGTCGGCGTCGCCGACACGCACTTGACGAGTCGGTCGCGGAACGCCTCCTCGACGAGCGAGCGGTGCTCGGGCGCGAGGCCGGCGTGGTGGAACGCCGCGCCCTTCGCGACGCAGTCGGCCAGCGTGTCGCTCGTCTCGGCGTCCGAGACGTCTCTGATCTCGGCAGCCAGTTCGGCGAGTCGGCCGCGCTCGTCGTCAGCGAGGTGGTCGGCGGTGACGTCGCGGAGGCGCTTTGCGGACGCCTCGGCGTTGCGCCGGGAGTTCACGAACACGAGCGAGGAGCCCTGATCGCCGTCGTCGTCGCCGGCGAGCGCGTCTGCGACGAGCGCTGCTGTCGGGCGGCCGCCGGATTCGACCGGGACCTCGCGCTGGCTGCCGTCGTCGAACGTGACCGCGTTTCCGTAGTGGACGCCCATCCGCAGGTCGATGGGTCGCCAGGTGGACTCGACGAGTTCGGCGTCGAGCCACTCGGCGACGACGTCCGCGTTCCCGACCGTCGCCGAGAGCGCGACGACCTGCAGTCCGGGGTTGAGCGTCCGCAACTTCCCGAGCGTGACTTCCAGCGTCGGGCCGCGGTGCGCGTCGTCGACGAGGTGGACCTCGTCCGCGACGACACAGGTCAAGTCGTCGATCCACGCCGCGCCGTTTCGGACGAGCGAGTCGACCTTCTCGGAGGTCGCGACGACGATATCCCGGGACGCGAGCCACTCGCCGTCGGACTCGTAGTTGCCCGTCGAGACGCCGACGTCGAACCCGTACTCCTCCCAGCGCTCGAACTCGGCCTTCTTTTCGGAGGCGAGCGCTCGGAGCGGAACGATATACAGCGCCTTGCCGCCGGACGAACCGCTGGGCGGTGCTTCCGAGCCATCCGAGCGTGACCCGGAGACGCCGCGCGCGACGCTGGACAGCATCGCGAGTTCGGCGACGAGCGTCTTCCCCGAGGCGGTCGGGACCGAGGCGACGAGGCTGTCGCCGCGGGTGACGCCCGCCTCGACGGCCGCGCGCTGCGGAGGGTAGAGTTCCTCGATTCCCTCCTCGCGCAGGTGGGCCGCGACCTCCTCGGGCAGTTCGGGCACCTCCTCCGGTTGCATTGGGCCAGGCTACGCCGTCCTCCCGTTTAAACCGTCGGAGACGCGGCGTGCGTGGCGGGTAGTCATCGTAGGGTCCCGTCGCGACCGCACCAACGTCGCCAACGATATGTTGCCGGTCACCGAACGGCGGGTATGAAGATCCGCTACGATCGTGAGACCTGCATCGGGATGTTCCAGTGTGTCGACGAGTGGGACGCCTTCGAGAAGAATCTCGACGCGGGGAAGGCCGACCTCGACGGAGCGACCGAGGTCGAAGAGGACATTTTCGAGCTAGAGGTTCCCGACGGCGCCGAACTCGACGCGGAGTTCGCCGCGCGGGCGTGTCCCGTAGACGCGATCGAACTGTACGACGACGACGGCGAACAGGTCGTCTAACGCCGCGCTCGTCAATTCGGCAGGTCCCGTCGACGGCCGTGTCGCCGTCGCAGAGACGGATATTTTCGGGACGGCTGTCATCCGCAGAGAGCCAGCACAATCATTATATACGTCGGTAGAGAGTTTTACGACCGAGGCAAAAGTATGAGCCACCGAAGTCACGGTCAGAACCTCTCGGAGTGGGCAGAGCTGATCGGCGCGTCGCTGCCGGACTCCGTCGAGGACCTCGAAGACGCGAGCGCAGGCTCGGAGGCCTACGGCGTGGAGGCACTGGATGCGCTCGGGTCGGAGTTCGGCGCGGATCCCGAACGGAACGGATAAAACTGTCGGCGCGACTGCGTGAGGGAGATCGGAACCCGGGCTGTCGACGACGATCACGGAGTCACGCTTGGCAGTCAGGAACGCTCGCGGTCGGACGCAGTTCCCGTTTCGCCTGCGTCCCCGTCAGGGGACCGTACGCGCCTCGTTTCACTTTCACCGTCGTCGGCGAACCCTTAACAGCGACGACGCCCAATCGAGCGTGATGGCGGCCACCGACGACCCCGCGTACGTGGACCATCCCCTCCTGAGTCCTGACTTCATCGAGCGGCGGCTCTATCAGATGCGCCTCGCGAGCGCCGCACGCGAGTCGCACACGCTCGTCTGTCTTCCGACCGGGTTAGGAAAGACGACCGTGAGCCTGCTCGTGACGGCCGATCGGCTCGACGACATCGGCGGTAAGGCGCTGTTTCTCGCGCCGACGAAGCCGCTGGTCCAGCAGCACGCGGAGTTTTATCGCGAGGCGCTAGAGATTCCCGACGAGGAGATCGTCGTCTTCACCGGAGAGATCCGACCGGAAGACAGAGCCGAGCGCTGGGAGGACGCGCGGATCGTCGTCGCGACCCCGCAGGTCGTCGAGAACGACTTGGTCGGGAGTCGCATCTCCTTGTCGACCGTCACCCACCTCACGTTCGACGAGTGTCACCGCGCGAGCGGCGACTACGCGTACGTCTACATCGCCGAGCGGTACCACGAGGACGCAGAGAACCCGCTCGTGACGGGGATGAGCGCCTCCCCGGGCGGCGACAAGGAGGCGATCCTGGAGGTGTGTCAGAATCTCGGGCTCAGCGAGGTCGAGGTGATGACCGAAGACGACGCCGACGTCGACGAGTACACCCACGACACGTCCGTCGAGTGGGAGCGAATCGAACTCCCCGAGGAGATCCTGCAGATTCGGGACGCGCTGAACGAGGTGATCAAAGACCGACTTCAGAAACTGAAGTCGCTGGGCGTGACGAACACCACCCAGCCCGACGTCTCCCAGAAGCAACTGAACCGGATGCGCGGGAAACTGCAGGAGTTGATGAACGCCGACAAATCGGAGGGCTACAAGGGGATGTCGACGCACGCGGAGGTGATGAAGCTCCGGCGGGCGGTCGAACTCGTCGAGACCCAGTCGGTCGAATCCGTTCGCAGATACTTCGAACGCCAGCGCAACGCCGCGCGCTCTTCAGGGGCGTCGAAGGCGAGCCAGCGGCTCGTCGCCGAGCCCAAAGTGCGCGAGGCGATGCGGCTCGCGGAGTCGTTCGACGGCACGCACCCGAAGTTCTCGCGGGCACGGATCCTGCTGGCGCAGACGCTCGGCATCGAGGAGGGCGAGCGCGTCATCGTCTTCACCGAGTCGCGCGACACCGCCGAAGCGCTGACGGAGTTCCTCTCGGCGTCGTTCGACGTGCGCCGGTTCGTCGGCCAGGGCGACAAGGAGAGTTCCGAGGGAATGACCCAGAAAGAGCAACAGGAGACGCTCGACGCGTTCCGGAACGGTGAGTTCGAGGTCCTCGTTTCGACCTCCGTCGCCGAGGAGGGACTGGACGTCCCCGAGGTGGATCTGGTGCTCTTCTTCGAGCCGGTGCCGACGGCGATCCGGTCCATCCAGCGGAAGGGGCGGACCGGACGGCAGGCCGAGGGCCGCGTCGTCGTGCTCCTCGCCGAGGACACGCGCGACGAGGCCTACTTCTGGATCTCGCGGCGCCGCGAGAAGGAGATGGAATCGGAGCTCCGCGAACTGAAGAGCTTCGCCGGCGACATCGAGTCCGAACTCACCGCACCGCAACAAGACCTCGAAGCCTACGACAGCGAGGGGGACGATGGGAGCACAGATGAGGTGACCGACGCGGAACGCTCCGGCGACACCCAGGCAGACGACACCCAGGCAGACGACACGGGAAGCGGTGGGCAGTCGACGGGCGACACTGGAGCGGGCACCGGGTCGGTCGCGCAGTCGAACGGACAGGCCGGTCTCACCGACTTCGGGCCGACGGACGAAGAGATCGAACGGGCGCAGGACGACGAGTCCGGAGACGAGAGCAGCGAGGCGGCCGACGACGTCGACGAGGAGAGCAGCGGGACGGATAGCGACGCCGAAGACGGTGACGCGGCGGCCGATTCGGGCGTCGTCGCGACCGCCGACGGCGACGACGAGGAGACCGAAATCGTCGTCGACCAGCGGGAACTCGACGCCGCGATCGCGAAGGACCTCTCGAAGCGCGATGGCGTCCGCACGCGACTGGAGACGCTGGCCGTCGGCGACTACGTGCTCTCGGACCGGGTCGCCGTCGAGCGCAAGTCCGTCGCGGACTTCCTCGACACGCTCTTGGGCGGCGACCGCTCGCTGTTCGAGCAGATCGGCGACCTCGCCCGCGCGTACGCCCGCCCGGTGTTGATCATCGAAGGCGAAGGTCTCTACGAGGAGCGGAACGTCCACCCCGGCGCGATCCGGGGTGCGCTCGCCTCGCTGGCAGTCGACTTCGACGTGAGCGTGCTCCAGACGCGCGACGAGGACGACACCGGCGAACTGCTGCTCACGATCGCCGAGCGCGAGCAGACCGAGCGCGATCGAACGGTGAGCGTCCACGGCGAGAAGAGCGCGAAGACGCTGGCCGAGCAGCAGGAGTACGTCGTCTCCTCGATCGCGGACATCGGCCCTGTGACCGCGCAGTCGCTGTTGAAAGAGTTCGGAACGGTCGAGGCGGTGATGACGGCCCGCAAGGACGACCTCACCGAGGTTAGCGGGATCGGCGAGGTGACCGCCGAACGCATCCGGGAAGTCATCGGAAGCGACTACGAGTAGTCGCGAGCGGCAGTGATTCGGCTCCTATTCGTCGTCTGATTCCTGTTGATCCACATCGGAGGAGGTCTCTGCGTCGTCGTGGTCGGTGGTCGACGCCGCGTGGTCGCGGTTAGCAGTCGACTCCGAATCGGCGTGGTTGGCTGTCGACTCCGGAGTGTCGTGGTCGGCGTCGCCGACCGAGTTCAGTTCCGTCGAGAGCAGCGCCGCCGACTCGACGAACAGGCCGACGGCGAGGGGGCCGGCGACGACACCGATCGGACCGATGGTGAGCACGCCGCCGAAGAACCCGACGAAGTAGAGACTCCCCGGAATGTCGGCCGTCTCGCGGGCGAGTCGCGGGCGGACGAGGACGTCGGGGAGCCACGCGATCACGAACCCGCCGACGAAGAAGACGAGCGCCGCCTGGAGGAGTTCTCCGAGCGCGGCGTGGTACGCCGCGAGTCCCGCGAGAAGCACGCTCGGGCCGATTATGGGAACGAACTGGAGGACCGCAGCGACTGTCGACAGCGTCACGACCGACTCGTAGCCGAGCGCGAAGAACACCGGGAGCGCGAGGGCGAACGTCGCGATTGCGGTCGCCGCCTGCAACACGTAGATAGCGAACAGCGTCTCGCGAGCGCGGCGGTTCAGCGACCGCGCGGCGTCGCGGTAGTCGGCCGGAACGAGCGCGAGCGCCGCGCGCTGGGCGTCTTCGCCGTAAAAGAGCAGCGAGTAGATCAGGAACACGAACAGGGTTACTTTCACCAGGAGGACCGGCGCGGCCGTGGCTGCGCGCCGCGCCGCGCGCTCGACGAGTCCGACGACGAGCGTCGCGACCGATTCCAGCGTGACCACGTACTCGAATCCGAGCAGCGAGACGTCGATTTGGGCCGGAAGGAGGCCGATCAGGTCCACGAACGAGTCGAACCGAAGGTACGCGACGACCGCGAGCGGGACGAACACGAGAAGCGTCATCACGAACGCACCGGCGGTCGCACCGCCGCTCGCGACGCGCCGTGACTGGCCGCGGGCGACGAGTTCGCGGCGGACCGGCCAGAGCAGATACGCGACGGTGACCGCGAAAAAGACAGTGCTCAGCACCGACGCGAGGAGGACGGCCGCGACCGCGCCCGCGAGGACGAAGAGCGCACCGAGCGTGTACCGTCGCTGTCGTGACACGCCTGCGTCTCACGGCGAAGTGACAAGAGCGTTGCTCCGGGCAGGCGTGGTCGGCAGCGGTCGGGACCGCTTCACCACGATTAAATATCACCGGGTGTGATCACCAAGTAATGAAACGGAGAACGTTCCTGCGGGCGGCGGGTGCGGGCGGAATCGCCGGACTGGCCGGTTGCGCCGGTGGTGACGGCGGCGCGACGGAGACGACGACTGAGGGCACGACCGAGGACACGAGCGAGACGTCGACGGGGACGGCGACCGGAACTGCAGGCGGCGCAGTCCCCGAACTCGTCGTCGCGACGTACGGGCCGTTCGTCGACGCACCGTCGTCGAGCCCCGGCGCGTGGATCAAAGAGACGTTCGAGTCCGAGTTCGACGCGACGCTCCGGTATGCGACGCCCGACAGCGAGATCAACTACTTCATCGAGCGCGCACTCCGGGGCGTCGACATCGACGCCGACGTCTACGTCGGGCTCAACGTGGATATGCTCATCCGGATCGACGAACAGCTCGACGACGGACTGTTCACGCCCGTCAACGGGCTCTCACGAGGCGGCGACGTCAAAGAGTCCCTGTCGTTCGATCCGAAGGGCCGCACGATCCCCTACGACACGAGCTACGTCAGTATCGTCTACAACGAGACGCTGGGCGACAACGGGGCCTACAGCGCGCCGGAGACGTTCGACGAACTCCTCGATCCGGCCTACGAGGGCGACCTCCTCGCCCAGAATCCGACGGCGAGTGCGACGGGCAAGTCGTTCCTCTTGCACACGATCAAAGCGAAGGGGGCGAACGGCTACCTCGACTACTGGAAGCAACTCCAGGACAACGGCGTCCGGATCCTCTCGGACTGGTCGTCGTCGTACACGGCCTACTCGAACGAGGAAGCGCCGATGGTCGTCTCCTACTCGACGGATCAGGTGTACGCTCAGCGGTCCGGCGAGGACCTCGCGAAGCACCAGATCCGATTCCTGAACGACCAGGGCTACGCCTATCCCGAGGGGATGGCGCTGTTCGAGGGGACGGACACTCCCGAACTGGCGCGGTCGTTCCTCGACTTTATGCTGCGGCCCGACGTGCAGGGCGAGATCGCCCAGCGGAACGTCGCGTTCCCGGCGACGACGACCGCGGAACTCCCCGCGTCGTTCTCTGAGTACGCCCAGGCCCCGCCGGAAGCAGTCACTTTCACGTACGACGCCCTTCGAGACAACGTGAGTGAGTGGACGCAGGCGTGGGAACGGCAGTTCGCCAGCAAGTGAGGGCGACGCCGACAGAGTGGAGACGGTGAACGCTGTGCTTCGGACCGCCTTCTCGCGACTCGAAGCGCACGCGCTCACCCTCGGGACGGCAGCGACCGCGCTCGTCCTCGTCGTCGTCTTCTACTATCCGGTCGCGACGGTGTTCGTCGACGCCGTCGTCGTCGACGGGCAGGTGACGATCGCCCCGCTCGTGTCGGTGCTCACCTCGCGGTTCTATCTCGTCGACATCTTCGGATTCACGGCCTACCAGGCGCTGCTGTCGACGATCGCGTCCGTCCTGCTCGGCCTGCCGGGGGCGTGGCTCCTCGCGCGGTTCGAGTTCCCCGGTCGCGAGACGCTGCGCTCGCTGACGATCCTCCCGTTCGTGATGCCGTCGATCATGGTCGCGATCGGCTTCGTCGCGACGTTCGGCCGGAACGGCACGCTCAACGCGGTGTTGGGGGCGCTCGGCCTTCCGACCGTCGACCTGCTTTTCACCATCGAGGCAATCGTGATCGCACACGCCTTCTACAACGCCCCGCTCGTCGCGCGGGTGACGACTGCGGCCTGGGAGAGCGTCGACGCGTCGGCCGTCGAGACCGCGCGGAGCCTCGGAGCGTCGCCGGTGCGGGCGTTTCGTGACGTCGTCCTCCCGCAGTTGCTCCCGGCGATCGCGATCGGCGCGACGCTGACGTTCGTGTTCACGTTCGCGTCGTTCCCGATCGTGCTCGCGCTCGGCGGATTCCAGCTCGCGACCGTCGAGGTGTTCATCTACTCGCGGATTCAGAACCTCGCGTACGCCGAGGCGGCCGCGCTCGCAGTCGTCGAGACGACGATCTCGCTCGGACTGACGTATCTGTACCTGCGTTACGAGGGACGACAGCGCGCCTCCGGACAGGGCGCGCGGCCGCAACCGCGACGGTCGCTGTGGCCGGAGTCGACGAGCGTCAGATCGCTGGGAACCCGGATCGGGATCGTCGCGTACGCCCTGGTCGTGCTCGCGGTGTTCGTCGGACCGATCGCCTCGATGGTCCTCACGAGCCTGACCGGACCACAGGGCGGCCTGACGCTCGATCACTACCTGTTTCTCCTCGAACGTCAGCAGACGGGCGCGTCGTATCAGGTGCGGCCGCTGCCGGCGATCGAGAATTCGCTGCTTTTCGGCGTCGGAACGCTGCTCGTCGCGCTCCCGATGGGAGTCGTGATGGCAGTGTTGACGACGCGGCAGTTCCGCGGGCGGGCCATTGTCGACGCGCTGTCGATGGCTCCGCTCGCGGTTTCGGGGATCGTCGTCGGCCTCGGCTTGCTTCGCGGACTCGTCTTCGGGATCGAGGTGTTCGGGACGCGCGTTCAGGTCACCGGAGCGCTCGCGGTAGTCGCCGCGCACGCGGTCGGCGCGTACCCGTTCGTGACGCGGAACGTCGCGCCGCTGCTCGGGAATCTCGATCCGCTACTAGTGGAGTCCGCGCGGAGTCTGGGGGCGAGTCGCGTGCGCGCGCTCGTCGACATCGAACTGCCGCTGGTCGCCGCGGGCGTCGTCGCCGGCGCGGCGTTCGCCTTCGCGATCAGCATCGGCGAATTCGACTCGACGGTCGTCCTCGCGGAGGGGTCGGCCAGTTACACGATGCCCGTCGCCGTCGAGCGGTATCTGGGCCGGCGGCTCGGCCCGGCGACCGCGATGGGCTGTGTCCTGCTCGCGGTGACGAGCCTGAGTTTCGTGATCATCGAACGGTTCGGCGGTCGCTACGGCGGCCGAGGTGGCTTCTGAGGATGCAACTGACACTGGAGAACGTTCGCAAGGAGTACGGTGAGACGGTCGCGCTCGGAGGGAGAGACGGGAGTGGCGGGCGGTCAGGCGTCGACCTCGACGTCGACGACGGTGAGTTCTTCACGCTCGTCGGTCCCTCCGGCTGTGGGAAAACGACGACGCTCCGCCTCGTCGCTGGCTTCGAGGTACCGAGTACGGGATCGATTCGGTTCGGAGGCCGCGAGATGCGCGGCGTGCCACCCGAAGAACGGGACGTCGGCGTCGTGTTCCAGAACTACGCGCTCTTTCCGCATCTCTCGGTCGCGGAGAACGTCGCCTACGGACTCAGGTTTTCGGATCCGCCGGGCGATGAGAGCCGAGAAGAGCGCGTGGCGTCGTTGCTGGAGTTGGTCGATCTCCCCGACGCGGGCGGCCGCGATCCGACGGAGCTCTCCGGCGGTCAGCAACAGCGCATCGCGCTCGCGCGGGCGCTGGCTCCCGGCCCGGATCTGCTGTTGCTCGACGAGCCGATGAGCGCGCTCGACGCCCGACTCCGCGAGCGACTTCGGCTACAGGTCAAAGAAATCCAATCGACACTCGGGATAACTACGCTCTACGTCACGCACGATCAGGAGGAGGCGCTCGCCATCTCCGACCGCGTCGCCGTTATGAACGACGGCGCAGTCGAGCAAGTGGGAACGCCGCAGGCGGTGTACCGACGCCCGGAGACCCGCTTCGTCGCCGAGTTCGTCGGCGACAACAACGTCTTCGAGGGCCGCGTCGTTTCGAGTCGAGCGGCTGACGAGTTCGAAGAAAGCCGGGATTCAGTCGCTGTAGAAGGCAAATCTCCAGTTGAAACAGAGGGGTCTGAATGGCAGGGAGAACGCGATAGGACCGCCGGTCGGCCCCAGCGCGTCGAACTCGACGTCGGCGGGGCAGCGATCACGATTGTAACAGAGAACGCAGTCGAAACGGACGACCGAGTCGCGTTCTGCGTCCGGCCCGAGCAGATGCGGGTGCTCGCGAGTGGCTCAGAGAGGGATAGCGAGCCGAGTGGATCAGAGCTAATGGATGGAGAGTCGAGTAGGTCGCGAACAGGCACCGAGACGAACGTTCTCGACGCGACGGTGTCCGGCACGGAGTTCCTCGGCGAGTCGACGCGAACCTATCTCCGGTGGAACGGCCGGGAACTGACCGTTCGATCGGCGGACCCACTCTCCGGTGAGGTTCGGATCGGGTTCGACGCGACAGCGGCCCACGTGGTCGACCTCGAGCGCGGCGAATAGGATTCGCTACGTCCGGCGGAATGGGCCTCGCTGCGTTCGGCGACACCGGACTCGCTACGGCGCGACGCCGACCGTGAGAAGTGTGCCGTGCGTGCGGTAGCGTTCGACCATCGCCTCTCGCGACTCCCAGTCGTCGGTGGGGAACGCCTCGGCCGGCGGAATCTCGATCTCGCGGTCCGGAATCGAGTCCTGTTCGGCGACGTGGAGACCTGCTTCGCGGAACTTTTTGCGATATTCGTCGGCGGACCAGCGCGTCATCTCGATGTCGATCCGTTCTTGCCACTCGTGGGAGTAGACGTTCTCCTCGTAGTAGTTCACGGCGCAGTAAAACGTCCCTCCGGGCCGGAGGATCCGCGCGACTTCTTCGAGCGTGTGCTCGGGGTCCGACGCGTAGTAGAAGGCCTCCATACTCCAGACGTGGTCGACGCTGTCGTCCGCGAAGGGGAGTTCGTCGAAGTCGCCGACGAGGTAGGCGACGTTCGGATCGTCGGTGTACGACTGCGCGTTGTGCGCCATCTCGGGAGATCCATCGAGACCGTACACTCGGCCGGCATCCTGCGTGTCTCGGAGTGCGCGACCGGCGTAGCCGCTCCCGCAACCGAGGTCGAGGACGGTGTCGCCGGACTCGATCGGCATCCGGGCGAGCGCGTGTTTCGCGGTGTGCCAGTGTCGTTCCTCCATTCCCCGGTCACGGCCCTCGGCCGCCCAGGCATCGAATTCGGCTCGAACGCTCATACGGGTGCGTCGACCGCCCCGAACAAGAAGCGTCGGGTTTCGCGTGGTGTTCGCACCCCGGTCTGCAGTAAGGCCGGGGTATATGCGGGGAGAGAGGCGAAAGTAGGTATGGTCGGACGTCGTCGTCGGTTCGCGCTGTCGGACACCGCACAGCAGATCGTCGGGGGGTTCCTGCTCGCCGGGCCGTTCGTGGTCACCGAAGAGGTGTGGGTGTTGGCGCAGAGTATGTCGTCGCTACAGGCGCTTTTCACCGTCTTCATCGTCTTCACCGTCGGGTACGGCGCGTTGTATAAGGCCGACGACAGAGACCCCGACAGGGAGACGGAGGTCGGGGGCGTCCCCCTGCGGTTCGTCTCGCTCATCTCCGTGGCGTACTTCTCCGTCGTCGTCCTCGCGCTCGCGTTCGACGCTCCGGCGACGTTCCTCGATTCCGCTGCGTCGGGGTCGATGGTCGTCTTCGACGTCGTCTTCCATCCAGCGCGGATCGACGCGACGCTCAAAGCAGTCAGTATCGGAGCGATATTCAGTGTCATCGGCGCGGCGACTGCCGACTCGCTGTACTGAGTTTGGGTACCAAGTTCGGTCGGCGCGGTCGACACGTTCGATCCAGACAGGTCTTCCTCGCACCGGATCTGATCCTTTCCTCGCTCCGGATCTGATCCCCCGCACGATTAAGTCAGCGGGGCCGGACCTACGGGTATGGATTACAACCTCGCCATCGAGAACGCACCGGATTCGATCCCTGGCGGTACGGGCATTCTGCTGCTGCACCCGAGCATTGGTGAGACGGACCGCATCGACACGGACTTCCTGAAGACAGATACGGACCACTTCCTGGTAATCTCCACACGAACCACCGCCCGCGAGGTCGAGCAGAAACTGGAACACTACGACGTCGACGAGGAGAAGGCGGTCGTCCTCGATACGCTGTCGGTCGAACGCGGCTACTCCCGTCGACGAACGGACCACGTCCACTACGTCTCGGCACCGGACGACCTTGACGGAATCGTCGCACAGACACAGGAGTTCCTGGAGTCCCACGACGGAAAGCTACGGATCAGCATCGACTCGGTGACTGAGATGGCCTACTACGCGGACGTCGACGGCGCGTACGAAGCGAGCGAGCGACTCCTCGAGCTGCTCGACGAACACGACGCCGTCGGGCTGTTCCACCTCTCGAACGAGGTCCACGACGAGGAGACGATCCAGCGGTTCCGCGATCTCTTCGACGCCGTCGTCGAACTCGACGTCAGCGGCGAGGTCACCGCCGAGTTCTGATAGGGATTATCGTACGTCTCCATAGATGTCTCGCCGGACGGTACGACGAGAATCTCCGAACAGTTACGATAATCCCTATGAGTCGGTTCCGAGAGTGGGGGCTCGTACTCTGTAGCGTAATGCGAACCGGTCAGGACTGATCGGTGCGGTCGGATCCCTCTTCGAGTTTCTCGAAGGTCTTTTCGGCCCATCGAACGCCGTACTCCGCGCCGTGTTCGAGGAACATCTGCGTGTCGAGCGCGGCGAACGGAGCGGGGAGTTCGAGGTCGTGTTTGATCGCAGAGCAGGCGTACTCGGTGGCTTCGGCGAACGACGTCTGCCCGCGCGCGACTGCCCGAGGGAGCGTCGAGAGTCGACCCTTCAATCGCTGTCCGGCGTCTTCCCAGGCGTCGAAGAGACGCGGTTGGGTACTCTCCCACGCGGCGAACGTCTCTCTGGTCTGGAGTCCCAGCCAGGCGTCGTAGAGCGCGGCAGCGATCTGATAGACGTCCGCAGGGCCGAGCGGGACGACGCGATCGAGTTCGCGGTACTGCTCGCCGAAGAACGGGAGGAAGTGCTCGGGGGCGTCGGTTCCGATCTGTACGAACGCCTCCGCAAGGAGGAAATCGAGGAACTCCGTCGGGGTACCCTCCGCGCGTTTCTTCACGAGGACAGTCGGCGGGGTGGTCTGTCTCGTCCACGTGACGGTGCCGTCGCCCGGCATCCCAACGGTGAAATCCGAACTCGCGTAGGTGACGAGGGCGCTCGGCGCATCGTCCGGGAGCCAGTCGCTCGGGTACGAGGCCGGCGAGAGTCCGTCCACGAGGAGGCCGAGATCCTCCGCGGCTGCCGGCGGGATGGTCTCGAAGTCGGCGGCGACGTCGAGGACGAGCGCGTCGGGTGCGTGCTCGTCGCGGACGGCGGCGACGTCGTCGGCGAGGTCGCGTCGGTCGAACATATCCGGAGTTGGGGACGCGATGCCTTCAGGCCCCCGTCTCGACTCCGGTGAGGGTGGCGAGTGCAGTCGAGATGTGTTCGTGCAGTCGAACCGGGGTAGTGAGTACCGATCGGAGCCGCGTGGCTCTGATTTGAACGTGCAGCCAACGGAAAAGCGGCGTGTGGGAACGCGCTGCGGACGTTACCCGAACGCGAGCGCGAATATGATTGCGATCGCGAGGACGGCCGACACACCGACGGTTCCGAGAACGATCTTCGTCGCTTGGCTCATAGTGACACCCTGTCAGCGGGAGCGCTTAAATGCTTCAATCCGCCGCTGCGAGCAAAAAGAGAGTCAGCGTGGCTGTCGTCGTACTAGGCGTCTTCGGCGCCGCCGGGCGTCGTATCCCACGTATCCGGGACTTCGATGACGTAGCGCCCGTCCTCCTGCAGCGAGATGATGTATTCGGTCCGGTCGTACAGCTCCATCAGGTTCAGTTCGTACTCGCCGGGAGCGACGATGCGGATGCTCTCGAACTGCTCGTTGAGTTCTTCGCGGAGTTCGTCGAGGTCGGGACGCTCGTCGCTCGACGGCTCGATGACCCGTCCTTCGGAGGTGGTCGGCGGTCCGTCAGAGTCCGAAGTGGCTTCCGTGGGCGTCTCAGCGGGTGCGACGGTGTCGGGTTCGTCCGGACTCGCTGCCGCGATTTCGTCGGGCGAGACGACCTCGCTGCGGGCGCTCGCCTGCGCCGTGTTCTCTTTCGGACTGACGGTAGATGGGGCCTCCGTCGTACCTGGCTGACTTTCTGCGTCGTCAGTATCCGACGGCGGTGAGGTGGAACTGGTGTCGGTGTCGCCCGGACGTGTTTCCCCCCCAGTTTGTTCGGAGTGACGGGGTTGCGCCTGAGAGTCCATCGCGTGCGTCCGATCGGTACTTTCCGACGCGCGCGTTCTGTGGGGCGCAGTGTCTCGACCCGACGAAGACGGCTCGTCGCGGCGCTGATTCACCCACTGTCGAGACGGCTCCTGTCGGTCCGGTTCGGACGAATCCGTAGTTTCGTCCGATCCTTTTCCGAGCACGCGTTCGGCGGCCTCACGCCAAGCGTTAGACCCGCTCGAGTCGTCGGTCGGCGACGACGTGTCACGAGCGGGTTCCGTTCCGCTGGATGAAGGGTCCGCGTCGGGTCGCTGACGCTCCGTCGTTCGATCATCTTCCCCCGTGGGAGTCGTCCGGTCGTCTGCTCCCGTGGGAGTCGTCCGGTCACCTGCACCCGTGTCTGTCGCGGACGAGGGACGGAACTGGAACTTGTTGCCGCCGCAGTTCGGACACCCCGAGAGCATCTCTTTCGATCCGTCGGCGAATACGCGTCCGCAGTTTGTGCATTCGTGAGGCATCTGTGGTTACTGTGGAGGGGCCCGTTTCAGGTGGAGCGGCGTCGGATTTCGGCAGCCGAAGGAACAGTGCGGGGTCATTACTTCCGAGAAACCAGCGCGCTGATGAGGTTCTCGTCTTTGTGGAGCGTCTCGATCTGGTTCGCGGGGCCGATAACCGTGAGTTTCTTCGTCGACTCCTTACCCATCAGGCGGCCGAGAAATCCCTGATTGGCGCTGCCCGTCTGGGGGTAGGTCTCGATCTCGATCCCGTTGAACTCGTCGGGGCTGATCTCGGTCATCGTGACTTCGATGAGCTTCGACTCCTCGTCAGGTGAGAGGCCTTCTTCGAGGACGACGATGTTGCCGTCGCGGACGCCGTCGAGGATGAGCCGGATCTTCTCCATACTCGTCAGTCCCTCCATCCGAGCGCCGCTGATGAGGTCGATCTGGACGCCGTCTCCGGAATCTCCTGGTGTGACTTCTGGCATCGTTCTCACCCGAAGTATTCCGCGATCTTCCCGTAGACTTCGTCCATATTGTTCCCTTCGAGTGCCGAGAGCGGCACCGTCTCGTGCTGGGGGAACGCGTTCGAGATGCGCTGGACGTTCGAGTCGTCGAGGTCCGTCTTGTTCGCGAAGATGAGGACGGGCAGGTCCTGGCTCTCGATGATACCGATGAGCATCGTGTTGACCTGCGTGAAGGGGTCCTCAGTACTGTCGAGCACGTAGATAACGCCGTCGACGTCCTCGCGGAGCCAGTGCATCGCCTCAGCGACGCCCTCGGTCGCCTCGCGTGAGCGCCGAACGGCGTCGTCTTTCTCCATATCGTGTTCGAGGAACTCCTTGTAGTCGACCTTCGTCGTGACACCGGGCGTGTCGACGATGTCGATGCTGACGGTCTTCCCGTTGCGTTCGATCTCGACGTTTTCTTTCCTGCGCGCGCGTCGGGTCTCGTGCGGGATGTGACTCTCCGGACCGACGGCGTCGCCGGTCCAGTCACGTGCGATGCGGTTTGCGAGAGTCGTCTTCCCGGCGTTCGGTGGTCCGTAGATGCCGATCCGCTTTGGTTCGGCATCGGAGAACATCCGGTCGACGACCCGTGAGATGCTGTCTCTAAGTTCTGTGAACAGTCCCATCCTGGCCTCCCGCGCCTCCCGATCCGCTTCGTGGAGGGGCGTATGGAGGTACCACATTCGCGTGTTCACTTAAACACTGCGTCAGACGTACCACCGAAATGTGATACGAAAACGGGGTTCGCCGTCTGTTGCTCCGAATTTGTCGGTTCCAGTGGGAGTCGGGCGACGGGGTTGGCCGAAGTCGTCGATGGTTGGTCGATGCAAATGTCGGGCCGAACACCCTCCCCCACCCCTTCGTTTCAACTGGAACGCCCCGAAGGCGGCCGGTGCGTGCAGACGCGCCACTAGAAACTAGCTTAAAACTAATAAAATTAAATATAATATAGCTCTTAATTAATTACTTTGCTGCAGTACGGGTATGTTTCAGGCTAAGAAGTGATAAAGCCACCGGTACCTAGAGGCTCCTTCGACACCCCCTCCCTCTGTATCTCGGGTTCCACCCGAAACGAAGGGGTGGGGGGCGGGGATGGGGCGAGGAGCCGGAGGAATCGTTCCCACGTCCAGTTGCGTTCCTCCAAGAGCGTCGGGAACCGCTTCCCACGACCGCCGAACGATCCAGCGACCAAATTCAATACCCTACTTATTTTACATTAGTTTCTAGTGTGTAATTGAGGCGAAACTAATCTACAACTACGTGGTATTCACAGTGCTTATATCCGTCTGAGAGGAATTAGAGGCTCTGAAATGTCATCTTAGGGCTTTACAAACAATTCGTCGAGCCACCGGCTGGTGTGAAAGAGGCAAGTTTTTTGTACCACGTGTTCCTCTGCTTCGTCTGCATCAACTGGACACGTCGCTGAGAGGGAACCGGTGCAATCTCGTTTTCTCTCGGCGTAACATCCGATCTAACGACGGTGGGCGTGTGATTTCCAGTCGAAATAGGGGGGTTTCACCGATGGACGAGGACACGCAACCCGGCGATGGGAACGACCCTGAGGACCGAACCGATAGCACGCAGAGTCGCACGGATTCCGAGGGAGACGCTCAGTCGCATCCGGAGCGCGCCGATCCCTCGACAGACTCCGGCAGATCGACTGACGACGACAGTGCTGCTCAGGAACCCGCGGATCGTGAACCGGTCACCGCCGAGGACATCGACATCGAAGAGAGCATCGGACCGACGGACGCGAGTTCGATCGGCGTCGGGGACTCGTCGGCCGGATCGACCGACGTGAGTCTCGACGAAGTCGTCCTCGACGACGACGGCGACAGCCAGGGACTCTTCGACGACCTCCTCTCGGGGGAACCGATCTTCGAGAACAAAGAAGTCCTCCGACCCTCTTACACCCCCCACGAACTCCCTCACCGCACCGAGCAGATCAATCAGATGGCGACGATTCTCGTCTCGGCGCTCCGCGGCGAAACTCCGTCGAACATCCTGATCTACGGGAAAACGGGAACCGGAAAGACGGCCAGCGCGAAATTCGTCAGCCAGGAACTCGAATCGACCTCGAAGAAGTACGACGTCCCCTGTGAGGTCGAGTACATCAACTGCGAGGTGACTGACACCCAGTACCGTGTTCTCGCCCAGCTCGCGAACAAATTCATCGAGAAGAACCAGGAGGTCATCGAGACGGAACTCGACGAGCTGAAACAGCTCCGTTCGCGCGCGGCCGACGACGCGACAGCCCTCGTCGAAACCCGTTTCGACACCGTCGAGGCCGTCGCCGACCGGATCGAGCAACTCGAATCCGATCACGACGAGATGGAACCCGTCCCGATGACGGGGTGGCCCACCGACCGCGTGTACTCGACGTTCTTTGACGCCGTCGACTACGAGGAGCGCGTCGTCGTGATTATGCTCGACGAGATCGACAAACTCGTCGAGAAGTCCGGTGACGACACGCTCTATAACCTCTCGCGGATGAACTCCGAACTCGACAACTCACGGATTTCGATTATGGGGATCTCGAACGACCTGAAGTTCACTGACTTCCTCGATCCCCGGGTGAAATCCAGCCTCGGTGAGGAGGAGATCGTCTTCCCTCCCTACGACGCGAATCAACTCCGCGATATCCTCCAGCACCGCGCGAACGTCGCGTTCAAAGACGACGCGCTCACCGACGACGTCATCCCGCTGTGTGCCGCCTTCGCGGCCCAGGAGCACGGTGACGCTCGCCGCGCGCTCGATCTGCTCCGAACCGCGGGAGAACTGGCGGAACGCGGTCAGGCCGACACCGTCGAGGAGGCCCACGTCAGGCAGGCCCAGGACAAGATCGAACTCGATCGCGTCGTCGAAGTCGTCCGGACGCTCCCCACGCAGTCGAAGATCGTCCTCTTCGCCACCATTCTGCTGGAGAAGAACGGCGTTCACAACGTCAACACGGGCGAGGTGTTCAACATCTACAAGCGACTCTGCGAGGAGATCGACGCCGACGTCCTCACTCAGCGCCGCGTGACCGACCTCATCTCGGAACTCGATATGCTCGGTATCGTCAACGCCGTCGTCGTCTCCAAGGGACGCTACGGCCGAACCAAAGAAATCTCGCTGTCGGTCCCGATCGACGAAACCGAGGCCGTCCTCCTCTCTGACTCCCGACTCGGCGACATCGAGAACGCCCAGCCGTTCGTCCAGGCGCGGTTCGATAACTGAACACCCCTGGTTTCGGGTGGAACGGCCGTCTCCACCAGAATCTCTGTTTCTACTAGCGGGACCCGTTTCCACCCGAAACGGTGCCCTTTGGTCTTCCCTGACAAACGCTCTTGCCCGCCAAACGCTACTATAATAGCCTTGGCGACGCACCCTTCTGACGGATGTTCGACGAGATTATGGAGAAGTTCGAGGGAAGTCCGAGCCAGCAGGCGGTCATCCGCCTCCTCCTCGAACGTGGTTTCTCGGTCAACGACGACGGGCGGGTCGTCTCCGGCGGTATCGAGATCCCGAACACGGGGATCGCGCGCGAGATCGACGTCGACCGGCGCGTCGTCGACTCGACGACGACGGCAATCCTCGAGGACGAAGAGCTCAGACGCATCTTCCAGAACATCTCGTCGATCCCGAGCCTGATGGATCTCGCGCCCGTACTCGATCTGTCGGTGCTGACGATCGAGCCGAACGACGCCGAGCAGTCCGGTATCGTCGCCGAAGTCACCTCTCGGATCGCCGACCGCGGCATCTCGATCCGCCAGACGATCAGCGAGGACCCCGAGTTCACCGACGAGCCGAAGCTCTACATCGTCACCGACGAGCCGATTCCCGGCGATCTACTGAACGAACTCTCCGGTCTCGCATTCGTCCGCCGCATCAGCATCGCGTGACCTCGGCTTTCTGCTCCCCTCTTCTTGCTCCCGCCTCCCGCTTCTCGCTTCCTGGTTCTCGCCTCCCGCTTCTCGCTTCCTGGTTCTCGCCCCCCGCTTCTCGCTTCGTCTCTCGATCGCGTCTCGTCTCTCCTGACCCACCGACGCGAATCCTTTTGAACGATGCCGGGCCTACCACGTGTTGTGACCGACGCTGCTGGCGGATCTGACGCCCGCGCTGACGCCTTCCGGACTGTCGCCGGACCCGGAAAAGCCCGCTTCGAGGTGAAAGGCTCCGAGTTCATCGGCTACGTCGCGCCTGCGAACACCGTCGCGGAGGCCGAATCGTTCGTCGAGGAGATCCGCACTCGCCACCCGGACGCGACGCACAACGTTCCCGCGTACCGGGTGCCAGCAGCCGGGGAAGACGGGGCCAGCAGCACCGGCACTGGGTCGTCCGCCGCGACGATGCTCCGCGAGTACCAGTCCGACGACGGTGAACCGAGCGGTTCCTCGGGCAAGCCCGCGCTCAACGTCCTCGTCCAGCGCGAGATCCGGAACGTCGTCGCGGTCGTGACACGATACTACGGTGGGACGAACCTCGGCGTCGGCGGACTGGCTCGCGCGTACTCGCGAGCGGTGAAAGACGCCGTCGACGACGCGGGAGTCGTCGAGACGGTGCCGCACGAGCGCTTCGACGTCACCGTCGCCTACGACGACTCCGGGACGGTCCGCGGACTCCTCGAAAGCGCGGCCGTCGAGTTCGACGCGGCCTACGAAGCCGATGTCTTCTTCGAGATCCGCGCGCCCGTCGACGAGGCATCTGATCTCCGTGATCGCATCCGTAGCGCGACCAGCGGGCGCGCGAAGATCGAGCACCAATAATACGTCGCCGGCCTTTCTCTCCTCGCCGCACCCGGTATTCCACATCAGACGTGGTGTCCCTGGGGACACCGGCCGCGACATCCTCAGATATACCGGCCGCGACGTCTCCGGGTGAGTACCTATCTCACAGGTAGACTCCCGAGTGTTTCGGGGGTGGCTTTCGCCAGCCGCCTCCGATACGACATTCGACCGACTGCGACGACGTTCGAGACGAAATAGAGGGGTTCGATCTGACGCGAGGATCGATAGAACCGTTCGTCTCTGGTAACTGAAACGCCCCTTTGTTTCACCCGGAGATACTTGCCGCCGGACGCTGAAGCGCGCCGTATGGTCGATATCGACTCGGAAACGCTGTTCAACGGCGCGGCGGCGGCTCTCACCACACTCGCCGTCCTCTTTTTCATTCTCAACGTCGAGTTCAACTACTCTCCCGTCTCGAAGGTCGCGATCGTCTTTCTGTTCCTCGCGCTGGTGCTCGCGATCTCCCAGCGAACCGACGATGCTCAACTGACGCTGCTCGGATACGGCGTCGTCGTCGTGTCTGTCGTTGGACTCTTCTTCGACGTCGTGAACACGTTCAACGTCGGCAGCGAACTCACCGTCCTCGGACTGCTACTCCTCGCGGCCGTGCTGTTCGCGCTCCGCACCCGCTTCGACGACCGAAATCACCTCCTCACCGGGAGACAGGCGGCGTCTCTCCTCGGCGTGATCGCGGTGCTGGCTGTCGTCGTCCTCGCTGTCGATATTGCGACCGGCGGACTCGCGTACGAACTCCAACCGGAGAGTCAGATCGAGATTGCTGAATCACCACGTGAAGACCTCCGCGTCGCCTCCGTCGTCGTGACCAATCCGACGCCGCTCCCCGAACGCGTCGAGACGCCGAACTACGCGGCGTGTGCGGCTGGCGACTGGAGCGAGTATCGGCTCCCGTCCGAACCCGGCCGTGAACGACCTTCCGCGCCCCGCGTCCACCTGAACGTACAGGACGGCTACAACGAGCACGTGATGAGTTTCGGCTCGAAGACGTATCCGGTGACGCTGTACCTCGACGCGGCGAACGCGACGGGTGAGACGTTCCGGATCGAACAGACCTCGTCGTGCCCGGACGACGAGTCGGGGACGCCCTACATTGCGATCTACGAGCGCGCGACGGACGAACGACGCGTGTATCCGGTCTGAGCGGGCCGGGTCGTTTTACCCACCGGCCCGAAACGCGCTTCTTCTCAGTCGACGATGATGTCCGCGTCGGCGTCGTGGACGTCCTCGCGGGCCCGTGGCTGCATCTCCATTCGATAGCGTTCGATCCAGTCGGCGAAGCAGCCGGGACAGAGGCGCTGGCTATCGACTTCCGAACGGTCGACGTTCAGTTGGATGGTCCGCGCGAGCGGTTCCTCGATCGGTTCGCCACAGGCGTCACAGGGCTCGCTGCCGGTCATACGTGTCCCTGTGCGACCCGTCGGTAAAGGTGTTCACGTCGTCTGGGTTCTCAGGTCGTCCGGAACGCCCGGTCGCCGGCGTCGCCGAGTCCGGGCACGATGTATCCGTCGTCGTCGAGGTGGTCGTCGATGGCGACTGTCAGGAGGTCTGCTTCGGGGAACTCGTCCCCGACGCGGAGCAGTCCGTCAGGTGCTGAGACCGCCGAGAGCACGAACAGGTCTGCGGGCTCGGCTTCGCCGACTTCGGTGACGTGGTCGAGGACGGCACACATCGTCGAGCCGGTCGCGAGCATCGGGTCGGCGACGATGACGGTGTCCCGCTCGGTGATCTCCGGGAGCTTCACGTAGTCGATCGAGATCGGGAACTCTCCCTCGTCGTTCATCCCGGCGTTCTCGTCGCGGCCGGCGCTGATCACGCCCTGCTTCGCGCGGGGGAACGCCTTCAGGAGTCCTTCGACGAACGGCGTCGCCGCCCGCAACACGTTGATGATGACGACGTCGTCCAGTCCCCGAACGCGCTCGCCGGTCGTCTCCGTCAGTGGCGTCTCGACGGTGACGTACTCGGTCTCCATCGCGCCGTCGATGATCTCGTAGCCGCAGATCCGACCGAGCTTGACGAGTCCTTTCCGGAACGCGACCTGTTCGGTCCCGACGTCGCGGAGTCGCGAGAGCGTGTCTCTGGCGAGTGCGTGCGTGATCAGATACGCGTCGTCGCGATCTTCGATGGCCATAGGTACAGTCGCCGCTTCGGATCCACATAACTCCGGGGGTCTGCGGCGCGCCCGAGGGACTCCGAGGCCGGCCTCAGCGGGTCATAACGTACGTCACCGCCATAATTACGAGCGCCAACGAGCCGACGTTCACCGGCGTGAACGCCGCGATGCCGACGAGATCCAACCCCCAGACGACCACGGTCGCAAAGAGCGACGATAACACGAGGTTCATCACGAAGAGCACCCGTGGATCGCCCTGCGAAGTAGTCTCCATACTCGGCTCTCGCTCCCGGCCTTCACATATTTTGTGCTGGCGGCCGAACGCCAACTGTGTCCGTCCGAAATCGTGAGGGCGACCCGGTCGACCCGGTGCCGTTCGTCGTCGTCGCCGGCTCCGCGTGGCTTCTGTGTCTCTCCTTCGGCCCGCTGTATCTCGATGCGTTCGCCGTTCCTTGGCCCCGCGGCCTCGCCGTCTCCGTCGCAGCCGCGCTCGCGACGACGGTGTGGGCGTACCGACGATTCGTCTGGACCGTCGACCCGGCGGTCCGCCGCGAACTCCCGGCGGACCTCCGCTTCCGCCGCATCTGCTACGGGGCGCTCGTATTCGGGGCCGTCCTCACTTTCCTGAGTCTGCTCGCGTTCGCGAGCGGGGGGTGACCGAACCTCTCCAGCAACTGTCATCACTGCGCTTTCCCGACCCGCACGCACGAGCGACGCGGAATTAACACTGTTGCGCCGGATCACGTCGGATATGGGGCTGCTCGGAACGATCAGAGACGCACTCGCGGCTTCGACGGAATCACCGAACCGTGGTGACGCCACGTCGTCGACGCGTGGGTCCTACTGGTGCCACGACTGCGCCGAACGGATTCCGGCGCGCGACGTCGCCGACGACGCGTCGCCGACCTGTCCGGAGTGCGGCGACGAGATGGAACTCGAACGGTCGCCCGGATCGACTGGCTGCGCCTGCTAACGCCGGGAGGTCGGGATCCGACCGCATCGCCTCACTCGCCCGGACTCGCGAGGACGACCCTCCCGCCGGGCTCGGTCGGGTAGCGGTCGAGCCCCGAAAGCGTCTCCCACTCGTCTTCGAACTCCGCGTCGGTGAGTAGCGCGTCGTCGAGGCGGTCGATCAGCGCCGACTCGTCGATATCCTGCCCGATGAACACCAGGCCGGTCCGCCGGTCGCCCCACGTCTCGTCCCACTCGAACCCGAGGTCCGATCGGTTGTTCCGGTAGCTTCGCTGCTCGAACTCGGGAAGGCTCGCGATCCACCGCCCCGTCGCCTCGACGCTGGCCGACGCGCCCGCCTGGCTGAACGTCAAGTGCGTTTCCTCGCGTCCGGCAACCCAGAGGTGGCCCTTCGACCGCAACACCGACGCCGGAAGGTCCGCGAGGACGGCGGCGACGCGTTCGGGGTGGAACGGTCGCCGCCGTCGGTACGTGAACGAGGTGATGCCGTAGTCGTCCTCGGGGTGGGTGTGTTCGTGACCAGCGTGGTCGTGGCCGGTCTGTCCGTGGCCGTCGTGCTCGTGGCGGTCGCGGCTCTGGTCGGTGTGGTCGTGATCGGCGTGCTCGTGGCTGCTTTGGCGGAACTCACGTCCGCCCGTTCCATCGGCATCTGCACCTTCCGCGGCATCCAGTGCTTGTTTCCACCCTGCTTTCTCCGCGGCCGCACCCGGGTCGAACAGGTCCACGCCGAGCACGTCGTCGATCGCGACGTCGCCGTAGGTGGTCGCGAGGACCCGCGCGTCCGGCCGCAGCGTGCGGACCACGCGCTCGACGCGCTCCCGCTCCGCGTCGTCGACGAGGTCCGTCTTGTTCAGCACCACGACGTCCGCGAACTCGACCTGCTCGACGAGGAGGTCCGACAGCGGCCGCCGCTCACCATCGCCGCCCTCGGCGATCGTCTCGGTCGGCTCTCCGTCGGGGCCGAACGTATCCGCGAACAGCCGACTGTCGACGACGGCGACGACCGCGTCGACGCGGTACTTCGCCGCCGCGGGCGACCCGCCGGTGAAAAGGCGTGCCACCGGTGCCGGCTCGCTGATCCCCGACGGTTCGACGACGAGATGGTCGAAGGAACGCTCCTGTGCTAACTGCACGACGGCGGTTTCGAGGTCGTCGCGGAGTTCACAGCAGATACAGCCGTTCGACAGTTCCGTCACCTGCCCGTCGGCGACGGTGAGCTCCGACTCCTCGCTCACGAGGTCGGCGTCGACGTTCAACTCACCCATATCGTTCACGAGGACGGCGACGTCCCGATCGCCCGCACCCGACAGGAGGCGATTGAGGAGCGTCGTCTTTCCCGCGCCGAGGCTCCCGCTCAGAATCGTCACGGGCGTCTGATCCGACGACAGCGACATACTCTCTCTGGGCGCTCCCCCTATTTCAACGTCCGGACGAGTCCCGACCGCGGCCGACTTCGTGCGGCCGTGATTGCGTACGCCGGGCGATATGCTTTTATCTCGGAGACCGTACCTCGCGCTATGTCGCTGGTCGACCGGATCGAACGGTTCCGAGCGCACCTTTCGGAGTGGCTCCGCGGTCTCTATCACGGAATGATCACCCACCCTGCCTACGAGAAAATCGAGAAAGAAGCAGAGGACCTCGAAGACACCTTTATGCTCGCGTGCTTCCCGGAGGCCTTCGGGATTCCCTCGCCAGTGTCGTACTACACTGCGGAGTTGCTTCCGTACCTCGAAGACGAGTTCGAATCCTGGGAGCGTCGGATGTGGGATCGCGGCTCGCTCCTCGAACGAAAGGGCCAGCAGTACCACTTCTGACGATGCGTAAGCACGTATTCTTCGGCGGGAAGGGCGGCGTCGGCAAGACCACCGTCTCCTCGGCGTACGCGCTCGCCTCCGCGCGCTCGGATCTCCGCACGCTGATCGTGTCGACCGACCCGGCACACAGCACCTCCGACGTCTTCGACCAGCAGTTCGACGACAGTCCGACCGCCGTCGACGGCGTCGACGGCCTCGACGCGATGGAGATCGATCCGGAAGCCGAGACCGAGCGCCACCTGATGGAGACAAAGCGCGCGATGAGCGATCAGGTGAGCGCCGCGATGGTCAACGAGATCGATCGCCAGATCGAGATGGCCCACCAGACACCGGGCGCGTACGAGGCCGCGCTGATGGATCGCTTCATCCAGGTGATGCGGGAGGCCGACGAGTACGATCGGATCGTCTTCGACACCTCTCCGACCGGCGGCACGCTGCGACTGCTCTCGCTTCCCGAGATGCTCGAAGGCTGGATCGACCGCCTGGCTCACAAGCGCGAGCAGGCGATCGACCTCTACGAGCGGGCGGCCGTCGGGAACACCGAGCCCCGACGGATGATGGATGGCGACCCGATCCTCGACCGGCTCCGGACCCGAAAGGAACGCTTCGAGTTCGCCGGCAGGAAACTGCGGAACGATTCGGCGTTCGTCCTCGTCGTCAACCCCGACGAACTCTCGCTCCGGGAGACGCGCCGCGCGATCGACGAACTCGACTCCTACGGCCTCGACGTCCGCGGACTGGCCGTGAACCGACTCACGCCCGAACCGGATCCTGACGAGGAGGGCCGCGGTGCGCGGTTCCTCCGCGACCGCGTCGCGACCGAGCGCGAGCACCTCGAGGAACTCCACAACTCGTTCGGTCCGCCGGTCGTAGCCGAGATCGAGACACGCGTCTCCGAGGTGAAAGGCAGCCTTCTGGACACGGTGGCCGCCGAACTCGACATCGACGTCGATCGGCCGTCGGCGTCGGCGGACTGATACTGTCGGACACCACGATGTGAAGGTATTGCCGTCCCGTGGGTTCCAAAATGAGTCACGAACTCCTGTCCGACAGTATGAGCCCCGGATCGGGACGACCGCTGTCGACCCGACCGCTATCGGCTTCGATACTACAGAACCTCTCAGCTGACGTGGTTCAGCGTCGTGTCTCCCGCATATCAGGTTAACGATCGTTAAGGTTATACGCTATCTACCCATGGTGCCGTGTGGAGTTACCACAATATGGTCCAGGTAATTTGGCTCGTCGTGGGGATTCTCGCACTGTTCTCGGTTGGGTATTTGGGGTACTCGAAGTACCTCGCCCAGTTCGTAGACCTCGATGACAGCCGCGAGACGCCCGCGCACAAGTACGAAGACGGTCAGGAGTACGTGCCAGCGAAGAAGCCAGTTCTCTTAGGACACCACTACTCGAGCATCGCGGGGGGTGCCCCGATCGTCGGCCCGATCACGGCCGGCGTCCTGTGGGGCTGGGTCCCGGCGCTCGCGTGGATCGCCATCGGGAATCCCCTGATGGGGAGCGTCCACGACTTCTCGTCGCTCTCGGCGAGTCTCCGCCACGACGGGAAGTCGATCGGCTACATCATCGGTGAGTACGTCGGCGAACGCGGCAAGAATATGCTGCTGTGGTTCGCGTTCCTGACGATCATCCTCGTCGTGGCCGTGTTCGCGCTCGTCGTCGCCATCGTGTTCAACGCCTACCCGCAGGCGGCGACGGCCAGCCTCATTTACATCGGGCTGGCGATCCTGCTCGGCGCGTGGCTCTACCAGTTCGACCTGCCGTTCCTGGCGGGGACCGGCCTGTTCGTCGCGCTGATGTTCGCCGGCGTCTGGGTCGGTATCCAGTACCCGCTCGCGCTCGTCCCGGGTGAATACCCGGCGGGAACGATCGTGCTGCTCAGTTCGCAGATGTCGTGGCTCCCGGCGGCGGGCGCCTTCGGCGCGAACACGGCGGCGTGGATCCCGATCATCTTGGTCTACGGTGCGGTCGCGAGCGCACTCCCCGTGTGGGTGCTGCTGCAACCGCGTGACTACCTCTCCTCGTTCCTCCTGTACACCGGCGTCGGCGGCGCGCTTCTCGCCGTCATCGTCGGCACTATCCTCGGTACGTCGAGCCAACCGCTCGTCACCAACCTCGAACCGTTCTACGGCTTCATCGGCCGCAACGGCGCCCCGCTCTTCCCGCTCCTGTTCATCACGATCGCCTGCGGGACGATCAGCGGCTTCCACTCGCTGGTCTCCTCGGGGACGACCGCGAAACAGCTGAACCGCGAGAGCGACGCTCGTCCGATCGGCTACGGCGGGATGCTCGGTGAGGGGCTGCTCGCGACGGTCGCGCTCATCACCGTCGCGCTCGTCGCGCCCGACGTCGGCGGCGGGATCGGACTCGCGCTCCCGACCTTCGCGACCGGCGGCGGCATCCTGCTCACGAGCTTCGGAATCCCGACCTCCTTCGGTGGGCCCTTTATGGCGCTCGTGCTCGTGAGCTTCCTCCTCACGTCGACTGACACGGCCGTTCGCCTCGGCCGCTATATGATGGAGGAGATCATCGGCACGCCCGAATCCTCGGTGCAGTCGTTCGCCGCAGACCGCTACGGCAACGCGGCGCTCCAGACCATCCCGGCGTACATCCTCATCGCCAGCGGCTCGTGGGCGACGCTGTGGCAGCTCTTCGGCGGTGCCAACCAGCTGCTGGCGGCGCTCGCGCTGCTGACGGCGACGGTGTGGCTGGCGAACTGGGACGACTCGAAACAGCTCATCAGCACCGGCGGCCCGATGGCCGTGATGGTCGTCATCACCGTCTCCGGGCTGCTCTGGCTCGCCTTCTACAGCAACCTCTACGCGAAGTTCCTCGATCCGACGTGGATGGCGGGCGCGTCGCTCGTCCAGATGCTGTCGGCGGTGGCACAGATCGTCCTCGCACTCGTGTTAGTGTATCTCGGACTCGCACTGGTCCGGATGGGCTACTCGAACATCAGTGCGATTCGCGACGGCGAGGAATCCGGCGGCTTCTCGCCGAGCGACGACTAACCGCACACGCGGCGGATTCTTTTTCTCGGTCTACTCTCTGTTTACTTCTCGCACTGCGCTCTCGATCCATCCACTCGCTGTCTCTCACTCAGCGTTCTCCCAGTCTCTCCGTCCTACTGCCCTGGATCGAGCCGCTTGGCCACCGCGTCGCGCAGTCGGTCGAGAATCGTCCCTTCGTCCGCCGGCGGGACGTCACGCCAGAGCGCGAACGCCTCGGCTGCCGCCGCGCTCTCGCTCTTTACGATCTCCTCGCGCTCGGGAACGACGACCGCGAGGCCGATCTCGTAGTGACCGTAGTACCCGAACTTCAGCAGCGTCCGGTCTTTGAAGGACGCGACGAACTCGGCCACGTCCGGCGGAAGCTCCTCGGCGACGAGGACGAACGTGAAGTCGGTCCCGAAGTGCTCCTCGTCGGGCTCGACCCACGTCTCGTCGTCGGCGAGGTCGTGGCCCAACTCGACGAGTCGCTCCAGTTCTGCCACCGTCGGGCGGTCGAGACGGCGCGCGAACACGAACTCGCGATGCTGGTGGTTCGCGTACTCCAGCGACGGGTGGAAGAAGTGCTTCTGGCTCTCCATCCGCATCTCCGCGAACAGCGGGAACCGCTCGCCGCGGACGCTCTCGTCCTTCGAGAGGTCGTAGTTGAACATCAGCCGATCCGAGACCCGATCGAGGTACTCGTCGTCCCACACCGGGATCTCGTCGCGGTCGATTCCCGCCGCCTCGGCGGCCTCGGCCGGATCGAACGCTTCCGCGGAGTCCTCGGACATCACTCCGCGTCCGACGCTGCGGGGTCGTACGCGACGGCGTCGCCATCGACGGCTGGTGCGCCGACCGCCAGGACGACGAGGTCGGTGTCGGCGTCCGCCGGATTGTACGCGCGCTGGGGACTCTCGGGGTCGACGGCGAATAGCTCGTCGGTGTCGACCACGAACGTCTCCTCGGGCGTCTCCACGTGCATCGTACCCGAGAGGACGTAGAACGCCTCCTCCTGTTCCTCGTGATAGTGGTACTTCAGCGGCAGTTGCTCGCCCGGTTCGGCGCGGAAGCGATTGACCGCGACGTTCGAGAGCCCGGCTGCGCCGCCCAGTCGCCGCAGTTCACACGGCCGCCCGTCGGCGGGCGAGACCGTCTCGGAGTCGACCACGTGGTATCCCATACGGGTACGCTTCACACACAGACACAAAAGCCGCTCGGGACCCGTCCGATCGTCCCCGATTTTTATGTCTGTTCCGCGCCTTCGGTAGAGTACCGATGCGCACGAACGACAGTGCTGAATCCTGCGGCCGCTGTTCGATGTCCACCGTCGTCGACGCGACGGACTCCGATCACGACGGTCCGTTCGACGGCGACCGTATCGAAGTCGACGACGACGCGCTCCGACGCGTCTCCCCGGGGGCGTGGCTCGGCAGTCTCGTGCGTCGCCTCGACGAGGCGGCCACGCGGTTCGTCCACGGCGAGCGCTGAGTCGCACCGATCGTCCGCGAGACTGACGAAGCCCCGCCGCAGTAGCATCCACACGCCGCTGCTGCCTGGTGATTTGCCCGATCAGACCGGGCACTCGCGAGCGAATAGGTAGCTGTTCTCCCCTGTCGAACGCCCGCACGTCGCGGAGTAGAGTTTTATACTTAGCCGTTCCTACCTCGTCCGAGACGATGGAAGAGAGTGTCTCCGGATTCAAAGTTCGGGGGACCTGGGGCGACGTCGTCGAACACGGCGAGCGCATCACGCGTGCCCTGCGCGACGCCGGTGTCGACGGCGAGGCCTTCGAGGAGTGGGACGAGTGGCGACCGAAGTCCCACGAACGGCTCGGCGAGGACGTCAGCAAGAAGACCGCCGCCCAGGCGAGCGTCGCCGAAGGCGAGGGGGAGAAAGCCGGGAAAGCGCCCGACGAGGACCTCCAGACTGCGGGCGAGCGGCTGTCGGAGTCCTACGAGCACGTCGAGGAGGGCGACAGCGACGGCGCCGTCGAACGGTGGTCCGAATCGCTCGGCTACGTCGCGCGCGCGGCCGACTCGGCGGGCCGTCGCGCGCTCCGGCGCGTCGAGAACACGGTCTATCAGCGGGTGATGACCCAACTGGCCCCCTACTACTTCGACAACGAACTCGTCAGCGCCAACATCCAGAAGTCCACGCGCGGCGAGGACGAAGTCTCGTTCATCTTCGAGGTGAACGTCAACGACGACGACCTGAAATCGGAGGTCAGCGACCGCCTCGGCGAGTTCGACGACGAGGTGACGCGCTGGCACGTCGACACCGAAAAGGAGACCGAGACGGTCGAGGCCGCAGAAGGCGTCGAACCGCCCCAATCCGAGGATCGGTCTCGTTCGACCACCAATTAATCGCTCGTTCTCTGTGGGATCTCGTCTGACCCCTCTCGCACCGACAATAGTCATATCCCTGGCGACGAATGGGAGTGTATGCCAGCGCCACTCCGCATCGAATCGGGCGAGCTAACCGGCCGGGAGATTCTCGACGTGCTCCAGGACGGCCGCCGCGTCGTCGTCGAGGCGGAACTGCTCGGCGGGACGCACGAACTCTCGCTCCGGCACGACGGCGAGATGTACTACTGCGATACACCGACGACGCTGCATAAGCACCCCGACGAGGAGTCGATGCTCACGTGCATCGAGAATATGGGGTACGGACGGACCGAGTGAACCCTGCTCTCGCCCTCTACCGGAACTGCCGACGACGCGGGACTTTAGTCGTGGCGGCGGTGAACTGAGGAGTATGAGCGACGTACCAGAGATGAGCGACCTCCTGGAGACCGAAGAGCCGGGGTTCCAGCAGGTGCTCGCCTGCGTGTTCGGGATCCAGCGTCACGAGAGCCGGACGTATCTCACGCTGCTCGACAGTCCGGGGAGCACCGTCGCGGAACTCGCAGACCTCCTCGACCGCGACCGGAGCAACGTCAACCGCTCGCTGACGACGCTGATGGAGAAGGGCCTCGCGGAGCGTGAACGGCGACTCCTCGACTCCGGCGGCTACATCTACCAGTATACGGCCACCGAACTCCCGCAGGCGAAAGAGATGCTCCACGCCGCGCTCGACGAGTGGGTCGACCGCGTCCACCGGAGCATCGACGAGTACGGACGAGAGGACGCGGCGTGATGACGTCGCACGCGAACCACCCTCCTTTTCACGGCCGAATACGACGGATACGACAATGAGCCTCGAACTCACCGCACCCACGCCCGACGCCCCCGAGGTGGCCGAGGACGGCGTCTGGCTCGCTGACATCGAGACGGGCGAGACGTACGCCCCGTTCGACGAGATCCGCTACACCGGCGAGGACGGCAACCTGCTGGAAGTACGCTACGCCGATCCGCCGACGTTCGAGGACTTCCAGGGCCAGGGCCGCGGCGTCTGGCGCTACCGCGCCGCGCTCCCGTTCGAGGAGGGCGTCAGCCTCCCCGAGGGCGACACGCCGCTGCACGAGGCACCCCGCCTCCGCGAGGAGATCGGCGTCGAGACGCTCCGCGTCAAACACGAGGGGATGAACCCGACCGGCTCGTTCAAAGACCGCGGGATGACCGTCGGCGTCCGCGTCGCGAAGGAACTCGGCGTCGGCCGCCTCGCGTGTGCCTCGACGGGGAACACCTCGGCCGCGCTCGCCGCGTACGGCGCTCGTGGCGGGATGGAGACGCTCGTTCTCCTCCCATCGGGGAAGGTCGCGGCCGGCAAGATCGCCCAGGCCGCGCTCCACGACGCGCGCATCCTCGAAGTCGACGGCAACTTCGACGCCTGCCTCGACATCGTTCAGGACCTCGCCAAACTCGGTGAGGTCTACCTCCTCAACTCGCTGAATCCCTTCCGACTGGAGGGACAGAAGACGATCGGCCTCGAAATCTTAGAGGAGTTCCGCGACGACTACGGTCGCTTCCCCGACCGCATCGTCCTGCCCGTCGGGAACGCGGGCAACACCTCCGCACTCTACAAGGCCTTCCGCGAACTGGTCCAGTCCGGCGCGCTCGATCCCTCGGAGGTCCCGATGCTCACCGGCGTACAGGCCGAGGGCGCCGCGCCGATGGTCGAGGCCATCGAGAACGGCTGGGAAGACACCAAGCGCTGGGACCACGTCGAGACGCGCGCGACGGCGATCCGAATCGGCAACCCCGTCAACGCGCCCAAGGCGCTCCCCGGCATCCGCCAGACGGGCGGCACCGCCGTCGCCGTCTCCGACGACGCGATCACCGAGGCCCAGCGCGACCTCGCACGCGAAGGGATCGGCGTCGAACCCGCCTCCGCAGCGTCCGTTGCCGGCCTCAAGAAACTCCGCGACAAGGGTGTCGTCGACGCCGGCGAGGACGTCGTCTGTCTCACTACCGGCCACCTCCTGAAGGACCCCGACGCGGCGTTCGAGGCCGGCGGCAAGCCCGAACCCGTCGCCAACGACACGCAGGCGGTTCTCGACCTCATCGGCGCGAACTGAGCGCTCGCCTCTCTGTCTCTTTCGACGCTTATACCGGCCGACGACCGTCTGTCCTGTGTCTGACGGGTTTTCTTAGTCGTGTGACACCAATCCACACGTATGTCCTCCGCATCTTCCGAGCCACCGGTGAACGGGGACGATTCGATGACCGACGACCCGGGGTCGCGGACCGACGGCGGGGTCCAGTCGCTCGACGCCTCGGCCCTTCTGGATCGTATCGTCGAACTCGAACGGGCGAACCAGCGGCTACGCGAACAAAACGAGCGGCTCGAACGGAAGGCCGAACGACTCGCGTGCGATCTCGATCACCGCCGACTGGCGCACGGGTACACCATCGACGACTACGAACGTCGGCTCGAAACCGCGAACAGAGAGCTCGCAGAACAGGATGCTGGAGCCGAAACGCGGCCCGGGCGTCTCGTCGACGCCGTCGTCGGTCGGCTCACCGCGGTGCGGAATTCCTCTGAGGATCCGTCGCTGCTGTAGCGGGTGCGACTTATACTGTCGGACAGAACGATGTGAAAATCATCGGCACCCCGTGGGTGCCAACATAATTCACGAACTTCTGTCCGGCAGTATTACTCGTCTTCGCCTTCGTCGTCTTCGCCGTTGAGCGTGAGGTACTTGACGGCGATCATCCGGTCGTCGGCGAGAATCCGCTCTACGACTTCGTCGGGGACCGGGTCGTCGAGGTTGTAGACGGTGAGTGCCTCGCCGCCGCGGTCGTCGCGACGGGCGTTGAACATCCCTGCGATGTTGATGTCGTGTTCGCCGAGCACGGAGCCGATGAAGCCGATGACGCCCGGCTTGTCGGCGTTGCGTGCGACGAGCATCTTCCCGTGGGGGATCGCGTCGACGCGGTAGCCGTCGATCCGGACGATGCGCGGGTCGTCGCCCGCGAACAGCGTCCCGGAGACGCTGAGGGTCTCGTCCTCGTTGCCGACGCTGACGGTTACGAGGCTCTGGAAGTCGTCCGACTGGAGGCGCTTGGACTCGGTCACGTCGATGCCGCGCTCCTCGGCGATCTGCGGCGCGTTGACGGCGTTGACCTGCCACTCCAGCGGCTCGAAGACGCCTTTCAGCCCCGATGCGGTGACGAGTTCGACGTCCTCCTCGGCGATGTCACCCTCGTAGGCGACCTCGACCTCGGAGATCCGACCGTCGAGCAGTTGGGCGCCGATCTTGCCGGCCGTCTCGGCGAGGCCGATGTACGGCTGGATGCGCGGGAAGACGCTCTCGTCGACCGACGGCGCGTTCAGCGCGTTCATCACGGGCTCGCCCGCGAACGCCGCGTCGATCTGGTCGGCGATCGACGTCGCGACGTTCTCCTGTGCCGCCTCGGTGGACGCGCCGAGGTGCGGCGTGACGACGACGTCGTCGACGGACAAGAGCGGATGCCCCTCCGAGATCGGCTCGTCCGCGAAGACGTCGACTGCGGCGCCGTCGAGGACGCCGTCGTCGACGGCCTCAGCGAGCGCCTCTTCGTCGACGACGCCGCCGCGGGCGCAGTTGACGAGGAAGCCGCCGCCCATCAGCTCGAGTTCGTCGGTCGAGATCATCCCTTCCGTCTCGGGCGTCAGCGGCGTGTGGACGGTGAGGAAGTCCGCCTGCTCTAAACACGCCTCGAACTCGACGAGTTCGGCGCCGAGTCGGTCGGCGCGCTCCTCGCTGATGTAGGGGTCGTAGGCGACGAGGTTCATCCCGAGGCCGTCGAGTCGCTTTGCGACCTCCTGGCCGACGCGGCCGAGGCCGACGATGCCCAGCGTCTTGCCGTTGAGTTCCGTGCCGAGGTAGTCGCTTTTGGCCCACTCGCCGGCTTTCAGCCGTGCGTGCGCCTGCGGGATCGAGCGCGCGGCGGCGAACGACATCGCGACGGTGTGCTCTGCGGCCGCGCGGACGTTCCCCTCGGGCGCGTTCGCGACGATGACGCCGTGGTCGGTCGCGGCGTCGATGTCGATGTTGTCGACGCCGATGCCGGCGCGGCCGACGATGACGAGGTCCGGTGCGGCGTCGAAGACCTCCTCGGTCACTTCGGTCCCGGAGCGGACGACCAGCGCGTTGGCGTCCGCGACCGCGTCCAGCAGCGCTTGGCCTTCCACATCGTAGGCTGTCTCTACGTCGTGACCCGATTCGCGAAGCCGTTCGAGGCCCGCGTCGTCGATCGGATCCGTAATAAGCACCTTCATATCCTAACCCACCTCGGGTTCGTGGTTAAACGTTTCTTCATCGGCGCAAACGGCCACCTGTGGCCTGTTACCGACTGTCTAGGGTTCGCCGGATAGGTGATTTAAAACCGTCCGCCGCCGACGCCCCACGTATGCGACTCGTGGCCTTCGACTTCGACGGAACGCTCTCGGACTCCGAGATGACGGTGCTGCTCGGCGAGCGGATGGACGTCGCCGACCGGATGGCAGACATCACAGAGCGTGCGATGAACGACGAACTCTCCTACGCGGAGAGCCTCAGAGAGCGCGCGTCGCTTCTCGACGGCCTCTCGGAGGAAGACGCCGAGGAGGCCTTCGGCGAGGTCCGCCTCCGACCGGGCGCGGCGGCCCTCATCAAGCGCCTCCGCGACGCCGGACACCACGTCGCGATCCTGACCGGCGGCTTCGAGCGCGGGGTCGAGCGCGCCTTAGAGCGCGAGGGCGTCGAGGTCGACACCATCGTCGCCAACCGCCTCCCGATGGAGGGTGGCCGCCTCACGGGTGACGTCGAGGGACCGCTCATCACCGGGACGAAGGACGACGCGCTCGAATCGCTCGCGGCCGACCTCGACGTCCCGCTCTCGCGCACCATCGCAGTCGGCGACGGCGCGAACGACCTCCCGATGCTCGAAGTCGCCGGTCTCTCAGTCGGCTACATCCCGAAAGACGCGGTGCGACCCTCGTGTGACGCCGTCGTCGCCTCGATGTACCGACTCGGCAAGGTGCTCGAAGGATACAGCGTCCTGCGGCGCGAGCAGGAGTAAGAGTCACCTCACTCTGCGTCAGCGATAGCGGCGGCGCCCATCGCCTCGAGGTCGTCGGCGAGCGCCTCCGCGACGGCCTTCGCCAGTTTCGGCGGGACGGCGTTGCCGACGACTTTCAACTGCGTGCTCTTCGGCCCCTGGAAGACGTAGTCGTCGGGGAACGTCTGCAGGATCGCACACTCGCGGACGGTCCCGACCCGGTCCTCCTCGGGGTGGACGAACGGGGCGTTGTGGTTCTCTTTGATCGTGATCGAAGGCTCGTCGCGGCGCAGTCGGCGCCAACTGTCGCCGTAGCTCTCATAGAGGCTGTCGCCCGGTTCGACGTCTCCGATCCGCTCGACCATCTCCGCGGAGTGATTCGTCTTCTCGTGGTTCGGCAGGTCCGCGACGTCCTTCTCTAAGAGCGCGTCCTCGACGGTCACGTACGGTTCGAGCTGTCTGCCGGTGAGCGTCGCCTGTTTCGAGGGGCCGTGCGTCCGCTCTGGATACGTCGGAATCGATCCGTCGCGCCGCCCCTGGAAGATCACGCGGCGGCGCTTCTGCGGGACGCCGTAGTCGGCGGCGTTCAGCGTCTCGTAGGCCGGCTTCTCGTAGCCCGCGCGCTCGAACCCCTCCAGGATCGAGCGAAGGGTGTCGCCGCCCTCCATCGACTTGATGCCGGGGACGTTCTCCATCACGAACGCCTCGGGCTGGACGAACTCGACGAAGTCGATGAAGTTTCCGACGAGGTAGTTGCGCTCGTCGTCGGGGTCGCGGTGGCCCGCGATGCTGAATCCCTTACACGGCGGCCCGCCGATGATCACGTCGATCGCGTCCGGATCGACCGGGTGCGTCTCGAAGAACGACTCGGGGTCCACTTCGGAGAGGTCCGCCTGGATCGCGAGCGCGTCCTCGTGGTTCGCTTCGTAGGTCGCGAGGAAGTCTTCGTTGGCGTCGACGCCGGCGACGACGTCGTAGCCCGCTTGCAGAAAGCCCTCAGAGAGACCGCCGCCTCCGCAGAACAGATCGAGCACCGTGATCGACGACTGACCGGGATCGGGATCCGACATTCGAGGTCGCTCGGTGTTCGTTTCCGACCGTATTTAACAGTCGCGGGGCGCGCGCTGCGGACGCTCGCGCTCACTTCGCGCCTGACGGACGCGCCCGACGACGATCACGTCTCGGTGAGGCAATAGCCCCCTTCGACCGTTTCGAGTTCGCCCTGACGGACTAACTCCGTCAGCGCCCGCTCGACGTCGGATTCGGAGAGACCGCTCCCCTCTAAGGCCCGTGCGACGTCCGTGGCGGACATCGCTACGATCAACTCGCCGTCGCAGTTCAGTTCGATCACGCGCTGAACCAGCTCCAGCGTCCCGTCAGTGATCTGTGCAGACACGGCCTTCTCAGTTGAGCCAGTAGGGCCGCAGCCGATTATAACTCTTTTCGCAGCGACGCACGTGCGAGGGCGCCTCTAGCTCGGTGTCTCACTGCCGTCTCCGTCCAGTTCTGCCTGCAGCGCGGCCCGCCACTCGTGGGGGTTGTACCAGCCACAACCGACGCAGCCGACGTCCTCGTCGTACTCCTCGCCGCCCTCGTAGTAGTAGTCGATCTCGAAGAACCTCGGGCGCTTGCCGCTCTCGACGCAGGCCTCGCACTTCCGGCTCTTGAGGAGGTTGTGCTTCCGCGAGAGGATCTGGAAGTGCTCGCGGACGTCCTCGTCGCTCATCGACTCGTAATCGAAGCTCTCGGATTCGTCCCACCGGACCTCGGGGACGCGGTGGTCGACTTCCAGCGTCGTGCTCGGCGAGGAGCCGTCGAACGCGTCGCGGTGGTCGTAGAGGTCGCGGACGCGCCGCTTGAACGAGTCGGGCATATCCTGCCGCGTGATCGACTTCTGCGTCGGGAACGGGTACTTGAGCTTTCGGTGAAACGTCGTGTTCTCGCAGGTCTCGCAGTGTCGGTAATCGCCCTGCCCCTGACCGGTGTTCTGGACGAACTCGAAGCCCTCCTTGCGGAGCATCTGGATGTCCTTCGCGGGCTGGGAACTCGGAAGTTCACACGCCGAACAGTGCCACTCGCAGTCCGAGAGCGTCTCGAACGTCGCCGCGCGCTTCGTCCCCTCGTTCGAGGGGTTCCAATCCCGCGTGGCGTACTCGAAGACGCGCTCGCCGAAGTCCGTGAGTACGTACGTCGAGCCCTCGATCTCGACGATTCCCTCGTCGGCGAACGCCGAGAGCAACGACTCGGTGTCGGCACTCTCGTCGACCCCCGCCGTGTCGCCGCTATCGGCGAGTTCGGCGAGCAACGCCGTCCGCTCGGCGTCCTCCCGTATCGACAGAATCAGCTCTGCGGTCTCCTCGTCCATTCCGGGCATACGTTCGATTCAGCCGCCCGGGGTCAAAGCAGTACGGGAATCGGCGCCGTTCGGTGCTGCTCGACGCGTCCCCGTCAGCCGCCCGCGGCGCGGGCTTCCAGACGAGCCGCCTCGACGCTCTTGCCGTCCCGCAACACGGCGTCGACGAACAGTTCGCCCGCCTTGTACGACGAGCGGACCATCGGGCCCGACGCGCAGTACAGGAAGTCGAGTTCGTCCTCGGCGACGCGCCGCCACGTCTCGAAGGCGTCGGGGTGGACGTACTCGAAGACGTCGAGATGCGACCGCGAGGGCTGGAGGTACTGCCCGAGCGTGACGACGTCGACGTCCGCCTCCCGCAGGTCCGAGAGCGTCTGATAGATCTCGTGGTCGTACTCGCCGAGGCCGAGCATAATGCTCGTCTTCGTGTAGACGTCGGACTCCTTCGAGACCTGTTCGAGCACCGCCAGCGACTGCTCGTAGCCGGCGCGGCGGTCCCGAACGGGCCACTGGAGTCGCTCGACGGTCTCGATGTTGTGCGCGATCACGTCCGGGCCAGCCTCGATGACCTCTCGAACGAGGTCGGGGTCGCCCTGGAAGTCGGGGATGAGAACCTCGACGAGGATGCCCGGATCGCGGTCTTTGATCTCGCGGATCGTCCGCGCGAAGTGGCTCGCACCCTGATCCGGCAGGTCGTCGCGGTCGACGGAGGTGAGCACGACGTAGTCCAGCCCGATTTCTGCGACGGCGTCGGCGACGTTCGCTGGTTCCTCGGGATCGAGCGCGTCCATCCCGCCGGTCTCGACGTCGCAGAAGTTACAGCCGCGCGAGCAGCGGTCGCCCATCAGCATAAACGTCGCCGTCCCCGGCCCGTTGCGGCCGCTCCAGCACTCGCCGAGGTTCGGGCAGTTCGCCTCCTCACAGACCGTGTGAAGGTCTCGGTCCCGGAGGGTGTCCTTGATGTCCGTGAACTGCCGCCCCGACGGCGGACGCATCTTCAGCCAGTCGGGCTTCCGCCTGCCGCTCATACCGCTTTCTTTGTGTCGCCGAGCAAAAGCCTGCGGGTTGTTTCGACGCGCTCGATCCACCAGCCGGTTTCGCCTCTGCTTCTGTGAGTCCGCCAGCAGAGTCAGGTGTCTCGCGGCCGACCCAGCCTGTATGCCCGAGACCGAGACCGTGCCGCTGACAGTCGTCGACGGCGACGACACGACGACCATCGAGGTCGAACGCGGCGCGAACCTCCGCGAGGCGCTGCTCGACCGCGGCTTTCCCGTCTACGGCACGGTCTCGAAACGCGCCAACTGCGGCGGCCGGGGGCTGTGTGCGACCTGCACCGTCGAGGTCGACCCGGTTCCGGACGCGACCCACTGGCACGACGCCGCGGCGGTCCGATTCGGCTACCCGCGGCTCTCCTGCTGTCTCACGGTCGAGGAACCGATGACGGTCAGGCTCTTGCACAAGTACGTCTGGGGGCAGGTGCTGCCGTTCCGTTCGCGGGGCTGAACCGAGACGCGGGGCGGCATCTCGCCCGGATGGAGAACCACCGCGACCCGCCCGGATGGAGAACCACCGCGACCCGCCCGGATGGAGAACCACCGCGACCCGCCCGGATGGAGAAACGACTTTGCCGCCGGAGGTCCGCGTACCGCGTATGACTCGTCTCGCTCGGATTTCCTCCTCGACTCACCGCGTCCCGACGGGTGCCGCCGCCTCGCCCGTTCGGAGGTGCGGCGCGTGAAGGTCGCAGACGTCGTCCCGGAGTTCGCGGACGCCTTCGGATTCGACGAGTTCAACCGGATGCAGCGGGAGGCCGCGCCCGCCATCCTCGACAGCGACGAGAACGTCGTCGCGGCCGCGCCGACGGCGAGCGGGAAGACCGCGCTCGCCGAACTCGCCATCTGTCGCACCCTCGACGACGGCGGGACGGCGCTCTTTATCGCGCCGCTGCGCGCGCTCACCAACGAGAAGGAGTCGGAGTGGGAACGCTTCGAGGAACTGGGCTACTCGGTCTACGTCGTCACCGGCGAACGGGACCTGAACCCTCGCCGTGCCGAGCGCGCCGACATCCTCGTGATGACGCCGGAGAAAACCGACTCCGCGACGCGAAAGCACGACTCCGCGCGCTACTCGTTCATCACCGACGTCGACTGCTGTGTCATCGACGAGGTGCACCTGCTGGATTCGGACACCCGCGGCGGCGTCCTCGAAGTGACCGTTTCGCGCCTCCGCCGGATCTGCGACCCCCGGGTCGTCGCGCTCTCGGCGACGATGCCGAACATCGAGGACGTCGCGGCGTGGCTGGACGCGCCGCCGGAGACGACCTTCGAGTTCGGCGACGAGTACCGCCCCGTCGACCTCCACGCGGGCGTGCGGACGTACACTCACGGCGACAACGCCTTCGCCGACAAGTACCGCCGCCTCTACACGGCGCTGGATCTCGCGGAGGAACACATCCGCGACGGCGGTCAGGCGCTCGTGTTCGTCTCCTCGCGGCAGGACGCCGTGCGCGCGGCGGGCAAATCGCGCGACGAGATCGCAAAGCGCGACGTCCCGATGGGCGCGCGCGGCGACTACGACTTCCACACCGACGCGAAGGAGTTAGACGACGACGCGCTCGCGAAGGCCGCCCCGGACGGCGTCGGATTCCACCACGCCGGCCTCTCGAAGGGCGACCGCGACCGGGTCGAGGAGTGGTTCAAGGAGGGCAAAATCCAACTGCTCTTTTCGACGTCGACGCTCGCGTGGGGCGTGAACCTCCCCGCGCGCTGCGTCGTCATCCGCGACACCAAGTACCACGACCCGCTGGAGGGCGAAGTCGACATCTCGCCGCTCGACATCCTCCAGATGCTCGGCCGCGCGGGCCGCCCAGGCTACGACGACGTGGGCTACGGCTGGGTCGTCTGCGACCGCTCGGACGCCGACAAGTACCGGCAACTCCTCCGAGAAGGCAAAGAGATCGAGTCGCGGCTGGCCGAAGACCTCGATTCGCACCTCAACGCCGAGATCGCGATGGGAACCATCCGCGACCTCGACGACGTCATCTCGTGGCTGGAGACGACCTTCTACTATCGGCGGGCGCAGTCGCAACCCGAGCAGTACGACTTCGAGAACCTCCGTGAGCGCGTGCGCGAGACGCTCGAATCGCTCGTCGCCCGCGGCTTCGTCCAGATGGGCGAAGACCTCTCGGTGAACGGGACCGCGCTCGGTCGCCTCGCCTCGAAGTACTACCTCCGACTGGAGACCGCAGAGCGCTTCCACGACCTCTGTGAGCGCGAGACGATCTCTGCGGACGGCATCTTAGAGACCGTCGCCGGTGCCGAGGAGTTCCACTCGGTCTCCGCGCGCCAGTCGGAGGCCGACGCCGTCGACGCCGTGCTCTCGGACGTCTCGACTGGGCTGGAGGACGGCCCCCGAAAGGTGCTCGCGATTCTCCACGCCGGGATGCAAAACAGCACGCCCGCCGATCTGCGCTCTGACGCGTGGATCATCAGACAGAACGCACTGCGGCTTCTCTCGGCGCTCCGGGAGTTCCTCGCGGAGTTCGCCGGCCCGCGGGCGGCCAACCTCGCGCGGCGCGTCGAGTCCCGCGTCGAACACGGCGTCCCCCGAGACGCCGTCGGCCTCACTGCGGTCGACGGGATCGGCCCGAACCGCGCGCGGACGCTCGCGACGGGCGGCCTCCACAGCCCGGCGGACGTCGTCGACGCCGGCGCCGAGGAACTCCAGCGAGCGGGACTCTCTGCCGGGGTCGCAGACCGCATCGTCGAGAACGCCCGCTCGTTCCCCGCGATCGACGTCTCGTGGGGCTCCCTCCCCGATAGCATCGCGCCCGGGGCGAACGAGATGTGCGACGTCACCGTCCGCAACGCGGGCGGCGGCGCGGCGGTCGGGATCCGCGTGACGGTCAACGACGTCGAGATGACGACGAAGGAGGCGTACCTCTCGGACTCGCTGACGGTCCCCGTCGGCGTCTTCGGCGCGAACGCCGACGAACTCGACTTCACCGTCGAGGTGACGTTCCCCGGAGAGCCGCTTCACCCCGTCACTGCGAGTCGAACCGTCGAGATCGGATAGGCGCGAGGGACGCGAACGACGCGCTCGACCCAACAGGCCCGACTGACGCCCTCAACCCAGCAGGACGTCGCGCAGTTCCGCGGTCCCCTCGACGACGACGTCGGCACGCGAGAGATCCAGGTCGGCGTTGTGCGCCGCTCGGAACGCGACGGTGAACGCACCCGCGCGGACGGCGGCCTCGATGCCGTTGAGCGAGTCTTCGACGACGACACACTCGCTGGGGTCGACCCCGAGTCGGTCGGCGGCGCGCTCGTAGATGTGCGGTTCGGGCTTGCCGTGCTCGTCTATCTCCTCGGCGCTCAACACCAGATCGAGCGGGCCGAGGTCGAACCGCTCGCGAACGATATTGATCCACGCCCGCGGCGCGGAGGAGACGATCGCGATCGCCCGACCGACGGCCCGTAGCGCGTCGAACAGTTCTGGGATCCCGTCGGCCAACTCCACCTGCTCGCCGTACAGCGACTCCGCGCGCTCCTCGTACTTCGCGACGAACTCGTCTTTCGTCACGACTGCCCCGTACCGCTCGTCGAGGTAGTCGTAGATCTCGTCGTAGGGCATCCCCGTCACCTCCTCGTGGGCGGGTGACCCGTCCGCGAGGGCCGCCGCGAAGACCCACTCGTCCTCGAAGCGGTGCCAGTACGTCTCGGAGTCGACCAACACCCCGTCCATATCGAACAACACCGCGCCGTCGGGCACGTCCATACACCCCCTCACAGCCCTTGGTGCAAAGACCTTCGTGGGAGGGTCTATCACCGATGACGGGACCACGCCCGTCGTATGTCCGAGACGATTCGCGTCTTCGCCGGCGACTGTACGACGACCTTCGAGGGTGCTCGCGCCCGCACGCAACGCGGCCGCGTCGTCATCGTCGTCAAGCCCGACCGAACAGTTCTCGTCCACGACGCCGACGGCTACCAGCCCGTGGCGTGGCTGACGCGCCCCGACTCGCTGACCGTCGAGACCGACGCCGGCGGCTTCGGCCTCGTCGCGCGCGCCGGCGAGCAGGTCCTCCGCGTCGTCGCCCACGAGCGCTCGGGGGAGGCCGAGTATCCCGTTACCGAGGCCGGCGTCCCCGTCGGATCGCACCCCGACACGGGCGAACCGCTCGTCCGCACTAGCGGCGACGTCGTCGGTCTCGACTCCGACCTCCGCTATCCGCTGCCCGCCGGCGCGACCGTCCTCGACGAGACGTGCGACGCGTGCGGCCTCCCGAAGATCCGCGCGGAGGCGGGCGGGGTCTTCGAGATCTGCCTCGACCGCTCCTGTGAGTCGCTCGACGACGCCGTCCGCGAGCGATACGACCGGGAGTGGACGTGTCCGGACTGCGGATCGGACCTTCGGATCATCCGCCGCGGCGGTCGCCTCCTCGCCGGGTGTGACGCCTATCCCGACTGCGATACCGCCTTCGCTATTCCGGCCGGGGTCGTCGTCGACGAGTGCGACTGCGGGCTGCCGGTCTTCGAGACCGCGCGCGGTCGGCGCTGTCTGGACGCGACGTGCGACGCGTTCGAGGCGTGATACGCCGCCGTGTGCTCGTTTCGAAACCCCACTCCAGCACCCGGTGATCGCAGCCCCTTTGTCGTCGCCGACCGCCGATGCGTGTATGGATGGGACACTGGTCGACGGCGTGGTTCGCGTCGGCGGCGACGCCAGACAGCGGTTCTACGACGCCCGCGGGTACGGTCGCCCGCTCGACCGCAACCGCATCGAACTGGCGCCCGTCGAGGCGGCGCACCTCCTCTCGCGGGATGACCTCGACGCCGTCGTCGACGAGTCCGAGCGCGACGGCGACCGGCTGGGGTTCCGCGAGTTCCTCGTTCGGACGGGCGCGACGCTGCGCTTTGCGGTCTACAAGGACCTGCGGGACCGCGGCTTCTATCTCTCGCCCACCCGCGAGGCGTGGCCGGGCGTCGACGCGGACGTCGCGGCCGCCGACAGCGACGTCGATTTCGTCGTCTATCCGCGCGGCAAGGGGCCGTGGGACGACGCGGTCGCCTACCGGATCCGCGTCGCGGGCGAGCGCGAAGCGGTCCGCGCAGCGTCGCTCGGGGGCGTCGTCCTCGCGGTCGTCGACGAGGACGGCGAACTGACGTACTTCGAGACCGACGCCGCTCCGGCGATCGGCGAAGGAGCAGCGGAGGCCCCAGACGGGTCCGGCGCCGGCAGTGGAGAGGGTGCCGACACTTCCGATACTGGACTCCCCGCAGCCGTCGACGCCGATCTGCTCGACGACCGCGTGGTCTGCTATGCGACGGCCGAGGACCTCTACGAGGCGCACTTCTACGGCCAGCGGCTGTTCGGCCGCAACGCCGACTCGGGGCCGCTCCAACTATCGCTCGTCGAGGGCGCGTATCTCGCCCAGCGCGGCGTCGTCGACGTCGACCCCGCGGCCGTCGTCGACCTCGGCCGCGACGTCGAGGGCGAGCGGTTCGACCGCCGCCTGCGCGCGTACGCCGCCCTGCGGGACCGCGGCGTCGTCCCCAAGAGCGGATTCAAGTTCGGCGCGGACTTCCGCGTCTACGAGGAGTTCACCGACGTCGACTCGCTGAGTCACTCGACGGACCTCGTGCGCGTCGTCGCGCCCGACCACACCTTCTACCCGCGGGACCTCTCGCTCGACGTCAGACTCGCCGGCGGGGTCCGGAAGCGAATGGTTTTTGCGCTCACCGCGGCCAACGGCGAGATAGACTGGCTCTCGGTAGCCCGACTCACCCCATGACACGAGACCACGACGCCCGCGACAGTGACGACCGCGCCCCTGATGAGAGCGCGCGGGAGGACGAAAAGCGACTGACGGACGGCGGCACCGACGACGCCGCGGCCGGCGCAGACGACGTCGCGCTCGATCCGTGGGGCTCTTCGACCGTCTCCGACTACCGAAAGCTCTTCGAGGAGTTCGGCATCGGGGAGTTCGACGACGTGCTCCCCGAGGTGCCGAACCCCCACTATCTGATGCGGCGGGGCGTCATCTTCGGGCACCGCGACTACGAGCCCGTCGCCCGCGCGCTCCGCGAGGGCGAGGACGCGGCCGTGCTCTCGGGCTTTATGCCGACTGGCGACCCCCACATCGGCCACAAGCTCGTCTTCGACGAGATCATCTGGCACCAACAGCAGGGCGCAGACGCCTACGGCCTGATCGCCGACCTGGAGGCACACGCCGCCCGCGGGATGACCTGGTCGGAGATCGACGAGCACGCGCGCGATTACCTCCTGAGCCTGCTCGCGCTCGGCTTCGACCCCGAGGAGGGTGAACTCTACCGGCAGTCCGACAACCGCGAGCTGCAGGACCTCTCTTTCGAACTCGGCTCGAAGGCGAACTTCTCGGAGTTCCAGGGCATCTACGGCTTCGACGGCGAGACCAACGTCTCGCATATGCAGTCGGTCGTCACGCAGATGGCCGACATCCTCTATCCGCAGTTAGAGGAGCCCAAACCCACTGTCATCCCAGTCGGCCCCGACCAGGACCCCCACGTGCGGTTCGCCCGTGACCTCGCGGCGCGGATGCGCTTCTTCAAGGTGACCGAGGCGTACGCGAGCTTCGAGCTCACCGACGCCGAGCGGGCGCTCGTGGCGGCCGTCTACGACGAACGCGAGCAGTACGCCGAAGAGCCCGACCGCCCCCGCTGCGAGGAGGCAGGCGCGTGGCTCGCTGCCCACGCGGACCTCGACGACCTCGGTGTCGTCGTCGGCGACGACGTCCGCGAGTCAGCAGTGGAAAAACTGAACAACGCCGGGATGGAGCCGCTCCGTCCCCGCGTCCGCTTCCTCGACGCCAACGCGACGGAGGCGGCGTTCGAAGGACTGATCGAAGCGATCGACGGCGAGAAACGGCGGTACGAGGAGCACGTCGACGCCTTCGACCTCGATCCCGCCGACGCCGAAGAACTCGCGCGCGAGATCGAACTCGACCACGGCGGCTACGGCTTCGTCCCGCCCTCGTCGATCTACCACCGCTTTATGACCGGGCTCACGGGCGGGAAGATGTCCTCGTCGATCCCGGCGTCGCACATCTCTCTCCTCGACGACCCCGAGGAGGGCTACGACAAGGTGAAGGCGGCGACGACCGGCGGTCGCGAGACCGCAGAGAAACAGCGCGAACTCGGCGGCAAGGCCGACGAGTGTCCCGTCTACGAACTGTACGCCTATCTGCTCGCGGGCGACGACGACGACTTCGCGAAGGAGGTCTACGACGAGTGCGTCGGCGGCGAGCGCCTCTGTGGCGGCTGTAAGGAACAGGCTGCGGAACTGATGCGCGAGTTCCTCGAAGACCACCAGGAGAAGCGTGAGGAAGTCGAGGACCTCCTCGAGGATCTCGACATCTCCCTGACGTCGTCACGTCGCGGCGTCGCCCCCGGCGACGAGTGAGTTCGGGGCGCTCGTTCTACTCGATCGTCAAGTCGCCGTCCTCGCCGCTCGATCCTTCGTCCCACTCGATCTCGAACTCGATGCTCAGTTCGCCCGGCCCCTCTGTGGGGCCTTCGCGCTCGGCTTTCACCTCGAACGTCGGCTTCGCCGGCGGTTCGAGTGTCACAGACTGACCGCCGGCTGTCAGCGTGATCGCGTCTCCAGCATCGAGTTTGTCGGCGACGTCGCGTAGGTACGTTGCGATCGACTCTCGGCCCTGTGCGCTTTCGGATTTGAAGAGGACTTCTTCGGGCATATCTCCCTTTTCGCCGCCTCGGGAGATAAGGATGCTGTCGCCGCCGCCACACCCTGCCGTGGCACCTATTCGCACGAATCCGCAATCGTTTTGATCGCCGATAGAGTGGGTTCGGGTATGCGATACGGACCCTGCAGTCCCGAACGCAGTGTCGACGTGGAATCGATCGACAGCGACGGGTCCGTCTTCTTCTTCCGGCCCGCCTGAGAGCGGCGGACCCGCCGACCCACGCGCCGGCACCGACGGCGCGCCGCGACGGCGGCGAAACCGCTCGAATCGGTCCGGTGCAGACGCTCGCGCGTCTGCGGTCTTCGGAACTGCTAACTGGCGGCCGGTCGGTAGACGCGACAACGACCGACCTGCGGCCCCGATCATCCACATCGAACACAGAATGAAACTTCCCGAACCACAGGTCGCGGTGTTGAACGCCGCGAGCGCGACAGACGAGACGCCGATCGAACGACTCGCCGACGAGGCGGGACTGAAGCCCGAGACGGCGACGCAAGCCGTCTTCGAACTCCGTGACGACGGGCTCCTCGACGTCACCGAGCGCGAGACGGTCGAGTACGAACTGACCGCGGAGGGCCGCGAGTACATCGACGCCGGCCTCCCCGAAGTGCGCCTGTACCGCGCCGCGATCGAAGCCGGCGCCGACGACGACCCGGTACAGATGGGTCGGATCATCGGCGCGGCCGACCTCGACGGCCCGGAAGTCGACATCGCCCTCGCAAACTTCGGCCGCAAGGGCTACGGCTCCATCGAGAGCGGCGAACTCTCGGCCGACGGCGACGCCGACGCCGAGGACGACCCCGAAGCGGCCGCGCTCGCCGCGCTCGCTGCCGTCGACGACGAAGACGACTCCGACGCGGCCCTCGCCGACGTCGACGACGACGTCCTCGATCAGTTGGTCTCGCGGAACCTCCTCGAACGCCACGAGCGGACCGTCCGGACGGTCACGCTCACCGATGCGGGCGTCACGGCGCTGATGGAAGGCGTCGAAGCGACCGAGGCGGTCGACCGTCTCACGCCCGAGATGCTCACCTCCGGCGAGTGGCAGGACGTCGAGTTCACCGAGTACAACGTCGAGGCCGACGCGCCCGAGGTCCGCGGCGGCAAGACGCACGTGCTCCGACAGACGGCCGAGCGCGTGAAAGACGTCCTCGTTGGAATGGGCTTCCAGGAGATGGACGGCCCCCACGCCGACGCCGACTTCTGGATCAACGACTGTCTGTTTATGCCGCAGGACCACCCCGCACGGACCCACTGGGACCGCTTCGCGCTCGACGTCCCCCCGATCGCCGATATCCCAGAGGACCTCGTCGACCGCGTCGAACACGCCCACCGCGAGGGCGTCGGCGAGGACGGCGACGGCTACCACTCGCCGTGGTCCGAGGACTTCGCGCGCGCCGTCGCGCTGCGCGGACACACCACGTCGCTGTCGATGCGCTATCTCTCCGGGACCGAAGTGGGCGAACTCGAACCGCCCCAGCGGTACTTCTCCGTCGAGAAGGTGTACCGCAACGACACCCTCGATGCGACGCACCTGCTCGAGTTCTTCCAGATCGAGGGCTGGGTGATGGCCGAGAACCTCTCGGTCAGGGATCTGATGGGGACGTTCGTCGAGTTCTACGAGCAGTTCGGCATCACCGACGTGCAGTTCAAACCGCACTACAACCCCTACACCGAGCCCTCCTTCGAGCTGTTCGGGCGGCACCCGACGACCGGCGAGCTCATCGAGATCGGGAACTCGGGGATGTTCCGCGACGAGGTGCTCGAACCGCTCGGCGTCGAACACGACGTGATGGCGTGGGGGCTCGCCCTCGAACGCCTCGCGATGCTGACCACTGGTGCCGAAGACATCCGCGATCTGCACGGAACGCTCGCAGACCTTGAATTCCTCCGCGACGCGGAGGTGACCTACTGATGCCTGTCGTCGACATCGATCCCGACGAACTTCGGGAACTGACCGGCCACGAGGAGAAGGGCGACGAAGACCTCAAATCCGACCTGTTCGGCCTCGGCTTGGAGTTCGAGGGCGAGACCGAGGACGGACTCCTGCAGTTCGAGTTCGGCCCCGACCGCCTCGATCGGCTCTCCGTCGAGGGCGTCGCCCGCTCGCTGCGATACCAGTACGGCGACGACCGCGGGGTCCGCGTGCCCGACACGAACGACGCGGACTACACGTTCGTCGTCGACGAGGACGTCCCCGACGAGCGGCCGTACGTCACGGGCGCGATCATCCGCGGCGTCGACCTCGACGAAGCGGGGTTAGATTCGCTGATCCAGTTGCAGGAGAAACTCCACGCCACGATGGGCCGCAAGCGCGCGAAGGGCGCGATCGGGATCCACGACCTGACGATGATCAAAGGCGAGGTGCTCTCAGAGGACAGCGGCGGCAACTCGATCACCTACACCGGCATCGACCCCGAGGGCGACACCTTCGTCCCGCTCGATAGCGACCGCGAGATGACGCCCGCAGAGGTCCTCGAAGACCACCCGACCGGAGAGACGTACGCGGACCTCATCGCCGACTACGATCGCTATCCCGCGATCTACGACGAACTCGGCCTGTTCTCGTTCCCGCCGGTCATCAACGGCCGCCGGACCGAGGTGTCGACGGACTCCCGGGAACTGCTGGTCGAACTCACCGGCACCGATCAGTGGACGATCGATCGGATGTGCAACATCATCTGCTACGCGCTGTCGGCCCGTGGTGCGACGATCGAAGACGTCGAGATCGAGTACGCCGACCGCACGCTCGTCCGCCCGGACTTCGAGGTCGACACGAAGTCTGTCACGCACGACCGGATCGAGACGATGCTCGGCGTCGAATTCGAGACGGCAGAGGTGATCGACCTGTTCGAGCGCTCCGGACTCGACGCGGTCGTCGCGGACGACGCGGACGCTTCCGACGAGGCCGCAGACGCCGAGACGGTCTATGAGGTGTCGATCCCGCCGTACCGCACTGACGTGCTCCACCCGCTCGATCTGGTCGACGACGTCGGCCGCGCGTACGGCTTCGACGAACTCGAACCGCGCTATCCCGACATCGGGACCGTCGGCGGCCGCCACGAGCGCTCCCGGCTCGAAGCCGCCACCCGGAACGCCCTGACCGGCCTCGGCTTCGAGGACCTCCTGAACTTCCATATGTCCAGCGAGGACGAGACGTACGACCGGATGAACGTCGAGCCCGGAACCGACTACCTCGGCGGCGGCGACCCCGTCGAGATCACCGAACCCTACAGCGAGGACTACACGATCCTCCGTCAGTGGGCGCTGCCCTCGCTCGTGATGGTCTTAGAGAACAACACGCACCGCGCGTACCCACAGGACCTCGCAGAAGTCGGCCTCGTGGCCGAGCGCGACGACGACGTCAACACGCGCGTCCGCGAGCGGCGACACGTCGCTGGCGTGCTCGCGCGCCACGACGCGACCTACGAGGACGCGAAGGCCCGGCTGCAGGCGATCTGCGGCGACTTCGATGTCGACCTGGAGACGCCGCCGACCGAGCACCCCTCGTTCATCGACGGTCGCGCCGCGTCCGTCGTGATCGACGGCGACGCGGTCGGCGTCGTGGGCGAACTCCACCCCGCGGTTCTGGTCGAACACGACCTGGAACTCCCGGTCGCGGCCTTCGAGTTCGATCTGTCGGCGCTCGCGTCCGCGTAATCGAGTAACTTAACAGCCCTCCCGCCGGTATTTTCGCCCGATAATGCCGAGCGGAGAATACGACCCGGACACCGTCGAGGCGAAGTGGCAAGACAGGTGGGTCGACGACGAGACCTACGCGTACGAGGGTGACGTAGAGAACCCCGACACCGCCTTCTCTATCGACTCGCCGCCGCCGACGGTATCCGGGAGTCTGCACTGGGGCCACGTCTACGGCTTCACGCTGCAGGACTTCGTCGCTCGGTTCAACCGGATGCGCGGCAAGGACGTCTACTTCCCGTTCGGCTACGACGACAACGGCATCGCCTCCGAGCGACTCGCCGAAGACGAACTCGACGTCCGCCATCAGGACTACGAGCGCCGCGAGTTCCAGCGGATGACCCAGGAGGTCTGTGAGCAGTACGAGGCCGAGTTCACCGAGAAGATGCAGAGCCTCGGCATCTCTATCGACTGGAACCAGACCTACCAGACGATCTCGCCGAAGACCCAGCGGATCTCTCAGCTCTCGTTTATCGACCTCTACGAGCAGGGTCGCGAGTACCGCCAGCGCGCGCCGGCGATCTGGTGTCCCGAGTGTGAGACGGCGATCTCGCAGGTCGAGACCGAAGACGACGAACAGCCGAGTCACTTCCACGACATCGCCTTCGAGGTCGTCGAGAGCGACTCGATCGACGCCGACGAGACGTTCACCATCTCGACGACGCGTCCCGAACTCCTGCCGGCCTGCGTCGCGGTCTTCGTCCACCCCGACGACGACGAGAACCAGTACCTCGTCGGCGAGGAAGCGCGCGTGCCGCTGTTCGATCAGGAAGTGCCGATCCTCGAAGACGAGCGGGTCGACCTAGAGACCGGCTCGGGGATCGTGATGTGCTGTACGTTCGGCGACCAGACCGACATCGAGTGGTACCAGGCGCACGATCTGGATCTCCGGCTCGCTATCGACGAGTCGGGCACGCTGACCGACGTCGCGGGCGAGTACGCCGGGCTCTCCTCCGAAGAGGCGCGCGAGGAGATCGTCGACGACCTCGAGGAGGACGGCGCGCTCCTCGACCGCCGGGCGATCACCCACACGGTGAACGTCCACGAGCGCTGCGGGACGAGCGTCGAGTTCCTCGTCAAAGATCAGTGGTACGTCGAACTGCTCGATAAGACCGACGAGTACCTCGAAGCGGGCCGAGAGATGGACTGGTACCCCGAGAAGATGTTCACCAGGTACAAAAACTGGATCGAGGGGCTCCAGTGGGACTGGTCGATCTCCCGGCAGCGTTCCTCGGGCATCCCGTTCCCGGTCTGGTACTGCGAGGCGTGCGAACACGTCGTGTTAGCCGAGAAAGAGAACCTGCCGGTCGACCCGCTCAGCGACGAGCCGCCGGTCGACGCCTGTCCGGAGTGCGGTCACGACGAGTTCGTCCCCGAGGACGACGTCTTCGACACGTGGGCGACGTCGTCGCTCACGCCGCTGATCAACGCCGGCTGGGACTGGGACGCGGAACGAGAGGAGTTCACCTTCGAGAACCCCGAACTCTACCAGTTCGACCTCCGCCCGCAGGGCCACGACATCATCTCGTTTTGGCTCTTCCACACCGTCGTCAAGTGCTACGAACACACCGGCGAGGTGCCGTTCGACAGCGTGATGATCAACGGGATGGTCCTCGACGAGAACCGCGAGAAGATGTCGAAGTCGAAGGGCAACGTCGTCGCGCCCGACGAGGTCGTCTCGAAGTTCCCCGTCGACGCCGCGCGCTACTGGGCAGCCGGATCGGCCGTCGGCGACGACCTGCCGTACTCCGAGAAGGGCCTCCGCGCCGGCGAGAAACTGCTCCGGAAGCTCTGGAACGCCTCGAAACTCGTCGAGAGCCTCACCGAGGACGCGCCCGCGGAGTTCGACCACGAGGACCTCACCCAACTCGATCGCTGGCTGCTCGCCTCGCTGGACCGCGAGATCGAGCGGCTGACCGGCCGGTTCGAGAGCCGGGAGTTCTCGAAGGCCCGCGACGGCCTCCGCGGCTTCTTCTGGCACACGTTCTGTGACGACTACCTGGAGATCGCAAAGCAGCGCGTCCGCGAGGGCGGGGACGCCTCCGCGGCGTACACCCTCGAAGTCGCGCACCGACGCTTCCTGAAGCTCTTCTCGCCGATCCTCGCGCACGCGACCGAGGAGCTGTGGCACGATATGTACGACGACGGCGAGAGCGTGCACCACAGCGGCTGGCCCGAACCGCTCGGTGTCGACGCCGACTTCGAGGCCGGCGAGACGGCGATGGAAGTCGTCGGCGCGCTCCGGAAGTACAAGAGCGACGCGAAACTGTCGATGAACGCCGAACTCGACCGCGTCGAGGTCTGGGGCGACGTCTCCGGCTTCGAGGCCGACATCTCCAGCGTGATGCACGTCGAGGAGTTAGAGACGCTCGATGAGCGTCCGGCGGTCGAGTCGGTCGTCACGGGCGTCGACCTCGACTACTCGCTTGTCGGCCCCGAGTTCGGGAGTCAGGTCTCGGCGATCGACGACGCGCTCGAAGCGGGCGAGTACGAGACCGTCGACGGCGAACTCCACGTCGCGGGCGTCGAACTGGAGCCCGAGATGTTCGAGATCGAAGAAGAGCGGCAGTACCTAGGCGAGGGCGAGATGGTCGAGGCGGGCGATGCGATCGTGATCGTCCACGAAGAAGCCTAACGCCGCGCCCGCCGTCGCTTTTCGGTTCCTTCTCATAGGGATTATCGTACGTCTGCATAGATGTCTCGCCGGACGGTACGGCGAGAATCTCCGAACAGTGACGATAATCCCTATCAGAGATCTGCGCCGACCGCGTCCTCGACGCTGTCGAAGCCGTCACGTTCGAGTAACGTGAGCAGTCCCTCGTTGATGTCGCGTGCGAGTGTCGGTCCCTCGTAGACGAGTCCGGTGTACAGCTGGACGAGGCTCGCGCCCGCACGGATCTTCGCGTACGCGCCCGCGGCGTCGGAGACGCCACCGACGCCCACGACGGGAACGTCCGTTCGTTCGGCGACGAAGCGGACCATCTCGGTCGCGCGGTGCTCGATCGGCGCGCCCGAGAGTCCGCCCTTCTCGGCGCGTTTCGGGCTGTGGAGCCCCGTCGGCCGGTCGGTCGTCGTGTTGGTCGCGATGACGCCGTCGAGGTCGAAGTCGTCGACGACCGCGAGCGCGTCTTCGATCGCTGGCTCGGGGAGATCGGGCGAAAGCTTCACGAGCAGTGGCGACGCGCCGGCGTCGACGAGCCCGCCGAGGATCGCCTCCAGTGAGTCGCGGTTCTGTAGCTCGCGCATCCCCTCGCTGTTCGGACAGGAGACGTTGACCGCGAGGTAGTCGGCCACGTCGGCGACCTGCTCGTAGGTGTAGCGGTAATCTTCCGGCGCGTCCGCGGCGTCTGTCTCCTCCGAGAGCGCGACGTTGACGCCTACGGGGATCTCGGGATCGGGGCTCGTCCGCAGGCGCTCGCCGACGGCGTCTGCGCCCTCGTTGTTGAGACCCATCCGGTTGATGATGGCCCGGTCTTCGACGAGACGGAACATTCGCGGGCGTGGGTTGCCCGGCTGTGCGCGCGCAGTGACGCCGCCGACCTCCACGTGGCCGAAGCCGAGCGCACCGAGCACTGACGGCAGTTCGGCGTTCTTGTCGAAGCCCGCCGCGACGCCGATCGGGTTCGCGAAGGACTGCCCGAAGGCGTCGACTGCGAGCCGGTCGTCGTCGACGACGAGTCGGTCCCGGAGGAGCGTCTCGACTGGCGTGTGTTGGACTGTCGCGAGTCCGCGGTGTACTGCACGGTGTGCGGTCTCCGCGGGGAGCGAGAAGAGGGCCGGCCTGAGAGCGCGGTACGCCGAGCGTATCACGATCTTCTCACGTGTCGCGCGTTGCCGTCTCGTCGGCACTTTCGTGTCGACCGGTCGGTGCCTCGGCTCATCGCGCGTTCAGAAGTCGTGCTCGACCGCGTCGGGGTCGGCCTTCTGAATGATGATCTTGCCGTCTCGGACGCGAACGAACACCTCGTCGCCGATCTCCATCCCGGCCACGGCGAGTTCGTCTTCGTGGAGGTTCACGTGGACGTTGTGGTACTCGCCGTGTTCGTCTTTCGCGCCACTCGGGCTGAGCTTCTTTTTCCGAACCATCGGAGCTGTCTAGGCGTTGGTTCGCTGCAGGATATACATAAGTGTTGTTTACGCCTTGCTTCAATTACTCCAAATGGAGGCGCCGGCGCGCGTCTGACGACGATTTTTCGCTCGTACGCGCGCTCGACCCGTTCTGAAGACGCGGTTGCCGCCGTAATCGTCTGTCTGTCTCCGGCACGAACGACGATCGCCCGGACGCTGACGTCGCCAACTACCCCTTGACCCCGCCGCTGCAGTCGATTTTTGCCGATATATTTATGCCAGACTATGCGCTTCCTTGACATAGAGGTACACAGCGATGGTACGCGAGGACGGTAAACGGAATTTCGTAATGCTCGACGACGGCGAGAAGACCAAACAGTTCACCGGCCGGATGCCGCGGCAGGCGGCACTCAAGGCAGCCCGTCGCCTCGAGGGATACGAGTCCTACGAATCCGAAGACGAGGCGAAAGAGCACCCCACCGAAATCCGACTGCTCGAACGGGGCACCGATCGGGTACACGTCTATCACGCGTGGGCGTGGCACGACACCGCGCCGAACGACAAGCCAGGGTGGATGAAACAGAACGAGGTCTCGACAGTCACGCGAGGCAACGTCTCGAAACAGGGCATCGAACACATCGAAAAGTAACTACCGCGCGTCGCGCTCGCGCGATGTCCGCTTCCGGGCCGTTGGAACCGTCCTTCGGCACTCCGTGATGGGCCGGTCCGTCCTCTCTTTCGCGTCCACTCCTCGCTCTCTCGTCTCTTGGTCCATTTTTGCTATCCGACACCGCTTTGTCCGTCCCGTGGTGAGTCTCTCGCGCGCGGTTATCATCCGACCCGACCGCACGCGCGACGCGTGGGATGACGTGTCGGCCTCCGACCGCGCTATACGTCTCACTCGTATCCTCGTGTATCTCTCCGCGTGCACGTAGCGCGCGTACCACTGTCCCGCCGGCTGGTCATTCCATCTACGACGGTGAGCTATTGCGATCCCGGCTGTCCGAATATTCATTACCTGGTTCGGTGTGAAATCGCATAACGAGGCGGGGACGGTTCGACGGCCTTTTATATTTACCCGGCATTCGTAGAAATACGCGGAAGCCCGCCCGGGTCACCCCGGACGGGATCTACGACGGATCGGATTTGCACGCCCCCGTTTGGTCTTCGGCTCGAACGCGAGCCGAGGACGATACGACGGGCTTAAGTGTGCAAGTCCGTTTCGGATGAATGCGAACGACACACCGCGACTGGGTGCGGTTCAACCCCGCGCCCACTCGGACACGCCGGCTTCGGCCGGCAGCGAGACGGATCGGAGCCTTTATGGCTTCGTCCAACGTACGCTTACGTCCGCAAGAGATGAGGATTCCACCCCTGCGGTCCGCCGTACAGATGGAATCTGATGTTAGCCTTGATGGTTCGGTGACACCTGTCTGGTGTCCACTGAACCACGAACGGACCACGCAATGATATATGGTGATCTCCCTCTCTCCGAGAGGGAAATCCCGCCACACCCCTCCCCCACTACGGGGGAGACCCATTCCGGTTGATCCTGCCGGAGGCCATTGCTATCGGAGTCCGATTTAGCCATGCTAGTCGTGCGAGTTCACACTCGCGGCAAATAGCTCAGTAACACGTGGCCAAACTACCCTACAGAGACGCATAACCTCGGGAAACTGAGGCTAATTCGTCATACCCCTCTCACGCTGGAATGCCAAGAGGCACAAACGCTCCCGCGCTGTAGGATGTGGCTGCGGCCGATTAGGTAGACGGTGGGGTAACGGCCCACCGTGCCCATAATCGGTACGGGTTGTGAGAGCAAGAGCCCGGAGACGGAATCTGAGACAAGATTCCGGGCCCTACGGGGCGCAGCAGGCGCGAAACCTTTACACTGCACGCACGTGCGATAAGGGGACTCCGAGTGCGAGGGCATATCGTCCTCGCTTTTGTGTACCGTAGGGCGGTACACGAACAAGAGCTGGGCAAGACCGGTGCCAGCCGCCGCGGTAATACCGGCAGCTCAAGTGATGGCCGATCTTATTGGGCCTAAAGCGTCCGTAGCTGGCCTCGAAAGTCCGTCGGGAAATCCACACGCCCAACGTGTGGGCGTCCGGCGGAAACTCCGAGGCTTGGGACCGGAAGGCTCGAGGGGTACGTCCGGGGTAGGAGTGAAATCCCGTAATCCCGGACGGACCACCGATGGCGAAAGCACCTCGAGAAAACGGATCCGACAGTGAGGGACGAAAGCTAGGGTCTCGAACCGGATTAGATACCCGGGTAGTCCTAGCCGTAAACGATGTTCGCTAGGTGTGACACAGGCTACGCGCCTGTGTTGTGCCGTAGGGAAGCCGAGAAGCGAACCGCCTGGGAAGTACGTCTGCAAGGATGAAACTTAAAGGAATTGGCGGGGGAGCACTACAACCGGAGGAGCCTGCGGTTTAATTGGACTCAACGCCGGACATCTCACCAGCTCCGACTACAGTGATGACGGTCAGGTTGATGACCTCGCCACGACGCTGTAGAGAGGAGGTGCATGGCCGCCGTCAGCTCGTACCGTGAGGCGTCCTGTTAAGTCAGGCAACGAGCGAGACCCGCACTCCTAATTGCCAGCAGCAGTTCCGACTGGCTGGGTACATTAGGAGGACTGCCAGTGCCAAACTGGAGGAAGGAACGGGCAACGGTAGGTCAGTATGCCCCGAATGAGCTGGGCTACACGCGGGCTACAATGGCCAAGACAATGGGTTGCAACCTCGAAAGAGGGCGCTAATCTCCGAAACTTGGTCGTAGTTCGGACTGAGGGCTGAAACTCGCCCTCACGAAGCTGGATTCGGTAGTAGTCGCCTTTCACAAGAGGGCGGCGAATACGTCCCTGCTCCTTGCACACACCGCCCGTCAAAGCACCCGAGTGAGGTCCGGATGAGGCTGTGTCACCACAGTCGAATCTGGGCTTCGCAAGGGGGCTTAAGTCGTAACAAGGTAGCCGTAGGGGAATCTGCGGCTGGATCACCTCCTACAGACCGAGACCACCCCGACGGGGTGGCTCAACTTTCACTCATCGCCTGGCCCCGATCGTGGCTCACGCCCACCAGACAGGCACCTTAGAACCATCAAGGCTAACTGGGCCCGTAGCTCAGCGGTAGAGCACCTCCTTTGCAAGGAGGACGCCCTGGGTTCAAATCCCAGCGGGTCCATCCCCCACTCCACTCGACACAGAACGTGCTCCTTAAGTGTGGGCACACACTCGACTGGAGTGGACACGAACTGATGCACCATCCCGTGAAAGCGCGGATGGGAAGGGTTCGACGAACGCTCCGGCCGCCACCGGACGTTCAATGACGACCATTGTACGCACGCAATCCAGACGCCCACTGAACCCGTTCAACCGAACGGATCACACGTGGACGTCTCAGATCACCAAACAGCAAGAGCAACTTAACTTGCAACTGCAACAGCAACCACTGTACACAACAGACCAGTAACACACGACACTCAAACTGGCTACTGTACTGGCTGGTGAATGGCTCGGCTCGAGAGCCGACGACGGACGTGCCAAGCTGCGAAAAGCCCGAGGGAGTCGCACGGAGACTAAGAACTCGGGATCTCCGAATGGGAATCCCCACCGCAATTGCTTCGCGCAATGGGGAACGCTCCGAATTGAAACATCTCAGTAGGAGCAGGAACAAAAAACAATAGTGATGTCGTCAGTAACCGCGAGTGACCGCGACACAGTCCAAACCGAATCCGGAAGGAAATGTGGTGTTCGGACTAGCCATAACGGAACACAATCTCACGAGAAATCTCCTGGAACGGAGTACGATACAGGGTGACAGTCCCGTATCGCGAGAGCGTGTTCCCGGGCTACCTCCAGAGTAGCGAGGATTGGATATTCCTCGTGAATCTCGCAGGCATCAACTGCGAAGACTAAACACTCCTCGAGACCGATAGCGAACAAGTAGCGTGAGCGAACGCTGAAAAGCACCCCGAACAGGGCGGTGCAATAGGGCCTGAACTCAGTCAGTGATAGAACGACGGGGCATACAAGGTCCCAAGAAAAACGAGCGTGGGGCGACCCACCAGTAGGACTCTTGGGAAGCCGATGTCGCGTCGTGCGTTTTGAAAAACGACCCAGGGAGTGCATTTGTATGGCAAGCCTAACCGGAGTATCCGGGCAGGCACAGGGAAACCGATACGGCCGCAGTCCATCCGGACCAGGGCCACCGTGTTCAAGCGCGGGGAGTCATACTGATGCGACCCGAAACCGAGTGATCTACGCGCGAGCAAGGTGAAGCGTGGCGAAAGCTGCGTGGAAGCCTGCAAGGGTTGGTGTCCTACAATACCCTCCCGTGACTCGTGCGTAGGGGTGAAAGGCCCATCGAACTCGGCAACAGCTGGTTCCAGCCGAAACATGTCGAAGCATGACCTCAACCGAGGTAGTCTGCGAGGTAGAGCGACCGATTGGAAGTCCCGCCTCCGAGAGGAGTCGGCCTTCCTGTCGAACTCCAAACTTGCAGACGCCGTAGACGTTGGGAATCCGGACTGCGGGGTAAGCCTGTGGTCCGTGAGGGAGACAACCCAGAGCCGGGTTAAGGTCCCCAAGTGTGGATTAAGTGCAACCGAAGGTGGTCTCGAGCCCTAAACAGCCGGGAGGTGAGCTTAGAAGCAGCTACCCTCTAAGAAAAGCGTAACAGCTTACCGGCCGAGGTTCGAGGCGCCCAAAATGATCGGGGCTCAAATCCACCACCGAGACCTGGCAGCGTCCATCACAGGACGATCTAGTAGGCTTGGCGCACTGATCGGGCGGAAGCTCGGGCGAGAGCTCGCGTGGACCGATTAGTGACGAAAATCCTGGTCACAGTAGCAGCGAGAGTCGGGTGCGAACCCCGACGGCCTTACGAGTAAGGGTTCCTCGGCACTGCCACTCAGCCGAGGGTTAGCCGGTCCTAAGTCCCACCGTAACTCGACTGGGACAACCAGGGAAACTGGTTAATATTCCAGTGCCACCGTGCACTCAGCCGACGCTTTTGGAAACAGCGAGCGAGGCCTTCGCCTCGTCGAATCGTGGAAGATCGTGGACGCCGTAATGGCACGAAGCGATCGAATCACGAGACAGCGCAAGTCGCTGGTACCGAGAGCCCGTGAAAAGGCGCACGGCGACCGTACCGAGATCCGACACAGGTACTCAGGCAGAGAAAGCCAAGGCCTGTCGGGAACAACCGGCGTTAGGGAATTCGGCAAGTTAGTCCCGTACCTTCGGAAGAAGGGATGCCTGCTTTTTACCGAGCAGGTCGCAGTGACTCGGACGCTCCGACTGTCTAGTAACAACATAGGTGACCGCAAATCCGCAAGGACTCGTACGGTCACTGAATCCTGCCCAGTGCGGGTATCTGAACACCTCGTACAAGAGGACGAAGGACCCGTCAACGGCGGGGGTAACTATGACCCTCTTAAGGTAGCGTAGTACCTTGCCGCTTCAGTAGCGGCTTGCATGAATGGATCAACGAGAGCGTCACTGTCCCAACGCTGGGCCCGGTGAACTGTACGTTCCAGTGCGGAGTCTGGAGACCCCCAAGGGGAAGCGAAGACCCTATAGAGCTTTACTGCAGGCTGTCGCTGAGACGTGGTCGCTGATGTGCAGCATAGGTAGGAGTCATTACAGAGGTACCCGCGCTAGCGGGCCACCCAGACACAAGTGAAATACTACCCGTTAGTGACTGCGACTCTCACTCCTGGCGGAGGACACCGGTAGCCGGGCAGTTTGACTGGGGCGGTACGCGCTCGAAAAGATATCGAGCGCGCCCAAAGATTTCCTCATCCGGGTCGGAAACCCGGAGAAGAGCGCAAGAGCAAACGGAAGTCTGACAGTGTCATTCCCAACGAGTGACGCTGACGCGAAAGCGTGGTCTAGCGAACCAACGAGGCTCCTGGATGGGGCCCGTTGATGACAGAAAAGCTACCTTAGGGATAACAGAGTCGTCACCCGCAAGAGCACATATCGACCGGGTGGCTTGCTACCTCGATGTCGGTTCCCTCCATCCTGCCTGTGCAGAAGCAGGCAAGGGTGAGGTTGTTCGCCTATTAAAGGAGGTCGTGAGCTGGGTTTAGACCGTCGTGAGACAGGTCGGCTGCTATCTATTGGGGGTGTATTGGTACTTGAGAGGAACGTTCGTATAGTACGAGAGGAACTACGAATGGGTGCCGCTGGTGTATCGGTTGTCCGAAAGGGCAGATGCCGAGCAGCCACGCACCGCAGGGTAAGAGCTGAACGCATCTAAGCTCGAAACCTACCTCAAAAAGAAGTACCACCGAGGACACTCGTAGAAGACGAGTTCGATAGACTCGGGGTGTACGCACCGAGGCAACGAGGTGTGAGCCCGCGAGCACTAACAGTCCAAAGCCACACTCATACACGAGCATAGTGTCACGTGACTACCCAATCCGTGTCACAGTGGATGCCGTGATGGGGATCGAGACTACCACCACCAACAAGGTGACCCACGGTCGAACGGGTTCAGGCGGAAGCTGGATTGCGTGCGTAACAATGGTCGAATGTACGCATCACAAATTCGACTGGCACACCGACACTGGTGTGGACTCACGATACGAGTCCAGGTGGTTCGAATCCATCAGTCGGCATTAAGGCGGCCAGAGCGGCAGGGCGACACCCGTACCCATCCCGAACACGGAAGTTAAGCCTGCCAGCGTGCGAGGTAGTACTGGAGTGAGCGATCCTCTGGGAACACTGGCTCGCCGCCTCCACTCATACTTTCAGAGCCCACGAGCGCGTGCTCGTGGGCTCTCTTCATTTCGAACGATAGCGGACCGCTAGGCTTAAACGCAGAAACGGAATAGAGATAGGTGCGCCAAGGTGGCAGAGTCTGGCCGAACGCGTCCGCCTGCAGAGCGGATCATCGCCGGTTCAAATCCGGCCCTTGGCTTGGCATTTTGCGGACACTCTCTCTCACCGCGTCCAGTATCACGAGCGGCAGCGTTGTCGAGCGCCCCTCCAAAAATACATAAACCACCGGATGGATCCGGCACCAACCTCTCGGTGCGGAGACGACTATCGGCACCCAATGGCGACATCCACCTCTAATCGGCCGCGACGTCGTTCCGAGGCCACGAACGGTCGCACACGAACGGTATCGATAGCCGCAGACAAGCAGGTCGCCTACAGCGAGTACGGCGACCCGGACGGCCGACCAGTCGTATTTTTGCACGGAACTCCCGGTTCTCGTTTGTTGGGACGGCTGTTCGACGCCGACGCACAGGAGCACGGGGTTCGATTGCTCGCCCCGGATCGACCGGGATACGGCCGCTCGACGCCGTGGCCGGACCAGTCGATTACCGACGCCGAAACGTATGTCAGTGCCATCCTCGACGACGCCGACGCCGGATCGACTTCGATCGTCGCGTTTTCGGGCGGGAGTCCGTATGCACTCGCGACTGCGGCCGCTCGACCGGACCGGGTCAGTCGCGTCGATCTCGTTGCCGGAGCGACGCCGCCGCATCTCAGCGAGACGGTGCCACTAACACAGCGTCTCCTGGGGGGGCTGGCGTCGACGACGCCGACGCTCCTCGGGGTGCTGTTTCGCGGGCACGCGTGGCTGGCCCACCGCCGCGATCCCGCGTTTGTCGTCGATCAGTACACGGCGGGGGAGGCCACCGGCTCGATACCGCAAGAGGTCGCCACGATCGTGCAAGCCGACTTTCTCGAAGCGTTCGCTCACAGTCGGTGCGGAGCCGTGACCGATTTTCAGAACGTCTCGACCGAGTGGGGAATCCGATTCGAGGATATCGACGTCCCGGTGCATCTCTGGCACGGCGACCGCGACACGAACGTTCCGATCACGGATGCTCGCCGCCTCGAAACCACACTTTCGACGGCTCACATCCACGTCTTAGAGGGTGAAGACCACCTCGGCACGTTGCTTCGGGCGGTTCCAGAAGCTCTCGCGGCGCATCGCACCGAGACGTGATGGCTGGGCGCCCCCCGCCGCGAACCGCCGTGATTGATACGTCCCGCAGCACGACGTGGCCCAACGGCGAGATGAAACGCGTCCAGTTTGCCGTCCGCTACCCCGAATTCGTCCACCCGCTCCAGCGACAGGTCGTCGCAGAGACGCCCCTCACGCGGACCGAGCTGCTGATGTGGAGTCCGACGGCGGACGCGACGAGCCTCTGTTGGCTCGACGTCGACCGCGACGCTGCGGCGGCGGCCACCGAGGCGATCGACTCGCTCCTCGCGAGTCACTTCGTCAAGGGAACTGACGGCACGTACGCGTTCCTCCAACAGGACGACTACGAGTTTTCGGCGGCCATCTTGGAGACGATCGTGGACGCGCGCGTGATATTCCTTCCGCCGGTCGTCTTCCTCGACACGGGCGCGGTTCGGTTCGAGGCCGTCGGCGAGCCGACGGCACTCAGTACGTTCCACGAGCGACTCTCCGCGCTCGGTACGCTCTCTATCGAGCGCGTCCACGAGTTCGAGCGGCGCGCAGCGCCATCGGGCCTCACCGACAGACAGCGGGCCGCACTCGCAGCAGCCGTCGACGTCGGCTATTATGAGGTACCTCGGGAGGGATCCGTGGCAGACGTCGCGGACGCCCTCGGCTGTTCGTCGAGCACGGCCGGAGAACTGTTGCGCAAAGCGGAGGCAGCGGTCGTGAAACAGCACGCCGAGCGGCAGTGATCAGCGGTCGTTGTCTGATCTGACGCCCCCGCCGACGTCGTGGTCGGCGCACGCACCCCCGGAAACGCCTTCCGGAAAACGGTAACCGTTATACGCCACGTGACCAAATCCGGAGATATGCAACGACGTGCCGCGGCGATTTACGTCGCACTCTTCATCGTCATCGGTGCGGCCTCGTATTCGCTCATCGCGACCGCACAGACGCCACACGTCGAGTTCGAGAATCCGGAGTACGAACTCGCTCAGGGCGATCAGTTCCAGGTCGGCGAACAGACCTATACCGTCTCAACGATCACGACCACCGAGCAGGGCGGCGGTCACGGCGGAATCGCGACCACCGTCGTCGAGGGTGAACTCCAGTATACGAACGAATCCGCGCGCTACACCGCCGCGTGGGAGAACAACTCCACGCAGTCGTTCGACGGGAACGAGTGGCGCGTGCTCGTCGGTAGCGGCGACGATCCCACGACGTTCACCCTGCGCGAGGACATCAACGAGACCGCGATCCTCCAAGAGGACCCCGCAGCGAGTGAGGAGATGGTGACGCAGAACGGCACGCAGTACGTCGTCATCGACGGCTCCGAACTCGTCCCCGCGAGCGAGTACTTCCCCGAGCCCGAAACGCGGACGTACGCCGAAGGCGACACCGTTCAGTACGAGGGCAACGCCAGCACCATCGACGCGGTGACGACGAGCGAAGTCACGCTCGCGTGGGCGGGCCCGCGGACGAACACGATCGGCGTCAGCGACAACTCGAACGTCACGCTTGGCGGCGAGACGTACCTCGCACACTTCGCCGACGAATCGACGCTTCAGCTCACTCAGGACTTCGAGAGCTTCCGGCAGCAGAACGCCGAAATCGACCAGCACACGCTCCACAAAAACGGCCTGTGGGGCGTCAGCATCGCCTCGTTCCTGACGGTGATCTTCCTCGTCGGCTTCGCGTACCTCCCCTCGCGGTACTAACCGCGCTCGACCGCTTTTTTCCGTTCGCCCGCACGAGCACTGGCACGTCTGCCGCGTGCACCGACGCCATCGACCGGCCTGTCGGCTATCTATAATGAAAGATCGACAGGATAATGTAGCAGCCCCCATTTCGCAGTACTATGTCGATTCAGCGACCGTCCGGCATCGGCTCCGAGTGGTGCCCTGACTGTGGCGACGAGATGTCGTTCAGCGGGGTACAGCCGGCGGGCTACGCCCAGTTCTTCTGTGAGCAGTGTCGCTATCGCCGGGACACGTTCGTCGGGACAGACGTCGATCGCTGATTCTGCCGGACGTGATTCGGGCGCTTCGTGGACGACGCAGTGGTGACACCGGTGTCACTCCGATACTTATGCTGGTCGCGATGCTACCTCCGGTATGAGCGACGAAACGCCCGTCACCGCGGACCGGCCGGACAGCCCGATTCAGACGACCGGGACCGACCACATCACCATCTGGGGGAGCAACGAAGAAGACACGCTCGCGTTCTATCGCGACCTCCTCGGGATGCCGCTCGTTCTCCGCCAGCCGAACCTCGACGACCCCTCGCAGACGCACCTGTTCTTCGACACCGGCGACGGCCGCATTTTGACGGTGTTCGTCGGCGATCGGGATTCGAACCGCGGCCCGCAGCGCGGCGGCACCGGGTCCGTCCACCACCTCTGTTTCAGCATCGCCCCCGAGGACTTCGAGGACGTCGCGGCCGCACTCGAGGACGACGGCCGCGGCTACAACGTCTTCGACCGGGGGATCTTCTTCTCGCTGTACACCCACGACAACAACGGTCTCGTCATCGAACTCTCGACGGACAAATACGACATCCCCGAGGACCGCCGCGGCGAGGTGCTCGCGAAGGCCCAGGAACTGCGCGTCGAGGACGGCGCGGAGTACGCCCAGGACGAACACCTCGCGGCCGCACTCGAAGCACTCGGCCTCGACGCGACTCCGTACGACCTCCCCGACGCCTCCTCGGGCGTTGGCGGCGTCGAGTGAACTGACGCGCCGCGTTCTTCGTTTCAGACCTCGACGAGGACTTTGATCGCTTCGCGTTCGTCCATCGCCCTGTAGCCCTCGGCGATGTTTTCGAGGTCGACCGTCTTCGTGAACACCGGCGCGGGGTCGAGCGTCCCCTGCAGGACGTCGGCCATCAGCTCGTCGGCGTACGCGCGAACGGGAGCCATCCCGCCGCGGAGCGAGATGTTGTCCCCGAAGAACGAGAACAGATCGAGGCCGCCGTCGAGTCCGTGCGGGACGCCGACGTAGCCGATCGTGCCGCCCGGGCGACAGACTTCTGTCGCCATCTCCATCGACGAGGCCGCGCCAACACACTCCAGCACGTGATTTGCGCCGCCGCCGGTCAACTCGCGGACGCGCTCGACCGCCTCATCGCCCCGCTCGGCGACGAGGTCGGTCGCGCCGAACGACTCGGCCAGTTCCAATCGGTCCTCGTGATGGCCGACGGCGACGATGCGCTCCGCCCCGAGCCGGCGGGCCGCGAGGACGCCGCAGAGTCCGACGGCCCCGTCGCCGACGACCACGGCGGTCTCGCCCGCCTCGACGCCGGCGCTCACCGCAGCGTGGTGGCCGGTGCCCATCACGTCAGTGAGCGGAAGCAGCGACCGGAGCGCGTCCTCGTCGTCGGCGTAGCGGTCCGGCACGCGGACGAGTGTGCCGTCGGCCTGCGGACAGCGGATCTTCTCACCCTGTGCGCCGCCGTTGTCGCCGCCCCAGCTGTCGCCGTTCACGCAAGAGGTGTGGAGCCCCTTCCGGCAGAACTCACAGGAGCCACAGCTGATCTTGAACGGGGCGAACACGCGGTCGCCCGGTTCGATCGAGCGGACCTCCTCGCCGACGGCTTCGACGATTCCCATCGGCTCGTGGCCGATCTTCGATCCCAGGTCGCGGTCGCTCTCGCCGCGATAGAACCAGAGGTCCGAGCCGCAGACGGCGGTGTGTGTTACGCGGACGATCGCGTCCGTGGGAGCGCTCAGTTCCGGTTCGGGTACGTCCTCGACTCGGACGTCGCGGGGGCCGTGATACACTGCTGCGCGCATACCGGCTCTGCGTCCGGCGCGAGGAAAAAGTCGAGGTTCGCGGCGGATTCGGTCGGCGCTCCGTAACGGTTATGACGATTGTTTAGGTATACCTAAAATATGCGTAGCGATCGACTACCACAGCATTCGAGCACCGGTCGGCCTCGCGGCTCCGGCGGTTCGGGACTGGAATCGGAAGCGGGGAGGTAACCGAGCGTGCCCGACGTCGACGCCGCCATTCGCGATCTGACCGCGGCCCGCCGCGCCGTCCGTGACGAACGGCGCGAGACGCAGCGCCAGCGACGCGGCTTCGAGCAGTTCCGCGCGACGGTCGCCGAGACCGAGCCCGTGAGCGCCGGTGGCACCGCCGAGCGTCTCGGATCGCCGTCTCCCGGATGGACGACGGGCGCGACGGCGACGACCGACGATCGGTGCCGTCGCGTCCGCGCCGCGTTCGAGGAGTACGTCGTCCCGCACGTCGACGACGAATCGGCGACGGTCCGCGCGGTGCTGGCCGCCGAGTTGAGCACGGAAGTCGCCGTCGCGCTCGCGTCTACGGGCGGCGGCAATCGGTTCACCCAACCGCTCCAGCGAGCCATCCTCGAACACGTCGAACAGCGCCTCGCGGAGAGTCGGGTGATGTGCCGCGCGCTGGCGATCGAACTCGACTCGCTCGACAGCGCCATCGAGACGTTGAAACACGTCGAACAGTCGCTGCCGGCCGTCGACGCGTCGGTTCGGATCCTGTCGGAGGACGCGGATCTGTGGTCGCGTCGCGAGCGCGCCGCCTCCCTCGAAGACGACCTCGACGCCGCGATCCGCGAGCGACAGTCCACGCTGGAGAGCGTGACCGCGACCGAGGTGAAAGCCGGGATCGGCCACGACACGGTCGTCGAATACCTGTTCGGCGAGCGGGAGGTTACCTACCCCGCCCTCGATGCGCTGCTCCGTGGCGTCCGGGAGTGTCGGCGGCGACGTGACGAACTCGACGACGCGCTCGGTGACAGGTGACGTCGCCCTGCGCGCGCCAGTGGTGTCCTACCAGTCGAGGGACCCGCCGCTCTGGTACTCGGTGACCTGCGTCTCGAAGAAGTTCTTCTCTTTGTTCAGGTCGACGGCTTCGCTCATCCACGGGAAGGGGTTGTCCGTCCCGTAGCTCTCTTCGAGGTCCAACTGGCCGAGCCGGCGGTCCGCGACGTGTTCGACGTACTCGGAGAACTGCTCTGGGCCCATCCCGAGGACGTCCTCGGGACACGCCTCGCGCGCGTACTCCTGTTCGAGGTCGACGGCCGTCTCGATCAGGTCGCGCACCTCCGCGCCGAACTCCTCGGTCCAGGCGTCGGGATGTTCCCTGCGGATCTGGTTGATCAGATCGACGCCGAAGCCCACGTGCAGCGACTCGTCGCGCATAATGTACTCGAACTGCTGGCCGATGCCGACCATCCGGTTCCGGCGCTTCAGCGCGAGCATCATCGCGAAGCCGGCATAGAAGAACACGCCCTCCATCACGACGTAGAAGCCGACGAGGTCCCGGAGGAGATCGCGCACGTCCTCGGTCTCGTCGAGGCTGAACTCCGGATCGTCGAGGTTCTGCGTGAGTTCGACGACGAACTCGTCTTTCTGGCTGATCGTTGGGATGCGATCGTACATCCCGTAGAGGTACTCGGGATCGAAGCCGAGCGAGTCACAGCAGTAGATGAAGGTATCCGTGTGGATCGCCTCCTCGTAGGCCTGTCGAAGGAGGTACTGCCGACACTCCGGCGCCGTGACGTACTCGTAGATCGCGAGGACGATGTTGTTCGCCGTCAGCGACTCCGCCGTCGAGAAGAACCCGAGGTTCCACTCGACGAGTTGTCGCTCCGAGTCGGTGAGTTCGTCGCCGTTCCACTGGGAGATGTCGTCCTGCATCGGAATCTCCTCGGGGACCCAGTTGTTGGCGACGCCGTCGCGGTAGTACTCGCGCGCCCAGTCGTAGTCGATCGGCAGGATCTTGTTCGGGTCGTGTTCCGCGTCGTGATTGAGTAGTGGCATCTTCGTCACCTCACTGACAGGCCTCGCAGGTCGGATCCTCGACACGTGCGAGGTCGCTGTCGTCGTGCTGATCGTCGTCCGCGGATCCGTCTCTATCTTCGTCGCCGGCGGACCCGACGTCTCGGCGCTGCGTCCGGCCGTACTCGGCCATATCGAGCGTCGACTTCTCGATCTGGGACGCGCCGAGCGTCCGGAGGTAGTAGGTCGTCTTCACGCCGAGCCGCCACGCCGTCTTGTAGACGTCGTCGAGCAGCGAGCCGTCGGTGCTGGGGAAGAAGACGTTGTGTGAGACCGACTGGTCGATCCACTGCCCGCGGTGGGCGGTCAACTGGAGCTGGTGCCGCGGGTCGATCTCGAACGCCCCGCGGTAGAGCTCCTGCAGGTCGTCGGGGACCTCGTCGATCTCCTGGATCGAGCCGTCGTGGAACTTGAGCCGATCGAGCATCTCCGAGTCCCAGAGGCCCCGCGCTTTCAGATCCGCGACGAGCTGGTCGTTGATGATCGTGAAGTCACCGCTCATATTCGACTTCACGTACAGATTCGAGTAGATCGGCTCGATCGACGGGGTCGTCCCGTTGATCGTCGAGACCGTCGCCGTCGGCGCGACCGCCATCGTGTTCGAGTTGCGCATCCCGTGCTTGCCGATGTGGTCGCGCACGCGGTCCCAATCGAGCGTCTCCGAGCGATCGGTCGGGATCTCGCGGCCGCGTTCTTCTTCCAGCAGCTCGACGGTATCGTGCGGGAGAATGCCGCGGTCCCACTTGCTCCCCTCGTAGGTCTCGTAGGTGCCGCGCTCTTTGGCCAGGCGCGAACTGTTCAGGATCGCGTGATAGGAGACGAACTCCTGCCAGCGGTTCGACTTCTCGATCGCATCTTCCGATCCCATCGGGACGCCCACCTGCATCAGCGCGTCGTGGAAGCCCATCACACCGAGGCCGATGGGTCGGTGGCGCATATTGGAGTATTCGGCCTCGTCGGTCGGGTAGAAACAGAGGTCGACGACGTTGTCGAGCATCCGCATCGCGGTCTCGATCGTCTCCGCGAGGGCGTCGCGGTCGAGTCCGTTGCCGGAAATGTGATTCGAGAGGTTGACGCTTCCGAGGTTACAGACCGCGTGCTCGTCGGCGCTGGTGTTGAGCGTGATCTCCGTACAGAGGTTCGAGGAGTGGACGGTGCCGATGTGGTCCTGCGGCGAGCGGACGTTGCTCGGATCCTTGAACGTGATCCAGGGGTGGCCCGTCTCGAAGAGCCGCGTGAGCATCGTCCGCCAGAGTTCGGCGGCGTCGACGCGCTCGTACTGTCGGAGTTCGCCGGCTTCGGCCTTCGCCTCGTACTCGCGGTACAGTTCCTCGAACTCCTCGCCGTACGTACTGTGGAGGTCGGGAACCTCGTCGGGCGAGAAGAGCGTCCACTCCTCGTCGGCCTCGACGCGCTTCATAAACAGGTCCGGTACCCACGCCGCGGTGTTCATGTCGTGGGTCCGCCGGCGCTCGTCGCCGGTGTTCCGCCGCAGGTCGAGGAACTCCGGGAAGTCGAGGTGCCACGATTCCAGATACGCGCAGGCGGCCCCGCGGCGCTTGCCCGAGCGGTTGATCGCCGCCGTGACGTCGTTGCTGATCTTCAGGAACGGCACCGTTCCGGTGGATTCGACGCCAGTGCTCTCGATGAGAGCGCCCCCCGCACGGAGGTTCGTCCAGTCGTTGCCGAGCCCGCCGCTCCACTTCGAGAGCTGTGCGTGGTGCTTGTAGGAGTCGAAGATGTGTTCGAGGTCGTCTTCGACGGTCGTGAGGTAACACGAGGAGAGCTGTGGGTGCGTCGTGCCGCTGTGGAACAGCGTCGGCGTCGAGGGCGTAAAGAGCAGCCGCGAGAGGACGTCGTAGAACTCCAGCGCGCGCTCTTGGGGGTCGTCTTCTTCGAGCGCGAGGCCCATCGCGATGCGCATCCAGAACGCCTGCGGCAGTTCGAGCGGTTCGCCGTCCTGCTCGATCCGGATGAAGTACCGCTGGGTCAGCGTCGACGCCGCGAGGTACTCGAACTTCTCGTCGCGGTCGAGCACGAGCGCGTCCGCCAGTTCGTCCAGATCGAACCGACCGTCGGTCATCCGCTCGTCCAGCAGGTCTTCCTCGACGCCGCGCTCGACGTTCGCGACGAACGTGTCCCGGTACAGTGCGTCGTAGTCGGCCGCGCCGTCACGGTCGCTCGTGCCCGCGTCGTCTGTGGTTTCCTCGCTCTCCGTTCCGAGGAGGTCGATCGGCTCCTGTCCGGTCACCTCGTCGAAGTACCGATCGAGGTGGAGCACGGCCCCGATGCGCTTGTACGCGGGGTCGCGCTCGATCCGGGCGGTCGTCACGTTGATGAGCGCCTCGTAGACCTCGTCTCGAGAGGCGCCCTCGTAGAGGTCGCGTTCGGCTTCCCGCACGAGGTCGGCGGCGGTGTCGTCGTCGACGACGTCGGTCTGTCCGCGTCGCGCTCGGTCGAGTAGTTCTCGTATCGCTGCGTCCTGTGTCGCTGTTGCGCTAGCCATCTTATCTAACTCCTGAGTTGCGTATCGTTCGGGCCTCAGTCCGCCTCCGAGTCGGGTGGCGAATCCGGACCCGAATCCGCATCGTCTGTGATCACTTCCTCGCCGTCGAGTTCCTCGTCTATGATTCGATCGAGCTCGCGGACGAACTCCTCGGGGTCGGAGAACGCCTTGTACACCGAGACGAATCGGACGTACGCGACGGAGTCGACCTCCCGAAGCTTCTCGGAGACCAACTCGCCGACGAGTTTCGAGGAGACGATGCGCGTCCCTCGATCCCGGATGTCCGCGTGAATCTCCGCGACGAGTCGGTCGACTTCGTCGTCTGTGACGGGGCGCTTCTCGACGGCGCGCTCGATGCCGCCTCTGATCTTCTCGCGGTCGAACGGCTCGATCGAGCCGTCCCGCTTTTTCACCTGGAGCGTCTCCCACTCGGGGCGCTCGTAGGTGGTGAACCGGAAGGAACACCGACTGCACTCGCGGCGACGCCGCACGGTCGTCCCGTCCGCGCCGCTTCTCGTGTCCACCACGCTCGTCCGGTCGTGACCGCAGTCCGGGCACTCCATAGTTGTCACTCGTCGTCCCTCCAGGCGGTTAATCCCATATATTGTGGGTCAGCTATCTCGGCCGCACTATGTCGTATTCGACGACCCCTGCATAAACGTTTCCCAACGCAGTTGCCATAGAACAAATTTAGTTGTATTCGATCCCGGTGGGCCGGATCGCGTTCGCCGGCGGTGCGGAAATTCCTATCGTAGCATTTGCAACTGATTGCGAACTAGATCAGACGCTGTCGAACGATCGGGTGCGTGAAGACTTGCAAATGATACTGTAGCTGACTACCTGCTGATGAGGGCACGCTGCCGACGGCAGGCGACACTCTCGGACGCAGCGCGAACCGTTCGACGACCGCGGAGAAATCGAGCGTCGGAGAGTCGCGTCAGCCTGACCGGCGAGCAGGCCGCTAGCCCTGATACAGCGGCGAGTCCTCGGTCGTGCACGCGGGACGCCCGCAGACGCCCGCCTCCTCGCCCGCGCGCTCGACGCCCGGCGCGAGGCGGTGCAGTTCCCACGTCGCGTCGTGGCCGGTCTCGGTGCGGTGGGTTTCGATGAACTCCCGCGCCGTCGCGAGTTTGTCGAAGGTCTCTGTCAGGTCGCACTCGGGGCACGTGACCGTCGCGCGCTTCTCGGCCATTGTGGTCTGTAACCGCGGGAACGTACTTAACGGCGCGGGTCCGCCCGTCACGACACCGCTACGTGGTCGGTCCGACGACCCGCTCTGTGGTCGCTGTCTCAGACGCAGCGTCCTCCACGGCGATCAGGTCGTAGTAGGGGAGGCGGTCGTCGTAGCGACGGAGCGTTCTCCGGTACTGCTCGGCCGCCCGGACGGCGCGTTCGGCCACCTCTCGGGTCGCGAAGCGATCACCGGCGACGGGTATCGGCTGCTCGCCCGTCCGTCCGCAGACGACCACGTAGCGCCCGCTGTCGCTCGCGAGTGCTTCGATCCGCGCGCGGAGCGCCGTGAGCGACGGTTCTGTCATCCTCTGGCGTGTGCGTGTCAGTTCGCCGGTGACCTCATCGGGGTCGGCGTCTTATCCGCGCTCTCCGTTTCCGCCTCGGTGCCCTCAGTGCTCGTCTGCAGTCCACTACTCCCTTCGTGCCCTGCGGTGAGTATCGGTGTGCTCGCCGACAGGGGGCCGCGTCTTCGTCGAGCCATATTTTTCGTCCAAGCCTATTCTCAGTCGTCGAGCGCGCGGTGGGGAGCGATGTGCGGTCCAGTCGGACTCTCGCTGTCGACGCTGGCGTCGACGTGGAACACCTCAGAGAGGAGTTCTTCGGTCACGACGTCGCGCGGCGGCCCCCAGTCGTAGGGCTCGCCGTCTTTCATCGCGACGAGGTTGTCGGCGAAGCGCGCGGCCTGCCCGATGTCGTGGAGGACGATGCCGACGGTCACGCCCTGCTCGCGGTTGAGCGTGCGGACGACTTCCATCACCCGCAGTTGGTGGTGTAAATCGAGATACGTCGTCGGCTCGTCCAAGAGGAGCACGTCCGTCTCCTGGGCGAGGACCATCGCGATCCACGCCAGCTGTTTCTGGCCGCCGCTGAGGTTCTTCATCTCTTTCTCGCGAAGGTCTTCGACACCCGCCAGGTCGATCGCGCGCTCGACGGCTGCCTGGTCCTCGTCGCCGACAGACTCGAAGAACCCGCGGTGTGGGTACCGCCCGTGGTAGATCAGGTCTTCCACGGTGAGGCTCGCGGGCGACTCGTTCTCTTGGGAGAGGAGGCCGAGGCGACGCGCGAGTTCCTTCGATTCGAGCGACTGCACCTGTTCGCCGTCGAGTATGACCTGCCCGCAGTCGGGCGCGAGCTGGTTCGCCATCGACCTCAGGAGCGTGCTCTTGCCGCTCCCGTTCGGCCCGACGAGCGCCGTCACCTCGCCCGCTGGTAACAGGACGGTCTCGCACTCGACGACCGGCTCGTCGGTCGACGGATAGCCGATTTCGAGGTCTTCGCCCCGAAGCTCGACCGCCGAACCGTGAGCCGCCGATGCATCTGCGTCCGTCGCGGTGCCGCCCGCGTTCGATTCGCCGTTCGATCTGCCGTTCGATTCGCGCTCGAAGCGTTCGTGCTCGGACATCAGATCTCACCTAACGCGTCCTGTTTCCGCATCAGATAGAGGAAGTACGGCCCGCCGATCAGTCCCGTGACGATGCCGACCGGGATCTGCGTCGACGCGCCGACGAGTACCTGCAGCCCGAGTCGCGCGCCGACGTCGGCGGCGACCATCAGCGCCGGGCCGGCGAAGAGACAGCCGACGACCAGTTTCTTGTACTCGCTGCCGACGATGTTGCGAACCAGATGCGGGACGATCAGCCCGACGAAGCCGACGATCCCCGCGACGGCGATGCTCGCGGCCGCCGCGAGGACGGCGATCCCAGAGAGCGCGAACCGGACGCGCTCGACCGACATTCCGAGCGCTCGGGCGGTGCTCTCGCCGAGCAAGAGGACGTTCAACTGCCGGGAACTGACGAGCGACAGGAGCACCGCGAGCGCCGTCCACGGGAGCGCCATCCGCACCTGCTCCCAGTCTGTGCCGGTCAGCGACCCCGTCGTCCAGGCGATGGCCGACTGGACGACCCCGATGTCGCCGGCGAAGAAGAACAGTCCCGTCTGGAGCGACTGGAAGATGGTCCCGACGATCACGCCTGCGAGGACCAAACGGACAGGCGAGGTCCCGTTCTTCCAGGCGATCGCGTAGACGGTGAGGAACGCGATCGCGCCGCCGAGCGCGGCCACGAGCGGCAGGAACGCGGACAGCCCGGAGAACACGACCAGCGTGAGGAGGATCAAAAGCCCCGCGCCCGAGGAGACCCCGAGGATGAATGGACTCGCCAGTTCGTTCCGCGTCACGGCCTGAAAGATCGCCCCCGAGACGGCGAGGTTCATCCCGACGAGCATCGCGACGAACACGCGCGGCAGTCGGATGTTCCAGACGATGAGGCTCCGCTGATTCATCTCCGGGAGGTCCGCACCGAAGACGAACGCCTCCCACGCCTGCAGATTGAGTAGTACGTTCGGATTCACGACGGCCTGCCACGCCTCCACGACGGTCATCGAGTAGGTCCCGAAGCTCACCTGCACGAGGCCGCCGGCGACGACGACCAGCACGCTCCCGAGACAGAGACTGAGCAGCGCGCCGTCGACGCCGGCGAGCCACTGCTGTACCCGACTCGTAGATTCCGCCCCGGGAACCGCGCTGTTACTCACTGGCCGCTACCCCCGCCCGACGCTTTCGCGCGTCCCTCGATCTCGCGGGCGGCTTCGAGGATGTACTCGTCGTCGACGTGTTCGAGCAGCCGCTTGTGTCCGCGCTCGGTCCGCCGTTCGATCTCCGCTTCGGAGACGTACGTCGCGACTCGGCGGTCGATCTCCTGCTCTCGGAGTTCGAGAAGCTGCCCTTCGGCCACGTCGTCGTCGCCGTCGACCTGCTCGTCGAACCACGCGTCCCACCGATCGCGGTCGGTCCACTCGCCGGTCAGCGTCGCTTCCTTCCGGCGCCAGTCCCAGTGCGGTGCGATCGCCTCCGGGAACCCCCGCTCGCGCCGCACGTCGGCAAGAAGCGTCCGCGCGACGCGCGCGCCGCGACCGGCGGACATAATCGCCTGTGCTTCGGCGTCGCCCGCCGGCGAGGCCACGTACAGGCCGTCGATCGGCGTCGTCCCGTCCGGGTCCGGGTAGTCCCGATCGAAGTGTTCGCGCCGCTCGCCCTCGTGCTCGTGGACCGCGAACATCTCGTCGCTGCCGAGCGAGCGGAGGAAATCGGCGTCGTACCGCGCCGCGGCTACGACACGCTCGGTCGTGACGGTGCGGTCGTCTTGGGTCCGCACGACGAACTCGCCGTCGCCGCTCCGAGCCACTGCGTCGACCGTGTCCGAGACGATCTCACACCCGGCCGTCGCGGCGTGGTCGTGCATCAGGTCGTACATCGTCTCGATGTCGATCCCCGCCGGGAACCCGAGGTAGTTCTCCAGATACGCACACCGTCGCAGCGACGCGGGCCCGCGATCGAAGATGACCGCGTCCAGCCCGTACCGGGCGAGGAACACGCCCGCCGAACAGCCGGCGGGACCGCCACCCACGATGACGACGTCGGGGTCGGTGGCGAGCCCATCGCCGTCGTTCTCCATACTCAGAAGTCCCCGTGAACGACGTCAGCGACGCGCTGTTTATCGAACAACTCTTCGTCGACGTCGTAGAGTGTACCCGCGAGCCGCTCGGTCACGAGGAGGTTCGTGATCGGCCCCTGATAGAGCGGCCCCGCGCGGTACACGTCGCCGTTCGAGACGGCGGTGAGTTCGCTCGCGATGTTGTGATTCTGCATAAACGCGACCACGGTGTCCTGGAACTCCGTCGCCGTCTTCGCCTCCTGTCCGCGGACCAGAAGCACTTCGGGGTCGACCTCCAGCAGCGTCTCGAAGTCGATGGATCCGCGGCTGCTGTGGAAGTCCTTGACCTCGGTGTTCGCGAGCGCGTCTTTCACTTTCAGGTCGTTGAGGTGTTTGAAGCTCGTGCCCTCGTCGATGACGTACGGGTAGAACTTCTCGGGTTGATCTCCGCCGCCCCAGACGACGGCGGCTGACGGTCGCTCGCTGCGACCGGGGACGACCGGTGCAAGGTTCGCCTGGAAGTCCTCGTGGATCTGTTCGAACGCCTCGTAGCGGTCCGTCCGCTGGAACACCTGCGCGAGTTTCTCGAAGGCCTCGTACAGGGTGTAGTACCGGTAGTCGTCGTGCCAGGTGTAGTTCCGCGAGAAGATGCTGTTGCCGAAGATCGGCCCGACCTGATTCCGCAGTTCGTCGACGTCGGTCTGCTCCCACGTTCCGCGGTTCAGGAGGAAGTTCGGGTCGAAGACGTGGACGTCCGCGTCCAGCGCGTGGAACTGCTCTTTGCCGACGCCGCCGTCACCCCACAGTTTCGTGATTCCGTCTTTGTCGACGCTCACGCCCGGGATCTCGTCGTAGTACTGGGTGTGATAGCGACTCGGGAGCCAGAGGCCCTTCGGTGCTTCGAGCCCCAGCGCGATCCCCATATCGGCCCAGCTACCGTTGTTCGCGACCCACGTCTCGGGAACCGACTCGAACGTGACCTCACCGACGGGCACGATCTCGACGCTGTAGGATTCGCTTCCCTCGGGCGTCGCCGTGGCGGATTCGGTGTCTGCGGCCGCCGTCTCTGGTGTCGCCGTGTCGGTCGTGTCTGATCCCGACCCGCCGCTGCACCCTGCGAGGAGACCTGCGGTAACGACGCCAGCACCGTACCGAAGATAGTCTCGTCGCGTTGCGTTCCCGTCCGTGTTTCTCGCCATACCTTTTAGGCCACCCTAATCTGTAAAACCACTTTCGAACTTTTGGCAGACCTAAAAAGAGGTTTCTGCCGCCGACAGCATATCAGAAACAACTACAAATTTATTAAATACTGCTTTAGCCAAAGTCATTTCTTTTAGATGGCCTAATATACAAAAAGAGGAGTGAATTTTCGAGCGGTACTTAACCATAAACAAAAATAACATTTATCATCTGGCTCCCTCAGGACGCACGAAAGAATTATATCTGGCTGTCTATATATCCTAAATAGAGAACATAGTCGTATATACTCATATGTTCAATTCGCCCGGGCTCGTCCGGGCAGTAGGTGACGACGATGCAGTTTGGCCCCGAGACCGTCCCGATCGACGCGAACGTCTTCAATCTCTTCGTCGCGGGAGCGCTCGGTATGCTGCTCGGCTTGGAGCGCGAGTGGTCGAACAAGTCCGCTGGCATCCGCACGTTCACTCTGACCAGTCTCGTCGGCGTCGCGGCCGCGACTATCGGGCAGACTGTCCTCCTGGCGCTCGGCGGACTGTTGGTCCTCACACAGGGGATGCTTCTCGGGCTCCGCGGCGTGCTGACCGACGTCCGTGAGGGATCCCCAGACGAGGAAAGCGGTCTCGCGTTGACGACGTCGACGTCGCTGCTCGTCGCGTACGTCGTCGGCGTCCTCGTCGGGAGCGACTACGTCCTCGTGGGCGTCGTCATCGCGATCACGTCGTCGTTCCTCCTGGTGTTACGCCGGGAACTCCACCAGTTCGCGAAGCAACTCTCCCACCAGGAGGTCCGCGGGGCGGCCGAGTTCGCGATCATCGCGTTCGTCGTCTACCCGCTGCTCCCTTCGGGGACCTATGGGCCGTGGAACGCCATCGATCCGCAACTCATCTGGATGCTCGTCATCGCCGTCAGCGCTATCGGGTTCGCGAACTACGCGATTATGCAACGCTACGGCGGCCGTGGAATGCTCATCACGGGCTTTTTCGGCGGCCTCGTCAACTCGACGGCGGTCATCGGTGAGATCGCGAACCGGGCGAAGGCCAACCTCGGCGTCCTCGACTTAGCGGTGGCGACGATTCTCGTCGCCGACGCCGCGATGGCGATCCGAAACCTCATCATCGTCGTCGCGTTCGTCCCCCAATCGGCGTTCAGCGTCGGCCTCCCGCTCGGACTCATCGCCGTCGGCGGCGTCCTCCTGACCGGTTACGAACGGAACTGGCGCGGCGAGATGGATCTTGATCTCGATTCGCCGTTCAGCAGCGCGAACGCGCTGACCTTCGGCGTGCTGTTCTTGGTCGTGCTCGTGGTCACCGCGGGCGCACAGCAGATGTTCGGCACTGCGGGCTTCCTCGTCACGAGCTTTCTCAGCGGACTGCTTTCGAGTGGGACGACGACGACGACCGCAGTTTCGCTCACGAGCACGGGACAGATCTCGCCGAGCGTCGCTGCGCAGGGCGTCTTGGCCGGGACGCTGGCGAGCATCCTCGTGAAAGTGTGGCTCGCCGTCGGCATCAATCGGAAACTGCTCCGCCCTGTCACCCTCCGATCGGCCTACCTCTCGATGCTCGGATTGGTTGGCGTCCTCGCGGTCCACTTCCTGTGAGCGGTGGCTCGGATCAGTTGGCCCACGGCAGGTCACCACCTCAGGGTTCCAGCGGCTCGCTGTTCCGACCCCGATTCGAAAACGCGAGATGTCGAGTTAGCGAACTTTACGGCGCAGATACGCCGACGTGACTTCGCTGAAGATGACGATCCCCAGGATCGCAAGCAGGATCGTCAGCACGCCTTGCCAGCGGAAGAAGTTGATCGACGTGTTGAGTTCGACCCCGATTCCTCCGGCCCCAACGAACCCGATGATCGTCGAGGCGCGGACGTTGATGTCCCAGCGGTAGGTGGCGACGCCGATGAAAGCCGGCTTGATCTGCGGTGCGATACCGTATATCGCCGCCTCGATCGAGTTCGCGCCTGTGGCCGTGATCGCCTCGACCTGGCCGGCGTCGATCTCCTCGATCGCCTCGGCGAGGAGTTTCGAACAGAAGCCGATCGACCGCACTGCGATAGCCAACGTTCCAGCGAGCGCGCCGGATCCGAAGATGATCACGAAGACCAGCGCCCAGATGATCACGTTCACCGACCGGGACGCAGAGATGATGAACTTCCCGAGGACGAATCCGGGTCTGTTCGGCGTCGTGTTTTCCGCACCCAGTAACGCGACTGGAATCGCCATCAGTAACGCCAGTCCGGTCCCGAGAATCGCGATGTGGACTGTCTCGATGAGGGGGCCGAGGATGTCGGTCGTGTACCCGACGTCCGGCGGATACATCCGATTCACGAGGTCCATAAACTCCACGGGGGCACTGCCGACGTAATTATAATTTATCTGTAAGAGTCGCCAGGAGATGGCCGCTGCGACGAGTGTGACCAGTATCAGGACGTATCGTACCAACCGCTGGCGCGGCGTGCGTCGCTCCCAGGTCTGATAGTCCGTCATTGTATCCGCCCCCTGATGTAGGTGCTGACGAACTCACCGACCATGACGATCGCGATGATCGCGAGCACGATGGTCAGGAAAAAGTCGTAGTCGTACTTGTCGAACGAGTTGAGGAGCGTCGAGCCGATGCCGCCGGCCCCGACGATTCCCACGATCGTACTGTGACGGATGTTGATGTCCCAGCGGTAGATCGTCAGGCCGACGACGCGCGGCATCACCTGCGGAACGACGCCGAACAGCATCGTTTGCGTCTGGTTCGCGCCGGTCGCTTCGACAGCCTCCATCTGTCCCGCGTCGATGTCTTCGATGTCTTCGGCGAGCAACTTCGCGAAGAACCCGACCGTCTTGTACGAGAGCGCGATCACGCCTGCGAGTGCGCCGATCCCGACCGCCTTGACGGCGATGATCGCGATGATAAGTTCGTGGAACGCTCGTGAGACGGTGATGATCCCGCGACCGACCCAGTACACCGGCTGGGGTGCGATGTTCTCGGCCGCCATAAACGCGACCGGAATCGAGAGGATGACGCCGATGATCGTCGCGACGACCGACATCGCGAGGCTTTCGATCAGTCCCTGGATCAGGAGGTCAGTCTTGAACGGCGTGAACTCCGGTGGGAACATCCCGCCGAGGAGTTCGGCGGCGGCGGTCCACCCCTGCGCGGCCCGGGCGGGAGAGATCCGCATATTCCAGGCGCTCCATAGCAGAAACGCGCCGATGACGACGTACACGGCCCACTTTACGTACCGGTTGTAGAACGCCGTCGGGCGCTGCCACGACCGCGTGTCAGATTGTTCTGTCGCCATTTTATCCCCGGCGCAGCGCGCCCTCTTGTGTGGCTGCGTCCTCTGCCGTTTCTTCGGCGGACGATCGTTTGGGGCCCGTCTCCTCGGGGATCTCCTCACCGCGGTAGATCTGCCCGCGAGCCGTCTCGTCGAGACCTTCGGGCGTGCCCTCGAAGACTTTCTGCCCGTTACGGAGCCCGACGATCCGATCGGCGTACTCTTCGGCCAGATTGACCTCGTGAATGTTTATCAATACCGGGATGTCGTCGTCGGCGGCGATTTCGGTGAGGAGTTCCATCACGGCGCGCGAGGTTTCGGGGTCGAGACTGCTCGTGGGCTCGTCGACGAGCAGGATCTTCGGGCGCTGCAGGATCGCTCGCGCGATGCCGACGCGCTGCCGTTGTCCACCGGACAGTTCGTCGGCGCGGTCGTCTTCGTGCCCTTCGAGACCGACTCGGTCTAAGACCTCGTAGGCTCGCCCGACGTCGTCGCCGCCGAATTTTCGCCGAAACGCCTCCCACGTACTGACGTAGCCGAGGCGGCCCGAAAGCACGTTCTCCATCACGGTCAGCCGCTCGACGAGATTGAACTCCTGGAAGATCATCCCCATATCGCGCCGCGCGTTGCGGAGTTTCTTCCCGGAGAGATCTGTCACCTCCAGTCCATCGAGTTCGACACTGCCTCCCGAGGGTTCGGTGAGGCGGTTGATACAGCGGATGAACGTACTCTTTCCGGCGCCGCTCGGTCCGATGACTGCGACTGTCTCGTTGCCCGTTACTTCGAGTGAGACGCCTTTGAGCGCCTCGTCGCCGGAGGAGTACGTCTTCTGTAGATCGGTTACTGAGAGCATATCTGGTGTATTATCGTGAGTCTCACAACGGTGCGAAGAGCGGAACGACGGGGGATCGACTACTCGCCGATGTTGCCCGTCTCGTACTCGACTTCGAGCGATTCCTGGATCTGGAGGATGATGTCCCAGACCGTCGCGTAATCGATCTCGACCCACGTGCCACGCCCCTCGAACTCCTCGGCGATGGTGGTGTCTTCGTAGTCGTACTCGAGGAACGCCGCACGAACGCCCTCCTGGATGTCGGGGTGGAGCGTGTGGACGTACGAGAAGGCAGTCGTCGGGAACGGTTCCGACGCCCAGATGCACTTGATCGCGCTCGGATCGAGCTGATTGTCGGCCGCGACGCGGCCATAACAGGTCGAACAGACCGGGGCGGCGGGGTAATCTCCGTTCGCGACGCCGAGCGAACTCTGTTGGTGGCCGCCGGAGTATGCCACCTCGTAGTCCTCGCCGGGCACGACGCCCTGATTGGCGAATAGTGCCCGCGGGGCCAGGTTCCCTGAGTTCGAGGATGGGTCGGCGTGTGCGATCGTCTTTCCTTCCAGGTCTTCGAGTTCGACGATCTCTCCGTTGTCCAGTTGGGTGATGAGCCAGAGCCGATAGCCGAACGAGCCGCCCTCGCCGCTGCCGTCGATCTGGACCGAGAACGGGACCGCGCCTGCAATGTTGACGGCGAACGGAACTGTCCCCGTCGAGAATCCTGCGAGGTGGAGCCGCTCCGATCGCATCGACTCGACCTGCGCCGCGTAGGAGTCGAGCGTCGCGTACTCGACGGTCTTTCCGGTCTCTTCTTCGATGTTGTTGAGGAGCGGTTCCAGCGTGTTCTCGTACACCGTCGGGTCTTCGGTGGGGACAAGCGAGAACTGCAGTGTGTCGGGGTCGAGCCACTCGCTCTCGTCCTCGGGTGTCGATGGAACCGGTTCGCCGTAGCGCGGTTCCTCGCGCGGGTTCTCTCGCATCCGTTCGAGGTCCGTCATCGACCCGGTCTCGTACCCCGCTTCGAGCAGCGTACTCGTCAACTGAGGGAACTGCGGGTCTGTGGGGTCGAACTCGGGGAACGTCGACGGATCTGTCGGATCGAGGCCTTCCTCACCGCTGGTGGTGGTCTCCTCACTGCCACCACCAGTCGTGGTCGTACTCCCCCCGCTTTCGGTTTGCGTTTGCGTCTCAGTACCACTACTGCCGCCGCTGCATCCTGCGACGCTTGCGAGTGCAGCCGCACTGATCCCGCTGACGAACTTCCTTCGGTCTATCCGGCGCATAATATCATAATTGATCGTTTTGTTATTTATACTTTTGCAGGATTATATATCTATATTGGTTCTAAATACACATATGTTAAATTTTGTATGGCTTATAGAGTACATTTATGTGACTTATACACGGTTGACTATCGGATAGCATATTTGTCTAAAACCAATTCTGAGTGGTTCTAACTGTTTCTAGACGCTATTCAGCTGTAGAATTAACAGCGAATCATCACGTTACTTTGGATGCTGTTTTGCACCACTGTCTCCGTGAGTCGCCTGCGCCTCGTCCGTGAACAGTCACGGTACCGTTCTGTGCGGCGCGCCGGTCGACATCCGGATTCGATGCGTCGTTCGGGGCCCCGAGTTACTCGGTGCCCCTGCCGTGCAACTCGTAGTGATCGTCGTACCTGTTCATCGACGCTCGCCACACCGTTGGCGGGCATCTATACGGACTTCCGAGAATCACTCTCACTCTCTTTTTCGGAGTCCGTCTCTCCGTCGCGGCAGACGGCGGCGAGTCCACAATCGTCGATCACGACGCCGTCGACCTCGCGCGCTCGCAGTTCGCGGAGGTCCGCTTCGTCCGCGGCCGTCCAGGCATTGACGCCGAAGCCCCGAGCGTGCGCGTCGCCGACGATGTCGGTCTCGAGACAGAGCCCAACGTGCGGGTGGACGTAGTCACAGTCGAGTTCGGCAGCCGCATCGAGCGCTGCGTCGGTATCGAAGTCGGCGGCGGCTTCCTCGTCCTCGTAAAGCAAGAGCGCGAGCGACGCTGCCCCGGCGTCGCGAGCGGCGGCGACCGCTGCCGGCCGGAACGAGGAGACGATCACTTCGTGGTCGTAGCGACTCGCGACCTCGACAGTCTCGTGGGCGACCCCCTTCCCTTTCAGCTCCAGATTCAGCCCGACGTCTGTGGGCACAGCCTCGAACGCCTCCGTCAACGTCGGGATCGACTCGCCGCTGTCGAGGATTGACACTTCTTTGAGGTCCGCCAGCGGCGTCGATGCGACCTCGCCGGTGGCGTCGGTCACCCGGTCGAGCGACTCGTCGTGGAAGATCACGAGTTCGCCGGACCCACACCGCTGGACGTCGGTTTCGATCATATCGACGACCGACGCCGAGCGCCGGAACGCCCGGAGCGTGTTCTCGGGGTACTGCGTCAGACAGCCGCGATGCGCGATCGGCCGCACGCTACCGCCGCCCCTGCTGACGCGGTCTCGCCCCGCTCACGGCTCTGGCTGGGTGGGTACCGCGTCGGACGAGGCGTGCCCGCGCGGGGAGGAGTGATAGATGGCCTCGCCCGTCTCGTCGAACACGTGCAGGCGCTCTTCGTCGACGCCGAGTTCGAGTCTGTCGCCTGGGTCGATCGAACTCCGCGCGGCCGCCTTCACGTGGATCTCGTCGTCGCCGACCCGACAGTGGATGAGCAGCGACTCTCCGAGCGGTTCGGTGACGGTGACTTCCGCCTCGAACGTCGGGACGTCGCCGGCGACGTTCCTCGCGAGCGAGATGTCCTCCGGCCGTATCCCGAAGAACGCCGATTTCGGCTGGGCCGTGAACGAGTCGGCGTTCGGGAGCGGAAGCTCGAACTGCTCGTGACGCACACTGACGTCGGTGTCGTCTGAAACGAGTTCGACGGGCAGGATGTTCATCGCCGGACTGCCGATGAACTCCGCGACGAATCGCGTCGCCGGATAGTCGTAGAGCAACTGCGGGGGATCGACCTGTTCGATCTCGCCGTCGTTCAGGACCGCGACCCGATCGCCGAGCGTCATCGCCTCGGTCTGGTCGTGCGTCACGTACAGCGTCGTCGCGTCGAGTTCCCGATGCAGTTGCAGGAGTTCGGCCCGCATCTGCACCCGGAGCTTCGCGTCGAGGTTGCTCAGCGGTTCGTCCAGCAGGAACACGTCGGGTTCGCGGACGAGCGCGCGGCCGATCGCGACGCGCTGGCGTTCGCCGCCGGACAGTTCGCTTGGCCGCCGGTCGAGCAGTTCCTCGATGTCGAGAATCTCGGCGGCTTCGCGGACGCGCTCGTCGATCTCCGCGCTGGTGTAGTCGCTGACGGACTTCATTCCGAACTTCATATTCTCCGCGCCCGTCATGTGCGGATACAGCGCGTAGTTCTGGAACACCATCGCGATGCTGCGCTCTTTCGGCTCCAGATCGTTGACCCGCCGGTCGCCGATGTGGAGGTCGCCGCTCGTGATGTCCTCCAGTCCTGCGATCATTCGCAGCGTCGTCGACTTCCCACAGCCCGATGGGCCGACGAGCACGAGGAACTCCCCGTTCTTCACTTCGAGGTCGATGTCGTCGACTGCCGTTACGTCGTCGAACCGTTTCGTGAGTCCGGTAATAGTTATATCAGACATTGTGAATCACTTCTGTTGGATTGCCAGCGTCTTGAGCAGCGGTCGGTGCAACACGATGAGCACGGCCAGCGGCGGAAGCAGCGCTAGCACGGCGCCGGCCATAATGAGCCCCCATCGGGTGAGTCCCGACTGCGACGCTGCCTGCAGGAACCGCAACCCGACCTGCACGACCTGCTTGCTCTGGTCGCTGATGATGATGAGCGGCCAGAGGTACTGATTCCACGCGTAGATGAACGTGATCACCGAGACGCCCGCAATCATCCCTTTGGACATCGGGATCAGCACCTCCCAGAGGAACCGCAACGGGCCGACGCCGTCGAGGTGCGCGTTCTCGACCAGCGAGGCGGGAATGGACATAAAGTGCTGTCTGAACAGGAAGACGGCCGTCGCACTCGCGATGTACGGGCCGGTGATGGCCATCAGCGTGTTCCCCCACCCCAGCCGTGCCATCAGGTCGAAAAGCGGCACGATGCGGACCGGGACCGGCAGCAAGAGCGTGAGCAGAATGAACATAAACACCGCGCGCTCGTAGGGGAACCGGTAGTAGACGAGCGCCAGCGCGGCGAACAGCGACAGCGTCACCTTCCCGACGACGATGATCACCGACATCACGACCGAGTTGATCATATACTCGCCGAAGCCGTACTGATTCAGCGCGGTCTGGTAGTTCGAGAGCCCTTCGCTCCCCACGCCGATATTAGTGATCTGGTAGACCTCCGTCGTGTTCTGCGTACTCATAACGAGCGCCAAGAGCAGCGGCAGTCCCATCAGGAAAATCGATAGGAGCAGTCCGCCGTGGACGATCACCTGTTCGGTCTCGACACCCTCCGGTAGCAGGCGTCCGAAGACGGATTTCGAAGACGGACCTGTCTGTGTCGCCATCTATTGTACCTCCCGCATCTCGACAGTGGGTATTGGATCTTTGCCTCGCATATTATCCTCCGTAGTGCGCGTAGCTCTCGGAGAGACGCAGTTGGACGTACATCAGTATCGCCACGATGGCGAACAGGACGACCGACTCGGCCGACGCCAGCCCGAGGCTACTGAACTCGAACGCGTCGCGGTAGAGTTTGAAGATCAGCAGATTCGTCGCGCCGCTCGGACCACCGCTGGTCATCAGATCGACGAGCGGGAACGTCGAGAAGAACGCGTAGATCGTGTCCATCACGACCAAGAAGACGAGCGTCGGCGACATCAGCGGGATGTAGACCCGGTACAACATCTTCAGGTGACCGACGCCGTCGATCTCGGCCGATTCGGTCAGCGTCTCGGGGATGTTGTTGAGGGCTGCGACCATGAAGATGATGTTGTACCCCAACTGCTTCCAGATGGCGACGACGGCGACGACGGCGAACGCCTGCGGCCCGTTCGTGAACCAGTCGAGTGAGGTCCCGGTGAGTTGTTCCAGGTAGTAGGTGATGATCCCCAGCGAGGGGTGAAGCAGGAACAGGAGCACCGACGCGGCGACGGCTGTCGGGAGGGCGTAGGGCCAGATGGCCGCGATCAGGTACGTCGACGAGCCGACGTCGACCTCGAACAGGAGATACGAGACGAAAAGCGAGACGGCGAGCGTCCCGACGACGACGACGGCCGCGAACGCGACGGAGATCGCGAAACTCGAATGGTACTCTGAAGACGTTGCGAGCGTGACGTAGTTCTCCAGCCCGACGAAGACCTTCTGACTCCCCAGCAGAATCGTCTGTGAGAGGCTCAATCGGAAGGTCTCCAACCCGGGATAGTAGAGAAACGCGATTAGGACGATGAACGTCGGTAAGAGCAGCAGAAACGCCTGCCACTTCGATTCGTACGGTTCCGTGAATTCTGACATAGTCTCGATGCGAAGGGGGTGATTATGAACTTATGCGGGCGTTCGTTCGAACGACTCGATTATGCAACGCGGTCGTTGTAGCTCTGCAGGGTCTCGTCGACGTCGCTTTTCATCTGTGAGAGCCCGTCGCTGACGTTCGTGTTGCCCTGAATCATACTGACGTACCCTTCCTCGATGATGGTACGGACTTCCGGGAACGGACCCATCAGCGCCCCGCTCGTCGCGGGCGTGCTCTCGGTCTCGTTGAGCTGGTCGATCGCGGTTCTGAACGCCGGGTTCTCCTCGTAGAAGCCCTCGTCTTCGAGCTGCGTGATCGACTCCTCACGAACCGGGAAGTAGCCGGTCCCCGTGTGCCACTGCGCCTGCTGCTCCGGTTGCGTCATGAACAGGAGCAACTCCGCGGCGGCCTGCTGCTGCGCGTCCGAGAGGCCCTGCGGGACCCACAGCGACGCCCCGCCGATCGGAATCCCCGTCCGGTCGCCACCGGGCGCGGGCAGGTACGCGGTGTCGAGTTCGAAGCCGTTGTCGGCGGCGCCCTGCTTCATCGGCGCGATGCTCGACGTCGAGTAGATGATCATCCCGGTTTTCTGCGTCAGGAACGCCTGCTGTGCTTCGCCCCACGCTTCGATGCCGGGATTCAGGTACTGATCCTGTTCGTAGAGGTCCGTCCACCACTCGAAGATGTTCTGTGCGGCCTCGCTGTCGAGGTTCGACTCCGTGGCGCGCCCGTTCCGTCCGTTCTCGTTGTTCACGACTGTCGTGTTCTGCTGTGCGAACCAGGACTCGACGAACCACGAGTGGTTCGGGAACGTCATCCCCTGGTCGACGACGCCCTCGCTGGTGAGCGTGTTTGCGGCGTCCGTGATGCCCTGATACGTCGTGGGCGGGGAGTCCGGATCCAGTCCGGCCTCCTCGAAGGCATCCCGGTTGTACATCATAATCGCGTTGCTGGAGTTGAACGGCATCGAGTTTAGCTTTCCGTCGACGCGATAGAAGTCCAGCACCGGATCGAGGAAGTTGTCGAAGTTGATTCGGTCGCTCGGAATGATGTCTTCGACGGGCACGAACGCCTGGCTGTCGATAGCCAACTGGGTCCCGATCTCGAAGATCTGGGAGAGCGCCGGCGGATTCCCGGAACTCACTGCCGACGTCGTGGCGTTGAGGTTGTCGCGGTAACTGTTGCGCGAGGTCGTTTCGACGGTGATCCCGTCGCTCTGCTCTTCGAAACTATTCACGATGTCGTCGATGCGCTGCGCGAGGTCGCCGCCCATCGCGTGCCAGAACTGAATCGTGACCGACTGGTCACCACTGGACCCCACCGTCGTGCCGGTCGAGTCGCCGCCGCCTGAACCGCCGCTCTCGGTGGTTTCTTCTCCCCCGCCGTTGCCGCCCTGACTGGAACAGCCCGCGAGTCCCGCAACTGTCGCCGCACCTGCTCCTTTGAGAAACGTCCGTCTGGATTTGATTGGCTTCATTTGCACTCGGATGGAAATTACATTTTACCCACATAATTCTTTGGTATGTTCTATATATATCACTCTGTTTCCCGCAGTTACGCCGGGAGAGACCCGCAGTCAACCGCGATTCTCTATGAAAAACAACCCATTCTACCATTGATTTATTACCATCTTCCGCGTACTCGCCCCCAATCCGTGCGAATATAGAGCACAGTACCAAACAATAGCTGCTGGACGGCTTCGGGTTCCGGGTAGTCGGCTGGATTACCGGGGCGGACGCGACCGCTCTGCGAGCGCTGCTTCGAGCGAGCGGGCCGTCTCTTCGAGGGCTCTCGGGAGGTGCTCTTCCAAGACGGCGCCGTCGATGCGGTACGTCGGTCCGGCGACGCTGAGCGCGCCGGCGACAGTCCCGTCGGGGCCGCAAACCGCCTTTCCGAGGCTTCGCATCCCCTCGGTGTATCCCTGATCGTTGACGGCGTATCCGTCCTCACGGATCCGTTCGAGCGCCTCGAACAGCGTCGCTCGATCGGTGATGGTGTGTTCGGTTCGTCTCGGGAGCCCCCGTCGATCGAGGATCCGCTCGACCCGTTCTTCCGAATACTCGGCGAGAATCGCGAGCCCGGCGGCCGTCGAGTGCATCCCGTAACTGTCGCCGACGCGAGCTCGGTAGGATGCTGACGAGTCGGTATCGACCGAATCGTCGTACTTTACCCAGGGGTGATACGACTCGACGAGGGTGGTCACACGACCACCGTCCTCGACGACGAAGTCGACCTCTTCTTGGGTTCGCTCGGTTAGCTCCGTTACTGCTTCTGTCGCTTCCTCGAAGCCCGGCCAGTGATGCCTGACGTGCTCGCCGTAGGTGAGGAGCCCCAGTCCGATCCGATAGGCGTTGCCGTCCCGTCTGAGGAATCCGTTCTGTTCGAGAGTCACGAGGTGCTTGTAAGCCGTGCTCTTCGCGAGCCCCACCGCGTCGGCAATCTCCGTTAGCCGCGCGCTGTCCCGTCGTCTGACTACATCGAGAATCTCGATCGACGTCTGCGTCGTCTGAACGGTCGGGCGCGCGTCGTCGTTCATACTGTTTAGTCAACGGATGTAAATATAAAAGTTCGCTCAGGACGAACATTAGTCTGCTGTCGCTCGTCAGACGCCGTCTAAATGCGTTTTACGCTTGACCCTGTTCCGCTATACGGACTCAATTTAGTTATCTACAATCTATACGCTATAATATATGTACTATCTGTACTTGTATAGATACCTTCTAAACGAGCGTTGTTCGAACAAACGAAACCTCGTTCTACGGCGCCTCCAGCCCGACCCGTCGACTCGTCCTCGCGCGCTTCAACATCGAGATGCGATTCGACGGTTCGGCGGACTATAGTAGCATTTGCGAGTCTTCACTCACCGATTACACACCGTCGTGCGATCTGCTGGGTACTCATAGGGACTATCGTAAGTCCTCGTAGATCTCCCGCCGGACGGTGCGGCGAGAATCTCCGAACAGTGACGATAATCCCTATCAGTTGCGAACGCTACTCTACTGTCTCTATTCCGAACGAACCCCTAACATACGTACGTATGTTATAGTTCTCTCGTATCGAACGTGTGATCCGCAACTGCTAGGCGCGCATCAAGTCGGCTACCGAACTGCTGTGGGCCGAAAATTCTCGCCTTCTCGGAGGTTGATGGCTCTGCTACAATCCAGATAGAAGCAAATTTGTACATTCTGTTCTCACTTTGTCGTATGAAAGACTCAGAATCTGTGAATGACGATGTAATCAACGTCTCTATGGAACTATCTGGACCGTACGAAGACGTTATGGAGAAATTAGGATCTAAAACTGACTCAGATGATTCCATCGAACCTCTTCTCGGAGACGTCAAACAGGTCCTCGAAACGGTCGAGCGGATGCAGGCCGGGACGCGGAGTACGATCGCCGCGGAACTCCCTGCAGAGATGACGGCCGATTACGACGCCGAGTCGCTCGTCGATCTTCTGCAAGTGCTCAAGCACTACGGGCTGCTGGAACTCGACGGAAACACGTGGAAAATCCCCGACGAGACGGAGCCGTAACCGTCCCCCGCAGCGTTTCCTGGTTTCACGCGCTCACACGACGCGTGCGATCGGCTGTATACTCACTCTCAAATGCTACTATATTTGTACGGACCCGACGATTTTTGCTCGACTGCGACAAGCCTCTTCTATGCCTCAGAACACTTCGGATACCCTCGCTTCGCTCCTGGAGAGCGTGATCGAAGACACGGACGGCGCAGACGTTCACTTCAAACTCCGGACGGCCTTGCAGCTCCTCGACGTGGTTCGCGTGCGGAACGAGCGAATCAGCGATACCTTGTCCGATGTCGACCTCGACGACGACCTCGAAGAGCGGCTTCGAGAGTTGGGTTACGTCGAGTGACTCGTCTGACTCACGATAGACTCCACACCTTCTCAATTTAAACTCTACTAGTGTTTTATTGGGTCCTCGCAAGAAGGTTCGCGCGGCAAGATCTTCTCTCCCTGACTCACGCGTAGGCAGGCGATTTGCTGTCGCATAAATGACCGCACTCCGTCGACGGGGAGATACTGAGCGCAAACGGGACGTTAGTGGCGGCAACGGGTGTGGCTGCCGGTCACGCTCGGCTGAAGTATGATGGAGAACGTCGAGCGGACACTCGCGGACTCGACGACAGTTCAATACGCCCCGATCATACGTAAATTTCACAGAACGGGCCCGACAGGGATTCAGTGCGAGGCGAGACAGATCTCGTTCACACGTAAACTCCACAAAACGGACCCGACGGGAGTCACGTGAGCGTCAGCGAACGCGACTACGTCGAGGGAGTGAGCGAAGCGAACGGACCCGACGGGATTTGAACCCGCGACATCCTGGTCCGGAACCAGGGACTCTGTCCACTGAGCTACGGGCCCTCGAAATTGGATAGACTGGCCGGTGGTTTAACCGTTGTGAACAGGTCTGTGACGTCGAATCAAAAGCGCGGCCGTCTCAGGGAGCTTCGCCAGTCTCGATCGAGAACTCGGCGCGCGGGTACGCGACGCACGTGAGTGTGTACCCCTCGTCGAGCTCGGCGTCGTCGAGCATCTGTTGGTTGTCGTGGACGACGTAGTCCTCGGAGTTGCCGCCGGAGGTAATCTGGCCGGCACAGGAGACACACTGACCCTGACGGCAGGCGTACGGCATATCCCAGCCTTCGTCTTCGCCGGCCTCGAGAACTGTCTCGTTGTTCGCGACCTCGATGGTCTCGCCCTGCTTGACGTACTCGACGTCGAAGTACTCGATTTCGTCTTCGGGAATGTCGGCAGGACTCGATTCCTCGGCTTCCCCGCTCTCTTCGAGTTCGGCCCCTTCCTCGCCGCCGGTGACAGCCCCTGCGGGGGCGGCACCGCCGCCGATGGACCGGTTCATCGGTTCGGGGAAGTCCGTCTCCGAAACGGTGCTCGCCCGCTGTTCGAGCACCTCCTGGGTGATGTCCGCGGTGGGCGTCCATCCGGTGCCGCGAGCGTAGTGCAGCGCCACCGCGAGGAGCGCCAGGGCCACCCCGGTGCCCAGCCCCACGAGGTTGATTTCGACCATATCGCCGGCTACGGAGTCGGGGGTTAAGGAAATTGTGATTGCCGCGCCGCGGTCGTCAGCGACGAACGAACCCGACGAACAGGGAGTTCACCTCCGTCGTGCTAGTCGCGCCGCTTCACTTCGTGGCGGCCGAACCCGTACCGCAGCCGATTGGCGAGTCGCCGGGCGAACCGGCCGTCGTCCGCGCGACTACCGAACCGCTCTGCGAGCGCCTGGTAGATGAGCGGCACCGGGATCTCCTGTTCGAGCGCTTCCTGAACCGTCCACGTCCCGGTCGAACCGCCGGCGACGTGGTCAGCAACGTCGCCCAGGTCGCTGCCCTCCTCGCGGAACGCCTCCTCGCAGAGTTCGAGCAGCCACGAGCGGATGACCGCGCCGTTGTTCCAGGTGCGCGCGACCGACTCCAGATCGAGGTCGTAGCGACCGTTCGCGAGCAACTCGAAGCCTTCGCCGTACGTCTGCATCAGTGCGTACTCGACGCCGTTGTGGACCATCTTCACGTAGTGGCCCGACCCACTCGGCCCCATCCGGTCGTGGCCGTCGGGGCCGGTCGCGACGGCGTCGAAGACGGGCGTCATCACCTCGTAGGCCCACTCGGGGCCGCCGACCATCAGCGAGAAGCCGAGTTCGGCTCCCGCCGGACCGCCGGAGGTCCCACAGTCGAGGTACGCCGCGTCGGTCGATTCCCCTCTGCGGACGGACGCCTCGAAGTGTGAGTTGCCGCCGTCGACGACGACGTCGTCTGCGCCGAGGTGCGGTTCGAGTTCTTCGAGCGTCGCGTCGACGGCCTCGCCCGCCGGCACCATCAGCCAGATCCGTTTCTCTGCGCCGAGTCGGTCGGTGAGGTCGTCGAGGTCCTCCGCGGGCGTCGCCCCCGCGTCGGCGGCGGTCGCGACTGCCTCCGCATCGAGGTCGAACGCCACCACGTCGTGGCCCGCGTCTAGCACGCGGTCGACGACGATCTGTCCCATCCGGCCGAGTCCGATAACGCCCAGTTGCATACGACCGATTCCGCCGCCGGAGGTGGTAGTGATTGTGGTTTAGAGCCGTTCGTCGAGCGCCTCAGCGAGCCGCGGGCCGGCGTCGCCGTCGACGCGGAAGAACAGTTCCGGTTCGATCAGTTCGACTTCGAGAAGATGAAAGTCGGTGTCGACGCCAGCGCCGGGCTCGGTCTTATCCAGACGACCCGACTCTCCGCGTTCGATGCCGTCGACGCGGGCGTACAGGGGGCGCTCGCCGTCCATCTCTGCCGTCACTGCATCGACGACGTCGTTGGCCTGCGCGCGGAGCGAATCGCTCGGTCTCTCGACCGCGACGCTGCCGCCGTGGTCCTCCTGTACGCGGAAGTCGCCCGCCTTCGGACGCTTGACGACGGCGTGGCTGAATGTACCGTCGAAAAACACCAGCGACCACTCGCCTGCCGTGATCCCGCCGGCGAACTGCTGGACGAGAACATCTCGCTCCGCCAGTAGGTCGTCGAACCAGACTTGCTCGTCTGCAGCGTCCGCACGGGCGATCCGTCTCGTCTCGAATGCGCCCGCACTGATGGCGGGCTTGACGACCACCTCGTCCCATTCGCGGTCGTCGACGATGGTCGATAGTTCGACGTCGCGACCGCGTTCGACGTACTCCGTCGGGAGCGTCGAGACGCCGCGTTCTTCGAGGTCGCGGAGGTAGAATTTGTGCTGATTCCACCGCAGCGTCTCGGGGTGATTCCACACCGGACACGAGGCCGCTTCCAGGTGGTCGATCCACGCCGCGAATTCCTCGGGGTGGCGGTAGTAGTCCCAGATCGATCGGACGAGCACCGCGTCGAACCGATCCCACGTGACCGAGTCGTCGGACCAGACGACCGGCTCGACGGTCACGTCGCGATCGCGGAGAGCAGAAACGAAGGAGGCGTCGTCGTCGACGAGCGACGGAAGTTCCTCGCAGGTGGCAAGTGCGATAGTGGTCACGCCCGAGGTTCCCTCCCGCCGGGCGATAAGCGTTTTTCACCGCGCCGCGCGAGGACCGAGTATGGACGAACGCATCCACGAACACGCGGAGATCCTTGTCGACTGGAGCGCTCGGATCGAAGAGGGAGACGACGTCGTCGTCAGCGTCGCCGAGGGCGCACACGACCTCGCAGTTGCCGTCGCCGAGGTGCTCGGTGAACGCGGCGCGAACGTCGTCACCACGTACGCGTCAAAAGAAGTTTCTCGCGCGTACCTCCGCGCGCACGCGGGAGACTTCGACGAAGCGCCGGCACACGAACTCGCACTCTACGAGAACGCCGACTCGGTCCTCGCTCTCGGCGGCGGTCGCAACACGTTCGCGACGGCCGACGTCGACGGCGAGACCCGACAGGCTGCCGCCCGCGCGAACCAGCGAGTTCGGGAGGCCCGCCTCGCGACCGACTGGGTCTCGACGGTCCACCCGACCCGCTCGCTCGCCCAGCAGGCCGGGATGTCGTATGAGGCCTACCAGGACTTCGTCTACGAGGCGATCCTCCGCGATTGGGAGTCCCTGGCCGAGGAGATGAGCCGCGTGAAGGACGTTCTCGACGCCGGCAGCGAAGTGCGGCTGGTGTCCGGCGACACCGACCTGACGATGTCGATCGAGGGTCGGAACGCGGTGAACTCTGCGGCCTCTGTCGCTTACGACTCGCACAATCTCCCCTCCGGAGAGGTCTTCACGGCTCCCTACGACACCGAAGGCGAGGTTCGATTCGACGTCCCGATGACCATCTCCGGGGCACGCGTCCGCGACGTCTGGCTCCGATTCGAAGACGGCGAGGTCGTCGACTTCACCGCCGCCGCTGGAGAAGACACTCTCGCCGACCTCATCGATACCGACGCCGGTGCGCGTCGACTCGGCGAACTCGGCATCGGGATGAACCGCGGCATCGACCGCGTCACCGACAACATCCTCTTCGACGAGAAGATGGGCGATACCGTCCACCTCGCGCTCGGGCGCGCGTACGACGCCTGCGTGCCCGCGGGCGAATCCGGCAACGACTCGGCCATCCATACCGACCTCATCACCGACGTTAGCGAAAACTCCCGGCTGGAGGTCGACGGCGACGTGATCCAGCGGAACGGGCGATTCTACTGGGAGGACGGCTTCGAGACCGACTCCGAGACGTAGACTGTCAGCGCCGACAGAACACCGACCAGCACAGGGGCGTGAGCCGCCCCGTACGGCGTTCGCCCGAGAGTCGCTTTCGACGTACTTTTTATCGGCGGCCGTCTCGTCTCCCCTATGGCTGAATTCAAGGTCGTCGTCTCCGACGAGACCGGACACACCCAGCAGTTCGAGGTCGACGGACAGGACGCGAACCGATTCCTCGGTCGCGAACTCGGCGACGAGGTCGACGGCGGTGCCGTCGGTCTCGACGGACTCACCCTCGAACTCACCGGTGGCTCCGACGAGGCTGGCCGCCCGATGCGCGAAAACGTCGCCGGATCGAACCTGAAGGAACTGCTCCTGGAGGGCGGCGTCGGTTACAAGCCCTCCCGCGACGGCGAGCGCAAGCGCATCACCGTCCGCGGTCGGCAGGTCTCCGAAGAGACGGCGCAGGTCAACGCCTCCGTCGTCGACGGCGCAATCGAAGACGTCCTCGGCGGCGACGAGGAAGACGAAGAAGCCGGCGACGAAGCCGACGACGAAGCCGACGAAGAGTAAGCGACCGTGTCCGAGCGCGTCCCGAGCGACCACCCCTCGGTGACGAGCCTTCACGCGACGCTCGCCCGCAGCGGCGGCACCAGACGCCCCTGTCTTCGCCTCCCCGACGGCGTCGCCGCCGAGGAGGGCGACGTCGTCCGACTGCTACTCGACGGTATCACGACGTACGCGCGGGTCGTTTCTGACTCGACCGGGCTGCTCGTTCGCGGGTCCTACGACAACGAACGGCTGGTCCGCGAGCCACGCGAGGGCGAGAACCGACTCGTCGAGTGGTGTGACGAACACGACCGCGACCCCGACGACGCGGTCGAACTCGACGAACTCGATCCGGGATTCTGCTATGGGCTCCGCGAACCCGGTGACCGACTCGTCTACGACGTCCCTGCGCGCCCGAACGAGTCGCTTCAGGACATCGCCTCTTCGCTCCGCGAGTAACGCGTTCGGGTTCTCTCGTCTCGCTTCTTCTCTGTCCCCCAATTTCCCCGCGTGAGTAAGCCTTACCACCACTCCGCTGTTTCTCCAGGTATGAGTCAGGTTCCCGAACGGAGCGAAATCGACACCGAGGACAAGTGGGACCTCGCGAGCATCTACGAGGACGACGAGGCCTGGCAGGCCGCCTACGAGTCCGTCAGCGACCGCGTCGACGACCTCCGGGCGTACGAGGGCCGCGCGACAGAGAGTCCCGAAACGCTGCTCGAACTGCTGGAACTCCGCGAGGAGATCCTCCGAGAGGTCTCGAAAGTGAGCAGCTACGCGAGCCTCCGGAGCGCCGAAGACACCCGAAATCAGGAGTACCAGGCGCTCCAGGCGAAAGCGGAGTCCCTCTCGTCGTCGGCGCAGTCGGCGACGAGTTTCCTCGAACCCGAACTACAGGAACTCGACGAGAGCGACGTCGAGTCGTTCGTCGACGCCGAGCCCGAACTCACGGAGTACGAGCATTACTTCGACGACGTCCTGCGAATGAAGCCGCACACCCGGTCGGCGGAGGTCGAAGAGCTGCTCGCCGAGTTGGGCGAAGTCGCGGGCGCCTCCTCGGACATCTACGGGATGCTCTCGAACGCCGATATGACGTTCCCGACCGTCGAGCGCCCCGACGGCGAGGACGTCGAGATCACGCAGGGGAACTTCACGAAACTCCAGAAACATCCCGACCGTGCGTTCCGCCGGGAGGTCTACGAACAGTTCTACGACGAGTGGGCCGACGTCCGCAACGCCGTCGGCACCTCGCTGAAGAACAGCGTCAAGAAAGACGTGAAGTACGCCCGCGCACGCAACTACGAGACCGCGCGCGAGGCCGCGCTCGACGGCCCCAACGTCCCGGTCGAGGTGTACGACAACCTCGTCGAGACCGTCCGGGAGAACCTCGACAGTCTCCACCGCCACGGCGAACTGAAGCGCGAGGCGCTGGGCGTCGACGACCTCCGGATGTGGGATCTGTATATGTCGATGACGGGTGACGAGGGACCGGAGATCACCTACGAGCAGGCGACCGAGTACATCGTCGACGCGCTCGAACCGCTCGGCGAGGAGTATCAAGAACGGGTCGAAGAAGGCCTGGAGTCGCGCTGGGTCGACGTCTACGAGAACCGCGGCAAGCGCTCGGGCGCCTTCTCGGCCGGCACCTACGACACCCAGCCGTTCATCCTGATGAACTACCAGGACGACATCGCCTCGATGTTCACGCTGGCGCACGAACTCGGCCACTCACTGCACTCCGAACTCGCGAAAGACCAGCAACCTTGGCAGTACGCCGACTACACGATCTTCGTCGCGGAGGTCGCCTCGACGGTCAACGAGACACTTCTGACGCAGCACCTCCTCGAGACTGTCGACGACGACGAACTCCGGATGCACGTCCTCGACGAGTACCTCGAACGCTTCCGCTCGACGCTCTATCGCCAGACGATGTTCGCAGATTTCGAACTCCAGATCCACGAGGTCGCCGAGGCCGAGGGCGCGCTCACGCCCGACCGCTTCGACGAGACGTACCGCGACCTCAAAGCGGAGTTCTACGACCCGGCCGAACTCGACGACCGGATCGCCCGCGAGTGGATGCGCATTCCGCACTTCTACTACAACTACTACGTCTATCAGTACGCCACCGGCATCTCGGCCGCCGTCGCGATCGTCGAGCGCATCCTCGAAGAGGGCGAGGACGCCGCCGCGGCGTACCGCGAGGCGCTGGCGCTCGGCGGCGCCGAATACCCGATGGACGTCCTCGACACCGCCGGGGTCGATATGACCTCGCCGGAACCGATCGAATCCGCGCTCTCGGTGTACGACGACTACCTCGATCAGATGGCCGACCTGCTCTAAGCCGCGGTTTCGGAGGCGGCGTCAGCCCCAAGCGGTAAGCCACACCACGTCTTCGACCCGATATGGACGCGAATCGAGAGGCGCGAGCGATCGCCGCCTCGCTCCCGTTCGATCAGTTTTCGTCGGGACTCGACGGGTCGCTCGTCACGCCGACGGACGATTCCTACGCGGCGGCGCGCCGCGTCTGGAACGGGATGGTGAACGAATACCCCGCGGCCATCGCGTACTGCGAGAGCACTGCCGACGTGCGAGCGAGCGTCGCGTTCGCTCGCGAGCACGACGTCGACCTCACGGTCCGAAGCGGCGGCCACAGCGTCTCGGGTGCGTCGGTCGCGTCCGGAGCGCTCGTCGTCGACTGCTCCCGAATGGAGTGGGTGCGCGTCGATCCCGACGACCGGACGGCGCGCGTCGGCCCGGGAGCGACCTGGGGCACAGTCGACCGCGCGACTCAGTCGTTCGGCCTCGCGACGCCCGGCGGGGTCTTCTCGGACACTGGCGTCGCCGGCCTCACGCTCGGCGGCGGAACGGGCTATCTCTCGCCGAAACACGGTTTCACGGCCGACAACCTCCGGTCGATCGACGTCGTCACCGGCGAGGGCGAGCGCGTAACGGCGGGTCCGGACCAACGCACAGACTTGTTCTGGGCGGCCCGCGGCGGTGGCACCGTCGGCATCGTCACCGCGTTCGAGTTCGACCTCCACCCGCTGGATCACGACGTGCTCTACTTCGAGTCGTGGCTGCCGATCGATGCCGCCCCCGACGCGCTCCGAGCGTACCGCGAGTACCAAGGCGACGCACCCGACGAGTCCTGTGTCTCGCCGTACTTCGCTGCTGTCCCGGCGACGGCGGAGTTTCCGGCCGACCGGCACGGCGAGTTCGCTTTCGTTCTCTCGGGGGTCTACGCGGGCGATCCTGTGGCCGGGCGCGACGAATGTGCACCGTTCATCGACCGGGCGGACGCCTTCGCGGCGTCGACCGACACGATGGCGTACACCGACCTCCAGACGATGATGGACCACGACTTCCCCGACGGCCGTCACTACTTCTGGAAGTCGGTGCCGCTCCCGGAACTCGGCGACGACGCGATCGATCTCCTCGCCGACACGGCGACGAGCGCCCCCTCGGAACTCTCGACGGTTGTCGTCTGGCCGATGCACGGCGCGGTCGAACGCGTCTCCGACGAGACGAGTCCGGTGGTCGGCCGAGACGCGGCGGTCGTCGTGAACGTCGAAGCCGCCTGGGACGACCCGATGGCGACGCCGGAGAACGTCCAGTGGGTGCGCGAGACCTGTCGAGAGTTCCGCGCTCTCGACTCCACGCCGGGCACGCTCCCGAACTTCGCCGGCGGGAGCGCCCCCGACGCCGACGACGTGTACGCGACGCACGCAGACCGACTCCGCCGGGTGCGCGAGCGATACGACCCTGCGGGTGTCTTCCGATACGAGCGCGAGTGACTCTGTAGCGCGGTAGCAGACAGTATAAGTGAATCGACCCCTAACCGTGGGATATGAACCATCGGACACTGGGCGATTCCGACGTCGAAGTGAGCGAAGTCGGCTTCGGCGCGTGGGTCGTCGGCACCGACTGGTGGGGCGACCGGACGCGATCGGACGCGATCGAGATGATCCACCACGCCATCGACGAGGGCATCACGTACTTCGACACCGGCGACGTGTACGGTCACGGCGAAAGCGAAGAAGTCCTCGGCGAGGCGCTCGCCGACTACCGCGAGGAGGTCACCGTCGCCACGAAAGTCGGCTACGACTTCTACAACAACCCCCAGGCTGGACACGGCGAACTCCCGAAGGAGATGTCCGGCGAGTGGGTCCGCTCGGCGACCGAAAAGAGCCTCGATCGGCTCGATATGGAGTACGTCGACGTTCTCCAGCTCCACAACGCGAACGTCGAGGAAGTCGACGCCGACGTTCTCGAAGCGCTCGATGAACTCCGCGAAGAGGGGCTCGTCCGCTCGATCGGCTGGGCGCTCGGCCCCTCGATCGGCTGGCTCGCTGAGGGCGATATGGCGATCGAAGAGGAGTTCGACTCCCTGCAACTCGTCTGGAACCTCTTCGAGCAGGAGGTCGGCAACCACTTCCTCGACACGATCGAGAAGACCGGCTCCTCGACCAGCCTCATCCCGCGCGTGCCGCACTCCTCGGGCCTCCTGAACGAGCAGGTGACGCCCGAGACCGGCCACGACCTCGACGACCACCGCGGCTTCCGCCCCGACGCGTGGTACGAGACGGGCTGGGAGAAAGTCGACGCGCTGCGCTTCCTCGAACGCGACGGCGAGCGCACGATGGGACAGGCCGCCATCGCCTACCTCCTCACCTACGACGAGGTCGCGTCGGTGACGCCGACGTTCCACACGAAAGAAGACATCACCGAGTGGGCCGCCGCCTCCGAGGTGCCGAAACTCTCCGACGAGGAGATGGCGCGCGTCGCCGACCTCTATGCGGACAACTTCGGCGTCGACCGCGACGACGGGATGGACGAACTCCGCTCGTCGGTCGGCGGCGAGGACATCCGTGCCGCCGGGATCGACAAGCGCGCGACGAGCGGACCGCGAAACTCCGCGTCCTCGGACTGATCCTCACCTCTCGCCGTGACCGATCGAAAAACAGCGTTTTTCGTGCTGACCGCGGTCGCACACGTCGTATTGACCCTCTGGGTCCGGCGTGATGCGCGCGAACGCGACGTCGGCCCGTCGCCGTGGGATACCCTGACGCTCCTGACGGGCGTCGTCGGCGTCCTCGGATACCGGCGGCGGCGCTGACTGACCGTCTCGCCGGATTCACCGCTCGCGACCGTCTGTCGTCGACGAGCGGGCGAAATAAAATCCGAACCCCCTCGTTTCGCTTCGAAACCGGATGACTGCGGTGTGTCATACGCTGCAGTCGCAGGAAGGCGTGGAGTGGAAGCGACCCTCTGTGAGTGGTCGGAACGTTCTGTTACGCCAAGAAGACGTGTCGCGGCCGGTCAGCGAGGATGTCGCGACCCCACTGGACCGTCTCGCTGAACTCGTCGGAGCGGAAGAACGCCATCGCGTCCTCGCGGGCGTCCCACTGGCTGGAGATGAACATATCGTTCTCGTCTTCGACGTTCACCATCAGGTCGGTGTCCTGGTGACCCTCCATCTCTTCGAGGAGTTCTCCGACGGTGTCGAACGTGTCGACGAAGTCTTCCTGATGCTCGGGCTTGACCGTGTAGAACATCCCCATCGTTCCGAAGCCGGACTCCTCGCCGGCGCGGGAGACGATCTCGGGGAGTTCCGAGAGGAAGCCCGCGGCCGTCTCGGCAGCAGATTGGGTGTCCCAGATGCTCACGACGGCGCTGCGGTCGCGCCCGCGGGCCTCGTAGACCGCAGTCTTGACGTGCGTGCCGTAGTGCTCGAAGTTCCCCCGCAGGCCCTCGACTTCGTCGAACAGTTCGTCGGTGTCGGCCTCGGAGTAGAGAACCGTCGCGTAGACGTCTTCGCCGTGCGGCTGACCGGCGTAGATGTCCAGATCGGCGAGTTCCGCGCGGATGTCGCCGTCGTCGCTCTCGGAGTCGGTCGCGTGAGCGGCGCCGTGGTGGCCGTCGCCGTCTTCGCCGCCGTGTCCGTGCCCGTCACCGTGGGCAGATTCGCCGTGGCCGTGTTCGTGACCTTCGCCGTGAGCGTGTCCGTGGCCGCCCTCGCCGTGGGCGTGCCCCTCGTCTTCGTGTTCGCTCGTCGGGACGGCCGCGCCGTCGAGATACGCGCCGAGGTCTGCGGGCGGGAAGCGGCGGCCGACGTAGAACTGGCCGAATTCCCCGTACTTCGAGGAGACTTCGTCGAAGCGCATATCGTAGACGATGTCTTTGATGTCGGTCGGATCACCGGCAAAGAGAGTGACGCCCCACTCGTAGTCGTCGAAGCCGACCGAGGAGGCGATGACCTGCTTTATTTTGCCGGCGTACTCCTTGCCGGTCTCGGCGTGCGTCGCCATCATCTCCGCTCGGTCCTCCATCGAGAGGTCGTACCAGTTGTGCTCCTCGCCGCGGCGCTTCGACATCGGGTAGAACGCGACGTACTCGTCGTCGGGGATCTCCGGCGTCAGTTTGTCTTCCATATACGTCCGGATTCCCTGGTCGACGGATTCTGGGTCCTCGAAGTACTCGGGTGCGGTGTACCCCGATATTTCGACGACAGAGACGTAGGAGGTCGGCTGTTCGGTGAACTCCGCGAGTGCGGTCTGTTCGAACTGACGCTCGGCCCGCGAGAGGTCGTCGAGCGTGGGCCGGAAGTGGACGACGAGCAGGTCGGCCTTGTGTCCGAGGACGGAGAAGACGGCCGACGCCCCCTCGTCGGCGTCGATGTCGGCGACGTCCTCGTGACGGTCGAGGTACGCCGTCCCCTCCTCGACTGCGCGCTCGCGCTCGCGCTCGGGCGCGTCGCGCCACGCGTCCCAGTCGATGGTGCGGAAGTCGTGCAGCACGAACCAGCCCTCGTCTGTCGGTGGGGCCTCTGGCATACGCCGGGGTTAGCACGCCACCCGTATGGGCGTTGCGAGTCGTTCTCGGCCGACGGGAATCGATCTGCGGCGTGGCCGCGGGGTCGCAGCCGAAATTTGCCTTACCCGCCGAGGACGGTCGGGCCGAACACGAGCAGCAACAGCGACGCCAACATCGTCAGTCCGATGCCGGTCGTGATGGTTGTCACGACCCGATCACGGTCCGAGATCGGCAGTCGCGAGACGACCGCCTCGACGCTCGCTCGGAGGATTCGCCCGCCGTCGAGCGGGTAGCCGGGGATGCAGTTGAACAGCCCGAGCTGGAGGTTGATCCACGCCATCCAGAAGGCGACGTTCGCGAGGAGGAACACGCCCGTCCCGAGGAAGCCGAGCGGTCCGGTGATGGCGTAGAAGTTGAACACGGCTCCGGTGAAGCCGGGGAAGTTCGGGATTCCCAGCACGAGTGACGCGAGGGGGAGCACGAGCGCGACGTAGACGGTCGCGAGCGGCGAGTCCGCGACGGGGCCGGTGAGCCCGGTCGCGTCGGGACCGCCGTCGCCGCCGAGGAGTTCCACGTACGTCCCTGCCGGGTACGACTGCACGCCGAAGTCAGTTATTAGCAGCCCGCTCGTCCCCGGGAAGATGTTGACGCCGAGGAAGCCGGTGCCGTCCCGGGGGTTCTCGCCGAGCGTCACCTCGTAGGTCTCGACCGTCCCGTCGTGGTAGAGCTCGACAGCGACCGTCTGGCCCGGCTCGGTCGTGTCGAGCGCGCGGGTGAGTTCCGTCGAGGAGACGACGCGCTCGCCGTCGATCGCCATCACGATCACGCCCGGATCGGTCGGCGCGCCGGACTGTGCGAGCGGTCCGTCCTGAGCGACTCGCGTGAGGTACGCGCCGACCGGGATCGTGACCGTTCCGCGGTCGGTCGTGAGCTCTGCGAAGCGACTCTCACCGACGGCTTCGGCGAAGCCCGTCCGCGTGTAGACCGCCGAGCCGTTCACCTGGGTGACGGCGATCGGTTCGCCCTCGATACTGAGGTTCGCCGGGTTTCCAGCCACCGACCCCGCGACGACGAGCGACCGCTGGACGTCGACGGTTCGCACCTCCCGATCAGCCGCGCTCTCGCCGCTGTCGAGTTCGACTGTCACTGTTCGCTGGTCGGTGCCGAGCAGAGCCGTATCGAGTGAGCTCTCGTTGCTCACGGGGACGCCACCGACGGCAGTGATCCGATCGCCCTGTGCGATCCCCGCGGTCGACGCGGGCGAGCCGTCGTAGGCGCCCTGAACGGCCATCCCCGGCGCGACGCCGATGCTCCCGATGATCGGGCCGAAGAGGAGGACGAACGCGACGAACGTGACGAAGAAGTTGTTCGTCACGCCCGCGGCGAACATCCGGGTCCGACCGCCGCGGCTGGCGTTTCGCTGGCTCTCCTCGTTGGGTTCGACGAACGCCCCCAGCGGAATGATGGTGAAGAGGAAGACGCCCATCGACTCGATGTCGATGTCCTCGACGCGACAGAGGATGCCGTGGCCTCCCTCGTGCACCACGAGGCCGACCAGCAGGCCGAAGACGATCTCGGGGGCGACAGAGAGCGGTAGGAAGTCGTTGACGCCGGGGATCACGAGGAAGTTCTGTGGCTGATTCACCGAGGACGGCGGCGGCGGGTTGCGCGCGATCGCGATCCCCTGCGCGAGCAGGAAGAAGAACATCCCCGCCATCACGACGAGGGTCGCGCCGACGCCGAGGTTGGTCCACGCGCGCCAGAACCGCTTCGGGGTCGCGATCCAGTCGATGAAGTCCCGGCCGCGTTTCGTGTGGACGGTCGTGAACGGTCCCTGGATTCGAACGGAGGAGGGCAAGAGTCCGCGCTGCGAGAGGAAAAGCGCGGCTGCCGAGTACGCGGCGAGCCCGACGAGCACCCACAGAAGCGTGTTCATCGTCGGAACGCAAGGGTCGCGCGCAGAAAGATGTTCCCTCTCTACCTTTTTACTGCGCCGAGTGTACCGAAGGCGCACCCTCCTTGCAAAACGCTGGTTCAAAAACTGCTGCGAGTCTCGCGGTCTACGCGCTTGCGACTGGCTCTCGGCCGCAAACGCAGCCGATGGGCTGCGATTCTCCCCGTGCGAACCCCTTTTGCCGATGCCGCGCAATCCACGGTAAATGTTCGACAGCCGCTCTTACGAGGTCCGCCAGAAGATCGCCATCGGGAACAAGTACCGCGTCTACGAGGACGACACGCCGATACTCGAATCAGCCCAGAAGAAGTTCCGGCTCAAGGAGGACTTTCGCTTCACCGATCCCGAGACGGGTGCCGAGCGCTTTCGAGTCAAAGCCAGCAGCATCCTCGACATCGCGGCCGCCTACGACATCGTCGACTCCCAGTCGGGCGAGCGCGTCGGCGCGGTCAAACGCGAGGCGATCTCGTTTTTCAAACACGAGTACTCGCTGCTCGCCCCCGACGGGACCGTCGTCGCGAGTATCCGCGAGGACAACGTCCCGCTGGCGATCGCCCGCCGCCTCCTCACGACGCTGATTCCGTTCTCCTACGAGGTCGTCACGCCGGACGGACGCGTCGTCGGCGAGGCCCACGAGCACTTCTCGCTCCGCGATAAGTACTCGATCGAACTCCACGGCGACGAGGTCGACCCCCGGCTGCTCGTGGTCGGGATGGTGGTGGTCGACGCGATCGAGGAGAATTAACACCCACCTTTTTTCACCGGGGCCTCGGGCCGCCTTCGGCGGCGCTCGACCCCGGCCAAAAAAGCTGGATCAGAAACCCGCTCGGCTCGCTGCGCTCGCCTCGCGGTTCGATCGCCCGTCTCCGCGCCGCACCGCACTGCACCAAATTACACCGCTACGACTCGCGCCGCAACCGTGCGACGACGAACTCGGTGTCGAGTTCGCCGAGGAACTCCCCGAGACGCGGCCCCTGCGGCTGATCGAAGAACAGCAGATAGCCCGCCTCGAAGAAGTCGCCGACCTCGATGTCGTGCCGGCGCGCCGTCTCGTACATCTCCCCTTGGATCTCCTCGCCGTCGTGCCCCGCCGCGACGAACTCCGCGAGCTCGTCGAGTGCGGTCGCGACCGCGTCGTCGACGTCGACCTCCGGGAGGTCTTCCTGGATCCGGTAGTTGTACTCGTTGTCCAGGCGTTCGGCCCACGCCCGGGCTCTGTCGACGCGCTCGAGTGCCTCCTCGATCGCCCACTCGGGCGTGTCGTCGTCGAAGTACCCCTCGTTGCGGGCCATCTCGATCCGGAGGTCGCGGTCGTCGGTCATCCCGAGGACGGCCGCGAACGTGTAGGGAAGCCGCACGCGGTCCTCGCGCACCTCGTCGACGACGAAGGGGTACGCGCGCTCGGCGAACGCGGTCAGCGTCTCGTCGTCGACGTCGCCGAAGTACGCCCGCTCGAAGCGGTCGAAGTCGTCGACGAGTTGGTCCAGTCGGGAGATGTCGAGGTCCCGGGCCTTCCGGGGATTGAGCGCGAAGAAGTACCGGAGTACCTCGGGTTCGAGGAGGTCGAGCATCTCCGGGACGGTCACGATGTTGCCCTGCGAGGACGACAGCGCCTCGCCGTTGAGCGTGAACCACTCGTAGACCATCGGCACGGGTGGCTCGATGCCGAGGACGTTGCGGGCGATGTCCTCACCGGACGGCCACGATCCCTCGGCGTGGTCCTTGCCGAACGGCTCGAAGTCGACGCCGAGCACCTGCCACTGTCCGGGCCACTCGAAGCGCCAGGGGAGTTTCCCTTCCCGGAACGTTGCCGTGCCCTCGTGGCCGCAGCCTTCGATGGTCTCGTCGCCGACGGTCATATCGGTACAGACGTAGTCGACAGTGCCGGCCTCGAGGTCGATCGACGTGACCCTCTCGGTGATCTTCCCGCACTCCTCGCAGATGGGGTTGAACGGAACGTAGTCGGCGTCGACCTTCGCCTGGTACTCCGAGAGCACCTCCCGCGCCGTGTCGGCGTGCCCGAGGACGTGCTCGACGACCTCGTCGAAGGTGCCGTCTTCGTAGAGTTCGGTGTTCGAGAGCATCTCGACCGGCACACCGAGGCGGTCGGCGTCGGCTTTCAGGAGCGCCGCGAAGTGAGCGGCGTAGGATTCAGACTCCCCGAACGGGTCCGGGATGTCCGTGTACGGCCGCCCGAGGTTCCGGCCGAGTGCCCCGGCGTCGACGTCGCCGAGACCGACGATGTTCCCGTCCGTATCGGCGAGCTTTCGGGGGAGTTTCCGGAGCGGGTCGCGGTCGTCGCTGGTGAAGACCTGCCGGACCTCGTGACCGCGCTCGCGGAGCACCGCAGCGACGAAGTAGCCACGCATAATCTCGTTGAAATTCCCGAGGTGGGCGACGCCGGAGGGGGAGACGCCGCCTTTGATCACGATCGGGTCCTCGGGATCGCGTGCCTCGATCTCGTCTGCGACCTCGTCGGCCCAGAACGCGCGCTTCGGCTCCGCACTCGCGTCGTCTGCGTCTTGCGTCTCTCTGTCTTCGCTCATCGGTTATCGCTGCGTCCAGTAGCTCGGTTCGCCGTCGACGCCCGTCGGGACGATGTCGGTGCCGGTGTGCTCGCCGCGGAGGACGGCGTCCTCGATCCGACTGGGGTCGGTTCCGTCGAGCACGATCGTCCGCATCTCCGCGCGCTCGATGAGCTTCGCGGCCAGCAGATCGACCGGGGCCGACGCGCCGGCGTCGCGACTCATCGGGGCGATCACGTCGACCAGTTCCCCACCAGTCAACTGTTCGTACTTCTCGGCGTCGTCGTCGGTGCTCGGGTCGGCGCTGTAGACGCCGTCGACGCTGGTCGCGTAGACGAGCAGGTCGGCTCCGACGTACTCGGCGAGGGCCGCCGCGACAGCGTCGGTCGTCTGCCCGGGCATCACGCCGCCCATCACCGAGACGTCGCCGCGCCGGATCGCGTCGCCGGCGTCCTCGTAGTCGTGGGCGACTTTCGGGTCGACGCTGGGACCGAGTGCGGCGATGAGCAATCGGGCGTTGATTCGGGTCACGTCGATGCCGATCTGGTCCAACTGAACCTCGTTGGCTCCCAGCTCGCGGGCCGCGCCGATGTAATCGCGCGCGACGCCGCCGCCGCCGACGACGGCGCCGATCTCACAGCCTTCCTCCGCGAGTGTCTCGACGACCGCTGCGTGGCCCTCGACGCGCCTGGCGTCGAGGTCCGGAGCGAGCACGCTCCCACCGATGGAGACGACGACTCTCATTGCACCGACGTTGCCGCGAACCGGGCTTAAGGGTTGTCAACCGCGTACGCGGGGCCGCAGCGCCACGAGCGAGTAACGTCTGCTGTGGGTCGCCCCGCCGCGTGCAGCACCGTAGCCGACAGGATAAAGCCGCTTCCCGCCCCGAATTCGGAGTATGCAGGTACTCGGAGTCGTTGGACCCGGCGCGCTCGCTCTCTGTGAACGCGTTGCACCGCATCTGGACGGCCGCGTCGCCCTCGTCGAGCAGCAGCCGGGCGAATTCGGGCAGTCACAGGCGGATATGTCGGTCCGCTCGAGCTTTCAAGGGCGCCCGGACGGGACGGATGCGGCGTACGAAATCAGTGGCGACGGCGTCTGGGCCGCTGCGGGCGAGGGGCGGAGCCTCGAAGACGTGCTCGACGATCTCGCGCCACAGTACGACCACGCTCTCCTCACGGGTGCTCCCGACACGACGTTCCCGACCGTTGCGCTCGGTGGCGAGGAAGCAGAAAACGTCGCCATCGAAGCCGAAACCGTCGACGACGTCGACGTCGAGGCTGTCCTCGATGCGCTCGCGGACGCCGAACCCCACGTGACGCTGGACACGCTGGTCGAACAGGTGAAGGCGTCGCCGCGGGCCGGCCGTGCGGGGGCCATCGCGACGTTCACGGGTCGGGTCCGCGCCAAGGACGGCGAGGACGACCCGGAGACGCTCCGACTCACTTTCGAGAAGTACGAGGGCGTCGCCGAAGAGCGGATGCGAACGATCGAGTCGGAACTGATGGAGCGCGAGGGCGTCGAGGAGGTCGTCCTCTTCCACCGGACGGGGGCGCTTGAAACAGGCGAAGACATCGTCTTCGTCGTCGTCCTCGCCGGGCACCGCGAGGAGGCCTTCGAGACAGTTTCCGACGGGATCAACCGTCTCAAAGACGAGGTTCCGATCTTCAAGCGCGAAACGACCGTCGAGGAGGACTTCTGGGTCCACGATCGGCCCTGATACGTTCGCATTACTGACTCATCCGACGCGTCGCGGGCGCGGCTCTTTCGTACTAACCGGATCTTTTTGCCGGCGTACACCTCCCATACCGGGGTCAAACGACGGTCTCTGACTACAACTTCTTCCAAATAAACAATCTTGAAATAAACACACAGAGAAATTTTTAAAAGGTCTAAAAGATACTGAATACGTCTTAAAACAACCGTCTGACGACGATTTACCGGTGAATCGAGCCGAATTTCCACCAACGTTCCTCCCTTTATATACTCCCCTGACGACAAGGGGTGAGTGAGGTGACACTCAATGAGCGCAACCGCGACACCCTCCACTGACGCCACCGGCGAAGACCTGTCCAAAGAAGAGCGCCTGAAGTCCTTCCTGCTGGACAAGGCGCAGGACGGGGAGATGTACTTCAAATCGAAGTTCATCGCCGACGAAGTCGGTCTCTCTCCCAAGGAGATCGGCGCGCTGATGGTGAAACTCAAAGACTCCGCCTCGGAGCTCACCGTCGAAAAGTGGTCGTACACGAGCGCGACCACGTGGCGTATCGAACCCGCACAGGACGCGGCGTAACCTCGGATCGCGCTCCCACGAGCCCGTCCGACCGCAGGTTCCGTGGTGCCACGCTGTAGACCGCCCGACAAACGTCCCCCATTTTCCCCCATTCGTCGACCACCGAGCAGTCTCGACGCTCTGCGCACGACTCTCTTCCGTCGGGGAGTTTATCCGACTGTACGCCATATCACGTCGTGATGGATTCCCCCGATTCGGCGGCGGAGCCGCCGGTCGACGACCTCCAGTCGGTGTTTCATCTCCACGAGACCCGACGCGACGGGGACCGCGTGCTCTTTTACGGCCAGTCGCTGGTCCCAGAGCAGATGCTGGTCCGTGAGGTGTGGGAGCCGTTCCGCGAGGCGGGCTACGAGGTACAGGTGTCGACGACGCGGGACAACCGCCAAGACGTCGTCGTCGCACGCCCCGTGACGAACGGCGTCGACGGCGTGCCGTGGAAGAATCTCGGGCTCTTCCTCGCGACGATCGTTTCGACGCTTCTGGTGGGCGCGCTGACGTGGTACTACATCCCGCTCTCGGACGTGCTCGCGAATCCGCTCCTCGTGCTCCGAGCCTGGCCCTTCACGGCGGCCGTCCTCGGAGTGCTCGCGACCCACGAACTCGGTCACTACGCCCTGGGACGGTACCACGGCGTCGACGTGTCGCTCCCCTACGTGATTCCCTTCATTTTCCCGTTCGGGACGCTCGGCGCAGTCATCCGAATGCGCGGGCAGATGCCGGACCGGAAGACGCTGTTCGACATCGGCGTCGCGGGGCCGCTAGCCGGCCTGGCGGCGACGATCGTCGTCACTGCGGTCGGCCTCACACTCCCGCCGGTCGAGGTGCCGCCGTGGGCGCTCCAGGGGAGCGGGCAGGTCATCGTGTTCAACAATCCGCCGCTTTTGAACCTCCTCGCGGGGCTCCTCGGCGAACCGACCGAGTACGCCGACCCGACAGTCGCGGTCAACCCCGTCATCATCGGCGGCTGGGTCGGGATGTTCTTCACCGTCCTGAATCTACTTCCGGTCGGGCAACTCGACGGGGGGCACGTCCTGCGCGCGATGCTCGGTGAGTCCCAAGAGCGCGTCGCAGCGCTCGTTCCCGCCGTCCTGTTCGGGCTCGCCGCGTACCTCCACTACGGACTCGGCTACGCGCTGAACGAATCGGTCGGACTGTGGGCGTTCTGGGGACTGCTCTCGGCCGTGATCGCGTTCAAAGGACCGGCGGATCCGATCGACGACTCACCGCTCGATACGCCGCGGGTGCTCGTCGGAATCGCCACCTTCGCGCTCGGCGCGCTCTGTTTCCTCCTCGTGCCGATCGAAGTGATGGCAGTCTGATCTTATCGTGGTCTGATCGAGCGAGAATCGGGGCTCCGCCGAGAACCCGACGCGTTCACCCGTGGGTGTAGCCCTCATCGGCCAGCAGTTCGCCGTCGACGAGGACCCCGTCCTCGGTGACGTCGCCGACGACGGTGAGGGGTACGGGCGATCCTGCCTTCGCAGCGTCGACGGCTTCGGACGGCAACGTACAGACGAGTTCGAAATCCTCGCCCACGGTCGTCGTCATCTCCCATCTATCAGCCGCGTCCACGGCGTACTCCTCGACCGCGTCGTGGACGGGCACCTCCTCCGAGGAGACCTCGAATCCGACCCCCGAGGCCTCCGCGAGTTGGTGTAGCGAGCGGGCGAGGCCGTCCGAGGAGTCCATCATCGCCGTCACGTGGGGAGCGAGCGCGACGCCGGCCGCGACGCGGGGTGTGAACTGAAACAGCTCGTTCCCGCGTTCAGTGTCGCCGGCGGCGAACGCCCGGAGGGCAGCGGCGGTCCGTCCGAGCGCGCCAGTCACACAGACGACCTCGCCGGGAGCCGCACCGGAGCGCAGTACCGGAGCGTCCGTCTCGCCGAGCGCCGTCGTCGCGACCGTAAACTCGCTCGTGGTGTCGAGGTCGCCGCCGACGTATTCGGCGTCGACGGCCTCACAGACGTCCACTGCACCGTCGAGAAACGCGTCGAGTTCCGCTTCGTCGAGCGTCGGCGCGGCGTAGGCGGCGACCGCGGCGGTCGCGGACGCGCCCATCGCGGCCACGTCCGAGAGCGACGCGCCGACCGCGCGCCAGCCCGCCGTGTAGCGGGCCGTCCCGGCCGGGAAGTCCGTCGACTCGTGGAGCATATCCGTCGTCACGACGAGTCCGTCGACGACGGCGGCGTCGTCGCCAGCGGCCGGGAGCGAAGCCGCGAGCCGCCGGAGCGCCGAACGTTCGTCCATAGGGGGCGTCCGCCCCGGGTGGGCAAAAACCCGACGTCACGCTGTCGATGGCGAGTGTCCCCGGTACCCACGTCCGTGAACGACTCCCACACCGTCGGGTGTTTCGATGGCTTGATGCCCGGAAGCGCCGACGAGCAACGTATGGCCCGCGAGAACGTTCGAGCAACGATTCTCGGCTTCCTCGCGACCGTGGGCGTTTTCGCACTCCTGTTTTACTTCGCCGGCGTCGACGACCTGCTCAATACGCTGGGGATGGCCGATCTCGGCTACGTCGCGCTGGTCGTTCTCGCCATCTTCGCGTGGCTCGGTGCCTGGAGTCTCGCGCTGAACACCGTCCTCGACGTCCTCGGCGTCGATCTGTCGTATTTCACGTCGTTTCTCGTCTTCGCAGGCGCGACCTTCTCTAACAACGTCACGCCGTTCGGCCAGGCCGGCGGCGAACCCGTGACGGCGTATCTCATCTCGCAGGCGGCCGACGCGGAGTACGAACGGAGCCTCGCCGCCATCGCCAGCGTCGACACGCTCAACTTCGTCCCGTCGATCACCATCGCGCTCGTCGGGGCGGGCTACTTCGCCACGGAGGTCGCACTCGGTTCCAACGAGAACCTCCTCTTGGCGTTCGGGGCGGTCGTCGTGCTCGCGCTGGCGGTGCCCACGCTCGTCTACGTCGGCTGGAAGCGTCGCTACCGCCTCGAATCCCGCGTCGTCGACGCGCTGACACCAGTCATCCGGTCGATCGCAGACTGGATTCCGCGCGTTCCCGTGCCGACGCCCGAGGGCATCGAACGCCGCATCAACGGCTTCTTCCGGGCGATCGAGCGCGTCGCCTCCAACCCTCGCGGACTCGCGCTGGCGCTCGGCGCGTCGGCGACTGGCTGGCTCTGTCAGATGGTCGCCCTCTGGCTGGCGTTCGGCGCGATCGGCGTCGACGTCCGCCTCTCGATCGCGCTCATCGTCGTCCCGATCGCGGCAATCGCGGGCGTGACGCCGCTACCCGGCGGTGCTGGCGGCATCGAGACCGTGCTCGTAGTGCTGCTGCTCGCCGCGCCGCTTCCGCAGGTGACCGAACCGATCGCGGTCGCGGCCGTCGTCATCTTCCGCGGGGCCGTCTACTGGATCCCGACCGTACTCGGCGGCGTCGTCGTGGCCTGGATCGGGAGCGGAATCGGCATCGGAGCCGATAGCTGATAGGGATTATCGTACGTCTCCATAGATGTCTCGCCGGACGATACGGCGAGAATCTCCGAACAGTTACGATAATCCCTATGATACTGTCGGACAGAACGATGTGAAGCGTATCGGCACCCCGCAGGGGCCAACACGATTCACGGACTTCTGTCCGACAGTACGAGACTGACAGACGCGACTGCTTCGAGAGATTCCGCGACTCGGAGCGACGACGACTCCACGGACACGTGTCCGACAGTCTGCGGGCTCACAGCAGTGAGGTTCCGTCTCACGGGCTGTAGACCCGATACGATGGCTTTAAACGACGCCGTCGGGAATTGATCCCTATGGTAAGTGTCTACGACGTTCCGGCCGACGCCCTCATCGAGGACGTCGCCGACCGCCTCTCGGATCGAATCGAGGAGCCCGACTGGATCGAGTACGCCAAGACCGGCCAGACCCGCGAGCTCCCGCCGCAGCAGGACGACTTCTGGCACGTCCGCGCCGCGTCGCTCCTCCGCAAGGTCGCCAAAGAGGGCCCGATCGGCGTCGACCGCCTCGCGACGGAGTACGGCGGCCGCAAGCGCGGCTCGAACCGCTACCGCGTCTCCGGCAACAGCTCCGGCAACGGCAGCAAGAAGATCATCCGGAAGATCCTCCAGCAGCTCGAAGACGAGGACCTCGTCGAGACCGCGAAGGGCCAGGGCCGCCGCATCACCAGCGAGGGGCAGAGCTTCCTCGACAACGCCGCCTCCGACGTGCTCGAAGAGCTCGACCGCCCGGAACTCGAACGCTACGCGTAATTTCGCCCACGACTGTCGAGGCCGAACGACGTAACCGTTTTTAGCGCCGCGACGGAATCGTAAGGCGATGAGTGGAAACCCCGACGACGACCGACTGGAGGAACTGCGCGAAAAGAAGATGCAGGAGCTCCGCGACCAGGCTGAGGGTCAGCAGGGCGGGCAGGCCAACGAGGCCGCACAGGACGCCGCGCGCGACCGGGCCGAGGCCCAGCAGGAGGCGATGCTGAAGCAGTATCTCACCGACGGGGCGCGACAGCGTCTGAACGCCGTCGAGATGTCGAAACCCGACTTCGCCGAGTCGGTGAAGAAACAGATCGTCGCGCTCGCACAGAGCGGCCGCATTCAGGACCGCATCGACGAGGATCAGATGCGAGACCTGCTCCGGGAGCTCCAGCCCGAATCGAAGAGCTTCGACATCCGCCGGCGGTAGCGGGCTCGTGGACCTCGCGCTCCTCTACAGCGGCGGGAAAGACTCCACGCTCGCCGCGCTGTTTCTCGATTCCTTTTACGACGTGACGCTCGTCACCGGCTGTTTCGGCGCTACCGACGACTGGGAACACGCCGAAGCCGCCGCCGACCGGCTCGGCTATCCCTTCGAGGTCGTCGACTTGGATCGGTCGGTCGCCGAGGAAGCGACGGCGCAGATGCTCGAGGACGGCTACCCGCGGAACGGTATCCAGCGGGTGCACGAGCACGCCCTCGAACGGGTCGCCGAACTCGACGTCGACGCCGTCGCCGACGGGACGCGTCGCGACGACCGCGTTCCGACGATCTCGCGCGCGCAGGCGCAGAGCCTCGAAGACCGACACGGGGTCGACTACCTCTCGCCGCTCTCCGGACTGGGACGGCGCGCTATCGACCGCGTGGTCGAGAAGACGCTGGCCGTCGAGACGGGGCCGTCAGAAACGATCCCGAAGGGCGATTACGAAGCCGAACTTCGGGCGCTGATCGCCGCCGAGCACGGCCACTCGGCCGTCGACTCGGTCTTCCCCGATCACACTCAGTCGTACGTCCGCGGACTCCGTGAGGACGGGTAGCCCGGGACGCTCCCGGCCGGAATCCGAACACATTTCTCCCGATGACGGCCACGTCGAGACGTGTTCTCGCTCTCTCCCGGCATCGGCTACTCCCTGGCTGCGGCCCTCGTCTGGGGGACGTACATCTTCGCCCTCAAGCAGTACTTCGAGGAGTACCCCGGCACGGTCCTGACGGTCGGTATCAACGCCGCGGCCGTCGCGTGGTATCTCCCGCTCACGGTTTACCGCACCGACCCCGCTACTGTGCCCTCGCTCGCGTCGTTCGGCCTGCACGAGGGAGCGATCGTTCTCGGGACGATCCTCGCGACTGCGGCGGCCTTTCTGATCTTCCTGCGGGCGCTCGAGGCGGGTGAGGTCTCCTACGTCGCACCGATCAGCAAGATCGTCCCCGTATTCGTCCTGCCGATAGAGGTGGTCTTCCTCCAGCAGCGACTCACGCCGCTGCAGGTCACGGGCGTCGTCGTCGCGACGCTCGCGGTGTACGTGGCGAACTACCGCACCGGCTCGCTCTTGGATCCGATTCGGAAAGCGGCCTCCTCGCGAGCGGCCCAGTTCGGACTCCTGAGTGCGGCCTGTTTCGCCCTCAGCGACGTCGGCAAGCGGGTGGCGCTTCAGGAACTCGCCCTGCCGCTGGAACTGTGGGTCCCGACGGTGCTCGGCGGCGTCCTCGTGGCTGTGCTCCCGCTTGCGGTCCGCGAGTGGGTCCCGATCCGCGATGCGCTGCCGAAGTTCCTGCTCGCGGGTGGCGGCGTCGCGCTCGGCGAGCACATCACGTCGCTTGCGCTTTCGACCGTGCCGGCGTCGATCGCGTCGCCGATCATCAACACGCAGGCGGTCGTCGCGGTGCTTCTCGGCGGTGTTCTCCTCCGGGAGGACGCCTTCCGTACTCGACTCGTCGCGGCCGCGCTCGCCGTGGTCGGCGTCGGCCTCATCGCGGCCTGACGTGACGGCTTGGGGCGGCGGCACCTCCCTGCGCGCCTTCAACAGTTTCAAGCGCGACACCGCCGAAACCCGCGGTATGTACGACCGACTCAAGGGCTTTCGGGACTTCTACCCCGAGGAGATGGCCGCCCGGCGGCAGGTCGTCGACACGCTCGAGGACGCCGCCGCCCGGTACGGCTTCCGCGAGATTTCGACGCCAGCGCTCGAACGCACGCAGATGTACGTCGACAAGAGCGGCGAGGAGATCGTCGAGGAACTGTACGCCTTCGAGGACAAAGGCGGCCGCGGGGTGTCGCTGACGCCGGAGCTGACGCCGACGGTCGCGCGGATGGTCGTCGCCAAGCAACAGGAACTCTCGAAGCCGATCAAGTGGTACTCGACGCGGCCGTTCTGGCGCTTCGAGCAGGTCCAGCAGGGGCGGTTCAGAGAGTTCTACCAGACGAACGTCGACATCTTCGGCTCTTCGGCCCCCGAAGCCGACGCGGAGGTGCTGGCGTTCGCCGCCGACGCGCTCACCGATCTCGGCCTGACCGGCGAGGACTTCGAGTTCCGCGTCTCCCACCGCGACATCCTCGGCGGCCTCCTCGAGACGTTCGACGCCGACGTCGACACCCGCGCTGCGATCCGCGCGGTCGACAAGCGCGCGAAAGTCGAGGAGACCGAATACCTCGGGCTGCTCTCGGACGCCGGCCTCTCCTACGAACAGGCCGAGGAGTTCGACGACCTGGTCGCGACGGGCGACCTCGACGAGATCGCGGCGTTCGGCGGCGACGACGTCGAAGCCGCCGTCGAGAACCTCCGGAACGTCCTCGCGGCCGCCGAAGACTTCGGTGCGCGGGAGTTCTGTGAGGTGTCGCTGACGACGGCCCGCGGCCTCGATTACTACACGGGCGTCGTCTTCGAGTGCTTCGACTCGACGGGCGAGATTTCCCGATCCGTCTTCGGCGGCGGTCGCTACGACGACCTCATTGAGAGCTTCGGCGGCCAGCCCACCCCGGCGGTCGGCGTCGCCCCCGGACTCGCCCCGCTCTCGCTGCTCTGTCAGCGCGCCGGCGTCTGGCCCGACGAGGCGCTCGCGACCGACTACTACGTCCTGACTGTCGGCGACACCCGCGAGGTGGCTTCGCGGATCGCCCGCGACCTCCGCGCGGCGGGTAACGTCGTCGAAGTCGACGTCTCCGATCGGAGTTTCGGCGCGCAGATGGGCTACGCCGACGGCATCAACGCCGAGACCGTCGTCATCGTCGGCGAACAGGACCTCGCGAACGGCGAGGTGACGGTGAAAGATATGGGCTCCGGCGAGCAGACGACCGCTCCAGTCGACTCTTTCCCCGGCGACCGCGCGTCGCCGACCTACGACGACCTCGTCTGATACCGACTTCGCGTTTCCTCTCGACTACGCGATCCGCTCACGCGGTGGAATTTTATCTCTCCTGGCGCGTCTATGTGGTATGTACGACACGATCCTCGTCCCCGTCGACGGGAGTGCACCGAGCGACGCGGCGGCCGACCGTGCGATCGCGATGGCACGGGACACCGAGGCGACGCTCTCTGTCCTCTCGGTCGTCGACGTCCCGCGCCTCTCGGCTGCCGGACTCGACACCGAGGCGTTGCTCGACGGATACGAAGCGGAGGCCGAGCGCCACGCTGCAGCCGTCGCCGACCGTGCCCGCGAGGCCGGCGTCGACGTCGAGACCGCTGTCCGCCGCGATTCACCGTACCAGGCGATCCTCGATCAGATCGACGCCGTCGACGCGGACCTCGTCGTGATGGGCAGCCACGGCCGTCACGGCCTCCAACGCTACCTCCTCGGGAGTACGACCGAGCGCGTGCTCAGACTCGCGGCGATCCCCGTCTTAGTGCTTCGCGGCGACGACAGCAGCTATCACGCCCCCGACGCCGCCCACCGCGATGCCGCCGGTCACGACGTCGAAACTCCCGCGGACGATGCCGACGCGCCGAACGAGTTCGACACTGCGGATGAGTGAGCGCGCAGAGCGCGTGCGTGCTTTCCGAGTCGCCTACGACGGTCGTCCGTTCCACGGTTTCCAGCGACAGCCCTCGGTTCCGACGGTCGAGGACGCCATCTTCGACGCGCTCGATTCCCTGAACGTGTTCGATCGGACCGCACAGGACAAACCGACGAACTACGCGGCGGCCGGCCGCACGGACGCCGGTGTCTCGGCGCTGGCGCAGACCGTCGCGTTCGAGTGTCCCGCGTGGTGTACGCCGCGAGCGCTGAATAGCGCGCTACCGGCCGGCGTCCGAGCGTGGGCGGCCGCGGACGCAACCGCGGACTTTCACGCGACGCACGACGCCGCCCGCCGCGAGTACGTCTACGACCTCTACGCCCCCGACCTCGACGACGAACGCGCGACGGCTGCTGCGGCGGAACTCGACGGCGAGCACGACTTCCACAATCTCACGCTCGACGATCGGGGGACCGTCCGCGACGTCTCTATCCACGTCGAACGCGACGGCGAGTTCCTGGTGCTTCGCGTCGGCGCCGGCGGCTTCCCGCGCGAACTCGTCCGCCGGCTGGCGTCGGTCGTCCGGAGCGTCGCCGCAGGGACTCGGAGTCTCGACGACGTGCGACGACTCCTCGGCCCCGACGCACTCGACGGTCCCGAGGGAGTTCCGTCGGCACCCCCCGAGCCGCTGCTGCTCGCGGCCGTCGACTACCCCGCGCTCGACTTCGAACGCGACCCGCAGGCCGCGGCGAGTGCAGCCGACGTGTTCGCGGCGCGCCGACGTGACGGTCTCGCTCGCGCCCGCGTCGCCGGTCGCATCGCCGACAGCATCGACGGTAGCCTCGACGACAGCGTCGCCGGCCGCACCGCCGACAGCATCGACGGTAGCCTCGACGACAGCGTCGCCGGCCGCACCGCCGACAGCATCGACGGTAGCCGCGACGGCCCGAGATAGCGCTGCCACTCTTGCCGTCTCGATAGCGCTCGGGAGTCGAAATGAGCACTCATAGCAAGCGTTTGAAGACTCCGGTTCGGACGGTACGTATGGCGTACGACGCGATCCTCTTCGACAACGACGGCGTGCTGACCCGTCCGACCCCGACAGCCGTGCACCGGGCAGCAGTCCGAGCGGCGTTCGCCGAGTTCGACGTCGAACCCACGACGGAGGCCGTCGACGCTATCATCCACGGCGGCCTCTCGCGCATCCGCGCGGTGTGTTCGCTCTTCGACCTCGATCACGAGACGTTCTGGCCGCGGCACGAAGCCAACGCCGCGGCAGCCCAGCGAGCGGCTATCGAGCGCGGCGAGAAGACGCTGTACGCGGACGTCGACGCCCTCTACGACGTCGACCGGACGCTCGGCGTCGTCAGCAACAACCAACACGAAACGATCGAGACCATCGTCGACCACTGGGAACTTCACGAACTGTTCACGCTCGCGACGGGACGCGAGCCGTCTGTCGAAGGGTTCCGCCGCCGGAAGCCCTCGGCGCACTATCTCGAATCGGCGATCGAGGAGATCGGCGGCGAGAGCGTCCTATACGTCGGCGACAGCAACGTCGACATCGTGGCCGCGAACCGCGCGGGCGTCGATTCAGCGTTCGTCCGCCGCCCGCACCGCACGGAGTACGAACTCGTCGCCGACCCCACCTACGAAGTCGAATCGCTCGATGCTATCGCCGCCCTCTGCTGATACTGTCGGACAGAACTCTCCCCTCCCTCCGATACGCCGACGGCTCCGATCTGCGCTGGGTGATCCGCCGTGTCGAAGTGGCTGGCCGAAAATTTCCAGGTATAATATGTTAGTCCCTAAATATTATTTTGATTCAATACAAACCTCCGATCGATGCCGAATTGCGAGAACTGCGGCTCGTTCGTCACTGCGGAGTACGTCCGGGTATTCGCGCCGAACGGAATGGAGCACCCACGCGTCTGTCCGAACTGCGAAGACAAAGTCCGCGACGGGGCCGACGTCCGCGAAGCGCGGGCGACGAGACACTGAGAGGACCGTGGGGGCGACGCCGCGATCGCGGCACCGGATTTCACGCGGCTTTTATCGCTCGACGGCCTTTCGACGCTATGAGCCAACTCGAAGACTTCCTCGCCGGTGAGCGCCACGAGGACGTCGCGCTGTTTCTCACCGACGAGTACCTCGACAGCCAAGGAAAGCTTCCGAAGATGGGCGAGACGGTCGATTCGGGCTACGTGCTCGTCGTCCCCGGCGACGACGGCCGGCGCGCGTTCGCCGCCGGCACCGGAATGGACGCGATGGAGTTCGCTCGCGGCGCGATGGATCAGCGCGGACACATCTCTCGGACGCTCGACGGCGGCGAGTGTCCAGCCGACGACGGCGACGACGAGGACCACGCGGTTGAGTTCATCTTCGCCTTCTCGGAGGCGCAAAACGAGGAAGTGGGCGGCCTCTACGCCCACGGCGACGTCATCCACGCCTACGCGCACTGCGCGTGCGGCGAGAGCTACTCCGATAAGTGGGTCGTCGGCGAGGAGACCGAGACGGGCGTCCAGCCCGGCGGCGCCGAACCGGTCGAAGACGTCGAATAGCGCGCGCTCGGACCGCCGGTTCCGAAAATCCGCTTTTTCCGCAGTTCCGTACTCGCAACTCCGTGAATTGCGACCCCGTAATCGCGATTCCGCAAACCGCGCTTCGGTTACTCGCTTTCGTCGGTTTCGTCCTCGTCGGCGTCGCTCCCGTCGTCCGCCGTGTCTTCCTCACTCTCCGCTGTGACCTCGTCGGCGACGCGCTCGAACGCGCGAAGGATGACGCGCTTCGTGGTCGCTCCCTGCGTCGTCCAGTGGTGCGCGTAATCGAGCATATCGTCGTAGATGTCGGGCTTGCAGCCGGCGGCGCGCGGGTGTCCTCCGCCGTTCACTTTCCCGGCGACTTCGTGCGCCAACTCGAAGCCCTCCGAACCGCGGATGCTCGCGCTGCCGGCGGGCTTGACGATCACGGCGGCGTCGGAGCCCTGCTCGCGGAGCGCCTCGGCGACCTCGTTCTGCGAGCAGCGGCCGTAGGTGACGCCGACCGTCCAGGGGCCGATCTGTTTCATCTCGGCTCTGGAGACGGCGGCCTCGATCAGTTCCTGCTTCTCGACGCGGCGCAGTTCGATGTACTGCTCGACGACCTCGGGGAGGTCGACGCCGAACGTCCCGACGACGGTGACGTACTCCTCGGGGCTGACCCAGTAGGCGTAGTCCGCGAGGTCGTCGCTGCGGGGATCCTCCTTCTGCCAGAGGTCGTGATCGCGCGTGACCGCCGCGAGTTCGGTCCACTGCTCGTCGAAGTCGTAGTCGAGCGAACGAAGCGTCACGTCGGTCGAACACTCCTCGTCGGACTCGCCGACGACGAGGTCGACGCCCGCCTCGCGGACCGCAGCCATCGTCTCGTCGTCCCACTGGTGGTGGTCGTACCACGCGACCGACGCCGCGAGGTCGCTCGCGGCGGCGAGTTCGTCTTCGATCCACGCGTACTCGTCGGGGCAGAGGTCACAGACGTAGAGATCGATTCCATCGGGCGCGTACTCAGCGACGTTTTCGAGCGCCTCGTCCAGCGAGTACGGCCCCGCGCCGACCAGGGCGACGGTCGAGCGCGGCGGTTCGTCCGCTTCGTCGTCGGCCTCCGCTTCGTCCTCCTCTGCGGCCGGTACGTCGCGCTCCCAGCGCTCGACGCGCGCTGCGACGTCGGATTCGAACGTCGCCCACTCCAGCGTCGCGTCGTACATCTCGCGCAGCAGGGCGACACAGCCCAGTCCGTCGGCGTCGGTGTCCGCGATCACGACGGCTTCGGCCCCGTCGACGGCCTCGGCGACGCGTTCTTCGGTCCGGTCTTCGTCCAGCGAGTCGGGGTAGAAAAAGCCGGTTCCGGGGAGCTGGGACTTCCGCGGGAGCGAGAGGCTCGCGCTGTCGATGAGTTCGTCGTCCATAGCCCACACCAGGGGTGCCCGGGTGAAAACCGGCGTGGTTCCGGGGCCAGGGGCCTGGATGCGGTTCTCCGCCCCCGTGGTTCGCGCTCGTTAGGCCATCTCCAGTGTGTCCGTCAGCCCATCTCCGGCGTGCTAGTCAGCCCATCTCCGGCGTGCCCGTCAACTCGTCTTCTCCTTCGTCGGCGGCGAGTTGGCGGACGGTGAGGACGGGAATCGGGCACGTCCGAACGACGCGCTCTGCGACCGAGCCGATGAGGAAGCGATTCTCGCCGTGTCGGCCTCGCGTCCCCAGCGCGACGACGTCGGCGTCGACGTTCCGGGCGTACTCGTCGATCACCGACGGTGGGTGACCCTCCTCGATCGCGGTGACGACGTCGCGGTCGGTCGACTCTCTGACCTCGTCGATCGCTTCCTCGCCCCGCTCGACGAGCGCGTCCTGCATCTCGTCGCGAAGACGTTCCGGAGAGGACGCCACGTCGCCCTCGTCGACGACGTACAGGCAGTGTACCTCGGCGTCGAAGCGGTCGGCGAGGTCCAGCGCCACGTCGACGGCCCGTCTGACGCTCTCGGAGCCGTCGGTGGCGATGACGATCGTCTCGAACATAGCCGACGGTTCACGTTCGCTCGGGATAAATCCCGACGGCTCGGCGGTTCGGTGGGGGCTCACGTCCGCCGCGGCGGTTCGCACTCCGCCGACCGTCGAAGTGAGGATTTTTGCCGTCGGACGCCGCAGGTGCGGGTATGACCGAACGCCGGCCGCTGTCCGTCGACCTCGTACTCGTCCCGGTGGATGCAAGCGACGAGTCGACCGAGGCGGTAGCGCACGCCGCCGCCATCGCCGCCGAGTACGACGCGACGGTCCACGTCGTCCATATGCTCGGTGAGGACGTCGTCCAGGCGATCGAAGACGGAATCGTCGACGAAACGGAGGTCGCCGCCGACGGCCAGGCGATAACCGAGACGGCCGAACGGATCGCCGAGGATCACGGCGTCTCCTTGTCGACGTCCGTCGCCTACGGCTTCTCGACGAAGATGAAACTCCGCCATCCGGGCAGCGTCGTTCTCGACACCGCCGAAGAACTCGACGCCGACTTCCTCGTGGTGCCGCGCGAACCGCTCTCGGGCGCCCCCGGCGAAGTGCTCGCGAAGGCCGCCGAGTACGTCCTGCTGTACGCCAGTCAGCCTGTTCTGTCGGTCTGAATCGGGGCGTTATCCGCCCTCGTCGCTCCCATCGGAGAGGCGAATCCCCATCTCCATCTCGAAGCTCTCGGAGTCACTGACCTCGAAGCCGATCTTCTTGTAGAGGCCGACAGCGGCCTTGTTCCACCGCTCGACGGTGAGCCACACCTTCTCGACGCCGGACTCCGCGCCGTACCCGAGCAGTCCTTTCATCAGGTGCGTGCCGATCCCGGCCTCCTGATACGCCTGGAGAACGAAGATCGCGAGCTCGTAGGCGTCGCCGTCGGGGACGAGCGTCGCGTGGCCCGCGGCCGTCTCGCCGTCCCACGCGACGACGTTCAGACACTCCGCACAGAGGATGTTGTCGAGCCACTCGCGGATGCGCCGCTCCTCGCTCGGGGGGATCCCCTGGGCGCGGTCGGCGGGGTCGAACGCATCGTACATCGACGCCAGCGCCTCGTACTCCTCGTCGCTGCCGTCGTGCGCGCGAATATCTATCGCGCGCCCGTCCCGATCCTCGAACGTGATCGGCGGGCTCTCGAAGGGGCCTGCGATCTCGTCTGGATAGCGGCGATTTCGGCTCATCGGACGAGCGTGACGCTGACGTGGGAGTTCAACAGGACGAACTCCGCGGTGCTTCCCAGTTGGATCTTCCCCATCGGGCTCGTCGTCCCCCCACCGAGGACGATGCGGTCGTACCCTTCGGACTCGGCGACGTCGACGAGTTTGCTCCCCGGATCGCCGGCGACGTAGCGGATCTCGGCGTCCACGCCGTTCTCTTCGAGTGTCTCCGTCACGGCCGATTCGACCTCCTCGACAGAGCGCTCTGTGCCCCCCTCGTCGATGATCGCGACAGTCAGTTCGTCGCCCGCCTCGACCGCGCGCTCGACCGTCCGCGCCAGCGCCTGCAGAGAGTCATCGGCGCCGCCGATGCCCAAGAGAATTCTCATACGCCCGGATGTCGTCGCCGGAGTAGAAAAATCGTCGGGTGTACCCTACGCCCCCGACGGTGATCCGGCGTCCGTCTCGGAGGTCACGTCGTGGACGGTCAACTCCTCGTCGAAGGTGAGCGTGATCGCGTCCCCCTCGTAGGCGTAGGTGACGGCGACGCGCCAGGGATTCTCGGAGTGAACGACGTACTCTGGAACCTCTAGCGGCACGTTCAACGGATTGTGCGCTCGGATATCGAGGCCGTGGTCGTAGCAGAACGAGACGACGGCCGGGTGGAGATAGCCGGGAAACTCGATCGTCGTGTTGATGAACCAGCGACAGACCTGACACGTGAACGTGATCGCCGGGTCCTCTCCCTGTGCGTCCTCGGGGACGGCCGCCGTGGGTCGGTAATCGATGGTCGACCGCACATCGCCGCCACAGTAGGGACAGAACCCCTGCGTCATCGCGAAGTTGTCCATCCAGAACCGCTGTCGATACGCGTCTTCGAGCGATTCCGGATCGGTCGGATCGAACGCGCTCGGCTGGACCGGATTGACGCCGATGAGCTCGTCGCAGGTCTCACACATCCCGTACAGCCGCTGCTCCTCGTAGTAGATCGACAGCGGATTCCCGCATTTGTGATGGACGAGGTCGATCTCGAAGGGACCGAGCGTCGGACCCTGTTCGAACACGCCCGATCGGATGAACTGGTAGATTCGTAACCCCCGGAGCGTGAGTTGGTACCCGTCGTCGGTTCGTTCGACGTACCCTTGCTCGCGGAGTTTGTTGAGGTGATACGTCATCTGTCCGCTGTCGGTCAGCCCCACCTCGTCCATCAATTCCGAGAAGCGGCAGGTTCCGTACCGTCCGTCTTCGACGGCCGCACCGAGACACTCTACGACCCGGAGACGCGTCTCGTTGGCGATAGCCTTGAGCGCCCCGTCCTCGATCTCGATATGGTTGGCCGTCTGTCGTGTCACGGTCCATTGTTTCCTATCAGCGTTGAAAACAGTTCTGCCAACCCGGTTCCCGTAACGCGGTGAGCAGGCGCTCAGATGTTTCGATCGTCGATAATCGGAGTCGGATCGTAGTAAACAGTAGTGCACTAAACCGCCCGGTGCAGAGGCACCAACACCGGACGGCACCTCGCCGAGTTTCCACCCCGGCACTCTATTGGACTTTATTGTGATTGAAAAAGGCGCGGTGAAATTTCATTCACCTACTATCCGAAATGATCTTTTGCTTTGTTTCGATCCGGACACATCATCCGGTTTTCGCCGACAGAACGCTTTTTTGCGTCGGGGCGACACGCGGCAGTATGGAAGACGACGACGCCGAGGCGTCGAGGGCCGACGCGCCGCGGACCGACGTCGACGCGTCGGCCTCGCGGTCGGACCAATCGAGCGAGAGCGACGACGCCAGCGTCCAGTCAGGGGCCGATGCCGAACCGGACGCCGACGTCGATTCGGCGGATATGGACGACACGAGCGCCGACAGCGACGCAGGCGGCTCCGAATCGGATGCTGCGTCTGCAGGGGCGGTTGGCGACGAGACCGAGACGCCGGCCGACGTCCGCAAGTACGCACGGTTCAAGAAAGTCGACGGCGCGCAGTACGACCGCGTCAACGACTTCCTCCGGGATCGGACCTACATCACCGCCCGCGAGTGGGCGATCGCCCGACTGTGTGCGGACTTTCGAACCGAGACGGGCGTCGAGATGACCAAGATCGGCGAGAACCTCCCGGAGCTCGTTCCATTTATGACGGACACGTACACGCCGCAGGCGGTCAATCAGGCCCGCTCGTCGTTCGAAGACAAGATCCGGAAGTCGGGGGCGACGTTCCTCTACGGCGCGATGTCGGGCTTCTTCACCGCCGAGGAACTCGACGAGCTGATGTACGAGGTGACCGAAATCGCGAAGTTCCTGCTCGAAGTCGAGGGCGTCGACCTCTCCGTCGAGGAGGAACTGGAGGCCGAAGAGCGCATTTCGAGCGTGATGCGCGAGGTTCGAGAGGCGAGCGCTGATCTTCGCACAGAGGAACTGACCGAAGACGAGGACGCCTCAGACGATGACGTGTGACCGCTGTCGCTCAGAGCGTCACGGTCTCCCCGACTGCCGGCGCTGACGCCCGGTGTCCCCGCTCTGTGAGTTCGTCGGCGAAGGTCTCACATCGGTCCCCGTGGTTCACGAGGATCGGTACGTCCCGGTACGATCCGAGCAGGTCTAACAGCCCATCGCGATCGGCGTGTGCGGAGAAATCGTATCGCTCGACCTGCGCGCTGATCGGCATCACTCGCCCGTCGATCTCGGCACGGCCGGTTTCTAGCAGTTCGCGTCCGGGCGTCCCCTCGACCTGATAGCCGGTCAGTGCGATTTTGTTCGTCGGGTTCGACCGAATCGCCGGCACGTACGTCATCGCCGGTCCGCCGGAGAGCATCCCGCTCGTCGTCACGATCACCGTATTCTGCTCTGCGATGCGGTTCCGTTGTCCGTCGCGGCCGTCGACGAAGCGGGCGTTCGACTTCGCGCGGCGGAGCGCCGCGGCGTCCCGGACGAACTCGGGGTGAGACCGGAGCGTTTCGGTCACTCGCTTTCCCATCCCGTCGACGTAACAGTCGACGTCGTTGGCCGCACAGATCAGCAGCATCTCCTGGGTCCTGCCGATGGCGAACGCGGGCACGACGACCGTCCCGCCCTCCCAGACGGTCGTTCGGATACTCTCGACGAAGCGCCGTTCGATCTCGTCCCGTGGTTCGTGTTCGACGTCCGAATACGTGCTCTCACAGATGACGGCGTCGGCGTCCGGGCGTGCCGTCGACCCCGAGACCAGCCGCTGGTCGGCGGTGTGAAAGTCGCCGGTGTAGAGCAGGCGCGTGTCGCCGTCGTCGACGAGGACGTGCGCGCTCCCGGGGATGTGGCCCGCGTTGTAGAACGTCACCTCGTGGCCCGCCGCCTCGAAGGACTCCCGGTAGCCGTGAGCCTCTGAGACCTGCGTGACGCGTCGGACCTCCTCCTCGGTGAACGGACAGTCGTAGGTCCCACCGTGTAGCCTGAGCGTGTCGCGAGCGAGCGTCAGCCCCAGTTCGCGCGTCGGCGGCGTCCAGTGGATCGGCGGGCGACGGTCGCCCGCGAGGAGTGCGGGAACCGCCCCGACGTGATCGAGGTGGCCGTGAGAGACGACGACTGCCTCCGGATCGGGCGCTTCGACCGGAAACCGGGGCGGGTTCCCGGTGAGCATCCCGTAATCGAGCAGCAGCGCGTCGTTCACGAGCACGGCGCTTCGGCCGACCTCGCGAGCGCCGCCGAGGAAGCGAACGTCCATTGACTCGATGTATCCGCCCGGGGCGTTTGGCCTCGTCGCTTTCGAGTCGCACTCTCGACGGTCCACGCGCCTTCCCTCGCCTCGCTCCCACGTCGGGTGTCGCTGGCTCGCGGCGCACCCGCCGGTCGACGGTGGCGGGGCGTCGTCATATATCGTGACAGAGATTCACACTCAATTATACACCTCTTATCCAACTGCACACAATAAACCCATTATAGAATATTATCATTATAGATCATAATATTTATTTCCCACCACCAGCCACGACAAATCGAGCACTGAACGATGAAACACGTACCCAGTTCCGGAATCTCTCACTCCAATCCGGAGCACGCCCGTTTGGACCGCCACAGACGACCGAACTCGCCGACACGACCGCCGAATCCACCGACATGACACGCTCGAACGAGTACGAGACGACGACCGACGAAACGACCCGACAGCCAACCACGAACGCCCCCCGAACCGACGCCGAGCGCGATGCGCCGTTGGTCCCCGACCTCCGCGGGATCCAGGCCGGCCAGTCGACGACGACCGAGACGACGACCCGCACGGCCCAGTCGACGCCTCGATACCCCCGCATCGAAGACGAACGCGACGCGCCGTTGGTCCCCGACCTCCGCGGGATCCAGGCCGGCCAGTCGACGACGCTGCGCTCTGAGACTCGCGAGACGACCGACCGAACCGACTCACGCTTTCGATCTGACTCGATGACACGACATACCGACACTGCGACCGATACCGACACGACTCGCACGACGACCGACAGCCGCTCGACGACGCAGGAGGGTCGCTGAGATGCCGCTCGACATTCCGTCTGATCCTTATATCCGCGACGACCTCGACAATCCCGCGGCCCGCGAGTTCCGCGAGATGCTCGACGAGCAGACGTTCACCTTCGCGCCGGGCATCTATCACGCTCTCGACGCCCGTCTCGCCGAGATGGCCGGCCTCGACGCCGCCTACATGTCGGGGTACTCCACCGTTCTCGGCCAGTTCGGCTTCCCGGATCTGGAGATGGTGACGATGTCCGAGATGGTCGAGAACGCGAAGCGGATCGTCGAGTCGACCACGCTCCCCGTCATCGCCGACTGTGACACGGGCTACGGCGGCGTCCACAACGTCCGCCGGGCCGTTCGCGAGTACGAGAAGGCCGGCGTCGCCGCCATCCACATCGAGGACCAGACGTCGCCGAAGCGCTGCGGTCACATCGCGGGCAAGCAGATCGAGGACCGCGAGACTGCCCGCTCCCGCTTCGAGGCCGCCGTCGACGCGAAGCAGTGCGACGACACCGTCATCATCGCCCGAACCGATGCCTACGGCTCGGCCAACGGCGACTGGGAGGAACACCTCGAACGGGGGCGCATCTACGCCGACGCCGGCGTCGACCTGGTCTGGCCGGAGATGCCGGACCCGAGCCGCGAGGACGCGGTCAACTACGCGGAGACGATCCACGAGACGCACCCCGATCTCGACCTCGCGTTCAACTACTCCTCGTCGTTCGCGTGGTCCGAAGAGGAGGACCCGCTGACGTTCCAGGAACTCGGCGAGCTGGGTTACAAGTACATCTTCATCACGCTCTTCGGCCTGCACTCGGGCGCCCACAGCGTCTACGAGGACTTCGAGCGACTGGCCGAGGGCGACGAGAAGGCCCAGATGGAACTCGAAGACCGGTACCTCGGACACGAGACCGAGTCCCACCACGAACTCTCGTTCGTCTCCCGGTTCCAGGACATCGAGACGGAGTTCGACCCCGAGGCCCAGCGCCGGATGGAGTCAAGCGCCGGGTTCACCGAGGAAGAGTCCGAGCCGCTCCAGTCTGACGACTGATCCTGTCGGACAGACGTGAACGACGTCGGCACCTCGGAGTGCCGACGTTTCTCACGTCGTTCGACGGCCCGAACGGACCGATCCACGGGTCCGTCGGCCTACATAATAATTCGATAGCAACCACCACAGATATTTACCCACCACTACGAGCCACAATTATGGAACGAAGACACGACAGGCAGTTCGTGCGGACGTTCTTCACCTCGCCGACGGCAGTCGAGGGCGAAGACAACAGCGCGAAGATGCTCGAAGGAGCCGCAACGCTTCGCGGACTCCAGGCACCGGACGTCTGGGTCCCCGACAACGAAGACGCCACCGCGCCCTCGATGCGCGATGAAGGTGCCGAGAACATCGTCGAGGTGGTCTCCGAGCACGGGGCCGACTTCCCCGGCGAGATCCACCCGCGCGTCGTGTGGCACCGCGACAGCCCTGCTACCCGGTATCAGGGGCTCCAGCAGATGCTCACGATCACCGACCCCGAGGGCGGCGCCGCAGAACACATCGACGGCTTCGTGATCCCCGAAGTCGGCGACATCGACGACTGGAAGAAGGCCGACGAGGCCATCACCTGGGTCGAGACCGAGAACGGACTCGACGAGGGGAGCCTCACGATGTCCGTCATCGTCGAGAGCGGGGCGGCAGAACTGGCGATGGGCGACCTCCGCGAGGAGATGGGCAAGCCTTCGAACAACCTCGAACGCCTGTTCCTCCTCGTCGACGGCGAGGTCGACTACACCAAGGATATGCGCGCGATGACGCCGACGGGCGAACTCCCGGCCTGGCCCGAACTCCGGCACAACACCTCCCGCGGGGCGAGTGCCGCCGGCTGTATCGCCGTCGACGGCCCCTACGACGACATCCGCGACGTCGAGGGGTACCGCGAACGGATGACCGAAAACCGGGCGAAGGGGATGAACGGCATCTGGTCGCTCACGCCCGGACAGGTCGAGGAGGCCAACACGGCCCCGCTTCCACCGAAGACCGGTAGCTGGCTGCTCGACCTGGGAAGCCGCGAAGTCGAACTCGAAGACGCCGGAGACGCGCAGGTCTACGACGGCGACCGCCTCTCGCTCGTCGAGACGCCCGACGGCTACCACCTCACGGTTGGCAGCGAGGAACTCGAACTCGACGAGGACGAACTGCGCGAGGAACTGCTCGACCGCACCGCCTACATCCCGAGTCTGGACGACGTCGTCGACTCGATGGAGGAGTTCGAGGCGGCGAAGGAAGCCGGCAAGGGTGCCATCGCGATGACCCGCGCGGCCACGCTCCGCCTCGACGGCGTCGAGATCGACATCGAAGCCGACCGGATGTGGGACGAAGCGACCTACCAGGCCGCGATGACGCCCATCGCGCTGTTCCAGGACGTCTACGAACACCGTCCGGACCAACACGAGGAACTGATCGAACGGTACAGCGAGGACGTCGTCGACCGGGCCACGGCCGTCGGGAACTGACTTCCCTCGGCACGACGCTCAGAATCGCAGCAGAAGTCAGTGATCTGCGCTCGCGCGAGTCGCACACCGCCGTGGCGCACACGTCGGTGTGTCGACGCCGCGATGGGCCATACTACGTTTTTTCCACGCTGTCGCGACTCACTCTTCTGTCGGGACGGCCCGCACCTCGAACTCTCGATAGCCGCCGTAGGCGGTTTCGAGCGCGCCGAGCCACCAGTTCCAGCGGTCTGCGACGCTGGACTCCTCGGGCGCGTCCTCCAGGTTCCGGACGATCTCCTCGACAGTGAGCGGTTCTCCGCGGTCGGCGGCGACGATGCCGGCGTCGGCGAGGTCACGCGCCTGTCTGGCTACGACGCGGAATTCGGACTCGCTGCCCTCGAAGGCCGATTCGAGGGCTGCCACTAGCTCTTCGGCGTCGAATCCCGCCGTTTCGAGCAGCCCGTCGCCGCCGGTGTCACTGTGCTCGGTCATACCTCTCTGTTCGGTCCCGAAGGAAAAGAAAGCGCCGGCGTCGGACCAGTTGGACGCACGCGAGCCGGGTGTGTTCGACCGCTCGCGGACGCCTCGTCCGTGGCGCCCACGCCGATACTCACTCCTCCCGGGGCTACTCCCACCACTCGCTGCGGCGCTCCTCGTACGTGGCGTCCCGGAACGGTTCGGGCTTGTCGCTGTCGTCCTCCGCGCCGAGGCCGTAGGCCAGCCAGTAGCCGACGTGCCACGCGACGGCGTCGGTGTCGAGGTCGACCAGCGAGATCCGGAGCTTCGAGTAGGTCTCGACGGCGTCGTCACCGTCTGGATCCCAGCCGACAGTTCCGCCGCAGGAAGCCGCATCAGACCTGCACGGGGAGGTCTCGACGGACTGAACGACGATATCTGCGTCGTCGGCGTCTTCGACCATCGTGAACGAGAGGTTCGACGGCATCCCCGGTGCCCCGCGCTCGTAGTACCCGAGGGCGTGGTGGGCCTGCTGGCGCGCCGCTGCCGGATCAGTCGCGTTCGCGGTGTCGACGTAGACCGTGAAGTCGCCGTCGTCCCAGGGGAACGCCCGGTCTTTCGCGTCCGGCAGCGGCTCGGTGTAGAGGACGGAGCTACTCGCCATCACGTCTTTCGGCGCATCGGTGTGTCGGAGCCCCAGCGTGTGGCCGAGTTCGTGCTTGACGACGAGCACCGTCGAGTCGTCCGAGAAGCCCGTGCGGACCGAGACGGTCTCCGGGCGGTCGATCTGCCGGCGATTCTCGATCAGCGGCGCACAGCCCGCGGCGTCGTCTGCGCCGTCACATTCCGGTACCGTATCGACGAACTGAACGACGAGGTCGGGATCGTCGGCGTTCGGACGGACCTCGTAGTCGACGGGAAAGCCCGTGAAGCGCTCGCCCCGCCGTTCCCAGTAGGCGGCGGCTTCCCGGACGAGCGGCGTCCACTCCCGACCGGTGTTCGCCGGATCTTCGACGGCGACGACGATCGGTTTCCGGCCCCACGGATTCCTCGCCTCCGGGGCCGCCGTCGCGGTCGGGGTCGCGCCACCCCCCGTCACCGTCGACCCGGGTATCGGCGACGACGCCGTCGCCGGAGCGTCGCTATCGGCCGTCGGCACCGGCGTCGACGGCCGTTGCTCGGAGAACTCGACGACCGGACCGACACACCCGGCGAGGGCGAGAACGAGCGCCAGCGAGAGGACCGCGAGCCTGGCGGACCGAGTCGGCATAGCCGCAGAGAAGGCGGAGACGGACAAGAAAGTTCGGCACGCTGTCGGTGGGGGTCGATCGCGGTACGGTCCCGGTCGCGACAGCCGTCGCTCGGGAGCGGGAAGCGGCTGAGAGGAGTAAGCCCCCTTCTGTTCGTCTCGGCATTCGGCTAAGCGGCCGCGCCCTGTCCGGACTACCTTGGCGGCGCGGACTTGCACCGGTGAGGATTCGCCGTTCCATCCGTTCTCGGCCGTCAGCGCGGCGAGGCCGCGCACACAACGCGAGGTGATCACCTCGCGACTGCGTTCCCTCGACGGGTTAGCTCCCTCCCCTCGCGGGTCGGTTCGCGCGCGATCGGGGGTATCCCGATCGTGCCGGCGGCGGATCGCTCCGCCGCTCACGTCTCATCGGTCGGGCCGAGGGGTCTCGTCTCTGTTCCAGAGCCAGCCGTCTCCGACTCCGGGCTTGCGCCCGGTCACCCGTCCGGACGGTGGGGGGACTTTCCTCGTCAGTCCGAAATCGGACCGACGGGAGCCGAGCTCTCTCTGCCGTTCGATCGGAGGTGAGTGAGTCCAATAAGCCGTTCGGTCGTCCGGTTAGACGCGCATTTCGATTCGGACACCGGAACCGTCGATATTTTCGATAGATCGACTACACGACGCCGAATCTCCAACAATTGATAACGAACTTCTGGACATTCGGGACCGAGATGACGCATCGACAGTCGGGTACCGCAATTGTCCGGAACGCACGGCTCCGGGCTCATACCCCCTGGAATGAAGGGAAGCGTTCAAGTCAGGCGAGCGCTTGTACGAATATATGTCCGAGGCGCAGACCGTTCGTCTCACCTACGACGACGGGGCGAGGGCGGTCGAGTTAGCGCGTGAATCGGTCGAATCGTACGTTCTACACGGACAACGTGAACAGCCAGGGAGTATGCGTGATGCATTCTACGCTCGCACTGGCGCGTTCGTCCGCATCCGATCGACGCGCGGACGCGGGCGACTCCGCGGCTGTGCCGGCGCGTACCGCGGTAACGACCAACTGGGACACGCGATCGTCGACGCTGCGATCCAGGCTGCCTCGGAGAACTCCTGTGGCTCCGAGATCGAGCAACCCGAGCTCTCGAATCTGACGATCTCGGTCTGCGTCGTCTGCGATTACACTGAGACGGATCGACCGCTGGAAGACCTCGAACTGGGGACACACGGCGTCGTGATCGACAAAGACGGGAACCACGGCTGGCTCTATCCGACCATTCCGCTCGAAAACGGCTGGAACGAAGAACAATTTCTCACCCACGCCTGCCGTAAGGCAGGCATCTCGCCGCTCGCCTGGCAGAACGACGACGACACGACCGTCACGCTGTTCGATGGACAGGTGTTCCGCGAGCGCGCCGACGGCGGCAGCGTCGAAGAACTGTAACGCTCGCCGCGGACGACACGCACACTGACTCGATTTCTGTAGCCGGAGGCTCCCGCACGCGACTCACAGGTGTGCGGTCTCTCCGGAGAAATCCAGCCGCCACGTCCCCTCGACCCGTTCGAGCCGCGTCAGCCCACATAGCGGCGCCTCGACGCCTGCGGTGTCGCCCGTCAGTCCATCGACGACGCCGCCGACCGTGAGTCCGTGGCCGACCAACAGCACCGTCCCGTCCACCTCGTCGACGATCCGCCTGACCGTCTCGCCGACCCGCGCGGCCGCCTCGGCGTGGTCTTCCGGGAACTCGGGAACGACGTACGGTTCGTGTGAATCGCGAACGGTGTCGAACCGTTCGGCTAGCTGCCTGTTCGAGAGCGTTTCGGGGTCCGCGTCGAACCACTCGGGGTTCCGATGCTCGCCCAGTCCGGGTTCGAGCAACACCTCGTTCCCGATCTCGCGACAGATCTCGTCGGCCGTCTCGACGGCCCGGAGAAACGGCGAGGCGTACACTGCATCGAAAGTCTGACCCGACTCGACGAACCGCCGGCCGACGCGCCACGCCGCCCACCGTCCCAACTCGGTCAGCGGCGGGTCGTGCACGCGCTCTCCGGTCTGGGGCCAGTCCGGGTCGACGCTGTCGCGCCGCTGGCCGTGTCTGACGACCCATACTTCATCCGCCATAGCGACGCTAAGCGCTCCCGAGGAATAGGCGTCCCGTCCACTTCGTTACGCTGACGTCGGCGGTTCGTACTCACACAGGTCTGCGTCGCGGGCGGCCCGCTCGACCGCGGCGTCGAGGCCGAAGTCGAAGTCCTCGACGATCTCGCCGTCGCGAAGCAACGGCTGGAGGAGGGCGTCGCCGTCGTCCGGCCCCGCTCGGTCGCGCAGGCCGACGTGGTGGCCGCCGTCGGCGGTCCGATAGACCGCTTTGGCGCCGGTGAGTTTGCCGCGCTTGGCCGCCGGTTCGCCGTCGACCTCGACGATGTCGAGCGCGAAGTCCACGGGATCGGCGTTCGAGACGTAGCCGCCGACGCCGAAGCCGTCGGCGACGTCTCCGAGTTCTCGAAGGTCCGCCGGTCCCAGCCCGCCCGAGACGAAGATGTCGACGTCCTCGCGACCGTGTGCGTCGAGCGTCCAGCGGACTTCGCGAACGATGTGGCGGAAGTTTCCCCGCCGCGAACCCGTCGTATCCAGTCGGACGCTGTCGAGGTCGTCGCCGAGGGCTGCCGCCGCGCGGAGGACCTCGTCTGTCTCGTCGGAGTAGGTGTCACACAGCGCGACGCGCGGGACGTCCTCCTCGACCGCTTCGTCGAACGCCTTCCACGCTTGCTCTTGGTTGCCACGGCCGAAACAGATGAGCAGCGCGTGCGGCATCGTCCCGCTAGCCTCGCGACCGATCACGTCGCCCGCGGCGACGTGTGAAAAGCCGTCGAGCCCGGCGATGACGGCACTCCGCTCGATCATCGCCGCGATAGAGGGGTGGACGTGCCGCGCACCGAAGGAGAGAACCAGCGAGTCGGGTGCGGCCCGCCGCACGTCGAGTGCAGCGGTCGCGACGCCCGAAGCGTGCGAGAGAAAGCCGAGTAGCGACGTTTCGAGCCGCGCGAACTCCAGGTAGTCGCCTTCGATCCGCATCACCGGGCCGCCGTCGAAGAGCCGACCTGAGGGGATCGCATCGACGTCGACGTCGTGGCCTTCGAGGAGGGCGGCGGCGTCTTTCACGCCCGCCAGCAGTTCGTAATCGCCGTCAGGGAACTGATCGGCGGTGATCTCTGCGACGACGCGGGGGTTCCGTCCCGCGTGACGGAGCGTCGTCTCCGTCCGATCGAAGTACGCGTCGGTCGCGCTCCCATCCCTGATGGCGTCGGGACCGACGATGTCGAACTCCATACGCGCCGTTCGGGGGGATCGCTGAAAAGTTCACTCGTTCGTCTCGACTCTCCGAAGGCGATCTGTCTTCAACCGGGACAGCGATGCTGGGACGGGTCTAGGCGGCCCGCGGTCGGATGTCGTCGAGGTCTGCGACGGTCGGGCCGTTCACGATCGTCACGCGCGTGCCAGAGCGGGTGACGCGGAACGCGTCCGCGAACTGACCGTCAGGGACGACGTAGGTGTTCGCCGCGCGCTGCTCGGCGTCGTGCGCGTCGAGGATCGCGCGGTAGGCGCGCTGGAACTCGCGCGCGTCGCGTTCGGTGTCCCACTCGGTCGCCCAGACGTAGCCGTACTGGCTCCCGGCGCTGGTCTGCTTCTGGTAGGGGAATAGACGGTCGTTCGCCCAGCCAGCCGACGGTTCGGCGTCGTAGTTGTACGTGTCGTAGGGACTGTCGACGCTGCTGATGCTCCGGGGGTCGATCGTGTCTGCACCCGCGTTCCGCGCCTGGTACCAGAACATCACGTACATCGATGCCTCGCCGACGGTGTCGGAGCCGCCTTCGCCCTGCTTTTCGAACGTACTCCAGCCGTTTTGCGCCCGGTCACGGTAATTGATCGGCGTCGGCTCCTCGTCGGTCCGGTGGATGATCTGCTCTGTGGACTCTGGGGGGTTCTCGAAGCGCTCGTCGACGGCGCTCCAGCCCTCCGCCGTGACGAGGTCGTGGACGTAGACCGGGCCGTCGGAGTACGGCTGGAAGATCGTCAGGAAGATCCCGAGATTCATATCGCCGCCACCATCACCGCTGCCGCCGCTACTGGACGGCGTCGCCACGCACTCCCACGCGCCGCCGCAGCGGTCGGCGTAGCGCTGTTCGACGTACTTCGCGTCGCCTTCGATGAGCCCGTCGGTCGCGAGCTGTGCGTCCTGGGTCTCGCCGCCGTACTTCGCCTTCGTGAGGTCGTAGCGTTGGTCCTGAAGCGCGTGGACGAGTTCGTGTACGAGCGTCGCGTTGTTGATCGTCGGCGACTCGGGCGTACCCGTGATCACCTTTATCTCGTCGTCGGTCGGCGAGTAGAAGCCGGCGACGGCGGCGCTCCGGGTGCTGCTGATCGCCGAGCCGCTGCTCTGGGACTCGCCGGTGACGAACAGCGCTTCCCACACCTGATCGTTCCACTGGTCGTATTCGGTCGGCTCGCCAGCGGACCCGCCGGACGAGCGGTTACGGTACTCCTCGCGGGAGATGACCGAAACCGGCACGCGCTTTTGGAACTCCTCGCCGCGGATGTACTCGACGCGCGCCATCGCTCGGCCCACGTACGCCCGCATCTCGGCGTCGGTGAGTCCGTCTGATTGGTCGACGTCGACCGATTCGTTGTACCAGTAGCCGTCTTCCCAGCCGAGGACGTCGCCGTCGGGATCGTCGAAGTCGGCGTTCGGCACGGCGACGTCCGGTCCGCCGCTCGCTCCTGTTGCGGGCCGGGACTCCATCACTGGTGCACTACAGCCGGCGAGAACGAGCAACAGGGCGACCGCCGAGACCGCGAGGCCGCGTCTCCGCTTCATTGTGCGAGTAGATGGTCTACGCGCGGAAGTACCTTTCCGCCTCGCCGCGGACTTGTTTCCCCTCGCAGACTCGGTACCTCCCCGTGGACGCGGTCGGTGCTGCACCCGACCTGACCTGCCCGGCCGAACGTCTTTGCCGCTGTGCCGACGACTATCGGATATGTCTGTCGACACGTTCGATCCAGAACGCACCGCCGTCGTGGTCGTCGATATGCAGAACGGCTTCTGCCACCCCGACGGGAGCCTCTATGCTCCTGGGAGCGAAGCGGCCGTCGACGACATCGCCGCGCTCGTCTCGGACGCTCGGGACGCCGGCGCACAGGTCGTCTACACGCGGGACGTCCATCCGCCGGAACAGTTCGAGGACGCCCACTACTACGACGAGTTCGAGCGCTGGGGCGAACACGTCGTCGAAGGAACCTGGGAGACCGAGGTGATCGAGGAGCTCGACGTCCGCGCGGACGACTACGTCGTCGTGAAGCACACCTACGACGCCTTCTACGAGACCGAACTCGACGGCTGGCTGACGGCTCACGGCATCGACGATCTCGTCTTCTGCGGCACGCTCGCGAACGTCTGCGTCCTCCACACCGCCGGCAGCGCCGGCTTACGCGACTACCGGACAGTCCTCGTCGAGGACGCGATCGGCGCGATCGAAGACGAGCATCGAGCGTACGCGCTGGAGCACGCCGACTGGCTGTTCGGCGACGTCGTCGCGCGCGAGGACGTGACGTTCGCGTAATCGACGCCCACTGCACTCACTCCCGGAACAGCCGATAGGACGCCTGTCCCGTCGCGACGGCCTCCTCCTCTTGCGTCCCTTCCCAGCGCCGGGACGCCTCGTCGTTCCCCTTCACGTCGTCGGGGATGCTGCTGATGACTGTGATCGTGCTCACGCCGATCGTTCCGCCCGCGCGGACGACCTCGGCCGTCGCGGTCAGATCGCCCGAGGCGCGCCGCAGGTAGTTGACGTTGAGGTTCACGGTCGCGACGCCGCCGGCGATCGGATCGTCGAGCATCGTCCGCTGGGCGATTCCCCCGGCGGTGTCGATGAGCGTCGCCGCGATGCCGCCGTGTACTGTCGGCGGGCTGGTGGTGTTGGTGAGTTTTTCGTCGTAGGGGACGGTCATCACTACGCGCCCCACTTCGAGCGCGTCGACGCGCGTGTCGAGCCACGAGAGGTAGCCGTGCTCCTGCTCGATGTACTCCTGTACGAACGCGGCGGCGTCGTCCGGGAGCGTCGACCGAGTCTGGTCGTCGGCCATACCGGAAGCGCGCGGGGGAGCGGTATGTAGCTAGTGGTCGGTGCGCTTTCCCGTGCGAGATCAGCCCAACCGAATCGGGTCGTCGCTGTCGCGGACCGTTACACGGACTGTCTCGCCCACAGTGAACGCCCGGTCCGGACAGACGAGCTTCGCGCCGAACTTCGGGTCGACGCCGGTGAAAAGCGAGATTCCCGTGATCCGCTCGCCGTTGGCGAGGACGTCGACGTCGCGCCACGTCACGTCTCGACCGGCGACGTCGCCGACGGGGTGGCCCAGAACGGAGACCGTACTGGCGGCTTCGTCCCTCCGTCCCAGCGCCCCGCCGCCCGCGTAGTGCGTCAGTCCCCCGTCGAGGACGACGTACTCGGCTGGTTCTCCCCTGTCGCCGTCACTGTCGTCGACGACGCCTGCGATGCCGGCGAACTGCTCCTCCGCAGCGGGGTGGTCGGGCGCGTCCAAGAGCGCGTACGTCTCGCCGGTCTCGACGACCTCGCCCGTTCCATCCCACGGAATCGAAACGACGTCGACGGCCACGTCGAGCGGGAGTGATCCGCCCGCGCGGTGGAGATTCTGGCCCGCGTGGCGAAAGCCGACGTGCACGTGGTTCGCGACCCAGGGTGCGAAAAAGCCCGAGCGAACCATCTCCCCGAGCGAGTCGCCGACGGCGACGACGTCGCCCGCTTCCACGTCGGGTCGGACGTGCAGGATGCGCGCGACGAGGTCCGCAGACTCACGCCCGCCCGTCTCGATTCCGCTCCGCGCTGCGTCGACGTCGACGAGGATGAGGTACTCGGCGTCCGCCGCGTACGACTTCGGCGGCGCGCGCACGGTCCGCGTCTCCCGCACCTCGCCGGCGACTGGCGAGACTGCCTCGTTCGTCGCCGGATAGAGGTCGATGGCACAGCCCGAATCGTGCGCGGGGTACGGCGAGTTGTAGAGCGAAAAACGGCGGTACTCGCGGAGCGTCGACTCCGGGATCTGTACTCGCTCGGCGCTCGTGGGCCTCGTCGCCGCTGCCCCGCTGTGCGCACTGGACTCGTTCCCCGGCGTCACGCCGACTCACCGGCCATACGCCATCGGTGGACCGAGAGCGCTTAGGTGCGTCGGCGCACAGGGTCCCCACGTGATCGACCGTCTCGTCCCCGACGCGGCACGCGTTCGCGTCGTCCGCGGCCGTCCGTCGTCCCTCGACGACGACCGCGCCGTCCTCGACGCCGTCACTGACCGGGTGGCGGCAACGGGCGTCCCGGCGGTTCGCGCGTGGACGCCGCACCGACAGGTGGCGTTCGGCCGCCGTGACACGCGCGCGGACGACTACGAACTGGCCTGTCAGCGGGCCGAGGATCGCGGCTACCCGCCGATCGAACGAAGCGTCGGCGGCCGTGCGGTCGCGTACACGGGGTCGACGGTGGCGTTCGCGGCCGTGATTCCGATGACCGAGGCCGACCCCCGTCAGGGACTCGACGCGCGATACGAGGCGGCCACCACCGGCGTCGTCGGCGCGCTCCGGTCGCTCGGCGTTCCCGCGCGCCGCGGCGAGCCCGACGCGTCGTTCTGTCCGGGCGCGCACTCCGTCCAGGCGCACGGGAAGATTTCCGGCATCGCCCAGCGCGTCCGTCGAGACGCTGCGGTCGTCTCGGGAATCGTCGTTGTCGACGCCCACGAGGAACTCGCCGCCGTTCTCGACGCCGTGTACGGAGCGCTCGACGTGCCGTTCGATCCGACGTCGGTCGGCAGCGTAGCGCGTGCCGGCGCGCCTACTCCCCCCGACCGCGTCGTCGACGCGCTCTACGATTCGTTCTGTGGCGAGGTTCGCAGGGCGTCGGTCGACGCCGCGTCGCTTCTCGATTCCGACGTATAGCCGCTGTCGAATCTGATTCTCGACCCGAACCGTCGGGCTTAGGTCGCCTGCGGGTGATGCCCGAGTATGTCGACACTCTTTCGTGACGCGCGACTCGCCGACGGACGCGTTCGCGACGTCCGCACGGACTCGGGGACGATCGTCGAAGTCGCCGATTCGATCGACGCCGACGCAGTCGACCGCGTCGTCGACGCCGCCGAGCGACTCCTCCTGCCGGGAGCGATCGACGCGCACGTCCACTTCCGCGAGCCGGGCCACTCACAGAAGGAGACCTGGACGACCGGCTCACGGAGTGCGGCGGCGGGTGGCGTGACCACCGTCGTCGATCAGCCGAACACGACGCCCCCGACGACCACCGGCGACGCGTTCGACGAGAAGGCGTCGCTGGCCGCCGAATCGTACGTCGACTACGGCATCAACGGCGGCGTCACACCCGACTGGGAGCCCGACTCGCTGTTCGAGCGGCCACTGTTCGCACTCGGTGAGGTCTTCCTCGCGGACTCGACGGGCGATATGGGTATCGACGCCGATCTCTTCGCGGACGCTGTCGAGCGCGCTGCCGACGCAGGCGTCGTCGTCACCGTCCACGCCGAGGACGCGGATCTATTCGACGAGACGGCGCGCGAGCGCGACGCCGGCAGCGTCGGACGCGACGCCGATGCCGACGTCTGGAGTCAGTACCGACGCGCAGCGGCCGAGGAAGCGGCAGTCGAACGCGCGGTCGAGGTCGGCGCCGACACGGGTGCGTCGATACACATCGCGCACACGAGCACGCCCGAGGGCGTCGATGCCGCCGTCGCCGGCGGGGCGACCTGCGAAGCGACGCCGCATCACCTCTTTCTCTCCCGCGAGGACGCGACCGAACTGGGCACCTTCGGCCGGATGAACCCGCCGCTCAGAAGCGAGGAGCGACGCGCGGGGCTCTGGCAGCGGCTCGTCGACGGCGACGTCGACATCGTCGCGACCGACCACGCGCCGCACACCGTCGACGAGAAGGAGGCGGACCTCTGGAACGCCCCGAGCGGCGTGCCCGGCGTCGAGACGATGCTGCCGTTGCTCCTCGAACGCGCGCGGCAGGGCGAGATCTCCTACGAGCGCGTCCGCGACGTCACGGCGACGAACGCGGCCGAGATCTTCGACCTCCCGCAGAAGGGCCGCATCGCCGAGGGCTACGACGCGGACCTCGTGCTCGTCGATCCCGAGAACGCGACCGAGATCCGCGGGTCGGAACTCCACTCGAAGTGCGGGTGGACGCCGTTCGAGGGGATGACCGGCGTCTTCCCGGACCTGACGCTCGTCCGCGGCGACGTCGTCTACGACGGCGCGGAGATCGTCGGCGAGCAGGCCGGTGTGAACGTCCGGAAGTGAGGATAGGAATGAACAGCCGGCACGACCGCTCCCGCGTCGACGTGCCGGGCAACCGCGTCCCGACGCGGGACCTGCGTTAGCTCACGGAGACGCTGGCCCCGCAATCCGATATAAACGTTCGTCCGCCGCGCGTCGTTTCGATTACAGTTGTCGATCCGCTAGCGCCGGGAACGACTCGCGCGTCTCGCGAACTTCGTCGAGGGCGACTTCGGCCAGCACCGTTCGGGCGTCGGTTCCGGCGTTGGCGCGCTCGATGCCCCAGGGGTCGACGACGACGCTCTCGCCGCCGAGGTCGACGCCGTCGATCGATCCGGTGAGGTTCGCGGCGACGAGGAGCGACTGATTCTCGACGGCCCGCGTCCGGGTGAACAGGTGCCAGTGATCGAGTCGTTCCCGCGGCCACGCCGACGTGACGAGCAGTATCTCGACGCCGGCGTCGACGAGTTCGCGGTACAGGGTCGGGAATCGGAGGTCGTAGCAGGTCGTCAGTCCGAGCGTCCCGAGGTCGGTCTCGACGGCGCAGATTTCGTCTCCCGGCGTCAGGCGCGTCGCTTCCTCGGAGTCGTACCCGAAGAGGTGGATCTTCCGATACGTCCCGAGCAGTTCGCCGTCCGGGCCGAACAGGACCGACGTGTTGTACAGGTCGTCGCCGTCGCGCTCGACGAGGCTCCCGCCGTGGAGGTGGATCGACAGCGTGTCCGCGAGCGCGGCGAGCCGATCCGTCGTGGGTCCCGGGACCGGTTCGGCGGCGTCGTCGTAGGCGTCGAACGCGAAGTAGCCTACCGGCCACATCTCGGGCAGGACGGCGAGATCGGCCCCGCGCTCTGCGGCGTCGCGAACGCGCTCGACAGCCCGGTCGCGATTTTCTTCGGGGGCGTTCTCCGCCGGGAGCTGGACGGCCGCGACGTTCATCGTTCGTCGTCCCTGGCCCAATCGAGCGAGCGCTCGACGGCCTCCTGCCAGCGGCCGTAGCGCTCGTCGACGTCGGCGTCGCTCGCTGGCTCGAACTCGCGGTCGATCTGCCAGTTCTCACGGAGCGCCTCCAGCGACTCCCAGTAGTCGACCGCGAGGCCGGCGGCGTAGGCTGCGCCGAGCGCGGTCGTCTCGTCGACCTCGGGCCGGACGATCTCGGTTCCGACGACGTCCGCCTGCAACTGACAGAGGAAGTTGTTCTTCACCGCGCCGCCGTCGACGCGCAGTCCCGACAGCTCGATCCCGCTGTCTTCGAGCATCGCCTCGGCGACGTCGCGCGTCTGGAACGCGATCGACTCCAGCGTCGCCCGAACGATGTGTTCACGCCGGGTTCCACGGGTCATCCCGACGATCGTTCCGCGGGCCCGTTGATCCCAGTGGGGTGCACCCAGTCCAGTGAACGCGGGTACGACGTAGACGCCGTCCGTCGAGTCGACAGAGCGTGCGAGCGCCTCGCTCTCGGCGGGATCGTCGATGAGCGTCAGGTCTTCGAGCCATTCGATCGCCGCGCCGGTGATGAAGATCGAGCCTTCGAGCGCGTACTGCACCGGCTCGCCCGACCGCTGGAAGCCAACGGTCGTGAGCAGGCCGTGCTCCGAACTGACGGCCTCCTCGCCGGTGTTCATCAGCATAAACGATCCGGTGCCGTAGGTGTTCTTCGCGTCGCCGGCGTCGAAACACGTCTGGCCGAACAGCGCGGCCTGCTGGTCGCCCAGGGCGCCTGCGACCGGGACGGACGCGCCGAGGAACCCCTCCGCGTCGGTCGTGCCGTAGTAGTCGTCGTCCGAGGAGGGACGCACCTCCGGAAGCACGGCCTCCGGCACGCCGAACTCCGCGAGGAGGTCGTCGTCCCACGTCATCTCGTGGATGTCGAACAGCATCGTCCGCGAGGCGTTCGTCACGTCGGTGACGTGCTCGCCGGTGAGCTTGTAGATCAGCCACGAGTCGATGGTCCCGAAGCAGAGTTCGCCCGCCTCGGCACGGTCGCGGACGTCTTCGGGCCGCATCCGCCTGAGTTTGATCGGATCGGCGTTGTCGAGGAGCCACTCGACTTTGGTCGCCGAGAAGTACGCGTCGGGTTCGAGCCCCGTCGTCTCTCGGATCCAGTCGTCTTTGCCGTCCCGTTCGAGCCCTTCGATCCGGTCGGTCGTTCGTCGGTCCTGCCAGACGATGGCGTTGTAGACGGGTTGGCCCGACTCGCGGTCCCAGACGAGCGTCGTCTCGCGCTGGTTCGTGATCCCGATCGCCGCCAGTTGTGCGGCGTCGATGCCGGCGTCGTCGAGCGCGCGCTCGATGACGGCCGCCGTGTTCTCCCAGATCTCCTCGGGGTCGTGTTCGACCCAGCCGGGTTCGGGATAGATCTGTTCGTGCGTCTCGTAGGCGTTCGCCACGGGTTGGCCGCCGTGGTCGAACACGATGAACCGCGTGCCGGTCGTTCCCTGATCGATCGCGCCGACGTAGGTGCGTTCGTGCATAGCTGTGAGTTGCGTGGTCCTGTGAGTTGCGTGGTCGGTCGTGACACTGCCTGCGTCGTATCGTTCACGACGAGGTCGCCGGATAGTCGGTCAATCTGTGAGCCGTGGGATGCTAAAACCCGGCGTTCGAGCGGACGCCGCTGATACCGATGTCGTCCCGGCGGCCGTGCGCGAGCGACGCCGTCCGGCGAAAGCTATCTATCACCGGCGGTCGCAGGTGGCGGTATGTCTGATCCGTTTGTCGTGGTCGGCGGTGACGCCGCCGGTCTCTCGGCTGCGAGCAAGTGTCGCCGGACCGACCCCGACCGCGACGTCGTCGTCTTCGAGAAGGGCCAGTGGATCTCCTATGCACATTGTGGGACGCCATATTTTGTGAAGGGCGAGGTCGAACGCCTCGACGATCTGCTCTCGCTCTCTCCGGAAGACGCCGAAGAGCGCGGCATCGACCTCCGACGCGGGCACGAGGTCGTCGCGGTCGACACCGACGAACAGACAGTTACCGTCGAGAGCGCGGGAGCGACCTTCGAACAGCCCTACAGCGACCTCCTCGTCGCGACGGGTGCCCGGGCGATTTCGGACCCGATCGAGGGCGCATCGCTCGACAGCGTCTTCACGCTCCACGGCCTCGACCACGCGGCCGCGATCCGCTCGTATCTGACCCCGCCCGCGGAGTTCGATCCCGCGGGCCTCGGCGGGGGCGACGCGCTCCCGGAGGCTGTCGTTGAGCGGTACGGCGCGATGACGCCGCCCGAGACCGTCGCCGTCGTCGGCGCGGGCTACGTCGGCGTCGAGATGGCGGAAGCCTTCGAGGCCTGGGATCTCGACGTACACCTGTTCCAGCGCACGGGCTATCCAGTCCCGGGCTTCGGCGAGGCGGTCGGGGAGGCCGTCGCCGAGCACCTCCGTGACACCGGCGTCACGCTCCATCTCGACGAGGAAGTCGTCGAACTCCGCGGCGAGGACGGGCACGTCTCGGAAGTGGTCTGCGAGAGCGGCTCGGAACTCGACGTCGACGCCGCGCTCGTCGGAATCGGCATCGAGCCGAATACGGAACTCCTCGCGAACACGCCGGTCGAACTCGGCGCGTCGGGGGCGATCGCGACCGACGCCTACGGGCAGACGTCCGTCGAGCGCGTCTACGCCGCCGGCGACGTCGCGGAGATGCCACATATGGTCACGGGTGAGCCGACGTGGGACCCGCTCGGCCTCCCGGCCAACCGCGCCGGCCGCGCGATCGGGGCGACGGTCGGTGGCGATCCCTCGCCCGTCGGCGGCGTCGCGGGCACGGCGATGGTGAAAGCGTTCGACCTCGAAGCAGGGCGGGCCGGGCTCATCGACGAGGACCGCGCCCGAGAGGCCGGCTTCGACCCGGTCTCGAAGACCATCACTGCCGGGTCGCGGTCGGGCTACTACCCCGGCGCGGCGGAGACGACCGTCACGCTCACTGCGGACCGTGAGACGGGCCGGCTCCTCGGCGGGAGCGTCGTCGGCACCGACCGCGCGGCGATCCGCATCGACACGGTCGCGACGGCGCTCGGCGCGGAGATGACCGTCGGCGAACTCGAACGGCAGGATCTGGGCTACGCGCCGCCGTTCAGCCCCGTCTGGGACCCCGTCCTCGTCGCTGCGAAGGTGCTGAACGGGTCGCTGCCTTGAACAGACGAGCTCGCAGAGAAGACACCGAGCTGTCGCTCGGAATATCGTTTAGTGACAGCAAGCGGGCCGGGAGGGACTTGAACCCCCGACCGTCTGGTTAAAAGCCAGACGCTCTGCCGAACTGAGCTACCGGCCCGCACCCAGGGGTAACTGACGGGTCGTGATAAGCGTTTAGTCTCGGGAGCCGTTTTGACAGCGGCACAACTGATAATCAGAAGAAGATATATCCTGGCCCCGATACTACTCGGCGTGAGACGTGTGATTCGGGGGCTAATCGACAACCGTGTGGCTCGCAGTTGGCGACCAGCGCGCCGCTCCTGTCGAGCCGGTGACCTATGACCCCCGGGTCACGCACCAGAACTGTGCTCGTCTGTGACGACGAGACGCTCGCGTCGTCGCTCCGTGCGGCGGTCGAGGGCCGATCACGTCCGCTCCGGATCGCCTCGGTAACCTCGACAGCAGACTGCGACAGCCCGCGACGCGAACAGCCGATCGACTGCATCGTCCGCCGCTCGATGCCGGACGCGGACGCGTCCGCCGCTATCACGCCCGACGCTCCGCACGGCGCCACGAACCGTCGCGACGGTACCGTGACCGTCCCCGTGATCGTCTATCCGTCGACCGAGGATCCGGAACTGGCGCGTGCGTCGACCGAGCGCCCGATGACCCGGTACCTCCCGGAGTCGATCGACACCGACGAGCACCACCTCCTCGTCGACGCCATCGACGACTTCGTCGCGCGGCGCGCCCGCGAGAAACGACACGCAGAGGAGCGCGAACTCCTCGAACAGACGTCCGAACTCGCCGACGTCGGCGGTTGGGAACTCGACGCCGAGCGGGAGGCACTCACGTGGACCGAACAGACGTACCGTCTCCACGGCGTCTCAGAGACGTTCGATCCGACGCTCGAGAACGCCATCGAGTTCTATCACCCCGACGATCGCGACGCAGTTCGCGCCGACGTGGAGGCGGCACTCTCCGGGGACCCGTTCGACTCGACCTACCGACTCTTCAGGGCCGACGGCGAGGTCCGCTGGGTACGCTCCCGCGGTGAGCCGATGTACGAAGATGGAACGATCGTCGGCGTCCGCGGCGCGTTCCAGGACGTTTCCCAACGGAAGGGCCGCGAAGACGTGATTCGGCGGTTCAAACGCGCGATCGAGGCGGCGGGACACGCTATCTTCATCACCGAGCGGGACGGGACGATCACGTACGTCAACCCCGCGTTCGAGGACGTCACGGGCTACGCTCCTCGGGAGGTGATCGGCGAGACGCCCTCGATACTCAAGTCCGGCGAGATGAACAAGGAGTACTACCGAACCCTCTGGAGCACCGTTCTCTCGGGGGAGGTGTGGTCCGAACCGATCGTCAACGAGCGCAAATCGGGCGAGCACTACCACGCATCCGAGACGATCGCGCCGATTGTGGGTGAGGACGACGCCGTCGAGGGGTTCGTCGCGATCCAGACCGACATCACCGAACTGATCCACACCAAAGAACGGCTAGAGACGTTCGAGGAGATCGTCCTCCGCCTCGACGATCCGATTATGCTCCAACAGTGCGACGGCACGTTCGAGGTCGTCAACGACGCCGTCGCCGAGTACGCCGGGATCTCGAAATCGGAACTCGTCGGGTCCAACGAGTTCGACTTTATGGACGAACCGACGGCGCAGAAGATCCAACAGAAGAAGACCCGCGTCGTCGAAGAGGAGCGGGCGATCACCTACGAACTCAGTCCGACGTTCCCGACGAAAGGGCAGCGCTCGTTCGTCACGACGCGATACCCCCACTACAACGAAGACGGGGAGGTCGACGGCACGGTCGCGATCTGTCGGGACGTCACCGACCAGGCCGAACGCGAGCACCAACTCCGCGTTCTCGATCGGATCCTGCGACACAACCTCTACAACAAGATGAATCTGATCCTCGGGCACGCGGAACTGCTCGAGGACCGAACGACCGGCCAGGAGAAGCGTTCGGTGCAGACGATCCAGAATACGGGCAACGAACTGGTCGACCTCGCCGACAAAGAACGACGGATCGTCGATCTCCTCACCGACGACTCCGTGCCGCGTCGCCTCGGCGTTCGTCCGATTCTCGAGGAGGTCGTCTCCGGGCTCCGCGAGGAGCACCCGGATCATTCGATTTCGGTCGACTGTCCGGAGGCGTACGACGTCTATGCGATTCCGGAGCTCAGTGACGCGATCGCCGAACTCCTCACGAACGCGATCGTCCACGGCGGCGAGGATCCCGACGTTTCGGTGACCGTCAAGCGTGACGGCGAACAGGTCGTCGTCACCGTCACCGACACGGGGCCGGGGATCCCCGAGATGGAACAGCAGGCGGCGCGGGGAACGACGGATATCACGCCGCTGTTCCACGGGTCGGGTCTCGGCCTGCAGTTCGTCTACCACGTCGCGAAGCGCTCTGGGGGGTCGCTCCGCTTCGAGTCGGCGGAGGCCGACGGCTCCGGCGACGAGAGAACGACGGAACGAGAGTCGGCCGGAGCAGTCGTCGCGCTTCAGTTGCCGACGCCCGAATCCGGTCGCGATGCTGCGGCGTCGTCTCGGTCGTCAGACACAGAAGTGTCGCCGCCGGACGCAACGTAGCTTCTCGGGGCCGTGGGACGGGACGGTTAGTCGGGACTGACTGCTCGTTCGTCGAAGTACGCGTCGAGCGCTTCTGCGGCTAGTTCGCCGGGCTCGCGGTTTTCGACCGACGCGCGCCGGCGGAGTTCGCGGTACGTTTCGAGCGGGAGGTCCAGTTCGAGCCGTCCCAGTTCGACCCCGCGAGCGGCGAGTGCGTCCGCCGCGCTCGTGTCGCCGTCGACCTCGCTGGCGATGCGGCGCACCTGCCGGACCGTCAGGTCGGCGTCGACGACGGCCCACGCCAGATCGAAGCGGTCGACGCCGGAGACGCGAGCGATGTGTTTCGCGGCGGTCGGCGCGATGTCGCCGCGGGCGACGTGCCGGCGGATCGCCTGCGGGAGGTCGTGGACGCGGGCCCACTTCCGGACGAACGAGACCGAGACGTCCCCGCCGGCGCGGTCGATTGCCGCTTTGTACGAACCGACGCCCCTGACGAGCGCGGCACAGGCGGCCGCCCCGCGGAGCATATAGACGTTGTCCGCCGCCCCCACGGTGTTCTGCGAGAACGCCAGCACCGTCTCGGCGGCCTCGGCGACGCTCTCGGGGTCGTCGGGATCGAATCCGACGGCCTCCTTGGCGCGCTCGCCGGTGACGGCGGGATCGGCGCGGACGACGGGCTCGCCGACCGGTTCCTCGCGGTCGGCTGGAAGTCGCCTGTGGGCGTCGGCGTCGTCGGTCATCTTCGGATCAACGTAGCGAGCCTGCGATTAAAAGCCTCTCCCCGGCGTGCGCCGCGGGCGAGAACCGTCGGAGTCGGCTCTGAGCGGCGCTGGAACCCAATCGGCCGCCTCGGGTAGCGCGCTCGCGTCCGACACCGACTCGGCTTCGCGGATGGGTCACTGGCACGGCCTCGGCCTCATAATGATTACTCTCGTCTCTTGCCGCCGACCATCGCCACCGGGAGTGGCGCTCGGCGGTACACAGTGAGAGTAATCATTATCAGTCGCTCGCGGCGGGTTCCTCGCGGCTGTCCGAGAGGTGCTCCCAGACTTCGGTGCAGCCCGCCCCGTCGGAGAGGTCGTCGAGGTGGTCGTACTCGGCGGTGTCGCGGTCGCCGATTCGGTCCGTCGCGTCGTCGTCGGAGTCTTTCGTCTGGCTCATTGGGTCGGTGTCGCGTGGTCGCTCGCCGGTTCGTCTCGTCGGCCGTACAGCTCGGGGGCGACGTCGGCGGGGGCGTGCTGTCGCTGCCCCCCGAGGGGGCTCTCGATCGAAGCGCAGTCGTCTGTCGGGACCAGGTCGGTCATCGAATCCGCGTATGCCCCCGCTCCGCATAAGGGTCGCTTCCGGAGTAAATCGGACCACTACTCCCGGATACCGGAACTCCGTTCCGGCTTCTACGACGACTCCGATAGGCCAAAACCGACCGACAGCGCGGGCATTGTGTGCGAGACGGCGTCACCGACAGCGTCGCCCTTTGTGACCGCCGTCAGAGACGGGGCTCCCGAGCGCGTAGCCGGTCGTGTGACGACTCGACTTCGTATCCTCGACGACGGTGCGTGGCTCTCTGTCGACGACACGCGGCAGGTGAGCGTGAGCGAACTCTGGCGGCTCGACGCCCCGGGATTCTGCGAGTGTGACCTCTCGGATCTGGTCGTCGAGAACTTCCTGGAGGTCGGTATCGACGGCCGAACGGTCGAAGTCCGCGTCTACGGTCAGTGCATCGCCTGCGGGACGAAAGCGACGACCGGCTGGGTGCCCGTCGGCCGGGTCGTCGACGGTGCATTCGAAGATATCGACCGCGAGAGCGTTCTCCGACCCCGATCCCAAAAGAGTGGGCAACATCATCCGGATAGTGGGAGCACCGGGCAGGGTTGACGGCACGCGTTCGCCTTTGAGTATCGGTCTCCTGTGTCCGATAGGATGCCAACGGACGTCGAGAACTGGAAATCAGCGGTCTACGGGAACGAGATACGCGAACACCTGTTCAGGTTCGCCGAGGAGGGCTACGACGCCATCCCCGACGACGAGCGCGACGCGTGGTTCGAGCGCTTCAAGTGGTGGGGACTGTACCACCAGCGGAACGGCCAGGAGGGTTACTTTATGATGCGGATCGGGACGCCGAACGGCGTGCTCGAACCGGGACAACTGCGCGTCGTCGGCGAGATCGCGAACGAGTACGCGACCGGACCGGGCACGAACCCGATCTTCGGCGACGCCTACGCCGACTTCACCACCCGGCAGTCGATCCAACTGCACTGGATCGAACTCTCTGACGTGCCGGCGATCTTCGAGAAACTGGAGGCGAACGGGCTCTCCACCCAGCAGGCGTGTGGCGACTCCTGGCGGAACATCGTCGGGAATCCCGTCGCCGGCAAGGACGGCCAGGAAGTCGTCGACGCCTGGCCCGTCATCCGCGACCTCAACGAGACGTTCAAAGGCGACGACGACCACTCGAACCTCCCGCGGAAGTGGAAGGTCTCAGTCACCGGCTCCGCCGACGGTTCTGGGCAGGGCGACATCAACGACCTCGCGTTCGAGCCGGCGTACAAGGAGATCGACGGCGAGGACGTCGTCGGCTTCAACGTCCGCGTCGGCGGCGGCCTCGCGCGCAACGAGCCGCGGTTCGCTCGCGACATCGACGTGTGGGTGCGTCCCGAGAACGTCCCGGCCGTCGCCGGCGGCCTCTCGGCGCTCTTCCGTGACAACGGTGACCGCGAGGACCGTTACAACGCCCGGATCAAATTCCTCGTCGACGAGTGGGGCCCCAAGAAAGTCCGCGAGACGCTCCAGGAGGAGTACGTCGACTTCGAGCTGCACACCGCCGGCCGCGACGTCCGCGAGGAGTACACCTACAACACCGGCGAGGGCGAGCGCAACGACCTCGTCGGCGTTCACGAGCAGCGAGATGGGAAGTACTTCGTCGGGCTCAACGTCCTCGTCGGCCGGATGGGCGCCGACGACGTCCTCGACCTCGCCGACCTCGCCGACGAGTACGGTTCCGGCGAAGTTCGGCTCTCCCAGCGGCAGAACGTCATCGTGACCGACGTCCCCGAGGCCGATCTCGATGACTTCCTCGCCGAGTCGCTCCTCGAACACTACTCGCCCGACCCCTCGCCGTTCATGCGCGGCTCGGTCGCCTGCACGGGCACCGAGTTCTGTTCGCTCTCGATCGTCGAAACGAAGAACCGCCAGGTCCGCTTCGCGCGCTGGCTGAAAGAGAACGTCGACCTGCCCGACGACGTCGAGGAGTTCCACATCCACCTCTCGGGATGTACGGCCTCCTGCGCGCAGCCGCAGATCGCCGACGTGAGCCTCCGCGGGATGAAGACCCGCAAGAACGGCGAGGCGGTCGAGGCGCTCGACGTCGGTCTCGGCGGCGGCCTCGGCGAGGAACCGCAGTTCGCCCGCTGGGTCACCCAGCGCGTCTCGGCCGACGAGGTCCCCGGTGCGATCGCGAACCTGATCGACAGCTTCGCCGCCGAGCGCGACGATGGGGAATCCTTCCGCGCGTTCGTCGACCGCCACGAGGACGCGGAACTCGACGCCTTCGTCGACCCCGAGGAGACGGACTACGAGGACCCGATGCTGCACAACACGAAGATGACGTGGTACCCCTACGCCGAGGAAGACGGGATGGACGCGGCCCCGCCCACGCCGGCGGACGACTGAGCCGACGATGCCGGACCGCCTCCTCAAGGTGAACGCCTACACGACGCTCGACCTCGTCGACGCCACTGCACGCGGTCACGACTTCGAGAACGAGGCGCTCGCCGTCCTGAACGTCACCGCGCCGCGAGAGGACCCCGATCACGTGACGCTCCAACTCGAACTCGACAACGCCCAACTCGACTCGCTCCCGGCGCACGCCGACGAGGTCACGCTCTCTGCGACGGAAGCACGGACGCTCGCGGACGCGCTGTACTCGTACGCCGACGACGTCGACGACGCGACCGATCGCTGACCTCTCTTTCTTTTCACCTGCCACTACACGCCCCAGAGAACCGCGATTCCGGCCGTTCCCACGACCGCCAAGAGCAACTGGAGCGGCCCGCCGACGCGCACGAAGTCGGTGAACTCGTAGCCGCCGGGACCGTAGACCATCAGGTTCGTCTGATAACCGACCGGCGTCACGAACGATGTCGCGGACGCAAACATCGCCCCCAGCAGGAACGCGAACTCGTTCGCGCCGAGGCGTGCGGCCGCGTCGACGGCGACCGGAATCGCGAGCACCGCGGTCGCGACGGGCGTGATGACGCTCGCCAGCAACCCCACGGCCACGTAGAGCACGAACAGCACCGCCGTATGCGGGAGCAGGCCGCCGATAGCGACGAGGAGTTCTGCCAGCAGGGCCGCCCCGCCGGTCTCCGTGAGTGCGACCCCGAGCGGAATGACGCCCGCCAGCAAGAAGATCACGTTCCAGGAGACGGCATCGTAGGCGTCCGACGTGGAGAGACACCCCGTCACGACCATCGCGACGACGCCGGCGAGCGCGGCGATCACGATCGGCAACAGATCGAGCGCGGCGACCGCGACGACGCCGAGCAGGATTCCGACCGCGACTGGCGCGGTCGACGACACCGGCGGAAGCGCGTCGCCCTCGTCACCGAGTTGCTCTTCGAGGCCGCGCTCGTCGATCACGAGCAGTTCGCCGGTGTCGCTGAAGTAACGCAGCGACGCCGGCGTCGTCCGCAACAAGAGCAGATCGCCGGCCTGCAGCGTCGCCTCGCTGATCTCGGTGCGGATCAGGTCGCCCTCGCGGCGGATCGCCAACACCGTCGTCTGGTGGTACTCGCCGAACCCCGTCTCGGCGACCGTCTCGTCCACGTGCCGCGAGCCTTCGGACACCAGCGCGCGGGCCAGCGTGCTGTCGGTGGCCGACGTCTCGAAGGTGTCCTGCGTGACCGACTCCCGAAGCAGGTGGCTCACGTCCGCCTCCTCGCGGAACCGATTGACGGCTTGGACGGATCCGTGGACGACGAGGACGTCGCCCGCTTCGATCGACATATCGCTGTGTGGACCGGCGATGCCCGTCCCGCCGCGTCGCAACTGCAGGAGCCGAACGTCCGGATGCTCCGCGTCGAAGGCGTCGAACGCAGCCCCGACGGCGACCGACCCCTCGCGTACCCGCATAAACGCGAGGTAGTCCGAGAGGTCGAACTCCGAGACGCGGTCGGCGTCGGCCGGAATCCGCGCGGGCGTGAGCCGTCGTCCGACCGTCAGGAGGTAGGCGGTCCCGACGACCAGCAGCACCGCGCCGAGGCCGGTGAACTCGAAGACTCCGATCCCGTCACGTCCGTCGATGAGCACGCGGGCGAAGTCGCTCGCGAGGATGTTCGTCGCCGTCCCGACGAGCGTGAGCGTTCCGCCGAGGATCGCCGCATACGACAGCGGCAAGAGGAGCTTCGAGGGACTAGTGTTCGTCCGCTCGGCCAGGTCAGTGATCATCGGGATGAAGACGGCGACGACGGGCGTGTTGTTGACGAAGCCGGCGATCGGCCCGGTCGTACAGACCGTCGCGACGAGCGCGCGGAACTCACTGCCCTCGGTCAGATCCGCGAGGACGACGCCGAGCAGCTTGATCAGCCCCGTCTCCTGGATCCCCGCGCTCAGCATATACATCGCGATGATCGTGACAGTCGCCGGATTGGCGAATCCGGAGATGGCGGTCCTCGCGTCCACTCCGGTCCACGGTTCGAGGACGACCAGCGCGGCGACGATTCCGATCGCTGTGACGTCGTTGGGGACGATCTCCGTCACGAACGCGACGAGGGCGAGGACGACCAGCGCGAACACGACGGCCACGCCGGGCACCCCGAAAGGCGGCATCTGCCTCGGAGTCTCCCGGAGCGTTCATATACGTTTCGAGGGTCTTCCCCGTCCGGTCGCTCCGCTCTCTTGTCTGTGTCCGCCGGCGACACAGAGGAAAACGACCCGACGGCCGCAAAGGGAAGCGACGCGAGCGCCGCCTGATCGGTTTCGAAACCGAAATTTCTGGCGCTCTCCACCACGCACTTCGAAGTGAAAACTGCGGTAAGTCGGGAGCCCTTACTAGCAACTGGTGAGACACGATGGAACAGCAGTACGTCACGCGGTGGCTCCTCGGCGCCCTCGTCGCCGTCGGTGCGCTCCTCCTCGTCGGGCCACTCCTACTCGGAGTGGGCGGTAGCACGATGGGATGGGGGAGCGGAATGACCGGCGGGATGTGGGGGCCGATGCACGACTCCTGGACGGGAAGCGGAATGATGGGGTCGACATCCGGCTGGTGGCTCCTCGTCGCGGTGGTGTGGCGACTCCTCCTCCTCGTCGCGCTGATCGGCGGCGGATACCTCCTCTACCGCGCGGTCGCCGCGGACCGCCCTGATCCGGCGATTCGAGAACTGCGGCAGGCGTACGCTCGCGGCGACCTCTCCGAGGAGGAGTTCGAGCGCCGGCGGGATCGGCTCGAACAGGAGCAGTAGTCGGCGACCCGAGCGCTCGTCCCGACTCAGGCCGAAGCGTCGTAGCCGGCGTCGTTCACGGCGTCGACGAGATTCGCGACGGCGGCGTCGCCCTCGACCGTCACGGCGTCCGATTCGCGATCGGCCTCGACCGATTCGACGCCCGAAACCGACTGGAGTGCGTCTTCGACCGTCTGTTCGCAGTGGCCACAACTCATTCCGTCGACGGTGAGCGTCTGCGTCTGGCTCATCACTCGCGTCGTTGCTCCTAGTCTGATATGTGTCTCTCGGTTTTTCTTCTTCGGCCAGATCCCGCCGTGACTTTCGAAACGAAAGCGTTCCGGCAAACGTACTTTAGCCGTCGACACGAACAGTATGTATGTCCGCGCTCGACGAGACTGACGTTCGTATCCTGGAACTGCTCGTAGAGGACGCTCGACGCCCCTACAGCGACATCGCCGAGTCGGTCGACCTCTCCCCACCGGCCGTTTCGGATCGGGTGGAACGACTGCGCGAATCGGGCGTCATCCGGCGCTTCACCGTCGACGTCGACCGCTCGCAACTCCGCGCGGGGGTGCCCGTCCTCGTGACGCTGGAACTCCCCTCCGACGTGGTCGAGGCCGTCCGCGACGACGTCGTCGGCGCGGAGCCAGTCGAACACGTCTTCGTCACTGCCGAGGGCGATGTGGTGTTTCACGCGCGCCTGCGCGCCGATGCCGTGCGCGAGCAACTCGACCGCCTCGTCGACCTCTCTCGCGTCGACGACTACGAGGTGACCGTCGTCGGCGACGTCGAGTGGAGTCCGGCGCTCGGCGGCGCCGAGTTCGCGCTGTCGTGTGCGGAGTGCGGGAACACCGTCACGAGCGAGGGCCGTAGCGAGCGCTTCGACGGCGAGCGCTACCACTTCTGTTGCCCCTCCTGTCTGGCGCAGTTCCGCGAGCGCTACGAGCAGTTCGAGGCCGACGCGGCGTAACCGTCCGCTGACAGCCGACTGGCGACCGCTGACCGATCTGACTTTGGATTCGAAGGTTTCGGTGCTTGGATATCGCGGGTCTGAAAGGGACAAACGAGGTAAGAGAGGGTCCCCTAGTACTACCTAAGATGAGTACACGGACAACTCACCTCGACGTCCGAGGAATGTCCTGTGCCAACTGTTCGCAGTCGGTACAGGGAGCGCTGGACGCACTCGACGGCGTCGAGGACGCGACGGTCAACTTCGCCACCGACGAGGCGACGGTGACGTACGACCCCGAGCGGACGTCGCTCGGTGAGATATACGACGCCATCGTCGAGTCCGGCTACGATCCGGTCTCGGAGACGGTTTCGATCGCGATCACGGATATGTCCTGCGCCAACTGCGCGGAGGCGAACCGGACGGCGCTGGAGTCGACGCCCGGCGTCGTCAGCGCGGACGTGAACTTCGCGACCGACGAGGCGCAGGTGGAGTTCAATCCGGGCGAGGTCACGATGGAGGACCTCTACGACGCCATCGCGGCCGCCGGCTACGCGCCGGTCCGCGAGGATGAAGACGGCGACGGCGACGCGGGCAGCCGTGAGGACGCCCGCGACGTGGCTCGGAAAGCCGAGATCCGTCGCCAGAAGCGACTCACGCTCTTCGGGGCCGCGCTCTCGACGCCGCTTCTGGCGATGCTGGCGCTGCACCTGTTCGCACCCGGCACCGTGCCGGAGGCGATTCCCGGAACGAGCCTCCCCTTCGGCTGGGTCGCGTTCGCGCTCGCGACGCCCGTACAGGTCATTCTCGGCCGCGAGTTCTACGAGAACAGCTACACGGCGATCGTGAAGAACGGCACGGCAAATATGGACGTGCTCATCGCGCTCGGGTCCACGACGGCGTATCTGTACTCCGTCGTCGCGCTGCTCGGCATCCTGCCGGACGCGGGGCTGTACTTCGACACCGCCGCGCTCATCCTGGTGTTCATCACGCTCGGTAACTACCTCGAAGCGCGCTCGAAGGGCCAGGCATCCGAGGCGCTCCGGTCGCTGCTCGAAATGGAGGCCGACACGGCCACGCTCGTCGACGACGACGGCACCGAGCGCGAAGTCCCGCTCGAAGACGTCGCAGTCGGCGACCGGATGAAGGTCCGTCCCGGCGAGAAGATCCCGACCGACGGCGTCGTCGTCGACGGCGAGTCCGCGGTCGACGAGTCGATGGTCACCGGCGAGTCTGTCCCCGTCTCGAAAGCGGACGGTGACGAGGTCGTCGGTTCGACCGTGAACCAGAACGGCGTGCTCGTCGTCGAGGCGACGAAAGTCGGCTCCGACACGGCGATCCAGCAGATCGTCCAGACGGTCAAAGAAGCGCAGTCGCGGCAGCCGGAGATCCAGAACCTCGCCGACCGGATCTCGGCGTACTTCGTCCCCGCCGTCATCGTCAACGCCCTGTTCTGGGCGACGGTCTGGATGCTGTTCCCGGCGCAGTTGGCCGGCTTCGTCGAGGCGCTCCCGCTGTGGGGCGTCGTGGTCGGCGGCCCGGCCGCGGCCGGCGGCACCGTCTCGACGCTCGAGTTCGCGGTCCTCGTGTTCGCGTCCGCCGTCCTGATCGCGTGTCCCTGTGCGCTCGGCTTAGCGACGCCCGCGGCGACGATGGTCGGAACTTCGATCGGCGCCCAGAACGGGGTGCTGTTCAAAGGCGGCGACATACTCGAACGCGTCCGCGACGTCGACACTGTCGTCTTCGACAAGACCGGCACGCTGACGAAAGGCGAGATGTCGCTGACCGACGTCGTCGCACTCGAACCCACGCCGGACGGCGGCCAACTCCGTGAGGTCGACCGCGACGAGGGTGCTGCGGGCGAGCCAGCGGAATCCGACGAGCGCGTCGCCCCCGAAACCGAGGTGCTTCGGCTGGCGGCCGCCGCCGAACAGCACAGCGAGCACCCGCTCGCGCAGGCGATCGTCGACGGCGCGCGAGAGCGCGGCATCGACGTCCCCGACAGCGACGACTTCGAGAACGTCCCCGGTCACGGCGTCCGTGCGACTGTCGACGGACAGACTGTCTTGGTCGGCAACCGCCGCCTCCTCGAAGACGCCGGGATCGACCCCGCGCCCGCCGAGGACGCGATGCGCCGCCTGGAGAGTGAGGGCAAGACCGCGATGCTCGTCGGGCGCGTGCCCGCCGACGCGGAAGCTGCCGACGTCACCGGCGAGGTCCTCGGCGTCGTCGCCGACGCCGACACGGTGAAAGAGACCGCAGCCGACGCCGTCAGCGCGCTTCGAGAGCGCGGCGTCGACGTACAGATGATCACCGGCGACAACGAGCGGACGGCCCGCGCGGTCGCCGAGCAGGTCGGCATCGACCCCGAGAACGTCCGCGCGGAGGTACTCCCCGACGGGAAGGCCGACGCCGTCGACGCGATTCAGGCGGAGGGCCGGAAGGCGATGATGGTCGGCGACGGCGTCAACGACGCGCCGGCGCTCGCGGCCGCCTTCGTCGGCACGGCCATCGGCTCGGGCACGGACGTCGCCATCGAGGCGGCCGACGTGACGCTGATGCGTGACGACCCGACCGACGTGGTGAAAGCGATCCGGGTCTCGGAGGGGACGCTCGCGAAGATCAAGCAGAACCTCTTCTGGGCGCTCGGGTACAACACCGCGATGATCCCGCTCGCCTCGCTGGGACTCTTACAGCCGATCCTGGCGGCGGGCGCGATGGCGCTGTCGTCGGTATCGGTGCTGACGAACAGCCTGCTGTTCCGTCGGTACACCCCCGACCACGACTACAGAGTGCTCGGGTTCCTGCGCGGACGGAACTAAGCATCGCCCGTTAGCTTTCTACGGTCCGCTTCACGTTGTGGGCCGCTCTCTAGCTCCGTGCCATCGATTCACAGCGGTCGGTCGAGAGCTTCGCACAACCGAACGGATTTGACGCCGGAGTCCGAACCCGGCGCCGATGACAAAAGTCAACGTCTCCCTTCCCGCGGAGGCGGAAGCGAACGTCGCGGCGTTCATCGACGAGGTAGACGAGCGGCTCTCCTCCGAGGAGGAGATCTGCCGCGTCGTCACCGAGACGCTCGTCGATCTCCACGGGGACCGCGAGGCGTACGACCGCTGGCAGGCCGGCGAAGACATTTCGGCGGCCGAGCGCGTCCGACTCCAGGGATACGACCCCTGCAACGCGACGCTCGAATCGGAGTACTACGCCGAGAAAGACGAGGACCGATTCCAGCGCTCGAAGTATCTCCAGTGGCTCTGGCGGCAGTTCGACGCGACGCCGATGGCCGACAACGTCGACTTCGCGCTCCGGTTCCGGCAGATGCTCGCCGACCACCTCTTCGAGGAGTGCGGCGACGACTGCCGGTTCTTCAAGGGGATCACGTTCACCTACGGGCACAACATCACTGTCGGCGACAACGTCGTCATCCACGACGACGTCCACCTCGACGACCGCGGCAAACTCACGATCGGCGACCGCGCGTCGATCTCGGACAACGCCCACCTCTACAGCCACGACCACGACGTCGTCGACCAGACCGACGTCGAGAACTACCACACGATCGTCGGCGACGACGCCCGCGTCACCTACGACGCGATGGTCCGCGCCGGCTGCCGCGTCGGCGAGAACGCCGTCGTCGGCGCGCGTTCCGTGGTTCAGGGTGACGTCCCGGACCACCACGTCGCGGCCGGCATCCCCGCCACGAGCCTGAAGGTCAAACCCGGCTGGGAGTCCGTCGCCGACCCCGTCGAGGACACACTCCGGAACCGACAGGCCGAGCGCCGGATCGAGTACGACCTGCCCAAGGAGGTCGAAACGTTCGACGAGTTCCAGCGGGAGTTGACGCCGCCGGACACAGCCGAGTGACTCCGACCTGCGTCTGTTCGCGAGGGCGGAACTTTTGTACCCACGAACGAGACATCTAGACAATGAGGCACGGTGACGAGGGGCAGCCTTCTGAATCGAACGACAGCGCGCCGAGCAGCGTCGAAGCGACACGACGCTCCATCGAGATCCTCCGCAGTCTCAAGGAAGACGGCTCCGCGAATCTGACGGAGATCGCTGACCGACTCGGCTATTCGAAGAGCACTGTCCACCGGCACCTCTCCACGCTCGAAGACGAGGGCTACGTGACGAACACCGACGACGGCTACCAGGTGGGGCTCCTGTTTTTGGACTACGGCATTCACGCACAGAACGAACACGGCCTCTATCAAATCGCCAAGCCCAAAGTCGACGACTTGGCGAACGAACTCGACGAGAAGGTGTGGATTATGGCTGAGGAGAACGGGTACGGGACCTTCCTGTATCACAACGCAGGCAAACAGACGGTCGAGACATACACGCGCGACGGGTACCGCGCGCGCTTGCACGCCTTCGCGGCCGGCAAGGCCGTCTTGGCGTTTATGGACCGCGAGAAGGTCGAAGACATCTTGGATCGACGCGGTCTCCCGGCCGAGACGTCCCGGACGATCACCGACCGAGCGGAACTACTCGACGAACTCGAAGCAATCCGCGAACGGGGAGTCGCGTTCAATCGAAGCGAGTCGATCCGTGGCGTACACGCAGTAGCTGCCCCGATCATCGGCTCTGACGACGAACCGGTCGGCTCGCTCACCGTCGCCGGCCCAGCGAACCGATTGAAAGGCGAGTATCTGACCGACGAACTCCCAGAACTCATCCTCGGTGTTGCGAACGAAATCGAAGTCAATCTCACCTACGGCTGAGTACCCTGTCGCACTCGTTCCGCTGCCCGGAACAAACACCGTTCTCTTTCTGTTGCCATCGTCTCTGAATATTGATACTCGTCTCGGCCCCGATATCGCCGCTTCTTTTGTAGCTCTCACTCTGCGTACCGCAATATATCCCGATCTTTCAATATGATATTAAAAATTGATAATTTTTCTTACAGCCAAAAAATAATCGCAGTGTTGCGTTCTTACAGTACGAATATCAGCTAAACAATAGTTTTATAGTATATCATTGTTTTTCATACTGGTGAAGATGTCAAACAATAGCACGCACATCGACAGGCGGACGGCGCTCAAACTGACCGGCGCGTTTGCGGCGACGAGCGCGTCGGCACTTGCCGGCTGCGCTGGCGGCTCCAGTGGATCGTCCGGGACGTCGACCGGCACGGACGCGTCGACGGGGACGAGTGAGACTGATGCCGGAGGCTCGACGTCAGGCAGTTCCGACCCGACCACTGTGGTTCACGGCGCGACGAACGGCGGCACGACGGGGATTCTCACGACGGTAATGCAGGAACAGGGCATCGACGAGAAACACGGACTCTCGCTCCAGCCGGAACTGTTCGCGAGCCCACCAAAGGTCCAGCAGCAACTCGTGTTCAACGCGGACATCCCGACGGGATATATGGGGTCCATCGTGGCGACCCGAATGCACTCGAAAGGAGAGAATCCGCAACTCATCGGCCCGTATATGCTGTATCACTCGTACATCATCACGCGCTCGGACAGCGATATCGACGCGCCCGAGGACCTGCGCGGAAAGCGCGTCAGTTTCGCTTCCACCGCCGCGGACGCCTGGCTAAAGTTCGTCGTGATGCTCGATGAGGCCCACGACGTCAAACGCGAGGAGTACGAGTTCGTACAGGCTGCGCCGCCGGCGGCACTGTCGCTGCTCGAAAAAGGGGAACTGGATGCAGTCCTCTCGTTCGAACCGCTGGTCTCGAAGGCGCTGTTGAAGTACGATTTCGAGGTTGTCTTCTCTCCGCGGGAGGCCTGGCGCGAGGCTGAGAGCCTCCCGCTGACGACGGTCGACTTGGCGTGGACAAAACAGTGGTACGACTCGAACCCGGACGCGGCGACCGGCCTCGCCAAAGCCTTTATCGAAACGCAGCAGTACCTCACCGAGAACATCGATGGTGTCGTCGATAACTACAGCGACTCCTTCGGCCTCGAAAACCAAGAACAAAAAGACCTCGCCAAAGAGCGCCTCGTCGATATCTATCCTGACGAGTGGGACATCGAGGCGTTCCAGGAGTCCGAGATGAAGATGGTGGAAAAAGCCCGAGATCTCGGCCTGATCGAAGCCGAACCGACCGAGAACATCTTCAACGAGGTTCTGTGAGATGTCGCTGGAGGCATCCGATTCAGTCTTCGGCCGTGGAACGCCACTCAGACGGCTGTTTCAGCGATACCAGCGCTACATCTACTACACGATCTCCGTCGTCGCCTTCCTCGCGTCGTGGGAGATCGTCGCCCGGTTCGTCGCCGCGGATCTGCTTCCGAGTGTCGTCCCGGTCGCGAACGAGATGGTCTCCATCGCGGTCAGCGGGGCGTTCGCCAACCACCTCGTCGACACCCTCGGACGAGTCGCGGTCGGCTTCTTCCTCGCGTATGGGGTCAGTATTCCACTCGGCATCGCGATGGGCCGAGATCACCGTGCGGAGTACCTCTTCGACATCCCGATCCTGATCGGTATCTCCGTGCCGGGGCTGGCGGTCGCGATCGTCGCGATCATCTGGTTCGGGCTCTCGGAACTCGCCGCGTACTTCTCGGTGTTCTTCCTGGCGACGCCGATGATCGTGTTCAACTTCTGGCAGGGGACCAAGTCGATCGACGAGGACCTCATTCGGATGGGACGCTCCTTTGAGGTCTCGCGACTGAGCCTCGTCCGCAACGTCGTCCTGCCGTCACTGCTGCCGCACCTACTCGCAGCGGCGCGCTTCGGTCTCGCGATCAGTTGGAAGATCGTCGTGATCGTTGAACTACTCGGCCTCACCAGTGGTATCGGCTTTATGATCAATCGGCAGTTCCAGTTGTACTCCGTCGTCGGCGTCTTCGCGTGGACGCTGGAGTTCACACTCGTGATGATGGCAATCGAATTTGGCCTTCTCAAGACGATCGAAAAGCGCGTGACCAAGTGGCGCGGTGACGGCCACTCTGGGGGGGCAAGAGCAGCATGACGAAGATAGAGATCGACAGCGTCGACAAGCAGTACCGGCAGATGGATGGAAACTCTCTGCAGGTGCTCGATGACGTCCGCTTCGAGACCGACGAGAACGACTTCCTCTGCATCCTCGGTCCCTCGGGCTGCGGAAAGTCGACGCTTCTCAACATCATCGCGCAACTGGAGGAACCCTCCGCGGGCTCGGTCGCGGTCGGCTCGGAGAACTCCCCGACCGACGTCTGCTTCGTCTTTCAGGAACCGCGGTTGCTCGATTGGCGCACCGTCAGACAGAACATCGAGTTCGCGCTGGACGGCAAAGGCGTCCCGAAAGACGAGTGGGACGAGCGGATCGAGACGTACCTCGAACTGGTCGGCCTCGAGGATTTCGTCGACGAGTATCCCCGGTCGCTCTCTGGCGGGATGCAACAGCGAGTCTCTATCGCCCGCGCGATGGCAGTCGAACCCGACGTGATCCTGATGGACGAGCCCTTCTCCAGCGTCGACGAGATCACAGCCCGGAACCTCCGCAGCGACCTCGTCGACATCTGGAAGGATCAGGAACGAACAATCGTCTTCGTGACGCACGATGCCATCGAGGCGACGTATCTCGCAAACCGCGTGCTCGTGATGTCGCACCGGCCGTCGAGCGTTCTGGTGCAGGAGAAAATCGACATCGACAGACCGCGCAGTATCGACGACCCGGAACTCGTCGAACTCGCCGAGGAGTTCGTCGGACAGCTCGAAACCCGTGCGGGGGCGACGACGTAATATGGAGGTAACGCTTCTCGGCACGGGAAGCCCGGCCCCGAACCTCGACCGCGCTGGCACCGCGCTCACCGTCAGCACCGGTGGTGAGACGTTCTTGGTCGACTGTGGGCCTCGAACGGTCTATGAACTGCTCCGTAACGGGATCGATCCGGGCTCGATCTCCGAACTCCTGTTTACCCACCATCACGTCGATCACAACGCCGCATTCCCGCACTTTGCCATCTCCTCGTGGACGGCAGGTCGAGAATCGCTGCGCGTGTACGGCCCCGACGGTACCGACGATTTGATCGAGGCGCTGTACAACGTCTACGAGGACGACCTCGCCTACCGCCAGCAAGTAGGATACGACGCGACCGGTATCGAGGACATCGAATGGATCCCCGTCGAAGACGGCTCCCGGTTCCAGCGGGGTGACGTCGAGATCGAGGCATCCTCGGTCGAGCACTCGATCGAGACGTACGCCTATCGCTTCGAGGGGCCGAACGGCGAGCGCTTCGTCTTCTCCGGCGACACTCGGAAGTCCGAGGATCTCGCAGCGTTCGCAGCGGGTGCCGACGTGCTCGTCCACGACGCGCATATGTCGCCGGTCGGTGACCCCCCGACGCCGTCGGGCGACGAACTCGTCTGGGACCGGTACCTCACGCCGTATCCGGAGGAAATGGCAAATAACCTTCAAAACACGCACTGCACCCCACGGCAGGCCGGCGAGATCGCGTCGAACGCAGGCGTCGACACGCTCGTCCTGACGCACTTCCCGCCGTACCGCGACACCGACGGGATTCGTGCAGCGGCGGCTGAGGCATTCGACGGGACCGTCATCGTCGGCTACGACGGACTCACAATCGACGTCTCGAACGGATCGCTAACGAACGAACCACAACGGGCTACCACGCAGGAGCAGCTATGAGCACTGACGGACACACTGTCGTCGACACCGACATCCACATCTGGGAACCAATGGAAGACCTTGTCCGGTACTTCGACGATCCCTGGAAGACGCGCCTCGAACGCGGCTGGGAGGACTTCGCGCGCCGTGCGTTCTTCCCGAAGTCCACCGGTGATCGGTTCGTCGGCGGCCGTCTCGACCGCAACGTCGCCGGGATGGACTCGTCGTATCCGGGCGAGATGCGACCCGAGGAGATCCCGGAGGCGATGGACTATCTGGGCGTGGACAAGTGTCTCGTCCTCTCACATCTGATCTTGGCGGCCGCGCCAGCACTCGGAGGCGACGACACGCGAATGACCACGTTCGCCAGCGGCGCGACCGACTACCTGCTCGATCAGGTCGTCGATCCGAACGAGGGCATCTACACCGCAATTCCGATCCCGCTCGACGACCCCGACGACGCTGTCGACCTGATCGACCGCGTCGGCGACGAAGAGGGGATCGCCGGCGTCTATATGATCACCGGCGGGGCCGAACCTCCGCTCGGGAATCGCCAGTACGAACCGGTCTATCAGGCGGCCTCCGAGAAGGACCTCACTGTCTGCTATCACACCAGTGGCGCGGGCATCGACAACTACCACACCAAGGGCTACGAGAAATTGATCGAGACGCACACGCTCGGTTTCGTCGAGAACAATTTCGCGCAGGCGGTGAGCGTCCTCGTGCAAGGTATCCCAGAGAAGTTCCCGGATCTCGACTTCGTCTTCCTCGAAGCGGGCATCTTCTACGTGTCGCTGCTGATGAGCCGACTCGACTGTGAGTATCTCAAGCGGCCGTCGGAGGCGCCACTGCTCGAACAGCGCCCGAGCGAATACATCAAAGAGTCCTTCTACTTCGGTACACAGCCGCTCGAAACCGAGGTCGATCCGCAGTATCTCGAATCCGTGATCGATATGATCGGCGGCGCGGGGCGACTGATGTACGCTTCCGACTATCCTCACTGGGACTTCGATCGCCCCACTCGGATCACCGACCAGTCGTTCCTCTCGGATTCGGAGAAGGGGAAAATTCTGGGCGAAAACGCCGAGGCGGTGTTTGGCATATGAGCCGGATCCGCGTCGGCGAGGCCGACTCGTTCGACGATGGCTCGCGTGCCGTCGTGACGGTGAACGGTCACGAAGTCGCCGTCCTCAACTACGGCGGCGAGTACTTCGCCATCCTGAACCGCTGTGCACACGACGGCGGGCCACTCAACGAGGGCAAAGTCCACGAACGACTCGTCGCGGACGTCACGGAACCGGGCGAGCGCGACGTCGAGCGGTTCTGTGACGATCCAGCCGTCACCTGTCCGCTACACGGGTGGGAGTACGATCTCGAAACCGGCGTCCACGTCGGCGACGAGAGCATTCGACTGCCGACGTTCGACGTCGTCGTCGACGAGGGGGACCTGTTCGTCGTCGATCCGACGCCGTCCGAGTCCTAACCCGATCTTTCTCTGATCGCGTCCTGCCGTAAGAGCGTCCCCCGAGACTCACAGAGACGATAGCGAGCGAGAGAGCGGTTAGTACAGCAGCTATCGAGCGAAACGAGGACGAGAATGCGCCAGCCGGGAATTGAACCCGGGCTAGTGGCTTGGGAAGCCACTGTCCTACCACTGGACCACTGGCGCGCACTGGCAGCAATTACGCCGGCCTCCACTCGAAACAGAGCCACAGGCTCGACTTAAGGATGACGGAACGGGGGGCGAGAACGGTTTCACCCCCGGCAGAAAGCCGCGCAGCGTTCTTCCCAGCCGACGGGCGAGCGGCCTACTTCCCGAGGTACAGATCCCGGATGCGCTCGGATTCCCGGATCGTTTCGGCGTCGGCCTCGAAACGGTTCTCGCCCATATCGAGGACGTAGCCCCGATCGGCGACCGACAGCGCGGCGTTGACGTTCTGTTCGATCATCAGCACGGCCGTCCCGTCGTCACGAATTCGCGCGATGTGCTCGAACGTCCGTTCGATGAGCTGTGGGGCCAACCCGGCCGACGGCTCGTCGATGAACAGCAGATCCGGGTCCGGCATCAGCGCGCGCGCCATCGCCAGCATCTGCCGCTCGCCGCCCGAGAGCGTCTCGGCCGTCTGTTCGAGTCGTTCCTCCAGTCGCGGGAACAGCTCGAAGAGTTCCGCTCGCCGCGACGCCGGATCCTCGGTGTGGATCGCGCCGATATCGAGGTTTTCGGAGACGGTGAGATTCGGGAAGACGTTCTCGGTCTGCGGGACGAACCCGATACCGTGTTCGATCATCCGGTTCGAACGGACTTCTGAAAGGTCGGTGCCGCCGATCTCGCTCGTCCCTTCCCACAGCGGCAGGCGACCGTAGAGCGCCTTCATCAGCGTCGACTTGCCGGCCCCGTTCGGCCCGAAGACGAGGACGATCTCGTCGTCGCGGACGTCGACGTCGACGCCGTAGAGCACCTGCAGTTCGCCGTAGCCCGTCTCGATGCCACGCGCCGAGAAGAGCGCGTCGTCGATCTCCGGGACTGTTTCGAGGTCTGCATTATGCATTCTCGAAGCCTCCCAGGTACGCTTCGACGACCCGTTCGTCTTCCTGGACGATCGACGGCGGGCCGCTCGCGAGTGTCTGGCCGTTGTGCAGGACGACGACACGGTCGCAGTGGTTCATAACGAGGTCCATATCGTGTTCGATGAGGAGAATCGTCCGCCCGCGGTCGTTGAGTTCGTGGAGCCGATCGAGGAGGTCGTCGGCGAGTGACGGATTGACGCCGGCCATCGGTTCGTCGAGGAGGATGATCTCGGGATCTAACATCAGCACGCGTCCCAGTTCGAGCAGTTTCCGCTGCCCACCCGAGAGCCCGCTGGCGTACTCCTCGGCGAGGTGATCGAGCGAGAGGAACTCTAGCGTGTCGTCGACGCGCTCTCGAATGTCTGCTTCCTCGGAGCCGACGGTACCGGGCTGGACGAGCGCCGAAATCGGCCGTTCGCCAGTCTGTCCGCGCGCCGCGAACGCGAGGTTCTCGCGCACGCTCATCCCGCGGAAGATCTTCGGCGTCTGGAACGTCCGCCCCAGGCCGCGTTGGGCGATCCGATTCGGGGGGAGGTCCTGAACGTCCTCGCCGGCGAGGCGGACGGCCCCCGAATCGGGCGTCAGCATCCCCGTGACGCAGTTGAAAAGCGTCGACTTCCCGGCCCCGTTGGGCCCGATGAGGCCGGTGATCGACTCCGCTTCGACGCCGAAGGAGGCGTGGTCGATAGCGGTCAGGCCACCGAAGCGCTTCACGACGTCGTCGACTTCGAGGAGCGGCGCGTCGGAGTCGGAACGGGTCACGCCTGCGGCGGCGTCCGATTCGCTGCTGTCTCGGCTCATCAGTCTTCCTCCCCGATGGCGTCGATCTCGTTCGGATCACCGAAGACGCCTTCCGGCCGGTAGCGGATCACGAGCACGATCAACAGCCCGATGACGACGAATCGGAGGCTGGGGACGAACGAGGCGTGATCCGGAAGCGGTTCGACTGCGAGACGGAGCGCGTCGGCGGCGACCGTCGGCAGCGACGCGAGCAGGCTGTCGTAGATGTTGGTGAGAAACCGCGTCGATTCGCGGAAGCCAACGAGCAGGAACGCGCCGAACACCGCGCCGGTGTTCGAGGCGACGCCGCCGAGCAGCAGCGCCGCCCAGACGGTGAACGTCACTGCGGGGACGAACTGCTGGACGACGACGCTGCCGACGTAGTGCGCGTAGAGACCGCCGGCCAGTCCGGCGACCGCCCCGCCGATCGCGAACGACGTGAGCTTCACGCGGATGGTGTTCTTGCCGAGCATCTGTGCGGCGTCTTCGCTCTCGCGGACGCCTTTGAGCAGGCGACCGAAGGGTGACCCCGTCAGCCGGGAGAGGACGAACGCGACGACGACGAGCACGACGACGACGAAGACGAAGTACGTCACCGCCCACGTGTCGGCACTCATCGCGGCGCGCCCGGGTTTCGGCACGCTGTTGAGGCCGAACGAGCCGTTGGTCAGCCACGCCTCGTTTTCGAGGACGCTGCCGAAGATGCCCGCGAGCGCGAACGTCGCGACCGCGAGGTAGTGGCTGCCGAGGCGGACGCTCGTCGCGCCGATGAGCGTCGCCAGCAAGCCACCGACGACGGCGGCGGCGACCAGACTGATCGGCAGGCCGAGCGGCATCGGGAGGTTCAGCCCGAAGACGTACTCCGCGCCGGAGACCTGCGCCGGCGGGGGCACCGTCAGCAAGGCAGCCGTGTACGCGCCCGCCGCGAAGAACGCGACGTGGCCGAAGTTGATCAGGCCGGTGTAGCCGTAGTGGATGTTGAGCCCGAGCGTCAGAAGCGAGTAGATGCCCGCGATGGTGAGCACCGTGAGGAGGAACGATCCCCAACCGGGCAGCGAAAGGAGCGCCGTCGGCGTGAACACGCCCATCAGATCTCACCTCCGGCGATGCCGTCGGGCTTGAACAGCAGCACGCCGACGAGGATGGCGAACGCGTACGCCATCGTGTACTCCGCAGAGAGGTACGTCGTCCCGAGGCTCATCGCGACGCCGACGATGATCGCGCCGAGCATCGCGCCGTACGGCCGACCGATGCCGCCCAAAAGCGTCGCGGCGAAGATGACGATGAGGTACTCGAAGCCGACCGTCGGGCGGAACGGTGCGAACAGGACCGCATAGAGGACGCCGGCCAGCGCGCCCGCGCCAGCGGAGATGAACCACGTCCGCCGGATCACGCCGTCGGTGTCGATACCGGCGATCTCGGCGAGGTTGCGGTTCCCGCTCGTCGCCCGCATCGTCTTCCCGAGCATCGTGTACGTCAAGAGCACGTGGATGAGGAGCATCGTCGCGATCGCGACGAGGAAGACCGCCGCACGGAGCGGGGTCGTCCCGACGCCGAAGACCTCGACGGGCCGCATCAGCGGCACTGGAAGTTGTTTCGCGGAGACGCCGACGGCGGCCGTCAGCGCGTACCGAAGGATGAACGCGACGCCGATCGAAGTGATGAGCAGCGGCAGCGGCCCCCGATCGGACAACGGCTCGAAGAAGACCCGGGAGACGCCGACGCCGAACGCGCCGACGACGAGGACCGCGACGATCGTCGCGAGGGGGAGCGGAAGCGAGAGGCCGAGTCCGGCTCCCGACAGGAACAACGCGAGATACGCCCCGTAGGTGAGGAACTCGCCGTACGCGAAGTTGATGAAGCGGGTCACGCCGTACGAGAGCGTCAGTCCGACAGCGCCGACGGAGATGACACTGCCCTCGATCAGGCCGTAGATAAGCGTCTGAATGAACTGCGTAACGAAGGCGACCATAGCGTGGAACGAACGCTACAGTTCGCTCGGCGGAATCGTCGCCGCTTGCGTCCAGCTACCCTCTTCGACTCGCATAATCGCGAACGGCGACCCGACGTCGCCGTCCTCGTCGAAGTCGATCGGACCGACGAGGCCGCGGTAATCGAGGTCCGACCCCTCCTCGATCGCCGACGCGCCGTCGGTGTAGTTCGTGACGACGGTCTCCGGCGGGTTCGCGACTGTCCGAACGTTCCCCGCGACGTTCGGGGGCGTGATCTCGTCGCCGGCCGTCGCGGTGGCCTTCATCGCGAGGCCGAGCGTGTTCATCGCGTCGTAGGCGTTCCGCGCGAACAGTTTCGGCTTCGAGCCGCTGAAGTCGGTGACGCGCTGCTGGAAGGCTTCGATCCGGCCCTCCTCCTCGGCGGCCTGATAGGTCGCAGACTGCAGTCCGAGAATCCCGCCGGTGACCTGCTCGGGGGCTTCCTCGAGGAAGACGTCTGTCGTCTGGTCCTGCGTGACGTACCAGTTGCCCTCGTAGCCCGCCTGATAGGCGGCCCGCATAATTTTGATACTGTCGTCTTTCGACCCGACGAGGACGGTGACCTCCGGATCGGAGTTCATCACCGTCTGCACTTCGCTCTCGTAGGACGCCTTGCCGGTCTTGAAGTCGACGGCTTCGGTGACCGTTCCGCCGAACTCCTCGAAGGACTCTCGGACCGGGCTCTTGAAGGACTGGAAGACCTCCTTGTTCCCGACCATCAGCGCCATATTCGAGTAGTCGGTGACGGTGTTGTACTGCTGGTTCCGGAGCGCTTTCGCGATCGCCCGCCCGCCGAGCGCGTCCGATGGCACCGTCCGGAAGACGTACTCGCCGCCGCGGTCGTCGAGCGACGTCGTCCCCGCCGTCGGCGTCACGATCGGCACCTGATTCTCCTGGAACAGGTCGAACACGGCGGACATAGTGATCGACGTCGGACCGATGATGCCGGCCACGTTCTCGACGTTGATCAGCTTCTTCGCCGCCGAGAGCGACGCCGACGGCGACCCCTCGGTGTCGGCCTGCACGAGCGTCACGTCGCGGCCGCCGATGCCGCCCTGCTCGTTGATCTCCTGGGCGATCATCCGCGTCACCGGCAGCACGTTCTCGCCGACCCACGCGTACTCGCCGGAGAACGGCAGCAGCACGCCGATCGGGATCGCGTCGCCGCCGCTTCCGCCGTCGCCACCGCTGGTCGTCGTCTCGTCTCCACCCGTGGCGGTGGTCCCTTCACCGGATTCAGTGGTACTTCCCGATCCCGAGCCACCAGAACAGCCCGCAAGACCGGCAACCGCTGCTGTCCCTGCCCCAACTAAGAATTCGCGTCTCTGCTTCACGCGACACACTCGACGAGTATTTGTAATAAATGTATATGCGATGGTATCGGTTTTCACCCCGCTGCTAGGGTGACATACGTACTCACAACTATCCGCGCCCCGATCTCATAGTGATTACTCTCACTGTGTACCGGCGAGCGCCACTCCCGGTGGTGTCGGTCGGCGGTAAGAGACGAGAGTAATCAGTATCAGGCCCCGGGTAGGTCGTCGCCGAGCCCCCGTTCGAGGTTGACGGCGACGTTCTTCGTCTGGAGGTACGAGTCGAGCGCTTCGAACCCCTTCTCGCGGCCGATGCCCGACTTCTTGTACCCGCCGAAGGGCGTCTGATTCGTGTCTCCGAACCACTTGTTGACGTAGACGTTACCGGCCTGGAGTCGCTGGGCGTCGCGGTGAGCGCGGCGGACGTCGTTCGTGAATATCCCCGCCGTGAGCCCGTACTCGACGTCGTTGGCGATCTCGATCGGATCGTCGTCGTCGCCGAACGGTACGACGACCAACACCGGACCGAAGATCTCCTCTTGGGCGACGACCATCTCGTTGTCGACGTCGACGAACACCGTCGGCTCGACGAAGTTGCCCTCGCGGTCGGGCACGCCGCCGCCAGCCGCGACGGCCGCACCCTCCTCGCGGCCCTGTTCGATGTACTCACACACCCGATCCCGGTGCGCCGCGCTGTTGAGCGGCCCCATATCGGGATCGTCCCGTCCGGGACCGAGTTCGTAGGCGTCCGCGATATCGGTGATCTGCTCGACGAACTCGTCGTACACGTCCTCGTGGACGAGCGCCCGGTCGGCGGCCGAACAGACCTGCCCCGCGTTCGTGAAGATCGCCGTCGCGATCCAGCCGACCGCCTCCTCGACGTCGGCGTCGGGGTAGACGATCGCGGGATTCTTCCCGCCGAGTTCGAGCGTGACGGGCGTGACGTTCTCGGCCGCCGAGCGCATCACCGCTTGCCCAGTAGGGACACTGCCGGTGAAGGTGATCGTGTCGACGCCCTCGTGGGCGGTGAGCGCTTCGCCCGGTTCGCCGCCGCCGGCGACGACGTTCACCGCGCCCTCGGGGATTCCGGCCTCATAGCAGAGCTCTGCGAGGTGGAACGCCGACAGCGGCGTCGTCGGAGCCGGCTTGACGACGGTCGCGTTGCCGGCGACGAGTGCGGGCGCGACGCCCCGCGCGAACAGATTCCCCGGGAAGTTCCAGGGCACGATCTGCGCGGAGACGCCGTATGGCTCTCTGACGGTGTAGTCGACCTGCCCGGTGCCGACCGGAATCGACTCGCCCTCCAGTTTGTCGGCCGCGCCGGCGTAGTACTCGAAGTACCGCGCCGCGCCCTCGAAGTCGGATTTCGCCTGCGAGAGCGGCTTCCCCTGATCGAGCGATTCGATCGCCGCGAGTTCGTCTTTGTGCTCTCGGATCAACTCCGCGACCCGGTGGACGCGCTGTCCGCGCGTCACGGGGTCGGTGTCGCGCCACTCGGGAAACGCCTCCCGGGCGGCCGCCACCGCGGCGTCGACGTCGGCTGCCGTCCCCGCGGCGACCGTCGTGATCGGCTCGTTCGTCGCTGGATCGGTGGTCTCGACGTACTCGCCCGCCGCGGGCTCGGTCCACTCCCCGCCGACGAGGTGCGGGTACCGCTCTCGAACGTCTGGCTCTCGCATACCTCCTGGTCGTCGATGGCCCGTGTCAATGTTTGGATCGAGACGGACATACACCGATGACTGATACTGTCGGACAGCAGTTCGTGAATCATCTTGGTAGCCACGGGGTACCAATACTTTTCACATAGTTCTGTCCGCCAGTATGAATCGAACACAGGGAAACGTTCATACTCCGACGGCTTCGCCAGCAACTATGGACTTTCAGGGTCGAGCAGTCGCCGTCACTGGCGCCGGCTCGGGGATGGGCGAACGAATCGCGCACCGATTCGCTGAACACGGCGCGGCCGTTGCCGTCGTCGATATCGACGCCGACGCGGCCGCAGCGACGGCCGAGACGATCGAAGCCGAAACACCCGCCGAGGCCGTCGCGATCACCGCGGACGTCTCCGACGCCGACGACGTCGCGGGATTCATCGCGCGGACGGTCGAGGAGTTCGGGTCGATAGACGTGCTCCACAACAACGCGGGCATCCCACAGGAGGCGACGCCCGTCGAGGAGGTGACGGAAGCCACCTGGGACCGGATTCAGGACGTGAACCTCAAGAGCGCGTTCCTCGGCGCGAAGTACGCCGTTCCGCGGATGCGCGAACAGGGCGGCGGCGTCATTCTCAACACCGCGTCGACGGCCGGCATCCGCCCGCGGACGGGCCTCTCGGCGTACGCGGCCTCGAAGGGCGGGATGATCACGCTCACGAAACAACTCGCCTTCGAACTGGCGGACGACGACATCCGGGCAAACGCCATCTGCCCGGTCGCCACCGACACCGGGATGCTGCCGCAGTTCGCCGGCGACGACCTCTCCGTCGAGGGAATGGCCGAGACGATCCCGCTGGGTCGCCTCGCCGAACCGGACGACGTCGCCGACGCCGCGGTCTTCCTCGCAAGCGAGAACGCCCAGATGATCACCGGCACGGCGCTGGAAGTCGACGGCGGTCGCGACATCTGATAGGGATTGTCGTCACTGTTCGGAGATTCTCGCCGTACCGTCCGGCGAGACATCTATGAGAACTTACGATAATCCCTATGACTCCCGGGCTGAGACCGACGACTATTCTCCGCGAAAACCCCCAGGGAACTGAACGGACGGCCACTTATCTCCCACGACGGGTGAGTATTAGTGTCCTCAGTCGGTATCCTTCTCTGATGACTACGGACGATTCGGTCCTCACAGAGGACGCACCGCTCGATCTTCGGCTCTCGGAACCCGAACTGGAACGGACGGCCGACCACCTCCAGTCGTTCATCCGCGACGTCGTCGACGGGGCCGGTGCCGAGGGCGCGGTCCTCGGTCTCTCGGGCGGCATCGACAGCACGACCGTGGCGTATCTGGCGGTCGAAGCGCTGGGCGCCGAGAACGTTCACGGCCTCGTGATGCCGAGCGTGGTGAACACCGAAGACAATATGAGCGACGCTGAGTGGCTCGCACAGGAACTCGAAATCCCCTACGACGTCGTCGAGATCCAGCCGATCGCGGAGACGTTCTTCGATACATTTCCCGAGGCCGCCGACGATCGGATGGCCGCCGGCAACGTCTACGTCCGCGTTCGCGGCGTGTTGAACTACTTCGTCGCCAACCACGAGAGCAAGGTCGTCCTCGGGACCGGCAACCGCTCGGAGGCGCTGACGGGCTACTTCACCAAGTACGGCGATCAGGCGGTCGACTGCAACCCGATCGGCAACCTCTACAAACAGCAGGTGCGCCAGCTCGCGGACTTCCTGGGCGCGCCGGAGGGACTGGTGATGAAGACGCCCTCCGCCGGGATGTGGTCCGGCCAGACCGACGAGGAAGAGATGGGACTGGACTACGACACGCTCGATGCGATCCTCGCGCTCCACGTCGACGGCCCGCTCTCGGTGGCGGCGACCGTCCGCGAACTGGACGTCACCGAAGCGCAGATCGAGCGGGTCGTCGACCTCTACGAGGGCAGCGCCCACAAGCGCTCGATGCCGCCGGCTCCCGAGCCGCTGCACCGCTGAGCAGCCGTTCGCCTGCGTTGGTCCCGCAGTCTTTCTTCTGACCGCGAGCCTTTTACCCGAACGCGAGCCTTTTACCCGAACGCGGTCGATCTGTCGCACGATGCGACTCGGTATCCTCGGGACGCTGCAACTGGCGGCGACGATGATCTTCGCCGCACCGGTCGGGATCTTCGGGCTTACTCGACTGACGGAGGGCGACATCGCCCTCGGCGCCGGCGCGGTAGCCATCGCTGTCGCGATGGTCGTTCTCCCGCAGTACCTTACGACACCCGGAGATGTCCCGATGAAAATCGGCGAACGCGTCCTCGGCGCGGTCGTGAAGACCCCGGACGACGACGAGGACACACCCTGATTTCTGGGCCAATTACGCCCGCGGCGAAAACGAGTGCGAGTCGTCGCCGAGGCGTTCGTACCCAGATCCGGTCACGACGACCAGCGCGCTCAGCCGGACGCAGCCCTGCTCGGGATCGGCCACCCCGGGCGCGACAGCAATCACCATCCCTGCTTCGAGTGCTGTGCCACCGCGGAGGGGCGGCGACTCGCGCCGCGAGAGTCCGACGCCGTATCCGACGTCGAGCGGCCCGTCTGGGAGTTCGATCCCGGTCGTCGGATCGAAGCCGAACGCAGCCAGTTCCGCGTCGGCTTCGCGGGCGACGTCCCCAGCGTCGGCACCGGCCTCGATCTCGGACAGTCCGGCGTCGAGTGCCGACTCGACGGCCACGTACGCGCGGCGATCCCAGCCGCCGTCGCTGTCGACGACGACCGTCCGCGTAAGCGCGCCGTGATAGCCGTGGGATCCGCGCGGCGCGACCTCGATACGGATCGGCTCGTTCGTTCGGATCGAGACGGCTTCGCAGGTCCCTCCGTCGCCGGCCGAGCGATGTGCCCCGACGCTGACGACGGTGTTTCCGACGTCGCTGACACCGTGCCGAGCCAGTTCGGCGTTTACCTCTCGCGTCAGCCGATCGGTCGTGAGCGGTGCGTCTTGCCAGCGGAGTTCGCGCCCCCCGCCGTCTCCCGCGTCTGCGTCTGCCGCCGCGTCCGCCGCTGCGAGAATCCCCTCGGCGTGACGCACCGCCGCGACTGCCGCCGCCTGGACGCCCCGGATCGCGTCGATCTCGCTGTCGGTCTTGATCCGTCGGGCGTCCGCGACCGCCGTCGTCGACTGCAACTCGTAGCCCGCGCGCTCCAGATAGACGGCGGCATCGTGCGGGATCGTCGGTGGGACGAGAACGAGCGGCGGTTCGCCGTCGCTCGCGGCTCCTGCTTCCGAGTGGTCGAGTATCGCGGCGGCTCGCTCGCCTGCGGGGTCGCCGGCGCGCTCGGTCGCGACGCGGCCGTCGAACTGCCGGGTCGCTTTCGTCTCGAACCCGGCGGGTGCACAGAGCACGCTCTCGCGCGTTGCTCCCGCCGTTCGGACGAACGCGTACTCGCGATCCGGTCCGTCGAAGCGCGTCAGGTACCGGAGACTGTCGTCACGCCGGCCGCCGGCGGCGACGAAGCCGACCGCGTCGGTCGCTCCGAGCGCGTCGTCGAGGAACGACCAGTCGGTCCGAATCGACCTTGACTCGGAACCCTCGCGGGACACGCTCGGTCAGGCGTCCGGCTCGGGTGCCGGGACTTCGCCTTCCTGGGCGTCGGCCAGCAGCTCCTCGACCGACTCGTCGCGGATCTCGTTGTGCAGCAGCACGCTCACCGGGAGCGTCGGCGCGCCGCTGACGAGGTTTTCGAGGATGACGAGGCGCTCGCGCGCACGGGACATCCCGACGTAGAACACCCGGCGCTCGTTGTCGGTGAGGATCGGAACGGGGTCGGTGCTGGCGGTGAACTCCTCGACGGCGTCGACTTCGTCGTCCTCGACCGAGGCGGCCATCTGTTCGACGACCTTCTCGGTGAGGTCGGTCGCGACGAAGACGTGGTCGGCCTCGCGACCCTTCGCGGAGTGGATCGTGCCGATGCGGACGCGGTCGGGGTCCATCCCGCGGTACTCGCCCGCGAAGTACGCCTCGACGGAGTTGCGCTGGAAGGAGGTGACCTTCCGGAGCATATCGCCCGCGGAGGCCCCGTCGGGGGCGAACGGCGCGAACTCGGTGATCACGTCGGGATCGACCGAGAGGTCGGTGAGGTCGTCGACGCCGGCGTCCTCCTGTAGCTCGTCGATGCGATCGAAGAGGTCGTCGCGGTCGTTGCTTCCGAACGCCGAGTCCTGCAGCATATCTGCGAGCCGCCGCGCCTGCAGTCCGTCGAGCGGTTCCTCGCGTTCGAGGCGCTCGATCCCGCGCACGTACTGCGTCAGCCGATCGGTCCACATCCGCTGGTCGGTGAGCGCCGAGAAGGGCATCCCGAGCGGCAGGAACTCGTCGATGAACTGGAACAGCTGATAGCGGGCGCGGAACAGCACCATCACCGTCTCGTCGTCGTCGCCCTGCTCGATCGTGTAGCGGACGTTCCGTGCGAGATCCAGCATCGACGGGGATTCGATCCCCTCGACGACGCCGCCCTCCTTGCGCGGCCGGAGGTCCTTCTCCTGGCGTTTGTCGATGTGGCGGATCTCCTGATTGACGACGTTGAGGACCTGCGAGGGAAGCCGATAGGAGTTCGGCAGGACCTCGTCCTCGTCGCGTTCGGCGTCGAGCAGCAGGTTCGGGTCCGCGCCCTGCCAGGCGTAGACGACCTGGTCGTCGTCGCCGGCGATGAGGACGCGCTCCATATGGGGCTTCCACTCCTGATACACGTCGTACTGCAGCGTCGTGATGTCCTGGAACTCGTCGATGACGAGGTAGTCGACGTGGGGCACGAGCGAGCGCTGCTTCACGCGTTCGAGCATATCCGCGAAGCCGACGAGGCCGTGTTCACCCTTGTAGCTCCGCCACGCGCGGATCACCTCGGGGACGTCGATCCGGTCGTCGTCGGAGGGCCACGTCGGGGTGTACTTGTTGCCCTCCTGGGCGTTCGGGTCGACCTCGGGCGGCAGCCGGACCTCCTCGACGTTCCACTGGAAGGGGACGTCGTACCAGTCCGAGACGTCTCGGCGGGTGCGCTGGAGCCACTGGCTCGTCGCGATGATCTTGTTGCCGATCGTGGTCGAGCGGGCGGTCCGTCGGCCGGCGCCGCCGTACTCGTCTTCGAATTCGACGCCGTACTCCTCACAGAACTCCTTTTTGTCGCTCTCGCCGACGACGTCGTTCCGGGAGAGATCCAGCAGTTCGTACGCTTTCGCGTGCATCGTCGCGACGTTGCCCTTCAGGGCCCGCGGGGAGATGTCGAGCCGCTCTGCGAGCCGCTCGCGAACCTCTGCGGCGGCCGCCCGCGTGTAGGAGACGACGAGGATGTCCCGGATCGTGACGTCGTCTTGATCCAGTAGCTCGTCGACCCGATCGAGCAGGGCCGTCGTCTTCCCGCTTCCGGGGCCACCGAACAATCGGGTGACCGTCGCGTCGGAGTCGCTCATTGAAGGCGTTCACGCGCTTGCGCGTGATAAAGTACCTGTTTCGAGAATGAAGTTCGAGACGCCGATTCGAGCCTTCGTGCGGGCCGTCCTACGCGCGCGGATCCCACCCGCAGACGGCGCAGTCGGTCGCGCTGGCGTCGTGAAGTGCACCACACTCCGGACACTGCTTCTTGTTATACGACGTCTCCCAGTCTACTGTCTCGGTATCGTGACCGCGGTCGTCGAGGAACTGGTCGAACAGAGCGTCGTCGGAAGTCGGTGCTGAGGCCATACACGATATGGTATGTCGTACCAATACTTAGTCCTACTGCCGAGTACAGAGTCGTGAGGATCGGTCGCGAGCCTCCGCTCACGCGTCGAGAACAGCGTCCGACGGGTGGCGGGTGCGATCGACCGCCGGCCCGCCCCTCAGACGGAATCGAGGTCGTAGAGCGCGCCGTACTTCTCGGTGACGTAGTCGACGAACGCCTCCGCGGTGAACGCCGATCCGGTCGCCCGCTCGACGAGTTCGTTCGTCTCGTAGCGCGCCCCGTGGCGGTGGACGTTCTCGGTCAGCCACTCGTGCAGCGCGTCGAAGTCGCGAGCGGTGATCTCCGCCTCCAGATCGTCGATGTCGTCCTCGGCGGCCGCGTACAACTGGGCAGCCATCGCCGACCCCAGCGAGTACGTCGGGAAGTACCCGAAGTTGCCGTGGCTCCAGTGGATGTCCTGGAGACAGCCCTCACTGTCGGTGTCGGGGCGGACGCCGAGGTACTGCTCGTACTTGTCGTTCCAGACTTCCGGCACCTCGTCGACGTCGATGTCGCCGGCGATCAGCGCGCGCTCGATCTCGAAGCGGATGATGATGTGCAGATGGTAGGTGAGTTCGTCCGCCTCGACGCGGATGAGGTTGTCCTCGTAGACCTGGTTTGCGGCCTCGTAGGCCTCTCGGGGCGTCACTTCGGAAGCCTTCGGGAAGTGCTCGGCGAACGTGGGCAAGAAGCCCTCCCAGAACGCCTGCGAGCGCCCGACGTGGTTCTCCCAGAGGCGCGACTGGGACTCGTGGACCGAGAGGTCCCGATCCTCGCCGAGCGGACTCGCGTAGTGCTCGTCTGGCAGGCCGAGCGTGTAGGTCGCGTGCCCGAACTCGTGGATCGTCGACGTGAGCGATCCGAGCGGATCGGTCTCGTCGAAGCGAGTGGTCACCCGCGCGTCGAACGTCGTACCCGAGGAGAACGGGTGCGGCGCGGTGTCGAGGCGGCCCCGATCCCAGGGATAGCCGAGCGTCGAGAGCACGTCTCGACAGAGGTCCTCCTGCTCGCCGGCGGGATACTCGCCGAGCGAGGTGAACGCGTCCGTCGCCAGTTCGGCCTCGGACTCCCTGATCTCCTCGATCATCGGCACGAGCGTCTCCCGGAGCGTTTCGAGGATCGACTCCGCGCGCTCTAAGGAGAGACACGGCTCGAAGTCCTCGAAGAGCACCTCGTAGGCGTCGCGGTCCGGATCGATGTGCTCTGCGTACTCGCGTTTGAGTTCGACGTGCTTCTGCAGGTACGGCGCGAACGCCTCGAAGTCGTCTTCGGCTTTCGCTTCCTTCCACGCTGGCAGCGCCTCCGACGCAGTCGTCGAAATTTCCTCGACCAGTTCGGACGGCACGGCGACTGCGCGGTCGTACTCGCGACGGATCTCGCGGACGACGGCCGCCTGTTCGTCCCTCAGTTCCGTCGCTTCGAGTTCGTCGAGCGCGTCGCCGACGGCGTCGTCTGTGAGGAGGTCGTGCGACAGCGACGACAGCGTCGAGAGTTGCTGTGACCGCGCCGGCGTCCCCGCGTCGGGCATCATCACCTGCTGGTCCCACGAGAGGATGCCGCTCGCGTTGCGGACGTTCGCCACGCGTCGGTACTCTTCGAGCAGCGTCTCGTAGGCGTCCGGTGCGCTCTCGTCGTCTCGCTCCGACTCCGAAGCCGCCTCGGGTGCGTCTGTCGCCATCGTCGTGACTGTGGACGCGAGTGCGTATCAAGCCGACGCCTCTCTTTTATGTCACCTGCTCGGCCACCGCTCGGCGAGGTTCTGATACAGCCGCCGACACCGCGCCAGCGCCTCGATCGAGACACTCTCGTTCGCCGTGTGCGCTTCACCGGGCTCTGACGCGCCGGCGACGACACAGGTCGCTCCCGCGGCCGCGAGCCACCCCGCGTCGGTCGCGTGTGGTTTGGTCACGCGCTCGGGCGTCGCTGTCTGCGCCGCGTCGGCCGCGGCGAGCGCGGCGTCGGCGAACGCGGCCTCGTCGCACGCCATCGGCGGGAGGTCCTGATCGATAGCCCACTCGACGCCGTCGATCTCCTCGACTCGCTCCAGGTGCGCCCGCTCGCTCGGGACGGTGCGCTCGTCGACTGTCACCGTGCAGGTATCGGGGACGACGTTCCACGCCGACCCGCCGTCGATCTCGGTGACGACGACGCTTCCCGTGAGCGTTCGGCCGAGGACCGTCGCGTCGGGCGCGTCGAGATCGCGGATCGTCCTGACGGCGTCGCAGGCGCGGTAGACCGCGTTCTCACCAGTCTCAGGTTCACTCGCGTGTGCGGCGGCCCCGCGTGCCGTGATCGTCGATCCGCGCCGGCCGCGATGAGCGACGACGACGTCCGTCTGGTTCTCACCCGCGTAGTTCGTCGATCCCTCACCGACCACGGCGTAGTCGGGCGCGAAGCCGTCCTCGATGGCGGCGCGCGCGCCCACGCCGCCCTGTTCCTCCCCGACGAACGAGGCGAAGACGAGTTCACCAGCGGGGTCGGCGTCGCGGAACGCGAGCATCGCGGCCGCCAGCGACCCTTTCATATCGGCCGTGCCGCGGCCGTAGAGCCTTCCATCTCGCTCGTCGACGGCGTACTTCGTGTCGCCTTTCTCGGTGGTCCCGCTGCTCGCGACCTGCGACGCGTCGGGTTCGACGACGTCGTGGTGGCCGACCAGCGCCAGCGACGTGGCGCCCGTTCCCCGCCGGGCGACGACGTTGCCGTGCCGATCTCGCGTCACGTCCGCGTCGGTCTCGGTTCGCAACCACTTCTCGATAGCGTCGCCTGCGGCGGTCTCGTCCTCGTAGCTCGGGATGGAAACGAGCCGTCGCGTCAGCGCCACCACGTCCGTCCGATTCTCGCTCACACGCGGAGGTTCCGCCCCATCGTAGAAAAGTCTCGGGAGCACGTCGGCGGCGTCCCCGCCACGTCCGGCCGCGGCTTCTCGCCGTGGCTTCACGCTCCCCGTGGCTTCACGCTCGCCGTGGCCTCACGCCTCGACAGCGAGTTCCTCGAAGAACGCGAGGTCGTGGATCCGGCTGTCGTTGGTCAGTTCGGGGTGAAACGCGGTGCCGACGACCGGGCCGTCGCGGACGGCGACCGGGCGGCCCTCCCACTCGGCGAGCACCTCGACGCCCTCGCCGACCTCGTCGATGGCGGGCGCGCGGATGAACACGGCGGGGAACGGCTCGTCGAACCCGGCGACCTCGAGCGGAGCCTCGAAACTGTCGACCTGCCGACCGAACGCGTTGCGGTCGACGGTCACATCGAGCAGGTCGAGCGTGTCGACGCGCTCGTCGTTGGCGTCGCTGGAGGCGACGATGAGGCCCGCACACGTCGCTAGGACGGGCTTGCCGGCCGCGACGTGCTCGCGGATCTCCTCGTCGATGCCCTCGCTCGCGAGCAGTCGTGAGATGGCCGTCGACTCCCCGCCGGGCAGCAGTAAGACGTCGCAGTCGGCCACGTGACCGGACTGCCTGATCTCGATCACGTCGACTTCCTCGTCGTGGGCCGCGCCGGCGCGCCGGATAGCCGCCGCGTGTTCAGAGACGTCGCCCTGGACGGCGACGACACCCGCTCGTAACATAGCTGTGCGTCGGAGTCGAATCGACAAAAAGCGTCCGTTGTTCGTCGTCGTCTCGGGTCGGTACGTGGAGTCGCTGTACGGCGTCGCCCCGGGTCGCCCGCCGGTCGTGCGTCGCCGTGCGTCGCCCGGGAGTTAGATCGCGACGGCGTTCAGTACGAGGACGCCGACGCCGAAGAGGAGTCCAAACGCGAAGACGGTCTTCGGATCGATGCGGATGGCGTTGCGGTCCTCGGCGTCGAAGTATCGAACGAGCCCCGCACTCGACATCAGGCCGCCGCTGTTCTGGCCGCTGCTCATACCTGTAGGTCGGCGGTCCCTCGCCTAAACGTTTCGGATCTGCGAGCGGTCCCGACGGAGTCGTGGCCGTATCGAGGCCGCCACTGGCGGTCGCATATGATGGTGACTACGGGGCGGTGGAAACGCTTATGCGAGGCCCCGCGCAACTTCGCTACGCACACGATGACCGTCCGAGTACTCGATTTTTACGCCGATTGGTGCGGCCCGTGCAAGAAGCAGGATCCCATCTTAGAGGACCTCGAAGCCGAATACGGTGACGTCGACTTCCAGAAGATCGACGTCGACGAGGAGCAGGACCTCGCTAATCAGTACCAGGTCCGTTCGCTGCCGACGGTCGTCGTCGAGCAGGACGGCGACATCGTCGACCGGTTCGTCGGCTTCACACAGCGCGAAGACATCGAGGCCGCGCTGCAGCAGGCCGCCCGGCCCGCCGGCGCGTAACGCAGTCTCACAGGGATTATCGTCACTGTTCGGAGATTCTCGCCGTACCGTCCGGCGAGACATCTATGGAGACTTACGATAACCCCTATCAGTTCCAACCGCCAGGCTAATCGGCCTGCTGTCGCTGATCCGCGCTTCTCGCTCCAGTTTTTCACCGCGGTAGCCCGAGGCTCTCGTCGCGTGTCTCGCAAGCATTATACTTCCCCGCCCGGTAGCCTGCCTTATGCCAAAGAACGAGGCCGCAGTGAAACGAGAACTGGAAAAGCAGATCTGTATGCGCTGTAACGCACGCAACCCGAAGCGAGCCGAGCAGTGCCGCAAGTGCGGCTACAAGAACCTTCGACCCAAGTCGAAGGAACGCCGCGCCGCGTAGTTACTCTTCGGGATACTTCGGTTCTCGGCGCTCCGCTCGTTCGAGCGCCCGCGCTATCACGTCGCGTACAGCGTCCTCGCCGTCCGGATCGGCGCGGTACACGTCGCCGTGGCCGGCGTACAGTTCCTCGACCGTTTCCGGCGTCCGATCGAGCAGCGTTTCGAGGCTCTCGATGAGGCGCTCGCGCGACTGCCCTCGCATATCCGTCCGGCCGAAACTCCCGTCGTCGAACGCGCCGTCGTTGTAGACGACGACGTCGCCGCTGAAGATGCGCGTCTCCCCGACGAGCGAGACGTGGTCGTCGGCGTGGCCGGGCGTGTAGACGACCTCGTAGGACTCTCCACAGAGTTCTCGTACCTCGCCGTCGGTTAGCCCACCCGTCCGTCGCGGGTGGTCGCCGTAGGCGTACAGGTCGGCGTCGAAGCGGTCGAGCACCGCGTCGAGTTCGGCGACGTGATCGCCGTGCTGGTGGGTGAGATAGACCGCGTCGAGGTCGTCGACGTACTCCGCGATGACGTCTTCGACGCCCGGCATCGTTCCGGCGTCGACGAGCACGGGACGCTCGCAGTCCAGCAGATAGGCGTTACACGTGAACTCCGTCGCGTTCTCGGTGACCGTGTGAATCTCCATACGCGAGAGTTCTGCGGCGGCGACGAAAAACCTCCGGGCCGCTCCCTGCTACGTCGTCGTCTCGGGACTCGTGCCCGTCGCCTTCGAGCTCACTACTCGACTGAAAATGGCGACCCGAAACCTGCGTGTGTTTTTTGTCGTTCTGTTTCGTACATCTTCGTGTATGGGATTTGGGAGCTACGACGAGTCCGAACAGGAAAATCAGGACTTCGACACCGATCTCGACGACGACGACGGGGTCGCGACCTCCCAGGCCGATCACGGGGGCGACGTCGAGTTCGAGATTGGGGCGTCGAACGACGAACTCCTGGACCGACTCAAAGACATCAAAGAGGAGTAGGGCCACGGTGATTCCCGCGTACCGGCCGCGGGGGCGACGACCGAACACCGGTGCGACGATGGGGGGTGATCCGGACACGCATCGATCTCTCGACGCGACACCGAACTGCTGTTCTGACAGACGCATCGCTCTGCAACCGACCGCTGTGCGGGACTTCGATCGGAGGCCCGCCGAGTACGAAACCGCCGCGGTGGTGTTGCGTGGGTGGTGAAACCCGGCACGCGCGCACTCGGCATCGCGGAGTCGACCGACGAGACTAGCGGCCGCTGTATCTTTTGCGGCGCAGTCGTGCGCGCTGACCGCGCTGTCGACGGCTTCGCGTTCGCGACGGCCACTGTCGGCGGCCTCGACGCCACCGACGCCGTCTGTACGCTTCTCGACCGACTGGACCGGCCGGACGTACAGTACCTGCTGGTGTCGGGCGTCGCGCCCGCGTGGTTCAACCTCCTGGACCTCGATCGGATCGCCACAGCCGCCGACCGGCCGGTGCTGTCGGTCTCCTACGAGGTTAGTCCTGGGCTCGAACCGGCACTCAGAGAACAGTTCGACGGCGACGCGCTCGATTCGCGGCTGGCGATCTACGACCGATTGCCGGCCCGGCGTCGCCTGCGCGTGAACGACGAGACGGTTTTCGTGCGGGGCGTCGGCGTCGACGACGACGAGGCCGCTCGCGTCGTTCGCGCGTACACGCCGGCCGGTGGCCGGCCCGAACCGGTCCGGGTCGCCCGCCTCGCGGCGCGCGGCGCGCAGGCGTGGCGCGCCGACGACGCAGACCGCTGACCCTGCCGTACTTCGGGGCGTCTGCGCCGGTCACCAGACGACCCGGACCGTCACGAGTAAGTCACGCCCGCACGCCTCTCCGGTATGACCAGCGCGGACGACGGAACGATGGAGGGACTCGCCGTCACCTCCTGTGAACGCTGTCCCGAACTCGTCGAGTCGCGGTCCCAGATCGTCAACGGCACCGGCCCGGAGGACGCCAACCTGGTGTTTCTCGGCGAGGCACCGGGTGCGAACGAGGACGACCAGGGCGAACCGTTCGTCGGGCGCTCGGGCAGCGTGCTCGACGAGGCGCTCCGCGATGCCGGACTCGCCCGTGCGGACGTCCGAATCACGAACTGCGTTCGCTGTCGCCCGCCGGAGAACCGGAATCCCACGAGTGCCGAACTCGCGAACTGCCGGGGCTATCTCCAGCGCGAACTCGCGCTCATCGACCCCGAACTCGTCGTGACGCTCGGAAAAGTGCCCTCCGAACACCTGCTGGATCGCTCGGTCGCGGTGACGAAGGAGGCCGGCGACGTCGTCGACGTCAGACTCGGCGAGCGATCGTATCGCGCGGTCGTCTCGGTCCATCCGGCGGCGACGCTCTACGACGGGAGTCAGCGCGAGACGTTCTTCGAGACCATCGCGCACGCCGCCGACCTCGCGGGCGTCGCGACCGACGGCAGCGGCCAGTCGAGTCTCGGCGACTTCTGATAGCGGACAAGAGACGCCGAGCGCCGATTCAGCGGCGTCGTTCTAGCGGTCCGTCGACGTGCCGAGCCACTTGCTGCTGTCGGTGAGATCCCGCAGCGAATCCAGGAAGCTCTTGGAGTCGTGTTCGGAGGGGCGCAGTCGGGCGCGGAGCCGCGAGGAGAGCAGTTCGATCGAGAGGACGAGAGCGAGCAGCGTCACTAGCCCCGCCCCGGCGCGGTAGGAGTTGAACAGATTCAGATTCTGCTGGATGTACTGCCCGAGCCCGCCGGCGCCGACGACGCCGAGCGAGATGGCGATCCGCGTGTTGATCTCCAGGATGTAGAGCGTCCACGCGACGAACGACGTCGACACCTGCGAGAGCATCCCGAAGTTGATCACCTGGAGGCGAGAGGCGCCGGTCGAGGAGACGGCCTCGATCGGCCCCTCTTCGATCTCTTCGAGTTCGTCCGTGAACAGCCGACCGAGGTTGCCGACGGTGTCGGTCGCGACCGCGAGCATCGCCGTCAGCGGCGAGAGCGGCACGAGCGCGGCGTAGATGAACACCCACACGAGCGCCGGGATCGCCCGGATCGTCGACATCACGCCGCGGAAGAGGAAATTGAAGGGGAACGGCGTGACGCGCTCGGAGCCGAACACGCCGAAGAACAGCGCGAACGGGAATCCCAGAACCGTCCCGACGATACCGATCGCGAGCGTCATCACGACTGCCGAGACGATGAGGCTGCTCCGGAGCGACCCGACAGTGTCGACGACCGTCATCGGCCGCGCGAGCGTCGCGAGAATCGCCCCGAGCCCCCCGATCTCGTTCTCCTGGGTGTAGAACGTCAGATCGACGAAGGTTGGCTGGGCGTACTTGAGGAACTCCGCGAAGAAGAAGTCGAACTGCGCGAAGCGAACGATCTCCGGCACCGGGCGCGTTCCGAGGAATCCGGTCCCGAAGTAGACGACTAGCGCCGCGACCGCGACGCCGACGACTCCGAGTCCGCGCCGGATCGCGATTCGCCGCTCGATCCGGGTGAGGATCTGATCGATCGAGTCGGCGCTCACGTCTCGACACCTCCGGCTTCCACGTCAGCGTCGGATTCGGCGCCTGCCGATTCGGTTCCGCTCGCCCCGCTCTCGGCTCTGTCGGCGAACGTCCCCTCGGTTTCGGCCCCGTAGTAGAGGTCGTCGACGACCTCCATCGACAGTTCCTCGCGGTCGCCGTCGAAGACCACTGACCCGTCGCGGATCCCGATGAACCGGTCGCCGAACTCGCGGGCGATGTTCACCTGGTGGAGGCTCACGAGCGTGGTGAGGTCGCGCTCGCTGGCGGCCTGTTTCATATAGCCCATCACGTCGCGGGCGGCCTTCGGGTCGAGACTCGACACGGGTTCGTCGGCCAGCAGCAGCGACGGATTCTGGACGAGCGCGCGGGCGATGCCGACGCGCTGTTTCTGGCCGCCGGACATCGACCCGGCGCGCTGTTCGGCCTCCTGCAGGAGACCGACGGTTTCGAGCGCGCTGAGGGCTTCGCGCTTGTCGTCGCGATCGTTGAGCGTGAGGATGCTCCGGAGGTCGTCGGTCCGGCCGAGCGCGCCGGTGAGCGCGTTGCGGTACGCCGACATCGACTCGATGAGATAGTGCATCTGAAACACCATCCCGACCTCGCTTCCGGAGTCGGAGACGGGACTGTCGCCAATCTCGACAGTGCCCTCTGTGGGTTCTGTGAGACCGTTGAGGATGCGCAGGAGCGTCGACTTCCCCGCGCCGGAGGGGCCGAGTACGACGACGAACTCCCCGGAGTCGATTTCTACGGAGACGTCGTCGAGGGCGACCGTGTCCTCGCCGTACGTTTTCGTGACGTTCTGTAGCGAGACGTGTGGCATATCTGGGTATCTTCTGGTCGAAATAAATAATGCGGGCGGTGCGAGCTGTGTCGCTCGATCTTAGGAGTCGAGGAGTTCCGCGCTGATACCGAGTTCGTTGGCGACGTCCACCACCGGCTGGTAGGTCTCGTTGTCGGCCTCGCGGACGTCGCTGAACCAGAGGTCGTCGTCGGTTCCCTCTTCGCCGTCTTCGCCGAGATACAGCGAGTCCGACGCGTTGACGAAGGCGTCTTTGACGGCCGTCTGCTCCTCGTCGGAGAGTTCCGGACTGACGACGATCGGCGCCCGCGGGATGTCTTCTGTCATCTCCACGTAGCGGAAGCCGTCCTTCAGTTCGCGGTTGTCGTTGAGCGTGATGAACTGCCCGACGCCGGCTGCGGCGACCTGTCCGCGCTCCAGTGCGGCGAACGCCTCCGCGTGGCTGGAGAACTGCGGTGTGAAGTCGGCGCTGCCCGTGTCGGTCGGCAGGTCGCCGATGTCGAGGCCCGCTTGTTTGAGCATATACAGCGGGTACAGCGCGCCCGACGCCGACAGCCGGTCGGCGAAGGCGACGCGCTCGCCTTCGAGGTCGCTCAGGGACTGAATGTCGGAATCCTCCTGCGTCACGATGACGGACGCGTAGGTCCACGATCCGTAGCCGTACCGCTGGAGGATGATGTCGCAGCGATCGTTGGCGACGCCGAGTGCGGCCGCGAACGGCCCGGTCTCGGCGATGTCGCCGGTCCCGCCGGCGAGGCTCTGGAGCACGGCGCTGTAGCCGGCGGCGTACTGGAGCGTCGCGGTGTCGACGGCGAGTTCGCTCTGCAGCATCTCCTGGATCGGCGCGTACTGCGCCTCCATCAGCTGCTGTGGCTCACTCGGCGACATATAGAACGTCGCGCGACCGTCGCCGTAGGAGACGGGGGTCTCGGTCCCCGTCGGCGTCGCGGTCGAGTCGGTCCCGTCTGTCTCTGCGGCCGTCTCTTCGTTCCCACCCGTGCTTCCGCTACAGCCAGCGATGAGGCCAGCGACCCCGACAGCCCCCGCGGACTTGATGAAATCTCGTCGCTTCGACATACGAACACGCGTATACACCGAGATGAGGCGGATAAAAATTCTGATTCAATTATATATAGCACACGATAGGTCTCCCCAAGCCACGTGACTCGATCTGATGCGGTCGAGGCGCGGGGGTGTCGGAAACGATTTGACCCGGCCCCGCGAAGCGAGCGTATGAGCGCTCAGACGGTAGCGGAAGTCGTCCTCGTCGATTACGGACTCGGCAACCTTCGGAGTGCACAGCGGGGGCTCGAACGCGCCGGCGCGTCGGTGTCGATCACCGACGACCCGGCCGACTTCGAGGCGGCCGACGGCATCGTCCTCCCGGGCGTCGGCGCGTTCAGCGAGGGGATGGAGAACGCCGGCCCGTTCCGCGAGCCACTCGCCGCGGCCGCCGAGCGCGGCCAGCCGATCTTCGGTATCTGTCTCGGGATGCAGATGCTCCTCACGACCAGCGAGGAGGCCGACCACGCCGGTCAGGGCCAGGTCGAGGGACTCGATTTCGTCCCCGGGACGAACGTCCGGTTCGAACAGGACCAGAAGGTGCCCCATATGGGCTGGAACGAACTGCACGTAGAGCGCGATCACCCACTTGTCGAGGGCGTCGACGGGGAGTACGCGTATTTCGTACACTCCTATTACGCCGAACCGGACGACCCCGACGCCGTCGTCGCGACCACCGACTACGGCGTGACGTTCCCCGCCGTGATCGCGAACGAGGCGGGCAACGTCTTCGGCACGCAGTTCCACCCCGAGAAGTCCGGCGAGACCGGCCTGCAGATCCTCCGGAACTTCGTCGAGTACTGCGCCGAGCAGTAACTGCCACTGCCCCATCCTAACGACCACCGTACGCCGTCGACATCGTCCTCGCCGCTGTCACCTCACAGATCCCCGACGGGCTTTTAGGACCCCCCGCAGTAGACGGCGCTATGCAGGTAGTCACGCTGGGTCCCGAAGGAACGTACTCGCACCGCGCCGCTCGCGCCGTCGACGACGACGTCGTGTTCCGCGAGTCGGTCTCGGCCATCGTGGCCGCAGTCGACGCCGGCGAGTACGAGCGCGGCGTCGTCCCCATCGAAAACAGCATCGAGGGGAGCGTCACCGAGACGCTCGACGCCATCGCCGACGCCGACATCGCCGTTACTCAGGAGATCGTCACGCCGATCCGTCACGCGCTCCTCGCGCAGTCGCCGAACTTCGACACCGTTGCTTCCCACTCGCAGGCGCTCGCGCAGTGTCGCTCCTTCCTCGAACGCGAGTACCCCGACGTCGACCTGGAGCCCGTCACGAGCACTGCTCGGGGCGTCGAGTACGCCCGCGAAGACCCCGCGGTCGCCGGTATCGGCCACCCCGACAACGCCGGTGACGACCTCTCTGTCATCGCTGAGGACATCCAGGACCGCTCCTCGAATGCGACTCGCTTCTTCGTGATCGCCCCCGCCTCCGAGCGTGCCGACGGCGGTGGCAAGTCCACGATCGTCGTCTACCCCAACGCGAACTACCCCGGACTGCTCCTCGAACTCCTCGAAGCCTTCGCCGACCGCGACATCAACCTCTCGCGGATCGAGTCCCGCCCGAGCGGCAATCGACTCGGCGATTACCTCTTCCACATCGACTTCGAGGCCGGCCTCTACGAGGACCGCGCACAGGCCGCGCTCGAAGACGTCGAGGCGATCGCCGAAAACGGCTGGGTCAAGCGGCTCGGATCGTACGACAAGCGACACGTTCTGTACTGAGCGCTCTTTTTCCCACTTACAGGCTCCCTCGCGTGCGATCTGCGCTCACGCGTCCTGTCTCATTTATTATCTCTCCCGTTCATCTGTAGGATGGTGAATACACAATGATGAAGCGTTCCCCCAATTTCGACGACTTCGAGTTCGACGACGTCTTCGCCCGAATGTCCCGACAGCTCGAAGAGATGAGCCGCCAGTTCGACGAGACCCGACGATTCGGGCGTGAGATGGCCGCTGATCTCCGCGAGGGGTCGGAGTCGTTCGTCGCTATCATCGACCTTCCAGGGTTCGAGAGAGAGCACCTCGACCTCTCGGTGACCGACGAGCTGTTGACAATCGAAGCCACTCGCGAAGAATCGACCGCGACGGACGACGAGCACTACGTCCAGCGCGAACGGCGGTCTGACTCGGTGCAGCGCTCGATCCGCCTGCCCGCGGCCGTCCGCGCCGAAGACGCGTCGGCGACGTACAACAACGGCGTCCTCACCGTGACGCTCCCGAAGCGGAACATCGAGGACGAAGACGCACACCACATCGACGTGGAGTAGGTCGCGGATCGTTCTCGATCCGAACCGATTTTGCGAAATCGAGAAACAGGGTGAGCACTCGCGGAATTCGGCCGCCTATCCGTGTATGGGCGACCTCCGTTTCATATGGGCGAAACTCGTTTCAGTGCACGACCACATCCTCCCGAATGCTACCGAGTTCGTGATCCTTCGCGGAGCTCCGACTCCCGAAACCCGTCTCCGACAGGCGAGATAGGGCGGTAACCGCGTCCCGATCGGCGACGGAAGCCAGTGATAGCCATATGAAAGACGATACGGACGATCGCTCCACGTCTACGCCGCCCTCCGGCCTGACCCGACGTCAGGTCCTCAAACTGGCGGGAAGCGGCGTTGCCGGGGCTGGAGCGGCCAAGGTCGGCTACGAGTACACCGGGTTCGGCCACCTCACCGGAACCAACCTCACCGAACAGCGCCTCGAACCGGTCGCCCGACGACGCCTCGCCCCGACTTCCTTCACGCTTCGACTGTCGGGCTCCCGGCTGGCGTTCGATGGGGAGACGGTCGAACTGCGCGACGAGACCGGAGCCCGGACGGCCACGGTTTCGGTCACCGACGCCGGGGAAGATCCCACCCGCCTCGCGGAGCCGCTGTCTGGACTCGTAGCCGATCTCAGAGCCGTCGAGCGCGGTGATATCGCGTTCGAGTTTGTGGGTGTCGACGCGTTCTTCGACCGACTCGCGGACGCCACGCCCCGTCCGCTCACCGTCGCTGCGCTTCGAGGCGGTCGGTACCGCCGACCGTCACCCGAGACGGTCCGACGGTTCGCCGGCGTCGGCCCCCGCGATCCGGCGGCACTCGTCGACGGGCTCGCGGAGGGGTTCGGCGAGCGGACGCACTTCGATTACGCCCGCTACGTAGCCGGAACCGTGCAGCGATACCTCCTCCTCGGGGCGGTACCGCTCAAGCGGCACGTCCACGAGCCGACCCACCTCGACGCACTCCTCGACGGTTCCTCGGGTATGTACTGCTACGAGTACGCGCTTCGGTCGATCGAAGCCTTTCAGGCAGTCCCTCCGCATCGGCAGTCGATCCCTGTCTTCGGTGCGATCGTTCGCGACGATCGCCACGACCACGCATACACGGGGCTCGCGAGCGTCGTCCGCGGAGACGGAAACGTGCGTGTGCTGATGACCTTCGTCGACTATTTCTACTCGACGCTGTTCGACAACTTCCGTCTGGAGTGGGCCTTCGGCGACGGCATCGACGCCTACGACGGCCACCACCACGCGACGAGCATCCACTACCGGAATCCGTACCGTCGGAGCCCGTCGCGCCGCTGACGCTGCGTCCCGTTCGCCGCGGATAATCGCGACGGCCCGGGAAAGTCACAACCGCCACGGGCCCCCGCGGGCGACGTACAGCGTCTCGCCGCCGGCCAGCGACTCGGTGTCGCACGGAACCGTCGGTTCGTCGAACCCGAGCGTGGTAAAGAGAAAGTCGGCGCCGACGGCTCGGGCGACGTCCCAGGTCGGACGGTGGAGTTCCGGCGGGAGGTTCAGCCCGTAGAGGAGGTCGACCTGGTAGTGCTCGCCGGGCTCGTCGCGCTCGCTGGCGTCGACGACGTCGTCGCGGACGAACTCGACAGACGCCGGAACGTCGACGTCGGTGATGTCTGTGGCAGTCACCGACACCCCGGCGTCCGCCAGCGCGGCGGCGACCTCCGGACGGCGGCCAACTCCGATTTCGGTCGCCGACCCGTACGGCGAAAACCGGGCGACGAGAGCGGCGTTACGGTGCGTTTCCACGGCGGGATATTTATCAATCCACCCCGCTTAAGCCCTTCTATGCTCGTCGACATCGTGCCGATCGGGGACCTCTCCGCGCAAGTCAAGCGTGAGGCGTCGGCGGCGCTCCGAGGGGTCTACGACTGCGACGTCACGGTTCAGGAGGAACAGTCGATTCCCGACGGCGCGTTCGACCGCAGCCGGAATCAGTACCGCGCCGAGCAGTTCATCGAACTGGCGAGTCGGGTCGGGACGGGCGAGAAGAACATCGGGATCACCTCACAGGACCTCTACTACCGGCGGCGGAACTACGTCTTCGGACTCGCCTACCTGAACGGCAACGGCTCGGTGATTTCGACACACCGGCTCCAGACTTCTTCTGACGGCGGCATCACCTCTAAACCCCAATCAGAGGTCTTCGCCGACCGCGTCCGCAAGGAAGTCGTCCACGAGATCGGGCACACGCTCGGTCTCGAACACTGCGACAACAGCAAGTGCGTGATGTCGTTTTCGCCCACCGTTCGCGAGGTCGACGTCAAAGAGGAGAACCTCTGTGGCACCTGCAGTCAACTGCTGTACTGACTCGCCGAGCACCTCCTCGTTTCGCCACGCTTTCTCTTCGTCGTCCGTGCCGTGATTGTCCGACCGCTGCAGTACTGCAAACTACTAAACGGGCTCCGAACGTACTGTTAGCGACGATGCAGTACCTTGTCGCCGTCGATGGCTCCGAGTCGAGTACCGAAGCGCTCGAATACGCGATCGATCTCGCGACGCGCGCGGACGCGTCGTTGCTCGTCGCGTACGCCGTCGAACCGCGCGTCCTCGTCGAAGAAAACGACGAGGAAGCGCCGACGAACGCCGAGGTCGGCCAGCGAATCTACACCGAAGACCTGGAAGTCGCCGAGGAGCGCGGCGAAGAGGTCCTCGACGACGCCCGTGAACGTGCCGAGCGGGCCGGCGTACCCGTCGAGACGACGCTGCTCTACGGCGATCCCGTCGATACCGTCGACGAGTACGCCATCGAGGAGGCCGTCGACGGGATCGTCGTCGGCCACCGCGGCCTCTCCGACCGCGTCGAGGGGATGGTCGGCAGCGTCGCGAAAGGGCTCGTCGAACACGCGACCGTCCCCGTGACGGTCGTGAAGGGTTACGAGGCGTAACGCCCGGCGGGATCGTCGATGCTCGAACTAGAGGGCACGGAGGGCGGCGGCCAACTCGTCCGCACGGCGCTGACGCTTTCGGTCCTCGACGGGCGCCCGTTTCGGATGGCGGACGTCCGCGGCAACCGACCGAACCCCGGACTGAAACGGCAGCACCTCGCCTGCGTGGACCTGCTCGCGGACGTCGCCGACGCGGAGGTGTCGGGTGCGGAAGTCGGCTCGGAGACGCTGACGTTCGAGCCCGGCAACGGTGACAGCGACGGTCCGCTCGCGGACCCCGGAGCCGAGGGGACCGCCGAGCCACGCGAGTTCGCCGTCGACGTCGGCACCGCCGGCAGCGTCACGCTCGTCGCCGACACGCTCCTCCCGCTCGCGGCCTCCCTCGATCACCCGATCCAGGCCACGCTCGTCGGCGGCACCGACGTCAAGTGGTCGCCGCCGGCCGACTACCTCAGACACGTCAAACTCCCGCTCCTCCGCGAGTGCGGCCTCGACGCCAGCGTGACGGTGAACCGACGCGGCTTCTATCCCGCCGGCGGCGGGGAACTCGTCGTCGATATCCGCCCGTCTACGCTGTCCGAAATTGTGCTTCCAGCGCGGCGCAGTGGGGCCGACGCGCCGGAACCGTCTGGCGATATGTCGGACTCGACTCGTACTGTGCTGGATCCGACGCCCGACCGCTACTCGGTTCGTGCGGTCGCATCCGAGGCCCTCGAAGACGCGGAGGTCGCAGACCGGATGGCCGAAACTGCCGTTTCGGAACTGGAGACGTTGGGAATCGGCGGTGACGCGGCCTCGGGAAGCACTGTGAGCGCGAACGCGACGTACGTCGAGTCGTACTCGCCGGGGGCCGTGACCACCATCGACGCCGAGTTCGGCGCAGAGACGGGCAGCGGGAGCGAGGCGCCGTCGGAGGACCCGACACCGCTCCGCCCGCGGGCAGGGTTCGGCGCGTACGGCGAGCGCGGCGTCCCTTCCGAGGAAGTCGCACAGGCGGCCGTCGAGCAGGTCGCGGCGTGGCGAGAGACCGACGCGCCGGTCGACCCGCACCTCGGCGACCAGCTCGTGGTGTGGCTCGCGCTCGCTGGCGGGAGCGTGCGGATTCCGCGCGTCACCGATCACGTCGAGACGAACGTCGCCCTCGTCGAAGCCTTCGGCTACGACGTGTCGATTCGGAAGGCGTCGGGCGGCTCGGAAGCGACGGTGTCGGCGTCGCGGTGAACTCGAACGCTTCGCGGTCGGCTCAGGGCGCGTAGTAGTACTCGCCCTGCTTCTTCTGCTTGCTGTCGAGCTGGGACCCCGGCTTGTTGATGCGGGGGCGCTGGGTCCGCTCGTCGCGGCGGAACGTGATGTCGAGATCCGAGAGGAAGTCGTTCATCCCCTCGCGCATCTCCTGGGGCGTGGCGGCGTGGCCGTACTCGGAGGGCTCGCCGTCGAAGACCATCAGGCGGTCCGCCAGCAGATCGATCATATAGATGTCGTGGTCGATGACGAGCACCGTCTCGTCGTGGTTCTCGGCGTAGCGACGGATGGCGGTCGTCGCCTGCACGCGCTGTTCGACGTCCAGGTGGGCGGACGGCTCGTCCATCACGTACAGGTCGGCGTCCTCGGAGAGACACGCCGCGATGGCGACGCGCTGGCGCTCCCCGCCCGAGAGGTCGTCGAGGTTGCGCTCCATAATCCGGTTCAGTTGGAGCGGGTTCGCGACCTCCGTGTTCCAATAGGAGGTCCCGAAGTCGTCGGTGATCGACGAGAGGAACGCGTCGACGCGCATCGGCTGGTCGATCTCGATGTACTGCGGCTTATAGGAGATGTCGAGCCGGAAGTCGAGGTCGCCCTCGTCGGGTTCGAGCGCGCCCGTGAACAGTTTCGCGAGCGTGGACTTCCCGATCCCGTTGGGACCGACGACGCCCAGCACCTCGGACTCGTAGATCGTCCCGGAGTCGACTTCCAGGGAGAACTCGCCCTCGCCGTAGGACTTCGAGAGCGCCGGGTACTCGACCAGCGGCGTCGACTTCGAGGTCTGCCGCGGGGCGTGTTCGTGGAACTCGATCTCGCCGGGTCGGATCCGCATATTCTCGTTGGAGAGATACCCCGTGAGGTACTCGTTGATGCCGTTGCGGACCGATTTCGGATCAGTAATGACACCGAAGGCCCCGGGCTCACCGTAGGCGACGTGCAGCGAGTCCGCGAGCAGGTCCAAGATCGCGAGGTCGTGTTCGACCACGAGTACCGCGCGGTCCTCCTCGTCTGCGAGTTCGCGAATGAGGCGCGCCGCGGTGACGCGCTGGCCGATGTCCAGATACGGAGAGACCTCGTCGAGGAAGTAGAAGTCGCGGTCGCGAGCGAGCGTCGCCGCGAGTGCGACCCGCTGGAGTTCCCCGCCCGAGAGGGTGTCGAGCGGCTGGTCGACGACCGGGCGGATGCCCAGCCGATCGATGTAGTCGTCGAGGGCGCCGCGCTCGTCGGTCGATTCGAGCAGTTCGATCGTCGTGCCGTCGAACTGCTTCGGGAGTTGATCGACGTACTGCGGCTTGCGCGCGATGGTGACGTCGCCGTCCTGCACGCGCTCGATGTAGGTCTGCAGTTCGGTGCCGCGGAAGCGGTCGAGGACGGTCTCCCAACTCGGCTCCTCGTCGTAGGTGCCCAGATTGGGGACCATCTCACCGGCGAGCGCGCGGACGGCGGTCGTCTTCCCGATCCCGTTGGGACCGAGGATGCCCGTTACGGTCCCCGATTCGGGCACTGGGAGGCCGTAGAGCGCGAAGGCGTTCTCGCCGTAGCGGTGGACGGGGTCCTGTTCGAGTTCGGTCGGGAGGTTGATGATCTCGATGGCGTCGAAGGGACACTTCTCGACGCAGATGCCGCAGGTCTCACCGAGACAGACCTCCTCGGAGATCCGGATCTGGTCGGGGTCGCCGTCGTACGGCTCGTCTTCCTCGTAGTACTCCCCGCGCGTGACGATGCACTCCTTGCCGGTGCGGTTCGGTGGGCAGTAGTTCGCACACTCGTAACTGCAGCGGTCGGGTTGGCACCGATCGAGGTCGACGACCGCGATACTGTCGTCCGCCATAGTTTACAGTGCGACGCTCTCTGTCAGTAGCACGCCGAACGTGATGAACCACAGCGTGAACGTCATAAACGCCACGTAGAGGTAGTCTTTGACGCCGAACTCGGAGATGTCGACGCCGACGACGCGCAGGATCGGAAACTGCGCGAGGACGAGCGCTCCGACGATGAGGAGCGACTGCTGGCTCGCCGCGGCGGCGACGTCGGTCCCGACGAACCTGGCGGACGCCAGCGCGGCGGCGACGCCGGCGATGCAGGCGAGCGTGGTGACCGTGACTCCCCGAAGGTGATCGGAAAGTCCGCTCTGCGTTTCCGTAGCCATACCTACGCCTCCGACACCCGGCATCAAAAGCCGTTCGTTCCCGTAACGCGCAGGCGTCTGTCCTCCCGGCACCGCGAAGTCGCTGTCGACGGGTGCACTCCCGAGCGCCGCCCGAGTGTGACCGATTCGAAGTGGTTAAGAGCGCCACGACGGTAGGCTCGACAACTCGCTGGCCGAACGGGACGCCAGCGGGCACCCGAGAGATCGGGACGAAATGTGGGTCGGCGTCGAACGCCGCCCGAATCGAAAGCGCCCGTGGTGAAACCAATGGCACGAAGCTTCTACTCTCACATCAAGGAAGCGTGGAAACAGCCCGGCGACGGCAAGCTCGCCGAGCTGCAGTGGCAGCGAAAGCAGGAGTGGCGCGACCAGGGCGCCATCGTCCGCGTCGACCGACCGACGCGCCTCGACAAGGCCCGCGAACTCGGCTACAAGGCCAAGCAGGGCATCGTCGTCGCGCGCGTCTCCGTCCGCAAGGGCGGCGCTCGCAAGCAGCGCTTCACGGCCGGCCGCCGCAGTAAGCGCCAGGGCGTCAACCGGATCGGTCGCCGCAAGAGCATACAGCGTATCGCCGAAGAGCGCGCCGCGCGGAAGTACCCGAACCTCCGCACGCTCGCTTCCTACTGGGTCGGCGAAGACGGCTCCCAGAAGTGGCACGAAGTGATCCTCGTCGATCCCGAGCACCCCGCGATCGAGAACGACGACGACCTCAACTGGATCTGCAGCGACGACCACAAGGGCCGCGCCTTCCGCGGTCTGACGAACGCCGGACGCGACAACCGCGGTCTCCAGAACCGTGGCAAGGGCACCGAACACACGCGCCCGAGCATCTCCTCGGACCGACGCCGCGGCAAGTAACCGCGCGGTCCGACGCTGCGGTACTCGTCGGCTCCGCGGACGCGCCGACGCGACACGCACAATCCCGAATTTTTACGCCGGACTACCCGCCGAGCAGCGCGTTCTAACCGTCCAACTACGGCAGTTGTCAAACGGGTAGTATCGCTCTTTAGCTCGCTGCACGTCAATGAGAACCACCCACACATTTTTTACTCCCCATTCGCGTCCACGAGAGTATGGACGCTGAATGCCCGAAGTGCCGATCCACCGACATCGAATCAGAAGAGGGCGGTCTGAACGTGTGTCAGAACTGCGGGCTCCGCTGGCAGGCCTCGGAAGCCAGCTAACGCTGCACTAAACGTACTTTCTCGCAGCCGACACGACAAACAGCGGCGCTTCTCCGCTTCGTCCGGTTGAGAAGCGACGGCGACGGTCGATCGAGAACGACGACCGATCGAGAACGACGGCCGAACTCAGAACGGCGCGTCAGACGGCCCCGGTCCTTCTTCGGTCCGGGTAGGCGACACTGCGCCGCCTTCGGAATCACCGCGGCCGTCGGCGATGGGGCCATCCCAGCCCTCGAAGCCACCGTTGAGACTGGCGACGTCGGCGTCGAGGTGTTGATCGAGGAGCATCGCCACCCGCTGAGAGCTCTTGCCGTGGTAACAGGAGACGACGACCTCGTCGACCTGTGCCCACTCGGCGTCGAGCGTCGCCGTCGAGAGCTGGTGGGGCTGGACGTTCACTGCGCCCTCGATGTGGCCGGCGGCGTACGACGACGGATCTCTGATGTCGACGATCGAGAGGGCGTCGTCGTCTGCCTCGTCGAGCCGTTCTTGCAGTTCCGTAGGCGTCGTCGTGGCGACCATACTTTCCCCTCGGCCGCGTCGTGGAAACGCGCTTCGGTCCGAACCGACGAGACGTGGCGGTTCATACTGTCGAACAGAACGATGTGAAAAGTAGCGGCACCCTGTGGGTGCCGACATCATTCACGAACTGCTGTCCGACAGTATCAGGACCGCGGGTCGCGATCGGGCCCCGGGTACTCGCCCCCGACGACCTCCTGATACAGGCTTTCGGCGTCGAACAGCGTCGCGAACGCCCGCGGGTGGCGGGCGCTCACCGATATCCGGCTTCCGAGCGTCGCGCCCGCCTGCGCCGAGAGCAGGCGGTCGTCGTAGGAGAGCAGGTGCATCGCCCCGCCGCGGTAGGCCGTCGCGAGCGCCGGATGATCGCCGGCGGGCTGGCTGACGAGTTCGCACCACTCGGTGACGCGCTCGCGCCAGTCGGCTGCGAGATCGGCCTCGGCGAGGTCGGCGACGACGGCCTCGGCGTCGTCCAAGAGCGGCTCGCTCGCGAGGAGCGTGATCCAGGTATGTTCGCGGAGCGGGTCCAGCGCGCGGCGGGCGTCACCGCCGACGAGGAGGTCCGCCGCGAGGACGTCGGCGTCGGCGACGACGCGAGCGGGACCCGACTCCTCTGGTGGGGTGAGCTCGTTCTCGCCGCTGTTTGCCGTCGCATCGGTCTCCTCGCTAGTCGACGAACCCCCCGCCGTTCCGCCGGTCTCGTCGTCCGAATCAGTCTCGCGGAGTCCCGCGAGCATCTCTCGGATGTCGTCCTCGTCGACGTCGTATCTCGCCGCTCGCTCGAAGAGCGCGCTCCACGGCTGCATACCTACGCGTGTGCCGTCGCGAACAAGAAGTCTGCCGGTTCGGTGGATCGAGTAGCGGCTCGTAAGGCCGGAAAAATCAGTCCCGGGTTAGACGAGTAGCTGGATGTCGGCGTCGGCCATATCCTGAATGGCCGTCGCCGCGCCGACGCCGGTCGTGACGCCGTCGTAGAAGTTGTCCTCGTCGTAGTCCATCAGTTCGATCGTCATCTGGCAGGCCTGGAACTCCACGCCCATATCCAGCGACGTCTCGATGAGTTCCTCGATGGTCGCGGTGTCGTTGTCGTTGATCCGCTTTTCCATCATCGAGGTGGTCACGCGGTCCATACCGGGGAGCGCGCCGACCATATTCGGGACCGGCATATTGGGGTTGCCGACAGAGCTGAGCTTGAGGTTCTTCGAGCGCTCCTTGTGGAGGATGTCGAGTCCCCAGAACGTGTGGAAGACGGTCACGTCGTAGCCGAAGGCCGCCGCCGTGCTGGCGAGGATGAGCGGCGGATACGCCATATCGAGCGTGCCCTTCGTCGCGACGATGGACATCTTCTTGCTGTTCTGGCCCGCTGCGACGTCGGAGAGCTCTTCTTCGAGCTCTTCGACGCGCGCTGCGAGTTCGGCGCGCGAGGGGATTTCTTCGGCTGCGTCGCCGTTCGGTCCGTCTTCAGTCGTGGTGTCTGATGTATCCGTGCTCATAATTAGAAGGTAAACACCTGGTCTGCGTCGTCGACCGCTTCGAGGAAGGTCGCCGCGCCCGCGAACTTGGTGGTGACAGAGTCGTCGATGTTCTCTTGGTCCCACGCGAGCATATCGAGCGTCGACGTACAGGCGACCGTCGTGACCTGCTCGCCGCCGTCGGCGACGAAGGCGTCGAGGAGGTCGTAGGGGTTCGGCATCCCCTCATCGAGGAGGGGCTCGATCTCCGAGACGTCCTTCTCGCCCTCGAGAAGGTGTGTCAGGCCATCGAAGGTGAAGTAGACGAGAACCTCCATATCGGACGCGAGGGCCGTGTGTCCGAGGTTCATCGCCATCGCGAGGCTCTTCGGACTGTCGCTGTCGACGATGATTCCGATCTTGTCCATCGTGCTTACTCCGTCTTGCGGACGTAGTGCTTGTAGACGTCGTCGCCCTCAACCTGGTCGAGCATCTCGACGCCGTCTGTTCCGTCCGCCCAGCCGTCGAGGTCGCTCATACTGCCGGGGTCGGTCGCGAGTACTTCGAGGACCTCACCCTCCGCGAGGTCGTCGATGGCAGACTTCGTCTGCACAACAGGCATTGGGCACGATGCACCTTTCACGTCCAGCGTCTCCGCGATATCGAATTCAACACTCATTGGGTATCCGCTCCGTGATTCGTATTGGAGCTACCGCACAATATCGGTCCGGTGATTAAAAGATTACCGATTCTTGCAAACGTCAGGAACAACTAAGTGTATGAAGCTCAAATACGCGCGTTCGAGCGGACGTTCACGATATCGCTATTGAGCTATTGGAGCACTTTACACAGCGGATTTCCCCGGCAACACCCCGGCCTCGACACGTCTTCTCGGAACGTGTATTGTGCATCAGTTGAACTACTATGCAAATATTTTTGTGTCGCCACCCAGTAAGAGCGACTGTACGATATGAACGCCGACGACCTTCCCACCCCCGACGCAGAGGCTGACGCCGTCTCGCCGACCGACCTGAAAGCACAGATCGACGCCGGCGACGACGTCACCATCCTCGACGTCCGCATGCAGTCCGACTACGACGAATGGCACATCGACGACGACAACGTCACCTCCATCAACCTCCCCTACTTCCAGTTCCTCGACGACGACATCGACGACGACGTTCTCGACCAAATCCCCGACGACGAGGAACTCGTCGTCCTCTGTGCCAAAGGCGGCTCCAGCGAGTTCGTCGCTGGCACTCTCGTCGATCTCGGCTACGACGCCCTCACCCTCGAAGACGGTATGAACGGCTGGGCGAAGATCTACGAGCGCGTCGAAGTCTCCAACTACGACGGCGCGGGCACCCTCTACCAGTACCAGCGCCCCTCCTCGGGCTGCCTGGGCTACCTCCTCGTCGACGGCGATGAAGCCGCCATCGTCGACCCCCTTCGGGCCTTTACCGACCGCTACCTCGACGACGCCGACGAGCTCGGCGTCGACCTGCAGTACGCCTTAGACACCCACATCCACGCGGACCACATCTCGGGCGTCCGCAACCTCGACGACGAAGGCGTCGAGGGCGTCATTCCGGCTGCTGCCGTCGACCGCGGCGTCACCTACGCGGACGAGGTGACGACGGCCGAAGACGGCGACACGTTCCAGGTCGGCGACGCCGAGATCGAGACCGTCTACACGCCCGGGCACACGACCGGAATGACGTCGTACCTCTTAGACGAGAGTCTGCTGGCGACGGGTGACGGCCTGTTCATCGAGAGCGTCGCCCGCCCGGACCTCGAAGAGGGCGACGACGGCGCGCCCGACGCCGCACGGATGCTCTACGAGTCGCTGCAAGAGCGCGTGCTGACGCTGCCCGACGAGACGCTCATCGGCGGCGCACACTTCAGTGATGCCGCAGTACCGGCCGACGATGGCACGTACACGGCACCGATCGGCGACCTGAAAGAGCGGATGGACGCGCTGTCGATGGACGAAGACGCGTTCGTCGAGCTCATCCTCGCAGATATGCCGCCGCGGCCGGCGAACTACGAGGACATCATCGCGACGAACCTCGGGCAGAACGTGGCCGACGACGAGGAAGCCTTCTCGCTGGAACTCGGCCCCAACAACTGCGCCGCCAGCCAGGAATCGCTCGCTGACGACTGAGACAGACGACCCTAAATCAATACGACTCTAAAATATACGAAATGGTAACAGATCCACTTCCACTACAGATGGCCGCCGAGCTGTTCCCGAACGGGATCAGCCGCTACGCCGTCGGGGGATTCCTCGTCGGCCTCGGCGTGGTCGTCATCTACATCGGCACCGGCATCCCGGCCGGCGCGAGTACGTTCCTCGAGTCGACGCTGTCGTACTTCTCGGGCCAATCGCGGTTCCAGCAGTACGTCTCCTCGCGGAACTGGCGCGTCGTCTTCACGCTGGGCATCATCCTCGGCGCGCTGGCATTCGCCGCGACAGTCCAGTCCGGGCTCATCTCGACATCGCTCTACGAGCCCGGATCGACCGGGACACTGTACGAATTCGCCGGCATCACGCTCTGGACGACAGATGTCCAGCCGTGGCGGCTGTTCGTCGGCGGGATCTTCGTCGGGATCGGGACGCGAATCGGTAAGGGCTGTACGTCGGGTCACGGCGTCTGTGGCGTCGGCTCGGCGTCGAAGACGTCACTCGCCGGCGTGGGAACGTTCCTCCTCGTCGCGATCATAACGGCGCAGGTCGTCGCTGCGCTGGGGGTGAGCCCATGAGCGACCGTCATCCGCTGTTCATCCCGCTGATCCTCGTCGGCGGGCTGATCTTCGGGTTCGGGCTCGGGTTCAGTCATATGGCGCGGCCGGAAGTCGTGCTGAACTTCCTCCAGTTCGACGACCTCGGACTGCCGTTCGTGATGTTCGGCGCGGCGATCGTCTCCGGGATCGCCTTCTGGGCGCTGCCCCGGATCCGCGACAGCGCGCCGCTCACCGGGAGCCGGTACGAGCGCCGGCTGAAGCCGTTCGACAAGAACGTCTTGATCGGCGGCGCGGTCTTCGGCGTCGGCTGGGGACTGTCCGGTATCTGCCCGGGCGCGGCCTACGCCAGCCTCGGCGTCGGTAACGTCACGATCCTCTGGGCGCTCGCCGGGATGTTCATCGGTGCGTACATCCAGGGCTACGCGCGCAGCTAAGACGCGCTGTTCTTCCGCGTTCGCGTCCGCTTCGGCCCCGAAGTCGCGTCGAAACTGCCGTTCTACGATCCGAGATCCAGCGGAGCGAGTACGACGACTCTGTCGCCGCATTCGGGCGTCAGACGCCACAAGTCTGCCTGTCGTCTGACGCGGTTTTAAGTGTGGTACGAAAGAGCACACGGTTGGGCGCGCACTGACGGCCAAATCAGTTCCCATCCTCCCACCGCGCGCCCAACACGCGGACGTTGCACCCCGGTACACGGCGTCGTCGTCCCCCGCGACGACGCATACAGTTCTCGGTTCCGAGTGTCGACTACGCAGTTGCGCTGTCCGGTCCGAGAAGCGCCGATTTCATCCGTTCGAGGCCGTCCTCCTCGACTACGAGCGCCAACTGGTCACCGGGCTCGATGACCGTCCCCGGGAGCGGAATCGTCATCGGCTCCCGGTCGCGGCCGTGTGCGTAGACGCGGCCGAAGTCGTCGAGGTCGACGTCGTTGACTTTCTGTCCGACCACCGGCGCGTCCTCGGGAATCGTCACCGTCGTCAGCCGCAACTGCTCGGTCAGTTCGCCGATGGCGTTGAAGCTCCCGCCGAGTAGCGCCGTCTTCGCGCCGGCCGCACCGAGGCGTTCCGGGTAGATGACCTCGTCGACGTCTTCGGCGTACCGCTCGTAGATCTCCTCTCTGTAGTCCTCGCTGATCCGCATCGCGACCCGGCACCCGAACTGCTTGCCGATCATACAGGCGGCGAAGTTCGCGTTCGGGTCGCCGGTGAGGCCGCCGAGCGCCGCTGCGTTCTCGACGCCGGCGCGCTTCAACACCGACTCGTTGCTGCCGTCGCCCTCGACGACCTCGAATCCGGCCTCGCGGGCCCGGTCGGCCTTGTCGGGGTCGTTCTCGACGACTACGACCGGGTGGCCCTCCTCGTGGAGAATCCGGGCCGTCCGCGCGCCCACTCGTCCGTACCCAACGATAATGAACGTCATATGACAACGTAACACACTCGGAGTACAAAAGCGTAGACCCGGTCACACCGCGAGCCGCTCTCGGAGCTGTTCGGTCAGTTCGGTGAGACGTTCGGTTCCGAACAGCGCGACGAGGATCGCGCCGACGGTATCGAAGACGAGATCGAGGATCGTATCTTCGAGTCCGTACTGGACGAGGACGTCCTCGATCCCGAGCGTCGCTGTGGCCTGTCGTGCCGCGAACTCCAGCACTTCCCAGAACACGCCGAGTGCGAGCGTGAACAGCAGCAAGAACAACGAGAGAAACCGCGGCGGGAACGAGACCTCCTCGGAGTGGAGGTCGATCGCCCGCGTCGCAGCGTAGCCCACGGCCGCGACGAGCATCGCCGAGAGCGTGTGCGTCAGGTGGTCGTACCACCAGACCTCCTCGTAGAGACCGACCATTCCCAGCGTGTGCAACGACACGGCGAGCGTCACGACGAACGTCAGTTCCGGGGAGAGGCGAACGTCCCAGTCGCGCTCTAACAGCGCTGGGAGGTACGTGACCGCAAGTGCGACGACGGCGTTGATGATGACGCTGAGGTTCCGCGTCGCGATGCCGTATCCGAGGATGATGGCGACGCTCATCCGCATTCCGCTGGCTGCCTGTCTCGCCGCCTCCGAACGGGATGGCAGCCACATACCCCTCCTAGACGTTCCGTAGTAAAAAGCCCGGCAGGTATTCTGACCTTCCTGCACCAACAGATATGGTATCGAGATACACGCAACGGTCTTAGGGCTCATCGCCCTATGCACCGATGATGATGGCTACCACGCACGCGCTCGCAGGCGTCGTGCTCGCCGTTCTCGTCGGCGTGCTCTTCCCTGAGAGCGCCGCTGGAACCTCGTCGATCCCCATCGCTGCCGCCGCCCTCGGTGGGCTGTTCCCCGACTTCGACCTCTATGCGGGTCACCGTCGGACGCTGCACTTCCCGGTGTACTTCACGGCCGCGGCAGCCGTCGCCGGAGCCGTCGCTGTCGCCGTTCCCACGACGCTCACCGTCGCTGCCGCGCTGTTCCTCGCTGCAGCGGCGCTGCACTCGGGGATGGACGCGCTCGGCGGCGGACTGGAGCTGAAACCGTGGCTCGGGACCTCCGAACGGGCGGTCTACAGCCACTACCACGGCCGCTGGATCCGTCCGCGGCGCTGGATCCGCTACGACGGCGCGCCCGAGGATCTGCTGGCCGCCGCCGTGTTCGCGGTCCCGGCGGTGTACGCCTTCGACGGCGTCGTCGAGACCGCCGTCTTCGTCGCTGTCGGTATCTCTGCAGTGTACGTCCTCCTACGCAAGCCGATGGTGACCGTCGCCCAGATCGCCGTCGACGCGCTCCCTCCGCACTTCGTCGACCGGCTCCCGGCCCGGTTCGTCGAGGACTTCCAGTAATTCGCTCTCGATCTGTTCCGTCCACTTTTTCGGCAACTTCTTTCGATTATTCGAAACGCGACCGCTCCCGTTCGCTCTGTCCCCAACCGATATTAGGAGTATGTATGTGTATGTCCAGAAGTATTTTGAGATAGTGTGTTGTTTACGGGAGTATGTCCTCGAAAAGTGGACTAACGCCGATCGAATCCCATACCGAGTACACGCACACCCGGTTTCGGTGTCCCCGCTGCGGGACCGTGGTACCGGAGGAAGACGAGAGCGCGCTGTGTGTAAAGTGCGAACGGGCGACGAGCGCGTGATCGGTCGGTCAACTCGACTCGTTTTGTCTGACGCCGCTCGATCGGTAGCGACGGGTACGGAGAGCACACGGCCGCAATTCACGGTCGCTGCCGGACACGACGGCTACAGACTCGAATAGCCCGAAAAATCCGAAGAAGCCTAGGCCGGGATTTGAACCCGGGGTCTCGTCCTTACCAAGGACGCGCTTTACCGCTAAGCTACCCAGGCGCGTTTCTCCGTAGCGCGGATTCGTCTTTAGGCGTTTCGATTCCCGGCGGTGACGTGTGCGATACGAACTCACGCGACAGGTCGGACTTCGGGCGTCAGGAGTCGGTCGCAGAAGAGGGTACGCGGTCGTCCGAACCGCCGCCGACGGTCGACAGCGACGCGATGCGCTCGGTCGTCGACTCCGAGAATGCGGCGTCGGCTGACTGGAGCCGTCCACCGCGGTCGCACTCGCGGCCCAACTCCGAGGCGTATTCGAGTACGGCGGGCGAGGGCGTCTCCCCGACGGCCGTCATCCCGGCGACGACGGCGAGCGCGAAGACGTCGGCTTCGAGGTTCCGGTCTAAGGAGTCGACGTCGGCGCCTTCGCCACGTCTGAGCGTCTGATCCCGCCCGAAGGCGCGGACGACGTCGACCGCGCGGTCTGCGGCGTCGGTCCGGGCCAGCAGGTAGAACCCACGCGAGACGAGCACGTCTGCGGCGAGCACGTCGAGGTCGGCGTCGATGTCGCCGCTGACGTCGCTCTCGTCGGTCAGCGTCCAGGGCTCGTCGTGTGCGAGCGACCGTGTGAGCCGTAGCCCCTCGTAGATCAACTGCACGCCGGCGGCGCGCTCTGCGAGCCCATCGGTATCGGTGTCTACTCCGGTTTCGGGTGCGCGAGCGCTCACCAGCGCCAGGACGGCTGGCGTCATCGGCGCAACAGAGAGGCGATCGAACAGCACCTCGCGGAGTCGGTCGGGCTCGATGTTGTCGACCGCCTCGTGCGCGGCGTCACGGACCCGCACGGCGTCGTCCATCGACCACTCCTAGCGGCGGGAACGGCAAAGACCTTTGGAAACCCACCGATCCGCTGGCGGCGCCGGGATGGACGGTGCCGCCCGCCGGTCGTCTGCACGGTCGCGAGACGGCTCAACGCCTGATGGTATGGTATCTCTTAGGTCGGTCGTTTGAACCCCGGGCCGGCACCCGGATTTGCGGCGCGGAACGCTCGCCACAGTTACTGCCGGTAGTCGGCCTCGACGTCGACCGCACCACCGTTCCGAGACGCTTTTCGGAACTGAACCCAACAGAGCAGTATGTTCACCGGCATCGTCGAGACGACGGGCACCGTCGTCGAGGCAACCGACGACGAGGGCGGCCGCCGCATCCGCATCGAACCGGACGAGGGGGCCGAGTACTCGGATCTCCACCACGGCCAGTCGATCGCCGTCAGCGGCGTCTGTCTGACCGTCGAAGCGTTCCAGACCGATCCGGCCCAGTTCGAGGTGTTTCTCGCCGCAGAGACCGTCGCAAAGACCTATCTGGGAACGGTCGCGGCGGGCGATCGCGTGAACCTCGAACGCGCCCTCGCCGCCGACGGCCGCTTCGACGGCCACCTCGTACAGGGTCACGTCGACACGACGACCGAAGTCACGGGCATCGAGCGCGTCGGCGACGACTGGGTGTTCGAGTTCGACCTTCCAGAATCGATCGCGCGCTACGTCGTCGCGAAGGGGTCGATCGCACTCGACGGTATCAGCCTCACCGTCGCCGAGCGCGGGCCCGAGCGCTTCGGCGTCGCGATCATCCCGACGACGTACGAGTTGACGACGCTCTCGGAGAAGTCGGTCGGCGATCCGATCCACGTCGAGGTCGACGTGGTCGCGAAGTACGTCGAACAGATGGTGTCTGGGTACGCCGACGCCCTCGGCGACGACTGACGCCGTTCGGATCTCCTACTCGAACTCGGTCAACTCAGAGTCGAAGTCCGACTCGGCCGTTTTCGGCGCGTGCGCCCGCTTGTAGCAGTCCCGATACCGCCGGATCTTCCGCAGCAGAAACAGCCCGAAGATGCCGTCGTAAATGATGACGTAGACCAGGTACGGCGCCAGCCCCGTGAAGCCGGTCGCGATCGAGATAGCCGCCGTGCCGATTCCGACGGTCGTGTTGTACGTCGCGTGAACGAACGACGCGAGTAAGATTCCCTTGACGACGATCGGGCCGCGCTTGCCGGGGTTGAACTTCGCGAGCCCGAGGTAGTAGCCGGCGATAGCCGAGTAGATCACGTGTCCCGGCCCCGCGAGCGCCCGGACGGCTGTGATCCCGCCACCGGCGCCGATGAGCCCGAGCCCGAGGTCGAGGCCCTGATTCGGGAGTTGGCGAGTGATGTAGAGCGCGTTCTCGATGACGGCGAAGCCGAGGCCGGCCATCGCGCCGTAGACCGTCCCGTCGAGGACGGCGTCGAAGCGGGTGTCGGTGTAGGCGTACAGCCGCACGGCCAGGAGCTTCACGGTCTCTTCGACCGGCCCGACGACGAGGAAGAAGAACAGCGCCGAACCCAAGAATCCGAGGACGCGGAAGTACGGCTGGAGGACGGTGTTGAGCACGGCGGCGAAGTTCGCCGTCAACACGCCGAGGAGGAACGTCGCGACCAGGAGCGACAGCGGCTCGCTGGAGGTCACGTCCGTCGAGTAGACGTACGCCGCCAGTCCGATCGCGGGGATCGCCGAGAGGACCGTGAGCAGCCCCGTCTGCGGATCGGTCAAGGCCGCGAACCCGCCGATCCCGAGCAGAAGGAGAAACGCGAACAACACCACGGCGAGGCGGGCGGATCCGGCGACGACCCGCCAGATCAGCGCTGCGGCTCTGTCGACCAGCGTTCGCTCCTCCCACGTCGCGACGTCGTAGAGGTCCTGCGAGCCATCGGACGCCTCCTCGACCGGATCCCGTCGCCTCGTCATCGACGGCGGCTTCACACCCCGCTACCTAAGGTCTTCGGCCCCTGGCAGCTCACAGCGAGTCTCACTCACCTGCGCGGCCGACAGGCTGGATTCAAAACCCGCCCGCTCCTAGCGACGCGTACCGATGCACTTCGACCAGCGGACACAGGCTGCGCTACAGGACGTCGGACTCTCTCGCGAGGACATCCGCGAGGCGTCACAGCTCGTCTCGGCGGCCGTCGAGCGCGACGCCGCCGACCTCCGCGAGTTCTTCGAGTGCGACGTCGTCTACTCCGATATGGAGAAGGCACACAGCACCGACGACATCCACGAACACGACGTCGAGTTCCTCGACCTCTTCACGCACGGGGGCGACCTCCGTGGCTACCTCCGTTTCGACACCTGGGGCGTCCCGGTCGAGGACGGGCGTATCCTCTCCGAGGAGGTCGTCGAGCTCTCGCTCGGTCCGACCGTCCACGACCGCGTCCGGTTCGCGCACGACGAGGACGCGTTGCGATGAGCCGACCGGAGGATCTGCGCCGATGAGTGACGACGAGAACGGGGGCGAGCGTGCCGACGCGGCCGCCAACGACGCCACCGACGTGGCGAACGTCCGCGTCCGCGGCATCTACACCACCGCCGTCACGCATCTGCTCCTGGACGCGGGCCACACGGTCGTCCAGGCCTCCGAGCCGATCCGCGAGCGGTTCGACGCCGACTTCGGCGATGCGACCCACGAGGTGACGGTCGCGACGACGAGCGACCGGCAAGGAGTGGGCGTCCACGGCGACGCCGACGCCGTCGCGACCGTCGACGGCGAACTCCGGGGAGTCGGCCGCGACACGTTCGCGTGGGACGATCCGACGCCGCCGGGCGCGGTCTTCGACGCCCGCGTGACGGACACGCTCGGTTCCGGTGCGATCTGTGATCTCGGAGACGCCGAGGGATTCCTCCCGTACAGCGACGCCGACGAGTACGTCGACGAGGGTGACACCGCCCGCGTGCAGGTCCGCGAGAGCGCGCCGCCGTGGGTCGACCACCGCGCGCAACTCGGCACCGAGATCCGGGCCGACGGCGGCCTCGCGTCGCTCGTTCGCGGCCGCGACGGCGTCACGGTCGACACCCGCGACGACGCCGCCGGGCGCGAACTCGCCGGGATGACCGAGTTCCTCTCGGTCGAAGCTCCAGACGGCTGGGGCATCGAGTGGTCCCACGCCGCCACCCGCGCCGATATGGACGCGCTCGAAGCCGCACTCGAACGCGCCGTCGACCGGACGGACGCACTCACCGCGGCGCTCGACGAGCCGTCCCAGTCCGACGGAACGGAGGTCGGCCTCCACGCCGCGCCGACAACCGGCCGCTGGCTGTGGTTCGGCCGCGAGTCGCGCTTCGCGCTCGACGACGCCCGTCGCGCGGTCGCCGCGACGATGCCGGGACACCACCGGACGAAGGCAGCGAGCGAATCCGCCAGCGCCGGCGTCGATCTCGCGGAGGCGCTGTGCGGCCCCGGTGAGGGAAGCGAGTTCCCGTTCGAGGTCGTGACCCGGCAGTTCGGCCCCGTCGAGGGCGATTTCGTCGAGATCGAGCACGGGAAACCCGATGGCCGGGCGTTCTCGCTCGGCCGGGGCGAAGTCACCGACTGGGACGCAGACGGGACGATCGCCGTGACGCGGACGCTCTCGGGCGGCGGCACCTACGACGCGCTCGGAACGACGCGCGAGGATGGCGACACCGCGCTGACGAAATTCCGCGAGGGCCGCTGGTGGTACCCGACTGTCTACCGGAGCGCCGACGGCGACGCGAAAGGCACCTACGTCAACGTCTGTACGCCCGTCGAGTGCTTCCCCGACGAGATCCGGTACGTCGACCTCCACGTCGACGTCGTGAAACACCCCGACGGCACGGTCGAGCGCGTCGACGACGACGAACTCGACGCGGCGGTCGACGCGGGGCTGGTCCCGGACGCGGCCGCGGAGAAAGCGCGGTCGGTAGCGACGAGTCTGGAACGCGCGCTCTCGGATTGAAGTGGCGCGCGGATGCTATCTGATGTGGCGCGCGGATGCTACCCCGGTCGTCGCGGGTGGACGCCGACCCATTGGTTCGGTCCCACATCACACGATCGACCCCTCTGACGGCCGTTTCGCCCCGTTCACGGACGATTTATGCTCCCACAGCGAGTAGAGAACAGCAACTTTATCAGTCGCTCGCGGCGAATTGCTCCCAAGATTACTCTCTAGGAGGTCAATGGTGACACAACAAACACAACAACCGGAGGTGAACATCGGGCTCGTCGGTCACGTCGACCACGGGAAGACGACGCTCGTGCAGGCGCTGTCCGGATCGTGGACGGACCAGCACTCCGAGGAGATGAAGCGCGGCATCTCCATCCGACTGGGGTACGCTGACGCCACGTTCCGGCAGATTCCCGGCGTCGACGCGCCGGAGTGCTACACGGTCGACGAGACCGGCCCAGACGGCGAGGAGACAGAGGTACTCAGAACGGTCTCGTTCGTCGACGCGCCGGGCCACGAGACGCTGATGGCGACGATGCTCTCGGGCGCGGCCATTATGGACGGGGCCGTGCTCGTCGTGAGCGCGACCGAGGACGTCCCGCAGGCCCAGACCGAAGAGCACCTGATGGCGCTCGACATCATCGGGATCGAGAACATCGTCATCGCACAGAACAAGATCGACCTCGTCGACCGCGAGCGCGCGGTCGAGTCCTACGAGCAGATCAAGGAGTTCGTCTCCGGCACCGTCGCCGAGGACGCGCCGATCGTCCCCGTCAGCGCGCAACAGGAAGTGAACATCGACCTCCTCATCGACGCCATCGAGCGGGAGATCTCGACTCCCGAGCGCGACGAGACGGAGTCCCCGCGGCTCTTCGCCGCGCGCTCGTTCGACATCAACCGCCCGGGCACGACCTGGGAGGACCTCTCCGGCGGCGTCGTCGGCGGGTCGGTCGTGCAGGGCAAACTCGCCACGGGCGAGGAACTCGAACTGCGCCCCGGCCGCGAGGTCGAGGAGGGCGGCTCCTCGGAGTGGCAGCCGATCACGACCGAGATTCGCTCGCTGCAGGCCGGCGGCCGCTCCGTCGAGGAGGTCCGCCCCGGCGGTCTCTGCGGCATCGGGACCGGACTCGACCCGAGCCTCACGAAAGGCGACGCACTGGCCGGCCAGGTCGCGGGCGAACCCGGGACGCTACCGCCGACGCGCGAGAAGTTCACGATGGACGTGGAACTGCTCGACCGGATCGTCGGCGAGGACGAGGGCAGCGTCGAGGAGATCTCGACCGGCGAGCCGCTGATGCTCACCGTCGGGACCGCGACGACCGTCGGCTCGGTCACGAGCGCTCGCTCCGGCGAGGCCGAGGTGGCGCTGAAGCGCCCCGTCTGCGCCGAATCCGGCTCGAAGATCGCCATCAACCGCCGCGTCGGCGCTCGCTGGCGACTCATCGGAATCGGAACGCTGCAGTGATCACCGCGAGCGACGCCGCGCGCCGGACGACGAACTGACGCGGAAAGCCACGAGATGACGCCGGGACCCCACGAGACGATGACGACGGTAATACTCGACACGAACGCGCTGATGATGCCGGTCGAACTCGACGTCCGGATCTTCGACGAGCTCGACCGCCTCGTCGGCGCGGACGCGGATCTGGTCACCACCAGATCGGTCGTCGCCGAGCTGGAGAAGCTCAGCGAGTCGGGCAACGGCGCCGAGGCGACGGCTGCGAGCGTCGGTCGGGACCTCGTCTCGCGGTGTCGCATCGTCGAGACCGGCGAATCGTACGCCGACGACGCGGTGGTCGAACTCGCGGAAGCCGAGGGCGATTACGTCCTCACGAACGACAGGCCGCTCCGGGACCGATTGCTCGAACGCGGAATTCGCGTAATCGGTTTAAGGGGCCGAAACACATTGGAAATAACAGAACCATAACGTATGTACAAACGGGTACGACTCAAAGACACAGTCGAGGTGCCGCCAGCGCACCTCGCGGACGTGACGCCACAGCGGGTCAAGCGGCTCCTGCAGGACAAACTCGAAGGACGGATGGACGAAGACGTCGGCAGCGTCGTCAGCGTCATCGACGTCCACGACATCGGCGAGGGGACGGTGCTCCCCGGCCGCGCCGGCGTCTACTACGAGGCGGAGTTCGACGCGATCACCTTCGATCCCTCGATGCAGGAGGTCGTCGACGGCGAGGTCGTCGAGGTCGTCGAGTTCGGCGCCTTCGTCGGCATCGGGCCGGTCGACGGACTGCTGCACGTCTCGCAGATCTCCGACGAGTATCTCGCCTACGACGGCGAGAACCAGCAGCTCGCGTCCACCGAATCGAACCGGACGCTCAGCGTCGGCGACTCCGTCCGCGTGCGGGTCGTCACGAAGAGCATCGACGAGCGCAACCCGCGCGACTCGAAGATCGGCCTCACCGCGAAACAGCCCGGTCTCGGCAAGCACGGGTGGCTCGAAGCCGACCGACAGGCCAACACCGCCACGACCGAGGCGGAGGGAACGTAGATGGCGGAGTCCCGTCTCGCCTGCCGGGAGTGCCACTACATCAACCACGCCGACGCGCAGGCGTGTGAAAACTGCGGATCCAGCAGCCTCACCGAGGACTGGGCGGGCTACGTCGTCATCACGCATCCCGAGCAATCGGAGATCGCCGAGGAGATGAACGTCAGGGAACCGGGCGGCTACGCGCTGAAGGTCCGCTGAACGGATGCTCACCCTGCCAGCGGAGCTGCGTGGCGCGTTCAAAGAGCCGTTCGGCCCCGTCTACGAGGACGCCGAGGCGTTGCTGGCTGACGCCGGACGCCCAGTGATCGCCGTCGGCGACGTCGTCACCTACCACCTCCGGCAGGCCGGCCATATCCCCGCCGTCGCGCTCGTCGACGGCCGGACTGAACGCGAGGCGGTCGACGAGGAGATCAGCGTCGCGCTCTCGGACCCCGAGCACCGTCGGGCGGTCGAAAACGCCCCCGGCGTCATCTCCGAAGCCCTGCTCGTTGCGCTCGTCGACGCCCTCGACGCCGACGTCCCCATCACCATCGTCGTCGACGGCGAGGAGGACCTCGCGGCGCTTCCAGCCGTTCTCGCCGCCCCGACGGGCGCGACAGTCGTCTACGGCCAGCCCGGAGAGGGGATGGTCCGCGTCGAGGTGACGGCGGACGCGAAAGCCGAGATGCGCTCGCTGTTCGAGCGGATGGAAGGCGACGTCGACGCCGCGCTGGCGACGCTCGGCGTCGAGGACTGACCCGACTCCGACGCCGTGACTGTCGCGGCGCTGACAACAGCCGGTCGTCTGAGCTACTGACTCCGATTGCCAGTTCCGGCACTGGATCGGAAACGCGTCGTGAAAACGGCCTCTCGACCGATTTTCTCACCGCTCTACCCCTTCGAAATCCTTTTACTCCTTTCGGATGGATGGTAGAACAACTGAACCATGGAAATCGACATTATCTCCGAGGACGAGAACCCGATGTTGCATCGGTCCGACGTCCGGTTCGAGATCGTTCACGAGGATGCGACGCCGTCTCGACTCTCCGTTCGCGACAGTCTCGCGGCGAAACTCAACAAGGACTCCGACGAGGTCGTCGTCCACGAACTCGATACGAAGTTCGGAATGCGAAAGACCGTCGGCTACGCGAAGGTCTACGACTCCCCGGATTTCGCCCGCGACATCGAGCAGGATTATATGCTCGACCGGAACAAGATCGAGGCCGAGGAAGGCGGCGAAGCGGAAGCCGAAGAAGCCTGATTCGGCCCTAACGAGTACTTTTTTCGATGCGAATCGTCGGAATCGAAGGAACCGCGTGGGCCGCTAGCGCCGCGCTCTACGACACCGAGACCGACGAGGTCGTCATCGAATCCGATCCCTACCAGCCCGACAGCGGCGGTATTCACCCGCGCGAGGCGGCCGAACATATGGGCACGGCCATCCCCGACGTCGTCGCGACGGTTCTCGATCAGGCCGCCGAAACCGCCGATGGCGACGGTCTCGACGTCGACGCCGTGGCGTTCTCCCGCGGACCCGGTCTCGGCCCGTGTCTCCGCATCGTCGGGACTGCGGCGCGTGCCCTCGCCCAGACGCTCTCGGTCCCGCTGGTCGGCGTCAACCATATGGTCGCCCACCTGGAGATCGGTCGGCACCAGTCCGGCTTCGACTCGCCGGTCTGTCTGAACGCTTCGGGGGCGAACGCACACTTGCTCGGCTATCACAACGGCCGGTACCGCATCCTCGGCGAGACGATGGACACCGGCGTCGGCAACGCCATCGACAAATTCACGCGCCATCTCGATTGGTCCCATCCCGGCGGGCCGAAGGTCGAACAGCGGGCGAAAGACGGCGACTACTACGACCTCCCGTACGTCGTCAAGGGGATGGACTTCTCGTTTTCGGGCATTATGTCCGCGGCGAAAGACGCCGTCGACGACGGCGTCCCGGTCGAAGACGTCTGCGCCGGCCTCCAGGAGACGATCTTCGGGATGCTGACGGAGGTCGCAGAGCGGGCGCTGTCGCTGACGGGGACGGACGAACTCGTCCTCGGCGGCGGCGTCGGGCAGAATGCGCGGCTCAGAGCGATGCTCGCGTCGATGTGCGAACAGCGCGGCGCGGACTTCTACGCGCCGGAACCGCGGTTCCTGCGGGACAACGCGGGGATGATCGCGGTGCTCGGCGCGAAGATGTATGCCGCCGGCGACACCCTCGACGTCGCCGATTCCTCCGTCGACCCCAACTTCCGACCCGACGAGGTGCCCGTCACGTGGCGCGGCGAGGGGGAGTCGGTCGTCAGAGACCCCAGCGCGTCGGGGACGATCCGCGGCGCGGAGGCGACAGTCACCTTCGAGGACGACCGGGTGATCAAACGCCGCGTACCCAAAGCGTACCGCCACCCGGCGCTCGACGAACGTCTCCGTGCCGAGCGGACCCGCGCGGAGGCGCGCCTGACCAGCGCTGCCCGCCGCGTCGGCGTCCCGACGCCAGTCGTGTACGACATCGACCCGCAGGACGGCACGCTCGTCTTCGAGTACGTCGGCCACGACGACCTCGCGGCGGCGCTCACGGTCGATCGGTGCCGCGCCGTCGGCCGCCACCTCGCGGCGATCCACGACGCGGGCTTCGTCCACGGCGACCCCACGACCCGAAACGTCCGCGTCGGCGAGGAGCGGACGTACCTCGTCGATTTCGGTCTCGGCTACCACACCGGGCACGTCGAGGATCACGCGATGGATCTCCACGTGTTCAAACAGAGCGTTGCGGGGACGGCGGCCGAGTCCGCACCCCTGCTCGACGCCTTCGAGGCGGGCTACGCCGCTGCGGGCGACGCAGAGGTCCGTACCCGGCTTCGAGCGATCGAAGGACGCGGCCGGTATCAGTGAGGATCATCGGGAGTGGACCGCCGGCGCGAAGCGAAAATCGCCCAACGCGGCAGCACGATGCCAAAACGATTTATTAGAGCCCGGCGTACGCTGTCGTATGGTAGACAAACCGCAACAGGGTGAGATTCTCGGGATCCCGTACAACTTCGAGCGCCCCTCGATCGGCCGAATGCTGTCGTCGTACTGGCAGCCCGGCAAGGGAATGCTCGTCAAGAAGCCGTTCGGTATCGGCTACACGCTCAACCTCGCGAACTGGCGCTCGTGGATCGCGCTCGTCGTCGTCGGCGGACTGCTCTGGCAGGAGCAGAAGTCCCGCAGCGACGCCGAGGAAGCCGACGAGGACGAGGGCGGCCCGGTCGAAGTCATCGTCGACTGACCGTTCCACTTTCGACTCCGCCGTCGCCGCGCCGTCGCACTGCGGCGGTCGGACGCGACGCGGAACCGACGACGCTTTCTCCCGACCCGCCCGACCTCGGAGCGAATGCTCCGATACGTCACGACCAACGCGGGCAAGGTGCGCGAGGCCCGCGAGTATCTCGACGGCGTCGAGCAACTGAACTACGACTACACCGAGGTCCAGGCCTCGGATCTCGGCCCCATCGCGGCCCGCGGCGCCCGGGAAGCGTACCGCTACGCGGGCGAGCCGGTCCTCGTCGACGACGCCGGTCTGTTCGTCGAAGGCTTCGAGGGCTTCCCCGGTCCGTACTCCTCGTACGTCGAGGAGACGCTCGGCATCGACGCCGTCCAGCGACTCGTCGCTACCGAGATCGACGCGCCGCGCCGGGCCTCCTTCCAGTGCGTGCTGGCGTACTGCGACGGCGACGACTTCGCGGCATCGCCCGACCCAGTCGACCGCGCGGACCGCAGCGCCGCCGCGGCCGCTGGGGCGGCATCTGTCGACGAAGACGGCAATGGCGACGCCGCCGCGGACGCCGACGCACTCCCCGTGAAACTGTTCCGTGGCTCCGTCCGCGGCCGGATCGTCGAACCGCGCGGTGAGGGCGGCTTCGGCTACGATCCGATCTTCGAACACGACGGGACGACGTTCGCAGAGATGACCGCCGACGAGAAGAACGCCGTCTCACACCGCGGCCGCGCCTTCGCGAAGTTCGCCGAGTGGTTCGAAGACCGCGCGCCCTGACGCCGCCGCTGTCTCGGCTGTCGCCGGCTGACCGATTCTGTTCGAGGCAGCTGCCCACGTCACGTATCGAATCTGATAGCGAGAGGCAAACGTTGATTTAGACAGCTATCTCTCGGCAAATTCTGTTTTCATCTGATGAGAACGCAATGATAGGCTTATGGGATGCGTCCAGAGACGGTAGGGTATGTATCTGCTCGAATCGTACGAACGGCTCCTGTGGGGGACGATGGACGTCCTCGGCGTCTCCCGCTCGGTCGCCCGGAAGGTGCACGTCGCGGTCGGGATCCAGTTCGCGATCTCGGTCGCACAGGCGGCGCTTCCGTGGATCGCCAGCGGGGAGACGCAGACGCTCTTGTCGGCGCTGCTCCTCGTCGGCGCGGTCGTCGCGTTCCTCAATACGGTCCTGATCGTCCGGCGCGACGTCGTCACGCCGATCGATCAGCTCTCGAGGTCCGCGTCTGCCGTCGCGGCCGGTGATCTCTCGACGTCGCCACCGACGACCGACGGCGACGACGAGGTCGCCCAACTGGTCGAAGACTTCGGAGATATGCACGAGCACCTCCAACTCGTGTCCGCGCAGGCGACGGCGATGGCGGATCGAGAGTTCGACGATCCGGTGCTCGAGGAACGACTTCCGGGCGAGTTCGGCGACTCGCTCGGCCGGATGGCCTCAGACCTCACGACGCACACGCGGGCGCTCCAGCAGTTGGTCGACGCCTTCGGCGAGGCGACCGAGCGCGCCCGCGAGGGCGACCTCACAGCGCTGATGCCCGCCGAGAAACTCGCCGCTGAGGACGACCGCTACGGCGAAGTCGCCCGCTCGTACAACGAGTTCCTCCGGACGCTCTCGGCGACGCTCGGCGACGTCCAGACGTTCGCCGACCAGGTCGCAGAAATGAGTTCGGACGCTCAAACGCACGTCCGGCGTGCGACCGAAGCGAGCGAGGCCGTCGCGGCCGCGGTCGACGAGATCGAAGCCGGCGCCGACGAACAGACCGAACACCTCCAGACGGTCGCCTCGGAACTCTCGACGCTCTCGGCGACCGTCGAGGAGATCGCCGCTTCTGCGGACGAGGTCGCGGGGACCGCAGAGCGCGCCGCCGAACGCGGACGCGCCGGCCGCGACGTCGCCACGACGGCGATGGAAGAACTCGACGCCGCCGAGGCCCGAATCGAAGAGACGGCGGCAGCGATGGAGGAACTAGCGGCACACATCGAGGAGATCGACGAGATCGCCGAGTTCATCGACTCGGTCGGCTCCCAGACCGATCTGCTCGCGATCAACGCCTCGATCGAGGCGGCCCACGCCGGCTCCGCCGGTGACGGCTTCGGCGTCGTCGCCGAGGAGGTCAAATCGCTGGCCGAGGAGACCCGCGAGTCCGCCGACGAGGTCTCGACGCTCATCGAAGACGTCACCGAGCGCTCCGAGGAGACGCTCGCGACCGTTCACGAGACCGACCAGCAGGTGAAATCCAGCGTCGAGACCGTCGCGGAGGCCATCGAGGAGTTCGAGTCGATCGTCGACGACGTCGAGGGAATCGACGCGAGCATCCGTGAAGTGAGTAACGCGACCGACCAGCAGGCGGACTCCTCGCAGGACGTCGCCGCCCGCGTCGACGAGGTCGCGAACATCTCCGAGGAGACGACCGCACAGACCGCCGCGGCCGTCGAGGACGCGACCCAGCAGTCGGAGTCGCTCACCGAACTCGAAACGCAGGCAGATCAGCTCTGCGAACGCGCGAACAACCTCGACGACCTCGTCGACTCCTTCGAGATCCTCGAGGAACACCGCGACGAAGGGTTCGAGTGGACGGAGCAACCTGTCAGCGACGCCGACGGCTCCGTGGATGCCGGAGGCCCCGCCGCTAGCGCGGCCTCTGATGACTGACTTCGACGACTCCGTTTTGTCTCGCCGCTGATTGGTCCGCCAGCAGTCTATACCCTTATTTGTCCGCCGGTCGAATCCGGAGATATGAAGATAGTGCCGGACACGAGCGCGGTCATCGACGGTCGCGTGTCCGAGCGAGTCGAGTCGGACGGCGAGGTCACGGTTCTGGTCCCCGAAGCCGTCGTCGGAGAACTCGAATCCCAGGCCAACGACGGCCTCGACACGGGCTGGGCGGGCCTCGAAGAGCTCCAGCGCCTCGCGGAACTCGCCGACGAGGGCGACGTCGACGTCCGGTACGTCGGCCGCCGGACGAAACCCAGCGAGGCCACCGGCGCGCACGAGGGCGACATCGACGCGCTCATCCGCGACATCGCAGAAGAGGAGCAGGCGACGCTTCTCACGAGCGACGTCGTCCAGTCGGAGGTCGCGAAGGCGAAAGGGATCGACGTCGAGTACGTCGAACCGCGCGTCCGCGGTTCCGGCGAACTCGTCATCGAGGAGTTCTTCGACGACCAGACGATGTCGGTCCACCTCAAGACCGGGACGAAGCCGAAAGCCAAGCGCGGCGCCATCGGCGAGATGCACTACCAGACGATCGACGACGAGGTCTCCGACGAGGCGCAGATGAAAGAGTGGGCCGACGACATCGAGGAGACGGCCCGCACCAGTTCCGAGGGCTTTCTCGAACTCTCCGAACCGGGGATGAGCATCGTGCAGTTCCGCGACTACCGCATCGCGGTCGCGCGCCCGCCCTTCGCCGACGGCATCGAGATTACCGCCGTCCGGCCGATCGTCAAGACCGACCTGGATGACTACGAGTTCGCCGACGAACTCCGGGATCGGCTGAAAGAGCGCCAGCGCGGCGTCCTCATCTCCGGGTCTCCCGGAGCCGGGAAATCGACGTTCGCGCAGGCCGTCGCGGAGTTCCTCACCGAGAGCGACTACGCGGTCAAGACGATGGAGAAGCCCCGCGACCTCCAGGTCGGTCCGGACATCACCCAGTACACCGCGCTCGGCGGCGATATGGAGAAGACGGCCGATTCGCTCCTCCTCGTCCGCCCGGACTACACGATCTACGACGAGGTGCGGAAGACGAAGGACTTCGGCGTCTTCGCGGATATGCGCCTCGCGGGCGTCGGGATGGTCGGCGTCGTCCACGCCACGCGCGCCATCGACGCGCTCCAGCGTCTCGTCGGCCGCGTCGAACTCGGGATGATCCCGCAGGTCGTAGACACCGTCGTCTACATCGAAGACGGGCGCGTCGACACCGTCTACGACGTCAAGACGGAGGTGAAAGTCCCCGAAGGACTCACCGCGGAGGACCTCGCACGCCCGGTCATCCAGGTCACGAACTTCGAGACCGGAAAACCGGAGTACGAGATCTACACGTTCAACCGGCAGGTCATCACCGTCCCGCTCACCGGCGACGGAGAGAGCGAGGAGAGCGGCGTCGGCCGCCTCGCCCGCCAGGAGATCGAACGCGAGATCCGCTCGATCGCCCGCGGGCACGTCGACGTCGAACTCAAGGGCCAGAACAAGGCGGTCGTCTACGTCGAGGAGGACGACATCTCCTACGTGATCGGCAAGGGCGGCGGCCGTATCTCCGACGTCGAAGACCGCCTCGGCATCGAGATCGACGTTCGGACGCACGACGAGAAACCGGGTCGCGGCGGCGCGAGTGGAAGCGCCGGCGGCTCCGGGGGTGCAGGCGGCGGCGCCCAGTCCTCCGAGGGCATCGTCGTCACGCCCGAAGTCACCTCCCGGCACGTCGTCGTCCGGATGGACGAACACGTCGGCGAGACCGTCGAGATCCGCGCCGACGGCGAGTACCTCTTCACCGCGACGGTCGGTCGCGGCGGCGACATCCAGGTCTCCCGCGGCAGCGCCATCGCGGACGAACTCGAACAGGCGATCGACCGGAAACAGCGGATCACGGTCCACCCGGCCTGATTCACGGCGTTCGTCGGATCCGCTCAGTCGCACCGGCCCTCGCTGAATCGGACGATTCTTCCCCCGACCGGTGTACTCTCGGGTATGGAATCGGACACGCCGCCGGCGGAGGTGCTCGACGAACTGTTCGCGACGATCGAGGACCGCAAGGAGACGCTACCCGAGGGCTCCTACACGACGTCGCTTTTCACCCACGAGAAGGGGAAAAACGCCGTCTTAGAGAAGATCGGCGAGGAGGCCACCGAGACGATTCTCGCCGCGAAAGACGAAGACGAGGAGGAACTGCTGGCCGAGAGCGCCGACCTCGTCTATCACCTGCTCGTCGTGCTCGCGATGGAGGACGTCACGCTCGACGATCTCCGAACGGAACTCCGCGATCGGTTCTGAGGCGGACCGCAGACCGGGAAAAGAACGCTATCGGAACGAAACGCCTAGGTCGTGCAGGCCGTCGTTGTTCTGGGCGACGTTGATCAACAGCGGCGTCAGCGACTCGACCTCTGCGGCGTTCGCGATGCCGCCGGCGTCGAGCGCGCGGAGGCCGTCGATGTCCTCTGCGATTCCGGCGACGGTGTCTTTCGCGCCCTCGTCCTCGCCCACGAGGAGCGTGTCGATGCCGAGGTCGGCGTCGAGATTCGCGAGGCGCCCGGCCGCGAGGTTGTGGAACGCGCCGACGACGGGCACGTCCTCGGGGGCGGCGTCGGCGACGAGTGCGGTCACGCTGCCCGCGCCCGGTGGGTGGTAGTGGAAGCCGTCCTCGTCGCGCTGCATCCCCGCGGCGGGGGTGACCAGCACGTCGTCCGCATCGAGGCTGTCGGCGACGGCGTCGACCGTGTCCGCGACGTGGTACGGCGGGACGCTGAGGACGACGACGTCAGCCCGATCGGCCGCCATCGCGTTCTCGAAGCCGGTGATCTTCGTCTCGCGGCCGTGTTCTGCAACGGTCTCTTGATACGCGGCGGCGGCGTCGTGTGCGGCGTCGGGGTCCCGAGAGCCGATTACGACATCGTGGTCCGTGTGGTAGGCCCAGCGGAGCGCGAGGCCCTCGCCGACGTCGCCGGTACCGCCGAGAAGTGCAATTCGCATAGGTGGCCGTGAGGAGGCGGTCGGGTAAAGGGTTGCGTGACCGGGGATGGCTGCCGGTGTTCGCCCCTGTGTCGCGGTGTCGCTGGCCGTCTCGCTCACTCCCAGTCGTTCGCTCTCTCCTGTGCCGCCGTCGCCATCGGGAGGTACACGACGAGGAATCCCACCAGGGGAGCGACGATCAGCGTCCCGAGAAGCAGACCCGTTCGGATCGAGGTCTCCGGGGGCAGCAGTCGCCACACGCCGAGTCCGAGGACGTCGACGACGATCACCACTGCGGCGAACCGGAGGAAGTTCGAGCGGACGTCGCTCATACCGTCTCACTCCCGTTCCAGCGCCGCGGATTCAGTCCTTTCGCCTGGGTCGCGACCAGCCAGCCGACTGCGAGCGGGACGAGGCCGCCGACCGGGCCGCCGACGCCGAGCGCACCAAGTGCGAGACGACCGCCGAGCGCGACGCCGAAGAAGACGAGATACTGGACGGTCTGATCGCCCGCTTCCGCCTCCGGCGAGATCGAATCGAGTGCGAACCAGGCGGCCAGCGGGGCGACGACGACGAAGGTGCCGAGGGCGACGCCGAGCGGCAGGAGGCCGGTCGGGTCGGGCGCGAGGACGGTCGTCACGACGACGGCGACGACCGCGGCGAAGATGCCGGCCCAGGCGAGTCGTTCGATGCGAAGCGCGTCCATCGCGTGAGGGTTAGACGGGGACGCAAAAAGCGTGCTCGTTGGGTGCTCGTAGCGCACCTGCCGAGACGCGCTGTCGCCGCCGCCGGACCTACTCGAAGAGCAGCGCCGGGAGGTCGTTCACGGAGTCGACGACGGCGGCCGCGCCGGCGGCCTCGTACGCCCGTCGCCCCGATTCGCCGGTCAGCCCGCCGGTCAGGACGCCGATGCCGTAGTACTCCCGCTCGGGATCGCTCTCGGCGGCGTTGACCGCGGTCTTCACGTCGTCGAGGGTGTCGCCGGCGAAGGCGACGCTGTCGGCGTCGAAGCGCTCTGCGAGCGTCACGAGCGCGTGGGGGTGCGGCTTGCCCTCCTCCCAGTCGTCCATCGTGAAACGGTGCTCGTCGGGAACCGAGAGTCCGACGCGGTCGAGCGCGATGTCGGCCTCCGCCGCGGGGCGTCCCGTGAGGACGCCCACGTCGGCGCGCTGCCGCAGTCGGTCGATCGTCTCGGGTTCGAGAATGATCGGCTCGTCGTGGATGTATCCCGCGGTCTCGAACGGCGGCTCGCCGCCCTCTAGTTCTCGATACAGGTCCGCGCCGAGATACAGCGCCTGGAACGCCTCGCGGAGCCCCTCACGGTCCCACTCGTCGCGGACGGCCGCGAGCGCGTCGGCGTCGAGATGAGCGCTCGCGACCGCTTCGGCGGCGTCGAGACCGCCACCCTGGGATTCTATCTGGTCGGTGAACGCCGAGAGCCCGATCGACGCGCGCGCGTCGACGAGGACGTACAGCGCCGCCGCGTAGGTCACGTCCCAGTCGTTGTTGAAGCCGCCGGCGTCCTTGAACAACTGAACGTCGTCGCGGTCGATCGTCCGGTCGTACAGGCGCTCGACGGACTCCACGATAGCGCGACGATACGAGTCGGCCACGTCGAGGAGCACGCCGTCGATGTCGAGGACGACCGCGTCTGCGTGCATACTCGTAGGCGGCCGGGCGGCGGCCTTAGCGTTGTCCCTTCCCTGTGCGGTCGCGCTTCGTGGGGACCCTCGACCGTGCGAACCAACTCACACCTCCCGACTGTGCGAACCAACTCACACCTCCCGACTGTGCGAACCAACTCACGCCCCGCGGCATCGAGTTAGGAGATATTTTACCGTGGGGTCGCCAGAGAGGAGATATGGACTACGACCCGCAGGAACTCGAAGCGCGGTGGCGCGAGCGGTGGGCCGAGGAGGGTCGCTACGAGGCCGACCCCGTCGGTGCCGACGACCCCGACACCGCCGCCGACGAGGACGCGACGTTCATTACCGTCCCGTATCCGTACCCCAGCGGCGGGATGCACATCGGCCACGCCCGGACGTACACCGTCCCCGACGTCTACGCCCGCTACCGACGCCAGCAGGGCGACAACGTCCTGTTCCCGATCGCCTGGCACGTCACCGGCACGCCGATCATCGGCGCGGTCGAACGGCTGAAGAAGGGGGAAGAAGAGCAACTGTCGGTTCTCCGCGACACCTACAACGTCTCCGAAGACACGCTCGCGGACCTGGAGACGCCGATGGGCTACGCCCGCCACTTCATCGAGCAGCACTACAAGAAGGGGATGAAGAACCTCGGGCTCTCGATCGACTGGCGGCGGGAGTTCACCACCAACGACGACCGCTACTCGCAGTTTATCACCTGGCAGTACGAGACGCTGCGGGACCGCGGCCTCCTGGAGAAGGGGCTACACCCCGTCAAGTACTGCACAAACGAGAAACAGCCGGTCACGACGCACGACTTACTGGAAGGCGAGGAGGCCGAGTTCCAGGAGTACACGCTCGTCCGGTTCGGCCACGGCGACACCGTCGTTCCGATGGCGACGCTCCGCCCCGAGACCGTCCGCGGCGTCACGAACGCCTACATCGACCCCGACGCCGACTACGTGATCGCCGACGTCGACGGCGAGGAGTGGTTCGTCTCCGCGCCCGCCGTCGAGAAACTCCAACTGCAGGGTCACGACGTCACGCCGAAACGCACCGTCGCCGGCGAGCACCTGGTCGGCGAGCGCGTCACGAACCCCATCACGGGTGAGGAGGTCCTCGTCCTGCCTGCGGACTTCGTCGACGCCGAGAACGCCACCGGGGTCGTGATGTCGGTGCCGGCGCACTCGCCGGACGACTACGTCGCACTCCAGGAGGCGAAAGCCGACGACGAGCGGATGCGCGAGTACGGCATCGATCCCGCCGACGTCGAGGAGATCGAACCGATTCCGATTCTCTCGATCGAGGGCTACGGCGACATCCCAGCGAAGACCGCCGTCGAGGAGGCCGGCATCGAGTCCAGCGCTGACCCTGCACTCGAAGAGGCCACGAAGGAGCTGTACAACAGCGAGTTCCACAGCGGCCGCCTGAACGACGAGTACGGGGAGTTCGCCGGCGAGATCGTCGAAGACGTTCGCGGCCGATTCAGGGACGCCTACCGCGACGAGGGCGCGTTCGGCACGATGCAGGAGTTCTCCGAGGAGGTCGTCTGCCGCTGCGGCGGCGACGTCGTCGTCGCCGAACAGGACACGTGGTTCCTGCGCTACAACGACGAGGCGTGGAAGCAGAAAGCCCACGACGTGGTTTCGCGGATGGAGGCGATCCCGGAGAACACCCGCGGCGAGTACGATCACACGATCGACTGGCTGAACGAGTGGCCCTGCATCCGGAACTACGGGCTGGGCACGCGCCTGCCGTGGGACGACGAGTTCGTCATCGAACCGCTGTCGGACTCGACGATCTATATGGCGTACTACACGATCGCCCACCGGCTGGACGAGATCCCCGTCGAGGACCTCGATCGGGAGTTCTTCGACGCGCTGTTCTACGGTGCCGACGCGGTTGAGGACCCCGACGAGCGCGCGCTGGAACTGCGTGCGGAGTGGCTCTACTGGTACCCCGTCACCTACCGCTTCTCGGCGAACGACCTCATCTCGAATCACCTGACGTTCTATCTGTTCCACCACGCCGAACTGTTCGACGAGGCCCAGTGGCCCGCGGGCATCGTCATTATGGGGATGGGTCTGCTCGAAGGCGAGAAGATGTCGTCCTCGAAGGGGCACGTCGTCCTCCCCGGTGCGGCGATCGACGAGTACGGCGCGGACACGGTGCGCTTCTTCCTGCTCAACTCCGCGGAGCCGTGGCAGGACTACGACTGGCGCGCCGAACAGGTCGAGTCCGTGCAGACGCAACTGGAGCGCTTCTGGAACCGCGCCCAAGACGTCGTCGACGACCCCGGCCCGGAGGAACGCCCCGATCTGGCGACGGCGGACCGCTGGCTGCTGTCGCGCCTCCAGCGGACCGTCGCTACGGTCACCGAGGCGATGGAAGGATCCGAGACCCGGACTGCGAGTCAGGCCGCCTTCTACGACTTCGAGGAGGACCTGCGCTGGTACCGCCGCCGGACGGACCGCTCGCGCCCCGCGGCGCGCTGGACGCTTCGGGAGGTCCTGGAGACGCGACTGCGCCTGCTCGCGCCGTTCGTGCCGTTCCTGACGAACGAACTCCACGAACAGTTGACGGGCACGCCTGCGGAGGACGCGCCGTGGCCCGAAGTCGACGACGACCTGCTCGACCGCGGCATCGAGGCCGCGGAAACGCAGATCGAACGGCTCGTCGACGACATCCAGGGCATCCGCCAGTCCCTGCAGAACGCCGACGAGGACGTCCCCGAGGCGGACCCCGACCGCATTCGGGTCACCGTCGCGGCCGACTGGAAGCACGACGTGTTCGGCACGGTCGCCGACCTCGGTGCGGACCAGGGCGCAGTGATGGGCGAAGTGATGCAGGACCCCGATCTCCGCGAGCGCGGCAACGCCGTCAACGACCTCGTCGGTGAACTGATCGAGTTCGCCCGCGGTCGCGACGACGACGAACTCGACGCGCTCGCCGGTCTCGACGAACAGGACGCCTACGAGCGCGCGGCCGACTTCCTCGGCCGGGAGTTCGACGCCGAGATCGTCGTCCAGAAGGAAGGCGAAGACGTCGAAGCGCGCAAGCAGGCGGTCCCGTTCCGGCCCGCGATCGAACTCGAAGCCGAGTAGGGTACATACTGTCGGACAGACGTTCGTGAATTATGTTGGCACCCACGGGGTGCCGATGATTTTCACATCGTTCCGTCCGACAGTATCAATCGTCGCTGCCGTCGCCGTGACAGTCCAAGTGATTACACGGGCGTAACCTGCTGTAGCACCGTAATCTGGCCGTTCTCTCCGTCCCGACTCGCGAAGGTTTATGACCGTTCGACTGCTCGAATTGTAACAATGGCAGAGGCAGAAGAGGAGAGTCTCGACGACCTCCCTCCGAGCGCGAAGTTGGTCTTCAAAGTACTCGAGTACAACGGCCCGCTAACCCAGAAAGGAATCGTCCAGGAATCGATGCTCTCGGCCCGGACGGTCCGCTACGCACTCGAACGACTCGAGGGAATCGACGTCGTCGACGAGGACGTCTACTTCGCCGACGCGCGACAGAATCTCTATCAGCTCACCGACGACGCACCGGAGACCCACCCCGCCGAGGGCGACGGCGACGAAGCGGAAGCCTGCTGCGCGGAGTAACCGCTCCCGTTTGGGGTTGGACTAATTTTCCACGAGAAGTTATCCCTCCCCACTCCCGAGTACGACTATGTCACTCTCACTCGACGCTACGCAACTGGATCGCTACTCCAGACACATCATTATGGACGAGGTCGGTCCCGAGGGACAAAAGCGCCTGCTCGACGCCCGGGTGCTCGTCGTCGGCGCGGGCGGCCTGGGCGCGCCGGTGATTCAGTACCTCGCCGCCGCGGGGGTCGGCACGCTCGGCATCGTCGACGACGACGTCGTCGAGCGGAGCAATCTCCAGCGCCAGGTCATCCACCACGATGCCGACGTCGGCCGACCGAAAGTCGACAGCGCGGCGGCGTTCGTCGAGGGCCTCAATCCGGACGTCGACGTCGAGACCTACGAGACCAGACTGGAGAAATCGAACGTCGAGGAGGTGGTCCCCGGCTACGACCTCGTCGTCGACGCCTCGGACAACTTCCCGACGCGGTACCTCCTGAACGACTTCTGTCGGCTCCGGGAGATCCCGATCGCCCACGGCGCGATCTACAAGTTCGAAGGACAGCTGACGACGCTCGTTCCCGGCGGACCGTGTTACCGCTGTCTGTTCCCCGAAGCGCCCGAGCCCGGAACGGTCCCGGACTGTGCGACCACTGGCGTCCTCGGCGTCCTGCCCGGAACCGTCGGCTGTATCCAGGCCACGGAAGCAGTGAAACTCATCCTCGACGCCGGCGATCTGCTGACAGGACAACTGCTTTTTTACGACGCGATGGAACTCTCCTTCGAGAAGGTTCCGTACCGCAAGAACCCCGACTGTCCGGTCTGCGGCGACGACCCGATCGACTCGATCGACGAGGTGGAGTACACGGCGGCCTGTGCGGTCGGCGGCGACTGAACCCGTCGCTGCGAGGGCGTTCGTGAGCCCCTCCTTTCGTTCGGGACGGCGGCAGCGCTCTGCGTCGACCCGCTGGCGAACAGTCGGCACACGCGTCACTGCCCGCGTCGACGTGCCGAACGACCGCTGCCCGACGCGGGACGGATGCTACGTCACGGAGACGCTGGCCTCTTCATCCGATATAAACCCAGGGTCGCGCCGTGCTCATCTGCGCGCGCCGTCCGCCCACACCGCAGCGTTTTATCCGCGCGCAGCCCAGGTGCGCGTATGGCCTCGCAGGGAATCGTCGAGGAGTTTCTCTCTCTGAAATCCGACACCGACGCGGACGTCCTGACGATGCAGTGTGGCGACTTCTACGAGTTCTTCGCCGACGACGCCGAACTGGTCGGTGACGAACTCGATCTGAAGATCTCCGAGAAGTCCTCGCACGGGTCGTCGTATCCGATGGCCGGCGTCCCCGTCGACGACCTCACACCATATTTAAAGGCACTCGTCGAGCGCGGCTACCGGGTCGCCGTCGCCGACCAGTTCGAAGACGAAAGCGGCGACCACTACCGAAGCGTCACGCGGATCGTCACGCCCGGCACGCTCTTAGAGACCGACGACGCCGACGCGCGCTATATCGCCGCAGTCGTGGGCGAGACGAGCGGAACGAGTGACGAGCGCCGATCCACCGGCGGCGTCTCGGGTTCCGACGACGACAGCATCGGCCTCGCTTTCGCCGACGCGACGACCGGACAGTTCCTCGTGACGGTCGCCGACGACGCCGACGACGCGCTCTCGGAACTCTATCGGTTTGGGCCGGTCGAGATCCTTCCGGGCCCTGACGTCCGCGGCGACGACGCGCTCACCCGCCGGCTTCGCGAGGAGACCGACGCGACCGTCTCGCTCTTCGAGGCCGACGCCTTCGCACCGGGACGCGCGAAACACCGCCTCCGCGAGCACTTCGGCCGCGAGACGCTCGACAGCGTCGGCCTCCAGCGCGACTCGGCGATCCGCGCGGCGGGCGCGGCCCTCCGCTACGTCGAGGAGACCGGCGCGGGCGTCCTGCCGTCGATGACGCGCCTGCGCTCGTTCGAGACGAACGAGCACCTCGAACTCGATTCGACGACGCAGCGGAACCTCGAACTCACGGAGACGATGCAGGGCGACCGCGACGGCACCCTCGTCGACACGATCGACCACACGGTGACGAGTCCGGGCGGGCGACTCCTCCGCGAGTGGGTGACCCGTCCGCGACGCGACCGCGCGGAACTGACGCGCCGACTCGACGCGGTTGAGGCGCTCTCCGCGGCCGCACTCGCCCGCGAACGCGTCCGCGAGGCGCTCGACGGCGGATACGACCTCGAACGGCTGGCTGCCCGGGCGGCGTCCGGCAGTGCCGACGCTGGCGACTTGCTGGCCGTCCGCGACACGCTCGGAATCCTGCCGGACGTCGCCGACGCTATCGAGGGATCACGCCTCGAATCGTCGCCGCTCACCGCAGTCGCCGACCGGCCCGACCGTGATGCGGCCGGCCGTCTCCGCGAGGAACTGGCGGCGGCGCTCGCCGACGACCCACCGAAGACGGTGACGCAGGGCGGCCTGTTCCGCCGCGGCTACGACGACGAACTCGACGACTTGCTGGACCGCCACGAGGACGCACAGGAGTGGATCGACACGCTCGCCGAACGCGAGAAGCGCCAGCACGGCCTCAGCCACGTCACCGTTGATCGGAACAAGACCGACGGGCACTACATCCAGGTCGGCAAGTCGGTCGCCGATCAGGTGCCCGAGCACTACCGGGAGATCAAGACGCTGAAGAACTCCAAGCGGTTCGTCACCGACGAACTGGAGGAGCGCGAGCGGGAGATTCTCAGATTAGAGGAGGCCCGCGGCGATCTGGAGTACGACCTCTTCTGTGACCTTCGCGAGCGGGTCGCCGACCACGCCGAACTCCTGCAGGACGTCGGTCGCGCTCTCGCCGAGGTCGACGCGTTGGCGTCGCTCGCGACGCACGCCGCCGGTAACGACTGGACCCGTCCGGAACTGACCGAGCCGGGACCGCTGCAGATAGACGCCGGTCGCCACCCCGTCGTCGAGCAGACGACCGAGTTCGTCCCCAACGGCGTCCGAATGGACGGAGATCGGGAGTTCCTGATCGTCACCGGGCCGAATATGAGCGGGAAGTCGACGTATATGCGGCAGGTCGCGCTCGTCACGCTGCTCGCACAGGTCGGGAGCTTCGTCCCGGCGCGCTCGGCGACGATCGGCGTCGTCGACGGCATCTACACCCGTGTCGGCGCGCTCGACGAACTCGCGCAGGGCCGCTCGACGTTCATGGTCGAGATGCAGGAACTCTCGAACATCCTGCACTCGGCGTCGGAAGATTCGCTGGTCATACTCGACGAAGTCGGGCGCGGCACCGCGACCTACGACGGCATCTCGATCGCGTGGGCCGCGACGGAGTATCTCCACAACGAGGTCCGCGCGAAGACGCTCTTTGCGACGCACTACCACGAGCTCACGTCGCTGGCGGACCACCTCGATCGCGTCGCGAACGTCCACGTCGCCGTCGACGATGCGGGTGACGACGTGACGTTCCTCCGGACGATCGAGGACGGTCCGACAGATCGCTCCTACGGCGTCCACGTCGCGGAGTTGGCCGGCGTCCCCGACCCGGTCGTCTCCCGCGCGGACGCGGTGCTCGCGCGCCTCCGCGCCGAGGAGGCGATCGAGGCCCGCGGAAGCGGTGGCGGCGATAGTGAACCGACGCAGGCCGTCTTCGACCTCTCGGCCGGCCAGTTCGTCGACGAGACGGCGAGCGCGGAGGCGACCGACGGCGGTCGGACGGGCGAGGAGAACGCGGCGGCCGATGCGTCGACCACCTCTGCCGCAGACCCCGACGCCGACTCGTCGCGGCCGGCCGCAGTCGACCCGGAACTGGACGACATCGCCGCCGAACTGACGGAACTGGATCTGAACGACATATCCCCGATCGAACTGATGACGACCGTTCAGGAGTGGAAGCAGCGGCTGGACGAGTAGAGCGCGCCCGACGGGCCGGCCGTCGCTATCGCCACGACCGGTAACGATTAGGGCGCATACGACCAGTACCCGGATAGCAAATGTGTTGGGACGAGCGACCGCGCTGTCTGCTGTCGGGCCGAATCGGCCGTTCGACGCGGTGTGAGGCGACCACCTCACGGCAGGGAGTGCCGACGTGACCGACGCCGACGACCACTTGGAGGCGACGATCAGTCAGCGAGGCGTCCTCTTCGCCGCCTCGGGCGACGTGCTCGTCGTCCGCCGGAGCACCGACGGCGGGTGGGAACTCCCCGGTGGCCGGCTCGAACCGTACGAGGACGCGCCCGACGGGATCCACCGCGAGATCGTCGAGGAGACGGCGCTCGACGTTCACGTCGGCCGGCCCATCCACACGGCGTCGTGGCGAAACGACACCGACCAGGGACGCTTCGCGGTCTACTACTGGTGTGCGGTCCCCGCCGGACTCGACGTCGTCGCCGACGATCCAGTCCAGCTCAGCCACGAACACTCGACGCACGCGTGGCTGTCGCCGGAAGCGGCCGCCGACCGACTGAGCGCGGTACAGTCCGAGGCAGTTTTGACGGCGACGGAGGTCTACGACCCGTGAGCGGAGACGACGCCGCGGGCGATGCCGCAGACGCCGATCCGACGCCGACGATCCGCGCGCTCGACGAGCAGACCGTGCGACAGATCGCGGCCGGCGAGGTCGTCGAACGGCCCGCGTCGGTCGTGAAGGAGCTCCTCGAAAACAGCCTCGACGCCGGCGCAGATCGCATCTCCGTCGCGGTCGACGCGGGCGGCACCGAGGGCGTTCGCGTCCGCGACGACGGCGTCGGGATGGACCGCGAGGCGGTCCAGCGCGCGGTCGAAGAACACACCACGAGCAAGATCGACGACATCGACGACCTCGAAGCCGGCGTCGGAACGCTCGGGTTCCGCGGCGAGGCGCTCCACACGATCGGCGCGGTCTCGCGGGTGAGGATCCGGACGAAGCCCCGCGGTGGCGACGGCGTCGGCACGGAACTCCGCGTCGAGGGCGGCGAAGTAACGGACGTGAGCGCTGCGGGCTGCCCCGAGGGGACTGTCGTCGAGGTCGACGACCTGTTCTACAACACGCCCGCCCGCCGGAAGTTCCTGAAGACGACCGCGACGGAGTTCGATCACGTCAACACCGTCGTCACGCACTACGCGCTCGCGAACCCGGACGTCGCCATCTCCTTAGAACACGACGACCGCGAGGTGTTCGCGACCGAGGGCCGCGGGAGCCTCCAGTCGGCGGTCCTCTCAGTGTACGGCCGCGAGGTCGCCGAGTCGATGATCCGCGTCGAACACGACCCCGATGCGGGGCCGATCGAGCGCGTCACGGGACTGGTCAGCCATCCGGAGACGACCCGCAGCACTCGGGAGTACCTCTCGACGTTCGTCAACGACCGGTACGTCACCGCCCGCGTCCTCCGGGAGTCGGTCCTCGACGCCTACGGCGGCCAGTTGGCCACCGACCGCTACCCCTTCGCGGTCCTGTTCGTCGACGTCCCCGCCGACGCGGTCGACGTGAACGTCCACCCGCGGAAGATGGAGGTCCGCTTCGGCGACGAGGCGGGCGTCCGCGAGGCCGTCACCGACGCCGTGCGGACCGCGTTGCTCGACGAGGGGCTGATCAGGTCGACGGCGCCTAGAGGCCGTTCAGCACCCGCGGAGACCGCGATCGAGCCCGAATCGCCCGACTCGGAGGTGCGCGGCGGCGCGGGACACAGCCCGCAGCCGAGCAGTGGAGACGACGCCGGAGGCACGGTGGCTGATAGCGTCACCGCCACCGAAGACGGCGACGCGTTGCAGTCTTCCGAGACCGGGCGAGCGCGCGACAGCAGCTCCGAAACGGGTGATCTGGACACCACCTCGGACGAGCGTCTCGACGCCGACCGCTTCGCGGATCGCGGCGACGGCCGCTCGGGGGACACCGGAGACGGCACCGACAGCGTCGACACCGACAGCGACGGCTTCGAGCGCGACCGTGACAGCGGCGACGGCGACGACCGCGCTCAGACGGTCGATCCGACGGACGAGGACGCCTGGACTGTCACCGACGCTGGCAGCGAACGAGAGCGCGGCCGCGACGACCGTCCGCCCGCCCGCGACTCCCGGACCTCGACGTCGGATCAATCGACGTTCGGCGAGTCGGAGGCTGATTCGATCGGGGAGTCGTCGCGGACCGCTACGCCACCGGGAACGGCTGCTGATCCGACGGAGACGGCGCGGAGCGCAGACACGGACTCCCGATCGAGCGGTGATTTCGACGTCGACGACGCCCGCGGCACGGCCCGCGACGAGCGCTCGGACGCCTCACAGCCGCGCCCGACGGGCATCGTCGGGCCGACGACCCAGCGCGACCTCCACGGTGAGGCGGCGACGCTCGAACCCGACTTCGACTCGTTGCCGTCGATGCGGATCCTCGGCCAACTCCACGATACCTACGTCGTCGCCGAGACCGACTCGGGGATGGTGCTCGTCGACCAGCACGCGGCCGACGAGCGGGTGAACTACGAGCGCCTCCAGTCTGAACTCGACGGCGACGTCGCCACACAGGCGCTCGCGGACCCCGTCGAACTCGAACTCACCGCGCGCGAGGCGGCGCTGTTCGAGGAGTACCGCGAGGCGCTGGCGTCAATTGGCTTCCGCGCCGAACGCGTCGACCAGCGCACCGTCGCAGTCGAGGCTGTCCCCGCGGTGTTCGCGGAGGCGCTCGATCCCGAACTCCTGCGCGATACGCTCACGGCGTTCGTCGCCGAGGACGGCGACGGCGGCGCGGAGACGGTCGAGGCAGTCGCCGACGACCTGCTTGCGGACCTGGCGTGTTACCCGTCCGTGACCGGCAACACCTCGCTCACCGAGGGTTCGGTCGTGGATCTGCTGGAAGCGCTCGACGACTGCGAGAACCCCTACGCGTGCCCGCACGGCCGCCCGGTCGTCGTCGCGATCGACGGCGACGAGATCGGCGACCGCTTCGAGCGCGACTACCCGGGACACGGCGGCCGGCGGGACGCCTGAGTCTGCGTTTTCTGTCTCATCCACCCGAGCGTAGAGTCGGCTCCTGCCTCCCGAGCGCGGATTCGGTTCCCGCCGCACCCCGAGCGCGGAGACTGCTCATCTCCGGAACTTATGTATCCCCTCGGAGAACGAGCGGGTATGGCGGATATCGTGACTTTCGGCGAGACGATGCTCAGACTCTCGCCGCCGCGGGGCGAGCGCCTCGAACGGACCCGCGAACTCGACGCGCGAACGGGCGGTGCCGAGAGCAACGTTGCCGTCGCGGCCTCGCGACTGGGCTGTGACGCGGCGTGGGTCTCGAAACTCCCCGACTCGCCGCTCGGCCGACGGATCGTCTCCGAACTGCGCAGCCACGGCGTCCAGACGGACATCGCGTGGGACGACTCCGAGGACGCGCGCCTCGGGACGTACTACCTCGAACACGGGGGCGAACCCCGCGGCACCGACGTGATCTACGATCGGACGGACGCATCGGTGACGACTGCGACGCCGGACGAACTGCCGGCGACCGCACTCGACGGTGCGGAGTTCTTCTACACGAGCGGGATTACCCCCGCGCTCTCGTCGACGCTCGCGAAGACGACCGACGCGCTGCTCCGGGCGGCCGGACGGGCGGACGTGACCACCGCCTTCGACCTGAACTACCGCTCGAAGCTGTGGACGCCCGAGGAGGCGAAAGCGGGCTACGAATCGTTGTTTCCGCATATCGACGTGCTCGTCGCGGCCGAGCGCGACGCGGCCACCTGCCTCGGTCGGGACGGCGATCCCGTCGAGGTGGCAAACGGCCTCCTGCACGACTTTGACTTCGAGACGGTCGTCCTCACTCGCGGCGAAAACGGCTCGCTCGCCGTCCACGAGGGAGAGGTGTTCGAACAGGCAGTCTACGACGCGGACACTTTCGACGCCATCGGCACCGGCGACGCCTTCGTCGGCGGCTATCTCGCCGAGCGCGTCGCCGGTGGCGACGTTCCCGACGCGCTCGCACACGGGGCGGCGACGGCGTCGCTGAAGCGCACCGTCGACGGCGACCTAGCAGTCGTCACGCCCGCCGAAGTCGAACGCGTCGTCGCCGAACAGGGTGGCGGCATCTCGCGGTGATGAGTGCGTGATGGATCTGAAGACGAGCGATCGATACCGCGTCCTCGGCCGCCCTCGCGACCCCGACGAACTCCTGCTCGTCGAGGCCGACGACTTCGACGACGCCGCCGCAGTGGCTGCCGATTCCGACGATGCAGACGCCGCAACTGTCGACTCCGAGGAGGAGGCAGCGCGGGCAGACTCCGACCCCGACGAAGCGTTCGCCCCGATGTACGTCGACACCACCGGCTACGACGGTGCACTCGCTGATGCCGTCGCGTCGCTCCGCGCGGGCACGCTCGTCGACGCGACGCTCGCGTGGTCCGACGGCGACCCGCGGTTCGAATCGATCGACGTCGTCGCCGACTCCGTCTTCGAGTTCTACGACGGCGTCACCGGGATCTTCGAGGCGGCCAAACAGACGTGGATGGTCGCCGAGGCCGACAACGCGGCGATGAACGGCCGCGTGACCAAGAACACCGACGGCGAACCCAACGGCGCGCTCTACGTCTTCGCCAAGCAGGCTGGCGCTCGCGACCTTTTCGAGGAGTTTCGCACCGGTGTCACGCCGCTGGACCCGCTCGTGCGCCGCGCCGATCGCGGCGAGTCGATCCCGCCCGAGACGGAGCAAGCCCGAGCGGTGTTCGCCCTTCGGCCCGCGGACGAACCGTTCCTCGTCGTCTACGTGGTCTTTCGTCGCGACGGGGTGTTGGCTGAGACTCTCCGATCGACGTACGGCGCCCCCGATTCCTAGGAATTAATATCCGACGGCCTCTGAGTTAATATATGACCGTCGTCAGCGTCTCGATGCCCGAAGCGTTGGTCGAGCGAATCGACGCCTTCGCCGAAGAGCACGGCTACACCGGCCGGAGCGAGGTCGTCCGCGAGGCCTCGCGGAATCTGCTCGGAGAGTTCGAGGACAAACGACTGGAAGATAGAGAACTGATGGCCGTGGTGACGGTCGTCTTCGAGTACGAGACGACGAACGTCGAAGAGCGGATGATGAAACTCCGCCACGAGTACGAGAACCTCGTCGCCTCGAACTTCCACAGTCACGTCGGCGAGCACCGCTGTATGGAACTGTTCGTCCTGGAAGGGGGTCTCGAAGACATCTCCACGTTCGTCGGCAAGATCCGTGCGACGAAAGACACGCTCAGCGTCGATTACTCGGTGATGCCAGTCGACGAGTTCAGCGGCATTCCGACCGAAGAGTAATAGGGATTATCGTGCTCTGTTGAAGAGCGATCTATTCAGCCGATATCACGGGTTTAGAAGGATGAAGCCGAGGAATTCGATTCTTGCCTATGGAAGTCGACCTCCTCGACTTCGTTGAGCAGTGTCGTGACCTAGCTAAACAAGCGTTGGGGAAGCACGCGGGCGAGCCCGCCAGCGGCGGGTTCGCCCGCTGGGTCCACGTTGTTCTGCACTGCTTTCGGCTCGAAGAAGGCCACAGCTACCGTGAAACGCCGAATCGGTTGAAGTACTTGACTGAGGTTCGTGACGCCCTCGGCCTAGATCGGGACGACCTGCCGGATTACAGCACGATCTACAAATCTTTTGACCGGCTGAAAATGTGGGTGTGGCGGGCGCTGCTGCGCGTTTCTGCGCAGCAGCACCCGCAGTCTGGTCACGCCGCTCTCGACAGCACGTTCTTTGACCGTCGTCGTGCTTCCTCGTATTTCCGCCAGCGATCGGGAAGCACCGTACAGACGCTGAAAGTGACGACATTAACTGATGTGGAATCGCTTGCGGTTCTTGACGTTCACATCACAGCACGGTGGAAGCACGATACGAAGACCGGACCGCAGGTCGTCCGCCGAAACGCGGACGACCTGCAGTCCGTCGCTGCCGACAACGGCTTCCAAGACTGGCACACCGAGTACGAGATCGCCGCGTATGACCTTGAGTATCTTGTTCACTATCGTGGATCATCACCGAAATCAGCCCTGAACAACGCGCTCAACCGGGCAAACGGCTACTCTCAGCGCTGGATGGCCGAAACGTCGTACTCAACAGCCAAGCGCTCGCTCGGCGACGCCGTGCGAGCGCTCGGCTGGTATCGCCAGTTTCGTGAAATTGTCCTGATGTTCGCCATCATCAACATAGAATCACTGTGTGAGCCGCTGTAACCGTGGCTCAGCATCTATTCAACAGAGCAGATTATCGTACGTCTCCATAGATGTCTCGCCGGACGATACCCCGAACAGTTACGTACTCCCTATAAGAACCGGCCGCGGTACGCTCCTCACTCGGTGCGCCGCGGTCCGTCGGCCAACCGCGTCGTACACCACGGACAGAAGTCCAGATCCGGGTCCAACTCCTTCCCGCAGTGAGGACACGTCTCCTCGGCGTCCGCCGTCACCGTCTCGCCCGTCGACGTCGCGGTGTCAGCCGCCGCCCCGTCGACGCCGTCGCGGCCGTACTCGCCACCCGTCGCCGCCCGACGAGCGTCAGCAACCCGCGATCGGTGCTGTCGGCTCCGGGCGAGGACGTAGGCGTCGGCGACGCTCGCGACGCCGACTATCAGGACGGGCGCGAGCGTCGCCGGATCGCCGCCGCCGTCGAGAAGCGTCCGTGCGGCCTCGGGTGGCACGAACAGCACCGAGGTGGCAACCGCGGCGGCGAACCATCCGAGCCCACGCTTCCACCGTCTGAGGTAGAAGTGTCCGAGCCCGGTGGCGAGCGTGCCGAGGAACGCCGCGAGCCACGGCCGCTTCTCCCGCTGGCTACTCATACGTACACTTTCGGACCCGACCGATTAGGTCTTGTGGGTTTTCGATCTCTCTCATACGATCCACCGCCGGGAGCGACGCTCCCACGTGGAAGCCGATGATATAAGCCCCTCGCCGACGAGTCGTCTGCTATGGCTTCCTGTCGGACGGCTCTCACGACTCCTGCTCGTCTCCCTAGACGGCAGCGACACCACGGCGCTACGGGACTGATTCGACCCGGCGTGGGGAGCTGACATGCTCGCTGATACGTTCGTCGAGCTGTTCGGCTCGAACCCGATCGTTCACGGCCTCGTCGGCGGCCTCGTGATCGCGGGGATGAATCTCCTCGGCGCGTCGCTCGTGTTCGTCTGGCGGGACCCGTCCGAACGGGCGCTCGATGGGGCGCTCGGATTCGCCGCCGGGGTGATGCTCGCAGCCAGTTTCACGAGCCTCATCATTCCGGGGATAGAGACGTACTCGAACGGCAATCCGATTCCGGTTCTCGTCGGTCTCCTTCTCGGCGCGCTGTTTCTCGACCGTTCCGACGGCCTCGTTCCGCACGCGCACTTCCTCCTGACGGGACGTCGCCGAGCAGACGCGGCGGACCCGGGCGAGTCGCTACCGCTTACCGACGACCGACTCGCGCCCGTGGTCCTGTTCATCCTTGCTATCACGCTGCACAATATGCCCGAGGGGCTCGCTGTCGGTGTCGGATTCGGCAGCGGCGACGTCGCGGGTGCGATCCCCCTGATGCTCGCGATCGGCATCCAGAACATCCCCGAGGGACTGGCCGTGTCCGTCGCCGCCGTCAACGCGGGACTCAATCGGCGTACATACGCCGTCTTCACCGGCATTCGATCGGGTCTCGTGGAGATCCCGCTGGCGGTTCTCGGTGCCTACGCCGTCCAGACAGTCTCGGTCTTGCTCCCCTACGCGATGGGCTTCGCTGCCGGTGCGATGCTGTTCGTCATCAGTGACGAGATCGTCCCGGAGACACACGTCAGCGGCCACGAGCGCGTCGCGACGCTCGGGACGATCATCGGTATCGTCGTGATGCTGTATCTCGATGTCTCGCTCGGCTGAGCGGGCTCGGTGGTAATAAAAGATGGGCCCTGACGGATTCGAACTTCGGTCGCAGCAAAGCTGCTCCCTGATTCGATTCCGTCAGCGTTGCAGGCTCGGTCCTCGCTTCCGCTCGGACACTCGTATGGGCCCTGACGGATTCGAACCATCGACCACTCGGTTATGAGCCGAGCGCTCTAACCAGACTGAGCTAAGGGCCCGACGGTCTATCGTTCCGCGGTCTCCCTCTTAGACGTTATCGTTGTCGTGGCGCGACTCGGCACCGCAGCGACGATACCAGCGGCTCAGACCTCGGCGTCGAGAGGAAGAAGCGCCGTCGCCAGGGCTCGAACCTGGGACCACCTCGTTAACAGCGAGGTGCTCTACCAACTGAGCTACGACGGCTCGTGCCTGCACACGAACGTACACCGAGGTAGTATGATAGGGCTTTCGTTTTCACCGCACGGATGCGAGGTACCGGCACAGTCGAGACGCCACACGGCGACTGTCCTGGGCGCATCGACACTCTTTCGCCGAGCCCACCCGAAGCGGTGACAACGATGGTCGATGCCGACGAGAGACGCCAGGTGATCGAACGCGTCCGCGAGCGGATCACGCCCGACGCCGCGGAGCGCGAGGCGATGCGGGCCGCAGTGGCGTCGCTCACCGAGCGCGTCGAAGCCGAACTCGCCGAGCTCCCGGTCGAGGGCGACGTCGTTCAGGTGGGATCGACGGCTCGCGGGACGTGGCTCGCCGGCGACCGTGACATCGACCTGTTCGTCCGGTTCCCGCCGTCGCTCGACCGCGAGACGCTGGAGCGCTACGGCCTCGAAATCGGCAACGCAGTTCTCCCCGGAGGACACGAGGAGTACGCCGAACACCCCTACGTCACCGGCGAGTTCGAGAGTTTCGACGTTGATCTCGTTCCCTGCTACGACGTCGGCGAGGGGTCTGCGTTGCAGTCGGCTGTCGACCGTACGCCCCACCACAACGCCTATCTCCGGGCGCACATCGACGACGACCTCGCGACCGAGATGCGCGTGTTCAAACAGTTCCTGAAGGGTATCGGCGTCTACGGGAGCAATCTCCGGACCGAGGGCTTCTCGGGGTATCTCTCTGAACTGCTCGTTCTCGAACACGGCGACTTCGCATCGCTGCTTGAGGCGGCCGCAGACTGGCACCCGCCGGTCGTTTTCGACCCCGAGGATCACGGCTCGCAGTCCCACGACGACCCGCTCGTGATGGTCGACCCGACAGACTCGACGCGGAACGTCGCCGCGGTCTGCTCGGCCGCGAATCTCGCGCGTCTCCAGCACTACGCTCGCGACTTTCTCGACGACCCGCGCCCGGAACTGTTCGAGTCCGCGACACCGGCTCCGCTCGCCCCCGAGGCAGTCCGTACCCACGTCGACCGCCGCGAGACGACGCCCGTCGCGATCGTCTTCGACGCACCGGATATCGTCGACGATCAGCTGTACCCCCAGCTCAGAAAGTCACTGTCGGGAGTCCGCGACGAACTCGATCGCCGTGGGTTCGAGCCGATCCGCGCCGCGACGTTCGCCGACGAGCGCGCGGTGCTGTTCGTCGAACTCGCCCACCGGACGCTCCCGTCGATCGAACGCCACGACGGTCCGCCCGTGCACGTTCGCCAGCACGCTGAGGGCTTCTACGAGGCGTATGCGGACGACGGCGATGCGTACGCGGACGACGAGGAGGGACACGACGAGCCCGACTCGGACTCTGCTCCCGACGTCTACGGGCCGTTCGTCGACGGCGACCGATACGTCGTCGAACGGGCCCGCGAGTTCACCGACGCCGCCGAACTGCTCGCCTCCGAGGAACTGTTTACGGTCGGCCTCGGCGCGCGGATCCAGACCACACTGGAAGACGACTACGACGTGCTCGTCGGCGACGCGGTCGCGACGCTCTGTGACGAATTCGGCTCGGAGTTAGCGGCGTATTTCGACCCGCAGCCATAGCGGTGGGCTGATCGCTGGCGTCGGGTCCGTCTCTTTACTCGTCGAGGCCGTGGGCCTTCCGGACGTCTTCGACCAACCGCTCGGTCTGTTCGTCGGGGTCGTCGTCGGGATCCATCGGCGAGCGGCCGTCGAAGGTCTCGTGGACGATCGCGACGCCCTCTGAGAGGGTGTCGAGGCCGTAGCCACCTTCGAGCACGAACGCAAGTCCTGCGTCGACGTCGTCGGTGAGCGAGCGGATCCGATCGGTTAGGAGAGCGTACCCTTCCGTCGAGACGCGCATTCGCGAGATCGGATCGTGCCGATGGGCGTCGAAGCCGGCGCTCACGATGAACAGATCCGGATCGTACCGCTCGATGGCGGGTCTGAGCACTTCCTCGACGACCAGAAGGTAGTCCTCGTCGCCTGCGCCCGCAGCGAGCGGAATGTTCAACGTCGTCCCGTCGCCGTCGCCAGTTCCCGTCTCGTCGACCTCACCGGTCCCCGGATAGAGTCCTTCCTCGTGGGCGGAGGCATAGAGGACGTCGCCCTGATCGTAGAAGATGTCCTGGGTGCCGTTGCCGTGGTGGACGTCCCAATCGAAGATGACTGCGCGGTCGACGTCCGCGTCCGGATCGTCGAGTACCGTCTGGGCGGCGACCGCCGCGTTGTTGATGAAGCAGAACCCCATCGCGTCGTCGGCGACGGCGTGGTGCCCGGGCGGGCGGCCGATCGCGAACGGCGTGTCGCGGCCGTCCGCGCCGTCGGCAGCCTCCCGGGCGGCCCACTGTGAGAGCCCCGCCGACGCGAGAGCGGCGTCCCAGGTGTCTTCGGACGCGACGGTGTCGGGATCCCAGTTGCCGCCGCCGTCGTCGCAGAACGAACTGATCTCGTCGACGTAGTCGGCGCCGTGGACGGCCGTCACCGACGACTCGTCGGCGGCGTCGGCTTCGACGTAGGACACGCCGTGTCGCTTCGCGAGCGCGCGGCGGATCGCGCGGAGTCTGTCGGCGGTCTCCGGGTGCCGGTCGCCGGTGTCGTGTGCGAGACAAGTCTCGCTGTAGCCGAACTGCATCGCTACTCGAAGAGGGCGAAGTACGTCTCGATGTCTTCGGCCTGAACCGTTCGCCGGTCCGCGTGCTGAGCCAGCGTCGCGGCCGCGCTCGCGACGTTGTCGGCGTAGTCTTCGAGGATGTCCGCGAGGGCGATCCGGGCATCCATCGAGACGCGGTACCGGTCGTCGATTTCGAGGCGGGCGATACGGTCGATCGGCGCGATCGGCAGTTCGAGTTCGCGACGACTGACGACCTGCTGGACGTCGAAGTCCTCGGCCATCAACGTCTTGCGGCCGTCTTCGGCCGCTTTCTCGGCGGCCTCGACGGCGAGCGCCGCCCCGTGTTCTTGGACGCGACGAGCGAGTTCCTCGGCTGCCCCGGAACTGACCCGGAGGTCGCCGGCTCTCCGTCGAATGATAGTGTCCACGGGGGCGAACGGCAACTCGACACTCATTACCAACATATGCGGTTCGACCGGCGTATAATCCTTTCCGTAGCGACCCCTGTGCCGCTCGCTGTCTGTCCGACGCCGTCGCTCGGCGGTTCTGCGCGGCGCGACTGGCGAACGTCGTCTCTGCTCCGTCGCGGCTTACTCCGTCCGCTCGACGTCGGCCGCGGTGATCCTTCCGTCGCTGACGGGGCCGGTAACGGTCACTTCCTCGCCCAGGCGGAGCGACTCGTCGGTTTCGACGCTTCGCGTCTCGGTCCCGTCGTCGAGGACGACCGGGCTTCCGGCCTGTACGACCGTGCCGGTGAACGTCTCGGTGCCGCCCGTCTCCCCGTCCGTGGTCGTCGCCTCCGCCGACTGGTCCGTGACTGTCGCGGCGACTGCGCCTGACCCCGACCCGTCGACGCTGGCCGCTCCGTCGCTCGCTGTGGTGTCGTCCGTATCGTTGCTACCGCTCGCCTCGAACGCGCCCAGTCCGGTCGACTGCGCTGCTTCGGCGGTAGTGTCGGCGGCGTCTTCCGGCGCGTCGTCCATCACGCTGATCGTCGATTGCCACCCGGCGGAGGCTTCGAGGTCGTCCTGCCAGCCGTCCTGAATCTCGACGTCCGTGAAGACGACGTAGTCCGCGAGGTCGATGTCGAGGTCGGCCTTCTCGCCCCAGAGTGCGACCCGGATGTCGCCGGTCTCGTCTTTGATTCGGACGTTCCGGACCTGTCCCTCGGAGCCGTCGTCGCGGTCGAACGTTCGCTTGGGATCGGTCTCGATGACGCCGCCCGCGATATCGGTGGTCTCGCCGAGTTCGAGCGCGTCGATGTCCGTCGTGTCGGGGACGTACTCGATCGCCTCGTCGAGGGCTTCGACCGCGCCGCGGTTCCCGACGTGGAGTTCGAGCGTGCCGTCGCGCTCTCTGACGTAGCCGTCGACGACTTCGACGGAGTCGCCGGTGTCGAACTCGGTCGCCAGATCGGCCTTCTCGTCCCAGAGCGTGACGCGCACGCGACCGGTCGGACCGCCGAGCGTCAGGTTCGCGACGCGGCCCTCCGAGCCGTCGTCGCGGTCGAACGTCCGGACGCTGTCGGTACTGAGTACGCGACCCTTCAGATTCACGTCCGAGAGCCCGAGCGCGAGGTCCTCGACGCGGTAGGTGTCGAGCGCCTCCACGTCGACTTCGGCGTCCGGGGCGGGTTCGACCTTGTCGACGTCGACTTCGACGCCGTTGTAGCCCTCTTTCGGGCGCCCCGCCACGCGGAGCACCTGCCCGACTTCGAGCCTTTCGACGGCGTCTTCGGCCATACCGTCCCACATCGTGATCCGGATGCGGCCGGATTCGTCGGCGACTTCGACGTTGACGACGCTCCCGTCGTCGTCGTCGCCGTCGCGCTCGAACGTCCGGAGGTCGCCGACGCTCATCACCTTCGCGAGGAACTTCACGTCGTCCATCCCCGGTGCGACGTCGGCGACGCCCTCGACCTCCTCGTCGCGGAGTTCGTGGGCGATGAGCATCGCGGCGGTCTCCTCGTCGGCGAGGCCCCCCATCTGTTCGACCTTGTCCTCGACGGCGGCCTCGAACTCCTCGAAGTCGACGTCGGTGTCGAGGTCGTCGTACACGTCTTCGATTGCTCCCATCTACGCGACACCCCCATCGCGGCGACGGCCGTCGGGTTCGAGCGCGAAACCCGCGGGTCGAGCGGATACGGCCACAGGCATATCCACAGCCAGGGTAGGCCGCCGCTTAAGCGTTGTCTTGTCGGTGGTTCTGCGCCGTGTGCGGGCCGTCTCGCCGTCTCGCGGTTCCCCGATTTGCCCCCGTGCTACGCGCTGTATCCCCCGGTCGATCTCTGGCACGCGAGGTGTGGTTCCGTCGTCCTATATGAACGTTCGCTGGACCTGAACGTTCGATGCGCCCGTCGGTGCCGGTGCGCCATCTGTTCGTCACGTCGCCGGCGCGCCGTCTCCTCTCTGCTGGAACGCGGTCACTTCGTCACGTCCGCCACAGTCCGTCGCCCGTCGACGTCGTCGTGGACGACCTCCACACCGGTCGGCGCTGTGCCGCTCGTCTCGACGTCGATCTCGTAGCCGAGATTCGTGAGCACTTCCGCGCACGCCTCGTCTTCCTCGCGTTCTTCGACGGCTGCGACGACGACGGTGACGACGCTCGTGTCGGCATCGTAGCTGATGTCCTGTAACCGCGGGACGGTACAGGCGTTCTTGCCGACGACGCAGCCGACGACCGAGATTTCGCCGTCGTCGCCGAACGAGACGGTCGCCGCGCCCGGCTCGGGGCACTTCGCTCGCGGTACCAACGTCGCTGTGATGTGATTCGTCGTCACGGTGGAACTGGGTGGCGTGTCTGTCTCGGTGGCTCCGTTCGCGGTGTCCGTCCCCGGCGTCGCCTGCTCTGAGCTGGTACAGCCGGCGACGGCGGTCGGGAGGGCGACTGCGAGGCCCGAGAGGACCGTTCGGCGCAGCATACTTTGTGATAGCACGTACCACCCAAAAGCGGTGTCGGAGGCTCAAACGGTCTCTTGTGTCACTCCTCGATCAGGCTTCGCGTTCGATTTGCTGGCCGATCGCCTCCGTGTGTGTCGGTGCCGTAGCATCGTCGCATCGTAACCCTCATAAGTGAATGCGGAGTACGAAGAGATGAGTCCTGATAGGGTAGTGGACTATCCTCTTGGCTTGCGGAGCCAGGGACCGGAGTTCAAATCTCCGTCAGGACGTTTCTGCGAGACGCAACGCGACGAGCGGAGCGAGTCGTCTGCGTCTCGCAAAACTCCGAAAAGAGATCTGAGCAGCGAGCATCGCGAAGCGATGCGAGTGAGTTCAAATCTCCGTCAGGACGCTACATTTCACCGGCGCCACACGACGAGCACACGAGACGCCGCCTCTGAGAAAAAAGCTCGCCAGCGCCGCTCACTCGTCGTCGTAGCGCGACGGCGCGTCGGCGTCATCGTCGTCGAGTCGCCGCACGGAGGGCGTCGTCCGACGCCGGAGCCGGCGGGGGCCCGTCTCCTCGGACTCGCGCTCGTCGGCGTCGGCCGCCCACGACTCGTGACACGAGAGGCAGTAGTTCCCTCCGTAGCCGTTCGGGCGGACGAACTCGGTACCGCAGTCGAGACAGGTGACGTGCGCGCGGGTCATTGGCTTCGCCTCCGGGGCGGGGATGTGGGCTGTGTAGTCATATGCTGTTCACCTGTACGATAGTCCTGCAAGCGGATAAGTTCGTCACCCACTGTCACACTCCTGCTGGCACACTCTCGCTGGCATCGAGGAGGGCGGAATCCTGCCGAACGCCGAGTATTTACTCGCGCGACGACAACTTCCGACTGTGCAAGATGCGCTCCGGATCGGTATCGCGGTGTTCAACGCCGGCGACCATCGCGCCGCACACGACGCCTGGGAGGACCCGTGGCTCGACCTCGACGACGGGACGCCCGAGGAGCGACTGCTCCACGGGCTGATCCAGTACGCGGCGGCGGTACATCACTCCCGCCGGCGCAACTGGAGCGGGGCGCGCGGACTGGCCGAGAGCGCGGCGCAGTACCTCGCCGACGTCGACGCAGCGTCCCGGGACGTGAACGTCGCGGACGTGCGTGCGTATCTCCGGCGACTCGCCGCCGACCCAGAACTCGCCGAACGTCGTCGGCCGCCCGCGCTCCGTTACGACGGCGACGCGCTGGAGCCGACGGATCTCTCCTTCGAGCACGTCGCTGCCGCGGCAGCACTCCTGGCGCGCGAGTACGAGGCGTTCGAGGAATCGGTCGTCGACGACGCGATTCGGTACGCGCGATCAGAGGCGGACGAGAGCGACAGCCCCGACGGCGATTCGCCCGATACGGCGCTCGCGCCCTCGCGCTCGCGGGGTTTCGTCGGGATGCTGTTCGACTTCGCGGCCGACCGCGAGCGACGCGCGCTCGTCTACGATCGACTCCAGCGGCACGTCGAACGGCAGCGGAGCAAAGAGCGCGACGTCGCCGGGCTGTTCGACTGAACGCCCGAATCGGTCAAAAAATTGAACGACTGTCGGCGCGTACGACTCTCTGGTATGGTAGTCCAAGACGATATCAAAGACGCCATCGGTGACGGGCGAGACGAGCTCGTTCGCGTGCTGGCGGCGCACGGCGTTCTCCCAACGATCGTCGAATCGGGTGGATCGAGCCTCGGCGGGCTCTCGTCGTCGCCGACGTTCAGACTCGAAACGCCTGACGGGACCAGCGTCGCCGACAGACAGACGCGCTCGAAGGTAGTCGACGCGCTCGGGATGTCCTCTGCGGACGACTGCGAGACGGTCCGCGAGGAGATACAGAGCCACGACGCCTGGGAGGACTAATCGTCTCGGTTCGACCGCGAGCGTGCCTCACTTCTCGACGACGCGTTCGTCGTCGCGCCACTCCGCGGAGTTGTCCTGCGGGTCGTAGTCGAGGACCTCCTTCGCGCGCTCGATGGAGTAGTACTTCCGGTCGTTGTCGGAGATGCCGTAGACGATCTCGTAGTCGTAGTCCGCCAGGATACAGCGCTCGAAGAGGTGCGCACAGTCGCGGTAGGAGAGCCACATCGCCTGCCCGCGCTCGTAGTCGATCGGGGGATGGCCCTCGGTGAGGTTGCCGATGCGGACGTTGACGACCGAGAGGTCGTGATGGTCGTGGTAGTACCGCCCGAGCACCTCGCCGGTCGCTTTGCTCACGCCGTAGAGGTTGCTGGGGCGGGGAAGCTCCGTCCCGTCCAAGCGGAACTCGTCTTCGGGTCGATACATTTCCGGCGTCCGCGCGTCCGTCTCGTACGCGCCGACGGCGTGATTCGATGAGGCGAAAGCGAACTTCTCGACGCCCGTCTCGACGGCCGCCTCGAACATCGTCTGCGTCCCGTCGATGTTGTTCTGCAGGACGCTTTCCCACGGCGCCTCCGGGCGCGGATCGCCCGCGAGGTGGACCACGGCGCGGCAGCCTTCGAGCGCCTCGTGGACCGCCTCGTCGTCGGTGACGTCCGCGACGAACACGTCGTCGTCGTCGACGCTCTCGGGACGCTTCGCGTCCGGCAGCGGCTCTCGGTCGAGCAGTCGCCAGTCGAACTCGGAACCGACGTGGCGGAGGATGGCCTGCCCGACGCGTCCGCCCGCCCCTGTCAGGAGAACCGGGTCGTCCATTCGAACGACCATCCGGGCAGGGAGGCCAAGAAACGTCCGATTCGCGCCCGTGACGGCGAGCCGACAGGTCTCGCTTCGGTTTTCTACGTCTCGGGGGTCGGCTGCCCCGCCCGGAGCCCATCCTGACTGGGCCGATCCGTCGCCGTAGCCGATAGTCCCTTAGCCCACGGCGACGGAGACCGGATATGACCGACGCGGGGCAGGCAGGGACGGATGCAGAGCGCGCGTGCTTCGAGGCGGGTATCAAGTTCGGCACGCTCTATCACCAGTTCGCGGGCACGCCCGTGAGCCCCCAGAGCGCCGAAAGCCTCGGCCGGGCGATGGAGGAAGCGATCGAGAACCAGCCGTACTGCGTCGACGTCGACGTCGACGTCCGAACGGACCGCATCGCCGCAGAGTTGGAGGCGCAGTCGGCCGAGTACACGGAGCTGACCGGTCGCTTCGTCGACGTCGAGATGCGGATCGAGTACGAGGGCGTGACCGTCCGCACGCGGATGGAGATGGAAGGCGACTATCCGCTTATGAAACTCGTCGCGGTCGAGGAGTGACCGCGCCCGAGCGCGCATCAGCCGCACGATTTCACTTTCACTTTCGGGCGTGTTTTTAACCCCTCCCGCGTCGAAGCCGATGGTATGAGTAGCCAGAGCACACTCGGTGACGACGACCTGTTCGGAGAGGCTGCTGCAGAGATGCGCGAGGAGGTCGAGAGCCACCTCGCCGACGCGCGAGCGGAACTCCCCGATTCCGACGCGGTGTGGGACGCGGAGGCAGACAACGTCCTCGGGGTTCTCAACGCGCTCCGTTCGGCACTGGACGTCGGCGAGGCGGAAGAGCACCTCCGCCAGGCGAAGAAGACCTTCATCGTGGGCCAACGCGCGGAAGCCTTCGACGACCCCGACGCGATCGAAGCGCAGGTCGAGTCAGTCGAGGAACTCCTTGTGTCGCTCGCCGAGGCCGAAGACCTCGTCGGCGACCTCACCGGCACGATGCCGCAGGTCCGGAGCCAACTGCAGGAAGCGGCCGAAGCCGCCGAGAGTTCTGCGGCGGACGACGCGGCCGACAGCGACGAGGAGGCCGCAGACGAGGCCGACGCAGCGGACGCGAGTGCGGACGAGGCGGACGCATAGCGACCGCAATCCGGGCAGCCGCTCGGTGACACCGACGCGGCGCAACGGTTTTTAAATACTCGACGGCCATATCATCAACGTAATGAGTATCTTCGACACGATCTTGTCGTCGCTGCGCTCGCTCGTCGGCGGCGGGAGCACGAACGAGTCTGAATCGTCGCCGGGATCGACGCGGGCGGGCGGGCAGGTCTCTGTCGAACACGAGACGGAACGTACGGACGCGGACGCGTCGACGGAGGCGACGATCAAAGGCGCCGACGACGCCGAGACCTCGACCGAATCCGAAGACGCGACTGAGCCCGGGGACACGGCCGACTCAGAGACGTCGATCGAGGATGCGACCGCAGAGCCAGCAGCGGCCGAGACCGACGCCGCGGCGTCGACTGAGACGCTCCTCGACGATGAGACCGGCAAAGAGCCCGCAGAGGCCGTCGAAACGGCCGGGGAAGGTGAGGAAGCTGTCTCCCCCAACCCCGACGCCGAGGATATCGAGACGGCCGACGACGCGGTCGCGGCAGACACCGACGCTGCGGCCTCGACCGAGACGCTCGTCGACGAGGCGACGGGTCAAGAGCCCGCCGAGGCCGTCACGCCGACGGAAGCGCCCGAAGACGGGAGCGAAGACGAGGATGCGAGTGCGGAAGATGACGACGCTGCGTCTGCTGACGACGAAGCGGACGCGACAGCGGTGGAAGCAGATACGACAGCGGACGAAGCGGACGCGACAGCGGACGACGAAGCCGCCGGTGCAGAGACCGGCGAAGACGAGAGCGAACCGGTCGAGACGCTCAAAGGCATCGGTCCTGCCTACGCCGAGCGACTCGGGACCGTCGACATCGAGACTGTCGCGGACCTCGCGGCTGCTGACGCCGACGACGTCGCCGACGATATCGGCGTCTCATCGAAGCGCGTCTCCGGTTGGGTCGAGCGCGCTCGCGAGCAGTCTTAGCGCTCTCGTGATCTCCGACCGGATGGCCGACCTCCGCTACCACGTCGACGGCGAACTGGTTCCGGCAGAAGCGGCGGCTGTGAGCGTCCGCGACCGGGGATTTGTGTACGGCGACGCGATCTTCGAGACGCTCCGCGCGTACGGCGGCGACGCGTTCCGCTGGGACGCACACGCCGACCGCCTCGCGGATTCTGCGGAGGCGCTCTCGCTCGATCACGGCCTCTCGGACCCGGAGCTGAAACGGCGTGTCGACGAGACGTTGCGGGCGAACGACCTCGAAGACGCCTCTGTGAAGCTCTCTGTCACCCGTGGGGTCCAGTCGGACGCGCTCACGCCCGACCCGGCGGTCGACCCGACGGTTGTCGTCCAAGTGACCCCGCGCCCCCGGGGCGGCGTCGATTCGACCTCCGTCTGGGACGAGCCGGCGACGCTCCAGACGGTTCGGACGCGTCGCATCCCCGACGAGTCGCTCCCGTCGCGAGCGCAGACGCACAACTACCTGAACGGCGTCCTCGCCCGTATCGAACTCCGCGTTTCGGACGCCGACGAGGCCGTGATGCTCGACGGCGACGGTCGCCTCGCGGCGGGCGCGACGTCCACTCTCTTCTTCGTCGACGGCGAGGCGCTCTGCACGCCGAGTCTCGACGGTCCCGTCCGCCCGGGGATCGCGCGCAGAGAGGTCCTCGACATCGCCCGCGACGAAGGCATTCCGGTCCGCGAGGGTGCGTTCACGCCCGACGACCTCCGCGGGGCCGAAGAAGCGTTCGTGACGAACACGACCTGGGAGGTCCGCCCCGTCGAAACGGTCGACGGCATCGACGTCGGCGGCGGCCCGCTCACGACGCTGTTCCAGCGCGTCTACGACGCTCGCGTCGAGCGCGACCACTATGGCGGGGGCGACAGCGGCGTCCGGGAGTGACTCCGCCCACGTCTCCCACCGCGTCGACGCCAAACCGTCACGCTTGAATCGCCCTACCCCAAACGCGCGGCTATGGACGAGGAACGCCGCATCGCTGCGGCCGACGAGGTCTCCGCGGACGAGACGGTCGTCTTCACCGCGAAATCCGGATTCGAGACGACCGAAGGACTCCTCACTCGACGCGACGACGGTTCTGTCATTGCCTTCACGAACTACTGTCCGCACTGGCGCGACGTCCGATTAGACAAGGGTTCGAGCGCATTGGTGCGCAACGGCGAACTCGTCTGTCAGAAACACGGTGCGACGTTCGAAAAGCAGAGCGGAAACTGCAACTTCGGTCCGTGTGAGGGTGCGGTCCTCGACACTTTCGAGGTGACCGTCGACGACGGCGCGGTCTATCTCACCGACGACGAGTGGGACGCCGCCGAACCCGGCCTCTCCGAGGAGCGCGACCTCTCCTCGGGCGGTCGGATCGACTTCTGATACTGTCGGACAGCAGTTCGTGAATCGTGTTGGCATCCACCGGCTGACGATAATTTTCACATAGTTCTGTCGACAGTATGTACTGTCAGATTCGGTTGATGAATATCGTTTCACGCGAAAGAGACGTCGGACTCTTCGGGACGTGGTCCAGTTCGAGCAGCCCTCAGAATCGGTGCGATCGGCTCGAAAGTGCTGTGGCTTCGATGGTGAGCCTCTGGAGAATAGCGGGAGGTAGATTTGAACGACGCCTGCGTCGGTCGCGGCGCTCCCTCGCAGTCTCGTTCAAATCTACTCGTGCTATGACTGCCGAACGCAGGGGTTACTCGGCGATACGACGCCTCGCTGTGTTACGTTCGGCAGAACCATAGCGGGAGGTAGATTTGAACTACCGATCTCCGGGTTATGAGCCCGGCGGAATCTCCTGGCTATCCCATCCCGCTACTGAAACGAAACCGTGGGTTACGGTTAAGGGTTGTGTTTCGCCCGCAGTGTGGCAATTTCCCTCGCGGTCAGGACCGCGTTACGCGCCACGTGAGCAGGCTCTCTGCGACGTAATTCAGGAACATCGATCCCGCGATGGCGATCGGGATCGGAATCAACTGCCAGAGGTCGAAGCCGAAGACGACGACCGACAGATCGAGCTGTCGGAGCCCTCGAACGATCAGAAACTGGACGGCGAGACCGCCGCTGCGGACGAGGTTCGACCGGACGAACCGACTCAGCGTCGGGAGCGGCCCCGACGCACCCAGCTCCGAGAAGGTCCAGCGCTCGTTGATCGCGAACATCACGACGATCGCGACCTCCGCGCCAACGAGCTTCGCGTACTCGCCGAGAATCCCGAAACCGACGATTAGCGCCGTCGTGGTGGTCATATCGAAGACCGCGCCGACCGCTCCGACGGAGACGAACTTGCCGAACCGGACGCCCGAGGCGAGCGCGTCGACCGTCTCGCGGACCATTCAGTCGGCCTCAACGGCGTCTGCGGCGTCCGTTGCAGCGAGGCGCTCGATCAGCGACGGCTCGGCCTCGCGGCGCGCGTCCAGCAGTTCGTGCAGCCGGTCCTCCCGCAGGAGACGCGCACGGTGTCGCGCCGTCACGAGCGCTCGGCCGAGCCGAAGCGTCGTTCGGACGGGCGAGACGGTCGATCCGGGGCGGTCCTCCCAGCGCACCGGGACCTCCGCGATCCGGTGATCCAGCGCGCCTGCGACGGCGACGAGTTCGATGTCCCAGGCGAAGCCGGGCTCGTAGAGGTGTCCGCGGACCTCGCGCCAGGCATCGGCAGTGATCGCCTTCGCGCCGCACTGGTAATCGTAGAGCCGTTCGTCGAGGAAGCGGCGCGCGAGCCACGCGAAGCCGTCGCCGAGGCGGCGACGGGCGAACGTCTGATGCGAGGCGACGTCGGCGTCGGGGTGCCGACGGGAGCCGGTCGCGACGTCGGCGTCTCCAGACGTGACGGCGTCGACGACAGCCGCGAACGACGCTGCCGGCGTACTCCCGTCGGCGTCGGCGAAAGAGAGCACGTCGACCGAGTCGACGAGCGCCTCGAACCCAGCCGTGATCGCAGCCCCCTTGCCGCGTCTGGCGTCGACGGCAGCGATCTCGACACAGTCGGGGAGGGCGCCGAGTTGACTGCGGGGATTGGACCGCGGCGCGTCGAGTTCGACTCGGACCACCGCGGGATCGAGTCGCTCCGCGAGCGCACGGAGATACGCGCCGAGACGCTCGGGATCGGGCCGGTAGGCGGGGACGACGATCCCGACGGAACGAGTCATCACCCCCAGATACCGGCTTCTGTGTGAAAAACGAACCGCTAGCGGTCGGCGGAGAGTCACTTCCTCCGGTATCCGCCCGGCGCATCACAAAACGTATGTCTCGGCGTCTCGGTCCGTGCGATACGGAGAATGGAGTACGCCCTCGTCGCCCGCTGGCTGGTCCTCTACGCCGCGCTCTTCGCTCTCGGTCTCCCGCTCGTCGCCAGGCTCCTCCCTCGCGCGAGCGGCCGGGGCGCGGGCCTCGCCGTCCCCGCCGCGCTCGTCGTTCTCAGCGTCCCCGCCTACTGGGTCGGTCAGTTGACGTGGGGTCCGCTCGCGCTCGCAGCGGGTGCTCTGACGCTGCTCGTCGCGAGTGCGACTGCCGCGCTCGACCTCACAGCCCTCCGTGACGGTCGGGTTCGCCTCGGCGTGGACATCGACCGCAACGCCGCGAGCGACGCGGCGGCTATCTTCCTCCTCGGCTTCGTCTTCGTCGTCGCGCTCCGCGCGTTCGACCCGGCCGTCCACCCCGGCGGCGGCGAGAAGTTCCTCGATTTCGGGCTCCTGAAGACGCTCCAGCGCTCGGCAGTCCTCCCGCCGGAGGACTTCTGGTTCGCGAACGCGCCGGTGAAGTACTACTACGGCGGCCACCTGACGACGACGCTGCTCGCGTGGCTGACGGGCACGCCGCCGCGGTTCGCCTACAACCTCGCGCTCGCGGGCTTCTACGCCGCGTTCGTCACTGCCGCGTTCGAACTCGCGGCTTCGATCGGCGCCGATCGGGGACTCCCGCGCCGCCTCGCCGGGGGCGTCGCAGTCTTCTTTGTCGGCCTCGCGAGCAACCTCGTCACGGCCGGTCGGTTCGCGCTGCTCGCGCTCCCCGAGTCGCTCCGGCGGTCGGCGGCCACCTATGTCGCGGCGCGAACGGACTACACGGCCGAGCGGATCCTCGCCGGAGCGGACTCGTTCAGCTACTGGAACGCCTCGCGCGTCATCCCCAGGACGATAAACGAATTTCCGCTGTTCGCGTGGCTGAACGGCGATCTGCACGCACATATGATGGGGACGCCGACGCTCCTTTTGGCGGCGGCCGTCGGTTACGCGTACTACCGAACGCCCGCGCGCGAGCGGGGTCGCAGGCGCGCGCTCGCCTTCCTCGTCGTCCCCGTGCTCGCGGCCTGGCAGGCGGTCCAGAACACCTGGAGTTTCCCGAGCGTGCTCGCGCTCGGGTGGCTCGCGGTGACCTTCGCGCCCGCGGATCCGTGGACGCTCCTTCCCGGCACGGCGGGGCTTCGCTCGCGACTCCGCCGCTTCTCCGGGCGAATCGCACCCGCTGACGGCGACGGGCCGACCGCCGCAGCGACGGCCGAGAGCAGCCGCATCTTCGGTTCGCTCGTCGTCGCTGGCGTCGCCGCGGTCGTCGCCGGCGTGCTCGCTGCACCCTTCCTCCTGGGCACGGCGACGGGCGGCGGCGAACGGTCGATCGAACTCCTCGGTCCCGAGATGCGAAGCGGACTCGGCGCGCTCTTGCTCGTCCACGGCGCGTTCGTCGTCGGCCTCGGCGGCTACCTCCTCTCGCGCCTGCGCGTCGCCCGCCCGTGGCTCCTCGCGGCCGGACTCCTCGCCGCAGGCTACGTCGGCCACTCGATCGGCTTCGCCGCGCTCGCGGTCTCGGTGCCGCTCCTCGTCGTCGCTTGGGTCGGCCTCCGCACGTCGCGGTCGATCGGCTACGAGGCCGTGCTCGTCGTCGCGGGTGCCGGTCTGGTCACCCTCGTCGAACTCGTGTACGTCAACGAGCAGGCTGGCCCTGGCCGGATGAACACCGTCTTCAAGACGTACGCGCAGATCTGGGCGTTCTGGGGCACCGCGATGGGCGTCGCGCTCCCCGGGCTCGTGCTCGGGCCGTGGGCAACGGGTGACCGAGACGCCGCACGCGACGGCGGTGGCGACGGCGACACCTCTGGATCGACGTTGTGGTCGCAGATCCCTTGGCGACGCGTCGGCACGATCGGTCTCGCTGTCGCCCTCGTCACCTCGACGAGCGTCTACGGCGTGCTCGCGGTCGGCGCGCACGTCGAGCGTGCCCCCGCTGGCGGACCGACGCTCGACGCCACGCAGTTCGTCGAGACCGACCACCCCGAACAAGCGGCGGCGATCGACTGGATCGACGACCTGGAGGGCCGACCGACGATCCTCGAAGCGCCCGGAACGACCACCTATCCCGGCGGGACTGACGGCCGCGAGCGCGCGATGTACAGTTGGAACGCAAACCCCGCGTCGAGTCTAACTGGCGTGCCGACCGTGGCCGGCTGGCGACACGAGATCGGCTACCGCGGGCGCGAGGCGTACTTCGACCGCGTGCGCGACGTCGACACGATCTACACCGGCAACGCCTCGGCGCGGGCGGCGCTCCTCTACGAGTATCAGGTACAGTACATCTGGGTCGGACCCAACGAACGCGCGCGCTATGGTTCGGTATCGTTCGGATCCGAAGCCATCGAGGCGGTCCACCGCTCGGGCGACGTGACGATCTACGAGGTCGCGCTCGGAGACCTCCAGCGAGAATCGTCTGACGCCGCGTAGCCACTCTCGCCTCCCGCAGAAACAGCGACCGATCGGCCGGCGAGCGGCTGATCGACCCGTGATCGAGCCGACTTACGCGCCGCGTTTGGAAATCACGTTCACGGCCTCGGCGTCGACGGCGACGACGTCGAGGAAGTGCGGGACGAACTCGCGTTTCTCGAAGGCCTCGCGCTCGTCTTCGGCCCCGACCGTACACCACAGCTGCGGCCGTTCGGCACCGTGGTAGTCGCTTTGGCGGTCGATCGAGAAGCAGACGACCTCCTCGCCGTCGACCTCGATGGTCGCGCCGCGATTGATGTCCGGATCCCCGCGGATGATGACCTTCTTCATACGACGACGTTTGCTCAGTCGGGGCTTAATCGCTTCGGAGACGCCTCGGGGGCGCTCCCGACGTCTCTCAGCGGCCACCGCGGCGGATCTCCCCCTCCGCGTCCGCTCGTCGTTGTCTCACACGCGACCGGCCTCCCGAAGCCGTCTGGCGGGCGTCGCGAGCGTCGATCCGAACCAAACGGGTTTTAACTGGCCACATCGAAAAGCGCACAAGGTCGATATCTATGGAGATGCCACGCCGATTCAACACGTACTGCCCGAACTGTGACGGGCACCACGAGCACGAGGTCGAGAAGGTCCGAACGGGCCGGTCGACCGGAATGAAGTGGAACGCGCGGCAGACCCGCCGCGGAAAAGCGACGATCGGAAACGCCGGTAAGTTCTCGAAAGTGCCCGGTGGGGACAAGCCGACGAAGAAGACCCACCTGAAGTACATCTGCTCGGACTGCGGCAAAGCCCACATGCGAGAAGGGTGGCGCGCAGGCCGTCTCACATTCCAGGAGTAACGATGGCAGGAAACTTCTACCGCGTTCAGTGTCCGGACTGTGACAACGAACAGGTCGTCTTCGGCAAGGCGTCCACGACCGTCAACTGCGCCGTCTGCGGGACGACGCTCGCGACGCCGACCGGCGGCGACGCCGAGATCCACGGCGAAGTCATCGAGACGGTCGAGCGACGCTCGGCCGAGGCGTAAGTCTCCGCTCGGAGGTTCCAATATATGAAGTACAGCGGTTGGCCTGAATCCGGTGAACTCGTCGTCGGCGAAGTCGACGAGATCACGGACTTCGGGGTCTTCGTCGACCTCGACGAGTACGAGAACAAACGCGGCCTCTGTCACATCAGCGAGGTCGCCAGCGGCTGGATCAAGAACGTCCGCGACCACGTCCGCGAGGGACAGACCGTCGTGGCGAAGGTCATCGACGTCGACGAGAGCTCACAGCAGATCGATCTCTCGATCAAGGACGTCAACGAGCACCAGCGGAAAGAGAAGATCCAGGAGTGGAAGAACGAGCAGAAGGCCGACAACTGGATGGAGATCGCGTTCGGCGACGACGTCGACGACGAGCGCTACAGCGCCGTCGCGAACGCGCTGCTGGCGGAGTTCGAGTCTCTCTACGACAGTTTCGAGTCGGCCGCGATCCACGGCACCAGCGCGCTCGAAGACGTCGACCTCGACGACGACGAGATCGAGGCGATCGTCGACACCGCACGCCAGAACGTCTCCGTCCCGTACGTGAACGTCACGGGCTACGTCGACCTCCGGTGTCCGACCGGCGACGGCGTCGATCGGATCAAGGAGGCGCTCAAGGCGGCCGAGGGCGACGAGGACGAGATCCCCGAGGAGATCGAACTCGAAGTCACCTACGTCGGCTCGCCGGAGTACCGCATCCGCGTCCGCGCGCCGGACTACAAGACGGCCGAGGACGCCCTCGAGGCGGCGGCCGGCCGGGCCAGCGAGTCGATCGAGGCCGACGGCGGCACCGCCAACTACCACCGCGACCGGCACGAAGAAGACGAATAACGCCCCCGACTGACCGACTGCGACCACGACTCACCTTCCGCTCGTGAAATCCGACATCCGCGTGTGTTCCGCCTGGCGCGACGTCCACGAGCGCCCGGTCTACACGCTCTCTTCTACCTGTCCCGAGTGCGGCGCCGAGACGGAAAACTCCGCGCCCGCGCCGTTCGACCCCGAGGACGCCTACGGCGAGTACCGACGCGCTCTTAAACGCCGCGTCCGCGAGTGAGGGTATGGACGACATCGAAATCGAGACGCTCGCAGAGCCTGAGCTCCGCGAGCCGGCTCTCGTCGAGGGACTACCCGGCGTCGGTCACGTCGGAAAACTGGCTGTAGAGCACCTACTGGAGGAGTTCGATTCGGACCTCGTCGCCCGCGTCTACTCCGACGAGTTCCCCCCGCAGGTCGGCGTCGACGACGACGGCGTCGCCTCGCTGGCCTGCGCCGAGTTCCACGCGGTCGACGCCGGCGAACGCGACCTCCTGGTTCTCACCGGCGACCACCAGGCACAGTCACATTCGGGACACTACCACGTCACCGACGCCTTCCTCGACGTCGCGACGTCGTTCGGCGTCGACGAGATCTACGCGCTCGGCGGCGTCCCGACGGGCGAACTCGTCGAGGAGCCGGACGTTCTCGGTGCCGTCAGCGACGCCGACGCCATCGACGCGCTGGCCGAGGCCGGCGTCGAGTTCCGTGAGGGCGAACCCGCCGGCGGCATCGTCGGCGTCAGCGGTCTGCTCCTCGGGCTCGGCGGCCGCCGCGACTTCTCGGCCGCGTGCCTGATGGGCGAGACGAGCGGCTATCTGGTCGATCCCACGAGCGCGCAAGTGGTTCTCGAAGTTCTCGAGGACGTCATCGGCTTCGAGGTCGGCTACGACTCCCTCGAAGAGCGCGCCGAGGAGATGAAAGAGGTCGCAGAGAAGATTCAGGAGATGCAGAGCCAACAGCAGGGGATGCCGACCGACGACGACCTGCGGTACATCGGCTGAGTCGGATCCTGTAATAGAGACTGCGGCCGATCCAGGTTGGTTCGGATCGGTTCGCCTCCCGAATACGCGGTCTGCGGTACGCCCGTCGGCGTCGAGTGCTCACGCCTCGACGATGTCGTCTTCTTCTGCCGGCGGGACCGCGAGCCGGCCGTCGAGCGACGTCACCGCGCGCCCGCCCACGCGAACGTCTCCCGCGACGCGCACGCGGACTTCGCTGGGCCGGTCGACGAAGTGCCCCTGCTCGAAGACCATCTCCTCGGGGAAGTCCTCGAAGGCGCCGACGTCGCGCAGGTACGCGCCGCAGGCGCCGCTCGCGGTTCCCGTCGCCGGATCCTCGGCGATGCCGACCGACGGCGCGAACGCCCGCGCGTGCAGCGTCGAATCAGCGCCCAGCGCGTCGAAGGTGAACGCGTAGATGCCAGCGACGTCGTGCTCGTCGGCGATCGCTTCGACCGCCCCGTCGTTTGGATCGGCCGACCCGAGGTTCTGAAGGAAGTTCACCGGAACGATCAGGAAGGGGAGCCCCGTCGAGGCGACCGCAACGGGAGCGTCCGCGCCGACATCGCGAAGCGCCGCGGGGTCGATTCCGAGCGCGTTCCCCAGCCGCTCGTAGTCGACCTCGACGCGTTCGACCCGCGGCATCTCTTGGGTCATCCAGATGCTCCCGTCAGATTCGACCTCGACGTCGAGGACGCCGACGTTCGTCTCGATGGTGTGTTCGCCCTCGTCTATCGCCCCGGCCTCGCGGAGATGTGCGTGCGCGGCGACAGTCGCGTGCCCGCAGAGGTCGACTTCCTGCTCCGGCGAGAAGTAGCGGATTCGGCGGTCGGCCGTCTCCGAGGGGAGCAGAAACGCCGTCTCGCTGACGGCGAGTTCGCGGGCGATCGCTCGCATCTGATCCGCTGTGAGGCCGTCCGCCTCCGGGACGACGCCGGCCGCGTTGCCGGCGAGCGGTTCGGCGGCGAAGGCGTCTACGAGCAGTGTGCGGCGGGTATCCATACCCGCCCGAACGAGGTCGCGGGTGAAAAGTCCCCATCCCTCCGTGTGTGGTTCGTCCTGCGCCTCGGATTATTGTCGAATGGTGGCGACTCTCACGCGTACCGATAGAATGACCAGTCAGGGGGAAGGAGTGCAGTTCGAATGCCGTCAGCGCAGTTCTTCGAATCGGTTCTCGAATCGCTCTCGGCGGGGATCGTGACGGTCGACGCTGATGGCTGCATCAGGTACGTCGACGATACGTTCTGTGACGCCGTCAGCACCGACAGCGAAACGCTTCGCGATGCGGATCTGTTCGACGCGCTGGTTCCCGCCCACAGCCGTGCAGACGCTCGAGAGGCGTTTCGCGAGCGACTCGAGTCAGACTCCAGCGACCCCGAGGACCCGAGCGTCGACGAGCAACCGATCGTGATCGGCGGTGCCTCCGCGGCCGGTGAGAGACGCTCCCACCTCCTCGTCTGGGAATCGACGATCCAGTCGGCGGAGCAGCGCTTCGTCGTCGGTCGTCTCGATGGGGCGACGAACGGCGCGCTGCAGTCCGATGCGGCAGCCGACCCCTACCGTGCGCTCGTCGAAAACGCACCGGTTCCGATTCTCGTGAGCGACGAGACGGGACATCTCCGCGAACTGAACGACAAAGCCGAGCAATTGACTGGGCGATCGCGATCCGAACTGATCGGCGAGAAGATAACGACATTGCACCCTGGTGATGAATCGGACCGATACGAGGAAGTCTTCGAGAGACACCTCGAAGTGGGTGGTACGCTGCGGTATCGGCCTGACGGCGAGCAGATCCACGTCGTCGATGCGGATGGCGACACCGTCCCCGTGGAGATCAGCGTCGCCGCCGTCGAGGCGCCAGACGATGCGCCGACAGACGAGACGCTGATCCACGGTATCTTTCGCGATATCTCCGATCAAGTCTGGTACGAGCAGACGCTCGAAGAACTCCACGAGAACGCGCGCGACTTGGTTCGCGCCGAGACCGACGTCGAAATCGCGGAGTCGATCGTCGAGACGGCGGTCGAGACCATCAATCGGGACTTCGTCGCAGTCTATCTCTTCGATCCCGACGACGAACGACTGCATCCGATCGCGCACTCGGACGGCGTCCCGGAGGCGTTCGGTGATCTCTTGCCGCTGTCGCTCGGCGAGAGTATCATCGGTGAGGCATATCTGACGAGCGAGTCGGTTCGACTCGCCGACGCCCGCACGGACGAGTGCATCCAAAGCTCGGATACGCCGATCCGGAGCGTCCTCGTTGCCCCGATCGATGGTTTCGGAGCGATCGTCTGCGGCCACACCTCTGTCGACGAGTTCGAAGTCACGGATCAGCGGCTACTCGAACTGCTTTCGCGAAACGCGGAGGCCGTCTTTGCCCGCACGGAGCGCGAACAGGAGATGCGACGACAGCGCCGCGAACTCGAAGCGCAGACAGAGACGCTCCAGCAGATCGAACAACTGAACGCGGACATCCGTGAGATCGTTCGGATCGCTATTACGGCAGACACGCGTGCGGAACTCGAGCAGAAAGCGTGTGAACTCTTTAGCACCACCGACCCGTTCACGTTCGCGTGGGTTGGGAGCCTGAGTCCAGAACGCGACGAACTCGTCCCCGAAGCGTGGGCTGGCCAGGACCAGGGGTACCTCGACACTGACGCGTTCACTCTCGACGAGACCGTCGCAGAGCCCGCAGTTCGGACAGCTCGCACCGTTGAGACGACTGTCGTCCAGAATACGGCGACAGATATCCAACACCAACCCTGGCGTCGGGACGCAGTACGCCGTGGCTTTCGATCGGCTGTCGCGATCCCGCTCCAGTACCAGGGCGTTCTCTACGGCGTCCTCACGGTCTTCGCGAGCGAGCGTGGCGCGGTGTCGGAGTGGACCACCGCCGTACTCGAAGAGTGTGGTGAACTCCTGGGCTGTATGATGAGTATGATGGAGTGGGAGGATGCTGTTCTCTCGGAGCAGGGCCAAAAACTCGACTTCGAGATCCGCTCGCAGTCGTGTCCGCTCATCCGGATCGCACTGGAACATCAGTGTTCTGTCTCGTTCGACGGACTCCACCAGAAGGAAAGCGGCGAGACGACGGTCTTCGTACGACTGCTCGCGGGTTCGGCCGAACGGGTTGTCCAGACGGCGGTGGAGTCGACTGGAATCACGTCCATCCGACAGCTCGGTGACGGCGGCGACCACGTGTTGTTCCAGGTGACGTTCTCAGACCCGTTTATCGCGACCATCTTAGCCAAGCACGGCATCCGGCTCCAGCAGATCGTCGGCGAAGACGAAACCAATGCCCGGATCCGTGTTACGACTCCGTCGACGATGCCCGTCCATCGCGCTGTCGACATCGTCTCGGCGACGTATCCGGACGCAGAACTCCTCGCGGTGACGGAACCGGAGGACCCGCCTGTCGTCTCAGAGCACTCTTCGGGGTCCATCCTCGACGGACTCACCGACCGTCAGCGAGAGACCATCGAACTTGCGTATTACGGCGGATACTTCGAGTCTCCGAAGGGGCTTTCCGGTACCGAACTCGCCGCGAAGATGGACATTTCTTCCTCGTCGTTCCACAACCGCCTTCGGGCAGCACAGCGGCACCTCCTCAGCAGCCTCCTCGATGGTCGATCTGCTGACACTGGCCGCTGAGTGGAAATATCCAATATAAATAAAAGTTCATATGTACATATGATCACAGTAATTTTTCTATCGTAAACACAGCCATACGCACAACCAAATGGTAGTGGGGAACCCGGACGCTGTCTCAGGGAACACAACGAGTGCCGTGTGCTCCCCTGTCGGTCATACGGGCTGTGGGGGGACACGCTGTGACTGATCGTCGACTCTCGACGGGCGTCGACGGACTCGACTCGGTGTTGCAGGGTGGTCTGATCCCCGGTCGTAGTTATCTTGTTCGCGGTGACCCGGGGACCGGAAAGACAATTCTTGGCTGTCATTTCTTACTCGAAGGCGTCCGACAAGCCGAGACGACGCTGTTCATCAACCTCGAGGAATCCGCCGAAGATATCAAACAGAACGCCACGGCGCTGGATTTCGATCTCGACGCCGTCGAGTTCCTGGATCTGAGCCCGAGTGCGGACGTGTTCTTCGAGGACAAATCGTACACTGTCTTCGAGGCGAGCGATGTCGAACGGGAGCCGTTCGCCGAGAGCGTCACCGACGCGGTCGAAGCGATCGATCCCGACCGCATTTTCGTCGACCCGATCACTCGGCTGCGGCATCTGACCCGCGACGACCGCGGGTTCCGAAAACAGGCGATTGGCTTCCTCGAGTATCTCACCCGAGACGACGCGACTGTGCTGTTCACCTCTCAACATACTGCGAGTTCATCCGACGAGGACCTGCAGTTCCTCAGCGACGGGACGATCGAACTCGGCGACGCTGATCGGGGTCAATCGATCTCGGTTCCGAAATTCCGCGGATCGGCGGCCCAGAGCGGAACGCACGCGATGGAGATATCGGACGAAGGAATGGTCGTCTATCCGGCGTTACAGCCCGACGAGCACACTCAGCAGTTCGTCGCCGAACCGCTCTCTTCGGGCGTTCCTGGTCTCGACGAACTGCTTCACGGCGGTATCGAACGGGGAACGGTCACGGTGATCAGCGGGCCTACGGGCGTCGGCAAGACCACCCTCGGGACGCATTTTATGAAGGAAGCCGCAGCGCGCGGCGAGCGTTCAGTGATCTACCTTTTCGAGGAGAATATGGCGACGTTCCACGAGCGCTCTGAGTCGGTCGACGTCCCCGTGGCGGAGATGTGCGAGCAGGGCTCGCTGTACGTCGAGGAGATGGAACCGCTGCAACTGTCACCGCAACAGTTCGCGGGGCGCGTCCGACAGGAGGTCGAAGAGCAAGGCGCCGATATCGTGATGATCGACGGTATCGACGGCTACCGGGTTTCCGTCCGCGGTCCCGAAGACGAACTCACCAGACGTCTGCACGCGCTGAGCCGGTATCTGAAGAATATGGGTGTGACGGTCATCCTCGTCGACGAGACATACACTGTGACCGGCGATTTCTCGGCGACGGGGGCCAAACTGAGCTATCTCGCGGACAACATCGTCGTTCTCCAGCACATCGAGCATCAAGGGACGCTCCGGAAGATCGGCGGAGTTCTCAAGAAACGCACCAGCAACTTCGAGCGTTCACTCCGGGAGTTCGAGATTACCGAAGATGGGCTCTCCGTCGGTGAACCGCTGACGGGGCTCCGCGGTATCCTCTCGGGCACGCCCGAGTGGGAGTCGCCCCGTACCGATGACTGACGGCCGCCTCGACCCGCGCGATCCCCAATCACCGACCGTGCAGCGCGACAGGCGAATCCTCCTCCTGTTGGAGCACGAGGAGAATCGACGACACCTCAAACGGTGGCTCCGGGATGACTCGCCGTACACCCCCGTCGTCGTCTCCGATCCCGAAGACGCGGTCGATGGCGACCTCTGTCTCGTCGACCCTGCTGCACTCGCACGCCACCACGAGTGGGTTGAAGCGTGCAAAGAACGCGAACGTCCGCGATTCTTCCCCGTATTGCTCGCGACGGCCGACAGCGGTGAGACGCTTACTGACGCTCTCCGATCGGTCGTCGACGAGACGATCACGACGCCGCTTGAGGTCCCGGAGTTTCGACGACGACTCGAAAACCTCCTCGAACGACGGCGGCTCTCTGCAGACCTCACGACTCGGCTCGAACGGAGCAAAGAGCGCTACGAGACGATCTTCGCCGCTGTCGACGATGCTCTTTTGATTATCGACCCAGCGGCCGACCGTATCGCGGAGTGCAATCCCCGCGCGACGGAACTACTTGGCTACGCTGAGTCTGAGTTGGTGTCGCTGTCGCCGTCCGCTGACCTCCACCGCGAGGATCAAGACGCGTACGAGGCGTTCGTCCAGCGCGTACTCGAGGATGGCCGAGCGCGGACCGGGGCGCTTTCGTGTATCCGGAAGGACGGAACCGTCATCGAGACTGAGGTCTCGGCGAGCGTCCTCGAAGGCCACGCCGACGCGCATCCGAACATCGTATTGAGCATCCGTGATGTCACTGCGCGGCGTGAGCGCGAGCGGACGGTCGAACGCCAGCGAGACAGGCTCGAAGAACTCACCCGAATCACTCAAACGCTGCAAGAGACGACGGAGGCAGTCGTTCAGGCGACCGATCGGGACGAACTCGAAGCCACCGTCTGCCGGCGACTCGCCGAATCCGAGTCCTATCAGTTCGCCTGGATCGGCGAGCGGCAGTTCGAGACGGGCGGCGATCCGGTCGTGCCGCGGGCGACGGGTGGCGGCGCGGCGGCGTATCTCGATCAGGTCGACATCACCGCCGGCGAAGCCCCGACCGGGCAGGGGCCGACGGGCCGCGCGCTTCGGTCTCGTGAGGTCGAAACCGCCCAGCGCGCCACGGCTGATCCAGAGATGACCCCGTGGCACGACGCGTTATCGGAATTCGATGTCCGCGCGACGGCCGCCGTCCCCATCCAGCACGACGACAAACTGTTCGGTGTCCTCAATCTCTACACCTCGCGGGAAGACGCCTTTGGCGGGGAGGAACGAGAGACCCTTGCGAACCTCGGACGCGCTATCGGTCGCGAGATCACGGGAATCCGCGCACGCGAAGAGGCGGAACTCTTCGAGAAGGCGATCGAACACACCGGACACGCGATCTATATCACCGACGTCGAGGGCACGATCCAGTACGTAAACCGGGCGTTCGAGAAGGCAACTGGCTACGGTCGAGAGGAAGCGTTGGGGCGGACACCGCGCATCCTCCGCTCCGGCGAGCACGACCGGCGGTTCTACCGCGACCTCTGGGAGACGATCACGTCGGGCGAGATATGGGAGAACGAGGTTATCAACCGCCGCAAAGACGGCCGGCGCCAGTACATCGACCAGACGATCGCACCTCTCTTCGGCGACGACGGAGCCGTCGAACGGTTCGTCGCGGTCAATACCGAGATCACGGAGCGACGGCGGCGCAGACAACAGCTCCAGGTGCTCTATCGAGTGCTCCGACACAACCTCCGCAACGAGTTGAACATCATCAGCGGCTACGCCGACCTGCTCTCCGATCACGGGACCGACGCCGGGGGTGCCGTCTCGAGGATCATCGATTCGGCGGACGAACTCCTCCGGATCAGCGACCAGGTACAGCAGATCGAACGCACGTTCAGCGACGACAACGAGCGCAACGTCGTCCGGTCCCTCGAAACAGTGATCCGGCGGGCAAAGCAGGACGTCCTCGACACTACTGCCGGCGTCGATGAATCGGTCGAGATCCCGCAGACGCAGCACCGCGTCAACGCCGAACTCGAAACCGCGCTCACGGAACTGCTTCGGAATGCGGTCCAGCACAACGATGCCGACACTCCGAAAGTGCGGCTGACTGTCGACGTCTCCGAGTCTGCTGCGCATCCCCACGCGACGATCACTGTCACCGATAACGGGCCGGGGATCCCCGAGAACGAACGGCTCGTGCTCGAAGAGGGCGAAGAGACGCCGCTCCTCCACGGCAGCGGGCTCGGCCTGTGGCTTGTCAACTGGGTCGTGACCGAACTCGGCGGGCGGATCCGGATCACCGACAACGACCCCCGTGGCACGGTCGTTTCGATCACACTCCCGGTCACGAGCTGAGGCTGGCCGTTCGCGTGACGCTTCCGAAGCCGGCCCAGACGAACAGATTAAGGGTCCAGCCGCACCCTTCACCGAACGGTGACCGAAATCTATGGGCGACCTGCCCGACCAGTTCAACTGCACGATCACTAATTGGGAGTACATCTACGGGCTCTGTCGCGACGTCAGCGACCAGGTGAAGACCGCCGATTTCGAACCGGACGTCGTCGTCGCGCTCGCTCGCGGCGGCTGGTTCGCAGGTCGGTGCATCTGCGACTTCCTCGGACTCGACGATCTGACGAGCCTGAAGATGGAGCACTACGTCGGCACCGCCGAGAAGGCCGACGAGCCGGAGGTGCGCTACCCGATGCCGAAAGGCAGCGTCGAAGGCAAAGACGTGCTCATCATCGACGACATCGCCGACACCGGCGGGTCGATCGAGCGCGCCTACGAGTACGTGACCGACCGCGACGCGGGCGAGGTCCGGACCGCGACGCTGCAACTCCTGCAGACGAGCGAGTTCGAGCCCGACTTCGTCGGCGAGCGCTTAGAGGAGTGGACGTGGATCGTCTACCCCTGGAACTTCATCGAGGATATGATCGACCTCATCTCCGGCGTGATGGAGAAGGCCGACGAGGAGACCTTCGAGGTCGAGGACATCCGCCATTACCTCTCGGAGTTCCACTCGGTCGACCGGATCGAGATGGAGATCGCCCAGCCCGACCGGATGAGCGAAGTGATGGCCGAGATGGAGCGGCGCGGCTACGTCGAATCGGCTCACACCGACGCCTGGCGACTCGTCGACAACGAAGGTATCGGCGCGTAGGGTCGGTCGGGGCGGATCCGAGCCTCCGATACGGACGCTCCCGTCACGCCGGCGACCGAAGCGTTTGAATAGCGACTTCGTGTGCCCTCTGACGTGGTCTCTCTGGTCTCCGTCTTCGCGACCGCGATCCTCCCGATCGTCGCCGTCGGCGGCGTCGGATACCTGCTGGGGCGCGTCCGCGACATCGAGACGGACGCGCTCAACACCGTCGTCGTCTACGTGCTCGCGCCGGCCCTCGTCTTTCATAGCCTCGCGACGACGACGCTCGCACAGTCCACGCTGGCGCGCATCACCGTCGCGATTCTCGTCTTTCACGTTCTCGCGATCGCGCTCGCAGAGGCCGCCGGCCGTCTCTTCGGCGCGTCGGAGACGGCGCTGGCGGCGCTGACGCTCGTCATCGCCTTTCCGAACACCGGCAACTACGGCGTCCCCGTCTCCAGTTTCGCCTTCGGCGACACCGGCCGCGCGACGGCCGTCGTCTATCTCTCCGTGCAGGCCGCGCTCATCTACACCGTGGGCGTCTTCCTCGCCTCACGTGGAAGCGCCGAGAGCCGCTTTGCGGGCGTCCGGCAGGTCTTCCGCGTGCCGCTCGTGTACGCCGTCGCCGCCGCGCTCCTCGCTCGCGCGCTCGGCGTCGTCCCGCCGGTCGACTCGACCGCGATGTCGACGCTCCAACTCGTCGGCGACTCGGCGATTCCGGTGATGCTGCTCCTCTTGGGAATCCAGCTCGCGCGGACGAACGTCGCATCGACGCTGTCGTCTGTCAGCGGCGTCGTCGGCCTGAAGATGGTCGTCGCGCCGGTGATCGCAGTCGGCGTCGCGCTCCTGGTTGGCTTTTCGGATCCCGCCGTCGCGCGGACGTTCGTCCTCGAATCCGCGATGCCGTCGGCGGTCACGCCGCTGATCCTCGTCGGCGAGTTCGCCGAGGGCGAGGTCGCGGGTGTCCCCGTTACCGAGTTCGTCTCGACGGCGATCTTCGCGACCACGGTGGTCTCCGTGCTCACGCTGACGGTCCTCATCGCCGTTCTAGAGAGCGGCGTGGTGCTCTGATAGGGAGTATCGTCACTGTTCGGAGATTCTCGCCGACCGTCCGGCGAGACATCTATGGGGACGTACGATACTCCTACGAGGCCGCTGTGACGCCGGCGCTGCGGCCCGCGCCGATCGCGTGCGAACGATCACCGAACCGACGCCGACCCATCACGCTTTAGCGCCGTCGCTCGAAGCCACGACTATGGCTATCGGATTCATCGGCGGGAGCGGAATCTACGACGCGCTACCGCTGCGAGACACGCGGGAGGTCGACGTCGACACGCCGTTCGGGAAACCCTCGGCACCCCTGACGGTCGGTGAGTTCGGCGACACCGGCCGCGAAGTCGTGTTCGTGCCGCGACACGGCCCCGACCACCAGCGCTCGCCGACGACGCTGCCGTATCGAGCGAACGTCTTCGCGCTGAAGAAACTCGGCGTCACGCACGTCCTCGCCTCGAACGCGGTCGGGAGCCTCCGCGAGGACCTCCCACCGCAGACGCTCGTGGTCCCCGATCAGATCTACGACCGGACGAAACACCGCGACCTGACGTTCTTCGACGAGGACGTCGTCGTCCACCAACCGTTCGCCGATCCGTACTGTGGGGACCTCAACGAGATCCTCGCGGACGCCGCCGAATCGACGACCGACGCTGACGTCGTCCGCGGCGGCACCTACGTCTGCATCGAGGGACCGCAGTACTCCACGCGCGCCGAGAGCGAGTTCTACCGCGACCAGGGCTGGGACGTCATTGGGATGACGACCATCCCCGAGGCGAAACTCGCCCGCGAGGCCGAGATGGCCTACGCCACCGTCACCGGCGTCACCGACTACGACGTCTGGAAGGAAGACAGCGAGGTCACGCTGGACGAAGTGCTCGAAAACGCCGCGAAGAACGAGACGGCGATCAAAGAGACCGTCGAGGCGGCGATCGAGGCGATCCCCGAAGACCACGCCTGCGACTGCCACACGGCGCTCGACGGCACGATCAACACGCCCGACGACGCGATTCCGGACGCGACGAAAGACGACCTCGAACCGCTCATCGGCGCGTACGTCGAGTAAGTCCGGTCGTCTCGAACGACCCCGCCAGTTCCCGGGAGGTCACGAACGACTCGCCGGCTCCTGTGGGTCACGAACGACCTGACCCGCCAGCCGACGCGGACCGCGCCTCAATCGTCGTCCGCGGCGGGCGCGACGGCCTCGTCCGCTGTTTTTTCGCTTTCCGCGTCGGTGTCGCCGTCCGTCCTGGTGCCGGCTCCCGATCCGCTCACGTCCTCGTCGCCGTCGGCGTCCGGGTCCGCGAACTCCGCGTCGGGATTCCGAATCCAGAGGTCCCCGAAGAGGTCGTCCTGCTGGAGTCGGACGTCGCCGCGGTGCGAGAGAAAGAGCAGCGCGAGGTAGGACGTCACCGGCGTCTCGGCGGCGTCGGCGACTTCTTTGAACAGGACCTCCTCGCGGCCGTTGTCGTAGTGGACGTCGATGGACTCCTGGACGGCCGCGATCGACGTCTCGATGTCCTCGGTGTGGGCCGTGTCGGTCACGTCGGCCGCGGTCGGCTCGTCGGCCTCGCGGAACTCGTCGGCCGAGCGGTAATCGAGCGTTTGGGTCCCGCGGCGGTGGCCGTGCGGCGACTCGGAGGTGTCGTACTCGCGGCGGCGCTTCCACCACGACTGCCGCTCGGCCTCCCGCAGTTCGCGGACGAGTTCGTCGAGCGTCTCTGGCGATCCACGCGCCTGTTTGCGTTCGAGACGCCGGTCCATCTCCGCCTCCAGCGCGTCGACCGGATCGAACCCCGGTGCGCCCGCGCCGTCGCCCTCGCTGTCTGCGATCGGCCCGCCGCTCTCCAGTGCGGCCTCCCACGGCTCGATCTCGTCTTCGGGCTCCTCGTCGTCCGGTTCCAGCAGCGCGTCGCTCTTCATCCGCAGGAGGACGGCCGCATAAAACAGCGCCCGCCCCGAGGTCCGCAGATCGGTCTCGTCGAGGCGTTCGAGGAACGCGTCTGTCGCCTCGACGAGGTCGACGTCCCAGGGGTCGATTTCGCCCTCCTCGGCCAACTGGACGAGCAGTTCGACGGGCTCGACTTCGTCGTCGTCGACGTCGGCCGACGGGTCGCGCTCTGGGCCGCGGTCGGCGCGGAGGCCATCGGTGAGAGCGCCGGTTCCCGGAGCCGACCCCGCGGAGTCAGTCATCCGCCGGCACCTCCGCCTCCTCCTCGTCGCCGTCGTCGCTCAACTGAATCCCGGTGACGGCGCTGACGTTGTCGCCCTGCATCGTCACGCCGATGGCGCGCTCGGAGCGCTCCAGGAGCGCCGACCGGTGCGAGACGACGACGAACTGAGCGTCCGCCGAGAGGTCGTCGACCATCTCACCCACGCGCTCGGCGTTGGCGGCGTCGAGGAAGGCGTCGACCTCGTCGAGCGCGTAGAACGGCGCCGGATTGTGCCGCTGGATGGCGAAGATGAACGCCAGGGCGGTGAGAGACTTCTCGCCGCCGGACATCGCGTTCAGCCGCTGAATCGGCTTGTCGCCCGGCTGGGCTTTCATCGTCAATCCGCCCTCGAACGGATCTTCGGCGTCTTCGAGGTGGAGTTCGCCCGTCCCATCGGAGAGGCGCTCGAAGATCTCGGTGAAGTTCTCGTTGATCGCGTCGAACGCCCGCATAAACGTCTCTTTCTTCTGGGCCTCGAAGCGATCGATTCGCTCCTCGATGGCCTCGCGTTCGTCGACGAGGACGTCCCGGCGCTCCTGGAGGTCGTCGAGGTCCGCTTCGACGTCGTCGTACTCGTCGATCGCGAGCATATTCACCGGTTCGAGCGCCTCCATCGCAGATGAAAGCCGCTCGATCTCGGATTCGACCTCCTCGTGGTCCGGAATGTTCTCGGGGTCGTAGTCGCCGACTTCCCCCTCCAACTCGTCGATCTCCCACGACAACCGCTCGACGCTATCTTCGAGCGAGTCCAGTTTCGACTCGACGCGGTCGACGTCGTCGCGCTTCTCGTCGCGCTCGCTCTTTGCTTCCCGAAGCGTCGCCTGCAAGTCCGAGCGATCCGATTTGAGCTCTTTGAGCTCTTCTTCGAGCGCCTCGACGGCCTCGCGCTTCGCCTCGAGCGCCTCCTCGCGGTCTTCGATTCCGGCCTCTTTCTCGCGGATGACGTCGCGGGCGTCGGCCTTCCGCTCTTGGGCGTTCTCGATCGTCTCTTCGAGGTCTGCGACGGCGTCTTCGGCGTACTCCTTCTCTAACTGGAGTTCGTTGAGCCGGCCGTCGAGGTCGTCCATTCGCTCTTCTTTCTCGTCGATGGACGCGCGGATCTCGTCGGCTTCGGCCGTGAGTTCGGGGATCTTCGAGTCTTCGAGTTCGGATTCGAGGTCGTCGATCTCGGCTTCGACGTCGGCGATTTCGGATTCGAGGTCGTCGATCTCTGCGTCGATCGTCCGCATCTCCTCGTCGACCTCGGCGCGCTTCTCGCGGAGGCGTTCGATCTCGGCTTCGAGGTCGTCGATCTCACGTTCGGCCTCCTCGACGTCGGCTTCGGCGCCCTCGATCTCGGACTCGATCGAGCGGACGCGTTCGCGGGCGTCGGCCGCCCGGCTCCGGGCGTCCTCGATGTCTTCGTCGAGTTCGCGGATCTCCGCTTGTAGGCTCCGACGCCGGTCTTCTAACTCCTCGATCTCTTCTGCGAGCCGTTCGAGCCGGCCGCTGCCGGACTTCGAGAAGGAGTAGCGCGAGCCACCGCCGGACCCGCCGGTCATCGCGCCGGAGCGCTCGACGAGGTCGCCGTCGAGCGTCACCATCCGGTAGTCGCCCATCAGGTCGCGGGCGGTCTGCATATCCTCGACGACGAGCGTCGAGCCCAGCACGTACGAGAAGACGGACTCGTACTCGGCGTCGTAGTCGACGAGGTTGCGGGCGAAGTCGACGACGCCGGGGTGATCCGGGAGTCGCGGCAGCCCCCGGTCGTCCATCTTCGTGATCGGCAGGAACGTCGCCCGGCCGGCGTTTCGGGACTTGAGGTAGTCGATGCCGTCAGAGCCGACCCCGTCGTCGTCGACGACGACGTGCGCGAGGCGGCCGCCGGCGGCCGTCTCACAGGCGGTCGCGTACTCGCCGTCGACGGCGCCTAATTGGCCGACGGTGCCGTGGATACCCGACATCCCGGCGTTGAGGATCGTCGTGACCGCGCGCGGCCAGGAGTTGTCGCCGTCGTCGCCCGCGCGGGCCTCAAGCGTGGCGTACTCCGATTGCTTCGATTGGATCTCCTCGACGACGTCGTCGAGGTCGTCTTTCAGTTCTGCCTTCTCCGCCTGGAGGTCGTCGACGACGCCCTCGATCTTCGATTCGTTCTTCTCGGCCTTGTCGAGTTCCGAGTAGAGGTCCGACACCTCGGCTTTCAGATCGGGCAGCGTCTCGCGGAGGTCCTCGATCTCCGCTTCGGTCTCGGAGATTTCGGTCGCCCGTCGTCGCGTGTCGTCGAGGAGGCGATCCTTCTCGCGCTGGCGGTCGTTCTGCTCCGTTTTCAGCTCTTCGAGCCGGGCTTTCTTCTCGGCGAGATCGGATTTCAGCTCGTCGTACTCGGTGTCGACGTCGTCGATTTCGGCCTGGACTTCGGCCAGGTCCGTCTCCAGCGAGCCGATGTCGGACTTCACGGAGGCCTTCTCGACTTTGACAGAGCGGATCTCCGCGTCGAGTTCGTCGATCTCCTCCTGCTTGCGGTCGAGTTGGACGAACGCGTTCCGCCGCTCGCTCTCGGCGTCGTCGATTCGCTCTTCGGCGGCCTCGATGGCGTTCTCCAGCCGGTCGATCTCGCCTTTGACCTCCTCGATCTCGGATTTGATCCGGAGCTGTTCGTCCTCGCCCTTCCGTTCGATCTCCCGCGTGAGCGCTTCGAGTTCGTCCTCCAGCCGCGAGACGCGACCCTGCCGGCGGTCGAGTTCCTCGCGGTGCGATTCGAGCTTCGATTCGGTTCTCTCGGCTCGCTCCCGGGTCGCTTCGAGGTCCTCGCGCTTGTCTTCGAGTTCGGCGGCCTTCTGATAGCCCTCGTACTCCTCGCGCTCCTCGCGGAGCGACTGGTATTCCAGCGCCGTCTCGCGCTCGTCTTCGAGCTGGTCGAGCCGGGTCTCTTTCTCCTCGATCCGGAGGTCGGCCTCCTCGATCCGATCTTCGACGGCGTCGAGTTCCTCGAAGGCGTCCTCCTTCTTGGCGTCGAACTCGGCGACGCCGGCGATCTCGTCGATGATGCCCCGGCGCTGGTGGGGTGTCATATTGATGATCTCCGTGACGTCACCCTGCATCACCACGTTGTAGCCCTCGGGCGTGATGCCCGCCTGCGCGAGGAGGTCCTGGATGTCCGAGAGGTTGCACGAGCGGCCGTTGAGGTAGTAATACGAGTAGTAGTTGTCCTCTGTCTCTTTCACGCGGCGCTTGACGCGGATCTCGGAGACGTCGCCGACGTCGTCGCTGCCCGCGGCGTTGACGACTTGCGAACGCTCCAGCGTGCCGTCCGCGTTGTCGAGGACGACCGTGACGGTGGCCTCTTTGGGTCCGCCCCCGCCGCCGTCGCTGTCGTCGGCGTGACCGGGGTTGTAGATGAGATCAGTCAGCTTCTCGGCGCGGATGCCGCGCGTCCGGGCTAACCCGAGCGCGAACAGTACGCCGTCGATGATGTTCGACTTACCGGAGCCGTTCGGCCCCGTAACGACTGTGAAGTCCTCGTAGAACGGGATACGCGTGGTCCGCCCGAAGCTCTTGAAGCCGTCGAGGACGAGCTCTTTGATGTGCATAGGTTGCTCGTAGCGGGCGGAGCGCCCGATTATGCGACGATGATGTCGTCGTCTTCGGTCGCCGCCTCGTCGTCACCCTCGGTTTCGTTCGTCTTAGTATCGTCGTCCTTCGATTCGACCTCGCTCGGGATGTGGTCGTCCGCGTCGGCGTCGATGAAGTCCGCGTCGTCGGACTGCTGTGCGGACGTTTCGCGGCGCGACTCCGCCTGCGCCGGCGACTCCTGGTGTGGGTCCATCGGGTCTTCCGCGGTGTTCGCCTCGGCGTCGGATTCGGCGGCCGCCTCGGGTTCGGACTGGGCGTCCGACGCCGATTCGGGCTCCGATGCCGATTCGGGCTCCGACGCGACGACGTTGTCGTGCCCGACCGGACGGGTCCCGGCCGCGAGGTCGACTTCGACCTCCTCTTCGAGGAGCCGAACGCGCTCTTTCGTCTCGACGAGCTCTTCGGTCAGCCCGTTGACGGCGGCCTGTAGCTCCGCGACCTTCGACTCGAGCTCCTCCACACGGTTGCTCATAGGGTAGATAGCCCGTCTCCGGCCACATAAACGTACGTCAGACACCTACCCAGGAAGTGATAGTTGACGTGAATATCCGATTCGACGGACGCCGGTAGCACCGGCTGCGACGGGACGCCGAACCTCTCACCGGAGATGCCGATCGAAGAACGCTTCGGTCCAGCCGAGCGTGAACGGCCGCTGCGTCTCGTGGACGCCGTGGCCGGCGTCGGCCGCGACCACGCACTCGGCGGTGACGTCGCTCTCTTCCAGCATATCGTGGAACAGTTCCGAGGCCATCGCCGGAACGACGTCGTCGTCCTCGCCGTGGAGGAGCAAAATTGGGGGCACGTCGGCCGCGGCGTCCGTCTGTGAGGTGTCCCGCGCTCCCGGCTGTCCGTTACCGCCCAGATACGTCGACGGCGACGCTCGCTCCCAGGCGTCCGGTGCCGACTCGCGGTCACCGCCCAGCAGCGCCACGAGACCGTCGGTTTCGGGCTGGTGTTCCAGTGCGTACGTGCCGGCGACGCCGACGACTGCGGCGAGCCCGTCGTGTGCGCTGGATGCGGCCGCGGCGTCGATCGGAACACCGGCGAACGCCGATTCGTGGGGCGCAAACGACGCCTCTCCGGCCGTCACCGCGGCGAGGACGGCGAGGTGTGCGCCCGTGCCGTGGCCGAACGCGCCGACGCGGTCCGGGTCGACGCCGACGTCGTCCGCGGCGCGAAGCCACCGGATCGCGGCCTTCAGATCCCGAATCTGGGCGGGGAAGCTCGCGACGTCGCTGCCGCGATACGCCGGGACGACGCAGACGTAGCCGCGCTCGGCCAGATCGAGCGCGTACCGCGCCAGTTCGCCGCTGTCGGGGGCGCGACCGCGACTGCCGGGAACGAGGACGACGGCGGCGCGGCGGGCAGCGTCGGCTGTCCCGACCCCGGCCGTCGCCGGGCGATAGAGATCGAGATGGAGGGGGCTGCCGTCAGGGGCCGCGAAGGTGACCCCGCGGCGAACGTCGATCCTGGCAGCGTCGGCCAGCGAGTCGCTCATCGGGCGTGCCGTCGATGGGACCGAGGGAATAGGTTACGGAAGCGCGAGGAAGACGTCGAATAGCGCCGTGTCCCCTCCGTCACGCACGAACCCCCGTCTCGGCCCACTGCCGGGCCAGGAGGAACAGCCCCGCCGAGAGGACGCTGATGAGTGCCATCCCGAGGAACACGGGGATGTACGTCCCGTACAGGTCGAACGAGAGGTTCGCGAGATAAGGGCCGAGCGCACCCGCGAAGGCTGAGGAGACGGACGCGACACCGAACAGTCCGTTCAGATTCTCCGCACCGAAGAGGTCTGCCATCACCGGCGTCATCAGCGCCCCGAGTCCGGCGTATCCGAACCCGAACAGCGCCGACATAGCGAGCACCACTCCCGCGTCGTGTATCTGCGTGATCGGAACCGTCAGCACCCCGATCACGACCGCGTTGCCGGCGAGGACGTGCGTCGTGTCCAACCGGTCGGCGAGGTAGCCGGTGACGAACTTCCCGATGGTGTTGGTCGCTCCGATCACGCTGATTGCGAAGACGCCGGCCTGTGCTCCGATATCGACCGACCGGGCGAACTCGACGAAGTTGACCGTCAGCGACAACGGCACGAGATACGATCCGAGAAACGCCAGGAAGAACACGGCGAACGACGGCGACAGCACGATAGACCGGACGTCACGCAACTGTTCACGGGCGGAGGGGTAAGACCGGTCGTCGGCAGTCGTCACGAACTCCGCGGAGGCGTCGATACCGAGTCGTTCCGGTCGGTCGGCAATCAGGACCGTCGCAACTGCGAGGGCGACGCTCACTAACAACGCCAGCGCGAAGTACGCGCGCTGCCAGCCCAGCGCTTCGATCAACAGACGAGCGAACGGTGGCATCGCCATCATCCCGACCCCGGCACCCGCGGTCGCGATCCCTGTGGCGATGCCCCGTCGCCGCTCGAACCAGAACACCGGTGTCACGTATGCGATGACCATCACGATGCTGAATCCGATGCCGACTGCGATCCCATAACACACCAGCACGCCCAGGAAACTGGAGAAGATGCTCGTCCCGAACAGGCCGCCGACGATCAGCACAGACCCGAGCGCGAACAGTCGGCGGACGTCGTACCGGTCGATGGTGAACCCGAACACCGCCGCGCCGACGTACATCATCACCGACTGCAGAGAGAAAATAAGAGACGTGTTAGCGTGCGACATTCCGAACGCGGTGACGAGGTGGCCGAAAAAGACGCTGAACGAGTACAGGAGCCCGTAGATCAGCAGCCCGCCGAGAAAGCACGAGGCAACGACGAACCAACCGTAGTAGAGATCCAGCCCGGCCAACAGCCGCCGGACGTCGATGAACTGACCGACCCGCGTCGAACGCGGCGGTGAGTTTGGGCCCACAGTTCCAATCGAGCGTTATTGATCGTCCGGCGAAAAAACTCCCGGTGGTATGGGCGCTAGCGGACAGTGGTCAGGGTGCTTTCGGTGCCCACCTATCCGACCGTCCCGTTAGCCTTTAGCCCCGCTACGTCGAATCACGCGTCAATGACCGCGAAGGCGCTCTCCCAGCGCGATCTCGCCACCGTCATCGGGTTGGAGGTCCACGTCCAACTCGAGACGGACACGAAGATCTTCTGTGGGTGTTCGACCGAACCGGCGGACGACGAAGAGCCCAACAGCCGTACCTGCCCGATCTGTCTCGGCCTGCCGGGTGCGTTGCCCGTCCTGAACGAAGGGGCCGTCGAGGCCGCCGTGAAGGTCGGCAAGGCGCTCGACGCCGACGTCGCCGAACACACCCGGTTCCACCGGAAGAACTACTACTACCCCGACCTGCCGAAGAACTTCCAGATCACGCAGTACGACGCCCCGATCTGCGCCGACGGCACCCTCGAAGTCTCCGTTGAGGGCGAGCGCCGCGAGATCGGCATCGAACGCGCCCACCTCGAAGAAGACCCGGGCAGCCTCCAGCACAAGGGCGGCAGCATCGACACCGCAGACTACACGCTCGTCGACTACAACCGCGCCGGCACGCCGCTGATGGAGATCGTCACCCGCCCCGACTTCCGCAGTCCTCAGGAGACCCGCGCGTTCCTCGCGAAACTCGAAGAGGTCCTCGAATACCTCAGCGTCTTCGACTCTACGCGCGACGGGTCGCTCCGCGTCGACGCCAACATCTCGCTCGTCCCGGCCGACGAGGTCGACGACGACGGCTCGATCAGCGTCGAGTCGCTGGAGGCGGCCAACCGGACCGAGGTGAAGAACATCTCCAGTCACAAGGGCGCAGAGCAGGCGCTCGCCTACGAGGTGACGCGGCAGAAGAACGCCGTCCAGCGCGGCCGCGCGGTCGAACAGGAGACGCGCCACTGGGACGAGTCACGCGGCATCACGGTCTCGATGCGCTCGAAGGAAGAAGAAAAGGACTACCGCTACTTCCGCGAGGCCGACCTGCCGCCGCTCGAAGTCTCCGACTGGAAAACGAAGATCGACATCCCCGAACTCCCCGACGCCCGCCGCGAGCGCTTCCGCGAGGAGTACGGCCTCGACGCCGAGTCGGCGGCGAAACTTACCTCGACGAAGGAGGTCGCAGACTTCTTCGAGGACGTCGCCTCCCAGTTCGACCCCGACTTGGCGGCGACGTGGGTCGCGGACAACTTACTGGGCGAACTCAACTACCGCGATATGGCGATCACCGACGTCGACGACCGCCTCGAGGAGTTCACGCGTCTCGTCGAACTCGTCGACGCCGACGAGATTACGACGAAGAACGCCGAGGAGATCGTCCTCCGGACGATGCTCGACGAGGGCGAGGACCCCGACACGGTCATCGAGGCGGAGGGCCTCGGCACGGCCGACGACGACGAGGTCGACGTCGCGGTCGCGGAAGCCATCGAGGAGAACCCCGACGCCGTCGAGGACTACCACGCCGGCGAGGGCGGCGCGATCAACTTCCTCGTGGGGCAAGTGATGCAGAAGACCGGCGGCAGCGCCGACCCCGGCGACGTGAACCAGAAGCTCCGCGAGCAACTCGACGAGTAACGACCTCGTCTCGATTCGAGGATCTGCGACGCCCGCCACACTGCGAGCTCCTGAAACAGCTGTTTCGCGCGCACGGGCGCGCTGTCCGCTGATTTTGCACGATTCGGCGCGAAAGCTTTAGGCCGGGCCCTCGCTTATCGCCGGGCAATGAGTCAGGGCCCGGAACTGATCATCACCGAGAAGGACAACGCCGCTCGGCGGATCGCCGACATCCTGAGCGGGGGGTCCGCCGAGGCCGACCGCCTCAACGGCGTGAACGTCTACAAGTGGGGCGGCAAGCGCTGTATCGGCCTCTCAGGCCACGTCGTCGGCGTCGACTTCCCGCCGGAGTACAACGACTGGCGGGACGTCGAGCCGGTCGAACTGATCGACGCACCGATCGACAAGCACCCGACCCAGGAGAACATCGTCGCGGCGCTTCGCCGTCTCGCCCGCCGCGCGGGTCGCGTCGTCATCGCGACCGACTACGACCGCGAGGGCGAACTTATCGGCAAGGAGGCCTACGAACTCGTCCGAGAGGTCAACGACGACGTCCCGGTCGACCGCGTCCGTTTCTCCTCGATCACGGAGAACGAGGTGACCGACGCCTTCGAGAACCCCGACGAACTCGACTTCGACCTCGCGGCCGCCGGCGAGGCCCGCCAGATCATCGACCTCGTGTGGGGGGCGGCGCTCACGCGCTTTCTCTCGCTGTCGGCGCGCCAGCTCGGTGACGACTTCATCTCTGTCGGCCGGGTGCAGGGGCCGACGCTGAAGCTCATCGTCGATCGCGAGCGCGAGATCGAGGCGTTCGATCCCGAAGACTACTGGGAACTGTTTGCGGACCTCGAAAAAGACGACGCCGACGAAGACGGCTCCTTCGAGGCGCAGTACTTCTACCTCGATGAGGACGGCAACGAAGCCGAGCGCGTCTGGGACGAAGACGCTGCGGACGCGGCCTACGAGACGCTCCGGTCGTCGTCGACGGCGTCGGTCGAGTCGGTCCGTCGGCGCACCCGGACCGACGATCCGCCAGCGCCGTTCAACACGACGCAGTTCATCCGCGCCGCGGGCTCGATCGGCTACTCTGCCCAGCGCGCGATGAGCATCGCCGAGGACCTCTACACCGCCGGCTATCTCACCTACCCGCGGACGGACAACACCGTCTACCCCGACGACCTCGACCCCCGAGAGCTCCTGGATTCGTTCGCCGGCACGCGGGACTTCGGCGACGACGCGAAATCGCTGCTCGACCAGGAGGAGATCGAACCGACCGCCGGCGACGAGGAGACGACAGATCACCCGCCGATCCACCCGACAGGCGAACTGCCCAGTCATTCTGAACTCACAGAAGACGAGTGGGAGGTCTACGAACTCGTGGTCCGGCGGTTCTTCGCGACCGTCGCCGAGGCGGCTACCTGGGAGCACCTCCGCGTCGTCGCGACCGTCGCCGGCGACGACGAGAGCCTCTCGCTGAAGGCCAACGGCAAGCGGCTCCTCGACCCGGGTTATCACGCGGTCTACCCGTACTCCAACGCCAGCGAGTCGTTCGTCCCCGACGTCGCCGAGGGCGAGGAACTGACCGTCACCGACACTCGCCTCGACGCAAAGCAGACCCAGCCGCCGCGGCGCTACGGCCAGTCGCGGCTCATCGAGACGATGGAACAGATGGGAATCGGGACGAAGGCGACCCGCCACGACGTCATCCAGAAGCTGTACGACCGCGGGTACATCGAGAGCGACCCGCCGCGACCGACGCGACTGGCTCGGTCGGTCGTCGAGGCCTCCGAGGAGTTCGCCGACCGCATCGTGAGCGAGGAGATGACGGCCCAATTGGAGGAAGATATGCAGGCCATCGCCCGCGGCGAGGCGACGCTCGACGAGGTGACAGACGAGTCCCGCGAGATTCTCGAATCGGTGTTCGAGGGGCTGATGGAGTCCGGCGAAGAAGTCGGAAAACACCTCCAGGAGTCGCTGAAGGCGGACAAGACCGTCGGCGAGTGCCCCGAGTGCGGCGGCGACCTCGTGATCCGAAAGAGCCGGCAGGGCTCGTACTTCATCGGGTGTGACTCCTATCCGGACTGCACCTACACGCTCCCGCTGCCTTCGACCGGCAAGCCGCTCATCTTAGAGGAGACCTGCGACGAACACGGCCTGCACCACATCAAGATGCTCGCGGGTCGCAAGACGTTCGTCCACGGCTGTCCGCTCTGTAAGGCCGAGGAGGCCGACGAGCAGGAGGATCTGGTGATCGGGCCGTGTCCCGAATGTGGTGAGAGCGCGGCGTCGGAGACGCCGCGAGACGAAGGCGACGACGCCGCCGCAGCGGGCGGCGAACTCGCGATCAAACGCCTCCGCTCGGGGTCACGGCTCGTCGGCTGTACGCGCTATCCCGATTGTGAGTACTCGCTTCCCTTACCGCGCCGCGGTGACATCGAGGTGACAGACGAGACCTGTGAGGAACACGACCTCCCGAAACTCCGGATCACCTACGACGACGACAGCGAACCGTGGGACCTCGGCTGTCCGATCTGCAACTATCGCGAGTACCAGGCCGAGCAGAGCGAGAGCGGTTCCGACCTCGAAAGCGTCAGCGGCATCGGCGAGAAGACCGCCGAGAAACTCAAAGACGCCGGCGTCGAGGACGTCGCCTCGCTCAAAGAGGTCGAACCGGACGCGCTGGCCGAAAAGGTCGACGGCGTCGGACCCGACACGGTGCGGAAGTGGCAGGCGAACGCCGACTGAGGCCCTGTTGCGGATCTGTCCTGGCTGACACGTCGTTGCGGATCTGTCCCGACTGAAAACGACTTCCGTGCGGCGTCCGTCGCCCCGAGTATGTGGAGACGCTCGGGGCCAGCTGTCGTCGCTCGAACGCGGACACAGAGCGGGGCCGTACGATGATCGGTGACACCGACGGGCGCGTGATCGCGCTCGGGCTCGCCCGGATGGCGGACGCGCTCGGCAACTCCTTTCTCATCATCGTGCTGCCGCTGTACATCGCGAGTGGCCAGGTATCGCTGGGCGGTCTCGTCGGCGGCGACCTCTTCGGCGTCGCCGTCGGCGAGGAGCTACTCATCGGGTTCGTCCTGTCGCTTTTCGGGTTCGTCAACAGTTTCGGGCAACCGTTCACCGGTCGTCTGTCCGATCGGTTGGGCAAGCGCAAGTCGTTCGTCCTCTTCGGCCTGGTGTTGTTCGCTATCGGGAGCGTCGCGTATCCGTTCTTGACCAACTACTGGGCGGTCCTCGTCGCCCGTGGATTCCAGGGGATCGGTGCCGCGTTCACGGTTCCGGCGACCGTCGCGCTCGTCAACGACTACGCCCGGTCGGACAGCGAACGCGGGGGTAACTTCGGCGTCTTCAACACGTTTCGGTTGATCGGTTTCGGCTTCGGTCCGATCGTCGCCGGCGTCGTCATCCGATTCGGCCCGTACCCGACTCCGTTCGGCCTGCTCTCGGGCTTCGACGCGGCGTTCGGCGTCGCCGTGGCCGGGGCCATCGTGAGCTTCCTGCTCGTCTACGCGGTGGTGGACGACCCGCCGACGCTCGACGCCGAGGCCGGCGACGACCTCTCGGTTCGGATTCTCGAACGGAGCGGGCCGGGACGGTTCGACTCGGTGTTCGTCCTCGGCGTCGCCACGTTCTTCATGGCGATGACGATCGCGCTGTTCGCGCCGCTGGAAGCGCCCATCCGCGCCCGCCTGAACGAGGGTACGTTCCTCTTCAGCGTCCAGTTCGCGGCCGTCGTCATCGCGAACGTCCTGCTCCAGATCCCGATCGGAAGCGCGAGCGACACCTACGGCCGTCGGCCTTTCCTGCTCGCCGGATTCGTGATCCTCGTCCCCGCCGTCTTCGCGCAGGGCGTCGTCTCGACGCCGCTGACGATGCTCGTCGCACGTCTCCTCCAGGGCGTCGCGGTCGCGCTGGTGTTCGCGCCGTCGCTCGCGCTCGCGGGCGACCTGGCACGCGAGGGACAATCGGGGAGCACCCTCTCGGTGCTGACGATGGCGTTCGGGCTCGGCGTCGCGGTCGGGCCGCTCACCGCCGGCTTCCTGTACAACGCCGGTCGGCTGTCGACGCCGTTCACCTTCGGTGCGGTCGCGGCGCTCGTCGCGCTCGTTCTCGTGTACACCCAGGTCCGCGAGTCGCTGCCGACCGACGCCGACAGCGGTGCCACGCCGCTCGGTGAGGACTAACCGGGCGCTATCCGCCAGCGATGTGGCTCGAATCGAACTGCGCGTCACCCCGCCAGCGACAAGCCCGGAGCGCACAGCGCGTGCACGCCATCTGCGCGCTCACACCGCGATTTCGGTCTCGTGGGCCGCGGTCGCGAGCGCGTCGCGAACGGTTTCGGCGGCGTCGAGCTCCTCGGCCTCCGCGACGTTCTCCATCAGAACCGTCTCCGAGGGGAACAGGTGCTCGCCGAGGACGAGGCCGTGATCGCGGGCGGTCGAGCCAGTCATCGTCAGGTAGACGCCGAGACCGACGTCCGCGATGGCCGCTTCCTCCTCGCGGTCGTCGTCGGGGTAGGCAAAGGAGATGCCGTCGAGCGGTCGCGTACCGAGGACGGCCTCGACGAGCCGTTCGTACCGCGGCGAGATGCACAGTTCGCCCTCGTAGCCGGCGACGAACTCGCGGTCGAGGTCGGCCCCCGGTGGCAGAATCTCCGGACGCGCCATCAGGGTGTGATAGACGGTGTCGCCGAGTCCCGAGACGACCCGAACGTCGGTGTTCATCGGGTCGATCCGGGCGTTGACGTCGGCTATCGAGCCGACGCCTTCGGGTTCGAGTTCGACGACCTCCTCTAAGACCAGATCCGCGCTGTCGAAGCCCAGGCCGAACTCGTGGGTGCGGAGCGCGCGGAAGGGCTCCTCGCGGCCGACGAACTGGACCGGGACGCCGCCGATGTCGACGGTGAGGCTGTCGAAGACGATCCGACGGGGCATCCCCTGGCGGTCGTCGCGGAGGAGCGTGTACTCGGGCTCGTAGTCGTCCTCGAGATCGGAGTACGTCGCGAGCCGCTGGTAGATGTCCGCGCCCGGCTGGGTATGGCCCTTCGTGACCGCTTTCTCGTGGCGGAGCGTCGAGATGATCTCGTCGGCCACGGTCTCGACGTCGGCCGCGCTGCCGGCGGCGCTTCGCTCGGCAACGTCGGCGACGCGTTCGAGAACGGCTTCGAGGGGTCGGCCCTTGCGGGGGACGGCGACGCGAATCGCCTCCGTCTCAGTCATTGTCGAACGCACGGGGTGGCGCGCTAAACAGATTGCGCTTCGCGGTTACGGCTCTCGGAGGGGATTCGACCCGCTCACTGACCGCCGGGGCCGAAGGCGTCGTTGAGGCGGTCGCGGAACGTCTGCAGTTCTTCGATGTCGCGTTCGATGGACTCGAAGCGATCGAGTTCGGCCGAGAGCGCGGACATATCGGCCCGAAGCTCGTCGATCTCGGCTTCGAGCGAGTCGCGAACGTCGACGACGTCGCCGTCGAGCGTCGCGATGTCCTCGCGGACGTCGCCCATCTCCTCGTCGAGCCGCGAGACGCGCGCCTCGGTCTCGTCTACGTCCATCGCGACGTCGTCGACGTCGGCTGCGACGCCCTCTAGATCGGACGACATCCCGTCTACGTCGGCCGCGAGTCCGTCGACGTCCGCCGCGACCTCACCCATCTCGGCGGCTACTTCGTCGACGTCGGCTGCGACGTCGTCTACGTCGGCTGCCACGGTATCGACGTCGCTCGCAACGTCGTCGACGCCCACCTCGACGTCCGCGACACGGTCTGCGGTCGCGTCGAGTCGCTCTTCGAGCCCGTCGGCCCGCTCACGAAGGTCCTCGAGGCCGGCTGCGGCAGCCGAGGCGGTCTCGTCGACCTCGTCGAGTCGTTGCGTCGTCTCCGCGATTCGCCCGTCGTTCGCGTCGACGTCCTCGTGGAGGCTCGACACGTCCGCGCGAATCTCCTCGCGGTCCGTTTCGGCGGCGTCGAGCGAGGCCTGCAGATCGTCGAGTTCCGCGGTGATCTCGTTCAGTTCCGTGTCGAGACGTTCGACCAGTTCCGCGCCGGTGCCTTCCTCGTCGATGAACTCCGCGAGCGCGTCGGCGTAGGCGTTGAGCTCCTCCATCTGCGCCTGTACGCGCCGGAGGCGAACGTCCGCGCTCCGTGGCAGCCCGACGTCGAGTTCGCCGCGGAGCGTATCGAGATCGGACTCGGAGACTTCCCCGGCACGGATTTCCTCGGCGAGCGTCGCCGCCAGGCCCCCGGACGCTGCGGTTCCGGCTTCCGCAGCGGCGGACGCCGACTGAGAATCGGCTGACTGCGTCGATGCTGGCTCGGCGCTTACGTCGGTGCCGGACTCGGCGCTCGCATCGGTCCCGGACTCGTCGGCTGCGGCGGTCACTGCGACGTCAGAAGCGTTCACACCCGGCTCGTCGACGTGTTCTTCGACGTGTTCGTCGATGTCGAGATAGTCGTCTGCGTCACTCTCTCCGGACGCCGTTGTTTCGGGTGCCTCGTCGGCCGCGTCGACGTCGGCATCTTCTTCGCCCTCTGCATCCGACTCCACCGGCTCCGCACTCTCCTCGTCGGTCTCGTCTGATTCCACTGGCGTACTCTCGCCGTCGTCTCGCTGGCGTAGTGCGGGCGTGAGATCAGTCGCTATCTCGCGCGGGATGGCTCCGGGCCCCGCGGCCACGTCCGATGCGTCCGCCAGGCTGGCGGTCGCCTCCGACTCCGCTGCCGCCGTTCCCGCACCGCTCTCTGCCGTGGCGTCGCCTGCGTCGACTTCTCCCGCGACGCCGTCCGCGTCTCCTGCCTCCACTTCTCCCTCGATGCCGTCCGCGTCTCCTTCTGCTGTGTCGCCTGTGGGGTCTTCTACTGCGGCGTCGTCGGTGACGCTCTCGGCTGTCGCCTCCGCACTGGCCTCCGCGCCGAGTCCCGGGTCGTCCGAACGCGCGTCGTCGGCGTCCACCGCTGCGGACGATTCGACGGCGTCCGGCACCGGATCCTGTTCGGGCTCTGATTCGTGTCCGACCGGCTGCTCGTGTCCGATGTCTCCGTTGGGCTCGCTTTCGGTCGCAAGCCGTCCGTTGCCCTGCAGGGCGTCGCGGACGAGTTGGCTCCGGTCCGCGCCGAGGATGTCTTCGACCTCGGCGCCGGTCTGGTCGTCGCTGGATTCTTCGGGTGCGGGCGGGCGTTCGAGAATCGGCTCGCCGAGGAATCCCTCGACGTCCGAGACCTGTTCGAGACGGATCCCGTACACCGTCGTGGTCTCCTCACCGGGGTCGAGGGTCCGCTCGTACTCGACGCGGTGGTCCTTGTAGGCGGTCCAGTTGTCGCTCTCGTAGTCCGGATGGAAGCCGACCCCTTCCATCGGGAAGTCCTCGGGGATCTGATCGACGAGCCGGACGTGTACGGGCTCGTCGCTCTCGGAGTCGAGCCGGAACTTGATCGCCGGAACCGGGAACTCGTCGCCGGCGAACGACTTCTCTACGCGCACGTCGTCGTCTGACACGGCGGTCGTTCTATCGGCGTCGGACTCGTGGCTCATAGACCACCTTACCGAAACTGCTCACATAAAACAACCGGGCAAAATACCGTTCCTGATAGCGTCGGCCGGGGTCGTGGCGGTTCTTCCCGCTGTGGACGTAACAACCCGAACACATTTTTTCAGGCCGACGCGGTCATAAATACTCGCCCGGTCCGGCAGAAGTCTTTTTCAGTGGGGAAGCCGACCCCCGAACGATGGCAACCGACGACGACGCGTCCGCCGCCGACTCCGAGTCGGACGGCGAGGACGCGTTGGAGGGGGGCGGGGACGCTTCGCCGTCGCCTCACGAGGGGGACATCGTCGATCGGACCGCCGACGACGCGGGGGAACTGTCAGTCGAGGAAGCTGGGGGGCTCCCGGCGACTGACGCCGCCGACGTTCCGGCGGAGGGATCTGACGACCAGGCTGCGCGCGACTCCGACGCGCAGGACCACAGTGGCGACGCGACCGAGGACGCCGCAGCCGGGCCGGCCGAGGACGGCCCGAAGGTCGCAGTCGGCGAGTACACCTGGGCGGACTTTCTCGACGAGTACGGCGTCGACGGCGACGTCACCACGCTCTATCAGGGCTACGACCCGCGCGAGGTAGACGACGGCGACGACGCCGAGAACGCCCGCTGGGACGACGGCGAGACCGTCGAGATCCCGACGCCGACGCGCGAGGAGTGGGACGACGTGAGCCTCGATCCCGAGGCGTACCTCGAGTTCCACCCCGTCGACACCGACGACGAGGTCGAGGCCGCAATCGCGGAAGCGGTCCGCATCTCAGCGGAGTTCGAGGCGTTCTGCGACCCGGAGACGACGCCCGTGGTCAAGGACGTCTGGATGTGGGAGCACTACAAGCGCGAGTACTACTACGAGGAAGACGGCTCGCGCCCGCGGGACGAAGACGGCGAAATCGAGCGGTTCGACGCCGAGGACGCGCTCGGCTTCGACCCCGAGGTGATGGAGAACGCGCTCGCTCGCGGCGGGCAGCGCGCCGCAGAGCTGAAAGACGTCGTCGACGAGCGCACGGTCGACGTCGACCCCGAGTTCGACGAGGACGCCTTCTTCACCGACGCGCGTGGGGCGACGACGGTCGCAAACCGCTACGATCTCGAAAAGGCGGTGCCGCTTTCGAAGAAGACGCACTTCCGCGAGGTCGAGCGCTACTGGGTCGACAAGCCGCACTCGTTCGTCATCATCTTCCACTCGACGAAGGAGAACGAGAAGAAGTACTACGTCGTCGAGCCCTACCAGAACCGGATCGAAGCCGACCTGGTGGAGTTTCTGACCGGCAAACTCCGAACGGCAATCAAGTACGACGACGAGAGCGTCGTCGGCGACGGTCCCGACACCCGCCGCCGCGTGATCGAACAGCAGGCGCTCGAACTCCTCGATCGCTACAACCTCTATCAGGTCCCCGACCGCCCACGACAAACCGGGCTCTCGATCCTTCCGTCGAATTCCACCGGCTCTACGGACGATGGGATGCTCTCGCAGTTCGACTTCGACCTCGGGGGAGCGTTCGGCAACGGTGACGCCGCGGCCCAATCTGCCGGATCCGGGTCGGCAGCGACCGCCTCCGAACGGCCGCTCGCGTCGATCGCGCGCTCGCTCGGCCTCGGTGAGGGCTCGCTCGGCGGCCGCCTCGACGGCCTGTTCGCCGAGTCGACGACGGCACACTCCGATCCCTCACTCGACGGGATCGCCGCGCGGCCCGAACCGGCCGTGCTCGAGGAGGACCCGACAGAGCTGACCGACTACCAGGTCGAGAAACTGCTGTACGTCCTCCGGCGGGACTTCATCGGCTACGAGCGGATCGACGGCATCAAACACGACGTGAACGTCGAGGACATCTCCTGTGACGGCTACAACTCCCCGGTGTTCGTCTATCACTCCGACTACGAGCAGATCATCACCAACGTCTACCACGAGGAGGAGGAACTCGACGACTTCGTCGTCAAACTCGCCCAGCGGTCGGGCAAGGGCATCTCGAAGCGCCGTCCGCAGGTCGACGCGACGCTCCCGGACGGCTCTCGCGCCCAACTGACGCTGGGTCGGGAGGTGTCCGACCACGGGACCAACTACACCATCCGCCAGTTCAAGGACGTCCCGTTCACGCCGATCGACCTCGTGAACTGGAAGACCTTCTCCTTAGAGGAGATGGCGTTCCTCTGGCTCTGCATCGAGAACGACAAGAGCCTGATCTTCGCCGGCGGGACTGCCTCGGGGAAGACGACGTCGCTGAACGCGGTGTCGCTTTTCATCCCCTCGAACTCCAAGATCGTCTCGATCGAGGACACCCGCGAGGTCGAACTGCCCCAGCGGAACTGGGTCGCCTCCGTCACGCGCCCGTCGTTCAGCGACGACGACCGCGGCGACGTCGACGAGTTCGACTTACTGGAAGCCGCGCTGCGACAGCGCCCCGACTACATCGTGATGGGCGAGATCCGCGGCGAGGAGGGGCGGACGCTCTTTCAGGTGATGTCGACGGGTCACACCACGTACACGACGTTCCACGCCGACAGCGTCGGTGAGGTCCTCAAGCGCTTCACGACCGATCCGATCAACGTCTCGAAGACGATGTTCACGGCGCTGGATCTCGTCTCGATCCAGACGTCGACCCGCGTCCACGGCGACAAGGTCCGACGGAACAAGTCGCTGACCGAGATCAACCACTACGACGCCGAGAACGACGAGATCAACGTCCAGGACGTCTACCAGTGGCAGGCCGAGGGCGATGAGTTCCTCAAGATGGGCTCGTCGAACACGCTCGAAGACGTCCGGTTCGACCGCGGGTGGACTAGAGAGCGACTCGACGAGGAACTGTTCAAGCGCCGCGTCGTCCTGGCGTACCTGATCGATCGCGGCCTCAACACGTACACGCAGGTCGCGGCGACGCTGCAGGCGTTCATCAACGATCAGGAGACGATCCTCGCGCTGATGGCGCGCGACGACCTCGAACGGAGCCTCGAAGACCTCCGCGAGATGGAGTCCGTCGAGATCGACGTCGACCCCGAGAAAGAGGAGATGGTCCCCCGACCCGATCCCGACGAGGACATCCGCGACCTCTGTCGCGACATCCTCGACCGTGCGGCGGAAGAACTCTGGCCGGACTACCAGGACCTCGAAGACGTCGACGTCGCGGATGCACTGGTCGACGTCGACGCCGCGCCGGACGTCACCGCCGACATCGGCGAGCATCCGGAACTCGACGCGCTCGACGAGCAGACCGACCAGCCCGCACTCGACTCGATTTCCGAATCGACGGAGGCGCTCGACGGCGACGACGGAGACACCGACGTCGATGGCGTCCTCGAAGGCGACACCGCCGCTGACGCGCTCCCAGATGCGGAACCGGTCTCCGACGACGAGCGCCTCGAAGACGACGAGCGGGCTGTCGGGGACGAGGAGACGGGTGACAGCGACGCAGCCCTCGGAGACGTCGATGCCGGGGACGACGGAGCTGCTGACCCGTTCGACGCCTTCGAGAGCGACTCGATCGACCAGAGTGGCGACGACGGCCCGGCCGGGACAGAGCGCTCGCGAGCGGATCCCCAGGAGACGGACGCGAACCAGTCCCGCGGGGAGTCCGACGAGTTCGGCATCGAGGACTTACTCGAGGAGGGCACAGCGGCTGCCGATGCGGACGCTGACGTCGACGGCGAGGAGATGTGGGACTTCAGCGAGTTCGAGGGCGTCGAGCCGAGCGACGAGACGGGAGATAATAACGCAGACGACAGCGCGCGCGCCCGAGGCGGTGATTCGGATGATTCGGGCGATAGACCGGGTGGCGGTGACGACGCCAACGAGACAGACGTGGAGGACGCAACCGGAGAGAACGATGCCGACGACCCCGAGGAGACGGGCACGGACGACCCCGAGGCGAACGGCGCCGCCGACACCGGGGAGACAGACGCGGACGACGAGACAGGAGGTGCGGACCGGTGAGTCTCGACGTCGGCGACGCCGAGGGGGAGGGACTCGACCGAAGTAACGACGCGCTCGGCGACATCTTCTACCCCGTCTTCCAGTTCCTCTTCGACGAGGACGGCGACTTCGTCAACGATGTCGGCACGAAACTGGAACAGGCGCGGATGCCGGCGACGGTGGAGTTGTATCTCTCCCACGCGATCGCCATCGGCGTCATCGCCGGGGCGTTCCTCTGGCTCCTCGGAACCTTCGTCGGGTGGGCGATTTTCGAGTTTGGGCTGATCTCGCCGGACGTCATCAGCATCGGCCTCCCTACCGGAGACGAAGCGACGGCCGCCGCGCTGGACGCGCTCACTGTGCCAGCGGTTACGATCGTCTCGGGTGTCGTCTTCGGCGCGATCGGGTTCGGTATCGGGTTCGGGAGCCTCGTCGCTGTCCCGTACTCGAAGGCTTCCGGACGGAAGCGCGAGATCAATATGCTGCTCCCCGACGCCATCTCGTTTATGTACGCTCTCTCGGTCGGGGGGCTGAACCAACTGGAGATTCTGGAGGCGATGGGCCGCGCCGACGACACCTACGGCGAGGTCGCAAAGGAGTTTCAGAGCATCGTCCGCGAGACCGAGTACTTCGGGACCGATTATCGAAACGCGATCCGCGATCAGGCGATGACGACGCCCTCAGAGGAACTCTCGCAGTTCCTGACGGATATGCTCTCGATCGTCAACTCCGGGGGTAATATGGAGCAGTTCCTCGACGACAAGAAAGAAAAGCACCTCCGGACGGCCAAACAGGAGCAAGAGACCGTCCTGGAGACGCTCGAACTCTTCGGCGAGATGTATATGACGCTCTCGCTGTTTCCGCTGCTTCTCATCATCATCCTCGTGATTATGAGTATGCTCGGGCAGGCCCAACAGAGCCTCCTGTACGGCACCGTCTACGGCCTCGTGCCGCTCACCGGCGTCGGCTTTCTCGTGCTCGTCTCGACTGTCAAACAGGACGAACCCGGCGACGGCTATCTCCAGCCCACAAACGGTTCGGATCGGCTCGAACAGGTGAACCGCGAGGGGCTGATTCATATGGGGCTGATCGAGAGCTTCGTCGGCGAGTTCCGCGTGTTCGACCACATTCGCTCACGGGAGGGCACGTACAAGACCGCGCAACTACTGCGGCGCCCGCACCTGTTCTTCCGCGATCACCCACTGTACACGCTCGTCGTGACCGTGCCCGCGGCGCTGGTGCTCCTCGGTATCGCCGTCGTCAACGGCGCTGCCCCACTCGCCTGGCAGGGAATGCTCGACAATCCCGTCTGGGGGACGTTCATCTGGTGGTACGTGCCGGTCTACGTCGTCGGGATTCCGCTCGCCGCCTTTCACTCCTGGAACGTGCGCTCGCGGAACGCCGTCATCGGGAAGCTTTCGGACAACCTCCGAAAACTCTCCAGCGCGAACGACACCGGACAGACGCTGCTCGAATCCGTCGAAACCGTCGCCTCGACCTCCTCTGGAAAGATCGCCGAGGAGTTCGAGATAATGCACGCGAAGGTGAACTACGGGATGAGCCTCCGCAGCGCGCTCGTCGAGTTCAACAACAAGTACCACATCCCGCGACTCGCGCGGACCGTCAAACTCATCTCGAAGGCACAGGAGGCGTCGAGTCAGATCACCGAAGTCCTGACAACCGCGGCGCAGGCCTCAGAGAACCAAGACGACATCGAGCGCGAGCGCAAATCCCGAACCCGGATGCAGGTGGCGATCATCCTGATGACGTATCTGACGCTGCTCGGGGTGATGGCCATCCTCAAGACGCAGTTCCTCGACGTGATGGCTGGACTGGCGTCGCAAGCGGGCTCGGGCGGGAGCAGTAACCTCTCCGGACAGGGGATGAACTTCGGGAGCGGCGTCGACACCGACCTGCTCTCGGTGCTCTTCTTCCACGCCGTCACGCTGCAGGCGGCACTCTCGGGATTCATCAGCGGCTACATTCGCGACGCCGAGATCGTCTCTGGGGTGAAGTTCGTCGTCATCTTGCAAACGATCGCGCTCGTCGTCTGGATGGTGGTCGGATGACGCTGCGCAGATCGAGCGTGAGCGACGACGCGCGTGCTGAGACGCGCGCACAGACGACGATCGACTTCGCGATCGGCGTGAGTCTCTTCTTGCTCGTCGTCGCGGTCGTGGTCGCGTTCGTCCCGACGATCTTCGCGCCGTTTCAGGGCGTCGACGGCTCCCAGACGGCTGATCGCCTCTCGACATCACTCTCGACGGATCGACTGGGGCAGCCGTCCGAGCCGTACGTTCTGAACGCGACGTGCACGAACGCGTTCTTCGAGCAGGTCTCGACCGGCACGGACGCGCCGACCTCCTGTCGGTTCAATACGACTGCCGATACGGCACGGACGGCCTTTGCGCTCCCCGAGTCACGGTCGGTCAACGTCTCGATTCGCACGCTCGACGGCGCGGTCGCGACCGGAGCCGACGGCGACCCGCTCACGGCCGGGCCGTCAGTCCCGCAGACGACCTCTGTCACGTCTGCGCGGCGCGCGGTCTCGTTCGAGGGCGACACGCACAGACTACTCGTGAGGACGTGGTGATGGACCGCGCACAGGCCCATACGCTCGAAGCGATCACGGCGGCGATGATCCTCGTCTCCAGTCTCGTCTTCGCGCTCCAGGTGACGGCCGTGACGCCGCTGACCGGCAGCACGTCCAGCCAGCACATCGAGAACCAACAGGCCGCCGTCGCCGAGGGCGTCCTCGCGTCGGCCGACGAGGAGGGGACGTTGCTGCCGACGCTGCTGTACTGGAACGAGTCGGCCGGAACCTGGCACGGAGCGACCGACGACGGCTACGTTCGGAGCGGTCCGCCGACCGCCTTCGGATCCGTCCTCAACGAGACGTTTCTGGATCGCGGAATCGCCTTTGACCTGACGCTGTACTATATCGACGACGACGGCGAGCGCCAGCCGCAACCGATCGTCGATCTCGGTCAGCCGAGCGATCACGCCTCGAGCGCGCGCCGGCTCGTCACCCTCTCGGACGACGACCACCTACGCGACCCCGACGGGTCGGTCTCTTCGACGACGCTCTCGAACGCCTCCTACCCTGTCGACGACGCGGACCCGACGCAACAACTGTACACGGTCGTGGAGGTGGAGCTCGTCGTATGGCGGATCTGAGGCGGCAGTCAGGCGGGCGGAGCTCCGAGCGTCCCTCGGAGCGTGTGGACCGCGCTCAACTCCTCCTCGTGGGCGCGCTCGCCCTCGCGGTCCTGTTCGTCGCGCTCGCGCTGCTTTTGAACACTGCCATCTACACCGGGAACTTGGCAACCCGCGAGGCTGGCGTCGACTCCGCTGGCGCGATCGAGTACGCCTCAAAAGCGCGGACGGCGGGTGAGGACGCGATCCGATCGGTGAACTACCGTAACAACTCCTCGCACTCGGCGCTGAACACCTCGCTCCGGTCGACGCTGCGGATCTGGGACGACGCCGCGGCACAGCATCGCGCGGTCGTCGGTGACGGTGCTGACGTCGATCTCGTCGGTGCCACGAACGGCACGCGGATCCAGCAGGACGACGTCACACAGAAATTCACGACCGCGGGCGGCGTAGCAAACTGGACCGTTGCGTCCGACCCCGACCTCTCGGGGCTCCGCTCGCTGCGTCTGACCGTCGACGAGACCACTCTCGCGAGCGGTCCCAGCGACGACGCGTTCCACCTGAACGTCGCCTCGGACGCGGGGACTCGGAACATCTCTGTCTACGACGACAGTGGGCCGACGGTGGAGGTCTCAGAGAACGGGTCTGTCGTCGACACCTGCTCGCCCGGTTCGTTCTCCGGCGACACGTTCCGGATCGACGTCGCGAACGCGTCCGTCGGCGGGTCGCCGTGCCCGAACCTTTCGGTCGTCGACGACGTCGGTGACGACCTCGAAATCGCGTACACCAACGGCGACGAAGCGGGCGGACGGTACACGATGGTCGTCGACGAGCCCGGGGTCGGCCCCGCGTCTAGCGACCCCTACTCGACGCCCGCCATCTACGCGGCAGACCTCCACGTCACGTACCGGACGCCGAAACTCGACTACGAGGCGCGAATCGAGGTGGTCCCCGAATGACGTCTTCCTGCGACCGCGCGGTCTCGATCACGGTGAACTACGTCATCGCGCTGGGGATCACCGCCGTCCTGATCTCGGGGCTGCTCGTCGGCGCAGGCGGGTACGTCGAAAACCAGCGCGAACAGGTCGTCCGCGAAGAACTCGACGTCGTCGCCGAGCAACTCGCTGCGGGGATCGCCGACGCCGATCGGCTGTCGGAGTCGCAGGCGCGCTCGCGCTCCGTCCGTGTCGGCGTCGACCTCCCCGAGCGCGTGGCCGGTGAGTCCTATCGAATCTACGTCAGGCAAGTCTCAGACCCGGCCGACCAGCCGGCGAGACACGAACTGACGCTGCGGCCGTCTCGATCTGACGTGAGCGTCACGCTTACTGTCTCGACGACGGTAGGTATCGAAGACGGATCGGTCACCGGGGGGTGGACGGCCGTTCGACTCGACACGAGCGGTCCGGACCCGACGCTCGTGGTCGCCGACGGCGACGCCGAGGCGTCGCTATCGCTCACCGGGCCGACAGAGGGGGCTCTCGAAGGATGAATCACCGCGCGCAGTCGTCGAACATCGGACTCGTATTGCTCCTCGCGCTGACGATCACCAGCGCTGGCGTCGTCGTCGCCATCGGTTCCTCGGCGCTGGCCGACGTGCAACAGGAAGCGACGGCCGACCGAGCGGCACACGCGATGACGCTTCTGGACGCCCGCACTGCCGTCGTTGGACTCGGAGAAGGATCCGTGCAGACGGTCCAACTCGGGCGCTCCGGCGGGGGTCAGTATTCCTCCGAGTCCGAGAGCGGGTGGCTCCGTATTCGGCATCGCAACTACACCGACAACGAGACCGAGACGATCTACAACGCGTCGCTCGGATCGGTCACCTACCAGACCGCCGAGACGGAGATCGCCTATCAGGGCGGCGGCGTCTGGCGGTACCGCGACGGCGGCACGACGATGGTGTCGCCCCCGGAGTTCCACTATCGGGATCAGACGCTCACCTTGCCGGTCATCCGCGTTCGGTCGAGTGACACTGTGACCGGGAACGCGCGAGCGACCGTCCGTCGTTCGGCATCGACCACCCGTATATTCCCGAACGAGACGGCGGCGACCGACGACGGCGTCGGCGCGCCGTACGATGAGGACGTGGACGGGGCGACACAACAGTATCACAACCCGGTACGCAGTGGCACCGTCGCGGTGACTGTCCACAGTCGGTTCTACGAGGGTTGGGCGGAGTACTTCCGCACGCGAACGACTGGCAACGTCTCCACCGACGATGGCAACCGGACCGCGACGGTCGTCCTCGAGACGGCCGGGGCAGTGGGCGTCTTCCCGTATCCCGAAAAAGACGGCAGCGTGGCCATACGCGGGATCGCAGACGGGCACGCCGTCACGAATTTCCAGACGTCGATCAAAAAGGACCACGGGACGTTCAACAACCTCTACGCCTCGTTCTACATCGAAGACGGCGACAAGGCCTACGAAGTTGCCATCGAGGTCCCGAACGGGATCGGCAACAACTACTGCAACGGCGGTGCGTCCACCGAGCAGTTGGTGATGGACGTCTACTACGACGACGCCTCGACGTCCGAAGACGTTCACCGCTGGTCGAACGATAGCATCCCGTCGGACTCCGGCCCGGTGCAACTCGCCTGTGAGGGCGGTGACACGGTGATCGACGTCGACTTCACGAGTTCCGCACAGAACTTCACGTACGGATCGAGCAACGTCGGCCACGACACTGCGATCGACTGGGACGCCCGCGACGATGGGGGCAGCGTGGACCCGGTTTCGTTCAATCACACCGGCGACGACGGGGAGAACACGACGTACTACGACGGCGACGAACAGACGCTCCGAATCCTCACGCGCCACTACTTCGCGACCTTCGACGGGGAGTTCAAACTCCACGTCGACCACGGCCCCGGTGACCGCGGGACGACCCAGATCGACCAGAGCGCGTCAGGAGGCGTCCTCCGGTACGACACGACCGACGCCTCGTCGTACATCACGTATCTCCACGTCACGCAGAACAACGTCACGATCGACCTGAACTGATCCGGGTCGGTCAGTACGACTGTCCGTTCCCGTCTTCATTCGAAGGCTGTCGTCACGCGCACCCAGATGACCGTGACACGGTCAACATCGTTGACTGTACACGAGACGCGTCCGGGGGTGTCCGGCGCCGGTTCGCTGATCTCCGTGCACGCGAAGCCGGCGGACTCGTAGTGCCGCCCCCACGCGTCCGTGTACGGTGTCGTGACGTTCACGCGAACCATCTCGTGATTGACCGACTCGTTGTCGTAGAAGAGCCGCGACCGGGTCGCGGCCATCCGAACCCGAACCGTCTGTGACCCGCCGGTGACAGCCGATCCGACGTGCTCCTGTCTGATCAGTGTGAGCTGAATGTGGTCGTCGTCGACGATGAGCGGCGGCCCACGGACGACTGCCGACCCGCTGCGCTCGCTGTCCCGGAGCACTGCGCCGTTGCTGAGCCGGATCTCTCCGCCGGCCTCGACGTCGTAGACGATCGGTGACAGCGCGTACTCCCAGTACGTCGGTGACGCACCGTCCGGATCGACAGTCACGTTCATCGAGGCGTCGTCGACCGAGCGGAGCGTCGCCTCCGAGAGCTTCACTTCCGTCCCTCTGCTCGGTGCGCCCTCGGTGATATCCCGGAGGTTGTCCGCGAGGACGTCGAAGGCGCGCTGGGCGTTCTCGACGCGCTCTGCGTCCCGCGCCGTTTCGAGTTCCGAGACGCCGACGGCGTAGACTGTCCCCACGGACGCGACGACGAGTGCGAAGACGAGCACGAAACTGACTGTCTCGCTCACAGCGCGTTCGTCGCCGTTCATACGGGCCGCTTTCGCCGTCGCAACATTAAGTGTGCCGTCGAGTGGCCCGCCGCTGTGCGTCTCGTTGTTGTGCGCGTTTCGTTGTGGCGTGCGTCTCGCTGCGGCGTGCGTTTATATCGGATGACGGCCCCACGACCGCCGTGACGTAAGCTCCGCCTCGCGTCGGGCCGCGGTCGTTCAGCACGTCGGCGCGAGGTCCCCCGTTCTCCGGGGTGCGACTGTGCCGACTGTTCGCCACTCTCGTCATTCAAAAAAGACGGCCGAGACGACCGAGACGACCCGATCAGTCGTCGCTGGTTTGTGCGAGCGCGTCGCCGTCCTCCGCGGCGGTCGCGGCCGCGGCGGGCGGCAGTTCCTTTCGGACGTCGTCGCGGGCGCGCTCCTCGATGACCTCGGCGTAGGCGTCGGGCATCACCTTCACGAAGTCGGTGACGACCTCGCCCCAGTCGTCGAGCATCCACGCCGCGCGGTCGCTGTCGGTGTAGGTCGCGTGGTTCTCCACCAGGCGACGGAGCATCTGGCGGTCGGAGTCGTCGAGGCTGTCTTCGAGCGAGACCATTCCGGTGTTCGTCTTCGCGGCGAACTCGTCGTCGGGATCGTAGACGTAGGCCACGCCGCCGGACATCCCCGCGGCGAAGTTGCGTCCGGTGTCGCCGAGCACGGCTACGACGCCGCCGGTCATATACTCACAGCCGTGGTCGCCGACGCCCTCGACGACGGCTTTCACGCCGGAGTTGCGGACGGCGAAGCGCTCGCCAGCGACGCCGTTGACGTACAGTTCACCTTCCGTCGCACCGTAGAGCGCGACGTTGCCGATGAGGACGTTCTCGTCAGGCTCGTAGGCGGCGTTGTCGGGCGTCTCGACGATGATCTTCCCGCCGGAGAGCCCCTTGCCGACGTAGTCGTTCGCGGCGCCGGTGAGATCCATCGTCACGCCGTTGGCGAGGAACGCGCCGAAGGACTGGCCGGCGACGCCGTCGAACGTGCAGTGGATGGTATCGTCCGGGAGGCCGTCGCCGCCGTACGCCGCGGAGATCCGATTCGAGAGCATCGCGCCGACCGCGCGGTCGACATTCGAGATCTCCTCGTCGAGTGCGATCGGCTCGCCCTCTTCGAGCGCGGGGCCGGCCCGCCGGATGAGGTCGTGATCGAGTTGGGTCTCGACGCCCTCGTGGACCTGATCTTCGGTCTTCTGGCGCGCGTCGCCGGACGGTTCCGCGATGACGTCCGATAGATCGAGGTGCTTGGCCTTCTCGTGGTCGGTCTCGCGCTGGGTGAGAAGCGACGGTCGGCCGATCATCTCCTCGAGCGAGCGGAAGCCGAGGTCGGCCATAATCTCGCGCAGTTCCTGCGCGATGAACGTCATATAGTTGATGACGTGACCCGGCTGGCCGGGGAAGCGCTGGCGCAGGTTCTCGCGCTGGGTGGCGACGCCGACCGGACAGGTGTTCTCGTGGCACTGCCGAGCCATCACACAGCCGGACGTGACGAGCGAGGCCGTCCCGAAGATGTACTCTTCGCCGCCGAGCAGCGCCGCGACGGCGACGTCGCGGCCGGTCTTCATCCCCCCGTCGACGCTGACGCGGATTCGCGAACGCAGGTCCGTCGCCCGCAGCATCTGGTTGGCCTCCGCGAGGCCGAGTTCCCACGGGAGGCCCGCGTTCTTGATCGACGTCTTCGGCGACGCGCCTGTCCCGCCGTCGTGACCCGAGATGTGTACTACGTCGGCGTTGGCCTTCGCGACGCCGGCCGCAATCGTGCCGATGCCGGCCTCCGAGACGAGTTTCACGTTGATGTCGGCGTCGGGATTGGCGGTCTTCAGGTCGTGGATGAGTTGCTTGAGGTCCTCGATCGAGTAGATGTCGTGCAGCGGTGGCGGCGAGATGAGGCCGACGCCGGGCGTCGCGAACCGCACGTGCGCGATCATCTCGTTGACCTTCTTGCCGGGCAGGTGCCCGCCCTCGCCGGGCTTCGAGCCCTGCGCCATCTTGATCTGGATCTCGTCGGCGCTCGTGAGGTACTCGGAGGTGACGCCGAAGCGGCCCGAAGCGACCTGCTTGACGTTGCACTCCTTCTCGGTGCCGAACCGCTCCGGCGGTTCACCGCCCTCGCCGGAGTTCGATTTGCCGCCGAGGCGGTTCATCGCGATCGAGTTGTTCTCGTGGGCCTCCGGCGAGAGGCTCCCCAGCGACATCGCGGCCGTCGAAAAGCGGGTGACGATGTCCTCGACGGGTTCGACCTCCTCGATCGGCACCGATTCGCGGTCGGAGTCGAACTCGAGCAGGCCGCGGAGGGTCTGGAGTTCCTCGGTCTGGTCGTTGATGAGTTCTGCGAACTCCTGGTACTTCTCGTAGTTGCCCGAGCGGACCGCCTGCTGGAGCGTGCCGACGGTCTGGGGGTTCCACTGGTGGTGGATGCCGTCCGAGCGGTGTTCGTACTCGCCCTGCCGGTCGAGTTCGGGATCGTTCCCGTACGCGACGGTGTGTCGCGTCTGAACGTCCTCCTCGATGACGTCGATACCGATGCCCTCGGTGCGGATCTCCGTGCCCTCGAAGTACTCGGCGACGAAGCCCGAATCGAGGCCGACGGCCTCGAAGATCTGCGCGCCCTGGTAGGACTCGACCGTCGAGATGCCCATCTTGGCCATCGTCTTCAGGAGGCCGTCTTCGAGGGCCTTCTTGTACGCTGCGATGGCTTCGCTCTCGTCGGCGCCGTCGGGACCGGCGACGACGTCGGCGATCGTCTGGTAGGCGAGGTAGGGGTTCACTGCATCCGCACCGTAGCCGACGAGCGTCGCGACGTGGTGCACCTCGCGGGGGTCGCCGGACTCGACGACGAGGCCGGCGTGGTTCCGGTGGCCGTTCCGGACGAGACAGTGATGGACCGCGCCCGTCGCGAGCAGACTCGGGACCGCGACGCGGTCGGGTCCGAGGTTCCGATCCGAGAGCACGACGACGTCGGCACCCGCTTCGATGGCATCGACGGCGTCGTCGCGGACGCGCTCGACCGCCGCTTCGAGCGAGCGCTCGGGGTCGTAGGTGATATCGACGATCGTCGTAGACATCGAATCGGCGTCTTCACCGAGCGACTTGATGCTCGCCGTCTGCGCGTCGGTCAGGACGGGGGAGTCGAGAACGAGCTGTCGCGCGTGCTCGGGCGTCTCGTCGAGTAGGTTGCGCTGGGCACCGAGCCGCGATTCCAGCGAGGTGACGAGTTCCTCGCGGATGTAGTCGAGCGGCGGGTTCGTCACCTGCGCGAACAGTTGCTTGAAGTACGTGAACAGCGGACGGTTGAAATCTGAGAGGACCGACAGCGGCGTGTCGTCGCCCATCGAGCCGACCGGGTCCTTGCCCTCTTTGGCCATCGGTTCGATGAGGTGGCTCAGTTGGTCGTGGGTGTAGCCGAACGCCGCCTGCGCCGCGCGGAGGTGGTCGACGTTCTCTCGCGGCGTGTAGTCGTCGACGTCGGCGAGTTCGTCGAGTTGCTGCTGTTCGTCGTCGACCCACTCGCCGTACTTCTCGTCGGTGAGGGACTCGAAGACCTCCTCGTCGGGGATGACGCGGCCCTCCTCGGGATCGGCGACGAACAGCTGTCCCGGCTGGAGTCGACCGCGCTCGCGAATCTCGCTGGGGTCGGTGTCGAGTGCGCCGACCTCGCTGGCCATCACGAGCGTGTCGTCGGTCGTGACGTCGTACCGGCACGGACGGAGGCCGTTTCGGTCGAGGACGGCTGCGACGCGGTCGCCGTCGGTGGCTGCGACGAGCGCGGGGCCGTCCCACGGCTCGATCAGCGAGGCGTGGTAGTCGTACCACTCGCGGCGTTCCTCGGTCATCTGGTCGTCGCCGCGGTACGCCTCGGGGATGAGCATCCGGAGGACGTGCGGGAGGTCCCGACCGCCCTGTAGGAGCAGTTCGACCGCGTTGTCGACGGAGGCCGTGTCGGACTGATCCGGATCGTTGATGATCGGCTTCAGCGTTTCGAGGTCCTCGCCGAAGTCCGGATGTTCGAGGTCGGTCTCGCGGCTCCGCATCCAGTTGATGTTGCCCTGGATCGTGTTGATCTCGCCGTTGTGGACGATGTGGCGGTAGGGGTGTGCGAGGTGCCACGCACCCAGCGTGTTCGTCGAGAAGCGCGCGTGGACGAGCGTCAGCGTCGATCGGAGCCGCTCGTCGTCGAGGTCCGGGTAGTAATCGGCGAGTTGCTCGCCTTTCAGCAGCCCCTTGTAGACCAGCGTCTTCTGCGAGAGCGAGCAGATGTAGAAGCGAGCCGCACCTTCGGATTCGAGTTCCTCGACCTCGTTCTCGACATCGCGCCGTGCGACGTACAGTGCGCGGTCGAAGGCCTCGGCGTCGAGGTCGTCTTCGGGTGCAACGAACACTTGCCAGACGTCAGGCTCGGAGTCGAGTGCGGTCGCGCCGAGATCAGAGTTGTCGGTGGGGACGTCGCGCCAGTGGAGTACGTCGAGTCCGTGCGCATCGAGCACGCGCTCGAAGATGGCGATGAGACCTTCGCGCGCGGCCCCGTCTTGCGGCATAAAGAGCGATCCGACCGCGTACTCGTCGGGGAGATCGGCGTCGACGACGGCGTCGAAGAACTCGTCGGGGCGCTGGATCATAATCCCGGCCCCGTCGCCGGTGTTCTCCTCGGCTCCGGTCGTCCCGCGGTGTTCGAGATTCTCTAGCAGTTCGATCCCATCGGCGACCGTTTCGTGGGATCGGCCGCCGTCGAGGTCGATAACGGCACCTACGCCGCAGTTCGACCGCTCGTCCGACGGGTCCGCGAGCCCGCAGGACTCGCCAGTCGTGTGTCTCTGTGGCTTGGTCATATGTCCCCCTTGACTTGCCCCCTAAAGGGCCTTCTCCTGAAAGCATAAGGGTTCACTAACCACATATAAGGTTATTAGTATAATACAAATCCGAGTGAATAATAGTTCGACGCCCGACGAACTACATCGACGAGGACGCGACATCCGGCGAGACGCGGTGGTCGTCCGTTCTCCGAGTGGTTCGGCTGCTGTCTGTTTCCTGTCAGTGAACACGAACCGCGCGCCACTATGGTCGCTCTCCAGCAGCTACGGTAGTCGGACACTGTCGGTTTGGATTTGGCCGCATCTACACTGTACTGATACCGACTCCGCTATCGGTGAGAGGAGCGTCGAAACCCCAGTACTGCACGGCGACGAGACGGGGCACAGTACGGTTCTCCTGTGGCGGTTATCCTCCGCGTAAGTCGTCGATAACCACGTCGCTACTGTGCGGGTTGGTGTGGTAGCACCGGCATTACAATTGGCCCCTTGACAGTCATCAACAGACAACGCGATCGGGTCCTCCCGGTCGGCAGATCCACAACTATGCAAGAGAAGACGACGGTGGATGGCAGTCTCGAACAGAGCGAGGGTGGGTGGACGTTCGACGAGCAGGTCGCCGAGGAGTTCGACGCACACGTCCGGAAGTCGATCCCGCTCTACGAACAGGTCCAATCGCAGGTCGTCGATCTGGCCGACTGGTTCCTCCAATCAGAGGGCGAAGAGAAAGTCTACGATCTCGGCTGTGCGACGGGGACGACCATCGAACAGCTCGTCAATCGCTACGGGACGGAAGGGCCGCCATCGTTCATCGGCATCGACATCCAGGCCCCGATGCTGGATCGCGCGCGGGAACGCATCGGTGACTGCCCGAACGTCGATTTCCTGCAGGCCGACGTCTCCTCACATATGTCGTTCCCCGGGGCGTCGATGGTCATCAGCCTGTTCACGATGAGTTTCGTCCGCGAGGAGGACCGGCGAGAGCTCGTCCAGCAGATCTACGACGACCTCGAATACGGCGGCGCGTTCGTCTTCGCCGAGAAGACGCGGGCCCGGTCCTCGCAGTTCCAGGACATCTGGAACGAGGAGTACTGGGACTTCAAGGCCAGCCAGGGCCTTACCGAGGAGGAGATCATCGGGAAGGCGAAGACGCTCCGTGGGCAACTCCGGCCGCTGACCGTCGCCGAGTACGAGGATATCCTCACCGACGCGGGGTTCGACGTCGACCGGGACGTCGACATCTTCTTCAAGTGGTTCCCGTGGACCGGTTTCGTCGCACGGAAACGATGAGAGGCGACACGCTCTCCATAGGATGGACGGCGGGCCGCGCGGAGGTGGGGCAATGAGCACCCAGACCCCGTCGCTCGTCAGTCGGGCGTTCCACGTGCTCCGCAAGCGCGGGCCGCGCTCGCTCGCGAAACACGCCTGGTGGTACGCCGTCGGAGCGCTGACTGCCCTGTGGTGGCAACTACGGTACGACATCGACGTCGGCACCGGCCTGGAAGCGGCCGTCTCGGACGAACGGCCGGTGTTCGCAGACCTGTTCGCGAATCTACGGCGGGACGACGTCTTCTACGACGTGGGTGCACACGTCGGTATCTTCACCCGACCGGTCGCGGCGTACCTCACTGAGGGGACAGTCGTCGCCTTCGAACCGGGAGACGGAGCGTCCCAACTCAGAACGTCCACCGGAGAGCGCTCGAACGTCATTCTCTCGGAGACGGCCATCAGCCAGCAGGCAGGCGACGGCTACCACTCTCATCAAGGACGCGTCGGTCTGCTCGGCAACAGTGACGCGGCCGGATTCGAGACGGTCGACGCCCGCGACATCCTCGACGACGAGACGATTCCACTCCCGACTGTCGTCAAGATCGACGTGTTCGGAGCCGAACTCGACGTGGTCAAGGCGCTCGAAGAACTGCTGGCGCGCGAGGAGTGCCGTCTCGTCTACTTGGAGGCACACCTCCCGACGACGTTCCAGCGGAAGCGCCCCGACGACGTCTTCCAGGACTACCTCGACGCCTGGTCGCTCACCGACCTCGTCCGCGTGTTCTACGGCGCGGGGTTCGAGGTCGAACCGATCTACCTCCGACGCGACACCCACGACGTGTTCCTCAAGGCGTACAAAGCGGACGCAGAGTGAGCGCGGTTCGGTCGCGACGCCCCGTTCTCGCTCGCTTCGCTCGCAGGCTGCGACTCGTCTCGCTCAAATCTCCCTTGGCAATTTCTCTGATCAGTTCGTTCGCAGCAGAAATGCGCCGGCCGGGATTGTGAACCACGGTCGCAAATCGAAGATTTGCTCCCTGATTCAAATCCGGTCGAGTTGCATTTCCCTCACGGCTCGCTCGTCGCTACCGCTCCTCGCTCGCGGTGTTCGGGAAAATGCGCCGGCCGGGATTGTGAACTTCACTCGCTCCCCCCGGTCGCTCGCTAGTTCAAATCCCTCTGGACGATTTTCGCCTCACTTCGTTCGGCAGAAAATGCGCCGGCCGGGATTTGAACCCGGGCCATGAGCTTGGAAGGCTCAGGTCCTACCACTAGACCACCGGCGCTCGTCCGGATCGATCACCACGACCGCGCGGTGACGACCTTCACTCATCCGTTCCCGGTCCCCAAATAAGGGTGTTACCCTTTGGAGTCGTCGCTCGGCGTACTGGTTCCCAGCAGGGTACTGTGTTCGACAGGTCCGAACGAGAGAGGGTCATACTGTCGGACAGTATCAGTCGTCGTCGGCCGGTTCGGGATCGGCGGGTTCGATCGGCGGCGCGCGCGCCTCCTCGAACTCCGCGGCGGCGGCGCGGACGCGACCACGACCACCGGAACTCGGCACTTCGTCGGCGCCGACGGGGCCGGTCGCCCGGAGCGTCTTGAGATCACGCGGGAACTCCCGGAGGCCGTAGTGGATGTCGATGCCCGCCTGAGCGCCTTTGCCCATCGCGACCGGAATCTGATTGTGTCCGGGCGTGATGTCGCCGACGGCGTAGACGCCCTCGACGGTCGTCTCCATATTGTCGCTGACAACCACCGTGCCGTCGTCGTTCAGCTCGCAGCCCAACTGCTCTGCGAGCGCGTCGTTGTAGTTCGAACCGTACATCGGGAACCCGCCGCGGTACTGGCGGACGGTCCCGTCGTCGAACTCGAAGGCCTTCAGCCAGCCGTCGTCGCTCTTCTGCATCCCGGTGATCTCGGCCTCGACGATGCCGATCGGGTGCCCGCGGAGCTGTTCGTCGGTTTCGTCGCTCCACTCGGGCGCGTCGCCGCGGAGCAGGATATCCACGTCGTCGGTGAAGTTGAGCATAATCATCGCGACGTGGGCGGCCGCCTCGCCCGTCCCCATCACGTAGACCGGACGGTCGATGAACATATACGCGTCACAGTGGAGACAGTAGTGCAGTCCCTTGCCGGTCCGCGGTACGGGCGGGTCGGGGCGCTCGTCGTTGAATCCGACGCCGAGGACGACGCGGTCGGCGCGGAACTCCGCGTCGTTGCCGACGAGCCGGAAGCGACCGTCGTCGGTCCGTTCGGCCTCGACGATGAAGTCGCGGACGACGTCGGCGCCGTACGATTCGATCTGTTCCTGCGCCGTCTGGAGGAATTCGTTGCCCGAGGTGTGCTCGGGGACGCCGATGACGTTGTGCGTGTCCAGCATCATCGCTGCCCGGCCGCCCCCGCGGTCGACGACAACCGTATCGTGGCCCAGTCGGGTCGTGTACAGGGCGGTCTGGATACCCGCCGGACCGCCACCGACGACGACTACTTCGTAGTCGCGTACGTCCTCTGTCTCGCTCATTCGTCTCCTGATAGCGGTCGCTCCGACTTAAACGCAGAGTTCGAGTGCGCCGCGACCGACCACCCGCGAACCGTTCAAGAAGCGTCGGCCGGCCAGGACGGCTGCCGCCGCTCTCGGTCGCTATGCCGCCGCTGTCTCTGCTCCGAACAGCCCCCGAAACGACTCACGATTCGTGGCGGTCGCGCTCCCGCAGGCGCTTCACTGTCCGATAGCCGACGGCTCCGGCGGCGGCTCCGGCGACACCCGTTCCCACGAGTGCCGGCAGATTTCGGCCGGTACGAACCCTGCGGAGGCTCCCCGCTCCCTCCTGTGTGACTTCGAGGTCGTACTCGTGTTCGTCACCTGTCCGAATCGTCTCGGTCCGCGCCGCGTTCACGGACGCCCCGTCCGCGTCGGTCACCATCGCTGTCAGTTCGTACTCGGTGTCGGCGGTTCCGAACACGCTGATCCGGTAGGTCCCCGGTTCCGCTCCGTGCTGGCTCCGCACCCGCCCGTACTCGCCGCGACTTCGGTCCGTGTACACGCCGCGGATGCGTCCGATCTGGCTCCCGCCGGGACCGACGACGGTGAGATCGACGTCCTCTGAGGTCGCGACAACGAGCGTGAACGGGAACAGCGACTCTCGGACCCTCCTCTGGTCGACAGTGACGTGATCCATCGGCGTCGGCGCGGTGCGGTCGGCTGCGTCTTCGATCCGATCGTACCGACTGAACAGCATCCCCGTGTACTGGCCGTACTGATGCATCGAGACGGACTCGCCGTCGCGTTCGAACTCTAACCGCGGTGAGCGCCGCCGATACGCCGAGGCGGGGAGGTTGGGATCGTAGATCGGAACGACCACGCTGTCGCCGCGGTCCTCGAAGCCGTACGCCAGCACCTGATGTGAGAGCAGGGTGTTGTTGAAGAGGATGAGCGTCGCGGTCCCGAACCGCTCGATGACGTTCCCGACGTCCCGGAGGATGGCTTCCGTGTCGATCCAGTCACGATACAGGATCGCCTGCCGTGCGAGAAACGCCCGAAACCGGAGATACTGATCGGCCTGCCGCTGTACGATTTCGTCGTACACCGGGGCGATCGGTTCGTCGACCGGAACCGTCGGGACTTCGATCTCGCTCGCGCGCCGCCGGTCGACGGGGATGGTCTCCGGCCGCTCGAAGTACCGCTGGGCCGTCAGCGCCATCCCGTAGCAGTGACCGTTCGTTCCCGCCCGCTGTACCACTGCCGCGCGGAGTTGCGTGGCGACCGCACTCACCATCGCCCGCGAGAGTGCGCCGACGTCGAGTCCGAGGACGGCCCGAGCCTGTTCGACCCACTTCGTCCGGATCCGCTCGCGGATCTCCGCTTGTGTCGGGGCGGGCGGGGAGTCGAAGTACTGGTCTTTGACCCCCCAGTTCCGAAACCCGTAGCCGTGCTCTATCGGAGTGAACCCACCGGCGTCGCTCTCGGACTGGGCACGCGTGATTCCGGGGATCGCCCCCGCTGCAACGGGAGCGGTCAGTCCCGCAAGAAAGTCACGCCGTGTGACACGACGACCCATAGTAGACAGTACACAGGAACGAGTATATCTGTTCCCCCGCTCGCACCCGGTCACTCGCTCTCGCGCGCGGTTAGCTGTCGGACCGTGTCCTCGCTCCGGCCTCTACCACGGCGTAGCAGTTCCCGCTGGAGACGACGCTGTCGACGGTTTGCAGGTCGCTCGCGGCCAGGTCGGATTCGAACTCCGCCGGGTCGTAGATGTGGTAGTACCGAGGGACGCGCTCGCCACCGGGGAGCGTCCACTCGACGGTCGTATCGAACCCCGATGTCGCCTCGAATCGGTCGTGTGCGGTCGACCAGACGCTGACGATAGCGCGGCCGCCCGGTGCGAGCACGCGGGCCAACTCCGAGAGGCTCGCGACGCGCTGGTCCCGCGTGCGCAAGTGATGCAGCGTCGCGACGTAGACCGCGACGTCGACGACGCCGGATCGAAGCGGAAGCCCCGCTGCGTCTGCCTGCACGAGATGGAGCGAATCGTCGAATTCGTGGTCCTGTGCCCGCTCGCGAGCGGTCCCCAGGAGCCCGCGACTGGCGTCGGCGCCGACGACGCGTTCGACGTCGTCGGCTAGCAGCTCGGCGTGGCGACCGTTTCCACAGCCGAGGTCCAGCCCGACCCCCCCTGCGTCGTCGGCTGCCGATCGGACGCGCTCTAACGCCGGCGCGGCACCGTCGGCGAGCGCCGCTGCGTCGTCAGCGAGGTCGCCGCCCACGTCGCGGCCGAGAAACGCCGCCACTTCGGGCCACGGGTACTCCCGCGTCGACGCGAAGTGCTCTGCGATCCGGTCGTACGTCTCTGTGACCGGTTCGGGCGTCGCCGTCCGCTCGTCGTCCATACCAACGCGAGGCGGCGGGCACACAAAGCACCGACGGTCCGGTGGACAGGCAACGGCAGGTCGATTCAGAGAGTGATGCCCAGCGCACAGCGACGATCCGTCACTACCACTGTTACGCCGCCGCCATTGCCACTGCCACTGTTACGCCGCGATGTCCGTTTACAGCAGTGCGAAGACCACGTACGTCAGCGTCAGCAACACGGCCGCGTGCTTCAGCCCGTCCGCGACGCTCCCTTCTCCTAACTGTCCGGCGACGATGCCCGAACAGATGCCCTGGATCGCCGCCGTGTGGAAGAAGAGCAGTTCGTAGGCGTCCGTGTTGACCGTCTGGAAGCCGCCGAGGACGCCGGTGTCGACGCCGCCGATCTGGTTAGTCGAGCCCCCGGCGGACTGACTCGCGGCTTCGATCGCCGGGATGAACGAAACCGTCAGCGCGATGATGATCCCGAGGAAGACGAGAAACGAGACGTAGATGACGACGAGGTACGTCAGCATCTCCTGGCGACGCTCGCGCCGAAGCCGCCGGGTCTCTTGGGCCTCGTCGGCGGCGATGTGGAGTACCGGACTGATGTCGCCGCTTGCGGCCATCGCGTTCTTGATGAGTGTCACTGCACGCGACACCGTCGGCGTGCCCGTCCGCTGCTCTAACCCGGTGAGCGCTTCGCCGACGCTGGCGCCCCACTGGATGTCCCGCCACACCCGGCCGATCTCGTCGCCGAGCCGTCCGAGTTCGGCGTCCGAGAGCCGGTTCAGACAGCCGACGATGGTGACGCCCGCCTCGTTGATACTCGCCATCCGGTCGAGGAAGTCGGGCATCTCCGCCTCGATTGCGCGCAGCCGCCGTTTCTGGATCTCGTGTGCGAGGGCGATGCCACCGAGGACGAGAATCGTCGCCTGAACGATCGCCCCGTCGAGCAATTCGACGAGTCGCGTGAGCGCTCCCGGCGTACCCACCAGGATCCCGCCGACTGCCTCCAGTACGGCGCTGTCGATCGAGAGCCCGATGATCAGGAGTCCGACCGGACCGGTGAGAAGCAGCGTATACGTCGGGTTCCGAAGGAGCGTCCCGACGGGATTCGACAGCGTCTGTCGGACCGAGCCGATCTGATCGTAGACCGCAAGCCGTGCCCAGTTCTCGGCGTCCGCCCCGGTTCGGTCACGTACGGATCCGCCGTCGGTGACCTCGACGGCGTCGCTGTCTGCCTGTGTTGACCCGTCGTGGCGGCTCCCGCGTGCGCTGCCGACGTTCGTGGGATCGGTGTCCTCGCCGCCGCCTCCCGGGACGTTCAGGCCCTCGGTCATACTGTCGACGTAGACGACGAAGCCGAACGTCAAGAGCGGGATCGCGGCGTAGCCCACGAGTCGGACGAGCGTGAGTGTGTCCTGAATGACGAGGCCGACGACGACGAGGACGGTGATGAAAAAAAGCGGTCCGGCGACGAGGACGGTGACGTACACCTCCGCGAACGTCGAGAGGAGTTCCAGGTACTGTCGCTGTTGGGCTTCGGCCTCCTCCTGGAATCGCTCGTACTGTTCGCGCAGGAATGCTGAGACGCTCTGCCCCGACGAGAGGACGCTCGCGAGGTTTTCGGTGAACTCCTCGAGGTTCTCGCTCGGGGTCCGGCTCGCCGTGCTGTGTAACGCGGTCAGGATGTCAGTCCCGAAGGCGTTCATATCGCGAACGCTGACCCCGAGTTCTCGCGACGCCTCCCCGTAGACGTCCTGATTCTCCGAGAGCGTCCGCAACACCGCCTGGAACGGCATCCCGGACCGCGAGAGCGCGTACACGAAAGCGACCGTTCGGGGGAGGGTCGCGTCGATCTCGATGCCGCGAGCGCGGGCACGCTGATCGAGATACGTCCAGCGGCCCCAGTAGGTCCCGACCGCGAGTGCCGCCCCGACGGTCGCACTCGAAACGAACAACAACGCGAACAACTGGAGCAGCGAGAGGTCCGGGACGTTGACGATCGCCGCGAGAAAGCCCAGCGGTCCCGGGAGCGTCGATCTGATCACTTCGGGACTGACGGCGAGCGAGCGCAGTATCAGCGCCCCTAGATAGACGCCGTAGACGCTTCCGGCGATGCCCGCGACGGCCGCGACTAACAGCGTCTGGGAGGCGAACACGCGGTGGCTCTCGCCGACGAACGCGGCTCGCATCCGCTCGATCTGCTGCTGTCGCTTCGCGCTCGACTCGGCGACGTACCGCCCGAAGATCGGTAGCGCCAGCCGGGAGACGACGAGACGCGCCCGTGGGCTGAACGGCACGAGCGCGACCGGGAGCGCGAGCAGCGTTACGACGACGAGCGGCGCGTAGCCGAGCAGTTCAATCGCCGCCATCGACGCTCGCCTCCTCGCCGTGCAGGCCGTCGGCTCCGACGACGACGTCGGCGTGCTCGCCGGACGACTCCTCGGCGGCTTCGAGGCGGTCCATCACGCGCTCGGGGTTGGCGTAGTACTCGTTGACCAGCGCGGTGAACTCGCGGTAGTCGGTCGTATCCAACTCCGCGAGCAGTCGGATGAACCGCTCTCGGCGGTTCAGCTCGCGTTTCAGCTCGGTCCGGCTCCAGCCCCGCTCACGTTGGATCTCGTCGATGAGGTTCGAGTCCGACTGCCGGAACGCGTCCGCCTCCGGCTGCCAGGTGAACGCCCGCGAGTAGTCGAGTTCGCCGGTCCGCTGGTCGATCTCGCCGATTTCGCCGATCGCCTTCGAGCGGCGGACGCGCTCGCCACCGACGCGCGTGAGCGTCTGGACACAGAGGAGATCGAGCGACTGCACCATCGCACGCGGGACGTTGATCGGCTCGTTCTCCAGTCGGTTGATCACCGTTTCGATGCTGTCTGCGTGCATCGTCGAGAACGTCGTGTGACCCGTGTTCATCGCCTGAAACAGCGTCACGGCCTCGTTCCCACGGACCTCGCCGACGATGATGAACTCCGGGCGGTGCCGGAGCGCAGACCGCAGCAGGTCGTACATATCGATGTCGGCCCCCTCGTGAAGCCGCTCTCTGGTGACCGACGAGAGCCAGTTGTCGTGATACAGCGATAGCTCGCGGGTGTCCTCGATCGTCAGCACCTTCGCGCGCGGTGGGATGAACATCGAGACGGCATTCATCGACGTCGTCTTGCCCGAAGCGGTCCCGCCGGCGAAGATGAGGCTCTTGTTGTTCTCGATGCAGAGCCAGAGATACGCCATCTCCTCGACGGAGAACGTCCCGTAGTTGACGAGATCGACGGGCGTGAACGGCTCTTCTGCGTACTTTCGGATCGTGAACGCCGATCCGCGCGGTGTGACTTCCTCGCCGAGTGCGAGTTCGATCCGCGACCCGTCCGGGAGCGTCGTCCCGACGACGGGGTCGCCGACGCTGATGTGCCGCCCGGACTCCTGGGCGAGTCGGATCACGAAGTCGTCGAGGTCTTCAGAGCCGAAGACGACGTTCGTCTCCACGTCGGTGTACTCGTCGTGGTAGACGAAGATCGGGAGGTCGTAGCCGTCACAGGAGATGTCCTCGATGTGGGGGTCGTGCATCAGGGGATCGATGCGGCCGAACCCCCGGAAGTCGCGAGCCAGGTAGTACAGCAACGTGTGGAACGTCAGCATCGACACGTCGACGCCGTACCGTTCCAGCAGTTCCTTGAGCTCGTCTCGGAGCGTCTCCTCTGCGGTCGGTTCCTCGTCGGTGCGGTACAGGAGCGGGTCCCTGATGTCGACTCGGGCGCGCGCGAGGAGCTCGGCCTCGAACTCGTCGAGTTCGGGTTCGATCGCGTAGTAGTAGTGCTCGCTGTCCTCGTCGTCGTAGGTGATGACGACGTAGGCGTACGGCGCGTTCACCCAGTAGCGGTCGACGATCTCCTCGCCGGCGGGCGTGTCGAATGCAGCGAAGTTGCCGTCTTCCGGGCGGTACGGACGGACGTCGATCGACGATCCTCGCAGGACGTCGATAGCGCGCTGGATCCGCTCTCGCAGGTCGCCGACGGCTCCCTCGGAGTCGTCCGTCAGCGCCTCGACGGTCGCAGCGAGCGAACCGCCGTCCGCTCGGAGTGGCGCGTCGCTCTCGCCGTTCTGTACGCTGCCGGAATCGTCTCCGGTACGCCCGCCGGTTGGAGAGGCGGTTCGCTCGTGGGTCGTGTGTGCCCCCGCACTTCGATTCGAGTCTGGGTCCCCCATAGCTGCGTGGTTTCGCGTGTGCCGACTCTTTCAGGCGAAGCGACTTATACTGTCGGCCGTGCGGATGGGCGGTCTGCGATCGGAGGCGGGAGGCCTCAACAGTCGCATTCGAGGTCTGCAATCTCGAACCGTGCCCCGCCATCCTCGCTGGGGGTTGCGCGTACCTCCCCTCCGTGGGCCTCTATGATGCTCTCTACGATCGCGAGGCCAAAGCCCGTACCGGTCCGCTGTGTCGAGTATCCGCTCTCGAACACTCGATCGTCGTCTCCCGCGTCGAAGCCGGCTCCGTCGTCGGCGACGTACAGCCCGTCTTCGTCCGGGAGCGCACCGACAGTGACGGTGACACCGTCGCCAGCGTGTTCGATCGCGTTCCGGAACAGGTTCTCGAACGCCCGGCGGAGCTGGCTTCGATCCCCACAGATTCGCGCGCTCGTCTGTAATTCGAGCCGTGCTTCCTCTGTCTGCACGTTTCGCCAGCACTGGGTGACAACGCGCTCGATCTCGATCGGTTCGATGCTGTCGACGAGATCGTCCGTGTGCGCAAGTGCCAGCAGGTCGTCGATGAGCCGCTCCATCCGATCGAGCGCGCGATCGGCGCGCCCCAGGTGGTCGCTGTCACACTCCTCTTTTGCGAGTTCGAGGCTGAGGCTCGCCACGTTCAACGGATTTCGAAGGTCGTGTGAGACCACGCTAGAGAAATTGTCGAGTCGGTCGCGCTCCCGCTGGAGCGCTCGTTCACGTTCGGTCTGCGTCGTGACGTCGGTGTTCGAGAAGACGATGCTCTCGACCTCGCCGTCGTCGTCGAACAGCGGTGCGCCGTTGATCTCGACGACGCGACGCTCCCCGTCGGGCCACACGATGGTGTGTCGGTATCCTTCGATCCGTTCGCCCGACTGCAGCACCTGCTGGAAGGGCAACTCCTCGTCGGGGATCGGATCGCCGTCGAGATCTCTGATCTCCCACTTCGGGTCGTTGTACGTCCGCTCGGTCACCTCGTTCGGCTCGAACCCCAGGTTCGACTGCGCGCGTTCGTTCGCAAAGACGATCTCGCCGTCGCGGTTGACCCGCGTGATCGCCGTCGGCACGGTCTTCATCACCTGCTGCAGTCGCTGGTGGTGCTCTTTCGCCGCTCGCTCGGACTCGTAGGCCGACACCGCGTTGCGGACGCGGTTGGCCAGTAACTCGAACCGCTCTGGGGTCGTCCCCTTCTGCAAGTAGTCGGTGACGCCGGCCGCGATCGCGTCGCTGGCGATCGTCTCCGAGCCCTGACTGGTAAACAGCACGAACGGGAGGTCCGGATACTCCGACCGGACGGTCCGGAGCAACTCGATTCCGTCCTGGCTCGGGAGGTCGTAGTCAGAGACAATGCAGTCGACGTCCGCATCGAGCCGGTCGAGCGCAGCGTCGGCGCCGGCGGCAGCCGTCACCGTGAACGAGTTCTGTTGGCGCTCCAGGAACGTCTCGGTGAGCTCTCTGAACTGCGGATCGGGTTCGACGTGTAACACGCAGACTGCATCCGCTCCCGACTCACTCATTACCTCAACCATCCGAACAGTGACTATTTGCCGTTTTCGTTTCGCCCGGCCGACACCAGGCGAGCGTTCCGAACACAGGCTGCTACTCCCGATCGACGGTCAGCAGCACGCCGCCGAATAGGAGCAAGAAGACGACGCCGATCGGCAGCGGGACGCCGGGGAAGCCGCGCGTCGCGAGCAGGTACGTCGCGCCCGCGAGCACGACGCCCGAGAGCGCCAGGAGGCCGCCGAGCAATCGAACTGGGTCGAGGGGGCCCGATTCCACGCGCGCCTCGTCGTGATAGTACGCGGCGGCGACGACGACCGCTATGGCGAGGACGGCCGCACCGACCGCCCAGACCTGATACGCCGCCTGGATCGTCTGTCCGGCCTGAAACGCCACCGCCGAGAGCGGATCCGAGACGCTGACGCGACGGGCGACAGGCACGCCGAACGCGTAGCGGATCTGGAAGAACGGGAAGCGAACGAACAGCACCGAGCCGCCGGAGACGCCGCTGGAGTACGTGACGTTCCAGGGCACGAGCGCGGCTAACCACGTCGAGACGACCGCCAGCGCCCCCGCGTACTCCGAACGTACCCACACCATACGTGGTCCGCGTCGTCGGCTCTGTAAAAGCTACCGGACGGACGCCGCGGACGTCGCTCGCTCGTCGCCGCTCCGAACTACTCGCTCAGGCCGAACAGATCGAACGGGTAGCCGTTGTCGTTCTCCGTGGCGTGCTCGTAAACGATGTGGGCGGCCGCGACGTCCTGGATCGCGAGTCCCGTCGAGTCGAAGACGGAGATCCCGTCTGCTGCGGTTCGGCCGGGTTTCTTTTCGGTGACGATCTCGCCGACGGAGCCGTAGATGTCGTCGTCGTCGAGGACGCCCTCGCTCCAAGGGACATTGATTTCCCCCGAGTGAGTCGTCTGCTCGTAGTCATCGATGACTAGCTTCGAATCGAGGAGGATCTCGTCGTCGAGTTCGTGTTTCCCCTCGGCGTCGGCACCCATCGCGTTGATGTGGGTGTGGTCGCCGACGGCGTCGCGGGAGACGATCGGCGACTCGACCGGGGTGACCGTCGAGAGCACGTCGCAGGACGCGGCGTCCTCGATCGATCCCGCGCGGACGTCGAACTCGTCCTCGAAGGCGTCGATGAAATCGGCGACGCGCTCCTCGTCGAGGTCGGAGATCACGACCGTCTCGATGTCACGCACCTGCGAGATGGCGCGCAACTGTGTGTAAGACTGGACGCCCGCGCCGACGATTCCGAGCGACGTGGCGTCGGGAACGGCGAGGTGGTCGGTCGCGACAGCGGCCGCCGCGCCGGTCCGGAGCATCGTGAGCTCTCGGCCGTCCATCACTGCGAGCGGGACGGCGGTCTCGGGATCGGAGTAGATCATCGTCCCCAGCACCGTCGGGAGGTCGAACTTCTCGGGGTTGTCCGGGTGGACGTTCACCCACTTGATGCCCGCGGCGTCCCACGTGCCTGCGTCCAGATACGCCGGCATCGACCGGAAATCGCCGTTGTACGCCGGGAGATCGATGTAGGACTTCGGCGGCATCTGTGCGTCGCCGCGCTCGAAGGCGGCGAACGCGTCCTCGATGGCGGGGACGAGCTCCGCCATCGCGGCGTTCTCGCGGACGTCGGTACCGTTCAACAGAAGCGTCTCCATACTTGCGCTTCGAAGTGTCCGCACTTAATTCATACTATAATCGAATCAGAATCTGATTTAGAGGGAAAATACAGATTTTACTACAACCTATATGCTATTCGCCGAATTGGACGACGGAATATCACCTGACGACGGAACGTGGGTCCGGGCTCACACGCCTTGGTTCGTGGGCCGCGTTGCGGTGGCTCCGAATGCGCCGCGATCGGGCCGCCACAAGTGGATCCGCCACGATGGACTGATTCGGGAATAGGGGCCGAGCGCGACGGCGTCGAGCGAGCGACGCACGAGTAAGCAGAAGTTCGACGATCGACACAAGAATAAGCAGAAGATAGACGATCGAGAGATCGGCTGCGGACCGCGTCAGCCGACGGTGAGACAGCGATGCTCGGTGTGTCGGGGGGTGGTGGGTGTCCTCAGACGGACGTCACATCGCGCCGCCCATTCCACCCATTCCGCCCATACCGCCCATTCCGCCACCGGGGGCGCCGCCTTCCTCGTCGCCGTCGCCGCTGGTGCTCAGTTCGTCGGCGGCGATGATGTCGTCGATCTTGAGGACGAGGTTCGCGGCCTCGGTGGCAGACGAGAGCGCCTGCTCTTTGGCGTGTGCGGGCTCGACGACGCCGGCCTCGAAGGTGTCCTCGACGTCGCCGCTGAAGACGTTCAGGCCGGCGCGGACGTCGCCGTCCTCGTGGGCCTCACGGAGCTTGACGAGCGTGTCAATGGAGTCGAGTCCGGCGTTCTCCGCGAGGACGCGCGGGACGAGTTCGAGCGCGTCGGCGAAGGCTTCGACGGCGAGCTGTTCGCGGCCGCCGACGGAGCCGGCGTAGCTGCGGAGCCGACGAGCGACTTCGACCTCGATGGCACCGCCGCCCGCGACGACGCGGCCGTCGGAGACCGTCGTCGAGACGACGTCGAGAGCGTCCGTGACGCCGCGTTCGATCTCGTCGACGACGTGATCGGTGGAGCCGCGAAGCAGCAGCGTGACGCCGTGGGCCTCGTCGCCGAGTCCTTCGACGTAGAACAGTTCGTCCTCGCCGTCACGGCTGACCGAGCCGTAGCCGAGATCGTCTTCGGTGAGGCTGTCGAGGTCGGAGACGACGTTGCCGCCGACGACGTCGCGGAGGAACGCGATGTCGGACTTCTTCGTCCGGCGGACCGCGAGGATGCCCTCCTTCGCGAGGTAGTGCTGTGCGAGGTCGTCGATGCCCTTCTGACAGAAGACGACGTCGGCACCGGAGTCGACGATCTGCTGGACCTTCTGTTTGAGCTCTTTTTCCTCCTGATCGAGGAACTTCTGGAGCTGGTCGGGCGATTCGATGTTGACCTGCGTGTCGACGTCGGTCTCTTCGACCTCGATCGGCTCGTTGAGGAGCAGGACGCTCGCCTCGTCGAACGACGAGGGCATATCGTCGTGGACGGGGTCCTTGTCGATGACTGCGCCGTTGAGCAGTTCGGAGTCACCGGTCGAGCGACCGGTCTGTGTCTCGATGTTCGCGTTCGCCAGGTCGACGATGTAGGAGCCGTCGTCGGCTTCGACCGTCACGGCCTCGACGGTCTCGACGATGAGCTGTGCGAGGAGGTCCTTGCTGAGCTCGGAGCTCTTGCCGGTCATCGAGGTCTCGGCGACCTTCTGCAGGAGCTCGGTGTCGTCGGGCTCGACCGACTCGGCGATGTCGTCGACTGCAGAGCGCGCTTCCTGGCTCGCGAGGTGGAAGCCCTTGATGATCGCCGTCGGGTGGATGTCCTGATCGAGGAGGTCCTCGGCGTTCTTCAGGAGTTCACCCGCGATCGCGACGGCGGTCGTCGTGCCGTCGCCGGCCTCGTCTTCCTGGGTCTCGGCGACTTCGACGATCATCTCGGCCGTCGGGTTGTCGATGTCCATCTCCTGGAGGATGGTGACGCCGTCGTTCGTGATGGTGACGTCTCCCATCGAATCGACGAGCATCTTGTCCATCCCTTTCGGGCCGAGTGTCGATCGTACGGCTTCAGCGACGGCACGAGCGGCCTGAATGTTGTACTCCTGCGCGTCGCGGTCCTTGACGCGCTGGGCGTCCTCGCCCATAATGATCATCGGCTGACCCTGCTGCATTCGCTGACTCATAGACATCGTTCGATTGTTTGTGATTCTATATAAAAACTTCGCTATCGGGTTCTCACTGTCCGGCGAACGCATCTCCCGAGAACCGTCGCATCGAGGCCAGATGGCTACTATCAGCCGATGTTTGTGTGTGGGAAAGTGTCACATAATACTGTTCGAATCCAGGTGTCCGACGGTTATTTATATACTTCTTCACGCCCCCGCTGAGCGGGCTATTTTCGCACGGCTTTGGCTCCCGACGCTGTCTCCCGTCGTCATACTTCTTGCGGGCTTTAGGCGTTTCGTGCGCGACGCGAGTGCGAAGCCACTGCGTGGGCATCACTTGCCGCGCGTTCGTAGTGGGTCGCCTCCGCCGTGACAGCGATAATCCCGTACCTGAAAAGAAGTCCTCGTTGCTCATAGGGATTATCGTAACTGTTCGGAGATTCTCGCCGTATCGTCCGGCGAGAAATCTATGGAGACCTACGATAGTCCCTATCACTCCCTGTCTGGCAGTTCGTCGGCGACAAACGGCCGATCGCTCGACGGCTCGAACGGGGGGAGATCCTCGTCGGTTTCGAGCGCTTCGATCTCCTCATCGTAGAGTTCTTCTTGGAGCTGGTTGCGCTTGTTCCGCCCCTTTCGCTCCCGTCCAGATTTCGTGTCAGGCATTGTCAACCGTGTTGATGTCTCCCACAGTGATTAACTTTGTGCCTGTGCCAATTAGTACCACACAACTCCCGGACGCGGCGGTGAACGCCGGACAGATCACTCTCGGACGTTGGATCGCAGGAAAAACGCCGGGACAGGGATTTGAACCCTGGATCCCAGAGGGAACACGCTTTCCAGGCGTGCGCCTTACCACTCGGCCATCCCGGCTCGGTCTGAGGTAGCCTACTGAGTCGTTTAAGTCCTTCCCTTCGCCGCCAACCGGGGTTCGGCGACGTAGGACGCGGCGGTCACGACGCCGCCGACGAGGAGGGCGACCCCGGACGCCGTGAGGAAGTCCAATCCCAGCGCTCCGACGAGCAGCCGGTAGCCCTGGACGAGAACGAGAAACGCGAGCGTCCCGACGAGCCCCCACAGTAGTGCCGACGCAGTTCGGTTCACGACGGGACATCGCCGTCGCGTCGTCTAAAATCTCTCGCTGCGCGGCGGCGACTACTCGCCGGCGTATCCTTCGCCTTCCTCCACCGGTCCCCAGAACGCCGCGTAGAGGACGACGAAGTACGCGAAGATCAGTGGGAGCAACAGCGCCGCCCCGATGCTCATCAGATTCAGCGGGAGCGTCGAGACGATCGCGTCGGCGACGGTCAGCCCCGCGACCGGGTCGATCACGGGATACAGGAGTGCCGCGACCAGCGCCACCAGTCCGTAGGTGAGCCCGGCCGTCGCTGCCAGCGCACCGACGTAGGACTCGCGGCGCATCGCGACGACGTAGCCCGCACCGAGGACGACGCTCGCCCCGACGAGACCGAGCGCGACCGGTGAGAGCAGATCGCCCCGGAGGTCCGGCCGCGTCGCGAACAGGTAGCCGACGGCGACGACGACGAGCGCGAGATACGCCACGAGCGCTTTCGGGCCGTACGCCGCCGTCTCCTGCTGGAGTCGTCCGCGGGTCTTCAATCCGAGAAACGCGGCCCCGCCGGCAGTCGAGAGCGCGACCAGCGCGACGCCGACGACCAGCGAGGGGAGCGAGACGAGCGCCGTCGATCCCAGCAGCCAGTTGCCAGCGAAGATCCCCAAAAGGAGGGGTGCCGCCACGCTGCCGACGACGAACGCCCGGCCCCACCAGCGCTGCCAGGTCTCGTCGTGCCGCTGTTCGTACATCTCCGGCGCGAGTCCGCGAACGATGAGCGCGCCCAGGATGGCGAACATCAGGAGGTAATGGCGACTGAACAGGTTGGCGTACACGGCCGGAAAGGCGGCGAAAAGCGCCCCGCCGAAGACGACGAGCCACACCTCGTTGCCGTCCCAGAAGGGGCCGATCGCCGCCAGCAACTGCTCGCGAGCGGACTCCTCACTTCGGGTGACGAAGATCGCGCCGACGCCGAAATCGAAGCCATCGAGGAACAGAAACGTCCCGAGGATGAAGAAGACCAGCCCGTACCACAGCTCTGTCAGCGGGAGCCCGAACAGCGGGCCGTCGGCGAGTCCCCCTGTCTGGAGCGCGAATCCGGGGTCGAGTGTCGCGGCTGCGGACGGACTCAACGCTGTCGAGATGGACGTAACCGCCGCTGTCGCCCCCGGCTCAGTCATCGTCGCCTCCGGCGGGCTTCGGTCCTGCCCCCGTCTCCTCGCGGACCACGTCGGTCTCGGGTGCGTCCGGCGTAATGCTCGGCGGCCCGGCCCGCACGATCCGGAAGACGACGTAGCTGTACAGCGCCAGCAGTCCGAGGTAGACGGCCGCGAAACTGACGAGCGTCAGCGTCGCCTCGAAGCCGGTCAGTCCGGGGGAGACGCCGTCGGCGGTCTTCATCACGCCTTGGATCACCCACGGCTGTCTGCCGACCTCGGTCACGATCCAGCCGACTTCGACGGCGAGGATACCCAGCAGTGACGACGCCATCAGCGACTTGTGCAACAGGTCGTCTTCGAGCAACTGGCCGCGCCACCAGCGGTAGCCCGCCCAGAAGGCCAAGAGGACGAACCAGAAGCCGAGTCCGACCATTATGCGGAACGACCAGAAGACGATCGCGACCGGGGGTGCTTCCGTCTCGAACTCGTTTAGGCCTATAATTTCGGCGCTCGGATCACCCCCGCTTGCGAGCCAGGACGCGCCGCCAGGGATCCCGATCCCGAATATCTCCTTTGCGCGTGGGTTCGTCAGGTCTTCGAGGTTCGTCGGCACCGCGATGATGTACTCGGGGACGTAGCTCTCGGTCTCCCAGACCGCTTCCATCGCAGCGAACTTCTGCGGTTGGGTTTCGGCGACGTGTCGTCCGTAGGCGTCGCCGTGGAGCACCTGAAACGGCGCGGTGATGATCAAGACGACCAGCGCGATCTTCAGCGTCTTCTCCCAGAACTGCGGGTGATCGACGGGGTACTCCCAGTGGTAGTGCCGGAACAGGTGGTAGGCGGCGACGCCGGCCATAAACAGCGCGACCGAGAGGACGGCCGCGTTCTGCATGTGGACGTACATCCACGGGAACCGTGGGTTGGCGTACGCCGCGATCGGGTCGACGAGCGAGACGATCATCTGGCCGTTCTCGGTCACCAACTCGTAGCCCTGGGGCGTCTGCATCCAGGAGTTGGCGATCAGGATCCAGACCGCCGATAGCCACGTGCCGAGCGCGACCGCGACGGCGGAGATCATGTACAGGACGTTGCCGACGCGCTCGCGACCGAAGACGAAGATGCCGAGGAACGTCGCCTCGAGCATAAACGCCATCATCCCTTCGACGGCGAGTGGACCGCCGAACAACTCGCCGGCGGCCGTCGAGAACGCGGCGAAGTTCGTCCCGAACTCGAACTCCAAGACGATCCCCGTCACCGTCCCGACGACGAAACTGATCGCGAAGATCTTCGTCCAGAAACGCCGCAGTTGCTCGTAAATCGGTTCTCCGGTCCGGATGTCTTTCCACGTGAAGTAGACGAGAAAGGGGGCGAGCCCCATACTCATCACGGGAAAGATGATGTGGACGATCGTCGTGAGCGCGAACTGAAGTCTACTCGCGAGGGCGGGTTCGATCATTGATGGTGAGGTGTCGCACGCACGCGGCATACGCGCGTGCACCGGGTGGCGTTCGGATTTCGTTCGTATTTCGGATTCGACTACCGGTGGACCGTCCGACCCACCGCCGACGTACTGACGGACGAGAGGCCACGGACCGCCGACGACTCTTGGGTACTGGTGGCTACTCGCTACGCGGGATTGTGTCGGCCGTTGGTTCTCACCGAATGAGAAGGTTTGCCTCGCTTATATTTACACGGGGCTGCTAGGCCAGCACGTCGACGTCGTAGCCTGCCGCACGGAGTGCTACGAGCAGTTCCTCGATGTGGTCGTGCCCGCGCGTTTCGATGTCGATCTCGACGTCGGCCTCGTTCATCGCGACGTCCCGGGACGTTCGGTCGTGCTGGATCGCGTAGATGTTCGCCCGCTGATCGGCGATTATCTCGACGAGGTCCTGCAGCGCGCCGGGACGGTCGCGCAGCACGGTCCGGATCTTCAGGTAGCGCCCCGTCTCGACGAGCCCGCGCACGAGGACAGTCGTCAACTGATTCGTGTCGATGTTGCCCCCGCAGAGCGCCGGGACGATCGTCTCGCCGTCCTTGTAGTCGAACGCCTCGAACAGCAGTGCCGCGAGCGGGACGGCCCCCGCCCCCTCGACGAGCGTCTTCTCGCGCTCCAGCAGGTACGTCAGTGCGACGGCGATCTCCTCGTCGGAGACGGTGACGACCTCGTCGACGCGCTGTTGGATGACCTCGAAGGGGCGCTCGCCGACCTTCCGGGTGGCGATCCCGTCGGCGATCGTGTTTACCGCGTCGAGTTCGCGGATCTCGCCGGCCTGGAGTGATTGCGGGAGCGACGCCGCGCCCTCGGCCTGGACACCGATCACTCGCGCATCCGGATTCCGGCCCTTCACCGCGGTCGCGATGCCGGAGATGAGCCCGCCGCCGCCGATTGGGACGACGACGGTGTCGACCTCGGGGCAGTCGTCGACGATCTCTAAGCCGATCGTCCCCTGTCCCGCCATCACCACCTCGTCGTTGAACGCGTGGACGTACGTTCGGCCCTCCTCGCGCTCGATCTCGTGGGCTTTCGCCTGCGCTTCGTCGTAGTCCGCCCCGTAGAGCACCGTCTGCCCGCCGTAGCGCTCGGTCGCTTCGACCTTCGAGATCGGCGCGTGCTCCGGCATCACGATCTTCGAGTCGACGCCCGAGCGACTGGCGGCGAGCGCGACCCCCTGGGCGTGGTTCCCCGCGCTCGCCGTGACGACGCCCGCCTCGCGCTCGGCCGCCGAGAGCGTCGCGATCCGGTTCGTCGCCCCACGGATCTTGAACGCGCCGGTGCGCTGGAACGTTTCGAGCTTCAGGTGTACGTCCGCACCGGTCATATCCGAGAACGTGTGCGAGTACTCCAGCGGCGTCCACCGGGCGATGTCTTCGATCCGGTCGCGCGCGGCCTCGACGTCAGCGAGAGAGAGCATATGGACGACCGTTCCCCGGCGGCGGGCCTAATACTGTCGACTGTACGGCTGTCTCTGTCGCCCGCACGCGTCCTGGCCGGGCCTCTACGATCGAGAGGGGCCCGCCTCACGGGTGAAACTGCCACCGACGGACGGCGCTGTCGCTCAGAGGCGTTGAAGGGGAAAGGGGGAATGCACGCGTGTGACGTGCACTTGTCTATGCACCCGCGAAGTACATAAATATCCCCCACGCACGGTGAAAGTGAAATCGGCCGACAGCGACGCCCTCCCGGCCGCTGTCTGACGGTTGTCTGTCGCACGTCTGCCGGAAATTGGCCGCAGTCGGGCGATTCACCGTTTTCGTTGCCCGCAGAGCGGGCCTGCAAAGCCTCTGTGCTGGAACAGCCACGGAACTTCTGGGACACGGACGCGTCGTCGAAGAAGTGTAACGGGAGGCGTCTACGTTACCGCTCGTCGAGCGCCGGGAAGTCGAGGTCTTTCGGCCCGACGTAGCGCGCCCGCGGACGGATCAGGCGGTTGTTGTCGTACTGTTCGAGGACGTGGGCGATCCAGCCGGCAACGCGCGACATCGCGAAGATGGGCGTGTAGATGTCGATCGGGATGCCCATCTGGTAGTACGTCGACGCCGAGTAGAAGTCGACGTTGGGCGCGAGGCCCTTCTCCTCGGTGATGTAGTCCTCGATGGCGACAGAGCAGTCGTACCACTTCGTGTCGCCCGCGGCTTCCGCGAGCGCCTTCGACTTCTCGCCGAGGATCTTCGCGCGCGGATCCTTGACGTCGTAGACGCGGTGGCCGAACCCGGGGATCCGCCGTCCTTCGTCGAGGGCGTTTTCGACCCACGTCGTCGGGTCGACGTCGCTCTCGTCGACCTCTTTGAGCATCCGCATCACGTTGGCGTTCGCACCGCCGTGAAGCGATCCGGCGAGGGTCCCGATGGCCGAGGTGACGGCGCTGTGGAGATCAGACAGCGTCGAGGCGGTCACGAGCGCCGAGAACGTCGAGGCGTTCAGGCCGTGGTCGGCGTGGAGGACGAGCGCCATATCGAACGTCTCTGCGAGCACCTCGTCGGGCTCTTCGCCGTTGAGCATATAGAGGAAGTTCGCGGCGTGGCTGAGGTCTTCGCGCGGCTCGAGCGCGTCGTCGCCGTTCCGGAACCGCTCGAAGGCGGCGAGTGCGGTCGGAATCTTGGCCGTGATGCGACACGCCATCCGGAGGTTCGCTTCGAGATCCGTCACGTCCTCGTGGTCGGCGTCCTCGTCGTACGCCGACAGCGACGAGACGATGGTACGGAGCGCCGCCATCGGCACCTCGTCGGCCTCCGCCAGTTTCCGGATCTCCGAGAGCACCTCGTCGTTCAGCGATCTTGTCCCGGCCATCCACGACTCGAAATCGGCGAGTTCCTCGGCGGTCGGAAGTTCGCCGTGCCACAACAGATAGACGACTTCTTCGTAGGACGCTTCACGGGCCAGGGACTCGATCGGGTACCCGCGGTAGACCAGTTTTCCGGCGTCACCGTCGATGTAACTAAGCTCTGATTCGGCGACGAGGACGCCTTCCAGCCCGCGCTTCAGGTCGTCTGACATACCTATGCGGTTCCCTTCCACGTGAAAAAAGCGTTATCGTTTCCGGGTGTCAGTGACATTCATCCCAGCCCTGGGTCGACCACCAAGTGTTTTTGCGACCCGCGGCGAACGGCGGGGTATGGATCCACAGGACGTCGAGTACGAGCCGGTCAGCGTCAAGGAGGTGCTCGCGGAGATGAAAGACACCGCAGAGCTCCTCATCGATCTCTCGTACTCCGCCGTCCTCAACGGGAGCGACGAGATCGCCCGTGAGGTCCTCGAACTCGAAGGCCGAATGGACATCCTCCAGCTTCAGGGTCGGATGAGCCTCCTGATGTCCGCCCGCAGCCCCGAGGACGCCGAACAGCTCGCGCCGGTCCTCGGAGTGATGGGGGCCGCAGAGAAGATCTCGAACGCTGCCGGCGACATCGCGAAAATCGTCATCGAAGACATCGGGATGCCGGACGCAATCCGCACGGCCCTCCCAGAGGCCGTCGAGGTGCTGGTCCGTGCGACTGTCGCGCCCGATTCGTCCTACGTCGGGCGGACGCTCCGCGACATCAATATGGAGACCGAGATGGGCGTCCGCGTCATCGCGATCCGTCGGGAGTCGGTGACGGGCAAGCGCCGCTGGCTGATGAACCCCGGCCCCGACAGCGAACTCCAGGCCGACGACTCGCTCCTGCTTCGCGGCCCGCTCGACGGCATCTCGGGGGTGTTCGAGGACGTGACCGGCGATGCCTACGAACCCCCGGAGGCAGTCGAACCGCCGATCGAGGACCTCGAACGCGCGGTCGACTCGATCATCCTGATGAAGGATATGAGCGAACTCGCAGTCGATCTGGCTTACGGCGCGGTGCTGTTCGACAGCGAGGGCGTCGCCGAGGAAGTCCACGAACTGGAGGCCGAGGTCGACGCGCTGAAGTCGCGCTTCGAGGCCTGGACGCTCCGCGCGGCGAGTCGCGTCGAAGACCCCGTCCGACTCCGCGGGCTCGTCCACTTGGCGTCGGCAACGGAGGTCATCTCCGATGCGGCCTTAGAGATCAGCGAGGGAGTCCTCCGCGGTATCGACGCTCATCCGGTCGTCGCTGCCGCCGTCGAGGAGTCAGACGAGGTGATCGTTCGCCTCACGGTCGCCACCGACGCGCCGCTCGCGGGCACCACTCTCGGCGAGGAAATGGTCAAGACGCAGACCGGGATGCGCGTCATCGCCGTCCGCCGCGCGAGCGGCGGCGAGTGGGTCGTCCAGCCCGGCCCGACGACCGAACTCCGCGGCGGAGACGTCATCATCGCGAAGGGGACGCGGGCGGGGGCCGAACGGCTCGGCGAACTCGTCGGCGACGAACAGGAGTTCGAGATCTAGCTCTCTTTTCGGCCGCAGTCTACAGCCGCCGCGTCAGCCGCACGGCCTCGACGACGGTCAGCGCCGACGCGACGAGCAGCGCGGTCGACGTCGCGAGGACGAACGCGAGCACCAGAAACCAGCCCTCGGGACCCAGGACGGGATACTCGCGCGTGCCTGCGAACGGCCCAAACAGTTCGAGTACGCGGGCGAGGTACGCGACGACCGCGAGCGCGACGCCGACGCCGGCGCCGACCGCAGCGTTCCGTGGGACGTGCAACGCTCGGACCAGCCCCGATTGCGGCGGCCGGTCTGGAACCTCATCGCTCACATCCTGTCCTTTCGGTGGCGTCGACAAAGCGTCGTCGGTCCCGTGGCATCTCCGGCGAATACTGCCACTCCCTTTCGGTACCGGAACAGCGAGAACGGCCAGTAGACGGCGACGAGCGGCGGAGACCGAACCCCTAAAGGCGGGTGCCTCCGAGTGTCAGATAATGACGACACTCGGAACGGCGAGTGCGGGTCCCGGCGAGATGGACACGGGCCGTCTCGAAGTCGGCGAAGCCCGCGACGGCTCCTCCGTCGGACTCCCCTGTGCGGTCATCAACGGCGCGTCCGACGGCAAGACTCTCTATATGCAGGCGGCCTCGGACGGCGACGAACTGAACGGCGTCGGCGTGATCAACCGGGTCGTCCCCCAACTCGACCCCGCGGAACTGTCCGGGACGATCCTCGTCGTCGGCATCGTCAACTACCACGCGTTCCAGGTCGCAGAGCACCGGAACCCGATCGACGACACGAAGATGAACCGGGCGTACCCCGGCGACGAGAACGGCACGTCTTCCGAGCGGATCGCAGCCGCGACGTTCGACGCCGCCACCCGCGCGGACCTGATTCTCGACCTGCATCAGGGCTCGACCTCGCGGATGATCGACGAGGTGCGTGTCCGCTGTGGCCGCCGGCACCGTCTTCACGACGAGTGTCTCCAACTCGCGAAGACCTTCGGCTGCGGGTACGTCCTCGATCAGAAAGGTCCGGAGGGGCAACTCGCCCGCGCCGGCCCCGACCAGGGGATCCCGACGATCGACCCCGAACTCGGCGGCTGCGTCGGCTGGGACGAGACCAGCATCGAGGCGGGCGTCGAGGGCGTCTTCAACGTCCTCCACGACTACGGCTTCCTCGATGGATCGGTGACTCCCGAGCCACAGACGCGTGCGAAGGGGTTCGACCAGTTCGGCTCGCCGACCGGCGGCCTCGTGCGCTTCCAGGTCGACCTCGGCGAGCGCGTCTCCGCGGGCGACCTCCTCTTCGAGGTGACGGACGTCTTCGGCGAACTGAAGGCTCGCGTGACCGCGAACAACGACGGGGTCTTCTGGCGCACCCGTCGGCTCCCGCAGGTCGCGACCGGCGAGTACGTCTGCTCTGTCGGCACCAACGTCGACGCGTACTGAACGTATGTCTTCCCCGCTCACGCTCCACTGCTCCGGGTGCGACCGGACCTACGACGCGTGGACCTGGCGGTGTGACTGCGGCGCGCCACTGGAGTTCGCGTCGACCCCGACGCCCGCGGATCGCGAGCCACCGACCTCGTGGGCGGACACTTGCGCCGGGCTGTGGTCGTTCGACGACTTCCTCCCGGTCGACCCGCACGTCTCGCTCGGCGAAGGCCTGACGCCGCTCGTCGACGCCCCCGACTGGGACGCCCAGTTCAAACTCGAATACGTCTTTCCGACCGGCTCGTTCAAGGATCGCGGCGCCACGGTGACGCTGTCGGTCGCCGCGGAACTCGGCGTCGAGCGCGTCGTCGAGGACTCCTCGGGGAACGCCGGTGCGGCGATCGCGACGTACGCCGCCCGCGCGGGCATCGACGCCGACATCTACGTCCCGTCGTCGGTGAAGCCCGCCAAGCGCCGTGCGATCGAACGCGCCGGCGCGACGCCCGTCCCGATCGACGGGAGTCGCGAGGACGTGACCGGCGCCTGCGTCGACGCCGTCGAGTCCGGCGACGCGTGGTACGCCTCACACGCGTGGAACCCGGCGTTCTTCGCGGGGACGGCCACGTTCGCCTACGAGGTGTGCGCCCAGCGCGAGTGGACCGCGCCGGACGCCGTCGTGACGCCGCTCGGCCACGGCACGCTCTTTTTGGGCGCGTACCGCGGCTTTCGTGCCCTCCGCGAGGCCGGCTGGATCGACGAGCTGCCGCGTCTCCTCGGCGCACAGGCGGCGGGCTATGCGCCCATCGCTGCCGAGCTCCACGGCGAGGACGCTGCCGCCGGCTCCAACGACGTCGCGGACGGGATTCAGATCCGCGACCCTGTCAGAAAGACGCAGATTCTCGATTGCATCGAGGCCACCGACGGCGACGCCATCGCGGTCCCGGCGGCGGCGGTCGAACGCGAGCGCGACGCCTTACACCGACACGGCTTCTACGTCGAGCCCACCTGCGCGGTCGCGCCCGCCGCACTCGCCGCCTACCGCGAGCGCGGCGTCGTCGCTCCCGACGACGACGTGGTCGTCCCGCTCACCGGAAGCGGGCTGAAAACGCAGTAGCGTTCGAAAAAGCGACCCGGACCGGCTCGACCGACGCCGACGCTATCGATGACGACGCAACTGCTCGTCCCAGTCGATCCAGTCCTGTTCCCAGCCGGTCTTCGCGAAGTAGCCGTCCGCGCTCGCCCGTTCGGCGTCCTCTCTCACCGTCCGATTCCGGGCCGGGGCGCTGCCCTGTTCCCCGTCGACGAGCAGCGGCTTGAACGCTACCGGCCCGTGGCGCTCGATCACGTCGCCCGAGGCGTCCACGGCGGCGAGCGTCTGCTCGGGACCGCCGAGCGGGAGGACGAGCCGTCCGTCGGGAGCGAGCTGGTCGACGAGTCGCTTCGGCGGGTCGATCGCGGCCGCCTCGACCAGAATCCGGTCGAAGGGAGCGTACTCGGGGAGGCCGTTGGCTCCGTCGCGGGCGTCGACGAGGACGCCGCCGTAGCCCGCCGAATCGAGGTTCGAGCGCGCGGCGTAGACGAGCCGTCGGTCGATGTCGACGGCGTGGACGCGCGTCTCGTCGAGGATCTCCGCGAGCAAGGCCGCGGTGTAGCCGACGCCCGCGCCGACGACGAGGACGTCGCCAGTTCGGTCGCGTCCGCCCTCGGTCTCCCGACGTGTCCCCGCTGTGGGCTCAGCCGCGGCTGCGCTCTCTGGAGCGTCGACGTCGAGCGCCGTCAGGAGCCGCGCGACGATCTCCGGTGAGAGTGTGCCGGCCGCGTCGCCGCTTCGATCGTCGTACGGTGCGTCGTCGACAAACTCCTGACGGGGCACCGTCCGCATCGCGAGGGAGACGGCCGCATCGACCGTCAGCCGCTCTTCGAGGCCGTCGACCATATCCCCGCGCAGTTCCCCGGGATCCATACGTCGCTCTCGGAGGTGCGCACTAATCAACTGCACGCTCCGCCCGCCGCGGCGCAGTCGCTCGACGAGGGATGGCGCGTGTGTCCGTCGCCCCCGGATACACGCTACCGCTGTTTCCAGCGGGCCGAATCGTTTCCTCTCACGGGCCGAGCAGCCGCTCGACGGCGCTCGTGAGGTCGACGACGGCGAGGCTCATCCCCGTGACGACCACGAGCGCGACAGCGGCTAGGTAACCGAGGAAGCCGACGGTCGCGAACGTCCACTCCGGGAAGAGCACTCCCCCGAAGACGATCGGCACGGCGGCTGTACCCGCGACTACGAGGAGGGCGTGGGCGGCAATTCGTGTCACTTCGGAATTGTGTTTTTTCCGATGATAACGTAAGCGTATCGGTGACTCAAATCTGCATCGTTCAAAACAGGAATACGGGCGGCCATCTGCCACCGTGAGTACCCGAAAACGTCGCTGTATCGCTACCAGGCCGACCAGGCGGACGTCGTCTTGTCGGTACCGTAGAGTCGCTTGACGTCTTTCGCGTAGACCATATCTCCCTCGTGGTCGAGTTTTCCGTGGCGGTACTCGGGGGCGTCCTGACGAACCTGAATCGCCTTCACGTCGAACTCCTCGTCGCCGAAGGATTCGGTCTCGCCGACGACGAACTCGTGGTCGCCCGGAAGCTGTAACTCGAAACTTCGGGTCGACTCGCGGTCGCCGGTCCCCTCTTTGGGGTTGACGGTCACTTTGACGGTGACGTTGTCGACCGCGCGGGTCCAGATGGTGTCGACGTCCTCGATCGTCGCCTCCTCGGTGCGCTGTTCGGGGCCGACCTCGATGCCGGTGATCCGAACGAGCATAATGGCCTCCTCGCTGTCGACGATGAACTCCTCGCCGACGGCGATGGTCTCTTCGGGCGGCGCGTCGACGCTCGTCGAGAACGACTCGCCGTCCTGGGAGACGACGACGTCGCGCTCGATTTCGGTCTCCGTCTCGATGCGGACCTTGTGGACGTGACCGCACTCCGTGCAGCGGACGGTGTGGTGACCGCTGCCTTCTTTCAGTACCTCGTGGACCGTCGGTTCAGCGGGCGAACAGGAGGGACATTCGACCGCGATGCGGTCCTGTGGCGTGCTCATACGGCTCCGTAACCCGTCTGGCCGTAAAAGTCCGCCCTTCCGCGGGGCAGCGTGCGAGTCGCTGGCTCACGAGGGTTTCGTGCTGCGTTGGTGCCCGCCTCGCCGTCTGTCGAGGCAGGCCCACCTGCCCTCCGTTCTCGCGGCTTACTGCTCGACGTTCGGGAGGTCGACGACGTCCCCGCTCGCGGCTCCGCCGCTCGCTCACCGAGGAAGCTCCACTTCCTCGCCGTCCGCCCACACGGTCGGCTCTCGCACGATCCCGTCGAGATGCAGCGGTGCGTTCGTGTCGCCGCCAATTCCGGCGTCGTCGCCGATCGCGATGTGGATCGTCCCGGCCGCCTTCTCGTCGAGGAGGACGGAGCCGACGAGGTCGGTCACCCCGACGTTGGTCCCGATGCCGAGTTCCGCGAGGTTGTACGCGTCGCGGCCGACCTCCTCGGCGGCTTCCTCGACCTGCGATCGGATCTCGTCGTCCGAAATCTCGGTGACGTAGCCGTCTTCGACCTCGAACCGGAGTTTCTGCCCGTCGTCGAGGAGGCCGTGCGGTCGCATTGTCCCGTCGACGACGTAGGTGCCGTCGGCGTTCGTCGGCGAGACGAACACTTCGCCAGCGGGGAGATTCGAGAAGCCGCCGGCGTCGTGGACGATACCCGTGTCGGTGTTCCACTCCCTGTCGCCAGTCTCGAAGGTGATGTCCGTGCCCGCCGGCGCGGTCACGCGAATCTCGTCTGCGTCTGCGACCTGCGCGAGCACGTCGCGGCAGTGCTGGGCGATGGTCTCGTAGTCGGCGTCGAGACCCGTGACGAACACGTCTTCGGTGATTCCGGGGAGGGTCGCGCCGCGTGCGCCAGCCTCGCAGGCGTCGCCGCGGGCGCGCGTGTGACTGACGCTCTTCGTCGTCGGCGCGAGGAAGACGTCGGCTGCGGCCATCGCGGCGGCCACCGTCGCGGGCGGTTCCTCGCCGTGCTGATCGCCCGGCGGATACTGGAGGATCGTCGTGTCCTCTGAGACCGCGCACGCGGCCTCATAGAGCGCTTCGCCGATCGGCCGGCGTTTGTCGTCGGTGACGACGACGCACGATTCGGACGCTTCGAGGGCCATACACTGCTCGACTGCCGTCCTCGCGGCAGTCGCGAGTCCGTCGTTCGACATACTATCCGGTGAGGCGTCCGCGGAGTTAGGCGTTCGCATCGGGGCGGTTTCTCGGAAATCCTCCTCGGAGACGAAGATGCGTGTGAACCCGTTTCAGGGCCTCGCTCGTTCGTTACTCGCCCTCGGGAAAATCGCCCGCGTTACTCGCCGCGGAGTTAATTTCTTTCCATTATGCTCCGAAATAACTATGCGTGTGCTCCCCGGATTCTCGAATGATGATACGAGTGGGTGTCAACGGTTACGGAACGATCGGTAAGCGCGTCGCCGACGCCGTCGCGGCCCAGCCAGATATGGAAGTCGCCGGCGTCGCCAAGACGCAGCCCAACTTCGAGGCCCACACCGCCGTCGAGCGCGGCTACCCGATGTACGCCGCCATCCCCGAGCGCGCCCCGCTCTTCGGGGACGCTGGCATCGAGACCGCGGGCATCGTCGACGAGTTGGTCGCCGACGCCGACGTGATGGTCGACGCCACGCCGTCGGGCATCGGCGCCGAGAACAAGTCGCTGTACGCTTCCTACGACACGCCGGCGATCTTCCAGGGCGGCGAGGACGCGGACGTCGCCGACGTGAGCTTCAACGCCCGGTCGAACTACGACGACGCCCGCGGCGCCGACTCCGTCCGCGTCGTCTCCTGTAACACGACCGGGATCTCGCGGCTCGTCGCACCGCTGGAGGAGGCCTACGGCGTCGAGAAGGTTCGCGCGACGCTCGTTCGCCGTGGCGGCGACCCAGGCCAGAACTCCCGCGGTCCGATCAACGACATTCTTCCGGACCCGATCGGCATCCCGTCGCACCACGGCCCCGACGTCAAGACGATCTTCCCCGATCTCGAAATCGACACGATGGGGCTGAAGGTCCCGGCGACGCTGATGCACGTTCACGCGCTCAACGTCACGCTCGAATCGGACGTCACGGCCGCACACGTCCGCCAACTGCTAGAGGGCGAATCCCGCGTCTACGTCATTCCGGAGGGCCTCGGTCTCGACGGGGCTGGAAAGCTCAAGGACTTCGCGCTCGACGCCGGCCGACCCCGCGGCGACCTCTGGGAGAACTGCCTGTGGGGTGAGTCGATCGCGACCGAGGGTCGTGACCTCTATCTCTTCCAGGCGATCCACCAGGAGTCCGACGTCGTCCCCGAGAACGTCGACGCGATCCGTGCCGTGACCGAGTCCGCGGACGCCGACGAGAGCATCGAGCGCACGAATCGGACGCTCGGCGTCGGTCTCTCGGGTGATCCCGCGGGTTTTAGCGAGTCCGGCCAGGTCGAAGCCGAGGCCGCCGACGACTGATCGACGACACGCCGCCGACCCGCTCGACGGGCCGCACCGACGACCGTTCCGCCGCCCACGTTTATCTGTTCTCACCGAGTGGTCGCGTCCGTGACCGACGACGCCCACACAACCGACTCAGCGGCCGCCGACGCCGGTTCAGACGCGCCGCCGGACGACGAGATGGACCGCCTCCTCGCAGAGTTCGACGCGCTCGAAGCGACCGTCGACTCTCCGGCGGAACGAGAACGCGTCCGAACTGCCCGCCGCGCCGCCGTGTCGGCCGCACGGAACGCTGGCGTCTTCGGCCGGGTCGTCCGCGGGTTCGACCGCGGCGACCTCGCGGAGGCGTTTCTGGGCTGTGTCCTGTTCGGTATCCCGATGTTCGTCGAGGGTGGCACGAACGAAGTGGGCCGATTCCTCGCCGCGCATCCGCCCTTGCTCGTTGGAACGCTCCTCGCCGGAGTCGGACTCGTCATCGGCATCCTCTACGTCGCCGACATTCAGGACGTCCGCGTGCAGGAACCGCTCTTCGGAGTCCTCCCCCGGCGACTCGTGGGCGTCCTCGGCGTCTCGTTTCTCACCGCGGCGGTCGTGATGACCGGGTGGGGACGCGTCGAGTGGGGAACGCCGCTCTTGGCGCTCGCGGACGTCGCCGTCGCGTTCGTACCGATGAGCATCGGCGCGGCGCTCGGCGACATCCTCCCGGCGACGTGACTGCGTCGGGACCGACGAAAATCGCTACTCCTCCGGTCGAATCTCGTGGAACGTCACCTCGCGCGTCTCGGTATCGAGCGTCGCGACGTGATAGACGTCGTCCGCGTCGGGGAACGGCAGTCCGCCCGGATTGACGTGAACCGTGCCATCGCGTTCCTCGTGCGTCCGTTCGTGGGTGTGCCCGCGGACGACGTAGTCGTAGTCGCCGCACGCGAGGAGCGCGTCCACGAGCCGTTCGCTCGTGCCGTGATAGACGGCGAGGTCGACGCCGTCGAACGTCAGCGCGGCGCTCTCGCCGTGGTACGTCCCGAACGCTTCGATCGTTTCCGCGAGCGCCCACTCGCCGTCGTTGTTGCCGCGGACGGCGTGGAAGGCGAAGTCGGCGTCGAAGACGGCGGCGGTGAACGGCGCGACGACGTCGCCGCAGTGGATCACGGCGTCGACGCCCTCGCTCTCGAACGTTTCGACGGCGGCGCGTGCCAGATCGAGGTTGTCGTGGGTATCAGAACAGAGTCCGACGCGCATCGGTATCCGATTCGACGCACGCCTGCTTCAGCGCTTCGACGGGGGCGTCGCTAGCGATTCGATCCTCGCTCGCGACGTTACTGCTCTTTCAGCGCCTCGACGCCCGCAAGCGGCTGGCCGGTCAGCGCGCGGATGTACGCGCCGCCGGCGATCGAGACGTGGTCGAAGTCGGCTTCGTCCATCCCGTACATCCCGATCGCGCGGGAGGTGTCGCCGCCGCCGACGACGGAGAAACAGTCGGTCTCGGCGATAGCTTCGAGTACGGTCACGGTGCCGACCGAGAAGCGCTCGTCCTCGAAGACGCCCAGTGCGCCCTTCACGAAGACGGCCTCGGAGTCGCGGACGACATCCGCATACCCCTCGGCGGTGTCGGTGCCGACGTCGAGGAACGAGACGTCTTTCTCCTCGATCTCGTCGACGTCGATCTCCGCGCGCTCGCCCTCGGCCTCGTAGGCCAGGTCGGTCGCCAGCGTGATCTGCTCGCCGCGCTCTGCGAGCATCTCCTCGACGAGTTCGTGGTTCTGCTCCCACTGGGTGTCGTAGAGGTCCTGTTCGGGGTCGAGATCGAAGCCGACCGGGTGGCCCGCGGCGCGGAGGAACAGCTCGCCCGCGATGCCGCCGAGCAGGAAGTCGTCGACCTTGTCGCCGAGATTGTTCATCACGTCGATGACGTCCGTCGCCTTCGTGCCGCCGACGGCCATCGTCACCTGCCCGTCGAACTCCTTTTCGGCGATGGCGGTGTTGGCCTCGTACTCGGTCTGCATCACGCGCCCGGCGTAGGCGGGCAGGACCTGCGGGAAGCCGACGAGCGAGGCGTGCGAGCGGTGCGCCGCCGAGTACGCGTCGTTCACGTACGCGTCGAAGTGCAGCGCGAGCGACTGGACGAACTCGGTCTCGGCTTTGACCTCGGGGTCCTCCTCAGGGAGTTCGTCGTCGCACATCCGCGTGTTCTCTAAGAGGAGAATCTCGCCGGGTTCGAGCGCCCCGATAGCGTCGATAGCATCGTCGCCGTAGGTGTCGGCGACGAAGCCGACGTCGCGGCCGACGTGCGAGGCGAGGATGTCGGCGTGGCCGGCCAGCGAAACGAAGTCGTCGCGGCCGGGTCGCCCCTGGTGCGCCAGCAGAACGACGCGGTGGCCCGCGTCCGCGAGCTCTCGCACCGTCTCGGCGTGGCGCTCGAAGCGGCGGTTGTCCTGCGGCTCGCCGTCTTCGATGGGAGAGTTCAGATCGAGGCGGACGAGCACGCGCTGGTCGGATTCGAGGTCGTCGAGCGTTTTGAACGTGGCTGTGGGGGTGGACATCGCTCTCTGTCCCGTGTGCTCGGAATGGTGTTACTTAGTCGTGTTCGGATGCGAGTCCGGTGTGTGGTCTGTTACCACGACAGTAGAAAAAACCGTCTGCCGATCAGCCGTGCGTGACGTAGTGGGCCACGTCGAGCATCCGGTTGGAGAAGCCGTACTCGTTGTCGTACCACGTCAGGATCTTGTAGAGGCCGCCGCCGTTGACCTGGTTCGTCGACTGGAGGTCGACCGTCGAGGAGAAGGGCAGGCCCTGGATGTCCGAGGAGACGACCTCGTCGTCGGTGTACCCAAGGACGCCCGCGAGCGGCCCGGAGTCGGCGGCGCCGCGGAAGGCGTCGTTGAGCTCCTCGACGGAGGGCGTCGCCTCGAGGGAGACGACCAGTTCGGTGATCGAGCCGTTCGGGACCGGCACGCGGATCGCCATCCCGTCGAGTTTGCCTTCGAGTTGGGGCAGAATCTCGGTCGTCGCCTGCGCCGCCCCGGTCGAGGTGGGGACGATGTTCTCGGCGGCGGCGCGGCCGCGGCGCGTCTTCGACATCGGGCCGTCGACGAGGTTCTGGCTGCCGGTGTAGGCGTGGACGGTCGTCAGGAGACCGCTCTCGATGCCGAACTCCTCGTCGAGCACTTTCGCGACGGGGCTGACGGAGTTCGTCGTACAGGAGGCGTTCGAGACGACGTCCTCGCCGTCGTACTCGTGGTGGTTGACACCGTACACGAGTTGCTTGACCGGCTTGTCGCCCTTCGGCGGCGCAGAGATGATGACTTTGTCCGCGCCGGCCTCCAGATGCGCGGCGGCGTCGTCCTTCGTGCGGAAGATGCCGGTACACTCCAGCGTGACGTCGACGTCGAGTTCACCCCACGGCAGTTCGGTCGGATTCTGGACGTTGTACAGCGGGACCGACGTGTCGCCGACGACGAGCGAGTCGCCGTCGAGCGCGACGTCGTCGAGGCGGCCCATCACCGTGTCGTACTTCGCGAGATACGCCATATCCTCGAAATCCATCACGTCGTTGATGCCGACGAGTTCGACTCGCGGGTCGTCTCGGACGGCCCGGAGTACGTTGCGACCGATCCGACCGAAGCCGTTCAGCGCGACTCGAACGGCGTCGCCGTCGTCCACGTCTGCGTTCATATCCGATTGTTCACTCATATCCGAGTTTACTATTCCATCCTACTTGAATCCCGGTGTCATCGAGTTTGCGGCTAAGACGGGCACCAGAACGGGTCTCGGCGTCTCGCACGACCGTCTCGTGACTCGGTATTACTGGAGAACCGCCAGTGGCTTCGGCGTCGGCAGTCGCTGAGGATCAAAAAGATCAGAAATTTAATACTCTATCTCCCCGGGCACAGGTACCGCCTCCGTCTTCCCGTGCCGCTCTCGATACGCTCGCCGCTCTCGACATTCTCTCATCTGTGTCTCACTTTTTGGCTGGACCGCTTCGGAAAACCGCCGCACGGCCCGCCTAGACTCTGTCGTCCGGCCGATCCCGCCGGGGGGAGAAGGCTTTTCATCGAAACCGACCTAGCAGGGGGTGATGAGAGACGACCGCGACGACCCGTTCGACGACTTCTTCGAGGGGATCGAACGGATGATGGACGAAATGACCGGCAACGATGCCACCGGGTTCGCTTCCGAGACCCACGTCGACATCTACGACGAGGGCGAGGAGCTTCGACTCGTCGCCGACCTCCCGGGCGTCACGAAGGACGCCATCGAACTGAAGTGCGACGGCGAAGTGCTCACGATCTCCGCTGCCGGCGACCGTCGCGAGTACGACGAACGCATCCGCCTGCCGACTCGCGTCGACGAACACAGCGCGAGCGCGTCGTTCAACAACGGTATCCTCCAGGTCACGCTGCAGAAGGTCGACGACTCGGCCTCGATCGACCTCGACTGAGGGCGCTTTCGCCACGCCGCTGTAACGCGGCTCGGCCGCACCCCCACTGGACTCTTTCGGAACCACTTACACGAGCGACGCGACCGCTCCCGCTCCTGCTCCTGATTCCGCAGGTACGTCCTCGACTCGGCCCGAGCCGATCACTCGCTCGCTGTCCGCCGAATCAGCGCTGCGAGTCGGTCCCAGAAGCCGTCCGCGTACTTTTCGTCGTCGATGGTCGGCCGCGCGTTCGTCTCCGAGACGACCGCCCGGCCGTCCGAGACCAGCACGTCGACGCCGAGGTAGTCGATGTCGAGTTCGGCGGCGGCGTCGGCGGCGAGCGTTCGGAGGTCGTCAGGAACGTCGGCCGCTGTCGCCGTCGCCCCGCGGTGGACGTTGTGCTTCCAGCGCCCCGCCTCGCGCGCGTCGTCCGAAAGTTGGCGTTCGACGCCCCCGACGACGGTCCCGTCGACGACCATTATGCGGTAATCGCGCGCGTTCGGCAGGTACTCCTGCAGGAGATAGGACTGATCGCCCGTCGCGCGGTAGTCGTGGACGAGGTTCAGGTAGTCGACGATGCCCAAAAGGGAGTCGAGATCGGTGGCTTTCGCGACGCCGACGCCCCGGGTCGCGGAGTTCGGCTTGACGACGATGGGAAAGTCGAGGTCGGCGACGGCCGCGGCGACGTCCTCGTCGCTGACGGGGTTCGAGACCAGGCGCGTCTCCGGGACGGGCACGCCAGCACGGGAGAGCGCGGCGATCACGCCCGCTTTGTTCCGCGAGGTGACGACCGCGTCCCGGTCGTTCACCCACGGAATCGCGTGGCGCCCGTCCACGACGCCGCCCTCCATCAAGCGACTGGGATACACGAACCCGACGTCGAAGTGACGGGTCGGTGGCGTCGTGAGATCGACGACCCGCTCTTTCGCCTGCAGGTGCTCGACGGCGATGTCGCGGGCGGCGAGCGGGTCGCGCATCCGCTCGAACGTCTCCGAGGACGTCGTCACGGCGAGTCGAAGCATCGACTACTGCGTGGAAGCGACAGCGCAAAAAGCGGCCGGTTCGCGGTGCGAAGTCGTCGCGGCGTGGCGTTCGGGTACCGGCGTGCCCGGCGGCTCTAGGAGACCAGGAGCTTCTCGCCCTTCTCGACTTCGACGCGGCACGGCGGCGACATCTTGTTGTACGCGCGGCGGAGCGCGTCCTTCGCAACCTCGGCGTCCTCGGGGTTGCAGTAGATGGTGAAGACGCGCTCGTTGCGCTGGATGCGCGCGGCGGTGCCGACGGGCTTGCCGAAGGCCTGACGCATTCCGTCGGAGACACGGTCCGCACCCGCCCCGGTCGCCTGCTTGTTCTCACGCAGGACCTGGTGGGGGAACTTCCGGAGGACCATCTTGTAGTTCTCCTGTCCGACCTCTTTGAGCATCACGCGGTTCGCCGACAGGCGCGCGGATTCGAGCGAGCCGTGGCGAATCTGACACTCCTCTTCGATGCGGAGGCTGATCTGGATCGGGTAGTCCTCGGGACCGGTCTGGAGGTTACCCATATTGTGCTGTGCGATCTTCGAGCCGGGAATGCCCGTGATGTACTCTCGCCGCGTGTAGGACGGCTTCGACAGTTCCCGGTACATGGAGGCGGGTTTGTCGGACATAGTTACTTGTGCGGAACGACGCCCAGACGACCTAAAAGCGCTTCGAACTGTTCGCCGCCGAGCCCGCAGTCACTGGGTCTGCACGCGGGGACTCCTTGGCCCCTACGCGCCGTCGACGGTGCCGCTCTCGCTGTCGTCGCTCTCGCTGTCGTCGCTCTCGCTGTCGTCGCTCTCGCTGTCGTCGCTCTCGCTGTCGTCGCCGTCTCCCCCGACCGGGTCCAGCGCGACGAACTCCAGGCCCCGCTCTTCGAGGAGTGCGGCCGCCCGGTCGGTCACGGAGGGGGCAACCAGGATGCCGCGCACGTCTTCGCCGGGGAACTCCTCGTCGAGTGCGTCTACGTATCGCTGCAGTTGGCTCGCTGCTGAGGGACCGACGCGCCGCCGTTTCAACTCCACGACGACCGGCCGGTCGTCGGCGTCGGCACCGAAGACGTCCACCGGCCCCGCTGTCGTCTCGCGCTCGGTGGCGACCGGAACGAATCCCGGTTCGATCAACGCGGGATCGTCGAGAATCCGCTGTCGGAGGTCCTCTTCGCTCCCGGTCAACGTCAGATCGCTCCGATCGGTCACTTCGTACGCCGAGACCTGTTCGATCCGCTCGAAATCGACGTCGAGGCGCTCTTCGGGAGCGGAGCGTTCGCTCCGGATTCTGAGCCGGCCCTCACGGACGCTCACCCGATGAGTACAGCCCGGCGGTTGCCAGTTCACCGGCTTGCGCTTCTCGTCGGTGTGCACGAGGATCGTGCCGTCGGGCTTGCAGATAATGAGTCGATCGCCGGGGCCGAGGCTGGACGACGCTCGCCCGTCGTACTCGACGGTACATCGGCCGAACACGGTCACCAGCCGCCCGTCGCCGAACGCCGTCTCTAGGAGTCCGAGCGCGTCGCGGTGCGTCGGGCGGTGCAGCGTCGTGACCGACATCTCCATCCCGTTTCGGCTCTGTGAATAAAAACCGCGCGTCCCCGCTGTCACCGACCCCGGCGCGCGCCATCTCGCGCGGTCCTGATACTGTCGGACAGAACGATGTGAAAATTACCGGCACCCTGTGGGTGCCAAAATGATTCACGAGCTTCTGTCCGATAGTATGACCGTCCGGACGGTCGCACGCGTCGTGACGCCCGTTACTGCGCCGACGACGTTCACGACGGCGTCAGCCGTACTCCCCGCCCGCGCAGCCACCGGGATCTGCAGGACCTCAACACCAAAGCCGACAGCCGCTGCGACGCCGACCGCGACGAGTGCGGTGCGGACAGCGTTCGAGTCGGCCGAGCCGGAGTCGAACCACACCCCCACGAGCCACGCGAGGACACCGTAGGCGACGAGGTGTGCGACGGTGTAGACGTCCATCCCGACTGCCCCCGCGGTCCCGGTGCTCTGCGCTGGGGCCCCGCCGGCGGCCGGGCCGAGTATCGCTGCCGGGTCGACGACCGACGCGAGCACGACGATGAGTGTCCACGCGGCAGCGACGCTCCCCGCTCTGCGTCGGGATCGAGAGGGGTGCTCGCGTCCGCGGTCGTCGGCGTCGGTCATCGATCCGGGGTGCGTCCGCGAGCAGCCATCAGCGGAGCTCGCTCAGCATCCCATCGAGCATCGCCTTCCCGGATCTGAGCAGCGACGACTTGGTGAGCTCTTCGACCTCCGAGCGGGTGAGTTTGAAGTCGAAGAGTTCGAGGTTCTCGCGGAGGTGGGCTTCGCCGGAGGCTTTCGGAATCACGACGACGTCGCGGTGCTGGATGGCCCACCGGAGAACGATCTGGGCGGGCGTCTTGTCGTACGCTTCGGCGAGCCGCTGGACGTCATCGTCTTCGAGTGCAGTGCCGCGGGCGAGCGGGCTGTAGCCGGTGAGGAACATCTCTTCTCGCTGGCAGTAGCCGAGCATTCGCCGCTGGGGCTTGTAGGGGTGAAACTGGACCTGATTCGTTACGATCGGCGTCTCCGCAGCCTCGCGTGCGCGCTCCAAGAAGACCTTCGGGAAGTTACTGACGCCGATGTTGTAGACGAGCCCTTGCTCGACGAGCCGATCCATCGCACGCATCGTCTCACCCACCGAGACGAGCGGATTCGGCCAGTGCAACAACAGCAGATCGACGTAGGGCGTGTCCAGTCGTTCCAGGCTCTCTTTCGTCGATCGGATTACGTCGTCGTAGCCGGCGTTTCGCGGCGAGACCTTCGTGGTCAGAAACAGGTCCTCGCGATCGACGTCGGCGTCGGCGATCGCGCGGCCCACCTCCGTCTCGTTGTCGTACAACTGCGCGGTGTCGATGTGCCGGTAGCCCACGTCGAGCGCGGTCGACACCGTCTCGTAGCACTCCTCGCCCGTGAGCTGCCACGTCCCGAGTCCCACCTTCGGGACGCGCGCGCCGTACGCCTCGACGTACTCCATCTCGACCATACGCCTGCTTTGACCGCCGTCGCCGAGAACGTGTCGGCTATTGTGGGGGTCGGAACCGATCGGCTCCCGATCTCATCGTGGGCTCGGAGACGGCGTCGCAACTCTGGGATCGCGGTGCCGAAAGAAGGATTTTTCAGAGAACTGCCGCAACCGAACCGGAATCAGCTGCCCGCTCGACCGCCAGCCTCCGTCCGCTACGTATGTGGTACGTCGACTTCTTACAGACGCTCGACGTTCTTCGCGCGCGGGCCCTTGTCGGCCTGCTCGATCTCGAACTCGAGTTCCTGACCCTCTTCGAGGTCCGGGCCGCCGATGTCTTCCATGTGGAAGAAGACGTCCTCGTCCGCGTCCTCGGTGGAAATGAAGCCGTAACCGCCTGTGTCGTTGAAGAAGTCGACAGTGCCGTTTGCCATTGCGACCGTACCGAATCCCCGCCGATGTATAACTGTTGTGCGACTCGTGGTACCACGCCGTGTGACCGAGAGCCTCCAGAACTGGACTCGCGGCCGCCCGGTGTTGCTGGCTCTCGTCTCTGTCTATAGTAGCATTTGCACGTCTTCACGCACCCGATCGCCCGACAGCGTGTGATCGGGTCGCAATCATAGGGATTATCGTAAGTCCGCATAGATTTCTCGCCGGACGGTACGGCGAGAATCTCCGAATAGTTACGATAATCCCTATCAGTCGCAAATGCTACTATAGTGGTCCGTCGTCCTCGCCCCCCGGGCAAGTCCGGAAAAATCGCAGCCCCCAGCACGTGTGATAATGATTACTCTCGTCACTTACCGCCGACCATCGCCACCGAGAGTGGCGCTCGGCGGTACACAGTGAGAGTAATCACTATGAGTCCTCGGAGCACCGACGCCCGATGTCGGGATCGATGACTGTTAAGTAGTGTCGTTTGGAGGGTACGATATGGTCGATCCGATCTCGGCGACGCTCGGAGCGTTGACGCTTGGTGTCAACGCCGCGAGTGCCTACCACCAGCGAAAGTCCATCGTGCCAGACGGGGGCGTCGACGAAATCGGCGGGGTCAAGGAGTTCTGGAGCGCCCATCGCCGAGACACGCTCGACACTGGGTCGTACGTTACAGTCGAGGGGACGCTGTCTCTGTACGCCCCGATGATTTTCGGGGATCCACGACTCATCAAGCAGCGACACTTCGAGTTCAGAGACGCCCTCTCGACAGACGCACCGACCAGTATCGACGCGCTCGTCAGCATCAGCTCCGGGCAACCGGTCGTCCGGCTGGAGCCGATGGAGGGCGTCTACTACGCGGGGCTGTACGAGGGGATCGGCCGAAATTCGATCCCCGTCTTCGTCGACGAAGGCCGCTTCGATTCGTGGCGCGCAGAGCGGACGAACGCCCGCAATCAGGTGTGGGACGTCGCGTTGACTGGCCAACTCGACGACCTGCCGACCGAGTGGGACGACTTCTTCTCTATCTTCGGACTCGACCAGGAAGCGCCCGAGTACGCCATCTACGTGCAGGACGACGCCACCTCGAACATCGAACACCGGGGCGAAACGAGCTTTTTCGAGGCCGACGTGTGGGCCGCCTACGAACACGGCGGCGATCGTGGGTGGATGACGCGGTGCCCCGACTTTGCCGACCGGACCGAGGTGAGGCAGGCGGTCGACGCGATCATCGACAATCTCGAAGCAGTCGAGGGAACGGTCGAACTGATTTCACAGTACGACCTCGTCGATCGACCACTCGGAACGAGCCCGGGTATCGATCAGACGTCGACGCACGTCCAGGAGATGTCGAACAGACGCGTCCGCGAGGACTACATCGACGAGGTATCCGCGCTCATCGACAGCTACACCTAGTCGTTCTCGGCTCTCCAGCCGGCTACCCGTAGGTCCGTTCGTCGAGGTCCTCTTCGATGTCGTACGCTTCGAGCAACTGATCACAGTAGTCGCGAATCGCCGCTATCGTCTCGGGTTCGTGTTGGTCCAACAGTTCCTCGAGGCTGGCCGGCAGGTCGCTCTCCGCTTCGACGTCGGGTGCCATAGCCGTACGTTCAGTGCGGATACACATAATATCGCGGGCAGCGTCACCGTGTTACACCCCAACAAACTACTATCTAGGCGGAGAAACGCTAGTTATGTACGAGACGATTCTCGCCCCCACCGACGGCAGCGACGGCGCCGAGAACGCCGTCGAACGAGCGATCGAGTTGGCCACCCTGTTCAACGCGGACCTACACCTGCTCTACGTGGCTGATTCCGAGCAGTTCTCTGCGGATAAACCGGAGGCGGAGATCGAAACGATGCTCGACGACCTCGAGGACGAAGGCCAACGAATCGTCGCAGATCTCGAAGCGCAGGCGTACAACTCCTCCGTGGATTACGTCGAGACTCACGTCGACCGAGGAACGCCCCACGAAAAGATACTCGAATACGTCGATACCCACGGGATCGAACTGGTCGTCCTCGGCACGCACGGCGAGAGCGGCTACGAAGCGGTCCATCTGGGCCACATCGCCCACGAGGTCGCCCGTCGGCTCGACGAGCCGCTCCTGCTCATCTGATACTGTCGGACAGAACTTGTAAAAATCACCGGCACACCGTGGGTGACAATATGATTCACGAACTTCTGTCCGACAGTATGAACTCCCGAAAGACTCGCTGCGCTCGTCTTCCGACTTCCCGCTCGCTCCGCTCGCGGGAACGGGGACAGCTCGACCTTCAGTCGAGTGCGGAAGCTGCTCGAATGGAAACCGTGTAGAAACTGGATGCCGCCTCCCGGATTGTGAACCTCGCCGAGACGTGCTCGCTCACTTCGTTCGCTGTGCGCGACTCGTCTGGTTCAAATCGCGGTCGGGAACATTTTCACTGCTCCCTTCGGTCGCAGGAAAATGCCGCCTCCCGGATTTGAACCGGGGACAGCTCGATCTTCAGTCGAGTGCTCTCCCAGTCTGAGCTAAGGCGGCGCGCACTTCGATCGAAGCCGAGTATATAAAAAAGGGTTTCGGATTGTCGCGCCGCCGCCGGTGTCGGTCGATTCGATTGCCCGACCTGCATCGTTTCCTGCATCGAACCCACCACCTCTGTAACGGCATTCGGACTCGTCGTCGCTGCCGTCACAAAATCTGATGGGCTCGGGCGGATTCGAACTAATCGAGAGACGGTCGCCTCGCTCCGCTCGACGCTGCGACTCTCTGAGTTCGATTCCTTCCTCAGTTCACGAATTCGTGCTCGCTGTCGCTCGCACAGAATTAGTGGGCTCGGGCGGATTCGAACCTCGGTCGCTCACTGCGTTCGCTCCCTGGTTCAGAATCCACCGCTCGGGACAGACTCGGCCCTCCCTACGCTCGGGCACTCGTATGGGCTCGGGCGGATTCGAACCACCGGCCTCTTCCTTGTAAGGGAAGCGTCATAACCAGCTAGACCACGAGCCCGTAGGCGACACCAGTCTGCACACGTGTATAAGATGAACGGTTTCCAATCCCGACGACGGAATCCTTACGCCGACTCGCTCGAATCCCAGCGTATGGTCGATCGGTCGACGCTCGGTACCGTCGCGCTCGCGCTCGCTGCCCTCCTCGCGCTCGGCATCGTCGCCGTCGCGATGAACCCCGGGCTGCTTCCGACCGGCGAGTACGAGCGGACGACAGTCACTGTCGTCGACGACGCGACCGGCGAGGCGCTCGCGTCGGTGAACGTCCGCGTCGCCGACACGGGACAGAAGCGTTACACCGGACTCAGCGACACCAACTCGCTCGGCCCGAACGAGGGGATGCTCTTCGTCCACGACGCCGACGAACAGCACGCCTACGTGATGCGTGAGATGGATTTCCCGCTCGACATCGCCTTCGTCGACGCTAACGGGACGATCACGACCATCCACCACGCCGAACTCCCGCCCGAGGGCACCTCCGGCTCGGACCTGACGCGCTACCGCGGCCGGGGCAAGTACGTGCTGGAAGTGCCGTACAACTACACCACAGAACACGGTATCGAGCCGGGCGATCGGATTCGAGTCGCGGGACGCTGGGGGCCGGCAGACGGGTAGCACTCCCGTCGTCGACGCACCGGCCCGGAACGAAAGGCCGAGGGTGACCGCGCCCGTCGGGGTTCGTATGGACGGCTCGCTCGACGGCCTCGATTCCCTCGACGGCTGGCAGGCCGAAGGCTACGCTGCGCGCGTTCACTACCGCGGCACCGACGACCACTACAGTATCGAGTTCTACGAACCCTCCGAGTGCGTCCTCTACTGGAAGGTGAAGGGCGACGGCGAGACCGCCGTCCCCGTCGGCCGGGAGACGGTTCCCGATCCACTCCGGAGGCGCGTTCGCGAGGACCTCGAAGCGGCAGGGATCGATCCCGACGTCGAACGCCGGTCCCTGTGAGCCTCCTCGAATACCGCTACGATCCAACCCTTTAGTACCGACGAGCCCTGAGACGCGATGATGGACTCCCTCGCGGACGAAGACGATCCCTTCGAGCGCCAGCGCGAGCGCGCGGAGAACCCGATGCGCCGACTCTTCGCCGAGTACGGCCGCGAGAACGCGTTTGCGTTCCTCATCGGGCTCGTTTCGAGCGTCGTCGCGCGAGTGCTCGATCTCCTGCCGCCGATCCTCCTCGCGGTCGCCGTCGACTCCATCTTCTTCGACGAGCGGCCGTTCTCGCTGTGGCTCGTCCCCGACGCGTGGCTGCCGGCGACGTCCGCCGAGCAACTCTATCTCTCTGCGGGGCTGATCGCCGTCGCCTTCTTCGGCGGCGCGGCGTTCCACTGGACGCGCAACTGGGGCTGGAACGCCTTCGCCCAACATATCCAGCACGCGATCCGGACCGACACCTACGACAAGATGCAGCGGCTGAATATGGACTTCTTCGCCGACAAGCAGACCGGCGAGATGATGTCGATCCTCTCGAACGACGTCAATCGCTTAGAGCGCTTCCTCAACGACGGGATGAACTCGGCGTTCCGCCTCGGCGTGATGGTCCTCGGCATCGCGGCGATCCTGCTGTACTGGAACTGGCAACTGGCGGCAATCACGCTGACCGTCGTCCCGCTGATCGGCTACTTCACCTACCGCTTCGTCCAGACGATCCAGCCGCAGTACGCCGACGTGCGCTCGTCGGTCGGGCAACTCAACTCCCGACTTGAGAACAACCTCGGCGGAATCCAGGTCATCAAGTCCGCGAACACGGAGGACTTCGAGTCCGACCGCGTCGACGACGTCTCCCAGGACTACTTCGACGCCAACTGGGGGGCGATCCGCACGCGGATCAAGTTCTTCCCCAGCCTCCGGATTCTCTCGGGCGTCGGATTCGTCCTCACGTTCCTCCTCGGGGGCGCCTGGGTGCTCACCTATCGTCAGACCGGCAGCGCGCCGCTGTTTTTCACCGGGGAACTCACGCCCGGCGAGTTCGTCGGCTTCATCCTCTTCACCCAGCGCTTCATTTGGCCGATGGCGCAGTTCGGCCAGATCATCAATATGTACCAGCGTGCGTACGCCTCCGCCGCCCGGATCTTCGGCCTGATGGACGAGCCATCCCAGATCGCGGAAGACCCGAACGCCGAGGACCTCGTCGTCGACGAGGGTCGCGTCGTCTACGACGACGTCACATTCGGTTACGGCGACGAGGAGGCGATCGTCGAAGACATCTCGTTCAGCGTCGACGGCGGCGAGACGCTCGCGTTAGTCGGGCCGACCGGGGCTGGCAAGTCGACCGTGCTCAAACTGCTCCTCCGGATGTACGACGTCGACGAGGGATCGATCTCGATCGACGGAACCGACATCCGCGACGTCACGATCCCGAGCCTCCGGCGCTCGATCGGCTACGTCAGCCAGGAGACATTCATGTTCTACGGCACCGTCGAAGAGAACATCCGCTATGGGACGTTCGGCGCGACCCACCAAGAGGTCGTCGCAGCCGCGAAGGCCGCCGAAGCGCACGACTTCATCCAGAACCTCCCCGATGGCTACGACACCGAGATCGGCGAGCGCGGCGTGAAGCTCTCGGGCGGCCAGCGCCAGCGGCTCTCGATCGCTCGCGCCGTCCTCCGCGATCCCGAGATCCTCGTACTCGACGAGGCGACTTCGGACGTCGATACCGAGACAGAAATGCTCATCCAGCGGTCGCTCGACCGCCTGACCGAGCACCGAACGACGTTCAGCATCGCGCACCGGCTCTCGACGATCAAGGACGCCGACCAGATCGTCGTCCTCGAAGACGGCCGTATCGCCGAACGCGGCGACCACGAGGAGCTGCTGGCGAACGACGACCTCTACGCGCACCTCTGGGGCGTCCAGGCCGGCGAGATCGACGAACTGCCCGAGGAGTTCGTCGAGCGCGCCAGCCGCCGCGCCTCGCGAACGAGCGTCGAAAGTGACGCCGACGACTGAGTCAACCTTTCGCTCTCGCCCCCGCCAGTCCCTCGATCCTTACTCCAACTCAGCCCGCAGCGCCTCGTTCATCGCGTCGACCGGCGCGTCGCGTCCGGTCCAGCGCTCGAACGCCTCGACGCCCTGGAACAGGAGCATCCACGCGCCGTCGATGGTCGTCGCGCCCACCTCGGCGGCTTCCCGGAGCAATCGCGTCTCGATCGGCGCGTAGACCGCGTCGAGCACGGCGAGGTCAGCGTGGAGATGGTCGACTGGAACGGGGGTTTCGCCCACGTCGGGTTCCATTCCGACGCTCGTCGCGTTGACGAGCAGATCGGCGTCGGCGACGCGGTCAAGTGTGTCGAGGCCGCCGGCCGTCGCGCCGGGCACGTCGGCCGCGAGCGACTCCGCGCTCTCGACTGTCCGGTTCGCGATGTGGACCGACGCCCCGGCGTCCGCGAGCGCAAACGACGCGGCCCGCCCGGCCCCGCCTGCACCGACGACGACCGCGTCGCGACCGTCGATGACGACGCCGTGGTGCGCGAACGAGCGTTCGACTCCGGCGACGTCGGTGTTGTACCCCCGCGGCGTCTCGTCGGAGAAGTCGATCGTGTTTACCGCGCCGACGCGGCGGGCGACGTCGTCCGATTCGACCGCGTCGAGGACGTCCTGCTTGAACGGGATCGTGACGTTCAACCCCGCGATTCCGAGCGTCTCCGCGGCCGCGACGGCCTCCGCAGCGGCGTCGCGGTCGGGTTCGAAGGTGACGTAGCGCGCGTCGATCCCGAGCGCCTCGTAGGCCGCCTCGTGCATCGGCGGCGACAGCGAGTGCTCGACCGGATTCCCCAAGAGTCCGTATACATCCATACCCACGCGTCGCCACGCGATCGAATTAAATGGTCGCCCGGCGGCCAGTCTCGCGCGTCTCCGGCGGCGTCGCGGCCGCGCTCACGCTGTCGCTATCACTGATACTATCGGACAGCAGTTCGTGAATGATGTTGGCACCCACGGGATGCCGATACTTTTCACATCGTTCTGTCCGACAGTATGAACCGCAAGAGATAGGCGGGGCAAGCGGCCACTTTGAGTGATGACTTCGCGCTTACGCCACCCGCTCACCGCCGTCGCGGGGGGCGTCGTGTTGACGCTCCCGTGGGTCGTCGCGTGGGCGACGGGACTGGCCGACGGCTTCGCGCCGCTCTCGATCGTCGGCGTCAGCGGCCTCGCCGTCCTCGGGGCGTCCTTCCTCCTCGCGTGGGGGGCTGAGACGGCTGAGAAAGACGTGCCGCGGGCGTTCGCGCTGGCCGTTCTCGCCGTTCTCGCCGTCGCCCCCGAGTACGCCGTCGACGCGCTGTACGCCTGGCAGGCGGCGACCGACCCGGCGAAGGCGAACCTCGCGGTCGCCAATATGACCGGCGCGAACCGCATCCTCATCGGTCTCGGCTGGTCCGGGATCGCGCTGTTCTCGATCTACAAAGCGACCGCCAGCGGCCGTGACGATGGGAGCGTCGTCAACCGTGAGGGCACGCTCCGCGACGCCGTGAAACTCGATCCGAGCATCTCGACGGAGATTCTCTTCCTCTTTTTGGCTACGATCTTCGCCTTCTTCGTCCCGCTCAGCGGCGGTATCGACATCGTCGACACGGTCGTCCTCGTCGGTCTCTACGTCACCTACATCGCGATCATCGTCCGCGGTGACGTCGACGACCACGACGAACAGGTCGGCGTGCCGGCGTACTTCCAGTCGTATCCCCGGAAGGTCCGCGTCCCCATCGTCCTCACGCTGTTCGTCTACTCCGGCTTCCTGATCATCACCGCGGTCGAACCGTTCGCGCACGGACTGGAGCGACTGGGACTGCAGTACGGTATCCCGGAGTTCTTTATGATCCAGTGGATCGCGCCGCTGGCGTCTGAGAGCCCCGAACTCATCGTGACCGCCTACCTCGTGAACAAGGCGCGGGCGACGGCGGCGTTCAACGCGCTCATCTCCTCGAAGCTGAATCAGTGGACGCTCCTGATCGGGACGCTTTCGGTCGTCTACAGCATCTCGCTCGGCTCCTACGGCGTCTTGCCGTTCGAGTTCAAGCAGGCGGCCGAAATCTGGCTCACCGCCGCACAGAGCTTCTTCGCGCTCGCGGTCCTCGTGAACTTCCGGATCAGCGTCCGCGAGGCGGTGACGCTTCTCGTCCTGTTCGTCTCGCAGGTCGTCATCGAGTTCGCGCTCATCCGAGTCTATTCGGAAGCGCTCGCGGAGACGTACTCGATCTACCTGCTCTTGGCGTACTCGGTCGTCTACGTCGTGCTCGCCGCCGGACTCCTCACCAGCCGTCGGCGTGACCTCCAGCGGCTCGCCAAACTCACCGTCGCCAACATCCGCGGGACGCCGATGCCGGAACCGGAGCGCGCGGACTGAGCGACGAAGCGTCCGCCTTCCCGCCGCTCCGAGAGTTTTTATACCGAGCGGCGACCACTCCCGGTCGTGATCGGACTGGTCGTCAGCCGCGCCGACTCCGCCTCGGTCGCGATCGGCGAGGCACTCCGCTCGCTCGTCGAGTGGGAATCGCACAAAGACACCGCGCGCAGCGACGCCGACGGTGGTGGGACGTACTACCGCTACGAGGACTTCGAGCTCCGGGAGTTCGACGCCTGGCACCTCGAACTCGACGGCGTCGCGGCCGCCTTTTCGGAACAGCCCGCTTTCGTCGCCTTTCTCTCGCGGCACTCGGGTGATACCGGTCCGCTCCTGACAGCGCACTTCACGGGGAACTTCGGCCCGGCCGAACACGGCGGTGAACCGGGCGAGCTGGCTCGCACGTGTCCGAACGCCCAGCGAGCGGTCGTCGAGGCGTTCGACCGCCACGCGCCCGAGGGCTACGACGTCGGCATCGAGTGCACGCACCACGGCCCGAGCGACGTCGGCGCCCCTTCCCTGTTCGTGGAACTCGGCAGCAGCGAGACCGAGTGGGACGACCCCGAGGGTGCCGCGGCCGTCGCCCGCGCAGTGCTTTCGCTTTCGGGGACGGCTCCGGACGCAACGCGGTCCGTCGACGCTGCCCCGACCGGCGGCGCCGACTCGGGCCACGAACCGCGCCAGATCGTCGGATTCGGCGGTGGCCACTACGCACCCCAGTTCGAACGGGTCCTCCGCGAGACGGACTGGGCGATCGGCCACATCGGTGCCGACTGGGTCCTCCAGTCGATGGGCGCCCCCGAGGCGAACGCGGCGGTCGTCGACCAGGCGTTCGAGCAGTCGGCGGCGACACGCGCGCTCGTCGCCGCCGACGATCCCGAACTCGAAGCCGTCATCGACGACCTCGGCTACCGCGTCGTCGGCGAGACGTGGCTCCGCGTCACGACCGGCGTCGACCTCGACCTCGTCGAAACCCTCGAAGCAGCGCTCTCGCCGATCGACGCCGGACTTCGGCTCGGGACCCCGGCGAGAGACGCCACCGACGACGTGGCCGACCGCGACGCCTTCGACGTCGTCTCGCTCCCCGACGACCTCCTCGCGGAGGCCTCGGGCATCGACCAGGCGGCGACGATGGAGGCCGCAAGCGCCACGCTCCTCGCCTTCGAGACGGTCGAAGGCGGGACGAAACCCCAGGAGAACGCCGCTGTCGACGACGCCAGCGCTCTCGACGCGCTCGCTGACGCGCTCGCTTCCATCCTCGAATCGAAGTACGACGAGGTCCGCAGGGAGGACGGCCGCGTCGTCGCGACGCGAGAGACGTTCGACCCGGCGGCGGCAGCCGAGTTGGGCGTCCCGGAGGGGCCGGCCTTCGGCCGACTGTCCGCGGGCGAGACCGTGGAGGTCGACGGGCGCGAGGTCACGCCCGCGGAGGTCCACGCCGAGGAGACCGTAACGTTCCCGGTCGGCAGCGCGCCCCGGCCGACGAACTCGCCGTAGTCTGCGCGTCGCATTCGACCTCATACGGCCGCCGATTCCTGACCGCTTCGCCCATCGATCCCTGGTCGATCTGACTGTCGACTCCCAGCGGATCATCCCCTCGCCCCCGGGAACTCCGCCGAACCCCCTCGTCAAGCCACCTGAGCGTCAGACGCGCGTCCGACGAAAGGGGGAAAGATAATTAGGCTGTATTCGGTACGAATGGCCATACTATGGACTCCATCGTCGACGATGCGATAGACGAGGCCGAGGAGACGGGGGATGGGAACGCCGTCGACGCACCCACGGGCGGGGAGATGCCCCGCACCGGAACGATGACCGACGAGGAACTGCAGGAAGTCCTCGTCGACCTCCAGACTGACATCACGGTCGTCGGCTGCGGCGGCGCCGGCGGCAACACCGTCAACCGAATGCACGAAGAGGGCATCGAGGGCGCGACGCTGGTCGCCGCCAACACCGACGTCCAGCACCTCGTAGAGATCGAAGCCGACACGAAGATCCTGATGGGCGAACAGAAGACGCAGGGCCGCGGCGCGGGCTCGCTCCCGCAGGTCGGCGAGGAAGCCGCCTTAGAGTCCCAAGAGGAGATCTACGACTCGATCGACGGCTCGGATATGGTGTTCGTCACGGCCGGGCTCGGCGGCGGGACCGGCACCGGCTCGGCCCCGGTCGTCGCGAAGGCTGCTCGCGAGTCCGGCGCACTCACCATCGCCATCGTCACGACGCCGTTCACCGCCGAGGGCGAGGTCCGCCGAACCAACGCCGAAGCGGGGCTCGAACGCCTCCGCGACGTCGCCGACACCGTCATCGTCGTGCCGAACGACCGCCTGCTCGACGCGGTCGGCAAACTTCCGGTTCGCCAGGCGTTCAAAGTCTCCGACGAGGTGCTGATGCGCTCGGTGAAGGGGATCACCGAACTCATCACAAAGCCCGGGCTGGTCAACCTCGACTTCGCCGACGTGAAGACCGTGATGGAGCGCGGCGGCGTCGCGATGATCGGCCTCGGCGAGTCCGACTCCGAATCGAAGGCCCAAGACTCCGTCAAGAGCGCGCTCCGCTCGCCGCTCTTGGACGTCGACATCTCGGGGGCGAACTCCGCGCTCGTAAACGTCACCGGCGGGTCGGATATGAGCATCGAGGAGGCCGAGGGCGTCGTCGAAGAGATCTACGACCGGATCGACCCCGACGCACGGATCATCTGGGGGACCTCCGTCGACGAGGAGATCGACGGCACGATGCGGACGATGATCGTCGTCACGGGCGTCGAATCGCCGCAGATCTACGGCCGCAGCGACGACGACGAGGCCCAACCCCAACCGCAGGCCCCGCCACAGGGACAGGCCGGCGGCGCCGAGATCGACTACGTCGAATAGCGACCCTATCCCCGTCGCGTGGTTCCGTCTCTCGGGACCCTCGACTGTTGGTTCCGTACTGCTGCTCTGGGACTTCCGGTTTTTTGCTTCATCACTTCCCTCCAGTGCTGCCGCAGCGCGAAGCGGGCATCAATAGATAGAAAAAGCCCGGCATACAAGCTACGGCACAACGATGGACGTCAAGTACGACCTGACCAGCTACGTGCGGGTGCTGAAGCTGGCGAGCACCCCCTCGTGGGAGGAATTCTCACAGATTGGTCTCATCGCCGGCGCCGGCATCGTTCTCGTCGGCTTCCTGGGCTTTCTCATCTACGCGGTGATGAGCTTCCTCCCGGGGGGTGTCTGACGTGCCGATCTACTCGGTGAAGACGACCGCCAGCCAGGAGCGGACGGTCGCCGATATGATCGCCAACCGCGAGGAACCGGAGATCCACGCCGTGTTAGCTCCGGACTCGCTCACGAGCTACGTGATGGTGGAATCGGACAACGATGCCGTGATCACGCGCGTTCTCGAGGAGATTCCGCACGCTCGCGGCCTCGTCAAGAGCGGCGGGGAAGCCGGCCGCTCCTCGATCGCGGAAGTCGAGCACTTCCTCTCGCCGACGCCGGACGTCGAAGGCATCGCCGAGGGCGACATCGTCGAACTGATCGCCGGTCCGTTCAAGGGCGAGAAGGCTCGCGTCCAGCGGATCGACGAGACGAAAGACCAGGTCACAGTCGAACTCTACGAGGCGACGGTTCCGATTCCGGTCACCGTCCGCGGCGACCAGATCCGCGTCCTCGACAGCGACGAGCGCTGAGCCGTTTTCCCGCCGGTCGGTAGTGTCCACGTCGTCGTGAGAGCGGCCTGTGCGCAGTCGAGACGCGAAAACGGGCACTGGGTCGCAGTGTCAGGAGGGCGACGGCGACGACGATCCCGGCGTCTGCGGACGGGACCTGGCGAATACGGATGGGGGCGCTCCGGCGACGCTCACAGCGCGTCGCGCCGTTTGAGTTCTTCGACGACGTCCCGGAGGTTAGCTTCGTCTTCGATATCTGCCTTGATGTCTTCGCGGACGCGCACGGCCGTCGAATCTGCGTCGTAGGCGCGCACGTACTCCGCTCGGGAGTGTTCCTCGAAGGCGTGTCGGATCGCGAAGTAGCCGTCCGGGACGATGCTGCCACAGACCGTACACTCGTGGCGGGCGTGTTCCACCGTCTGGTGGATGATCGCGGACTCGACGTCCTCGAAGCGCTCCCCACAGTCGCCGATGCCGCACTTCCACAGGGACATATCGGAACGCACGCACAGGTCCGACAAAACCGTTCCGCAGCGGATGAGAAATAGAAATCACTAACCCGGCGCCGTGCAGACCGACGGACGTGACCGACACGGCCGCGTCCGGACCGGACCAAACGAGTGACGCCGATTCGAACGTGGCGGCAGCCGTACGCACCGACGGCGGCGCGGCGACGACTACCCGAGTCGACCCTCACGTGAAGATCCTGAACGAGCGCGTCGTCGCTCGTGCGAAGGCACGCGGCCTCGACGCCTTAGTGTACGCGCCGCATTTCGTCCGCCTGCCGACGATCCGCGAGCGCGCGGAACGCTTCTCGGACGACGACCTGCTCGTCGTCCCCGCCCGCGAGGTGTTCACCGGTTCCTGGCGGAATCGGAACCACGTCCTCGCGATCGGGCTCTCCGAACCGGTCCCGGACTTCATCTCGCTCGACGGCGCGCTCGCGGAGTTCGACAGACAGGACGCGGCCGTGCTCGTCCCCCACCCGAACTTCCTCAACGTGAGTCTCGACCGCGAGACGATCGCAGCCTTCGCCGAGCGAATCCACGCCGTCGAGACGCACAACTTCAAGGTGCCCTCGCGGCAGAACCGCCACGCTCGAACCCTCGCGAACGACGTCGGTCTCCCGGGGTTCGGCTCCTCGTACGCCCACCTCCGCGGCAGCGTCGGCGAGGTGTGGACGACGTTCGAGCGCGCGATCGACTCCGCGACCGACCTCGTCGACGCGCTCCGAGAGCAAGCGCCCCGTCGCGTTCTCCGGCGCAGCGGCCTCGCTCACTCCGTTCGCGGACTGACCGAGTTCGCGCATCTGGGCTATGAGAACTCCTGGGGGAAGATCGACCGACTGTTTCTCTCGGGAATGGAGCCAACCCATCCGGGACACGTCGCCTACGAAAATCGATTCGACGACGTCAGAGAGTACTGACCTCCGTCTCGGAGACCGGTTCAGTGCTGTTCGTTCACAGTCCGATGAAGACCCCGAACGTGTTCGTCGCCTCCGCCAGCGACGTGTCGAGCGCGAAGACGTAGTTGTGGACGAGCGCGAGCAACACCAGTTCGAGCACTGTCACGAGGACCGTCACTCGGATCGCCCAGCTGCTCGACGTCGCCACGCCGGTCGGGAGGTCGTACTCGGTTGCCGAAAACGGGTAAAAGAGCGCGATCCCGCGCTTCGAGCCGACCATATCGAGGAGGTAGTGCGTCGCGACCCCGATCCAGACGAACTGGAGGTTCCCGAAGACGTAGGGAAACGCGAGGAAGATGGCCAGGATCGGCAGATTGTGCAGCGTCTTTCGGTGGCGGCCGAACGCGGTGTCGACGTCGGGAAAGAGCGCGCCGAGGACGACCGGCAGCGACAGTTCCGCGACCGACCAGGCGGTGTCGCTGGCGAGCGTCACGGCGGCGTCGACCGTGACGGCCCCGCTCTCTCCCCCGACGAGCGGTCCCGACGTCGGATCCACCGAGAGAATCACCCCGAGCCCGATCGCGAGGATCGCCCCGTTCAGCACGTGCCCGTCTTTGTTCATCGGCTGTGAGTCTGCGTGCCGCCCCTACAAACGTTGTGTCTCATCGAGCGCCGCGCCGTCGGCCACTTTCTCACCCCGTCAGACCGTCCCGACTACGCCTCCACGGCGACGAGGATTGTTTCGAGCGCCTGCCGTGCGATCTGCTCTTTGATCTCGGTTCGACCGCCGTCGAACTCGTAGCGCTCGACGCGCGTGTAGGACTCCCCTGTTCCCCACTCGCCCTGATAGGCGACGCCGATGAAGACGGTCCCGACCGGCTTCTCTGCCGTGCCGCCGTCCGGCCCGGCGATCCCGGTGGTCGAGATTCCCCAGTCGGTCCCGGCGGTGTCGCGGACGCCGGCCGCCATCTCGTGGGCCACCGGCTCTGAGACCGCCCCGTGTTCGTCCAGCGACTCCCGTGAGACGCCGAGCGCAGTCAGTTTCGCGTCGTAGGAGTACGTCACCAGCGAACGGTCGAAGTAGTCCGAAGAGCCGGGGATGTCGGTCAGGAGCGACCCGATCAGGCCGCCCGTGCACGACTCGGCGACGGCGACCGTCTCGCCCGTCTCGCGGAGGGCGTCGCCGACGCGGACTTCGACCGGGGGATCGGATGCGAACTCTCGCATACCCGTGTGGTGGGCGGCGAACAGTAAAGAACGCCCGCACGGCGCGGTCGAAAAACACACCCTTCTCGCATCCGTCGCCGCAGACGAGATGACAGAGACGGACGACGCGTACGACGAACCGCTCTTCTACCGCGTCATCCAGTACGCCGTCGCCGCCGACCGCGACGTCGTGACGATGGTCTCGGGCAACCCCGACTGGGGACCACCGGAGGCGCTCCGAGATGGACTCGAATCCTACGCCGACAGCGACCCGCGAGACTTCCAGTACCCGGCGAGCGAGGGGCTCGGTGCGCTTCGCGAGGTGATCGCTGAACGGCGGAACGTCGACGAATCGCGGCTGGTCGTCACCAACGGCGCGGCCGAGGCGAACTACCTCGCGATGGCGGAGGCGATAGAGCGTGGGTCGGGCTCGGAGTTCCTCCTGACCGACCCCGTCTACCCGTACTACCCGGGGAAGGCGACGATGCTCGGCGGCGACGTGACGCGCGTGCCCGTCCACGACGACGGCCACGTCGACGTCCCGGGGATGCGCGAGGCGGCCTCGTCCGACACGGCGATGATCGTGCTCAACACGCCGAACAACCCCACCGGCACCGTCTACAGCCGCGACGCCGTCGCCGAAATCGCGGACGCCGCTGCCGAGCACGACGCCCTCCTCCTCGTCGACGAGGTGTACGACCACTTCGACTTCACCGGACGCTTCGAGAGCGCGCTCACGCTCGACCGCGAGCACGTCGTCGTCACTTCGTCGTTCTCGAAGTCGATGGGGATCACGGGCTTTCGCGTCGGCTACGGCGTCTTCCCCGACCACCTCGTCGGCGACGCGAGAGCGCGGCATATGCTCGTCAACGTCACCGGGAGCCGCCCCGCGCAGGCGGCCGTCGCCAACGCCTTACAGGAGACGCCTCCGTCGTACTACGAGTCCGTCCGCGACACGCTCCGCGAGCGGATCGACGCGTTCACCGACGCGCTCGACGCGGCCGGCGCGGACTACACCACCCCGGAGGGCGCGTTCTACGTCCTGGCGCGCTTCGAGGACTTCCCGGGGACGATGGCGAACGTCGAGCGGCTGATCGACGAGGCCGGGGTCGCGGGGATGCCCGGCGAAGCGTTCGGCGAGGCCTACGACGACTGGATCCGCTTTGCGCTCTGTACCGACCGGGCGGCGGAGGCGGCGGACCGACTCGCCGCGTATTTCGACGACCGCTGAAGGCTGCGGGCGGTGCAAGCGTACGCTGAGCGGACCGCGTTGGCTCGGGCGACTCTCGCATCCGCCGACCGAGAAGTACACAAGTCCGCATCTCGTCCCCCCTCGTATGTCGAGTATCGACGTCGACGCCGCCGACGAGGGCGACGACGCGCGTACCGAGAGCGACTCGCCGGAGGAGAGCCACGACCACACCGTCGACGTCGAGGCGGTCGATCACGTCGACCCGATCGAAGACGCCGAGGACGCGACGGGGCTGCCCGACCAGGTCGACGCTCCCGACTACGTCCTCTACGGCGGGAAGGGGGGAGTCGGCAAGACGACGATGGCGGCCTCGACGGCGCTCGCCTCCGCGGCCGCGGGCACGGCTACGCTCGTCGTCTCTACGGACCCGGCGCACTCGCTGTCGGACACGCTCGACGTCGACGTGCCGGCCGAGCCGACGCGGATTCGCGAGGACATCCCGCTGTACGCCGCCGAGATCGATCCGGACTCGGTCGTCGCCGGCCCGTTCGGCGGCGAGGGCGGACCGGGGGCGGCCGGATCGGGCGCTGCGGGCGATGCGGGCGCAGGAGCCGGGTTCGGATCTGACGCCGACGCCAGCAGCGGATTCGATCAGAACGCGGACGTCGAGGACAACCCCTTCGCCGGCGGCGACGCGGCGGGCGCGGGGGCGTCGCCCTTCGGCGACCTCGGCGGGATGGAGGACCTCATCGGCGGCGCGATGGGTCCGGGGTCGATGCCCGGCGCCGACGAGGCGGCGGCGATGCAGCAACTGATGGAGTACCTCGACGACCCCCGATTCGACCGGGTCGTCGTCGACACCGCACCCACGGGGCACACGCTCCGACTGCTCGAACTCCCGGAACTGATGGACTCGATGGTCGGCCGCATCGCGAAGTTCCGCCAGCAGTTCTCGGGGATGATGGAGGGCGTCAAAGGAATGTTCGGGATGGGCAACGAGGAGAACGCCGCCGCGCCCGACCTCGACGAACTCCGCGAGCGGATCGAACGCCTCCGGACCGTCCTGCGCGATCCCGCGAAGACGGACTTCCGCGTGGTGATGATTCCCGAGGAAATGAGCGTCGTCGAATCCGAGCGCCTCGTCGAGCGCCTCGACGGCTACGGCATCCCCGTCCAGACGCTCGTCGTCAACCGCGTGATGGAGGACCTCGCTGAGGTGACGAGCGCCGACGTCGACGACCGCTGGGTGGTCTCGCCGGACTTAGAGCACTGTGAGTTCTGTCAGCGTCGCTGGCAGGTCCAGCAGGACGCCATCGGTCGCGCGACCGAACTGTTCAGGAGTCGGGACGTAAAGCGCGTGCCGCTTCTGGCCGAAGAAGTGCGCGGCGAGCGGGCGCTCCGCGTCGTCGCGGCGTGTCTGGAGTAGCGAAACGCGCAGAACCGCACGCTAGAGCTTTCTGAGGTACCGGTAGGCGGTGTCGAGCCACCGCGCAGGGAGGTGTCGCGCCAGCACCGAGATCCGCGCGGCCGTCCCGGGCTGATACCGGGGTCGTGGCTTCGTCGAGGAGGCGGCGTCGAGGATGTCCTCTGCGACGCGCTCGGCCGAGATTGCGCCGAGTCCGCCGCCGCCGATCAGTTGCGTGTCCGAGAAGAGTTCGTAGAACGACTCGTACGCGCCCGAGCGTTCGATTCCCGGGATGTCGTCGGCGTCGTCGTCGCCTCTGTCCCCGTCGTCGCCGTGGACCTCACGCTCGACGCGGTCTGTGAACTGCGTCTCGACCGGGCCGGGTTCGACGACGACGACGTCGATGCCGTACTCGTCGACCTCGTTGCGGAGCGCGTCGCTCATCGCTTCGAGCGCGAACTTCGACCCCGCGTAGATGCCGCCGCCGGGGAACGAGACTCGCCCCGCCGCGCTGGAGACGTTCACGACGGTGCCGTCCTCCTGTTCGCGCATATGCGGGAGGACCGCGCGAAGCAGTCGATGCGGCCCGTAGACGTTCACCTCGAACTGCCGGTGGACCTGCTCGGTGGGGACGTCTTCGACCGGCCCCATCTGCCCGAAGCCGGCGTTGTTGACGAGACAGGAGACGTGACCCTCCTCTTCGATGATGCGGTCGACTACGCGGTCGACGTCGTCTTGGTCGGTGACGTCCAGGGTGGCGATGTTGCAGCCCTTCTCACCGAGCGTCTCGATGTCTGCTGGGTTGCGGGCCGTGGCGTAGACGCACCAGTCCTCCTCGAGGAAGGCGAGCGCCGTGGCGCGGCCGATGCCGGACGAACAGCCGGTGATGAGGACCGTCTTCGGATGCACGATCCGAGCAACGACCCGCGCGGTGTTAATTGTGTGCGGTTCACGGCAGGCCGCCCGCCCCGGTGCGCGCCGGCGTCGGTCCGTTGCCACACGCTTAACTTTCTGCCCGGGGTGGTCCGAGTATGCGATTCGATCGACGGTCCGGGGTCTTCCTCCACGTCACCTCCCTGCCCGGCCCACACGGCATCGGCGACCTGGGCCGCGGCGCCCGCACGTTCCTCGATTGGCTCGCGGACGCAGCGCAGTCGTATTGGCAGTTCTGCCCGGTCGGCCCGACGGCGTCGGTCCACGGCGACTCGCCGTACCAGGCGTACTCCGCGTTCGCGGGGAACCCGCTGCTCGTCAGCCTCGACCGACTCGTCGACGCCGGGTATCTGGAAGAGGCGGACCTCGAACCGGTCCCCTCGTTCCCGGCGCACGACGTCGAGTACGACCGCGTCCGCGAGTACAAAACCGGGAAGTTGCGGCTCGCGGCCGAGCGGTTCCACGCCGACGCGGACGACGCCGACCGCGAGGCGTTCGCGGCGTTCCGCGAGCGCGAGTCGGCCTGGCTCGACGACTACACGCTGTTTATGGCGTTGCGGACGCGGTACGACGGCGCGTGGACGTCGTGGCCCGAACCGATCCGGACGCGCGACCCGGACGCGCTCGCGACCCACCGCGAGGAACTGGCCGACGAGGTGGCCTACCGCGAGTTCGTCCAGTTCGTCTTCGATCGGCAGTGGCGTTCGATGCGAGAGTACGCCAGCGAGCGCGGCATCGACCTCGTCGGCGATCTCCCCATCTACGTCGCGCTCGACAGCGCCGACGTCTGGGCGAACCCGGAGGCGTTCGATCTGACCGACGACCACGAGCCGGCGGCCGTCGCCGGCGTCCCGCCGAACCCCGGCGACGAGGGCCAGCGCTGGGGGAATCCCGTCTACGACTGGGACGCGCTCTCGGAGACCGGATACGACTGGTGGCTCGCGCGACTCGAACGCCTCCTCGAACTCGTCGACGTCACGCGTATCGACCACTTCAAAGGCTTCGACGAGTACTGGGCGATCCCCGCCGACGCCGAGTCGCCGGCGGCTGGCGAGTGGCGCGACGCGCCGGGCGTGGACTTCTTCGAGACCGTCGAAGCGGAACTCGGCGAACTGCCGTTCGTCGTCGAGGATCTCGGGTTCCTCGATCAGGGGCTCGTCGACCTCCGCGAGCGCTTCGACTTCCCGTCGATGCGCGTGCCTCACTACGCCGACTGGTGCCGCGAGGGCGATATGTACCAGCCGATGCACTACCCCGAAAACAGCGTCGGCTACACCTCGACGCACGACACGAACACCCTCGTCGGGTACTACGACGCGCTCCCGCCGCGCCAGCGCGACTGCCTTGAGTACAACATCGGCGCGGACGGCTCGGAGATCCACTGGTCGATGATCGAGGCAGTCTGGCGCTCGGACGCCGTGCTCGTCTTCACGACGATGCAGGACGTCCTCGGCCTCGACAAACACGCGCGATTCAACCGCCCGGGAACCGCGCTGGGCAACTGGACGTGGCGCTGCACCGACGAGGCGTTCGAAGACGACACCGCGGCGCGGCTCGCGCGCGCCACCGACGAGCACATCCGGAACTGAGCACTACGCTCCCCGCCGCCCAGTTCCCACCCGCTCCTCGACGCATCGAAACCCCGATACGCGCCTGGGCCGTCCACTGTCTCGATGACGTTCGAATCCGGCGCGATCCCGCTCTCCTCGATCCCCGGGCCGTTCGATCTCCAGGCGACGCTCGAAAGCGGCCAGTCGTACCTGTGGGACCGCGCCGACGGACGGATGTACGAGTCGATGGACGTCTACGGCGGCGACGCGTGGTACGAGACGGTCGTGCCGCCGGTCGACGGCGTCACCGACGAGGACGTCGTCGTCCGCGTCCGCCAGCGCGACGGCGACCTGGAGTGGGAAGCGACGACCGACCCCGTGCCGCTTTTGACGCACCTCCTGCGCCTCGACGACGACCTCGACGCGATCTACGCGGCGACGCCCGACGACGACCTCATCGAGCGCGCCTACGACGCCTACCGCGGGATGCGACTCGTCCGCGACCCGCCGTTTCCCTGTCTCGTCTCGTTCATCTGTTCGGCGCAGATGCGCGTCTCGCGGATCCACGGGATGCAGATGGCGCTCGCCAGTGAGTTCGGGACGCACCACGATGTCGACGGCGAGGCCTTCGAGGCGTTCCCGACGCCTGCGCAGTTGGCCGCACAGAGCGAGGACGACCTCCGCGACCTGAAACTCGGCTACCGCGCGCCCTACGTACAGCGGACCGCAGCGATGGTCGCCGGCGGAGAGGCTCACCCCAGCGAGGCCGTCGGTCGCGACTACGAGGACGCCCGCGAGTATCTGACGCAGTTCGTCGGCGTCGGCGACAAGGTCGCAGACTGCGTGTTGCTGTTCTCGCTCGGCTATCTGGAGGCGGTCCCACTCGACACTTGGATACAGGGCGCCATCGCCGAGCACTTCCCCGAGTGCGACCGCGGCAACTACACCGAGACGTCGCGCGCCCTCCGCGAACGTCTCGGCGGCGAGTACGCCGGTTACGCCCAGACGTACCTCTTTTACTACCTCCGCGCTCGCGGCGACGACTGACCGGCGATCGGTTTGATCGGATATTGGTATCGATCGGCGAACCTTTGATGCCACGGGCGACCGTACTATCCTGTATGGACTGCAGAGTCGTCGTCGAGGCCGCGATACCGGTGTACGACGTGACGACGCCCGACGAGGCGATTCGGATCGCCATCTCGAAGACGGGAGAGATGCTGAATCCGGATCTGAGCTACGTCGAGATCTCGATGGGCTCGCGCACCTCGCCCGACGGCGAGGAACTCCCGCCAGCGTTCATCGCGGCCGACGAGGCGCTCGTCGCGCTGGAACTGGAGATGACGGTCTTCAACGTCGAACAGGAGGAACACGCCTCCCGGATCGCCCGGAAGGAGATCGGCCAGCGGCTCGAAAACGTCCCGCTGAAGGTTCTCTCGGTCGAGTCCGTCGAGGAGGGTGACGAGACCGACGAGGACGCGACAGGCGAGGACGAATCCAACGAGCACGGCAGAAACGGCGCGGACTCCGAGACCGAAGACAGATCGACCGACGATTCGGCAGACGACGACCTCATCCCCGAGTTCGACGACCTCGTCGAAGACGGCTGATCGGCGTTGCGGACGGGTGGCCGCGCGGTTCTTCTCTCTAGGTACGTATCCGTGACAGCCGACAGTATCGTGAGGCTGCAGTACTCACCGCGAGATATGGTGAACGAGACGCTGTACGATCGACTCGGCCAACGCGAGGGGATTCGCACCGTCGTCGACGACTTCTACGACCGACTCGTCGCGGACGAGGACATAGGCCCGTTCTTCGAGGACGCTGACGTCGAACGTCTCCGACAGACACAGACCGACTTTCTGTGTGAGGCCGCAGGTGGACCCGAAACGTACGACGCCGCCCCGATCCGCGAGGCGCACCTTCACGTCCCGTTCACTGAGGAGCATATCGAGCGCGCTATCGAGCACCTCTCGGACAGTCTCGACGCGTTCGACGTTCCGGAAGACGACGCCGCGAAAGTCGTGCAGGCCGTCGCGGCGTACGAGGAGGAGTTACTGGCGCGCGCGGACCGGTGAGCAGGCGGCTACAGACGCGATCGTAGGTAGATCGGATGCGACGCGCGTGGGTGCGCCGGCGGACGACGGCCCCGTGTGTCGCTGTGGCTATCGCTCTGAGACGTGGTGTGCGGAGGATGCGGCGAGTCGTCGGGGGTCAGTCGGCGGCGGCTGCGACGCGGTCCTGCTCGACTTCGTCCATCGAGGAGGTGATTCCTTTGACTAGTTTAAAAACGGCGGCTTTGTGATCGGTTTTCGACTTGTGAATCGAGGTCGGTCGGACGCCGAGTTCGTTGTATGCTTCGAGCGAAACTTCCTCGTCTTCCCACGCTTCGACCTGTGTGTGTACTTCCGCAAGCAGGCCGTGAAGGTGGATGAGCTCCTGCTTCTTCATGAGCAAAAGTCTGTTGAGACTCGAAGAATATATTACTATCCTGAGTCTCGTTAACACGGACCTGCCGAATATCCCGATGAAACGCCCCAAATCGACCGATTTCAGGTCGACAATGATGAAGGATTCCGGGACGGCCCACCGATTATCCGGTTATTGTTGGACAAGTGTCATTGATCGTTATACTGTTCTATACATCAGGGCCGTAAAAAGTGTTTCTAGAGAAACACGAACCACGACAGGATCGACAGTATATGAACGCTTTACACGACGCGGCCCCATAACGAGGGTATGGACTACGACGATCAACTCGACCGCGCACTCGACCAGTCGCCCGACATCGCCGAAGGTGGAGACCGGTTCGAGGTCCCGGATCCGGAGGTCCGCCAGGAGGGCAACGCCACGGTCTGGGAGAACTTCGAGTCGACGCACGACCGGCTCGCGCGCGACCCGGATCATCTGGTCCGGTTTCTGCAGTCGGAGCTCGGGACGAGCGCGCAGATCGACGACCGCGGCCGCGCGCGCTTCACGGGCGACTTCAAACAACGGCGGGTCGCGGAGGCGCTCGAAACGTACGTCGACGACTTCGTCACGTGCAGCGAATGCGGATCGCCGGACACGCGACTCGTCGAAGAGCGCGGCACGACGATGCTGAAATGCGACGCCTGCGGCGCGCTCTCGACGGTTCCTGACCTCTGATACGGTCGCGAGGACGGACCTGGGTCGCCCCGAGGTCCGTAGCACGATGCCAGTCGCGTCTGCCGCGGGCCGTCGGCACAGCCTGCTGCTTCACTCGAACTGTTTTACGGTGTCGAGGTCGCGTTCGGTCCGCATAAACTCCGCGAGCCGACGGGTCGCACCGCAAGAAGAGCACGTATAGTTTTCACGGTGATTGGGTAGCGACGTCGGCTTCGCCTCCCAGCCTTTCCCGCATTCAGGGCACAGCAGTCGGACAAACGCTTCGACCATAGCCCAATCGACTCCCGGTACGTCAATAAAGGTTGTTGCGCCGGTACCGTCGACGGCCGAATAGCTGCTCGACGGGGGCTGTCTCGGGCCGCTCGACGGGAACCGTCCCGGGCCGTTCGTCCGCGTGGACGATTTGACCCGTTCCCTCTCTTCCCGATTCGCTACGTCCTCCCTCGGCGCTGCGTCGTCGCCTACGCGAGCATCCCCGGGTCGTCGACCTCGAGGAGCTCTTTGTACCGGTTCCGGATCGTGACCTCGGAGACGTCGGCGACCTCGCTGACCTGGCTCTGGGTCACCTTCTCGTTGGTGAGCAGGGCGGCCGCGTAGACGGCCGCGGCCGCGAGGCCGACCGGCGACTTCCCCGAGTGGATCGCGGCCTGCTTCGCGTTTCGGAGCAGCTGTCGCGCCTGTCGTTCGGCCTCGTCCGAGAGGCCGAGTTCCGAGGCGAACCGGGGGACGTACTGTTCGGGGTCTGCGGGCTCGACTTCCAATTTGAGCTCACGGACGACGTAGCGGTACGTCCGAGTCAACTCCATCTTGTCGACGCGCGAGACGCGCTCGATCTCGTCGAGCGAGCGGGGCGTCCTGGCCTGTCGGGCCGCGGCGTACAGCGCGGCGGTCGCGACGCCCTCGATCGAACGGCCGGGAAGTAGGTCCTCGCTCAGCGCGCGGCGGTAGATGACCGACGCGGTCTCCCGGACGTTCTCCGGGAGGCCGAGCGCCGAGGCCATCCGGTCGATCTCGCCGAGCGCCTGTTTGAGGTTGCGCTCTTTCGAGTCGCGCGTGCGGAAGCGCTCGTTCCACGTGCGGAGGCGTTGCATCTGCTCGCGCTGTCGCGACGACAGCGAGTTGCCGTAGGCGTCTTTGTTCTGCCAGCCGATGTTGGTCGACAGCCCCTTGTCGTGCATCAGGTTCGTCGTCGGCGCGCCGACGCGAGATTTGCGGTCGCGCTCGGCGCTATCGAAGGCCCGCCACTCGGGGCCGCGGTCGATCGAGCCCTCGTCGACGACGAGGCCACAGTCCGCACAGACCGTCTCGCCGCGGGCTTCGTCGGTGATGAGCGTGCCGCCACACTCCGGGCAGACGTGCTCTTCTGCTTCGGTCTCTTCTTCGTGAGCGTGCTCTTCGTGCTCGCTCTCGGTGCGTTCTCCGTCGGTTCGCGTTTCAGTATTGTGGGTTGTCACTTGTGTATCGTCCTCGCGTTCGTCCGCTTGCCGTGTGCTGCGGCCCGCTACGTGCTCTCTGGTGCGTGTATCACTCATGATGGGGAGGGAGGTTCGTTCGCGACCGGGAGGAATAAGAGAGAACCCGGCCCGAACTGACCTTACTATCTGTAAGTACCCGAAGTATTTAAATATTTTGGCGGCTGAAAGCCGATTATTCACGATCTTTGAGCCCCAATACGTGCATATTAGCCCTCAAACGACCTGCCACTGGTGGCCCGCCAAGGCTATATATACGTTCCGAAGGTTTCGGGGGGCCGTCGCTCAGAGCCAGCCCTCTCGCCGAAAGTGAACGAGCAATATTGCCGTGACCAGTCCCATTCCGCCGACGACTGCGGGATAGGCGTACGGCCACGTCAGTTCCGGGAGGTTCGTCGCGTGATCGCCGAAGTTCATCCCGTAGACGCCGACGACGAACGTCAGCGGGATGAAGATCGTCGCGACGACAGTCAGCCGCTTCATCACGTCGTTCGTCGATTGAGAGACGACGTTGAGGTAGATGTCGCGCGTTCCACGCGTGAGATCCCGGTACGTCTCGGTGAGATCGACGATCTCGACCAGGTGGTCGTAGACGTCGCGGTAGAACTTCTCTGTCGGTTCGCTGACGCGCTCGACGTCGCCACGCGCCAGCACCCCGACCGCCTCCCGCATCGGCCAGACGACCTTCCGGAACGAGAGCAAGTCCCGCCGGACGGCGTTGAGCCCCTCGATGAGTTCCTCGTCCGGCGTCGAGAGGATCGCCTCCTCGATCTCTTCGATCGTGTCGCCGACGGTGTCGAGCAGGTCGAAGTAGTCCTCGACGGCGTGGTCGATCACGCGGTAGGCCGCGAAGTCCGGCCCCTGTTTCAGCGTCCGACCCTCCTGATTCTCGACGGACTGCCAGACGTCGGAGACGACGTCGACGTGCCCGGTTTCGGCCGTCACCGTCACGAGCCAGTCGCTGCCGAGAAACAGCCCGATCGGCTGCGTCCGGATCTCTTCGTCGAACGTCGTCTCGCCTCGTTCGAGCGCGACCGTCTTCACTAACACGAACGTGTGGCCCTCGAACTCTGCGGTCTTCGGCCTGACGTCGCCGCGAACGTCCTCCATCTCCAGCGGGTGCAACGAGAACGCCTCGGCGACCATCTGCTCTTCCTCCCGTGTCGGCGCACTCACTCGGACCCACGTCGTTCCGGGGGCTTCGCGTGCCGCTCGGAGGTCCGATTCGCTCTCGATCGTGTGGTGGTCGACCCGCCCGACGTCGTAGACGATCGCCGAGATCACGTCGTCCCACTCCCGTCGTAACTGATGGCGTAGAGCGTCACACCGACCATCACGCCGACGATCGTCACCGAGCGCCCCGGATACGGCGCGGCGACACCGACCGCGTACCCGACGAGAGCGAGCGCGGTGAGCGAGATTCCGATCAGCCGCGTTCGTCGCATAGCTGACACTCTCGGAGCGAGGACAAAAGCGTTGTTCGGGTCAAAAGCGGATACGGTGCGCGCTCCGGCGTCGTCATACTGTCAGACAGAGGTTCGTGAATCATATTGGCACCGACGGGGTGCCGATACTTTTCACATAGTTCTGTCTGACAGTATCAGTCCGAGACCGGGTGTTCGAGCGCGCGCATCATCGACAGGACGTTCTCCTCCTCACCGTCGAGCTGCTGGGGGTAGACGCCGATCGCGAGGACGAAGTCCTCACCGTCGCGGTACTTCGTCACGTGAACGAAGACGTCGATCTCTCGGCCCTCTACGGTCGCCGTTCCCGCGAACTTCGTCACCGTCGTCTCGGTCCCCTGGACGGTGATGTTCCGTTCGCTCACCTGTCGAATGTCGCTCAGGCCGGAGTAGCGCTGCTGGACGAACTCGACCAGCCGCGCGTTCGAGAACTGCCCGATCGGGTTGAGGGTCTGGCCGGCGATCTCGACGGCGGGCGTCGAGACCACGGTGAAGACACCGAGGCGCGTCTCGCCCAGCGGTCCGAGGTCCAGACTCTTATCGTAGCTCGTGACCTGGTTCGTGGCGACGACGCGGCGTTCCTGGCCGGCGACCTCGAACGTCCGGTTCACGGTGATTTCCCGCGTCCCATTCGACTCGTACCCCGCTTCTTCGACTGCCGAATCAGCGACGGCAGCCGGTTCCGCGGTGAACGTGAGCGCTTCGCTTCCAGTGAGAAAGCCGATACAGCCGCTCGTCGAGAGCAGGAGCGCGACGGCGACAGCGGCTACCACGCGACGGTTCGATATCACGACCGGAGGTACTCACCCGATCGGGTTTAAATCCGCGGGTCGACCCCGACGTCGACGATAGCAGCATTTGCACGTCATCACCCGCTCGATCGTCCGACAGTGTACGATCGGGTGCGCAATCAGTTGCAAATGCTACTATAGGGGTTATCGTAACTGTTCGGAGATTCTCGCCGTACCGTCCGGCGAGAAATCTATGGAGACTTACGATAATCCCTATATCTCGTTACCCGAGATACGAGACTGAAACGGTGTGTGGGCCAGTCGCGGTCTCCAACGTGACTTCCTCAACCAGTCGTTCCCGGACCTGTTCGCGCCACTGGTCGACAGCCTCCTGGTGGCGTTCGCGATGCCGTTCTCGCGTGTAGGGCGTCTCCGAGGCGCGGAGTTCGTCTTCGGTGTCGTCGACGGTCGGATACGACGGCGGGTCTGCAACGAACCGCTCGGGGGCGAGGTGTATCGGTGACGGCGCGTCGCCGGAGCCGCTCTCACTGTCGACTGCCACTGTGTCCGTCTCCGAACTGGACGCCGCTTCCTCGTCCGGACCGACGATGCCAGCGTCGTGGATCCGCGCTCGCATTCGACCCGAGAAGGGCGGCGTCACGCGCAGCACGACCGCCCGCTGGCTCCGGGACGCCGCTTCGAGTCCGTCGACGACGTCCGCTGTCGTCACGGCGAGCGATCTGATCCGATGCGGGCCCGTCGCGGACGACGCCGAATCCACAGACGAAGGTGGACGAGAGGGGTCCTCTCCCGTCCCATCGTGCTCCGTCATCTCACCCCGCGCCCCACCGCGCGGTGTCGGGTGCGCCGAGGTCACCGTTGCACTCGGGACATCGAGCGCGGAACGAGCCGGGAGAGACGCGAAAACCGCAGTCCTGACAGACGAAGGATTGTCGACCACTCATCACTCCGCCTGAAAGGATCCTGGCGTGTTAACTCTTACCGTGGTGTGTTCACGGGCGACGACATATTGAATTGCTTAATAGTGTAACCATCGTACAAGACATCACAGACGAATCACAATCTATTCATTCTCACAGATAACTGTTCTGTACAATGAGCAGTTCGGGGGACGACACGCGGTTACGCATCGACGGGGTCATCCGCCGTGTTCACGAGGCACTCGTGGAAGTGAAGACACGAGACGAACTCGAAGCCGCAGTCTGTCGAGCCTTTGCGGACTCTGAGCCGTACGTCTTCGCCTGGATCGGGGTGCACGATACCGACACTAACGCCGTCGTTCCGAGCGCGATTGCAGGGACGGGACAAGAGTACCTCGACGAGATCTCGATCGCGCTCGACGACTCTGCGGAGGCGAACGGCCCGACCGCGGTGGCGCTCCGCACCGGTACGGCGCAGATTATGCAGCGCATTCGGGACGATCCGGACTACGAACCCTGGCGCGAGCAGGCGCTTGCCCACGGGTTCGAATCGAGCGCCGCCGTTCCGCTCGTCGAAGGCGATCGGGCGTACGGCGTCTTGAACGTGTACTCCGGACGGCCCGAGGCCTTCGAGGCGTCCGAGCAGACGCTCCTGGCAGAACTCGGCGCGACGATCGGGACCGCGATCGGCGGCGTCTTGGCCCGCGAAGACCTGGAGGCCCAGAAGCGCCAGTACGAGCAGCTCACAGAGCGCATCTCGGACGCGTACTACGCCGTCGACTCGGAGTGGGAGATCACGTACTGGAACGACCAGATGGCCGATCGAACTGACGTGTCGGCCGCGGACGCCCTCGGCGAACGGCTCTGGACGGCGTTCCCCGAGATCGTCGGGACGGAAGCCGAGTCGAACTACCGGGCTGCGATGGAGACGAACGAGCCGCAGTCGTTCGAGATGTACGTCGAAGCGCCGTTCGACTACTGGGTCGAAGTCGATGTCCACCCCGACGAGGACGGCCTCTCGATCTTCTCACGGGAGATTACAGAGCGCAAACAGCGCGAACGGGAACTCACGGAAGCGAAGCGTCGCCTCGACGCGATCGTACACAACACGTCCGAAGCCATCTACATCAAGAACCGCGAGAGCGAGTACGTCTTCATCAACGAGGTCGGTGCTGACATCTTCGATGAGACGCCCGAGACGGTCGTCGGCAAGACCGACGACGAACTGTTCGACACCGAGAGCGCCGACGCGGTCAGAGCCGACGACCGCCACGTCTTCGAGACCGGATCCGGGGAGACGTGGGAGCGCGTCCGCTACGTCGATGGGACTGAACACGTCTTCATCGACAACAAGTTCCCCTACCGCGACGAGTCGGGCGAGATCATCGGACTCGTCGGTGTGAGCCGCGACATTACTGAACGCAAGGCGTACGAACAGCAACTCGAAGAGCAGCGCGACGGCCTCGACCTGTTGAACAAGGTCGTCCGACACGACATCAGGAACAACCTCCAGGTCGTGCTCGGTTACGGCGACCTGCTCGGCCCCTACGTCGACGCCGACGGGAACGAGCACCTGACCAAGATTCTGAACAACGCCGAGTCGGCAGTCGAACTGACCCACACGGCGGCCGACCTCGCGGAAGTGATGGTCCATCCGGACCGCGACCCGACCCGTGTCTGCTTGGACGACATCCTCCAGACGCAGATCACCGAGGTCTGTGAGACGTTCGATGGCGCCACAGTCGCAGTGGCGGGGTCGTTGCCGGCGGTCGAGGTCCTGGCCGACGATATGCTCTCGTCGGTGTTTCGAAACCTGCTGAAGAACGCCGTCCAGCACAACGACAAGGACGTTCCCGAAGTGACGGTCTCGGCGACGGTCGACGACGACGCGGGGGCGGTCACCGTGCGCGTCGCCGACAACGGCCCCGGGGTCCCCGAGGACCTCCGACCGTCGATCTTCGGGAAAGGCGAGAAGGGTCTCGACAGCGAGGGCACGGGCGTCGGACTCTATCTCGTTCGCACGCTCGTCGAGGCCTACGGCGGGGACGTCTGGATAGAAGACGAGACGGCGGGGCGGCCCGCCGACACGCGTACAGCGCCCGCTGCTGCGACCGACGCCGAGGGTGCGGTGTTCGCCGTCGAACTCCCGATCGCCTGAGCGGCGACGGCCGCCGACGCCTTCGAGAATACATATACGAGTCCGTACGCAAGGACGGGTATGAGCGATCAGCGTCCCGAAAGTGCGGGATGGTTCGTCGACGTCGATCCGGGGGACCTCGACGCCGGCGCGGCGGCGATCTACGACCGAACGGCCGAGCACCCTCGGGACTGGCCGGCCGAAGCGGTCCGGGCGGGCTTCGCTGCCGACGAAGCCGACTACTACGGCGCGCTTCACGAGGCGACGCTCGCGGCGACCCGCGAGGCCGTCCAGGAGCGCGAGCGCTCGGACGACAAACAGCTCACGCACGCGGTCCGCGCGATGGACGACGCCGAGCGAACCGCGAACGAACTCGCCGAGCGTCTCGCCGAGTGGGCAGGCACGTTCGACCGCGACGTCCCCGGCGGCGTCGACGGTGCCCGCGAGGTCGCAGCGTGGACCCCCGAGACGCCCGCCGAGGTGCGCGTCGTCTCGCTCGCCGAGCGGGTCGTCGACCTCGACGACGAGCGCGCCGAGCTCCGCTCGTTCGTGGAGTCACACGCCCCCGACGTCGCCCCCAACCTCGCCGAGATGGCCGGTCCCGTCCTCGCAGCGCGACTGCTCTCGCTCGCCGGCGGACTGGAGTCGCTGGCGAAAAAGCCCGCCGGGACGGTGCAGGTGCTCGGCGCGGAGGACGCGCTCTTCGCGCACTTGCGCGGCCGCGGCTCCTCGCCGAAACACGGCGTCATCTTCACGCACGAGTACGTCCGTGGGACTCACCCCGACCACCGTGGGTCGGCCGCGCGGGCGTTCGCCGGCAAGCTCGCGATTGCAGCCCGGATCGACTACTACTCGGGCGAGTTCAAGCAGTCCGTCCACGACGACCTCACAGAGCGGATGGCGACGATCCGCGAGCGGGAGGTGAGCCAATGAGCCCCGCGCTCCCTGCCGGCGTCGAGCGCCGGCGATTCGACGGCCGCGAGCGACTCGCCACCCGTGGCGACCCGGTCTACGGCGAACCGCAGGACGACGAGGGCTGGCGCGCGTGGGACGCCGGGCGGTCGAAACTCGGTGCGATGCTCGAAATCGGGATGGACCTCGGCATCGACGGCGACGACGGCGTGCTCTATCTCGGCGCGGCCTCGGGCACGACCGTCTCGCACGTCGCGGACTTCGCCGGCCCGACGTACGCCGTCGAGTTCGCCCCGCGCCCGACGCGTGACCTCGTCGGCGTCGCCGAGTCGCGGCCGAATCTCTTCCCGCTGCTGAAAGACGCCCGCGAGCCGGAGACGTACGCCCACGTCGTCGAATCCGACCTGGACTGTCTGATCCAGGACGTCGCGACCCGCGGGCAGGCGACGGTGGCGCTGCGGAACCGGGAGTTCCTCGCGCCGGACGGCCGGCTGCTCGCCGCGTTCAAGGCGCGGAGCGAGGACGTCCTCAGCGACCCCGCGGAGGTCTTCGACGACGTGCTCGCCGAACTTCGAGCGGGCTACGAGATCCTCGAAACCCAGCGGCTGGACCGCTTCCACGACGATCACCTCGCGGTCGTCGCCGAGCCGCGACCGGAGGGGTCCGAGTGAGCGCGCCGACGACCGCGTCGGTTCCGGGAGTGGCGCCATCGGCTTCGGGCCGACGGTCGCCCCCAGCGCGGATGGGCGAATCGTTCGCCGCAGCCCGCGACATATTTAATCGGCCGCCGCAAACCACGTGCCGATGGAGCTAGGGTCGGCGGACGCCTTCGACCGGATGGGCACGCTCGGCGTCGAAGAGGAGTTCTACATAGTCGACGAGCGGGGCTACCCGGCGTCGGGCATCTCGGATCTCGTCTACGATCATCCCCCCGGAGGAATCCTCGAGGACCGAATCGACCACGAACTGTTCCAGTTCACGATCGAGACGCAGACGCCGCTCATCGAGGACGTCGACGCGGTCGACGAGGTGGTCCGTGAGGTTCGCGAGGCTCTCGTCGATCACGCCGCCGAACACGGCTATCGGATCGCGGCCGCCGGACTCCACCCGGCGGCGAAGTGGCGCGAACTCGATCACGCCACGAAGCCACGGTACAAGTCTCAGCTGGACCGCATCCAGTATCCCCAGCACCGCAACACGACCGCCGGTCTCCACGTCCACGTCGGCGTCGACGACGCCGACAAGGCGACGTGGATCGCCAACGAGCTCCGCTGGTACCTCCCGCCGGTGCTCGCACTTTCTGTCAACTCCCCGTTCTGGAACGGCTTCGACACCGGATTAGCATCCGCTCGTGCGAAGATCTTCGAGGCGCTCCCGAACACGGGAATGCCGACGTACTTCGAGGACTTCGAGACCTACCAGCAGTTCGAGCGCAAAATGGTCGAACTCGGATCGATCGAGGACCGCGGGGAGCTCTGGTACGACGTGCGGCCACACACGGGCCACGGGACCGTCGAAGTCCGCACGCCCGACGCCCAGACCGACCCGGCGGCGACCGTGGCGTTCGTCGAGTACGTGCACGCGCTCGTCGAAGACCTCGCCGCCCGCTACGAGGACGGCGAGTCGGGGACAGACATCCGCCGAGAGATCCTCGACGCCAACAAGTGGCACGCGATCCGCTACGGCTACGACGCGTCGTTCATCACGCGCGACGTCGAAGACACGATCACGCTCGGCGAGTTCGTCGCTGCCGAGTCCGACCGTCTCGGCATCGACAGCCTCCGGACGCGCTTCGAGATGGAGAGCGGCGCGGCGTGGCAGCGTCGGATTCACGAGGAGGAGGGACTCGACGCACTCTGTGAAGCGCTCTGTCTCGACTGATCCCGAGAAAGGCTTTTGTCTCGCGAGTTTTGACCTTTCGACTAGAACACGATGTCCCCTGACGAGCCGACAGACGAGACCGAGAGCGACGGAACTGACCGACTGACTGACGCAGACGCGGCAGACGGGAGCGAAGACGACGGTATCGACATCGAAGTCGGCGAGGACACCTACCACGGATCCAGCGACGCGGCGGCGGCCGAGGAGGCGGAGACGGACGTCGATGCGGACGGCGAGAGTACGCGTGCACGCCTCGAAGCGGAGGCCGACCGCGCCGTCTCGGAGTTCGACGAGGGAATCGTCGACCTCCTCGCGTGGCTCCTCGACACGGAAACCCGCGCGCGGATCTACGTCTATCTCCGGAAGAACCCCCACTCGACGAGCGAGGAGGTCGCCGACGGGACCGGGCTCTACCCGAGCACCGTCCGCGAGGCGCTCGCCGAACTGCACGACGAGGAGACCGTCACCCGTCGCAAGCGCGAGAGCGCCGGCGCGGGCAACAACCCCTACGAGTACACCGCGATCGCGCCGAGCGAACTGGTCCGCGGCGTCGCCGAGCAGGTGCAGTCGGAACTGAACACGGTGTTCAACCTCGACCGCCGACTCGGTGACGACGCGGACGACGAGGGCGAGACGAGCGTCGGGCCGGTCACGATCACTGTCGGCGAGGATGGCGACGACCCGAAGCACGACGACGCTCACGACGCTAGTGACGAGGGCGACGGCGACGAGGATGAAGGCGGCGAAGACGACAGTGAACAGGCCTAGCACGCCGGTCGACGGCCACCGCTTCCGCGCCATTTTTAACGTTCCCCGGGAGACGTATCGTCAATGACCGGGCCTTGGACGGAGTGGGACCACGTGCTGAAAGTGGACCCGGACAAAGATCTCGTCGACGGCGAGACGTTCGAAGACGTCTGTGAGACTGGAACCGACGCGATCGAGATCGGGGGAACGCTCGACATCACGACCGACAAGATGCAGCGCGTCGTCGACGCGTGTTCGCGCTACGACGTGCCGCTGTACCAGGAGCCGTCGAATCCCGGGGTCGTCATCGAATCCGAGGACCTCGACGGCTACCTCGTCCCGACGGTGTTCAACGCCGAGTCCTCGTTTTGGGTGACCGGCGCACACAAAGAGTGGGTCCGCATCGACGGTCCCCTCGACTGGGACCGAACGACGACGGAAGCCTACGTCGTGTTGAACCCCGACGCGTCCGTCGCCGAAGTGACCGAGGCAGACACCGACCAGACCGCCGAGGACGTCGCCTCGTTCGCGGCCGTCGCCGAGAAGATGTTCGGCCAGGAGATCATCTACATCGAGTACTCGGGTACTTTCGGCGATCCGAAGAAGGTCGCGGCCGCCCGCGACGCGCTCGAAGAGTCGACGCTGTTCTACGGCGGCGGGATCCACGACTACGACACCGCCTACGAGATGGGGCAGAACGCCGACACGATCGTGGTCGGCGACCTCCTCCACGACGAAGGTGTCGACGCCGTTCGGGAAACCGTCGAAGGCGTCAAGGACGCCCACGCCGAAGCCGTCGTCGAGTAGCGCGCTCTGCTCCGGCCTTCACTCCCCGCCGCTATTTTCGCCGCTCTCCCGCACGTTTCGTCGCTGTCTTCGCCCTCGCATTCGCCTTCGTTTTTGCGTCTCCTCGGACGACCGATCGCTTGAGCCGCGCGCACCGCTCGCAGTTCCGTGCGGGGACGACACACTTCGGGTCCGAACCGACCGTTTTTAAGACCGGGCGGTCGGTAACACGGAGTATGCAAGGCAGAACCTTCACGGCCGACGCCGAGCCTGGCGACGAGGTCACTGTCGCTGGCTGGGTCCACGAGGTCCGTGACCTCGGCGGGATCGCCTTCCTGATCCTCCGAGACAAGTCTGGGAAGATTCAGATCAAACTCGAAGAGGACTCGATGGACGCAGATCTCGTCGAGACCGGACTCGACGTCTCTCGGGAGAGCGTCATCACCGTCACCGGCTCGGTGAAAGAGGAGCCGCGCGCGCCGACCGACGTCGAGATCATCCCCGAGAGCATCGAGGTGCTCGCGGAGTCCGACACCGAACTGCCGCTCGACCCCTCCGGAAAGGTCGACGCCGAACTCTCGACGCGGCTCGACAACCGAACGCTCGACCTCCGCAAGGAGGAAGTGAAAGCGATCTTCGAGATCCGCGCGGAGATCCTCCGCTCTGTCCGCGACGCCTTCCGCGACATCGGTTGTACGGAGATCAACACGCCGAAGATCGTCGCGACCGGGACCGAAGGCGGCACCGAGCTGTTCCCGATCACCTACTTCGGCGAGGAGGCCTTTATGAACCAGTCGCCGCAGCTGTTCAAGCAGCTGATGGTCGGCTCCGGCCTCGAACGCGTCTTCGAGATCGGTCCGATCTTCCGCGCCGAAGAGCACAACACGCCGCGGCACCTCAACGAGGCGACCTCGATCGACTTCGAGTCGGCGTTCGTCGATCACACGGAGGCGATGGACGCCTGCGAACACGTCGTCAAGAGCGCCTACGAGGGCGTCGCAGAGAACTGCCAGCGTCAGCTCGAACTGCTCGGTCTCGACGAGGAGTTCGAGGTGCCCGAGGGCGACTTCCCGCGGCTCACCTACGAGGAGGCCATCGAGCGGATCAACGCGACGGGCGAACTCGACGAACAGCTCGTCTGGGGCGACGACCTCCCGACCGAGGGCGAGCGCGCGCTCGGCGAGGACGTCGGCGAGCACTACTTCATCACCGACTGGCCCAGCGAGATCAAGCCGTTCTACATCAAGGACCACGACGACGACGAGCAGCTCTCGACGGGGTTCGATATGATGCACCCGCGGATGGAACTCGTCTCCGGCGGGCAGCGTGAACACCGCTACGATCACCTCGTCGCCGGCTTCGAGCAGCAGGGTCTCAATCCCGACCAGTTCGAGTACTACACGAAGATGTTCAAATACGGGATGCCGCCGCACGCCGGCTGGGGTCTCGGCGGCGAGCGTCTCGTGATGACGATGCTCGGTCTCGATAACATCCGGGAAGCTGTGCTGTTCCCGCGAGACCGCCAGCGCCTGAGTCCCTAGAGCGAAGGCGTCGCTGTCGAGCGGGAGCCAGAAAAGCGAGCGAAGTGAGCTTTTCGCTGTTCCCGCGAGACCGCCAGCGTCTGTCGCCGTAAGCGACGACGCGACACTATCGCGGGGGCAAGCGATTCCTTCGGGATCGCCCTGTTCCTGCGAGACCGCCAGCGCCTGAGTCCCTAGAGCGAAGGCGTCTCTAATGAGGGGTCGTGGTACCTCGACCCTCAGAAGGGTTATCCCTCCCACGACCTTCGGGTTAGTTGTAATGGCACACGGTAAGGTTGATTTCTTCAACGACACAGGCGGCTACGGTTTCATCTCGACTGACGACGGCGACCTCGACGACGACGAAGACGTTTTCTTCCATATGGAGGATGTCGGCGGCGAAGACCTCACGGAAGGTACTGAGGTCGAATTCGACATCGAGTCCTCGCCCAAGGGGCCTCGCGCGGCGAACGTCGTTCGACAGTAATACCGAGACACACCTGTCGCTCACAGCGACAGACACCATCTCGATTTTCATAGGGATTATCGTAAGTCCGCATAGATCTCTCGCCGGACGGTACGGCGAGAATCTCCGAATAGTTACGATAATCCCTATCAGACGACAGGCTCCGAGCGAACGCTATAGTAGCGTTTGCAACGGATTACACAGCCAATCGCACGACTGCGTGCGATTAGGTGAGTGAAGACTTGCAAACGCTACTATATATCTGTACACGCTGCGTGAGCGGTTCCTTTTCTCGGGTGGAAAGTCGCTTATGACGCTCTCATAGGCCGCAGTATCGTGACGTCGGCTGTGGCGACGCAACCCCCGCCGAAACCGCGCCCGATTTAACGGCGCGTGCGCAACCGACGCACGATGACCGACGAGGCGACGGCGTTCGTTCCCGGGCACGTCACGGGGTTTTTCAGCGCGCACCCGGACGAGGACCCGTTAGTTGCGGGCTCGCGCGGTGCGGGCATCACCCTCTCACACGGCGTCGAGGTGCGGATCGAACGCGACGCCGGAGCCTCGGACGTGACGCTCAACGGCGAGGTTCTCACCGTCGACGCCGTCGACGCCGTACTCGACGCGCTCGGCGCGACCGACGCGGCCGTGACCGCCGAGACGCCCCTCCCGCTCGGAGCCGGCTTCGGCGTCTCCGGTGCGATGGCGCTCGGAACCGCCTACGCGGTCAACGCGGCGTACGACTGTCGTCGGACCGAGAACGCCCTCGTCGCCGTCGCCCACCGCGCGGAAGTCGAGGCGGGGACGGGGCTCGGCGACGTGGTCGCGCAGGCCCGCGGCGGACTCCCGATCCGGCTCGAACCGGGCGCGCCCGAACACGGCCGGCTCGACGGCGTCCCGGCCAGCCCGCGCGTCGAGTACCTCTCGTTCGGCTCGGTTTCCACAGAGGAAGTCCTCTCGGGTGACACCCGCGCGCTGACGGCTGCGGGAGAGCGTGCGCTCGCGGACCTCCGCGAGCGGCCCACGCCTGACCGTCTCGTCTCCCTGTCGCGCCGCTTCGCTCGCGAGGCCGACCTCCTGACCGACCACGTCGCCGACGCCATCGCGGCCGTTCGCGCCGCGGGCGGCGACGCAGCGATGGCGATGCTGGGTGACACCGTATTCGCGTTCGGAGGGGACCTCTCGGCGGCGGGCTACGACCCCGAGGTCTGTTCCGTCCACGCCGCGGGGGCGACGCTCCGCGCGCAGGGCGCACGCGACGCCTGAGCGAACCTGACACCTGACGTTTCCGCCGACGGTCCGCGATCGACGCGTGACGGCTGCTGTGGCTGCTCGTCGAATCGGCTCGCTTTTTGTTTGCCCCGTAAATATCGGGGTATGAGCGAGATCGACGTCCCGGAGAGCCACCCCCGATACGAGTCGCTGCTCACGCGACACCGCATCGAAGCGGGCGTAGAGAAGGGGATCACGAGCAAGCAGGGCCTCATCGCGGAGGGCCGCGGCGAGGCGTTCGACTACTTGCTCGGCGAGCAGACGACGCAGTCGGCCGATCGAGCCGAGCGCGCCGCCGCCGCGTTGCTGCTTCTCGCGGATCATCCGGTCCTCTCGGTCAACGGCAACGCCGCCGCGCTCGTCCCCGGCGAGATGATCGAACTGGCGTCGGTGGTCGGGGCCGACATCGAGGTCAATCTGTTCAACCGGACGGACGAGCGGATGCAGGCCATCGTCGAACACCTCCGCGAGCACGACGCGGGCGAGGCGGGCGTCGAAATCAAGGGGCTCACCGCCGACGCCCGGATCCCCGGGCTCGATCACGAGCGCGCGAAAGTCGATGCCGACGGCATCGGATCGGCCGACGTCGTGCTCGTGCCGCTCGAAGACGGCGATCGGGCCGAAGCGCTCGCCGAGATGGGGAAACGGGAGATCGTGATCGACCTGAACCCGCTGTCGCGTTCGGCACAGACTGCGACAGTGCCGATCATCGACAACATCCTCCGCGCAGTGCCGAACATCACCGAACACGCGCGGACGCTACAGGAGGCCTCACGGGGGGAACTGGAGACGATCGTGCGCGAGTTCGACCGCGAGCGCGCTCTCGCGGCCGCCGAGGACGCGATTCGCTCCGGCACGCTCGAGTGAGCGTCGCACAGCACTCTCGGACCGCTACTGTTCTCGCAACTCGGCGTCGGTAAGCGCGTCGTTGAGGTCGTCGCGGACGAACTCGCCCGTCTCTCTGTCCATCGCGGTCGTCACGATACGGTTCTCCTGGACGCTGGAACCGTCCCGGAGTAGAAGTCGGACGTTGCCGTTGTCGTCGGCGCGCGTAACTTTCGCTCTGAGTCCCGTCCGCGACCCGGTCCCGCCGGCGTCGATCGGGCCGGGCACGATCTTCTTCACGTGCGGGTGGTTGGCGACGACGCCGATCGCCTTGCGGCCGCGGCGCCCGCCGATGAGCGTCGAGTGCGACCCGCCGAGTTTCTCTCGCGGCGGCGTCTCGACGACTTCCAGCGACCGTTCGCCGCGGCGGTCGAGGACGCGCTCGACCGGGTCGTCGGCTGCGACGCGGTAGAACTCGTGGTGCAACTGCGCGCGGGCTTCCCGCAGTACGTCGCGGTCGCCCGCTGCAAAGACGGTCTCGGGACGCTTCCGGCGGATCTCGTCGGCGACGCGCCCCGCGAAGTTCCGAAGTTCGACGACCTCGGCTTCGGGGTCGTCTTCGGGAACCGTCGTCAGCGTCGTGCGGCCGACGATCTCCTCGCCGTCGAGCATCGTCAGTTCCGCGCGGTCGCGCTCGAACGCGACGACGACGGCGTCGCAGTTGGCCGTGTTGCAGACCAGACAGTAGTCCCCGGGGCGTTCGAGGGGCGTCCCGCACCGCCGGCAGTCCATAGCGGTGGAAGACGACGGAAAAATAAAAGCGCGGCTATCGAGTCACTGGCTTGGCTGTGCGCATAAGTCCGAAAATGACGCCGCAGCGGGCGTACATCCACAATTCGCGCTCACAACTCCGTCGGACTCGTCTTCAGGTACTCCCGGAGAAGCACCGTCGCGTACGACCCCGACGGCAGCGAAAACGACAGGTCGTAGGTGTCCTCGCTGTCCTCGAGGTCGGTGTCTACGTCGACGCACGTCCGAAGGAGGACCGCTCGGCGCGTCCCCGTCGAGTGGAACTCGCCGGGCAGATCGAAGTCGGACGGTTCGAGGCCCAGATCGTCGAGGACTGCGCGCTCGACGTCGCCGGGTTCGCCCTCTACGAGGTCGGTTTCGGTGCCGACGAGCGGCGCCGTCACGAACGCCCGGCCGCGCTCGCAGTGGCGGCGCATCACGTCCACGCGTCGCTCGGTCGCCGTCTGCGTCCGGTCCGTGTCCGGCCGATAGAGCCCCTCGGGCGCGTCGGTGTCGGCGAAGCAGACGACGTCCCCCGCGACCGGTTCCGAGAGCGGGAGCCCACGCGAGAGCCGCTCGCTGACGATCCGGTTGAACGCGTACGACTGCGCGGCGTTGACGAACAGGCGCTGAAGGTTCTGGGGGACGGCTTCGAGCGCGTGTCGCCAGTCTTCTGCGGTCTCGTCGCCGTCTTCGTGCAGCCGGTGCAGCATCGCACGCTCGAACCGGAGTGCGCCGGGCATTCGATCGAGCGCCGCCTGCCAGTCGGGATCGGTCGTCGCGGCCTGCTCGTCGACGAACGCCCGCGCGGCCTGCGTCGCCTCCGGTTCGGCATCGAACGGATTGCCGACGTACGTCAGGACGGCTTCGCGCCACTCGCCGCGGGCGACGCACAGGCCGACCTCGTGGGTGACGGGACGGCGGCTGCCGAAGCGCTGGTGGCCGAAGTAGTTCGGGACCGCGACGTCGACGCAGCCGTCGGCCTCGGTGAACACGTCGGCGACGCTGCGCTGACGCTCGTCTGCCGCCTCCTGAAGCCGCGCGTGCAGTTCGGCGGTGATCCCCTCGACGGGCGTGACGTCGGCGTCGCGAACGCGGATCTCGAAGGCGTTGCCCGCGAGATCGCCGAAGTGGAGCGTTCGGCCGACCCGGCCGAGCACCTCGACGTCCGCGTCGTCGATCTCGGGTAGGTCGTCGGGATCGACGTCCGAGAGCGTGAATAGTTGCGTCGTGACCGCGTGTTTGTCCTTCGTGCCCGCCCACGAGACCCGCTCGCGGCTGATTCCGAGCGCGTTCGAGAGCCGGTGAGCGAAGTCGTTCGTGTCCCACTGCCGGAGCTCCGCGCGGACGAGCAGGTGCGGATAGTCGCCCGCGTCGGCCGCGAGCGGTTCGGGCTCCATCGTCTCCAGTTCGCGGACGCGGAAGTCCTCGGGCGTCGTCCGCAGGCGGCCGCCGGTCCCGTCGGCGTCGCTGAAGTAGTACTCGATGCCGACGCGCCGTTCGAGCGGGTGTGCCTCGCGCATCTGGTCGTCACCGGGTTCCCGCTCTGGGGGTAAGGCCGCTCCGGTTCGGCCTTCGTCTTACTCGCGCGCGGCGTCGCCCCGCCGGACGGGGTCGTCCCACATTCCGGTGATCTCGAAGCGCGCGCCCCCAGAGTCGGCCTCGCGGACGTCGATATCCCATCCGTGGGAGTCGGCCACAGCCGAGACGATATTCAGGCCGAAGCCCGTTCCGCGGTCGGCGGTGGTGTATCCGTAATCGAAGACGCGCTCTCGGTCGTCCGCGACGATGCCTGGGCCGTCGTCGGCGACGACGATTCCGCGCCCCCCCGGCGTGGTCGACACCGTCACGGTGACGCCGCTGTCGCCGGTCGCGTGCCGGACGGCGTTCTCGAAGAGGTTCTCGAAGAGTCTGCCGATCCGGCTCTCGTCGGCCGTCACGGTTCCGAGGTCGTCTTCGACGACGAGTGTCGGCGCGCCCCGGGCGTTCCCGTGCGCGCTGCGGCCGTCTCTCCCACCGACGACGGCTTCCCAGGCGCCGTCGACGACCTGATTCAGATCGACCTGGACGGGATTTTCGACGCGGTCGCCGTGGCTGACGAGCGTTCGCACGTCGTCGACGATGTCTGCCATCCGACCGTGGACACGTTCGAGACGGTCTAAGAACTCCTCGCCGCCGCAGACCTCGCCGCGGAGAATCCCCACCTGCGCCTGCGCCGCGTTCAGCGGGTTCCGGAGGTCGTGTGTCAGGATCTCGGCGAAGCGTTCGAGTTCGCGCTCGCGCTCGGTCTGTTCGCTCACGTCGCGAACGACGCTCACGAAGCACTCCCGTTCGCCGACGGTCGTCGGCGAGACAGTCGACTCCGCCCAGAACGTCGTTCCGTCGCGCCGCTCGACCTCCCAGCGATACGTCCCCGACCCCGTCTCGCGGGCCGTTCGCTCGGCGCCCGTCCGTGCGTCCTGCGCCTGCGCTGGGGACACGGCGCACTCGTCGATCCCGAGTTCACGGAAGGCTGCCGGCGGGTAGCCGAACAACTCCTCGACGGTGCCGTTGACCGCGACGACCTCGCCGCTTCCCGCGTCGCGAGCGATCACGGCGTCTCCGAGATCGTCGACGACCTCCAAGAGTAAGCTATCGGCACTCGGACCCGCGAACTCGCTCATCTTCTGTCTCTCCGCACGGACCTGTGGTAAGTCGTTTGGCCGTTCGACCCCATCGATGGTCGTTCGCCCCCTCTCGATCAGTACAGCGAGAGGTCGCCGGTGACTCGGTCGACGTCTTCTTCGCGGGCGGGGCCGACGGCCAGACAGGTCACCGTTCCGGGATCTAACTGGGTGTGCCCGGCGTCTCTGACGACGGCGTGCGGGAGGCCCAGGCGTTCGGCCTCGTCGGCGAGGCGGAACAGTTCCGATTCGCCGTCGGCTTTGAGTACGACTTTCTTCTGGCCCTCGCCTTTCCACCGCTTTCTAGTTCGCTCGTCGGTGTCTTCGTAGGCCGACAGCGAGGCGTGCGCGACCTGCGCCGCGAGCTTGCCGCGGCCCATTCCGAGATCCGTCCGGGCGACGATGGCTTGCTTCATACGCGAGGGTGGCGCGCGACGTGGTATATGTCCTCGCTTTGTCCGCTTGTAGGGATTATCGTACGTCCGCATAGATCTCTCGCCGGACAGTACGGCGAGAATCTCCGAACAGTTACGATAATCCCTATTGGCCGTCACTCCGCTCGGCTGGCTCTCTCGGAAGGATGACTTTACGTCCCTCGCTCACGCTCGTTCTGACGATGATACTCTCGGACGACGACATCCTGGCTCGCTTAGAAACTGGGGACCTGGTCGTCGACCCCATCGACGACCTCGATATGCAGGTTCAGCCGGCGAGCCTGGATCTGCGGCTCGGCGAGGAGTTCCTGGAGTTCCAGCGGACCAACATCTCGTGCATCCACCCGAACCGTGAGGCCGAAGTCTCCGAGTACGTGACCGAGACGCGGGTCCCCGAGGGAGAGGAGTTCATCCTCCACCCCGGCGACTTCGTCCTCGGGACGACCAAAGAGCGCGTCGAGATCCCGCCGGACCTCCTCGCGACAGTCGAGGGCCGGTCCTCGCTCGGTCGGCTCGCGATCGTGATTCACGCGACGGCCGGGATCGTCGACCCGGGCTACGAGGGGCAGATCACGCTCGAACTCTCGAATCTCGGTACTGCCCCGGTCGCGCTCACGCCGGGGATGCGCGTCTCACAGCTCGTGTTTACGGAGCTCACCCAGCCCGCGGCCCGCCCCTACGGCGCCGAACGCGGCTCGAAGTACCAGGGACAGGAGGGGCCGCAGGCCTCGCGGATCGGTGACGACCCCGAGTTCACCGGAGACCGAGAATGAGATTCATCGAGGAGGTCGTCGTCGAGGAGTTCCTCCCGACGTTCCGCTCGATGCTCGCCGAGGAACTCCGCGACCGCGGCCTGACCCAACACGAAGTCGCCGAGGCACTCGGGATCAGCCAGTCGGCCGTCTCGAAGTACGCCCACGGCGAGATCAGCCGCCGAGAAGAAGTGCTGGAAGACGACCGCGTCGTCGACCTCGTCGAGCGCGTCGCCGACGGGCTCGCGACGGGCGATATGAGCCGGGTGCAGGCTCTCGTCGAGGCCGAAGTGCTCGTCCGCCAGTTGGAGGAGGGCGACCTGCTCGCTCGCCTGCACGAAGAAGCGATGCCGGAACTGGCCGACTACGACGGCTACGTGCGGATTCACGACCCCGAAAGCGGGCTCCGTACGAGCGAGCAGGTACGGTCGTCGGTCCGGCAGGCGCTCCGCCGACTCACTAACGCGAGCGGCTTCGCGGGACTCATCCCGAACGTCGGATCGAACCTCGTCGAGTGCCTCCCCGACGCGTCGACCGTCGACGACGTCGCGGGCGTCCCCGGCCGCATTTTCGACGTGAAGGGGCGCGCGACGGTCCCGAGCGATCCCGAGTTCGGAGTCAGCGAGCACGTTGCGTCGGTGCTCCTCTCGGCGCGTGCGGCTGGCTGCGACGTCCGCGCGGCGATCAACGTCCGCTACGACTCCCAGCTCGTCGCCGACCTCGACGCCGCGGGCTACGACACGGTGGAGTTCGACCCCGACGCGCCGACCGACCCGATCCGGGAGTCGGTCGAAGAACGCGGCCCCGAGACGCTCTCGGAGACGTTCGTCTGCTATCAGACCGGCGGGTACGGCATCGAGCCGATCACCTACGTGCTCGGTCCCGACGCCGACGCGGCCGTCACGGCGGTCAAGACGCTTCTTCGTCCCGAGCAGTAGGCCATCTCCGTTCGCGAGGCTCATACTGCCGGACAGAAGTTCGTGAATCATATTGGCACCCACGGGGTGCCGATGATTTTCACATCGTTCTGTCCGACAGTATCAGTCGTCCGCGGGCGCGGCCGGCGCGAAGTCGACGGGGGCGGCGTCGCGCTCTAGTTCGTCGAGACACGCTTGCGCGCCACGCTTGCCCGAGAGGAGCATCGCGCCGAACGTCGGACCCATTCGGGGCAGTCCGTCGACGGTGGCGACGGCCATTCCGGTGGCGACGACCCCCGGATGGACCACGCCGGTGTGTTCGACGACCTGATCCTCGGATTTGCTGACCCACATCGAGTCGTGGCCGGGGGAGTCGTGGCCGGGCGCGCCGTACTCGTCGTCGCCGGTCGCGTCCATTCCCGTGTTGTGCTCGCTCGCGTGTTCGATGCCCGGCGCGTCCAGGACGTCCCGCTCTGCGAGCTTCGAGATGACGACGGCCTCGTGGCCGGTGGCGTCGACGACGAGGTCGGACTCGACCGCGACGGGGTCGACGCAGGTGAGTTCGCGAGGGAGCGCGTGGACCGGCGTCCAGTTGAGGACGACGCCGCCGACGCGGTCGCCCTCGCGGACGACGACGTCGGTGAACTCGGTCATATTCTGGATCGCCGCGCCAGCGTCGCAGGCGGCCTCGATGAGCGCCGAAACGGCGTGCGGTCCGTCGGCGACGTACAGACCGGGCGCTTCGTCGGACTCCTCGTAGGGGACGCCCAGTTCGTCCAGCACCGACTGCGCGGGGTCGCGCACCGTCACCTTGTTCATCAGGAACCCGCCGAGCCAGAAGCCGCCGCCGAGGTAGTTGTTCTTCTCGACGATGGTCACGTCGACGCCGCGCTCGGCCAGTTCCTTCGCCGTGACGAGTCCCGAGGGACCGCCGCCGACGATGATGACGTCGGTGTCGACCCGATCGAGGAACTCCTCGCTCCAGTCGCTGGCGATCGCTCGCGTTACCTGCGCTTCGCTTACGTCTGTGAATCCGGTGAACTCCGCCATACCACCTAGTGATATTACTTACTACTAAGACGTTTCGATGACGGGCCGAGCGCGGCGTCGCCCCGCTCGTGACGCTCACTGCCGTCCGCGGGAGGCGTTCGCTGGCCGAACGACTTACACGGCTACGCCACCTCGTCCAGACACAATGAACGGATCTTCGACGCTTACACGTTCTACAGCGGCGCGCGGAGGTGTCCGCCGATGAATATGCTCGTCGACGGTGAGTGGCGGACCGACGCCTACCAGGCCACGAACGAGGAAGGCGAGTTCGACCGACAGGAGACGACGTTCCGCGACTGGATTCAGGACGATCCGGACGCCGAATACCCCGCCGAGTCGGGTCGGTATCACGTCTACATCTCCCGTGCCTGTCCGTGGGCCCACCGCGTGGCGATGGCCCGCCGCCTGCTCGGGCTGGAAGACGACATCTCGCTGTCGATCGTCGAGCCCGTCCGTTACGAGGACGGCTGGGAGTTCTCCGAGGAGTACCCCGATCCGGTCTACGGCGAGGACTACCTCCGCGACATCTACACGCGCGCGGACTCAGACTACACCGGCCGCGTGACCGTTCCCGTCCTCTGGGATCGCGAGCGCGAGACCATCGTCAACAACGAATCCCGCGAGATTATGCGGATGCTCGACACCGAGTTCGACGACGCCAACGGTGTCGATCTCTGGCCCGAGGGCTATCGCGACGCGGTCGATCAGGCCATCGACGAGATTTACGACCCGATCAACAACGGCGTCTACCGCGCCGGGTTCGCCGACACGCAGGCGGCTCACGAGGCGGCGATCGAGGACCTCTTCGACGCGCTCGACCGCTGGGAGGCCGTCCTCGACGAGCAGCGCTTCCTCGCCGGCGACGTGTTCACCGAGGCCGACATCGCGATGTTCGCGACGCTGATCCGGTTCGACCACGTCTATCACACCCACTTCAAGTGCAACCGCCGGGCGATCCACGAGTATCCGAACCTCTGGAACTACACGAAGGAGATCTACCAGTTCCCGGGCGTCGCCGAGACGGTGAACCTCGATCACATCACGCGGCACTACTATATGAGCCACGACGACGTGAACCCGAAGCGACTCGTCCCGTCCGGCCCCGACATCGACTTCTCGGAGCCGCACGACCGCGATCGGCTGCCAGCCGACTTTCCCCCTGCACTTCGGGCTGACGCCGCCGTCGCGGACGACTGATAGGGACTACCGTACGTCTCCATATAGGGATTATCGTAAGTCGTCATAGACTTCTCGCCGGACGATACGGCGAGACTCTCCGAACAGTTACGATAATCGCTATGAGCAGGGCCTCTCAGCGGCCAGGCGACTGACCGACCCCCCACCGCGACGCTCGCCCGGATCAACGCGTCGCCTTCTTGTCCGACCCCTCCCTCTCCTCGCGTATGACTGACAGCGACGACGCGACCGCAGGGACGCCAGCGGAGGCCCGACGCCAGACGCCGGGCGGCGGCGTCCGCCCGTCCGCGACCGACATCGAACCCGCGGCCCCCGCGGAGTTCGGCCTGGTACAGGCGTGGTGGGGCGACGGCAAGGGCAAGACGACGGCGTCGCTCGGGATGGCCTTCCGCGCGGCCGGCCACGGCTACCGCGTCCACCTCCTCCAGTTCCTGAAGGGCGGCGCCGACTCGGTCGAAGGCGTCCGGGGCGAGTACAACGCCATCGCGGCCGTCCCCGGCATCTCCTACGAGAACACGGGCCACTACGGCTGGCACGGCCTGCTCGACGGCTCCGACGACGACGAGCACCACGCGAAGGCCCGCGGCGCGCTCGAACGAACGGCGGAAATCGTCGACGGCGCGGCCGACGCGGACCTGACGGCCCCGCTCGACCTCGACGGCGACCCCACGGACGGCGTTCACCTGCTCGTCCTCGACGAGATCCTCTACGCCGTCGAGCAGGACCTCCTCGAGGTGGCCGACGTGCTCGATCTAATCGACGAGAAACCCGATAACCTCGAACTCGTCCTCACCGGGAGCCACTCGGAGCCGACCTACCTGCTCGACGCCGCCGACCTCGTGACCGAAGTGCGAAAGGTGAAACACCCCTTCGACGCGGGCGTTCGCGCCCGGAAAGGCACCGAGTACTGATGGCCGACGACGTCGGAGCGGGCGGCGACGACAGCGGTGCCGCCGAGACGATTCTCGTCGCGGGGACGGCCAGTCACGTCGGCAAGAGCACGGTGGCCGCCGGGCTCTGTCGCCGTCTCGCTGACGCCGGCGTCGACGTCGCGCCGTTCAAGGCGCAGAATATGAGCAACGAGGCGCGGGCGGTCGTCCGTCCGAGCGCGGTGCGGACTCGTGAGGCCGGCGGCTCCGGCCCCCGCTTCGACTCCGGCCCCGTCACCGAGTCTGATCACAGCCCGGCATTCGGCGAGATCGGCGTCTCTCAGTACGTCCAGTCCCGCGCGGCCGGCGTCCGGCCGACGACCGACCACAACCCCGTCCTCTTGAAGCCGCGCGGCGGAGGCGAATCCCAACTCGTCGTCGACGGGGTCGCGGTCGGCCACTACGCCGCGGGCGACTACTACGCCGAGCACTGGGACGATGCCCGGCGGGCGGCCGAAGCGGCGCACGCGCGCCTCGCGGCCGATCACGACGTCGTCGTCGCCGAGGGCGCGGGCTCGATTGCGGAGGTGAACTTCCACGACCGGGACCTAGCGAACGTCGAGACGGCGCGATTCGCCGACGCCACCGTCCTGCTCGTCGCCGACATCGAGCGCGGCGGCGTGTTCGCGTCCATTCTGGGCACGCTCGAACTGCTCCCCGACGACGTGCGCAAGCGCGTCGTCGGCGTCGCGATCACGAAGTTCCGCGGCGACCGCTCGCTGCTCGACCCCGGTATCGAGGAGATCGAAGCGCGAACCGGCGTGCCAGTTCTCGCGGTGCTCCCGTACGACGATCCCGGCCTTCCCGACGAGGACAGCGTCTCGCTGCCGGCCGTCGGCGAGCGGTCGGTCCGCGGCGACGACGACGGCGTTCCCGAGGAACAGCGAGTCACCGTCGCTGTCCCCCGACTCCCACGGGCGTCGAACACGGCCGACGTCGATCCGCTCGCGGCCGTTCCGGGCGTCCGCGTCGCGTTCGTTCCACCGGAGACGTCGCTCGCGGACGCCGACGCGGTCGTCCTAACCGGGACGAAGAACACGACCGACGACCTCCGGACGCTCCGCGAGGCCGGCTTCCACGAGCGCCTGTGGGACTTCGAGGGCCCCGTCGTCGGCCTCTGCGGCGGCTACCAACTCCTCGGCGAGCGCCTCGTCGACGCCGACGTGGAGAGTGCGGGCGACGCGGAGGACGCGGAACTCCCCGGACTCGGCCTGCTGGCAGTGGAGACGACGTTCTTGCGACGGAAGCGCGTCGCCCCCGTCTCGTGGACGCTGGACGGAACGGGACCGCTCGCCGGCGCCTCGGGCGCCGTCGCGGGATACGAGATCCACGCGGGCGAGACGCGGGCGATCGACGAACCCCTCGCACGCTCGACGCCGACCGAGACGCCGTTCTCGACAGCGGACCGCGAGCCGGTGACGCTCGGGGCGGCGTCTGGCAACGCACTCGGGACGTACCTCCACGGCCTCTTCGAGAACGAGACCGCCCGCGAGGCGTTCGTCGACGCGGTCTTCGAGTCCGCGGGGATATCACGGCCGACGGACGGCGCGCGAACCGACACCGCCGGCACCGGCGCGACCGACGCAACCGCTTACGAGCGCGCCGCCGACCTCGTCGACCCGCTCCCGCTGGACGTCCTCGTCCCCGATGTGGTGCCGTCCACCTGAGCGCCGTCACGGAATCACAGCCGAGAATCGGACTCGAAGACTTTTCAGCGGGTACCGCGAGGTTCGGGTATGGTCGAGGCGTTCGCCGTCGCGAGCGGGAAAGGCGGCACCGGAAAGACGACGAGCACGCTGGCGCTCGGGATGGCGCTCGCCGAGCGGTACGACGTCACGGTCATCGACGCCGACACCGGGATGGCGAATCTCCTCTTTCACGCGGGACTCGACGACGCCGACGTGACACTGCACGACCTCCTGGTCTCCGATCGCGACGTCGCGGTCGAGGACGCCGTCTACGACCGGTTCGGAATGTCGGTCGTCCCCTGCGGAACGAGTCTCACGGCGTTCGAGGCCGCCGATCCGGGTAACCTTCGGGACGTCGTCGCCGAACTCGCAGCCGACACCGACGTCCTCCTGCTCGATTCGCCCGCGGCGCTCGGCTCGAAAAGCGCCGTGTTGCCGGTTGTTCTCGCCGATCGCGTCGTCGTCGTCCTCCAGCCGACGGTGCCCTCGCTCTCAGACGGGCTGAAGGTGCAGGAGTACGCCCGCTCGTACGGCACCGAGACGGCGGGCGTGCTCTTCAACCGCGTCCGCCCCGACGAAGACGTCGAGACGATTTCGGAGCAGGCCGCGCGCTACTTCGGTGGGACGGCGCTGGCGAGCGTCCCCGAGAGCGATGCGGTGCGGGCCGCGCGGCGGGCCGGCGAACCACTCCTCGCGCACGCGCCGACTGATCCTGCGGCCGACGCCTTCCACGAGGCCGCCGGGAATCTCGACGTCCGAGCGGGCGACGCCGCGGGCGTCGCGGACCGCTTCCGGAGTGCCGTCGTCCCGGACCGCCTCTGACGATGGTGGCCGACGGCCACATCCCTGAGGGCGAACTCTGCCGCTCGCGGACCGACGCCGACATCGGTGAAACGCTCGCGGGGGTGCTCGACCGCGAACTCACCGGCTACGTCGTCTTCGAGCCACAGGGGTCCATCCTCTTCGGGAACGACGAGCGGGCGGTCCTCACGTTCGAGGCGGGCGTCCCCGTGCTGGCGTACCACTCCGCGAGCGACGCGGGCGGCCGCGCCGCGCTCGACGCGCTCACCGGCGACCTGTTTCACGCCGAGGTGTACGAACTCGCGGCCGACGCGCTGGCGGCAGCCCATCGGGTCGAGGAACTCCGAGTCGCCCCTTCCGCGCCGGCCGACGTCCTCGCGGACGACGAGACGCTCGTCGACCGAACGCGCGACGCCGCGCCCGAGGATCGGCTAGCCGACGCCGCGGGAGCGAGTGCGGTCGAAGCGTTTCTCGCCGACGCCGACCGCATCGACGCGATTCGCGACGAGGCGCGCGCAGAGGCGCAAGCGCGGGCCGCTGAGTGGGGTCTGGCGGAGCAACTCGACGGAGAGGAACCGCCGGACTCGTCAGGATAACGGACAGATGCCGTGCGCTGTCAAACGCGACTATATATACCAACGGACCTCCTAGGGGTCGTGTGAGCGTCTTCTCGCTGTTGCGCGCGCGGACGGCGTCGGACTTCGCAGATTGGTTCCGGCCCGGGGGAGAGTATCTCCTGCGTGTCGCCGACGGAATGGGGTTTCACACTGGCGACCTCTCGGGCTTCATCGACGAAGCGGAGACGGCGATGCGGGCGAACCGAACCGGCGCGGACGTCGCGCCCGCGGTCAATCGCCTGATCGCCGCGGACCTCTACGCCGACGCCGCGTTCGGGCTCCCCTTCTTGGAGTGGACGCCCGTGTGGTACGAACTCTCACTGACTGCGCCGACGGCCTACGCCGACTGGCGACTCAGGCGCGTCGCCGACCAGTACGCCGCGACGATCGATCACCTCTCGCTGCCGCGGTTCAGTCGCCCCGACGACGTCGTCTCCCGCGGGTCCCCCGCAATCGAATCCGTCTCGGGCTTCGCCGATCGGTTCGCGTTCGCCGACGCCATCCTACATCTGGAGTGGTTCGACTACGTCGCGACCGAGTGCGGCATCGGCGTGCCCCCGGAACTGATCGCCGAGGCGCGCGATCAGACTGTCGGCTACTACGTCGGTGACCTCGCGATGGAGGACCTCGATCCGACGGTCCGACGACTTCAGTACCTGCTCTTTACCGACGACGAGTGGGTACGCACTATCGACGAGCGATACGGCCTCGGGAGTTCGCTCTTCACGCTCTGGGAGCGGGTGTGTCGCCGCGAGCGCGAGCGGTTCAGTGGCGCTTGAGAGCAGCGCAGTCACTTGAAACCGCGGCTCGCGAGATGATAGCGCAGGACCTCTTTGGTCCCTTCGACGAACGGACCCAGGTCCACGGCGTCGATCCGATCGCGGAGGGTTTCGAGCCGTCGATACTGCACGTTCCACTCGTCGAGGAACTCCGATTCGAGGTCGTGGCCGTCGATCCGGTCGATGACGCGTGCCGCCGCTTCGGCGTCCGGATCGTCGGGGTCCGGGAGATCCTCGGGGTCGACGATCCCGCGTTCGAGCGCGGCGACGACGACTCCGGAACTGACGTCGCCTTCTAACACCTCCCGTTCCCAGGTGCTGACCCAGTTGCCGATCCGCGCCATTTGCTGGGCGGCGTCGACCGCCGCCCGAAGGTCTGCCGTCGCCCGGGCGAGGTCGGCCGAGGCGTGCATCAGGTCGATGTCGAGGTAACTGTGCATCCCCATATTGTGCGTCTCGTACCGCCGGAGATCGTGGACTGTCGCCTGCTCTGGGCGCTCGATGACGAGGGTGCTGTACTCGATCGCTGTGACGATCTGTCGCACGTCGAACCGGAACCGCGGGGCGTACTGCTGGAACTTCGCCCCCCGTTCGAGGCGGGAGACGAGCGTCTCCCACACGCGCGCCGCGAACGCGACGTACTCGTCGTCGACCGCGTCCGAGCGGGCTTCGACACCGACTCCGTCTCCCCCGTCGAGGCGATCTCCCGCCCGAGCCAGACTGACGATCGCGTCGAACGTCTCGTAGTCGCGGTACTTCTCCAGGAGGTCGTCGAGGATGGTGACGAACAACACGAGCATCGTCTTGTTCGTGGCGACGCGCTCGTGGTGAGTCTCGTCGACGAAGGGCATCGTGTTCGCCGGCGCGAGGTGGTGGACCCACTTCCAGATGAACGCGGGACGGGCCGCCTCGAAGGACTGATACTCCGAAACGAGGTCGCCGAGCGCCGGCGGTAGTTCGTGATCCGCGATCGACTCGAGGAGTGCTGCGGCTCTGTCGCCGTCGATCGATGCAACCACAGTCGCGGCGGGGTCTTCGATCGCTCCGATGATTCCTGGTTTCCGTCGACCAGAATAAGTGATGTGCTTACTGTCAATTGAAAACGACTATGACCTCGACGCAGTCCTTCGATTATCGCCCGAGATAACTGCCGCGAGCGTTTATATACGAACGGGGAAGAAGCGACGGTATGTATGATCGACGCGTCCCCGTGGAGGCGGGATGACTTCGGCCGCGCAACGGGACGCCAAAGTCCCTGACGCGCCGGTCGTTCCGGCGCCAGAACCACCGGACAGCACCGACGCGTGGTACGCACCGACAGTTCGCGCACAGTACGAGGTCACGCCCGGCGTCGTCACGACGATCCGCGACGGCCCCGACGGTGTCGGCTTCTCGTATCAGATTCGAGAGCCGGCCCTTGGAGCCGACTCCGAACGCGCGCTCGTGTCAGTGCTAGATTACTTTTCGGGCGTGGACGTCCGCCGGCCGCTCACTCGTCAGGGAACTGCCGAGCGAGCGGCCGCGGGGTTGCCGCCGAAGTACCGGCGCGTCCTCGATCGGCTTCTCGACGTCGCGCCCGCCACCCGCCGCCGCCTCGACTACTACGCGACCTGCGAATTGCGCCTGCTCGGCCCCGTGACGCCGATAGCGCTCGACGACCGCGTCGACGTCGTCGACGTCGAAGGCGAGACCGACGGTGCGCTCGTCGTCCACACCGACAACTACGCGCCCGCGGTCACGCCGTTCCGCGCGGACGCCGAGTTCGCGACGCGGGTCGCCGGCGAGCGACTCCGCCACTACACCGTCTCCTTTGCGGGGTTCGACGTCGACGTCGTCGTCCACCGGGACCGACTCCTCGGTAGCGACCGCTTCGAGGCGAAGTACGCGGTGCTCGAACCCGACCTCCTCCCGGGCGACGAAGCACTCGTCGCCGAGTGCAAAGAGCGCATCTGGGAAGCCAACGTCGACGAAGTCGTCGAAGATCGGACGGCGTTCATTCGCGACCGCGCCAGACAGTTCCTCTCGCGCCGCCTCACCGCGCGCAACACCCGCGCGTGGCTCGAAGCGACGCGGTACCGCGCCCGCAACGCGCTGGCAGCGTACGGGCTCGGCGTGCCGCCGGTCGACCGCCGGTACGCCCAGGACCGCCTCGACGACCTTGTCTACTACGTCCTCCGCGACTACGTCGGCGAGGGCGTCCTCACGGTCCCGATCCGCGACCCGCATCTCGAAGACGTCGAAGCCAATCGGGTCGGCGAGCGCGTGAAGGTCGTTCCGCGGGCTGACGTCGTCCGAGCGGGCGAACGCGTCCCCACGAACCTCGCCTTCGAGGACGAGACCAGCTTCGTCAACGTCGTCACCCAACTGGCGGCGGCCGACGGCGTCGAACTCAGCGCGAGCCAGCCCTCCGCGAAGGTGAACCTCCGCCCCGAGGGAGTCGCACCCGACGCCACCGGTCACGGCGAGACCATCCGGTGTGCCGTCGCGCTCCCGGTCATCTCCGAAGACGGACCGCACGTCTCGATCCGCAAACAGGCGTCGTCGCCGCTGACGCCGATCGACCTCGTCGGCTTCGGGTCGATTCCGACGGAGCTGGTGACGCTGCTTTGGCTCCTGTATGAACACCACCGTGTCGTCCTCTTTTCGGGACCGACCGGGGCCGGCAAGACGACGCTGATGAACGCCCATATGCCCTTCATTCCGTACGACCACCGCCCGATCAGCATCGACGAGGGGTCTCGCGAGGTGTATCTCCCCCACGAGACCGGCGTGTCGCTGACGACGCGCGACCACGAGAACGAGTACAAGCGCGTCTCGATGGCGGATCTGATGACTGAAGCGAACTATCTGAACCCCGACGTGGAAGTCATCGCCGAGGTCAACACCCCGGAGTCGTTCGAAACTTTCGCCGAAGTGCTGAACACCGGCCACGGCGTCGTCGGCACCACACACGCCGAAGACATCGAGACGCTGGTGAACCGCGTCGTCGAGCAGGGGCTGCCCGTGTATCTCCTGCGCGAACTCGACTTGGTCGTCTTCCCCCGCCGCGTCGACGGCGAGCGGTACGTCGGCTCAGTCGTCGAACTCCTTTCGGAATCCGAGTACGAGGAACTGCCCGCGTCCGCGCGGACGGGTGTCGTCGAGAAGGACGGGACGAACCTCTACTACAACACGATCCTCTGGCGGGAGACCGACGGGTCGTTCGCGATGGCCTACGATCATCCGTCGCTCGGCGGCGACAATGCCGCTACCGCGGGCGAGACGCACCGCCGCGCGCTCCGCGTGTTCCACCGCATCGCCGACGCGACCGACCAGGACGTCGAGACGATCGAACGCGAGTTCCGTCGGAAGCGCGGCTACGTCGAGTATCTCCTCCAGGAGGACGTGACCGACGTCGACCGGCTGTTCGGGTTCCTCTCGGATCTCCGGACTGACGAGGCCGCGACCGTCGAGCGAGTTCGGCGGCAGCGTGCACACCGGACTGCCGAGCCCGATACCGAGTCGTCGCCGTCCGAGCGCGAGACTGGAACCGCAGACGACGCTGCGGTGCGGACCCGCGATCGGCCCGGAGGACGGAAGCCGTGAGCGGGGGCGACTCCGAGCAGGGCTCGAATCTGGGACCGTCGTCACCGTCTGATCCGACACAGCGTTCGGATTCGGCTCGACGACGCTCGAATCACGCAACGCGCTCGCTCGGGGCGTTCGACCGCGCGGCGTACGCGCTGTTCGCCAGCCGAGCGGATTCACGCCGCCACGAGCGCGACCGGCGCGCTTATCGCGGAACCAACCTGACCGTGGCGTTCGATCTGTACCTCGCTCGCGTCTACGCGTTCTCGTGGCTTCTGGCGGTGCTCGCCGGTGGGGCAATCGTCGCCATCGGACTCGTGCTCCCACCAACGATGATCGAATCGGCCGCGGCTGGCCTCCTCGACCGACTCACCGGCGTCGGTACCGGTGCAATCGGTGGCTCCACCGCCGAAACCCTCGATATCTCCCGACGGAACGCGACAGCACTGGCCGGACTCGTCGGCGTTCTCGCAGCCGCGGGTGTCCACTGGAGCGTCGTCTACGCCGGCGGCCGGTACCTCCGCTGGTTGACCGCCGCGCGGCGATCGAACATCGGGCGCACGCTTCCGAGTGCGGTTCGCTACCTGAACGTCCTCGCGTCTGGGAGCGACGGCCGCCGCGCGATGCTCCGGCGCGTCGCCGACACCGACGCCTACGGGGAGACGGCAGTCGCGCTCCGAAAGGCGCTCAACACCGCCGCGATGACGGGGAACGTCGACGAGGGATTGCGGCGAGTCGCCCGCGACACGCCGGCACAGGACACGCTCGCGCCCTTCTTGCTGAAGTTCCGCGAGCACGCCGAGCAGGGCTCGGACGCGCTCCGGGAGTACCTCGCGATGGAGAGTCGAATGCTGCGACACCAGCAGGACCGGGATCGGCGTCGCGCGCAGGGGTTTCTCGAACTGCTCGCGGAACTGTTCGTCGTGTTACTCGTCCTCCCGGCGCTCCTCGTCATCGTCCTCACGGTGATGAGCATCGTCTCGCCCGAACTCTCGGCACCGGTTGAGACGCCGCTCGGTCCCGTCACGCTCCGCGCGCTCGCCGTCTACGGCAGCGCGGCGTTCATCCTCGTAGTCGGCCTCGGGACTGCGGGGCTCGTCGCCCGGCTCCGGCCGCCGGACCAGCACGTCACCTACCACCGACCCGCGAGCACGGTCGGTACACTCCGCACGGCGACGACGAACCCCGCGAGCGCGAGCGTCGCGTTCGCGCCGATCGGCGTCGCCGCGCTCGTCGCGTCTGTCCTCCTCGGCGTCGACATCGTGATCTCGCTTCTGGTCGGCTACGTCGGCTACGCGATTCCTGTCGGCCTCGTCGCCGTCCGCCGCGCCCGACTCGACGACGCGAAGGACCACGAACTCAAAGACTTCGTGCACGCCGTCTCCGGCCACGTCAACCTCGGGCGGCCCTTCTCCGCCGCGGTCGAACACGTCGCCCGCGACGTCGACCTCGGACCGCTGAACGGTGACGTCGCCGATCTCTCGATGAATCTGCACCTCACAACGCCGACGGCGGACGCGGAGACCGACCTGCGGACGGCGGCGCTCGACCGGTTCGTCGACCGCGTCGGCACGCCGATGGCCGAGCAGACGGTCGGCCTCGTGATCGGCGCGCTCGACGCCGGCAGCGACACGGGCGTCGTCTTCGAGACGCTCCAGAGCGAAGTGGGCCGCCTCTATCACGAGAAACGCGCGCTCAGATCGGGGATGCTCGTCTACGTCGCCGTCGGCTGGACGACTGCGCTTTTAGTCGTCGGGATCAGCGTCGCGACGAGCGCCAACGTCTTCGCCGGGTTCGACCGGCTATCGACGATGTCGGAACTCTCGGGCGTCGCGGTCGATCCCGGCGCGGTCGACCTCGCGCGGGATCAGTACCGCGTCTACGTGACCACCCAGGCGACGATGCTCGCCGCCGGGTGGTTCGCCGGCGTCGCCAGTCGCGGGCAGTACGAGGCGCTCTTGCACTCCGGAAGTCTGGTCGCAGTCTGTCATATCGTCTTTGCGGGAATGGGGTTGGTATGAGCGCCGACAGCTCCGTTTCTGCGCCGGAAAACGACCGCGGACAGACGGCGGTCGTCGGCGTCGCGCTCCTCCTTGGAATCACCGTCCTCGCTGTCGGCGGACTCACGGCGACGGCCGGGTCTATCGTCGAGGACGGGTCGGCCTCGGCGGCCGCGACGCGCGTCGGCGACGACTTCGAGACGGCACTCGGACCCGCCCCCGGCGACCGAGAGACGACTGTCGAACTCGCGACGGGGACGATTCAGGTGGTCAACCGGACCGTGTGGCTCCTCGACGACGAGGGCGTCGTCTGGGCGGGCCACGCCGGGGCGATCGTCTACGCCGACGGTGACCAGCGCGTCACCGGCTTCGCTGGTGCCGTCGTCCAGAGCGACGACCGCGGCAGTCGCGTCGTCGCGCCGAGTCGGGTCGCACCCGCGAACGGGACCCTGTACGTCGGGGTACCCGTCCTGAACGCCAGCGGCGCGGACGGCGTCTCGACCGGCGGCCATCGCCTCGCGATGACGCTCCGCACCGACGCGCGAACCGAGCGGGTCGATCTCCCTGCGTCTTCGTACCGCATCGGCATCGAAACGCCGACGCCGGCCGCCTGGGAACGCCACCTCCAGGAACGCGGCGCGACGACCTCACGCCGCGACATCGACGGCGACGGCACGCCGAGCGTCGTCGCGTCTTTCGAGGGCGAGCGGACCGCCTATCTCGTCGTCCACGACGTGCGGCTTGCGGTCGAGGTGGGCCGATGAGCCGGCGACGCGACACAGGAGGGTGGGGTCGGTCGCGGGGGCGATCGTTCGATCGCGGCCTCTCGCCCGTCGTGGGCAAGACGCTCGAACTCGGCGTCGGCGTGCTGTTCGTCGCGCTCCTGACGGCGACGTTCTTCGGCGGCATCGCGCCCGACTACCGCGCGGCGGTCGGGACCGAACTCGGCGATCGGGCGCTCGTCGCGGCCGCCGAGCGCGTCGAAGCGGTGGTCCCAACCGACACGGACGTACGCGCGGACCGCAGCGTTGCCGTCCGACTTCCGCCCGCTATTCGCGGTGATCCCTACCGAGTCGTCGTCGCGAACGATACGTCCACGCCGGCGCTGCGGCTCGTTCATCCGGATGCCTCGATCGGCGGACGGATCCGGCTCACCGTTCCCGACGCCACCGTCGTCCGCGGCTCGTGGGACAGTGCGTCGCCGTCGCGGGCGGTCGTCGTCGTGACCGAGGGACGAATTTCGATTCGACTCCTCAACGAGCGTGACGGCGCCTCGCGCCTCGCAGAGCGTGACCGCTCACGCGGCTCCGTTTCGTCAACGATCGAACGGGAGGCGGCTACGTGACGTCGCGCGCCCAGGCGAATCTGATCGGCTTCGCCGTGGCGGTCGTCGTCGTGACGGCGGTCACGGTCGCCGGCGCGGCGCTCGCGAACGACGCGCTCGTCGACGCCGATCGGGATCCGGCGACGACGCACGCCGCGGACGATCTCGCCGCGCACCTCCTCGATGTCGACGCCGCACACACGCGCGGGCCGAACGTCGTCCGCTCAGCGGCCGTCAGGAACCTGACCGCGTCCGACCTCGAAGCCGCCGTCCCGTCTCTCCGGGGACGGTCGGTCCGCGTCACGCTCGGCGGCGACGTTCTCGTGGAGCGCAACGCTCCCGCGGCGTCTGGCGACGGTCGTCGCGTCCGCGGCGCGGGATTCGAGCGGGTCGAACGCCGCGTTCGTGTCGAGCACCCTGTTCAGAATACCGAGCGGATCGAGCTCTCGGATCGACGTGAAGTCACGCTCGCGGACCACACGGGAGACGTCACGGTGGCGGTGGACCCGCGTCGAGGACGAAGTGTGACGACAGTTCGAGCCGGCAACAGAGTCGTCCTCCACGACCCGTCCGGCCTCGCGGGCGAGTACTCGGTCGCCGTTCCGGACGCGTACCCGCTCGTGCTCGCATTCGACGCCGACGATCCATACGTTGCCGGGGCGGCGACTGTCGCGTGGCACACAAGAAATGCCAGCGTCGAGCGGCTGGTGGTGAGTGTCGGTGCGTGACCGCTCCGATCGAGCGCAGCTCGCGACATCGCTCCTCGAAGCTGCCGTGGGCGCGCTCTTGATCCTCGCGGTCGTCGCCGGGTTCCTCTGGATTCCGGCCGCCGAGGGGGGCTCGGACGCGAAACTCGACCGTACTGCAGCCGACGCACTCGCGGTCCTCGACGCGGAGCCACCGATCGGCGCCGGCCGGAGTCGACTCGCGGCGGCCTGTCGCTCGCCGACCGCACTCGCAACCGAACGCGACGCCCTTCGCGCTCGACTCGATGCGGTTCTTCCGACAGCCGCGTTCGGGCGTATCGAGTTCCCACACGGGACCGTCGGTCCGCCATCGCCCAACGGCGCGCCGTCCGGGCGAGCGACGCTCGCGACGGGGCGGTGTACCGTCACGCTACGGGTGTGGTACGCGTGAGCCGCCGCTGGCCGCAGTCACCGCGTGGCGGACCGCTCCGGGGCGACGACCGCGCACAGATCGTGCTCGTCGCGGCCGCGGTCGTCGCCGTCGCCTTCCTCTCGATGACGCTCGCCTACGCGCAACTTGGCTACGACGCCGACCGGACCGCCGCGGGCGCGGTCGACGTTGCGTCGCTCGCGGAGATCGACCGTAGCCTGACCGCCTCCTTCCGCACGGCCGTCCGTGACGCCGAAACGGACGCCGGGCGCGACGTCTCGTGGCGTGACCGCGGCTCGCTCGTCGAGCGAATCCGGACGGATGTCGGTACGGATATCGGCCGACTGGAGCGTTCCCACGCGGACGAGAGCAGAGCGGTGACCGTGACGTTCGACGACGCGGCGGCCACTCGCTGGGCGGCCGAGCACTGTCCCTCCGGTCGCGGACGCGATTTCGGGCCGTGTCGAGCGATCGATGGCGTCGTCGTTCAGGAGCGGGCGGAGGAGACGACGGTCGTCGCCGCCGCGGTCAGCGTCCGGATTGTCTCGCCGGCGGAATCGACGACGGCGACGCTCTCGCTGCGGGCCGTCTGATCGTCGCTGGACGGTAAGGGGCACGTGCTGCCGCGACTCAGCCGCCGAGTGCGGAAAACAGCGCGTAGCTACCGACGTAGCTGACCGAGATGACCGCCGCGAAGCCGACGCCCCCGAGCAGCGGTCGGCGCAGTCGAACGACCCAGTAGAGCGCGGCGAACATTACGCCCTCCGCGACGACGATGAACGCCGGGACGTGACCGAGCATCGCGAACGGTGCGATGGCGTAGCTCCAGATGCCGGCGTAGTGTGCTCCGTACTCGAAGAATCCCACGAGTATCATTCCGGTCACCGCCGGACCGAGGGTCGCGGCGACGGGTCCGGCGATTTCGTCGAGTCGCCGTCCGAAGTAGCCGAAGTAGGTGACGACGAGCGCCCACGCGATCGGCATATACAGCGGTGATCCCAGGAGCATCGGAAGCGAATCCGGATACACTAACGACCCCGTCGAGACGAGAAACGCGTCGACACCCACTTCTAACACGCCTGCGACGCTCCCGAGCACGAAGACGTCGCGAATCTCCGGCGACCGCAATGCGACGCCGATTCCGATCGCGTACAGCAGACCGTTGTACGCGTAGGTCAGCCACAGCGGCGTCTCGAAAGCCACGACGTGCCCGAAGACGAGCAGATTCACGCCGAGCCAGCCGAGCACTCGCCGATCGGTCGCCGTGAGCGCCCACGCCTTCGGGTCCGATACTCCCTCCGCGCTCGCGTCGAGTGTTTCTCTCATCCGGTCGATGGCGCTACTCGCTCTAGCGCCGGAATAAAACTTCCTTCAGCCTCGATCGGACTGACCACGTTGTCAAATTTTTACACAGCGTATCACGTTTGGCTGTGTTTCGGACCATCCCGCCGTCGTAGGCCGATTCGAACCGCTCTGTCGACTGGTGGTTTGATGTACCAGGGCTGCTTCGGGGAAACACGTCACTACTCTCGTATGCCGTGGGAACTCACTGCGATCTCCGCTGTCGGGTTCGCTACTGTCATCGTGTACGCAGTGGTCGTCGTCCTCGGTTGGCAGCACCGGGACTCACGGTGTGGCCCGGAGATCGCGGCACTCCATCTCGTCGTCGGGCTCTCCGCGCTCGCGTACGCGATCCAGCTCGGATTCGACTCCGTCGCGGCACAGACCGTCTGGTGGGAACTCTCCTTTGCGTTCTCGACCGTCGTCCCGATCCTGTGGCTCGTCTTCGTCGTCCAGTACGTCAGCCGCTCGCAGTGGCTCACCCCGGTGCGCGCGGGACTACTCACCGTCGAACCGTTCGCCGTCGTTCTCGCGGTCGCGACGAACGCATCGCACAATCTCGTCTGGACGGTTGCGCCGGACACGACGGCGACGGCGGGATCGGCAATCGACATCGTGTTCGGGCCGCTCTACTACACGCACATCGTCCTCGCGTACGTCGCCGTCGCGGTCGGAATGAGTATGATCCTCTTCGTCGGGATCCGCTGGTCGCTGGTGTACTGGAAGCAAGTGGTCGTCCTGCTCATCGCGCCGCTCCCGCCGTTCCTCTCGAATATGGCGTTTATGCTCGGCGTGAGCCCCATCCCCAACCTCGACCTGACGCCGTTCGTGTTCTCGTTTACGGGGGTCCTCCTGGTACTCAGCCTCTATCACTTTGATCTGCTCGAACGCGTCCCCATCGCACGCCGACAAGCGCTCCAGGCGATGGGCGACGGGCTCGTGGTCCTCGACACCGACCGCGTCGTGGTCGACGCCGACGACATCGCCTGCCGCGTGCTCGACCCCGCGCCACGGATCGGCCACTCGATTACGGCGGTGTTTCCCGATCGGCCCTTCGATCAGCTTCACGGCACCACCGTCACCGACGCGAACAACCTGGCCTACGACGTCCGCGTCTCAGAGCTTACCGACGAGCGCGGCGACGAGATCGGCTACGCCGTAGCGCTGCGCGACGTCACCAGCCGCCATCGATACGAACAGCGACTCGAGGTGGCCAACCGAGTGCTCCGGCACAATCTCCGCAACGATATGAACGTCGTTCGCGGGTACGCGGATCTCGTCGCGTCGGGCTCGGCGGACGATGCGACCCGAGCCGCGGAGTCGATTCTCTCCCGCACGGACGACCTCCTCACCGTCAGCGACAAGGCCCGGAAAGTGTCCGAACTCGACGACTCGCACTCGCAGCCCTCGACGACGCACGACGTGACCGCGCTCGTCGACAGCGTCGTCCACCAGGCCCGACGCGAGTACCCCGACGTTGTCATCCAGTTCGAGGGCGCCGCCCATACGGAGGCGCAACTCACCGACGCCGGGTCGCTCGCGACGGCCGTCGGAGAACTGCTGGAACTGCTCGTCTCGCAGGCCGACCGCGACGACCTCACCCTCCGGGTCGGGGTCGAGTGCCGCGACGACGTCGTCGTCCGCATCGAATCGAGCGGGGCCGGGATCCCAGCCGTCGACCGCGAAGCCCTCGCAGCGGAGTCGGAGACGCCGCTTCAGCACGCCGAAGGACTGGGGCTCTGGCTCGCGTACTGGTGTGTGATCGAAAACGGCGGCGAACTGCGCTTCGGGGATGCGGACGGCGACGACGCGGTCGGGGCAGACTCGCCGCCGACCGAGACGGAAGCCAGCGTCATCCGCCTCCGCTTCCCCAGCGACTGTGCGTGAGCCGCTGCCACGACGTCCGACGATCTCTCGAAAATCGAAACCGATTAAACGCGTCGCCGTCCAACAGAGAGTGTAGCCGAGGTAGCCTAGCCCGGCCAAGGCGGCAGATTCGAAATCTGCTGTCCATTCGGACACGTGAGTTCAAATCTCACCCTCGGCGCTTCTGAACTTTCGCCTTCGAGCGATGCGTCTGCACCGCTCACCGTCCGTTCTTGCCGTACCGGGGCCCTCGCGGTCGTCTCGGGTGGTGACGAGAATCGCTCTATGCCCTCTCGCGCGGCTCTGGTGCGGCGGCGATAGCACCCGCTGGTCGTCTGTGAACGCGTGCCCGGCAGAACCGGGCGAGAATCACCGGGCGCACATCCCGACGCGGGTATGAGAACGCTTCTCAGTCGTCGGCGAGGGCGTCTTCCGGTTCGGGTTCGTCTTCGACGGCGTCGCTGGCGAGGAGTCGATCGAGCGCCTCGACCATCGCCTCGACGCTGCAGCGGGTGATGTCCGAGTCCGAGGTGGCGACGGTGACCGTCCGGTCGCCCTTCGACATCTCCACTTCGACGGTGACGACGGCGTCGGTGCCGCCGGTGATCGCGTCGACGTGGTACGACTCCAGTTGGGCGTCGGCGTCGGAGCCGAGCGCGGCCCGGACCGCTTTGACGGCGGCGTCGACGGGGCCGCTGCCGGTTCCGGAGGCGACGCGCTCCTCGGTGCCGACGCGGATACGGACCGAGGCGGTCGGGGTGCCGCCGCCCGAGGCGGCCGTGAGATCGAGGAGTTCGACGTGACGGTCGCGCTCGCGACCCTGCACGTCCTCCGCGATCGCCAGCAGGTCGGCGTCGGTGACGCGCTTGTCGCGGTCGCCGAGCCGTTTCACGCGCTCGACGATCGCCGCGAGATCCTCCTCGGACACGTCGACGTCGTGTTCGTCGAGTGCGGCGCGAACGCCCGCACGGCCGGCGTGCTTGCCGAGGACGAGCCGTCGCTCCCGACCCACCATCTCCGGCGGGTAGGGCTCGTACATCGTGTCGTCCTTGAGCGTTCCGTCGGTGTGGATCCCGCTCTCGTGCGTGAAGGCGTTCTCGCCGACGACCGCCTTGTTCGGCGGCAGCGGCACGCCCGTCGCGTGGGAGACCTGCTGTGCGAGGTCGTACACCTCGTCGAGGTCCATCGTCTCGACGCCGTAGCCGTGCGCCAAGGCGATCGCGACCTCTTCGAGCGCGACGTTGCCGGCGCGCTCGCCGATGCCGTTGATCGTGCCGTGGACGAGATCCGCCCCGGCGGCGAGGCTGGCCCAGACGTTCGTCATCCCCAGCCCGAGGTCGTCGTGGGTGTGCGTCGACACGGGGCCGAGTTCTGCCAGCCGGGAGACGTACTCGTAGGTCGTCTCCGGCGTGGCGTGGCCGACGGTGTCGGCGTAACACGACCGGTCGGCGCCCGCATCGAGCGCCTCGCGCATCAGGCGTTCGAGGAAGTCTAAGTCCGCGCGGGAGCCGTCCTCGCCGATGACCTCGACCCAGAGGTCGTGGTCCTTCGCGTAGGTGACGAGGTCGCCGGTCTTTTCGACCACCTCGTCGTGGGTGGTGCCGACCTTCCGCTCGACGTGCTTGTCGCTGGCGGGCACGACGATGGTGACGCCGTCGACGTCGCAGTCGAGCGCGAGGTCGATGTCCCGCTGGACGCCGCGGGCGAAACTCGTCACTGTCGCGTCGAGGTCGAGCGCGGTCACCTGCCGGATGGTCTCGCGCTCGCCCTCGCCGGTGCAGGCGCTGCCGGCCTCGATGAACTCGATGTTCGCTCTGTCGAGCGACCGGGCGATGTCGGCCTTCTCGTCGGGCGTCAGCGAGACGCCAGGGGCCTGCTCACCGTCGCGTAGCGTCGTATCTAGAAGCTGTACAGAATCGTCAGAATCCACGATGGATGCTAGGGGGTTGTCGGGGTTACCCCCGAATAAATCGACCACGAGTCATGTGCTCACACGGACTGTGGACGTGCAGATATTTAAACTAACGCCTCTCGACAAGATGTCCCGCGTCGCGTTACCGACCTGACGCCGTCGTCGCCGGTGACGTCGTCACTCGACGAGTCGGACGGTGTCACCCGATTCGACGTCGTCTGCGGCGCCGGCGGGGAGTTCGACGACCGTGTCCGCCGTCTCGATCCCGACGCCGCGCCACGCGCGGAGTCGTTTTTTCGCCACCACCTCGTCGTCGACGAGCCACAGCGCGTCGATGTCGAACGGCACGAACATCATATGCAGGTCGCGCTTTCCCGACTCGCCGAAGGGGAACACCAGCGCGTACCCGTCCGGAATCGACCGCCGAAACATCAGCCCTCGCGCCTTCGAGAGAAACGTATCGGCGACGTCGACGTCGCTGGCGAGGGTCCGTCGGGTCCCGTCTCGGCGGTGTTCGAGTAGCACAGGTGGCGCTCTCCCGGCGGACGAATAAATCGCTCGACTGACGCGGCTTCGGCCACTGTATGATTCGACTCTGCACCGGCGGATTCAACTCGGCGGCGACGCTCTCTCATAGGGATTATCGTCACTGTTCGAGATTCTCGCCGTACCGTCAGGCGAGAAATCTATGAGGGCTTACGATAATCTCTATCAGTATGCGGGAGACGCCAACCGGCACGCCAGTCGGCGTCGACGACCCCTACGAGCACGCGGGCGTCTGCGATCACCTCACCAGCGACGGCCGGTGTCGCTTCGCGCTGAACCGCGCCGGTGACGACCCGGAATTCGCCGCCGCGCGCCGTGCGGCCGACTACGACTGTGTCGCCGCCGACGAAGACTGCGAGTTCCGCGACTGTCCGCACTACCGCTCGACGACCGACGGCCGCGAGTGCGTCCGCTGCGGTCTCGAATCGGTGCGGATGGCGCACGACGGCTCCCGGCCGCTGCTGGAAGAACATCACCTCTCCTACGGGGAGAGCGCGAGTACGCGTGGGCGGCGCGTCGGCACTGCGGGCGACGATGGCGGCAACTCCGACGGGTCGCTATCACACGAGATCACGGTCGCGCTCTGTCGGTGGTGTCACGCCAAGATCCACAACTCCTTCGCCCGGATCGACGACGATGTCGAACCCGACGCCGAGGCGTTCGCCGCTCGCGAGGAGCGGCGCTCGAAAGAGCAGACGGAGTTCGGGTTCGCCACCGCGCGTGAGCGGCGCGACGCCGACGACTCCTGATACTGTCGGACAGGACTCTGTGAAGCGTATCGGCACCCCGTGGGTGCCAATATAATTCACGAACGCCTGTCCGACAGTATGAACGACGCGGGGCGGACGCCTTCTCATAGGGATTATCGTAACTGTTCAGAGATTCTCGCCGTACCGTCCGGCGAGAAATCTATGCAGACGTACGATAATCCCTATCAGCTGATTCAGGGGACGAGCACGACGGGGACGGCCCGTTCTTCGAGGATCCGCTCGGGGGTGCTCCCCGAGAACGCCGCGTCGGCGAAGGAGCCGTCTTCGTACCCCATCACGACCGTGTCGACGTCGCCGCGCTCGACGATATCGAGGATCTCCCGGCGGAGCGCGGCCATCGAGCCGACGTCGGTTACGGAGTGTTTGGACACGTCGGCGTCTACGCCTTCTTCGTCCGCTATGGACCGGATTTCGGCCACGCCCAGATTCTCTTCGAGGCTGATCGTCTCCGTCGATAGCTCGACCGCCGTGACTTGCAGGTCGCCGCCACTCCCGAAGACGTCGAAGGCGTATCGCACGGCGCGCTCGCTCGCCGGGGTGACGCCGAACGCGCTCTGCGGCACCTGCGTCTCGACGGGCACGATGTCGAACGGTAACAGTAGGTGCATACGCGAGTCTCGCGACCGCGTCATTGATAATCACTAGCACGGTTGTGACTTCGCGGGAACTGCGGTGTCGCGTTCGCCGGGGTCGTCGGCCTACAGCGCGTGGCAGCGACCGTCGGATCGGCGTCCCGTTTGGTTCCATTATACTCCCCACTGACACGTGCCGTCAGCAGACCGGGCGCTTTTTGCCTTCCTTCGCTGTAAGAGTCTGCAACTGATGACTCGCATCGTCGTCATCGACAACCACGGCCAGTTCACCCACCTCGAACGACGCGCGCTCCGCGACCTCGACGTCGACGTCGAACTCCTCGACAACACGACGCCGGCCTCGGAGATCGACGCCGACGGGATCGTCCTCTCGGGCGGCCCGGATATGGACCGCATCGGCAACTGCCCCGACTACCTCGATCTCGACGTTCCGGTCTTCGGGATCTGCCTCGGGATGCAGATCCTCGCGGCCGAACTCGGTGGGCGAGTCGGCTCGGGCGACTACGGCGGCTACGCCGACGTCGACGTACAGATCCTCGAGGACGACGACCCGCTCGTCGGCTCGCTCGCGCCCGAGACGCGCGTGTGGGCGAGTCACGCGGACGAGGTGAAGGAAGTCCCCGAGGGCTTCACCCGGACGGCGACGTCCGACGTCTGCGACGTCGAGGCGATGAGCGACACCGACCGCGACCTCTACGGCGTGCAGTGGCACCCCGAGGTCGCCCACACCGAGCGCGGCGAGGAAGTGTTCCGCAACTTCGTCGCGATCTGCGAGTAGCGCGGCGGTCCCCTCGCTCTTTCCCCTCCCCTCTCTCACGATGACTTCGACACAAAGCGATCTCGCAGGACTCTCGCGATTCATCTTCCGCGCCCCGAGTTGGTACGCCAGTCTCGCCTTCGCGCTCCTCCTGGCGGCGCTCGCCGGCGTCGCCGCCTTCGACTCCGGCGCGTACGCCCGCACCTGGCGCGGCCTGTTCTTCCTCGGCCGCGACGCCTGGGAAGGAATCTTCTTCATCGGCGTCCCGACCGTCGTCGCCGCGTTCGGGACGACGGGCGTCGATCGGTTCGTCGGCGGCAAACTCACGCCGAATCGCTCCTCACTCTTAGCGCTGGTCTCGGAGATCATCGTCGTCGTGATCGTCACGCTCGCCGCCATCGTCTCGGTGTTCGCCGGGCTCGAACAGCAGTTCGTCTTCGACGCGCTCGTCGTCGCGCTCGCGTCGGTGTTCGCGTTCCGCCTACTCGTCGTGATGGCGGTCTCGCGGTCGTCGATCCTCGTCGCGGCGCTCCCGGCGAGCATCCAGACGGTCGCGGCGGCCGTGCTGCTATTCATCTACGGCGGCACGCTCCGACTACTCTCTGTCGGCGGCACCGTCCTCGACGCGTATCTGATGCCGTACCTCGCGCGCTCGGCGGACGCGCCCGCAGAGCTATCCGCCATCTCGGCCGAGCACTTCCTCCTGCTCGGGATCACCTGCGGCCTCTACGCGCTTGCGGTGTACGCCTTCGTCGTCGCCGTCGACCGCCCGTGGCGGCGGAGTCTCGGCGTCTCGATGCTCGATTTCCTCCGCGGGTTCGTCGGCCACGTCGCCGAGGGCTCACGCGAACTCGAGGAGTTCTTCCAGCAACTCGGTGAAGAGGCGATCGTCCCGGTCTCGGTGCTCTCGTTTCGCACCACGGGCGGCGACGAGAAGGCGCGGTTCGTCCTCCCGATGATCCACCCCGGTCCGATGGGTGAGATCGGCGGCGGCAACTTCCCCGAACGCGTCGCCAACGACTGCTCGGGGCTGGTCTTCCCGCCGCACGCCACCGCCGGCCACGACTTCAACCTCGTGACCGAGCGCGAGGTCGACACCATCCTCGACGCGGCAAACACCGCCGCGGATCGCGTCTCCTATTCGAGCGATGCCACCCGAAGCGTCCGGACCCGATCCGGCGAGGCGTCGATGCTCGGGCAGGCGTTCGGCGACGACGCGCTCTTGATCTCGACGTACGCGCCCGGCTTCGCCGACGATGTCGAGTACGGCGTCGGCCTCTCGGCGACGGCGGAGGCCCGGACGAGCGGCCTCGACGACGTCGTCCTCGTCGACGCGCACAACTCCAACGACGGGCTGAGCGGTCCGGACCTGGGGCACGTCACGCCCGGCTCACAGCGCGCGTTCGATATGATCGGTGCGGCCGGAATCTCCGGACAGCGGCTCTCGACGGCTGACCGACACGAACCACACCTCGGGGTCGCCTGGGACGAGACCGACTGGGAACCGGTCGACGGTATCGGACCGCTCGGCGTCCGCGTCGCCGTCACCGCCGTCGACGACCAGGAGACGGCGTACGTACTCGTCGACGGCAACAATATGGAACCCGGGCTCCGCGGCGAACTCGTCGATGCGCTCGTCGACGACGGCCCCGTCGACGAGGCGGAAGTGATGACCACCGACACACACATCGTCAACACCGTCGAGGCGGACAATCAGGTCGGGGCCGCAATCGAGTGGGACGAACTCCGCACGCTCGTCTGTGAGCTCCTCGAGGAGGCCCGCGCGGACCTCGAACCCGTCGAAGCCGGCGTCGCCGTCGAGCGCGCCGAGGTCACGGTCTTCGGGAACGACCGCACGGAGACGCTCGCCAGCCACGCGAACGCGGTCGTCGCGATGGGTGGCGCGTTCGCCGTCTCGATCATCCTCGCCGCGGTGGCGGTGAGCGTCCTGATCTTCCTGTTCGCCTGACTCGCTGGCACCCCGTCTCGGATACCCGACCGCCGACAGCGCGGTTGCTACCCGGAAAAGAAATTCCGCCGGTCGAGAAACGACGACCGACGACCGATCTCTGTGTCCCGATTACTCGTCTTCGTCCGCCGCGAACAGTTCGTCGACGGCGTCGCCGGCGGCCCGCGCGGCCTCGTCGGCGACGGCGTCGGCATCCTGCTCTGCGTCGTCGGGAGCGTTGACGTAGACGTCGACGTCGAGGACGCCCTCCTCGAACGTCACGGTCACGTCGAAGTCGGTCAGTTCCGACTGCTTGTAGTGGGCGAAGATCACGCCCTCTGCGGCCTCGGCGGCCGTCTGGACGACTTCCTCGTCGGTCGGCATCGACTTATGCGCCGGCGCCGCCGGGGCCCATCGGACCGCCGCCTGCGCCACCCTGGAGCATCTGCTGGAGCTCTTCCTGCAGGCTCTCGAACTGCTGTTCGACGCGTTCTTCCTGCTTTCCGAGTTGTTCGACGCGGATCTCGAGGCTGTCGACCTTGTCGGAAAGCTCCTCGTGTGCGTCGTCGTAGTCGGTCTCGACGAGCAGTTCGCCGACTTCGCGGTACATCGTCGTGTCCTCGTCGATCTCGTCGAGGGCGTCGAGCGCCGTCTTCGACTCGTTGAGCGTGGACTCGGCCTGTTCCTTCTGCGCGGCGACCTTCTGGGCCGTCTCCTGAAGGTCCTGCAGTTCTTCGAGTTTCTCCTGCGCTTCCGGCGGCAGATTACCCTGCATACGCGTGGCGACGGGATGCGGACTGAAAAAGGCCCGTATTCTCCGCTCGGCCTACGCTCACGACGCTTCGGAGCAGTCGCCGTCGCCGCCGCTCACTCCGCTCGCCGTCCGGCCGTGCCCGGTCGCTCCGCACCCGCGCGTTCGACGTCTTCGGCGACGCGAACCAGCCGTATCCACGTATTTATTCCGGCGCGCAGCGCCACGAGGTCGGCGGCCGCGACGTCGACGTGGACGGTACGGCCCTCACGAGTCACGTCGGCGCGGGACCGATCGTCCGCGATCTCGTCGACTTCGACGCGGACGCTCTCGGTGACGAGCCGAGCGCGTCGCTCGTCGTCGTACTCGAAGTCGATCGCGGCTTCGTGTGCGACCCCGTCGGCGGGGGTCCCTCGGCTCGCCATCGAAGAAGGGGATTACTCGACTGGGACTTCCTTGACGTCCGGTGCGCGCTCTTTCAGCAGCACGCGGTGGCCGCAGTACGGACAGCGGACGCCGCCGTACTCGTCCAGTTCGACGTCGCGCTTACACCGGGAACACTTGTAGCTCATCGTTCAGGTAGTGGGGATAGTGGGTGTTGGATCTTTCGCGCTTACTCTTCGCCGTCGCCGGAGAGTGCGGCGCGGATGGAGCGACGGACCTGCTTGCCGCCGGGAGTCTGCGGGCGGTAGCTCCCGCCGGTGAAGACCTCGCCCGTTTCGTCGTTCTGCCAGATGCCGGGTTCGAGACGGGTGACGCTATCTTCGTCGACCGTCGCGTTCCGCATCTCCTCTTCGATCTCTTTCACGCGTCGGCGGGCAACGCGCCCGTACCGCGCGCCGAAGCGACCGGCACTGCCGGTCGTGCGCGCCTTATTGTCGGCCATAGTACCGCGTTGTACCTCCGGCGTCGGCATAAACCCTACGAGATGGATCTCCGTGGGTGCCCTCCGAGTCCGACGTGCGCCGTTACACTGCTTCGAGCAAGTAGTCGAACGCGCCCGATCCCACGTGAAAGTGCGCGTAGGTCCCGAGCGTGCGGTACTCACAGAGGCCGTCGTTGGCCCCGTCGACGCCCGCGCCGCGGACCATCTCGAAGGCGTATCGAGCGTCGGGCGCGGCCGTCGCCGACGAGTAGTGGAACTCGTGGCCGCGGCGCGTACCGCCCGCCGGCGCGACGAGACAGTCCTCGCGGGCGCGGACGCCGACGTGATCGAGCGCGACCGGTCGATCCGTCATCCGCGTCTCGACGGGGAGGACGCCGGCCATCTCGTGGTCGTCGCCGTCGTCGGTCTGCAGCGACTCGCCGAGGACCATCATCCCGCCGCACTCCCCGAATATGGGGAGGCCGTCCGCCGCGAGCGACCCGAGTTCGTCGAGCGTCTCCGACTCCGCGAGCGCGGCGGCGTGGCGCTCCGGGTAGCCACCGGGGAGGTAGACGGCGTCGCACTCGGGGACGGGGTCGCCCGCGACGGGCGAGAACGGCTCGGTCGACGCGCGGGCGGCGAAGCGATCACGCGTGCTCGGATAGACGAAGCGGAAGGCGTCGTCGGCGGCGACTGCGACCCGGATGCCGGTCTCGTCGGCGGCGCGGAGCGAGGGAGCGGTGTCGAGACGGGGCCGCCGAACCAGATCGAGGAGCGTGCCGGTTCGGATCTGTCGCGCCGCGCCGTCGATCGCGTCGTCGGCGACGGGCGATTCGTCGCCGAAGTGGAGCCCGAGGTGGCGATCCGGGATTTCGAGACCGTCCAGCGGCGGCGTTCGCCCGACGTATCGCAGTCCCTCGACGGCGTCGCGAATCCCCTGTTCGTGTCGCCCGCCGTGAGCGCGCGCCGCCAGGAGGCCGACGACGTCGACGTCGTAACCCGCGCGCTCGGCGTACTGCTGGAAGCCGAGGGCCGTGGCGGCGACGCTCTCCATCCCCGCGGTGGCGTCGACGACGAGGACGATGGGCAGATCCAGCGCCTCGGCCACAGCGGCGGTGCTCACGTCGCCGTCGTAGAGGCCCATCATCCCCTCGACGACGCAGACGTCGCCCTCGTCGGCCCCGCGGGCGTAGGCGCGCTGGATCCCTGACTCGCCCGCCATCCAGGGATCGAGCGTCCGCGACGGCCGATCGAGGACGGCGGCGTGGTGACTCGGGTCGATGAAGTCCGGGCCGGCTTTGGCGGCGACCGGCGTCCGCCCGGCGCGTTCGAGCGCGCGACAGACGGCCAGCGTCGCGACGGTCTTGCCCACGCCGGAGGCCGTCCCGGCGAGGACGAATCCAGGCAGGTCGGAGGGCACCGCGTCGGTCGTCATCGAGAGAGTGTCGACGACGCTACCGGTTAAAGGGTTCCGTGCGGAGTCGCCCGGCTACTCGCCGGACGCGTCGGTCGTTTCGCGCTCTCCTGTCGACAAGGACTCGCCGCCGGCGACACGCTCTACTCGCGCCGACTCGTCGGTCACGACACCGTACTCGGCTTCCGCGACCGATTCCGGCGGCTCCTCGTCGGTGTATCGGGAGCCGAGCGCGGCACACAACGCGTCGCGCACGCAGGCCCGTGCAGCCGACCCCACGGCGGTCGCGCTCCCGGAAAATTGCGCCGTCTCGCCCCCGGGGTCGCAGGCGACGAGGACGGCGTCGGACGTCGTCCCGGGGAACCCGGTCTCTGCGAGTAGCGTCGTCGCCTTCGCCTCGGCGGCGACGGCGACGAGGTTCGCGAGCCCCCCCGGCGCCAGTGCGCGGGTCGTCCCGACGACGACGTTGACGGTGCCGGCGTGTCTGCGCTCGCCGTCCGGGGAACGGCTGGGTCGCTCTGGTCCAGCCTCGTCCGGCATCGGCAGCGCCGCCGGATTGTTCACGCCGGCGGTGACGACGGCTTCGACGGGACCGAGGTGCGCCCGGTGTGCGTGCCGCATCGAGACGCCCGTAAGCAACGCGGGACCTGCCTCCTCGAAGCCGGCTCGTCGGCGACGCCGCCGCACGTAGTCGGTCACGTCCACGTCGTCCCAGCCCTCGGGAACCGAGAGAAGATACGCGGCGTCCGCCCGCGACTCGCCGCCGTCGTATCCCGTCGAGAGCCACCGCGTGTCGGGTCGGTAGAGACGGCAGACCTCGTCGCGGACGGTCGTCGCGAACAGTGGTGCAGCGTGCGACGCGTCCGAGGGGTCGGACTCGCGCGTCATCGATCTAACAGGGCGTCGAGCAGTCGGTCGTTCTCGTGCGGGCGGCGGACGGCAACGCGAATATGCGAATCCAGTCGCTCGAAGGTCCGCGCGTCCCGGAGCGCCACGCCCCCGGCACGAGCGCGTTCGAGGATGGCGTCGACGGAGTCGGAGTTGGCGGCGTCGCTATCGGTTTCTGCACCGACCCCGCCGTGCGCCTCGCCGACGTCGAGCAGGAGGAAGGGCGCGTCGGAGGGCGCGACGTCGAACGTCGGTTCGAGCGCGTCGCGCATCCGGACGCGCTCGGCCGCGACGCGCTCCCGCGTGCGACGGACGAACGTATCTTGGCGGAGGCAGTACGTTCCGACCGCGGCGGCGGGCGTCGAGAGCCCCCACGCCGGGCGGGCCGTTCGAAGTCGCTCGCCGAGGTCGCCGGTCGCGACGGCGAAGCCCGCGCGGATGCCGGGGAGGCCGAACATCTTCGTCAGCGAGCGAGCGACGATCGAGCCCGGTTCGCCCGCGATGCTCGGCGCGTCGGTGAAGTCGAGAAACGCCTCGTCGACGACGAGCGGCGTCTCTGCGGCCCGGCAGTCGGCTAGGAACGCCCGGAGCGCGTCGGAATCGGCGAGTTCGCCCGTCGGATTGTTCGGCGTGCAGACGACTGCCGCGTCGTAGTCGCTCGGGTCCGCGTCGAGCACCTCGTCGTGGGCGACGCCGACGGGGCCGCCCCCCTGCAACCGGATTTCGCGGGCGTATTCGCCGAAGCTCGGTTCGGGAACGAGCACGCGGTCGTCGGGCGAGACGGTGACGCCGAAGGCGAGACGGAGCGCCGCGAGCCCTCCCGCCGTCGGGACCACAGCGGCAGGATCGCAGTCGACGTAGTCGGCGGCCGCCGCGCGGAAGTCGGCGAAGTCGTCGGCGTAACGCGTCGCGTCCGCGAGCGCAGACTCGTAGACGGATGCGACGCCCTCGGGGCGGACCGGATTCGTGTTCGCGCTGAAATCGACGAGGCCCGCGTCGTCGCTCCCGCCGTGGGGAACGCGCGAGACGGTGTCGACGCTGTCAGGGTCCACTTCTGCCCTCTGCGGCTGTTTGATCCGCCCCTTCGAGTCGGTCGAGCACGGCGTGGGTCGCGTCCGTCACGTCGCTCAACCGGCCGGCCTCGTCGGCGAGTCTGAGTGCCCCGCCCATCGCCGCGCCCTCCTTTCCGACGCCGTCGGCGTAGGCGTTCAGCGCCCCCGTCTCGGCGGCGTCGAAGCCGGGGTCGGAGACGACGAGATCGAGGTCGAGCCCTGTCGCGGCGTTGTCGAGCCCCGGTACGTCGTCGGCGAGATACGGCGTCGTCGCGAGCGTCGCCCGCTCTGCGACGCCGGCGTGGCGGACGAGCGCGGCGACCGTGAGCAACTGCGTGCCGCCACCGAGGACGACGTCGGTCCCGGATTCGAGCGCCCCCGCAGTCAGCCCGGCGGCGACGGCCAGTACCGGATCGCCGACGTATCTGAGGACGGACTCGGGGGTGTGTGCGCCGTCCCCCGGCGCGACGTCGGACCCCTCGAACGCGTCCGCGACGACGCGCTCTTTCAGGTCGAGCGGGTTCTCCGGCAGCGACGACGACGTCGCCGGAATCGTCTCCTCGCCGAGCGCGCGGAGGACCGCCATCGCCGTCGTCGTCCCGCCGGGGATCGTCTCGCCGACGACGATTCGTTCGTCCGGGAGCGCGCGGCCGTACTCCCGCGCGGCCGCGAACGCGCCCGGAGCAGTCGGGACGGGGTCCGCTTCGCGAATGTCGCTACCGGGGCGTGCGCCCACGGTGACCGTCGGCGCGCCGGTCGGCCGCGCCAGGCCGCCGTCGACGACGGTCACCTCGAAGTCGAGGAGTTCCCGGACGGCCCGCGTCACCACTGCGGGCGTCGGACAGCCCGTCGGACTCACCGGCGTCACGGGCGCCCGGACCGTATCACCGTACGTCAGGATCTCGGCGTCGGCGCTCGGCGTGTGCACGAGCAACTCTCGGGACGCGCCGGCGGCGCTGATCCCGTCGACTTCGGCCGTGCGGGTCGTCCCTGCGACGAGGATTACTCGCATAGCGCCTCCGCGAGGTCTCGGTCTGCGGGTCGGTTCACGTTGACCGCGAGGCGGGCGTCGTACGTCAACGCCACGGTGTCGTCGTCGCCGGCGACGACGTTCAGCCCCGTCGGGGCGACGTCTCGCTCGTCGTGCTCGAACGCCGTATCGACGGACGCACCGAGGCGACGCTTCAGCGCGGCGGGAACGCAGACGGTGAGCGAGGTCACGGCGTCGTCGTTCCCGGACTCCGACCCAACGTCGCCACGCGCTCGTGCCACCGCGTCGTCGACGTGCTCGGCCGCGAGCAGCGGGAGGTCGGCGGGAACGGTGAGCACGGGGCGACCGACCGCGTCGAGGGCTGTAGAGAGGTCGGAGACGTAACCGTCGCCCGCTGTCTCGACGACCGAGAGCGACAGGTCCCGCGCTCGGGCCGCGGTTTCGGGTGCGTGCGGCGAGACGACGGCGTGGATGGTTCCCGTCCGTCCGATCCGACTCTCACGGAGGGCGGCGACGACTCGCGAGAGCATCGACGCCCCACCGACTTCGATCAGCGGCTTCTCGACATCGAGCGCGCGCTCGCCGTCCCCGCTCCGAAGCCGCGTTCCGCGGCCGCCGCACATCACCAGAGCGTCCATACGATCACCCCCGCGTGAACGCCGGCGACGCGGCCGAGTTCGTTCGCCGCGCCGAGGACGTCACCGCTGATCCCGCCGAACGTACCCGCGGCCCAGCGTCCAACGAGCCAGGCGACAGCGACCGGTGCAACGAGTGCGGCGAACGGCCCCGCGTAGCCGGTCCCGACGGCGGACGCGAGCGCGAACAGCGGAAGGACGGCGACGACGACGGGAAGCAGATCAGTCGGAGTCGCGGCCTCGGTCAGCGCTGATCCGAGCCCCTCGTGGGCCGCCTTCTGCGTGCAGACGAGCAGCGCGATGCCGGTCTTCGCCCCCACTTCGGCCGCGAGCGCGAGCGTGACCCCGACGAACGAGAGCGTCCCGGCGAGACCGAGCGCGCCGAGGCCGAGCGTCACGAGCGCCAGCGACACCGCGAGCGCGCCGCCGACGCCCGTCTGTGAGTCTTTGAGCACTTCACGCCGGCGTGCGGCGTCGACGCCGCCGTGGACGGCCGCCGCATCGCCCAGGTCGGCCAGGCCGTCGGCGTGCGTGACGCCCGTGAGGAGCACGAGCGTCACGAGATACAGTGCGGCGGCGCTCGGGACCGGGATCGGTACCACGAGCGGTAGTGCGGCCAGCGCGCCGACGACGTAGCCGGCGAGCGTGATCGAGACGGGCGTGCGTCGGAACGCCTCCCAGGCTGCGTCGCCGCCGCCGACGGGGAGTCGCGTGAGAAAGCGGAGCGCCCCGCGCAGCGCGGTCAGAACCACGCGACCACCCCCGCGAGGACGAATGCGAGCACGCCCGCGCGCCGAGTCACGCGGATCGCTCTCGTCGCTGTCGCGACGTCAGGAAGCGGCGCGTCGCTGTCGAGGTCGTACGTATCCGGCTTGTGCAACCGCGCGGGCAGCAGCGCCGCCATCGTCGCCATCGGCCAGCCGGAGTTCGGTGACGACGGCTTCCGGGCGAACGCCCGAACGCGACGCCGGAACGGGAGCGCCGGCGCGCCGGCGACGACCGCGAGCAGGAGCGCCGAGAGCCGCGCCGGAGCCCACATCACGGCGTCGTCGAGGCGGGCGGGCGCCCAGCCCATCGGCTTCGAGGGGTAGCCGAGCATCGAGTCCTGCGTGTTGACGGCTTTGACCCAGGCGGCCGCGCCGGCTGCAAACGCCACCGACGACGGCAGGCCGAGCGCGCTCGCGACGCCAGCGACGGTCGCGAACGCCAGCAAGGGTGCGACGAGGCCGTCCGCGAGGTTCTCCGCGAGGCTCTCGACGGCTGCCGAGCGCACGTGTGGCGCGTCGAGCGCCGAAGCGTCGCGCCCCGCGAGCGCGCGGAGGTCGTTGCGAGCGCCGCCGAGGTCGGTGTCGCTTTCGCGAACCACTGTCCGAGCGCTCCCGAGCAGGAGTCGCAGGCTCGTGGTCGAGAAGAGCACCCCACCGGCCAGCGCCGCCCCGAGCCACGGGTGGACGCTCGTCCCGCCCGCGACGGTCGCGACCGCGGCGCCGGCGAACCCAATCGGGAGCACGACCGCGACGAGGCCGCCAGCGAGTCGCGGGCGCATCCCCAGCCAGGACTCTCGCGCTTCGATCTCTCGCTCGGTTCGTGCGACGACGCGACCCAGGAGCGCGACCGGATGGAGCCGCGCCGGGGGTTCGCCGAACGCGGCGTCGAGGCCGGCCGCGAGGCCGACCGCGACCGTCGCGGTCACCGGCATTCCTCGCCTCCGCGTGAACCGTCTCCGAGCGACCCCTCGCGCCGCAGTTCCGTCGCGAGGGCGTCGAGATCGGTGTCGTTGACGTCCCGGAACGTCCCCCCGACAGCCTCGACGCCGCCGTCTGTCGCGGGGTCGTCGCCGACGTGGACCAACCCTCCGGCTTCGACGCCGAGTTCGCCCGCGACCGTCTCGAACGCCTTCGGGTGTGGTTTGCGCCACCCGCACCCGACGCTCGTGACGATGGCATCGAAGGAGGCGCGGTCGAGTTCCGAGCGGACGAGCGTTCGCGTCACGAGTTCGGGGACCGAACAGTTCGAGAGCACGCCGACGGCCCCGCGTTCGGAGGCCGCGGCCACGGCGTCGACAGCCCCAGCACGCGTTCTGACCTCGGGGTCGAAGGCGGCGACGACAGCGCGCCGGGCGGCGTTGGCCGGGACCTCCACGTTGCGGGCGCGGAGCGCGGCGGCGACGTGCGCGGGGAGGGGGACCTCGGCCCCTTCGGGGGCGTCGACGTGGGGTTCGGCGTAGGCCGCTCGCCAGTCGTCGGGGACGGCGACCCCGCGGTCGCGAAGCTCGGCCGCCACGGCGGCGGCGGGATCCTCGGGGCGGTCGACCGCGACGAGCGTGCCGAAGAGATCGAACGTGACTGCCACTACAATTGGGTCGGTGAAAGTCGACTTGAATTTGCCGGAGGTCCGGCGATCGCTCTCGATCTTGAGCCGCCCGGAAACGTCGACCGACAGCCGTCAGACACGAAGGAAGATTCAAATAGTCGGTTGCATATGTTAAACCGATGAGTAAAATCACGTTCCGCGCCGACGACGATCTCGTCGAGCGCTTAGAGGCGCTCGACGCCTCGAAGAGCGAGGCGATGCGCGACGCGCTGCGCACCTACCTCGAGGGGGCGGACCGTGACACCGACGCCGACGCGACCGACACCGGAGAGACCGACACCGAAACTGACGACCACTCGGCGTCCGACACCGTCGACGACGTCATCCGCGAACGCGTCGACGAACTCGTCGCCGAGCGACTCGACGAACTCGTCGGACGAGAACCGCGTGGAGCGAGAGACCTCAACGTCAACGTCACCGTCGACGGCGCGGCGTCGTCTGAAACGGTCGAAAACGGCTCCGCTGCGGCCCAGAACAAGAGCGATACAGAGCGTAAGACACACGCTGCATCCGGCGACGCCGACGTCGGTGCGGACGCCCGCGAGAAGACGTGTGACAAGTGCGGTGAAACCGTCGACGGTGAGCACGTATACTGCCCTAACTGCGGGGAGAAGGCATCTCATCGTGTCTTCTGTGAGTGCGGCGACGAACTCAGATCCGACTGGGCGTTCTGCCCGAGCTGTGGACGCCGGACGTCGGCAGCCGACGTCCTCGAACGGACGTAAACGGCACTGAAACTAGCGTATACGCGAATTTCGTGTATTTGTCTTACGGCCGGCGTTACTTTTATAATGTATCGCTCTGTGGTAATCTCTGCGTAAGACGGTCGTCTTACAGAACCGTCGGGGGCGGGGGAGAGATCCGCTGTCTGCCGATTTCGGTGGTGTAAGACGTTCGCACGGACTGTGCGCGCCGTCTTACCGGGGGAATGCAACAATGGAGCGTGTGACACTACGAATTCCGAAGCAGCAGATCGAGGAGGTCGAACAGATGGTCGAGACCGGGGAGTTCCCGAACCGGTCGGAGGCGATCCGCTCGGCTGTGCGTGAAATGATAAACGAACAACAGGCCGAGAGCCGCGACTCGCCAACCAAACACACGTGGGCCAAGGTGTAAGACGATGCAAGATATTGTCAGAGAGGCTATGGAGCGCGACGAGGAAGAGCGCGACGCAACCACCGAGGCTCCGGATGGTGACGAGTTCGGGAGCCCCCGAATCGTCATCGTCGGCTGCGGCGGCGCCGGCAACAACACGGTCAATCGCCTCTACAACATCGGCGTCGACGGTGCTGACACGGTGGCGATCAACACCGACAAACAGCACCTCAAGATGATCGAGGCGGACACGAAGATCCTCGTCGGCAAGTCGCTGACGCAGGGACTCGGCGCCGGCGGCGACCCCTCGATGGGCGAGCGCGCGACCGAGATGGCTCAGGGGACGATCAAGGAAGTCCTCGGCGAGGCCGACCTCGTCTTCGTCACCGCGGGGATGGGTGGCGGCACCGGAACCGGTGCCGCGCCGGTCGTCTCGAAGATCGCCAAAGAACAGGGCGCGATCGTCGTCGGGATGGTCTCGACGCCGTTCAACGTCGAGCGCGCGCGGACAGTCAAAGCCGAGGAGGGGCTCGAAAAGCTTCGTAACGAAGCCGACTCGATCATCGTCCTCGACAACAACCGGCTGCTCGACTACGTCCCGAACCTCCCGATCGGCAAGGCGTTCTCGGTGATGGACCAGATCATCGCCGAGACGGTCAAGGGCATCTCCGAGACCATCACCCAGCCCTCGCTGATCAATCTGGACTACGCGGACATGTCCACGATTATGGATCAGGGTGGCGTCGCGGTGATGCTCGTCGGACAGACCCAGGACAAGAACAAGACCCAGGAGGTCGTCAACGACGCGATGAACCACCCGCTCTTGGACGTCGACTACCGCGGCGCCTCGGGCGGACTCGTCCACATCACGGGCGGCCCCGACCTCACGCTGAAGGAGGCCGAGGGCATCGCGAACAACATCACAGAGCGGCTCGAAGCGCGGGCGAACGTCATCTGGGGCGCACGCATCCGCGACGAGTACAAGGGCAAAGTCCGCGTGATGGCCATTATGACGGGCGTGCAGTCCGCGCAGGTGCTCGGACCGTCGACCCAGAAGCAGGCCGATCGGTCCCGTCAGAGTCTCGAATCTTCGGAATTCGACGCAAGCGACAACGTCGAACTCGCGCAGAACGGATCCGGCGCCAACACCGGATCGACTGCCACGGGCGGCTCCTGGCAGTCAGACGGGGGGCGAGAACAGCGCGAACAGCAGAACGGACTCGACGTCATCCGCTAAGCGCAGACGTCACTTCCCGGCCGATTCCAGTCCGGCCGGGACGCGCCGGCTATCGGCGTACGCGGCCCGTTGTCTCCAACCGTCCGGTCGTTTCGGCTCGGCCATATCCGCTTTTTCAGCCGTAATCCGCACACAGACCGTCCGGTTCAGACGGCCTCAAGCGACTCCAACAGCCGACATTTCCGGCAGACGTCCCGCGTCGTCTGCGAGCCACAGCGTTCGCATTCGCGCATCTCCGGCGTCGACTCCCCACGGTAGCGATCGGCGGCCATCGACGCCAACTCCTCGTAGCCCGAGATGATCGAGTGTCTCGTCCCGGGGTGGCCGTCCTCCAGTTTCAGCAACAGTTCCTGGATCTCGCCCCGGAACGCCTCAGAGGCGTGCGGACACTCGGTGATGTGCGCCGGGAGGTCTCGCAGGTGCGCATACAGCGCGACCTCCTTCTCCGGCACGTCGCGCAGCGGTTTCGCGCGCGGCACGAAGTGTTCGGACTCGGTCCGCTCGTCGAAGGGGCCGAGGCTGGCGTCGAAGTGTTTCGCCATCTGTTCGACGTCGCCTTCGAGGATGTTCATCAGCGCCGTCTGGGCCTCGTCGTCGAGGTTGTGGCCCGTCAGCATAATGTCGGCGTCGAACTCCTCGGCGTACGTTTCGAGCAGGTCCCGACGGAACACGCCGCAGTACGCACAGGCGGCCATTCCCTCGGGGTCGTCCTCGACGACCTCATCCATCCGGATTCCGAACTCCTCGTCGTAGGAGACGAGTTCGTGTTGGATGTCGAGGTCGTCGGCGAGTTCGACGCAGGCGTCGACGCTCTCGTCGCGGTAGCCCTCGATCCCTTCGTGGATCGTCAACGCGAGAATCTCGATGCGTGGATCCTGGCCGAACGTCTCGTCTAGGATCTGGGTGAGCACGACGCTGTCTTTGCCGCCAGAGAGGCCGACGACCCAGCGCTCGGGGTCCTCGGGCGAGGCGTCCCGTGGCACGAGTCCGTCCTGACGGATCCGCCGACGGACGCGTTTCTCCACCGACGCGCAGAAGTGCTCCTCACACAGGTGTGCGCCGGAGTAGCCAGCGTGCATCACGGCGTCGCGGCCGCACTTGTCGCACTCCATCGATGCGGCGTTGGCGATGCGGGAGGATACGGGTTTCGTCTCGACCGTTCGAGTAGCGAGAAACGACGTCAACAGAATGGGGAACGCGTGATCGAGGGAGAGGGGGGGATGGGGGAAGGCACCCCAGGGTTGCGTTGCCCCGAGTGGTCACCGTCGCGATGACCGGTCGATCGACACCCCAGAGGTGCCACTGTGACGTAAGCACACCCCACTCAAAATTCCTCCGAAACCGCAGTGCCGAGAGGACATATGTCACTCGCCTGACTTCCTTAGACGGCCGAAAGGGTACTGGCTCTGACAGCGGCGCGGCCGACACCTCTCACCCGCCGGCCGTCGAAACACATTCGGCCCCCGACTCCCGATAGCGCGGTATGGAACGCGCGAGTGCGTTAGACCGGGTCGAAGCCGTCCTCGACGCGGTCGAGTCCGAGTCGATGCCGGTCCCCGTGCGCGAGGTGTGGGTCTACGGCGACGTCGCGCTCGGTCTCGACCCCGTCGAACGCCTGGATATCTACCTGACGAAAGATCTCATCCTCCGGGGCGACGCCGACGCCGCCGCGGAGTTCGAGGCCACCCACGGCGTGAAAGGCGTCGGCCGGAGCGTCTCCGCGGAGTGGGCCGAAGCGAACCCGGAGCTCCTCCGCACGAACGCCAGCGGCCACGCTGCCCCCGAAAAGTGTCTCGCGGCGCAGCTCGTGCCCGACGACGAGCCGATCCACCTGGAAGTGTGTAACGCCTCCTTCGAGGACAACGTCCAGCAGCGGTTGAAGGGCGCACTCGCCCGCGACGCCTACGAGCAGATTCTCGACCCGCGCGGCGTCTGTCTGTACGCCGAGGGCCAGCGCTCGGAGTCGGCGCTCGAAAAGCTCCGCGGCGGCGAGTTGGTCTTCCCGACGCTCGAAGAGTCGCTGTCGATGCTCGGCCTCGACGAGGGGACGGCCGGCGAGGCCGCCGACGCTGTGAAGGACTACCGCGCGTCGCAGACGGGTCGGACCGTCCGCGGCGACGTCGTCTGACGCCGGCTCTCGTGTCGATTCGGATTTAGCCGCCTTCGGCCACGCTCATACGCTTCCGCTCACGCGCCCGACGACGACGTCGAACGGGACCACTTCGGCGCGCCGATACCGCTCTTCGCGCATCGCCTCGACGACCTCGCGTCCCATCTCGCGCCACTCGCGTCTGAGCGTGTCGTACTCCGTGGCCGAGAGCGTCCGTCGTAGTTCCGCCTCGTGTTCTGTCAGGGCCGCGCCGCTGGCTTTCCGCGCGGCCGCTGTGAGTTCCGTCCCGTCGTACGGGGGTTCGATCAGTTTCCGGTGGTAGTAGCGTCGCGTCTGCACCGCTTCGAGTCCGGCGTCGCGAAACAGCGAGACCAGCCGGTCGCCCATCGCGACGTCAGTCTCGACGCCCTCGATGTACGCCCCGCGGACGCTCCGTTCCAGTTCGACCTCCGCGGCGACCGTGGAGTCGACGCCGACGTCGGCGTTGTCGGGTTCGACGGCGGCGACCAGTTCGGTCGAGCAGTCGGCGAAGGCCCGCAGCGCGGCGACCGGATCGGGGAGGTTGACCAACAGCGCCTGGCAGACGACCAGGTCGAAGGAGTCTGGTCGGAACGGTGGCCGTGTCGCATCGCCGGCGACGACGTCGAGGCCGGTCTGTTCGCGCGCCACCGCCAGGAGGTCGGGGTCGGCGTCGAGACAGAAGACGCGCCCCGGCGACTCCTCGTCGAGAACGCGGGCGAGTTCGCCCGTGCCGCTGCCCGCGTCGAGGATCCGTTCACGGTCCGCGAGCGAGAGCGGTTCTAACGCCTCGCGGGACTGCTCCCACATCCCCTCGCGCGTCCGACGCAGGTACTCCGGCGAGAACTTCCGCACGGGCGTCCGTTCCGGTGGCGCGCTAAAAAGCGAGTCGGTCACGCGTCGCGCCGCCGGTCGAGCAGCGCCGCTCCGGCCGCCCCACCGACGAGCGCCGAGAGAGCGGCGACGACGCCGAACCCGGGATTCTCGGCCGACGTGCTCGGGGCCGTGTCGCCCCCGGCCTCCGACGACTTCGCGGTCGGTTCGACGGTCTGCGGCGATGTCGACGCCGATTCAGAGGTGGCCGATCCGTTCGCGACAGTCGCCGTCGCGTCTTCCGTCGCGGTCGGCGTCGCCGCCGGTGCCGTCGTCAGTGCCGCGAGCACGCCGGCGTGATCCGACGGCCATCGTCTCGTCGCACCGTCGACGTCGACGGCCTCTACCCCGAACCGACGCACGTGACTCGCGCGGATGCCGTCGACGAACACGTGATCGATCCGTCGCGTCAGTCCGTCCTCGTCCGGCGGCCGCAGCGACGACGGCCGACAGCACGTCCCGCTGATCCGCGCTTCCGGTGTCGCCGCCGTGCTTCCGGTGGCTGCCGTCTCGCCGGTGGCGCTCGTTCCTTCGACTGCGACGTCCGAGAGCGACTCCGTCAGGATCTCGTACGCGTCGCCCTCGCCGTCTGGACCGTCGTTGAAGTCGCCGAGGGCGACGAGCGGCGTGGATCCGGCATCGACCGCGGACGCGAACTCGGTGGCCTGTGCGGTCCGGACGCTTTCGAGCGCCGATTCGAGGTGCGTGTTCAGGACCGAGAGCGGTTCGCCCGCGACGCGCAGGTCGGCCCGGGCGTACCCGCGTTCGATCTCGACGGACCGCTCGGCGCTGAGCGGGAGCGTGAGCGATGCGTCGAACGTCGCGGTCGACGTGTCCTGGACGGTCACGTCGGCGTCTTCGCGAACGAGAATCGCGTCCCGATCGGTCAGCCGAACGTCGATCGCCTCGCCGTCGACGCGGCCCGGGAATTCGAGATCGGCGTTCGTCGCGACTGCAACCGGGCGGTACGGCGTCTCGCGAGCGCGCAACGCCGCGCGGAGCGCGTCGAGGAAGTCGAAGACGATACCGTCGGAGTCGGGCGATTCGAGGTCGTTGCCCGTCCGGGAGCCTCGGCGGACGATCGCCGCCTCCTGTACGCCGACGATCGCCGGTCGCCGCTGTGTGAGTTCCTGGGCGATGGCCACCATCCGTTCGCGGGGCCTGCTCTTTCGCACGTCTGTGTAGAGCGCCCCGACGCGCTCGGGGACGGTCGCCTCGTCGCTGTCGCGCGCGATCGACAGAAAGTCCGCGCCGAGGCCGAGATTCTGCGTCGCGACGGAGACGGAGAGACCACCGTCGCTGGCAACCGCTCTCGTGCCGGTGACTCCAGATTCGGTGTCAGGGCTGGCGGTCGCGCCGCTTCGTTCGGCGGCGCCACTCGCCAGAAGCGTCGTGGCAGCCAACGACCCGCCCCCGACGCGGAGTAGCCGTCGGCGAGTCCACGGTGCGTCGGTCGCGGCTGCAGAGCGGTCGGTGTCGTCCACGGATAGTCGAACGTTGGACGTATCGCTTGAAGAACGTTCGTTCAGCGACCCCGAGCGGTTCCGGCCGCTGACGATGCCGGCGGCTACTCCGCTCGGAGTTCGCGGACCCGCTCGATGTTCCAGGCGAAGCCCTTCCCGTCCTCGTTTGGCGTCTCTAAGACGAGCGGGACGTCGCGAATCGCGTCGTGGTTGACGAACGCGGACATTCCGTCCTCACCGATCAGGCCCTCGCCGATGTGGGCGTGCTCGTCTTTGTTCGTCCCACACTCGTGCTTCGAGTCGTTCAGGTGGACGCACGCGAGGTTCTCCATCCCGACCTCGGCGTCCAGTTCTTCGAGCGTCTCGTCGACGCCGCCGGAGGTCGAGAGATCGTAGCCCGCGGCGAAGGCGTGGGCGGTGTCGAGACAGATTTCGAGATCTTGTGTGCTCTCGTCGAGGACGTAACCGAGGTGTTCGAACTCGTCGCCCATCTTCGTCCCCGATCCAGCGTCGGACTCGACGAGGACAGTGACGCCGTCAGGAATGTCGAGTTCGTCGAGCGCCGAGACGGCGTTGTCGAGGCCCTGCTGTTCGCCAGCGCCGGTGTGTGCGCCCAAGTGGACGTTCACGTAGGGGATGTCGAGTTTCGCGGCGGCGTCGACCTCCTGCTGCATCGAGTCGATCGATTTCGCGCGGAGGTCGTCTTTGGGCGTACAGAGGTTGACGAGATACGACGAGTGGATGACCCAGGGGCCGACGTCGTTCTCGACCGACGATTCGCGGAACGCCGCGGCGTCGTCGTCGTCGATGTTCGGATCCTGCCAGACCTGGGGGGAGTGCGTGAAGATCTGTCCGCAGTTACCACCGTCGTCGAGCTGTCGATCCACGGCGTTCACGACGCCGCCGGCGATCGACTCGTGTGCGCCAACTCGCATACTCGATCGCTGGTCGGCCGGGAGTAAAGCGACTTCGGGTCGCATCGCGGCCGTCGGTTCTTCCATAGTCCCGACGGTATCAGGAGCGGTCGTCCGGCCGCCGGCGGACCCACTCGTCGTTCGCGTACTTCTCGTCCGCGCGCTCCCGCGCGCGTTCGAGCTCTGCATCGGTCCACTCGCCCTCCGTGGCGTCGGTCCACGTCGTGAGCGCCGCTTCGACGGCGGCGACCGTTTCGGCCCGCGAGACGTCGGCCAGTTCGTCGACGCCGACGACGCGCTCTCGGAACCGCCCGGGGTCGACGTCGTGGCCGTCGAAGACGTCGAGATGCTCGGCGGCGCGGGCCGAGTACGTGAGCGAACCGTGCTGGACGACGGCGTCGCGGCGGCGGTACTGCGCGTTGCCGCTGATCTTCCGCCCGTCGGCGACGATGTCGTGGGCGGGGTGCAGTTCGCGGAGGTAACACGCGGGCGACCAGATCTCGGGCATCGGGTCGGAGACGTAGTCGGCGTCGACGCCGAGACGGTCGAACGCGTCGAGGATCGGTTCACAGAGCAAGTGATAGGCGTCCATAAGGTCGCCCGGGAGTTCGGCCTTCGGCGCGACGATCGAGTACGAGACGTCGCCGTGGAGGTCGTGGTAGATACCTCCGCCCCCGGTCTGCCGGCGGGTGACTGAGATGCCTTCGTCGGCGCAGTGCTCCCAGTCGACGGTGTCGGGGTCCTGGCCGTAGCCGAGCGAGAGGGTGCTCGGGTCCCACCGGTAGACCCTGACCGTTCGCGGCCCGCCGTCGGCGGCCGTCTCTGCGGCCACCTCGTCGAGCGCCATTTGCATCGGCCCGTCGCGCGCCTCCTCGCCGATGAACCGCCACTCCCGGTCGGCGAGCGCCCCGGCCGTGTCCTCGGTCATACACGGAGGCTACGCCCGGTCGCTGAAAGCGGTTTCGTCAGAGAGCAGCCAAAAATCGGATTTCGTATAGCAATATCTCGTATATCAGCCGCTATACAGACTCGCGAGTCTTTTACGCGTCGCTACCCTCCGGTCGGTATGGTGCGGAACGTCGCCGGCGTGATGGCCGAACTCGAACCCGAGGACTTCTATCTTCTCTCCGGCGTCGAGCAGGGGATGCGCTTTTCGGAGTGGGTGAACCGCGAGAAACTCCCCGACCTCTCGAACCTCACGCCCGAGGAAGTCGAGTATCGTCTGGATAGATGTGCGAGCCGCGGGCTGATCGAGCGGAAGACGATCCAATACGAGGGCTACACGCTCACTGCCGAAGGGTACGACGCCCTCGCGCTACGGACGTTCTCCAAGCGCGGCACCGTCGAAGGCGTCGGCGCACCCCTCGGGGTCGGCAAGGAGAGCGACGTCCTCGAAGTGCAGTCGTACAAACCGATGGCGCTGAAGTTCCACCGGGAGGGCTACACCAACTTCCGCGAGGTGATGCGCGAGCGCGACTACACATCGGATAACCAACACGTATCGTGGCTCTACACGGCTCGAAAAGCTTCAGAGCGCGAGTACGAGGCGCTGGAGACGCTCTTTCCCGAGGTTTCGGTCCCACGTCCGATCGACCAGAACCGTCACGCCATCGTGATGGCGAAACTGGAGGGCGTCGAACTCGACCGCGCGAAACTCGCGGACGACCAGGTCGTCGGCGTCTTGGACCTGATTCTCCGGGAGGTCGCCGCCGCGTACGAGACCGGATACGTCCACGCGGATATGAGCGAGTACAACGTCGCCGTCAGCGAATCGGGCGTTACGATCTTCGACTGGCCGCAGGCCGTGCCGACGGATCACGAGAACGCCCGGGAACTCCTCGACCGCGACATCGACAACCTCCTCTCGTATTTCAACCGCAAGTATCCCGGCCACGTTCCCGACCTCGACGCCGACGCACTCGGGGACGCCGTCGCTGCCGACGACTTCCAAACGGCCCGAGATTACACGGTATAACTACCCCTTCCTCCTGATCTGGTCCGCTTTGGTCGCTGAACCGGCCTTTCCACGTTCCATCGATAAATGAGATACTGCGATACGAAATCGGACTACCGAGTGGTTTCGCTCGCTTTGCGCCTCTCCGTGCCTTTCGTATTCCCAGTGCAGCGTCGGCATCAGTAGGCGGCAGCGTTTCCGGCCAGTCGCTATCGTAGCATTTGCAAGTCCTCACTCATCGGATCGTACGCAGTCGTGCGATCGGATGCGCAATCAGTGGCAAATGCTCCTATGTGGGCTGTGATGTGACCTCGACGACGGACGATCATACGACGGCTGCGCCTCGAGCTACTGCCACCGACCTCGACGCCATACTAGCGAAACGAGAGTACATTCAAAACGTCCTGCACGCTCGGTCCCGAGGTTTCGTCTTTCCGGTCGATCGCCGTCCGACATAGGCGCCACGTCTGACGCGGGCGTTACGTTCATACACGATGACGACTAACCGGAATGTAGGGAATGAGGCGGGACTACTTCGAGTTGGACGTGGAAAACATCGACTGGGTCGAGAACGGTGGTGACCCCAAGAAGCCGCTGGTCCGCATCGCGTTTCACGGGCCGAAGGACGTGCTAGAGCGACGGCTCTCCGATCCGGACGGTACGTATCTCGACGCCAGCGAAACGGACGTTGCGTTTCGGCTGCAAGATCCGCTCGACGAGCCAGGTGCCGCTGGCGTCGTCAGCGTGACAAATCGAATTACGGGCGACTTCGTCCTCGAACTCAACGAGTCGGCGGACGACGTTCTCACGTTCATCCGCGCCGCTCGCGAGTACGGCCGCGACACGGCCGACTCCGAGGACGGGCGATATCGAGTCGAGGTGAGCATCGACGGCGAGAACGTCGTCGTCTACGAGAAACAGACGTTCCTCGTCTACGACGCCGACGGGAATCTCCTCAGGTCTCACAGTCTGATCCCGTCCGGCGTCGAACTCTAGACGCCGAATCGGTTCCATTTTAACGGACTCGCCGCTATCTGATCCATCGTGGAGAACGTCACCGACAGAACGAGCAACCCCTTCGATATGCGACCCCCCTGTGAGCGCTTCGTCCCTGGGTACGGCGACGCCAACGCGGATTTCCACGTCGTCGGCGACCACCCCGGCGTTCACGGCGGTCTCGATACCGGCGTTCCGTTCACCAACGACGCGGGCCGCCGACTGCAGGCCGCGCTGGCCGATGCCGGACTGCTGACCGCGACGGGCGCCGAACCAGAGCCGACGAAGACGTACTTTTCGTACCTGCATATGTGTGCGCCCGACGACGGAGAACCGACACCGTCGTCGTACGACGATCTAGAACGCTTCTTCGACGCCGAGCTGCGCGCGATCGCGGCGCACGTCCTCCTCCCGGTCGGCGCGCGCGCGACCGCACACGTCCTCGAAACGTACTCCGCGCAGGCGTGGAAGACAGACATCGAGATGGAGGCCCTCCACGGGACCGAACTGCGCGGCAGCGGCTTCCTCGTGCTTCCGATCAAAGACCCCGCCAAGTGGGACGACACCCATCACGACCGACTCGTCGAAGCGCTCGATACGCTCCGTTCGACGGACTTCCGTCGGGAGGCCGATCTCGGTCGATTCAGTGCGGGCAACGACCCGTATCTGGTCCGCTGACGTCGGCGCCGACCTCGACACAGCCGTCTCGAATCCAAGACGACGCTACTCTCGTTAGTGAGGCCCGGATCCCCAGCCTGTTAGAATTTTCAATAATTTATCCGGATAGTCTCGGATCATACGGCGATGACTCACGCGAGAATACATATTTAATCTTTCCAGAACCAAATTCGAATATTTCCATATGTATGTCTGCTCATCTGTGGTCGGGCGGTGGATATTGGCACCATCCGGGTGATTTTTGAATGCAAGCGTTCAACAGTCTCTCGACGCGCGTGGTCGATACCGGGCGCGTCACGTAAGGACCTGCGAGACTGGTGCTCTTCGCAGTGGCTTGGTCAGTCAGGGGTCCGCCCGATGCGGCCCCGCTTCCTTTCCAGCACAGAACCCTGCCAGCGGCGCTATTGTCCGACAAACAGCACTCGGCCGACGTCGGCGAGAAAGACGACGCTCGCGCCGATTGGAAGGACGACCAATAAGGCAAGCACGGCACCGTCCGGAACGGTGACGACGGGGCCAACGCCGAGACCGGCCAGCGGTGCGAGACTCCCGAGCAGATAGAGATACGCCGTCCCGTGTCCGAACGAGAGCACGACCGCCGTAAGCACGAGCGCCAGCGCGCCGACGCCCACCGGGAGGAGCAGCGTGAGTGGCACGTCGACTGTCGCCGTGCTGAGCACGAACGTCCCCGGCGCGGTAAGTGTCTGGGCCGTGGTCAGCGCCCCGATCGGATCCGCGGTGACTGCCGAGCGGAAGTTCGCGACCGCCGCCACGTTCGCATCGACGTACTGCCACAGTCCCACGAGGTAGAGCACTGCGGCACACAACACGCCGAACCACCCGTACAGCAACGGGCTTCCGAAACTCCGCGACGCATCCCCCGCCGACGTCGTCGCGTCCGCGGTCGCCCCCGCCGACTCTCTGGCACTGCTCGTGGTACGAGAGCCACTGCGCCCGGTCGTCGCCGACGACTGCCTTCCCCCGGTCGATCGGGACGTCGTCGACTGCGATCGCGACGCAGTCGATCGACTCCCGCTGGCTGTCGACGTTCGGGTCGTGCGATTGCCAGTCTCCGGCCCGCTGTCACGGTTTGCCCGCCGCTTCCGGCCGAATCGGCTCGACCCACTCGTGCTCCGACTCGTACTCGTGGACGACGAACGCTGCGTGTCGGACTGTGCGGTCCTGTCAGTGCTGGCTGTGTTCTCCGACGTGCCGGTCGCGCGGCCGCTCCGCTGCCCGCCAGCCGACCCGGGCCCCATCTTCGTCGGGAGGCCGTCGAGCCGTTTTCGGACGTACTTCGCGTGTCCCATCCGGTCGTAGGCCGCTCGTTTGGTCTCGTCTGAGAGCACCTCGTGGGCCGTCTTGAGCGTCTTGAACTGCGCGTTCGCCCGCGTGTCGTCGTTGACGTCCGGGTGGTACGTCCGAACTTTCTGTCGCCACGCGCGATCGATCTCGTCGGTCGAGGCGTCTTCGGACACCTCCAGCAGATCGTAGAAGTCCTCCATCCCCTGATCGCGCCGTTTGACACCGATCGAATTGAATGTACCGACGCGTCGGAGTCGACGGCCGCCGTCGTACCCGTGGTATGGTAACCCTCATTGTCGTCCGCACGGTGCCTGAGGGTATGGACGTCACCCGAATCTCGCTCGGCAACACCGTCTTCGAGGGAGAGAACAACGCCTATCTGCTCGATGGAGACGTAACCACGCTGGTCGACGTCGGTGCGTCGACTGCGAACGTCCGCGCGGATCTCCTCGACGGGCTCTCGGCTGCAGACGTGTCGGTCTCCGATCTCGACCGGATTCTCCTCACGCACTGGCACTCCGATCACACCGGCCTCGCGGGCGAACTGCAAGCGGAGTCCGGTGCGACGGTCTTCGCTCACGAAGCCGATCTCCCGCTGATCGCGGGCGACGACGACGCGCTCGCCGAACTGCGGGCGCTCCGCGAGGAACGATTCACGCAGTGGGGAATCCCGAAAGACAAGCGCGAGGAACTCGTCGCGGTCCAGTCGGCCTTCGAGGATGTGGCGGGCGATCCAGCCGACATCGAACCGCTCACGGACGGTGACCAGGTCGCCGCCGGTGACGGGGAACTGACCGTGTTCCACCTCCCCGGACACGCCGCAGGACAGATCGCGTTCACGTTCGATCGAGACGCGGACGACGGCCCGGATCCGGTCTCAGAGCCACGTTCGGAGGCGTTCGTCGGCGACGCGATCCTCCCCCAGTACACGCCGAACGTCGGCGGCGCGGACCTCCGATTGGACCGCCCACTCGAACACTACATCGACAGTCTGGATCGACTCATCGCCCGCGACTTCGATTACGCGTGGCCGGGCCACCGCGAACCGATCGAAGACCCGTCCGGACGCGCGCGCGTCATTCGCGAGCACCACCTCGAACGGACGAGTCGGGTCGTCGAGACGCTTCGAGAGCACGGGCCGGCGGACGCCTGGACGGTCAGCGCGCACCTGTTCGGCGAACTCGAAGACATCCACATCCTCCACGGTCCGGGCGAGGCGTTCGCCCATCTCGATCACCTCGAACACGCCGGCGTCGTCGAACGCGACGGCTCCGAATACCGGTTGGTCGAGACGGATCCCGACGTCGCGGCCCTGTTCCCGAATACGAAATACTGAAACGCCGCCGTGGGCAAAGAGCGGGTATGGAACTGCGGGTCATCGACAAGACGGACGAGGAACTCCGCATCGAGGTCGCGGGCGAGGATCACACGTTTATGAACGTGATCAAGGGCGCGCTCTTGGAGACCGAGGGCGTCGCCGCCGCGACCTACGACGTGAACCCCGAGCAGTCGGGCGGACAGACCGAACCGATCCTCTCGATCAAGACGGAGGCCGGCGTCGATCCGCTCGACGCGCTCGGCGACGCCTCTCGCAACGTGCAGACGACGGTCGAAGACTTCTCTGCGGCGTTCGAAGCCGCCCAGTAATCGAACTCGACGGACCGCCCGCGCGGGCGACGTCGGACTACAGCCGAACCGGGACGTCGCGCTCGTCGAGATACTCTTTGACGTCCTGGATGCTGTACTCGTCGAAGTGGAAGATCGACGCCGCGAGGCCGGCGTCGGCGTCCGCCTCGGTGAACACTTCGTACATATCCTCGGGGCTGCCACAGCCCGAGGAGGCGATCACGGGCGTCGAGACGGTATCACAGACGGCCTTCGTCAGCGGGATGTCGTAGCCGTCTTTCGTCCCGTCGGCGTCGATGGAGTTGACGAACAACTCGCCCGCACCGCGGGATTCGGCCTCGCTGGCCCACTCGACGACGTCGACGCCGGTGCCTTCGCGACCGCCTTTCACCGTGCACTCGAACCAGCAGGACTCGCCGTCGATCTCGACGTAGTGCTCGCCGCTCTCGTCGAAGCGCCGCTTCGCGTCGACGGAGATGACGATGCACTGCGAACCGAAGGCCCGCGCGCCCTCGTCGATCAGATCAGGGTTCTCCAGCGCCGCAGTGTTGATCGAGACTTTGTCCGCGCCCGCACGGAGCGTCTCTTTGATGTCCTCGCGGGTGCGGATCCCGCCGCCGACCGTGAGCGGGATGAACACCTCGTCGGCGACCTGCGAGACGGTGTCGAGCATCGTCTCGCGGCCCTTCGCCGAGGCGGTGATGTCGAGGAAGACGAACTCGTCGGCGCCCGCTTCGTTGTATCGCTTGGCCATCTCGACGGGGTCGCCCGTGTACTTCAGGTCCTCGAAGTTGACGCCGGTGTAGACCGCCGGGTTCCCGTCGTCGTCGAGGTCGACGTCGATGCAGGGGATGATCCGCTTCGTGAGCATTCGTTACGGGATGGTTCGCGGATCACCCGCTTGATGGTTTCGGCTACGGGCGGGTCCGGACGTCGCGGTCGTGAAACGGCGGCGAACGCGCCCCCGATTTTATATACGATGCCGGGGCCAGCCTCGCCGTGACTTGACCCCGGCCGCGGCGCGACACGCGGATGTGCGACACACCGCGCCGCGACGCTCCCGTGTCGCCTGTTCGCCCTGCACTCGCAGCTATAGGTCGTAGACGCGGGCTTCCCACGGACGCAACTCCAACGTTCCGCCGGGTAGCTCCTCGTGCGCACGCGCCTCCTCGGGGTAGTTTGCGATCAGTACGCCCGGGTCAGCGTCTTCTGTGACCTCTATCGGCGCTTCGACGGTCGTCGCTGTCCCGGAGACGTTGAGCACGACGAACCACGTGACGTCGCCGAGCGTCCGAGTGTACGCCCAGACGGACTCGTGATCCTGCAAGAGCGGGTCGTAGTCGCCGTACGTCATCACGTCGTGTTCGTCTCTGAGTGCGATCAGTCGCCGGTAGTAGTGCCAGACCGACTGCGGGTCCTCGCGCTGTGCGGCGACGTTGATCTCCTCGTAGTTCGGGTTCACCTTGATCCACGGCTCGGCGTCGGCATCGGTGAATCCGGCGTAGGCGTCGTCGGACCACTGCATCGGCGTCCGTGCGTTGTCTCGGCTGTTCGCCCGGATTTCGTCTGCAACCGCCTCGAAAGACTCGATTTCACCGCGTTCTATCGCTCGTCGGACCGGATTGCGAGTCTCGACGTCGCGAAACTCCGATAGCGACTCGAACGGGACGTTCGTCATCCCGAGCTCTTGGCCCTGGTAGATGTAGGGAGTTCCCCGGAGCGTGTGAAGCAGCGTCGCGAGCAGCGTCGCCGATTCTCGCCGGAACTCGCCGTCGTCGCCGAACCGCGAGACCGTCCGCGGCTGGTCGTGATTGCTGAAGTACAGCGCGTTCCATCCTTCGTCTGCGAGCCCGGACTGCCACCGATCGAAGACGGCCTTCAAATCGGTGAGGCTCCACTCGCGCGTCTCCCAGAGCCGCTCCCCACGTCCGAGACGCATATGTTCGAAGTGAAACAGCATCGAGAGCCCGTCGCGGTCAGGCCCCTGGCCGACGTACTGACGCGCGTGCTCCATTGGCATCTGCCAGCCAGTCATCTCGCCGACGGTGAGAAGGTCCGGCGAGAGCACCTTCTCGCGCATCTCCTGGAGGTACTCGTGGACGCGTGGCCCCTGTGTGACTCGATCGACCGTGTCGATGCCGCGTTCGGGATCCGTGGAGGGCAGTCCCGGCGGCTTCGAGACGAGGTTGATGACGTCCATCCGGAACCCGTCGATCCCCTTCTCGAGCCACCACTCCATCGTCTCGAACACTGCCTCGCGAACTGCTTCCGTCTCCCAGTTGAGGTCGGGTTGCTTCTCGTCGAACAGGTGGAGATACCACTCGCCGGTCGCCTCGTCGTAGGTCCACGCGGGGCCGCCGAAGAACGACTGCCAGTCGTTCGGCGGGGCTTCATCGGGTGGCCCGTCGCTGGCACTCCACGACACCGCCTCGGCGTCGTGTCCCTCGCGCCAGAAGTACCACTCGCGGCACTCGCTGTCTTTGGATCGCCGTGAGCGCTGGAACCACTCGTGCTCGTCTGAGGTGTGATTCGCGACGAGGTCCATCACGAGCCGGATGTCGCGACTGTGGAGCTCTGCGAGGAGTGCTTCCCAGTCGGCCATCGTTCCGAACTCGTCCATAATCGTGCGGTAATCCGAGACGTCGTAACCGTTGTCCGCGTTCGGCGACTCGTAGACCGGATTGAGCCAGACGACGTCGACGCCGAGGTCGTCGAGGTACTCGACCTTCGAGATAATGCCCGGGATGTCACCGATCCCGTCGCCGTTCGTGTCGTTGAACGACCGTGGGTAGATCTGATAGACGACTGCTTCCTTCCACCACCGTCGAACCTCTCCGTTCGGTAGCGTCTCCGTTTCGTCTCGTTTCTCACTCTCTTCTGAACCGGGCTCGGAGCCGTGCGTGCCATCCACTGTTCCCGATGATCTCGACGTCGACTCGTCGGGCTGTTCGCGGTCCATACGCCCGCGAGACGCCCCGATAAGTTATACTGTCGCCCGGTTGAGCGGCTATTCCGGGAGGATTTTATACACGACAGTCCACACCGTAGGTATGACAGACCACGACGACCATCACGACGATGCAGACGAGGACGGACGCGTCACCTCGCCGATGCAGGAGTTCGGAATGAGTCAGGTCACGACGGGCCTCGTGGTGCTCGTCGTCGGCCTCGCCATCGTTTTCGGCGTCCCGCTGTTCGTCTAATCGCGCCGCGTTCGAGCGACGAAAAGAACCGCTGTTTTCGCGCTGCGTCAGTCGAGTTCCGCTTCGAGCACGTCGCGAAGTGACGCGATTTCCGCGGCCTCGACCGCCAGGTTGTCGCCGCCGACCGAAAGCGAGAGCGTTCCGTCCGGCGTCGCCTCGCCCAGCGTCCGAACCGGCGCGACGTCCTCGAATGCGGCTTCGACGGCGTCGGGGTCGGTCGTCTCGACGACCGCACGGCCGGGCGTCTCCTCGAAGAGCGTGACGAGATCGTCGACAGCGACGTCGGCGCCGATGTCTTCGGTGACCATCTCCGCGAGCGTGACTGCGAGCCCGCCGTTGCTCACGTCGTGTACCGCGAGTGTCGCGTCGTCGTCCGCGACTTCAGCGAGCGTCGAGACGACGTCGCTGGCGTTCGCGGGCAGCGTCGGGAACTGATCGGAGCCACCGACTTGCGCGAGTAGCTCCGACCCACCGAGCGCGTCGCTGCCCTCGCCGACGAGGAGTAGGGTCCCCGCGCCGTCGAGCGCGGCTTCCGGCGCGTCGTAGCCCGCCTTTGCGCCGACCATCGCGAGCGTCGGCGTCGGGGGAATCGGCCCCGCGACCGAGTCGTTGTACAGCGAGACGTTCCCCCCGACGACCGGAACCGAGAGGTCCCGACACATATCGGCGAGGCCGTCGACGATCGCCGTGAATCGGCCGTACACGTCCGGTTTCTCGGGGTTGCCGCCGTTCAGGCAGTCGACCGCAGCCAGCGGCGTTGCGCCCTTCGCCGCGAGGTTCGTCGCGTTCTCCAGGGCGACAGCGCGGGCCCCGTCGTACGGCGCGCAGTCCGTCCACGCGGGCACCGCGCCCGAGGAGATCGCGAGGCCAGTCCCCGCTTCGCGGATCGCCATCACCGCGGCGTCGTCGCCGGGGCGGAGCGCGGTCCGCGCGCCGACCTCGTGATCGTACTGGCGGTAAACCCACCGTTTCGAGGCCGTGTTGGGCGCGCTGACGACCGCTTCGAATGCGGACGCGAGATCGATATCCGGTCGATCGCGCTGCGGTTGCTCGGGTTCGACGGTGTCGAGGTCGTTCATCGGTGCGCCGTCGGCGAGGAACTCCGCCGGCACGTCGACGACCGTTTCGCCCTCGAACGTGCAGACGTAGTTGCCGTCGGTCACCTCGCCGATGACCGAGCAGCCGAGGTCGTACTTCTCGGCGATCGCGGCGACGTCGTCGACGTCCTCGGGACGGACCTCGTAGCACATCCGCTCTTGGGACTCCGCGAGGACGATCTCCAGCGGATTCATATTCGGTTCGCGCTGGTGGACGCGCTCCAGTTCGATCCGTGCACCGAGGCCGCCCTTCGCGACGAGTTCCGAGGACGCGCCGCCGAGGCCGGCCGCGCCGAGGTCCCGCGCCGACTGAACGAGGTCGCCGTCGATGAGGTCCTCGTTCGCCTCGATGAGGAGTTTCTCCGAGTAGGGGTCGCCCACCTGCACGGCGGGGCGGTCCTCCGTCTCGGCGTCTTCGGCGAGGTCTTCGCTGGCGAAGGACGCGCCGCCGAGGCCGTCGCGTCCGGTCGCGTTGCCGACGAGGACGAGTTTGTTACCGGGCTGCTGAGCCTCGGCGGTCACGAGGCGCTCTTCGTCGAGCAGTCCGACGCAAGCGACGTTGACAAGCGGGTTGCCCTCGTAGTCGTCGTGGAACTCCACGCTTCCTGCGACCGTCGGCACGCCGATCGCGTTGCCGTAGTCGGAGATGCCCTCGACGACGCCGTCGAGGAGGTAGCGAGTGTGCTCGCGGTCGAAGCCGCCGAAGTAGAGGCTGTCGGCGAGCGCGATCGGATACGCGCCCATCGAGAGCGTGTCGCGGACGATGCCGCCGACGCCCGTCGCCGCGCCGTCGTAGGGATCGACGTACGACGGGTGGTTGTGGCTCTCGATGCCCATCGTGATGTACGTCTCCTCGTCGGCGTCGCCATCGTTGTCGGGCAGACGGACGACGGCAGCGTCGTCCCCGGGACCGACGACGACCTGCTCTCCGTCCGAAGAGAACGCAGAGAGGAGGGGTCGAGACGAGCGATACGCGCAGTGTTCGCTCCAGAGATTCTCGAACAGCGCGGCCTCCGTCTGGGTGGGGTCGCGCCCGAGTTCGGCCGTAACGAGTTCGCGATCAGAGTCCGGCAGGCTCATTCACTTCCCTGTTCAAGTAGGCGCGATTAATGCTTTTCTGTATGCACGGACGTGCATTTCATCGGCGTGAGATAGTGGCGTGGTGACGCACCGCGAGGCGTGGACCGGGTCGCTTTTTTAACCTGGGTTTCTATGCTCACCCGTGCTATCGGTCGAGCTGCACGCGCACTCGTCGCTGTCGTACGACGGCCGCGACCCGGTCGAACTGCTCTTAGCGCAGGCGGAGGCGGTCGGCCTCGACGCGCTCGCAGTGACGGATCACGACGAGATCGACGCGAGCCTGGAAGCCGCGGCGCTGGCACCGGAGTACGGCCTCGTCGGAATCCCGGCGATGGAGGTGACGTCGGCTGCGGGCCACATCCTCGCGTTCGGCATCGACGAACTCGTACCGGCGGGGCTCTCCTACGACGAGACGCTCGACCGCATCCACGAACAGGGCGGCGTCGCCGTCGTCCCGCACCCGTTTCAGTCCTCACGGCACGGCGTCGCAGCCCATATCAGCCGGGACCAGCTCGCCGACGCCGACGCCATCGAGGTGTACAACTCCCGGCTGTTCACCGGCTGGGCCAACCGCAAGGCAAAGCGCTTTGCGACCGCTCGCGGACTGCCGATGACCGCCGGCAGCGACGCCCACATCAGCGAGATGGTCGGCCAGGCCGTCACGCAGGTCGGGACGGACGACCGCTCGGTCGAGGGAATCCTCGACGCGATCGTCGCCGGTGAGACGAGCGTCGTCGGCAGTCGGACGCCCTGGCGCATCTCCTTCAGGCAGTTCGGCGGCGGCATCAAGCGCCGAATCAAGCGTACCGTCTCGGATCTGGTGTAGATGTCGTCCGAGGAGACGGCGACGTCCGGCGCGGACGCCCCGCTCGACGGTGCCGCTCTCGAAGTGGTTCGTGACGCGACCGAGACGCGGGAGCCGCTCCCGGGAACCGGGGGCTTCGCGGGCGAGATCGACGGCAATCTCGTCCGTGACGTCCTCGGACGCCGTCCGCTTTTCGTCGACGCCGACGACGCCTCGGCGTGGGCGTTCGACCCGCGCGAACTTCCAGCACCGGTTTCGGTGCCGGCCGGAACGGTCGTTCCGGTCGGGGAACGACCAGACTCCGACGCCTCCGACCGCCGCTGGACGCTTCCGGACCCCGATCCGACTGAGGACGACGACGCGGCGCTGGCCGCGGTCCGCGACGCCGTGCTCGCTCGAACGCGGGCGCTCGGTGGCGACGACTCCACGGGCGACGTCGCCGTCGCGTTCTCCGGCGGCGTCGACTCCGCCGTCGTCGCTACGGGCGTTCCCGACGCGCCGTGTTACGTCGCCGGCTTCGAGGGCTGCCACGACGTCGCTGCCGCGCGCGCGGCGGCTGCCGAGATGGACCGGGATCTCCGCGTCGTTGAACTCACACACGACGATATCCGCGAGGCCGTACTGGCCCTCGTCGACGTTCTCGGCCGCACGAACCCGATGGACCTCTCGATTGCGCTCCCGCTCTTTCTCGTCGCCGAGCGCGCGGCCGCCGACGGCTTCGATCGTCTCGCACTCGGCCAGGGGGCAGACGAACTGTTCGGCGGCTACGCGAAGGTCGAAAAGGCCCCCGACGACCCCCGCGTCGCAGCCGACACTGTCCGGGGCGCGCGGCACGAACTCCTCGGGACGCTCCCCGATCAGGCCGAGCGCGACGTCCTCGCGGTCCGCGCCGCCGGGATCGAACCCGTCGCGCCGCTGCTTCACGACGACGTCGTCGCGGCCGCGCTCGACCTCCCCGGCCACCTCCTCGTGGATGGCGACCGACGGAAGGTCGCGCTTCGGGAGGTGGCGCGCGGCGTCGTCCCCGACTCGGTCCGGACCGCAGACAAGAAGGCCGTCCAGTACGGGACGTACGTCTCGCGCGAACTCGACCGGCTGGCCCGCCGTGCGGGCTACAAGCGCCGGATGGACGATCACGTCGAGCGCTACGTCCGGGCGCTCGTGAGCGACGGTCCCGTCACGCCGCCCGACTCCGAGTCGTAACCGGGTCGCGTCGGCGGACCGCTATTCTTCGGCGCGCTCGGCGGCCTCGATCGCTTCCAGGGAGAACTGCACCGTGTCGGGGTCGATTTCGCTTTCGCGGAGATCCTGTTCGTCGTACCAGTTCCAGACCGCCGCGTCGGCCTCGTCGTCGCCGTTCGGGTCGATCTCGCGGGAGTTCACACGCGCGAAGTAGACGTGGTCGATGTGCTGGTGGCCGATCGTCCCGTCGTCGTGGACGTTGATGTCGTAGAGCATCTGGTGGCGCGGCCGCGGGAGTTTGCGGCCCGCGGGCGCGTCGACGGCGTCGGTCCCGTCGAGCAACTCGGCGTCGAGGCCCGTCTCCTCGCGGACCTCGCGCAGCCCGGCCTCGTGCGGCAGTTCGTCGCGGTCGACGTGGCCGCCGGGCGGGATCCGGATGCCGAGGCGCCCGTGCCGATGCAGCGCGACCGCTCCGCTCTCGACGATGTAGACCGTCGCAGTGAAATGACGCGTCGTCTCCATACTGATCCGTTCGCGGCCCCACGGGAGTCTCTTACTATCCCGTAGGCGAGGCTGTCCGGGGCTCAGTGTGCCGCTTACTGCTCGCCTGTCGGGCCGTCGCCGCCTCCGGCGGCACGCCAGAGCGCACCGAAACCCTTACTCCCAGGCCACGGTTCCTCACGGATATGAGCGAGACGCCCGTCGACGCCGAGGAGGTCGAACACGTCGCGGAGCTAGCGCGTGTCGATCTCGACGACGACGAAGTCGACGCGTTCACGACGCAGTTCGCGGAGATCCTCGAGTACTTCGAGGCCCTCGACGAGGTGCCCGAAGTCGAGAGCGAAGCCGACCTCGTGAACGTGATGCGACCCGACGAGGTCGAAGCGAGCCTCGATCAGGAGGAGGCACTGCAGAACGCTGCAGAGACCGAAGACGGCTTCTTCAAAGGCCCGCGGGTGTCATAATGAGCCAGAACGCGTTCATCACCGAGGAGACGATCGAGGGGGCCGACGACGGCCCGCTCGCGGACGCGACCGTCGCCGTCAAGGACAACATCAGCACCGAAGGCGTCCGCACGACGTGCGGGTCGGCGATGCTCGAATCGTACGTCCCGCCCTACGACGCGACCGTCGTCGAGCGCCTGAAAGACGCGGGCGCGACCATCGTCGGCAAGGCCAATATGGACGAGTTCGGGATGGGCGGCACAACCGAGACGTCGGCCTACGGCGCGGTGAAGAACCCCGTCGACGAGGGTCACGTTCCCGGCGGTTCGTCCGGCGGTTCGGCAGCCGCCGTCGCGGCCGGCGACGCGGACCTCGCGCTCGGCTCCGATACGGGCGGCTCCGTCCGCAACCCCGCCGCGTTCTGCGGCGTCGTCGGCATCAAGCCCACCTACGGCCTCGTCTCGCGCTACGGCCTCGTCGCCTACGCGAACTCCCTCGAACAGATCGGGCCGATCGGCACCAGCGTCGAGGAGACCGCCGCGCTCTTAGACGTCATCTCCGGCCCGGATCCGAAGGACTCGACGACCCGGTTCGACCTCGACGAGGACGGTGAGGACGCTGCACACCCCGCGGCTGACTCGAACTACGCCGGGGCCGCCGACGGCGACGTCGACGGGATGACGATCGGCGTCATCACCGACCTCCTCGAAGGCGCGGACGACCGCGTCGTCGAGGTGTTCGAGGCGTCCCTCGAAGACCTCCGCGCACAGGGTGCAGAGACGGTCGAGGTCTCGCTGGATTCCCTCGAACACGCGGTGCAGGCGTACTACGTCATCGCGATGTCGGAGGCGTCCTCGAACCTCGCGCGCTTCGACGGCGTCAGATACGGCCAGCCCGGGGGCTACGAGGGCAACTGGAACGACGCCTTCGCCCGCGCCCGCGAGGAAGGCTTCGGCGAGGAGGTCAAGCGACGCATCCTGCTCGGCACCTACGCGCTCTCGGCGGGCTACCACGACAAGTACTACAAGAAAGCCCAGGATGCCCGGGCGTGGGTGAAACGCGACTTCGACGACGCCCTCGATCAGGCGGACGTGCTGGCGACGCCGACGATGCCCGTGCTCCCGCCCGAACTCGGCGAGAGCCTGGACGACCCGCTTCAACTGTATCTGATGGACGCGAACACCGTCCCGGTCAATCTCGCGAACCTCCCCGCCATCTCCGTGCCCGCGGGCGAGGCCGACGGTCTCCCGGTCGGCCTGCAACTGATCGGACCGAAGTTCGGCGAGGAGTCGATCGTCCGCGCCGCGTCGGCCGTCGAGGACTGACCGCCGCAGTCGGGAGTCTCGACAGATCCCGGAGGCGTTGCGCAGGTAACGGTATATTTTCAACGGTGGGCCATCCACCTCAAACAGATCGCGAGATGTACATTACCGTCGTCGGAGCGGGCAGTATCGGTACGCCGCTCATCGAGATTGCAACCGAAGGCGGAAACGAAGTCGTCGTCATTGAGCGCGACGAGGAAAAGGCCGAGGCCGCTGCGACGGCGTTCGACTGTCTCGTTCTCAACGACGACGCCACGGAAAAGGAGACACTGCTGGACGCTGGCGCCGAGCGCGCTGACGCGCTCATCTCCACCACCGACCAGGACGCTACAAATATTATGGTCTGTCTGCTCTCGAAGGAACTGGAGATCCCCGATATCGTTTCTGTCGTCCACAATCCCGATCATATGACGCTCTATCGTCAGATCGGCGTGAACACGATGGAGAACCCCCAGCGGCTGATCGCGGAATATCTCTATCGCGCAGTCAAGTACCCCTCGATTGCCGACTATATGCGAATCGGCGACGAGGCGGCAGTCTTCGAGATCGAGGTCGCCCCCGACGCTCCCATCGCCGGGATGTCGATCAGCGAGGCGGCCGAAGCCGACCTCCTCCGGAGCGATATGCTCGTCGTCGCCGTCGAGCGCGACGGAACGGGCAGCCCGATCACCCCCCGCGGCGGCACGGTGCTCCAAGGCGGCGACCTCCTGACGGTTTACTCTGCACGGGGCGCGACACCCGAGGTGACGGACGTGTTTGGCTACTACGAGGACCACTGATGGTTCGCCCACGCGACAGGGACGTCTCGGGATGGCCGCGGGACCTGGCGACCATCGCTCGCGACGTCGGCTCGCTGCTCACGATGGAGGCGGTACTGATGACCGCCTCGGTCCTCGTCGCTGTCGTCTTCCGCGAGTGGTACGTCGCTCTCGCGTTCGCTCTCGCTGGGGGTATCACCGCCTTCGTTGGCCTCGGCGCGCGTCGTGCGTTCACGTCTGCGCCTGACCCACGAATGAAGCACGGGATGATCGTCGCCGCGGCCGGCTGGTTGCTCGTCGCCGTCTTCGGGTCGCTCCCCTTCTTATTCTCGGCGCGGTTCGTCCCCGCCGACGTCGCCGTCGGGTACGTTCCTGCGGGCGCAGACTACGCGCGGTCGAGCCTCGCATACTTTTCGAACCCGCTCCACGCCTTCTTCGAGAGTATGAGCGGATGGACCGGGAGCGGGCTTACGATGGCGGTCCACGAACCCTCGCTCCCGCGGACGATCCAGTGGTGGCGCTCGCTGATCCAGTGGGTCGGCGGCGTCGGAGTGATCGTCCTCACCGTCTCGATCCTCGCGCGGCCAGGGAGCGGAAGCTACGCGCTCTATCGTTCTGAGACCCGCGAGGAGAAGATCCATCCGAGTATCGTCTCGACGGTCCGGACGGTCTGGAAGATTTTCTTCGGCTATACGGTCGTCTCGATTCTGGTTCTTTTTGCCGCAATCCTCGCATCCGACTACGGCTCGCAACTCCCGCTCTGGCGCGCCGGCTGGCAGGCGCTCAACCACGCGATGACGGGACTTTCGACCGGAGGATTCTCTGTTACCGACAATTCGATCGCGACCTACGATTCGCCGCTCATCGAGTCGGTACTCCTCCCCGTGATGGCGCTCGGCGCTATCGCTTTCCCTGTTCACTACACCGTGCTCGCCGATCGCGACGTCCGGGCGCTCGTCTCGGACCTCCAGACGCGGTGGTTACTCCTCTTATTTCTCCTCGGCGCCATCGTTCTCATCGTCCAGAACGTCGTCTCGATCCCCGCGACCGAGGGAGCGTTCGACGCCTCAGAGTGGTTCGGGATCGGATCGGTGCTCGGGCCTCTTGTGGCCGGCGCCGCTCGTGACTCTACATTCCAGTGGATAAGCGCGCTTTCCTGTACGGGGTTTCAGTCAGCACCGATCGGTCGCTGGACGGCCGGCGGCAAGGTCCTCGTGTCGAGTGCGATGGTGCTTGGCGGCGCCGCCGGATCGACCGTTGGGGGTATCAAGATCATTCGTGGCTACGTCATCGGTCGGGGCATCGCGTGGCAGTTCCACCGCGTATTTCTCCCGTCCAGCGCGGTTGTTGGAACGCGGCTGAACGGTCGCCGACTGAACCGCGAGGAAATGGAGCAGGAGTTCTCTGAGGCCGCTATTGTCACCCTGCTCTGGCTTCTCGTCCTCGTAGGGTCGAGCCTCGTCCTCGTCAACCTCGCTGGCCCGGAGTTCTCCTACGCGGATGCGCTCTTCGAGGTCGCATCCGCCCAGGGCAACGTCGGGCTCTCGACGGGTATCACCGGTCCGACGATGCATCCCGTCGCTGAGGCAATGTTTCTCCTGAATATGTGGATTGGACGGCTGGAGATCATTCCGATCCTCGTCTTTGCGCGGTCAGTGCTGTACGGGCTCGATCCCTGAATGGGGTCACTGCCCGGCCGCTCACCGACTCCAGTACTCGGGGGTCAACAGCACGAGTACGGGGATAATCTCTAGACGTCCGATCCACATCAGAACGAACATAAAGAACTTGCTCGCGTTCGAGAACGCGAGATAGCTCCCCATCGGCCCAACTGTACCGAATCCCGGTCCGACGTTCCCGAGCGTTGCTGCCGTCGCTGACAGCACTTCTAGAATCGTGAGACTCAGTCCGACCCGCACCGCGTCGAGGAAGATGATCCCGGCCGCGACAAAAAAGATGATCAGATACAGGAGCGTGAAGGCGTATATGCCACGGACCGCACGCTCGTCGAGCGTCCGGCCGCCGAGCCGAACGGGACGGATCGCTTCGGGATGTGCGGTGGTGAAGAGCTCTCGACGGACGGATTTGAGGATCACGTACCAGCGGACGATCTTGACCGCGCCACCAGTCGATCCAGCCGAACCACCGATGAACATCGCGAAAAGCAGGAGATACTGCGCCGCAGTCCCCCACGCGTTGAAGTCCATATTCGCGTACCCAGTCGTTGTAACGATCGATGCGGCCTGAAACGCCGCGTAGCGTAGCGAGGGTTCGAGCTGTCCGACGATTTCTGTCCGGAACCTCTCTAGGTAGGCGGCGTCGAAAGTCTCACCAGCCGGGGCCGCACTGATGAGTCCGTCGGCGAACAGGACCGCCGTGATGACGGCCGTCAGGGTCGCTATCACGCCGACATAGAACCGGAACTCCGAGTCGCGGACGAGCCGCTTCGGCTCGCCGGTGAGCACGTGCCAGAACAGCGCGAAGTTCGTCCCGGCGGCGATCATAAAGGGAATGATGATCCACTGCGCCGCGGCGCTGAATGCTTCGATACTACGGGCCTCCGGCGAGAACCCGCCTGTCGGCATCGTTGTTAGGCCGTGAGAGACGGCGTTGTAGAGCGTCATTGTCTGATCCACGCCGACCAGGTGGAGACTGTAGAGCAGTCCGATCTCCAGGATCGTCAGTCCAAGGTACGCCCCCCACAGCGCCCGCGCCGTTTCGGCGATTCGCGGGGTTAGCTTCTCAATACCTGGCCCCGGTGCTTCGGCGTCCATCAGCTGTGCGCCCCCGACCGAGAGTTCGGGGAGGACCGCCACCGCGAGGACGACGATACCCATCCCGCCGAGCCACTGGGTAAGCTGTCGCCACAGCATAATCCCCCGTGTGTGCGATTCGAAAGAGATGTCGCCCAGCACGGTCGCTCCGGTGGTCGTAAACCCGCTCATCGTCTCGAAGAGCGCGTTCGCTGGGTTCGCGAGCGTCGACTCGGGATGGACGGGTGCGACGAGCGGCGGGAGGCCGTTCGCCTCGATGAGATATGGGATGGCCCCGACGAGGGCGACGGCGAACCACGTCGCTGCGACCATCAGAAAGCCCTCGCGCGCCCGGAGGTCCGGGTCGGGTTCGAGGCGTTCGAGTCCGACACCGACTATGACGGTGACGAGAATCGTCGCGAGGAAGGGCGCGACCGTCTCCCCGTAGTAGAGTGCGACGACGAGCGGGAAACAGAGTGGGACCGCGAGGTACTTCAGCACGGACCCGACGAGGCTGAAACTGGCGCGGGCGTCGACTCGTAGAGTCATCGGAGCTGTGGCCGCTGGCTCTCGCTGACGGAGGGAAGATGTTTCGATCCGGTGATCGGGTCGGCTGCTCGCGCGCTCATAACAGTGGGGCCACGTCGTCGACGACGTCGATGTCCGCGAAGACGACGACGTGATCTCCGACCTGCGGGACGGTGTCGCCCCGGGGCGCGATGAACTCCCGCTCGCGCGTGATCGCCCCGATCACCACACCGTTCGGGAGGTCTTGTGCGGACTCTCGGATTGGGCGCCCGGCGAGGATGCTCTCCTCGTCGACTTCGATTTCGAGCACCTCGGCCTTGTCGGACTCGATGAGCGCGACGTTCTCGGCGTCTCCCTCGCGGGTGAACCGCGAGATCTCCTCTGCGACGACCCCGCGTGGACTCACGCCCACGTCGACGCCGACGGTCTCGAAGAGGTCGACGTACTCGCTGGTGTCGATGATGGCGATGGTCCGCTCGACGCCCATCCGCGCCGCCAGCAAGGACACGAGGAGGTTCTTCTCGTCGGAGTCGAGCGTCGAGACAACCACGTCCGCGTCGCCGACGTGCTCGCGTTCGAGGAACTCGATGTCGGTCGCGTCGGACTCCATCACGACCGTATTCGGGAGTCGCTCGGCGAGGTTGCGCGCGCGCTCGCCGTCTTGCTCGACGAGTCGCGGCTTGAATCCGCGATCTTCGAGCAGGCGCGCGACGTGATAGCCGATCTCCGAGCCGCCGACGATGACGACCTCCTCGGCGGTGCCGGGCGATTCGTCGGGTTCGACCGAGCGGGCGAACTGCTGGACGCTCTCTGGCGAGCCGATGACGATGACGCGGTCGTCGGCGTTGATGACCGTCTCGCCGCGCGCGATCTCCACGCAGCCGTTTCTGAGTATGGCCACGAACGTCAGCGAGTCGAAACGGTCCGCCTCCGCGACGGTCTGATTCGCCACCGGGCTGTCGGCGTCGACCTCGAACTCGGCCATCTGCACCTGACCGCCGGCGAAGGGATCGACGTCGCGTGCGGCCGGTAAGCCGATCATCCGGACGATCGACTCCGCGGCCAGGAGGTTCGTACAGACCATGAAGTCGACGCCGAACGCTCGCGAAGAGCGCTCCCAGGTTCGGAGGTACTCGGTGTTTTTCACCCGCGCGATCGTGAAGGCGTCCGAGATGGCCTTCACGGTCGAGCAGACGACGATGTTCGTCTCGTCGTCGTCCGTCGAGGCGATCACCATATCGGTCTCCTCGATGCCGGCCTCTTCGAGCGTCGCCACCGACGTGCCGTCGCCAGTCACGCCGAGCACGTCGAACGAGTAGTTCAGCTCCTCGGTCCGCTCGCTGTCGCAGTCGACGACGATAACCTCGTGGGCGTCTGCGAGGTCGGCTGCGATGCTCGATCCGACCTGTCCCGCCCCGACGATGACTACGCGCACTGACGACCACCCGGATTCATCTTTCGGATGTGCCTGGCGAAGGCGTATCGCTCTTTCGGCATCGCCCTGTCCCTGCGGATGAGTCCCGCCCCTGGCGGCGACCCGTTCCGCGCGGGCAGCGCGGCTCAGCCCGCTTCAGACTTCGACCGCCGCTCGACGGTCAACTCGACCGGTCGCGCCGACCCTTCGAGGTCGGCGACGACGCGCTCGACCAGACGTTCGGCCTCGCTCGTGATCGCGGGCTTGATCTTCTCGACGACCCAGCCCAGCGAGACGAACCGCGGGAGGTCGATCCCGCCCTCGTTCGCCGAGGACGGATCGTACGCCACCTCGAACGAGACGCGCGAGGCGGCTTCGGCGTCGTCGGGGGCGTCTTCCGGCACCTCGTCGAGCGCTTCGATCCGCCAGCGGCCGCTGGCGTCGAGATTCTTCACGATCCGCCACTCGATGCGTTCTGGGGGGTCGACCTCCGTCACCTCCGATTCGACGGTGTAGGTGAGCTTCCACCAGGCGAAGCGCATCGCATAGCGCGTCCCTGCGCCGCCGTCGCCGCGTCGTCTGGCGACGTTCCGGAGGTGTTTCGAGTAGTCCGCATAGCGAGGGAAATCGACGAGAAATTCGTAGGTCTCCTCGGGCGGGAGATACACGACGGTGCTGACGACGAGTTCGTCCACGCGGACTCGTTGGGCGGCGGCACAGAAAGCGTTGTGGGCAGCACCGTGTGCCGACACCGGATATCGCCCTGTGAGACGCTATCGTACCCGATATCGGGTGCCGACCACAACGTACTTGTCTCGAAGCATTCATATCCGATACGATGGTCGGTTCGACCCTCCGGGACATCAGCCGGCACGTCGACTGCCTCGCGGCGCGGGACGGCCCCTACGCCGTCGTCTGCGGGCGGACGGGCTGTGAGCCACACCCCGTCTCGGGGCTGCGTTTCGACGATAGAGACACGGCCGCGGAGGCGGCCGAGGCCGCCTCAGAGTACCGCGCGACGCTTCGTCAGTACGACCCACAGGTCCCCTTCTACGAGCCACTGGTCCACGACGTCGAGGACGGACCGGCGGGGCTCGCGGCCGCGGGCGACGACGACAGACGACTGCGCTATCTCTCGTTCTGCCACGACGTCGCCGGCGCGATCTTCGAGGCGTTTACCGACGCGGGTCTCCGCGAGGTCGAATCCGCGGCGATGGAGACGTATCTCACGCTCGCGGAGGTCGTCAGCGACCGCGACGACTTCTGTCTCACGATGCTGTGGAGTATGACGAGCGAACTCGCCCACCGGACCACTCGGACCGAACACCTGCCTGTCGTCGACGCCGCGGCCGACTCGCTTCGAGGGCCACGCGCCCCGACAGCGATGCGGCCGGACGAGGGAGTCCGTGCGGCCGTCGAACACCTCGAACACGTCGGATTCGTCGGCTCGCAGTCCGTCTCGCCCGCACGGGGCGACGGCTGGGAGGTGACGCTCGGCGAGTATGCCCTCGCCGAGCGGACCGGGCGTCTCCCGACGCTCCCGATCTCGATCGCGCTCGCCCAGCGGCTGCCGGAGACGCCGTTCCGCTTCGCTGCGGCGACCCCGCTCGGTGACCGCCGCTGGCGACTCCGGATCGAACCGGGGGCGGTGCCGGACGGCCTCGTCTCGATCGACGCGACCGACGATCAGCGACTGTACGACACCGACTCGGAGTACTGACGATCAACGCTTTCGTCGCCCGCCCCAACCGTGAGACTCATCGGCTGTGCCAACCTCTCGGCGGGTATGTCCGAACACCCCACAGACGCCAGTACTGCGCCGAGCGACAGTGATGCCGGTACTGACTTCTCCGATTCGATCCCCGACGGCGGTGATTCGAACGCCGCAGACGTCCTCGTCGTCGGCGGGGGCGTCGCCGGGCTAACGGCCGCGACGTTCACCGCCCGCGCGGGACTCGACACCCTCGTCGTCGATGCCGACGAGAGCATCCTGGCCCGGAACGCACACTTAGAGAACGTGCCTGGGTTCCCGGCCGGCATCAACTCACGTCAATTCCTCGACCTCCTGCGCGAGCAGGCCGACGCGAACGGCGTCCGGCGACAGACGGGGCGCGTCCGCGACGTCGCGCGAGACGGCGACGGATTCGAAGTCGCAGTGGCGGCTGGCAACGACGCAACGCCAGCGGAGCGAACGATCAGCGCCGACGCCGTCGTCGCTGCGTCGTGGTCCGACGTCTCCTACCTCGAGAACCTCGGCGTCGACACGCGCGATGCGGGATCGAAGACGTACGTCGAGGTGGACGACCTCGGGCGGACGAACGTCGAGGGCGTCTACGCCGCGGGTCGGCTGACCGAGAAGTATCACCAGGCAGTCGTCGCCGCGGGCCACGGCGCCGAGGTCGGCCTGACCGTCGTTCACGACTCCGAGACGCCGTACTACAACGACTGGGTGACGCCCGAGGGCTACTTCACCGACCGCGGCCGCGAGGTCCCGCCGGGCTGTGAGGAGATCGACGCCGCCGAGCGCGACCGCCGTGATTCGGCGTCCCGCGACCGAATGCGCGAGGCGTTCACCGAGGCGCATCCGGAGCCCCAGCGGACGCATCCGAGCCTCGTCGACGACGAACTGGGCCGACTCGACGAGTAGCCGTTTTGCTCCCTCCCCGCTCGCGCGGAGGGAGCCAGACCGGGGAGTTTTACCCCGCCGCCGTCGAACCCTCGGGCGATGTTAGACGGCGTCAACGTCGCGCTCGGCGTCTCGGGGAGCATCGCCGCCGTGAAGGTGGTCGAACTCGCCCACGAGTTGCGACGCCAGGGGGCGAACGTCCGCGGGGTGATGACCGAGAGCGCACAGGGAATCATCCACCCGTGGGCGCTCGAATTCGCGACGGGCAACGACGTGGTGACCGAACTCACCGGGCGCGTCGAACACGTCGAACTCTGCGGTCGCGACGGCTGGGCCGACGTGCTATTGCTCGCGCCCGCGACGGCGAACACGGTCGGCAAGATCGCGAGTGCGATCGACGACACGCCGGTGACGACCTGCGCGACGACCGCGCTCGGCGCGGACCTGCCGGTCGTGATCGCGCCCGCGATGCACGAACCGATGTACGACCACCCGGGCGTGCTGGACGCCATCGACCGCGTCGAGTCCTGGGGCGTCGATTTCGTCGATCCGCGGATCGAGGAGGGGAAAGCGAAGATCGCGACCGAAGACGCCATCGTCACCGCCACCGCGCGCGCGACCACCGAACGGACGCTCGCGGGCCGCCACGTGGTCGTCACCTCGGGCGCGACCGCAGAAGAGATCGACCCCGTCAGGATTCTCACGAACCGCGCGTCGGGCAAGACCGGCCGCGCCGTCGCCCGCGCCTGCCACGTCCGCGGGGCCGACGTCACGCTCGTCCACGACGCCGGCGACATCCACTACGCGGACACCGTGACCGTCGAATCCGCCGCCGAGATGCGGGATGCGGTCCTCGCCGCGGTCGGTGGAACCGATGCCGACGGCGACGCGCCCGCCGCGGACGTCGTCGTGTCCGCGGCCGCTATCTCCGATTACACGGTCGAAGCTGCCGCCGAGAAACTCCGTTCGGGCGACCACCGCACGCTCGAACTCGAACCGACGCCGAAACTCCTCGACGGGGTGCGCGAGGCGTATCCGGACCTCCCGATCGTCGGCTTCAAAGCCGAAACGTCTGGCGACGACGAGAAGATGGTCGCAGCCGCTCGCAACATCCTCGAACGGACGGACCTCGCGTTCGTCGTCGCCAACGACGCGTCCGTAATGGGCGACGACGAGACGCGGACGCTGTTCGTCGACGCCGACGAGGTCGACGAGTTCTCGGGATCGAAGACGGCGCTCGGCGGTGCGATCGCGGACCGGATCGCCGTAACGGTTCGCGACTGAACGCCTCCACGCCGCGCTCGTCGCTCTGTTCCACTAGCCCCGCGCCACGTCGTTGGCGTCGGCAATCACCTTGTAGACGAAGCCGATCAGGCCACCCAGGACGGCGACGAACCCGACGAGGAAGACGATCGCTGCGAGGAGTTGCCCCACGAACCCGGCACCGCCGCCCCGGATCGCCCAATTCGACGCGAACCACCCACCGAGGAGCAACGCGACGTAGCCGGCCAGGACCACGGCGTACAGAACGGCCATCTCCCGACCGAGCGCGTACTGTAACGCGTCTCGTGCGCTAACTGTTGCCATACCCTCTCTACGGTATCTTCGCGAATAACGGCTGCGTCGCTCGGGGCGACACTGCCCGGTCGGGGGACCGTCTCACTCCCCGCCGCTGCTGTCTGACCCGAACGGGCTGTAGGGGTTGGTGTACTCGTTGCGGATGATCTCCTCTTCGACGATCTCGAAGCCGAGTGAGCTGAGCTCCCGGCCGATCCGGCTCAGATCGTCGCTGTCACGGCCGACGGCAGTGATGTGAACGTTCTCCTCGCCGGTCATAATCTCTCTGACGGAGATCACGCCCTCGACGTCGAGCGCTTGCTCGGCCAACCGCTCGCGCTCGGGGATCGGAGCCGTACAGAAGATGATCGTGTAGAGCTGATACCCCATCCGCTCGTAGTCGACGTCGACGTGTGTCCCCCGGATGATCCCCTCCGATTCGAGCTTTCCGATCCGGTTTCTAACCGTGCTCGCGGAGACGCCCTTCGTCTCGGCGATGTCGCTGCTGGATGTGTGTCTGGCGTCTTTCTGGAGCGCATAGACGATGTAGCGGTCGAGATCGTCAAGATCGACTGCGGCCATACTCTGTGTGCAAATCGAATCATAGATAGGTGTTGTGCTTGTGGCGACAGCGTCAGTGGGGGAGCTATAGGGAGTATCGTAACTGTTCGGAGATTCTCGCTGTCCCGTCCGGCGAGAAATCTATGGAGACGTACGATAATCCCTCTCAGAACACCCAGCGTTCGAGCATCTGAGCGATCCGCCCGCGGCGCTGTGAGTCCTCCGGGTGGACGACGAGCACGGGACGGTTCGCCGTCGCGAGATACGACGCGATCCCGTCGTTACCGCGTTCCGCGGCGCTAACGACGAGGAGGTCCGGAGCGGTCGGCTCCGACTCCGGGTGCGTCGCCGTCCCGCCGTCGGTGAACGGTGCGTGGCTCGAAACCGGGGCCGAACACAGCTCGGCTACGTCGCCGTGATAGTCTCGGAGCGTTCGCTTCGCGACGACGGACTCGTCCTCGCGATCCACGTACCTGAACGCGATCGATCCAGCGGCCGACGTGGCGATCGCGTCCGCGATGGCGACTTTCGCCGGATCGTACGGGCCTTCGTCTGAGAGCACGCCGACGACGTCCACGTCGTCGAGCCCTCCGGGCTCGGCGTGCAAGAGCGCGACGTCACAGGGTGCGTGCCGCCGAACCCAGTCGACGTCGGAGCCGAACAGCCGTCCGCGGAGCCCTGCGGGCGTCGCCGTCTCCTCGGTGAGGAGGAGATCGACCGACTCGTGGGCGGCGTAGTTGACGGCGGCGTGGCGCACGTCGTGACAGACGATCGTCCCGCTTTTCACGGGCACGTCGAACTCGCAGTCGAGTTCGCTCGTCTGCTCGTCGAAGCGAACGTCTGCGGGGGTCTCCGTCTCGGAGGCGTACGTCAGCGGGACCTGATCCGGGACCTGCTCGAATCGCACGACAGCGACCTCTCCATCGTGGGTTCGAGCGAGGTCGGACGCGATGCGAACGAACGACCGTTCTTCGCCCTTCGAGACGGCGTGATCGAGAGCGACGAGCACGCGGTAGCCGCTGGCCCACTCGTCGAGCGCCTGCTGCGTCCGATCGACGGCGTTGCGGCCGACCTGCCGGCGAACGGCGTCGACGGCAACGCCTTCGCGATCGACGCGGCGGCGACCGTAGAGGAGGAACCAGGCGACGCCGACAGCGATCAGCGCGACTGCGCCGACGAACGGGACCAGTCCCATCTGCGTCAACAACACGAGACCGCTGAGGACGCCGACGATCTGGACCCACGGATACAGCGGTGCGGTGAACGCCGGGTCATACTCGGCGTTGCCCTCTCGGAACGCGACGAGCGCGACGTTGATCAGGACGAAGATGAGGATCTGGAAGGCGCTCGCGAGCTTTGCGATCTCTAAGAGCGGGACGAACGCGATCAGCACCAGCAGTACGACACCGGTGAGCGTGATCGAGTTCGAGGGCGTCCCGAAGCGCTCGCTCACGGTCGCCATCGAGGCGGGGACGAGATCGTCGCGCGCCATCGCGAAGGGGTATCGCGACGAGGAGAGGATCCCGGCGTTCGCCGTGCTCACGAGCGCGAGGATCGCGGCGAGGACCACGGCGACGACTCCGGGGGTTCCCAGCGTCGCCCCGGCGGCGACGGCCATCGGGGTCGCGCTCTCGGCGATCCGCGTCGGCTCCGTGACGCCGATCATCACCGCGACGATCAGCACGTAGAGGACTGTCGTGAACGCGAGCGACCCGAGGATCCCGAGCGGGATGTTGCGGTCGGGATCGGCGACCTCCTCGGCGACGCTCGCGACCTTCGTGACGCCTGCGTAGGATACGAACACTAGCCCGGTGGCCGCCAACAGACCGCCCGCGCCGCCGCCGAAGAACGGCGCGTAGTTTGGCTGTCGGACCGACGGGCCGCCCCCGACGACGAACCACACGAGTGCGGCGAGCATCACGACCACGATGGCGACCTGCAGTCGGCCGGTCTGTTTCGCCCCGAGGACGTTCACCACGACGAGGAGCGCCGCCAGCGCAAGCGCGACCTGTGTCGTGGCGCCGGGCGACACGTCGAACAGCAACAGGAGGTAGGGAACGCCGCCGACGAGCGCGAGCGCGCCTTTGAACGACAGCGCGAACCACGTTCCGATGCCCGCGACAGTGCCCAAAAGCGGCCCCATCCCGCGTTCGATGAACAGGTAGGTGCCGCCCGCCTCCGGCATCGCCGTCGCCATCTCGGCTTTCGCGAGGGCGGCCGGAACCACGAGCACGCCCGCGATGAGGTACGCGAGGATGACGGCCGGGCCCGCAATCTCGACCGCGAGGGCCGGGAGGATGAAGATGCCGCTGCCGACCATCGCGCCGATGCTGATGGCGAGCACCGCCGGGAGCCCGAGGTCGCGTTCGAGCGTCTTCGGCACGTCACCTCACCGTCCGGTCGGTCGATCGATCGGCACCCTCGGCGACGGCGCCCCGCGTCGGACTGTCCTCGATCGAATCGGCGTTTTCCTCTGCGGTCGTGAGCGCCGAAATCCGGACGTCGAGCGCGGCCGCAGTGGTCTCGGCGACGCAGACGGTATCGACGTCCAGTTCGTCGAACGCCTCGCGGTTTCGCGGGTCGTTGACGAGAACGACGAGATCGATATCGGTCTCGCGCAGTCGTAACCGCTGGGCCAACAGGAGGTTCATCCCGTCGTTGTCGCCTGTGAGGACCACGACCTCCGCGTTGCGAGCCGTTTCGACGGTCGTAGAGTCGGTGTCCGTCACTGGTGCGTGGGTCGCGGTCACTCCGTTCGACCCCGCGGCCTCGACGGCTGTTTCGCTTCCGTCGACGAACCCGACGTCGCCCGTTGCTGGATGGTCTGTGAGGTCCTCTGCGAGACGACGACCGATCTGGCCGCCACCGAGGACGAGTATGTGTGTATCTGTCATCGTGAAGTGTCACGGGACGGCTTCGTGGCAGTCACGCGAATAACTATAGAGGACAGAACGTCATAAATTCTTTCTTAAATTGCTGAATTGTCCTAGTAGTATGGCATTATTAAACAAACAGTCCGACCTATCGGCGTGAGTGGGTTACTGCCGCTCTCTGCTCTTGGCACCACGAGACGCAGTCTGCGCCCGCGGCAACTCGGCACTGACACAGACAAGGCCGAAAAACGAGTGGGGGGTAGAGAGTACCCAGAGACCTGACGAGTGTCGGTCTACAGCAATCCGGCGAGCGTCGCCGCCAACACGACGATGACGAGGAGCACGCTCGTGGCGATGCTCGCTCTGAGGCTTCCCTCTTTCAACGAACTCCCCTCGCGGCCGACGACCGCGGTCGCCGGTCCGCGAATCACACCGTAGGGGTCGGACGCGGCGTCGAGCGCCGCGTTGGCCGTCGCGACGACAGCGCGGTCGACGGTAGCGAACAGGTCGGTGACGCCGCGGACGAGGCCGCGCATCCCGTAGAACGTGGCCGGTTCGATGACGGCGTCGACGTCGATGCCGCTTCCGATCTTCGAGAGTGGTTTCTTGAGCACGGCGAAGCCGACGACACCGAGGAACGCGAGCAGGAAGCCCTCACCGAGGTGGCTCAGCGTGAAGGGGTGGGCGTCGGCGGTGCTGCCGGGCAGCAGCGCGAACAGCGCGTCCGGGTAGAGCCCGAGCACCACACAGAGCGCCGCGACGCCGAGCATCGCGATCCGCTGGCCGGTGACCGAGCGACGGAGGTTCCACGTCCCGCTGTGCTCTTTCAGGAACGCGTAGTAGCCGAACTTGATGAACGACATAAACGTCCCGACGCCCGCGAGAAGCAGGATGTAGAAGATACCGTCGAGGTGTTCTTTGTGCGCGGCCGCGGTGATCATCCCCTTGCTGACGAAACCGTTGAAGCCGGGGAAGCCGCTGATCGAGAGCGCCGCGGCCGTGAACGCGATCGCGGTCACCGGCAGCGCTCGACCGAGTCCGCCGAGGTACTTCAGGCTCTGCTCGTCGGTCCGCGCGATCACGACGCCCGCGGTCATGAAGAGCAGCGCCTTGTAGAGGATGTGGTTGAACACGTGTGCGAACGCGCCGGCCGTCGCCAGCGCCGTACCGACGCCGACGCCGGCGACCATATAGCCGACCTGCGACTGGATGTGGTACGACAGGAGGCGGCGCATATCGTTCTGCAGGAGCGCGTAGACGACGCCGACCAGCGCCATCGCCGCGCCCATATACGCGATCGCGAGGTTGCCGTCCGGGAAGGCGCGCGCGAGACCGTAGACGCCCGTCTTGGTCGTATAAACCGAGAGGAAGACGCTCGCGGCGACGTGCGGACGCGGGTAGGTGTCGGGCAGCCACGTGTGCAGGCCGACGAAGCCGACGTTGACGCCGATCCCGATGGCGGCGAGCACGGCTGGGATCCCCGCAGTGATGCCATCGGAGGCGCTGAAGAGGAACGACCCGACGTTCGTGTAGTGCCAGATGACCGCGGCCATCAGTAGACTCCCGCCGAGGCCGTGATAGACGGCGTAGCGGAAGCCCGCGCGGACGGCCTCGCCGCCGTAGTCCCACACGAGGAGGGTGCTCGTGACGGCCATCAGTTCCCAGAAGAACACCATCGTCAGCCAGTCGCCGGCGAAGACGGCCCCGACGCTCGTCCCGACGTAGCCGAGGGCGAACGCGGTCTGTCGGTTTTCCGCTTCCGAGGAGTACGAGTACAGCACGGCGGCCGCGCCGATGAGCCCGAAGATGACGCCCATCAGCCGGGAGAAGGCGTCGACGTTGATGAGGACCGCATCGAAGCCGAGGAACGTGGTCTGCAGGTAGACGCCCGCCGGAACCAGGAGCGACCAGACGGCGACCCCGCCGGTCGCGATCACGCCCAGCGCGTGGCCGAGGCAGCGCGAGAGGAACGGCGCGACGATCGCGACCGCCAGGATGGCGAACGCCGGTGGCACCACGGTCGGCACGTCGGCCGTCGGCAGCGTCGGCACCTCGGACGCCAGCACCGTCGCCGAGAGGTCGGCGGCGAGCGGCGAAACAGTAGCGCTCATCAGAACACCACCCCCGTAGCCTCGGCGACGACACGCTGAACGAGCGCGAGGAAGACCATCCCGCGGGGCACGAGGCCGAGCGCGACGGCCCCGGCCGCGGCGACGGTGATCGGTCCGAGCATAAACCACGTGCTCTCTTCGCCGAACCCACGGCGCTCCCAGCCGGCAGCCGGCGGGCCGCCGTGGTGCTCGTGGTGGTCGTCGGCATCGGCTTCGGTCAGCGACGTCCCCTCGTCGGAGTCGGCGTCGTGGGAGTCGGTTCCGTCGTCTGTCGCCTCGTCGCCGAGGTGGTCGCTGGGGTGTCGGTCGACGGCATACTCGCCGTCCTCTTCGACGCGGGCGTCGACCTCGATTCGACCCTCCGACTCGGAGGGCTCGACGTCGGGGTCGACGTCGGGGTCGACCGGTTCGGCGGTGTTGATGGGGACTTCCTCCGAGCCGGCAGTCTCGGGTTCGGAACCGCTCACGTCGCGCTCGACGTCCTCGCTCCGCTCACCGCTCTCGCCCCGCTCGCCGCCGTCCGTGCGGACGCGAGCCCCGCCGATCGGGAACTCGACGAGCGGTTTCGAGTCGGCGTCTTCGGGCGTCTGGAAGAACGCCTGGTAGACGATCGGCCAGAAGTAGCCGACGTTCAGGAGCCCCGAGACGAGGAGGACGCCCGCGAAGACCGCGTTGCCGGTGTCGAGACTTCCGATCAGGAGGTACCACTTGCTCACGAAGCCGGCGACGAGCGGGAGGCCTGCCATCCCGACGCTCGCGACGGCGAAGGCGGCCATCGTGACGGGCATCCGCTTACCGATCCCCGCCATATCGCTGATGTCGTCGGTGTGAGTCTCGACGTGGATCGCACCCGCACAGAAGAACAGGGTGAGCTTCATAAACGCGTGCGCCGGGATGTGCAGCAGGCCGCCGACGAGCGCCGCCGGCGAGAGCAGTCCCAACCCGAGCACGATGTACGAGAGCTGACTGATCGTCGAGTACGCGAGCCGGCGCTTCAGGTTGTCCTGTCTGAGCGCGATGATACTCGCGACGACGATGGTGACCGCGGCGACGGCCGCCAGCGGCAGTCCGACGCCGAGATTCCCGGCGGTTTCGGGCCCGAACACGTCGAGCACGACGCGCGCGATCCCGAAGACGCCGCTCTTGACGACCGCGACCGCGTGCAGGAGACCGGAGACGGGCGTCGGCGCGACCATCGCGTCCGGGAGCCACGAGTGAACCGGAATCAGTGCGGCTTTCACGCCGAATCCACCCGCCAGCAGCGCGAACGCCGCGCGTGCGACGACCGGATCGGTGCTCGCCAGATCGGCGATGCCGCCGGGCGTGAACGCGACGGTCCCGGTCGTCCAGAAGACCAGTACCGTCCCGGCCAGGACCGCGACGCCGCCGCCGAAGGTGTAAGTGAGGTACTTCCGGCCGGCCTTCCGGGCCGTGTCGCTCTCGTCGTGGGCGACGAGCGGGTACGTCGCGACGGTCAGCAGTTCGTAGAAGACGTACAGCGCGACGAGGTTCGACGCGAACGCGACCCCCAGCGCCGCCCCGACGCTGCCCGCGAACGCCGCGAAGTACCGCGTCTGGGAGTGCTCGTCGAGACCGCGCATATACCCGATGCTGTAGAAACTGGTGACGAGCCACAGCGCGCTCGCGAGCAGCGCGAAGATCATCCCGAGCGGGTCCGCGCTGAGCGTGAGGTCGATGCCGGGCACGAACGTCCCCAGCCGGGAGACGTGCGTCGTGCCGGCCAGCGTCGCGGGCACGAGGCTCGCGACGAGTCCGAACGTCCCGAGCGCCGTGAGGATGGTAAAGCCCTCGCGGACGTTCGGTCGGCGGTGCGATGCGACGATCGTGAGAATGCCGATAGCGGGCAGCAGTACCGCCGCCAGCGGCCTGAGAGAGTCGATCTCGGTCATTGGAAGTACACCTCCAGCACGGGCTCGAAGACGGCAATGAGATCAGACGCGAACAGTCCGAGGACGACCGCGCCGACCGCGGCGGCGACGACCACGATGCGGGCTTCGACGGTGATGCCCGAAGCCCCAGTCGTCTTCGCGTCGTCAGTGGACTCCGACCCCGACTCGCCGCCGTCGGGCGTCAGCGCGGCGTCGGTATCGGCCGTCGCGGTGGCGTCGGGGCCACTCACGGTGTCGGCCGTCGCCGCCGGTGCGTCCTGGAAGTACATCCGTTCGACGACGCGGGCGAAGTACGCGAGCGTCAGGAGCGTGCTCACGACCGCGACGGCGGCGACGCCCCAGCGCCCCCCCTCGACCGCCCCGAGGACGATGTGCCACTTGCCGGCGAAGCCGACTGCCGGTGGGACGCCGACGAGCGCGAACGCGAGGATGGCGAAGGCGGCGCTCACGACCGGCGCGCGGTCGGCGACGCCGGCGAGGTCGTCGACGGTTCGGCCGCCCGCGACGCCCGCGAGCGCGCCGACGCCGACGAAGAGACCCGCCTTCATTATCGCGTGACCGACCAGGTGGACGAGACCGCCGGTCACGGCCGTCGCGTTCGCGACCGCGAAGCCGGCGACCACCAGGCCGAACTGCGCGACGGAGGAGTACGCGAGCATCCGCTTGAGGTCCGACTGCAACACGGCGAGCACCGAGCCGACGACGACGCTGACGGACGCGAGGAGCACCAGCGCGTCGAGTGCGAACGGCACCGCTGCGTCGAACGCGGGCGTGAACACCGCGTAGACGAGGCGGAACAGCGCGTACGCCGCCGCCGTCGAGACGAGCGCGGAGATGTACGCAGTGACGCTGTCGGGCGATTCGGCGTAGGCGCCCGGCTGCCACGTGTGCAGCGGATAGAGCGCCGACTTCACTGCGAGGCCGACGACGAGGAGCGCGAAGCCGGTCAAGACCAGCGGCGAGTCGTAGCCGACTGCCTGCAGTTGCGTCGACAGGTCGGCCATATTCAGCGTCCCCGTCGCGATGTAGAGGTAGCCGACGCCGAGCAGATACAGCGAGGCGCCGATGGTCCCGACGAGGAGATACTTCAGGCTCGCGAGCGCCGCGGCGGGCGAGCGGCCCGTCGCGACCAGCGCGTAGGTCGCCAGCCCGGTGATCTCGATGAAGACGTACAGATTGAACACGTCGCCCGTGACGAACACGCCGGAGATGCCCGCGGTGAGCAACAGCAGTTCGCTGTAGAAGCTATTCGAGTCCGGGCCGGTCCGCCGCGCGTAGAGGACGACGGCGACGGTCACGACAGACACCAGGACGACGAGCGTCGCCGAGATGCCGTCGGCGACGAGTTCGATGCCGAACGGCGGCGTGTAGCCGCCGACGGCGTAGGTGAACCGCCCCGTAGAGAACACTTTCGCCGCGACGGTCACGGAGAGTCCGAGGTGGGCGAGCGCGGCGAGCGCGGCCGCGACCCAGCCGGCGCCGTCCCACAGGCGTCCGAGCGCGATCGGCACGAGCGCGAGTACGATCGGGACCACTACGAGAAGCGCGATAGCGTCAGTCATTCAGTTTGCACCTCCCGGATGGCTTCCTCGTCGAGCGTCCCGTACGCGTCGTAGATGCGCACGATGAGCGCGAGCGCCACCGCGGTCAGGCTGACCCCGACGACGATGGCGGTGAGGATGAGCACGTGCGGTAGCGGGCTGGCGTACGTCCCGACTGCGTCTCCGTGGACTACCGGCGGCACAGCGCCGTCGACGTAGCCGCTCGTGACGAAGAACAGGAAGATGCCGACCTGGAAGATGTTCAGGCCGATGACTTTCTTCACCAGGTTCGGACTCGCAGTGACGCCGTACAGCCCGATGGCGACGAGCGCGACGAACACGAGGTAGTTGTAGTGGGTCGCGAGCAGGTCGATCACGCTCGCTCACCTCCTGCGGCGTCGCCGTCTCCATTGCCATTTCCGTTCCCTCCACCGTTTCCGACGGACTGGAAGTCCCCCTGTGAGAGGCTGAAGAAGAGGCTCACGAGGACGCCGGAGACGACTGCTCCGATCCCGAGTTCGACGAGTTCGATGCCGTATTTCACGCCGTCGATCCCGAAGCCGTAGGCGGGGTATTCGAGGAACGCACCGCCCGAGAGCAGCGCGCCCAGTCCGATGAGCGCGAACGTGCCGCCGCCGGAGGCGATCGCGATCTGTGCGAGCGGCCCTTCCAGCCACGCCCGCGTCGGTTCGATGCCGAAGGCGAACGCAAGTAGCAGGACCGCCGAGGCGACGATGACGCCGCCCTGGAAGCCGCCGCCTGCGGACTCCGCCCCGTGGAACATCACGAACACCCCGAACGTGAAGACGAACGGGACGACCACGCGGACGGTCGTCATAATGATGGTACTCTCGACGTAGGTTCGGTTCGGATCTGATTGGCTCATACGTACGCCTCCTGTCGAAGGACGAGAAGCACCGCGAGGCCGGCGGCGATGACCACCGTCGCCTCGCCGAGGGTGTCGAACCCACGGTAGGCGGCCAACACGGCGGTCACGACGTTCTCGACGCCGGTCTCGGGGTAGGCGTTCTGCAGGTAGTACTCCGTGATCCGCGACGTCGCGACCGGCGCCTCGCTGGAGCCGACCGCCGGAAGCGATCGGATCGTCGTCAGCAGCGCGCCGACCAGGACCGCGACGATCGCGACGGACCGCCAGGCGATCCGCTCGAAGAGTCGCTCACCGCCCGGGCGGACGGTCTTCGCGATCGTCACGAGGAACAATACCGTGGTGATGCCGGCGCCGACGGCCGCTTCGGTCAGCGCGACGTCCGGGGCGGCCAGCAGGATCCACGCGACGGCGATGCCGAAGCTGAACGCTGCGAACGCAATGATCGCATTGAGGACGTCCCGCAAGAGGATCGCGGCGATCGCAGCCAGCACGGCGAACGTGAGGATGACCGCGAGCGAGGTCGAAACGGGCGTCACTCCTCACCCTCCGTTGTCCACGGGGCGATGCCCTGATCGTAGGCTGCCCGCGTGATCGCGTGGGCGGCCGTCGGGTTGGTCACGAACAGGAACAGCCCGAGCAGGGCCGTCTTCGCGACGGCCAGGTCCGCGCCGAAGACCAGCGCGACGCCGCTCAGCGTCAGGATGATCCCGAGCGTGTCACTCTTCGAGGTCGCGTGCGCGCGTGTGTAGAGATCTGGGAGGCGGACGATGCCGACCACCGCGACGAACCCGAAGAACGTTCCCGCAGCGACCAGCAAGATGATCAGGATCTCCGTGATGGACATTCAGATCACCCCGCCGCGTTCGACGGTGAACTTCGAGATGGCGATGCTCATCAGGAAGTTCAACATCCCGTAGACGAGGGCGATGTCGAGGAATCCCGGCTGATCGAGCGCCGCCGCCAGCAGCGCGAGCACGACGACCGCGTTCGTTCCGATCCCGTTGACCGCGATGACGCGGTCCTGCATCGTCGGCCCCGCGACGATCCGGTAGACCAACACGATGGCGAACAGGACGAACGCGCCCGCCGCGGTCAGAAGCACCGTATCGACGAGTCCGGAGACCGCCATTATTCGGCCTCCTCCGTCGATTCCGCGATCGGTTCGCCGTCGGGGCCGAGAAGCGAGATGCTCCCGCGCTCCGTCGGGGTCGGGATCCGCGCGCCCGAGCGACCGTAGTAGACGAACCGGACCGCCCGCTCTAAGCTCCCGGCGGCGAGGTCGTCGCGGGCGTCACCGGTCAGCGTGTGGATGTCGAGCCCGTCGCGGCCGATGTCGACCGTCAGCGTCCCCGGCGTGAGCGTGATGCTGTTCGCGAGCGTCGTCACCGGAAGACCGCCCCAGACCGCGGCGCGGAACCGCCGCATCTCGGGGTCGATCGGGAGATCCGGGTGGAGGATGATGTACGCGATCGCGATGTTGGCTTTCGTGATCTCCCAGACGAGATACGGAACGAAGAGGCCCAACCGCAGGATGCGAAGCGTGGTTCGGCGCGGCGAGGGCGAGGTGACGAACATAACGCTCGAGAACGCGATCGTCGCGAGCAACGCCGTGAGCCCGCCCGTCACCAGATTGAACGTGGTGAGGTGACCGCCGATGACGAGATAGAAAGCGTACGTCGCACCGAACGTTGCGAGACCTTTCGAGACGGTCGCTCGTGAGACGAGGCGCGTTCGAGTCGTCTGCCGCTCGACCGGGGCTTCTTCGACGGAGAGGTCCGACCGTGAGAGTTCCACCTCGAACGGCCGAAGCATCGGCGCGCTCCCTCCGGGCTGGAACTCCGGATCGACGACGACCCGGTCGAGCCCGATTCGGTGTGCATACTCGACGAGGATCGCCGCGAAGTCGCCGGGGCTGAAGAGATAGCGATCCGCCCCGACGATGGCCGTCTCGATCTCCACCGGCGGTTCGTCCTCTTCGTCGTAGTCGAGATCCTCTTCGGCCCAGACCGCCACCCGTTCGAGGAGGTCAGCGGCCGCCTCCGTGTCGTCGAGCGAGTCGCCGTCGACGGTGCGCCACCGTGCAGGATACACGAAGTGAACGGTGGCTTGCTCGTCGCCCTCCGTGGCACCCGAGCGCGCCTCTCGGAGGGCGTAGGCGACCGTGTTCCGGAACGTGGAGGATTCTCCGACTGGAACGAGGATCCGGGAGCTGCCGGCACTCATCAGCCACCACCCGCCTCGATCGACGCCGGCCGTTTCCCGTCGGTCACTCGGCTCATACGTTACTCTACCGTTTACTAAGGGGGTCAAATACGTCTTCCGCTCTGGCACGACTCCGTTCTCGATCCGACAATTGGTACTTAAAATAGATTGCCTAACCGTCCAGAGAGACCTGCGTGCTCGACCGCACCACGCGACTGGCAACCGTGTTACTACCAGCCAAATTATTGTTGAATACTTGGAAACACTATCCTATACTATGAACCTACGTACACTATTCGCGGACGACGTGGCTGTCTCTCCAGTTATCGGCGTCACCCTGATGGTCGCGATCACGGTGATCCTCGCAGCCGTCATCGGCTCGTTCGTGTTGAACCTCGGTCAGGGCATCCAACAGACGGCCCCGCAGGCCAGTTTCGGGTTCGACTACACGAACGACTCCGTGAAGTCACCCACGAGAGCGGTGACACGGTCGTCGCCGCCCAGTTGAACGTGACGTCCGCAGCAGCGATCGACTACAGTGGATCGACATTCTTTGCGGGCACGGTCAGCGCGGGTGATACGGCCACGTACAACCTCTCCGGCACCGAGTGGAACGGCGAAACCGTCCGCGTCGTCTGGGAGTCCGAAGACGGATCGACGTCCGCGACGTTGAGTCAATCCACCGCTCCGGCGATCTGACGGGGCGAACGTCTGTTCTCAGCTCGGAGTGGTGCTCGCTGACGCACCCCGTGTGTCGCTCTGCGCTAGAGCGACCGAACCGCCAGTTTTTATTTTCGACCCGGAGTACCCACGACATGGACCAACTGCGGCAGTCGCTCCTCGAAGCGCCGATTATCGAGAAAGGCGAGTACGAGTACTTCGTCCATCCCATCAGCGACGGCGTTCCGATGCTCCGTCCGGAACTGCTCCGCGAGATCGTCATCAAGATCATCCGGAAGGCCGAGATCGACGACGTCGACAAGATCGTCACGCCGGCCGCGATGGGGATTCACATCTCCACTGCGGTGTCGCTGATGACGGACATCCCGCTCGTCGTCATCCGCAAGCGGCAGTACGGCCTCGACGGCGAGGAACCGCTGAGCCAGCAGACCGGCTACTCGGAGAACGAGATGTACATCAACGACGTCGATCCGGGCGACCGCGTCCTGGTCCTCGACGACGTGCTCTCGACCGGCGGGACGATGCGCGCGGTGCTCGACGCGCTCGAACACATCGGTGCGGACGTCGTCGACACCGTCGCCGTGATCAAGAAGGCCGGCCCGAACGAACTCGACGACAGCGGTCACCACGTCAAGACGCTGATCAACGTGCGCGTCGAGGACGGCGAGGTCGTCATCGTCGACGAGCACGGCGACGACTGACCTCCCCGTCGAACCGGGACGACCCCGATCGCACAAACGGGTAATACGAGCGACAGAACGAACGTTTTCGCCCGATCTATCGATGGGTATTTGACCGGATGGGCGCACGTAGCTTCTATGCCATCCGGTAGCGGTTCAGACGGCCGCGGACCGAATCCGATCGCCGGTCGGTCTCGCCGTTCCTTTCTCCAACTTCTCGGTCTCGGTGGGGCGACGGCGGTTGCAGGCTGTAGTGCGCCGGATCGAAACGGGGCGCCGACGGAGGACGCAGAGGCTGTCGAGTACGTCGAGGGAACGCCTACGGGGACGCAGACGCTGAACTTCCTGAGCGTCGACGATATGCCGTCCGCGAACCGGATCCAACTGGCGCTCGACGGCGCGTACGCCATCACGCCCGAACAAGAGACCTTCCCGCTCTGGGCGGACATCACCTCCGACGAGGGACGGGTCTACACGGTCGAACTTCGCGACAATCTCCGGTGGGGGGCCGGCTATGGCCAGATGACGGCCGAAGACTGGGTGTATATGATCACGGAGGTCTACCAGGCCGACTCGAACTGGGCCGGGTACCCGAACCCCAGCGACTGGCGACAACAGGGCGAGCCGATCCCCGTCGAGAAGACCGGTCCCCGCTCCTTCGAGATCAGGCTTCAGTCCGTCGACCCCGCGTTCCCGCTCCGGCCGATTATGTGGGGCGCATTCTGTATGCCGAAAGAGATCATCGCCCGGTACCGTCCCGACGAGGACCAGGACGGGCTCGCACAGGACGAGGAGGTACAGACGCTCGCGTACGCCGGAAACCTCGGCCCCTACAGCTTCGAGCGGTGGAACCGCGAATCGGAGTTCGTCGCTACCCGCAACGAGGAGTACTACCTGCGCGAAGTCGACGACGTCCCCGACGAGTGGCAGAACGCGCCGTACTTCGACGCCTACACCTACGAGGTCGTCCCCGAGGAGAGCACGCGCCTCTCCGCGCTTCGATCAGGCGAACTCACCGCCACCGACATCCCCGAGACGCGCGTCGAACAGTTCGAGGGGCGAGACGACGTCGACGTCAAGGTCTTCCCGCAGGCGTATATGACGTCGCTCATCTACAATCAGCGCGCCAACGGGTCGTTCTACGAGGCGCTGCGGAAACCGGGCGTCAGGCGCGCGCTCGCGCACGCCGTCGACAAACGAACGCTCGTCGACGACGTTCTCCGCGGCTACGCGACGGTCGCCCACACGTTCCAACCGACGTTCTCGCGGTGGTACTCCGACGAGCAGGTGACCGAATACGGCGTCGGTGACACATACAGTCACGACCGAGCGCGGGAACTCCTCCGGGAGCACCTCGGATCCACCCCGTACCGCTACGACGGCGACCGCGTCGTCGACGCGGAGGGCGAGCAACTCACGCTCGATCTCGTCTTCGCGCAGGGGTCTCAGACGGTCGAGACGACGGCGCAGTACGTCGCCCAGGAGTACGACGCCATCGGCATCGACGTCGACGTCACCGGCAAGCAGTACGGGACGCTGGTCGAACACCACCTCTACAACAGTTGGCAGGGCGACGGCGACCCGCCGTGGGACGCCGGCCCGTACAACGGCGGTCCGCGTGACCAATCGCTGAGTCAGGAGCCGTGGGACCTCATCCTCGGAATCACGTTCAACACCTATCCGCGGACGCCCTCCTCGATTCAGGGCTTCACGCTCGAACGGGGCGGCATCAACTTCTACGGCTACCACCCCGAGACGGACTTCGCCTCGCTGTTCGAGACCGCGACGAGCACCGTCGACGAGGCAGCGCGGCGTGGCACCCTCGCCGAGATTTTCGGCGCGCTCTCGGCCGAACAACCGTTCAACTTCCTCAATATGGGCGTGGAGGTCGTCGGCTACGACAGCGCCGTGCGCGGTCCCGAGGAGGTATTCGGCTACAGTTGGGACCAGAACACCTGGCGACTCGGCCAGCAGTGAATCGACGCCCGACCGCCGCACCGACCCGTGGGGACACCCCGTTCGGACGACAATATTAACTGCGGTCGACGGAACTGACCGGCAACGGCGGCCGGCGGAATCGGAGTACGGCCTGGAGCGACACACCACGATGGGACTGAAATGGTACACGGCGCGTCGGGTCGCGTGGGCGGGCGTCGTCGCCTTCATCATCCTGACGGTCACGTTCGTCCTGCTCGAGTACGCACCTGACGCACAGTTAGCACGCGTCCAGTTTCAGGCGGCCGCCAGCGGCCGGAGCGCCGAGGCCGCCGCGGAGGCGTACGCCCGACGCCGCGGGCTGCAGGGACCGCTCTGGGAGCGCTATCTCGAATACCTCGGGAACCTCGCCTCGGGCGATTGGGGCTGGTCGGACTCGCGGTCCCAGCCCGTCGTGACGGCGATTCTGACGGCGCTCCCCTACTCGTTGCTGTATACGATCCCCGCCGTGCTCCTCTCGACGGTGCTCGGCATCGGGATCGGGCTCTACTCGGCGTTCAATCAGTACACGAAGACCGACTACGCGGCGACGTTCGTGGCGTTCTTCGGCGTCAGCATCCCCAACTTCTGGTTCGGCATCGTGCTGCTGTTGGTCTTCGCCGTCCACCTCGGCTGGGTCCCGGTCCTCTTCGATTCCGAACTGGCCCGGACGCGACCCCTCTCGCTCGCGAACGCGCGCCAACTCGTCTTGCCGGTGTTCGTGCTCGCGACGAGCGCGATCGCGAGTACGATGCGCTACGCGCGCGCGGAAGCGCTCGAGTACGTCCGTGCGGCGTTCGTGAAAACGGCCCGGGCGAAAGGCGCGTCCGACTGGCGGATCATCACGCGACACGTCCTTCGCCCGACGCTCGTGCCGCTGTCGACGATTCTCGTCGGCGACTTGCTCGGCGTGATCCTGTCGGCCTCCTACCTCGTCGAGGTCGTCTTCGGCATCCCCGGCCTGGGCCGACTCAGCCTCGACGCGATCCGCCGGCAGGACACGGCGCTGGTCTTGGGGACGACGCTCGTCCCCGTGTTCGTCGCTGTCGTCGGGAATCTGCTGCAGGATCTCGCCTACGGCTGGCTGGACCCGCGTATCGACTACGGTGATCGGTGATGCCGGGAGACGAACAGAGTGGACCGGGCGGCGGTGACGCGACGGACCCGACCTCGGATCGCTCTCGCGAGCGCTTCGAGGACGTCGACTGGGAGGCGATCGACGCGGACGGACGCCGCGTCTCGCCGACGCAACTTCTCGCCCTCGTCGCCGGCGGCCTCTACGCGCTCGCGCTGGCGTACGACGTCCTCTTGGCTGCTGGCGACCCGACGGTCGAGGTCGTCGTCGCCGAGTCGACGCTCCTCTGGGACGCGACCGGCGTGGACTGGCTGTTCGTCGCGACGCTTCTCGTTTTGGGCTTCGCTGCCGTGCCGCTCGCACGGAACCGACGTCTGACCGCGTACTACTGGCAGCGCTTCCGACGCCACCGTCTCGCGGTGCTCAGCCTGGTGTACCTCGCCGTGATCTTTCTGCTCGGAACGGTCGGCACGCTGTTCATCGACCCGCCGACGCTGCACGTCGCGGCCGGATACCAGCCGCCGGTCTTCCTGAGCGTCGACGTGTCGATCCCGACCCAGTGTCTCGGCCCCGTCGTCGACGGTCGGTGTCAGGGGACGTGGCGCTATCCGCTGGGGACGACCGGCAGCGGGAAGGGGCTCTTGGCGCTCGCGATATTCGGGATGCGCGTCAGTCTGCAGGTCGGACTGATCGCGACGCTCATCTCGGTCACCGTCGCGACCGCCGTCGGGGCGACGGCCGCCTACGCTGGTGGCTGGGTCGACGAATTGCTGATGCGCTACGTCGACGTCCAGCAGACGTTTCCGACGTTCTTCCTCTTTCTGTTCTTGGCGTACCTCTACGGCGGCAGCCTGTTCGTCCTGATCGTCATCTTCGGGCTGACCGGCTGGGGCGGCATCGCCCGCATCGTCCGCAGCGAGGCGCTCCAGCGCCGCGAGGAGACGTACGTCCAGGCGGCCCAAAGCGCCGGCGCGTCCGGCGCGTCCGTCGTCTGGCGGCACATCGTCCCGAACGTCTCGAACTCGATCGTCACCGCCGCGACGCTGAACGTTCCGGTGCTCATCCTTTCTGAGGCGGCGCTCTCGTTCATCGGTCTCGGCGACGTGATGCTGCCCTCGTGGGGGCAGACGATCGCGGCGGGCCGCGGTGATCTCGCGACCGCGTGGTGGATCTCGACGATCCCCGGACTGTTCCTCTTCGCGACGATCCTCGCGTTCAACTTCCTCGGCGACGCGCTCAGAGACGCGCTCGATCCGCGGCAGGAGGTCGGCCGATGAGCGACGAGTCTCTCCTCCGCGTCGACGACCTGACGGTCGAGTTCCGCACCGACCAGGGTGTCGTCCGGGCGGTCGACGGCGTCTCCTTCGACGTCGAGCGCGGCGAGACCGTCTGTCTCGTCGGCGAGTCCGGCAGCGGCAAAACCGTCGTGGGCGAGTCGATCACGCGGGTGCTCCGTGAACCGCCGGGCGAGATCCGCGGGGGAACCGTGCACTTCGACGGACAGGACCTCCTCTCGGCGGAGGCACAACTCGGCGCGGTCCGCGGCGACCGGATCGCGCACGTGTTCCAAAATCCACAGGACTCGCTCAACCCCGTCTACACGGTCGGCTGGCAGCTGATCGAGGCCGTGCAGTTGCACGCGGACGTCTCGAAGCGTGAGGCCCGAGCACGTGCGATCGACCTGCTCGACCGCGTCGGGATCTCAGATCCCGCGAGTCGCGTCGACGACTATCCCCACGAACTGTCGGGCGGGATGAAACAGCGGGTCGCGATCGCGATGGCGCTCGCGGGCGACCCGGATCTGTTGATCGCCGACGAGCCGACGACAGCGCTCGACGTCACGATCCAATCGCGGGTCCTCGGACTCCTCGAGGAGATTCAATCGGAGTTCGGGATGGGCATCCTACTCGTGACTCACGACCTCGGCGTCGTCGCCGACGTCGCAGACCGGGTCGTGGTGCTGTATCAGGGTCGTGTGGTGGAACGCGGCGACGTCTACGCGATCTTCGATCGCCCCGCCCATCCGTACACGCGCTCGCTGTTGGATTCGATCCCTGGACGCGGCGCCCCCCGAGCATCCGCCGCGGCGGCGACCGATTCGGCTCCGGGGCCGGCCGACTCTGGCGCAAACGGCTCGACCCTGACCGACTCGAACTCGGCCGAACAATCCGCTGGCTGCTGTTTCCGCGACCGCTGCCCCTACGCCGTGGAGGCCTGCCGGCGAGGGGACCAGCCACCGCTGTACGACGTCTCTGGAATCGAGGGCGCCGCCACACCGGCGGGTGCGGCAACGGCGGACGACGATGCCGATCGCGAACACGCCGTCTCGTGCGTCCACTTCGCACCGGAGGGCGATCCGACGGTCGTCTACGGAACCGCCGTCGACGCCGACACGAGGGCGGATGGATCCTATTCTCGCGACGGTGGTGAACCACAGTGACCGCAGACCCGCCGCTGCTGGACGTTTCCGGGCTGGAGAAACACTACCCGATCACCGACGGGATCTGGAACCGTGAGGTCGGGCGCGTGCGGGCGGTCGACGGGATCGGTCTCACCGTCGAGCGCGGCGAGACGCTCGGCCTCGTCGGCGAGTCCGGGTGCGGCAAGTCGACGGCGGCGCGCGCACTGCTTCGGATCGAGGACCCGACCGGCGGGACGGTGCGCTTCGACGGCGACGACGTCACGGCGTACGACCGCGAGCGGCTCCGGCGGTTCCGTCGCCGAGCGCAACTGATCTTCCAGGATCCGACGTCGAGCTTCGACCCGCGGCTGTCGATCGGCCAGTCGGTCGGCGAACCACTCGCCGTGCACGGGATGGCCGACCGCGAGCGCCGGCGGCGACTGGTCGAAGACACGCTGGAACGCGTCGGCCTCGACGCGGGCGACGCCGACCGCTACCCGCACGAACTGTCGGGTGGTGAAAAACAGCGGGCCGCACTGGCGCGCGCGCTGATCGTCGATCCGGACCTCCTCGTCGCCGACGAACCCGTTTCGGCGCTCGATATGCCCGTCCAGGCGGCCGTCCTCTCGCTTCTGGCGTCGCTCCAATCGGAGCTGGACCTCGGCGTCTTGCTCATCAGTCACGACCTCGCCGTCGTGCGCGAGTTCTGCGACCGCGTCGCGGTGATGTATCTGGGCGAAATCGTCGAATCCGGCCCCGTCGACGTCGTGTTCGGCGACCCACAGCACCCCTACACGCGGGCGCTTCTCGCGTCGGTTCCCGTGCCCGATCCGACCGTCGAGCGTCCCGACGTCGAACTGACCGGCACGGTCCCGAGCGCGGCGGACCCGCCAGCGGGCTGTCGGTTCCACACGCGCTGTCCGGCGGTCATTCAACCGGACGGGTACGACCTCGACCAGGACGCGTGGCGGGGCATCCTCCAGCTCCGGACGCGACTGGGCGAGGGGGGATCTGGTGTGGACGTCCGGGCGATCCGCGAGCGGGTGGCGGCCGAACGCGGCGGCTCCCTCGCTCCCAGCGATATCGGCGACGAGAACGTCTGTACGGCACTGCGACGCGAATTCGAGATTCCAGAGCGGCTGTCAGATCCGGACGCCGAGGCGGTCCTCGACCGTGCGCTCTCCCGAGTCGTCGCCGGCGAGCACGCAGCGGCGGCGACGCTGCTGGCCGACGCCTTCGAGACGCCCTGTGAGGCCGACCCGCCGTCGTTGCGGCCGGTCTCCGCCGAGCACACGGCGGCCTGTCACCTTCTCGATCGCGACGACGCGGCGGCTGACGTTGTCAGGACTGACGACCGGGCCGACCGCTGAGACGGGTTCGTGTTTCGCCGTGCTCGACGACTGCGCCCGACGACCGCGCCTAGTCGATCACGAACTGCGGTTCGGCGATGCGCTCGGAGCGGCACTCCGGGCACCGCGAGGGATCGTTCAGCGGGTCGTCGAAGCTGTCGAAGCCACACGCACGGCACTCGGGCGGCGCGACGAGGAACTGCTCGTCGGCGTCGGATCCCTCGATCGAGCGCGCGACGTGATCGAGATGGTGATACACCGTCGAGCGAGGGACGCCGACCGCCGTCGAGAGATCTGCCGCGCCGTGGGGTTCCGCTCGCAGCGCGTCTGCGATCCGCTGTCGGGTCGTGGCCTCGTCGTCCGACTCGGACATACCCCCTCTAGGTTCTCGCTCCCGTATATACTGTCGCCTGCTCTGTGCGATCCCGTGATATCGGACGCTGCACTGGGCGTATGTGTACATTTATCAGGTAAAATTCGGGGACAAGACGGGGCTCGACAGGATACCCGGGGAAACAAACTTGAGACTCCGGGCGGAGAGTCAATATATGAAAGCAGTCGTCCTCGCTGGCGGGTACGCGACGCGTATGTGGCCGATCACCAAAGACCGCCCCAAGATGTTCCTCCCGGTCGGTGACGGGACCGTCATCGACGTCATCTTCGAGGACCTCGAAGCCGACGAGCGGATCGACGAGGTGTTCGTGAGCACCAACGAGCGATTCGCCGACTCCTTCGAGTCCTTCCTCGCAGACGCGCCCTACGAGAAACCCACCCTCTCGATCGAAGAGACGGTCGAGGAAGACGAGAAGTTCGGCGTCGTCGGCGCGCTCGCGCAACTCATCGACCGCGAGGGCGTCGACGACGACCTCGTGGTCATCGCCGGCGACAATCTGCTCTCGTTCGACGTGGGCGAGTTCGTCGACTTCTTCGAGTCGAAGGCGACTCCGTGTCTCGCCGCCTACGACGTCGGCTCGAAAGAGCGCGCGCGGTCCTACGGACTCGTCCAGTTGGACGGCGACCGCGTCGTCGACTTCCAGGAGAAACCAGACGACCCCCAGAGCACGCTCGTCTCGATCGCCTGCTATGCGTTCCCCGCGGACACGCTCCCCGACTTCGACACGTACCTCTCGAACGGCAACAACCCCGACGAGCCCGGCTGGTTCATCGAGTGGCTCCAGCGGCGCGGGACCGTCCACGCGTTCACGTTCGACGGCGCGTGGTTCGACATCGGCACGCCCGAGAGCTACCTCGACGCCGTCTCGTGGTACCTCGGCGGCGACACGTTCGTCCACGAGTCGGCGACGGTCGAAAACTCCGTGCTCGACGAGGACGTGCACGTGATGGCCGATGCGTCGGTGTCGGACTCACATCTGGAACGAACTGTCGTCTTCAGTGACGCGACGATTCACAACGCGGACATCCGCGACACTATCGTCGACGAGCACACCTACATCGAGAATCTCGATCTCTCGAACGCCCTGATCGGGGCGCACTCGCACCTCGAATAGCGCGCCGCGATTCTCCCGCTACTCCGTCGCTTCGCCGAGCCGCGCGTCCGTCACGCGAATGTGTCCGCGAGTCCCCTCCCAGACGGTCTCGTACTCCAGTTCGATCGGGCGGTCCATATGCGGCCCGTCGGTCACGAACGTCTCGAACTCCCCGCCTTCGCCGAGGACGTGGACGCCGTACTCGTCGTTGAGTTCGACTAGTTCTGTGAGCGCGTCGGCGTCGAGCGTCCGCCCCAGCCACGACTCGTCGAGGCCGTGGGCGGCGACCTGAATGATCCGGATCTCGAACCCGGCGTCGAGCATTTCTCTCCCGAGTTCCAGCGGATCACGCTGCCAGAGGGGCGCGAAGAGATCGATCTCCAGGCGGTCGCACATCTCTTGGATGCGGGAGGTCTGGAACTCGCTCTCGACGGCGCCGGCGATGACACCGGACAGGCCGCCGTCGAGGTCCGACTGCAACTCGACGAGCGCGGCTTCGAGTGGCTCGATCTCGCGGTCGCCTTGAGCACCCACGTCGTCGACGTCGCCGGCGTCGAGGTCGTCCGGTTCGACGTCGACCAGCGGGATGCCGATGCTCTCGGCGGCGAGCCCGGCCAGCCGCGTCTCGGGGACGTGATACATATACGAGTCCTCGCCGGGGTGGACCGTCAGGAGATGTGAGACGTTCAGTCCTTCCTCCAGTGCGCGGTAGAGCGCCCAGGAGGAGTCTTTGCCGCCGGAGAAGAGGCTGACCCAACTGCCTGAGTCCGTCATCGACGGCTGTAGGCGAGCGGCGTACAAACGACCACCGGTTCGGTCGTCTCCAAGCGTCTCTCAGCGCTCGTCGACTTCTACGCCGCGGATTTGGTGGTCGTCGTCGTTGCTGCCGTCGTTGCTGCCGTCGTTGTTGTCGCCGCTGTTGTCGCCAGTGCTGTCGCCGTGTTCGGCTTCCAGCGCACTCGCGATTCGCTCGGTCGCGTCGACCAGCCGAAGGACGGCGACGACGAGGAGCCAGGCGACGTAGATTCCGGCGGCGATCCCCGCGAGGACGAACCACAGAAGGATCTGTCCGGCGACGACGATACTGTACGCAAACGTCACGACAGCGACGACCGCGAGCGCGATATTCACCCGTCTCGACGGTCGTGGAGGGTATTCGGAGGGCACGCTTTCGACGTGAGGGCCGTGACTACTAAGCGTACTGCTCTCGGGGTCGCAGTCCGCCGATAGCTACACCGCTCGTTCCATCCGCACTGGACGGAGGGCTACTCCGACCGCCAACCGCTCAGCGCTTCTCGAGGCTGTGGTCCATCTCCGGGACCTCGGATTCGAGCCACTCGCGGAACCACTTGACGCGCTTGAGCCGCTTGTGCGCGATGCTCTCGGCGGCGTCGGAGTTGACCCGGTCCGTCGCGTCGCGGCCGCGTTCGAGGACTCGCTCGACCATCTCGGCGGCGTCCATGTGCGTCCGCGCCTCGTACCCCATCCGGAGCAGCATCAGCGCCGTGCCGTTCGCGCCGACTTTGTCGAGGATGTCGGCCTCGATGAGGCTCTGCGTTTCGAGTGAGACGTCTGCGAGCGGTCCCTGATAGGAGTGGTCGGCGACGACCTGACACACCTGCTCGACGAACGACTGCGGGAAGTCGCCGTGGGTGTTCAGGTACTCGCGAGCGACGCGTGCCCCCTCCTCGGCGTGGACTTCCTGGTCGGCTTCGAGCTTCGAGATGTCGTGAAAGAGCGCGGCGACTCGGACGACGTCCGTGTCTGCGCCCTCGCGCTCGGCGATCTGGGTCGCCAGATCGACGACGTTCAGAATGTGGTTGAAGCGATACTCGGCGCTGTGCCAGGGGTACCACCGCATTCGGCCGCCGTCATCTTCGCCTTCGACGCTCGCAGCGAGATAGTCGCGGACGAACCGCTCCATCTCCTCGAACTCCTCGTCTGCGACCGTCGACTCCTTGATTTCAACGCCCACGGAACCACCTCTCCTTCGAATCAGTGGGCGGTCCCACAGTGTCTGTATTCGCGTTCGGGTTCATTACCCGATAAAATGGTTCTTCGGTTCTTAGGCGTTACGACGGCTTGACCCCGTCCCGCTGCCGATATGCCCGCCGACCGTCTGCGACGGCGGCGATACGGACCGTTCGGTCATTCGAGCCGCGTCACGAACACCAGGACGGTCGTCAGGGCAGCCAGCGCGACCAGCACGTCGAAATCCAGCAACCGTTCCCGGAGTGGTCTCTCGCCCGAGCCGTCGACGAGGGTGTCGATCACGGTCCCGAAGAACTCTCCCGTCGAATCGGTGATCGAGCGCCCGTCCCCGTCGGACTGCTGTTCGGGAGTCGCTGTCGACTCGGTGGTTGGTGCTGCCGCATTGCTCCGGGACGACCCCCCGGATCCGTCGCTTCCGACGCCACCGCTTCCGCCTGCGCCGCCCGCCTGACCGACGGTCGTCGCGGCTGTGGTCGCCACCGCCGTCGTCGGTACGAACGCGCGAACCTCGCCGCTGACGCCGAGTTCGTTCGAATCGCTGATGACGCCGGCCGCGGAGGTCGCCTCGAAGGTATCGCCGACGCCCTGTGCGTCGAAGTCGAACGCAGCGGACCACGCGCCGCTCGGTCCGACGACCGCCTGGGTCGTCTTGTGGAACGACGGCTGCGTCCCGTTCGTCGACCGGAGTCGGAGTTCGATCTCGGTTCCCGGCGCGACGGTCGTGGTCCCGCTGATCGATTGGTTCGCCGCGGCTGCGACGACGAGGGGATCGTCGTCCGTCGCGATGGTCGCCTCGACGAACGAGTAGTTGCTAGCGACTGTCCGACTGTCGTCGTCGACTTCTGTGAACGTTCCGTTCTCGTGAACCGCGAACGACGCCGTGAGTGCGTCCCCTGCTGCGGGTACACTGGTGTCTGCTCCGTCCGAGACAGTGCCTACAGCCTCACTGTCGCTCGCTGTCGCCGCCGGTGCATCGATTTCGTACAGCATTGTGTAGGTATCGTTGCTCGGGTCGGCGACGACGCGTGCGTTGCTCGCGTTCAGTTCGAGTTGGTAGGCCTCGCGATTTGGCGGTGGGTTCTGTTGTGTGACGTTCAGCGCGTACAGCGCCGCCTCGTCCGTGCCATCGAGCGCGAAGAACGTCTCGGTCGCCGTTCCGTCGTGTTGTGCAAACTGGCCGGCGAGCCCCGGTGCCTCGATTCGGTGCACGACGAGGTCGCCCACGGCGACGTCCGCTCGCTGCGTGAGCCGCCCTGTCTCGACGGCCGTCGAGAGGTCTTCGTGCGCCGAAAGCGCTGCATCCGCGGGCGCGACCCAGGTGGTGAGTCGCTCTGGAGCGGGGGCGTCGAGTACGAGCGTCGCGGCGTGTTCCGCGGGAGCGCCTGCGTCTGCGCCAGTCCGAACAGTGACCTCGTACTCTCCGGGGGCTAGCGGCTCGCTCAGGGGGGTCCCCTCGTCGATATCGGCCGCGATCACCTCGTCTGCCGTCCCGCTGGTGTTTCCACTGGACGCGCCGACGCCGAACACGTCGCCGCCGTCGTCCGGCAGACTCGTCGCACCGGCGACCGCGGCTGTATTGAACCGCAGCCGGACGGTGCCGTCGTCGTCGCCATCGGATACGGTCACGTTCGCCCGAAAGCCCGAGTCGACGCTTCCGAGCGTCACCGTCGCGGTCTCGGCGTAGGTCAGATTCACGCCCACTTCGGCGACGTCGCCGGCGTGCTCGCCGACGACGGCCGACCGGAACCTCGCGGTGCTCAGGCTGTCGTCGACGACAGCTATGCGGTCGGAGCGGACTGTCGCGTCGGTACCGACGTCGGTCACGTTGACGGTGTAATTACCCGGTCCAGTCGTATCGAACACCGACGCCGGGAAGTCGAACGCCGTCTCGCCGTTCCCACCGAGGGTGATGTTCGTACGTTCGACGACCGCACCGTCCGTCTCGCGGAGGTCGACCCGAACGGTGCGCCCGCCCGCGCTCGCGAAGATGGTCCCTTCGACTGCCGCGGCGGTCGTGAGGTTCCGATCGTCGATCGCGACTCCGAGCCCCAGATCCCGGATCGTGACTCCCGTCGTTCGATCGGTGCTGCCGTCGTCGAGCGTCGTTTCGACGGTGTACGCCTCGGTCCAGTTCCGCGCGTCGGTGTCGATCACGAACACCTGGCTTCCCGGCCCGGTGCGACCCGCGAAGACGAACGCCCCGTCGTCGTCGACGACCTCGAACGCCTGATCGAGGTCGGCCGAGCCATCGGTCGCGACGAACGCCATCGCCGATCCGGCGTAGACGTTTGCCTCGCCGCTGCCCTCTGGAACGGTCGCGGACGCCACCGTCACGTCGAGCGTCCCGGGTGTGATGGTCTCGCTGTCAATCGAGTCGTTCACCGCGTCGATTCTGACGCCCACTTCCGAGCGCGGATCGAGCGCCGTCGCGGAACTGAGGAGCAGTTGTCCGTCCGTAGATCCGTCGGCGTCGAGGGCGTAGCGATCGGTTACGTCCGCTCCGTCGACGAGGACGGTGACGTTGTCCGCGAGCGTCAACGCCCCCGCTTCACCGCCCGCCTTCGAGACGTCTTCGCTGAACGGGACTTCGATGACGCTCTCTGTGTGCGTTAGCGACGCTCCCGAGAGGCTGTCGATGGAGAATTCGGTGACCGATCCGAGAGTGAGGGGCTCTGGATCGTTGTCGACAGTTTCTGCGTCAATTGTTGCATTTGCTGTTCGCTCTGTATTTGCACTTTCGTCAAAATATGTAGATGTGATCTCGTCGCCTTCTGTTACGTGTAATTCCCCAATTTTATCTGAAGATCCTATACCAATTGTACCTGTGAATTGGTCTCCTACCTCCGATGTCAGAAGAACCGTTTCGCCGCGAGTGTAGGTGATTCTGTCATTCTTATCTGACGGAGAAAGTAATTCTAGATCTACAGTACCGTTACGATTCCGTGAGACTGTTGCAATTCCACCGGATCCATCCCCCTGATTGCTGTACACAAAATCGGTCTTCGTAATCTTGTTATCGGTATAATAATCGGCTACCGGGAATTCCGTGGTAATCGAATCTGTTCCATCAACAATGTCTCGATCCATTAGGTTCTGTTGCGACTCAGTATCCGACTCGATATTGACGACGTAGTCCGTGGTCGTCGACAAATCGCTATCTTCGACGGTGACGGTGACGACGTCGCCGTCGGTGTACGTGGACGAATCAAACGAGATGTTCCCTTGATCCGCGGCAACGACGCCGGAGAACGCCCCCATCCCGCTGAGAAGACTGAGTACAAGAATCGTTACGAGAGAAACGGCTCGAAAGCGGCTCGTGTAGCCTGTCATACGTGAAGTAGTGGGTCGTCGACGACGCGCGAGCGACTGACGCAGACGCTGACGCAAATGCAGATAAAACGACGCACAAACTGAACCACCAGAAACGGAAGTCGGTGTCCGCCTCGTTCTGCCGGATGCCTCGAACTCCGTCGTCAGTCACGACTCGGAACCGAGTCGGGCGACGACGCGAGAGTCCGTGACCGTGCATCCGTCTGTCGATTAGACGCCCGAGTAGGACGACTAGCATATATTATAAGTAACCTTCCTTTCTCGGACGATTTCCGTTAATTCAACACCGCGAAAATGTTCGATCAGCGACAGCGTCCCAGACAAGCAAGCCAAGAATCCGCGTGATACTACCGGAACAGCTTCTGCAGGTAGCGATAGACGGGGAAGACGTATTCGGAGAGGCGGCCGACGACGCCGGTCGAACTGGCGTAGACGACTACTGGGAGGTCGGCTTCGGGGGCGCGCTCGATGACGCGGTCCGGGGTGCTCCCGAAGACCCACCGACGGAGCTCGCGCGTGCGAGTCGCGCCGATGAACAGGACGCCGCCGCTCGCCGCCGCCGAATCGACGAGGCCGTCGGCGATGAGATCCGCTTCGATCTCGTGAACCTCGACGTCGATCCCCTCCGAGAGGTGATCGAGTGTGTCCTCGATCGCTTCGTGTGTCCCGTGTTCGCCCGTCGGTGCGACGCGAATGACGTGGACCGCCGCGCCCTGCGTTCCGAGGTCGTCGATCAGGGGGAGGAGGGCGTGGTGGTGCGGTCCGCCGCCGGCACCGACGTTGACCACGTCCAGGCTCGGGTGCTCGGGGAGTTTGTGGACGTAGAGAATGTCACACGGCGATTTGAACTGCACCGACGACGCGATGTCCGGGTGGTCCTCGGGGTACCCCATCAGGATCAGGTCCGCGCCGTCGTCCCGAGCAGTCTGGAGGATGTCGAAGGCGACCTCCCGGCAGATGTGTCCCTCGACGGTGTAGTCGACCCCGGTCTCGACGCCTTCGAGCTGGGCTTCGAGCGCGTCGGCGCGGTCGCCGGCGGTGTCTTCGAGCGCCTCGAAGGGGGTCTGTTCGGGGAGCTGAGTGATCGTCACGACCTGGACGAGCGGATCGCCGTTGCCCGTCCGCGCTTCGGCTATTTGGCTCGCAAAGCGCACGTAGGCGGGTGCGCGACTCGGCCGAGCGACCGGGACTAGGATACGGAACCGTTCTTCGGTCTCCGCTTCGGCCTCATCTCCGCCGGCCGCTGCGGCCGACTCACCCGCTACGGTCGGCGGGCGTTCGCCCGCGCGGGCGGCGTGTCCGCCCGGTTCGACGGATGCAGCGTGCGGGCGGGCTTCAGTCACGCGCGCGAAGAGTTCCTCGCGTTCGGGCGCGCCGCCCCAGAAGTAGTACGACGCTACGAGCGCGATCACGATGACGATGCCGCTGAGGATCCCCGAGAAGGGCAGATTTCCGATGAGTGCGACGTTGGCCAGGACGCCGAGGACGGGAACGAACGGCACGAGCGGGACGCTGAAGGGACGGTCGAGGTCCGGATAGCGGCGCCGCGAGTAGACGAGCGCGACGTTCACGACCGAGAGTGGAACGAGCAGATTGAACGTCGCAAAGCCGGTGAGCGCCGAGAGATGGAAGTGGAGTTCGCGGCCGACGACCTCGACCGACGGCAGGATGCCGCTGAAGGCCAGAATCAACGCGACGATCGTTCCCGTCGCCGTCGCGACGCTCCAGAACGGCGTCCCGTACTCGGGATGGATGCGCTGGAACGGCCGCGGGGCCTGTCCACGCTCGCCCATCAGCGACCCGATCCCCGAGGCGGCCAGTATCGAGGCGTTCGACGCCGACACCATCGAGAAGATCGCGCCCGCGACGATGAGTACCCGACCGATCGGACCGAGGAACGCGGCTGCGACCCGGCCCATCGCGGTCTCGCCGAGTTCGGCGACCACTTCTGCGGGGATCGGCGAGTTCACCATCGCGACGATGACGAAGGTGTAGAGCACGACGACGGTCAGGATCGACGTCGCGATGGCCTTGGGGACCGTCTTCCGTGGCTCGATTATCTCGCCCGCACTCGCAGCGATGGCTGAGAATCCGAAGAACGTAATGAACGCCAGGGCCGCCACGGAGACGATACCGACGGGTTCGGCCTGGAAGTTCCCGGCGAACCGCCCGGTAGCTTCGACCGGCCCGGCGAAAGCGAACGCGCCGCCGATGAACGCGAAGAGCACGGCGACTTTCGCGGAGGTGACGATGACCTGGAACGTCCCGCTCTCCTCAGTCCCGCGGGCGTTGAGGGCGCCGAGGAGAATCGTCGTGACGAGCGGCATCGTCCCGTGCGGAATCGGCCAGGCTTCGGGGAAGACGAACCGCTGCCACCACTCGCCCATCGTCGCGAGGTAGAACGCGGTCGTCCCCGTGTAGCCGAGAAACAGCGAGACGCCGACGAAGTACGTGAGGAAGTCGCTGTCGAACGTCTGTGAACTGAACAGGTAGCCGCCGCCGTTCTCGGAGTAGATTGAGGCGAACTCGGAGTACGAGGCCGCGGTGATCCCGGCGACGACTGCGGCGATAATGAACGCGATGACCGCGCTACTGCCGATTCGGGCGACGGCGACGCCGGACAGCGAGAAGATCCCCGCCGCGATCATCGTCCCGAGGCCCATCGCGTACGCGACGGTGAAGCCGAGTGACCGGGTGTGCTCTACCATCCTCTGCTCCCGGAGTGCTCGCCGTTTACCGACTCCTGCGTGTGCAAATTTGCCATCCCCTCTGTCTCTCCGTTTTGTCCAAGTGAGTCGCAATCGACGGTTGTGCGCTCCGTCGAGAGCGCTGCGTGCGTCACGGCTGCAGTACGGCGGAGTTCGGACGGTGCAACTCCCGGAATCTGCGCCCGCTCACACAGCCGTAACCGCTCGTGGGACCCGTCGTTCCGACCGTTGTGAGCGGACGGCGGGCACGTTCTATCGGGGTTCCCGTAACCGTTGATAGACTCTCGCCGGAGGACACGCCGAGAGATCTGCGAGGACTTACGAGAACTCCGACAACGTCCGCCGCGCTACTCGTCTCGTACGGATCCATACCGAACGATTGCGGCCGCATCACGTATTAAAGTCACCGAAAATCACCGTTTTCGTAAAATATCGGCCCCAGACCAAGACATTTTGTCACTTTCCGAGGCGAACCCGGAGTCCGTTATCGAGCCGACAGACGAGTATAAACACAGTCTACGAAACCGACGAAGTCGACGCGGCGACGACCTGCCGACACTACAGGACTGGGCGCCGAGGGGAGCAGCCGCGCCTTTGGTCACCCCAACACCCGTTTGAGCTAAACCGAGTTTTATCTGCGATTGCCGTCGATACAGACGTATCAGAGATGGTCCCCACACCCGACGTACACCCGATCAGAAGGCGTCCCTCCACTCTCGTTCGCTGGCAGGAGAGACACTTACGAATCCGTCGCAGTGACAGGGGTGTCACCGATGCCTAGTTTCACGACTCGACTCTCCGCAGGGATGGAACGGGCCCGGGAGTATCCGCTGCTGGCGCTCGTCCCGGTACTGCTCGCCCTTCTGGATACGGACAAGATCGTCGCTATCGCCACGTTCGACGGCGGACACATCGGATTCAAATTCGGGCTCCCGCTGTCGGTCGTCACCATCTGGCAGTTCGTGAGCGTCCCGAACTCGAGCGTCACCGCGAACACCGGGCTTCCGATCGAGATGCTCCCGCTGGCGGTCGTGACGGTCCCGGTATTGCTCGTCGTGCAGGCCGCAGCGACGGCGGGGTACTTTGGGAGCATCCGAAACGCACTCGATCGCGACGCCTACGACTTCAGCCGAAACGTCCGTGCGTACTTTGTCCCCTTTCTCGTGCTGACTGCCGTGCCGTTCCTCGCGGTGCTCCCGCTCGCAGTCGGCGTCTTCGGCGTCGGCGCGTTGGCTGGGAACCTCAGTGGTGCGGTGCTGCTGATCGTCATCCCGGTGCTGCTCGTCTTTCTGGTCGCTGCCTACCTCTTTTATGCGACGCCGTACCTTCTCGTTCTACGCGACGTCGGCGTCGTCGATGCCGCCCGAGCGTCGTACGCGCTCGCCGTCGACGGCGGCCCGTACGTTTCCTATGCGGTCGGCTTCTCGCTCTTCGTCCTCGTGGTCTCACCCTTTGCGACCGCGTTCGTGGTGAACGTGCCGCTGCTCGGGATCCCGGTCGGCATCCTCGGCGGCAGCATCCTCGGTCTCGGCGCGAACTTCGCAACGATGCGTTTCGTCGCGGACCTCGATCCGGAGTCGGCGGTCGATCGGTCGTGGGATCCGGACTCGTCCGAGTCGCCCGAGTGACGTTGTCAAACCACGCCCATCGATCATTACGGATAGACAGACAGTAATAGGAGCATCTCGCTACCACGGAATACGATGGACGAGTGGCGAGGGCGAGAAGAACGCGCGACGAACGTTCTGTACCAGCAGGCGGTTCGAGTCCCACTGCCGGACCTCGACGCCGAACGCGTCCTCCATAAGAATATGACGCGCATCGCCGATGCGGGCATCCACAAGAGCGACCTGCTCGCGGACCCGGACGTCCCGCTCACCGAAGCCTACGAGTACGAACTCGACGAGATGCGACAGAGCTTCCAGCACCGCCTACAGCAGGTCGCCGGCGCGGACTATCACGACGTCGCGGACGCGTACATCCGCGGCGAGCGCGACGACTGGATCGGAGCGCTCGCGACCTACTACCGGGAGTGCTACTACCGACTGCAGGAGCGCTACACCCACGACGACCAGTTCTTCTTTCTCCTCGTGCTCCGCTATCCCGACTGCTTCACGGTCAATCTCGGCTTCGCCGACGGCGACGTTTCCGACGACGCCGTCCGTTACGAATCAGTTACACACACGGATATCGACGAGGAGTATCGCGAACGATACTACGCGGAGTGCCAGTACGCACAGCGTGAAGCCGCAGAATACATCCGCGAGCGCGTCCCCTGCATTCGGGAGTCGTTCCCGGACCCGGACACCACGCCGTTCGAGGAGCGCAACTACGGCGGCTTCGTGCACATTACGGGACGGAGCAGTGCCATGTTCTCGGAATTACTCGACAGTGTTCGTCCAGACCCCGGTCGCTTCGACAGTCCGGTAACCACGCCCGGTCTCGTTCCAGAGGGTCCAGAAGCAAAACGAACCAAACGCAAGTATCTCGCCGACGCTGACTTCGTCGCCTGAGTGATCGTTGGGTCTGCCTGTGTTGACGCCTCAAGAAGGACGGGAATAATATTTTAAGCCGGGCATACGATGCGCGTTAGTATGCAGCTAAAGCAACTCCTCGCAGATGACGACGCAGTGTCCCCCGTTATCGGGGTGATCCTGATGGTCGCGATTACGGTGATCCTCGCGGCCGTCATCGGTTCCTTCGTGCTGAACCTCGGCCAGGGCGTTCAGCAGACAGCCCCGCAGGCCAGTTTCGAGTTCGACTACAATACGACTGCCAGCACCAGTAACGTCACAATTACGCACCAGTCGGGTGACTCGATTACCGCAACGCAACTCGACACGGCGGGAGCAACGTGGCACAACGAATCGTTGGGGTGGAACAGTTCGTACACTTCCGTCAGCGCCGGTGATTCGCTAACCAAAAACGCCTCGCAAGGATTCAGTGGGCAGACGATCCGCGTCGTCTGGTCCTCACAGAACGGCGAGACCTCCGCGACGTTGAGTCAGTCCAAGGCACCTGGGAGCGCATAACGCCACGCTACTCACCGCGGACTGCGTGGACGCGTTCAGTTTCCTGGGAGCATCCGTGCACGCTGTCTGGAAACGAACACGTACCTTCTTTCTGTGTGATGGATGCCGGTACGGTGAGATCGATCGGTGGCCAGAGAGTCCCGTCCACAACCACCGAACACGTCACGCCTACTTATCGCGGATGAGCAACCCGTTGTCTTCTAATACTGTCGGACAGAACTGTGTGAGGAGTATCGACACCCCGTGGGCGCCAACATAGTTCACGAACCTCTGTCCGACAGTATAACTTCCACAGCCGAACCTGCGGCGTCCGACGGACGATCGATGCTGATGCTGTCTCCGCGTGCACCTGTCCGGCAACTGCATCATAGCGCTCCTGGCGTTCGACGCAACCGATCGAACTGGCGACTATGCTGTGCTCAGGCGCGAGCGCGAACGTACCGTGAGAAAGATTTGTCACTCTACGTGAAAAACGGTCGTTGATGGACGGCATCAACACCTACCGGTCCCGTCTTGGGCTTTCGGAGCTGTCGATAGCAGGCTTCGGTCTCACCCTGTCTGGGTTCATCGGCGTTATGGGAATCATCACCGCCGAAGCGCTCTACCCGAACTATTCGACGAGACAGGACATCAGCGACTTGGGCTCGGCCCGCCCGCCCCAATTATCCACGAACCGTCCGCGACGATTTTCAACACGACGAGGCTCGTGACAGGAGTGCTATAGTAGCGTTTGCAACTGATTACACAGCCGATCGCACGACTGCGTGCGATCCGATGAGAAGACTTGCAAACGCTACTATAGCCGTTCTTTCGGTGTATCTCCTCTACCGTGTTCCGGACCGCGGCGGGTTCCCGCTCGCGTTCCTCGGCAGCGGTGGGATCGACCGATGGGTCGTCTACCCGCTCATCATCTGGTTGCCCGCGTTCGGCGGTTACCTGTTGGCAGTTTCCAACGATTCGACGGGTGAGGCAGCTATTTAGCGGGCATCTGGTGACGCCTTGGACGCGGTCGATCTATGGTCGCGTTTGTAACTGATAGGGATTATCGTCACTGTTCTGAGATTCTCGCCGTACCGTCCGGCGAGACATCTATGAGGACTTACGGTAATCCCTATGAGTGATCACACGGACGGCTGCTGTTCCATTCACGAGAGAGGCAGCTGGCGAGATTGGCAAATCGTGATTCCCGACGAGAGAACTCTTTCGGGTGTCCCTACTGGGCCGGCGTCCATTCCGCATAACGTGAACTGCATCGAGTACGCGCGGCTGGAGGTTCGACTCGGGAATTATGTACGAAGTCTGAGTAGTCCCGGGCGGATTCGAACCGCCGTCATGGGCTCCAAAGGCCCATATGATTGGCCACTACACCACGGGACTGCATCTCCTACTCACGTCGCAGTCTTTGAAAAGGCATCGGGTTCCGACGGCGCTCGACGGGCCTCGATCCCGCCCGGTGGTCGGCTGCCTTATCGACGTTCGTGTCTGCTCTCCGGGTTGCTATCCGGATCGAGACCGGTCTGCTGTAGCTCCACGGAGTACCCCCCGCACTCCGGACAGACGTGATACTGTACGTCGTACGTCGCCCCACAGCCCAAACACGCGTACGGTGCTGTTCGGTCGGTTGCCTCCGACGTCTCGCGGGGCCCCAATCCCGCGAGTTTCAGGAGGCGATCGAGCGCCGTTGTCCCATCCATATCCAACGCCTCAGTCGGGAACATCTTGAAGCTACGGGCTTCGTCCTGCTTAATAAGCCGGGAGAAAAACGGCGTCAGTCCGCGCGTTGCTCTTCGGCTTCGACGTTGGCCTCAGAAGCCACTTCGAGGTGACAACAGGCGTCCGTTTCGGGGTCGAAGCAGTCGGGGCACTCGGCGTTTCGATCGATGATCGTGTCGAGGCGCTCGGCGACGAGGTCGTCGATGACCGGTTCGAGTTCGCGTGCCTCGGCGCGGAACTCCTCGACGGAGAGGACGTTCGCGAGGAATCGCTCGATGATGCAGTACGTCTGGAGTGCATCGCGGGCGCGGACGATCCCGTCGTCGGTGAGCGTGACGCCCTTGTACTTCTCGTGTTCGGCGAGCCCTCGCGATTCGAGTTTCCCGATCATCTCGTTCGCGCTGGCGGGGCTGACGTCGAGGCGATCCGCGAGCGCGCCGGTCGACGCCGGGCCGTTCTCCATCTGCTGGAGGAGGTAGATCGCCTTGACGTACTGGTCGGCCGTGTTCATACCGTCCCTCCGTGACGCATCGTATCTCGTCTCATTGCCGTTTGTTCATAATTTTCGTGACTTCTTCGACGCCGTCTGCTTCCTCCTCGCGGATCTCGATGAGCACGTCGATGAGTCGGTCGCGGTCGATCCCGAAGGTCGCCTCCGAGGCCCGGAGCGCGCCGACGAGGTCGTCGTAGAACTTGTACGCCGTCTCCTCGTTGCACAGTTGATCGTAGAGGATGTCGTCGAAGTCCTCGGGCTCTGTCTTGCCGTACTGGGCTTCGACGAGCGCTTCGATCTCGTCGAACGGGATGCTCTCGGCGTCGAGTTCCTCGACGAGCGCTTCCAGTCGCTCGCGATGCTCGGCGGATTCCGCGGCGGCGTGTTCCAAGAGCGATTCGATCTCGGCGTCGAGCTCTGATCCCTCGTCGAGCGACTGATAGTGGTGATACGACCGGGCCTCGACGACCTCTTCGAGGACGATCCCGATCTGGAGCAACCGCGCGAGCTGGTGATCGGAGCTGACGCGATGGCCGACGCTCACGGCTGCACCTCCCGATTTGCGGGCGATACGTGGCTCATACTCGTTGGGTGGGTAGTGACGGACTTAAGCAGTTCCCCTTCGCGGGGTGCGACCCCGACGCCCCCGAGACGCCGCCACGCCCCGTTCGGAAACCGTTTTGCCGCCGCGGTGGCGAGTAGCGGTATGCTCTACGACGCGGCCGAGGAGCCGGCGACGCTGACTCCCGAGGCGTTGCGCGAAGCCTACGAAGCACAGCTCAGAGCCGTCCTGACAGACGTCGGCGTCGAAACCGCAGCCGCCGAATCGGGCGTCGACGTCGACACCGTCGAGGCGCTCGCCGACGGCACCGTGCCCGATCTGAGCGTCGCAGACGCCGCCGCAATCCTCGCACTCGACGAGGCCCGCCCCGACGCCGAGGCGATCGTCCTCGAACTCCGCGATCACCTCCTGATGGCGATGACGACCGGCGTCGTCGACGTCGACACGATCGCCGCAAACGTCGGTCTCGGGCTCTCGGGCCAGGAGGTCCAACAGGCGCTCGAAGGCCGGACGACGATGACGCTCGAACAGCTCGCGGCGATCCAGCAGTTCCTCGCCGAACGGAACGAGCGCTGATGGCCCGAACCGTCATCGTCGGCTGCGGGTACGTCGGCCTCGAACTCGGCCGGCAACTCGACGCGGCCGGCCACGAGGTGACCGGCGTCCGCCGCTCCGACGCCGGACTCGACGCGGTCGCCGAAGCGGGTCTCGACGCCGTCCGCGCCGACGCGACCGACGCCGGCTCGCTCGCTGCCCTCCCCGACGCCGACTGGGTCGTCTTCGCGGCCAGTTCCGGCGGTCGCGGTGCGGATGCCGCCCGCGACGTCTACGTGGAGGGATTACGGAACGTCATCGCGGCGTACGCCGATCGCTCCTCGCCTCCGGATCGGCTCGTCTACACCTCCTCGACGGGCGTCTACGGCGACCACGGCGGCGACTTCGTCGACGAGGAGACGCCGATCGAGCCGACGACCGAGAAGACCCGCGTCCTCGCGGCGGCCGAGCGCGTCGCCCGTGAGGAAACGGCTGCGGCCGGCATCGACGGCACCGTCGCGCGCTTTGCGGGGCTGTACGGTCCCGACCGGTACCGACTCGATCGCTATCTAGAGGGCCCCGTGACGGAGGGATATCTGAATATGGTGCACCGCGACGACGCCGCGGGCGCGGTCGCGTTCCTCCTCGAATCCGACCTGGCACGCGACGACGTCGTCCTCGTCGTGGACGACGAACCGGTCGACAAGTGGGCGTTCGCCGATTGGCTGGCTACCGAGTGCGACGAACCTGCCCCACCGAAGCGGACGATCGAGGAGCGACTGGACGACCCGGACCTCTCGGCGGCCGCGCGCCGGCGGATCCAGACCAGCAAGCGCTGCTCGAACGCGCGCCTGCGCGAACTCGGCTACGACTTCGCGTATCCGACCTATCGGGAGGGTTACAGCGCGGCGATCGAGGCGTATCTGTCCGGAACGGACGCTTCGGAGATCTGAACTGCACGTTCGGCGGCGGTTCCCCCAACCACTCTAGCGCTCGTTTCGGGACGCGCCGTGGAGCTGTTCGATTGTGATTTCCCCCAGATTCCAGTCTGTAAGCGCGTCACCCGGCCGAACGAAGGAATCTTCTTAGGGATGCACTCTGACGCAAAGAGTATGTGGTCCCCGCTTCCGGGCGTCGCCTCGAACGCCGGTTCGGAGTTCGTCGGTCGCGCGAGGGAGCTCTTCGTGGCCTACCCTGCTGTCGTCCTCGCTGTCGTCGTCGGTCTCCTCGCGCTCCTCGTCGGTCTCTACGCGATCAAGCGGTTCGAACGGCCGATGGGGACGCGCTTTCTCGAACAGGTCTCCGGACTCGACGAGGTCGCGGTGCTGTTGCATCCGAATCCCGACCCCGACGCGATGGCGACGGGCATCGGCGTCGCGAGCCTCGCCGAACAGGTCGGCACGGACGCGACGGTCCAGTACGCCGGGCAGGTCCGCCACCAGGAGAACCGCGCCTTCCAGACGGTACTGGAGATCGACATCGACCGGATCACCCACGTCAGCGACGTCGCGGCCGAACACGTGGTCCTCGTCGATCACAACCGCCCGCGAGGCTTCGCTGGGGCCGATAGCGTCCTCCCATTCGCCGTCGTCGATCACCACCCCGGCGAGGGGACCGGCGGCGAGTTCACCGACGTGCGGACGGACTACGGCGCCGCCTCCAGCATCGTCGCCGAGTACTTCGAGGACGTCGGCGCCAAGCCGGTCCCACCGGCCAAACACGCGAGCGAAGTCGACGCGGCCTACACCGTCCCGTCGACGGTCGCGACCGGCCTGCTCTACGGGATTCTGACCGACACCAAGCGGCTGACTGCCGGCTGTTCGGCCGCGGACTTCGCCGCTGCGGGGTTCCTGTACGCTGGGGTCAACGAGGACCAACTCGACCGGATCGCAAACCCCGAAGTCTCGACGGAAGTCCTGGAACTGAAAGCCCGCGCGATCGCCGGCCGCGACGTCCGCGGGCCGTTCGCCATCAGCGACGTCGGTCGCATCTCTAATCCCGACGCCATCCCCCAGGCGGCCGACGAACTGGTCCAACTCGAAGGCGTCACCGCCGTCGTCGTCCTCGGCGAGCGGGACGGGACGATCCACATCTCCGGGCGCTCACGCGACGATCGCGTCCATATGGGTCAGACGCTCGACTCGGCGGTATCGGGTCTAAAGAGCGCCTCGGCGGGCGGGCACGCGCGGATGGGCGGCGGACAACTCGTCTTACACAGCGGCCAGATCCAGACCGAAACCGGCGAGACGATGCCCCGCGACGCGCTCCGCGATCGCCTGTTCGAGTCGATGTCCGGCGACATCTGACGCCGTGGGACGGCTGGCAGTTGGCGGTTGGCAGTTGGCGACTTCCGAGTTCCGAGCTTCGGCTCCCGGCTCCCGACTTCCGACGCCCGTTTACCCGCGCGTCCCTTTGCCTGGACTATGGCGACGAGTCAGGGGACCTGGGGATACCGCGATCGGTTCGGCGACGCCTTCGCCCGGACGTACTTCCGTCGGTTCGGACCGGGTGTCGCTTCGAGCATCGGCCTCGGCACGTACCTCGGGGCTCCGACCGACGAGTACGACGAGCGCTACCGCGAATCGATCACCGACGCGCTCTCGGCCGGCATCAACCACGTCGACACCGCGATCAACTACCGCCACCAGCGGAGCGAGCGCGTCGTCGGCGAGGCGCTCGACGCCGCCGACGCCGGCCGCGAGGAAGTCGTCGTCGCGACCAAGGGCGGCTTTATCCCGTTCGATGGCTCCCGTCCCGACGATCCGGGCGCGTACGTCCGCGAGGAGTTCGTCCGCCCCGGCCACGTCGCTGTCGACGACCTCGCGCGCGGCAGCCACGCGATCGCCCCCGACTTCCTGGATGAACTGCTGGACCGCTCGCTCGCGAACCTCGGCGTCGACACGGTCGATTGCTACTACGTCCACAACCCCGAAACGCAACTGGCGGTCAGGAACCGCGAGGCGGTCTACGACCAACTCGAAGCGGCTTTCGAGCGCCTCGAACGTCGCCGCGAGGCGGGCGACATCGGCGCCTACGGCGTCGCGACCTGGGAGGCGTTCCGCGTGCCCCGCGATCACGACGCGTATCTCTCGTTGCCCGAGGTCGTCGACCGCGCCGCGAGAGCGGCCGAGAAAGTGGGCGCCGCAGAGCCCGGACTGAAAGCGATTCAGCTCCCGTTCAGCGTCACGATGGCCGACGCGTTCACCGTCGCGGCGCACCGACTCCCCGAAGAAGAACGGGACGTCAGCGCGCTCGAATACGCCCAGGCGGCCGGCCTCGACGTCGTCGCGAGCGCGACCCTCGCACAGGGTGATCTTGCGTCGTCGATCCCGGCAGCCGTCGACGCGGAGTTACACGGCGAGACCGCCGCGCAGCGAGCGATCAACTTCGCCCGAAGCGCCCCCGGCGTCACCACCGCGCTCGTCGGCACGAGCTCGCCGGGGCACGTCCCCGAAAACGTCGCTGCCGGCACGTTCGAGCCGCTCGGCGCGCGAGCGTTCGACGCCGTCTTCGAGTGACGGCGTGCCCCTCACCTGTCTGCGGCCGTTCTCTCCGACTCACCTCCCGCCCGCTGTCTACCGGAGTTCCTTCCACTCCGTTTCGCAGTCGGGACACCGCCGCACAGTGTAGACCTCGTCGGGATCGTTTTCGGTCTTCAGCGTCTCGCCGCACTCCGCGCAGTTCAGACGCCCGTAGGTGTCTTTCTCCAACTCCCCGTCTCGAAGCCCCTTCCGCGTCGTCTTCATAGTCACCTCGAACGTGGAGGGCGTGAGGTAAAAAGATCAGTATAGCGCGATCCGCTCGTCTCCGGCGCTGGATCGCAACAGTTGACACCCCTTACGGGCAAGGGTCGGTCGTGTCTCGGAGCCGACTGTTCGGTACGCTCTGTTCGATGTTCTTCCTGGTGAACCTCGCGAGGGTCGTCTTCGCACCGCTGCTGCAGGAGTTCATCGCGGTGTTTCAGATCGGCGAGGGCACGGCCGGGCTCATCGCGACGCTCGCGTGGCTCGGCAGCGCGCTCCCGCGGATCCCGACCGGCTGGGTGCTCACGCGCGTCCCCCGTCACCGCGTGATCCTCGTGACCGGCGCGGTGCTCACGACCGCTGCGGCGTTCACCGCGAGCGCGAACTCGGTGCTCTTCGTCGGCATCGGCGCGCTCCTGATGGGGCTCTCCTCGGGCGTCTATCTGGTCGCCGCGAACCCGCTCGTCAGCGAACTCTACCCCGAACGCGTCGGCTGGGCGCTCGGCGTCCACGGGATGATGAGCCAACTCGCCGCCGTCGCGGCCGCGCCGCTCGTGACGCTGATCCTGACGTTCTTCTTCGACTGGCAGCTCGTGTTCGTCTGCGTCGCGGCCGCGGCGGCGCTCGTCACGGTCGCGCTGTATTTCGCCGCGCGGTCGACAGAGCTCCCCGACGCGGGCACCGACGACAGAGACCTCCTCGGCGCGATCCGCTCGGAGTGGCGCGTCGTGCTCTTGGGCGTCGTGGTCGTCGGCGCGACCGGCTTCGTCTGGCAGGGACTGTTCAACTTCTACGAGCTGTATATGGAAACGAAAGGGCTCGCCGACGCGACCGCGAAGAACCTCCTCACGGTGATTTTCGCCGCTGGCGTCCCCGCCTTCTTTATTTCCGGGCGGCTCACTGACCGGCTCCCGCGCGTCCCGTACATTCTCGTGATCATCGGGTCCTTCACCGTCTCCGTGCTCGTGCTGACAGTCACGACGGGACTCGTCCCGATCCTCGTCCTCACGGCGGTGATCGGCTACGTGATCCACAGCCTCTTTCCGGCGATCGACACCTATCTGCTGGACACGCTACCGGACGGGGCGCGAGCGAGCGCGTACGCGTGGTACTCCGGTGGGATGATGGTCGTCCAGGCGACGGGGTCGTCGGCCGTCGGGACGCTCCGCGAACTGGGACTTGCCTACGACGCCATCTTCACGCAACTCGCGCTCGGACTCGCCGTCGTCGTCGTCGGGTTGGTCGTCTTCCAGCAGGCGGGGCGGCTCCCGCAGTGACGCCCACGACGCGCGGGCGATAGGCATCCGGAACCCCCGCGCTTTTGCTCGTTCCGCCCTGAGAATGCTTCGATGGAGTACGTGCAAGCGCGGGTGACGACGCTCCACGGTCTCGCCGATCCGCTCCCGACCGCTCCGACCGGGCGCGCGGCGGTCGTCGTGCCGATGACGGAGCGCGACTGTCAGGGCGCGGCCGCAGACCGGGTGTTACAGACGCTCGAACGGCTGGAACCCGCTCGGGTCGTCGTTCCGCTCCGCGCCGCCCCCGAGCGCGTCGAGTCGGTCCACGAGTGGCTCTCGGCGTACGACCTACGGCTGGAACTGCTGTGGTGTGACGGCCCACGCCTCGCGGAGTTGCTCGCCGATGCCGGTCTCGCTGGCGGTCGCGGAAAGGGCCGCGACGTGTGGCTGGCGCTCGGCCGCGCAGCCGAAGCGGAGTTCGTCGTCGTCCACGACGCCGACACGACGACCTACGACGAGTCGTTCGTCCGTCGGCTGCTGTTCCCGCTGGCGAACGGCTACGACTTCTCGAAGGGCTACTACGCGCGCGTCGAGGACCAGCGCCTCTACGGGCGGCTCTTTCGGCTTTTCTACGTCCCGCTCGTCCGCGCGCTCGTCGATGCCCGCCCCGACCCCTATCTCCAGTATCTCGATTCCTTCCGCTACGCACTCGCGGGCGAGTTCGCTGCGACGGCCGAGACGGCCCGCCGGATCCGGACGCCTCGGAAGTGGGGGCTCGAAGTCGGAACCCTCGGCGACGCGTTCGACGTCGCCGGGTTCGAGGGAACGGCACAGGTCGACCTCGGCACGTACGAACACGACCATCGCGCGGTCGACGGCTCGGCCGGGCTCTCGGAGATGAGCCGATCGGTCGGCGAGACGCTCCTGCGGGGCGTCCTCGAACACGGCATCGACGTCGACTTCGAGACGCTCCCAGAGCGCTATCGGACGACGGCAGAGACGCTCGTCGAGCAGTACGCGATGGATGCGGCGTTCAACGACTTCCACTTCGACCGGGACCACGAGCGGCGGCAGGTGACACGCTACGCGGCGGCGGTCACCGAACCGACGGGAAGCGACGATCGCCTCCCGGCGTGGGAGGACGCGCCGATCACTGCGGATGCGGTGTTCGACGCAGCCACGTCCGACCTCGAAGACGCGATTGGACCGGGAACGACGAGCGCGCCACCGATCGACGCGGGAGGCGGCGAGTGACGGACGATTTCCGGGCGAGTGACTTACAGCGGGACGAACTCGCCGGCGTCGTCGACCTCTTCGGTGCGCTCGCTCCCGGCGAACTCGAGGATGCCCTCGAAGAACTGGCGTTCAAACGGCAGGCAAGCGTCGACGCGGACGTCGTTGCCGAGGCCGTCGACGACGCGATCGCGGCGTTCGCGCTCGTCCGCTACGAGGACGACGGGGAGACGCTGCTCGCGCCCGGCCCGGCCGCCTTTCCGTCGCTCCCCGAGCACGCCGAAGACCTGCCGCACATTCTCGAGGTGCCCACGCGCGAGGTGGACCGCGAGACCGCCGACGCGGCCGTCGCCGAACGCCTCAGAACGGCGGCCGCGCGAGCCGTCGCGGAGGAGGACGACGCCGAAATGCGTCGGCTCCTCGAAGTGACGTACGACGTCGACGTGTGGTCCGATACTGTCGCAGTCGACGACATCCGCGCGCGACTCGACGACGCGCTCGACGGCGACTCGTAACTCACTCACATAAAGAGCCGGCCGACAGTATAAGCCCCCTCGGCTCGTACCCCACTCCGAGTATGGATCTCTCGCGGGTGTCGGCGTATACACCGGAGCCGGTCGGCGGCGCGGGCCAACAGGCGGCGGTCCTCGCCCCGGTGCTGGTACGAGACGGGGAAACGCACGTCCTGTTCACGAAGCGCGCGGACCACCTCGGGGAGCACCCCGGACAGATGAGTTTCCCCGGCGGCTCACGCGAACCCGAAGACGGCACGCTCCAGACTACAGCGCTCCGCGAGGCCGACGAGGAGATCGGACTGCGGTCCAAGGAGGCGGCCGTCTTCGGCCGTCTCGACGACATCCTGACGGTGACTGACTACTCCGTACGGCCGTTCGTCGCCGCAGTCCCCAACCGCGCGTACGATCCAGACGAACGCGAGGTCGCCGAAGTCGTCCCGCTCGCCGTCTCTGACCTCGCCGACCTCGACAACTACGAATCCGAACGGCGCGAGTTCTCCGGCTACGGCTGCCGCCGCATTCACTACTTCCACGTCGGCGACTACACCGTCTGGGGGGCGACCGGGCTGATGCTCGCGCAGCTGCTCGAACTGACGACCGACTGGACCGTCCCCGAGGAACCGGACCGCGTCGTCGACTCAGACGCGGAACTTCCGGTGTAGGACGCGAGACGCGAGAGAAAGGGCCGCTCGGCGCTCAGGCGTCGTCGCCGCGCTTCGGGAGTCTGATTCGGAGCGTGCCCGCGTCGGTGACGGTCGCCGAGGCGTTTTCGGCGTCGACGGCGGCTCCTTCGGGAAGCCGCGCCGCCCCGTCTAAGGCGAGCCCGCGTCCGGGAAAGCGCATCTCGAAGCCCTCATAGAAGTCACGGAAGCGGTCGATGCGGACCTGTACCTCGCCGTTCTCGAAGCGCACCTGCACGTCTTTCTCGCGGACGCCCGGCGCGTCGAAGACGACGAGGTAGGCGTCGTCGCTCTCTAAGAGGTCGTACGGCAGCGGCTTTCGCTCCTGCACGCGCGCGACGCTGCGGCCGACGCGTTCCAGTGCGTTCTCGGCGACCGATTCGCCGATCTCGCGCAACCGCTCGGGATCGCCGAGGTCGCTGAGCTTTCTGAAGCCGCTCATAGCTCGATCGCCTCCAGGGGCTCGCTCCCGCGGCAGTACGGACAGACGAAGTCGGCGACGCCGACGTCGTCGGGCATATCGTACGTGTAGTGAAGCTCGAACATATCCATCTCGCACTCGTCGTCGGTGCACCGTACTTCGAGCGTAGTTGGCATATCCACGGCTTGGCTCGCCACGATGATAAACGCGCGGGCTCGGCCCGCCCTGCCGGACGGGAGCGGGCCGCTACCGGACGGCGACGTGAGACCACCATCGTCGCTACAGGGCGCGAGGAGAGGAGAATACGAACCGCTCGTCGGGCGGTAATCGGCGTCGGTTACGCTTCGAGACCGAGGCCGCCGGCCTCGACTGCCTCGTCGACGTCGGCGTCGTCGTGGATGATCGCGCTGACGGTCCGGGTGATCGCTTCGGGGTCGTCGTGCTGGAAGATCGAACGCCCCATCGAGACGCCCGACGCGCCGGCGTCCATCGCGCCGCGGACCATCTCTGCGGTCTCGCGGTCAGTCCCGCGGCTGCCACCGGCGATGACGACGGGGAGCCGCGTCGCCTCACAGACGCGCTCGAAGGAGTCAGCGTCGCCGGAGTAGGCGGTCTTCACGACGTCGGCACCGAGTTCCTCGGCGATGCGGACGGCGTGTGCGAGGCTCTCGGCGTCGTGTTCGTCGACGCCCGGCCCGCGCGCGTAGCTCATCGCGAGGACCGGAATGCCGAGCCGGTGGGCGGTTTCGGTCAGCTCGCCGAGTTCGGTCAGCTGATCGGGCTCGTGATCGCTGCCGATGTTGATGTGGAAGGAGACCGCGTCCGCACCCGCGCGGAGCGCTTCTTCGACCGAGCCCGTCCGCCGTTTGTCCTCTTCGTCGGGACCGATGACCGTCGAGCCGTTGAGGTGGACGATGTAGCCTTTCCCGTTCTTGTTTCCGTGGACGCGCGGTGCGACGCCTTTCTGCGTGAGGACGGCGTCCGCGCCGCCGCGCGTGATCGAGTCGACTGTCGATTCGAGGTCTACGAGGCCCTTTACAGGGCCGAGTGTGATACCGTGGTCCATCGGGACGACGAGGTATCGCCCCCCTGTCGAGATGCGATCGAGTCGGGCTGTGAGTCCTGCGTTCATCGTGTGAGAAACTGTGGCAACCGTCGGTTATTTGCCTTCCGCTTGGGGCACGCGTTGTTCGTATCCGCGCAGGGCGCCGTCCTTCAGTTCGCGGGCCTTCTCTTCCAGCCGCGCGGCGACGTCGTCCGCCGATTTCCCGGTCTCGTGACCCTCGGCGACGATGTCGACGAGCGCGCTCCCGACGATGATTCCGTCCGCCCCGGCGGCGACGATCCGCTCGGCGTGATCGCCGGTCTTGATCCCGAACCCGACGGCCTTCGGCACGTCGTAGTCGGCGAGGCGTTCGAGACTCTCCTCGGTCTGTCCGGAGACGTCGTCCTGCGCGCCGGTGACGCCCAGCCGCGCCTGTACGTAGACGTAGCCGGAGACCTGCGACATAATTCGGTCCAGGCGCTCGCCGCGCGTCGTGGGAGCGACGATGAAGACGAGGTCGAGTCCGAACTCGTCGCACGCGTCCCGCAGGGGGTCGGCCTCCTCTGCAGGGAGGTCGGGGACGACGAACCCCGAGAGGCCGAGTTCCGCGGCGCGCTCGACGAACGGCCGCGGCCCGGGCTCGTCGCCGTACTGGAAGATGAGATTGTAGTAGGTCATACAGACCAACGGAACGTCCACGTCGAGGTCGTCGACGAACTGGAAGAACCGATCCGGGGTCATCCCCCCTTCGAGCGCCCGCACGACGGCGTTCTGGATCGTCGATCCCTCGGCGACCGGTTCCGAAAAGGGGAGGCCGAGTTCGATGACGTCCGCGCCGCCGCGTTCGAGCGCCTCGACGTATTTCAGCGAGGACTCGTAGTCGGGGTCGCCGGCGGCGAGATACGGGACGAACGCCGGCCCGTCGGCGAATGCGGCGTCGAGGTCGTCGGCCATCTCAGATCCCCCCCGAGAACTCCGCCAGCGACGGCGCGGCCTCGATGTCTCGCTTTTCGGTCTCCTCGATGACGGTTTCGAGATCTTTGTCGCCGCGGCCGGAGACGTTCACCAGAACCGTCTCCCCGAGGTCCTCGTAATTTTCTTCCAGGTAGCCGAACGCGTGGGCTGTCTCCAGCGCGGGGATCACGCCTTCGAGCTGCGAGAGCCGGTGGAACGCTTCCAGCGCGCAGTCGTCGTCGACGTTGACCGCGTTCACGCGCTCCTCGTCGACGAGCTGGGCGAGTTCGGGGCCGACGCCGGCGTAGTCGAGGCCGGAGGAGACGCTGTGGCTCTCCATAATCTGGCCGTCGCTGTCCTGGAGGAGCTTGGTCCGCGCCCCGTGAAGGACGCCCTCCTCGCCCGTCGACAGCGACGCGGAGTTCGGCGCGACTCCCGCTTCCTCGTCGACTTCGAGCGTCGAGCCGCCGGCCTCGACGGCGTACAGCCCGACGTCTTCGTCGTCGACGAAGTGCGCGAACGTCCCCATCGTGTTCGACCCGCCGCCGGCGCACGCGAGCACCGAGTCCGGGAGTCCGCCCGTCTGTTCGCGAAGCTGGCGGCGTGCCTCCTCGGAGATGACCGCCTGGAAGTCCCGAACCATGGCCGGGAAGGGATGCGGGCCGACGACCGACCCGATGACGTAGTGGGTGTCCTCGACGTTCGTCGCCCAGTCGCGCATCGTCTCGGAGATGGCTTCTTTCAGCGTGCCGCGGCCGGTCGTGACCGGATTGACCTCCGAGCCGTTGAGCCGCATCCGGAAGACGTTCGGGCGCTGGCGGTTGATGTCGCGCTCGCCCATGTAGATCTCACAGGGCATATCCAGGTGGGCTGCCGCCATCGCCGTCGCGGTGCCGTGCTGTCCCGCGCCGGTCTCGGCGACGATCCGCTCTTTGCCCATATACTTCGCCAGGAGGACCTGGCCGAGTGCGTTGTTGAGTTTGTGCGCGCCGCCGTGGAGCAGGTCCTCGCGCTTTAAGTAGACCTCGCGGCCGTAGCGCTCTGAGAGGCGCTCGGCGTGTTGCGTCGGCGTCGGTCGCCCGCCGAAGTCCCGCAGTCGCGCGCGGAACTCGTCCATAAATCCGTCCTCGTTCTCCAGTACGTAGCGCTCGTAGGCGTCGGTCAACTCTTCGATCGCCGGCATCAGCGCCTCTGGTACGTACTGTCCACCGTACTTGCCGAACTTACCGTCCGCGTATTGCTGTGTCATCGTGTGTCAGTATCCGTGGCTGTGTCTGTCGTTTTCGCGTCTGTCACCGCTGTCGCGTCTGTGCTTGCCGCCTCCGCCGTCGAATCTCTGTTCGTACGCTCGGCGTCGGCCGTGGTGAGTCGCTCGGTGTTCGTCTCGACGTCGCCGTCCATAATGGCCGTCCCGATCAGGAGCGCGTCCGCGCCCGCGGCGCGCATCCGCCGGACGTCGTCGACGCTCGCCACGCCGCTCTCGGCGAGGAGTGTCACGTCCTCGGGAACGTGGGGGGCGAGCAGCTCGAACGTCCCCAGATCGACTTCTAACTGCCCCAGGTCACGGTTGTTGATGCCGATGATCTCCGCGCCGACGTCGAGCGCTCGGTCGAGTTCCGCGCGCGTGTGAACCTCAACGAGCGGCTGGAACCCCCGCTCTTCGGCCGCCTCGTACAGGGCCGCGAGGGAGTCCGTGTCGTCCTCGTCGAGGAAGCGCGCGATGAGTAAGACCAGATCCGATTCGACGACGTCGAGTTGCTCCTCGCGGACGACGAAGTCCTTGCGAAGCACCGGTACGTCGACGGCCTCGCGGATGCGCCGGAGGTTCTCCGTCGACCCGCCGAAGTGTTCTGGCTCGGTCAGCACCGACAGCGCCGTCGCGCCGCCCGCAACCATCTCACGCGCGAGCGCGACCGGATCGTCGGTCCGTTCGCCGTCGGTCGTCGGGCTGGTCGGCTTGACCTCGGCGACGACGGGGACGCGTCCGGCCGCCTCCGCCGTCGCGACCGCCTCGGGGAACGACCGCGCGTCGACGTCGAGCGTCCCCTCACCGCCGGACCGCTCGCGGGCCGCCGCGAGGATCGACCGCACCTCGGGGGCAAGTTTGTCCTCACTAGCGTTCATCTATGTCCATTAACGGACGCATTTGCACATAAGACTTGCGCGTCGCGGCCGGGTCCATCCTCGGCGGTCAGCGGAGCGACGCCGGTCCTGTATCGCGAACGTTCAAGAACGATGGCGCGCAACGCGGGAGTATGGACGTCGGCGTCTTCGCCCGCGAATCCGACCGGCTGGGCCGGTCGATCGAGATCGGGATCGCCAGCGGCCGCGTGATCAGCGTCTCGTTCCCGGCGTCGCCGCCGGCGGACGCAGCATCCGATCACCCGCTGCTGGATCGCGCCTTCGCGTACCTCGACGGCGCGTCCGACCACTTCGACGACGTCGAGGTCGCACTCACGGTCCCGACCGAACAGCGGCGCGTCTTGGAAGCGACGCGCAACGTCCCCTACGGCGAGACGGTGTCACTGGACCGCGTGATGCGGATGGCCGACCTCGACCCCGACGAAGCCGAGGACGTGGAAACTGCGCGAGCCGCGTTAGCGGAGAATCCGGTGCCGCTTTTCGTCCCGGACCATCGCGTCCGCGACGCCCCCAGCGGCGCGCCCGCGTCGGTCACAGAACGGTTGCGAGAGATCGAGTCGGTTTGAGGAGACCTGCAGAACGTCGGCGCGGCCCACGCTATCAGTTATCGCGTGCCCACTCGACGCCGAGTCCTTCGTGCACGACGAACTCCAGCGCGTTCACGAGATAGTGCGCGACCACGACGACGAGGAGACTTCCAGTCACGACGAACGCCGCCGCGAGGACGAAGCCCAGCGTCCCGGTCACGAGCACACCGAGGCGACCCTGTGCGCCGTGTCCAAGCGCGAATGCACCCGAGGAAACGACGGCCATCACCCACGGTGAGACGTCGTAGCCGGCCGCGACGACGCCGACGAGTGCTCCCCGAAAGAGCAGTTCCTCGAAGCCCGCGATGATGGGCAAAACGACGAGCAACAGGACCGCCCAACCGAGCAGCGTGTCCGGTGCGAGCGCGCTCCGCAGTCGCTCACCCTCGCCGAGTCCGAACTGGGCGCCGACGGCCGCGCCGGCCTCGTTCGCGGCGTAGAGCGCGAGGCCGAGGCCGACGCCGATCGCGAGGGCGCGCACGCTGACAGTTTCTGCAGCGACGCCGAACGCCCACGCGGGGATCTCGGCGTACCACGCACCTGCGAGCAGGAGCACGCCAAAGAGGCCCTGCGAGACGGCGACGTTCGCGAGTAGCGACGCGGTCGAGAGTTCCCGTGCGGGCGCGGACCCGCCCTGATTCAGACCCGCATCTGTCACCCGGTACTCGACGCCGGACTTCGGCAGCACGATCGTCTCCTCGTCGTGGCGCGCCTTCGCAGCCTCGTCGGTCGCGTCGACGCGCTGAAACGCTCCGACTTCGGTGGGCTCGCCGTGATCTGTCTCCGAGCCGCGAGCGGCGGCGTTCGCGCCGGTCTCACTATCGGCGTCGGTCGATCGCGGCCTCGCGGCTCGCCCCTGCTGATCGACGTCGCCGTCGCTCTGTGTGTGATCTCGTTCGGAAAGCACGCCGCGTGACGCGTGCGAAAGTAAGAGGAGTCCCGCGGTGACGACGAACGCGAATCCGGCGAACGTCGCCCACTGGGGCATAGACGTTACTGCGGACTCGGGCTAGAGGGTCCGGAGACGTTCTCACCCTGCGAGAGCGCCGAGCCGGTGATGCTCTTGAGGCGGTCGACGAGCGAGTCCTTCTCGGGCTCGCCTTCGAGCGCGATGTCGAGCACTTCGCTGATGTGGGAGACGGGGATGATCTCGACCATCTCCTCGTACTCCTCTTCGATCATCACGTCTTGCATATTCGCGGCCGGGATGATGACCCGGTCACAGCCGGACTTGGCGGCGGCCTCGATCTTGTGCGTGACCCCGCCGACCGGGAGCACGTCGCCGCGGACCGACAGCGAGCCGGTCATCGCGAGCGACTGATCGACGCCCATATCTTCGAGCGCGGAGATGACTGCGGTCGCGACGGTGATGGACGCGGAGTCGCCGTCGACGCCCTGCTGGCCGGTCTGGACGAACTGGATGTGGATATCCTTCTCGGAGATGTTCTCGTCGGAGAACTTCTTGATGATCGCCGAGACGTTCGAGACGGCCTCTTGGGCCATCTCCTTCAGCTGGCCGGTCGCGATGACCTCACCGGGACCCTGCGACGGCGTGACTTCGGCCATCACGGGGAGCATAATGCCCGAGTCTTCGCCCATCACGGCGAGCCCGTTGACGCGGCCGACCTCGTAGCCTTCCGAGACCTGCAGTTCGTAGTCCTTCCGGCGCTCGATGTAGTCGTCCGCGAGCTGCTGTTCGATCGAGCGGCTGCGACCCTTCGCCTGCAGCACGTGATCGCGCGTGACGGCGTCGGCGTCCTCCGAGCGGGCGATGTCGCCGGCGACCCGGACGAGCCCACCCAGATTACGCAGTTTGAGCGTCAGGTGGCCCTTGCGGCCGGCACGCCGCCGCGCTTCGAGGATGATCTCCTCGATCGCCTCGGCGGAATACTCCGGCAGGCGGCCGTCCTTGCTGACTTCCTGGGCCACGAAGCGGGCGTACTTCCGGCGCATCTCTGGGGTGTCCTCGATGGTGTCGTCCATGTACACCTCGTACCCGTAGCCCTTGATCCGCGAGCGCAGGGCGGGGTGCATATTCTCCATCGCGTCGAGGTTCCCCGCGGCGATCATGATGAAGTCCGTCGGGACGGGTTCGGTCTGGACCATCGCGCCCGAGGAGCGCTCGGACTGGCCGGTGATCGAGAACTCGCCCTCCTGGATCGCCGTCATCAGGTGCTGCTGGCTGCGGATGTCGAGCGTGTTGATCTCGTCGATGAACAGCACGCCCTTGTTCGCCTTGTGGATCGCGCCGGGTTCGACGCGGTCGTGGCTCGGCGTCTCCATCCCACCGGACTGGAACGGGTCGTGGCGGACGTCGCCGAGCAGTGCACCGGCGTGGGCGCCGGTCGCGTCCTCGAAGGGCGCGGTCGTCGTGTCGGCGTTGTTCACGATGAGGTTCGGCACCATCGCGTCGCCACCGCGCGAGCCGTAGCGGAACGCGAGGTAGATGACACCGGCTGCGAGGATGCCGAGCAGGATCTGCCCGGCGATGATGAACGAGTAGCCGATGACGATCGCGATGATGATCCACATGAGGAACGAGCGCATCTGGTTGCGCTTTCTCGCTTCCTCTTTGTGGGCCTCGACGATCTGCTCGCCTTTCCCGGCGGGAACGGTCCGAACCTTGGGGTTGTTCCCGTCGTCGGGGTTATGATAGACGAGGACGTCCTGCAGTTCTTCGGGCGGCAGCAGCTCCGACATCGCCTTCGCGAGCATCGACTTGCCCGTCCCGGGCGAGCCGATCATCATCACGTGCCGCCGTTGCTTTGCAGCCTTCATTACCACGTCTCGGGCGTGTTCCTGCCCGATGACCTGGTCGACGAGCCGGTCCGGAACGTCGATCTCTTCCGTGGAGTCGATCCGCAGTCCACCGAGGAGGTCGTCTTCGTCGACGTCCTCTGCGACCTCGGCGTCGACTTCGACGTCGCTTCCGAGGTCCTCGATGGTTCCCTCGACGCTTCCATCGGATTGACCGTTCCGGTCTCCGGGACGGTCGCCTCGCTCGTCGGGTCCGACGGCTCCGTCGGACGGTTCGTCGGCGACCCCGTCGGGGAACCGCTCACTGCCGTCAGACGGCGGTGAGTCGGGCGCCTCGTCGGTGACGCCGCCCCCCTCTTCGGGGGCGTTCTCGTCGGCTTCCGTGTCGTTACTCATAGAATACTTCGCTACCTATACGGTAGGCCGGGCGACTGATATACTTTCTCCTCGAATGTATCGGGGCTGCACCCGCGATATCGACTGTTTCAGGCCGCTTATGTGCTGTATTACCGCTCTGCCGCGTCTCGGGGTATTTATAAATGATGGCAGCCACAGTTGTGGTATGCGGGGGTTCTATATCGGCCGGTTCCAGCCCTACCACAACGGGCACCACCGGATGGTCGAGGAGATCGCACGTGAAGTCGACGAACTCGTCCTCGGGATCGGATCGGCTGGTGACTCTCACAGCCCGCGGAATCCGTTCACGGCCGGCGAGCGCGTGATGATGGTGACGAAGTCCGTCTCGGACCTCGATATCACTACCTACGCGGTCCCGATCGAGGACCTCGACCGGAACTCCGTCTGGGTGAGCCACGTCCAGAGTATGTCGCCCGCGTTCGACGTCGCCTACTCCAACAACCCGCTCGTCATCCAACTGTTCTCGGAGGCGGGCGTCGAAGTCCGCCAGTCGCCGATGTTCAATCGGGACGTCCTCGAAGGCGCGGAACTCCGCTCGCGGATGATCCACGGCGAGGACTGGCAGCGTCTGGTGCCGGACCCCGTCGTCGACGTCGTCGAGGAGATCAACGGCATAGAGCGCATCCAGCGCGTCAGCGACACCGACGCTAACGGCGACAGCAGTACGGACCCCGAGTGAGAGAGTAATGCTCACGCTCGCCTCCGATTTCGGCTCCCCGTACCCGGCCGCGATGAAAGGCGTCGTCCTCCAGCACACCGACGCCCGCCTCGTCGACGTCGCCCACGATCTCCCCCGCCAGGACGTCCGCGCCGCCGCGTTCTGGTGTCGCGAGACGCTCCCGTACTTCCCGCCCGCGGTCCACCTCGTCGTCGTCGACCCCGGCGTCGGCACCGACCGCGACGCGCTCGTCGTCCGCGCGGGTGAGCACGCGCTCGTCGGCCCCGACAACGGCGTGTTGCTGCCGGCGGCGCGTCGCCTCGCTGCGAACACTGACGAGACCGTCCCCATCGAGTGCTTCGTCTACGACTACGCCGACCCCGCCTCGTCGACGTTCCACGGACGGGACGTGTTCGCTCCCGCGGCCGCCGCGGTCCACGAGGTCGGCGTCGACGCCGTCGGATCGATCGACGCGGTGACACACGCGGAGACGTTCGTCGCCGCTGACGCACCCGAAACAGTCGTCGACTGCCGGTTCCCGGAACCGACGCTGGACCCCAGCGCGAACGAGGCGCGCGGCGAAGTCCTCGTCGTCGACGACTTCGGCAACGCGATCACGAACGTCCCCGGTTCCTTCCTCGACGGTCGTGAGGGCGACGACCTCGGCGTGAACGGCACCTCCGCGACCGTCGCGACTGCGTTCGCGGACGTTCCCGAGGGCGCACGCCTGGTGACTGTCGGGAGCCACGGCTACGTCGAATGCGACGTGAATCGGGGTCGTGGGGACGAGGCGTTCGACCTCGCCCCCGGTGACGACGTCGTGTTCTCGGAGTGAGGCGCGCTTCTGTGAGGAAGGAGCGATTACTGGGGGTGGGGCGCGCTTACTTCGCGGCGATGACGTCGTCGATGCGGATGATCATCGTCGCCGCTTCAGTGGCGGCGGTGACGGCTTCGCGCTTCACGGCCGCGGGGTCGAAAACGCCCGCCTCGATCGGGTCGCCAACTTCGCCAGTTCGCCCCGTCGAGAGAATCCCCGCGACGCCGTCGCGGTCGAACGTCGATCGGAGTTCGACGACGGCGTCGATCGGGTCCATTCCGGCGTTCGTCGCGAGCGTGCGCGGGAGCGCCTCAACGGCGTCGGCGAAGGCCTCGACCGCGAGCTGTTTGCGTCCCTGCACGCCGCTCGCTGCCGAGCGGATGTGATCCGCGACCGCGACTTCGGTCGCGCCGGCGCCGGGGACGACGCCGCCCGCGTCGATCGCGGCGACGGTGACGTCGACGGCGTCCGAAATCGCCCGTTCGAGTTCGTCGACGACGTGTTCGGTCCCGCCGCGGAGCAGGAGCGTCACCGTTTTCGCGGCGTCGCCGCCCTCGACGAAGGTGAGTTCGTCGTCGCCGAACGTCCGGGTCGCGATCCGGTCTGCGTGGCCGAAGTCGGCGGGATCGAGATCGCGCACGTCGCCGAGTTGCTTCGCGCCGGTCGCCCGGGCGATAGCGCGCGCATCCGCGGACTTCACGCTCTTGAACGCGAGGATGCCCTGCCGCGCGAGGTGGTCGACGACGCGGTCGGCGATCGACTTCGTGCAGAAGACGACGTCGACGCCGGCGTCCGCCAGTGCCGTCGCGTACCCGCGGAGTTCCGCGTCTTCGGCCTCGATCGCGGCTTCGAGTTGGTCGACCGAGGAGATGCTGTATTCGGTGCCGGCTTCGCCCTCGCGGACGTCGAGTTTCGTCGTCAGGACGGCGACTGTCGCGTCCTCGACGGATCGAGGCATTCCGTCGTGAGCGCGCGACTTGTCGACGACCACGCCCTCGACTAGTTCGGTCGCCGACGACGACGCGCCCGTGCGGGTGAGGATGCGCACGTCGTCGGCGTCGAAGGGTTCGCTTCCGTTGTGGACCGCGCGGACGGCGTCGACGACGTGGCGCGCGAGCACGTCGGCGGTGACGTCGCCGGTCCCTTTGCCGGTCATCGACGACTCCGCGACGGCCGCCAGCACGTCGTCGTCGAGTGTCACGTCGAGCACCTGGTTCTCGATTGCCTCCTGGGCGAGTCGGGCGGCCTCGTTGTAGCCCTCGATGATGACCGTCGGATGGAGGTCGTCGTCGAGGAGGTGCTCTGCGTGCGAGAGGAGTTCGCCCGTCAGTACCGATGCGGTGGTGGTGCCGTCGCCGACGCTCTCTTCTTGGGTCTGTGCGACCTCGACGATCATCTGAGCGGCCGGGTGCTCGATGTCCATCTCCTCGAGTATCGTCGCGCCGTCGTTGGTGACGACGACGTTGCCCCCCGAATCGACGAGCATTTTGTCCATCCCGCGCGGACCGAGCGTCGTCCGAACGGCGCTCGCGACGGCCTTGCCCGCCCGGATGTTCGAGTCCTGTGCGTCACCCCCGCGGGTGCGCTCGCTGCTTCCGGAGAGAACGTACAGTGGCTGCATACGTGTCGACATATTTATGGAACCTCGACGGAAAAGACGTTAGCAGTTCTATATGTACATTTCGGATTTCAGGGTCTGAATGCCGCTAAGGGTCTTCTAAGCGTGATTGTGTGTGTCTCGATACGGAGTGCCAGCAAGCGAGCGACGGTTTGTGACACTTTATGTATGTTTCACGGGGTGCCAGGGCACGACGGGAGCCGCCCGCACGCAGCGGACGCATTCGCCAAGGTATATTTGCGTCGCCGCGACAGTGTCCGACGATGCTCGAGTTGAACCACGGGTTTCGGGTCGTCGACCTCCACGCGCGGTTGGATCCGACCGACGAGGCGGAGGTCGCGAGCCGCGGCCGCGAGACGACGCCCGAATCGCTCGAACGCGAACTCCACCAGGCGGGCGTCGTCAAGGCGGTCGTTTCGCCGGGGAGCCGCCCCGCCGACGAGGGGTACCTCCGGGCGAACAACGCGGTCGCGCGGCTGAGCGTCGAGCGGCCGTTCCTGGCGTTCGCCCGCATCGACGGCCCGCGCGACCCGAGTTCCCGTGCGTCTGCTCGGCTCCGTAACCTCACCGCCTCGCGGGCGTCACACCACGCCAGTCCCGAGGACATCGAGCAGTACGCCTACGACGACCGGTTTCACGGCTTCACGCTCGCCCCCGACCGAGACGGGCTCCCCGACGAGGCGACGCTGGATCAACTGGAGGACGTCGGACTCCCGGTCGTCGTCGACGGCGGCCGCGAGTTTCCGCCCGCGGCGGTCGCCGAGACGCTCTTGGATCGCGATTTCCCGGTCGTTCTCGCCGGCTTCGGCGGCTACCCGCTCGACCGCGAACTGATGCTCGAGGCCATCGAACTCCTCGATCAGTACGATCAGCTCTATCTGGACACGAAACACGTCCACTTCCGGAGCGTCCTCGAACGCGCGCTGCTGGAACATCCCGACCGCGTGCTGTTCGGGAGCGGGGCACCCGAGACGCACCCGAACGTCGGCGTGATGGAGATTCTGACGCTCGACGTCTCCGAGGACGCGATGCGGCGCGCGTTCTCGACGAACCCCTCACGGGTCGTCCCCGGACTCGCGCCCGGCGAAGACTGATAGGGATTATCGTCACTGTTCGGAGATTCTCGCCGTATCGTCTGGCGAGACATCTATGAGGACGTACGATAACCCCTATGACTTCCCGGTTCGGGCCCGCGGTCAGCGCCAGTCGTACCTCGCGACCGCCCGGTCGGCGCGCTTCGAGCAGCCGTGCGGATTCCGGGTCGGGCTCTGATCTCTCGCGCGAGCGACGAGGCCGTCCGACCAGCCGGTCGCGACGCCGGCGACCACGTCGCGTCCGGTGCCGACCCAGCCCGTCGGTGTGGCATCGCCTGCGACGACGTCGCGGGCGGCCGCAATCGCATCCGAGCCCGCGTGCGAAACGATCCGACGGAGGACGGTCGGGCGGAGGCCGTAATTTTTCACCAGCCGATACGTCAGCGCCCGATACTTCCACCTGTGGTCGCGTTCGTCGACCCCGCCATCGGCTTCGTACTCCGTGCGGACGGACATCTCTGACTCCCAGGCGACGTCGTAGCCGAGTCCGGCAAGTCGGTGTGCGGCGTCGCGTGCACCTCCGGTTTCGAGGTACTCGTCGAAGCCGTCGAGGCGGTCGAGCACCGTGGCGCGGAAGGCGACGTTGCCGCCGTTGAAGTACGTCACGTCGCGCCCGCGGATCTGCCGGGTCTCCGGCGCGGTCGTCGTCATCCCGGCCGGCAGCGTCTCGTGGATGGGACCCGTCACGACTGCCGCGTTCTGTAGCCCTGCTTCGATGGCGGTCGTCCAGCCCTCTTCGATGGCGAGGTCGTGTCGGAGAAAAGCGACGACGTCGCCCGACGCGGCTCGAATCCCCGCGTTGCGAGAGACGTTCAGCGTCCGATCGGAGACTTCCACGAGCACGTCGACGTCGTCTCGGTCACGGATCATCCCCGTCGTCCCGTCGGCCGAGGGGCCGTTGACCACCACGACCTCGGCGTCGGGGGCGTGCGCGGCCAGGACGTCGAGCGTGGCCGCGAGATGGTCCCGTTCGTTCAGGGTCGGGACCACTACCGAGAGCTCCATACCCGTCGGTTGCGACACGAGAACTTAAATGTCGCACCTCGGGCCGACCGCGACTCGGACTCGCCGGGCGATTCGGCGGCGGAGCGGTCGGAGTACGAGACGACGCTCGTGGAACTGCTCGCGCTATCCGTGCTTGGCGGTGTCGACGGTCGCAGTCCAGTAGGAGACCGACGCCAGCGCGTCGCCGACCGACGTCTCGCCGATCGACGTGTCGAGGTCGCGGAACTCCTGGGCGATGCCGTTCGGAATCTTGCGGTAGAAGCCGTACGGGAGCAGGAAGTCGTGTGCGGCGTCGACCATCGACAGGCCGGCGCCGTCGAGCAGCCGTTCGACCTGATCCGAGGAGTAGAGATGCGAGCCCATCGGGAGCAGCCAATTGTAGACGACGCGGGTGCTCTGCTCGTTGAAGGTGTCGAAGAAGACGATGTCTTTCGAGACGCGAGCCATCTCGGCTATGAACTTCGCCGGCGTCTCCGCGAGGTGGAAAAACCGCATCGCGAAGACGGCGTCGAAGTGGTTGTCGGGGAAGGGCAGCCGGGCGGCGTCGCCGCGGAGGAACTCGATGTGGTCGTCGACGCCGGCCTGCCGAGCCTTCTCGCGGCCTTGGGCCAACATCGCGTTGGAGATGTCGAGTCCGACGATGTTCGCCCCGCGTTCGGCCAGCATCACGGTGAACCGCCCCGTCCCGCAGGCGATTTCGAGGACGTCTTTGTCCTCGACAGGTCCGATCGCTTCGACGACGGCCCGTTTCTCGCGGCTGTCGATGAGTCTCCCGCCCCGTGAGAACCGCTTCGAGTCGTACTCCTGGGCGACGTCGTCAGCCTGGTACCACTCCTTTCCTTTCACGCTATCTGCCAGTCCACGCTCGCGGACTAAAACCGTACTGGATGCGCGTCGCGTCCGCCATCGCTTGAACGGATCGACGATCCGTCCGCTTGCCCCGTATTCGGATGCGAATTTTACGCCCTTGTATGTGTTTAAGGTCTACGGATTATATTGTCTCACTTGTAGACAACATTTACCAGCAATACGTTGCTCTGTGTGCCTATGAGCACCAGTACCGCAGAAATCGACAGCGACGATCTCCTCTCGGAATCGGAGTACCGCGACCGGCTCCGGGAGCTGCCGCCGAGCGCGAAACTCGTCGCCAAGGTTCTCGAAGGCGACGCGCCGCTCTCGCAGGGACAACTCGCCGAAGAATCGCTCCTTCCGGACCGGACCGTCCGCTACGCGCTCAACCGTCTGGAAGACGCCGACCTCGTCGGCTCCCGATACAGCTTCAAAGACGCCCGAAAGCAGGTCTACTACCTCAACACCTGACGGCTTCGGCGACTCGTCCTCCGTCGCTTTCCTTTTTCTTCTACACGCCGCTCACTCACTACGGGAGCCGTGACGGTAGCGTTTTCTTCCGACGGCCAGTAGCTCGGGTCGTGACTTCGGCCCGCCAGCGCGACGCCCCCGTTCGCCGCATCTCCGTCCCGGTCGACGGCCGCGTGCCGACCGGCTCGACGAACGCGTACCTCGTCGGCGGCGATCCCGCACTGCTCGTCGATCCGCCCGCCCGGACCGACGACCTCGACGCCGCGGTCGCCGACGGCACCGTCGACCACATCGCCGTCACGCACGCACACCCCGACCATATCGGTGGTGTCGAATCGTACGCCGCCGAGACGGGCGCAACCGTCTGGTGTCGTCGCGGCCGCGAAGACCGCTTTGCGCGGGCTGCAGGGATCCGGCCCGATCGGACGTTCGTCGAGGGGAGCGAACTGCCGATCGGTGACGGCGTCTCCGTGATCGACGTGCCGGGGCACGCGCCCGACCACGTCGCCTTCGAGACTGCGAGCGGGACGCTCTGCGGCGACGTCGCCGTCGCCGAGGGGAGCGTCGCCGTCGCCGCGCCCGAGGGAGACATCCGCGCGTACCTCGTCGCACTCCGGCGGCTCTACGCCCGGAATCCACCGCAGTTGTTCCCTGGACACGGCCCCGCCATTGCGGACACGCGGGCCACCTGTGAACGCCTGATTCGGCACCGACTCGACCGCGAACAGCGGGTCCTCGATGCCGTCCGATCGGGTGCCACAAGCGTCGATGCGGTGCTCGACGCCGCCTACGACGCCGATCTCACCGGGGTCCGTGATCTCGCGCGGGCGACCGTCGTCGCGCACCTCGAGAAACTGGACGTGGAGAACTCGGTCGTGTTCGACCGAACGGCCGAGACCGTCGAAGCGCGCTGACGGGTCGGCGTCGGAGCGGTTGTTGCTGATCGAGAAGATTTTGTCCGCGCCGCTGTGAGAGAAACCGTGAGCGACGCGCCGACGCTGGAGACCGAACTCGCCCGCGCTCGCGACCTGTCGGTGTCGGAACTGGCGGACGCGATCGAGTCGATCGGCTTCGAGTGCACGCGCTGTGGCGCGTGCTGTACGGGCCACGAGAGCGCCGATTCCGAGACCGGAGAGCCCCACACTGCGACGGTGTTCCCCGACGAAGTACGGGAGCTGCAGGCGGCCGCGAGCGGGGCCGGTGACGAACCGAGCGACGACGCTTCGGACGACGACGACGCTTCGGACGACGACGACGCTTCGGACGACGACGACGCTTCGGACGACGACGACGCGGAATCCTACGACTGGCGCGACGTCGCCCGCCCGATGCCGTACGGGATCACCGAGGGCGAGGACGGCCCCCACGGCGAGACGTTCGAGTGGGCGATCCAGGCGGACGCCTGCGGCGACTGCGTGTTCTACGAAGAGAACGACGACGGGGGTGAGGAAGCCGGCCTCGGAGCCTGTCGTGTCCACGAGGACCGCCCGCTCATCTGTCGGACCTACCCGTTCAGCGTCGCGCTCGGCGGGACGAGCCAGCCGATGGGCGAGGCCGTCGACGAGGCCGGGATGGTCCGCGCCCACGAGTGCGAAGGGCTGGGTCGCGACATCTCCCGCGCGGACGCGGAGGAGTTGGCGGCGGCGCTCAAAGAGCGCGCGGTCCGCGAACTGGAGGAGGCGATCGGCGTCCGCGACAACTACAGCCCCGTCGATACCGAGGGCGTCGTCGTGTACGACTCCGAGGGACCGAAGCGCGCGGACGGGTCGCCGATTCGCGACGCGGAGTAACCGTACGCGGCGTCCGGTAGGAGGGTTCTTGAGCGCTCCCTCCATAGCTGGCTCCGATGACCGCCGAACTCTTCGAGCAGATCGAACGCGCGAGCGAGGGCGACGAGGTGGCGATCACCCTCGACACGGACACACTCACCGTCGGCAGCGTGGAGTTCGCGTCGCCGATCGTGACCCGCGTGGCCGCAGTGACCGAGGAGACCATCGACGCGCGGCAGAAAGACGTCGACATCGACGGGATCGTCGACCGACGGGTTCTGCGTCTCGTCCCGTGCTCACACGACACTCGACACGAGGCGTACATCGTCGAGACCCAGAGCCCCGTCGTCGGCGACGACCGGGTGCTCCCGCTCCGGATGCAGCGCCGAAGCGGGTGTGGCCCGGCGGACGACCTCGATTCGCTGTCCCCGGTGGCCGACATCGAAGCCATCGAGGTTCGCTCGTAGACGAAAGTTCTTCCACGATCCCCGCCGAGCGACCGCTATGCGAATCAGCGTCATCGGCGGCAGCACGATCGACGACGACACGGCCGAAGTGGCGACGAATCTGGGCCGACACATCGCACAGCGGGGCCACACCGTCGTTTGCGGCGGTCTCGGCGGCGTGATGGAAGCCGTCTGTCGCGGCGCCGACGAGGCCGGCGGGCACACGATCGGGATCCTCCCGACGGACGACCGCGCCGATGCCAACTCGTTCGTCGACGAGGTGATCGCGACGGGCCTCGGGCACGCGCGCAACGCACTCGTCGTGATGAACGGCGACGCCGTCGTCGCGGTCGACGGCAGCGGGGGGACGCTCTCGGAACTCGGCTACGCTGCGGTCTACGAGCGGCCGACGGCCGGCATCGGCACGCACGGCGCGAATCACGTCGAACCGGTCGAGACCGCCGAACGAGCGGTCGAGTACGTCGAAAACGCGGTCGCTGCTAGTGGCGACTCTGTCGGCGACGACGAGTAACAGGAGCAGCACGCTCGCGGTACGGTGGCGGAAGCAGAACACGACGCGGGAGCGGGACGCGCCGCGGAAGCCACACGCGCCGGTCGGTACCGTCGAGCCGCTTACCAGGTGCCGTGGAAGGTGTCGAACGAGAGCGAATCGAGCGGCTCGTCGCCGACGGCGATCCGGTACTCCTGGGGCGTCAGCATCGGCTTGTGGAACCGCGGCCCGTCGTCAGTCGTGATGCGGGGACAGCCCGTGTTGACGAACGCGTCCATGTCGAAATTCCTGAGCCTGTCCGGCGTCACTTCGTCCATCGTGATGAGGTAGGCGTCGTCGTTGTCCTCGATGATGGACTCTGCGATCTCCATCCGACCCTGGCCGATCTTCGTACAGAAGATCACGCCCCACTTCTCGGCGTCCATCGCGCGGTGGACCGCGCCGTACCGCTGTTTCATAAACTTCTCCGTGTCCGCGACGGTGACGACGTTGTTGACGGGATCTGCGATGAGAACCTTCTTCTCGGGGTGCTCCATCGCGAGGCCGAGCGGGTGGAACTTCCCGCCGCCGACGTAGAGCACCTGATCGGCGTCGATGTCGGCCGAGGCGTAGTTGCAGCCGAGGACCTGCCCCTCGTAGGTCAGGCGGTCGTCGCCGCGACGGGTGTGGACGTCGTAGCCGCGCTCTTCGAGCCACTCGACCATCTCCTCGAAGCGATTCATGTGCTGCGCCGTCGTCACGAGACCGACCTCCTCTTCGGGCAACTCGTCGACGGCCTCTTCGAGGATCGGGAACGGGTCGACGTTCGAGAACAGCGGCACGTAGATGATGTTCTCCGATTCCTTCATCGGCGAGTGGCCGAAGTGCACGAACACGTCGGTCCGCCGCATCAGGTAGGTGTCGAGGTCACAAGCCCCGTAGCAGGGCTGTCCCGACAGCATAAACGTCACGTCGTCGTCGCACAGTTCTCGGAGGTCGTCGGCGACGGCCGGCCCGCGGCGCTTCAGCCCCTCGGGGAACTGCAGGCCGACTTTCGTCGCGTCACGTTCTTCGATGGCTTCGACGATGCGGTCGAGTTCGTAGTCCCACTCCCGGTCGTGCTTCAGCGACATCCCGGTGTTTCGGAGATCACCCTCCGTGGCGCCGTCCTGACTCATTGCAACGCCGTAGCCGGTCGACGCTGATAACGTCGGCGGTTCCGAGAACCGGGCGAACGACCGTGAGAGTGCGGCTCAGTGGGTGGCCAGCGTGTCCGAGATTCTCTGGGTCCGGCACCTTGAAACGCATCGCGTCCGAACGTACGTCGATGAGCGTCCAGACAGACCGACTCGAAGAACTCGGCAGCGACCTCGGCGAAGCCATCGCGGAGACGCCCGAGTACGAGGCGTTCGAGGAAACAAAAGCGGCCGTCGAGAACGACGACGACGTCCAAGAGCAGATCGCGACGTTCCAGGAACTCCGCGAGCAGTATATGCAGGCCCGTCAGACTGGGGACGCGAGCGAAGCGGCACTCCAGAAGGTCCAGTCCGCCCAGCAAGAACTGCACTCGATGCCGAAGATGGCCGCCTATCTGGAAGCCCAAGAGGAACTCCAAGAGCGCCTGCAGTCGATCAACGAGGCGATCTCCGACCCATTGGCGATCGACTTCGGCGGCGAAGCCGGCGGCTGCTGTCACGACTAACTCGGCGAGTCGGCTGTTTTCGGTCCGTCTTCACCTGGGTCCGAGCGTTCAAGTACCGAGACGGGACCAGCGACGGTATGCTCGCTATCGCCGGCGGGAAGGGAGGCAGCGGCAAGACGACGACCACGCTGGGGCTTGCGCGGGCGGTCGACGGGCCGACGCTCGCTGTGGATGCCGACTGCGACCTGCCGAACCTCCACGCGCTCGCGGGCGTCCCGCGCGACCCTTCGCCCGGTGGCTTCGGCCATCCGGACCCGGCGTCGCCCAGTTCTGAAACTCGGATTCTACCTGCTCCGCAGGACGCACCCGACGGCGTCGGCGGACGGCTGCGACGGCTCGTCGACAGCGACGACGACGCCACCGTCCTCGTCGACTGTCCGGCCGGTGCTGGCCCGGATGCGACCGTCCCGCTGCGCGTCGCCGACGCCGTCCTCCTCGTCGCGACGCCCTGCGTCGCCGCGCTCCGTGACGCGGCAAAGACGGCTGCGATGGCGCGCGCGGTCGGCACGCCGGTCGTCGGTGGCGTCCTCACGCGGGCACGGCTCGCGCCGCCCGGCGTCGACGACTTGCTCGGCTGTCCGGTTCTCGCGACGGTCCCGCCTGCGGCCGACCCGCTCGCTGCGCCCCCCGTCAGACGAGCGTACGACGACCTCGCACAGGCAGTCTGCGACCGACCAAAAAGCTAAACCGCTCGCCCGCGAACGCCCCGTCGTGGCAGGGAGACTCTCGACTGGCGTCAGCGTCCTCGATCGCCAACTCGACGGCGGGATCCCGCCGGGGAGCATCGTGCTTCTCGCCGCGGACCCCGCCAGCCAGTCGGAGCTGTTTCTCTACGAACTGACGGCAGTACGGGCGACGCTGTATCTCACGACGATCCGCTCGGATCAGGCGATCCGCGACGCGATCGACCGCGCGCCTGGACACGTCGGGGACCCGACGGTCAGAGACGTCGGCGGTAATGCACCGCTGGACACGGCGAACCGATTCGTTCGCGACCTCCCCGAGGGCGCGAACCTCGTCATCGACGTCGTCGACGCGTTAGAGGAGACCGAGCCGGCGCGATACCGCCAGTTCCTGAACGAACTCCAGACGCATATGGTCAACACCGGCGGGCTGGCGATCGTCCACGGGATGAAACAGGAGTCCGAACCGCGGAACCGGAGCTACACGAAGCATATGTCCGACGTCGTGTTCGACCTCCGCACGAAGATCGACGGCTCCGAGATCGAGAACCGACTCGCCGTTCCGAAGTTCCGCGGCGGACACCCGCCCGAGGAGACGATCAAACTCCGCCTGGGCGAGCGCGTCACCGTCGACACGAGCCGCGACATCGCATAGCCCGCCCGTCGCTGGGCGGTATTTTCGACTGCTCGTTCTCATCGATCGACGCGAGCGTGCGGGCGCCTCAGGCGACGACGCCGAAGTAGACGAACGCGCCGAGCGTGACTGCGACCGTCAGGAGCGACCAGTTCCGCGCGGTGTCGAGACCGCCGAGCTGCAGCCGCTTCGTGAACAGCGAGAGAAAGTACGGACCGAGCGGAAGCAGCCGCCAGACGAACGCGATCTCGCGGCCGAGGCCGTACCTGAGCCCGAGCGTCAGTCCGATCGTACAGGCCGCGGCGACGACCGCGACCCGCAGATCGTCGGTAGCGAGTCCGGCGTTCGAGAGCTCAGTGCTCGTAGATTCGTCTGGCATCGGTGTGCATCACGTAGCGGGGGTCGTGTGGGGTCGACCACCCGATCGATCTTCGAGTCGCGAAACCGGCTTTCGGGTGCGTTACTCTTCGAGGTCGGCGTCGAGTTCGTCGGCGAGTTCGTCGGCGTCGACGTCGACGTCCTCGATAGCTTCCTCGATGTCTTCGGGGGCCGCGCCGCCTGCGCCGCCCATCATTCCGCCGAGACCGCCCATCATTCCGCCCATCCCGTCGATGGTCTCCTGGACGATGACGCGGTCGAGATCGAGTCGGTCCATCACGTCCTGTGCGATCTGCTGCTTCGAGAAGAGCCACTGCTGGTTCATCGTCATCTGCGGCGTGGCCTCGATGTACAGCGTCTCCTTCTCGACTTCGACGGTCTCCGTCTCGGGCTCGGCGTCTTCGTCGTCCTCGTCGGACTCGACGACCTGCTCTTCTTCGACGGTGTCGGTCTCGATCCAGACCTCGGGAGCCTCCTGGAGGTACATCTCCAGCATACTGGCGGCCTGTTCCTCGCGGTCGTCGACGACGTCGAGGATCTCGTAGTCGTACTCGAGGTCCTCGCCCGCGAGCGGGTGGTTGAAGTCGACGCGAGCGCGGCCACTGACGATGGTCACGATCTGGCCCTGGTCGCCGTCGATCTGGACCTGTGCGCCGGGGTAGCGGCTCTCCTCGTCGATTTTGTTGGCGCTGACCGTTCGGACCTCGTCGTCGTCGTACTCGCCGAAGGCCTCGGCGGCGGCGATGTCGACGGTGCCGGTGTCACCGACCTCCGCGCCGATGAGCGCCTCGTCGACGCTTTCGAAGACGTGTCCGGCGCCGACGACGATCACGCGCGGCTCGAACTCGTACTCGTCGGTGTCGATTTCGGCTTCTTCGGCCGTTTCCTGGTCGGTCGTGTCGACGACGCGACCGTCGTCTGTCGTCCGGAGCGTGTAGGCGAGACGGACGAAGTCGCCGTCCTGGATAGCGTCCTCGGCGACGTCGTCCTCGGCGTCTGCCTGCGATTCGGCGGCGTCCGCCTGCTGTTCGTCACTCATACGCTGACCATCTCCCGTGCGACCCTTAAGAATCACGTTTCGACTCGGGGAGAGAACACCGACGCAGCGGCCGCTCATCGTTCGAATCCGCCCCGTGCCCGCCTCTGTGTCCGCTCTCCGCCTCGGCGAATATTTATAACTAATGAAAATTAACAATACGCACAGGGAGATGTCACAACCGACGCTCCTCGCAGGTTTCCTGGTCGGGATGGCTCTCATCGTGGGATTTGCGGTCTTGCCCGCGCGTCAGCGACGCTCGGCGCCCGCTGGGAGAGACACGACGGGCATCGCCAGCGCCCTGGGTCGGCAAGCTCGGACGCCCGCCGCGTGGTCCGTCGGATTCGTTCTGTTGACTGTCGCGGCCGGCGTGGCGACCGTGCTCGTCGTCGGCGGTTTCGGCACCGGGTCCGGACTCGGTTCGGCGTCCGCCGCACTCCTCGCTGTGATCGGCGCGGTCGTCCTCGGCGGCTACGTCTTCGTCGGGACATTTCTGACAGCGCGCTCTCGCGGTCTCTACGCCGCGCAGGCAGCCGCGTTCGGTTCGTGGGCCGTCGGACTGTTGGTGCTCGCCGCCGTGGCCGTCGCGCTCATCGGCGCAGGGTGAGCGATGCGCGCCGCCGCGAACGCCAGTCGTCGGTTCTTCGCCGTCGCCACCGGATGTCTCACCTTGTGTGTCGATTCGGCGCTGGCTCACGCTGGCTCGTTCGGGGCGGTTTCCCGGACGGCGTCGGTCCCCTCGTGGCTGGTGGTCGCTGCCGGTGCGGGCCTCGTCGGCGCGTCGTTCCTCTTCACGAGTCTCCTGACGGACCGTACGCTCATCGAAGGGGTCTCTCGGCGGCGACGCAGGCTGCGAGTGATCGCACCACTCGACCGGTTCATTCCGATCGCGCTGACCATCGTTCGGTGGGCGGCCGTCGCGGCGCTGGTCCTACTCGTCGCCGTCGGCGTCGTCGGTCCTGCGACCGCCTCGGCGAACGCTCTCACCCTCGGCGTCTGGATCGTGTGGTGGGCGGGCTACACGAGCACGACGTACCTTCTCGGGAACACGTGGCCCGCGCTCAATCCCTGGCGGACGCTCGCGTCGCTCGGCCGGAGCGAGCGGCGATCGCTCCCCCCGTGGCTGGGGTCGTGGCCGAGCGTCGTCGGGCTCCTCGGACTCGTCGCACTGGAGGTCCTGAGTCCGCTCGCCGCGGATCCGCGGCTGCTCGCGGTGGCGATCGCGGGCTACTCGCTCGTCACAGTCCCCGGGGCGATCGTCTTCGGCGACGCGTGGTTCGATCGGGTCGACCCGATCGCCCGGACGTTTCGCCTCTACGGGCGGCTCGCCCCCGTCCAGCGCTCGGATCAGGGAGTCACGCTCGTCCTGCCGGGGGCTGCTCTCGCGCGGGACGCGGAGGTCGCCGACACGGCCGACATCGCCTTCGTCGTCGCGCTCGTCTGGGCGACGACCTTCGACGGCCTCGTCTCGACGAGCGCGTGGCAACAGATCGTGACGGCGACACCCGGCAACGGCGGCCTCGCGGGACCCCTCACGCTCGCGGCGCTCGTCGCCGGCTTCGCGTGCTTCGTCGGGGGCTACCGGCTCGCGGCGCGCGCCGTGCGGCGGACTGCCCCGACGTACGTCACGGCGCGGTATCTCGCGGGGTGGTTCACGCCCGCGCTGGTCCCTATCGCCGCCGGCTACCACTTCGCGCACTTCGCCGGCTACCTCGTCGGGTACGTGCCGACCGTCGTCGCCGTCTTCGCGAACCCACTCGGGCCGCCGGCGTCGCTCACCGTGCTCTCGTTGCCGGGGTGGTTCGGTGCCGTCCAGGTCGTCGCCGTCGTCGTCGGTCACGTCGTCGCTATCTGGATCGCCCACGTCCGGGCGTTCGGGCTGTTCGCCGGCCGCGTCCAGCCGGTTCGGAGCCAGTATCCCGTCGCAGCGGTCGCGATCTGCTACACGGTGACGAGTCTCTGGATCGTCGCGCAACCGACTGCCGCCGGCATCTCGTGACGATGCACACACCACCACAGCCCCCGCGAACCGACTCGCCGGATGGGAACTCCCCGGCCGCGACCTGTCCGTACTGCGCCCGGGCGTTCGTCACCGAGCGACAGCGCGCGCTGCACGTCGGCGAGCGGCACGACCCGACGGCGACGGAGCGTCGGGCCTACGAGTCGGCTCGCGAGCGCGAGCGCGACGAACTGTTTCGCCTGCACCTGAAGGTGGTCTTCGCGGTCGGACTGCTCTACGCTGCCCTCGTCGTTGCAGGCGTCGTAGCGTTCAGTCTCCCAGGGTAATGCGTTCTGCCGCGGGGACTCAATTGGTTGCACCGCCGGCACTCACTTGGTTCCGCCCCGGGGTTCAGGCCCCGTGTTCGTCGCCTGCAGCCGACTCCGGGATCCGTGCGATGGCGGCGGTGAGCACGCCGACACCGACGAGGACGACCAACCCGAAGCCACCGACTACGACCGTCGAAAGGCCGACGGCCTCCGCCCCGAGCAGGCCGAGGAGTCCGGTGAAGACGAGCGCGAGGGCGCCGCCAAGCGCGAGTTGCGTTCCGTCCATCGTCGCTAGGTTCGCTCCCAAAAGTGGTAAATGTTAACACGGTATGCATCCGGCTCCGGCGCTATCGCCGCCGGGTGTCCGCCTCTCACGGGCGTCCCTCCCGTTATCAGCCCGTTCGCCCCTCGTTACCGGCGCGTCCTCCCGCTCACGGCTCCGGTGATCCGCTGACGCTGACCGCGACGACGAGGAGGAACACCACGGCGGCGAGCGCGAGGCTGGGTCCGACGACGAGCGCGTCTGTCGGTGTCGCGGCCGTCACGCGGAGCATCATCACCGCGACGCCGACACCGACGGGGAGCGCGAACAGGAGCGCGTACCCGATCACGGCGCGCCGGGACGGTCGACCCGCGGACGCGGAGTCGGTCCCGGAGGGGTCGGGAACGGTCACAGGATCGAGTACGACGCCGCGAGTGTCAGCGCCAGCGCCGCCGTGAGCCCCACGAGGACGACGTAGGTCAGAGAGCGGGGCTCGAAGCGGAGATGCTGGAAGTACCCCGCAACGAGGACCGCCTTGAGCGCCGAGAGCGCGACGATGATCCCGAATCCGAGCCAGTAGGCGACCCCCGCGAACTCGACGAGCACCTGGACTGTCGCCGAGACGAAAAGCACCGCGAAGATCGCCGTGTACAGTTTCGTGCGTGTCATTGGTCACCTCACAGGATGTAGAACAGCGGGAAGAGGAACAGCCAGACGATGTCGACGAAGTGCCAGTACAGCCCGAAGTACTCCACCGGCCGGTCGTCGGTCAGGTACGCACCCCCAGCCGCCCGGCCGAGGAGATAGAGGACGCCCACGAGGCCGGCGACGACGTGCGCGGCGTGCAGTCCCGTCGTCAGGAAGAACGTCGAAGTCCGGACAGAGGCGGTCGGATCGACACCCGTGTGGAACAGGTGCTGCCACTCCAGGGCTTTGTTGCCGAGGAAGCCGAGGCCGAGGACGAACGTCGCGGTCAGACTCGCGATCAGCCCCCACCGGTGTCGCTTCCGCGCCGCCACGAGTGCCAGGACGACCGTGAAACTACTCGCGAGCAAGATGTAGGTGTTCAGGAGGCCAGGAACCGGATCTTCGGGGACCGGATTCCAGCCGACCCACCCGGCCGCGACGCGGCTGAAGACGTAGGCGCCGATGAAGCCGCCGAAGAGCACGACGTCTGACGTCAGGAAGACCCACATCCCGAGCTTCCCGTTTTCGATGCCCTCGAACGGCCACGCCTCGCCGAAGCCGCCCTCGGGAGCGTCGAACGGCTCGACCGCCCACGCGACGAGCGACCCGAGGACGACGACCCCGCCGGCGACGGCGGTAGATGCGTAAGCTGTCCCTGCGAGCCCGGACACGAGCGTCCCCTCCCGGATACCCGAGATTCCCAAGAAGAGGAGGAACGCACCCACACTGACGGCGAGCGGCCAGACGCTGGCGTGTGCCTCGTGCTCGTCGTGCTCCGCCGCCGTCGCGTGAGCGCCGTCGCCGCTTCCTGCAACCGTGCCACCGTCGGCAGTCCCGCGCGAGCGGAACGAGAGGCGACCGTCGCTGTAGGTCGGGGTCCCGGGGAAGTTCTCGGTCGGCGGCGGCGACGGGATGGCCCACTCGGCGGTCCGCGAGAACTCCCAGGGGGTGTTGCCGACGCGCTCGCCGCGGAACGCGCTCTTCGTGAGGTTGTAGAACATCAGCACGAACGAGAGGCCGAAGACGAGCGCACCGACGGTGGCGAGTCGGTGCCAGGGCGTCATCGCGGGGTCGTACTGGAAGACCCGGCGCGGCGTCTCCCAGGCGACGAACATCGGGAAGTACAGCAGGTTGAAGCCCACGAAGTACGCGGCGAAGTGCGCTTTCCCGAGGAACTCGTCGTACATCCGCCCGGTGATCTTCGGGAACCAGTAGTAGAGGCCGCCGACGAGCGCGGTGACGCCGCCGACCATCACGTAGTGGAAGTGTGCGACCACCCAGTAGGTCCCCCGGAACTCGTAATCGAGGACGATCGCGCCGAGGAAGACGCCCGTGATGCCGCCCAGGATGAAGAGCAGCAGCCCGCCGAACGCGAACAGGAACGGCGTCGTAAACCGGATTCGGCCCTTCACGAGCGTGTAGATCAGCGAGAAGACCATCAGGTCGAACGGGAGCGAGATGCCGATGGTCGTCACCATAAACAGCGTCTTGATCTGGAGGTTGATGCCGGTCAGGAACATATGGTGCATCCAGACGACGAAGCTCTGGAGCGCCACCAGGATCATCGCGGCGACGAACCACTTCCGGCCGACGATGCGGCGGCCGGTGAACGTCTGGAACACCTCGGCCATCACCCCGAGGGCGGGGAAGAAGACGATGTAGACCTCGGGGTGGCCGAAGAACCAGAACAGGTGCGCCCACAGGAGCGAGCCGCCGGCCGTCTCCTGGGCGAAGTAGGCCGTCCCGAGGACGCGGTCCGACGAGAGGATGAGAAGCGCCGCCAGCAGTGCCGCAAAGGCGAAGAGCATCATCCAGACGGTGAGCAGGATCGACCAGGAGAACACCGGCAGCCGGCGGAGAGTCAGGCCGTCAGCGCGCATCCGGTGCATCGTCGTCAGGAAGTTCACCGACGAGACCGTGACAGAGACGACGAAGAGCACGAGCGCGAGGATGGCCGTCGTCGCGCCCACGTCGGGGGTGAACGTCGGGAGGTTCAGAGGGGCGTACATCGTCCATCCGCCAGCGAAGGTACCGCCCTGAAAGAACGAGACGACGAAGAGGAGTCCGGAGGCGAGATACAGCCAGAAACTGAGCGCGTTGAGTCGCGGGAACGCGAGGTCGTCCGCGCCGAGTTGGAGCGGTACGACGTAGTTCGCGAAGCCGAACGCGAACGGCGAGAGGAACCAGAACACCATCACGAGACCGTGAGCCGAGACGGCCTGGTTGTACGCGATCGCGCCGAGCAACCCCTCGCCGACGGCCCGTGACTCCCACAGTTGTATTCGGATCAGCCACGCGAGCAGGCCGCCGAGCAGGAGGAAGAAAAGCGAGGTGGCGAGATAGAGGATGCCGACGTCCTTGTGATTCGTCGTCGTCAGCCAGTGACGGATCGACGTTCGCGACGGCGTCGACGCCTCCGTGGTGGTCCCCGCGGCCAGACCCTCACGTCCGAGGCGGTCCTCGGCTGTTGCCCCCGCCGCAGCAGTCTCTTCGACGCCGCCATCGGCCTCTGCCCCACCAGCTGGGTTGTCGTCGGTCATTATGACCCCGTCGCCGTCGTGTTCGCGTACCACTCGTGGTACTCGTCAGGTTCCATCACGACGACGGTCGCCGACATATACGAGTGGCCGCTCCCACAGAGTTCGTAACACTGTGCCGTGTAGTTCCCCGTCTGGTTCGCCTCGAACCAAGTTGTCGTGGCCTGGCCGGGGATAGCGTCAGTCTTGACGCGTAACCCGGGTACGCCGAAGGTGTGGAACACGTCGCTGGAGGTGACCCGGAGCCGGACTACTTCGCCGCGAGGCACGCGGAGGACCCCGTCGCTCTGATAGCCGTTCGGGTAGGTGAACTCCCAGCCGAACCGGTAGCCCTCGACGCCGACCTCCATCTCGGGCGACGGCGGGTCCTCGACGTACAGCAGCGTCCCGTAGGTCCACGCGATGAGCGAGACGACGATGATCGTGCTGAGCGCGAAGGAGGTGAACAGCTTTCGGCCCCCGCCGCTGCCCCGGGGCAGTTCCCCGAGCATCGGTGCGTCGAAGTCGTCGTCGCGGTGGGCACCGTCGCGGTACCGGTACGCGTTGTAGAGCATGTACGACACCACCACGACGCCGACGAGGACACCGAGGCCGAGGAACACGTCGAAGATATCCCTGAAGACGGCCGTTCGCGTCCCGCGGGGGACGACCCCGAACTGCGCGAGCGCAGCGCCGACCGGTCCAGCGACGACTGTGTCCATTGACACCGCCCCACGTAATAATTGTCGTGATCAATACTTATAAATTGTTCGCGGAGAGAAAGAAGCGACTCTCAGACCTCGTGTTGCGGGAGGTGCGTGATACGCGTCAGGACGTATCCGAGTGTGAGGCCGTAGATCCAGTGGCTGATGAGCGAGAAAAACAGGAATCCGAGGATCGTAACGAGCCCACCGTCCGGCCAGAATGCGGGCACGAACCCGACCCAGAAGGTTGTCGCGAACGACGCGCCGCGGAGGAACCGGGGTGATTCCGGGGGGAGAAATGCCCCGACCACGACGAACGTCAGCGGCAGTACGACCGTTCCACCGAAGGCGAAGAGGGCGATGCCGAGAGCGACGGTCGGTTCGAGGCCGAAGAACTCGGCGAACCCGGCGAACCGGACCACTGGCTCGGCCCGGAACAGCCCCAAAAGCTCCGGCACACCGACGAGCACGGGCAACATCGCTATCGTCCCGGCTAATCCTCCCGTCATTGCCCCGAGGATCACGCGGACGGTGATCGGAACACTGACCGATTCGGCTACGTTTCCGTCCACCGCACTTGCGGGGGACTCGGAGGTTTCACTGCTCATTGTCCCGTCCAAACGTAGAATTTCTATAATGATAAATAACTATGTTTACTGTCGGTCCCCCGGTACTACGTACGGTCGATTCCGACCGCTTTTCTCCGGTGAGACCGACCGACTGGTATGTTCGAGGTCGAGGTCAAACTGCGCGCCTCACACGACGCCATCCGTCCGGCGCTCGCCGAGGCGGACGCAGTGTTCGTCGAGCGAGTCACGCAGGTCGACACCTACTACGACGCGCCGCATCGCGACTTTGCCGAGACGGACGAGGCGCTCCGTCTCCGCCGCGAGACGCGGGAGTCTGACGTCGAGGGCGAACTGGACGGACGCTCGGACGACGACCCCGCGCAGGCGGACCAGGGGGCAGCGACGACCAAACTGACGTACAAAGGTCCGCTCGTCGACGCCGACTCGAAGACCCGCGAGGAGCACGAGACCGGCGTCGACGACGGCGACACCGCCGAAGCCATCTTCGACGGTCTCGGGTTCGAGCCAGCAGCAGTCGTCGAAAAGCACCGGACCTTCTACGAACTCGACGGCTACACCGTCACGCTCGATCAGGTCGCCGGCCTCGGCGAGTTCGTCGAAGTCGAAGCCGAAGCGGAAGCGAGCGACGACGTCGCGAGCGTCCGAGAGGGCGCCTTCGACGTCCTTCGGACGTTAGGTCTCGACCCGACGGATCAGATCCGGACCTCCTATCTCGGTATGCTACTCGAAGCCGACGCCGAGTAAATATCCGGTAGTAATATTATTCCGACGGATCTTTTCCGCAAGTTATAGAACCGCCCGGGAAGTAGCCAGGGGTAATGACCGAACGGAACATCGCTATCGAGGCTGCAGACCGAACTGCAGTCGAGGACCAGGAGGTCGAAATCGTCGAGCGGAAGGGTATCGGCCACCCGGATTCGATCTGCGACGGCATTGCAGAGAGCGTCTCCCGTGCGCTCTCGCAACTCTATCTGGACCGTGTTGGCAAAGTCCTCCACTACAACACCGACGAGACACAGCTCGTCGCCGGCGAGTCCGCCCCCCAGTACGGCGGCGGCGAAATCGTCGAACCCATCTACGTTCTCATCGTCGGCCGCGCGACCAAGACGTACGACGGTCAGCGGCTCCCGGTCGACGCGGCGGCGATCGCCGCGGCCCGCGACTACCTGAACGAGAACATCCCCGAACTGGAAGTCGGCACCGACGTCGTCATCGACACTCGACTCGGCGAGGGCTCCGGCGACCTTCAGGACGTCTTCGGTGAGGACGGCGCGGAAGTCCCGATGTCGAACGACACCTCCTTCGGCGTCGGCCACGCGCCGCTCACCGAAACCGAGGAGATCGTCCTGACCGTCGAGCGGGAACTCAACGGCGCGTACGCCGACGAACATCCCGAACTCGGCCCCGACGTGAAGGTGATGGGCAAGCGCGAGGGCGATCACATCGACATCACCGTCGCCGCGGCGATGGTCGACGCCCACGTCGAGGATCTCGACGACTACGACGACGCCGTCGAGCGCGTCCGGGAGTTCGTCGGCGGGGTCGCTCGCGGGCTAACCGACCGCGAGGTCCACGTCGACGTCAACACCGCCGACGACTACGCCGAGGGATCGATCTACCTCACCGTCACCGGCACCAGCGCGGAGATGGGCGACGACGGCTCGGTCGGCCGCGGCAACCGTGCCAACGGCCTCATCACGCCCAACCGCCCGATGAGTATGGAGGCGACCTCCGGGAAGAACCCCGTCAACCACATCGGAAAGATCTACAACCTCCTCTCGACGGACATCGCCGAGACCGTCGTCGACGACGTCCACGGCATCCGCGACCTCCAGGTCCGACTCCTCTCACAGATCGGTCGCCCGATCGACCAGCCCCACGTCGCCGACGCGAAGATCGTCACCGAGGAGGGCGTCGAACTCGACGAGATCGAACCGGAGATCCGTGACCTCATCGACGACCGACTGGCGAACGTCACCGACGTTACCCGGCGCGTGATCGACGGCGAGCTGTCGACGTTCTAAGGACTTCCACAGTTCCGACCGACGCGTTTCGACGTTCTGAAACCCGCTGACGCAAAATATACTGTGTGAGCGGAACGAACCCCACGGACGCGACTGACCCGACCAACGCCGTGCTAGTCGGTCACGGCGACTTCGGCGCGAAGAGCAGCGCGGTCCGCGCAAAGATGGCCGAGCGGGTCGCCGCCGACCTCGCGGCCGCGTTCGCCGCAGCGGAAATTGACGCGACGGTCGAACGTCCGTGGTCGCGCGTCGTCGTCCGCACCGACCAGCCGACGGCGGCCGCACGTGTCGCTGCGACCCTGCCCGGCGTCGCGTTCGCCCGCCCTGCCGTCGCCGTCACTCCCCGACTCGACCTGATCCGCGACGCCACCCGACGGCTCGCTGCGGCCAGTTCACAGACGGCCGCGGAGTCGTACGCGGTCGACGGCGACCGAATCGGGCCAGCGGACGCCCACGAGTTCTCGACCCGTGATCTCAAGGTCGAAGCCGGACGCGTCGTCGGCGAGGAAACGGGTAGCCCCGTCGACCTCGACGATCCCGACCGGACTTACCGGATCGAAGCGCGCGAGACCGAGGCGTTCGTCTCGGCGCGACGGTTCGACGGCCCCGGCGGCCTCCCGGTCGGCACCCAGGGTCGCGCCGTCGTCCTCGTCAGCGGCGGTCTCGACTCGCCGGTGGCGATGTGGCGGCTCCTCCGTCGCGGCGTCGTCGCGATCCCCGTCTACGTCGACCTCGGTGACTACGGCGGCTCCGACCACCGCGCGCGGGCGCTCGAAGTGATCGAGAGGCTCGCCGCACGCGCCCCGCGCGCCGACACCCGTCCGCGGATCGTCGACGGCGGCCCGTTCGTCGAGCGCGTCGTCGAGACCACTGACAACACTCGGATGCTGTCGCTCCGGCGTGCGATGCTCGCCGCCGCGGAGGCCGTCGCCGAACGCGACGACGCCCACAGCATCGCGACGGGCGAGGCGCTGGGGCAGAAATCCAGTCAGACCGGGGCGAATCTCGCAGCGACGGACGCGGCGGTTTCGATCCCAGTCCACAGACCGCTGCTCACCGTCGACAAGCCGGACATCGTGGCCGAAGCGCAGGATCTCGGGACGTACACGGACGCGACGCTCCCGGTCGGCTGTGACCGGATCGCTCCCTCTCGTCCGGAGACGAACGCGACGCGCTCGGACGTCGTCGCCGCCGAACCCGACGGGCTTCTCGACATCGCACGCGAGGCGGGGCGGAACGCGGAGATCGTCCCCCTGTGAACGCGCGACACCCGGAATTGTGCGAACGTATATTGAGTTGTGCGTGAAAGTTACGCACAGTAAGATTTCCGTGTGAAAGACCGGGTTAAAATGCATTTACATACTTCCAGACCGTACGTACGGTCGATGTCAAAGACGTGCCGTCCCTCCCCGTCGTCCGCCGATCCCGAGTGGAACGTGCGACAGGTGGTCCCGCGTAGCGAGTGGGACACCACCACCGAAGCGTGCCCGACCTGCGGTGAGCCAGTCGAACTCTGCGGTCCGCACTACCAGGTCGAACTCGACCGCGAGCGGGCGGCCGCCGCTGGCTCGAAACTGACGCGTGAGCGCCGACTGCTCTCGTTCTGTGACGAGTCGTGTGCGACCTCGTGGCTCGACGACGTCGAGAGTCGGTGAACCTCGGCGTCGTTCGCGCTGTGAACGCACCGCACGACTGCTGACGGCACGTCCCCCCACGTCCTCCTGACGCTCCCACGTCCTCCTGACGCTCTTTTCGGCTTCTCGCTTTCATAGGGATTATCGTCACTGTTCGGAGATTCTCGCCGTACCGTCCGGCGAGACATCTATAGTAGCGTTTGCAACTGATTACACAGCCCATCGCACGACTGCGTGCGATTAGATGCGTGAAGACTTGCAAACGCTACTATATGCGGACATACGATAGTCTCTATCACTCCGTCCTGTGACGCCTCGCACCGGAACCGATTTATGACCACATTCGAAACCGCCGGACAGTACGCCGCGCCGTCGCGCGGCCCCGATCCAATGATTCACACGTCGTCGCACTCCGTCTTCGCACCGGCCCGCAAGCGATCCGGCGGTCGCCGCCCACGACAGCCGTGACGCGGGTCTGCTTCGTCGGCTCGCCGGACGTCGACGTCCAGTACGAACTGCTCTCCCGGGAGACGGCTCGCGAGGCGCTCTCGACGTACGAGCGCTACGCCCCCTTCGAGAACTCGCTGGCCGTCGATACGGTGAGCCTCGGCGCCGCGGTGTCGCTGTGCAACGACCTGAACTGGTATCTCGTCCGGTTCGTCGACCTCGCGGTCGTCCGTGAGCCGAGTGTTTCGAGCGACGAGTGGCTAAGTCGGTCGCTGGCGGCGGCGGTCCGCGACGGCGACGTCCGGCCCGAAGACACCGGCGAGCGGGTGGCCATCTACGGCGTCGAGGACGGCCGTCTCGTCGAACCGATGTACGTCACCCGCCGACCGGACGGCACCCTCCCGTCCTACGACCTCCGGCCGGTCTCGGAGACGGTCGTCGTCCGCGTGACCGACGACGAGTTCGAGGACGGGTGACGTACCAGGGCCACCGCAAATGGGTGTTCCGCGGACCGGGCGTCTGACGCTCGTCTGCCGGCTCCCGTCGTCTCGAGGGCTCCGAGCGACGCTCGCTGCGAACAATTAAGACGAACGCTCCCGATCAGCGGCATATGGACGAGACACCCGAGAAGATCACGACGCTCGTCGGCCGCGAGGTGTACTCGAACGAAGGCGTCTTCGTCGGCGAAGTCGCGGACGTCCGAATCGACCTCACCGAGCGGCAGGCCGTCACCGGACTCGCGCTCACTCAACTGAACGACGAACTATTCGCCGGCGTCGTCGGCGGACAGAAAGGCGTCATCCTCCCGTATCGATGGGTCCGCGCAGTCGGCGACGTCATCCTCATCAACGACGTGACGCTCCACGACGTCATCGAGCAGATGTCGAAGCCGAACGGCGAAGAGGAAGACTCGGCGCTGGCGTAATCGGTCGACCGCTTTCGAGCGATCTCGAACCGGACGTTCTACCGCCGCAGGCATTCTATCGGATCGAGACGTCGTCTTGAGCCGGATACTGAACCGACCCCGATTTCGCGTCTTCGGTTCCGACCAACAGTCATTTGCGGGCCGAGGGTGTACGCGCAGGTATGTCGGACGAATCAGACGATCACGCCGCTGAGAACGACGCAGACGAATCGCCGGACGCCGACGCTGACTCCGAGGAGAAATCCTTCCGCGAGCGCGTCGAGGAGATTCGCGAGCGACGAGCCGAGGAGCGAGAGGAAGGCGACCGCCCCGAGCCCGAAGAGATGATGGGCGGCGGCGGTCCCGGTGGCGCCGGTGGCAACCCCTTCGCACAAATGATGAGCGGGATGATGGGCGGTGGCGGTCCCGGCGGTATGGGTGGCGGCCCCGGTGGAATGGGCGGCGGCCCCGGCGGGATGGGCGGCCGCGAGGAAGAGTCCGCTGGCAACGAGGAACTCGTCCGCGAGGTCCGTCAGCTCCGCGACGAAGTCCGCGATGCGACCCGACAGCTCCAGCGGATCGCACAGGCCGTCGAAGACCTCGACGACTGAAGGCCTCTGCTGCGATCGGTGGCTGCGACGCCCGTTACGTCCGTTTTTTCTCGATGACGCGCTCGTAGAGCGACGCCAGTTTATCGACCGCGTGCTCGACGCTCAGTTCCTCGCGCTGTGCGAGACAGGACTCCGCGAGCGTCGCGCGCTCGTCGAGCACGCGCCGGATCGTGTCGCGACAGCCGTCGACGTCGCCGTGTGCGTAGTGATAGCCCGTGACGCCGTCTTCGACGGTGTTCGAGAGCGCGCCGGCGTCGACAGCGACGACGGGCGTCCCGCAGGCGTTCGCCTCCAGCGCGACGAGCCCCTGGGTCTCCACGGGGCTCGGGAAGACGAACGCGTCGAGCGCGGAGTAGAACGCGGGAAGTTCCTCGCGCGGGAGAAAGCCCAGAAAGTGCGCGTCGAGACCGAGGTCGTCGGCCAGCGCTTCCAGATCGTCGCGTGCCGGTCCGTCGCCGCCGAGAACGACCGTCGCGTCCACGCCGGCGGCGGCGCGCAGGAACTCAGAGAGGTTCTTCTCGTAGCCGTGACGGCCGGTGTAGCCGACGAGCGGGCCGGACGGGAGGTCGTAGCGCGCGCGGAACGACTCGGGGTCGGTCGGCGAGAAGAACTCGACGTCGACGCCGTTCGAGAGTACGACCGCCGGCGTGTCGACTGGGACGTTCCCGACCGCACGCTCTTTGGCGTCCTCGCTGGGGCAGACGATCGCGTCCGAACGGGAGAGGAACCACCGCTCGTAGCGCTCGGCGATGCGTTCGATGCCGCGCTCGACGCGCGGTCGAGAGGTGAGATAGTCCGCGTACTCCGCGGTCGGCGTATGGTACGAGGTAACGAGCGGAAGGTCCTCGCGGCGGGCGAGTCGGACGCCGCCGAGACCGACCGCAAAGGGTGTATGTGCGTGTACGACATCGACGTCCGCGGCGGCCGTGGGGATCCGTGGCGTCCCCAACCGGAAGCCCTCGTACATCGGAAACGGGAGGCTCCCGACCGGATATTCGCCGTCGCCGGGGTCGTACTCGTCGCTTCCGGGGTAGACGACGTTCATCGTCCCGCCGCGGTCCCGCCAGCGATCGCGCCACGTCTGGATCGTGTAGGAGACGCCGTTCACCGTCGGGAGGTAGGTGTCGGTGAAGGCGGCGACCGAAACGGGATGCATCGGCGGCGATTCACGGACGCGGGCTTAATCAGTTGCGAATCGGACACGGGCGGTACCCGTTACTCGTCGTCGAGGTCGATCGGTCGCCCCGCGCGTTTCGCGTCGCGGACTTCGCGATACGTCGCGGCGAGCCGGTCGCCAACGCGGTCGAGGCTGTGTTCCATCGCCGTCTCGCGGGCGTTCTCGCCGAGTCGCCGCCGGAGCTGTTCGTCCTCGGCGAGGCGCTCGACGGCCTCGCGGAACTCGGCTTCGGTCTCGCATTTGATGCAGTCGTGCCCGTCGGTGTAGAACTCCTCGAAGACCGGGATGTCGCGGAGCACGACCGCCTTCCCGCAGGCCATCGCTTCGAGGACGGCGATGCCCTGGTTCTCGTTCTTCGTCGGGAACAGATAGACGTCGCCGGCGCCGTACGCGCCGCGGATGTCGTCGATCCAGCCGGTGAACGTGACGTTCTCGGGCGGATTCGTCGTCCACTGTCGGACGGCTTTCGAGGCGTGGGGCCCGGTGTCGTAGGGGCCGAACCACGCGAAGTCGTACGGCGTCGACTCGGCGACGCGACAGAACGTCGTCAGTCCCTTCCGCTCGAAGACGTTGCCGACGAGGAAGACGACCGTCCCCTCGAGGTCGTAGCGGTCGCGGTACTCCTCGCGGAGGGTCTCGAAGCCCGCCAGCGCGTCGACGTCGACGCCGTTCGTCATCGGGCGGATCGGGGCGTCGACTGGGTACGATTCGAGCACGCGCTTCGTGTACTGGGAGGGACAGAGGACCAGATCCGCCTGCGAGTAGAACCACTTCAGATACCGACCGAGTGCGGGGGCGATCGTCGTCGACCCCCGAAACGACTCGGCGAAGTCCTCGCGCGTGACGTGCGTGTGGAGGACGAGCGGTACGTCGTTCCGTTTGGCGTATCGCGCGACGGCGAGTGATCCGGGACCGACGAGGTTGCAGTGGGCGACGTCGAAGTCCTCGAAGAAGCCGCTGCCGGCCGCGAGCGATCGGACCCCCGAGAGGGGGTCGCCGCCGCGCCACGGCGAGGTCACGACCTCGACGTCGGTGCGTTCGAGCGCGGCGCGCTGTTGGTCAGCGGCGGTCCCGATACCGCTTCGTGCCAGCCGAGATTCGAGTTCGAGGTAGTTGAGCGCGCGGAGAGCCACGTCGCGTGGCCGTTTGCGGTGAGTCCATTTATACTGTCGGCTGTGGAGCCGTGGTGTGCCGTGGTGTCACAGCGACTGTCGCGGGAGCGCGTGTCGTCGACGGCGACCGAACGCGAGGGATACGTCTCGCTTAGCGCCGCTGGGACGCCGCCGGCGGGACCAAGAGGACGTTGTTGTTGCCGCGAGCGACGACGGCCTCAGAGACGCTCCCGAGCAGGAGGCGACGGAGGCGACTCTGCCCCCGCGTCCCCAGCAGCGTCGTCGTCGCGCCGACGCGCTCTTCTTCGGCGAGGATCTCCTGGACGGGGTCGCCGTTGCGGATGTTGGTCCCGGCCTCGATACCCATCTCGCGTTCGACTTCGGCGGCGAGCTCGTCGAGCTTTTCTTGGGCGTCGCTGATCTCCGTGTCGCCGTGCTGCACGTGGAGCAGGTCGACCTCCTGCGTCGCGCCCGTCAGGTGCGGGAGGTACTCGAAGGCCTTCTGGGCGTTCTCCGAGAAGTCCGTCGTAAAGAGGACGTGCTCGAAGAGGTGCTCTTTCACGACCGCCTTGTCGGACTCCGGCGGGGCGATGCGTTCGACCAGCAGCGGGCGGACGGACGTCCGGGCGACGTTTCGCGTCGTGCTCCCGACGAGGCGGTTCTCGAGCGGGCTCTCACCACGCGACCCGATGACGACCATATCCGCGTTGAGTCGCTCGGCGAAGCCGTTGATGCGTCGGTATGGGGTTCCGCGCGCCACGTGCGTCTCGACGTCGAAGCCCGCGGACTCGAATACGTCGCGCTGTGCCTGCAGCGCCTGTCGGGCGTCCGAGGCCGCACCCATCCCCGGTAGCCCGCTCGTGACGTTGTCGGGGACGACCGTCACGAGGTGTACCTCCGTGACGCCGATGTTGTCCAGGCAGTCCAGGCACGTCCGTGAGCGGATCGCTGCCTCGTTCGCGTCCGAGAGGTCTGTAGCAAATACGATGCGCATACTTGTTATTCGCACCCCACTAACTAATATTGTGCGGTGGATACAAGAATATGAGACGACGCCTGGCTGTCCGGGTCCACGCGGCCGACTCGGAACGTCTTTTTCCGCTCGTCACGACGCGTCGGTAATGGGTATCCCGGCTGAACGGATCGAACGGTTGCACGACCTCGCTCGGGAGGCGACGGCCGGGGGAGACGTCGAACGCGCACGCGAGTACGTCCGTCTCGCGCGCCGCATCGCCGAGCGGAACCGCTCGGGCCTCCCGCGCCGGTTCCGTCGGTTCACCTGCGACGAGTGTGACGCGTATCTCCGACCCGGTTCGACCGCGCGCGTTCGGCTTCAGTCGGGACACGTCGTCGTCCGGTGTCTCTTATGCGGCGCGACGAAGCGGTATCCGTACGGTGACGAGTAATAGGGACTATCGTAACTGTTCGGAGATTCTCGCCGTACCGTCCGGCGAGACATCTATGCGGACTTACGATCATTCCTATAAGGGTCTGTCAGCTTCGGCGGCCCGTCCCGTGTGAGTGCCGACAGTAGCATTGGCACGTCTTCACTCACCCGATCAGACGCTGTCGTGCGATCGGGTGCGCAATCAGTTGCAACTGCTACTCTCGTCTGGACTGTTTGTGAGTCTTAAGTTTCAAACCGGGTGCGGCCGTAGCGAGTCGGTATGGACGAACAGGAGTTGCGAAAGCAGGCACACGACCTCGACGTCACGGTCTGGGTCGGAAAGGGCGGTCTCGACCCCGTCGTCGAGGAAGTATCCGACCAACTCGCAGACCGGGACCTCATCAAAGTGAAGTTCCTCCGAGCCGCTCAGGGCGGCACGACGGTCGAGGAGTTAGCCGCGGAGTTGGCCGAACGCACCGATGCCACGGTAATCGAAACACGAGGTAACACGGGAGTTCTCTACCGATGACCGGCGGGGCGACGCTCCAGACGAGCGTCGACCTGAGTGACTCTATCGGTCGCTTCCTCGCTGGATTCGGACTGCCGGACACGGTCGCTGGCCTGCTCGGACAGGCGCTGGCGTTCCTCGGCGTGTTCGCCGTCGTCTATCTCGTCGGGCGCAGCGTCGTACTCCCGCTCGCGAACCGGATGATGGACTCGCGCGGTCTCGAAACGCACGCCCAGAAGCCGCTGCGACGACTCCTCGTCGTCGTTGTCGGGTTCGTCGGCATCACCGCGGCGTTCGGGGCGGCGGGCTACCCCAACTTCCTGCAGTCGCTCGCGACGATCGCCGCGGCGGCGACGCTGGCGATCGGGTTCGCGATGCAGGACGTCCTGAAGAACTTCGTCGCCGGCATCTTCATCTACACCGACAAGCCGTTCAAGATCGGCGACTGGATCGAATGGGACGGCAACTCCGGTATCGTCGAAGACATCAGCTTCCGCGTCTCGCGCGTCCGGACGTTCGACAACGAACTCCTGACGGTGCCGAACTCGGCGCTGACCGACGGCGTCATCAAGAACCCCGTCGCGAAAAACAAACTCCGCCTCCAGGTCCCCTTCGGAATCGGCTACGACGACGACGTCGAGCGAGCGACGGAGATCATCGTCGAGGAAGCCGACGCCCGCGACGACATCCTCGACGATCCCGCGCCGACGGTGCGGCTGACGGAACTCGGTGACTCCTCGGTGACGCTTACCTCTCGAATCTGGATCGACGACCCGAGTCGTGCTGACTTCGTCAAGACTCGCGCGGAGTACGTCCAGACCGTGAAACGGCGCTTCGACGAGGAGGGTATCGACATCCCGTACCCGAACCGGACGCTCGGTGGCGAACTCACCGTCGCCGGCCTCGAAGAAGTCACACCCGCAGACGACTGAGCGCGTCGCCCTTCGCCTACGCTGTTCTCGCTATTCGGTCGCCTTACAGTTCGATCCGCTCGACGAGCTGATCGTCGGCTTTCGTGTTGACCGCGACGATGCGGATGTGCGATGCGAGTCCCGAATCCCTGAGTTTCGCTTTCAGGAGGTTGTCGACCTGATAGACGCCGGCAGCGTTGACCATCTCGATCTCGACGAGGACGGCCTTGCCGTCGCCGGGACGGAGCGAGACGCTCTCGATCGCCTGGCTGGAGAGGGTGTTGATCCCCCGGCCACCCTTCTCGTAGGGGATGCGCGAGCGGCCGCGCTCCATATCCAGCGCGTCGGCGACGCGAATGACGCCCGCTTCGGTCGTCAGGGGATCTTCTTCGGTGTGATGGCACAGAATCGCGTGCAGCACTTCGGCCTTCATCCGGACTACCTCAGGGGTGTCGTAGAACTCGAACTGCGGGAGGATGCGGTCGAGGACGTCGGAGGCGAGCGGAATCGAATAGTACGCGTGCTCGTCGCGGTGGACGACGTGGCCGATGTCGTGTAGCGTCGCCGCCAGCGCGACGATCACCGGTTCGTCGGCCTCCTCGAGGCCCTGGTCGGCCGCGCCGTTGAACGCCACGTCGCCGCCCTTCAGGAGGTCATAGAGGTTGAGCGCGCGGTTGCGGACGATCTCGATGTGTTTGGGACCGTGATCGTTGTACCCTTTTCTCGTGACCGCGTTGACGTTCTGGGCCTGCAGATACGTCGTAATCTCGGGGTCGTCGAGGATCTGCGGGAGAACAGCGTTGAGCCGCTCGTCCGGGAAATTGTGGTCTGCGTCCGGGTCGTACTCGTGACCGACGCTCTCGGTAGACTCAGCCATACTTCTGTATATTCTCCGGGGAGCGCAAAGTAGCCTACGGGTAGGCCGATCGGGAACGTGTCAGATTCGGGTGTCGCGACCGGCTCATACTGATTACTCTCGTCTCTTACCGCCGACCACCGCCACCGGGAGTGGCGCTCGGCGGTACACAGTGAGAGTACTTCCTCTCAGGCGCTCGCTTCTTCGGCGGCGGCAGCGACCTCGTCGTAGTCGGGTTCGGCGCCGGGGTCGTCGCTCACCCAGGCGTAGGTGACTGACCCGTCTTCGTCGACGACGAAGACCGCGCGCTTTGCGACGTTGTAGACGCCGAGGTCCGCGAAGTCCATCGAGACGTCGTAGGCGTCGATGATCTCGCGGTTGGTGTCGCTGAGGAGCGCGAAGTTCAGTTCGTTCTGCCGGCGGAACTCGTTGAGCGTGAACGGCGTGTCGATGCTGATGCCGTAGACGGCAGCGCCGACGTCCTCGAAGTTGGCCATCTGGTCGCGGAACGTACACATCTCGGTCGTACAGGTGCTCGTGAAGGACGCGGGGAAGAACGCGAGCACGAGCGGCCCCTCCGAGAGTTCTTCTGAGAGGGTGAACGAGCCGATGTCGCCGTCTGCGAGCGGTGCGGTGAAGTCAGGGGCAGTATCGCCGACTGAAACCATACCGGGAGTGCGCAGGCATCCCGGTTCAATGTTGCTGTCGCTGGTTCCGATTGCCTGTTTCGGCCCGAATTCACCGAGCGTCGCGGGGCCTGCTGTCCGGCGACGCAGTCGTCGTGTGTCACCACGGTTCCCGAGCCGAATACCCATCTACCGGTAGGATCTGGCGTAGATGTGATCACCTATCGCCTGGTGCAGCTGACCGACTTCGAGATTCTCGAGGTGTCGGCTGATGGCCGGCGTACAGGCGCCTCGAATCTGTCCGTCCGGCTCGACCGCAAGCGGACGTCCCTCAACACACGACTGCGGGAACTCGCCGGGCAGGAGTTCCTGACCGACGTCGGCCCGTCCGGTACGGCTGGCCTCTACGACAGCGATCGCGAGGCGTGCACCGCCGCCGTCGACGAGTTTGCAGCGAAGATCACCATCGAATCGCTGGCGATCTCCGATCGCGCTCCCACGGAGTGACGCCGGAATCAGACCCGTTTCTCTCGTAACTGCATCTCGTAACTATACTCTCTTTTTGCGCTCGTGCGTGCGTGGTCTGACTGTAGCTGACGAGCCACGCTGAGTCCGTGAATATTGGTACCACACCTGATCGTCCGGATTTCCTAAACCTGCAGTAAAGACCGTGAAACACTCGTGTTTGCCAGATACAAATAAAACCTTTGGCGAATACCAGCGGTAGACACTAGCAATAGATATAAGTGGTGTAAACTGGAATACACGTGCCGAGTGGTGCACACCTGTGTGGAGGCCACTCGAACTGGATCGATTGTAGTAGAACGGAACATGGCAACGATGACAACATCGGATAACGGCAGTCGCTCGGACACGACGCACACGTCTATCGAGATCAGCCGGGACGTCTGGCGACAGGTCCGCAGTGATGCCGTTGCAGACGGGAAGAACGTCTCTGAAAAACTGGAGGAGGTGCTCGAGGATTATTACGACCTCGATTGACGCGCTGGGCGCAAGCCCGCCGGAGCACGCGATGATCCAGCAGTCGTATCGCTCGCTAACTAACCGCGATTATACATTCAACACTGAATGACACACGATAAATACGACAAAGTCCGCGCAGTGTTCCTCGCGGCGCTGATGGTCGTCTCCGTCTTCGGAGGCTCCATCGCGTTCGCTGGGAGTGCTGCTGCGAATGCCGAAGACGGCAGCATCGACCTGGGTTCTGGCGATGGTACTCAGGTCACGGTGAACAATTCAACTACCTTAAGTAACGTTCAAGTAGACGACACAAGCGACGGCGATAATTCTACACTCTTCGTCTGGATCGAAAACGGAACAACAGAAGGCCGGTACGACTCCAACGATATTAGTGCCAGCAACACCTCAGCATACGACCCTGGCCAGAATAACGTTGATATCGGTGATCTGAATCTTGGTGGACTCAGTGAGGGGACCTACACCGTCTCTGCGGCTGAAAACGCCACTCTCACTGATGGTACTACCCAGGCGGATAACACGTCTGTCGGTCTTCTGGAGATTGATAACACGCCGCCGGAAATCTCCAGTGCATCCACGGCTGACGTCAATAACGACGGCACCGTTGATGCGATTAACGTCACTCTGTCGGAGAGTATTGACGACAGTAAGAGCACGCTTGATACCAGTGCCTTTGAGGTCACTGGTGGAACTGTTGATTCAGTCTCCTCAGGCACAGCAGACGACGCTAAAGTCAACCTGACTGTCAGTGGCCTTACGGCCGATGACACGAGCGTTACGCCGAACGTCAACCTAACCGCCGATAGCCTTAGTGACGTTGCTGGCAACTCGCTCGACAGTAAACAAGAGTTCACGACTACGACTGACGGTGCTTCTCCGGCTGTTCTTACATCCACGCTCAACCGCACCCTCATCAACAAAAATAATGCGAGCGTCCCGATTGAAGTGAATGTCACGTTCAGCGAGGACGTGTCTGGGAGCTACACTGAAGGAGACGTTGCTATTGAGGGTGTCTCTGGAGGCCCTGTCAATGTGGCTGGAAGTCTTGTCACGAACACCAAATTCAGTGGTACGGTGACGATTGGTGATAACGGCGAGGATGTCTCAGCAGATCTGTCGGTGTCTGGTCTTGAGGATCAGAACGCGACGCCCAACGTGATGAGTGCTTACACAGCATCGGGCGCACTTACTGTCGATACAGTGGCACCGACTGTCACGGCGAATCAGTCAGCACCAGATATCGTCGGCGGCACGTCGGTTGACGTCACGACGCAGTTCGACATCGCGGATAACGACGGTGGCACGACCACCTACGAGTACAACACCTCGAACGGATTCGAGGCGATTTCGGCTGAGAACGAGTCGAGTTTCGACACGACGCAGTTTGAGGACGGTAGCCTCGAACTCAAGGCGACCGACACCGACGACGCTGGCAACAGCGACAACGATACGGCTACGGTGACGGTTGACAACACCGATCCGGTGGTCGACATCACGTCGCCGACCCAGCTCCAGTACAACCGCACGGGTCAGGATCTCACGGTTGAGTACGATCTCACCGAGGAACACTCCGATTACGTGAACGTGACCCTTGCCGACGGTTCGGGCAACAATGTCACGTACAAGGGTGTCGCGAGTGGGACTTCCGTCGAACTGAATAACTCCAAAGCTACGACCGTCAACGGTAACGGTCTGACCAACGCGACCTACGATGTCACGGTCACTGCAGTTGACAAAGCGGGTAACAGTGGGTCCGATACCGAATCGGGCGTCGTCGAGATCGACGACATCAACCCCGGCGACATCCAGATCGAGAAACCCACCAGCGAAGTCATCAAGCAGTCCGGTGACACGCTCGGTGTCGCGTACAACTACTACGAAGACAACACCGAATCCGTTACGGTCACGCTGAACGGATCGACCGACTACACGTACAACGTCGATGACTCGCAGTACGTCAACGACGACACGCGCAAGTCGCTTGATCTCGACCTTGACCAGCCTGAAAATACTCAGGACCTGAATGCTGACGAGAACCTGCCCGAAGGCACGTACTCGGTGAACGTCACGGTCACTGACAGCGCTGGCAACACACACTCCGCTGAGACGAACAGCAAATGGGTTGTCATCAACGACAACACGGCTAACGTCAACGACGCCTCCACGACGACGGGCGTCGTCCGCCCCGGTGACACGATCACTGTCGAATACGACTACGAAGACCAGACGAACGCGACGTCCGTCACGTTCGAACTGGTTGACGACAAGGGCACCGCGACCACGGACGATGACGAGGTTATCACGACGCTCGGCACGTCCTCGGACGTTGTGCCTACCAACAACATCCAGAAGGAACTCACCGTTCCGGACGGCTACGATGGTAACTCCTTCTCTGTCGAAGTCTCGACGGAGAACCGCTTCGGTGAGACTGACTCTACCGAGACGGCGAACTTCACCATCAACGAGGAACTCCCCTCGATCACCGAGGTCGAAACTGACGCTGGTACCAACACTGCCTACGTCCACTTCAACGAAGACGTCTACCCGAAGGGTGACGCTACGTTCACAGTGGACGACTTCGCCTACCAGGACGTCAGCGCTGGTGGTGCCATTGGCATCGATGCGGTCACGGATGCCTACCTTGAGGACGGTCACACGGTCCTCGTCGTTGACCTGAACGGTGACGTGCAGGCCTCCGACCTCGAAGCCGACCTCGTCAACGCTCGCGCGGGTCAGCTCATTGACTCCGCCGGTGCGCAGGTCGGTACCGAGACGGTTGCCATCAACGACACGACCAATCCGACGGTCACGATCAGTAACCTCGAGTACGTCACCAACGCGAGCGCAGACAGCTACGCTGGTGTCTCGATCGACGTCGATGAGACGGTCAACGTGACGGTCTCTGCGACGGCCGACTCGAACATCAACGCGACGTACACGAAGGTTGGTCCTGGTGACGATATCCAGCTCACCGGATCGACGCTTGATCTCTCCAGTCTCGAAGACACCGAGAACCTCGGCATCACGGTCGACGTCGAGGACCTCTCGAAGGCTGGCTACACCGACAGTGAGAGCAGCACTGTCGAGAAAGACACCGTGAAGCCCGAGATCGTCAGCGCGACGACGAACGCGGGTACGAACACGATCACGGTCGAACTCAGTGAACCGGTCGACGGCGCCACCTTCAGCGGTGACAACGTCACGGTTCACGACGTCACGCGCGAAGACGCCGACATCTACACGGTGACGACTCAAAGCGAAGTCCTGGCAGACATCAGTACCGCCTCGCTGACGATGACGGGTGGGACTGACGACGTCGGTAACACGCCGGTCGGCGAGCCGGTCACGCTCACTGACACCGAGAAGCCGACGCTTGACCTGGTGACGGCCGAAACTGGTGATACCACCGTGGAACTTCGGTTCTCTGAGAGCGTCTACAACGACACGGACACGAATCTCACTGACGGTAACATCCACTACCAGAACAGTGAGAGCGGTGTGAACCACCGAATTGTCGGTGTCGAACACGATGCGGGCGACACGACCGCGACGGTCACCCTGAACACCTCGCTTGTCGAGGACGATATCGGCAACGACGAGATTCAGGTCGCTCGCTTCAACGACTCTGTCGACAACAACAACACTCAGACTGTCACGATCACGGATAGTGTCTGGGTCAGCGACATCCAGCTGACGAACACGTCGAACCACGAAGTCCAGATCTCGTTCAACGCTACCGACAAGCTGGATAACTTCACGGCGCACCTCGTGAGTCCGCAGCTCGTCGAAGTCGATCACACTGACGAGACGTTCCACATCGAGGATGCAACTGAAGAAGCGAACGGTGACAAGTACACCTACACGGTGAACTACACTGTTCAGCGCGACAGCATCTACGGTCTGAACCTACAGAGCATCGAGGCCCTTGACGGCGCGACGGACGACGATGTGGGACTCGATATTGACGACACGGCTGAAGTCGACTACGAGGATCCGGAGGCTGACGACGCTGAGCTCACCTCCGACAACAAGCGCAACAACGCCGGATCGACGGTCGTTGTGCAGTTCAACGAACCCATCCAAGAAGCTGGTGAGTTCGATGTCTCGAACATCACGTTCGCAGGCACCCCTGCAGAAAATGCCTATCTCACCGGCTACAACGAGATCACTGTTGAGTTCGACACGGTGATTGCCACGGGTGACGCAGAGCACATCGAATTCGGCGTCGATACGGTTGAGGAAGCAGCCGGAGACCACACCTCTGCTGCTGGTACGGACGACCCGGTCGACACGCACGAATACCACCTGAAGAAGGGTGTTAACTTCGTGTCCGTCCCCGCTGAATTCGGCTCGCTCGACATCGCGAGTTCTGAATTCAGCGATGCGACGGTGATGACCTACGAGAACGGCGAGTGGCTCTCCTACAGCCCCGAGAAGTCCGCCGACAACCAGGACATCGAGTCCCTCGAAGGCGGTCAGGGTTACATCGTGAAGACCGACGCTGACGCGACGGTCGACATCACGGTGCGCAACGAAGAGTCTGGAACCACCGCCGAGAGCGCCACGCCTGGCGAGCAGCAACTCCAGGAAGGCTGGAACCTCGTCGGCCACTGGCAGGAGAATGCCCAAGATGCGGACACTCAGGCGGGCGGTGCACTCGCAACACTCGATAGTGTGAGCACTGCAACCCACATCTACGGTCAGGCATCCGACGGTCAGTTCGGCTACGAGACGGTCGAAGGTGGCCACTTCGAGCCCGGTGAGGCCTACTGGGTCTTCGTCGAGAACGGCGAAGTCTACACGGTCTCCAAGTACGACCAGGATCGCTAACCAACCGCAGTCCACACCTATCCGAATTTATTTGGGGGTAACTACAACAAAATGACAACCAAACTATCACGGAACTCTCGTGGCCTGCGGTATCTCGCAGTCGCGATGGTGGCGATGCTGCTCATCGCCCCAGCGACTGCAGTCGCCGTTCCAAGTCCGCCGCACGAAGTCTTCGGCACGGTCACTGACCAGAATGGAAATGCGGTCGACGGGCTCACCGTCACGGTGACCGACGAAGACGGCAACAGCTACACGGCGACGACTGACGCCGACGGCTACTACGAAATCAAGTTCCCCGCGGAGGACGGCTCCGAGGGCGAAACACTCACAGTCTCGGTCGAGGGCAAAGACGCCTCCGACACCACGTCGTTCGAGTCTGCCACCTCTGAACGGATCGACCTCAGCGTTGAGGTTGACACCGGCGGCGGTGGCGGCGGTGACGATGACGACGATACCGGTGGTGGCGGTGGCGGCGGTGGCGGTGGCGGCGGTGCTGCCCCACCGGAAGACACCGCGACGCCGGGTGACGACACCACGCCTGAGCCAGTCTCCGAAACGGTCGATCTCGACCAGGACGGGGCCGCGAAGGTGAACCTCTCGGGCGGTACGGGCGCAACGAGCGTCTCCGTGTCCGTTCCGAACAAGACGGGCCAGACCTCTGTCCAAGAGCTGCCCGACCCGCCGGCTGATGCACCCGCTCCATCGGGTCAGTACGTCAGCGGGGTCGACATCTCCGCGCCGGACCCGGATGAAGGCGAGACCGCGACAGTCACGATCACTGTCTCGCAATCGCGCCTGGACGAGTTGGGCGCGAGCGCCGAGCAGCTGGTCATCCAGCACTACCGCGACGGCGCGTGGCAGACGCTCGAGACGACCGTCGAAAGCCAGGGCGAGGAAGTCGTCCTGAGCGCGCAGACGACGGGCTTCTCGCCGTTCGCGGTCACGACAAAGGACGATCAGGCGCAGGTGACGACGACGGCTGACGTGACCACGCAGCCGGACGAGACGACGGAACCAGCGACCCAGGCGACGACGACGTCGCCGCCGGGTGACGACGGCGGGCCCGGCCCGCTGCTCATCGTTGGCGTCGTGATCGTCATCCTGGCGATCGTCGCCGGCGCGTACTTCGCGTCCCAGAACGAATAGCGCGCCTCCCACACCTCGCACCACCCCTTCACACGCTCCATTCTTTGCGCCCGGTCGACGGCAAGCGCTGAGTCACACCGCTTGCCGTCGTTCATACACTCCGTAGCATCTCGTCAAGGACATACAATCCAAAGGGCACGGTCCCACAGACGACCGCAAAGAGCGCGAGTTCGAGGTGTGCCTCGCCGAACTTGTCGATGTAGAGGTGCAGATGCCCACCAAACACGAACGCCTGCAGGACAACCATTCCGAGTAACAGCGTCGCGAACCCGCCCAACAGGACGGTTGTCATACTGTCGGACAGAACGATGTGAAGCGTATCGGCACCCCGCGGGGGCCAACACGATTCACGGACTTCTGTCCGACAGTATCAGGATGCTCGATTCCGGCGACGACGTCAGCCGTACAACTGATAGGGATTATCGTACGTCTCCATAGATTTCTCGCCGGACGATACGGCGAGAATCTCCGAACAGTTACGATAATTCCTATGAGACGGCCACAGCCCGTCGCGTCTTCGAGCCCGACGTCGCCGTCACCGCTGAGCGGTTCGTACGGATCTACCGGGCGCTCGCCCTCGGAGCGGATGAGAGGTGCAATTATGATGCTGCGGCCAGTATATTATCTGAGCGCCCATCTGTGGACGTGAAACGCCGTTCTTTACCCGGGTGTGGGAGGCAAAAAGCCTATAATTACGACTGGGTTAGGTGCTGGTAGCAATGTCCGTAAGTGTTACCCCACTGTTCCCGGGGCTCCCGGGTGGGCCGGAAGTGCTCGTCGTCCTGCTCATACTGGTGCTGCTGTTCGGCGCGAACAAGATCCCCAAACTCGCCCGCTCCACGGGGCAGGCGATGGGAGAGTTCAAGCGCGGCCGTGAAGAGATCGAAGATGAACTGAGTCAGATGGACGACGAAGAGGCGGACGAGGCCGAGACCACGAAGTCGACGGAAACGTCCACCGACGCGAACTGATAGGGATTATCGTAACTGTTCAGAGATTCTCGCCGTACCGTCCGGCGAGAAATCTATGCGGACTTACGATAAGCCCTATGAGGCGCTGCCCCCACCCGGCGTTTTTCTCGGAACCGTATCTGTCAAGGAGCAACGCAGGGAGCGAAGCGACCGAGTAGCGCAGTAGGGAGGGGATACAGCGCCGCACGGTTCTCAAACACGTTCGTCGCCCGGCCCACAGGCCCACGCAATCACAACTCTTATTTGTGCATTTTGTGTATAATATGTTGTGGCAACGCGCAAGAACATCTCCATCCGAGACGACCAAGAGGAGTGGATACAGGAGAACCACCTGAATCTCTCCTCGTTCGTCCAAGAGAAACTGGACGAACTTATCGAGGAACGAGAAGAATAGATGCACTACAACTACAAGTATCGGCTCGACCCACCGGAAGCTCTCGCGGAGACGCTTCTGCACCACGTCGATACCTGTAGGCAACTGTATAACCACGTCCTCTACAAACTCAACGAGTCAGACGAGATTCCCGCCCGCTACAAGGTACAGGGCACACTCCCCGACCTCAAATCGTGGTGGGACGACCTCGGAGACGTTCACTCGAAGGTGTTGCAGATGGTTGTCAAGCGCGTTTACGATAATCTCTCCACGCTCAAAGCGCAGAAGGAGAACGGACGCGCCGTGGGAATGCTCAAGTGGAAACCGCCTCGGGAGTATCGGTCGCTCACCTACAATCAGTCCGGCTTCAAACTCAAGAATACGAGTGGTCGGCCTGTCCTGTGGTTGAGCAAAATCGGAGAAATACCGATTCACCTCCACCGAGACATTCCCGAGAACGCGACCATCAAACAGGTCACGGTCAAGCAGGAACCGACGGGTGAGTGGTTCGCCACATTCGGTATCAACGTGGACGAAGCAACGCCTGAGAAACCGGAGACACCCGAGAAAGTCGTCGGGATTGACGTAGGCATCCTGAAGTACGCTCACGACACCGACGGGTACGCTATAGAGAGTCCTGACTTCAGCGACGAGCGCGAGCGGTTGGAACGCGCACAGCGCAACCTCTCGCGGAAACAGCACGGCTCTGCGAATTGGGAGAAACAACGCCGGGTCGTGGCCGAACGACACGCCGAGTTGAAGAACAAGCGCCGTGACTTCCTCCACAAACTCTCGAACTACTACGCCCGAGAATACGACCTTGTGGCCGTAGAGAATTTGGACGCGAAGGGTTTGGTGGAACTACCGGGCAACTCGCGCAACCGTGCGGGTGCGGCGTGGGGGACGTTCCTTCGGATGCTCGAATACAAGTGCGAGCGGGAGGGAACGCACTTCGTCGCTGTTGACCCGAAAGACACGACAAAGAAATGTGCGTCCTGTGGTGTCAAGACGGATAAACCGCTGTGGGTGCGCGAACACTCGTGCCCATCTTGTGGGTTTGAAGCGGATAGAGACGCGAATGCGTCGTGGAACATCCTTTCTCGCGGTCTCGAAGACGTAGGAGTGGTTCACTCCGAACGAACGTCCCCAGAAATCGAAGATTTCTGGTGTGCGAACGAATCGCGCAGCGATTCGTTAACGCCTGTGGAGACTGCGCTCCCTACGGACACCGTTGTGTCTGCAAAGTGCGTCGTGGAAGCAGGAAGCCCCTGCCTCAAGGAGCCGCCGAAGGCGGCGAGTAGGCAGGGGTAGTTCACGCGACGGCTACGCTATCCTGCGGTAGGACGTGTGGCCCAGTGGACTAAGGCGAGGGGTTCCTAACCCCTAGAGCGCGGGTTCGAATCCCGCCACGTCCGTTTCCCGCCGAGCGATAGCGAGGTGTGAAAACGACGCTGAGGAATTCGAATCGGGGAGGTCGCGCGCAGCGGAGCAAGCACGTCCGACCGTGGTTCGAATCCCGTCACGTCCGCTCACTTCGTTCACCCCCGTGAGGACCGCCCGCTCGCAACCGCTCACGAGAGTCCTGTCACGTCCGCTTTTTACCGAGGGGACGTTGCTACGACGAAGTGGCGGGTCGCGTTCGCCCGCGACTCAGAGGTCGATCCGATCGCCGATCTCGGTGATCTCCAGCGATTCGGGGTACGCGTAGCTCCGCGTGTGGTGGTGGAGCACCTTCGGATCGGCGGTCAGCCCCTTCCACATATCCCAGTGGCTCGGGAGGAACCGCTCGAACTGGAGGGTCGAGGCCGCCTCGACGGCCTCGTTCTCCGTCGAGTACCAGCGCGTGCGCTTCGGCTCGCCGGTCTGTTTGTCGTCGATGTTCCCGATCGCGCCGAAGGCGAGCACGCCCAGGTCGATGTCGTAGCGCTCGCCGACGTCGTCGAAGTCGTCGTGCGGCTTGGTGTCGCCACCGTGGAAGAACGTCCCCGAGTCGTGCTCGAACACGTAGGAGACCGGATGCGTCGAATCGGGGTCGTGAGAGATTTCGACGTGCACGGTGAACTCGCCCACCTCGACGGTGTCGCCCTCGGTGACCTCGGTGAACTGCTCTTCTGTGAGGTCGTACTCGTCGAGCCACGCCTCGTCGTCGAAGGCGACCGCGAGCGAGTCGTCCGGCGCGTAGAACGATGCGCCGGTGGTTTCGAGGATCGGCGCCTGGCTCGGGCCGTGCGTGTGGTCGGTGTGTTCGTGCGTGGCGAAGACGGCGTCCATCTCGGCGACGTCCTCGGGCGCGAACGGCACCGGAATCATCCGGACGGTCCGCGGCGGATCGCCCGTACCGAGATACGGGTCGATCGCGACGGTCGTTCCCTCCGAGCCCTTCAGAATGAAGCCGTTGCAGCCGAGATACCAGATCGCGACAGTTTCCGGGTCGGCCGATTCGACGGCGCGCGGGAGCCAATCGTCCCAGTCGCTGTGAATCATACCCGACGGTGGGGCTGGCCCCGGGCTAATTCTGTCGGTTGTCGCTACGCATGGACAGTTACCCTTGGAGACGAGCAGACGGTCCGCGTTACGCGTCAGCATTGGCACCTGATGCCAAAATAAACAGAAATACAATAATATAGCAGATAAGACCACGATTATAGATATACTGGATGCATATACCCGTGATCAATCAAAATATGCGCGGCAGAAAATACTTATGCGTTACTTCCGACTTTTCGTATGCTATGTCAGATCGTGACAGGAAAACCGCCCACTTTTCACAGATGGATGCGACGATGCGGCGTCTCGGATCGTGGGATCCACGCCCCGCGTCTGACCGATCCTGATCACCCTCCAGTAGTGGCGTCCGTGCGCCGTCACGCACTCGATGGCACGACCGCGTGCAAGCGAGCGCGTGAAGGTTTGCAAACGCTACTGTCGGTTCTCACTCCGCGTCAAGGTTCCCGAACGCCTCGTCGACGAGCTCGCCCGTATCGGCGATGACGTCGGCCATCTCGTCGCTGTCGGGTGCCATCCCGACCAGGCGAGCGATGCGCATAATACTCACGTGATAGACGGTCTGGACGCCCGGTTCTTCCTGCCAGACCACGACGTTGCACGGGAACAGCCCACCCATCCGGTTGTCGCTGGCGTCGAGCGCGCGGTTCGCCATCGACGGGTTGCAGGCCCCGAGAACGTGATACGGGTCGCGTCCGGCGTCGATCTTCTCGTTGAGCAACTCCGAGGCCGAGAATTCAGTCGCGATCCCGAAGCCGGCGTCGGTGAACGCCTCCCGAACGTGTTCGATCGCGTCTCCGTGTTCCATCTGTAGTGTCGCGCGCTCTTCGCCGATATCTGACGCAGCGATCGCTTCCGGATCTATCGGTAGAGTCATCGGGTTGTCATACGACGGCACGCGAGGAAAATCTATGCCCTTTCACAGCGGTCTCTGTCCCTCGCACGGCAGTCTATCAGCACCTCACAGCGGGACTGGCAACCACCGCAAGGCCGCCAGTACGTCCTGCGGCGGAAACACGGGGTCGTGCAGTGTGAGCCAATCGAGCAGCGTCAGGCCGAGGCCGTGGGCGACGATCGAGGGCAACAGCGACTGGCTGTGGTAATCGACTGCGCCGAAGAGAACGTCTGTCGGCCCCGACAGCAGAAGTTCGATCGGCGGCTTGCCGACGTGGTGAAGGGCGTAGACGACGGGGCTGATGAAGACGCTCTTGAACCCGAAATCGTCGCTGACGCCGACACAGAGCAGTCCGCGGTAGTAGGTCTCGGCGGCGACGACGACGAGCAGTTGCTGGATCGTGTGCGGGAGGAACTGCCCGAGCGCAGTCGTCGTCTGCCACATCGGGTAGTACGCGCGGATGCTCGGCAGCGACGCGCCGACGAGGTAGAAGGGAAGCACGAATGCAGCGAGAATAAGGGTGTCGCGGAGCGCCCGCCGGTCGACTCGGTAGCCGAGGTTCCGCCCGTGCGTGATCGCGAGACCGATGGGCACGAAGAGGAACACGACGGCGTCGCGGACGACGCGTGCGGTGAGATCCGACGGTGGGACCGTCCACGAACTCCAGAGTATCGAGAGGACGAGACCGACGAACAGCGACCGCTGGAGCCAACTCGACTCGAAAGCGGCGTTACGAATACGTACGTGAACGGACACCGTCGTGGCCGGTACTCACTCGGTCTGCACGGGCCCATCGCCGATGACGTCGTGGACCCGGTCGACGAACGTCTGTCGGGAGTCGAAGTACGTCTCGTCGACTGCTTCGAGGACGTCGGCGAGCGTCTGGGGGCCGGACGGCGTCCGAACGACGCTGTCGCCCTCCTGTTCGACGATCCGGCTCATCTCGTGGGGCCAGGTGAGTCGCGCGGCGACGCGCGCCAGCGGCTGGCCCTCGACGGGTGTTTCCTCGCCTAATTCGACGACGGGGCCCTCGGATTCCTCCTCGTCTGCCATACCCGGCGGTTAGCGAGCCCGTACAATAATCTCTTCGACACGCGCGAAAGCCCGTGAACGCGACGCTCGCGGGTCTCTCTGTCCGTCGCCTGTATGTCTACCGTCCGTCGCCCACTGCTCTATCGACCGCTGCCAGCTTGGTTTGTTGTCCATCGCCCACTGCTCTATCGTCCGTTGCCTCCCCCCGGTTGCTCGCCACCTTCTGCCCAGTCGACCTCGTCCCATCGCATATGTGTTGCCCGCTCGGAAGACGGGTTCTGGTCCCCGTCCCAGTGTCCGTCGTACGTCCGTCTGACGCATCGTTTTGTGTGGTGACTTCGAACTAGGCCTATGCCCAGTCTCTCGGAGGTTTACAGGGGAAAAGAAACGGGGGCGAGCCTCCGGCGACTGCTCTTCGGGCTAGTGCTGTTTCTCGCCGGGGCGCTCTTCGTCGTCTTCGGCATCGTCGTCGCCACGACGGACGTCCTCTACGGAACCGAACCGGCCGCGCTGACGGCCAAGCGCCAACTCGGTGGCGTGCTCGCCGGCGTCGGCGTCCCTGCGGTCTTTCTCGGTATCTTCGCGGTGCTCCCCTCCGCGCGGCTCACGAAGGCAGCAGCGGTCGTCGGAGCCGGCATCGCCGTGATCGGCGTCGCGCTCTTCACCTACGCGTACCCCTGCCGCTGGTCGGGATCGCTCTGCGGCGCGGGCAAGCCCGACTTGACGCTGATGACCGTCGGCGTCTACTTCCTCGGCGCGATGATCACATTCTGGTGTCTGTTCGCCGGCGTCGCGAACTTCAAGACGCGCAACGATCCCGGGGGGACGGCCACCGTGAACGTGACGCGCAAGAGCGAAACGAAGTACGTCCCGGTCGAGCGCTCGCGCGGCGGCCTCGGCGGTATCGGCTTCTTTGGCGGTACACCCGACGGCGAAGTCGAAACGCAGACCGCAGGCAGATCCAGCAACGGCGGTTCCAGCGCCCCCGGCAGTACGCCCGGCCCGGCGTCGGACGGCGGCACCGACGCCGAGTCGATCTCGTCGCCGATGGACGCCGCACCGGGCGGGACGCAGAGCGCCGGTGCAGCAGCGAATTCGGCTTCGAAGTCCCGACAGCAGACCGAGCGCGCACAGACGCCGCGAAGCCAGCGTACCGGGCGCTCCGAGCGCACCGAGCGCGGCTCCACATCCGACGCTGCAGACACCTACTGCGGCAACTGCGCACACTTCGAGTACGTCCGTACTGACTCGGGGATCCAGCCGTACTGCGGCGCACACGAGGAACTGATGGACGATATGGACCCCTGTGAAGAGTGGACGTCGCGGTCGGACCGCTCGCGCTGACTGTCGCTCCTATAGCTCTTCGAGCGTCGCTGTCACGTCGTCCCAGTGGCTGCCCTTCCAGAACACTTGCCCGCAGGAGCGACAGCGCCAGCAGTCGGTCTCGGCAGGGTCGGGTGCGTACGCCGGAAGCGACTCGGCCGCGTCGACGGGACGGAGTTCGCCGTTGCACGCGCTACAGCGGGTCGGCGGATCGTCGAGCGTGAGGGCGTAGCCGGCGTCGCGGACCTCTCTGAGTTGGTCTTTCACGTCGCGCGTGGACAGGAGCACGGCGTCGGTCGCGCGGGTCGCGAGCTCGACATCGCGCGTCACGAGCGTCCGATCCGACGCCTCGACTTGCGCCAGGATCTCGTCGTCACTGGGGTCGTTTCCGGGCTCTCGCCCCCACTCGCCGCCCTCGTCGAGGATATACGCGGCGTCGTAGCCACACATCCGCAGGTACGTGGTCAGTTTGCCGAGCATCGCGTCGAGGAGCAACCGGTCCGTGGAGTCGTTCTCGGTCATCGGTCGAATCAGTGCAGGAAGGCGCGAAGCTCGTCGACTTCTCGGGTGTTCAACACGTCGTCTGCTTCACACCAGCCGCGCCGAGCCGTGTGGACGCCGTATCTGATGTACGCGAGCGCGCCGGGGGCGTGCCCGTCGGTGTCGACAGCGATCGTCGCCCCGGCGTCGATCGCGACCCGGACGAGTTCGCCGTGGAGATCCAACCGCGCGGGGTCGGCGTTGATTTCGAGCGCAGTTCCGGCGTCTGCGGCCGCCTCGGCAATCCGGGCGATGTCGAGATTCAGCCCTTCGCGCTCGTTGATGAGGCGGCCGGTCGGGTGCCCCAGGATGTCGACGCTCGGGTGTTCGACGGCTCGGACGAGCCGGTCGGTCGCCGTCTCGCGGTCCTGGCCGAGCGCGGCGTGCGGTGACGCGACGACGACGTCGAGGTCCGCGAGGAGGTCGTCGGCGGTGGAGAGGCCGCCGTCGGCGTCGATGTTCGTCTCGATGCCGTGCAGCAGGGTCAACCCCGAATCGGTCTTCTCGCGCGCATCTTCGATCGCGTCCATCTGTTCTCGGATTTCGTCGTCGGAGAGTCCGACGCCGCCGACCATTCCCGGTCCGCTCGCGTGGTCGGTTACGGCGTAGTAGTCGTAGCCGCGTTCGGCGGCCGCCTGCGCCATCTCTGCGACCGACGCGCGCCCGTCGGACCAGTCGGTGTGCGTGTGAAGGTCGCCGCGGACGTCGCCCTCCGCGACGAGGTCGGGGAGGGTACCCTCGCGCGCGGCGTCGATCTCGCCGGTCCCCTCGCGGATCTCCGGCGGGATGAGCGGCAGATCGAGCGCCGCGTACATCGATTCCTCCGTCTCGCCGGCGATCCGTTCCCCGACGCGCTGGCCCGCGTCGGGGTCGTCAACGTCGGTGACGTCGAAGACGCCGTACTCGTTCATCTTCAGCCCCCGATCGATCGCGAGGTTCCGGAGTTCGACGTTGTGATCTTTGCTTCCGGTGAAATACTGGAGTGCGGAGCCGAACTCGTCGGGGGCCACGACGCGGAGATCGACCCGGATGTCGTCGACGCGGAGGCCCGCTTTGTGTTCGCCCGCCTCGATCACGTCCGATGCGGCCGGTAACTCGACGAACGCGTCGATCACGGCCTCACTCTCGGTTGCGGCGACGAGAACGTCGACGTCGCCGATCGTGTCCCGCCAGCGGCGGATCGACCCCGCGACTTCAGCCTGCTCGACCTCGTCGATCCCGCGGAGGTACGCGAGGACGTCGTCCGCGAGCGGACGCGCGTCGCCGAGGCGCTCTCGTTTCTGTGCCTCGCGAGCGAACGCGACGTTCTCGCGGATGTTCGCTTCGGTCTTCGCGCCGAAGCCTTTCACTTCCTGGATGCGCCCCTCCTCGGCGGCCTCCGCGAGTTCGTCGAGCGTGGTGATGCCCAGCGCGTCGTAGAGCGTCCCGACCGTCTTGGGACCGACGCCCTCGACTCGCGTGAGCGCCTCGATGTCGACGGGCAGTTTCTCTTTAAGATCGGCTAGCTCCTCGATCTCGCCGGTCTCGATGTACTCGATGACTTTCGCGGCGATGGCGTCGCCGACGCCGTCGATCCGCTCGACCGCGAATTTCCCTTCGTCCGCCAAGTCCTCGATCGGCTCGTGGTACTCGCGGACGTTCTCCGCGGCGCGACGGTAGGCGTTCGGCTTGTATTCCACGTCGTCGGCTTCGAGGAGGTCCGCGAATATCTCGAGTTGGTGGGCGACCTCCGCGTTGCGGCTCACAGTCGACCTCCGCGCGTGCTACTGGTGTCTTCGTGCCCGAGCGCTTGCTTCAGGAAGCCCATCCATCGCTTCTGGTCTGCGGCCTCTTGCACCTTCGACTCCTGTTCGAGGTCGACCGGCCGAAGCTGTTCGAGCGCGTTCAGCGCGCGGTCGATGCCGATGATGCTCTCGGCGAGCCGTTCTCCCTTCTCGTAGGTGATCTCGCCCGCCTCGATCTCTTGGAGTCGCTGGAGTCGCTCGCGGCGGAGGTTCTTCTTCGCCTGCTCGACGCGGTCGCGCTCGCCGGCCGGAATCGTATCGCGACGCTTGATCTCGAAGACGAACTCCCGGAGGTCGATCTCCTCGCCCTGTACGTCGATCCGATCCGGGATGTCGACGCCGACGGTCGCGGCCTCGCGGTTGACGCGCTCCAACAGCTGTTTTCGTTCGAACTCCTTCACGGCTCTCGCCTTGCAGTTACGCGGCCGTCCACTTCGCTCCTTCGCCGTCAGAGACGCCGGCAGTCGTTCGCACGGAGACGAAACTTCTTATGACTCACCAGGAAATACGGAGGATATGGGATTGTTCGACCGACTTCGCGGGGCGGATCACCCGCGCGTCGCCTTCATCGGTATCGACGGCGTTCCTTTCAGCCTCCTCGCCGACAGCCCAGATCGGTTTCCGCACTTCGCCGCGCTCGCCGAGGAGGGGAGCGCCGGCCCCATCGAGAGCATCGTCCCGCCGGAGTCCTCGGCCTGCTGGCCGTCGCTCACGACCGGCGTCAATCCGGGTGAAACCGGCGTCTACGGCTTTCAGGACCGCGAGAACGGCTCCTACGACACCTACGTCCCGATGGGGCGCGACGTACAGGCGACGCGCCTGTGGGATCGCGTCACCGACGCCGGCCGCCAGGCGAGCGTGATGAACGTCCCGGTGACGTTCCCGCCGCAGCGGAACGTCCAGCGGATGGTCTCGGGCTTTCTCTCGCCGGGCGTCGACAAGGCCGCCCACCCCGACGAGTTCCGCGACGAACTCGACGAGATGGGCTATCGGATCGACGTCAACGCCAAACTCGGCCACAACGAGGACAAGACGGAGTTCGTCGAGAACGCGCACAAGACCCTCGACCGCCGGTACGAGGCGTTCACGAACGTCCTCGACCGCGACGACTGGGACCTCTTCTTCGGGGTCTTTATGACGACCGATCGAGTGAATCACTTCCTATTCAAGGACTACGAACACGACGGCGAGAACAAAGCGGCGTTCCTGGAGTTCTACGAGAAGGTCGACGAGTACGTCGGCAAGATCCGCGAATCGCTCCCGGACGACGTCACGCTCGTCGTCGCCTCTGACCACGGCTTCACGTCCCTCGATTACGAGGTCCACTGCAACGCCTGGCTCGAAGAGGAGGGCTGGCTCTCGTATGCGGACGACGACCACGAGGAACTCGGCGACATCGCCGACGACACGCGCGCGTACTCGCTCATCCCCGGACGGTTCTACATCAACCTCGAAGACCGCGAACCGCGCGGAGGCGTCCCACAGGACGAGTACGAGGCGGTCCGCGCGGAACTCAAAGCCGAACTGGAAGCGCTCGAAGGCCCCGACGGTCGCAAGGTCGCAGCGCGGGTCGTCGAGAAAGAAGACGCCTTCCGCGGCGACCACGACGACATCGCGCCGGACCTCGTCGTCGTCCCGAACCACGGCTTCGACCTCAAATCCGGGTTCAAGGGCCACGAAGACGTGTTCGGTACCGGCCCCCGGAACGGGATGCACAGCTTCGACAACGCGTCGCTGTTCGTCGACGACTCCGACGTCGAGATAGAGGACGCCGACCTCTACGACATCGCGCCGACGATCCTCGACCTGCTGGAAGTCGAGTACGCCCGCACCGAGTTCGACGGCGCGAGCCTACTCCAGCAGTAGCGAGCGACTTCTCACCTCTTTCGCACCGACCGAACAGCGCCTCAGCGCTCGGTTCGCGTCGCTTCCAACGGCTTCGTATCCCCCCCAACGGCCCTGCGTCGCCTACAGCAGATCGTCGAGGTCGTCGTTCGCCCACATATCCGCGGCGTCCTCGGCCTCCGCTTCGGCCGCCGCGTCGGACTCTTCTTGGGCGTCTTTGGCGCGCTGCATAAACGCCTCCAGCCGTTCGGAGCGTTCGACGCCGCCGAGGAGGACCAAGGTCGCGAGGCGACCGCTCGACAGCGGGAAGTCGCCGCCGCGGACCTGGAGACTGCCGGTCTCCTCTTCGACCCACCGACGGGCCCGCTCGACGCCCTTCCGCGGAATGGCGTCCTGCTCGCCCGCGACGATCAGGAGCGCGGCGTCGGCGTCCGTCGCGTCAGGCAGGCTCGATCCGGTGAGGAGGGCGCGCCGGGTGGTGCTCATCACGGCGTTGATGTTCTCCTCGGCGTCGGGTGCTGCTTCGGCGGAGGCGTAGCCGAGGGCGGCGATGCCGCCGCTGCGGAGCGTGTTGATGATCTCCGAGGAGTCGACGACGCTCTCGGCGACGCCCTCGACGGCCTCGCCCGATGCGAGGAGGAGGCCGACTCGCTGTGCGATCTCCTCGTTGATCGCGTCGAAGCCTTCGGTGATGCTCTCGCCGGCCGACCGGAACGCGTCGTTGTCCACGAGGAGGAGGGCGTCGGCCTCGCGGGCGAACGTCTTCAGCGATCGACCGGCGTTCACCTGGTACATCGAGCCCTCGTCGCGGCCGGGGAGGATCCCGAGTCCGTAGACGGGGACGTCGTAGATACGCTTGAGTTCCTTCGTGAGGACGGGCGCGCCGCCGCTGCCGGTGCCGCCGCCGAGTCCGGCCACGACGAAGATCGACTCGACGCCGGCCGTGATGCGGCCGTCGAGCGCCGAGAGCACCTCGCGGTTGTCCGATTGCATCACTTCGGCCCCGAGTTCGTTGTCGCCGCCGACCCCGTGGCCCTTGACGCGGTCCTGGCCGATCAAAACTGTCTCGAAGGGGAGACCCTGCAGATCTGTCTTGGCGGTGTTGACCGCGACTGCGCCACGGATGGAGCCGAATCCCATCCGTTCGTCGTATGCGACCAGTTCGCGGGTGAGTTTCCCGCCGGCCTGGCCGACGCCGATCAGGACGGACTTCATATCTCGTGTATCTCTGAGGTGGCCCTTCAACGTTCGCCCCGGGTCGCGTGCGCGGCGGACTCTCTGCGGCCGACCGTTTATGAACGATGACGCGGCCACGGGCGGTATGTCGAGTGAACAGACTGGCCACGACGCGCTCACTGCTCGTCTCGATTCCGTCGACGACGCTATCGCCGCTTCCGAATCGGCCGCGACCGACGACGAGAAACTGCTACCCCCAGCGACGGACGGCGACTTCGACCGGGGTTCGGCGACGACGCACGCCGATTCCGCGCCCCGAGACGACACGGACGCCGTCGAGGAGCGCGTGGCGAGTCTCGACGAGCGGCTGACCGCGCTGGAGGCCGACCTCGACGCAGTCCGAGGGCTGCTCGACGGCGTCGAAGCCATCGACGAGGCGGTCGAGCGCCGGGCGTCCATCGCACTCGCGAAAGTCGAAGCACTCGAACGGCAAGTCGAGCGGGAGGACGGAGCGCTCGTCCGCGAGCGGTTCGCGGAGTCGGGAGAGACAGGTGACGGAGACACGCCCGCGGAATCGAAAAGCGGCGAGACACGCCACGCGGTGGGGAGATCGACCACAGCCGAGACGCCGACCCGAACCCCGAACGACGCGGTCGACGACGCAGACGCGAGACCGTCCACGTCGCAGTCCCGACAGTCCACTCGCGGCGGTGATCGCGCGCGCGACGGGCAGACAGTCCGCGACGCCGTCAGCCGTTCAGAGGGGGCGTCGACGGATACGGCATCGGACGTGGATCCGTCTCTCGCGTCGCGACTCCGCGACGCCTTCCGGTGATTCGCCTCGTCGTTGCGGCGGCACTCACGGTCGCGACGTTCGCGGCCGTCGTTCCCGCGGTCGACGACGCCCGAGCAACGCGGACCGACGCGATCATCGAACGTGCCGTCGACCGGATCGACCGCGCCGGGCGTAGCCTCGCAACGACGGAAGACGCGACGCCGACGCGCGAGCGAGCCGCGACGCGACGCATCACGATCCGACTCCCCCGCGCGTCGCTGACAGCAGCCCAGCCGGCGTTCGTCGCGATCGGCGGTCGGCCTAGGGGACCGGGAAATCGCTCGGCTGTCACGTTCGCCCTGGCGGAGTCGCCGACGCGGGTTCGAGGACTCTCGCTGCCGGTTCCAGTCCGAACGCCCGCCGGCCCAGTTGTCTTGCGCGAACCCGGTCGCCGAAGCGTCTCGCTCGCGCTCGTGGGCGCGGCCGAGCGCCCCACGCTCGTCGTCACGCGGCGTCCGCCCGGAGCATCTGTGGCGGCGGCGACCTGAGCCGTCGGCCGATTCTTTATATACCGTGACGCGGCCACCCGTCGTATGTCGCTCAACCTCGGTTCCGTCCTCGGCGATGAGCCGTCTCTCAGTCGCCTCACGTCGTCGCTTCCCGATGTCGCTGCTCTCGGACTCGGTTCGGACCCAGACCAACCGAACTCCGTTAACGAGGCGTCGGGACCGGTGGCCAGTGGGGTTGATCCAGGCGAGACGGGTGAGGGCTGTCGGTGCCAGCCGTCGATCGAACGACCGACTGGCACGGGTGTTGCCGACCGCCGGGAACTCGTCGTCGACGCTTCCGCGTGCCCCGGCAAGGGAGTTCTCGAGTCACGTCCGGGGTGTCGCGCAACCGTCGTCGCGGCACTAACCGACCACGACGTGGACGCCGTCAGGACGCGATCCGATGGACGCGAACGGACCTACACCGACGAATCCGTGGGGCTGCTCCTCGCAGCGGGTCGGTTCGTCGAGCGCGTTCGCTTCCACGACGAGTCGCTGGCCGAGCGGGCCCGTCGAGACCCGCTCGCGGCCGCTCGGCGGGCGACCGGACGCGCGGGTGCCGTCGCACGAATCGCCGCCGAATCAGGACTCGCAGAGGGGGTTGCGCGCGCGGGTGCTCGCCTTGGAGCGGACGACTTCAACTCTGTCGGCGACGGGAACGACTACGCTGGCATCCTCAGCGCGTTCGTCGGGCCGACGATCGCTCGTGCGCGTGTGGCTCGCCAGCCGCCGTCTGACGCCTCTCCCCGAGAGACGTACGAACTGCCGACCGGTGCGGACGTCTGGGTGTACGACACTGCCGACGGAGCGCGATACCACCTCGGTCCGGTCGCACACGGACTCGACGCCGCCGCCACGTCGACCCTGGCGGCCGCCTACGGCGTGCTCGCGAACGGGTCCGTTAGCGGCGGACCGCGTGCCGCGGGCCGAGCCGTTAGACGCGTCGCCAGCCCTGCCGACCCGGTCGAAACGCTCTCGACGGCGCTCGACCGGTACACTCGCGGACTCGGCGTCTTCGAGCACCTCTTCGCCGACGAGCGAGTCTCGGACGTCGTCGTCTCGGCCCCGGTGACTGACTCGCCCGTCAGAGTCGTCCTCGACGGCGAGCGCGTCCCCACGAACCTCCGACTGACGCCCGGCGGCGCGGCGTCACTCGCCTCACGCTTCCGTCGCGAGAGTGGCCGCGCGTTTTCCCGCAGTTCGCCGACGCTCGACGCGTCTGTCGTCGCGGAGACGGGTCGCCGGATCCGGGTGGCTGGCGTGACGGCACCCGCGAGCGACGGCGTCGGATTCGCCTTTCGCGCGCGGGACGACGAAGCCTGGACGTTGGCGCGTCTCGTCGCCGCCCAGTCGCTCTCACCGGCGGCTGCGGCGTTTCTCTCGCTCGCGATCGAGCGCGGGGCGGCAACGATCGTCGCCGGGACGCGCGGTGCCGGCAAGACGACCTTGCTCGGGGCGCTTCTCTGGGAACTCCCCTACACGACGCGGCTCGTGAGCATCGAAGACACGCCGGAGCTCCCGGTCGCAGCGCTCCGTGCGCACGGCCGGGACGTGCAAGCGCTCCACACCGACGGCCACGCAGGGGGGTCGGGCGAAGGCGCCGGGATAGGCGGTTCGTTCTCTCCGACGAACGCGCTTCGCGCGGCGCTTCGGCTCGGCGACGGGGCGCTCGCAGTCGGCGAAGTCCGCGGTGAGGAAGCCGGTGCGCTCTACGAGGCGATGCGAGTCGGCGCGCACGGGCACGCAGTGCTCGGAACGATCCACGGCGACTCCGCGGCTGCCGTCCGCGAGCGCGTGGTCTCCGATCTCGGCGTCCCACCGTCCTCGTTCGGTGCGACGGACCTCGTCGTCACCTGCGCTCACGACGGCGACGCGCGCTACGTCGACGCCATCGAAGAGGTCCGCGCTGTCGACGGAGACACCACGTTCGTCTCGCTCTTCGAGCGGCAATCGGGAACGCTCCGCCGAACCGGTTCGCTCGATAGAGGGGACAGCGCGTTGTTCGAGCGGCTCTGCCACGGGGACGAGTCCTACGGCGACCTGCTCTCGCTGCTCGACCGGCGCGCGAGTCGGTTCGAACGACTCGCCACCGCGGGGTTGACAGCCCCCGACGATCTACGCCCGTCCCAGCGCGGAGGTCGCTGATGTCGGCGACCGACGACCGCGTCGTTCGTGCGGCACGCCGACTCGCGCGTTGGTATCCAAGCGACGTCGAGCCGACAGCAGAGCTTCACCGGTCACTGGCGTTCCTCGAGAGCGACCTCCGAGCCCAGACGGTCGTCCGGGCCGGGTACGTGCTCGCCCCCTTTGCTGCGATTCTCGTGTTGTGTGGGGTCGCACTCGCCGTCCCGTCACTCCCGTTCGTGGCCGCGGCCTCGGCGGCCGCGGGCCTCGGTCTCGGAGTTACTCACCTCGTCCACCGGCTCCCCGTCGCGGCCGCGACACTCCGACGGTCGCGGGCTCTCGGCGATGCACCCGGACTCGTCGCCCGCGCAGCCCTTCGGCTTCGGCTCGAAGCAGCGCCCGAACGCGCCGCCACGTTCGCGGCCCAGACCGGTGAAGGGCCACTCGCTCGGAGCCTCGCTGCACACATCGACCGGACGCGCGCCGGCCCGGCTGCGGGACTCGGCGGCTTCGCCGCGGAGTGGCACTCGTGGTTCCCAGCACTCGAACGGTCGACGTCGCTGCTCTTGAGTGCCTCCGACGCCCCCGCGGAGGAACGTGACCACGCGCTCGATCGCGCACTGGAGACGGTGCTCGACGGGGCGCGAACCGAGATGGCGACCTTCGCAGGCGACATTCGCGGTCCGGCCAGCGGAATCTACGCGTTCGGCGTGCTCCTGCCGCTCGCACTCGTCGGCGTGTTGCCGGCCGCCCGTGCTGGCGGGGTGTCAGTACCGGCGATGGCGTTCGTCGGCCTCTACGACGTCGTCCTCCCGGTAGGGTTGGTGTTTGCCGGAGCCTGGCTCCTGCTTCGGCGTCCGATCGCGCTCGCCCCGCCGCGCGTGACGACCGGGCATCCGGACGTGCCGTCCGGGCGGTGGCGCGGGGTCGCCGCGGCGTCGGGTGGCCTCGTCCTCGGGGCCGCTGTTGGGTCGCTCGTCGCGCCGTGGGCGACACCAGTCGGTGCCGCGGGGCTCTCTCTCGGGGCCGGTCTCACCGCGTACTACCGCCCGATGGCGGCGGTCCGCCGCGACGTCACCGCGGTCGAATCGGGGCTCGCGGACGCGACAGCCGTCATCGGACGTCGCGTCGGAGCCGGGGAATCCGTCGAGACGGCGATCGAGTCGGCTGCCGACGCGACGACTGGACGGACGAGCGAGGTATTCGACGCCGCGGCGGGCGTCCAACGTCGTCTGCGCGTCGGCGTACACCGAGCGTTCCTCGGGGCGCACGGCGCACTCGAACACGTTCCGAGCCCGCGGGCCCGCGCGACGGCATCGCTATTAGCGGTCGCAGCCAGAGAGGGCCGACCTGCCGGTCCGACACTCGTCACGCTGGCCGATCATCTGACCGAACTCCGGCGCGTCGAGGCCGACGCACGCCGCGAACTCGCAGCGATCACGGGTACACTCGGACACACTGCGGCGCTGTTCGGTCCGCTCGTCGGCGGCGCGACCGTGGCGATGGCGACACAGATGGCCGCATCCGGCGTCGGCGCGGGCCAGCAGTCGCTGGGCGCGTCAGCCGCAAGCCGTTCGTCGATTGCTGGATCGGCAGCCCCGGGGGCGACGACGCTCGACCCTGCGCTGCTCGGCGCAGCGGTCGGCCTGTACGTTCTCGCGCTCGCGGCTATTCTCACTGTCGTGGCGACGGGACTGGACCGCGGTCTCGATCGGACCCTCGTGGGGTACCGTGTCGGACTGGCGCTGCTGTCGGCGACGGTGGCGTATCTCGCGGCGTTTCTCGGGGCGTCGATGTTGTTCTGACCGGGGCACAATTTCGGGACACCGACCAGCACTGCTCCGCGGCGGCGAGCGTTTATATACGGAGACGGCACCAGCCGCCCTATGTTCGACCTCACACTCGACGCGTGGTACGCGTGGATCGGCCTGTCGCTGACGGGCGTCGCACTCGTCGGTGCCGCTACCGGACTTCCGACTGCCCCGCCACCGGACGCAGGAGCCGCCGCGGCGACGATCGACCGCGTCGCGGCCGCAGAGTACACCGCGACTGGCGAGCACCCGCTCGACGCCGAGGAGATACGGCTCGGGACGCGCCGCGTCGGACTCCGCTCGGACGCGGGGACGGCTCACGCGACGGTGGCGTTCGGCCCCGTTACTCCTGTCCCCGCCGGCGACTCGCCGCTTCGGGAGGTGCTGCACGGGACGCCGCCCGACCGGGCGTTCCGCTCGCCGGCGGCGTTCCGACAGGCAGTCGTCAGCGCCAGAGCCGACGCGACGGAGGCGCCGTGGCGTGTCGTGGATCGAACGCTGATCGTTCGCCGGACGACCTGGGACGACGTCGACGTGGTGCTCGTCGATGCGTAACGAGGCGAGGGGGGCCGAACGGGCCCAGACGTCACCGATAGTGGCGCTCGTCGCGCTCTTCGCGGTCTGTGCTGGCCTGTCGCTGTACGCCACCACACTCGGTGCCGTGACGCCGTCAGAGACGGCGAACGAACTCGCAGAGCCGACGCTCGACCGCGTCTACGGCGAGATCCACGGTGGCGGCGTCGTCTCTCCCGTGAGCCTCGTTCGGGCAGACAGGGTTGCGCCAGACGGCTACCGCGTCGCGGTCGTGCTCACGACACAGAACGCGCGCTGGACGAACGGCCGTCGGCCGCCGCACGATGTCGGCAGCGACGCCGACAGTGCTGCCCGGCCGGTGAGCGTTGCGATGGGGGACGGCGACGTCGAGTGGGGTCAGCTACGGGTCTGGGTGTGGCGATGAACGCCGCTCTCGACGCAGTGGTTTGTCTGCTCCTCGTCTCCGCGTCCGTCTTCGGTCTGGTGAGTGTCGAGCAGTCGCCACCGCAGAACCCTGGACAGGCCGACGCCGTCGCCGACGCGCTCGCGACGACGACGGCACAGGTGACCTACTCGCTCGCCCCCGGCGTTCGTGCCCTCGACGACGCTGATCCACGGTATGGGAACGCGGCCGAAACGCCTCTCGAATCGCCCGAACTTGACCGGACTGCGCACGGGAGCCTCGCCGGATTGCTCGCTCGCGCCGCGACGGGAACTGCGGGCGTCACCCTGGACTCGGCGGACTCAGATCCCGAGGCAGCCCCACTCACGCGGACCCGCGCGGACTTCCGCCGGGCCGTGCGGGAAGCCGTCCGCGCTCGAACCGGCGCGACCGCTCGGATCGACGCAGTGTGGCGACCGTATCCCGACGCGCCGGTCGGCGGTGCTGTCGGCGTCGGTCCTCGACCGCCCATCGATGGCGTCCACACGGCGACGCTCGTCGTCCCGACTGGGGTCGCACCGCTCGCTGCGTCAGAAACGACCGATTTCGAGACACTCGGCCGCGCAGTCGCCGACCGGACCGTGCAGGTACTCGTCCCGCCCGGCCCCGCGCACGTCACGCTCCGCGGTGACGATCCGGCCGCTGGGTTGGTTCGATATCGGTACGCGCGCCTCGAAGCCGAAATGAACACCTCGCTGTCTGCCCCGCTCGCGACCGAAGACACCGATTCCGCGAACGCCTGCGTCGCTGACGCGCTCGCCCGGCAGGTGACTGCAGACTTACGGAGTCGATACGACACGCCGGCTGCGGCCGCGGAGTCGGTGTCCGTGTCTTCAGTTCGGATCATCGTTCGTACCTGGAACCCCTCGGCGGAGGCTCGCTGATGCGGCTCGCAGACGACGACCGCGCGCGGGTCCCGTTCGCCCTCGTCGGCGTGCTGCTCCTCGTTGGCAGTTCGACGTTCGCGGCCTCACTCGCGACACCGGGTCCCGAACCGATCGACCGCTCGGCTGACGTCGTCGCCGATCGCGTCGACGCCGAGGTGACCGCCGCACTCCGCGGCGCCGTTCGGGATGCGGCGCGGGCGGCTGCTCGCGACCCCGTGACCATCGCAGCAGACACCGAGGCCGGACGCGCGCTCGCGGGTTCGCAGACGTTCCGTCGCTACCTCCGACTTCGCGTGTTCCTCGCTGCTCGTGATGCTGTCGCGGCAGTCGAACACCGCCGAGGGCAGAGCGCCGCGCGGGCATCGCTCGGGGCGTCCGTCGAGACCGTTCCGGACGCGCTCGGTCACGTCTCGCTCGCGAGCGCCGACGACGGGACGGAACTGCGAGTGACGGTCCACGACGTCGCTCTGACGATCGAACGGGACGGACGTGTCGTCGAGACCAGCCAGCGCGACCGGACGATGACCGTCGGCGTCCCCGTCCTGGCGCTGCACGACCGAACCGAAGCGTTCCAGGCACGCCTGGACGCGGACCCACTCGACGCACCGGGTCTCGCTCGCCGGACGACGATCGGCGTCACCGCGATGGCGCAGGCCCGTGGCCTCGGTCAGTACGGCGGGCTACCGATCTCGAACGTCGTGGCGAACCGCCACGTCGCGCTCTCGACGAACGCCGGCCTCCTCGACGCCCAGCGGGCGGCGTTCGGTAGAGCTGATCCGGACGCTGCCGCTGGGGTTCGCGCGGCGACGCTGCAGACCGGCGCGACCGACCTCCTCGGCCCGAGAACGGACCCGCGTGTCGTGTCGGCAGTGACCGGTCAACTTCCGAGTCCCAACGACGCCGAGCGCGCGGATTCCGACGGGAGATCTGGGTCGTTGCCGGCGACCCGATCGATTTCGGTGGGTGTGAACGGCACGGCCGACGAGGCGTTTCTGTCACTGCTCCGCGGGACGCGCGGAGCCGACACCCTCGACGCCGTCCTGCGAGGCGGCTACCGGGCGAGAGTCTCCGTCGACGCCGAGGCGTGGACGGTCCGAAACGGCCGGCGACCCGCCCCACGCGCACCTGGTCCCAACTGGACGCTCGTCTACTCCGGCGTCTCGACTGACGTCGCCGTCACCGGAAGTGGGCAGTCGCGGTCTGTGTCTCGAACGGGGATCGGCACGCGGCGGCTCTACACGGCAACCCGACGCGTCGTAGAGCACCGGCGAGTGGATCGGACCTGGGTCAAGGTGAATGCGACACCACAAACGACGTCCGCGTCGTGGCGGGACGTCTCCCGTGTCCGGGTGACCGCGACCGGCCGGCTCGGTGGCGGGAGAGCGCCCGCCCGCCCCGTCCGACCGCTCTTCGAATCCGGCGGGGCGCTCGATGGACCGAACCTCAGAGCGGGACGCACAGCCAGCCGTGAGCTCGTGTCGGACCTCGGGGGACCCGACGCGATCGCTCGCCGTGCAGTCACCGGTGGCCGGACGAGTGCCTCGACCGCGATGGTCGGCGACCGGCCCGCGGAACTCGCCGACTGGGTGTACGCGGACGTCGCGCGACTCCGCGATCGTGTGCGGCACCTCTCTGTCGAGGTCGACGCCAGTGCTGCGGCCACGGGGCGAGCCAACGGTGCGGCGCGCCTCGCGTCGCTCGTCCGCGACCGACGTGCCGTACTCCTCGACGCGCCTGAAACCTACGACGGCGTCGCGGACCGAACCCGCGTCGCCGCTCGTGCGGCGTATCTCGACCAGCTACTCGCTGCGCTCGACGCCCGCGCTGACCGGACCCGGAAGCAAAACACCGGCATCGGTCGCGCGCTCGACGCGAAAGGGATCGCGGCCTCACGCGCGAACGATCTCGCAGACCTCACGCCCGAGCCGCCATCGCCGCGTCGGGACGTCGGGACGGCCGCAGGCGCACGCGGAGAGGTCGTCTTCGTCCCCGACGGCGACCCGGCGTATCTCGCGCCCGAACCGGTCGAGGGAACTCTCGTCGACGGTATCGACGACGACGAACAGTACGTCGGTCTCGCCGTCCGAAATCTGAACGTATTTGCCGTCCCGTACGGCGAAGCGGCGGATCTCGTCACACGAACGCTCTTCGGGAACGCTGGACGCGTCTCGCTACACACTGCAGGGCAGGCGCTCGTCACCGCCGACCAGACGCTCGAAACGCACGCTGATCCAACACTCCGAAAGCGTACCGACGCACTGCGGTCGAACGTCGCCCGCTCGATGGGCCACGTTCGACAACGCACGGAGCGAACGCTCGCTCGCGAGACGACACTCTCGCCGACGGAGCGGACTGCCGTCGTCCGCCGCGCGTTCGCGCGCTGGGCCGGCCCGGGCGAGCGTGCGGTCGCGGCGACCGACGGGTCCCTCGCTCGCGCGGTTGCGACAGTGGCCGTCGCTGAAACGACAGGCACTGGTTCGAGCGAGGTAGCGGAAGATCGGGTCCGTACGGCGCTCCGCGTCGATCTGCGTCGGGCAGCGACGTCGAAACGGGTCCGCGTTCCCCAGTCGGTCGTCGACGAGACGGTCTCGACGACGCGCGACGTCGCCCGCGAGATGGCGACCCAAACCGCCGAGAACGCGACCCAGCAGGGCATCGCGCGCGCAACTAACGGGACGCTCGGAGAGATCCCCGCCGGACTCCCGATCCTGCCGACGCTCAACCCGTGGGTCGCCACGACGAACCTCTGGATCGTGGAATCCCGCGGTGCTTACGGTCGGTTCGCCGTCGAAGCAGCCTCCGATCGGACGACGTACGTCCGCGACGGGACGACCGTGGCGCTCGACGTCGACGGCGATGGGGTCGACGAACGACTCGGAGAGAACAAACGCGTCGACTTCCGCGTGCGGACGGTCGCCGTCGTGGCCGTGCCGCCCGGAAAGTTCGGCGTCGGCGACACCGACGGCAACGTCGACGAGCGATCAGTCGCGTGGAGCGGATCGGCTCCGGGGCCTCGCTGTACGACGCCGACGGGGCAGTGTCCGAGAGAATGAGATCGCGTAGAAAGTGCGGGAGAAAGAACCGTAAGTAAAAGCGTCGGTTACTGCAGCCGTGCGGCGATCAGGGCTTCGAGATCGTCGCGGAACTCCTCGACTTCGATCTCTTCGAGGACGGGGACGAAGAAGCCCTCGACGAGCATATTCCGCGCGCGCCACGGCGGGATGGCTCGCGAGACCATATAGAACAGGTCTTCCTGGTCGACCTGTCCGACAGTCGCCGAGTGCGACGCCTCGGTGTCGTGATTCTGAATGATCAGCTTCGGCGACGCGTCGGCCTCGCTCTCGTCCGAAAGCATCAGCGTGTTTTCGCGCTGGTAGGAGTTCGTGTCCCACGCGTCGCGGCCGACGTCCTGGACGCCCTCGTACACCGAGCGCGCCTCGTCGTCGAGGACGCCTCGGGTGACGAGATCTGCGGTCGTGTGTTCGGCGTTGTGCCAGACGCGGGCGTTGACGTCGAAGTGCTGGTCGTCGTGGCCGAAGAACGCGCCGACGATCTTCGTCTCGGCGGCGTCGCCGTTGAGTTCGCTCTCGACGTCGCTGCGAGTCAGCCGCGATCCGAGGTTGCCCTCGATCCAGTTGACCGTCGCGTACGTGCCGACGTCCGCTCGCTTGAGCGAGTAGCTGTAGGTGTCTTCGTCCAGATTCTGCAGCGACCCGTACTGGACGTAGGAGTTCTCGCCGGCGTCGATCTCGACGAGGTTCGAGAAGTATCGCGCGTCCTCCACGTCAGCACCCGACTCGATGCTCTCGAGGATCGTGACCGACGCGGACTCCTCGGTGACGACGAGCGTGTGACTGAACAGCGATCGGGAGTTCATCTCCGCGCGGATCGTCACGTCCTCGGCGTCGACTCCTTCGGGGACGTAGACGACCGTGCCGGTCGTGAACAGCGCGGCCGACAGCGCGGTCAGGTAGTTCTCCTGCGGGTCGATCGTCGATCCGAACGCGGACTCGACGACGTCGGGATGCGCGTCGAGTGCTTCGGTGAACGTGAGCACCTCGACGCCCTCGTCGGCGGTGCGCTCGGTCTCGTCGACCTGTTCGAGCGGGTCGACGAGCGACTCGAAGTCGAGCGCTTCGAGGTTCGTCCAGCGGCGGCCGGGCGTCTGGATGACGTCCGGCAGATCGAGCGTTTCGAGCGCGTCGAGGGCGTCGAGTCGCGCTTCGAGTAGCCACTCGGGTTCCTCGCGCTGCTCGGAGATCTCTCGGACCGTCTCCGCAGAGAGGTTCGCGGGAAGTTGTGCGCCGCTCATACTACCCGAGGCTCCCCTCCATTTCGAGTTCGACGAGGCGGTTGAGTTCGACCGCGTACTCGATCGGCAGTTCTTCGGTGATCGGCTCGATGAAGCCCGAGACGATCATCTGCTTTGCGTCGTCGTCGTCGAGGCCGCGCGACTGGAGGTAGAAGACGTCCTCGTCGCCGATCTTGCCGACGGTGGCCTCGTGGGCGACGTCGACTTTCGACTCGTTGATCTCCATATACGGCATCGTGTCCGACGTCGACTCGTTGTCGAACATCAGCGCGTCACACTCGACGGAGGTCGAGGAATCGGACGCGCCGTCGGCGATGTGGACGAGACCGCGGTAGTTCGTCCGGCCGCCGTCCTTCGAGATCGACTTGGACTCGATCGTCGACTTGGTGTTGGGCGCGTTGTGGTAGACCTTCGCGCCGGTGTCGATGTTCTGGCCCTCGCCTGCGAAGGCGATGGTGATGTGGTTGTCGGAGGCGCCGGGACCCTTCAGCACGGTCGAGGGGTACAGCATCGTCGCCTTCGAGCCCATCGAGCCGGAGATCCACTCCATTCGGCCGCCGGCTTCGACGATCGCACGCTTGGTGTTGAGGTTGTAGGTGTTCTTCGACCAGTTCTGCACCGTGGAGTACTGGACGTGGGCGTCCTCGCCGACGAACACTTCGACGCCGCCGGAGTGCAGATTGAACGCCGAGTACTTCGGGGCCGAACAGCCCTCGATGTAGTGAACTTCCGCGCCGTCCTCGGCGACGATGAGCGTGTGCTCGAACTGGCCCATCCCTTCGGAGTTCATCCGGAAGTACGCCTGCACGGGCATCTCGACTGTCACGTCCTCGGGGACGTAGACGAACGAGCCGCCGGACCAGACGGCGCCGTGGAGCGCGGCGAACTTGTTGTCGCTCGGGGGGACGCACTTCGTCATGAAGTACTCGCGGACGATGTCGGGGTGCTCCTGCACCGCCTTGTCCATATTCATGAAGATGACGCCCTTCTCCTCCCAGCGCTCCTGCATATTCTGGTAGACGACCTCGGACTCGTACTGGGCGCCGACGCCCGAGAGCGCGTTCTTCTCGGCCTCGGGGATGCCGAGTTTGTCGAAGGTGTCTTTGATCTCGTCTGGGAGTTCCGTCCAGTCGTCGACGCCCGCGCGGACGTCGACGTCGGGCCGGATGTAAGGTACGATCTCTGCGATGTCGACTTCCGAGAGGTCCGGCTGGCCGGGCCAGTCGGTCGGCATCGGCATCTTCTGGAACTGCTTCAGCGCGCGGAGGCGCCGGTTCAGCATCCACTCGGGTTCGTCTTTGTCCTCGGAGATGACGCGGACCGTCTCTTCGGTCAGGCCCTTCTCGGTCTGGAACGCCGAGGACTCCTCCTTCTTGAAGTCGAAGCGAGCCTCGGTGTCCGTCTCTTTGAGGTGATCTTGTTCGGAGCTCATAATTGTGTTTGGTTGCTTAGATCTCTGTCCGTATCAGGCTGTCCCGTATACCTCGTCGCGAACCCAGTCGTACCCCTTGTCTTCGAGTTCTTCGGCAAGCGACGCGTCGCCGCTCTTGACGACCTTCCCGTCCAGCATAATGTGGACGTGGTCGGGCTCGACGTACTCGAGGATGCGCTGGTAGTGCGTGATCTGGAGCACGCCCGTGCCCTGCTCGTCGCGGAGGGCGTTGATTCCCGCCGAGACGTCCTGCAGGCGGTCGATGTCCAGCCCGGAGTCGATCTCGTCAAGGACGGCGATCGACGGTTCGAGGATCGCGGCCTGCAGCACCTCGTTCTGTTTCTTCTCACCGCCGGAGAAGCCGGCGTTGAGATAGCGCTGCATAAACTTCTCGTCCATATCCAGCAGCTCCATCTTCTCTTTGAGGAGCTGTTGGAACTCGGCGACGCCGACCTCGCCCTCGTCGGCGGGACCTTCCATCGGGGAGGTCTCGTAGCCGGCGTCTTCTTCTTCGCCCGCTGCTTCTTCGGCTTCGCCTTCGTCCTCGAAGAGCTCCTCGCGTTCCTCGAGTTTGGCGTTCAGTGCGGTCCGGAGGAAGTTCGTCATCGTGACGCCCTCGATCTCTGCGGGGTACTGGAAGCCGAGGAAGATACCGAGCGCCGCGCGCTCGTTCGGCTCCAGCTCGAGAAGATCCCACGTCAGTTTGTCCTCGGGGACGTCCGCGTCGACGTCGTTCTCGTCGAGATGGAGGAGGATCTCGCCGTCGGTGACCTCGTAGGCGGGATGTCCGGCGATGACCTTCGCCGTCGTCGACTTCCCGGACCCGTTTGGACCCATCATCGCGTGGATCTCGCCGGATTTGACCTCCAGGTCAACGCCACGAAGAATCTGTTCGCCGCCTTCCTCCGCCACGTTCGCGTGGAGGTTCTTGATTTCGAGTGTAGCCATCGTTGTTTCGTTGCCTCGTGTCCCTAAAGTGGGGTCTGGCACCCATAATGGTTACGCATTCCCCAGTACACAGTTTATTGTGGGGAAAATATATTTGCGTTTTGCGAAACCGAATGTGGGTACGTGAGGTTCCTGTCGGTCGCGTTTGCTGACGTGCGTCAGACGAAACTGCCGAGTCCGGTCTGCTCCTGCCCGGATTTCACCTCGTCCCACGACATTCCGAGCGCTTCGATGATCCGCGCGATCGGTCCCTTCAGCGTCTTTTCGAGCATCACGTCCCAGTCGACCTCGAACTCTTCGGGGAGTTGGTCGTCGTACTCGATACAGATGACGTCGGGATCGCGTTTGAACTCACCGTAGAGGACATCGCGCTGCGGATCGAATCCCTCCTCGCCTTCCATCCGCCGGAACCACGAGGGATGGACTTTCTCCAGGTAGATCCGCTTCGGTTTCGACCCGCGCCCGAAGTTCGTCCCCAGGAACTCGTTCGCGTACTTCGCGCCGCGGACCTGCGCGGTCGCGGTGTCGTAGGCGTCCAGGCGCTTGCCGATCCCGCCGGGGATGCCGATCTCGTCGACGGGGATCTCGCCCGACTCGAAGTCGCTGATGATCTCGTGGAGGTAGTCGGCGATCTCGTCGGTCTCCTCCCCGTGGACAATCATCTCGATGACGCGCTTTTGCACCTCTTTGGTGATCGGCGCGATGTCCGAGCGCTTGTACTCGAAGCCCGTGATGTCGATGTCGTCGACGTCTTTCCCTTCCTTCCAGACGATGTGGCCCGCGTAGCGCTTTTTCTTTCCTGCTTGGAAGAACCGCCGATAGAGCTTCTCGAACTCGATCTGGAAGCGGTGTTCCTCGGCGTCGAGTTCCCGCGCTGCGAACTCGTCGTAGGAGTCGTTGATGTACTCCTCCAACTCGAAGGACTGCTCTATGGCTTCCTCCTTACTGACGTCACCGCCGAGTTCCAGCATCACCGAGTCGGTGTCGCCATAGATGACTTCCTTGCCGAGTTCGTTCGCGGCCTCGGCCGTGTGTTCGATCACGTCACGACCCGTCGCAGTGACGGCAGCACCCATCTCCTTGTCGTAGAGGCGGAACCGATCCCAGCCCAGGACGCCGTACAGCGAGTTCATAATGACCTTGACAGCCGCCTGCTGGCGGTCGTACTGCTCGTAGGCCGGCGTATCGGGATCGTTCTCGTTCCGCAGGGCCTTCTTCTCCTCGCGCTCTGCGAGGAGGTCGTCGATCATCTCGCGGATGATCCCGTCCGGTTCGCGCCGGAAGTACGTCCCGTTGGGTGCCTGGAACGTGTCGCCGTCGTAGCTTTCGGGGTCGACCTTCGTCTCCGGCGACGCGTTGATCGTCACCATACACATCGGATAGAGGCTCTTCAGGTCGAGCACGGTGACGTTCTCTTTGACGCCGGTGATCGGATCGAAGACGGCCCCGCCCTCGTAGTCCTCGGCGTCGGCCTGGCCCTTCGACGGGAGGGCGAAGCGGCCGTGCGCCTCGTGGAGAATGTAGATGTCGACGGTGTCGCCCGGCGTCGTCGCGTCTTCGAGCTTACAACCGACGAACGTCCGCACCTCGTCCCAGAAGGCGATGACGTCCTGTTTGCGGTCGATCTCGACGCAGAGTTCGACGTCGCGAACGTTGTACTCCAGCAGACGTTCGGGCTCTTGCTCCCAGAGGTCGCCGATGTCGCCCGCGTACCGCTCTTTCCCCACGTCGAGTTCGAGTTCGCCCACGGCGTCGAGCCGGTAGGACTCCAGTTCCGTGAACTGCGTGCGCTTGTAGGCGTACAGGAGGTCGAAGACGACGCGGCCTTTCACGTTCGGGCCGCCCCAGCCGCTGCGCCAGACCTCGCCGATGCGGGAGAACCGCGCGGGGTCGAGGTCGTACTCCGAGGTCGGATCGATGACCTCCATTCGATCGAGGAGGTACGGCATATCGAAGTCCTCGAAGTTCCAACCGGTCAGCACGTCCGGGTCCGTTCCCTCGATGTAGGTGAGGAACGCGTCGAGCATCGCATCCTCGCGCTCGAAGGATCGAACGTCGATGTCGGTGTCCTCGCGCAGCGGTTCGTACGCGTCGAGGTCGTCAGGAGAGTCGACGCCCGCGGCGGCCTCCGGAGCGTCGTAGAGCCACGCAATGTACTCGTCGCGTTCGGAGTCGTGGCTGGTGAGACAGACGATCGGCTCTTCGCCGTCCTCGGGAAAGCCCGAACGGTCGTCGACCTCGATGTCGAAAGTGTTCACGCGCAGCGGCGCTTCGACCTCGACGGGTTCGATCTCGTCGTGCGGAATCTGGATCGCATCTGCTTTCCCGTCGCTATCGTCGCCACCGTCGCCGCCGTCACCGAGACGTCGCTCGGGAACGCGGATACCGCTCTTGACGTCCTTGTCGATGAGCAGGCGGTTCGGAAAGAGGATGTCCGCCTCGTAGTGTTCGAACTCGTCGCGGATCTGGCCGACGTCCCGCGGCGTCCGGGTGCAGATCTTCGTCAGTTCCTCACCCCGGATACTCTCGTAGCCCTCCTCCGTTCGCGTGATGACGTCCTTGTCGAGTTTGTCGTCGTCGAGCGTCTCGGTCGGCGCGTAGAAGTACGGCTCGAACCCGAGCACGCGGACGTGTTCGGTCTCGCCGTCGGGCGTCCGACCGAAGACGTGCAGAACGGGATACTCCCGACGGCCGCTGCCCTCGACGGAGTAGTTGACCTGCGTCACCATCAGTTCGACCGTGCCGTCGGCGTCGGGAAAGCGGATGTCCTCGGCGTCGACGACTTCCGAGACGTGCTGTGTGCCGTTGCCGGCGACGGCCACCGCTTCCGCGTCCGGCCGGGCGTCGTCGGCGGTGTCGTCGCCACCGCCCCCCCAGTCGTCCGTAAGCCCTGCCTGTTCCATAGGGGCGCTTTCGGCATTCCCGAGTAAAAGCTTCGGCATTGTGTCCGTCGCGTGCACCCGGATTCCGCCACTCACGTTCGCTGACGCCTCGTCTTCTTGCCGACCGCCCCTCGACTGATAGGGATTATCGTAACTGTTCGGAGATTCTCGCCGTACCGTCCGGCGAGAAATCTATGCGGACTTACGATAGTCTCTATGATCATCCTTCCGCCGATCGTCTCGGCGGATCGTCGGTTTCTCCGCGATGGGTTCCGGATCGGACGCAAGACCTATAGTGTGTTATGTCATACCACAGGCTACGATGGTCGACCCTGCAGACTCCGAGCGGACGGATCGGTCGCCAGCCGCGCCAGCGCGCCTGGGCGAAGCGAACGGACTCGACGACGTCGAGTCCTACGAGGTCGACGGCGGGATCGTGTTTTACGATCCGCAGAATCCGCTCGCGTGGGTCGAAGCGGCCCGGACGGTGACGCTCGCCGAGTACTGTTAGCCCGCTCGTCGCTCTCTTTCGGCGGAACGAACTGTTTTTGCGGCGCCCGCCCCTCGAGTCGACCGTGCCGACGGATTTCGACGAGTGGCTCGAAGAACCGAACGAGCCCAACCCCGAAGACCAGTGGGGAGACCCCGAGAACGACCTCGTTTCTATCCCGTCGGTCGAGACGTCGGGGGACGAAGATGCCGCCGGCATCGACGTCGACGGCGACCTCGCGAAGTTCTTCTGGGCCACAGTCATCTACGCCAACGTCGCGCTCGCAGGCGTCAGCCTCGGCCTGTTGCTCATCGCGTTCCGTGGTCAGTGGACTTGGGGCGGCGGGGCCGTCGTCGTCGGCCTCTTCGCACTCTACCGGACGTACGACCTCTATCGGACGTACCAAGAGCACGTCGCAGACAGCGACGAGAGCACGCCCGACGCAGATGCTGACGGGGCGGTAGATACAGACTCTGACGGTGCGAAAGACGGAGATTCTGCCGGTGCGGCAAACGCGGACGCCGATACCGCGGGCGCCGGTCCGGACGAACATCAGTGACCGCGTCCGCCAGCGCAACTGATAAGCGCCGCTCGGGCCAGGTCACGACTATGCAGACCGTCCGCGACGACGCCGGTGATCGGTATCTCTTGGTCAAGCGCTCGGCCGAATCGAGTCGCGTGCGCGATCCGGAGACCGGCGAGGAACGGTACCTCCCCAACGACGCGTTGACCGTTGAGGACGACGCGCCACTTTCGGTCGCCGCTCGCGCCGTCCCCGAGGCAGTCCGACGCGTCGCCACGGCCGCACACGACGACCGCTCGCTTGGACTGCTCGTCGAACTCGCCGATCGCGGCCCGCTCTCGGTGGTCGAACTCCTCGATTCCTACGACCTCTGTGAGTCGGATCTTCACGGCCTCCTCGGTGAGTTCCGCGCGGCAGGGCTCCTCACCGAGACGACTGTCTACGGCGAGCGCGGCTACGACGCCACCGAGACGACGCGCCGTGCGGTCGCGATGCTTCGAGGCGCCGAAGACGACGGTAACAGCGAGTAATCGACAGTAGCCGACAGTGGTCGGCGATAATCGAAGCACAGCTCCGCCCCGTCGATTCTGAACAGCAGAAAGAAGCCCGGAGAGACGCCGCCGAATCAGGCGAACGCGCGGCTCGCGTCGCCGTCGGCGCTCGCGTCGGCCTGGATCTTCTCCCAGGCTTCGACGAAGTCGGCCATCGTGATCTCCGTCCGGTCGTCGCGGATGGCGAACATCCCGGCCTCCGTGCAGATCGCTTTGATGTCGGCACCCGAGGCCTCGCCGGTCAGTTCGGCCAGCCGGTCGAAGTCGACGTCGTCGGCGACGTTCATATCGCGCGTGTGGATCTGGAAGATGATCGCGCGACCCTCCTGGCCGGGCTTGGGGACTTCGATGAGGCGGTCGAAGCGGCCGGGGCGGAGGATCGCCTCGTCGAGCATATCGAAGCGGTTCGTCGCCGCGATGATGCGGATGTCACCGCGCTCGTCGAAGCCGTCCATCTCAGAGAGCAGTTGCATCATCGTGCGCTGGACCTCGGCGTCGCCGGAGGTCTTCGAGTCCGTCCGCTTGGAGGCGATCGCGTCGATCTCGTCGATGAAGAGGACCGCCGGCTCGTTCTCGCGGGCCACCTCGAAGAGGTCGCGAACGAGCTTTGCGCCCTCGCCGATGAACTTGTGGACGAGCTCGGAGCCGGCCATCTTGATGAACGTCGCGTCCGTCTGGTTGGCGACGGCCTTCGCGAGCATCGTCTTGCCGGTGCCCGGCGGGCCGTACAGCAGGACGCCCGAGGGCGGCTGGATGCCGACCTTCTCGAACATCTCGGGCGATTCCAGCGGCATTTCGACGGTCTCGCGCACCTCCTGCATCTGCTCTTCGAGGCCACCGATGTCCTGGTAGGTGACGTCCGGGCTGTGGTCGACCTGCATCACCCGGGCGCGGACGTCGGTCTCGTTGTCGAGACGCTTGACGACCGAGAGCGAGTTGTTGACGGCGACGCGCGCGTCGGGTTCGAGGTCCTCGCGCATCTCGTCTGTCACCTCGGTGAGCGCCTCCTGGTTGTTGCCGTGCTGTTTGATCACGACGCCGTCGTCGGTGATCTCTTGGACGGTGGCGACGAAAAGCGGCGACTGCTTGAGCTTCTTGTTCTCGTGCGTGAGCCGCTCGAGCTTCTGCTGGTACTTGTTGTTCTCGGCGTTCGCGTCCAGCAGCTTGTCCCGCATCTCCTCGTTTTGGGACTCGAGAATATCGAGGCGCTCTCTGAGCGCCTGGATCTTCTCCTGCTGCGACGCCGCCTCCTCGTCGTAGGGGAGCTCGACGTCGTCCACAGTGTCAGTCATCACCCTCCGTAGGATGTGGCTTCATAAGAGACTTCGGGTGAGCGAATCCGTACCATAGTCGGATCCGCCGCGCCGTGGGAGCGCTGTCTCTCCGGCGGCCTCCGAACGTACCCGAACGAGCAAGGAGACCCGTTATTCGTTCATTCGCCGGTAACGGTGGCAATGATGCGTCGAATCGGGGCAGAACGAGCTGTGTCCCTCGGACAGAATAATTAACAAGATGCATATTTTGATACAGTAAATATTATCAGTTTACATTCCCCAGTGAGAGATACGAATGAGCACCACCGAGGCACTCGCCCCCGAAGAGGAGTCGACCGACCGCTGGGACCCGGTCCGCGAGATGCCGCCGAGTGCGAAACTCGTCGCCAAGGTCCTCGATTACAACGACACGCTGACCCAGAGCCAACTCGCCGAGGAGACGCTTCTCCCGCCGCGGACCGTTCGCTACGCGCTCTCGCGACTCGAAGACGCCGGCGTCGTCGACTCGCGCTTCTCGTTCACCGACGCCCGCAAGCGGCTGTACACGCTGAACCTCTGATAGGGGTTATCGTAACTGTTCGGAGATTCCCGCCGTACCGTCCGGCGAGAAATCTATGCGGACTTACGATCATCCCTACGAGGAGTCTCCGGAAGTTCAAGTAGCAACGCGGCGCCATCGAGGCCGTGTCAGAACCGTCGCCCGAGTCCGTCCGACGTTCGCTCCGTGCGCTCACAGAGGGGTCCGCGCCCGCCCGACTGACGCCCACTGCGCCCGACCCTGGTTGTGACGCCGAAGGTCCCGAAACCGGACTTGTCGGTGCGGAAGCCGTGGTCGCCGACACCGAAGACGCCGAGGACGTAATCTCCGACGCAGAGAGTGCAGTCTCGTGTGCGTGCGCGAGCGCGAGATTCGTCGCTGCCGGTCGGCTGTCGGCGCTCGACGCCGCGGTCCGGACGGCGACGCGGTGTGGCACAGCCGAATTAGCACGCCGCGGACGAACCGCGAGCGCGACGCTGCGACGATTCGAGACCGCCCTGAGAGGCCACGATGACAGTCCTCGATCCGCCGGCGTCGCCTCCGACGCCGACTGTCCGCTGTCGTCCGACAGCGACCACTTTCACTCCGCTCGCGGAACCGTTTTAGGACGCAGCGGTCAAGACCCGGGCAGATGACACGGGTGATCCACACCGGCGACACCCACCTCGGGTACCAGCAGTACCACTCCTCGGCGCGGCGCAAGGACTTCCTCGACGCGTTCGGGCAGGTGATCGACGACGCCGTCGAGATGGGCGTCGACGCCGTCGTCCACGCCGGCGATCTGTTCCACGACCGCCGCCCGGAACTCCGGGACCTCCTCGGGACGATTCGCATTCTCAGGCGACTCGACGACGCCGAGATTCCGTTTCTCGCGGTCGTCGGGAATCACGAGTCCACGCGCGGCGGCCAGTGGCTCGACCTCTTCGAGAACCTGGGCCTGGCGGAGCGACTCGGAGCGGCCCCGCGAGTCGTCGAGGACACCGCCTTCTACGGTCTCGACCACGTGCCCGAGTCGCGACGGGAGGAACTCGATTACGACTTCGAGCCACACGACGCCGCCTCCGCCGCGCTCGTGAGCCACGGGCTGTTCACGCCCTTTGCCCACGCCAACTGGGACACCGAGATGGTCCTCGATCGCTCGAACGTCGACTTCGACGTGGTCCTCCTCGGCGACAACCACGCGCCGGGGACCGAGACCGTCGACGACACGTGGGTCACCTACTGCGGATCGACCGAGCGCGCGAGCGCCGCCGAGGAGGACGCGCGCGGGTACAACCTCGTGACGTTCGACGACGCGGTCGACATCCGGCGACGCACGCTCGACACCCGCCCGTTCGTCTTCGTCAGCGTGGAGTTGGCCGCGGGCGAGGGACCGGGGCGCGTTCGCGAGCAACTCCGTCAGCGCGAGGTCGCAGACGCGGTCGTCGTCGTGGAGGTGACCGGCGACGGCGAGCCCGTGACGCCCGCGGCGATCGAGGAGTCTCTCACGGAGCGCGGCGCGCTCATCGCGCGCGTCACGGACCGCCGCGAGCACGGGACCGACGCGGAGATCGACGTCTCCTTCGCCGACCCCGACGCCGCCGTCGACGAGCGCGTTCGCGACCTGGGACTCTCGACGGCCGCGCTCGACGTCGACGAGACGATCCGCGCGAGTAAGACGCCGGACTCGAACGTCCGCGACGCGGTGAAATCTCGCGTCACCGACCTCCTGGAGGACGGAGCGGACGCCGCGTTCGCTGCCGCTCCGCGAGGGGACGACGAATCTGGTGCAGAGAGCTCCGGAGGGGACGGAGCTGGGACGACCGAGTCCGGTGCAGACGGCGGTTCCGAGACGGATGACGCCGATGTTACCGGTCCAACAGACGGCGCTGCCGACGTCACCGACGCGACGGACGGTGTTTCCGACGTCGCCGCCGCGGACGCCGCCGGATCCGCGACTGGCGACGCCGCCGACGAGGCCGCTCCGCCCGCGCTCGACGATTCTAGCGACGAAACCTCTAGCGACGAGACCGACGAGGAGGCGACAGACGACGACTCGGAGGAGACTGCGACGCCGAGTGACACTCAAGTAACGATGGAGGATTTCTAGATGCGCTTCGAACGGATCAGACTCCAGAACTTCAAGCCCTACGCCGACGCCGACCTCGACCTCCGCGACGGCGTGACGGTGATTCACGGCCTGAACGGCAGCGGCAAGTCCTCGCTGCTCGAGGCGTGTTTCTTCGCGCTCTACGGCGCGCGCGCCCTCGACGAGACGCTCGACGACATCGTGACCACGGGCGAGGACGAGGCCGAGGTCACACTCCAGTTCGTCCACGAGGGAGACACCTACCGGATCGAACGTCGCCTGCGCCGCTCCGGCGAGCGGATGCAGACGGCGACGTGTACGCTCGAAGGCCCCGACGTCGCCGTCGACGGGGCCACCGACGTCCGGGCGTTCGTCACCGACCTCCTCCGGATGGACGCCGAGGCGTTCGTCAACTGCGCGTACGTCCGCCAGGGCGAGGTGAACAAACTCATCAACGCGACGCCGAGTCAGCGACAGGACACTATCGACGACCTGCTGCAACTCGGCAAACTGGAGGAGTACCGCGAGCGCGCCGGCCAGGCACGCCTCGGGGTCGAAGACGTCCTCTCGGAGAAGCGCGGCGCGCTCTCGAAACTCGACTCCCAGATCGAGGCCAAAGAGGACGCCGGACTGCACGAACGTTTGAACAGCCTCGAAACCGAACTCTCGGACGTCGATTCGGAGATCGAACGCTTCGAGGAGAACAAATCGCGCGCCGAAGACACCTACGAGGAGGCGACAGAGGTGCTCTCGGCGTACGAGGAGACGAAGCAGAAACTCGACAGCCTCGACGCCGACATCGAGGAACTGCGCGGGACGATTCAGGACGACGAGGCGACGCGCGAGGAGTTGCGAGACGAAATCGTCGACGCGCGCGAGCGGATCGACGCGCTCGAAGACGACCTCGATGCGGCACTCACAGAGACGGACCTCGACGCGGCTAGTTCCGGGCACGTCGATGCGGACGCCATCGACGCGCGCCGCGAGACGCTCGACGACGAGGAAGCGGACGTCCGCGAGGAACTGCAGGCAGCGCGCCAGCGCCAGACGATGCTGTCGAATCAGGCCGAGAAGTTGCGAGAGCGCGCCGACGAACTCGAAACGCGCGCAGGGGAAGTGCGCGAGCGTGCTACAGACGCGGAATCGACCGCCGAGGAGGCCGCAGAACGCGCGGAGGACCGCGCTGCGGAACTCTCGACAGTCGACGACGAGATCGAGTCACTCCAGGCCCGTTTCGCGGAGGCACCGATCGATGTGGGCGAGGCGGCGGCCCACCGCGAATCGCTGCAGGAGGACCAGCAAGCAGTCCGCGACGACCTCGCAGACGCCCGAGCGGAACTGGACTCCGTCCGCGATCGCCTCGAGGAGGCGACGGAACTCCAGGCGGCGGGGAAGTGTCCGGAGTGCGGTCAGCCCGTCGAGGGGTCGCCCCACGTCGACGCCATCGGAGAGTACGAAGCGCAGATCCAGACGCTCGAAGCCGACGTCGAAACGTTGCAGGAGCGACGCGAAGCCCTCGACGCGAAACTCGATACGGCCGAGTCGCTCGCGGACGCCGAAGCGCGATTGGAGAATCTGCGCGAGAAGCGCTCGTTGATCGAAGACAGCATCGCGGACGCCGAAACGACGGCCGAGGACCGCCGAGCGGAGGCGGAGTCGCTCCGCGAGGAGGCCGCCGAACTCGAATCGCAGGCGGCCGAAAAACGCGAAGCGGCCGAGGGCCAGGCCGACGCGGCAGCCGACGCCGCCGAGCGCGTCTCGGCGCTGGAGGGCGACCTCGATGCGATCGAGGCGGCGCGCGAGCGACTCGACCGCGTCGAAGAGTTGCGCGCACAGATCGACGAGATCGAAGGCCAGATCGACCGCCGCCGCGAGAAGCGGGAGTCGATCGCGGACCGAAACGACGAGCGACGGGCGTATCTCCAGGAGAAGCGGGACCGACGCGAGGAGCTCGCCGACGCGGTCGACGAGTCACGAATCGAGGAGGCACGGACGAACAAGGCCGACGCCGAGGAGTACCTGTCCGATGTCGAGGTGAAACTGACGGAACTGCGCGAGCGCCGCGACGAACTGCAGAACAGCATCGGGAGCGTGAAAGGCGAACTGTCGCAACTCGAATCGCTCCGGGAGGACCGCGAACAGATCGCCGCGCGGGTCGACGATCTGGAGTCGCTCCACGAGGAGATCTCGACGCTCGAATCGACCTACAGCGACCTCCGCGCGGAACTTCGGCGGCGGAACGTCGAGACGCTCGAACGAATGCTCAACGAGACGTTCGATCTCGTCTACGGCAACGACGCCTACTCGCGCATCCGGCTCGACGACGAGTACGAACTGACGGTCTTCCAGAAGGACGGCACCGCGCTCGAACCCGAACAGCTCTCCGGGGGCGAGCGCGCGCTGTTCAACCTCTCGCTGCGGTGTGCGATCTACCGGCTGCTCGCGGAGGGGATCGAGGGGTCGGCCCCGATGCCGCCGCTCATCCTCGACGAGCCGACGGTGTTTCTCGACTCCGGGCACGTCTCCCGGCTGGTCGATCTCGTCGAGGAGATGCGGAACCTCGGCGTGAAGCAGATCTTGATCGTGAGCCACGACGACGAACTCGTCGCGGCCGCCGACGATCTGGTGACCGTCGAGAAAGATCCGACGAGCAACCGCTCGTCGGTCGACCGCGTCGAGGACGCGTCGCTTGCGGCGGTCACGTCGAGCGCGGACGACTGATCGGTGCTTCGGCTTCGGCGTTCGACTGCACCGCCGGCGCTCGACTGCACTGCTCGGAGTCATCTCCGCGCGAGCGTCGTGGGAAGCCGAATCACTCAACACCCGCGGCGACGACGCTCGCGTATGGGCACGCCGCTTTCCGACCGCGAAGAACAGGCCTCGGAGGTTCTCGACCGTCTCTACGAGGAGTACCCCGACTCTACGATCTCGCTGAACTACTCGAATCGGCTGGAACTACTCGTCGCCGTCGTCCTCTCGGCGCAGTGTACCGACGAACGCGTCAACGACGTCACCGAGGAACTGTTCGAGACGTACCAGACGCCCGAGGACTACGCCGAGGCCGACGAGGAACAGCTCGCCGAGGACATCTACGGCATCACGTTCCACAACAACAAGGCGGGCTATCTGAAATCCATCGGCGAGGCGCTTCGCGACGAGCACGGCGGCGAGGTGCCCGACACGATGGCCGAACTCACAGAACTCTCCGGCGTCGGCCGCAAGACGGCGAATGTGGTCCTCCAGCACGGTCACGACGTCGTCGAAGGCATCGTCGTCGACACCCACGTCCAGCGTATTTCCCGACGGCTCGGAATCGCCGAGGAGGAGTCGCCGACGAAGATCGAACAGGAACTGATGGAACTGGTCCCCGAATCCGACTGGCAGCAGTTCACGCACCTGTTCATCAGCCACGGTCGTGCGGTCTGTACGGCGCGGAACCCCGACTGTGACGACTGTGTGCTCGAAGACATCTGTCCGTCCTCGAAACTCGACGGCGACATCGACCTCGCGTCGGGCGAATCCTGGGCCTAGGCGCCGGGCAGCATTTCACCCGAGGATGTAGCGGCCGACGTACTGATATAGCCCCAAGAGCCACGCGAGAAACCAGAAGAGCACGTAGCCGAAGACGCCGACGCGGAGGCGCCCCCGCCACGCGCTCATATTCGGGTGGAGCTCGTTCAGGTCGACGTCCTGGGTCGGGTCGTCATATAGGTCGGCGTCTCGCTTCACCTGGAGGATGCGAACGATTCCGGTCAACGCGAACGCCAGGAGCGCGTACGCCTGGAGGCCCAAAATCGCGTGGAGCACGGTCACGCCACCCAGTTGGTCGAGGAGTCGCGGCAGCATCCACGTGACGACGGGGATCGTGTTGAGGACGAGCCCGGGGAAAATGAACTTCAGGTGATAGACGAGTACGTCCCAGCTCACGACCTCGGCGTCGATCATAATCCACGCACCGTAGAGGTAGAACGGGAGGCTCGAGGTGACCATCAGCGCGGCGGCTGTCGCGATGGTCGAATCGGATACCATCGGTCCGAGTATGGACTCCCCGTGGGTAAAGTGTCCGACTCGTCGGCGGCGCACGCCGAGCGATGGTCGTGTCTCGGACCGCTCTGTCTGCGAGAACCGTTACCCTAAGGAGTCTGCCGCTCCTACAGACAGGAAATGACGGAGTCTTCCGAGGAGTCGTACGCGGCAGACAGCCGTTCGGGCTCGGCCGCCGCCGAAGACTCGTCGGCCGCGCCGGACCCTGCGACGGAAGCCGACGCGGCCGGCCAGTCGAGCACCGAGTCCGACGACCTCGAGGCGCTCCGAAAGGAGGTCGAAGAGACCTACGACTTCGACAACTTCGGCCCCGCGGAGATGGCCGAGATGAGCCTCGAAGAGTGGGAAGCGGCGTTCGACCCCGACACGTGGATCGTCGGCGAGGAACTGCTCGACCGGGTCGAACAGGAACTGAAAGCCCGCGTCGCGATCCGTGAGATCTTCGCCATCGTCGAACGCGTCGAGGACCGCGTCGTCGCCTACTCCGACGAGGGCTACGCCATCGTCTACGCCGACGGGAGCGTCGAGGGCGAAGGCACCGTCCTCCGCGACGTCAAACCGACCGTCGCGCTCTGCTCGATGGAGGACTACGAGCTGATGGAGGCGCCCGAGGACGCGTCGCTCCCAGAGCCCACGGACGTCGTCGAAGGGAGCGGCGAGTTCGGCAACCTGATGCTACAGATCGTCGCGGGCGCGCAGATGCTAGTCGGGTTCGGACTCCTCGTCGCGTGGCTCGCGCTGCCGTCGCTCTCGACGGTCGTCGCCCCCATCGCCGCCATCGGCTTTCTCGTGATCGGATTCTTCCTCTTTCTGGTGGTCGCGAACGCCCGGCTCTCGGATCGCTTCCGAACGGAGGAGTTCCGCAATCGACTCCGCGCGCTCGACGCCGCCGGCGACGAGCGACTGGAGGAACTGTTGCACGACGAGGAGCCAGAGCGGGCGCGCAGTACCGACGAAGACGGAGCCGGGGCGGACGAAACCGGCGATAATGACGGGGAGAAAGCCCGGGATTTCGCCGGCTCGGCGGATTCAGACGATCGCGAAGACGGCGGTCCCACGGCCGATACTCGGGGAGATCAGCAGTCCGTAGACGCCGGTACAGCCGACGAGGCTCGCGAATCGTAGCGTCTGCACTGAGGGGGGAGTCGGTGGGTTTAAGCGCATTCCATCCTCACCTTCGGCTTGTATGAAGAGGCGGGACTTTCTGCGAGCAGCGAGCGTCCCTGCTGCTGCCACGACGGCCTCTGCTACCGCCGGCCTCGGTGCCGCCCAGGAGACGACGGAGACGTCGGGCGGAACAGCGACCGGCACAGCAACCGGGACCAGTACTGGAACTGGGACGGCCACGGGGACTGCGAGCGGCTCAGGTGGAGGCGGCGGAAGCGGCGAGACCGTAACGGTAACTGTCGGCCCCGGCGGCTCGCTGGTGTTCGAGCCCGGGACGAGCGAACCGCTCCAGATCGCACCCGGGACGACCGTCGAGTTCGTCTGGGACTCCGACAACCACAACATCATCGTCGAGAATCAGCCCGACGGCGCGAACTGGCAAGGACACGAGCCACTCGAAAACACTGGCTTCACCTACACGCACACGTTCGACACGCTCGGCACGTACGAGTACTACTGTGAACCGCACCGAACGGCCGGGATGGTCGCCACGATCGAAGTCGTCGAGAACCCCAACGCGGGCGGCGGTGGTGGCGGCGAGAAGGAACTGCACGAGCTCGGCGTCCCGATCCACGCGCACTGGGTCGGCGCCGCCACGATACTCGGGATCCTCGTGACGGTGATCTTCACGTTCTACATCCTGAAATACGGTGAATCAGCCCACACGGGCACCGGGAGGAACTGACGATGTCATCCAGTGGGAGCACCTACGGCGACATCCACCGGTACGAGCCGGCCCGTGAGAGCACCGCAGCGGCGATCGCCATCGTCCTGCTCACGATCATCGAGGTCGTGTTCGTGTTCCTGTTCACGTACGGCCTCATCTCCGGATGGGGGCTGACCGACACCGGGAATATGTATCTCGGCGCCGTGTTGGCCGTCATCTTCATCGACCTGGCGTTCATACTTGCGATGTATCGCAAGGAGTTCCTGCCGGACGTCGTGATCGTCAAGAAACGACGTCGCAAGTGGGAGGATCTCTACATCCGCGAGGAAGACGTCGATGGCACGCCGTTCGCTGACGGCGCGTGGGATCACGTCAAACGCGCGGTTTACCCGTACTACAAGCGATAACAATGAGTCTCGAAAAGAAAGACGACTACGACCACAAAGGCTGGATGAAAGAGAAGGATCTGACTCCGATCGAGTCGACCTTCCTCACGACGCTCATCTGGCTTGACAAGCGGCTCCGCATCGTCGACTACCTGGAGCTCTTAGAGACCCTCTATTACCGGGTCAACCTCCAGATGCCGAAGAGTCACACCGAACAGTACAACCTCGACAACAAGTTCTGGTACTGGTACCCGCTGTACACGCTGGGGCTGTTCTCGACGTTAGCATACGTCGTCGCGGCCATCTCCGGCGCGCTCTTGGGGTTCTACTACAGCCCCTCCGCGGCCGCCGGGACCGAGGCCGCCGGGACCGTCGCCTACGAGAGTATCGCGTTCATTATGCGCGATCTCCAGTTCGGCTTTATGCTCCGCTCGATCCACCGGTGGGCGGCGCAGGTGATGGTCGCAGCGGTGTTCCTGCACATGCTCCGCGTGTACTTCACCGGCGCGTACAAGGAGCCCCGTGAGCTGAACTGGCTCATCGGCATCGTGCTGATCAGCCTGACGATGGTCTTCGGGTACACCGGCTACCTGCTCCCGTGGGACCAGCTCGCCTACTGGGCGGGACAGATCGGCGTCGAGATGGCGCTGTCAATCCCGCTCGTCGGCGAGTGGGCCGCACAGCTCCTCTTCGGCGGCTTCTCGTTGAGCCAAGCGACGCTACAGCGGATGTACATCCTCCACGTGTTCCTGCTCCCGTTCGTGGTGACGACGCTCATCGCCATCCACATCGGTATCGTCTGGGTGCAGGGCATCGCCGAACCCCACTAAACCAATGACCGACGAAGACACCAACACCGACGACGTTCGCACCGACGGCAGCGGCATCGTCGCGCCGGACGACGAGACGCCGACGTGGCGCGAGCGCAAAGAGCGCACGGAGGGCCTCTCGCGACTCACTTACGAGTACTTCGAGCGCGCCCGCCGCGAAGACCAAGACCTGCGACAGGAGTCCGACTACGTCGAGCGCGACGTGCTCGCGTTCCCGACGTGGCCCCACGAGATCATCCGGAACCTCGCGATCGCGAGCTTCTTCGTGGGAATGCTGCTGTTCCTGTCTGCGACGCTGCCGCCGCACATCGGCGCGCCGGCGAATCCGTCCAGTACGCCCGCGATCATCCTGCCGGACTGGTATCTCTACTGGTCGTTCGGCCTCCTCAAGCTCGGTCCCCTGAACCCCGAGCTCTCGATCTTGGGTGGACAGAAACTGATGGCCGACCGGACGTACGGCGTCCTCGCGAACCTGGTCGTCGTCGGCATCGTCGCCATCGTCCCCTTCCTCAACAAGGGGAGCGCGCGCCGCCCCGTCGAGCAGCCCTTCTGGGCCGCCGTCGGCGTCGGCGGCGTCATCTTCGCGTTCACCATCAGCGTCTACTCCGCGAAGAACCTGATTCCGATGAACGTCGACCTGCTGTTCGACCTGACGTTCCTCCTGCCGATCGTCGGCGGGTTCGTCACGTGGGCGGTGCTGAAGACGATGCGCGAGGGGTATATGTACGACCTCAACCGCCGCTACTACCGGCTTCGCCCCCCGAAATAGCGGGCTCTGCGCGCCGCCTATCGGCGCTCACCGTTCCGACTCTTGTTTCGTTTTTCTGGCGGCCCACTCGTCTCTGAGCGTCGCGACGACCGCACACGGAAAGGCACATTTCGCTTCCCGCCGTAGGCCCGGTAATGACTGATGGAGACGCGACCGGGGCGAGCGCGGCCGAGGGATCGGACGCGGCGTCGACCGGGAGCGGCAACCGTGAGGGCGGGCGCGGACGCGACGTCGTCGTCCCGATGCCGCTTTACAAGGTCGTGACTGTGTTCTCGACGCTCATCGCCGTCGTGAGCGTCGTGTTCGGATTTATGCTCCTCGACGCGGCGACGCTGAACGTGAGTTTTCTGGGGAACTTCGTCCGGAGCGTCCTCGCGTTCGTCGGGCTTCAGATCGCCGACGGCATCCTGAGCACGGTCTTCGCCGCCGTCGGCCTCGCGATCATCGCGTTTGGCGCGGGAGTGTACATCATCGGGACGCGGTTCCGCGCCCGCGGAATGGGAAAGTATCAAGAGGACTCCGGCGAAGATTCGAACAACAATGGCTGACGAGTTCATCAAGGGGCTGGGAATCTTCACCGGCGCAGGGCTCGCGTGGATGGTCCTCGCGGGATGGTACCGAACCTCGAGCTTCGAGAGCAGTCAGCAACTGGTGGAACCGGTGTCGCTCAGCGACTCCGCGACGATGTTCGACACCCTCGGCGTGCTGCTAATGGACGTGTTCTTCTGGTTCGCAATCATCGGCGCCCTCACCTTCTGGGTGGGCATTCCGGCCGTCCGACAGGCCCGCGAAGCGCTCGAAGAGCGCGTCCAGTAAACCAGTCGCGCTGCGATCCGGCGAGCGAGCGCCGACGTTTTCGGTCACGATCGTCTCGACGACAGACTACTATTCCACGATAGGTCACGCTATCCTCGCGTCGGATTGGAAAAACTCTAATGAGTCCTGTACCCAAGGTCGGGTATGCAACCGCTACAGTTCCTCGTCCCGATCGACGCGCTGGAGGGGGTCGCACCCATCCTCCCAGTCGTCCTCGTCGGCCTGGTGCTCCTGAATTTCCTCACCCGCGCGGTTCAGCATCGCAAGCACCACACGCAGGCTGACTCGGGCGACGGCGACGCGGAGATCAGCCGGTGGCTGCCGCACACCGCAACCACGCTGGCGCTGGTGCTGGTCTCGTTCCTCTTTATGATCGTCGAGCCACACGGTGGGATGGTGATGTCCGCGCTCGCACTCTCGGTGTTCGTCTCGGACTTCTTCGAGTACGAGGCCCGCCGGGTAGAGGCGCGCTCGAAGAGCAAGGAACTCGGACGTCCCACGACGGCCATCGGCTCTGCGGTGTTCGCGCTGCTGTACGCGAGCTATCAGGGCTTTTTCTACCTCATCGAACCGCTCTGGAACTCGATCATCTGAGTCGGGTCGTCCGTTTCGACGTCGTCGACGACCGCCCAGAAAAACCGCTCTCGTAGACGGCACTGACGTGCTTTTTTTCGCTGTGCAGTTCGCTTCCCCGCCGTCCTACCCGTCACCGAGCGTTTGCGGACGAACGAGCGATATCTCCCGGCCGATGCTGACGTCGATCGGCGTGTCGGCCGGAACCGAACGCACGGATTCGTCGTCGAGAAGCAGCGAGACGGCCGCCTCGTCTCGTTCGACCGAGAGCGATACCGGTGGGCGAAGCACCCACGAGTCGGCGTGCATCGCGTACGGTGAGATCGGAACGGTGATCAGTCCCGTTTCGGGCGCGAGCAGGGATCCACCGGCGTCGCGGGCGTAGCCCGCGCTGCCGAGCGGCGTGGCGATCACGACGCCGTCGGAGCGGACCGTATCCAGCCAGCCGTCGGGCGATCCCACGGCGTACTCGGAGATGCGGGCCGGTTCCGAGGTTAGAAGCGTCACGTCGGTGATGGCCGTCCCCGCCGCCTCGCCGTCGACCGCAACGTCCAGAATCGGATGTGATACAGTCTCGTATGTCCCGCGCAGGAAGGCCTCCGCGGCGACGTCGACGTTTCGGACCGGAACGTCGTACCGATCCGCGCCGACGCCGATCGGGAAGACGGGACAGTCGAGCGGACAGTCGGCGAGCGCGAGAAGGGCTGTCTCGCCGACGGCGAACACCGAATCCGCGTCGTCGCCGATCCGGCAGTCTCCTGCGGTCGGGTCCGCGCGCTCGGTTAGAATCCCCTCGGTGCCGGCGAGTGCCTCGACGACCGCGTCACCGGTCGAGCCGGGTTCGCTCACGACGACGGCCGTCTCGCTCACGGACCCGCCCCCGTCCGGTCTGGTTTCGTCGACTCCGGCTCGACTCCAAGCATACGCGCCGGTAAACCGCTGGGGAAAAAAGACCCAGCGGTTCGCTGCGGCGAGCGACGTCGCGGCGCTCCGGAGCGGGGGTCGGGCGTCGCGTCGCCGCTCGGTGGAAGCATCACTCGCCGATTGCGTCGCGAATGGCGTCGAGGGACTCCTCGGGGAACTCGACGTGCGGGAGGAGTTTCGCGTCGTCGACGACGACGAGTCGCGTGTCGGTCGCTGTCGCCAACTCCCGGCCGCGCTTCAGCGGAGTGATGTCCGCCTCGCGCCCCCACAGGAGCGTCACGGGGGCGTCGACGCCCGCGAGCGTCTCTTCGAGATCGAACTCGGCGTTGAGAAAGCCACTGACGAACGACGCGGGCGCGTAGCGGGCGTTCGGCTGGTGGGCCGTCCGCCACTCGTAGTCCATCCACGCATCGCTCACGCGATCCATATCGTAGTAGCCGTGATCCGCGTTGAAATACCGGATCGAGGGCTTCGACGTGAGAAGATTGAACAGCGCCTCACCGACGACCGGCGCGCGGAGGAGTTCCCGCGCGGGGAGGTTGCGGTCGGGGCCGCCGCGTTCGGTGGGGCAGATGAGGACGACCGAGGCGAGATCTAGATCGTCTGCGACAGCCGTGAGATACGCCCCCGTCAACGAGGAGGCGACGACCGCCGGGTTCTCGAAGGCGGCGACGAAGTCGCGGACGAACTCCTCGTATAACGTCGCGGAGTATCGAAGCGGCGGGCGCTCTGAGGTTCCGAACCCGGGCAGATCGGGGGCGATCACGTGGTAGTCCGCTGCGAGTTCGTCGAATATCTCGCGGAACTCGCCGTTCGATCCGGCGGCGTTGACGCCGTGCAGTAAGACGAGGTCCGGATCGTCCGTGTCGCCCGCCTCCGCGTACCGGACGTCGATTCCGTTCCACTCGAAGGTGCGGTGGTCACCGCCGAGTGCTGGCTCCAGCGGCGGGGCGCGCTGTCTCAGTGCGGCGTTTGCGAGGGCGACTGCTCCCGTCCCGGCGACGAGTGCGCCGGCGACCGATCTGAGCTTCATACCACAACGCACGACCGCGAGGGTAATCAGGCTGCTGGGGCAGCTCCCCGGTCCGCTTTGCTCGCTGTGCTGTTCACTCCGACGTTCTCGGTTCGTCGCGCTCGCGTCTCGCTTCGACGCAGTCGCGAAGCGGCCCGACGATCGACGCCGCGACGGCGTAGGGATCTGTCTCGCGTTCGTAGACGCGCTTTGCGAGCGCGTCGACGCCGCCGTGACGGCGGAGTTCCTCGTCGAGAAGTTCGTTCGCGTCGCTCCGCATCAGCCGACGGATCTCGTCCGCGTACCGGGCGCGGGCTTTCGTCTCTCGTTTGCCGGAGTCACAGAGATGGTCGGCGTGCGCGTCGAACGCGTCGATGAGTTCGTCGATGCCGTCGCCCGTCGTCGCGACGGTCTCGACGACCGGCGGTTCCCACACGCCGTCGGTGGCGTCGTCGGACGCGTCATTTGTGGCGTCGGCGGCCGTGTCTGCCCGTTCGTCCGTGGCTGTGTCCGCGTGTCCGTCTGCGGCCCCCGCGTCCGCATCGGCTCCAGCGGATCCGGCGACTCCGTGGTGTCCGACCTCAGACGGTGGCCGTCGTTCGGTCGCGTCGCCCGCGGCGTCTCGCCGGTGAATCATCTCTTTTAGCTCCGCGACAGTCCGCTCGACGCCGTCCATATCCGCCTTGTTGACCACGAAGACGTCGCCGATTTCGAGAATCCCGGCCTTCAGCATCTGGACGTCGTCGCCGCTGCCCGGTTGCACGAGCACGGCGACGGTGTCGGCCGTTCGGACGATGTCGACCTCACTCTGTCCGGCGCCGACGGTTTCGACGACGACGACGTCCTTCCCGAAGGCGTCGAGCGCCTTCACCGCGTCCGTCGTCGCGGTCGCGAGGCCGCCAAGCCGCCCGCGAGCGCTCATCGAGCGGAAGAACACGTCCATATCGCCGACAGTCGACGCCATCCGGATGCGGTCCCCGAGGACCGAGCCCCCGGAGTACGGCGAGGAGGGGTCGACGGCGACGACGCCGACGGTGTCGCCGCGTCTCCGATAGGCCTCCGCCAGTTTATCCACGAGCGTCGACTTCCCCGCGCCCGGGCTCCCGGTAATCCCGACGATGGCGGCCTCGCCGGTGTGTGGGTGCAACCGAGCGACGAGGTCACGGTGGCCCGGGGCCTGGTTCTCGATCCGGGTAATGACGCGCGCTAGCGCGCGGTGTTCGCCCGCGAGGAGCGACTCGACGAGGCGCTCGTTGCGTGCGGCCGTCTCCGGGTCGACGTCCTCAGGTCGGGTGGCCGTGTCGCGTCGGTCGGCGTCCGGTCCCTCCATCAGTCGCGTTGGGGAGCGTGCTCCCGGACGAAGTCGATCGTCTCTTGCATCGGTGTCCCCGGGCCGAAAATCGCCGCGACGCCCATCTCTCGAAGGCCCTCGCGGTCTTCTTCGGGGATGATTCCTCCGACGATCAAGAGCGTGTCCGCGAAGGCGTTGTACTCTTCGAGGCCCTCGATCACTTTCGGGACGAGCGTGTTGTGTGCACCAGAGAGTATCGAGATCCCGAGGACGTCGACGTCCTCCTGGACGGCCGCTTGGACGATCTCCTCGGGAGCACGATGGAGCCCCGAGTAGACGACCTCGAAGCCGGCGTCTCTGAACGCACGGGCGATGACGTGTGCGCCCCGATCGTGGCCGTCGAGTCCCACCTTCGCGATGAGACACCGGATCGGCTGCTGTGTTTGTCCTCGCTCCGCGTCGGCGCTCATACTCGACCCTTCGAAGGCCGACCGTTTGGTTCTACCGCCGGTCGAACATCAACTGACGCCGTCGAGTCGCACCCCCGTCTGCTGACAGTGGTTATCGGAAGTCCGCTCCGAGTCTCGCCGAACGGCCTGGCGTGATCGCTGCACCGTTACGATACCCACTATGAGCCGTCACTATGGACCCAACATCGGTATCTCGCCGTCGGCACCGACGTAGATCCCGTAGGAACACTCGTTTACCCCCGGCGGAGACACGGGAATGACGCTGAGTGAAAACGTCTGGGGTGCCCCGTCCTCGACCGATCGCTCGACGGTGTCCGTGGTGACGTCTCCGGTCCTGAGAGCCGTCTGATACTGCTCGAACTCCGTATCGCTCTGGACGGCATTCAAGAGCGACTTGCCCGTTTCTGGTTCGCCGAACTGGCTGGCGTACGCGCAGTTCACTTCTTCGATTTGGACGACGCCGTCGTGACACTTGACGTAGATCGCCGGCACCGGGAGGTCGCCGAAGAATGCGTGGAGTCGATCCCGTTCCGTCCGAAGCGTCACTTCGCGCTCGATCCGTTCAAGCGCCTCCCGCGTGTAGCCCGCGAGGATCTCGACGAACTCTTTGTCTCTCTCGTCGAACGCCCCACACTCTTTCGACGCCATCTGGATGACTCCCTGTGTCCCGATCGGCACGCTCAGTACGGCGTGCAACCCGTCGTGTTCCGGAATGGCGTCGGGGTCAGTCTGCATATCGTCGACGATTTCGGATTCGCCCGCGGCCAGCGTTCGCCCCGCGATGCCGTCCTCGATATTGCTCGGACTCGCTTCGGGTTCTGGAAGTACCGAGGCGCGCGGGACCAGCCGGTCTCCCTCGGTGAGAAAGACGATCGAGTGATCGAACGCCAGCGCCTCGACCGCGGCTTCGATCGTTCGGTCGAGGACCGCCTCGATGGTCTCACACGCGGTGATGTCTTCGGCGTAGAGGCTCAGCGCCGTCAGTCGTGCGTTCGACTCGCGAAGTTCGCTTTTGGACCGGTCCGACCAGACCTCGCCGCGCACGCGTTCGATTAGCTCCCCGTGATTTTCGTCAGTAAGAGCGCCGTCGACGACGCTGACGACTGGTGGATCGTAGACGACTGTGGGAATCGATTTGTCCGCGGCGAGTTCCCGAATTAGCGGTGGGTCCGCCCCGAGAATGACCACACAGTCGAGTGTCGGTCCGAGTTCCTCGACGTACTCGACAGCGGTCGCTGAACACCGTGACACGACGTCCGCTGGAAGCCGCCGATCCAGCTCTGCGATTACTTCCTCAGGGTTACAGTCGCAGTCGGCGTCGTAACCGTCCTCTCCGCCACCGTCCGCATTGGGGGATCCCGTCGAGTCAGGGCGACCCGTGGACGGTCCGGTGGCGTCCGTTCTGCCACCAGAGCCAACCGGGTTACCCGTTTCCGACTTCGTATTTCCCCCTCCTCGATAGAACGTATCTTCGTCGTCCGACCTGTCAGCACCGGGGCGACGATCGGTGTCTGATCCGCCGTCCGCCTCTCGGTCGTCCTCACTGACGGCGGAAGAAACGACGACGAGAACGCGCCCCCCAGCATGTTCTCTCGTCATACTGCGGGACTCGCCCGTCAGCCCATTAAGACGTTCGGTCTGTTGACTATTTTCTCGGATCAATCGACCGGGTCTAAGACACACAAAGGTGACTTCGACTCATCTAACACGATTTTGAATCGGATGGAGAACCCGATCAGTATTCGTATTCAAGCGTGTACACTGGTCGCTGAGTTTCTCATCGTGATTATCGTAACGGTGCAGCGATCACGCCAGACCGTTCGGCGAGCATCGATTCGGACTTTCGATACTCTCTATCAGTGTACGTGCTCGTTCAGGAATTCGACGATTGCGCCGTACGCGTCGATCCGGTTCTCCAGTTTCGTGATCCCGTGGCCCTCGTCCTCGAAGACGAGTTCGCGGACCCGGACGTGGTCGCTGGCCGCCTCGACGAGTTGGTGGGCCTCCGAGACGGGCACTCGCGGGTCGTTCTCGCCGTGCAGCACGAACAGTGGCGCGCGGATGTCCTCGATAGTGTTGAGCGGCGAGATGGATTCGAGGAACTCCCGGTCGTCCTCGAGAGATCCGTACTCGGCTTCGCGGAGTTTGCGCCGCCACTCACCGGTGTTTTCGAGGAACGTGACGAAGTTCGCGATGCCGACGATGTCGACGCCGGCGGCCCACAGGTCGGGATACTCCGTCATCGCGGCGAGGACCATAAATCCGCCGTAGGACCCGCCCATCGCGACGATTCGATCGGGATCGACTGCGGGGTGATCGTGGAGCCACTCCACGGCGGCTTCGACGTCGGCCACCGAGTCCATCCGGTTTTCGACGTCGTCGAGGTGACCGTAGGCCTTCCCGTAGCCCGCCGACCCGCGGACGTTCGGCTCGAAGACCGCATAGCCGTTCGCGAGGAAGTACTGCGTGACCGCGCTGAAGGAGGGTCGGCGCTGGGACTCGGGGCCACCGTGGATGTCGACGATCACCGGTGTCTCGCCCGCGCCGGTGTCGGTCTCCGGCAGCGTGAAGAACGCCGGGATCTCCCGGCCGTCGAACGTCGGGTAGTGCACCAGTTCGGGTTCGACGAAGGAGTCCCGCGGGATGCCGGCAGTCGCCGCGCGCGTCCAGCGTTCGGTCGCTCCGGTCTCGGCGTCGACGACGTAGACGTTCGCGGGGTCGCTGCGCCGCGTGACGGTGATCGCGAACCGCTCGCCGATCGAATCGAACGCGATGCCGCCCGCGACGCCCTGCGGGAGATCCGGCGTCGTCGGGTCGGCAATCGTCGTCGGCCCCGCGAACTCGCCGACTGTCAGTTCGGTGTAGCCGTCGACGTTCGTCGAGTAGACGATGCGCCCCGACTCGTCGTCAATCGCGACCCCGTCGATCTCCCAGTCGGCGTCGGCGGCGACGTGCGAGAAGGCGCCGCTGTCGACGTCGACACACCACAGATCGAGCGTGTCGCTGTCGCGGTCGGAGACGAGATAGACGCGTTCGCCGTCGGGTCCCCACTCGGCGCTCTGGAACCGGACGGTCCCGTCGTGAGGGGTCAGGTGGGTCAACTCGCCGGTTTCGACGTCGAGCACGGAGACGTCCTGATCGAAGTTCGAGTACGCCTCCGAGACGATGAGCCGTGCGTCGTCCGGGGACCATCCGCCGACCGTCAGCCAGCCGTCGCCCTCGGCGACGAGTTCGGCCTCGTCTCCGCCGGCGTCGCGGTCCTGCACGTAGACGTCGAACACCGACTCGTCGCGTCGGTTCGAGGCGAACGCGAACCGCTCGCCGTCGTGGCTCCACCCGCCCCAGCGGTGCTTCGCGTCGGGGTGGGCCGTCAGGTTCGTGATCTCGCCCGTGGGGAGATCGTACCGGAACAACTGCTGGCGCTCGTTGCCGCCCTCGTCCATCCCGAAGACGAACTCCTCGCGCTCGGGCGAGAACGACGCGAACGTCACCCGTTCGTCGAAGAAGGTCCGCTGCTCGGGCCAGCCGCCGGGCGCTGCGACTGTCCACACCTGCGGGACGCCGGTCGTGTCCATCAGGAACGCGACGTGCTCGTCGTCGGGGGCGACCGACGCGCCGTAGGCGCTCCGAACGTTGAGATAGCGCTCGATGTCGTGGGGCATACGTTTCGATTCCGCTGCAGAAGACGAAAGCGTTCGGGTGGTGCCCCCCGTGCCCCGAGCGGGCTACCGATCCACGTCTGCGAAGTCGTCGAGACTGGTCCGCTCGTCTGCGATCCAGCCCCGCGCCTTCGCGTAGGCAGTCGGGTTGTTCGGGACGCCCTCGGTGTTCAAAAGCGTCTCCGGGAACAGCTCGTAGGCGATACCGACGAGCTGGTACTCCAGTTCGGCGAGATACGGGTACGTGTCCGGATACGGGCCTTCGCTGCGGTCCCACGCGCGGCCCCAGAAGTAGACTGGGCGACGGAGGCGATGCGTCCCCGCCTCGAAGAGCCGCCGTGCCCACGTCCGATACTTCTCCGTCGGAGCGTCGTGGTTCGCGGCGTCGACGTCCTCACAGGCGTCGAGAACGGCCGCGCTCAGATCACCGATGTGGTACGCGTTCCCGTACCCCAGCGCGCGAACTTCCCGCCCGTCTCGGAGACGTTCCGGAGGTTCGCGCTCAGTCCGTCGTCGGAGCGGCGGTACATCCCTGTCTTCCCAATGTAGTACGGGATCACCTGCGACTCCTCGATAGTGTACATCAGGTACACGAGACCGTCGTACTTGCCGCGGCGCGTCTCGTGGTCTTCGACGACGGTTTCGACGGCCTGCTTAAGCTGGGCGTTCATCGCCTCACCCCGCCGGAGCACGGGGCGACGCTGTCGTCGGCCGTACTCGGTTAGCTCGACCGCCAGGCCCGCGTCGTCGGTCGTCGCAAAGAGCGGTGTGGGGTCGTCGCTGTCGACGTAGCGGTCGAGCCACGACTCCCAGAGCGTCCGTTTGGTCTCGCGCACGAACCGACCGGCCGCCGCTTAGATCATCCCTTCGGCTTTCAGCCCCTCGATGACGTCGTCGACGAGCGACTCGGCGTCGTCGTAGGGGAAGTCCTGGTGCGAGCCGAGCTTCGCTGCCATCTCCATCGCGGTGAGCGTGACGTCGCCGGCCTCGAACTTCGTTCCCGGTCCATCCGGGAGCGCGGGGACGAGGTCCATCTGACTGGTGATCGGGTAGTCGGCGCCACTGAACGCGTCCATAAACTGCTTTCGGAGTTCCGCCTCAACGTCTGCCATAGCCGAGACGTGCCACACAATCCGCAAAAGCGTTCCGGAACCACCACAAATCGGTTGAGAGTTTACCCACGGCCCGTAGCTTCTTGCCCTCTGGTCGGAAACTGCCGGACAATGTCGACCGGTGACTACGGCGTCGAGATGACTGACAGCGAGATTGCGACGTTTCTCACCCGGCTCGACACGGCGTTCTCTCTTTCGGCGGCGACGTTCCCTACGGCCTCCCGATCTCCTTCGGCTACGACGTCATCGAGAACCGGTGTATCTTCCAGCCCGTCTTCCACGAGGAGAGCGAAAAGCAAGCCCGACTCGAGGAGTCGCCGACCGTCTCACTCGTCACCTACGAGTGGACAGATCCCAGCGACTGGCGCAGCGTCGTAATCACGGGAACGCTCCACGCGATCGACGGGGACACACCGGAAGCGATCGAGGCGTCGGAGATCTTCGCCGAGTACGCGTCGGTCGCGGGGCTGACCGTGTTCGAGCAGGAGGCGCCCGCACTCGACCCCGAGTGGTACGAACTCGAAATCGACGAGATGAACGGTCGACACCCGCCGCCGCTGGAGTGATCGGTCGCGTCGACGGCGTCGGTGCGGTCGAGATCCCGCCGGTTTCGGTTGGGCCCCGCCAGCATCAGGGCCTCACCCGCCTCGATCGAGGGAACATCGGCCCCGTTTCGACACACCGGCCCGCTCTCTCGACGAGACAAACCAAAGTATTCACTACAGCCGACTTCTAACGCCCGGGTATGACTGACGGCAACGCGGAGATGTCCCGTCGCGCCTTCCTCACGACCGCGGCCGGTACCGCCGCGGCCGCCGGTGCTGCCGGAACCGCCGCAGCACAGGAAGGCGGCGGTGGCGGCACGAAGACGGTTATGGTCGGCCCCGGCGGCTCGCTGGTGTTCGAGCCCGGGACGAACGAACCGCTCCAGATCACGCCCGGAACGACTGTCGAGTTCGTCTGGGACTCCGACAACCACAACATCGTCGTCGACAGCCAGCCCGAGGGCGCGAACTGGGAGGGCCACGAGCCGATCGAGAACACGGGATTCACCTACTCGCACACGTTCGAGACGCTCGGCACCTACGAGTACTACTGCGCGCCGCACCAGAGCGCGGGAATGGTCGGGACCATCGAAGTCGTCGAGTCTATCTCGACGCCTGCACCCTCGAACGTCCCGACGGTTCCGGACTCCGCGAAGACGCTCGGCGTCGCGACGACGTTCGCGATGGTCGCGACACTCGGTCTCGCCTTCTTCTTCCTGAAGTACGGCGGCGACTACGAGATCGAAGACGAGTAATCGTCTTCGGCGGCCACAGACCGTCGCGGCGCGCGATCGTTTCTCTGGCCTGATAGCTATTTGCTCGTCTCCAACCCGAACCGCCGCACTACCGCTTTCCGCGTGGCTCTCTACCTGCCCGCTCTCTCCGCTATCGCGCGCTTCAAAAGAACCCGTAGTCGTCGCGCTCGGTCTCGTAGATCTGCTCGTAGGACTGCAATACGTCGGCGTGATCGAAGTCGGCGAACGCCTCGTTGATCGACGCCCGCTCGTGGCCCGCGGCGGCGACGACCTCGTCGGCCAGTTCCTGCGGGTTGGTCACACGGACGCCGCGCTCGCAGTTTTCGACTAGTTCGTGGGCGCTCGATCGGGCCTGATACTCCACGATGCCGACACAGCCGGCGGCGAGCGCCCAGAGCAGTCCGCGCGGGAACGGCTCGACGGTCGCCGTCTGGGCGAACACGTGTGCACCCTTCAGAATCGGGACGAACTCGGCGGGCGGGAGGTCACCGAGGAACTCCACGCGGTCGTCGATCCGGAGTTCCGCGGCAGTCTGCTCTGCCGCGTCGCGTTCGGGCCCGTCGCCGATAATGGCCGCACGCCAGTCGCGGTCGCGGAGTTCCGCGAGCGCGAGGAGGAACGACTCGACGTTCGCGTGTTCGTCCAAGTGGCGGGCGTACACGAGGTCCGCTCGGTTGTCGACGTCTGACTCACGCACCAGGTCGACGTCGATGGATTCGGGAACGACCGAGACCGCGTCCTCGGGCGCGCCGTGCTCGCGAACGTCCGTCTTGACCATCCGCGACGGCGTCAGAACCCGGTTCGCGCTCGTCGCTGCCTTGCCGAGCATCCGGGCCGAGTCGTCTCCGCGGGCGGCCCACCAGTCGACGACGACCGGGACCCGGAGAACGCGCGCAGCGGTCTTCGCGGCGACGACCTGCGAGGGGGGGCTGTTCGTCGCGTGGATCACGTCCGGATCGGCCCGCCGAAGCGCAAAGGGAAGTTTCGAGGCGAAGGTGCGTGCCGAAGGCGTCTCGCTGACGGCGACGTACTCGACGTCGTCCTGCTCGAAGGCGTCTAACTCGCCGTCCCACCACTGGGAACAGAGGAAGACGACGTCGTGACCGCGCGCCGCGAGGTGTTCGGCGACTCGTCGCGTTCGCCTCGTCGCGCCGTCGGACCGGCGCTGTTCGGGATACAACGAGACGAACGCGACGCGCATACCCGTGGATTTCGTCGGGGCGATAAAAATCCTCGACATTCGGCGGTCGGGGCCGGGACCCGACGAGTCGACGGCCCGACAGACGACGAGCCGAATCCAATCAGACGAAGATCAGAGCCGCAGCGGCGGCTTCGATGTACTCCCAACTGTAGACGTGGTTCAGCAACAGGTAGGTGACGACGCCGAGCGCGAGCGAGAGCAGCCACGCGCCCGCGGCGATCCGGCCGACGCGACGGTGCGGCGTCTCGGTCCGAAGTTCCGTCGGCGAGTGGGTCAGACCGAGCACGAGCGCGTACAGCACTACCGGCACCGAAATGATGGAGAGGATGATGTGGATCGCGAGCATCGCCAGGTAGGGGTAGTACGCGAACGCCGGCCCGACGAACTCCTTCGTGCCCCCGCCGCCGATTTTCGTGAGATACATCACGAGGAACACGAGGATCAGGACGAACGAGGTCACCATCGCAGTCGCGTGCTTTTTCACCTCGTCGCGGCGGATCCACCGCCAGCCGGCGGCGATCACGACGACGTTAATCGCGTTCACGAGAGCGATCGCGTCCGAGAGCCGGTTCACCGCACGCAGCGATAGTTCGGGGAAGACGCTCCCCGGAACGAGTCCGAGAAAGGTGCCGACGACGGCAGCGTATCCGACGACCGAGAGCACGGCAGTGACGGCCAACGGGTGCCGCTTCGCCGCGTTGTCGGCGCTCGAAGTTGCCATACCGTGGGGTGAGGACTCTGCCGTATTCCGTCTTCGGATCGAGGACCGATCGTGGACGCCGTGCGTGGGATGTGCGCGATGGTGGGAGACGCTCAGATGACGCCGGTGAATGTCGCGGCTTCGCGCGCGGCCGCCTCGCTGACGCCGTCGCCGAGGATCGTGTAGCGGTCGCGGATCGTGTGCGCAGTCGTCACCGCTTCCAAGAACGTCGCGTCGTCGATGCCGAGTTCGCCGGCGGTGGTCGGCGCGCCCACATCGTCGAGAGCGTCGCGGATGTCGGCCCACTCGCCGCGTTCGCCCGAGTGGAGGTACTCGGTGACGACGGCGGCGACGCCAACCTGGTGGCCGTGGAGCGCACGACCGGGGACGAGTCGGTCGAGTTGGTGTGAGATGAGGTGCTCTGCGCCCGAGGCGGGCCGGGAGGATCCAGCGATCGACATCGCCACGCCCGAGGAGACGAGCGCCTTCGCGACCAGCCACGCCGACTCCTCGAACCCGGGTTTGATCGCGTCGGAGGATTCGACGAGCATCTCCGCGGTCATCTGCGAGAGCGCGCCCGCGTACTCGCTGTACTCGACGTTCTTCAGCCGGTGCGCGAGCTTCCAGTCTTTCACCGCCGTGTAATTCGAGACGATATCCGCACAGCCAGCCGTCGTGAGTTCCCAGGGCGCTTCCGCGAGGATTTCCGTGTCGGCGACGACGGCGAGCGGCGGGTCGGCCGCGACCGAGTGCCGGGTGTCACCTTCCGGGATTGACGAGCGCCCGGAGACGATCCCGTCGTGGCTCGCCGCAGTCGGAACGGAGACGAATCCGCAGTCGAGCCGATCGGACGCCATCTTCGCGGTGTCGATCGGTTTGCCGCCGCCGAGGCCGACGAGATAGCCCGCGTTGGCCGCCTCGGCAGCGTCGATGACGTGCTCGACGGCCTCGAAGCTGGCTGTATCGACTGTGACGGTCGCCGGATCGTCGAACTGGGCGCGGACGCGGTCGCCGACCAGGCTGTCCGGCGTCGAACTCGTCACGACCAGCGGGCGGCCCGAGAGATAGAGCTCCGCCAGCGCGTCTGAGAGGCCGTCGAGGACGCCGTGACCGACGAGGACGTTTCGCGGAAGTTTGATCCACGTCGTCTTCTCGAACATACGTACCGTACCCGATGGGGCCGTTAGAATATACTGGTTCGTAGAGCAGTTGTGTTTATATCGCTTCTATTGCGGCGGCGACACCGCGCCTGACTGCTCCGGCGATCCCGCTCACTCGGATCTCGACCGTCTCGACACCGAGCAGTTCGGAGAGTAGCCCCGGTCGGGCTCCGGCGCCAGAAACCGCCACGGTCCGGTCGCGGACACGGAACTCGACGGTGAGGTCAGTCCGAGAAAGCAGTTCGCTGAGCCGCTTCTCAGACCCGCCGGGGAGTCTTCGGAACGCCTGAACGGCGCCGAGTAATGAGGGGAACATCACGAACACTCGTTCGCCGATCGATCGCACGTCCGCCTGCGTCCCAGCGACCTCGATCGTCAGGTCTGCGTCCACCGAAAGCGGCGTGAACCGCTCGTCTACGTGGGAATCACTCACGCTCTCTGGTCGTGATCCGGACGGTGCCGTCGACGAGCCACGTGGCGTGCTCCGCGTCCGGCCCCGTCCCGCTGGGCACTTCGACCGACATATCCTCGAATTCGTACGTGATCTCGGCGCCTCGTCCAGTTAGGCGATCGTAGAGGCCGATCGCGAGTTCGGGCCACGTCGTCGTTTCGTCAACGCGCTCTTCGGGCGGTTGTGACATACTAGATAGTTATGTTCCTGAGTATACATACCTTGTGCCCAATCTGGACCGAATGCGATAGTGGCGGTTGCACGTCTTCCCTCATCCGACTGCACGCGCCTCGCGCTCGTTCACGACAGCGCGGCGATGCTCTGCGCTAGGAACAGAACGCCGAACCCGGCGAGGACGACGGCGCTGACGCCGGCGACGATCGGGGCGAAGGCCTCGACGCGGCGCTCTGCGCTGACGAGCGCGGCCGGGAAGCCGGTGACCCACACGACGATTCCGCCGAAGAAGCCCGCGACTAGGGCCGGCGATCCGGTGTTGACGACCAGAATGCCGGCGAGCGAGGAGCCGACGTACGGCGTCTGTGCGAGCACGTCGAGCGTGCCTGGCTGGAGCAGCCCGACCCCGATCGTGAGCCAAAAGAGGATCTGATAGGGGTTGGTGAGGGCGAGGACGAACGCCTTGCGGAATCCGGTCCCGATGCGCGGGTCGGAGTCGTCCGTGGCGCCGCCGCCGGCCCGGAACGACGATTGGATGTCGCTGGCTGCGCCGTAGGCGAAGTACAGCATCAGGACGCCGCCGACGCCGACCATCCCCGCCCGCAGGAGCGGGAACCGCTCGACGAACGCGACGACGCCGAGCGCCGCGAGGACGAAGAAGATCGCGTCGGCGCTCATCGCGCCGAGACCCGCCTTGAACCCGGCGAGCCAGCCGCGTACGACGCTCTCCTCGGCGATAATTGCGTTCATCGGTCCGGGCGGCGCAGCGAGGGCAACCCCGAAGACGATACCGGCCGAGAGGGTTGCAACGAGACTCGTCATCGTCCCATCTCACGAGTGGTATCGAGAAAAAAGATCCGAAGGCGCGGCAGGCACTACGTCGGACCGCAGTGCATCGAGTGCGACCGGCCAGTCGCACGGGTCCGCCCAGTTACACGAGCCCGGTCGCGGCGGCGGTCACCGTCCCGATGAACGTCTCCCAGACGGAGAAGCCGGTGACGATCGAGAGGACCGTATCCAGCCCGAAGAAGGCGAACAGGATCGCGGAGCCGAAGTGGGCCTTGCGCATATTGAACTTGTGTGCGAAGGTGTGGAACAGATACGCGTTCGCGAGGCTGATCGGAATGATCGCGAGCATCTCGCCGGCCCAGATCGCCGAGGTCGCGCCGTACTGGACGGCCAGCCCGATCGTTACCAACTGCGTCTTGTCGCCGAACTCGCCGGTGACCATCATTACGAAAATGGGGAGGAATCCGCCGAAGGAACCGGCGTACCGATCGAGCGGGCGCGGGAGATCGAGGTCTGCCAACTCTGCGAAGCCCCCATCGGTAACGCTCGTCCCGTCGAGTTCGGAGCCACCGGCGGCCTTCGGAGCCGAACGGTACAGGAGGACCGCGAACGTCAAAAACAGCGCCGCCGTCACTGCATCGAGGACGACCGGCGGCAAGGCTGACTGAAGTGCCCGCCCGAAGAGGATCTCGATTGCGGTCCAGCCGGCGAACGCCGACCCTGCGGCGGCCACGACGATCCGCGGGTCGTACCGGGTCGAGAGCCCCGCGATGATGAACTGCACCTTCTCTCCGGGGAGGACGGCCAACTGAGCGACGAACGCGACGATCAGGATTTCGAGGTAGGTACTCACGCGTCGCTCACCTCAGTCGAACCGCCGGCTGGCGCCGCATCGGTCGCAGGACGAACGTAGATCGCTTCGGCCACAGATTCTGGGAGACTCTGTTCGGCGTCTGATCCGGTTCGCACCGTGACCATTCCGAAGGGGGCGACGCCGACAACTTCGAGCGTCGTCCCGGGTGTGATCCCCGCGTCAGCAAGATATTCGAGTTCGTCGCGGTCGCGGTCGCTGACGCGCGAGACGACGACGCGGTCGTCGACCTCGTGGGCCGTCAGGGGCGTCGCCTCGTCGTCTTCGAGCGGGGCGAGATCAGCGGACGGAATCGGATCGCCGTGCGGGTCGACGATCGGATCGTCGAGCGCCTCCGCGACGCGACGCTCGAACTCTTCGCTGATGTGGTGTTCCAGCGCGTCGGCCTCGTCGTGGACCTCGCTCCAGGAGTAATCAAGATGCTCTGCGAGGTACGCTTCGAGGAGGCGGTGATGGCGGAGAATCTCCAGTGCGACCGTCTCTCCTTCGGGGGTGAGTTCGGCTCCTTTGTACTTCTCGCGCGTCACGAGCCCGCGGTCTTCGAGATTCCCGAGCATACTCGTCACCGTCGGCGGGGTCTTCTCGAGGGCGTCTGCGACCGCAGAGGTGGAGACGGGCGGCCCGGATCGAGCCTGAATCTGGTAGATCGTTTTGAGATAGTCCTCCATCACGTCGCTCAACATACGACGATTTAGACTAGTCAAAATTAATAATCTGTCGGTTAAAAGGATACTGCGTGAGTGTTCTAACTCAGATCCCTTTTCCCATCAAATGGCTCCGGAGCACGTCTGCGGTCTTGGTTCCGGATTCCGTGTTGACGACGACGACGTGATCGTCGGGGCCGAACACGCCGTCGGCAGCGAGTTCGCCGGCCGCCGCGACCGCGACTCCGCCGGCGGCGCCAACCTCTAATCCTGCCTTCTGAGCGGCCACGACAGCGCTTTCGAGGCTGTTCTCGTCGTCGACGGCCACGAATCCGCCGCCGGTCTCCGCGACGGCGTCGAGCGCCGGCTCCGCACCGTTCGGCTCGGGAATCTCCAGTTCGCCGACGATGGTGTCCGGCGACTCCCAGGGTTCGATCGTGTCGGCACCGCGATCGTGCGCGGCGACGAGCGGCGCACAGCCGGCGGGCTGGGCCGCATACACCGGCGGCACGTCGTCGGTCATCCCGACCTCGCGGAGTTCGCGGAAGCCCTTCACGACGCCCGCGACGGCCTCACCCGTCCCCGCCGGAAGGACGACGGCGTCCGGGAGCGCCCAATCGACAGACTCCGCGATCTCGAAGGCGACCGTCTTGATACCGTCGTGTCGGTGCGGGTTGTCGAACTCCTGCAGCGTGTACCACTCCGACTGCAACTGTTCGTGGAGTGCGGCCTCCGCGTCGGGGTAGCGCCCGCCCGCGACTCGCATCTCCCCGCCGTGGACGTTCACCATCGCCTTGTTCGAGAACGGCGCGCGGGAGGGGACGAACGCGTACGAGCGGATGTCGGCCATCCCGGCGTAGGACGCCGCCGACTGCCCCGCGTTCCCCGGCGTCGCGAGCGCGACGAGGTCCGCGTCGGCTTCGCGCGCCGCCGTCACCGCCGGCGCCAGCCCCCGGTCGAGAACCGTTCCGGTCGGGTTGCGGCTCTCGTCTTTGATCGAGAGTTCGCCGAGACCGACTTCCTCGGCCAGCGTCGGCGCGGCGACGAGCGGCGTGCCGCCCTCGTCGGCCGTGACCGGCGATTCGAACGCGAGCAGGTCGCTGTAGCGCCACATCGACCGCGGTGCGTCCGCGAGCGCCTCGTCGGACCACTCGACGGCGTCGTAGTCGTACGCGGCTTCGAGCCGTGCGCCGGCGTCGCTCTCGCCCGTCGCAGTCGCGTCGTAGCGCTCGTCGGTCGCCGTACAGACTAGGCCGCAGAACGCCTCGCTCGTTTGCATACCTGGAGTTACGATCCGACGAACAAATCCCTATTCACTTCTCTCCGGGACCCACTCGCAGTCTCTTTGTGTCCCGCGATCGAAACGACGCGTATGAACGGAGCTTCCGTCGTCGTCGCCGGCGCAGGGCTGGCCGGGCTCGTCGCCGCCCGTCGACTCGCCGCCGCAGGCGCAGATGTGACAGTGCTGGAGCGCCGATCGACCGTCGGTGGCCGCGTCCGGACGGAGACGAGAGACGGATTCACTCTCGACCGCGGATTTCAGGTGCTTTTCACCGCGTATCCGGCCGTCCGACGGGAACTAGATCTGGCGGCGCTCGACCTCCGGTACTTCACGCCCGGCGCAGTCATCGCCCGGCCCGGATCACGCTCCGTCCTCTCGGACCCGCTGCGCGACCTTCGATCCGCGCCGGCGTCGGTCCGCAACGACGAGGTGACGTTCACCGACAAGGTCCGGACGCTGTTCCTTCGGCAGCACGTCGACACGCGGACGGAATCCGAGATCTTCAGGAGCGCCGATCGATCGATCCGCTCGTATCTCCGCGAGTGGGGCTTTTCGGACGACTACGTCGACAACTTCGTCGCCCCCTTCTACGGCGGAATTACGCTCGATCGGTCGCTATCGACCTCGAAACGCGTCTTCGAGTACACGTTCAAGGCGCTCTCGGATGGCCGCATCGCCGTTCCGGCCGCCGGAATGGCCGCGATTCCGGAGCAGTTGGCAGCGCGAGCGCGAAGCACGGGCGCGTCGATCCGTCTCTCTGAACGCGTCGAATCGGTGACCGACCACGGCGACGGCGTCACCGTCGAGACTGACGCCGAGACGATCGACGCCGACGCACTCGTCGTCGCGACCGACCCCAAGGAGGCGAAACGCCTCACGGACGTCGCGGAGATCCCGACTGACGCTCGCGGGTGCGTGACTCAGCACTACCGGCTTCCGGACGACGTCGCGCCGACGACGCGGCGCAAGCTCCTGCTCAATGCCGGCGATCCGTCGCCGAATACGGTCGTGCCGATGTCCGAGGTCGCGCCGGAGTACGCACCCGACGGCGAGGCGCTACTCAACGCCACGTTCCTCGGCGACGCCGCACTCGACCGCGACGCTGGAGCCCTCGCCGACGAGACGCGCCTGACCCTGGAGTCGTGGTACCCCGACCGCGACTTCGCGGACCTCGACCCCGTCCGCACCCAGCGGATCGAGTTCGCGCAGTTCGATCAACCGCCAGGCGTACACGACACGCTCCCGGATCACCGCGCGCCGGGCGGTCGGACGTATCTGGCCGGTGACTACACCGCGTGGTCCTCCATTCAGGGCGCGATGCGAAGCGGTCGCGAGGTGGCCAGAGCGGTCGAGTGGGACTTCTGACTCCCGATCCGTGAGGGGCGTCGTACTGACTTAGAGCAAACGTCGAAACGACGCAAGCGGCGGAAACGTGAGGGCTTCCTCGCTCCCGTCGTCGTAGATGGTCGGTCGGACGTCGTCGAGGTCGCGGACGAGTGGTGACTGGAGGTCGGATCCGCGCGCGTCGTTGACCTCGACGCCCGCAGCCAGTCGCGAGAACGCGGGCAGCATCAGCACGTCCGCGCCCTCGTAGGCGGCCGGTGCGTCGAGAAAACACGGTCGACGCTGCCCTTCGATGTCGATCGCCGGGTGGTCGTGTCCGATCACGTACTGCTCGGCGTCGAGCGACGGCTCCTCGTGACCGTGACAGACTACGGTTCGTGGGTCCGCTGCGACGACGTAGGCGTTACGGGCGTCGTCGCGGACGGCATCCAACATCGGGTCGTGATTCCCGCGAACGAACACGGGATCGCTTCCAGCCTCGCGGCACGCCGCTGCGAGTTCGGCGACCGTCTCACGACTCCGCTCCGAGACCGTCCCGAACCGGTGGAGCACGTCGCCGGCGAAGACCACGGTTGTCGGCTTTGCGCGGGTGAGCAGCGCGCCGAGTCGGTCGAGCAGGTCGCGACGCTCACCGAGCGGAAACGCGACGTCTGACGCTTCGTTCTGCCCGACGTGGAGGTCGGCGACGACGAGCGCGTCCGCGGTCGGCAGGAAGACGCTCCGCGGGAGAAACTGGAAGCCGTCCACGGTCGACGTACGGATGGGGCGGTCATATCGGTGACGGCAGCGGGAGCACGCACCGACGATGGCAGTGACAGCACGCGTCGATGACGATAGCGTGACTACGAAGCTGTGCTCTGCGGCTTGGGCGCCCCGCTCGTCGGGTTCCGGTGGGATTTTTCTCGGCGGCCTGCAAGGACGCCAGTATGAGCGGAGCCCTCGAAGACAAGCGGACTGCGACGCGGTTTCGCATCCTCGTCGAAATCGCGGACCGGCAACCGGCGGTGAGCCAGGGCGAGATCGCCGAGGCCGTCGGCGTGACGAGCCAGGCCGTCAGCGAGTACATCCGAGAACTCGTCGACGACGGCTACGTCGAGAAGGAAGCGCGGTCGCGGTACCGCGTGACGAAAGAGGGCGTCGACTGGCTGTTCCAGGAGGCCAAAGGGCTCCAGCGATTCGCCGAGCACGTCACCGACGACGTGCTCGAAAGCGTCCAGGAGGATGCCGCCATCGCGACGGCGACGATCGAGACTGGTGACACGGTGACGTTGTCGCTCCGCGACGGACTGCTGCACGCCTCGCCGGGCGGTTCCGGTCCCGCGACCGGCGTCGCGACGACGAGCGCCGACCCCGGCGAGGACGTGAGCGTCACTGGCTTCGAGGGCGTCATCGAGATCGAGCCGGGCGAAGTCACCGTCGTTCAGGTTCCGTCGGCGCGCTCCGGCGGCAGCCGAGCGGTTTCGCCGGACGAGTTGGCGGGGATCTGTGCCGATGCGGCTGTCGTCGTTGCGGCGGGAGTCGAAGCGGTCGTCGCGCTTCGAGCAGCCGAGGTCGACGTCGAAACGTCGTTCGCTGCCGGCGAAGTCGCCGCAGCGGCGGCCGCACGCGGTGTCGACAGCGTCGTCGTGGCCACGGCGGACAACGTGGGGCGCGTGACGGACGCACTCCGTGACAGCGACGTCCTGTACGAGGTAACCGAAGCCGGACGTGACGGGGCGACGCCGGCGGCCGGCGATCCGAACGAGGCGGGCGACAGCGACGAGGCGGGCGACAGCGACGGGGCGGACTGACACCGAGCGACGCCTCTCGATGCGGGCGAACAGGTGGTACGGGACTGCCCGTCTCCGAATCACACGGCGCGGTGTACCACGCAACCGCGAGACGCGCCGTGGCGAGGGCTACATTACGCGCGGTCTGGCCGCGGCTCCGTATATAAAACCTCGCGCAGACCGGGGCTTCTGCGGCACTGGGGCTGTCTCTTAGTGAGACAGTAGTTTACTCGCTCGCGTGTTCTCGTGCCGTTGCGTACGCTTCTTGGAGCTGCTTGAACTCCGCCTGTGAGCCGCCGTGATCCGGATGGACGGACTTCACGCGGTCGCGGTAGGCGGTCCTGACGGCCTCGGGACTGGCACCCCGCGAGAGATCCAGGTAGTCGAACGCCTCCGAGACCGGATCCGCTCTGGCGTTCGAGCGGGGACCGTGGGTGAAGGTGGGGACGTCGAACGGGAGTCGACGGCCGAGGGCGTGGACCGGCATCTCGTGCTCACAGAGGACGGTGTAGGTCCCTGCGCGTTCGAGTCTGAAGTACGCCTGCGCGTCGAAGGTGATCGCGACGTCCCGGCGCGGCAAGTAGAATTCGATCGTCTCGCCGCGGACGACGTGGTCCTCGGCGAACGGCTCGGAAATCTCGCGGAGATACTCGCGAATCTCCGCGCGTCGGCGCGTCGAGCCATCGATTCGGTGGCCGGCGGGCGTCGGCTCGTCCGGAAAGAGGCGTCCGCCTACGACGAACACGCCCGCGGCGACGACGGAGGCGATACCGCCCCCGAGGAGGCCGAAGACGAGCCACGGCGGCAACAACGAGACCCACTCCGGAAGCACGTATAGACACAGGGCGCCGTCCCTAAAGAATTTCTCGCCCGGGGGTCGTACTCCAGAGCCGAAGAGCGAGCGCGCCACGCATCCTCACCTATTATATATTAAAAATTCGCTTCCGAGTACGTTTTATTCGGCGTCTCACGCTTCGGAAAGTACTTTAGTGATATCTGCGGACTTGCACACGCTAATGGCTGTAGCTTGGCTGGACGACGTGCGGTCCGCCGACATCGAGAGCGTCGGCGGAAAGGCGGCTTCGCTGGGCGAACTCACCGGGGCAGGGCTGCCTGTTCCCTCGGGGTTCGTCGTGACCGCCGGGACATACCGTGAATTCATCGAGGACGCAGGCATCGACGAGGAGCTGTTTTCGGCTGTCGACGTCGATCACGAAGACACCGAGGCTCTTCGTGAGGCTCACGAACGTGCTCACGAACTTATTATGAACACTCCCGTCCCCGACGACGTTCGGGAGGGAATCCTCGCTGCGTACCAAGACCTCGGCGACGGCGAACGCTTCGTCGCCGTCCGTTCGTCTGCAACCGCCGAGGACCTGCCGGACGCGTCTTTCGCCGGCCAACAGGAGACCTTCCTGAACGTCCAGGAGGACGCACTGGTCGAGCGTGTCAAGGAGTGCTGGGCGTCGCTGTTCTCCCAGCGAGCGATCTACTACCGGAACCGACAGGGCTTCCCGCACGACCAGGTCGACATCGCCGTCGTCGTACAGGAGATGGTCGACGCCGAGAAGTCCGGCGTGCTGTTCACCTCGCACCCCTCGACGGGCGAGCCGCAGATCATCATCGAAGCCGCGTGGGGACTCGGCGAAGCGGTCGTCTCCGGGTCTGTCTCCCCGGACAACTACGTCATCGACCGAGACACTGCCGAAGTCGAGACCATCACGGTCGCCGACAAGAAGATGATGATGGTCAAAGACGAGGAGACCGGCGAGACCATCGAGACGGAGGTCCCCGACGAAAAGCGGAGCGCACGCGTGCTCTCCGACGAGGAGATCGAAGAACTCGTCGCGCTCGGTGAGCGCGTCGAAGACCACTACGGAACGCCGCAGGACGTCGAGTGGGCGATCCACGAGGGCGAGGTGTATATGCTCCAGTCGCGGCCGATCACGACGATCTCCGACGACGAGGAGTCCGCCGAGGCGGCCGCCGGGGCGAACGGCGGACAGGTCCAGTCCGGCGACTCCTCCCAGTCCGGCGACGTCCTCTTCCGCGGGCTCGGATCGAGTCCCGGGATCGCCTCCGGTGAGGCCCGGATCGTCACGAAACTCGACCACCTCGACCAGGTCGGCGAGGGCGACATCATCGTGACTGAGATGACGATGCCTGATATGGTGCCCGCGATGAAGCGCGCGTCGGGCATCGTCACCGACGAGGGCGGGATGACTTCCCACGCCGCGATCGTCTCGCGCGAGCTCGGCGTTCCGGCGGTCGTCGGCGCCGGCTCGGCCACCCGGCAACTGGAAGACGGCCAGCCGATCACGATCGACGGTGACAAGGGAACGGTTCGCGAGGGTGCAGAGCCCGAGAAAGAGGCGCCCGAACCCATCGAGGAGGCGCGACCGAAGACGCCCGTGAAACCGATGACGGCGACCGAAGTGAAGGTCAACGTTTCGATCCCCGAAGCCGCAGAGCGCGCCGCCGCGACGGGCGCCGACGGGGTTGGACTCCTCCGCATCGAGCATATGGTGCTCTCGCTCGGCAAGACGCCAACGAAGTACATTGCCGAGAACGGCGAGCGGGCGTACGTCGACGAACTCGTCGACGGCATCCGAACCGCCGCCGAGGCGTTCTACCCGCGTCCCGTCCGCGTCCGCACGCTCGACGCGCCGACCGACGAGTTCCGCCAGTTGGAGGGCGGCGACGACGAGCCACACGAGCACAACCCGATGCTCGGATACCGCGGCATCCGCCGCTCGCTCGACAACCCGGATCTGTTCGAGCACGAGCTGGAGGCGTTCCGGCGGATCTTCGAGATGGGCTACGACAACGTCGAGGTGATGTTCCCGCTCGTCAACGACGCCGAGGACGTCTTCCGTGCACGGAATCTGATGGAACAGGCCGGCATCGACCCCACGAAGCGCGAGTGGGGCGTGATGATCGAGACGCCGGCGGCCGCGCTCGAAGTCGAGTCGATGGCTGAAACCGGCATCGACTTCGTCTCCTTCGGGACGAACGACCTCACGCAGTACACGCTCGCGGTCGACCGCAACAACGAGCGCGTCGCCGACCGCTTCGACGAGCTACACCCGGCAGTTCTGAAGCTCATCGGCGACACCATCGAGACGTGCCGGGACCTCGACGTCCGCACGAGTATCTGCGGGCAGGCAGGCTCGAAACCGCAGATGGTCCAGTTCCTCGTCGAGAAGGGCGTCTCGTCGGTTTCGGCGAACATCGACGCCGTTCGCGATGTCCAGCACGAGGTCAAGCGGGTCGAACAGCGCCTCCTGCTCGATTCCGTTCGCTGATCTCCGGTACTCCCTGGTCTGATCACTAAACGGAACCACTAAACGCGGACGGGAACTAAACGGCGCTATGCAGCGGGCGGCCCCGCAAGAGTTCGACCGGGTTCTTTCGTCGATGTGCACGGAGCCACATCCCGCCGCGCGGGACGCGGCGGAGCGATTTCTCGCGACGAACCCGGGGGATCCGGCGACGTACGCCGAAGTCGCCGACCTCGAATCGCGCGCGGTGGCCGGACTCGGGCGGCTCGCCGGCCTCGACGACGCAGCTACAGCCCCTTCGTCGTCACGAGCGGGCGCCGGTCGACCAGCGGCCGACGCCCCGTATGGATACATCACGAGCGGCGGGACCGAGGCGAACATCCAGGCGCTCCGCTCCGCTCGGAACCGTCGGGACGTCGAGCACCCGAACGTCGTCGTCCCCGAGAGCGCGCACTTTTCGTTTCCCAAGGCTGCCGACATCCTCGACGTGGAGTTACGTTCGGTTCCGACCGACGACGCCCACCGCGTCGACCTCGACGGCGTGCGGGCCGCCGTCGACGACCAGACGGTGTTAGTGCTCGGCGTCGCCGGAACCACCGAGTACGGCCGTGTCGACCCGATTCCGGAACTCACCAGAATCGCTCACGACGCCGGCGCGTACTGTCACGTCGACGCTGCGTGGGGTGGCTTTCTGCTCCCCTTCACCGACTACGAGTGGAGCTTCGCGCACGCGCCGATCGACTCGCTGACGATCGACCCTCACAAGTGCGGGCGGGCGGTCATCCCCGCCGGCGGCCTCCTGTTCCGCGAACGCGCAGGCGTAGACGCGCTCGCGGTCGATACTCCGTATCTGGAGTCGACCTCGCAGGCGTCGCTGACGGGGACGCGGAGCGGGGCCGGTGTCGCGGGCGCCGTCGCCGCGATGGACGCACTGTGGCCTGACGGCTACCGCCGCGAGTACGAGCGCGCCGACCGTCTCGCGCGGTGGCTGGCGACCGAACTCCGGGAGCGCGGCTACGACGTCGCCGACGTGGCACTCCCGATCGTCGTCGCCGACGTCGACGCCCCGACGTTCGAGCGGATCCGTGACCGGGGCTGGCGACTCTCCCGCACCGGTTCGGGGTTGGCTCGGATCGTCGTGATGCCACACGTCACCCGGGACGTGCTCCACGCCTTCCTGTCGGATCTCGACGAGATCCGGTAGCCGCGCTCGCGTCTACGGCGCCGATTTCGCCCGGAAACTCAAGACTTACGACCCCGTGCGACTCACTCTCCGGTAACGTGTCCCTCCCTGTCACGGCAGTACCGCTCGAGCCCGTCGTCGACACGGCCAGCACTGTCGGTCTCGCGCTCGCGAGTGACCTGTTGCCCGACTTCGGTTGGCTCTCGGCGGCGGTCGAGACGGCGACGGGATGGCCCGGGCTGGGCATCATCTTCGTCTACTCGTTCCTCATCGCGTTCGCGCTGCCCGGGGTGAGCGAGATCGTTCTGCTCGCGCCGCTGAATCTCGGCCTCTCGGAGACGGGACGACTCGCGGTCATCACGCTCGTGACCGGCGTCGGAAAGGCCGCGGGCAGCGTCTTCGCGTTCCACATCGGCCAGGAGGTCAAGGAGGCGGGACCGGTCATCCGGTTCCTGCGGCGGTCGCGGTTCGACGTGATCGAGTGGTCCGAGCGCCGCACCGTCGATATCGCACAGAAGTGGGGCTACGCCGGCCTCGCGGTCGCGCTCTCGATCCCGTTCTTCCCGGACACCCTCTCGATCTACGCGTTCGCCGTGCTCGAAGAGGATTACGTGAAGTTCGCGGCCGCGACGTTCGTCGGGAGCGTCGGCCGCCTCGTCGTAACCGTCGTCGGCGTCGGTACCGTGCTGTCGATCGTCTAGTTGGGGTCGACTTCGTCACTGAGAGGCGGGCCGCCGGCGACTCCGAATCAGCGGGATTTTGGTGCCGCCGCTGAGAGTACCCCCTATGAGCCACGAGGACTTTCCCACCGAGAACCCGGCGGTGGTGACCTGCGGGCTGCCGTACGCCAACGGCGACCTGCACATCGGCCACCTCCGAACGTACGTCGGCGGCGACATCTACAGTCGCGCGCTGAAGCGACTCGGCCAGCAGACCGCGTTCGTCTGCGGGTCGGATATGCACGGCACCCCGGTCGCCGTCAACGCCGCCCAGGAGGGCGTCACGCCCGAGGAGTTCGCGCTCCGACACCACGAACAATACGAGGAGACCTTCCCGAAGTTCGACGTCGAGTTCGACAACTACGGGCACACGGACGACGCGACGAACACGGAGACGACCCAGGAGATCGTCCGGACTCTCGAAGCGGAGGGCTACGTCTACGAGAAGGAGATCCCGGTCGCCTACGACCCCGACGCCGACCAGTGGCTCCCCGACCGCTTCGTCGAGGGAACCTGCCCCTACTGCGGCGAGCACGCCCGCGGCGACGAGTGCGACGAGGGCTGCGGTCGCCACCTCGAACCCGGCGAGATCGAAGATCCCGTCTCGACGATCACGGGCAACTCAGCGGAGTACCGAAACCGAGAGCACAAGTTCTTCGCCGTCTCCGACCTGCAGGAGTACCTCGGCGAGTTCATCGACCGCCTGGAAGGCACCTCGAACGCGCAGAATCAGCCCCGCGAGTGGATCGAGGGCGATCTCCAGGACTGGTGTATCACCCGCGATATGGAGTGGGGCGTCGACTACCCCGGCGAGGAGGACCTCGTCCTCTACGTCTGGGTCGACGCGCCGATCGAGTACATCTCCTCGACGAAGCAGTACACCGAACGCGTCGGCCCCGACGTCTTCGACTGGGAGACGGCCTGGCGCGAGGACGGCGACATCGTCCACATCATCGGCCGCGACATCATCCAGCACCACACGGTGTTCTGGCCGGCGATGCTCCACGCCTCGGGCTATGTCGAACCCCGCGCTGTGATGGCCTCCGGATTCATCACGCTGGAGGGCAAGGGCTTCTCGACCTCGCGAAACCGCGCGGTCTGGGCCGACGAGTACCTCGAGGAGGGCTTCCGTCCCGACCTCCTGCGCTACTACCTCGCGACCAACGGCGGCTTCCAGCAGGACGTCGACTTCTCGTGGGCGCGCTTCCGCGAGCGCGTGAACAACGAACTCGTCGGCACGGTCGGCAACTTCGCGTACCGCTCGCTGCTCTTCGCCGCCCGCGAGTTCGGCGGCACGCCCGACGTCGACCTCTCGGAGTCGGTCCGTGAGCGCATCGAGACGGCGATGGCCGAGTTCGAGGCCGGCGTCAACGAGTACTCGGTCCGCGAGGTCGGCGACGCCGCCGTCCGTCTCGCGCAGTTCGGCAACGAGTACATCCAGCGGAACGAACCCTGGAAGCTCGACGACGACGATCCCGAGAAGGCGCAGGTCATCCGTGACTGCGTCCAGATCGCGAAGGCCGTCGCCGTGCTCTTCGAGCCGGTCACGCCCGAAGCGGCCGAGAACCTCTGGGACGACCTCAACGAGGACGGCGACGTCCACGCCGTCGGCATCGACGCCGCACTCGACGCCCCGGCCGCGGCGTTCGACGAACCGACGGAACTGTTCGAGAAGATCCCCGAGGAGCGCGTCGAGGAACTGAACGAGAAACTCGAAGCGCGAGTCGACGCCGCGACCGAAGACGGCGAGGCCGAGGCCGACGCGGACGACGAGGCCGACGCAGGTACTGGCGCCGGCGACGGCGACGAGCCGACCGAGGAAGCAGTGGCCGACGTCGAACCGATCGCCGACGAGCGGATCAGCTTCGAGGACTTCCAGGACCTCGACATCCGCGTGGGCGAGATCGTCGCCGCCGAGGGCGTCGAAGGCGCCGACAAACTCGCGAAGCTGACGGTCGACATCGGCGTCGAAGAGCGCCAGATCGTCGCCGGGATCAAACAGCTCCACGACCTGGATTCGCTCCCTGGCACGAAGATCGTCGTCGTCGCCAACTTGGAGAAAGCCGAACTGTTCGGCGTCGAGTCCAACGGGATGCTGCTCGCGGCGGGCGATCAGGCCGACCTCCTGACCACCCACGGCGACGCCGTCCCCGGAACGAAGGTCCAGTAGACCCCTCGTTACGCCGGCCGGCTCATCGTCGGTCTTTTTAACTCACTCCCGAGTAGGGAGTCCTATGAGAAAGGCGAAAATCGTCTGCACGCTCGGCCCGGCGTCGGACGACGAATCCACGATTCGGGGCCTCGTCGACGCCGGGATGAGCGTCGCCCGCCTCAACGCGAGCCACGGGACCCCGGACCACCGCCGGAAGGTCATCGAGCGCATTCGGTCCGTAGACGACGTGACCGACAGCCCCCTGGCCGCGATGGTCGACCTCCAGGGCCCCGAGGTCAGGACGGCGCCGCTCGAAGACCCAATCACGCTGGCGACTGACACGGAGGTCCGGTTCGTCGCGGGCGAGGAGGCGACGCCCGAAACGATCGGGCTCTCGTACTCGATCACGGCCGCCGAGCCGGGCGATACGGTGCTCCTCGACGACGGTCGGATCGAGGCCACGGTCGTCCGCGTCGACGACGACGGCGTCGTCGCGCGCATCGACTCCGGCGGCGAACTCGGGGGGCGAAAGGGCGTCAACCTCCCGGGCGTCGACCTCGACATCGACCTCATCACCGAAGGCGACCGCGCGGAACTGGCTGTCGCCGCCGAGACCGAGGCCGACTTCGTCGCCGCCTCGTTCGTCCGCTCTGCGGAAGACGTCTACACCATCAGCGACGCGCTCGACGAACTCGGCGCGGACATCCCCGTCGTCGCAAAGATCGAGCGCGCGGGGGCGGTCGAGAACCTCGACGAGATCATCGACGCCGCCTACGGCGTGATGGTCGCCCGCGGCGACCTCGGCGTCGAGATGCCGCTCGAAGACGTCCCGATCATCCAAAAGCGGATCATCCGAAAGTGCCACGCCGCCGGGACGCCCGTCATCACGGCGACCGAGATGCTCGATTCGATGGTGCACGCCCGCCGACCTACTCGGGCGGAAGCCTCCGACGTCGCGAACGCGGTCCTCGACGGCACCGACGCGGTGATGCTCTCGGGCGAGACCGCGATCGGCGACGACCCGGTACGCGTCGTCGAGACGATGGACCGGATCATCCGACAGGTCGAAGCCAGCGACGAGTACGCCGAGAGCCGCGAACAGCGGATTCCGACGCCGGACGAGGACTCCCGCACCGAGGCGCTCGCCCGCTCGGCGCGGTATCTCGCCCGCGACGTCGGTGCGAGTGCAATCGTCGCCGCTTCCGAGTCCGGCTACACCGCGCGGAAGACGGCGAAGTTCCGGCCGGCAGTCCCGGTGGTCGCGACGACTCCGACGGACCGCGTCCGCCGGCAACTCGCCCTCTCGTGGGGCGTCATCCCGGTCTACTCGGCGTACCGCGACGGCATCGACGCGATGATGGAAGACGCCGTCGACGCCGCGCTCGACGCCGGCGTCGCGAAATCCGGCGACACGCTCGTCGTCCTCTCGGGGATGATGACCGAACTCGAGGGCACGAACACGACGAATATGCTGAAACTCCACGTCGCCGCCGAGGCCGTCGCGACGGGCCGGAAGGTCGTCGGAGGCCGCGTCGCCGGGCCGCTCGCCGTCACCGAGGACGGCGACCTCTCGTCGGTCCCCGACGGAGCGATCTTGGCACTGCCGGCGACCTTCGACGGCGAGTTCGACGGCGAGGCCGCCAAACTCGGCGGTATCGTCGACGCGCGCCCCGGAATGACTGGCTATCCGGCGCTCGTCGCCCGCGAACTCGACATCCCGATGATCTCGGGCGCGCCGCTGCCGACGTCGCTGTCGCCCGGGACGACTTTGACGCTGCACGCCGAACGTGGCATCGTCTACGAGGGCGACGTCATCAGACATCGCACGCGAGACGCCGAGATCCGATAGGCGTCCGAGGCGGCAAGTCTTTTCCTGTGGCAGTCGTACTATTCGTAATGAGTAATCCGGACACTGGTCCCGACCGGGAGTTCGACGAGGCCCGAACCGACCGAGACGCTGCGCCGCCTGCGACCGACGTCGATGCCGACGGACTCGGCGACGGACGGCTCTCGTTCCGCGCGCCGATCGAACCCGGCGATCCCGACGCGGAGAACGCCCTGTTCGTGGTGGCTGGCGCGCTCGGTACGGTCGCGCTCCTCGCGTCAGCGATCGTCCCGGGCGTACTCTGAGCGGCTCGCCGCCACTCGATTTCGGCCTCCGTGCTGCACGTCCGTTATCAGTTCTGATCCTGTGACCGCAGCGTTTTATGCGAGTTGGTCGGTAGCGTAGGGAGACGACCGTATCGCCGATGTCTCACGCCCATCCCTACCTCGCTCTCGCTATCGCCCTCTCCCTCCTCGTCGGCGGTGCGACGCCCGTTTCGGGGTTCGCCCCTGCGTCGACGGCGCCGGGAGTGGCCCACAGCGCCGGGACCGAGACGATCGGCGAGGACAGCCACAGCGGGTCTCCGCACGCCCTCACAGTCGCCGATAGCGCGCCGCAACAGACCGACGACGCCTCGGCGTCGTTCCCTGGCGGTAACGTGACCGTCACCCGCGGCGACGAGGTGACGTTCTCGGTCTCACACTCCGACCCCGCGAACGTGACGATGGGCGGCCCGGAGTACGGCTTTCACCTCACCGTCGCGCTCGGCGGCAGCGGCACGTCCGAAATAACTCTCGACACACGCCAGACGACTGCCACCGATCCAGCCGTCTTCGTCGAAGGCGGATCCGCGACGCTACACTCCGAACCGCTCGATGAGCCCATCGAGCCCGAAGACTACCTTCTCCGCGTCTCTATCGACGGCGTCGAGCGCGACATCGGGACGCTCACCGTCGACCCACGAGGCGAGACGACAGCGGAATCATACCGCGCGCCGGGGGCGTTCGAGCCCTCGGAGTACGTCGACGGCGGCGAAGACGGCGACGCCAACGTCGGACCCCTGGAGACGACGATGAGCGCCGGAACCGACCTCGCACGCGGCGATTACGCCGTCGTCCGCTTCGAGGAGAGCGGCCTGGAGTCGGCGCTGAACACGAGCGACCTCACCGGTGCCGCGGCGGCTAACGGGCTCAAAGTGAACTTCACGCAGACGACGCCCGGGCCGAACCAGGAGCCGCGGGAGTACGTCGCGACGGCCTCGGCGAACGTCTCCGTGCTGCCGAGTCTCGCGAACGACGAGATCTACGTGCTCTGGGACACCAGCGAGGTTCCGATCGGGAATCTGGAGAAGCGCAATCGCTACCGCGCGGCCCTGACGCTGACCGACGAGAGCGGCCTCGCCGACTCGCCGACGACGATCGCGTCGACGCCGTTCCATCTCAGTTCGCAGTCGGTGTCGCTGTCGCCGGACAACGACTCGGTGCATTACCCCTGGGAGAACAGTTCGTTCGCCGTCTCCGGGACGACGAACCGCGCGCCGAACACGACGCTGGAAGTCCGCCTCCGGTCCTCGGATCCGAACGCGTTCCTGCAGCTGCGCGATGCCACAGTCGGCCCCGACGGGGACTTCGAGGCGTCGTTCGACCTCTCGTCGGTCTCTCGGGGGACGAACGCGACGCTTTGGGTTCGCAATCACTTCTTGCAGACCGCACAGGACGTCTACTTGGTCGCACCGGACCCGAGCGTCCGTATCGAAGACCAAACGGCGAACGGAACGACGCTACGGATCGCGAGCGCCGAAGTCCCCGCGGGCGGTTTCGTTCGCTTGGAAGACGCCGACGGGTCGTCGGTCGGACGGAGCGACTACCTCGCGCCCGGTGAACATACGAACGTAACAGCGGAGTTGGGGACGCCGCTCTTCGAGGCCCAACAGATCCGCGCCGAACTGGTCCACGCCGGCGAGGAGCAGTCCTACGACCCCGACGCGGCGGCCTACACCGCGAACGACGCCGTCGTCAACGACACGGCGCGGATCGAGTTCCCACCGGCACCGACCGAGACGAGCACACCGACGCGGACCGCGACGGCGACGGCGACGTCCACGGCGACGCCGTACCCCGTCGTCACGCGGACGCCGCTGGCTCCCGCTGGTGCCTCGCAGTCGAGTCTCCCGCTGTCGCCGGGCGTCGCGGTCGCCGCGCTGCTCGGCGCCGGTGCACTGCTCGCACGCCGAGGTGGGTCGTCGTGATCCCCGAACTGGAGCCCGAGGATTTCGTCGCGTTCCTCGCGGACCTCTGGCGCGAGCGGGGCTGGGAGATCTCCGTCAAAGAGCGCGCCGACGAGACGCGGTTCGTGATCGGCGAGCGGGGCGACGGCAAGCGCGGCGTCATTTACGCCTTCCCGACGACGACGGCGACGGTCACCGAACGGCACCTCAAGCAGTTCGTCGCCTTCTGTCGGAAACGCAGCATCGACGTGGCCGTCGTCGCGACGCAGGGCGCGTTCGCGGACGGCGCCAAGAAGGTGGCCGCCCAGCGAAGCGTCCACCTCCTCGACCGCGCGACGCTCGCCGAGACAGTCGAGGAGGGCGGCTTCGAGGACGTCCTGAAGCAGTACACCGAGACGAGCGGCCTCGAAGCAGCCGTCGAACGGCTCCAGGAGCTTGGGGTGCCGGTCCCCGTGTCCGTCGTCGACCGCGTCCCCGACTTCGGTGAGTCGCTCGCGGCGATCCGCGCGAAACTCGACCGCGGCGACGGGGACGACAGCGACGACGCGGATGCGTCGGGGGCGCAGTCCGATTCTGATCCCGATTCGAGCGGCGACCCCGGGGCCGACGCCGGAGTCACGGACCGGATCCGCGCGCTCTCCTCGCGCTCGCTACCGGCGACTGTCATCCCGATCGTCCTCGTCGTCGCGTTCGTGCTCGGGGCTGCGCTGGGGCCGGCGCTCGGCCTCGGGGGTCCCTTCGCCTCCGGCGGCGACGACGGCCTCGACGTCTCGGCGGTCTCGACGGCGAGCGCGAACGCGACGGCGGACGTGCGCTGGAATTCGAAGACGACGCAGGCGCTCACGGTGAACGGGACCACCTACGACGCCCCCGAAGAACAGACGTTCCTCCTAGTTCGGATGAACGTGACCAACCGGGCCGACACTCCGACGCAGTTCGCACAGTCGAAGTTGGCCGTCGAGGTCGCGGGCGAGCGCTACGCGCATCAACCGCTCGACGGCGTGACCGGCTTCCCCTCCGCCGGACTGTTCGAACCTGGGGAGTCGCGGGAGGTGTGGATGGTCTTCAGCGTTCCCGCCGACGGAGAGAGCGCGACGCTCTTGATGACCGGCGAACTGAACGTTCGCTTCACCCGCGATACCACGATCACGCCCGAGGCGACCGTCCCGGAGCGCGAATAGCGGGTCCGACGGCCTTCCCGTCGGTCGGTGTCGCACGCTCGGTCACGCCACGCAGCTGGTCGATCGACCGATATCGCACACTCACGTCGCTCGGTTTCCCAACGTGTGCATCGATCTCTCGTGACAACGCTTAATCGTGCGCCAGACTTATCGCTCGTATGCTCGAACCAGCGCTTTCGGTCGCCCTGCAGCTCTCGATCCCGCCGGAGACGCTGCCGCTGTTGCTGGTCACCGCCGGACTCGGCGTCAGCTTCCTCGAAGCCTTCGCGCCGGGCGCGCACTTCATCGTCCTCGGAATCGCCCTCCTCGCGGCCGGACTCGTCGGGCTGGTCCTCGGGCCGCTGGCCTCACCGATCGTCCTCGGCGTCCTCGTCCTCGTCTTCGGGTCGCTTGCGCTCTACGGCTACCGCGAGTTCGACATCTACGGCGGCAAAGGCACCGAACAGACGAGCGATTCGGCGAGTCTCCGCGGCCGGACCGGTCGCGTCACGGAACGCGTGACCCCGACCGACGGCGAGGTCAAACTCGACGACGGCGGTTTCAACCCCTTCTACGCCGCGCGATCGGTGGACGGCGAACTCCCCGTCGGGACGGAAGTTGTCGTCGTCGACCCCGGCGGCGGGAACGTCGTCACCGTCGAGTCGCTCTCGTCCGGCTACGACGAGATCGACCGCCAACTCGATCAGGGTCGAGCGTCGCGGTCGGACGACGTCGAGAGAGCAGACAGCGAGGACGACACCGAGATGGAAACCGAGCGCGCCTGATCGTAGCTGCGACGACGCTCAGACGCGACGACATCGAGACGTAACGATACTGAGACACGACGACACGGAGACGGCGGCCGAACCGGTCTCACCGACGTACCGCGATTCTGTGCGCACTCGCGTCGCCGAATTTCTCAGTTCGACTGGGCCAACGCTTATCAGACCCACACACTAAGTCCGCGTATGGTACTTGGTCCCGTTCCATTACAGACAGGTCTCGGTATCCCGACGATCGGGATACTCGTACTCCTCCTCGCGATCGTCATCGTCTACCAGATGGTCGAGATCGTCGACGCCTACGAGAAGAAGGCGCTGACGGTGTTCGGTGAGTACAGGAAGCTCCTCCAGCCCGGCATCAACTTCATCCCGCCGTTCGTCTCGCGGACGTATCCGTTCGATATGCGGACGCAAACGCTCGACGTGCCTCGACAGGAGGCGATCACCCGCGACAACTCGCCGGTGACCGCCGACGCCGTCGTCTACATCAAGGTGATGGACGCGAAGAAGGCGTTCCTGGAGGTCGACGACTACAAGCGCGCCGTCTCGAACCTCGCACAGACGACGCTGCGGGCCGTCATCGGCGATATGGAACTCGACGACACGCTCAACAAGCGTCAGGAGATCAACGGTCGGATCCGCCGCGAACTCGACGAGCCGACCGACGAGTGGGGCGTGCGCGTCGAGAGCGTCGAGGTCCGCGAGGTCAATCCCTCCCAGGACGTCCAGCAGGCGATGGAGCAGCAGACGTCCGCCGAGCGCCGTCGCCGTGCGATGATCCTGGAAGCGCAGGGTGAACGCCGCTCTGCGGTCGAGCAGGCCGAGGGTGAGAAGCAGTCGAACATCATCCGCGCCCAGGGTGAAAAGCAGAGTCAGATCCTGGAAGCACAGGGTGACGCCATCTCGACGGTCCTCCGCGCGAAGTCCGCCGAGTCGATGGGCGAACGCGCGATCATCGAGAAGGGTATGGAGAGCTTAGAGACGATCGGGCAGGGCGAGTCGACGACGTTCGTCCTCCCGCAGGAACTCACGAGCCTCCTCGGGCGCTACGGCCGGCAGTTGACCGACTCCGACGTCCAAGAGCAGGCCGGCCTCGACAGTCTCGACTTCGACGCGGAGACGCGCGAACTCCTCGGCCTCGACGACATCGAGGAGATCCTCGGGCAGATCGATCAGGCCACCGAGATGGACGTCGAAGAACTCGAACAGGAGGCCGAAGCGATCAAGCGCGGCGCGGGCACGGACATCCGGAGCGCGGACGCGGTCATCGACCAGGCCGACGCCGCAGACGAGGCCGCGATCAAAGATCCCGAAGACGTCGTCGCCGACGCACAAGCCGCGACCGACACGGAAGCCCCGGCAGAACAGAGCGACGAAGCCGCGGATGACGACGACCGCGCCGTCGAGAAAGAGCGGGAGTAGGACCGCGTTACCGACGCGTTCCGGCGACGTTACCCGCGTTCACGTTTTTTCGTCTGACTTCGCTGAGACGAGCGAAGCGCTTTTCTCCGTGTCGAGTCGTACTAGTGGTAGATTCGAATGCCGAACCGCGACATCGACGAGGAGAAGCGGGCGACGCTCCGACGTTTCGCCGCGCTGGGGGCGGCGTCGCCGCTCGCTGGACTCGGTGCCAGTGGCGAGGCCGAAGCCACGTCCGACTCGACGAGCGACGCCCGCGACGCCATCGTCGGCTACGTGGCGTCGACGCCGGGTGCGCACTTCTCGAAGATACGCGACGATCTCAGCCTGGGGACGGGCGAGACCCAGCACCACCTCCGACAACTCGTCGACGACGGCGTACTCGTGTTCCGCCGCGACGGCGATTACAAGCGGTTCTTCCCCGCAGACCGGTTCTCCGAGTTCGAACAGGTCGCGCTCGGGTACCTCCGTCGTCGCACGCCGCGCGGAATGCTCGTTGCCCTCCTCCGCGACCCGGGCACGAGCGGCGCAGCGATCGCAGAACACCTCGACGTGTCGCGAGCGACCGTGAGCGGGTATGCCCGCAAACTCGACGACGCCGGGCTGCTCTCGCGCGACGGGGCGTACGCCGTCGAACGGCCGGAGACGCTCCTCACGCTCGTCGTCAGATACGCCGACTCGCTCGGACCAGAGGCCGCTGCCCTGGCCGACGAGGCCGACTCGCTGATCCGATACGAGCCGCGGGACGGCGCAGACGACTGACTCCGTAGCTCCGATTGATCCCGTTCTTCGCGACGCACCTGTGGCAGGCTACTGGGTCACTTTCCAGGTCGTCCCCGAGGAGTAGCCCCACTTCTCGATTGTGAGGCCGACGTCGCCGTCGAGGATGGCACGCATATTGGCTCCGACTTCCTTCGCCGAGAGACCGAGATCCTCCGCGATCAGCCGCGACTTGAAGTACGTCTGCGTGTCGGCGTTCGCGCGGAGGTACTGGAGGATCTGTCGCTGTTTGTCGCTGAGGTTCGGTGCGGTCGTCGTGGAGGCGGTCGCGCTCATACTCCTACACACGGTGTATCTCCCTATGAGGGGTTTGGTACGCGCGGTTAACACGCCGCTGTGATGCGGTCTTTCGCGATTGGGGCCGCGTTTCCACGTGCTATTCTCGGCTTCGGGGTACGGTCGCCTAACGGAGCAGACCACCCGCGCCGAGGCAGAAAGTTCATACGCGCCGCCCGGCCAGAAAGCACCAATGGGTCCCTCCGACGGTGCCGCCCGCGGCCCGCCCGCCGACCGCGCCAGCGACGGCGCGGCCCCCTCCATCGCTGTGAGCGTCGTGCTCCCCGCGTACAACGAAGCCAGCACCATCGAGTCGACCGTGGAGACGACGATCGGGACGCTCGATGCCTTCCTCGAATCGGGGACCTTCGAGGTCATCGTCGCCGAGGACGGCTGCGACGACAGGACGCCCGAGATCGCAGACCGCCTGGCGGCCGCTGACGACCGCGTCAGGCACTTCCACAGCGACGAGCGGCTCGGGCGTGGTGGGGCGCTCGAACACGCCTTCGAGGCCGCACACGGCGATGTGCTGGTCTACTTCGACACCGATCTAGCGACCGATATGCGCCACCTCGAAGAGCTCGTAGAGCGCGTACGCTCCGGCGAGGCCGACGTCGCGACCGGTTCGCGCTGGATGCCCGAGAACGTCGCTGACAGACCGGCAAAGCGCGGCGTCCCCAGCCGCGTGTACAACGGCCTGGTGCGTACGTTCCTCCGCTCTGACCTCCGGGACCACCAGTGCGGGTTCAAGGCGTTCAGCCGCGAGGCGTTCGAGACGCTCGCAGACGAGGTCGAAGACGACCACTGGTTCTGGGACACAGAGATGCTCGTCCGGGCACAGCGGGCCGGCTACGAGGTGACTGAGTTCCCCGTCGACTGGACGCCGAAGGGCGACACGAAAGTCGACCTCGTCCGCGATGTCCTCGGGATGGGCAGTCAGATTCTGCGGACGTGGTGGCAGTTGTCGGTTCGTCCGCGACTCTCCCAGCGGGTCGGGCTCGCGGCCGGTGCGGTACTGGCCGTCCTCGCACTCGTGTTGATGACGCAGTATCTCGACTTCGGGACGGTACTCACGGAAATGCGCGACGCCGATCCCGCGCTGGTCGGCGCGGCCGCGCTCGTCTACGTCCTCTCGTGGCCGCTCCGTGGGTTCCGCTACCAGGATATTCTCACCGAGTTGGGCTATCGCGAGCAGTTGAGCTTCTTGACGGGCGCGGTGTTCATCAGCCAGACCGGGAACCTGGTCTTCCCCGCACGTGCCGGGGACCTGATCCGCGCGTACGTCGTCAAGGCCCGTCGCGGCATTCCGTACCCTTCGGGCTTCGCGTCGCTGGCGGCCGAGCGGGTCTTCGATCTACTCACCATCGCGTCGATGGCGGGCGTCGTCCTGCTCGGCTACACGGCGACGGGGCAGACAGCGGAGTTAGCCCGAACCGTCGTCGGCGCGGAGGGCGCGGGCCGCGTGGCCGTCGTCGTCGCGATGGGCGTCGGACTCGTCGCCATCGCCGCCGTGATCGGCATCGCGCTGTCGGCCCGGAGCGACCGCGACGTCGTCACCGCGCTCGTCTACCGCGTGAGCACGGACTCGTACGCCGACTTCGTCGCCGGCGTCATCGGGCGGTTCGTCGGCGACCTCCAGACCGTCGCCGGCACGCGGCGCGGATTCGCCCGCGTCGGCGCGACGAGCGTCCTCGTCTGGACGCTCGACGTCGTCACGGCACTTTTGGTCCTCGCGGCGTTCTCTCCCGGGCTGCCGGTCGTAGAACTGATCGCGGTGAGTTTCTTCGCGGTCAGCGTCGGGAACCTCGCGAAGGTGCTTCCGCTGTCCCCCGGCGGTGTCGGTCTCTACGAGGGCGCGTTCACGCTGCTCGTCGTCGGCCTGACGCCGCTCGGAGCCGAGCTCGCGCTGGGCGCGGCCGTGCTGGATCACGCCGTCAAGAACATCGTCACCGTGATCGGCGGCTACGCCTCGATGCTCGGTCTCAACGTCTCGCTGACGACCGCGGTCGAGGAGACGCGCGACGTGCGCGAAGCGCGCGAGGAAGCGCCGGAGCTGGACTGAGATTCCTAGTAGAGGCCGCTCAGGAACGGCGCGGCGGCAGCCGCGACGGCATCTTCCAGCGCGTCGGTGCGCGTCAGTTGTCCGGCGGTGAACGCGCCCGCTGCGCCCTGGTTCTTCGCGACGTTCGACTCACCGAGCACGTCGTCCATCACCGGTCCCAACTCCTCGCCGTCGTGGATGCGAGTCGCGATCGACTCCGGGAGACGGAGGCTCGGGCCGGAGCCGACGCCCCAGCGGTCGCCGTCGGTGGCGGCCGCCCACATCACGAGGTACGTGTCGGTCGCGGGTGCCTCGGCGTCGGCGGCTCCGTTGGCGTCGTCGACAACGCGGCCGTCACCGAAGGACGCGACGCCGCCTTCGATCCCGACGCCGAGACGGGTCTCCCCGGAGTCGTCTGCTTCGTCTCGAACCGTTTCGAGCACCGCTTCGGCTCTGTTCTGCGCTCCCGCTCGCGTCTCGTCGTGCCCGATCGGTTGCTCGGAGACGCCCGATGGGACTGCTTCGGCGACGACGGTCGCGCCGGGGAACACGCGGGCCGTCGCGTCGCGCTTCACCGGGTTGCCGCTGCCGACTGCGACGTACATACCCCTGAGTGAACGACCGCCGGCGATACGTGTGTCGCTTCTGTGCGGTTCGGTCTACCTCAGTGATCCCCGTGAAAGAGTGCAGCGAGCGTCTCGACACCGTCGAGGAGCCGCGGACTCGGTTGATTCAGCAGGTCGTCGTCGAGAACGTGGACGGACGCGTCGAGGTCCCACCCGCGGTCGGCGAGGATGTCGGGGTCGGCCCGGTCGCCGTGGCCGCAGTGATGGACGATCACGTGCGTCGGATCCGCCGCTTCGACCTGCTCGCGTGTCACCTCGCGGGAGCGCTCGCCGGGGTCACAGAAGGGGTAGCGGCCCCCGGCCGCCGCGACGACTTCTGGGACCCAGTTACCGGCGGCCATCGGCGGGTCACCCCACTCCTCACAGTAGACGACCGGTCGTGCGCCGTCGCCGCCTTGCTCGCCGTCGCTTCGCCCGGGAACGCGGTCCCGAACCGCATCGATCCGGCGGCGGGCCTCGTCGGACAGCCGTTCGCCTGCCTCGGGACGACCGACGGCACGGCCGAGCGTCGCGAAGGAGTCGACGACGGCGTCCAGTCGGTCGGGCTCGACGTGACAGACGTCGTAGCCGCGCGCTGCGAGCTCGTCGCGGACGTCCGCTTGCAACGCGTCGGCGGTGCAGACCAGATCGGGATCGAGGTCGGCCAGCCGATCGTAGTCGGGATTCAGCCACCCGCCGACGACCGTGCGGTCCAGCGGGCAGTGCGTCGTCACGCCGACGAGGAGGTCCTCGCCACCCATCGCCGCCACCGTCGCCGTGGCGCTCGGCGCGAGCGAGACGACGCGCTCGACGTCGCTGGCCGAGCCGGCCCCCCCGGCTGCGTCGTCGCGAGAAGAGTACATAGTCGTCGTCGACGGGGAACGATCAAGTGCGTTGTGGACGGGACTGCCCCACGATTTGGGCGGGTCGTGCCGCCGATACCGACTATATAAATCATAACGGTCTATTTCGACAGACAACGCGATTCGGGGCTGTGCACTGGGTTCGGGCGAGCGATTCCGAACCGCTTTTATATTCTCCGTCGGTGGAATGGGTACGGACCGCTCCGGGCCTCTCTTACCCCGTGTCTGTGGCACGGAGCATTCGTCGCTATACCGATGAGCGAGAAGAGTACGTACACTCGCGTGAACGCGAGAACGAGAGACGAATCGCGAACGAACGACGGCCGAGACGGCGACTCGGCCGGCCAGCGGTGGGTACGACCCGGCCAGGAAGAAGAAGAAGAGACCGAAGAAGAATCCACCGAGGAAGAGCTCTCCTGTCCGGAGTGTGGCGGCAACGTCGTCGTCGACGACGAACACGGCGAGACCGTCTGTGACGACTGTGGGCTGGTCATCACCGAGGACTCGGTCGACCGCGGCCCCGAGTGGCGCGCGTTCGACGCCAAGGAGAAAGACCAGAAGTCCCGCGTCGGCGCGCCGACGACGAACACGATGCACGACAAGGGGCTCTCGACGAACATCGACTGGCGCGACCGCGACGCCTACGGCAACTCGCTGTCGTCGAACCAGCGCCAGAAGATGCAGCGCCTCCGCAAGTGGAACGAGCGCTTCCGGACGCGCGACTCGAAAGAGCGCAACCTCAAACAGGCGCTCGGCGAGATCGACCGGATGGCCTCGGCGCTCGGTCTCCCCGAGAACGTCCGAGAGACCGCCTCTGTCATTTACCGCCGCGCGCTCGACGAGGATCTGCTCCCCGGCCGCTCCATCGAAGGCGTCGCCACCTCGTGTGTCTACGCTGCGGCGCGGATGGCGGGCGTTCCCCGCTCGCTCGACGAGATCGCGGAGGTCTCCCGCGTCCCCAAGAGCGAGGTCGCGCGAACCTACCGCTACATCGCCCGCGAACTGTCGCTAGAAGTCAAGCCCGCCGACCCCGAGCAGTACGTCCCCCGATTCGCCTCGGAGCTGGGCCTCTCCGACGAGGCAAAACTTCGCGCGCGCCAGCTGCTGAAGAACGCCAAAGAGAAGGGCGTCCACTCCGGAAAGTCGCCGGTCGGCCTCGCGGCCGCCGCCGTCTACGCCGCCGCCCTGCTCACCAACGAGAAGACGACGCAGGCCGCCGTGAGCGACGTTGCGGACATCTCCGAAGTCACGATCCGCAACCGATATCACGAACTGCTCGAAGCCGAAGAGAGCATCGGCCTCGCGTAAGCCGGGTCTCGGTATCGCCGTCGGCGCGGCGATTTCGTCGACACTCCTCATTTTCTGGCCACCTCTCCCCGCGAGACAGTCGTCGGCACCCCGCGAGACAGTCGTACGTCCCCTGCGTGACAGCGAGAGACATTCCCGTGAGTTTAAGAACGCCCACGGCGTCGGCCACGGATATGACTCGAACGCGACGCCGTGCGATGATCGCGACGCTCGTCGCCGTCCTCGGTGCCAGCGTCGGCGTCGCCGGGGCCGGACATCTCTACCTCCGCGAGTGGCGACGGGGCGCAGCGTGGTTCTCGTTTGTCATCGGGGCGGCACTCGTGCTTCTCTCGGTGTTCGTCGATCCGACGACAGTCAGTCTCACCGATCCCGCGTCCGTCGCGGCGATGCAGCCGTCGTCGCTGCCGACGATCGTCACCGCGCCGCTGTTTGCGCTCCTGCTGCTCAGCGCGCTCGACGCCTACCGTCTCGCGACCCGTGGACCGACGTCGACGGACGCACCGCAGTGTCCGAACTGCGGCGGCGAGATCGACCCGGAAATCTCGTTCTGTCCGTGGTGTACGGTCGAGTTCGAGAACTACCCGGTCGAGGACGGAGAAGTCGGAGATCGACGAACGGAAAACTGAACGCCGCCGCGCTATAGAGCGTTTGCGAGTCTCCACTCACCCAATCACACCAGTCGTGCGATCGCCTCTGTAATCAGTTGCAAACGCTACTACAGACGCCTACTTCTCGATGATACTCTCTTCGACGGCCTCGCCGAAGTGTCGCGCGGTCTGCTCGTAGAACAGCAGGACGTCGTCTCCGGCTTCCAGGTCCGTGACGGCCGTGCGTCCCTCGCGCGTGTGAACCTTGATCGTCTCGGCGTTCTGCAGCAGCGTCTCCACGCGGTCGCCGTCGATCTCGGCCTCGATGCGGAACATCGGGCGCTTTTCGATCTTCACGCGGCCGACGACGGCCTCGCGCGTCTTGCCGTCGGCGTCGACGACTTGCACCTCGTCGCCGCTCTTGAGTTCCGAGAGGTACTTCGTGCCGCCGTCTGGCGTCCGGACGTAGGCGTGGACCGCGCCGGCGTTGACTCGGAACGGCCGGGAGGCGACGTACGGCGATTCGGCGGTCTCGGCGTGGACGAAGAACAGTCCGCGGCCCATACTGCCGACGAGCATCCCCTCGTCGTGTTCCATCAGATTGCCCGTATCGACGCAGACGCGGTCGGCCATCCCGGTCCGTTCGACGGCCGTGACGGTGGCCCACTGGAGGTCGAGCGTCTCGCGCTCGGCCTCGTCGCGCACCTCGACCGTCTGGCGAATCTCGTCGGGATCGTCGGAGTCGAGAAGTACGCCGTCGGCCCCGAGTTCGAGCGTCTCGAAGGCCGTCTTGGCCTCTTCGGCGGTCGTGACGCCGGCGATCAGGTCAGTCTCCTCGCCGATCCGCGCGATGAGGTTCTCCAGCGGGATGATCGTCCAGTCCTCGCCGACGACGATGGTGTAGTCAGCGTCTTTGGCTGCCTCCTCGGCGAAGCTCTCGTAGTCCTTCGAGAGAATCCGGACGTAGGAGCCCTGCGCTCGGTTGTCCTCGCGGCGGAGCGTCGTGAGATCGGCCGACCCGGAGAAGTCGCCGGGAAGGTCGACGGTGCCGTCGCCCTCGCCGTCCTTGCCGACGATGTACGCGTCGGCCTCGCTCGCGGCGTCGATGCTCGCGGCGTCCTCGTCACCCTCCTCGACGTCGTCGATGAGCGTCGTATCTGAGTCCGTCCGGAACGCCGCCACGGAGACGTCGCCGAGCGAGCGAACGCGCTCGACGTCGTCCTCGTCGACGAGTACCCAGTCGACCCCGGCTTCGAGCCCTGCCGTGATCCGTCGTTTGCGTGTCTCCCAGTCGCCGACGCTGTCGTCGGCCTTGAGCCAGACGCTTCGTGTCATCGTTGTCGGCTCAACTCGGTCGGTGCGCTTGAACGTGGCGACTCTGCGGAGGATTGCCGCGGTGCCGTCTCCGCTCAAGCGTCAGCATTCGTCAGTCGACTGCTCGACGGCCGAGACCGGGCGCGGTTCGTCCGGGTCGCCGTCCGGATCCCGGAGTCGACGGTGATACCAGACGACGTCGTGCCACTCTCCCAGTTTGAAACCGGCAGCCGGGAACTGTCCGACGCGCTCGAAGCCGTGTCGTTCGTGAAAGCGCTCGCTCTCGGGGTTCGGCATTCCCAGTGCGGCGTACGCCGAGCAGTACCCCTGCCGGCGGAGCGTGCCGAGCAGGCGGTCGTACAGCCGCGTCCCCACGCCGGACCGATGTGTCGCGGGATCGACGTAGATGGACGTCTCGACGGTCCAGCGGTACGCCGCCCGGTCGCGGAGCCGGCTGGCGTAGGCGTAGCCGACGACCTTCTGGTCGCGCCCCCCCGCATCGCTGACGGCGACGTACCACGGATACTCGTCGACCGCGCGCTTCGCGCGGATCTTCTCGGCGAGTTCGGCCGTTGTCGGCACGTCGGTTCGGAACGTCGCCGGGGAGTCGCGGACGAACGGCGCGTAGATGTTGCGGATGGCAGCGGCGTCTTCCGGGCGGGCGGGACGGAGCGTCACGACAGCGTCCGAGGTGTCTGACGAGTCCGCACGACTGCTCGTTCCGTCGGCGTGCGGGTTCGGTCCGGCGTCCTCGCTCATACATCTCGAACCGACCCGCGAGCTAACCTCTCTTGCGGTTGCGGCGCGCCAGCGCATCGCGGCCGAGCCTCGAGTTCGTCTGAGAAGGTGAGCGTTTTACCGCTCGGCCGTCTTTGCACTCGTATGACTGACCCGGCCGACCTCTCCGTGACGCTCGTCGACGGCTACGTCGACGAGCCGGCGCACTTCGGCGTGCCGCCGTACATCTCGACGTATCCGCGGTTCACGGCCGGTGCGATCGTCGACGCCGGCGTCCCCGAGGCGAACGTCACGTACCACACGATCGACGAACTCCGCGAGGACCGGGCGAAGTGGGCCGACGTCGCCGACGCCGACCTGTTCGTCTACCTCGGCGGGATGACCGTCCCCGGCAAGTACGTCGGCGGGACGCCCGCCGAACCCGACGAAGTGCGCGAACTCGCCTGGGCCGCAGAGGGCGTCTCCGTGATGGGCGGGCCGATCCGCTTCGGCGTCGGCGAGGAGAACGCCGGCGCACAGGAGATGCAGCGGCAGGACCTCGACTACGACTTCCTCGCGATGGGCGACGTCGAGGCCGCGGCGTACGACCTCGTCGACAGCGGACTGGAGGGCTTCGAGAACCGCTACCGCGACAACGACGAACTGGACCGCTGGGCGGCGCAGGGCGCGTTCGTCGTCGAACAGCACCCGAACCACCCCGAGTACCTCATCGCCGAACTGGAGACCTCGCGCGGGTGCGCCTACCGATGTTCGTTCTGTACGGAGCCGATGTACGGCAACCCCGCGTTCCGGACGCCCGAGTCGGTCGTCCGCGAGGTCGAGAACCTCTACGAGCGGGGCGTTCGACACCTCCGGCTCGGTCGACAGGCCGACATCCTCGCGTACGGCGGCGACGGCGAAGCGCCCAACCCGGACGCCCTGCGCCGACTCTACGGCGGGATCCGGGAGGTCGCGCCCGACCTCGGGACGCTTCACCTCGACAATATGAACCCGATAACGGTGGTGAAGTGGCCCGAGAAAGCCAGAGAGGGCATTCGGATCATCGCCGAACACAACACGCCCGGCGACACCGCGGCGTTCGGACTCGAATCGGCAGATCCCGTGGTACAGGAGCAAAATCAGCTGAACGTCACCGCCGACGAGTGCTTCCGAGCGATCGAGATCGTCAACGAGGAGGCGGGCTGGCGTCCCGGCGACGACCCCGCCGACGCGCCGACGCACGGCGACGGCGCCGCGAACCGCCTCCCGAAACTCCTGCCCGGGATCAACCTCCTGCACGGGCTGAAAGGTGAGCGCGCGGAGACCTTCGAGCACAACAAACAGTTCCTCCAGCGCGTCTACGACGCGGGGCTGATGGTCCGGCGGATCAACATCCGGCAGGTGATGGCCTTCGAGGGCACCGAGATGGCCGACGAAGGAGCCGACATCGCGAAGGAACACAAAAAGCGGTTCAAACAGTACAAACGCGACATCCGCGAGGAGATCGACCGGCCGATGCTGCGACGGCTCGCACCGATCGGAACCGTGCTGCCGGACGTCCACCTCGAATATCACCAGGACGGTCGGACGTTCGGCCGGCAGCTCGGGACGTATCCACTCTTGGTCGGCATCCCGGGCGAGCGCGACCTCGGGGCGACGATCGACGTCGCGGTCGTCGACCACGGCTATCGGTCGGTGACCGGCGTTCCGTACCCGCTGGACCCCAACGCGGCGACGATGGACGAACTCACGGCGATTCCTGGCATCGCCGACCGGACGGCCGGCGATATCGTCATCAACCGCCCGTACGACTCTGCGGCGGCCGTGCCGAGTCCAGAAATCGACTTCTCGACGTTCACCGGGAGCTACCCGACTGACGAACGACCGAGCGCGGACTGACGATAGGATTAGATCTCTTCTTCGATCACTTCGCCGACGGCGAAGTTCGATTTCACTTCGGTGACCTCGATCTTCACTCGGTCGCCCACCTCCGTGTCGGGGACGATGATCACGTAGCCGCGTTCGACGCGGGCGATGCCGTCGCCTTGCTTGCCGATGTCCTCGATCTCGACGTAGCGCAGTTCGCCGGGTTCGACCGGCGGCTGTGGCTCCGAGGACGGCCGTTCGGACTCGGACGGTTCCGAGGAAGACTCGACGGCACGAGAGATGAGAGCGACGCGGTAGGCCTCGCCGGGTTCTATCGACCCGGTTTCGACCTCGCGCTTCGGTACTTCGACGACGTAGCGATCCTCTTCGGCGCGAACGTCCGCGTTGAACAGACACAGGAGTTTATCTGAGATTTCCACCGTGTAGACCTCCGGTGGTACCTCTCGGCGAATCGTTAAAGTAGTACCGCCGGTCACGCCACCGCGGCGGGTCGATTTCCCCACGATTGCTGGGTTTTCTCCGCGCTCATCCGAAGTCCCCGAGCGTCCGCTGGAGTCCGGCCGCCATCGTCGATTTTCGCCGGAGCGTCGACAGCGACACGGGGAGGTGCTTCGTGACGCCACGGACTGCGTCGCCGAACGTTTCAGCGGTGCCGTGTTCGTCCTCGAACGCGTCCCGGACGGTCTCGCGCACCTGCCAGACGCCGACCGGCCCCCAGTAGTCGTCGGAGACGTGCCGGAGGACGAGCGCTTTCGCCTGCCGGCCACGGTCTTCGAGGTGTTCGAGGACGGCCAGCCGTGCGGCGTGGTACGCGCCGGCGGTCTCGTCGACGTAGCCTGTGCGACCCTCCGAGCCCTCGCTGTCCGCGGCGAGGTACATCCCGGCTTCGGGGTCGGGATTCCAGACGCTCCCGGGTGCTTTCAACTCGACGAGTTCGTACTCCCACTTGCCCGGTGCGAGGATCACCCAGAAGGCGTTTCCGAGGAACTCGTTGCGGTGGACTTCGACGGCGTCGATCCCAGGATTCGTCCGGATCCGCCCTCTGAGGTACTGGCCGACGGTGTCGTCGACGGCGGTGATCGACCAGCGCGTGGGCACGAGTCGCCGCTGGTCGGTCTGTCCGAGCGCGCCCGCAGAGAGAATCGTGTTGATGTCGTAGACGTCGAAGCCGCGGCGATAGAGGTAGTTCATCGCGCCCTCGGCGTTCCAGTCGTCGTCTTCGAGCGTCTTCTCGACGGGACGCGGCACGTGGGGGTTCTCCGCTAACTCCGCAGAGCGGGCACGAGCGCGCGGCCCGACCGGCGTGGCGACGTCTTCGACGCCGACGTCTAAGTCGACGTCCGGGCGTTCGTCGAGGCCGATCTCGACCGTCACGGGACGGTCGGCGATCGCCACTTCGCGCTGGGTGCCGAGAAAGCCGTTCCACGAGTCCGCGACGTTCGTCACCTTCTGTGAGCGATTGGAGTTGAGAAGCGACGTGCGCCGCGCGAAGACGTCGGAGATCGAGACGCCTTCGTCGTACCACGCTCCGGAGGTCTCGAACTGCTCGGCGTTTTCGTCGTGGCCAACAGGCGAGAGAAGGCCCGTCGAGACGCGCGGGTAGTTGGAGGTGCCGACGAAGATCGACGGCGAGACGCCGCCGTACAGGGAGTCGCCCTGGATGGTCTCCTCGAAGCGATCCTGAAACGTCTCCAGGTGATCGAGGATGTCGTAGGACTTCTCCTCGGCGAGTCGCCGACGCTCCGCGCGCTCGTTCCGCTCGACGTCGACGTACTCGTCCAGATTCATCGTGTGGGTGTGCGGCGGGGACGGATATGAACCTTCGGCGTCTCGTCGATCGACCCGCGGCTCGGTGCGTGAGTTTATCTACGAACGAGCGGCCAGCGATCGTGTGACGTGATGTCTATCCCGCGCCGGGCAGCGGTTGTTCGGCACGTCGGTGCGGGACTGTGGCGTGCCGACTGTTCGCTATCGCACCGCTTCTGGCGACACGGCACATCGGACGTGGCGCTCCGTGGGGAGGGCGCTACCGGATGTGCCGCGACGCGAGAGCGTCTACCGGATGTGCCGCGACGCGAGGTCGACGTTTCTCTCCGGGACGATCGTCTCCCTGTGGCTGGAGGAGGTACGTTCGAATGTGGGACGGCCGAGTCGCCCGCGCTCGCGACGGAGGCGGCCCGACCGTCGAGCGACAGTACGAAGCGGCGAATGGGGATTTCGGTGCCTTCCGAGACTCGCGACCGACGCCGGCGTGGCTCTAACTGTGGATGCCCATCGCTTCGATCTGCTCTTGGTAGCGATTCCGGATGGTGACTTCCGTCACCTGTGCGACGTCGGCGACCTCGCGCTGGGTCTTCTTCTCGTTGCAGAGCAGTGACGCCGCATAGATCGCCGCGGCCGCGAACCCCGTCGGCGACTTCCCGGAGAGCAGTCCCTTCTCTGCGGTCGTCTCGATGATCTCGTCGGCCTTCGATTGGACCTCCTTCGAGAGATCGAGTTCCGAACAGAACCGTGGGACGTACTTCTTCGGATCGACCGGCTTCATCTCCAGGCCGAGCTCCTGGGAGATGTAACGATACGTCCGGCCGATCTCCTTTCGATCGACGCGGGAGACCTCAGAGATCTCCTCTAAGGACCGGGGGATCCCCTCCTTGCGGCACGCCGCATAGAGGGCAGAAGTGGCGACGCCTTCGATTGACCGGCCGCGGATGAGGTCCTCGTTGAGCGCGCGGCGATAGATGACCGACGCGACCTCCCGTACCGATCGTGGGACGCCCAGCGCCGACGCCATCCGGTCGATTTCCGAGAGCGCGAACTGGAGGTTGCGCTCGCCTGCGTCCTTCGTCCGGATGCGCTCTTGCCACTTGCGCAATCGGTGCATCTGTGAGCGCTTGCGCGAGGAGATCGAGCGCCCGTAGGCGTCTTTGTCCTTCCAGTCGATCGTCGTCGTCAGCCCCTTGTCGTGCATCGTCTGTGTCGTGGGGGCGCCCACGCGGGACTTCTCCTGGCGCTCGGAGTGGTTGAACGCCCGCCACTCCGGTCCGGGATCGATCTGCTCCTCCTCGACGACGATACCCGTCGGTTCGTGGATGAGTTCTCCGTCACCCGTACGGACGAGGTCTTCCTCGTCCATATCCTCGAAGTCGATGTCGTCTTCCGCTCCGTCCGCCTCGTCTTCACGCTCGCCCTGCCATCGCGTCCTCTCGACGTCCTGTTCCCGCTGGCGGGTGGGCCGTGTCATCGCATTTTTATATTCGCTATCTCGATACAGTTAAACCCTCGGCTGGTTCGGGGTGCTCCGTCGCACGAGTCGTACGGTCGGCGGCGGCGACGACGTGTGCGGATTCGATCCGCGGGCTGACGACGCCCTCGGAGAGCGAGGAGAGACCGAACGGTTCTTTCCCGCGCTCTGACTCTCTCCGGTATGCCGAGTGTGGAGTGCGATCCCGACGTCGCCCGCGACCGACTCGAAGCCGCGGGCGTCGAGGTTCGGGCGGGTAACACCGACTACGAGCGGTGGCGTGCCGAACGCGGCGGGGCGACTGCCGTCGCCTACGACGACAAGGTGGTCGTGCAGGGATCGCAGCCGACAGATCTGCTTGCGGTCCTCCGGTCTGACGGTGGCGGACGCGCGCACGTGTACTTCGACGGCGCGAGCCGCGGCAACCCCGGCCCCGCGGCGATCGGCTGGGTCATCGTCACGAGCGACGGGATCGTCGACGAGGGGAGCAAACGCATCGGCGAGACGACGAACAACCGCGCGGAGTACGAGGCGCTCGCACGCGCACTGGAAGTCGCCCGCGACTACGGGTTCGACGAGGTCGACGTTCGCGGCGACTCCCAGTTGATCGTCCGCCAGGTGAAAGGCGAGTACGACACGAACAACCCGGAACTGCGGGAGCGACGGGTCCGCGTGCTCGAACTGCTCGATGCGTTCGATCGGTGGTCGCTCGAACACGTACCGAGAGCGGTAAACGGACGCGCCGACTCACTAGCGAACGAGGCGCTCGACGATGGCTGAAGACCACAGTGAGACGTTCGATCGACGGGAGCGCGAGGCGGCAGACGTCCCAGAGCCGGCCGACGGACGCCGGCCGACCGGAAGTGACGATGCGGCCGACGATCCCGAGATACCCGAAGACGTGATAGACGAAGCGGAGCGGCTGACGCGACTGGAAAGCGAGGCCGCCGTCGACGACGCCGCGGAGGCGTACCAGGAGCGTCGCGACGAACTCGTCGACGAGCACGACTTCACCGCACGCGTCCGCGACGAGGACGACACGCTCGTTCTCTACCCCGAGGAGTGGGTCGAAGACGGTACGGTCCAGTTCGATCGCATCGAGGATACCGACCGCGCGGTGGAGGTATCGCTGTCGGGTCCAGACCACGGCGCGGAGTGGGAACACGTCGAAGACGAGAACCAGGCGATCGTCGACGCGATCGAGAAAGAGTACGGTCCCGCCCACGCCGGCAACGTCCGCGCGTTTGCGGACTTTATGGGAAACCACTACCTCAAGACGGTCGCGGACGCCACGCCCGAGGAGCGCGAGGAGTTCCTCGCGGAGTACTACCCGCGCAACGCGTGGCCATCGAAAGAACAGGAATCCATCGTCGTCGATAGCGTCGAGCTCGTTGCCGAGGTGGTCGACGACGGAGTGCCCGGAACCTGAACTACAGTAGCATTCGCGAGTCTTCACGCACCGACCGCACGACAGCGTGTGATCTGGTGCGCAATCGGTTGCAAATGCTACGATATCCGGTCTATCGGTACGCTTCGACGAGGTCGGTGAGTTCTGCGGCGCGTTCGTCGCCGGTGACGAACTTCGCGAACATCCAATCGAACTGATCGAGGAGCGCGTCGTGGCCCTGTTCGGTAAGCTCGTACTGGTTCGTCCGCTTGTCGAGTTCGCTCTTTTCGACGAGTCCCATCTCGACGAGGTCGTCGAGGTTGGGGTAGAGTCGGCCGTGGTTCACTTCGGTGCCGTAGTACGTCTCGAGTTCGCGTTTGATCGCGAGGCCGTACATCGGCTCCTCGGCGAGGATGACGAGGATATTCTGCTGGAATGCCGTAAGGTCGCGTACCACACCTTCCGTGTCAGTAACTGTTTGTGCCTCTGACATACCAGTTGAAATGGGTCCGGGATATTTAACGCTTCTCAACTAATCTTCACATTAAAACCAAATCGGCCTCTAGCCGGTTCTTGGCGGTCGCAATCGGGCGATCCGTGTTTCTTCCCCCACGGATATCGGCCCGGAAATGTCTAGTGATGGGCCCGTCTGGGTATTCTTGGACGAATATTACCCGATCATCAAATCGGTCGCATATACCGCGTTACACGCTGACACGTGTGATGTTACCGGTTGCGTACCGACGATGCGAAAGGACTTTTTGCTCGTTCGGAGACAGCACAGGTATGACGAACCTCTGGGAAGACATCGAGACCGGCCCGGACGCGCCGGACGTCGTCTACGCCGTCGTCGAGTGTCTAAAGGGCGAACGGAACAAATACGAGTACGACAAGGACGTTCCCGGCGTCGTCCTCGACCGCGTGCTCCACTCGAACGTTCACTACCCCTCGGACTACGGGTTCCTCCCGCAGACGTACTACGACGACGAGGACCCCTTCGACATCCTCGTGCTCGTCGAGGATCAGACGTTCCCCGGGTGCATCATCGAGGCCCGCCCGGTCGCGCTGATGCGGATGGACGACGATGGCGAGAAAGACGACAAGGTGATCGCCGTCCCCGACGAGGACCCGCGCTACGACGGCGTCCAAGACGCCGACGACCTCACCGACCAGCAGAAGGCCGAGATTGCCGAGTTCTTCGAGACCTACAAGAACCTCGAAGAGGGCAAACAGACGGAGACGCTCGGCTGGGAAGACGCCGCCGCCGCGAAGGACGCCATCGAGCACGCGATGGATCTCTACGAAGAGAACTTCGCGTAAGCGACCCCGCGTTCCGCTTTTTCGCGCCGTATCACCCTGATTAGCAGCGGTTTACGTCACCTGGATACCTCCCAGTAATGGTCGCTGTGCGCCCCGATGCGTTATGCGTATGGGTAATCTTTTGCCCGTAGGGGCTGAAGTACTATCTGTGATGGCTGCCAAGAACCCGCGCCTCGGCGTCGCCCACCCGACGGTCGTTCCCACCAACCACCGACAGGAGCGCGACGCAGACGAGGCTCCGACCAGCGAGAGCGGATCGGAAGAGACGACCGAGAACGCGGCGTAACGACGTCTTCTTCGAGCCACGTTCGACGCCCAGACCGCTGTGCCGACGAGCGGCCGTAACCGCGAAACGCCGAACGTCTTGGGTGAAAAATACAAGACTGCTCAGTTCGTGGTATCAGTATGGAACAAAACGTCGGCCGAATGGATCGACGCGCACGCATCGCTGCAGGAGCGACGCTACTCGGTGCGGCCCTCACGACGCGCGGCCCGGTCCGGCGGGCGGCCGCGCTCGGCGCTGGCGGGACGATGCTCGCAACGGGTGCGACGGGGTACTGTCCGGCCTACGACGTCGCCGGCGTCGACACCCGCGAGAACGACGCCAGCCCGGACGGATCGGGTGGGGGTCGTCCGGACGGATCGGATCACACCGACGAGGCCGTAGAGATCGACGTCGAGGCCGCCTGAGTCCCGCCCGAGTTCTGGTCGTCCGAGACGTTCCCGGATCGGCGAGCGGCCCCTCGCCGAACGGTGCCCGCGCAATCGTCGCAAGACGCCGGTGGACGCGGCCGGCCCGTTCGCCAGCCTCGCACCGCAGGCGACTCCACCGAGGGGAACCGCTTTTACTTGCGCCGCGACTACGGTGAGTGATGGCTACCTGCGACGAGTGCGGGAAGCACGAGAACCTGCCGTACCAGTGCCGACGGTGCGGGAACACGTTCTGTGCTGAACACCGACTCCCGGAGAACCACGACTGCCCGGGCCTCAGCGACTGGAACGACCCCTCGGGCGTCTTCGACAGCGGGTTCGACGACACAGTCCAGAACCGCGGCAGTACGTCGCGTTCGAGTGGCTTCGCCGACCGACTGCTCGGCACTGGCGGCCCGCTCGGGTACTTCCGTGGAAATATGAGCTACGTCTTCCTCGGCGTGATGTGGATCACGTTCGCGCTGCAGTACTTCATCTTCCCCTTCCTGCTCGGCGCGTCGCCGCGGAGTTCGCTCTGGCAGGCCGCGTTCGTGCTCTCGCCCGGGCACATCGAGTACGTCTGGACGTGGCTCACCTCGATCTTCGCCCACGGCGGCTTCACGCACATCGCCTTCAACAGCATCGCGCTGTACTTCTTCGGCCCGGTGGTCGAGCGCTATCTCTCCACGAAGCGCTTCGCCGCGCTCTTCTTCGGGGCCGGCATCATCGCCGGACTCGCGCAGGTCTTCTCGACGCTGCTGACGGTCGGCCCCTTCGGCGCGGGCGTCGTCGGCGCGTCCGGGGCGATTATGGGGGTGCTCGGCGTGCTCACCGTCCTGAACCCGAACCTGAAGGTGTATCTCTACTTCATCATCCCGATGCCGCTGTGGGTGCTCACGTTCGGCTTCGCCGCGTTCAGCATCGTCGCCGGCTTCGGCGCCGCAGGCAGCGGCCTCGTCGGCGGTAACGTCGCCCACCTCGCACACCTCGCCGGTCTGCTCGTCGGACTCGCCTACGGCGTCCGCGTGAAGGACCGCGTGGGCGTCCCGAACTCCCTGCAGTTCGGTCGCGGCGGCGGCGGAATGGGCGGTGGTCCGGGCGGCCCCGGCGGTCCGGGCCGACGCCCCTGAACCGATGCGGCCGGTTCGTCCCGAGTTCGTCCCCGACCCCGCGCTGACGCGCGCGGAGATGGAGTCGCTGCAACTCGACGTCGCCGCGGCGGCGACGTGGGAAGACGCGTTCGATTTCGATCCAACAGCTCTGTCGCTGCGGGCCGACCACACCCTCGATGCAGCGACCGATTCCGACGACCGTCCGCTCGTCGCCGGGGTCGATCAGGCGTTCCTCGACGACCGCGCCGTGAGCGTCGTGGTCGTCCGCCGCGGGGAGACTGTCGTCGAGCGCGCGCACGCCGTGACCGACCTGGAGATTCCCTACATTCCTGGACTGCTCGCCTTCCGGGAGGGTGGGCCGATTCTCGCCGCGTTCGCGGAACTGGCGTGTGAGCCCGACCTCGTCGTCTTCGACGGCAGCGGCCGCATCCACTACCGGCAGGCGGGACTGGCGACGCACCTCGGCGTGTTGCTCGACCTCCCGAGCGTCGGCGTCGCGAAGGGCCTGCTCTGTGGCACTCCCGACGACGACGTCGACGGCCGCCCGGAGGGGTGGCGGACGCCGATCCGGGCCGACGCGGACGTCGAGAACGCTGCACCCGGCGAACAGATCGGCCACGCGTTCCAGTCCCGGCAGTACGAGTCGCGGCCGATCGTCACCCCGCTGTACGTCAGTCCGGGACATCGCGTGGGCGTCGGGACCGCGACCGACCTCGTCGAGCGGCTCTGCGACGGCTACAAACTCCCCGAGCCGACCCGGCTGGCGGACGCCTACGCCGACGAGGTGAAGGCGGAGTACGCATAACGAGTGTCGCGTCGGGTATCGCGGCGACGCCGCTGTACTCTCTCAGATCTCTCAAACACTCCTTTGATCCTCCACAAGGCCCTTTCTGCCCACTGCCGTGTTCCCACGTGATGGACCTCACACGAGCCGCCTCCGTGGTGCTCGCCGTCTTACTGCTCTCCGCCGGCTGTCTCGGCGTCCCGAACGGCGACGCTCCCTCGACCTCGGCGTCGCCGACGGCGTCGACGCCGGCCGGAACGGCTCACGCGTCGGACCAGCCGGATCCGAACAAGGAGGTGCGACTGGAGAACGCCTGGAACCGGAGCGTCGAGATCCACGTGCGCGTCGTCCGCGAGACGACGAACGAGACGGTTCACGAGGCGACCTACACTCTCGAACCGGGTGCAGAACGCGACGTCTACAACCTCTCGGCGGCTGACCCGGCGGGGATCGAACCGTTCCGCGTCGTGGCGACCGCCCGCAACACGACAGAGAGCGTCACGATCGAGACGAGCGCGTGCTACGGGAACGCCTACGTGGAGATCACAGACGAGGGGGGACTCTATTCCTACTACGCCATCTGCTGACCGTGGATCGGTGTCGGTACCGAGCGTGCACCCAGCGCTGACGTACCAGCCCGTTCGGCGACTCGAAAACACTTATTCGTACGCTCGCACTCCCAACGCGTATGAGCGAAATCGTTGTCAGCCTCCCCGACGGCTCTGAACTCTCTGTTTCGGAGGACGCGACGGTCGAGGACGTCGCCTACGAGATCGGACCCGGACTCGGCCGCGACACCGTCGCGGGCGTCGTCGACGGGGAACTCGTCGACAAGGCGGCACCCGTTCACGACGGTGCCGAGATCGTCATCGTCACCGACCAGAGCGACGAGTATCTCCGCGTGCTGCGCCACTCGGCCGCGCACGTCTTCGCCCAGGCGCTCCAGCGGCTCCACCCCGAAGCGAAACTCGCCATCGGGCCGCCGACCGACGAGGGCTTCTACTACGACGTCGCGAACGTCGACCTCGATCAGGACGACCTCGAAGCGATCGAAGACGAGATGGAGGCCATCATCGAAGAGGACCTCCCCATCGAGCGTGAACTCCGGCCGCGCGAGGAGGCACTCGACACCTACGACGACAACCCATACAAACAGGAGATTCTCCAGGACGAGGCTGCCGGCGAGGATCCCATCTCCTTCTACGTCCAGGGCGACTTCGAGGATCTCTGTAAGGGTCCCCACGTCGAGTCCACGGGCGAGATCGGTGCAGTGACGCTTCTCAACATCTCCTCGGCGTACTGGCGTGGCGACGAGGACAACGACACGCTGACGCGCGTCTACGGGACGGCCTTCGAGTCCGAATCCGACCTCGAAGACTACCTCACCCTTCGCGAAGAGGCCCAAGAGCGCGACCACCGAAAGCTCGGACAGGAACTCGATCTGTTCTCCATACCGGAGGTCACGGGTCCCGGCCTGCCGCTGTATCACCCCAACGGGAAGAAGATCCTCGACGAACTCGCCGACTACGCCCGCTCGCTCAACCTCGACGCCGGCTACGACCCCGTCGAGACGCCCCATCTGTTCCGGACGGAACTGTGGAAGAAGTCGGGACACTACGACAACTACGTCGACGATATGTTCCTGATGGACGTCAACGACGAGGAATACGGCCTGAAGCCGATGAACTGCCCGGGCCACGCGACCATCTTCGATCAGAAATCCTGGTCCTACCGCGACCTGCCAGTTCGCTACTTCGAGGACGGCAAAGTCTACCGGAAAGAGCAGCGCGGGGAGCTCTCGGGCCTCTCGCGCGTCTGGTCGTTCACCATCGACGACGGCCACCTGTTCTGCCGTCCCGAGCAGATCGAAGGAGAGGTCAATCAGGTGATGGACGCCATCTACGAGGTGCTCGACACCTTCGACCTCGACGCCCACGTCGCGCTCGCGACCCGCCCGGAGAAGTCCGTCGGCGGCGACGAGATCTGGGAGCAAGCGGAGTCACAGCTCCGTTCGGTGCTCGAAAACCAGGGCATCGACTACGACCTCGAACCCGGCGACGGCGCCTTCTATGGTCCAAAAATCGACTTCGCCTTCGAGGACGCGCTCGGTCGGAAGTGGGACGGTCCGACCGTCCAACTCGACTTCAATATGCCCGAGCGCTTCGAGCTCTCCTACACGGGCGAAGACAACGAGGAGCACCGTCCGGTGATGATCCACCGCGCGCTGTATGGCTCCTACGAGCGCTTCTTTATGGTGCTCATCGAGCACTTCGACGGCAAGTTCCCGTTCTGGCTCGCGCCCGAGCAGGTCCGCATCCTCCCGATCAGCGACGACCAGCTCGGGTACGCCCACCGCGTGAAGAACGAACTGGGCGACTTTCGGACCTCGGTCGAGGACCGCTCGTGGACGCTCGGCCGCAAGATCCGCGAAGCACAGGAGGACCGCGTGCCGTATATGATCGTCGTCGGCGACGACGAGGAGGAGAACGGGACGATTTCGGTGCGCGACCGGAAGGAGCAGGAGCGACAGGACGTCGACGTCGAGACGTTCCGCGCGCACCTCGAATCCGAGTACGACGAAAAGCGGATCGAGCCGGACTTCATCGAGGAGTAACGCGGTCTCTGAGATCTCTCACATCCTGCGGACGCGCGGACGGGCGGCGTATTTTTGCGAGTACTTCGATAGAGAGACGAGTCGGTCGTCTCGTCAGTCGGCGTCGTGACCGTATCCCGTCGCGGGCGAGGACTGCTTCTCGCAGATCTGGGCTCGACCCGGAGAGAGGTCACACACGCGGGTACGCGCCCGCCGAAGGTGCCGATAGATTCGGTACTCCAGACTCGACCAGTGGACGACCTGCCGCCGCGGGAACACCCGGCTTCGGGCGACCCGCTGTCGGGGGACCAGCACGCCGCCGAACTGCTCGCGGACGAGTTCGTGCTGGACGAGGACGAACCCAGTGAAGATGCCGAGGAAGCCGAGGACGGTCGTCTGGCTCACCGTCTGCCCGAGCAGGAGCCAGCCGCCGAGCGCGGCGACGATCGGCTGGAAGTAGCCGACGAGGTTGCTCTCGGCGGGGCCGACCCGTTCGTGGAGCGCGAAGTAGACGAGAAAGCCGATCACACCGGAGGCAACGGTCAGATACGCGAGTGACGCGAGCGCGGTCGTCGTCCACTCGACGGTCGCGACGGCTTCGCCGCGCGCGAGCGATCCGGCGAAGAGCACGCCGGCCCCGAGAAGCATCGCCCAGCCCTGCATCGAGACGTCTGCGAGCGTCGTCCGAAGCGGGGTCGAGAGCACAGAGCCGAGCGCGAACGTCGCGGCACCGGCGAGCAAGAGACCGACTCCGAGGAGGTCCGACGCGAACAGGTTCGACGGATCGAGGTCGGCGACGATGGCGACGCCGAGGAGCCCCACGGCGAAGCCGCCGGCGGAGACCGCGTCGAGCGAGTCGTCGAGGAGCATCGCAGCGAAGACCGCCGTCAGGACCGGTGAGAGACTGACGACGACGGCGGCAACCGGGCCGGGGACGGACAGTTGTCCGACGTAGAGCAGTGCGTGGTAGCCACCGACGAGGAAGGTGCCGACGACGGCGACGTTCAGCCACTCGGTGCGACCGCGCGGTCGGAGGCGGTCCGTCGTGACCGCGGCGTAGCCGAGGACGAGGACGCCAGCCAGCGCGTAGCGGACGGCCGCGAAGAACAGCGGCGGGACGTGGGCGAGTCCGGCCTCGATGGCGACGAAAGAGAGCCCCCAGACGGTCGCAAGTGTGACGAACAGCACCACCTCAGGTGGTAGAAACCGGGAACGAATTCCATATCTCATAGAGATATCTTCACTCAGAGCTAGAGCTGTTTATACTTATCTACAAAATAGAGCAATACAATCGTTTTAGATTCTATAATATTAGGAATATAGGGAGATATTACGCAACGGGACCGTGCTACTTCGAATCACGGCGAGTCACAAGTGATGTCGGGGGCCTCTCTCGGGAACGACACGATCGGATCGGCGCTCGAATTCGGGTAGCGTTCAAGTGCTTCGACCGCCTACCTCCGCCTAGACAGTGCAGGTGAATCACCCCGAGACCGCCGCTGCTGCGGTGAAACGATGAGCGAAGACAGCCCCGTCGTCGTCGCGAAACGGGTCGACGGCGGCGATACTGCCGACTTGAGCGAGATTATGGACCTGGCCCGCGCGGCCGGCTACGACGTCGTCGGCCAACTCTCGCAGTCGCGCGAGGAGGACGCGGCCTACCACTTCGGCGAGGGGAAAGTCGAGGAACTAGCCGCGCTCGTCCGCGAGACGAACGCCCAGGCGGTCATCGTCGACAACCGCCTGGGGCCGTACCAGACGTACAACATCGGCGGGAAACTTCCGGAGGGCGTCGAAGTGATCGACCGCTTCACGCTCATCCTCGAGATTTTCGGCCAGCGGGCCAACACCCGCAAGGCGCAGTTGCAAGTCGAACTCGCGGAACTGCGCTACGAACTCCCGCGCGCGGAGGCGAAAGCGTCGCTGGCAAAGCGCGACGAGCGCCCCGGGTTTATGGGCCTCGGCGAGTACGACGAGAGCCGCGAGCAGGACATCAAAGCGCAGATCTCCCGTATCAAGCAGGAACTCGACGCCATCGCCGACAAAGAGGAGACGCGTCGCGAGCAGCGCCGGGAGTCCGGCTTCGATCTCGTCGCGCTCGCTGGCTACACGAACGCCGGCAAGTCGACGCTGATGCGCCGGCTCGCAGACGACCTCGACGTGGGCGAGAACGAGGGGCTCCACCCGGATCTCGACCCGACCGCGGAGTCGGAAGACCGCCTGTTCACGACGCTCGGCACGACGACGCGCCGAGCCGACACGGGGACGAGAGACGTTCTCTTGACCGACACCGTCGGGTTCATCTCCAATCTTCCGCACTGGCTCGTCGAGTCCTTCGAGTCGACGCTGGATTCGGTCTACCGCGCCGATCTCGTGTTGCTCGTCGTCGACGCCTCCGAGTCGATCGAGGAGATGCGCGAGAAGCTCATCACCAGTCACGACACGCTCTACGAGCGGAACGAAGCGCCCATCGTCACGGTCCTCAACAAGATCGACCGCGTCGACGAAGACGAGCTCGCAGAGAAGCGCGCGGCGCTCGACGCCCTCGCGCCGAACCCGGTCGTCGTCTCGGGACTCACCGGTGAGAACATCGACGAACTGACCGACCGCATCGAAGCCGAGCTCCCCGAGTGGCGTGAGGAGCGACTGCTCTTGCCGATGTCGGACGATGCGATGAGCCTCGTCTCGTGGCTCTACGACCACGGCCACGTCGAGCGCGAGGAGTACACCGGCGAGGAGGTCCTCGTCGAGTTCTCCGCGCGCCCCGCCATCGTCGAGAAAGCGCGATCGAAAGCGGCAGACGTCCGCGTTCCAGCCTCCAACGCGGAACCCGAATCCGCCGAGTCCGAAGCGAGCGTCGACGGGCGGTAGGATCTGGGGACCACTGGGCTCGATGTCCGAATCGACGACGCGGCCCGACTAGGCGTCGTCGACCCGCTGCTTCTCTTTTGTCAGGACTTCGACGTCGGTGATTCGCGTGTCGGGATACTGCCCGTCGGCCGTCTTCTCGGCGGCTTTGACCATATCCCAGACGACGTTCAGCCCGGTCGTGACGCCTTCGAGAGCTTCCATCTCACAGCCGGTCTTCCCGGTCGTCTCGACGGTCACGGTGAGCGTCACGTGGTCGTCCCGGACGTCGAAGTCGGTGTCGACGTTCGTGATCGGGATCTGATGGCACATCGGGATCGTCTCCCAGGTGTGTTTCACCGCCTGGACCGCGCCGATGCGCGCGGTCGCGAGCACGTCGCCCTTGCCGATCTCGTCGTCGCGGATCGCGCCGATCGTCGACTCGGTGAGCTGAATCGTTCCGGCCGCGACGGCTCTCCGTTGTGTATCGGGCTTCGCGCCGACGTCGACCATCTGGACGTCGCCCGTCTCGTCGACGTGTGTGAGTTCCGCGTCGCTCCTGTCAGATCGAGCGTCACCGTCGTCCCTCCGGTCGGCGTCGCGCTCTGCGTCGGTCATTCGTCACCCTCCCGAAGCGCCGCGGGCAGCCGATCGATCAGATCCGTTGCCAGGAGACCGTACCCGTTCTCGTCGACGGCTGCGTCGCCGGCGCGTCCGTTTCCGTAGGCGGCGACGGCGGCCGCCTCCAGCGGTGTGAGGACGCACGCAAGCGCGCCGGTCGCGCCCGCGAGAACGTCGCCGGTACCGCCGACGGTCATCCCCGGGTTCCCGGTGCGGTTGACGCGCGTCTCGTCGCCGTCGGTGATCACGTCGTAGGCTCCCTTCACGAGCAGCACGTGACCGACGTTCTCGGCGAACTCCGTGACCAGTTCCGCGCGCGCCCGCCACTCGGTGTCGGTCTCGCCGCCCATCGCCTGCAACTCGCCCTGGTGGGGCGTGCAGATCAAGGTCGCGTCGGTGTCGACCGTCGGGACGACTTGGAGTGCGTCGGCGTCGACGACGGCGGTGCCGTCGTAGCGTTCGAGAAGGTCGCGAACGGCCGCGAGGGTCTCCTCGTGGCTCCCGAGGCCGGGACCGAAGACGGCGACGTCGTGCTCGGCCGCGAGCGTCAGAATTTCGCCCACGTGTGCCGGATCCAGATGGTCGCCGTCGTAGGGATGGAGAATGAGGTTCTCGCTGTAGCCCTGGATCTCGCGCGCGACCGACGCGGGGCAGGCGACGCGGACGAGGTCCGCGCCGGCTCGGAGTGCCGCCTGTGCGGCGAGTGCGGGCGCGCCGGTGTACGGGCCGCCGCCGACGACCAGTACCTCGCCGAAGTCGCCCTTGTGGCTCTGGGCTGGACGTCCGAGTTGCTGGAGGTCGCCCGGTCCGGTGAACAGTTCCGCTGCCGACGGGATCCCGATGTCTTCGACGGTGACGTCGGCGTCGAGCGACGCCAGTCCCGGTTTTTCGTCGTGGAACGTCACCACGTGGTCGGCGTCGACGGCGACGCCCGCGGCTTCGCCGGTGTCGGCGTCGACTCCGGAGGGGACGTCGACCGAGAGAACCGTCGCGCCCAGGCGGTTGACCTGCCGGGCGGCCGTCGCCGCCGGTTCGCGCAGCGCCCCCGTCACGCCCGTGCCGAGCATCGCATCGACGATCACGTCCGGGTCGCCGAGGTCGAAATCGAGATCGACGGAATCTGTGACTGTCCGCGCGTCGTACTCTGCGGCACGCAGGGCCTCCCAGTTTTCCCGGGCCAGATCGGTCGTGATCGTCTCCGGCCGACCGAGGAGGTGGACGGTGACGTCGTAGGCGTCGAGAAAGCGGGCGGCGACGAGTGCGTCGCCGCCGTTGTTCCCGCGGCCGGCCACGATCGCGACCGCGTCTTCGGGGTCAGCCAGGCGGCGTACCGTACGGGCGACGGCGTTGCCGCTCGACTCCATCAACTGCTTCCGCGGGACGCCGAGCGCCTCGGCGTTGCGATCCACCGCGGCCATTCGCTCGCTCGTTATCATACTCCTCAGTTCGGTCCGACCTATCCTAAAATGCGAGGGATACTGTAGCGCGCCCGACGCTGGCCTCGGCACTGGCCGTCCCCGGCAAAGCGTGACCGCTCCGGTCACGCGTGACGTGGTGTGTGTCGGATATCCGAAACGTTTAGGCAGACGTACGTGGAATACGGTGGTATGTCGGGGCTCCTGCCGTCAGAGACAGAGACTCGTCCTCCAGATGGGGACGATGGCACCCTCCGCGTGCTTCCGCTCGACGACGATGACGCCGCCCAGCTCATAAACTGTCTCGCCTCCGACACTGCCCGCTCGACACTTGCGGCTCTCCAAGAGAACCCTGCCACCGCCTCCGAACTCGCAGACGACGTCGAAACCTCGCTGCAGAACGTTCGGCACCACCTCGACAACCTCCGCGACGCAGAGCTCGTCCGCGTCGTCGACACCCGCTACTCCGTGAAAGGACGCGAGATGAAGGTGTACGCGCCGGCCCGCGACTCGTTGGTCGTCTGCGTCGGCGACTCGGCCGACATCGATCACACGTTCGAATAGCTACGGGGGGCGGTCGACAGGAGTCGCCGTCTCTCGCCGTTTCGTCTCGGCCGAGCGTTCAAATACTGAGCCGCGGCCACTCACCGACACCAATATGAGCGCGGCGCAGCCACTGCAGCACGTGAGTTGGCAGGCGGTCTTCGGCCACGACGACCCGTATTCCGAGCAAGCCGACGGCATCGACGCCGCCGTCGAAGTCGCCGAGGAGAACGGTTTTCTCGTCGTCGAAGGGGCGTGCGGAACAGGAAAGACGATGCTCGCGCTTACGGCGGGCATCGACCGCGTCCGCGACCCCGAGTCGGACTACGAGCGCGTGCTCGTCCTGACGAGCGTCAAGCAGCAACTGCGCCAGTTCGAGGCCGACCTCGAAACGATCAACGCGAACCTTCCGGACGAGTGGTCGCCCGTGTCGGGACTGACGCTCGTCGGGAAGGCCGACGTCTGCCCCTACAGCCGCGAAGGCGTCGCCGGCGTCGACGACGAGACGGTCTACGATCGGTGTGAGGGCCTCCGCGAACGAACGCGAAACCTCGTCGGTGACGGCGGCGAGACCTCGACGGGGACACTCGTTTCGGAGGCCCGCCAGACGCAGACCGGGCTGCTCGACTCGGGCTCAACACAGGGGCCCGAGTACCTCTCCACCGCCGGCGAACCGACGCCGTATCTCCCCGAGACCGCCGAGTACGGCGACACGGAGTACTGTCCGTTCTACGCGACGTTCCTCGACGACGTCCCCGAGGACGGCGACCCGATCGAGGCGGTCCCGTTCGATCTGACCGACCGCGGCCACATCGACACCGAGGAACTCGTTCGCTTGAGCGCCGGCTACGGCACCTGCCCCCACTCGGTGATGGGCGCAGTCCTCCCGCACGCGGAGGTCGTCCTCGGAAACTACTACCACGCGTTCGACCCCACGACGGTTGGCTCGTTCACGGGTGCGCTCGTCGACGAGGAAACCTTCGTCGTCTGCGACGAGGCGCATATGCTCGAACCGCGCGTTCGCGATCTGGTGAGCGACGGCGTCGCCGAATCGACGCTTCGCGACGCCGAGAACGAACTGACGCGAGTGATCCAGCCGATCGAGTTCGAGGACGCGGGGAAATCAAGTGCGGATGGCGACGCCGGAAGCGCCGACGCCGACCTCGTCCGCGGCGAACTCGCCGACGCGGACGTGACTCTCCGCGAAGTGCGCGAGATCCGCGAGTTCGTCTCGGATCTCCGATCGGAGATCGACCGCCGCGTGAACGCTCACCTGGACCGGACACTGCCGGACTGGCGCGCGGACCTCACGCGCCTCGACGACGACGAGATCCCGCTCCGCGACCCCGAAGATCCCGGCGTCGACGAACTCACGGCGTGGGCCGACGACGCCGGCTACGACGAAGCGACGTGGCTTCGTGCGGAGTCAGTCGGCGCCGTCGTCGCTCGCATCCTGAACGAGGCCGAAGACGACGACGTCCGGCGGGCCGCCCCCGCCGTCGGGCGAACGCTCGCGAACTGGGTTCGGACCGGCCACGTCGCGTACTTCAGAGAACTCGAACTCGAACGCACCTGGGACGAGACCGCCCGCCAGAACTCCTGGCGACGCGCCTACAACGCCCGCATCTCGCTGCACAACTGCGTCCCCGGCGAGGCGATTGCAGAGCGGCTCGGCGAGTTCGGCGGCGGCGTCCTGATGTCGGCGACGCTCGAACCGATGGCTGTCTTTCGGGAAGTAACAGGGCTGGACGCGCTCGCGGACGACGGCCGGCCGATCGAGGAGCGGACCTACGGGCTCTCGTTCCCCGCGACGAACCGCGCGTCCTTCGCCGTCGACGTGCCGAAGTTCACCCACGAGAACCGCGGCCAGCGGGGCGAACTGAATCCGACCCGACGCGCCCACGTCGATGCCGTCTGTGAGATCGCGCGCTCGCCGGGGAACGTCCTCGTCGGGATGCCGAACTACGCAGAGGCCGCGTGGATGGCCGAGGCCCTCTCGGAGCGACTCGACCGCCCGGTGCTCCTCGACGAAGCGTCCGACGACGACGCGACCGAGGCCCTGAAGACGGAGTTCTTCGGCGGGGAGTCGAAAGTCCTCGTCACGAGCCTCCGCGGGACGCTCACCGAGGGCGTCGACTACCGGGGCGACCGCCTCGCCGCGGCGGTCGTCTGCGGCGTGCCGATCATCGACACGTCGAGTCCGCGGACGCGGGCGGTGAAGACGGCGTACGATCGCCGGTTCGGTTCCGAGGGCAAAGGGAGTCGGAGCGGATTCGAGACGGCGCTCACCGTGCCGGCCGTGCGAAAAGCGCGGCAGGCGATCGGGCGCGTCATTCGCGGGCCCGACGAGGTCGGGATCCGTGCACTCGTGGACGCCCGCTACGCTCGCGAGTCCTGGGACAGCGTCCGGGAATACCTCCCCGAGACCGAACGCGAGGAGTTCGATCCGGTCAGTCCGGATATGCTCGGCTACGGCGTCGATCGGTTCTGGTCGTCGCTCGAAGCGGACTGAGAGAGAGAGAGAGAAGTCGCTATTCGTCGTAGGCGGCCTTACACTCGTCAGAACAGAAGTGTCGATCTTGCACCTGGCTGTCCTCGATCCACGTAACGACGCGGTGGGTCGGCGACTGCACGATCTTCTCTCCGCAGGTCGCACACGCGGGTGCGTTAGATTCGTCGATATCCTCTCCGAGATCGGAGGTCGGGTCTACCATCTCTTCGAGTGCTTGGCACTCGGGCACACTTGACTCCGTGTTACCCGGCGGAACTTGCCTGCCAACAGTAGTGGTTTAGTACGTCCGTAGCGATAGTCCGAGTGTGGACTGAGATGTCCGACTTGCCCGGCGATCCCGAAAACCGCGCTCCAGAGCCGAGAGCCGAACGCACCGACGATGCGTCGCATCGACTGTTCGAACTCCGAAGCGTCGTCGTCCGCTACGAGGAACGGCCGGACCGCTGTACGATCTACCCGCGTCGGGAGAGTTGCTGTGAACACGTCGACGCCTGGCTATCCGCCGACGCGGACGCGTTCGTCCCCCTAGAAGAAATGCGGTAGTGGCGCCGCAGGGCGTCCGTCACTTTCCCGGTTGGCGTCTCCCGCCGCGCTTGCCGGTCTCGAACGGCTGGCCTGCCTCGCGCGCTCACACGTTGATGTCTTCGAACTCCTCGTTGACGATAAACCGACCCTGTGGCGTGAGATCGACCGGTGGCTCCTCGTCAGTGATGAGGTCGTTTTCGTGGAGTGACTCCAGTCGGGCTTCGAGTTCGGCGTCGCCGATGTCGAGTAGCGATGCGAGATCGATGTCTTCGGCGGTCGAGTACAGCCCAACGAGCACTTCCAGTTCTGTCTCGGCCACCTCGACGTCGCGGACGTCGCTCTTGATCCAGTGGTAGATCAGCCGCAGGTAGCGGCCGAGGATGTTCATCTTCCGTCTCGACCGCATCGAAATCTCGGAGGTGACCGTCTGACCGTTCTCGACGTGTTGCACTGAGAGGACGAGGATGGAATCGCCGTCGTCGGCCGTCCGCTCTATCACCTCGAAGAAGACGACCGACGCCAGGTCGATCGAGAACGGCCCGTCTTCCTCGGATTGGACGTCGCTGCCGGGGAACGACACCGACTCGTAATCGAGATTGAGCCCAGTCTTCCGCTTCGGGGTATCCATCACGCGCCCGCCGATCTTCGCCGGATGCTTCACGAGCGCCGTCGATCCGTTGAGCGTCGCCCGGAAGAGCAAGAGCGAGAACTTCTCGATCGTCTCTCGGTCGCCACCGATGACGGTCGTCCGTCGATAGTCGCCGTCGACGTACCCGACCATCACGGTGTAATCGAAGAACTCCTCGACTTCGGGCGGCACCTGCCCGACTGCGATGTCGAAGATCGAGGTGATCGGAATCATCGTCTTCGTTTCCGAGGTCGCGAGGACGAGCCGTCGCTCGCTCATCAGCACGCGACCTTTCACCGGATCGAACGCGGCGTCGCCGCCGGCGACGAAGTTCGCGACGAAGTCGACGATGATCGACTCGCCGCTCTGTGCCTTACGAGATTTCGACTTCGAGCCCGACTTCGACTTCGAGCCCGACTTCGACTTCGAGTCTGAGCCGCTGCCGGATTCCTCCCGATACGCTTCGAGGAGTTCCGAGCGTTGGTCGGCTGCTTCGCCGTGTTCAGAGTGTGACTCGGAGGCGTCGCGATCGCCGCCATCACGGTCGGAATCTGCGGCCGTCATACGCTGATCAGCCCCCCGGCGAGCCACGAGGTCAGCACCGCGCTGCCACTGCCGATCCAAACGAGAACGACGAAGTGGAGGTAGGCGTTCACCTTGTGCCCGCCGTCGACCATCCGGATCATCAGCGCCGAGAGGACGCCGTTGAACAGGATAATGAGCGACAGCAGGTACTCGATCACCGGGATGTCGTAGACGCCCGCGTAGATGATCTTCCCGAACTCGAACTGCGCGAGGTTCAGATCCGAGGAGAACGTCGCGAGGATCTCGACGACTTCCAGGCCGATGAAGAACGCGAACGCCGCGGAGGCGGTGATTCCGTAGAGAACGCCGATGAGCGTCACGGTCGCCTGGTCGCGCTGCTGACGGAGCTTGATCACTTCGTTCATATTCTGTGAGATGAGTTCGCCGAGCTGTTTCGGTGTCCCACCCATCTGTCGCCCGACGAGGTACATCTCCGAGAACTTCTGGATGAGGTACGAACTTGTCTCCGCGGTGAAGAAGAACCACGAGCGATCCGGTGCGACGCGCATATTCAATCGAGTGTAGAGCCGATCGATCTCTCGGGAGAGCACGCCGAAGTCCTTCTCGCGGAGCGTTTCCAACACCGCGCGCGTGGTCGATTGCTTCGCGCTCTCGGAGGCGCCGAGCGCCCGGATGAATCCCGGGAATTCGTTGTCGCGTTCCTTGACGCTGTTCTCGTGGTGCCGAGCAACGAGCCCCGGAATCGCGAGCGGCGTCAAGGGTGCCGCCATCATCACTGGAATCGGAATATCGAGCATCACGTACTGGATCGATTGTCCGATCGACGTCCACCCGGCGACGCCGAGTCCCAGAATGCCAATGAACACGAGACTTAGCGCGACCGATCCGTAAAGTGCGATGTCGATTTGCCGGTCCATCTTCGTCCGGTACTCGTCCTGCTGATACCACAGTGGGTCGTGCGGCGATATCGTCCTGATGACGAAGTAGAACCCCAACTGGACGAAGACGAACAGCACGATAACGGCCGCGATGGTCATCGTCGCGTCGGTGCCGGTGAGAATCGGCAACACGATCGCGTTGATGATGGCGAACGTCATCGAGAGAATCATCGAGAGATAGAGGTCCTTCATCACTTCTAGGTTGCCGAGCGCCCCCTCGTAGACCGTGACGTACTTTTCGATCATCGTCTGCTGTTCGCCGAGCAGGAAGTCATCGAGGCTTTGGCCGGCGTTCAGCGAGTACGCCAGTCGGTCGAGGAAATCACCGAGTTCCTTCGAGGGAACGGCACGTGCACGCCGACGCAGCGCGTCATCGAGCGACTGATTCCACGTGTCGACCAGCTCCGTGATCCGCCGCATTTCGACCGCGAGCTCGCCGTACTCTTCTTCTTTCCCAAGCTGCCGGAAGACCGCAACACGGTCGATATTCGTCGTCGAAAGCACCGTCAGGTGCGTGATGACGAGGTGCAGTTGGTTCTCCAGGCCGCGTCGCTGCTGTTCGACGAGCAGGCGGGGATAGAGAGCGCCCGCCACCAGCATCAGCGCGCCGAGGAGGAAGATCGGGATCCGGACCAGGACCGGCAGCGGGAGGAAGACGGCCCCGGCGACGCCGAGGACGAACAGGAGTACCGTCGGCGCCAGGACCGTGAGCGCGTACTTCCGATTTTCCATCGGCATCCGCTCGTAGGAGTCGAGGATCGACGACGCGAACTCCTGGAGTTGCTTCCGCTGTGCACTCCACCCTGGATCGACGTCGGGATTCGTCTCACTCATCGATTATCCTCCCTGTCGGTCATCGGAGGCACTCCGGTTCGGCCGTCGGTCAGTTTCACTCATCAGTCGACCCTCGTCATATCGAACGGGATGCCTTCCGTACCGTCCCGCTGGAAGTCCTCGATGAACTCGTTCACCTCGTGATAGCCGACGATGTTCTCTTGGATTGCCCGTCGGATGAGTTCCGAGCGGAACTCGATGTCCTCGTAGATCTTTCGGGTGTCGTCGTACCCGAGCAGCGTCGCGATCTTCTCTTCCATAATGAAGGAGTTGTTCCGGCCCTGGAACACGATCTCGTCTTCGACGGGGTCCCAGTAGAACGCCTCCCGGGTGACGACACCGCCCATCTCTTTCGAGTATCCCTCGATCTCCTGCACCGACGTGACACGACGGAGCGTGTCGTTGCCCCGCTTGACGCGGTTCTGGAACAGCGCGATGTCACAGTTCGACATGAACGTCTCGGGGACGTTGATCGGGTCCCCGGTGAACCGCTGGATCATCGAGACGATGTCGGACGCGTGGAACGTCAGCATCACCGGGTGACCGGTCTGGGCGGCCTGGAACGCCATTCGCCCCTCCTCGCCACGAACCTCCCCGACGATGATGTAGTCGGGACGGGAACGCAGTGCGGCCGCGACGAGGTCGAACATATCGACCTCAGAATCCGCGCCGCGTCCCTCGCGGGTGAGGAGCTGCTGCCACGTGTCGTGCGGCGGGAGCACCTCGGCGGTGTCCTCTGCGGTGTAGATCTTCGAGTCTCGCGGGATGAACGACGTGACAGCGTTGAGCGTCGTGGTCTTCCCGGACGCCGTCTCGCCGACGACGAACACCGTCCGCTCGTTCTCCAAGGCGATCCAGAGATACGCGGCCAGTTCCGGCGACAGCGTTCCCCACTTTGCGATCTGAAACACCGACAGTGGGACGTCATCGCCCTGACGGATCGTGAGTGAGGAACCCTTCAGCGAGACGTCGTCGGAGTAGATGATGTTGATACGCGATCCGTCCGGGAGCGTCGAGTCCACGATCGGGTGCGCGTCCGACACCGGATCGCCGATCCGTTCACCCATATTCCGGAGCCAGTTGTCGTACTGCTCTTCGGAGTCGAATTCGACGGTCGTCTCCAGCAGTCCGAACTCGCCGTGATCGACGTCGACCTGGCGTGGCCCAATGACGTGAATGTCCTCGTTGGCCGGGTCGCGCATGATCGGCTCCAGCGGTCCGAGACCGACGATGTCGCGGACGAGTCGGTACTGGACCTTCTCGTACGTCTCTTCGGACACTTCCAGCGCCCCGAGTTCGAGTCGCTGGATGATTTCCGCCAACCGCCCGTTGCGTTCGTCTTTGAGGACGACGATCTCTTCGAGCAGTTCTCGAATCCGATCTTCGTACTCGGTCTCCTCGGCAGGTGCCGGCTTCGTCACCGACCGTTCGAGGAGTTTGTCTTTCACCTGCCCGAAGAGCTCGCGTTCGTCGTCGTCCAGTTCCGGCTCGATCGTGTAGTACTTCGTCGTCTCCCCGAAGTTCCCGTACACCTGACAGTAGATCGGACCGCCCACGTGGTAGATGATGTTCGGCCGCCGCGACTCGTATCCGTCTGGCTCCTCGACGAGCATCGGGAACTCGCCGGTGATCTGCCGAAACCGCTTGAGGTGCTCGCGGAGATGGCCCCACCGCTGGGCGTGCCGCCGCAGTTCGTTGTCGATCTTCGCTGAGCCGTGTTCGGTAGCCATTATGCGACACTCCTCGACTCGATGACGATCCCGATCCCCGAGCGGACCGAGAAGCCGACGCGGTCGCCGACCTGCTGGCCCATCCCGGCGAATCGCTTCACGAAGATGTTTCGCCGGACGTCGTTCCCGACCTCGACCATCTCTAATTCGAGGTAGACGTCAGCGATCGATCGGAAGGGACCGATCGCCTCGTCGTCGACCGTCGAGGGGTCGACCGTGAGAACGATCGTCTTGCCCTTCGTGGTCAGGTCACGGAAGAACGAGATGATTTCCAGCGCCGCCTGCCGCTCCTCATTTTGCCGGACGAGCGCCTCGAACTTGGGATCGTTCCGGAGAATGGCGTCGAACGTATCGACGATGATGACGTCGGCGTCCCACATCGTGTCCGCCTCCATCATTCGCTTGAGGAGTTGCTTCCGCTCGTCGTCCCCGCCGCTGCCGGTCAGCGTCCCCGACGCGTCGATCTCGGCGGGGATGAAGAGAATCTCCTCGTCGAGCAGGGGCTTGACGACGTCGTACGTCAGCGAGTGCATCTGGTCGAGAAAGCCTCGGACACCTAGTTCTGTCGAGACGAGCGTCGTCACAATGTCTTCCTGCGTAAACCCGTAGGTGAGTCGCTGGGAGAGGACGCTCTTTCCGGCCCCGTAATCGCCTTCGATGAGGACGATCGAGCCCTTCGGAATACCGCCGCCGAGTTCCTTCTCGAGGCGGTCGTGGTCTTTGAGTCCAAGCGAGAACTGATTCGATCCCATAGTTAGTAGTTGAAGCGGAAGTTCTCTTCGTCGCCGTCGACGGTCAGCGTGACGTCGTGATCGCCGCTACCTTCGGTCAGGTCGATGTTCTGTATCGTGACGTTGACGACACCGTGGGGCGTCCACTCCCCGCTGTTGCCGTCGACGACATTGACATCGACGTCCGCTCGATATTGCGCGTCGACGATGACGTCAAACGTTTGACCCGTCGCTGGTAACGTTCGTTGTCCCGTGTTCTTGACGTACAGACTTATGCTGTTTGAGCTGTCGTCGTAAACGTTACTGTCGGAACTGCTGATAATTTCGATGTCGGTCCGGATGTTCTCTGCGACGTCTGCGCCCCGGTCGTCGAGCGCCCCGCTGATTCCGGTGACCGTGTCGATGAGGACACCCGCGACTCCTGCTGCGATGACGATGCTCGCGATGAACAGGATCAGACTCGGAACGGAGACGTCGGCCATTCAGTTCACCACCTCGACCGTCGTGTTACTCGCCGCGATGCCGTTTTCGGCGACGACTTTGACGTGGTCGGGTTCCTGATCCATCGTCGTCGTTAGTACGAGTGTCTGGTCGGCTGCCCATACGTCCGTCGTATCGTCACCCTCGACACTCGTTTGTGTGTGTCCCAGACCAATGTGCTCGTTATCGACGAGTAGACTCGTTCCATTGACCGACAGCGTCGTCGTTCCGGTGTTTTGCACCGTAACCTCCAGGTTGTCATTTCCGGTACTGTTATACACGACCCGCGTCACGTCGATCGCCGTATTCCGGCGTTCGAGTAGGTCTTCCTGATCGTCGTCACGCGCTTCGGAGATCTGCTCTGCGCTACCCGCTGCTGCGGTGTAGAGCGTCCCGGAGGCGATCAGGACGCCGAGAAAGATGACTGCTGTCGAGCCGCTAACGCCGAATCCCACGGGAACCCCCTCCGAGCGCCGATAGTTCTTCGAGGAGCCGCGCCTCGTCGACGTCGCCGGCGAGCCGACTGATGTACGTCAGGCTCTCGCGGTGGTGTTCCACGCGCAGGTCCCGCGGCTGCTCCGTCGTCCCTGCGGTGGCGGCGTTGCGAACGTGTTCGCTCATCGTCCGCTCGACGTCGCGGGTGATCCAGCCCTGCGAGCGGTACTGTCGGAGCGCTCGCGCGGCACCGATCGCCCCGCCGACGTCGACGAGGAAGCGCGTCCATTCTAGGACGACGGATTCGGCCGTGTACCGGGCCGGAAGTTCGGCGAGATACACGTCGGGATCGTGGGTCGGTTCGGAATCCGTCGTTGGCGACTGCGCAGTGGTCGTGGCTGGGTCCGGGCTGGCGGCTGGCTCTGGTGACGTCTCCTTGGAGCCACTCTCGGCTGGGTCGGCAGCATCGTTCGCCGGTTCAGACGTTTCGTCGGCCTCGAAAAGCGTCTCGTCGGGTTCGACCTCTTCAGCCTGGTCGAGTGATTCCTCGTCGCCAATATCCTCCGTCGCTTCCTCGAAGTGGTCTCCATCGAGCGCCTCGTCGAGCGCATCCTGTGCGGCGGCCGTCTCGTCGTCGAGGTCGTCGGACTCGGATTCGTCTTCCGTGTCGTCCTCGACGTCGTCCCAGCCGTCATTCTCCTCGTATTCGGCTTTCAGGTCGTCGAAGCTGGATCCGCCAGCCGCTTCGTCGCCGGCTTCCTCGTCCCCATCATCGTCGAGTGCCTCACTGGGGTCCTCGCGCTCTTCCTCGGCGAGTTCGTCCTCTGCTGCGAGTTCGGCTTCGTCCTGTTCGGCGTCGAGGTCGCCGAAGTCCTCGTCGAAGAAGTCCTCGGCGTCCGCGTTCGCGACATCCGAATCGAGATTCTCCTCTTCCTCTTCTTCCATATCGAAGAGGCCGAACGCACCGTCGCCTTCCAGCCCGCCCATCTCGCGAGCGTCGTCGACGAACGGGTTGATTCCCCGTGTCACCATCTCGTAGATGTCCAGCAGCTTTCGGATGGTTTCGTCGAGTTCTTCGACGGTCTCGCCGATCTGTTTGTTCTCCTCGCGAACGGTGTTCATACTCGACGAGACCGAACTGACCTCGTTTTCCAACTCGGAGATTCGGTCTTCCATCTCCGCGATGGTGTCGGCGTCGATGTCGGGTCCTCCGAGGTCGTCACCGTCGTCGAACCCGCCCATATCGTCACCGAAGTCGTCCATCTCGTCGTCGAGGTCACCCATTCCGCCCCCGTCGAGATCGTCCACCTCGCCGTCGAGGTCGTCGAAGTCCTCGTCGAACCCGAGCCCATCCGTGGCGACGGTATCGGAATCTTCGCCCTCGTCACCGTCCATCCAGTCCATCACGCCCATCCGCACCGCCTCCTGTGGAAACGACCGCAACGACCGGCCGTCACCCGGCTCGACCGCTGTGGCGCACCACTGCGCCCCACGAACCGTACCGAACGGGTGGTCCGACCGGTCCGGTCGTCCGGTCTCGGTGGAACAGGTAACATTGGTACAAATGTCCAGTCATCGGTACAAGAAGGTTCGCTCCAAATTATCGCTCGTGATAGAACCGGAATACGTTTGTAGCGGCAGATAATCGACCTGTACTACGATCCGAAGGACTCGTTCGGGGTGCGAAGAATTATCCGCATCCGGGACGGATTCTATAGCTACCTTTCAAGGACGTGACCACACGTATGCCAGAATTCGTCAAAACCGGGATTGAGGGACTTGACTCCATACTCAATGGGGGAATCGTCAAGAACGCGGCGGTACTTGTCAGTGGCAACCCTGGGACTGGCAAGAGCATTCTCGGCCTCCAGTACCTCTACAACGGCGTTGATATGTACGATGAAGGCGGGATCTACCTCACATTCGAGGAATCTGCAGACGACATCAGCCAGGCGGCAGAATCGATCGGCTTCGAGAAGTGGGACGAGTTCGTCGACGCCGGCCGAATCAAAATCTACGACAAACGAACACTCCTTCGTAGTGGCGACTTCTCTTCGACGCTCGATACCATTCTCGACGATCTGCAGGACACACAGTACGACCGGCTCGTCCTCGACTCGCTGACGATGTTCCAGCTCTTCTTCGAGAGCGAACAAGAGAAGCGCCAGTATCTGCTCAAGTTCATCGACATTCTGAAAGACAGTGGATTGACGTCGATTCTGACGATGGAGCAGTCGGCGGTGTTCCCGGATACCGAAATCGGCCTCGAGAATTTCTTGACGGATGGGAATATCTATCTGATCCAATCGCCCGCCGGTTCGACGTCGAATCGGTATATCTGGGTCGCGAAGATGCGTAAGCAGGCGATCAAAAATTCGATGTTCCCGCTGGAGATCGACGAGGGTGGGATCAAAATCTACGAGCAGGCGGCTGGCTTCTCAATGGTCGGCGATTCGCCGCCGTGGTTCGGTGAGGAAGAGGGGAATTTGGAATAGACTGCCGGTCGCTACCTTATTCTGTCTTCTTTGGGTTTACTCTACATCTGATAGCTATCGCTGAATAGTCTATCTTTCCGCAGTCAATCCCAAATAGTAAAGAAATCAGCTACAGTCGAGGGTATACGCGGGACTTAGAGCTCGACTGGGTCGCCGTTGTTTTTGCCTGCGAGCTGCTGCGGCATCGTCAGGATAACCTGCGTCGTACCGCCAGTCCGACTGGTGATTTCGAGATTGAGCGATTCACCGGTGCTGAGACCGTTACCATCCGTCTCGACTTCGGTCGTATTAATGGTCACTGTGTACCGGTCGGTGTTACTATTGAGGACACCGAACGACCCGTCGTCGTCAGTGATTTCGTCCAAGCCGTATTCGGTAGAGCTAGTACCGTCCCTACCAATTGCAGTACCATTTGTCAACGTCTGGACGCTTTCATCGCTCAAGTACTTTATCGACGTTTCGTTCATATCGACGGCACCTGATCCAGCAGCCAGACGAACCGTCATATTGATTCGCGAAATTTCGTCATCCAGGACGACGCCGTGCGTGTTCACAACTTCCACACGGTTCGTCACCTTGTTGACGCTCTCTTGACCCGCATCCTCCGCGGTCGCTTGGAGGAAGCCAGCCGTGTTCACGAGGACGCCCGCCGCGATCGCTGCGACTAGCACCATCGCGATGAACACGATGAGCGTACCGATACCAACCTGACCGCGTTCGTCTTTGTTGAATATTTCAAACATTAGTAATCACTTTAGAGAGGGACCGGGTCGCCGTCCTCGTTGCCCGCGAGCTGTTGGGGCATCGTTAGGATGACCTGTGAGGTTCCGCCACTCTGCGTAGTTATGTCCAGCTTAACCGTATCGCCCGTCTGCGTCCCGTTGGCAGTGGTTCCCTCAACTATCGAAGTGTTGATCCGAATCTCGTATCGATCGGACTGCTCGTCGAGTACCGGGAACGAATTGTCGGTGCCGTCGAGCGAGGTCGCTATGAACTCGTCATCTGTGGTGTTGTCGAAGCTCGCGCCTCCGGCACTACTTGCAGTATGATTCAACGTGAGCGTTTCCGCCGTCGTTCCGCTGAGGTACTTGATTGTCGTCGTATTGAGATTAACACTCCCCGAACCCGCCGCCATTCGGACGGTGAGGTTCAGGTTGTCGATGGTCTTCGGGTCACTGTCGTTGACCATTCCGTGCGTACTCACCACGTCGAGCCTATTCGTCACCTTGTCGACGCTCTCTTGGCCCGCATCCTCCGCGGTCGCTTGGAGGAAGCCGGCCGTGTTCACGAGGACGCCCGCCGCAATCGCTGCGACCAGCACCATCGCGATGAACACGATGAGCGTACCGATACCGACCTGACCACGGTCGGCGTCGTCTTGTTCGAACATATGTATGTTGTCTCCAGTCTGGCCCCCTCGCCTCCCCGCCGGAGGTGAGGACCGTCAAATCAAGCAATCAGCGGTCTGCACATAATGGTATGGACCCAGATATCAGAGATGATATTGGATTTTGAAGCCGAATTTCGGTAGTTTCAGGCCGCATACGAAAACTTCTGTCTCACGATTGGAAAAATAAAGAGTGAGAATCCCTACCTCCGAGTCCGACAGCGACCCCCAATAACGAGTCGGCGAACTAGAAAAATTGTGTCTGCGATTCGGACTTCGGGCTCCGGTTGTGAGCGTTGGGGCCTACGCTGGCCCCGACTCGCTACACGCCGCCAGCCAGCTTACTCCTGAGAAATCTTCCGCCAGACGTCGTCGAGTTTGTTCTTCACTTCGGGGCGCTCGGTCACCTGCACGTTGAGTTCGTTCTCGTCGAAACTGATGACGATCTCGTCGACGTCGCGGCGATAGACGTTGGTCCGGCGGTGTTCGTCCGAGAGGACGCGGTCGTGTAGTTCGAGCAGCCCGGCACCCGTGAGCTCCTCGATGCGGCGATAACACGTCGCGATCGGGATGTCGAGCATTTCACTGAATTCCTGTGCGGAGTGAGCTTCGTCGGCAGCACGTAAGATGTCCGGGTTGTACTCGTTTCCGAGCGCTGCGAGCGTCCTGTCGGACTCCATAGATAGCGCCACGTTCTAACCGGACTTACCTGAATGTGACGGTCCGCGCGATTTCGAATTCGATACTGAATATCGGATTTGAGGACCGCCCGTCTCGTGGCTGTCGACTGACTTTCGCCTGCGATGGGCTTATTATCGCGCCGACGGCACCACGAGGTATGGCTCCCGACCCTCCGAATGACGCGCGGCGACCCGTGCGCGACGAGGAGGGCGTCGTCAGACCCGACGAACTCGACTACACCGCCTCCGAACGGGTCGCAGAGATCTCAGACGGTCGATACGTGGTCGCGACCGACAACGACAATTCGCCGTCAGTGGACGAGAACGACGGTGAGGACGCGTCTGCGGACCTCGGAGCGCTCGCCCGCCAGCAGATGGCCCGGTACCTCTCCGAGCAGGATTCGGAGTACGGGTTCGCGCTCACCGCGGCATTCGAAGGCGAGGTCGACCACCACGAGCACTTCTCGGACGACGTCGTCGACGCCTTCGGCGAGCTAGCGTCGTGGTACGTCGAACAGATCGACACCACAGCCTCCGAAAAGCGAGCCCTCGGCATTCTCCTTCTCGCCTCCGAGACGCGCGTCTCGTATCCGAAGAAGGCGCTCGCGTCGCTCCTGAAAGAGCACGACCTCACGCTCGATGACTCGATCGGAGACCTCGTCGGTTCACTCCCCGACGATGGCCTTCAGATCCCGCCGGACGAAGAGTGAGCGTGCAAGAGCCGTATCAGCGCTGATAATGGGGACGATGCGTTTATACAGCGTTTCTCGGAAGTGAAGATATGGCACGCACCGTACTGGTTGTGGACGATTCGGCGTTTATGCGGAATCTGCTGAAGCAGTTGCTCGAGGACGATCACGAGGTCGTCGGCGAAGCCGAAAACGGGGTTGAAGCGGTCGAGCTGTACCGTGAACTCGATCCCGACGTGGTCACGATGGACGTCGTGATGCCGATCCGAAACGGCATCGAGGCGACGTCGGAGATCAAATCGATCGACCCCGACTCGTCGGTGATTATGTGCACGTCCGTCGGACAGGAGGAGAAAATGCGTGAAGCCGTCGAAGCCGGCGCGGACGGTTACATTACGAAGCCCTTCCAGAAGCCGAACGTGCTCCAGGCTATCGACGACGTGGTGGGCGTCGAAGCATGAACCTCGACGTCCAGTCGCTTCGGACGTTCAGTCGTCTCGCCCACTCGGGGGCGGAAGAAGCGGCCGGATCGCTCACGACGCTGACTGGCTTCGACGCCCGCGTGGCCGTCACAAAAGTTGAAATGGCGACGCGAGCGGACGTCGAACGCGAGTTTCGGGAGCGCGACCTCGTCACCGTCCACATCGGGTTTTCGGGGGCGATCGAGGGCCAGACAGTTCTCGCGTTCGACCGCGACCGTGCCATCTCGCTCGTCGACGCACTCGTTCCTGGTGCTTCTGACGACCCGGACAGTGACCTGGCGACGAGCGGCCTGAAGGAACTCGGGAATATTATGCTCGGGGGGTTCATCGACGGCTGGGCGGACTTCCTCGGCGACGGCATCGACATCACGACGCCGACGTACGTCGAGTTGGACGCCGGCCAGTCGCTGCAGGACGTCGTCGACGACTCCGAGTTCGACACCGACGGCCAATTCGGCGCGGAAGTCCACGAAGACGTCGATTTCGGTGCCGACATCGACTCCAATCACGTGCTCGCGTTCCGGAACCACCTCGAAACGGTCGACGAGGAGGCGGGCTTTTACATCTATATGCTGCCGACGCAGGACTCTGTCGAGACGATCGTCGACGTCGCGGGCGACGCCGACGACGCGATCCCCGTCGAGACGTTCACGTCGTTCTCCCAGATGATCTCCGAAGGCGCGGGACAAGCCTCGGAGGACCTGACGGCGATGACCGGGATCGACACCAACGTCGACGTGAGTCGACTGAGCTTCGTTCCGGTCGAGGGGGTGCCGATGGAACTCACAGACGAGGCCAGACGAGGCGTCGTCCTCGAGTTCTCGGGCACGCCATCGGGATACATCGCGATTCTGTTCGACCCGGAATCGGCCGAAAGCGTCGCCGACGCGCTGATGCCTGGGATGGACGCGGACCCAGAGATGCGAAAGAGCGCGCTGCAAGAGATCGGCAACATCGTCACGTCCGGATTCCTCGACGGCTGGGCCAACTCCTTGGAGACGACGATCGAAATCTCCCCGCCGACCTACGTCGACGACATCGCCTCGGCGATCGTGGACCCGCTGGTGACAGAGCTCGCGCGGACGCAAGATTATGCGTTCCTCATCGATTCGGCGATCGCCACGCCGGACGAGACGTTCACCTGCGACATCTACGCGCTCCCCGACGAACGAGAACTGCGCGCAGCCTTCGACCAGCTCGCGCCCGAAGCGAACTGACAGCCGGCGAATGACCGTGTCACGACCACGTGCGCCGAAATGACCACCTCAGCTGACGAACGTGCCTTCGGCGCCGCTTCGTCACGCCCCGAACGAACCAATGAAAGTATACACGACTGACCGATCGACCGACCAATCGTCGTCCAAGCGAATCAAAGTCGGCGTCGCCGACTACGCCGTCGCCGAGGCCGGATCGACGCTCGTGACGAGCGGACTCGGCTCCTGTGTCGGGATCGCGCTGGCTGACGTCGACGCCGGCGTCGCTGGCCTCGCGCACGCGATGTTACCATATGCTAGCGACGAGCAGGACGGCGATGGCGGGGCAGGCGATGCGACCGGAGACGAGCCCACAGACGACCGGCCAGCCGGGGCCAAGTACGTCAACACCGCTATTCCGGGGCTCCTGCATTCGATGGAGGAGACGGGTGCTGACCGCTCACGTATCGAAGCACGTCTCGCCGGGGGGAGTGCGATGTTCGAGTTCAGTTCCGGAGACGGCGGCGTCGGTGAGCGCAACGTCGTCGCCGCGAAGACAACGCTCGAAACGTACGACGTTCCCCTCGTCGCGACAGATGTGGGTGGCGACTACGGCCGTTCGCTGTCGTTCGATGCCACGACTGGCGAACTCTCCATCCGGCGGGCACACGGCGAAAATCACGTCATCTGATAGAGATTATCGTAAGTCCTCATTGATCTCTCGCCGGACGGTACGGCGAGACTCTCCGAACAGTGACGATAATCCCTATGACTCGGCGGGTTGCAGTCTCCCAGTACGTACTGGTTCGTCACACATAGTCGCAGTATCTTCGCTGATAATTTCGGGGGCACGTTTATGCACGCGCCTGCAGACCGTCGAGGTACGACCGACGCGGCGATTTCGCCGCGGGACGAGAGACAGGCAATGACCATCGATCCCGACGATTACGACCTCCGAGAACTCAGACGAATCGCGGACGAACGGCGGGGCGCGCGCCGTTCGGAGGACGAACAGCCCGGCGATGAATCGGACCACGACGACGACCGACTGCCGTCGGAGCGACGCCGCCGCAGTCGCACGGACCGGCGTCGGTCGGGGAAGCGCCGGAGTGACGACCGGTCGAGTCGCGACAATCGGGCGAATCGCGACGACCGGCGGCAGAGCGAACGCATCTCCGACCGCGCAGCGCGTGAGCGTACCGACGAGCGACGACTGAACGGTCGAACTGAGAGCCGCCGAGACCGCGATACCGACCGTCGCGAGGCACGGGAAAACGACATCCGCCGGCGCGACGAGGAACGGAACGCTGGCAGTCGTGACCGCGAGGGTGCTCGACGGCGCGACGCCACCGAGCAGACGGACGACCGAGATGCGGACGACGAGCGCGGCGAGGTCTCTGTGCGTCCGCGCGAGGACGTCACGCCGCCGCGACGTGGCGACTCGGATCACGCGGAGGGCCACGACGAGGTCGTCCTCGCGGATCAGATCGCTCGCGACCTCGGCTTCGGTGTCGGCGCGCAGGACCGTTCGCGTCGCGGGCGCGACCCCGACCGTCGCCGCGACGACCGACGGCACTCGGACTCGCGCTCACGAGTCGCCGCGGAACCCGAGTTCGGTGCCGACGACGTCGGACGGTTCCAGTTCGACACCGAGATCCGCGAACGGCCCCGGGGGCGGGCTGGCGAGGCCCTCCGACAGAACCAACTCGAACAACTGCTCGTCCACGAGACCGCCGCGGCAGAAGGGCTCTCGAAGCCCTATCTCGGCTCGCTCCCCGACGCGTACGCCGCGGAGCGACTCGTCTTCGACTGGCTCGAGTTCCTCGTCCTCAAAGGCGGCTTCAAGCGGACGATGGACGCGCTCCGGTACTACCACACCGTGGAGTGGCTGACCGAAGACGTCGAATCCGAATTGCAAGACTACCTGGTCGGGTTCTCCGGTGAGGTCACCAACACGACCGAATACGACGTCGACGACCATCATCTGAGCCTGGTCTACATCGCACGACTGGCGTCGATGACGTAGCGCCGTATTCTGTCGCGGCTCGTGCCAACCCATATACCAACAGTACTTTCTGCTCGTTCTGTTTCCACTCGCCTATGGCAGACAGTGAAGACGCCTCCTTCGACGAGGCTGGGGCAGCCGAATCGGGACCGACGCCGGTCGGCGTCAAACTCGGAAGCACGCGGACCGTCCTCCAGTACGTCCGCGACGACGAAGTGGAGACGATCCGGACGTTGACGTGTCTCGCGACGTACGAGGACGCGCTCACCGGTGAGGAGCGCGTGCTCTTCGGCGAACAGGCCGCACAGGAGTACCCCGACGAGGTGCAGTATATGCTCCGCTCGGGGCTTCCAGAAGACGAGGACCGCGCGGAACTCGCCTCGAAGTTCTTCGCCGAAGTCGTCGCATCCGAAGGACTCGACGCCGACAGCGCCGTCGTCTACGCGATTCCGACGATCGACAACGAACCGGGGCTGGCGAACCTCAACAGCGTCATCGAGGAGAGCCCCGTCGGCGACGCCTTGGTCCGAAGTTTCCCCGAGTCGCTCTGCGGAGCGATTCCGGCCTTCGGCGAGGACCTCCGCGCTATCGACGAGGTGTTCGTCGCCGTGAATATGGGCTCGACGAACCTCGAAGCCTCCGCGTACCGCCACGGCGAACAGCTCTCGCCGTTCGTCTCCGGGGCCGTCACCGGTAACGAGGTCGACCGGCGGATCGCCAACGCCGTCGAGGAGGAGACCCAAGGTCGCGTCAACGTCGATCTGACGACCGCCCGCGAGTACAAAGAGGAGCACGGTGACTTCGAGGAGTTCGAGCCGTTCACGGATGTCATCCAGCAGCCCGGTGGTGGCGCCCACGAGTTTACCATCGAGCGCTCGGTGATGGAGCCGCTGGACGACTACGTCGACAACGCCGTCGATGAGGTCGCGAACAACTTCCTCGCGCAGTTAGCGAACGACCATATGAAGCCGTACCAGCTCGCGCTCTCGAAGCCGATCGTTCTCACTGGTGGGATGGCCTGCATCCCCGGCATCGTCGACGTCTTCGAGGAGCGCCTCTCGGCTGAACTCGACCGCGACGTCGAATGTATCTCCGCCGACCGACCCGACCTCGCCCCGGCCGAAGGCGCGCGCCGGATCGCCGAGCGATTGATCGAGTAACGGCGTCGCCGTCCGGACGCTCCCACACATTCTCACGCGGTGGCAGCCATCCAAAACGTCTAATTGTCACTCCGAGTACGACAACGTATGTACGACCGTATTCTTGTCCCGACCGACGGCAGCGACTGTGCCGACCTCGCAGTCGAGCACGCGATCAACCTCGCCGACCAGTACGACGCCGAGCTGCACGTCCTCTCGGTCGTCGATGCCAGAGACGTAAGCCACAGCGCGCCGGCCATCAGTCCGCAACAGGTGGAACAGACGCTCCGCGAGCGAGCGGAATCAGTGGTCTCCGACGTCGCCGACCGTGCGAAGGACGCCGGCGTCGCCGATGTCGTCACCGCAATCGAACCCGGCGTACCCGACGACGTCGTCGTCGACTACGCGTCCGAAAACGACTGCGACCTCATCGTGATGGGGACGCACGGCCGCACCGGCCTCGAACGCTACCTGCTCGGCAGCGTGACCGAGCGGACCGTTCGTCGCTCCGACGTCCCCGTGTTGACCGTCCGATCACACGAGGAAGAAGAGGAAGAGGAAGAGGAATAACGGAGAGCAAACTACCCGCGCGTCGCCTCCGACCGCGCCGGCTCCGACCACGCCGCGCTCCCGACGCGTGACCACGTCCAGCAGACCACTGTCCGCTTATGATACGCCCGACTGGGCCGCCGTCCGCTCACGATATATCCGGCGGGGTATCCGCCGCGTGACGCGAAGGCGACTTTATATACGCCCGGAGACCGACTGGAAGCATATGGAACTCCGCCGCCTCCTTCGCGGGCGTATCGAGTGGTCTCGACTGGAGGCCGTCGCCCGCGAAATCCGCGATCGCTACGATCGTGAGGAGGTCCACGTGCGGTTTCTAGACGCCGACAACTGGCTCTCGACGCCGATGGTCGTCGACGATCAGTGGTTCGTGAAGGTCATCTCGCGACAGAACTCGATCGTCCACGCGCTCTTTACGACCGGGCGAAACCTGGGTGCCTTCTCGTCGGGTACCGAAGGGTTCTTCGAGCACTTCGCGACGCCGGTCGAGATGGCACAACACGAACTCGAAGCGACGCGGCGGATGCGCGACATCGGCCTCAACGCGCCCGAACCGGTCGAGGCCTTCGAGGTCGACGGCCTCGGCGTGCTCGTCTTGGAGTACCTCCCCGACTTCCGGACGCTCGACGAGTTGGACGAGGAAGCAGAGGCCGACCTCGCCCCGACGCTGTTCGAGGCGTTGCACGCGATGCACGAACACGAACTCCTCCACGGCGACCTCCGCGCGGAGAACGTCCTCATCCGCGACGGTGAGATCTACTTCATCGACGCGACGAACGTCAGCGAGGAGGGCGCGCGGGACGCGAAGGCCTACGACGTCGCCTGCGCGCTCGGCGCGCTCGAACCGCTGATCGGGGCGAAACGCGCGGTCGACGCCGCGCTCGAAGCGTTTTCGACGGACGAACTACTCGACGCCGCGCGCTTTCTCGACTTCGTCAACATCCGTCCGGATCACGACTTCGACGCCGCGGTGCTGAAAGGCGAGATCGAAAAGCGCGCCTCCTCGCCGTAGCGAGGCTACGGGAGGCGGTGCTCCTACGGGAGGTGGTGCTCCGAGCGAGGTCACGGCTCAGGAGCGTCGAGACTCGACCGACAGGATGGGGCAGTAGGGCGACAGGAAGTGGAACGGTAGGAAGTGAAGCGGTGGGAAGTGGAACGGTGGGTGAGAGCGAGAGGTGAGTGGATGCGAAGGCGGAGGCGGGAGTGGAGCGAACAGCTACCCCCTCTCCGGGAAGAGGGAGCGCTGGACGCGGTGGGCCGCAGCGGACCCCGAACACTGCGGCGGCGTGCGGCGGATCTGTGCCGACTGCGACGAGAAAAGCGTCGTTCGTCGGCGAAAGAGCGTAGCAGCGGGACGTGAATAAACCCACCGGCTCCGGGGCGACTCTCCTGTAGTCTGTCGATTTCAGGATTCGGATTCGACGGCGCGGCTGAGCGCGCGTTCGAGGTTCTCTAACTCCTCGTCGAGGTTCCGCTTGAAGAACCGTTCGACGCCCGGCACGCGGCCGTCGACGACGAACTCGTTCACGAGCCGCGTGTGGCCGTCCGTGGACTCGACGGTGTGTTCGCCCGTGACGCGCAGCACCGAGGACTTTCCGACGAACTTGACGTATCGCGGCGGGTCGCGCTCGACGTCTTCGGTCTCGACGCGGGCGGTCGACTTCACGAGCGGAATCGGCAGCCGAACGTGCCACGTCGCTGCGCCGGTCCCCTCGTCGACCTCGTAGCGCTCGACGACGCTGATCGCGTCGGCTCGCTTGGAGGGGTCAGCGATGAAGTCCCACACGGCCTCGGGCGTGGCGTCGAACTCGAACACCCGCCGGACACGAACCGTCATACCGTCACGTAGGGTGGAGAGACAAAAAAGGCCCTGAAATGCGCGTTCGCGCGGACGGCGACGGGCTGTGCCGGGCAGTGTTCAGCTACGGGTGACGCGCCAGGTCGTCGAGCGGGCCCGACCCCACTTTTCGATCTCGACGTCGTCGGACTTCTCCGCGAGCCGCGGCAGTCGAACCCCGACCTGCTTGGCCGAGAGCCCGATGGCGTCGGCGATGTTCTTCGCCCGGAAGTACCGCTCGCCGGCGGACACGCTCTCGCGGAGGTACGAGACGATCCGTTTTTCCTCCTCGGTGAAGTCACTCATTTGACTCCGTGTACGGACGGTTCGGTCTTAACGGTTTCTCGTCAGCGGGCTATCGTAGCGTCCGGAAGTCACCCGAACAGGTGCGTCGCAGACACCGCGAGCGAGGCGGCGATCGTGGCGACGGCGAAGCCCACGGCGGCGACGAGCTGGTCCCCGGTCAGTCCCGCGGCGAACATCCCGACGACTCCGAGAATCGCGACGATCGAAAAGAGGACGGTCAGGCCGATTCCCTTGTCAGAACTGGCGGATGCGGTCTCCATACCCGAACGTTTCCCGGTCTCGACTTAGTTCATACGAATTGGGAGGCGGCGTCGCATACTCACCGGTCGGCTTCGACTACCCAATCGTCACGTGTTCGGACTCCTCGTTCAGCGCGAGGTTCGCTGAGATCTCCGCATTCCGCATCGCGTACTGCGCGGTCTGCTGGAGGCTGACGAGGACCTCCCGGATCTGGAGTAGTTCCTCGTTGTCCATCTCGGGGAGGTCGTCGAGGATCTCCTGTTCGCGGTCTCGAAGCTGACGGAACAGGGTGCGGCACTCGACGGTCTTGTCGTAGTCGCGCTCGACGACTGACTGCACTGCCGTCCGCGTGAGTTCGTCGACCTGGTCGGTGAACTCGCGGATCCGCCGCATCGTCTTCGAGTCGACGTCGAGCGTGTGACCCTCGGCGTCCATCGCGATGTTGGCGATGTCCTCGGCGTTGTCCGCAGTCAGTTCGAGGTTCTTCGCCACCGAGCGATAACCGATCAGGGGGAAGCCCGACTCCAGTCCGACGGCCCGCGCGAGGTTCGGGTTCTGGTAGGCCGTGAAGATGAGACGTAGCAGGAGGACGAAGATCTTGTTCGCCTGTCGCTCGCGGTTTAACGCGCGCTGGGCGAGGTCCGTGTTGCCGTGTGCCAGCGCTTTGACCGCCTCACCGCGCATCGTGCTGCCGGTGTTTTCGAGGCGTTCGAGCAGATTGTCGAGCGTGAAGTCCTCGGGATCGACCGAACAGCGGATCGCGATGCGGTCCGGCGTCTCCTCGATGACGCCTAGACCCATCAGCTGCGTCTCCGCCTTGTAGACGGCGTTGATGTGTTCGGAGTCGAGTGCGCCGTCGCTCTTTTCGATGTGGATCACGCGCCGTCCGAGCACGTACTGCGCGACGATTGCCCGTTCGAGCGAGTCGGCGTCGAGATTGTCCGCGCGAATCGTCGCCGAGGAATCTTCCTGACTCGCAGACTCCGGCAGTACCGTCAGCGTTCCTTTCCCACCCATCCGTAGAGAAACCTCATCACCCTTGTCGACGTTGTGTTCTTTCGCCCACTCCGCCGGTAACGTCATTGCCAGCGTGGAGGGACCGAGCCGCTGAACCTTACGCGTCTCCATACCATACCCTGGTCTCCAGCGGCCTTAATCTTCACTATATGCCACTTATACAGATATGTATTTGTTAGGATGTGTTGAAATGGGTGGCTCCCCACCACCAGGGTTGTACGGACAGACCCGCTCTAGGCGATCCGCATCATCCGCCGTTCGACACGTCCGACCCGGACCTTCGTCCACCCGCGGAGTTCCTCGTCGAGTTCCGGATCGTCGGTGTCGACGCGGAGCTCGCCGATGGTATCCAGTTTCGCGCGCGAGGCCACGACCTCGACGTCGCACTGTCGGATCACATCGGGTGAGAGCTGTGGGTTGCCCCGGCCGAAGACGAACCCTTGGCCGCCGATCGGCGAGACGACGACGACGTTTTCGCCGTCGGGATCGAGCGCAGCCAGGATCTCCGATTCGGTCGCGTCGAGGGCGAGCACTTCGCCGTCCCGCCAGACGTCGACGCCCAGCGGCGACCCATCGAAGCCGAGTGCCTCTTTGATCGCGCCGACGGTGCTCCCCGGTCCCAGCACGAACGTCTTCTCGCTCGCCTCGATGTCGTCGACGATCCCTGCCACGAGCGCTTCGACGTTGCCGCCACCGAGCTGTTTCGACGACTGGAGTTCCTCGGCGACGGGGACGTACGGCACCGCGCGGAGTTCGGGATGCACCTCGCCCTCGCGGTACTCGTCTTCGTCGATGTCCATAACCTCGCGGCGCTCGGTCCGCTCGAACGTCCGCACGACGTGTGCGGCGTCTTCGGGCGAGACGGCGAACACAGAGGAGTACACCTTCACGCCGGCGGGCACGCCCAGAATCGGCGTGGCAGTCCCTTCGACGGCGTCGGCGACGTCCGCGGCGGTCCCGTCACCGCCGACGAAGAGGACGAGAGCCACGTCAGCGTCGAGGAACGCCGCCACGGCCCGAGCCGTGTCGTCGGCGCCGGTTTCCGTGTCCGCAGGAGAGCCCAGGACTTCCGGCTCGAAGCCGGCCGCACGGGCGACGTCGGCCCCCATTTCCCCGCCCCACGTGAGCAGTTCGACGTCGTCGCCCCCCTGCTCGTGGAGCGCGACGAGCGCCCGACGGGCGCGGTCGGGAGCGCGAGGCTCGGCCCCCAACTGGCGCGCTTCTTCGACTTTGCCGTCGGTACCCTTGAGACCGACGCGACCGCCCATTCCCGCGATGGGGTTGACGACGAAACCGAGACGCATACGCGAACCGAACGGCGTTGCGAGCAAAAGTCCGCCGGTGCTCGGACGTGGCTGGCGAGGGGACGAGCCGGATTACTGAACGTTTAAGAAGTGCGCCTCGGAACTGAGGCGTATGCTCCCACTCGAAGTCACTGGCGAACCCTTCCCGATCGCGGAGACCGGCGCGGTCATTCTCCTGTTGAGTGTCGCGATGGTTGTCGGCTGGCTCTACTACCTCTACCGGTAGCGTTCGCGCCGACGCCTACGCCTGTTCTCGGTCCACTGCTCCGTCGACGAGTTCGACGCGCTCGCTGAGCCAGTGGCGCGCTTCGTCGGCGACGGCTTCGTCCGTCGCGGTGAGTTTCACACGGACCGAGTCGCCAGGGTAACTCCCGACAGTGACGTCGAAGCGTTCTCGGATCGCCTCGAATCGGTCGATCAGTTCACTCTCGGGTTCGTCGACGTCGACGACCGTCGTGTAGGTGGCCTCGCCGGAGAACTCGTCGGCGACGGCCTCGAACATCGATTTCATCTCGGTGGGCACGCCCGGGAAGACGTAGATGCCCTCGACGACCGCGCCGGGCGCGACGCCCGCCTCGTTCGGCAGCATTCGCGCTCCCGCGGGCAGGTCGGTGGTCCCGTCGACGAGGTCCTCCGCGGCGTACCCGCCGTGCTCGGTCAACCACTCGTGGGCGGCGTCGTGCGGTTCGACGCGGCGTCCGACCGCGGCGGCGACGCCGTCGACTGTCACGTCGTCGTGCGTGGGACCGAGGCCGCCGGTGACGATGACGGCGTCGTACTCGGCGCGGTACTCGTTGACGACGCGGGCGATGTCGGCGACGACGTCCGGAACGGTCGTGATACGCCCGACGTCGACACCGCGGTCGTTCAACTGTTCGCACAGCCACGCGGCGTTCGTGTTTACCGTGTCACCGGAGAGGATCTCGTCTCCGACGGTGACGATTGCGACTCGCATACCCGTGATATGCCTGAGATGGACAAAAGCGACTCGGCAGCGGGCCGTCGGTCTCAGCGCATTCCCGGCGGCGGCCCGTCGTCGAACTCGTCGTCGTCGGTCTCGACGTCGACGCCCATCTCCATCCGTCGGCGTCGCAAGCGCTCGATCTGTCGTCGGTAGTAGAGCAGCCCGCCGATGCCGATGGCACCGACCAAGGCGACGATCCCGCCGAAGACGTACAAGTCACGCTGGAGGTAGTACTGCACCGAGATGGTCTCGACCGTCACCGCTTCCTGCCAGACGATGTGGACGCGGCTGCTGTCGTCGATGGTCGCGTCGTAATTGCCGGGCGAGACCTTCCCGAAGACGGGGAAGTCGATCCGGCGGTCCGGCGGCAACACCACCTCGTAGGTGCCGTCCACGTAGGTAGGCAGCGTGAACCGCTTCGGCGTTCCGCTGCTGGTGTACGCGAGCTTACCGCCGCTAGCCGGTGCATTTTCCGGCAGTGAGACGATCATTTCGTCCCGCGTGCGGCGGATCTCCCCGCCGTTTTCGCGGATCTCTGTGCCGTTCACGACGGTCCCGTTCGGATAGCGATAGCGTACCGACTGGACGGATAGCGGATTCGTTCCGCCGAAGCCGTCGCGTCTGAACAGTTCGATAGTCGAACTGTTCGTCTCCATCACGGCCCGGAACTGGGTGTTTGCCTGCACCGTGACGTGCACTGTCCGGTTCGTCTCCCACTCGTAGGCGGCGGCCGGTTCGCTGTCGAGTCGTTCGGCGGGCACTGGTCCGGTTCCGAAGCCGAGACAGCCGCTCATCACTGCGAGCAAGGCGAGACTGCCGGCCGCGAGGAGGAGTCGACGGTTCATATGGTGCGGAAGTGGGTCATAGCGTTCGGAGAGGAGTCGACCTCACGTCAGAACGCACTTCAGCTCCGACGGGAGGTACGAGCCGATGCTGGCGAGCAGCCCTGGCGGGTCGGTGCTCTCGGGGCAGACGATGCTCTGTTCGAGGAGTCCGAGGCGCTCGACAGTAACGATGTCGGCCGCGTGGCCGGCGCGGTTGACCGTCGCGCGGACTTCGCCGCGCGTCGCGCTGTTGACGTTCACTCGCCCGCTGCCGTCCTCGCGAGTCCAGTCGTACAGCCGGTCGCGCTCGGCGTCCGCGAGCCGTGGCGTCTCGCCGTAGACGAACCGCAGCGGCGTGTGCTGGACGACGCCGAAGCGATCCCGGATCTGCGAAGGCGACCCGGTTCCAAGGCCGAGTTCCTCGGCCGGAATCCGGACGCTGTTTCCGTTGCCGACGTCGAGCACCCAGCCGTCTTCGTCCCACGATTCGAGCGTTCCGACGTAGGTCTCGCCGTCCTCGTGGTCGGGAGCGATCTCGCCCCACGACTCGGCGAGGAGGTTGGCGGCGACAGTCGCGTCCTCGCCGTCGAGGTCGACGTCGAGGAAGTCGTCTTCGCGCACGTCGACCGTCCACTCGACCGATAGCTCGCCGATCTCGTTGCCGACGAGCGAATTGAAACTGTCGAGGGCTCGCTCGCGGGCGTCGCCATCGACGTAGCATTTGGTTGCGAGCGCGACCATCAGTCGTCTCGACCTACGTCGACGTTGAGTTCGTCGCGAAGCTCCTCGATCCGTCGCTCCATCGAGTCGACCATCTCGTCGTTCTCCATCGGTTCCAGCGGTGCGCCGGTCTCGGGGCACTGAAAGCCCTGCTCCATCGCCTCGGAGAACTCGAAGCGGATCCCCGCCGGTTCCGAGAGGTAGAACTCGTGGGTCCGTTCGTACTCCAGGCGTTCTTCGAGCGCGTCGAGAAGGCGGTGCATCTCCTCTTGGAGGTTTTCCGGGATGTTCTCGTAGTGGAACGTCCAGAGATAGGTGAGCCACCCGGAGTCCTCGTCGCGGACCCGGCGATAGGACGCCAGATCGTTCTCATAGAGGATGAAGAGCGCCCGTCGAACGTCGTTGAGCTCGAGGCCCAGTTCCTCGGCGAGTTCCTCGTCGGTTACCTCGCCGTCAGGCGGGGCCGCGGCCACCGGCATCCCCGTCGGTCCCACCAGTTCGTGGAGGTATTTCTGGATGACAGGGTCGTTCAGCAGCTCCTCAAAAGCCATTGTACACAGTTGCGCCGCTCAGTCGTTTTAAAGTTGCGGAAGCCGGGACGCTCGTCTGCTCCGGTATGTTTCCATACAGCCACTACTTAGAATTATGATAACACCTCACAAACTATTCAAAATGATTTATTATTGCGTAACTCGTAGGTATAATTCCCGCGAGAAGGCGGGGACACACTGGACGACTCGTTTCAGATCGCCTGGACGCTGGTGAGACGAAACGAGCTAGGAGCCACAACCGAAGAGTCCGTTACAAGGCGACGAGGTTTCGGTTCCGAAGGAGGACCGCACCGTCCCGAACGCTCGACCGCCCGGGCGGCCGAGGGACAAGGCCAACTATCGGAGTACGCGCAAGCGGACTTCGTGAAATTCGGCGACGGCACGTCGACAATGCCGGTGGGAACCCGGCTAACGCTTCGGCAAGCGCCGGTGAGATTCCGGATAAAGTCGGCGTGTCGAAGCTAGATGGCCGTGTGGGTCGGGGAAAACGTCTCCCGTCCGGGTCTACACCGCCGTTCTCGCGCATTTCTCTTCGACGCCGTTGTATCCCGCTCAGCGAGTCGTCGCCGACCGCTGACCGTTCACGACCCCTCTTCGAGTTCCTCGGCGTCGACGACGCGCTTGCCGCGCTCCTGTGGGAGCACCCGCCGGTCTGCGTCGGGCCACTCCTGTTCGAGTTCGCGACCCTCGAAGAGTCGGTCGAGGAAGACGGCCAGTCCCGCGACTTCCGAGTGCGGTTGGTTGGTGACGCCGACGTTCCAGTCGGCGTGTTCGTACACCTCGAAGGGGACCTTCTCGCCACCGACGACGATCAGGAGTGGCGCTTCCCGGTGCGCCTCTCGGATGTCGCCTTCGACGTCCTGGACGCGCTCGCCGTACATCGTGAGGTGGACGACGTGCCCGTCCCACCCGCGGATCGTCGCGTCCAGCTGATCCGTCAGTTCGACGTCGAAGGGGCCGCCGAACCGTCCGGTGATGTCCTGGACGGTCTCCTCCGATTGGCCGGCGTTGCCGGGGAAGATCACTCGGTCCGCGCCGAGCGCTCGCGCCGTGAGGCCGACGTGCGTCGTCATCCGGTCGTCTCGACCGGGCCGGTGGCCGTAGCGGAGCACGGCCACTTCGGATTCGTCTTGCATAGCCGAATCGAGACGGTGCGGGCGCTAAGGCGCTTCGGATGGCGTACGCGCTCGTCGACGCGATAGGATCGCCGGTGCCCGCGACCCCGGAAAGGAGAACGCACTTACCGCTGTCTCCTGCATCACGAGTATGGACCTCTCCGAGAAGCGAATCGTCGTCACCGGCGGCGCAGGCCTCGTCGGCTCGCACCTCGCGCGCCGACTCCGCGAGGACAACGACGTCGTCGTCGCCGACGACCTCTCGAAAGGCACGCGAGACCGCGTCCCTGCGGGCGTCGAGTTCGTCGAGGCGGATATGACGTCCCCAGACGACGTCGCGGACGTCATCACCGCCGACGTCGACCTCGTCTTCCACCTGGCAGCCTACACGGACACGAACTTCGCCGACCCGCGGAAGCTCTTCGAGGAGAACACCGAGATGACCTACAACGTCCTCGAACGGATGGCGGAGGTCGGCGTCTCGGACATTGCCTTTACCTCCTCGTCGACCGTGTACGGTGAGGCCCCGCGACCGACGCCCGAGGACTTCGCACCCCTCGAACCGATCAGCGTCTACGGCGCGTCGAAACTCGCCGACGAGGGGCTGCTCTCGACGTACGCTCACGCGAAAGACTTCACCGTGTGGTGCTTCCGCTTCGCGAACATCGTCGGGCCGCACCAGCGCGGCAACGTCGTCCCGGACTTCATCGAGAAACTGCTTGCGGACCCCGACACGCTCGAAATCCTCGGGGACGGCCGCCAGGAGAAGTCCTACCTCCACGTCACCGAGTGCGTCGACGCCATCTGCCACGTCGTCGAGCACGCCGACGCCGCGATGAACACCTACAATCTGGGGACGCGAACCACGACCTCCGTGAACCGCATCGCCGACATCGTCGCCGACGTGATGGATCTCGACCCCGACTACGCGTACACCGGCGGCGACCGCGGTTGGGAGGGCGACGTCCCGCGGATGCGGCTCTCCGTCGAGAAGCTCTCGGGGCTCGGCTGGGAAGCCGACGCCTCCAGCGACGACGCCGTCCGCCGCGCCGCCGAAGAACTCTACGAGGAGCTGCGCGCCGAATCCGAGGCGTAGCGAGCGCACAGGAGAGCGGCGACCCGGCGACTCACAGCGCCCCCAACCTGGAACGGCACCGCTTTCACCTCGCATCGATTACGTCGCCCCGTGCAGTTCGTCGGCTACGACACGGACCAGCCAGGACTCTTCGTGAGCCACGCGACCGGCACGGACGCCGACGCTCCATACGACGTCGAATTCGTCTCGCTCGATCCCGGCACCGAACTCGCGTACACCCTCGGCGAGCGTCACTGCGCTGGCACCGTCACCGACGAGGGTCACATCTCCTGTTCGAATCCGACGGCGCCGTACTGCCCGCAGCACCGCTCGACGTGGGTCTGTGCGAAGTGCACCGGGACGTGCCTGAAAGACGAGATGGACTGCGTCGAGGAACACGCGATCTACCTCGCGGCCTTCGCGCCGGACGTGTTCAAGGTCGGCGTGACGAAGGCGTGGCGACTGGAGACGCGACTCCGCGAGCAGGGCGCGGATCGCGGCGCGCTCCTCCAGACGGTCCCGGACGGTCGGATCGCGCGAGAGCGCGAGGCCGAGATCGCCGCCGAAATCCCGGATCGGGTCCGCGTGCCGACGAAGCGCGCGGGACTCCACCGCGACGTCGACGGCGACGCCTGGGACGCACTGCTTACGGCGTACGACGTCGGCGACGCCGACCGCTTCGATTTCGCGTACGGACTCGACCTTCGCGATCGCCCCGTCGCCGAGACCATCGCCACCGGCACCGTCCGCGGCGTTCAGGGCCGCCTCCTCGTGCTCGATCACGCCGGGAGCACGTACGCCGTCGACCTCCGCGACCTCGTCGGCTACGAGGCGACGGCGGAGGCGACGACGCGCGATGTCCAAGCGAGTCTCGGCGCGTGGGGGTGACTCTGTGCTACCCGGCCGATTCGGTTCGGAATCCCCCCGACGCCGTACCCGAATTAAACGGACCAAATTCGGGTGAATCCGGGATCAGTACCTGCAGTATAAATGGTCGTTCGGGGTCTCGAACCGGGTGCAATGAACCGAACCACATTCGCGAGCGTCCTCGTCGCGGCGCTGGTGCTCCTCGCCGGCTGTTCCGGCGGGATCACCGGCTCGCAAGAGGGGACTGCGACCGACGGATCGACGACGACCGCGGCACAGTCGACGACCGGCGCGACAGACAGCGGCACGCTGAATCTCTACGTCAGCGACGAACAGAACGCGATCAGTGACTTCGAACACCTCAACGTCACGATCACCAGAGTCGGCCTGAACCCGGCCGACGACGATGGCGACGATACTGACGATGCTGACGATGAGGATTCGGACGACACCAAGGAGAGCGGTGACGAGACGAACGAGAGCGACGACACCGCGACCGGCGCCGAGAACGTCACTGAGACGACGACCGAACCTCAGACCGAATCGCCCGAGACGGAGACCGAATCGGACGACGACGTCGAGAGTGACGCCGAGGACGGCGAGGGCGAGTGGGTCGAATACGAGGTCGACAGCCGGACCGTCGACCTGACGCGCCTGCAGGGCGCAAACGCGACGAAGCTCTCGTCGTTCGACGTCCAGAACGGCACCTACGAGAAGGTCTTCGTCTACGTCTCCGAAGTGAACGGGACGCTGAAAGACGGCAGCGACCAGCGCGTGAAACTCCCGAGCGGGAAGCTTCAGTTGAACTCGGAGTTCACCGTCGGTAACGGCGAGTCGGTCGACTTCGTCTTCGACATCACGGCAGTGAAGGCCGGCCAGAGCGGGAAGTACATCCTCAAGCCGGTCATCTCCGAGTCCGGGACGGACGTCGAGATCGAACCGGTCGATGAGGATAAAGACGACGAGGACGGCGAGAAGGGCGAGAACGACGCTGACGACGAACGAGACGACGCGAGCGAGCAGTCCGCGGAAGCGACTGCCGCGTTGAACGCTAGTTTCGTCGGCAACGTCACGCAGGGAGAGAACGCGACGATCAGCGTCACGCAGAACGGCTCCGCCGTCGCGAACGCGACGGTCGCCGTCGGCGACGACCGAGTCGGGGAGACTGACGCCGACGGTACGGCCACGGTTTCGGTTCCCGGCGATGCCGAGGAACTCGAAGTGACGATCACCCGCGGCGACGCCGAAACCGAACTGACAGTCGAGTTCGAGACGGAATCGTCCCGAGAGACGCAGTCGACGACGCAATCGAGTAGCGACGGCGGAACGTCGACCGCGACGAGCTAACGCCGCGACGATCACAGAGCGGCACCCACACAGCGGCATCTCCCGCGTTCTGCTTCTTCACACCAATTTTCTCGTGCTCATAGGGATCAACGTACGTCTCCATAGGTTTCTCGCCGGACGGTACGGCGAGAATCTCCAAACAGTTACGACACTCCCTATCAGTCCCCAGCCGCGGGCGTCGCGACCGGCGTCTCCCGCGTCCGCAGGTAGGTAATGACGAAGATGCCCGTCGCGACGCCGATGAACGCCGCGGCGGTGAGAAACGCCGCAGTCGTCGAGACGGCGTCTTTGATCCCGCCGACGAGGACCGGCCCCGTGACCTGGCCGACCTTCCAGGCGATCGACCGGAGCGACATACTCGACGCCACCGAATCGAGCGTCTCACCCTCTTCGACGAACAGCGCCATACTCGCAGGTAGCCGGACACTGTCGGCGATACCGAGAATTCCGTAGGCAGCGAAGAGCGCGAAGAACGCCCCACCGAGCACCTGCGTCCGGCCGAACGCGTCGAAGCGAACCGGCTGGATCGCCCCCTCGAACACGAGTGCGAACGGGATGAGTGCCGTCCCGAGTCCGTACAGGAGCGCGCCGACGGCGACGAACCAGTATCGCCGGCCGATCCGGTCGGTCAGATCGCCCATATACCCCTGGAAGATCGACTTCGTTAGCTTCCCGCCGGCGAGGATCCACCCGATCGCGAAGGCGTTGATCCCGAACTCGGTTCGCGCGAAGATCGGCAGGAAGATGATGACGGCCATCTTGCCGACCGAGAAGCCGACCCGGAAAATCACGAGCGCGCGGATCATCGGCCGGCTCAGCAGGGATCGGAACGTCTCCATTCCGGTCGCCTCGTCGGGGTCTTTCTGTCCGCCAGGGTTGTCGCGGAGGTAGCGCCACACGAGGACGAGCGCGAGGAACGTGATCGCCGTCAGCGCGGCGTACGCCCAGACGAAGTCGTAGGTGTAGAGCAGATAGCCGCCGATGACGTCGCCGGCGAGACTGGAGAAGGCGCCGACCTGATTGTACGCGCCGAGCCAGCGACCGCTGCCGTCCTCGGGGCTGATCTCGCCGACGACGGCCGAGCCGGTGATCCAAAGCAGGCTGGCGCCGAGCCCCTGGAGGATTCGGATCAGGATCACGTGCACCGAGTTCTCGACTAGCGCGAAGCCGACGAAGACGGCGACGTTGATCGCCAGGCCGGCGAGCAGGAAGTGCTTGGCGTTGCCCGTGTCGACTTTCCGGCCAAGCGGGAGGACGACGAGCAACTGCGCGATAGCGAAGGCCGTGCCGAACAGCCCCTCGACGACGCCGGTCGTCCCGAACTGGTCGGCGTAGAGCGCCAGCGCGATCAGGATCGTCGAGTAGGCCTGACTCCGGGCGAAGGCGACCCCGGACAGCGCGGCGAACTCCCGGTCGCGCAGGAGTCCGAGCGCTCCGCTGGCGTGTCCTGTCATTGCGTGTTCGAATCGCCGCCGTCGACGGAATTAAACGGCACTATTCGGGGAGCCACAGGGGTGTGTTGCCGGGTGACGTAGTCGAGGCGGAGGGGGTCGCGCGTCGTCTACTCACCGGACACAGCGCCGTCGCTCGCGAACGTGAAAACGGTATGAATGGTGGACAGCGAGATTGCCCGGCGTTCCGGCACGGGGAATCCCGGTTGCCTCCTCCACCCCGCGATCCTCCGAGCGACGAACGTTCACTGGTTCGCTGCTCGCTTCCGCGCCTGACGGGGTGCCAGCGACGAATCGTGGCAGACCGACCCTGCGGCCGGCGTTCACGAACCGCCGTCCCCGAAGGACGAGGTTTCTACGTTGGCTTCCGGGGCCCGTGTCGGTCTGACCGGACGCCCCCGGGTTCGGTCCCCGCTAAAGGCCAAAGTTGCGGGTGGAGAGCAGGGCCTAGCTGCCCGACCTAGTCCATCAGCACGTAGACCGGGGCCACATAAGGGGCTTTCGACTCACAGAGTCGCCGATCGCCGGACGCCGTCGGGGGGATCCGGGGCCCGCCGCGCTGCCGTGTCCGTTCAGCGGAGCACCGCTCGGGCGTAGCTTCCCGCAGTGACGGCGACGACGGAGGCTCCCGTGACGACGACCCACCGGTGGTTCTCGATCCAGGCGTACTCCGCAGGGAAACTGAAGAGCAGCGTCGAATCGATCGACAGCGCCCACAGCAACGAGAACAGCACCATCGCCAGGGCGGAGACGAGCGCGACGCCGGCGAGCGTCTGCGGGTCCGAGCGCTCCTGTGCGCCGGCCAGAAAGACGACGATGTTGAGGAGCGCGAGGACGCCGACGATCGAGACGCCGAGGGGGCCGGCGGCGTAGTACTCGGCGACGCCCACGTCAGGTGCTGTGATCAACAGGGCGGGCGCGAAGACGACGCCCGCGAGGAGAATACACACGACTGCACCGATCGTCGGGGCGACGGATCTGAGATTCATACTCGTCTCACGTGTCGATTGGCTCGCGTGTAAGCGCTTCGAGACCTATCGGAAGTCGAGACTCCCCGGCCCGCCCGTCTCCCGGAAGGGAAACCGGTAAGCCACCACCCCCTCGTTCTCGACTATGGAGCGCGTAGCGATCATCGGCGCGTCGATGACCCAGTTCGGGCAGCGCGAGGAGTGGATCCGCGGGCTGCTCGCCGAGGCGGGCAGCGCCTGCCTCGAGGACGCTGGCGTCTCGGCGGACGCCGTCGATCACCTGTACGTCTCGAATATGGCGAGCGGAGAGCTCGAAGGGCAGACTGGCGTCCCGAATGCCCTCGCACACGACCTCTCGGCGGTCCCCGCCTACACCGCCCGGATCGATCAGACGTCGTCGTCCGGCGGCGCGGGCGTGTACGCGGCCTGGCAGTCGGTCGCCTCCGGCGCCTCGGAGATGACGCTTCTCGTCGGCGGCGAGAAGATGACGCATCGATCGACCGCGGAGGCGACGGACGTCATCGCGTCGCTGACGCACCCCGTCGAGTACAAACACGGCGTCACGCTCCCCTCATTTGCGGGACTGACGGCACGCCACTACCTCGACAAGTACGACGCGCCGCGGGAGTCGCTCGGCAAGGTCGCAGTGAAGAACCACAAGAACGGCGTCGACAACCCCCACGCGCAGTTCCAGAAGGAAGTCGACCTCGACACCGTCTTGGAGTCGCCGATCGTCGCCGACCCGCTTCGGCTCTACGACTTCTGTCCGATCACTGATGGGTCTGCGGGATTGCTGTTCTGCCCCGAGTCGGTCGCCCGCGAGTACGCCGACGAGTACGCGGTCGTCTCCGGGATCGGGGGCGCGACGGATACCCACGTCGTTCACGAGCGCGCGGACCCGACGACGATGGGCGGCGTCGTCAACTCCGCAGAACAGGCCTACGAGATGGCCGACGCCGACCCCGACGACGTCGACGTCGCGGAACTCCACGACATGTTCACCATCCTGGAGTTCCTCCAGTCGGAGGACCTCGGCTTCTTCGAGAAGGGCGAAGGGTGGAAGGCCGTCGAAGAGGGCGTCACCGACCGCGACGGCGAGCTCCCGATCAACACCTCGGGCGGACTGAAGTCGAAGGGCCATCCCCTCGGCGCGTCCGGGGTGGCACAGGTGTACGAGATCTATCAGCAAGTCACCGGTAACGCCGGCGCCCGGCAGGTCGACGCCGAGACCGCCCTCGCCTGCAACGTCGGTGGGTTCGGAAACTGCGTGACGACGACGATCCTGGAGGGACAGCTATGAGCGACGAGCGAGACACCGGCGACGACGAACAGACGATGGAAGCGTACCGCTACCCCGATGGGAGCATCACGTACCCCGGACACCCGTTCGGGCCCGGCGGCGAGGAACCGACCGGAACGGTCGACCTGAGCGAGTACGTCGCCGAGGTCGTCACGTGGACGACGTCGACGGCGACGCCACCCGGCGTTCGACAGCCGAACACGCTCGCGATCGTCGAGTTCGACGTCGACGGCGAGCCCGTTCGTGCCATCGGTCAGGTGACGACCGAGGAGGTCGAGATCGGCGACGAGGTCCGTCCGGTCTACTGCGCGGAACTCCGCGATCCCGAGAAGGGCATCCGCGAACCGGCGAGCCAGGAGTGGGACGGATTTCGGTTCGAGCCCACAGAGTAACTTATATCGCGTCGCGGACGCGACGGGTGATCTCGTCGACGTCGTAGTCGTCTTCGGCTTTATCCCAGACGATCTCGTCGTCGACCGCAACAGTAAGAACGCCGTGGTCTCCGGTCACCAGAGCCACGCGATCGAGCCGGTCGCCGAACTGTTCGAGTAGCGCGTGCTGGATCTTCTCGGCGCGTTCGAGGAAGCCACAGGGAACGCAGTATTCGATTTCGATAGCGGACATCTGTCCTCGGAGCGTTGGCTCTGTGCCGTGTTAAGCGCGTCGTGACCGACGTTCGGTCTCGGAGTCAGACTTTTGTCCGCTGACGCCGTACTCGTACATTGGTATGTGTTACCATACATACCAACTGAAGGCGCTAGCGGAGGAGCGACGAGCGCAAGCCGCACGGCGTGAAGAGGAGACGGAGGACCAAATCCGCACCGACGATGTCGAGGACGGCGTCACCGAGGAGCACAGCCCCGAGAAACGAACCAAGCCACAGCCAGTCGGGTTCGCCTGAGCACCCGGAACCGCACTATTTCGACCCCGAACGGCGTGGTCGGTCCGGTCGTCGCAGCGACCGACCACGTCGACGTTCACCCGAGCCGATTCCCGAGCAGCGGCCGCCAGTACAGCAGCGCGACCGTCAGTAAGAAGACGACCGTCGACACGTCGTAGGAGAAATCGAACGTCGCTGCAACGACGGCGGAACTGCCGCCGAGCACCCCCGAGAGGATCGACGCCAGAATCGGCCACGAACAGGAGACACACGAGAGCAAGCCGACGATCCCCGAGACCGCTGCGCCGGCGGCGTCGATCACTGTCGCGTACACCAGATACGCCAAGGCGACGTAGCCGACGATGCGGGCAGGCATCAACACGAGCGCCGCCCACGGCGTCGAGACGACCGGCGCTGGCCCCCACCCAGGAGCGAGCGTCGCCAGCCGGACGCCAAACTCACCAGCCCCGGGGCGCATCGCCGTGACGAGAACGCCGCCTGCGGCCGCCAACGCGACGAAATAGAGGACCGCGATCGCGGCCGCCCGGCGTCGCGTCCGCTCGTCGGCCGGTGCCGGGTCGGTCTTCCAGATGGCAAAGATGCCGACGAAGATCCACGCGAGGCCGTAGACCGCATAGCGTGGCTGCGTGATCGTAATTCCGGACAGGAGGACGTACGCGACCGAGAGCACCGCGAGGGAGTTACCGATCAGCGCGGCGTAGAGAAGATCGCGCGTGTCGACGCTGACCGCGCGTGCGACGGACATTATACCGCCAACGCGTCGACGACGACGGCGAGCAGCAGCGCCCCGAGATACGCGTTCGACGCGTGGAACGACCGGAACGCCGCGGCTTCGGTCTGTTCGTAGTGCAGGCGGATCGCGAAGTAGAGGAAGATCGCACCGAAGACGACGGTCGTGAGCGCGTACGCCAGCCCGAGCGCCTGCATCGAAGCCATCGCACCCGCGGCGACGAGCGTCGCTGCCAGATACCAGAGGATGTGTTTGCGGGTCGTCGTCTCACCGCGGACGACCGGCATCATCGGGAAGCCGCCGCGCTCGTAGTCGTCCTTGTACGCAAGCGCGAGGTTGTAGAAGTGCGCCGGCGTCCACAGGAAGATGATCGTCGCGAGTGCGATCCCGCCGAGACCGATCTGCCCGTCGACGGCGACCCAGCCGATCAGCGCCGGGAGCGCGCCCGCCGCGCCACCGATGACGGTATTCTGGACGGTGTTCGGCTTCAGCAAGAGCGTGTAGACGACGCTGTAAAACAGGATCGCTGCGACGCCGAGCACGGCCGCGAGCACGTTCACCCACGCGAACAGCGCAATCGACCCCACGGCCAGGAGGACGCCGAACGCGAGGGCGTTGCGGACGGGAACGAGGTCGGTCGCAAGGGGCCGGTCGCTCGTCCGCTGCATCCGACGGTCGATGTCGCGCTCGAAGACGTGGTTGAACGTCCCGGACGCGCCGATCGACAGGACGCCGCCACCGAGCGTCGCGAGCACGACGCCGATCGTCAGGCCGCCGTTCGTCGTCGCCGCCAGCGCCATCCCGGCGGCCGCGACGAGACAGAGCAGCCACATCAGCCGAGGCTTCGTCAGCCGGACGTACGCCTTCGCGGTCGCGACCAGCCGTTCCCGGCGGTCGGTCGGAATGTCCGGTTCATAGGAATTCTCGACCGGCGGGTCGAGATCGATGCTATCGACGGGCTCTTCGGAGGGGTCACCCGTCTCCCGTTCGAGGCTCCACGCGAGCGCGGCCACCAGCGAAACGAAGATTCCCATCCCGACGGTCAAGTGCGCCGCCGAGAGCGTTGCGTCGGCACCACCGACGGCGACGAACGCGCCGAGGGCGGCCTGGACGGGATAGAGGAGTCCTGCCAGGAGCGTCGCACCGAGGACGCGTCGCCCCGCACCAGCGCGCACGGCCGAGACGACAGTTACGACGCCGAGGGCACCGACGGCGACGGCCAGCAGCCGATGTCCGACTGCGAGCCACCCCGCGGCCGACGTCGGCGACGTCCAGCCGTCACCACAGATCGGCCAGGCCGTACACGACGCGGCCGCGTCTGTGAGAGCCGTGGTTGCACCGACGAGCAAGAGGAGATAGACGCCGATGGCGGTCGCTGCGAGCAGATTGTGGAACCGATTGTGTGTTGCAGTCGACGCCACGAAAGTCACCTATACGCCGTTAGGAATCACCGTACTTAGGGTCCCCGCTTTCCTGACCGCAGTCGGTCCGTGAGACAGCAAAGTATCGGACAATATGTGGACTACTCCACACACCACCCGGTCGCAGTCGACCGATCGCGACGAGCAGTCTGTTGCAGACGGTACGATAGAGTGACCGAAGTCAGCAACTATTTACGTGGTACTTCCTAACTCCGCACCGATGCGAAAGACGCGTTTGGCACTCGTTTCACTGCTCGCGGTGGTGGTGGCGGGCCTCGTCGCGGATCCGGTCGCCGCACAAGCGTCCGCCAGCGCAGAACTCATCAATGGGTTGAACGGGAAGCTTCTGTACATCGCTGTCCCGATCACCATCCTGGTAGAGGTAATCCTCCTCTACACGGTGGTGAAGTTCAGGAACAACGACGATCCGTCACCGACCCAGGAGAACCGTCGCCTGGAGATCACGTGGACGATCGCGACGGCGATCATCCTCCTCTTCGTCGGTGTGGCCTCCTACGGCGTTCTCGCGAACGAGAACGTCGCTACGGGCCCCGAGATCGAGAGTACCCAGGGCGAACCCGTCGTCGTCCACGCCGAGGCGTACCAGTGGGGCTGGGAGATGTCGTACCCCGAATCGGGTAACTTCTCGACCGGCACCGAGATCGTAGTCCCGAAGGACCGTCCGGTCCAAATCCAGGTGACATCACGGGACGTGATCCATGGATTCCACGTTCCGAAGTTAGCGCTCAAGACGGACGCGATGCCTGGACAGGTGAACACGATCAAGACGGTCGCCTACGAGGAAGGGACGTACCAGGGCTACTGTACTGAGTACTGTGGCGTCGCTCACTCGCAGATGTACTTCACCGTCGAGGTCGTCTCCCAGGACGAGTACCAGCAGTGGCTCGACGAACAGCAGAGTAGCGAGTAATCGCGCACCCGCTTTTCGGGTTTCTTCGGTCCGTGAGCAGCCGCTACGCGCTGCTTTCTACTTCTCCTGTCCAGCTGGTCGGCGAGTGCCGGCGATATCGGAAAAAAGCGGCTACGCGTTCCGATCTGCGTCCGAGACTGCTTCTTCTGCCGGCGCCTCGTGGTCCGGTCCACGCTCTTCGAGAATCCGGTCGATGATCCGTCCGGTCGAGAGCAATTCATCGTCGTACCGTGGTTCCCGAGCTGACGCGCGATCGACCTCACAGTCGATCCCACGTCCTGCGAGCGCGTCGCGGAGCGCGTCTGCGTCGTGGTGCTGATCGTGCCCGAGAACGATGACGTCGGGATCGATCCGCTCGATGGGGACGAAGATGTCTTCGCGGTGCCCGAGGTGCGCATCGGTCACCATCTCGAGCGCGCCGACGACATCCCGTCGCTGTCGATCGGGCAACACAGGACGTTCCTTGTGTGTGACGTTCTCCCGTCGGGCGACGATGACGTGTAGTTCGTCGCCCATCGCAGCCGCTTCCGAGAAGTAGTGGATGTGGCCGGGATGAATGAGATCGAACGTCCCCTGCGCGACGATCCGGCGGGTCACCGGTAAGACCCTCCGGACTCCCGATAGCTCCCGCCGAGGTTGCCGTAGTCGAGGTCGAGGTCGTCCTCGGTGAAGTCGAAGAAGTCCTCGGGGTCGGGCAGGTCGACGTCGAGGACGGGCAGGTCGCGAACCTCCCCGCTCTGGTCGAACGCCTGCCAGTCAGTCGGGCCGTACGGATGACCGAGGATGATGTGGACCTGGCCTTGGCCGAAGGTGTCCAGATCGGCGTCGCTCGGTCGGAGGACGCCGTTCGGGTGAGAGTGGATCGACCCCACCGCGTGGCGGTCGTTCGGGATCATATTGCTGTCGACGGTGGCGCTCGTCGGATCCGATCGCGTCCCCGGGACGATCAACACCTCCGTGATGACGGTGCCCGAGCGATCGAGATCGAAGTGGCTGGCGTCTTCGCCGCGGAGAAAGCCCATATACTCGTTCGGATGTGTCTCGCGGGATGCCTCCCGTGCGAAGTCGAGCGCGTCGGCGGCGATGCCGATCACCTCACTCGACCGGAAGAGTCGCATATTCGATTCTCCGGTTCGTCGCCTTCTAAGCGTTCCGGTCGGATTCAGGCGAGACCAGCCGACCGCACCGTCGGGAGACGGCGTCGGCGGCACCCGCCCCGTGCGCGCGGATTGTAAAGTCTTAACCGCGACGCACCACTTCTCGCCAGTATGACCGCCGATAACGCCGGGGATTCCGGCGGCGCGTCCGCTCCGGATTCGGAGACGGACTCGCGACCTATCGTCTACGATCTCGCACCGAACTGCACGCTCGAAGACGTCGAAGAAGGCGAACGGTACCACGCCGTCGTCAACGGCGTCGTCGAATACGGCATCTTCGTCGACATCTCCGACGAGGTGTCCGGACTCGTCCACGAGTCGAACCTCGATCGCTCCTACGAGGTCGGCGACCGCCTGACCGTCACGCTCGAAGAGATCAAAGAGAACGGCGACCTCGCGTTCGACGTCTTCACCGAGTCGACGTACCAGACCGTCGTCGTCGATCACGAACCCGACATCGCGCCGATCGCAGGATTGAGCGCCGGCGACGAAGTCCACATCGAAGGACAGGTCGCCCAGATCAAACAGACCGGCGGCCCGACCGTCTTCCGCATCGCCGACGAGACGGGAATCGTCTCTGCGGCGGCGTTCCGCGAGGCGGGCGTTCGCGCCTTCCCGGCCGTCGACCTCGACGACGTCGTCCGGATCGGCGGCAGCGTCGAGTCCCACGACGGCTCGCTCCAGCTCGAAGTCGACTCGATGACTCGACTCGACGGCGAGGCGATGGCCGAGGCCCGCGAACGCCTCGACGCCGCGTTCGAGGAACGCGCAGCGCCCGAGGACGTCGAGTCACTCGTCGAGTGGCCGGCGTTCGAGAAACTCCGCGACGACCTGCGCGAGGTCGCTCGCCTGCTGCGACGGACGGTGCTGGAAGGGCGTCCGATCCGCGTTCGACACCACGCCGACGGCGACGGGATGTGCGCCTCCGTGCCGGTTCAGCTGGCGCTGGAGAACTTCATCGAGGCCGTCCACGACGACGACGACGCCTCGCGGCACCTCGTCAAGCGACTTCCCTCGAAAGCGCCGTTCTACGAGATGGAGGACGTCACGCGCGACCTGAATTTCGCGCTCGAAGGCCGTGCGCGGCACGGCCAGCGGCTCCCGCTCCTCCTGATGCTCGACAACGGCTCCACCGAGGAGGACGTCCCCGCCTACGAGAACCTCGCACACTACGACGTGCCGATCGCGGTCGTCGATCACCACCACCCCGACCCGGAGGCGGTCGACGACCTCCTCGACGCCCACGTCAACCCCTACCTCTACGACGAGGACTACCGCATCACGACGGGGATGATGTGCGTCGAACTCGCGCGGATGATCGACCCCGACGTGACCGAGGAACTCCGCCACGTCCCGGCCGTCGCGGGCCTGGCCGACCGCTCGAAGGCCGAGGCGATGGAAGACTTCGTCTCGCTCGCCGAGTCTGAGGGCTACGACCGCGAGCGCCTGCTCGAAGTCGGTGAGGCGCTCGACTACGCGGCCCACTGGCTGCGATACAACGACGGCCAGTCGCTCGTCAACGACGTGCTGAACGTCGGCTGCGACGACGAGGACCGACACCAGGAACTCGTCGACTTCCTCGCGAGCCGCGCCGAGCGCGACGTCGAACGGCAGATGGACGCCGCCGCTTCTCACCTCGAACACGAGCGGCTGGAGTCCGACGCCCACCTCTACACTGTCGACCTCGACGAGTGGGCCCACCGCTTCACCTACCCCGCGCCGGGGAAGACCACCGGAAAGCTCCACGACCGAAAGGTCCGCGAACACGGCGAGCCGGTCATCACGATCGGCTACGGCCCCGACTTCGCCGTCCTTCGGTCCGACGGAGTCCGCCTCGACATCCCGCGGATGGTCGCAGAACTGAACGAGGAAGTCGTCGGCGGCGGCGTCTCCGGTGGCGGCCACCTCGTCGTCGGGTCGATCAAGTTCGTCAAGGGGATGCGCACCGAGGTCATCGAGAGCCTCGTCGACAAGATGGCCGACGCCGAACTCGACGAGGAACTCTCCTCGCAGGCCGTCGTCGACACCGAGGCCTAAGGGCGCCGCCGACAACGCAGACGCGGGCCGCACTTCTCACTCGAAGTCCACCGTTCGGCGAAGGACGAAGCCGGCGAGCGACGCCGCCGAAAGCGCACCCAGTGCCATCGTGAGCGTCCGCTTTCCGTTCTGCATCCCCTCTCGACTACTCGTTCGTTCGCCGCTCGACCCGCCGGCTCCGGCGGCGTCCCAATCCGCTGTGAAGACCCGTCCGTAGTACGTCGCCGCCGCCTCGCCGTCGAGCGCGAGGGTGACTTCCCTGTTCTCGGTCGCCGCGTGTTCGTTCCAGTTGAGACTGCCGACGATGACCGTCTCCCCGTCGATCACCGCGCCTTTCGCGTGGACTTTCCCGAACCGTCCGGCCGGGCGAGCGATCCGCGCCTCGATCGGGAGGCCACGCTCGCGGAGGCGCATCGTCCGCTCGACGACCGCCTGGTTCGACTCCTCGTCGTACCACGCGTTCGAGAGGAGGATGCGGACGTCGACGCCGCGCTCGGCGGCGGCGACGAGCGACGCGAAGTAGGGGCCGTCCGGGTCGAGCCGTGGTGACAGGACTGCGATGCGGGCCTCTGCGCCGGCGATTTCGCTCCTGACGGCGGTCCCCGCGTTTCCGGGGGCCGTCAGCACTCGCACGTGTTCGATAGTGACCGTTTCGGGGGCGAATCCAGTATCGTACGACCCCGAAGCCGGCTCCTCTTCGACGAACGAGGCGTTCCGGCGGTGTTCGCGCCACGGCACGGCGTCGATGCCGTCGGCGTCGTGAGCGAAGACAGCGGCGAGTTCGTCGGCCGTCCGCTCGGAGCGAACGCGGACTCCCCACCCCCGGCTGTCTCGACCTCCGGTCCCCGCCGGCTTCCAGTTCTCCGTCAACACGAGCGCGTCGTCGTCGCTGACGGCGTACTTGGGGTGGTGATACGAAAAGCGCGCGTGCGGGCCGTCGATCACGCGGACGTCGACGCCGCCCGCGACGAGGCGGTCGAGTTGTTCGCGCTGATTAGTCGTCGTCCCGCCGACTGGGCCGCCTTCCAGGAGCACGCGCACGCGGACGCCGCGGTCGGCCGCGGCGAGGAGTGCGTCGGCGACGCGGGGCGAGGCGAACGTGTAGCCGGCGAGCAGGACCCGCGTCTCGGCTCGCTGGAGCGTTTCGAGCGGCACGTCGGGCGAATCTGGGAGGACGAAAGCCGTCGCGGTCGCCGGCCCCGTCGCGACGACCGGCCGTGGAGATAACCCACGCGGCGTCCACTGGCCGGTCGTCGCGTTCAACCGCTCGCCTTCGCGAGCGCGGTCGTAGATGACGCGATCGACGGCGACGCCGTCTCGACGAAGGACGAGTCGTTCACCGGCGTTCGCAAGCGAGAGCGAGGCTCGGACGACCGGCACGTCGACGAGCGCTCGCGTCGCGTTCGGCGCCGCGGACAACGCGACGGTGCCGGTCGAGGGGACGCTGATATTCGACTCGCCGTCCGAGAGCGTCAGGTTCGACGCACTCGCGGCGTCGACGACGACAAATTCGCCGACGTCGCCGTCTGCGACCGGATCCGGAAACGTGGCGACGATGTGCGGCCCTGCGGGTTGTCCATCGGTGGTGTTGGTCGCGGGCGAGCTGGGACCGGCTCCCGAAGACGCGGCCGCAACGGGCGCGACAGCTCCAGCGATCCCGGCAGCAACGAGGAGGAGCACGCAGACGAGCCGATACGCTTCACGAGAGGCGGGTCGCTGGACAGTCGTACGATTCGCTGCGACATAGCGGCCCGCGATCCCCGTACGACGCGCTCGTGATACCACGGCGCGTCTGGCCCGGCGATCCTATTTGAACGTACGCAGTCGCCGTCCAGTCACGCGGTCGCCGTCCAGTTACGCAGTCGGCGCTTCCGCGTCGGCGTCGTCATCCCCGAGTGCGTCGGTCGCGAGGTCGGCCTCGTGCTGGACGAGGAAGGAGCGTTCGTCGGTGTACTCGGCGACGGTTTCGAGGGCTTCCTCGGTGCCGATCTGCCGGAGCGCCCACGCCGCGGCGGCGCGGACGGTGTCGCTCTCGTCGTCGGCCAGCGTGTCCGCGAGGGGCGCGACCGCGCGCGTGTCGCCAATGAGACCGAGCGCGCGTGCGGCGTACGGCCGAACGTTGTCGTTGTCCATCTCCAGTTTGTCCGCGATCGCCTGCGTCGCCTCCGTCGACCCGATCTCGCCGAGCGCGCGGAGCGTCACCTTCTGGAGCGCCGGATCGGAGTCTGCGTCGACGTACTCGACGAGCGTCTCGACGGCCTCCGCTGCTCCATCACCCATCCGGCCGAGCGCCTTGATCGCCGCCTTGTCACGGCGCTGGGCGAGTTGGTGCATCTCTTCGAAGGCTTCGGGGTTCGCCATCCGGACGAGCGCGTCCATACAGTGCTCCTGCATAAACTCCGACTGGAGGCTATCCTTCGCGAGCAGCACCATATCGACGCGGCCGCGCTTCTCCCACTCTTTGAGCGCCGACAGCTCCGGTGGGTAGTCCTTGTAGTGACCCAGGACGTCGTAGAAGCCTTGCGCCATCAGTTGCTCGTTCGTCTCCAGGTCGTCCCACTCTTGGGCGTCTTCGAGACCGGCTTCGAGGTCGTCGGTCGCCTCCAGGAGCGACGCGATCGTCTCGGCGTCCTCGTCGGCGTCGAGGTCCGCGGCTTCGACGGCCGCGATCGCGTCGTCGAGTGCCGCCACGAGGGCGTCCTCGTCGTCACCGTCGAGCGCGACGTCGGCGTCCAATTCACCGGCGACGGCGTCGGCGAAGGCCGAGACGACGTCGACGATCTCGGATTCGCCCTGTTCGGTCCACTTGGTGTCGGTCACCTTCGACTGCGCGGCCTCGATCTCGTCGACGACGTCGCTCGCGTACGGGCCGCGCTGGGACTCCAGGTCGTCGCGGAGGTCGGAGACGCGCGATTCGAGCTCCGCGCGCGGATCCTCGGCGTCTTCGTCGTCCTCGTCGGGTTCGGGCAGATCCGCGTCTTCGAGGTCGGACTCGATCCCGTCGAGGTCGGACTCGACGTCGTCTAAGTCTGCCTCCGTCTCCGCGCCCTCGAGGGCGGATTCGACGTCGTCGAGGCGTTCGTTCAGGGTTTCGGGCGTCGCGTCTGTCGACTCGTCCGACGCCGCCGTCTCCTCCGCATCGGCAGCCGTCTCGTCGTCCCCGTCGCTCATATGCTCGATATCCGTCCGTACCCGAAAAGAGCGTTTCCCTTCTGTCGCCGCGGCGTCCCGAACGCTCTTTATAGGCTCGCAGGTGCAACTGGGGCCAATGACCGCTCCGAGCGAGGACACGGCCGGTGACGTGAACGACACTACAGACACGGACGACACTACAGACGCCGATGGCTCCGAAGACACGAACGACTGGGACACGACGGCCTACGACGGGTCGCACTCGTTCGTCTACGAGTACGGCTCCGACGTCGTCGAACTACTCGACCCGCAACCGGACGAGCGGATCCTCGATCTCGGCTGCGGCACGGGACATCTGACCGACCGTATCGCGGATGCTTGCGCGGAGGTCGTCGGCATCGATCAGTCGGCCGAGATGATCGAGACCGCACGCGAGGCCCACCCAGACCGGCAGTTCGTCCGGGCCGACGCCCGCGACTTCGACGCCGAGGAACCGTTCGACGCCGTGTTCTCGAACGCCGCCCTCCACTGGATCCACGAGCAGGACGACGTCATCGACGCGGTGGCGGAGGCGCTCGAACCCGGCGGGCGGTTCGTCGCCGAACTGGGCGGTACGGGGAACGTCGGCAGCATCGTCGGCGCGATTCAGGCCGAACTGGACGCGCGCGGGTACGAACCGCCGACGGAGCCCTGGTACTTCCCGACCGTCGGCGAACACGCCACACGCCTCGAAGATCACGGATTCGAGGTCCGCTACGCGCGCCTGTTCGATCGCCCGACCGAACTCGAGGAGGGCGAAAACGGCCTGGCGGCGTGGATCGAGATGTTTGGTGACCGGCTTCTCGGCCCGGTGCCGGAATCAGAACGCGGTGCCGTCGTCTCGGCGGTCGAAGACCGACTCCGAGAGGATCTCTACGACGACGGGACGTGGACCGCCGACTACCGGCGATTGCGGTTCGTCGCCGTCCTCGAATGAGCCACGGCGTGCGCGTGCTGGCGTTCTCCCGATCTCGTCGTTAGATCGCGTCGAGATACGTCTCGGCGAGTCCGTCCAGCGCTTCGTGATGCTCGGTCGTGTGCGGCGCGGTCAGCGGCGAGACCGACACCTTGCCCTCGACGACTGCGCGGCGGTCGGTGCCTTCCGGATCCGGGATGTCGCCCGCGCGCATCATCTCCCATATGCCGTCGTGGAGTGTGATCCGACCGTTACCGTCGTGCTCGGCCGTCATCTCGTACAGGGTCGACGGGCGCGTGATCTCGAGCGGTGCGGGGCCGCTCTCCGGGTCGACGATGGGCGCGTTGATGTTCAGATACTCCGCCTGTTCGAACACGCCCGCGCCGAGCGCGTGTTCGAGCAGGTACGTCGTCGCGCGCGTCGCGTTCGCGAAGTCTGCGGGGTCGGTGGCCTGCTCGCGCCACGGCGTGTCGCCGTCGCCGGGGACGTACAGCGAGACAGCGATCGCCGGGACGTCGAAGAACGCCGATTCGACGGCCGCGCTGACGGTTCCCGACCGACCGAGGACGTACGCCCCGAGATTCGCGCCCTTGTTACAGCCGGCGACGACGACGTCGACCTCCGGACACAGCGATTCGAGGCCGGCGACGACGCAGTCGGCGGGGGTGCCGTCGATCGCGTACCCCAGGTCGTGCTCGCGGACGGCGACGTCGTTCGAGAGTTGGCGTCCGACGGCGCTCTGGTCGTTTGCGGGCGCGACAGCAGTCACGTCTGTGAACGCCGAGAGCTCCTCGTACAGCGCCTGGAATCCGACGGCGTCGATGCCGTCGTCGTTCGTCAAGAGTACAGAGAGCGAATCGCTCATATCGGTATCTTCGCGGGACGGCGGAAAGGTGTACCGCCCGTGGCGGTCTTCAGAGGCGGTTTCCCAGATGGGATCGGTCAAGGGGACGGATCAGCGTGGGACGATCCGGCTCACGCGACGCCCTCGACGAACGTCTCGTCGTCGACGACGAGGTTGTACGCGCCCTCGTCGCCGTTCCACAGACAGAGGACGTTCTCGAACGCCAGCACGTCGCCGTAGTCGGCCGTGAGAAGCGCCTCGTTCAGCGGGTCGCGCGTGGTCGAGACCGCGTAGTGTTCGACCGACTCGCTGCCGTCGCTGATCTTGAACAGGGGATTGGCGTCGTCGCTGTCGGTCAGGTCGCGGCTCAACTTCACCGCGAGGAGATCGATTCGGTTCGTGACGTGTCGCTCCATCTCGGCCATCTTCGCGTGCCGATCCGGGTCGGCAAGGACGTCCGCGCGGCGCGCTCCGTCAGGCCGCAGAATCGCGTAGGAGAACTGGACCGTCTCGTTTCTGAACGTGCCGTCCCCGGGCGTGCGCCCGCTGGACTCGGGGACTGTCTCTGACTCCGAGTCGGCCGCAGCCCCGGTTCCTGTCTCGGCCGTGGACTCCACGCCAGCGTCGGCCGTCCCGGCCTCGTCGAGGCGGTGCTGGAACGGCGGTGCAGCGACGTCGCGGCGGCGATCGAACGACCAGCCGCGATCGGAGGGGGCCTCGCCCGGCCACAGTCGGAGCGTCGGCGCGTACACCGACACCGCAGACGCCGGCGGCGCGAGCGCGCGCTCGACGTCGCGGAGCCCGGTGCTGGTGTTGCGGTCGGCGGGTGCGATGGCGACGAACGAGCCGTCGTCTGCGACGGCGTCGAGATACCGAGACGCGACGGCTTCGGCGTCGTCGAGTTCGCTCAGCACGTTCGCGAAGACGACGAGATCGAACTCGCTCTCGGGCTCGAACGCCTCGGCGGTCTCGCGGTGGATCGTCGTCCGGAAGTTCCGTCCCGTCTCTTTCAGCAGCCGTTCGAGCACGTCGGCCGACGCGGACGGTTCGACGGCGTGGTAGTCGACGACGGCGTCCGCCGGAAGATAGTCGTGCAGCCCGAGCGCCGGCCCGCCGGTTCCCGCGCCGACGTCGAGGACGCGAAGCGTTCGGGGGAGGTGCTCGCGCTCTGCGAGGTCGTCGAGCACGTAGCCGATCGCCGCGTAGTAGTCAGAGAGATGATATATCGCGTACCCGAGCGCCGCCACCGCGTCGTATTCGACGGGGTTCTGCCGGTAGTAGTCCTCTTTGAGTCGGCGGATCGTCTCCCGTAACTGGTCGCCGGTCTCGCCGCGATGCCAGTTCGCCCCGTAGCGCTCGACGAGCAGGTCTTCCAGCGCGAACGCGTACGGTTCGGGAAACGTGTCGGGTTCCCATCCCGGTTGCGGCGCGGGGTCCTCGCTCACCGGAACGAACGTGCCGTCTTCGCGCTCTCTGAGGCCGAGGTCGTACGCCTCCTCGCGGAGTGTTTCGCGGACGACGGCCGGGTGCGGCGTCCCGTCGATGTACTCGTGGATCTCTTCGGGATCGATCGGGCGGACGTTTCGCAGGTACTTCGCGTTCGCGCGCACGGCCTCGCGGTCGATCATTCTGTGTCCCCGCGACCGTCTTCGGTCCTATCGGCGTGCTTCCGCTGTCGCTGTCTGGCCTCTTCGTACAACTGCTCGAAGGCGTCGCCCTCGGCGTCGGCGACGCGGCGTGCGGCCTCCGCGACGGCGTCGGCACCCTCGAACGACTCCTGAATCTCCCGGTAGACACGCGGGGTCCCCCCGGTCACGGTGTCGACGAGGTCCGACAGGACGCTTGAGATCGGCGTCGCAAACTCCTCGCGGACGTCCTCGGCCGCCAGCGCGTACGCGAGGACCGCCGTGTGCGCCCCCGCTTGCACGGTCTCCATCGCCGAATCGTGTTCGGCGGGGTCCGTCTCGAAGACGTGGTTGTCGGCGTCGGCGATGGCGTCGAGCGCGGCGTCCGTGAGGGGACCGGCGGCGTCGACGACGGCCGCGACGTTCCCTGGGGCGTTTTCCGGGGCGAAAAGCGGGTGCAGACTGACGCGCTCGCGGTCCGGCAGGTGTTCCCGCATCGCTTCCACGGGGTCGGCCATCACGCCGGTAACGTCGAGCATCGCGCGCCCGGCACGCTCGGCGTGGGCCGCAACCGCGTCCCGGACCGCACTGATCGGCACGGCGAGACAGACCACGTCGAACGTTTCCGTCGTATCGAGCGCGACGGCACGACCCTCCACTACGTCCGCAGCGGCGCTCGCGACAGCCCAGTCCCGGTCGGCGAACGCCACGTCGAACTCCGCCGCGAGCGTCTCGCCGGCCCAGCGACCCATCGCGCCGGCTCCGACGACGAGTACCTCCATCGCCGCCGACTACGCGCCGCCCCAATCAAAAGGGGTTCGGTGACGGTTTCGGGACCGACTCCGGGCGAGTTGTGAGCTACTTCCGGAATCAGCGCTGATATTCAGAGGAATACGTTTAACCGAGTGGTTACCCGTGTCTAGGTGGGGGAAAGGAGTCTGTACCGTCGCAAAACTGGCCGGTCGGCCAGACCGACAGCGTATGCTGACGGCACAGCGACTGCTATCGCCGCACAGTATGGGGATGAACACGCGCGTAATCGCTCTATAACAATAGGGGAATAGAGAAAGTAACCACCGATGAAGTTTCCTACGGTCTCCGGGAGAGACACACAGGGGCGTCGACTGACGCTTCCCGACGACTTGCACGGCGAACAGACGCTCGTCGTCGTTAGCTTTCATCAACGACAACGGTCGCTCGTCAACTCGTGGCGACAGTTCGCTTCCGAACTGTGCGAGCGGTTCGACCACTTCGGGTATTACGAGCTTACCGTCTGCGGCAAGGGCGGAATGCTCCCGCCACAATCGATGGGCGGAATGTCGCCCGCCAGCGCCCGCCAGCGCACACACGACAATACGGTCTTCCTCTCGGTCGACAAGCAGGCGTTCCGACGCCGCCTCGGGATCCTCGGCGAACAGACGATCTACGCGTTTCTGCTCGAAGACGACGACGTGGTTCGCCAGGCCGCCGGCGTACTCACGCCGAAGACCGGCGAGGCGCTGGAGTCGCTTCTCCAGTCGTACCGCGACGAGAAGCACCGCCAGCCGAACGGATCCGAGAGCGCCGGCGAGTCGTCGAGCTGATCGTATTGTTTTTCGGGCTGACGGGCGCGCTCCGTCAGAGTTGTAGTTCGATCGGGTGTTCGGTCAGGTTCTCGTAGCCGTCCTCGGTGACGACGACGAGATCTTCGATCCGAACGCCGCCGACTGCTGGGTCGTACAGCCCCGGCTCGATCGTGATGACGTGGCCCGGCCGCAGTTCGCCGCCGTCGGGCGAGATCCGCGGCAGCTCGTGTACGTCGAGGCCGACGCCGTGTCCCGTCGAGTGGATGAAGCCCGTTTCGGTCGTCGGGTCCGAACGGAGCGTCGGCAGGCCCGCGTCCTCGTAGACGTCGCAGGCGGCGTCGTGGACGGCTGCACCGGTCACGCCCGCCTCGACGGCGTCGAGAGCGGCGTCGAGCGCCTCGTGAGTCAACTCGAACCACTCGCGGACGGTCTCGGTCGGTTCGCCCTTCACGAACGTCCGCGTCATATCGGCGTGGTACTTCGTCGCCTTCGAGCGGGGGAAGATGTCGACGATGATCGGCTCGTTCGGCCGCAGCGGACCGCTCCCGCGATCGTGCGGGTCTGCAGCGTCCACGCCGCAGGCGACGATGGTCTCGTCGAGCGCGCAGCCGTGGCGGAGCAGCGTGACCTCGATCTCCTCTTTGACACGCTCGCTGGTCAGGACCGCACCGTTGTAGCGGAGGATCTGGTGGTCGCCGTCGGTCGTGTCGGCGTCTACCTCGTCCGACTGGACGATCGAGGCGTCTTCGAGCAGATCTGCTGCCGCCCGCATCGCCGCTTCGTTGGCCTGCTGGGCCGTGCGGATGTGTTCGATCTCCTCGGGCGTCTTTCGCGCGCGGATATCCGTCACGACGTCCTCGGTTTCGGGCGCGACCGCGACGCCGCGTTCGCGGAGATGGTCGGCGGGTCCGAGTGGGAACCGCTCAGGGGTGGCGACGCTGTCGACGCCGAGGTCGTCGAGCCACGCGGCGACGACGCGCGCCTTCGCTTCGCCTGCACCGTGCTCGGCGGCGAGCGCGCGGTAGTCGTAGTCGGCGAGGCGCGACACGTCGTCGGCTCGGCTCTCTTTCTTGGCGCGACCGTACTCCAGCGCAGAGACGAGCAGCGCCGTCCTCTCGGGCGTGTAGACGGTCACGAACGGGTCGGGTGCATCGAATCCTGAGAGGTAGCGCTGCGTCGAGTCCGAACTGTCGGCGTCGACGAGGTAGCCGTCGTGTCCGTCGGCGTCGAGATAGGCGTCGAGTTGCGAGAGATCGGGGTCCATAGCCGTTCGGTGGGACGCGGTCGGATAAAGAACCACGCTTCAGACGTCTTTCGGCGCCGACTCGATTCTCGACCGCCCTCCCTGATCGCCCTCGCGCGCCGGATTCGGACCACAACCGTATTACGGGCGCGCCGCGGTCGTTCGACTATGGCTGTCGAGAACGTCATCTGGCCGCGCTACCTCGACGCGTCCGTCTCTCGTGAGGACGGGCGACGGGTTCCGCTCGACGACGCCGTCGAGGATCCGACGGTCGACGAGATCGCGCAGGCCGTCCAGCAGATCGGCTACGACGCCGTCATCGAACGCGACGTAACGCACCCCCGCGAGTGGGACGCCCGGGGGCGCGTGCTCGTGAAAGGCGCCGAGGATTCGACGAAGAACGACCTCGTGCAGGCGGTCGCCGCCTACGCCGGGATCCTCCGGGGCTGAGATGCAGCGCCTCGGCACCGTCTCTCGAATGGCACAGAACCTCCTCATCGTCCGCTGCGACGACGCCGACCACCCCGACATCGGCGCGGAGGCCGTCGACGAGTCGCTCTCGACGGTCGGCCGCGTCGTCGACGTCTTCGGCCCGGTCACTCGGCCCTACGTCGCCGTCACGCCCGCGAGCGACGTGTCTCCGGCGTCGATCGTCGGCAAGCGGCTGTACGCGCGCTGAGCGCGGTCGCGCTGCACCGCCGAAGCCCGAAACACAATTCCCATAGTGCGTCGGCCGCAAATCAGAGCGTATGCGAAGACGCGTCGCCGCCGGCGTCGGGTTCGCCGCCCTGCTGTTCTTGCTCGTGCAACTCGGCGCGCTGGCGCTCGTGCCGACCTTCTACGAACAGGGGTATCAGACCGTCGAGGACCCCTCCGATCCGACGAACAGCCTGCTCTACATCGGCGCGATTCTCGTCGCGACGGCGGCGATGCTCGCGGCGTTCAAATTCGACCTCGACTGGCTCGTCCAGGGGTTCGTCGTCCTCGCCGCCGCGTCGCTGGCGTGGTACGTCTTCTCGGTGTTCCTCTCGCCGCTGGCCGCGATCGGCGCGTCGCTCGTCCTCGCGGCGCTTCTGGTCGTCCACCCCGAGTGGTACGTCATCGACGCCGCGGGCGTCCTGATGGGGGCGGGCGCTGCGGGCCTGTTCGGGATCAGTTTCGGACTCTTGCCGGCTATCGTCTTGCTCTCGATCCTCGCCGTCTACGACGCCATCAGCGTCTACGGCACCGAACATATGCTCGATTTGGCGGAGGGCGTGATGGATCTGAACCTCCCGGTCGTCCTGGTCGTCCCCACGACGCTCTCGTACTCGCTTTTAGACGCGAAAACGGCGGCCGACGACGGTGACGAACAGTCGGCGACGTACACCGACGGTGCGGGCGCGGAGACTGCTGAGACGGCGTCCGAAGGCGATACCGAGGCCGAGAGCGACGAGTCCGACGAAGCACCGATGGCTGCCGAGGAGACTCCTGCGGATGAAGACGTGGTCCCGGCAGATGAAGACGACGTCCGCGATGCTTTCTTCATCGGCCTCGGGGACGCCGTGATGCCCACGGTGATCATCGCCAGCGCGGCGTTCTTCCTCCCGGCGTCGCTCGCACCGTCGCTCGGCGTCCCCGGACTGCCGGCGCTCAATCTCCCGGCACTGACGGCGATGGTCGGGACGTTCGCCGGCCTGTTCACGCTGCTGGGGATGGTGCTGAAAGGTCGCGCCCACGCCGGACTCCCGCTGCTGAACGGCGGAGCTATCGGCGGCTATCTCGTCGGTGCGCTCGCTACTGGCGTCCCGCTCCTGACGGCGCTCGGGCTCTAAAACTCGCGTCGCCTCACGACTCAGTCGCCGTCGGCTTCCGCTTCTGCTCCTTCGCGTACGTGCACCGCCATCCCTGTCTGGAAGTCCGCCATCGCGTCGGCGGAGAGTTCCGCGCGGCCGACCGCGATGACGGTGTCGTCGTCGAGGACGACAGCGACCTCGTCGCCCGGTCGGACCGCCGGATCGACGTCGCGGACGAACTTCGCGAAGGCGTTCTTGCCGTCGCGGACGAACGGCTCGCTCTCCTCGCCGACCACGACGCGGGCGGTCGGCCGGTCGAGCGCGTCGACGAGTCGTCGCCCGCCGGCGACGCCGAGAGTGAACCGGCCGTCGGTTCCGTAGGAGACGACGCGGCCGTCCGCCGAGACGATCTGTCGCGGCCGGCCGCTCGTCGACCGGCGAATCGTCAACGACTCGCTGCCGTCGTCCGGAAACAGCGCCCGGCCCGCGCCCGCACCGAACTGGTAGTCGGCGATCGTCCGCAGTTCCGCGAGCGTCTTCTCGCGGTTCGCGTCAGTCATACCCGGTCGTTCCGGGCCGACCGTCAAGACACTCGCGGTCCACGTCCGAGGAGAAGACGTCCGGGTTCTGGTTCCGGCGAGTGGCCGCCCGGGGCCTGATACTGTCGGACAGAACGATGTGAAAAGTATCGGCACCCCGTGGGTGCCAGAATGATTCACGAACTGCTGTCCAACAGTATGAGTGCGGTTCTTCGCACACGGAACGATCTGCCGCTTTTCGCTCCTGTGTGCCGTTCCTCACACCTGTGCGTGACTCTCGCACACTCACTGCGACTCGAAAACGTATATATACCGGTGGGAACTGGGATTGTGGTATGGCTGTCAACGTGCGACTGGTCGCGGTCGGGGCACTGCTCCTCGTCGCGAGCAGTGGCCTCCTCTTCGAGACGGGCGTCAGCAACCTCCTCGCTGCCGCCGTCGCCGCGATCGCAGTCGCTGGCTCGGCGCTCGCGCTCCTCCGTGCGGGTACGGGCGACGCTCGCGCCGCCTGAAACGACGCCGCCACCCGACAGACGTCGCCTCCGATACCGCGCTTACAGCAGGAACGTCTCTTTTCGCTCCGAGAGGTCGAGGAACGTGTCCGCAGCCTCGATCAGTTCTTCGGCCGTCGACTCCTCGAAGGCCATCACCTCGACGCGGACGCCCTCGTGACGCAGGTGCGAACATAGCCTGGAGAAGTCGCCGTCGCCCGTACAGAGGACGACCGTGTCGACGTGGTTCGCGAGCGTGACGGCGTCGAGACTCATCCCGACGTCCCAGTCGGCCTTCTTCGAGCCGTCGCCGAACGTCTTGATCTCCTTGATCTTCGGCTCGAAGCCGATGTCGACGAGCGCGTCGAAGAAGCTCTCCTCTTCGGGCGCGTCCGCGCGGATGACGTACGCGATCGCGCGGGTGAGGTCGCGTCCGGCGACGCCCTTCTCCAACAGCGCGGAGTAATCGATGTTCCGCGAGTAGAGGCTCTGGGCCGTGTGATAGAGGTTCTGGGCGTCTGCGAGCATCGCCACCCGCTGACTCGGGTGAATTTCGGTCATACAGTCTCTGGGGAGGCCACACTACATGAATGTCCGGTCCCGTCGGTCCCGGTAGTGCGGCGGATCTGCGCCCGACGGCGAAACGTATATTATGCGGGAGGGATGTCTGTGAACTGTGACGCGCGCCACGACGCCTGCGACGGATTCGCCCCGTTCGCCAGCGGTACGTGGCCTTCTTTTCATCGGTAAAAAACGCGCGCCTTAACGCTCTAGGCGGGAGTGGCATCCCCGTCTTTGGCGACCCCACGACCGGGCGCGCATCGACGGTCGGCCGACGACCAACCGATACACCCTACCGACTGCGACTCGCAGTACCCCCTACCAACGATGACACAGATCGACTTCACCGGCGTGTTCCCCGCGATGACCACGCCGTTCACCGACGACGGACGGATCGACCACGAAACGCTCGCCGCCGACGCCCAGCGCCTCGAAGCCGCCGGCGTCGCCGGCCTCGTGCCCGCCGGATCGACCGGCGAGAGCGCGACGCTGACGCACGACGAACACATCGAGGTCGTCGAGACGGTCGTCGAAGCCGTCGACGACGTCCCCGTCATCGCCGGTTCCGGCTCGAACTCGACCCACGAGGCGCTCGACCTCTCACAGCGCGCTGCCGACGCCGGCGCTGACGGACTGCTCCTCATCTCGCCGTACTACAACAAGCCCGAACAGGCAGGCCTCCGCGAGCACTTCCTCGCGATCGCCGACGCGGTCGATCTCCCACAGATCGTCTACAACGTGCCGAGCCGCACGGGCCAGAACATCGAACCCGAGACGGTCGCTGCGCTGGCTTCACACGAGAACATCACGGCGTACAAGGCCGCGAGCGGCGACATCAGTCAGATTTCCGAGGTCATCGAGTACACACGCGACGAAGACCTGTCGGTGCTCGCGGGCGACGACGCGCTGACGCTGCCGATCTGTTCGCTTGGTGGCCGCGGCGTCATCTCCGTCGCCGGCAACGTCGAACCCGAGCGGATGGTCGACCTCGTCGACGCCGCGCTCGAAGACGAGATGGACCGCGCCCGCGAACGTCACTTCGAGCTCTCGCCGCTGTTCCGACAGCTCTTCGTCGAGACGAACCCCATCCCGGTCAAGGCCGCGATGGAGATTCGCGGCTACGCTCCCGGGAAGCTCCGCTCGCCGCTCACGGACCTCTCCGCGGAGCCGCGCGCGGAGCTCGAAGAAATCCTCGCGGATCTCGAAGCCGACGCGGAGCAGCGCGAGCAGACGGAGGCAGTATAGATGAGCGGCGGTCTCCGCGTCGCGATCACGGGCGCGAGCGGCCGGATGGGCGGTGAACTACTCGCCGCCGCTGCCGACCGCGACGACGTCGAGTTCGTCCTCGCGGCGACTCAATCGCCCGGGGCATTCCCCAGCGGTGACGTCCCGGCTGCCGACACGGTCGTCGACGATACTGAACTCGATGGGGCGCTTGCCGAACACGACGTCGACGTCCTCGTCGACTTCACCGTGCCGGGCGCGAGCGTCGAATACCTCCGCACGGCCGCGGCGAACGACGTCGCGGTCGTCGTCGGGACGACCGGCTACAGCGAACTCCAGCGGACCGAACTCGGCGAGGTCGCCGAAGCCGTCCCCTTCCTGAAGGCCTCGAACTTCTCTCGCGGCGTGGCGGCGCTCCGGCGGTCCGTCAGGGAGGCCGTCGCGGCGCTCCCCGGCTACGACATCGAACTGACGGAGACCCACCACAACGGCAAGCGCGACGCGCCCTCCGGCACGGCGCTGTCGATCCTCGACGACGTCGACGAGGTCCGCGACACCGAGGCCGAGCGCGTCAACGGCCGCGTCGGCGAACAGCCGCGAGAGGGCGAGGAGATCGGCGTCCACGCCCGCCGCGCGGGCGATGTCACGGGCGAGCACGAGATCCTTCTGGCCGGCAACGACGAGGTACTCGAACTGACTCATCGGGCCGGCTCGCGCGGCATCTTCGCCGCCGGCGCGCTCGACGCGGCAGCCTGGCTCGCCGGACGCGACGCCGGCCGCTACGATTTCGACGAAGTCTTAGATGCCGACAGTGACGAGAGTGACACAGGAGCACACTGACAATGGGACTCGAATCCGACGTGACGGACCTGTGGCAGCGCTACCAGGACGACGAACTCTCCGCCGACACCGCTGGCTCTGCGATCGAGTCGACGCTCAACGCCTTCCTCGAAGCCCTCGAAACGGGTGACGTACGGGCGGCCGAGCAGGTGGGCGAGAGCGGCCCCGACGGCTGGGTCGTCAACGAGTGGGTCAAGCAGGGCATTCTCCTGAACTTCGGCCTGCGGGAGACGCTCCCCCGCGAGTACGGCGACGTCACGTACTACGACGTCCTGCCGCTGCGTTCGACCACCGACCTCGGCGGGCGCGGCACCCGCAACACGCCCGACGGGACGGCGATCCGCCGCGGTGCGTACCTCGGCTCGGACTGCATTATGATGTCGCCGTCGTTCGTCAACATCGGCGCGTACGTCGGCGACGGGACGCTCGTCGACTCCTGCGACACCGTCGGTTCCTGCGCCCAACTGGGCGAGAACGTCAAACTCGGCGCGAACACGCTCATCGGCGGCGTGCTCGAACCGGTCGAGGACGCGCCCGTGATCATCGAGGACGGCGTCTCGCTGGGTGCAGGCTGTCGCGTCACCTCTGGATTCCACGTCGGCGAGAACACGGTCGTCGGCGAGAACACGCTTCTCAGCCCCCGGATTCCGGTCTACGACCTCGTCGAGGAGGAAGTCATCTACGGCCACCTGCCGTCGAACCGCCGCGCGTTCACGCGCTACGTCGAGTCCTCGCTCGGCGATCACGACCTCTTCGAGTCCGGCGCGTACAAGCCGGCGGTCGTCGCGCTCGACATCGAAGACGACACGCTCGATAAGACCCGCCGCGAGGAGGCGCTTCGGGAATGAGCGAGGGCGGCGACGGCGGGCCGGCGGTTCGCCGCCTCGACGAGTGGGACGAGGAGACGCTCGTCGCGTTCGCCGAGGAGTACGAGACCCCGCTCTACGTCGTCGACCTCCGTAGAGTCGAAGCGAACTGCACCCGACTTCTGGACGCGTTCCCCGGCGCCGACGTCCGGTACGCCGCGAAGGCCCACACCGGCCAGTCCGTGCTTCGAACCGTCCGCGAGGCCGGCCTCGACGTCGAGTGCGCGTCCGCCGGCGAGGTCGAACGCGCTTTCGAGGCCGGATTCACTGGCGATCGAATCCAGTACACGGCGGTCAATCCGCCCGCTCGCGACCTCGATCTGGTCGTCGAGCGCTGGCGCGAACATCCCGGGCTGACGATCACCGTCGGCGCGGCCGACACCGTCGATCGCCTCCGCGACCGCGGCTTCGACGGCCGCCTCTGCATCCGCGCGAATCCGGGCGTCGGCGCGGGCCACCACGAGAAGGTTCAGACCGGTGCGAACGCGAAGTTCGGCATTCCGATCGAACGCGTTCCCGACCTCGCGGAACCGTGGGCCGCCGAGTTCGACCTCGTCGGCGTCCACGCCCACGCGGGCAGCGGCATCTCCGGCGAGGACCTCTCGGAGCACCGCGAGTTGGTCCGCCGGATGGGAGATCTCACCCGCGACGTCGAATCCCGCGTCGGTTCCCTGGAGTTCGTCGACGTCGGCGGCGGTTTCGGCGTGCCGTACCGCGACGACGAACCGCCGCTGGATCTCGACGCCGTCGCCGACGCGACGCGTGAGGCGCTCGGCGAGGTCGACGCGACGCTCGCAGTCGAACCCGGACGCTACGTCGTCGCCGACGCCGGCGTGCTCCTCACGCGGGTCAACACGGTCAAGGAGGCTCGCGACGCTACCGTCGCCGGCGTCGACGCCGGGATGACGACGCTGCTCCGGCCGGCGATGTACGACGCGTACCACGAAATCCGCAATCTCTCTGCATCTGCCGACGCCGAATCGATGCCCGTCACCGTAGCGGGACCTATTTGTGAGTCGGCGGACGTACTGTGCGAGCACAGACCGCTCTCGCGGCCCAGACGGGGCCACCTCCTCGCCGTGGGTAACGCGGGCGCGTACGGATACGAGATGTCGAGCACCTACAACTCTCGACCCCGGCCGGCGGAAGTCGCCCTCTCTGAGACGACGGTCCGACTCGCCCGGCGACGGGAAACCCTGACTGACCTCACCGAACTAGAACAATGAGCGTACTGCACGACCACGTACCAGTAGAGAAGTACCACGGCACCGGCAACGACTTCATCGTCGTCGACGCCGTCGAATCGATTCCCGACCGCCCGGCGTTCGCCACGACCCACTGCGACCGCGAGACCGGCGTGACACACGACGACTCGCCGCGCACCGGCGCGGACGGCGTTCTCTTTCTCGCACTCGAAGACCGGTACTCGCCGCCGCGCATCGTGATGACGCTCGTCCAACCGGACGGCTCCGTCGCCGCGATGTGTGGCAACGGTGCCCGCGTTGCCGCCGCCTGGGGCGCCGAACAGACCGGCTCGGACGTGCTGATGATCGACACGCCCGCCGGAACCCGCCGCGCGGATGTCGACGGTGACCACGTCACCATCGAGATGGGCGAACCCACCTTCGCCCCTCGTGACGTGCCGCTGGATCGCGACGCCGAACTCGTCGAAGAAGACGTCGAAGGCCTCACCGTCACCGCGGTGAACACCGGCGTCCCCCACGCGGTCGCGGTCGTCGACGACGTCGACGACGTGGACCTCGAAGCCGTCGCACCGGACGTCCGCCACGCGGACGTCTTCCCGGAGGGAGCCAACGTCACGCTCGCCTCCCGCGTCGAGGACGACGAGGGCAACCCCCACTTCCGACAGCGGACCTACGAGCGCGGCGTCGAGGGCGAGACCCAGTCCTGCGGGACCGGTGCCGTCGCTGTCGCTGCGGTCGCAAAGCGCCTCGGCCTCGTCGACGGCAGCGCACCCGTGACCGTCAGCCCGCCGGGCGGCGACCTGGAGATCACCGTGCCGGACGACGGACCGGCAACGCTCGCCGGCCCCGCCGAGCGGGAGTTCGCGAGCGAACTCGACGTCGTCGTGCGCTCGGCGTAGATGGCCGACGACGACTTCGATCCCGTCGCGTTCCTCGAAGACGCCGTTCCGATAGCCTCCAACGAGAGCGTCGAGGAGATGCGCGCGCTCCTCGTCGAGACGCTCGAAGCCCACGGCCTCGACGCCCGCGTCGACGACGCGGGCAACACGCTCGCTGCGAAGGGCGCCACCGAATCCGACGCGGACACGCATCTCGTCTTCAACACCCACATCGACACCGTCTCGCCACACGTGCCGTTCGAGCGCGAGGAGGCGGACAGCGAGACGACCCGCATCCACGGCCGCGGCTCCTGCGACGCGAAGGGGCCGCTCGCAGCTATTCTCGCCGCGTTCTTCGCTGTCGACCCACGCGAGGACGCCCGCGTGACGCTCGCAGTAACGCCCGACGAGGAGAAACTCTCGACGGGCGCGGCCGCGCTGGATCTCGAGGCCGACTGCTACGTCGTCGGCGAACCGACCGATCTGGACGTCTGCACCGCCGCGAAGGGGCGTTTCCAGGGAACGCTCACGCTCACCGGCTCGGCCGCGCACGCCGCCGAACCGACGTCGGGCGTGAACGCCATCGCCGGACTGGAAGCCGCACTCACGGTGATTCGACAGTTCGACGACGGGCGTGACCCGCATCCGCAACTCGGCGCGGCGACGCTGACGCCGACGACCGTGACGGGCGGCGACGCGACGAACCAGATCCCGGCGCACTGTGAACTCGTTCTCGACCGCCGGAGCGTCCCGCCGGAGACGGCCGAAGAGTTCCGAACGGGACTCGAAACGGCCGTTCGCGCCGCCGTCGCCGACGACGTCGGCGTCGACTTCTCGCTCACGGACCGCCCGACGCCGTTTCTGGAAGCGTTCGCGACCGACGAAGAGCACGCCCTCGTGCAGACACTCGCGGCCGCGTCGGAGCGGGCCGGCGGATCCGGGACCGTCCGCCCGTTCACGGCCGCGACCGAGGCGTCGTACTTCTCGCCCGCCCCCGTGGTCGTCTTCGGTCCGGGCGTTCTCGCCGACGACGAGGGGGCCGTCGCCCACGCCGAGCGCGAGTACGTCGACGTCGACGACGTCGAGCGCGCGGCCGCTGCGCTCACCGACGCGACGCGGCAACTCGTCGGCTGATCGGCCGAGCGGCCGGTCTAGTGGGGCGGAACGAGCCGCTCCGTCGGCGCTCAAGCGACGATTTAAGCATTCCCCGCCTACTTGGTCGCCACACTCGTCTCCCCGAGTGGGTATGATCGATAGCCCTCCAACAGATCGTATCGCACAGATCGCAAGCGAGATCGAGCACAGCGTACCAGCGGCACGTTCGTTCGTCTCGCTCGCACTCGTCGCCACGCTCGTACTCTCGGCGGCCGCCGTTCCCGCGACCGCACAGGCGGACGAGGAGCCGTTTCAACTCGATACGGAGTTGGTCTCGTCGACGGCGGAGGTGACGATCGCCGGAACGACGACGCTCGATCCGGGTACCGAACTGCAGATTCGCGTCCAGTCCGCGGGCGAGACTGACCCGCAGTTCCTCAAGACGCAAGCGGCGACCGTCGGTGAGGATGGGTCTTGGAACGCGACTTTCGACCTCTCGGCGGTCGAGACGCACGACTCGATCACAATTACTGTGGCAGGGCCGGACGGGAACCAGACTGCTGACTTCGACGTCCCGATCCGGAACGATCAGTCGATGCCGACCGAATCTGGCTCGGGTACGTCGACGCCCGGATTCGGCGTCGCCGGCGCCGTCGCCGGCGTTCTCGGCAGTGCGGCCGTGCTCAGGCGGCGTCGCGGTCGCTGACCGTATCCTCGATTCGCGCGCTACTTCGACCGATCGTAACTGCCATACTCGCCCGGCCTGTTCTTCGGACTATGTACGAGGCGGTTCACGCCCACCCGGACGGACAGAGCACGGCCGCACGCTTCGCGACGACGGCCGAGCGCTACGGGTACGAGGGCGTGATCGTCCGCGCTGACGACGCCGACCCCGACTACGAACGTCTCCGTGAGGACCTCGCGGCCGACGTCGTCGACGCCGCCGAGATCGTCGCTGCCGACCCACAACACGCCAGCGGCGCGGTCGGGAACGCGCGCACAAAGCACACGCTCGTGTTCGTCTGCGGCGGGACGAACGCGCTGAATCGCTTCGCTGTCGAGCAGGACCGCGTCGACGTGCTCACGCGGCCGTTCGAGGGGGCAAACGGGAGCGGTGACGGCGACTTCAACCACGTGCTCGCGAAGGCCGCCAGCGAGCACAGCGTCTGGATCGAAGTGAACCTCGCGCCTGTCCTCAGAAATCGAGGCGGCCACCGCGTTCAGCACCTCGAGAAACTCCGTCGGCTGAAGCGGCTCGTCGACCACTACGACGCCCCCTACGTCGTCAGCGCGAATCCGCAATCGCACCTGCAGCTCCGCGCGCCCCGGGAGCTCGCCGCGCTCGGTGCGGAGATCGGCCTCGGAGAAGAGTGGACACGCGAGGGGCTCGACGCGTGGGGACGGCTGATCGCCCGGAACCGTGAGCGACTCTCCGAGTCGTTCATTGCCCCGGGCGTCGAACGTGGCCGATATGAAGAAGACGATTGACGAACACGCCGCGCGCTTCTCGGCGGTCGCCGACTCGTACGACGACGAGTCGGACTCTGCAGAGTACCTCGCGTGTGCGGATTTAGTCGTTGAACACGCCGCTCCCGGTCCCGACGACGTGGTCCTCGACCTCGGGACGGGAACCGGGGCGATCGCGCTCGCGCTGGCACCGAACGCGAAGCGCGTGATCGGCCGCGACATCAGCGAGGGGATGCTGGCTGAGGCGCGCGCGAAGGCCGGCGACGCGGGCCTGGAAAACGTCGAGTTCGGCGAGGGCCGCTTCCGCGACCCCAACTACGACGGTCCGGTGGACGTCGTCACCTCGAACTTCGCGATGCATCACCTCTCCGACGCGGAGAAACGGGAGGCGATCGCCGCCATCGCCGACCTGAATCCGCGGCGCTTCGTGCTCGGCGACCTGATGTTCTCCGGAGCGCCCGACCCCGACGAGCCCTTCTACAGCCCCGAGGTCGACGACCCCGCGACCGTCGGGACGCTCGTCGACGCGCTGACTGACGAGGGGTTCGTCCTCACGGCCGTCGAGCGCGTCCACGAGCAGGTCGGCGTCCTCGTCGCCGAACGGTTCGGCGACGCGAGCGAACGCGTCAGCGTCGCGGACGCGGACGCTACCACAGACGGCGCGGAGTGAACCGCCCGTGAAGCACCTTCCGAAACACCTCCAGCCGCGCTGGCGGTATCTGGCCGTCGAGATCGAGACCTGGCCCGACGCGGAGTTCGACCGCGGGGCATTCCAGCGGGACCTCTGGTACGCGGCACAGAACCTCTACGGCGACGTCGGGAGCGCGGAGACGGATCTGACGGTGCTCTCGTTCGACCTCGATGGCGGCGACGGCGAGACGATCGTGCGGGCGTATCGGGGCACGGAAGACCGCGCCCGGGCAGCGCTCGCGACCGTCGACGCGGTCGACGGCACCCCCGTCGGCCTCCGTGTTCGCGGAATTTCGGGCACTGTTCGTGCCTGTGAGGAAAGGTATTTGAACGGCCGGACCGGACGTGGAAAACAGAGAGACGTCGTGTTCGAGAACGAACCCCACCCTGCCGTCGTCCGCGGGACGCGCGTCGACGTCGAGGGCACCGACGGGTTCGCGGGCGCGACGCGGCTCGATTTCGAGTGATACTATGCAGGGACAAGCCCAACAGCAGGCATACGATCGTGGGATCACGATTTTCTCGCCCGACGGTCGTCTCTATCAGGTGGAGTACGCGCGGGAAGCAGTCAAGCGAGGGACCGCGAGCGTCGGGGTCCGGACGCCCGAGGGAGTCGTCCTCGCGGCCGACAAGCGTTCTCGCTCTCCGCTGATGGAGCCGACGAGCGTCGAGAAGATCCACAAGGCCGACGACCACGCCGGCATCGCCTCGGCGGGCCACGTCGCGGACGCGCGACAGCTCATCGACTTCGCGCGCCGTCAGGCGCAGGTCAACCGCCTCCGCTACGGCGAAGCCGTCGGCATCGAGACGCTGACGAAGAACGTCACCGACCACATCCAGCAGTACACGCAGGTCGGCGGCGCCCGTCCGTTCGGCGTCGCGCTGCTCATCGGCGGCATCGAGAACGGCTCGCCGCGCCTCTACGAGACGGACCCCTCCGGGACGCCCTACGAGTGGAAGGCCGTCTCGATCGGTGCGGACCGCGGGGACATCCAGGAGCACCTCGAAGAGAACTACGAGGACGAGATGACGCTCGACGAGGGCGTCGGCCTGGCGCTTCGCGCGATCGCCTCCGCGAACGACGACGAACTCACGGCCGCGGGCGTCGACGTCGCGACCGTCTCCGCCGAGTCCGAGGCGTTCGTCGAACTCGAAAACGACGAAATCGAACCGTACATCGTCGAGAACGACCTCGAACCGGCCGAAGAAGACGAAGACGACGAAGCCGACGAATAACGGCGTCGGACCGCGGTACTTCTCCGCTTTCGCGACCTGTCTATAGTAGCGTCGTTCCAGTCAACGACTGTACCCGTTCGAAAATCCCGCCAGCCGGACCGTTTTGCAGCTATTCGGGACACGCGGGTTCGGGACACACGCGGCTACCGAGCGCGCGAACGAGCGACGATGGAATGCAGAAACGAGCCGCGTTTAGTACTCTTCGTACGCGAGATTCATCAGCCACTGCGAGAAGGCGTCGCTGTTGTGGTTGACCTCCTCCTCGCCGATGAACGGCGAGAGCATATCGCCTGCCATCAGGAGCGAAAAGTCGAGGTCCCGCGCGGCCGGTTCCAGATGGTAGGTGTTGTGTCCCTCATAGACCGTCTCCTCGCGTTCGATCAGGCCGAGCGACGCGAGTCGTTCGGCGATCCGGCTGCCCTTCCGCGAGGAGATGTCGAGTTCCTTCCAGAAGTCGCTCTGGTGGATCCCACCCGTCTCTCGGATGAGTTCCAGCGCTTCGCGTTCGTCGTCCGAGAGATCGGCTTCGGCGGCTGCGCTCATACCCCGACCGACGCCCGCGACTCGTTTAAATTTGACCTTCGACCCGGTCGAAGGCGGTGTCGCAGGGGGCCCCGTCGGCGAACTGGAACTCGGCGTCGCCGTCGGCCGAGAGCGTGATCAGCGACGAGGACCGCGTCCCGAAGTCCCGGTCCGACTCGTGGACGCACACGCCGTACTCGTGGGTTCCGAGAACCTCCTTCGCGCGGTCGAGCCAGGCGGACGCGGAGTCCCACTTCCGCGAGTCCAACTCCGTCCGGACCTGCTGGGCGTTGTGAGCCTGGATCGCCCCCACCTCGGGCCGCCACTCGGGTTCGACGAACTCGCCGTCGATGCCGACGTTGACGACGACGTGGACGCCGGGCGTCAGTCTTCGAACGTTCAGCGAACCGTCCCACTCGAAGAAGTAGGCTCGGGGATCGTCGCCCCCGCGCTCGGCTACGACGAGATGAAACCCGTCGTAAGTGTCCGCGGCGACGGCGTCTTCGATCGTCTCGCGCGCATCGACGGCGCTCTCGGCGCGCAGCGCGTCGCGAACGAGCAGTCCGCGGGAGCGCTCTCCACCGTCGGGCACGTCGACCCAGCGGTTCGTGAGGCCGACGAAGACGCCGTGTTCGTTGTAGCCGATCCACGTCCCGCCGGCGACCGCGTCCCGCGGCGCGACGAACGACGGGTCGCCGTCGACGACGGCCGGCGGTTCGGACTCTCGATCCAGCAGTTCGTCACGGTTCGCCGCGACGACGACGGGCGCGTCCTCGAATGCGCGCCAGGCGAGCGTCAGTGTACACACGCCCGCCTCTTGGAACGAGGGAGAGATATACTCTCTGCCGGCGCGCCCTTAGCGTATCGCAGGCACCGGCCCACCGCTCCCGCACGGCGACAACCGGGGGACCGTTCAAGAGGGTGCCGTCCGAACGGCGAGACGCGATGTACGATCACATTCTCGTTCCCACCGACGGCAGCGACGGGACCGCACAAGCGCTCGACCACGCACTCGACATCGCAGCGACGCGAGAGGCGAAAATCCACGCGCTCTCGGTGGTCGATCGGCGGCTCTATCTGGCCGCCGGCGAGGAACAGAAGCCCGACCTGAAGGCGACGATGGAGGAAGACGCCCACGAGGCGGTCGAAGAAGTCGCCGAGGCCGCGGCGGAGGCTGGCGTCGAGTGTACGACGACCGTCCGCGACGGTATTCCGTACCGCGCGATTCTGGATTACGCCGCCGAGAGCGACGTCGACCTGATCGTGATGGGGACGCACGGCCGCTCCGGGCGAGACAAACTCGCGAATCTCGGCAGCGTCACCGAGCGCGTCGTCGAGAACACCGACGTGCCGATCCTCGTCGTCCGGATGGATTCGGAGTAGGGAGTCGCTCCGAGCCGATCTCCGCAGCCGGTCGTTTCAGACCGATTTTACTTCGCTTGGTCAGCGTGCCGGAAGTCGCGTGAGACTCGCTCCGCTCGTCTCACTGACTTTCGACACTCCTTCGCTTGGTCAGCGTGCCGGAAGTCGCGTGAGACTCGCTCCGCTCGTCGCACTGACTTTCGACACTCTTTCGCTTCGCTCAGTCGTGTCGAAAGCACCGCCGCCCGGTGAAGACCATCGGAATCCCGCGCTCGTCGCAGGCCTCGATGACGTCCTCGTCGTTGACAGAGCCGCCGGGCTGGATGACGGCGGACACGCCCGCGTCGGCGGCCTCCTCGACGCCGTCGGGGAACGGGAAGAAGGCGTCAGACGCCATCACGGCGCCGTCGGCGTTCTTGCCCTCGGCGTGCTCGTCGGCCTTCATCGCGGCCAGTCGGACGGCGTCGACGCGGGAGACCTGACCCATCCCGACGCCGACGGTCTCGGTGCCGTCCGCGAAGACGATGCCGTTCGATTTGACGTGCTTCAGCACCTTCCAGGCGAACAGCATCGTCTCCAGTTGTTCCTCGGTCGGTTCGGTCTCGGTGACGACTTCGATGTCCTCGCGATCGGGCGCCCACAGGTCGCGCTCCTGGACGAGGCGGCCGCCGACGAGCGGCTTTTCGGTGAGGCTGTCGGTCCGGTCGCCGAGCGGGCCGACGTCGAGGACGCGGAGGTTCTCCTTCTCGGTGAGGACGTCGAGTGCGGCGTCGGTGTAACTCGGCGCGACCACGACTTCCTTGAACGAGTCGACGATCTCTTCGGCGGTCGCGGCGTCGCATTCGCGGTTGAGCGCGACGATGCCGCCGAAGGCGCTCATCGGGTCCGTCGCGAGCGCGTCGGCGTAGGCGTCTGCGAGGGTGTCCGCGGTCGCACAGCCTGCGGGATTCGTGTGCTTGATCACCGCGGCCGCGGGTTCGTCGAACTCCTTGATCAGGTTCAGCGCGGCGTCGGCGTCGTTGTAGTTGTTGTACGACAGGCCCTTCGCGCCCTCGTTCAACTGCGGGGCGTCGACGACGCTCGCCTCGTCGACGGCGGCGTCGGCGTAGACCGCGGCGTCCTGGTGGGGGTTCTCGCCGTAGCGCAGTTCGGCGACGCGGTCGTCGGAGACGACGCGGCGCTCGGGGAACTCGCCGCCGTCGTCGCCGTCGACGGTCACGGACAGTTCGTCGCCCTCGCTCTCGACGTGGAGGCGATCCTCCGCGAACCAGCGGACGGCGCGCGGGTACGCCGTGAACTCCGCGTCGTGGAGGACGCGCGTCTTCAGCGAGTCGGTGTCGTCGTCGGCGTAGACCGGCACCGACTCTTGGGTGACGACCGGCCCGGCGTCGACCTCGTCGGTGACGACGTGGACGGTACAGCCGGTCACGCTGACGCCAGCGTCGAGCACCTGTTCGTGGGCGTCCATTCCGGGGAACGACGGGAGCAGCGACGGGTGGACGTTGAGCGTCGTCGGCGCGGCGTCGAGGAACGTCTCGGTGAGGACGCGCATATAGCCGTCCAGACAGACGAGGTCGAAGTCGTAACTCGACAGCGCGTCGAGGACGCGCTCCTCGTGTGTCTCGCGGGATTCGTCGTCGTCGCGCTCGACGACTTCCGTGGGGATGCCGCGCTCGGAGGCGGCGTCGAGGACGGGCGCGCCCTCGTGGTTCGCCACGACGACGGCGAGTTCCGCGCCGCCGGGGCGTCGATCGTCGATGTGCAGGAGGTTTCGTCCGCGATTGCTCGCCAGGCCGGCAATCTTGGTCATACTCGTGGGGCCTCGCGCAGATAGTAAGTCAGTTGCGGTCTCGCCGGCGCCGATATACACAATTGCGGATAGGTGCGTCCGAAAATCGGTCTGTAACCCCGAGAAATATGCACAGGAGTGGGATATTCATCGACACGCTTTTTTAGCGCACTGCGGAGACTCAGCGTATGGACGACCTCTCCCGTTCCGACCCGCTCGCGGCAGTCTCGCCGCTCGACGGGCGATACGCCGGCCGAACCGCGCCGCTCGTGCCCTACGCCAGCGAAGCGGCGCTGATGCGAGCGCGGCTCCGCGTCGAGGTGGAGTACCTCCTCGCGCTGGCGGATCTGGACGCTACGTCGCTCTCGCTGACCGACGAGGAGCGCGCCGACCTCCGCGCCGTCGTCGACGACTTCGGCGCCGACGACGCGGACCTCATCAAGCGCCTGGAGACCGAAGGCGCCGAGGGGTTCAGCGCGACCAACCACGACGTGAAGGCCGTCGAGTACTTCCTGCGCACGAAGACGGACGAGCGCGTCCACCCGTGGATCCACTTCGGGCTCACTTCCGAGGACGTGAACAATCTCGCGCAGCGACTGCTCGTCAAGCCCGCCGTCGAAGACGTGTTGCTGCCGGCGCTGACGGCCGTCCGCGACGAACTGGTCGACCTCGCCCACGAGTACCGGGACACGCCGATGCTCGCGCGAACGCACGGACAGCCCGCGACGCCGACCACCTTCGGCAAGGAGATGGCCGTCTACGCCGCGCGCCTGGGGACGACGATGGGGCGCGTCGTCGACGCCGCGGACGACCTCTCGGGCAAACTCGCCGGCGCCTCCGGCACGTACGCGGCGCACGTCGCCGCCTACCCCGACGTCGACTGGCGCGCGTTCTCCCGCTCGTTCGTCACCGGTCTCGGTCTCGACCACACCGCGCTCACGACGCAGGTGAACCCCTGCGACGACCTCGCGTCCGTCTTCGATGCGCTTCGGGGCGTGAACAACGTCCTCTGTGACCTCGACCGCGACATCTGGCTCTACGTCTCGGACCGCTACCTCGGACAGGAGGCCGCCGAAGGCGAGACGGGGTCGTCGACGATGCCGCACAAGGTGAACCCGATCGACTTCGAGAACTCCGAGGGGAACCTCTCGAAGGCCAACGCTGACCTGACGTTCCTCGCCGACTACGTCACGACCTCACGCCTCCAGCGCGACCTCTCGGACTCGACGGTGAAACGCAACATCGGCGCGGCGTTCGCGCACTGTCTGATCGGCTACGGGAAGACCGAGGCGGGACTCGGAAAAGTCGTGCCCAACGAGACGGTGATGCGCGAGGAACTCGACGCCCATCCCGAACTGATCGGTGAGGCCGTTCAGACGATCCTCCGGCGCGAGGGCGACACGGAAGCCTACGAGCGTGTCAAGGAACTCACGCGCGGCCGCGACGTGACGCTCGAAGACTTCCGCGACCTCTTCGACGACCTCGACGTCGACGACGACGTCCGCGCGGAACTGCGCGCGCTCTCGCCGGCCGAGTACGTCGGCGTCGGCGACGCCCTCGTCGACGATCTGGACGACGACACCGGAGCACAATATTAACTCATAGTGGAATAAATCTTTTATCTGCACCACGCGTTAGCTTGAGGTATGCACGCGATCGCAGTCGAGCGCGGGGCGAACCGTCCGGTCGTCGTCGAAACCGAGCGGCCGGTGCCCGGCGTCGGCGAGGCGCTGGTCCGGACGCTCCGGGTCGGCGTCGACGGGACGGACCACGAGGTCATCGCCGGGGGCCACGGCGACTTCCCGACGGGCGAGGATCACCTCGTATTGGGCCACGAGGCGGTCGGCGTCGTCGAAGACGCCGGCGACACGCGATTTTCTCGGGGCGACGTGGTCGTCCCCACGGTTCGCCGACCGCCGAACGGGTCGAACCCGTACTTCGCGCGCGGCGAACCGGATATGGCTCCCGAAGGCGCCTACCACGAGCGCGGAATTTCTGGGGCGCACGGATTTATGTCGACGTACTTCACCAGCCCCGAGGCGTATCTGGTCGAGGTTCCGGCGTCGATCGTCGACGTCGGCTTCCTCGTCGAACCGCTTTCTGTGGCCGAGAAGGCGGTCGAACTCGCGTACGCGTCGCGCTCGTCGTTCACCTGGGAACCGGAGTCGGCGCTCGTCCTCGGCAACGGGAGCCTGGGCCTGCTCACGCTCGCGATGCTCCGCGACCAGTTCGACTTCGACCGGCTCTACTGTCTCGGCCGCCGGGACCGCCCCGATCCGACGATCGACATCATCGAGGCGCTCGGCGCGACCTACGTCGACTCCCGGGAGACACCGCTCGCGGAAGTCCCGGCCGCGCACGAGCCGATGGACCTCGTCTTCGAGGCGACGGGCTACGCGAAGCACGCCTTCGAGACGATCGATGCGCTCGCGCCCAACGGCGTCGGCGCGCTGTTAGGAGTCCCGGGCTCGTGGGAGTTCGAGATCGACGGCGGGAAACTGCACAGAGAACTCGTGATGCACAACAAAGCGCTCGTCGGGAGCGTCAACTCGAACGTCCGACACTTCGAGTCCGCGACGGAGACGCTCGCGACGCTCCCGGCGTGGTTCCGTGACGCGGTCGTCACTGGTGTATACGATCTAACCGAGTTCGAGGCGGCCTTCGGCGACGACGACACCACTATAAAAACCGCCGTCCAATTCAGCGCGTATGAAGAACGTCGATGATCTCATCTCGAGTGCGGCCGAACTCGCCGAACGCGGTCTGTCGAAAGGCGAGATCGCCGACGAGCTGAACGTCTCCCGGGAGACGGCCAGTTGGCTGGTCGAACGCAGCGGCTCGAACAACTACGAGCCTGAACCGGTACAGCCCGAGGACAACGGCGGCGGCCCCCACGACATCCACGTCGACTGGAGCGCGATCGGCCGCGACTCCCAGCGGCTCACACACATCGGCCGAGCGATGGCCGACCTCCTGGTGAAAGAGGGCGAGGAAGTCGATCTGACGATCGGGATCGAGAAAGCCGGCGCGCCGCTCGCGACGGTCGTCTCGACGGAACTCGACACTGACCTCGGTTCGTACGCCCCGGCGAAACACCAGTGGGAGGAAGGCGACATCGAAGACCTCGGCGGGTCGTTCTCGCGGAACTTCGCGCAGATCCGCGACCGCGACTGCTACGTCGTCGACGACACCATCACTTCGGGAACGACGATGCGAGAGACCGTCGAGTCGATCCGCGAGGAGGGTGGCAACCCCGTCGCCTGCGTCGTCATCGTCGACAAACAGGGCGTCGAGGACATCGAGGGCGTGCCGGTCTACTCGCTCATCGACGTCGTTCGCGTCGGCAACGAGTAAGAGCGGGCCAGGGCCGCGCTCGCACCGTATCCGCGAGTGTTTAACGGTCGCCGACTCCCGCTCGGACCGTCGAGCGGGACGGCCCGAACTTCGGGCGACGCAATCCATTTCAGGACTGGACGCATACGTCGCTCTATGACGTTCCAGCCCGGTGCGGATATGAGCGACGACGAAGTACGAGCGCGCGTCGACGACGCCATCGAGTCGAACGACGTCGTCCTGTTTATGAAGGGGAACCGGCTGATGCCCCAGTGCGGCTACTCCCAGCGCGCGGTCAATCTCATCTCCCAGTACGTCGACGAGTTCGAGACGATCGACGTGCTCCCCGCCCTCGACCAGTATCGGAGTGCGCTCGAAGATCACAGCGGCTGGGAGACGATTCCCCAAACGTTCGTCGCCGGCGAGTTCGTCGGCGGCAGCGACATCCTCGCAGAGCTCGACGAGCGGGGCGAACTCGAAGCGACGCTCGACGCGTAAGTGACGGAGGCATCGCTGTCGTCCGAGATTTCCCACCCGCACGAATATGGGTTCCGAGACGCAGTGATTCGTTTGTCCGGAGTTCGAGCCATCAACTACCCTGTGGGTTTCGCGTCTGCTCGCGGACGCCGCCGCGAATCAAAGGGTAGACCCTATAAGGCCCCGGCACCTACCACTACACAGGTACCGACGTCGCGTCGCGTCCGTTCGTACGGGTACCACCCAAAGTAACTATGTCAGGCCGCGTATACCGACTTCACTCGACACTGGAACTGCCCCTCGAAGAGGTCGAAGAGTACCTGAACGGTGACCCGGAACTGCCGCCCGAGGTCGACGACGTCGAGGTGACCCGTCGGAACAACACGCTCATCCTCAAAGCCGTCGCAGCCGAGGACAATCTGAGCAAGTACACCCCGACGGCACAGTTGAAAGCCAGCATCACAGAGAACCGCGTCTACGAGGAAGAGCCGCCGCGCGCGGGCGCACCGCGCTGGGAGGAAGAAGAAGAGGAGATCCCTTCCGAACTCGTCGAGTTCGCCTGTTTCAAGGGCGACCGCGAAACCGTCCTTCAGAACACGGCGCTGCAGTATCCGATGTTCCTCGTGCTGCGCGAGATCGCGCTGCTCGCCGAGAAGGGCACGCTCACCGCGATCACCGAACTCGATGGCGAACTCACGGCCCACCGCATCGTCGAAGGCGAAGAGCGCCCGGCGAGCATCGAGGTCGTCGAGAACCCCTCGAAGAGCGAGAACGGTTCTAACGGCGTGAACTGGCGCGACAACAAGTTCATCTCCGACTGAAATCCACCACCGGTCCGCAGCGACTGGTCACCGCCGGATTCTCACCGACTCCCGATCGTCCGATGCTGAACTCCGCGAGCGCCGGCTTCGGGCTTCGTTCCCGTATCAGCGACGGTCTTGCTTGTACGGTGCCGGTGCGACGGTCGCCCGGATCTCCGCCGTCTTGTGGCGTTCGACGGCTCTGTTTTCACTTCCGTCTGCCTCGCCCCAGGTGAGCGTCACCTCGGTCCCGGGATCGCTGTGCTCAGTGTCGACGAGCGCCAACGAGAGCATCTCGCGGTGGTTGTTGATGTAGCTCATCCACTTCGAGACGCCGACGGTCTCGCCGTCTTTCCGCACCTCGTCGTAGTGGCACGCCGAGGAGCGCGGGACCGGGAGATCCATAAATTTCCTCGTCTCGCCGTCGCGGAACAGCGAGTGGAAGACGTCGACGACGTCCCCGTCGTTCCAGACGAGCGTCACCTTCTCGCGGTCGGGGTCGTCGATCTCCGCTTCGAGAGCCGCCTTCCCCACGAAGTCGTGATCGAAATCGACGATGTGGCCGTACCCGACTTCGATGGGCGTGACGTAGTAGTCCTCGATGTCGGCGGCGTCGTAGCTCCCGCCGATCGAGATGAGGCCCTGGCGAAGGTCGAGCCACTCTCTGAACCCCTGCATCTCCTCACCCGAGTAGATCGCCGGCACCGGAAGCGGAAGCCACCCGAGCACGACGTTGGCGCTCTGATAGCTCTTCGAGCCGAGCCGCCGGATGCCGTGCTCCTCGCCAGCGTCGAGAACGGCCTCTCTCACGGCGTCAGCGTTCGCGTAGCCGCCCCAGAACTCGAACCCCGCTTCACCGGCCATCCCGTGCCGGAGGAGAAACGCCTCGTTGCCGTCGATCGTGACCTCCTCGAACCTGAAGAATCCCAGGTCGGGGAGCGGCCCGTCGATGGCCGCCCGCATCACGTCGACGGCGTCCGGCCCCTGCACCTGATAACGGAAGTTCTCGGGGTCCCGTCCCGTCGCGACCGGGCGGCCCTGCATCTCCGCGTCGACGTCGTATTCGCCGGTCTCAGCCTGATACAGCAGCCAGTGATGCGCCGCTGCCGCGCCAACGCTGAGGAAGTTCGCCTCGCCCTCACGGAACAGGATGGCATCGCCGATCAGGTAGCCGTCCGGGTTGGCGACGACGAGCTGTTTTGCCTGACCGACGTCGAACGTCTCGAAGTCGTTGACGGCGTAGTCGGCGTACAGTTCGATCGCCTCCGTGCCCTGGATCCGTAGATCTGTCATATGATATGACTGGTCGGCAAACGCACAGCTCTCCTGCCACGCGCGCTGTTCTTCGATCCAGTGCGTGAACTCGTCCGGGAGTTTCGTGAACTGTCCGAGACCGAGGTCACGGAGGAGGTCGACCGGGCTGTCGGCTGCTCGGAGTGCGTCTTCTAGGGTACGATCTGACATAGATGTCAGTACGTGCATTGGTACATATCCTCATAATCGTTTGTGAGGTTCGACTGGTGAGTTCAAATCGGGTTTTCGAGGTCGCTGACCGGTCCGAGAACTGACCGCGTCCGGCGACTGCATTCGGCAGTATACTTATTTCCGCTCCGGGGCTGGATTTCAGGTAATGCACGCAACGAACGGACGGTGGTCGAACGATGAGTGACGCACAGACGGACATCCGTGCGTACACGCTCCGTCTGGAGTTGGTCGACGAACCGGGCGAACTCCTCCGCTCGCTCGGCCCGATCGCCGAGAACGGCGGGAATCTGCTGTCGATCTTCCACGAGCGGGGCAACGTCACCCCACGTGGACACATTCCCGTCGAGGTCGACATCGAAGCGACACCGGATCGCTTCGAGAAGATCATCGACGGCCTCCGTGACGCTGGCATCAACGTGGTCCAGGCGGGGACCGAGCGATACAGTGAGGGACTTACTGTCGTGCTGTCGGGACACCTCATCGACACCGGCCTCTCGGATACCCTCTCGCGGATTCAGGAGGCGACGAACGCGACGGTGACGGATCTCTCGCTTGCGGCACCGGAGGGCACGGCCGACGTCTCCAGCGCGCGCATCGACATCGCTACCGAACGGGGGGCGACCGAGGAGGTCCTCGAAAAGCTCCGCTCCATCGCCGAGGAGAAGGAGCTACGGCTGGTCGAGCCGCTCCCGACGAGTGCGAGCGTCTGATAGGGACTATCGTAAGTCCTCATAGATTTCTCGCCGGACGGGACGGCGAGAATCTCCGAACAGTTACGATAATCCCTATGAGTGTCGCGATCGACCGGAGCAAAACAGCCGTTTAAATCCTCAGAACCGGAAGCGCGTCGGTCAGTTCGGGAGCGTGAGCTCGGACGGGACGGTCACGTCGTCCTCTATGGCCTCGATGCGTTCTAGCTTCGTCCCGTCGATCCTCGTCGCCTCGATAAGGGCGGCGAGTTTGCCCAGCGGAATCTGGCCCGGTGCGTACTCGCTGTCGTCCGACAGCAGCGGCGCGTAGCCCAACTTCGAGCCGTAAATGTGACCGACGACGCGGGTGTGGCTTCCGATCTCGCCCATCGCGATCCCGGCGGCGTCGAGACCGGATTCGGTGGCCTCGTGCAGCGCCGAAAGTAGCGTGAGCGTATCCGAGAGGTCCTTCGGATACGTTGCGACCTTCGCGATGTCACCGTAGCCAGCACACTGATCGAAGATCGCGGTCAGGACGTCCCCGTCCGGCGTCGTCTCGAAGTCGTGATGCGAGATAATGAGACGGACGTCGTTCTGGCGGAACTCCTCTAAGATCCACTCTTTCGCGCGAGCCGTCTCCAGTTCGATGTCGACGTACGCGACCGAGTCGAATCGGGATGCAGCAAAGAGCGTGTCCAAGCGTCCGGTGTCCTCGGCTTTGCCGCCGAACCACTGGTTTCGGTTCGTCGCGATGATCGGTAGTTCGCCGTCGTATGCCTCTAACTGTTCGATCGGCTTTTCGGCCTTGTCGATCCGGAATTCGACGATGTCCGCAGCCCCCCGAGCCTCTGTCTCCCGTGTGAGGTCGTTTGTCGTAGCTGCAAGGGCGAAGTCGTCGATCTTCATGTCACGGAGTAGCACCCTACTCGTTATAAGTTTGCTCATCAACCGAAGTGGTCGTCGTCGGTCACGTTGGGAGACCCCACGGAGTGGCAACCGATCTTATGTGCCTCTCATCTCGAATACAGGTATGACCGACTCCGCCGATCGCAATTCGCCGACGACTGCCGACACAGCGCTCGAAGCCGTGCGTGCCGGAATCGGTGCGGCCCACCCGGAGAGGGTCCTCCGAGAGACAGTCACTGTCGACGGAGACCGACTCCGGATCGACGATCGAACGTACGATCTCACGGCGTACGACGACGTGATCGTCCTCGGCGGCGGCAACGCCGCTGGCACGGTCGCGAGCCACCTCGCAGACCGCCTCGACGGGTATCTCACCGATGGTGTCGTCGTTACGGACGATCCGGCGCCCGCCGATCCGATCGAGATCGTCGTCGGCACCCACCCCGTCCCGAGCGACGCCAACGTCGAGGGTGCGCGCCGCGTTCTCGAACGGGCGCGCGAGGCCGGTGCGGAGACGCTCGCACTCGTCGCCGTGACTGGCGGCGGCAGCGCCCTCCTCTCGGCACCGGCCGACGACGTCCCGCTCGCAGACCTCCAGACGCTCACCGAGGAACTTCTCCAGTCGGGTGCGCCGATCGATCGGATCAACAGCGTTCGGAAGCACGTCTCGGTGCTGAAAGGAGGCCAGTTGGCTCGCGCCCTCGCGCCGGCAACGACCGTCGGCCTCGTCTTCAGCGACGTCACCTCCGGCGACCCCTCTGTCGTCGGGAGCGGGCCGCTCTCGCCGGATCAAACCACCTATGCCGACGCGCTCGCCACGCTCTCGGAGTACGGCGTCGACGCCCCGGCGTCCGTCAGTCGCCACCTCCAGCGCGGCGTCGAGGGCGACATTCCGGAAACGCCAGGGGCTGACGACCCCGCGTTCGAGCACACGTCGATCCACGTCGTTGCGGACAACTTCACCGCGCTCGCGGCCGCACGTGACGTCTGCCGCGAGGCGGGGTTCGAGACGATCGTGCTCTCTTCGTCCGTTCGCGGCGAGGCCCGCGAGGCCGCGAAGACGCACGTCGCGATCGCCGAGGAGGTCCGGCGAAGCGGCAATCCCGCGACGTCGCCGGCGGCGATCCTCTCCGGCGGGGAGACGACCGTCACGGTCGCGGGCGACGGCTCCGGCGGTCCGAATCAGGAGTTCGCACTCAGCGCCGCGATCGAACTCGCAAGCGCCGACGGCGCCGAGGCGGTACTGGCCGCCGTCGACACCGACGGGATCGACGGCCCGACCGACGCGGCTGGCGCCGTCGTCGACGCAAATACCGTCGGCGATGTCCAACGTGCGCGCTCACTGCTGGCCGCAAACGACGTCCACGACTACCTCGACGAGCGCGGGGCGCTCGTGCGGACCGGACAGACCGGCACCAACGTCAACGACCTCCGCGTGCTCCTCGTTCCGGCGTGAGCGCGCGGCAGAGCGAGGTTCCCGTACTGGCTATTCCAGTCCAGCGTCGCGAAGCGCGGAGTTCGGGAGTTCCTCGCCGTCGATGCCGGCTTCGACGTTCGCGGCCGCCATCTCGGCGACCCGACTGCGGGTATCGATACTCGAACTCCCGATGTGCGGTGTCACGACCAGCTTTTCCGGCGCGTGTCGCATCAGATCGTGGTCCGCCGGAAGCGGCTCCGGGTCAGTCACGTCGAGCCCCGCGCGGCCGATCCACCCCTCTTCGAGTGCGGTGTCGAGCGCGTCGGTGTCGACGATCTCGCCGCGAGCCGTGTTGACGAGGACCGCGTCGTCGGACATCTGTCGGAGTTCCGCTTCGCCGATAAGACCCTCCGTCTCGTCGAGGAGCGGGACGTGCAGCGAGACGAAGTCGCTGTCGGCGAGCAGTGCGTCGAGTTCGACGTACGTGGCGTCGACGCCGATCTCGGCGAGTTCGTCCTCGCGCTCGGGCTTGGGATTTCGCCCCGTGTACAGGACGTCCATCCCGAATCCGGCCGCGCGGCGGGCCGTGGCGAACCCGATGCTCCCGAGGCCGACGATTCCGAGCGTGGCGTCGTGAACGTCCGCACCCATCAGCAGTGTCGGATCCCAGGCCTCCCACTCGTCCGCCGCCACGTACTCGTGGGCCTCGACAGTCCGTCTGGCCGCAGCCATCAGGAGCGTCCAGGCGAGATCGGCTGTCGTCTCGGTCAGCACGCCCGGGGTATGCCCGACGGCGATGTCGCGCTCGGCGGCCGCCCCCACGTCGATGTGGTCGTACCCGACCGAGAACGCGCTGACGACGGCGAGGTCGGGGGAGGCGTCCAGTACCTCGGCGTCGATCTCGTCGGAAACCATACAGACGAGCCCTTCGGCGTCGAGTTCGCGGAGCTTCGATTCGATGTGTGTCTTCTCTGGGGGGAGCGTTCCGTCCCAGACGACGACCTCGTACTGCTCACGGAGTCGTTCGACCCCGGAACCGGGAATCTCCCGCGTCACGTAGACCGTCGGTGTGGTGCTCATCGTCGCCGTCTCTCCGACGTGAGGGCAAAGTTCTTTGGAGTCGACGCGGCGCGCGGTTCCACGCTTCACACATTCTGTCCGACAGTATCAGATCCCCCCGAACTGCGGCGTGCCGACTTCGACCGGTTTGGTTCCGCCTCCTTCGATCAGGGAGTTCCGATGTCAAAAAGCATTTAGCGGTACTAATTATATGTAATTACACGATGTCAGACGCGTTCCCCGACTACCTCGACGTCGACTACACCGACGGCGAAGGTGAGACGCCCGCGGACTATCCGACGATTCAGGACAAAATCGAGAAGGCAATCGAGGTCACGAAGCAGGGCCTCGAACAGTACGAGACGCCGGCCGTGATGTGGACCGGCGGCAAGGACTCGACGCTCACGCTGTACTTCATCAAGGAGGTCGCCGAGAAGTACGACCTGGAGACGCCGCCGGCGGTCTTCATCGACCACTTCCAGCACTTCGACGAGATCCACGACTTCGTGGACCACTGGGCTGAGGAGTGGGACCTCGACGTGGTCTACGCTCGCAACGAGGACGTCGGCGCGTACGTCGAGGAACACGGCCTCGAACCCGGCGACGACATCGAGATCTCGGAGCTCTCTGAACACAACCAACACCACGTCCGCGACCTGCTCGAATACGAGGAGGACACCTTCCCCTTCCTGCTCGACACCTACGTCGGCAACCACCTGCTGAAGACTGTCGCGCTCAACGACGCGCTCGAAGAGTACGACGTCGACGGCGTCATCTCCGGCGTCCGCTGGGACGAACAGGAGGCGCGTGCCGACGAGACGTTCTTCTCCCCGCGCCACGACCCGGACATCTACCCGCCGCACGACCGTATTCAGCCCATCCTCCAGTTCGACGAGGCGTCCGTCTGGGAGGCGTTCTGGAACTTCGTGGTTCCGGACACCGTCGAGGGCTACCCCGACGAGGGCTACGTGCCCCAGAGCGCAGACGACCTGCCGAACGGGCTCACGATGGACGACATCCCGGTCTCGCCGAAGTACTTCGCCGGCTTCCGTTCGCTCGGCAGCGAGGTCTCGACGGACAAGACGACCGAGGAACCGGCGTGGCTCCAGGATATGGAGAACACGACCGAGCGCGCGGGTCGCGCCCAGGACAAAGAGGACCTGATGGAGCGACTCCGCGACCTCGGCTACATGTAAGCCCGGTTACTGTGCCGGCGCGTCGACATCGGTGCCGACGTCGACGCGCTCGTGAATCGGCTCCTCGCGCGATTTGAGGTGTCGTGGCGTCCGGCCGTTCGAGACGGCCAGCACTTCTGCCACGATGCTGTGTGCGATCTGATACGGCGAGCCGCCGCCTAGATCGAGACCGACCGGCGTGTACAGCGACGAGAGCTCGTCTTCTGCGAACTCCCGGCCGTCGTCCGCGAAGGCGTCCAGCATCTCCTCGAACCGTTCGCGGGGACCCATCACCCCGACGTACGCGACGCCGGCGTCGAGCAGCGCTTCGATCGCCAGCCGATCGTCGACGAAGTTGTGCGTCATCACGACCGCGTACGTGCGGTCGTCGAGAGCGAGGTCGTCCGCGATGGTGGCCGGCGAGGTCGTCACGGCGCGGTCGGCTGCTGGGAACCGATCTTCGAGGTCGACCGCCCCCCGGAAGCCGACGACGGTGACGCGGAAGTCGTTCTTCGCTGCGAACTCCGTCACCGGCCCCACGTCGTGGCCCGTCCCGAAGACGACCAGTTCCGAAGGTGCCGCGAGGCCGTCGATGAACACCGTCAGTTCGCCCGCGTCGGTCTCGAACGTGACGGTGTCGGCCTTCCCCCGCGTCGCCAGTTCGTCGGCGGGACCGGCGAGCGCGTCGATCGGCCACTCTGTCGCTTCCGCTCCCGTAGGCAACTGTAGCGCCCCCGTCTCGGGGTGGTAGTAGGCGCGGTCGCCGCGATCGAACGGTCCATCGGCGTCGAGTACGGTCACGACGCCGACGTCCCGGCCGGCGAAGAACGACTCGACGGCCGGTCGATACGTCTCCGTCAGCGGTTCTACCAGTACTTCGATGACGCCGTTGCAACCGACGCCCAGCCCCCACACGTCGTCTTCGTCGTCCTCCATCAGATCGTAGGTCACGAGTTCCGGGCGGCCAGTCTCACGGACTTCCGCACCTACCGTAACGAGTTCGTCTTCGAGACAGCCGGCAGTGATGCTGCCGACGCCCGTGCCGCCCTCGTCGAGCAGCATCTTCGCGCCGGGTCGTCGGTAGGCGTTCCCCTCTACGTCGACGATCGTCGCCAACACGTCGGTTCGCTCGGCGTCGAGTCGGTCACGGATCTGCTGTACTACCTCCGTTTCGGGAACACTCCAGTCGTTCTGTGTCATAGATTCGTTGTTTCTGAACCGTTTGTCTCGTCGAGTCGGACACCCGCGGGCCGGTCGACGGCCGCATACACCTTCTGCAGGCCGGCGTCGTGGAGGTCCGTCCCGCAGTCTCCGCGCTGGATCGCCGCGCGAACCGCGTCGCGGTCGCTCACTAACGCGCCGGCGACGACGTCGACGCCCGCATCGAACAGCGGTTCCGGGAGGAACGACGCGGTGGCACCGATCACGACGACGGTGGCGTCCGGGGGGGCCGCATCGAGGTACCGTTCGACGCCACCGTAGATGAACGCCGACCCGGTCACGAAGACGACCTCGGCGCCGCTCATCGCGGCGTCCGTCTCCGGCGGCGTGAACGTGCGGACGGTGACGCCCGGTGGGGTGGCCACATCGTCGACTGGATCGCGCTCGATCACGCGAACCGCCACGTCGTCGAACTTGCGGAACGCCGGCGCGAACAGCCCGACGGTCGTGATGCGTTCGACGTCGTCCGCCAGGAGCGCCATCGGATCGCCGGTGCACCAGTCGACGAGCGGTGCGGAGAGTGCGTTCATCGCCGCGATCCCGACTGCCCGTGCACTGTGCCCGTTCGTGCTCGCGTTTCGGTGCTCCGTCGCCGCCGCCAGCAGCGATTCCACGTCCGGGTCGTCGGTCATCGGTGGCTCGCCGGCCGGCCGATGCGCGACGCCCGCGCTTTCGACGCCCCCGTTCCGCACTTCCACGAGAATCGCCGCGTCTCCTACCGTGACGCGCTCCACTGTCGGGGTCGCGAGGTGCGGACGAAGCCGTGCGGTGACCGCTTCCAGGAGGTCGGTCACGCCGACCCACCCCCAGAGTCGGCTCCGACGAGGCGACGGTCGTACTCGTAGCCAACTTGGCCGTGCAGTCCGCGCTGTTCGATCTGTCGCGCCGCCTCGGCGAGGTCTGCGGGTTCGGCGAACCCGAACAGGGCGTCGAGGTAGGGGACGCTCGTCGACATTCCGCGCGACTGCGGTTCGAACGCCGGTGAGACGGCCAGCGGATTGAGCCAGACGAGCGCGCCGGCCCGCTGGGCCAGCCACGTGATCCCGTCGGCCAGCATATCAGGGTCGCCGACGTCGAGGCCGTCGCTGACGACAACGACGACCGTTCGCCGGTCGACCGCGTAGGGGTGTCGCGCGCGGAGCGTCGTGAACGCCTCGCCGATCTGCGTGCCGCCGCCCCACTGGACTTCGGCCTCGCGGAGCGCCGCCGCCGGATCGCCGCCGCCGCGAGCGAACTGTTCGGTGACGTCGACGAGCTCGGTGTCGAAGAGGAACACGTCGGTCTCGCGCGCGCTGTCGTACAGCCGATCGGCGAACGCCAGCAGCACGCTCCGGTCGACGGTGTCGAGGACGGAACCGCTCACGTCGACGAGGAGACAGCACCGGAGTTCACTCGGCGTCGGCCGTGATTCGGGGAGGTCGATCGGCGCGCCGCCGGTCGAGAGACTCGCCCGGAGCGCCCGTCTGGCTTCCACCCGGTCGCCGGCGGTCGACTGCCGGCGGCGACGCCCCGGGACCGTCGACAGCGCGTCGACGAAGCGGTCGATAGCTGTGAGTTCGGGCTCGGTCAACTGCGCGGTGTCGATGTCGACTCGCTGTCGCCCGCCGACGGCGCTGTAGCGCCGGGCGTCGCTCTCACCAGTTTCGGCCGGACGGTCCCCCGTCACGTGACGGCGCTCGGTTGGGATGCGGACCTCGACGTCCCCGTCGCCCGAATCGTCGATATCCGGGGGTTCTGCGTCTTCGAGTACACCGGGGTCCTCGGCGACGGGACTGTCGGCGTGGGTCGGTCCGTCCTCGCGCTCGTCGTCGCCGCCGGCGGTCGGCCCGTCGTGATCCGTCGCGACGGCACTCAGGCCAGATCGGAGCCGGTGCCAGAAGGTCGGAAACGCCGACTCGAAGGCGTCGCGCTCGGCCGGTTCCGAGAGCAACGTCGCCCGCAACGCGTCGGCCACGTGCGATCGATCGTCGAGCCCGACGACCGACAGGGCCTGCGCCGCGTGGAGCGTCGCACTCGTCGGGACGGTGACGCCGTCGTTCCGGAGTTGGGCGGCGAATCGAAGGAGTTCGATCAGGACGTGTCGCCGCGCCATACGGAAGTCCGGGACGTCCTCGCGGTCGTGGTTCGCGGCAGTGTCGACGCCCCTGCCCGCGCCGCCCGCCGTCGGGTCACTGTCACCGTGCATATCGCTCACGCTTCGAGACGGTCTTCAGCCCTCGCTGCGGCCGTCTGCAACTGTTCCAGCAGTTCGGAGTCGATCCGATCGAGGTCTTCGACTTCTTTGATGAGACAGCCGAGGGTGCGCTCGATCTCGTCGGTCGAGAGCGGCGCGTCCGCGTCGTCGTGTCGCAGTTGCGCTACGGCGCGCGCCCAATCGAGCGTCTCGGCGACGCCCGGTTGTTTGAGGAATGCCTCCTCGCGCAGGCGGTCGACGACGGCGCAGACTTCGGCCGCGACGGCCCCGTCGAGTTCGGGCACTTTCCGGCGCACGATCTCGTACTCGGCCTCGAACGACGGCGGTTCGACGTGGAGGTACAGACAGCGGCGCTTCAGCGCGTCCGAGAGTCCCCGGGTGCGGTTTGACGTGAGCACCACGACCGGCGGCTGCTCCGCGCTGACGGTGCCGAACTCGGGGATCGACACCTGGAAGTCCGAGAGCAGTTCGAGTAAGAACGCCTCGAACTCCTCGTCGGCCCGGTCGATCTCGTCGACCAAGAGCACCGGCGGCGTCTCACCCTCCGCGGTCAGCGCCCGCAGGAGCGGCCGTTCGAGGAGGTACTCCTCGTCGAAGACGGACTGTTCGTGGTCGTGTCCCGTACCGGACCTGCCGGCGACAGTGCCCTCGTTGGCCTGCACCGCAAGCAACTGCTTCGTGTAGTTCCACTCGTACAGCGCGTTCTCGGCGGTCAGTCCCTCGTAGCACTGCAGTCGGATGAGTTCGGTGTCGAACGCGCTCGCGAGCACTTTCCCGAGTTCGGTCTTCCCGCTGCCGGGCGGCCCCTCGACGAGCAACGGACGGCCGAGCGTGAGTGCGAGGTGGACCGTCGTGACCGTCCGGTCGTCGGCGACGTACTCCGCGGTCTCGAACCGCTCTCGAAGGTCCGACTCCGACAGCGACGCGAACGCTTCGCGGGTCATACTGACCCCTCGGCGGCGTCGAGATACGACGCGGGGTCGTTCTGGAACGAGTCGGCGCAGCCCTCACAGCAGAAGTAGTACGTCGTCCCGTCGTGTTCGACCGCGGGTGCGGACGCTGGCTCGACCGTCATTCCGCACACTGGGTCCGTCGCGAGTTCGTCGGGCGACGCCGAGCCCTCTGTCGTCATCTCGTCGTCACTGGCCGCTGTCTCGGCCGTATCGGCCGTCGTGGACACTCCGCTGCTGCGACCGCCGGATCCGCCCGCCGTCGATCGCGCGTCGACCACCTGGGCCAGGATGCTCGCCGCGATCTCGGCCGGCGTGTAGGCCGCGATGTCGACGCCCGCAGGGTTGGTCACCGCTTCTCGGACCGCTTCGGGGTCTACGTCGAGCACGCCGGCGGCCCGTTCGACGACCTCCGAACTCCGCGTGTCGCTCGCGACGAGTCCGATGTACGGTGCGTCCGCGCGGACGCCGGCCGCGACGCCGCGGGCGTCGTACTTCCCCATCGACGCGACCACGACGAGCGGCGCGTGGCCGACGGCGTCGACGATCGCCTCGGGGTCGGTCTCCGTCACGACGGCCGCGTCGCCGACGTCGTCGCTTCCGTCCGGAGCGACGACCGTCACGTCGACCGCGAGCTCGGCCGCGAGTCGAGCGAGCGACCGGGCGACGGGCGAGTCGCCGACGATGAGGAGGTCGGGCGTCGTGTTCACCGGCTCGATGAACAGTTCGAGGACGCCTTCGCTGTGACAGTGCATCGGGAAGGCCTCGAGCCCCGGGCGGGCGATCTCCTCGGGGTCGGGCGCGATGCCGACCAGCCGTGGCTCGCCGTCCTCGATCGCGGCCGCCGACTCGCTGATCGCCGTCGTCTGCGCGCAGGCCGCGCCGCCGATCCAGCCGTGGAGTTCGCCGTCGGCTGTCACGACCGCGCGGTCGCCGACGTTCGCCGACACCGGCGGCTCGCGGCGAACGATCGTCACGCGAGCGTACGTCTCCCCGCGCGCTGTGAGTTGTGCTTCCAGTTCGGCGACGTCGCCGTCGGTGACGTCGACCGGGCGCGCGCCCTCGTCGTTCGCTCCTGTCTGGTCGTTTTCGTTCCGTGTCATCTGTCGGTGTGCGATTCGCGGCGACGGCCCCGCAGCGGCCCGCCGCGCGGACAACCCGTCTCAGTCGTCGGCTGGTTCTTCACTCTGTCCGCCCTCGAAGTCGAAACTGACGTTCTGGCTCGGGTCGAGGGCCAAGCCGGCCTCGTTCAGCGACTCCCATACTCGGTCCGGCGTCATCGGCATCTCGACGTGCGTGACGCCCGCGTGCGACATCGCGTCGACTACCGCGTTGACGATCGCCGGCGGCGACCCGACCGTGGGCGACTCGCCGACGCCTTTCGCGCCGATCGGGTGGTGCGGCGACGGCGTGACGGTGTGTCCCGTCTCGAAGTTGGGGATCTCGTTGGCCGTCGGCAGCAGGTAGTTCATGAAGTCCCCGCCGGTGACGTTCCCGTTGTCGTCGTAGGTGACGTGTTCCAGCATCGCCGTCCCGATGCCCTGCGCGAGGCCGCCGTGGATCTGGCCCTCGATGATCATCGGGTTGATGCGGTTGCCGCAGTCGTCGACGGCGACGAACTTCTCGAAGTCGACTTCGCCGGTCTCGCGGTCGACCTCGACGACGACGATGTACGATCCGAACGGGTACGTCATCTCCGGCGGGTCGTAGTAGTTCGTCGCTTCGAGCCCGGGTTCTTCGCTGCCGGGATGGTTCATATACGCCCCCGCGGCGATCTCCGTGATGGTGATCGAGCGGTCGGGTGCGCCGGCGACGTGGAACTCGCCGGACTGGCGGTCCCACTGGATGTCTTCCTCGGCTGCTTCGAGTTCGTTGGCGGCGATCGACTTCGCTTTGTCCCGGACCTTCCGGGCGGCCACGGCGGCCGCGGCGCCTGCAACGGGCGTCGAGCGAGAGCCGTAGGTCCCGAGCCCGTACGGTTCGGTGTCGGTGTCGCCGTGTTCGACGACGATGTTGTCGACGTCCATCCCGAGTTCCTCGGCGACGATCTGTGCGAAGGTCGTCTCGTGACCCTGGCCCTGGGTCTGGACGCCGACCCGCAAGACGGCGTTGCCGGTCGGGTTCACGCGGAGGTCCGCGGAGTCGAACATCTCGATGCCGGCGATGTCGCACTGCTTGCCCGGCCCTGCACCGACGATTTCGGTGAACGAGGAGATGCCGATCCCCAGCAGTTTGTCGGCGTCCTCCTCGATCCGGCGCTTTTGTTCCTCGCGGTAGGACTCGTAGTCGGCCATCTCGAGGGCCTTGTCGAGAGCCTTCTCGTAGTCCCCGGAGTCGTAGTTCCAACCGGTCGCGCTCTCGTAGGGGAACGCGTCGGACGGAATGAAGTTGCGTCGGCGGATCTCGGCGGGGTCGACGCCGAGTTCGTCCGCGAGCACTTTCACCATTCGCTCGATCAGGTAGACGGCCTCGGTGACGCGGAACGAACACCGGTAGGCGACGCCGCCCGGTGCGGTGTTCGTGAACACGCCGGTCAGCGACCCGTAGGCCGCCTCGATGTCGTAGGAGCCGGTGAAGATGTTGAAGAAGCCAGCCGGGAACTTCGAGGGCTGGGCGGCCGCGTTGTACGCGCCGTGGTTCGCGAGCACGTCGACCTTCACGCCCTGGATCACGCCGTCCTCGGTGGCGGCGATCTCGCCCGTCATATCGTAGTCGCGGGCGAACCCCGTCGTCTGGATGTTCTCAGAGCGCTCTTCGATCCACTTCACGGGCCGTTCGAGGACGTAGGACGCGGCGGCCGCGACGACGTAGCCCGGGTAGATCGGCACCTTGTTCCCGAAGCCACCGCCGACGTCCGGGCTCACGATGCGGACCTTGTGTTCGGGGATGCCCGACACCTGCGAGAACAGGGTTCGGTGGGCGTGCGGCGCCTGCGACGTCATATGAACCGTCATCTTGTCGTTGCCGGGATCCCAGTCGGCGACGGCCCCGCAGGTCTCGATCGGGGCCGGGTGGAGCCGCTGGTACTCCATCTGCTCTGTGACGGTGACGTCGGCCTCCGCGAAGGCCTCCTCGGTCGCCTCCTTGTCGCCGGTGTCCCAGTCGAAGATGTGGTTGTCTTCCTGGTCGTCGAGTTCCTCGCGGATGAGCGGAGCGTCGTCTTCGAGTGCCTCTGCGGCGTCGACGACGGGGTCGAGCACCTCGTAGTCGACTTTGACCTTCTCGGCCCCGTCCTTCGCCGTGTAGCGGTCCTCGGCGATGACGGCGGCGACCTCCTGGGACTGGAACTTCACCTTCTCGTTGACGAGCACGTCCTGGGTGTCGTCCATCAGCGTCGGCATCGTCGCCAGGTCGTGTTCGAGCAGGTCGTCGGCCGTCAGGACGGCAACGACGCCGTCGAGGTCCATCGCCCGGGAGCTGTCGATGTTCTCGACGCGGGCGTGGGCGTGGGGGCTCCGAACGATCTCACAGTGGAGCATCCCCGGCTTCTTGATGTCGTCGACGTAGTTGCCGCGGCCGGTGATGAACCGCTTGTCCTCTTTGCGGGCGACTTCTTCGCCCATCCCGCCGCGCCCGTGGCCGCAGTGTTTCTCCGGTTGGGGGCCGCCGTCGTCGTCGTGCTGGTACTCCTTCGGTTCGGTCGTGAAATCCGAGTCACTGCTCATTCGCTCTCACTCCCCTCGGTGACGTCGTCGAACTGCGGATCAGCGCCCTCGACGTGGGGCGTCGGCGTCTCCGCCGACGGGCCGCCACAGCAGTTCTCGACGCCGCAGTCGAATCCGTCGCTGTCGCCGTCCTCGGCGACGACCCCGCCGTCGGCGGCCGCCTGTTCGTCGAGTTTCTCGGCGGCGTACTCGATCGAACTGACGATGTTCTGATAGCCGGTGCACCGACAGAGGTTACCGCTGATCGCGTCGCGGATTTCCGCCTCGTCGGGGTCGGGGTTCTCGTCGAGGAGCGCTTTCCCCGACATCAACATTCCGGGCGTACAGTAGCCACACTGCAGGCCGTGCTCCTTGTGGAAGCCCTCCTGCAGCGGGTGGAGATCCTCGCCCGCCGCGGGGAGGTCCTCCATCCCTTCGACGGTCATAATCTCGCTGCCGTCGGCCTGCGTGGCGAACATCATACAGGACTTGATCGGCTCGCCGTCTCGCAGAACAGTGCAGGCCCCACAGTTGCCGGTGTCGCAGCCGATGTGGGTGCCCGTCATATCCAGATCCTCGCGGATCGCGTGGACGAGCAGTCGCCGCGGTTCGACCTCGATGGTTCGTTCGGTGCCGTTGACCGTCAGTGTGATCTCTCGTTGGTCTGTCACGGTGTTGCCCTCCGTTTGACGACCCCCGCACGCTCGGCGGCGTCACCGAGCGCCCGCTGGGCCAGTACGTTTACCATCCGCTCTTTGTACGACGCGTCGCCGTGCTCGTCGGACTCGGGGTTCGACTGTTCGGCGGCGAGCTCGCCCGCTTTCTGGAACAGTTCGGCGCTCGGGCGCTCGCCCTCCAGATGCGCTTCGGCGTCTGCTGCGCGTGCGTTCGTGATGTCGACGGCCGTCATACCGATCCCGGCGTCCGCGATGGTGCCGTCGTCGTCGAAGCGCAACCGGGCCGCGACGCCGGCCATCGCGTAGTCGCCGGTCTTGCGTTTCAGTTTGTGATAGGCGCTCCCCTCTCGCTCGGGTGGGGTCGGCACGCGCGCCTCTGTGATGAGTTCGTTCTCGTCGAGCGAGGTGTCGTAGGGGAGCAAGAACAGTTCGTCGACCGGGATGACGCGTTCTCCCTCGGGGCCTTCGGCGACGACCTCGCCGTCGTGGGCGATGAGGACCGACCCCCAATCGCCCTTCGGGTCGGCCTGCGCGATGGACCCGACGATCGTCCCGCGGTTTCTGATCTGTGGGTCGGCGACGAGCGGTGCCGCGTCGGCGAAGCTCCCGTAGTCCTCTGTGACGACGTCTGACTCCTCGATGTCGGCGTGGCGCGCGAGCGCGCCGATCTTGAGGTAGCCGTCGGATTCGTCGAGATAGTCCAGTTCGTCGATACCGTTGATGTCGACGACGGTGTCCGGTCGGGCGAGTCGGAACCGAAGCATCGGGACCAGGCTCTGCCCGCCTGCGAGGATCGTCGGATTGTCGAGACTCTCCAGCAGGCTCACCGCCTTGCTGAGTGACGTCGGCTCGTGGTGTTCGAACGGTGCAGCTTTCATAGCATATTACGGAGTCTGTCGGTGACGCCGGTGTCGGTCTCCTCGTCGACGTCTGTCATCTGCTGCTCGATGCTTCCGAAGAAGTTGTTCACGATCTTGTTGGCGACTGGGTTGATGACGCGCGATCCGAGTTGGGCGATCCGCCCCGAGATGTCGGCTTCCGTCCACCACTCGATCCGGGACCCCTCTCCGTCTTCGAGTTCGTGGATCTTCATCCCCGAGTTCATACTGAAACTACTGCCAGACGCGTCGCCACCGCCGGAGGCGATCATCTCGAACTCCTCGTCGTCACGTTCGTCGATCGTGACTGTCGTCTCGAATCGAGGTTTCACGCTCCCGACGCCGACCTGCATCAGCGCCGCGTACTTCTGGCCGGCGACGAACGCCCGGTCGGCGACGACCTCCGGATCCGCTTCCGGAAGCATCTCGACGTCTTCTTCGGCCTCGTACTCGTCGAAGTTGAAGTCGTCGTCCATCGGGGTGATATACTGACACCCCTTCAGCGAATCGCGGACGGCCATCGGATCGGACAGGACGATCCAGGCTTTCTCGGGTGGTACGCCGTCTAACTCGAATTCTCCATCAAATTCCATATTCCTGCGGTCTCGTTGTGTCTGGTCGGTCTACTGCTGCGCGCCGCCACCTTTTAAGTACCCTCGCTATGTGCACACTATTATCACGGTTTATGCAATCAAACAGCACTCCAATAAATGTTTGTGTTAATTCGACGAGCAGCCGAGTACGGAAGCAACTCCCGAGCCGACGCCTATGAGTAGCCGATCCGAGCACGACCACGACGATATGATCGGGTGGGACGAGGGGGCCGAGCGGGTCCGGGCGCTTCGGGACGTCTGGCTCGGTGCCGCCGGAGTCGAACCCGTCTCGATCGACCGGATCGGCGGCCGGACGCTCGCCGAACCGCTCGACGCACCGGTCGACGTACCCGCACAGAGCCACGCGACGATGGACGGCTTCGCATTCGACGCGACCGACGAGTATCCGCTCGACGTCGTCGACGCCGACGTGTTTCCGGAGGACGAGCCGCCGACCTTAGAGGCCGGGCAGGCCGTCCGGATCGCGACCGGCGCACCGCTCCCACCCGCGGCGAACGCGGTGCTCAAACGCGAGGAAGCGACGGTCGAAGACGGTCGGCTGACCGGCACCGACCTCGAACCGGGGACGTACGTCTACCAGCGCGGCAGCAACGTCGCCGAGGGCGAGCGTCTCTTCGAGGCCGGCGAGCGACTCGGTCCGAAGGACGCGCTGCTCTTAGGCGACCTGGGCGTCGAATCCGTCGCGGTTCGCGAACCGCTCTCCGTCGGCTTGCTCGCGACGGGCACGGAGATCCACGAGGGCAAGCATCGCGACCTCGACTCGCCGATGCTCGCCGGCCTCGTGCGCTCGTGGGGCCACGACGCGACCTACGAGGGCAGCGTGCCGGACGACTACGACCGCGTCGAAGCCGAGATCGCGGCGCTCGCGCGCGACCACGACGTCGTCGTGACGACCGGCGGGACCAGCGTCGGCGACAAAGACTACGTGATCCGGGCGCTCGACGCCCTCGGTGACGTGCTGTTCCATCGCGTTCGACTCCGCCCCGGGAAGCCCATCGCCGTCGCCGAGTTGCCCGACCACGACGCGGTCGCGTTCGCAATCCCCGGCAAGCCCGTCGGCGCCCACGCGGTGACGACGCTGGTCGCGCGGCCGTTCTTCACCGGGGAGATGTCGCTCCCGACGGTCGCTGCGCGGATGGCCCGCGACGTCGACATCGCCGCGCCCGGGTTCGCGTACGCGATTCCGGTCACGCTCGAAGACGGCGTCGCGATGCCGCTCGGCCACGCCGACTCGCCGCTCGCCGTCTACGAGGACGCCTTCGACCCGAGCGTGCTCTCGTCGAGCACCCGAGCGACCCGCGCGGACGGCTTCGTTCTCACGGAGTCCGCCGTCGCCCGCGACGACCGCGTGGACGTCGTCCCCTACTCGGTCGTCGAGTGATGCCGCCGAGAGAGCCGCCGCTCGTCGAACCGCCGTTCGAGACGGGCGACGACACCGTCTCCGGCCGATCTGAACAGACCGACCAGTCTTCTGGACAGACCCACCAGTCCACTGGCGGAGCCGACCAGCCCGAACGGCCCGCCCGCGGCAGCGCGCGGATCGCCGGCGTCCTCCTCGCTGCGGGGACAAGCGACCGCTTCGGCGAGCGCAACAAACTGCTGGCGTCGCACGACGGCGCCCCGCTCGTCAGACACGCGGCGGCGACGCTTGTGGATTCTACCGTCGATCCGGTCGTGGTCGTCGTCGGCTACGAATCCGAGCGCGTGGTCGACGCGCTCGACGGCCTCGACGTGGAGATCGTGCACAATCCGAGGTATGCGAACGGCCAGGCCTCGTCGGTGCGGGCCGGCATCCGAGCACTCCGCGACCGGCCGGAGCAGGTCGATGCGGCCGTCGTCGCGCTGGGAGATATGCCTTTCGTCGACGTCGCGACGATCGAGACGCTCTGTGAGGCCTACGAGTCGGGCGTCGGCGACGCCCTCGCGGCAGCCTACGAGGGCACCCGGGGGAATCCGGTGCTTTTCGACCGGCGGTTCTTCGACGACTTGGTCGACGTCGCGGGCGACGTCGGCGGGCGTGAGATCCTCCTCGACAGCGACGACAGCGCGCGGGTGGCGGTTCCGGACAGCGGGGTCCGTCGTGACGTGGACGAACCGTCGGATCTCTCCTGAGTTTCGAAGTCGACCGCGGTTACTCGCCGTCGGGGTCGTGCTTTTCGACGATGATCCGTCCGTCTTCGACGTGCCACTCGACGCGGTCGCCCGCGCCGACGTCGAGGAAGTTTCGGACCGGCTTGGGGACTGTAGTCAGGTTCTTCTGCGACACCTTCGTGTTCGATAGCGCGCCCATAGGCTACGTTCACTCGTGGTATTTACATAGATTACGCTAGGCGGCGTCCGGATCGACTCATAGGGAGTATCGTACGTCTCGATAGATGTCTCGCCGGACGGTACGGCGAGACTCTCCGAACAGTTACGATACTCCCTATCAGACCGAGGACTTCCAGCGGTGGGCGCCGCCGTCGGAGGCCTTCTCGAAATCGAGATCGTACCGATCGGAGTTCAGGAGGACCTCACCGGGGAGATAGAGATCGTCGTCGATCTTGTTCAGGACGCCGCGTTCGTCCATCGTCGAGAGGACGTCGCCGACGGTCCGTTCCCGACCGGCGACGAGGTTCGCCTCCTCGATGACGGACTCCGTGTCGACCTGCCCTTCGAGTACCGCGAGACGGATCGCCGCCACCCAGGTCGGTTCCCGTTTCAACTCTCGACACATTCCGATAGCCGGTACCGCTCCAACCGAATTAGAGTTTGCGGAGGTGACATCACGTGCGCTGTCGCCCCACCGACGCCGACACTAATGGTGATCGGTCGTCTCCGCTCGACACTCAGGCCAGATCGAACAACGCTGCGGCCTGTTCCATATCCTTGTCCCCGCGCCCGCTCAGATTGACCAGGATCGTGTCGTGGTCGTCTGCGATCTCCTTTGCGAGCGCGACGGCGTGGCTCGATTCCAGCGCCGGGATGATGCCTTCCTCCTCGGAGAGTTCTCTGAATGCCGCCTTCGCGGACTCGTCGTCGACCGCGCGGTAGTCACAGCGCCCGACTTCGCGGAACATCGCGTGCTCGGGACCGACGCCCGGGTAGTCGAGTCCGGCGGACACCGAGTGAACTTCGGTGTCGTCGTGGATGACGCGGGTCTTCATCCCGTGGATGACGTCGTCTTCGCCCTCGGCCAGCGGCGCAGCGTGGCGTTTCGAGCCCGCGCCCTCGCCGCCGCCCTCCGCGCCGTAGAATGCGACCTCGTCGTCGTTGCGGAACGCGTGGAAGAGACCCATCGCGTTGCTGCCGCCGCCGACACAGGCGACCGCCGCGTCCGGAAGCTCGCCCGTGCGCTCTCGGAACTGCTCGCGGGCTTCCTCGCCGATGACGGCCTGGAAGTCCCGGACCATCCGCGGGAAGGGGTCGGGGCCGACGACCGACCCGACGAGATAGTGCGTGTCGCCGATGTTCTTCGCGAAGTCTTCGAGCGCGGCGTCGACGGCGTCCGAGAGGCCCGCACCGCCGCGCGTGACTTCGTTGACTTCCGCGCCCATCAGGCGCATCCGGAAGACGTTCATCTGCTGGCGCTCGACGTCTTTCTCGCCCATATAGATCTCCGTGTCGAGGTCGAGCAGCGCGCCGACCATCGCGGTCGCCGTCCCGTGCTGGCCCGCGCCGGTCTCGGCGATGAGCCGCGACTTCCCCGCCTGCTTCGCGAGCAGGGCCTGGCCGAGCGCGTTGTTGATCTTGTGTGCGCCGCCGTGCAGCAGGTCCTCGCGCTTGAAGTAGATCTCAGCGCCGTAGCGCTCGCTGAGCCCTTCGGCGTGATACAGCGACGTCGGCCGTCCGGCGTAGTCTCTGAGCAGTTTGTCGAGTTCTGCTTGGAACGCGTCGGTGTCTTTGATCTCGTCGTACGCGTTCGCCAACTGTTCGAGCGGTTCCTCCAGTGGCTCGGGGACGTGCCGTCCGCCGTAGCCCTCGAAATCACCTTCTGACATACGATTTCACCAATTCCTTCCCGGGATATAAACGGTACTCTGGCCGGGTGCGGGCCGCCGGCGGCGCTGGGCGCAGGTGTCGGTCGGGCCAAACCCTTACATCATCTGCGGAACTCTAGAACTGCGGATACGATCCCGAACCGAGTATGAAAAACCGAGCACTTGCCGCGGTCGTCGGCGTCGCCCTCTTTGTGGCGAGCCTCTGGGCGCTCCTCGACCTCGCAAACCTGGTCTCTGTCAGCACCCTGGGGTCACCCGAGGTCCTGCTGATGCTCGTCCCCAGCGGTCTCGCCATCGGGTTCGCCCTGCTGGTGTGGCTGTACTGGTGACGGGCCGCATCGGTCAGTGCGTCCGCAGCGGCCGCGCCCGAATCGCTGCGGCCCCGAATCTCTTTGTGGCTCGCCCGACAGGAAGCGAGCGATGGCAGCGCCCACAATCCGAACGACCCACGTCGGGAGTCTCCCGCGATCCGATCGACTCCGCGCTCTCCTGACTGAGTCCGGGGACCGCGACGAGCAGGCATTCGAGGCGGCCGTCGCCGAGTCGATTCGCGAGGTGGTGCGCCGGCAGGCCGAGGTCGGAATCGACGTCGGAAACGACGGCGAACAGAGCCGCATCGCCTACTCGGTGGACGTCACGAACCGACTCTCGGGCTTCGGCGAGGGGACCGTCGAGCGCGCGTGGCCCGCCGACCTCGACGACTTCCCGGCGTACGCCGAAGAACTCCTCGGCGACACGGAGAACATCGGCGGGCCGGTCGCCACGGGACCGATGGAGTACGTGGGCGAGGAGGCACTCCGGCGGGATCTCGCGCGATTCGACGAGGCGGTCGACGCCGAGGGCGTAGCATTCCCCGCGCGGTTCCACACCGCGCCGTCACCCGGTGCAGTCCTCCGATTCACTAAAACCGAGCATCACGACTCCCTCTCGGAGTACGTGTTCGATCTCGCGGGGGCACTCCAAACCGAGTACGAACTGATCGCCGAGACGGGGGCGATTCTCCAGATCGACGCCCCGGACCTCCTCGCCGGGTTCACGCTGACGTACAAGGACGACTCGGTCGCCGACTTCCGCGAACGGGCGCGAACGCACGTCGAAGCGCTCAACGAGGCCGTCTCCAACGTCCCCGACGAGCAGATCCGACTGCACGCCTGCTGGGGGAACTACCCGGGGCCACATCACCACGACGTCGCGCTCGAAGACGTGATCGACGTCTTCTACGAAGCCGACATCGGGGGATTGGTCGTTGAGGGCGCGAACCCGCGACACCAACACGAGTACCGGACGTTCGAGGAGCATCCGCTCCCCGACGGCTGGCGGCTGATCCCGGGCGTGATCGACGTGAAGACGAACGTCGTCGAACATCCCGAAGCCGTCGCCGACCGCCTCGAACAGTTCGCCGACGCGGTCGGCGACCCCGAACGGATCGTCGCGGGCGCTGACTGCGGCTTCGAGACGGTCGTCGAGGGCGCGAACGCGGTCCACCCCTCTATCGCCTGGAAGAAACTCGAAGCGCTCGTCGACGGCGCGGAACTGGCGTCCGAGCGGTTGGCCTGACTTCGGTGGCCCGACGACAGGGGCGGTGTGACAACGAATAGTATGAGAACGAATATATTGTTCCCTGAATGCGGTTTCAGTATGAGCCCTCCACTCGAACGCCCCATCGTCCGGTACGGAATGGGATTCAGTAGCGCCGCCGTCCTTACGTTCGTCGCTGTTACGTTTCTCGATGGGACGACGCAGTTACTCGTCCTCGGCCTCGCCGTGCTCGAAATTCTGGTCGTGCCGCAGATCCTGAAGCGGGCGCAGACCGCGTAGGGTGGAATCGAGACGCGAGAGCGCGAACCGCTCGGTCACCCCAAGAAGTCAATCACCCAGTTCGCGGCGCTAATCACGACTAACGCCCCGCCTTCCAGACGCGAGAGGACCTCGTTCGACCAGAAGAACGCGGTCGCAACGACTGTGAGCCCGAGCAGCCACAGCGTCGTGTCGACGGCCGTTCCGACGACCGATAGCGGGCGGACGATCGCTGCTATACCGAGCACCCCGAGGAGGTTGAAGATGGAACTGCCGACGAGGTTGCCGGCCGAGAGGCCGGCCTGTCCGCGCCGTGCCGCCGCGACCGACGTCGCGAACTCGGGGGCCGACGTGCCGGCGGCGACGATCGTCACGCCGATCACCCACTCGGAGACGCCGGCGAACCGCGCCAACGCGGCGGCCGAAGAGACGAGAACGTGCGCCGAGAGGACGATGCCGGCGAGGCCGGCGACCGCACGGAGGGGATCGAGCCACCAGGACCCGCTCGCGTCGCTCGCAGTGCTCTGTTTCAGCTGCTCGCTTCCGGTGCGTACGAGCACTGCGAGGTACCCCCCGAGAAGGATCACGAGAAGCACACCTTCGAGTTGCGAGAGCCGAAGGTCGCTGAGGAACACCAAAGCGATCCCCGTCGCCCCGATCAACGAGAGGCCGTCCCGACGAACGAGCGCCGTCGAGACCGGCAGGGCGCGGATGAGCGCGACCCCGCCGAGGATGAATCCGAGGTTGAAGATGTTCGACCCGACGACGTTGCCGACGGAGATGTTCGACTTCGCCGTGAGCGCCGCGTCGAGCGTGACGGCGAACTCGGGTGCCGAGGTCCCGAACGCGACGACGGTCAGTCCCACCAGCAGGCCCGAAAGGCCCAGGCGGCGAGCCACGCCGCCCGCGCCCGCGACGAACTGACCTGCACTGACGGCTAATCCGACGACGGCGACCGCGACGAGGACGGCGTTCGTTGCAGCCGATGCGAGAGCCATCACCGGGAGGTCGTCGGACGGAGGGAAATATCCGTAGGTCTCGATGCGCCCCGTGATCGTCATCCGACGGCGTGTGATCGCTCATCTGACCTGTCGCAGACGCGCAGCAGCACAGACTGCAGGACGCTTATTTGATTCGGGAGTGGACCATTCGCCGTATGTCAGACGAAAAGCGCTGTCCGGACTGTGAGGAACCGCTCACGCAGATGAAACTGCAAGGTTCCAACGCGGTGGGAACGCCGACGATCGTCTCACAGGAGCCGACAGAGGGGTTCCTCAGCAGCATCCGGTCGGACGAGATCCTCACGCCGGTTCCGTACGTCTGCCCCCAGTGTCGCCGGACGCTGTTCTACGCCGAGGAGTAAACGCCGCAAATCCCAAGCCGAGAATACCACACGCCGCGTACTGCACGTCGCGGGCCGAACCGCCACACGCCGCTTACTGCACGTCGGCGTCGTCGAGTGGCCGAACGTCGATCCCGTCGGGGTCCGCACGGACCTGCACGCCGTGGTATTGGAACGACACGTGTGCGCGAGTGTCGTCTCTATCTGCGCTGTCCACGCTCGGGTCGAGAATGCGGTTCAACGCGTCGGGATCGACGACCTCGTGCAGCGGCGGCATCTCGGATATCTCGGAGTCAGTCACCGTTGCGACGGCGTCGACGATCGACGCACTCGGTCGTCCGTTCTGGTCCCACTCGAAGTGGACTGTCTCGTCCTCCGCGATCGACGAGTCGGGTGGCCGTGAATCGTTACTGACCATCAGAAACACGAGTCCTTGCTACGATACGATCCCGAACAGTCCCGAAAAACGTCGTCTGACCCCCACTGTAGCCCGTCACTACCCGATCAACAACAGTATTGCACATAATTGTTTGTGTATCTCTCGAAGTTCCACCGCGGATTTCGCGTGTGGCGTATCCCGTTTTTGTCAGTTCGACGGCGTGTCGGTGGCCGTCTGCGTCGTCGCCTGATCTTTGGCTTGCTGGAACGTCTCTGCCGGCAGCAGGCCGTTCACCATCTCGAACGAGAGCGCGTCGATGAGCGCCGTTGCGGGGCCGGAGACTAGGAGGACGCTGAACTGCTCGATCGAGTCTTCGATCGTCAGTCCCGATTCAGCGGCCTGCTCTTCGAAGGAACTCACCGCCGCCGAGCGGAGTTCCGACTGGGCCGTGCGGAACTGCTCTTGTGCCTCCGTCTGAGAGATGTTGCCCGATTCGAGTTGCGATCGGATCTCGTCTTCCCGCTGCTGCATTTGCTCTTGGTCGGGCTGGACCGCGACGGTAACCGTCGCACCGTCCGACCCGGTGGTCCCGGTCGTCTCGCCGTCTGTCTGCTGCGCGTTACACCCTGCCAGAGAGAGCGCGGCACCGGTTCCTGCGATTTCGAGGAATCGGCGGCGGCCAGTGTCGAATTCCATTCCCCTAGATATTTGCGGAGATTCGGATAACCGTGGCGAAGTCCCACGGGCGACGTGGGAGCGTGAACGGATCACACTCTCGGGCCTGCTCACAATCACTAGTTGGGCGTCGTCACTCCCTCCTCGGGTCCGCCGGCAGACAAATGGTCGAACTCACCAGTCGGAATCGTTCCGTCCGTCCAGGCCAGCCGATCCTCCGTCTCGACGTCGAGTCCGTCGTACGCGCCGAAGCGCTCGGACTCGGCGTCGACGAACGCGGCCAGTTCGCCGCTTTCGGCGGTTGCGGCGTCGACGTAGGTGTTCGAGAACGTCAGGTGGGTCGTCTCCTGGCCGAACCGCCACGCTTTGAGCTGGCCGGTTATCTCGTCCGCTCGGAAACCACGCATCGTCGACCCGTCTGTCGCCTCCGGGTAGCACCACAGCGCGTGGGGCGCGTCGACGGTGCTGAACATCGAGGCGACGTACTCGTTGCCGTCGGCGTACTGGCTCGTCTCCGACGTCGTCGCGTCGATAATCGCTTTTGCGTAGTCGATGCCGTCGCCCTCCCGCATTGGCGACACCGACATAAACGCGTCCGGCGAGACGGCGTAGCCGTAGTCCGTGCCGTAGAGGTCGAATCCCTTGTAGCGCTCCGGTTCCGGCCAGGGCGTCGGCGTCGCCGTCGTCGGTGTGCGCGTCGTCGCTGGAGTCGCCGACGAGTCGTCACTGGTAATCTGCTCGCCGACGGCCTCCGGATCGAACGATCCGAGGGCCAACTCCATCACGTGGTCGATCTGTACCGTCGCCGCGACGTGGTCGGCGTCGACGAACTCGCCGGAGACGGGCCGCAGCATCTGATTTTCGAGTCGATCGTAAGCGTTCGGATGGATGACGTCCCGATACGAACGGATCGCTGCCACGTCGAAGTATCGCACGCCGTACCCATCCGGCAGCGGAGTCGTCGTCGGGTCCGGCAGCCACTGCCTGTACTCCTCCGGAGCCTCACCGGACTGCGTCGCTGCCGTGGTCGACGTACTGGCCGAGGTCTTGTCAGGACCCGTTTCCGTGGGTGTTGACTGTCCGCCGAGACATCCGGCAGCCGACGCGAGCGTCCCGCTACCGAGTGCTACTCCGAGGGTGTTGAGGAGGGTGCGTCGTGATCGGGGCACACCGGTGCTCGTCGGAGAACTGGAATAAGCTTTCTTCGGTCAGCTCACAGTCACGACGGGGCGCTACGCAGTGGTAAGACAACGGACCGGGCACTCGCGGTCCCTGGTCACGACGGAGGAATACGAATGGACTCGCCGGGATTTGAACCCGGGGCCTCTCCCATGCCAAGGGAGTGATCTACCCCTGATCTACGAGCCCTCGAACGCATCTTTCCGTATTCCGCTTTCGTTCTTAAGGGCTTCGACTTGCGGGGCATCGACGCCGGGTCGCAATCCTTTTGTCGCCGACACGGATGAGTTCAGACGGGAACAGCACGGCCGCAAATCTGACTCGCCGCGCTCGTCGCGGCTTGGGATTGCGGAAGTGCGACGCTGCCGACGCCGTCGGCACGTCACATCGCGTATTCTGCGGTCTGTGCCGTTCCAACCAGAAAACAATGGCACGAATGCACACCCGCCGCCGTGGCTCGTCCGGTTCGGACAAGCCGGTGGCAGACGAACCCCCGGAGTGGAGTGACGTCGACGCCGAAGACGTCGAAGCGCGCGTCGTCGAACTTGCAGAGCAGGGTCACGAACCCAGCCAGATCGGTCTCAAGCTCCGCGACGAAGGCGTCAAGGGCGTTCCGATCCCCGACGTCAAGCTCGCGACCGGCAAGAAGGTCACTACGATCCTCGACGAGAACGACGCGGCCCCGGAGCTCCCCGAGGACCTTCGGAACCTGATGGAGCGCGCCGTGCGCCTCCGTCGCCACGTCAACGAGAACCAGCAGGACATGCAGAACAAGCGTGCCCTGCAGAACACCGAGTCCAAGATCCGTCGGCTCGTCGACTACTACCGTGGCGACGCGCTCGACGAGGACTTCACGTACACCTTCGACGTCGCCGTCGAACTCCTCGAAGAGTAACCCCCACACATCGTACCGATGGCCTCCCGATCCGACGCCGGCACGTCCGCGGACGCCCCCACCGAGAGCGTGGCGTCTGCGCTGTCGGCGGCGGCGTTCGTCCGCGTCGTCTGTCACGCCGACGGCGACGCGCTCGCGGCCGCTGGCCTCCTCGCTCGCGGCCTCCGAAGCGCCGACGTGCCGTTCCAGGTGCGCGTGGCGTCGCTCGACGCCGCCGCGCCGGCAGCGGACGACGGCGTCTTCGTCGCTGTCGGGACGGAACACCCCGACGCGGACGTGACGATCAGGTCCACCGATGGTCCCGTCAGCCGCCGCGCGTACGACGTCGCGATCGCGCTCGGTCGTGACGACGGCGCCCGCGACGACGTGGTCGCATCCGACGTGACGCTGGCGCTTGCCGGCGTCGCCGCCGCCGGAGCACATCCCGGCTCGGTCGCCGGATCGCTCGTCGAGGCTGCCGACGGAATGGGTGCGATCGAGCGCCGCCCCGGCGTGGCGATCCCCGTCGACGACGTTGTCGACGGCCTGACCCACTCGACGCTGCTCCGCGCGCCGTTCTCCGGCGACGTGGACGCCGTCGAGTCGGCGCTTGCCTCGCTGGCAGACCCGACAGCGTCCGATGCGGAGACGCGGCGATCGATCGCCTCGCTCGTCGCATTTACAGTCGCGGGCGACGACGCCGCGACGCCGCGAGCCGCGACAGCAGTCGAACGGGCGCTTCGCCCGTACGCGACGCCCGACGGCCCGATGGCGACGCTCGGCGGCTTCGCCGACGTGTTACACGCCGTCGCCGTCGAGCGCCCCGGCACCGGCGTCGCGATCTCGCTCGGACACGGCGGCCGCGAGGCCGCGCTCGACGCGTGGCGCACGCACGGCACAGCCGTTCACCGAGCGATCGACGACGGTCACACCGGCCGCTACGACGGCGTGTTCGTCGTCCGCGGCGACGTCGGCGGCAATCCCGACGCCCGCGACGACAGCACGACGCCGGGGCGACTGGCGACGGTCGCGCGACTCGTTCGCGACTTCCGATCGCCGGAACCGCTCGTCGTCGCGCTCGACGACGGGATGGCCGCGCTGTCGGCTCGTGAGACGGGTGCCGCGGACGCTGCCGCGGCGCTCGCTTCGGAGTTCACCTCGGCGGACGCGGCGTGGACCGGCGACGCAACGCGCGCGACCGCTCGTTTCGACGCGGACGCGGCAGACGCAGACGTCATTGCCGCGATCAGGGAGGCAGTGCGATGAGTAGCGACGTGGACCGCTCCACGGGGGAGGCACCGAGATGACGAACGCAAACGATTCGGACGCGACGCGCGAGTGTGCGTCGCGGACGGCCCGCCTGCGGACGACGCACGCCGACGCCGAGACGGTGGCGGCGGCGATCCGTCCGGACAACACCGACTCGATGGAGATGGTCGTCGAGGGCGAGACGCTCGTGACGACGATCACCCGCGAGACGACCGGCGGGCTGCAGTCCACGGTGGACGACACCGTGGTCAACCTGACGGTGGCAGACGCCATCGTCGACACGACCCAGACATACTATGAGTGAACGATCAGTTTCGAAGCAGAAGCGCGGAAAGCGATGGTACACCCTCATCGCGCCGGAGCAGTTCGACCGCACCGAACTCGGCTCGACCTTCGCGGACGAGCCCGAGAAGGTCTACGGACGGACCGTCGAGGTGACCCTCGGCGACATCACCGGCGATCAGGGTGAAAACAACACGAAGCTCACCTTCAAGGTGAACGACGTCTCAAGCGACGCGGCCTACACCGAGTTCATCAAGCACGAACTCGCACGCGACTACGTTCGCAGCCTCGTTCGCCGCGGCGCCTCGAAGGTCGACGTCGCGATCACGGTGCTGACGACGGACGACTACCGCGTCCAGCTCCAGCCCGTCGCCTTCACGACGAAGAAGGCCGACCGCAGCCAGGAGAAGGCGATTCGGCGCGTGATGATCGACCTCGTCGAGGAAGCCGCCTCCGAACGGACCTTCGCCGAACTCATCGACAGCGTCATCGAAGGACGGCTGTCCTCTGCGATCTACGGCGACGCGAAGACCATCTACCCGCTCCGCCGGGTCGAGGTCCAGAAGCTAACCCTCGAAGCGCGACCCGAAGAGGTCGCCGCCGAGGAAGAAGCCGCCGTCGACGTCGACGAAGAAGACGTCGCAGTCGACGAGTAACGCGGTTTTTCAGGCGACTTTCCGTTTCTTTTTCGCCCGCGAGCCGACGGCTCGCGCGTCGGTCACGGCCCCGGAAAAACTCCCAGACGCCTACTCTTCGACGGTAATGGTCCCGACCATCCCCGCCTGCTCGTGTGGGATGCAGAAGTACAGGTACTCGCCGGGCACCTCGAACGTGTGGGACCACGCCTCGCCGCTGTCGATGACGCCGCCGAACTCCTCGCGGAACCCTTTCTCGGCCGCCTTCGTCGTCTCGTAGTCCCCGCTGGCGAAGAACTCTGCGTCCTCGGGAATCCGGTCGTCGTAGGCGGTGACCGTGTGCCCGCGCGAACTCGTGTTCTGCCAGACGACGGTGTCGCCGGGCGAGATGGTGAACGTCGGCGGGTCGAACGCGACCGCGGTCATTCCGATGTCGTACTCGCCCGCTGCGCCCGCAGAACATCCCGCGAGGCTCGTCGCCGCTGCCGCGCCGAGTCCGGCGAGCACGCGACGACGGGAGACGCCCTCGTCCCCCGGCGCTCTCGTTCCTCTCATACTCCGGTTTCAGGGAGCGAGCGCTAAATGTGGCCCGGTCCGGACGGATGTGGCCGCAACCGCGCGGACGTTCCTGTCTCCGAACGTATACGACCGAATCCGGATGTAAAGAGGTAAACCGATCCTCCGAGTCGGCCGAGGTATGAAGCCGCGGTTCGTCGGTCGGTTGGGCCTCGCCGACGCGGTGACGGTCTCGAACGCCGCGCTCGGGTTCGTCGCCGCCGTCGCGACGACAGTCGACGTCGAACTCGCGGCCCGGATTCTCCTGCTCGCGGCCATCGCCGACGCACTGGACGGCGTCGTCGCCCGTCGCCGTGGCGGGACGGCAGTCGGCCCGTATCTCGATTCGCTGGCAGACGTCGCGTCCTTCGGCGTCGCGCCCGCGCTCTTGGTCGCGATGACGGTGGCGGGGTCGTGGGGGCTCGGCGAGCCCAGGGGCCTCCTCGCGCTCGTCGGAACGGCGCTCTTCGTCGCGGCCGCGGTGACGCGGCTGGGACTCTACACCGCCTACGACAGCGACGCAGCCGAGACCGAAGGCGTCCAGACGACGCTCGCGGCGACGATCCTTGGAGCGACCGTCCTCGCCGGGTTCACGAGTCCGATCGTGCTCGTGCCGATGGTCTATCTGCTCGCGGCGCTGATGCTCGCGCCGATCACGTATCCCGACCTGCACGCGCAGGATGCGCTCGTGATGGGCGTCGTGCAGGCGGCGGCGATCCTGCTCTGTGGACCGACGGGGCGGCGATTCGTCGGGTCCCTCGGCGAGGGGTTCGCCTATGGATTACTGTTCCTCTCGCTCGCCTATCTGGTGCTCGGGCCACGGTTCTACTGGCGACGTGACTGACTCCGCGACAGTCGGAGACTCGGTTCGAGCCGGCTCACATCCCCATATCGTCGGCGTCGTCGGGAACCGGAAGGTCGTGCGGCGAGACGCCGAGTAGCTCTGCGGCGTGATCGAGCGCCATATCGAACCCGTAGTAGCGTTCGAGTTCGTCGCCGTCCGCGCTGGGGCGGACCTTCAGCATCGCGTAGCCCTCGATGTTCTGTGCGATAGCAGCCGTCTTGCCACCGGATTCGAACGTCAGCACTCGCTCGGTCTCGGTCTCTCGATAGCGCGCGGTGATTCCGTTCGCCGTCGCCTCCGTAGTCGACATACCCGCCCTTGGGAGGCGGGGAAGTCGAACCTACCGGTTCGGGTCCGCCCCGTGGGCGAGCGATCCAGACGGGTCAGAAGTGTCTCGATGAGAGTCGAATCCGGCAGCCCGGAAACGAAAGTGTCGTGTCCGCGCGAACCGATCTGCCGACGATGTCGAGGTGGCTCCAGAGCGGGCGGCGGCGAGACCTGTGTGCGCTGCTCTACGAAGCGGGGACGCTCCGCGGACAGAAACTGAAGACGGCGCTCGAACGACACTACGACGTGCGGCTCGATCCACAGTCGTTCTACGGGACGCTCGACGCCCTCGTCGACCGAGGGCTCATCGAGCGCGAAACGCAGGGAATTCACGACGTCTATCGTCTCACCGACGCCGGCGTCGAGGGCGTCGAATCGCACTTCGCCTGGCTCTCGGCCCGGGTCGACGGGCATTCGGACACGGCTCGCAACTGTGGCTCTGGGGAGTGATTTTATGACAGCCGTCGTCCGAGTAGCTATCAGATGTCCGGCGATAGTTCAGTCTCCAGCGGCTCTCAGGTTCTCGACGGAATGCTCGGTGGGGGATACCCGACGAATCGGTCGACGCTTCTCACTGGTGGTCCCGGAAGCGGCAAATCGACGCTCTCGATGCAGTTTCTCCAGGCTGGCCTCGACGCCGGCGAGGACTGTCTCTTCATCAGTACCGAGCAGACCATCGGCGAACTGCGCCAGTCCTTCGCGGACTTCGAGTTCGATCTCCACCACGAGAACCTCTCGATCACGTCGATTCACGCCGGCGCGGGCCGGACGATCGAGGGCGGAGAAGACGATCTGACGCTGCAGACGCTGACCGAAGACGAGGACGGCGAGATCCTCTCACAGGGGTTCAATCCACCGTTCACCGGCGAGTACATCCGGCAGTATCTCGAACGGTTCGCGCCGGTCGACCGCGTCGTCCTCGACAGCGTCTCCGGGCTCTCGGTCATCACCGACAGCCCCCAGCGCTTCCGGCGCTCCGTGCTGGATCTGATCCGCTTTTTCTCCGACGAGTTCCAGGCGACGAGCCTGTTCACCGCCGAGCGCACCGGCGATAACGAGGCGACGAGCGCACTCCGGTTCACCACCCACGGCGTCGTCGAACTCACCCAGCGGAACGTCGAGGACGACCCGCATCACTTCCTCCGCATCGCGAAGATGCGCGGCGTCGACTACGACCGTCGGGAGATGGAAGTCGAGTTCGGGTCGGCGGGTCTCCGGATCGCGCCGAAGCGCCGGTCGCAACCCCCCGAACTGAAAGATCACAGGCACCGCCCGATCGGCATCGACGGCCTCGACGCACTCGCCGGCGGCGGCCTCGTCCGCGGGACCGGCGTCCTGCTCGAACACGACGGGCGTGCGAACCTGACGGCGCTCTTCAGCGTGCTCCTGAAGCACGGCCTCGAAACCGACGACCGAGTCGTCCTCGTACCGACGATCGAACTCCGGGAGAACCGGACCGCCCAGTTGCTCGACGGGCAGGGCTACGACATCGAGAACGTACTCGAGACGGGACGGCTCGCAGTCGTCGACCTCGTCGGGACGTGGAACGACGACCAGCCGAACGTCTTCACGCCCGAACACGACCACGAGACGGTGATGAACCTCCTCGCCCGACTCTACGACGACGTCGAGGGAACGATCTACTCGCTCGTGAACGCCGACGCGATGGTCCACACTCTCGGCCCGGCGGACGCGCGACGGGTCCGCTACTTCGAGGAGTCCGAACTCCTCGATCCCGACAGCGCGCTGTGTCACGTACTGAATCCGAACACCGTCGAGGACCGCATCGCCGCCTTCTACCGCGACTCCGCGGAACAGACACTGGATACGTGGGTCGGCGACGCTGGCCTGCAGTACATCGCGCTCCGGAAGTCACCGTGCGGCTTCGTCGGCACCACGTCGCTCGTCGAGTACGTCGAGGAGCCACCGTACGTCCGTGTGCAACACCCGCCGCAGAGGCGCGAGAACCCCTACGCCGAGGCGAATCCGTACGCTGCCGGTGACGACCGGATGGAGTAACAGCGGCATACCGTTCGGCAAATCCGAATCTACTCTCACCGCCCATCGAATAGTGATCGATACGATGACATTAGCTCGTAAGAGGGTCGAACAGCCTGCTCGTATGTGACTCGTCCACAGGGTCCTCTGTTTCTCTCGTATCGCACAATACTCCGATCTACCCCACGAAGCTTTTTATGCCGCCCTCCGTAGGAGTTGACACTCCGAATGTCTCAGCAGGATGAACGCCCCCGAGTCGACCAAGCCGACCTCCAGTGGTGTCACGAGTCGGTCCAAGGGGTTTCTCGCACCTTCGCGCTCACGGTGGACGTGCTCGATGAACCGATGTCCTCGTACATCTGTCTCGGGTACCTCGTCTGCCGGATCGCAGACACCGTCGAAGACGCCTCGCACATCCCACCGGCCGAACAGGCGACGCTGCTCCGCACGTACGACTCCGTCCTCGATCCCGAGGACGAGACGACGGCGGAGTCGTTCGTCGATTCCGTCGAGCCCCACCTCCCCGACGAGGACGCGATGACCGACGACTGGGCAGTCGTTCGCGATTCCCCCCGCGTCCTCCGCACGTTCCAGAGCCTCCCCGAAGATGTCCAGCGGGCGATCGTCCCGCCGGCGAGAGAACTCGTCCAGGGGATGGCCGAGTTCGTCGAACGCTACGAGGACGACGGCGGCCTCCGCATCCAGACTCGCAGCGAACTCGAAGAGTACTGTTACTACGCCGCCGGCACGGTCGGGAACCTCATCACGAACCTCGTGACGCGGCACGACGTCGCCGCCGACCGCCGCCGTCGGCTGTACGACACCGCCGAGGAGTTCGGTCTGCTCCTCCAGCTCGTCAACATCTCGAAAGACGTCTACGACGACTACACGGCCGAGGACAACGTCTACCTCCCGGCGGAGTGGCTCCAGGACGCCGGCGTCCCCCAGGAGGAGGTCTTAAACGACGAGCACGAGGCGAGCGCGGCGTCAGTCGTCCGCCGAACCGCCGAGTTCGCGGGTTCGTTCCTCGACGACGCTCAGACGTACCTCGAAACGGTGCCGCTCCGCGACGGCAACACTCTCGAAGCGTGGGCCATTCCGTTCTTGCTCGCCGTCGGCACCCTCAGAGAACTCCTCGCGCGTCCCGAAGACGCGCTCTCGGCGACCGGCGTGAAGATCTCCAGACAGGAGGTTCTCGCCGTCGTCACCGAGATGAGCAGTGGCGGGGACCGCGAGGCACTCGGCGAACTTCGAGAGGACATCTCGGCGGGTCCGTACCACCGCACGCCGTCGAGCGCCGACTGACTGAGCGACCCCGTCAGATACAGTCGCCTGCTCGCCGCGGTCACGATCACGCGTCGCAACCGGCGAAGACCGCGGGGTTTCGAGCGCGGCCGGCGCCGGCTGAGGCAAATATCGTCGTATGTTTTGGGAGGGTTTTTAGTCGTCGGATCGAAACCCACGCCTATGGGTACCGAAGAAGCACACGACGACCACGGACACCACCTCCCTGCGGTCGAGGACTGGCCCCGTGGGTTTGGTGAAGCGAGCTGGTGGCCGTTCGTCACTGCGGTCGGAGGAGCAGGCGTCTACGTCGCGGCCGCGCTGTACATCCTCGGTCGCGGCGACGGCGCGATCGTCAGCCCGCTCGCCGGCCCGATGGCGCTCGTCGCGACGGTCGGCGTGTTCCTCGTTGGACTGTACGGCTGGGTGTATCACGCGTTCGTGGTGAAGTTCTGGTCACGCGAAGCGAGTTCACAGAGCGCGAACAAACTCCGCTGGGGAATGCTCGCGTTCCTCGGCTCCGAACTGGCGACGTTCGGCGCGCTGTTCGGATACTACTTCTACATCCGCGCCGGCGACTGGGCGTCGATCTTCACGGGCGTCCCAAACCTGACAGGATCGCTCATCCTGATCAACACGACGATCCTGGTCGTGTCGTCGATCACGCTGCACTACGCACACGTCGCGATCCGGAACGGCGACCGGCAGAACTTCCTCATCGGCCTCGCGATGACGCTCCTCTTGGGCGTGATCTTCATCGGCGGCCAGATCTACGAGTACTACGAGTTCATCGTCCACGCGGACTTCACCCTCACGTCCGGGTTCTTCGCGTCGGCCTTCTTCGGCCTCACCGGACTCCACGGACTCCACGTCAGCCTCGGCGCGGTCCTCCTCGGGATCGTCTTCGTCCGCGCGCTGATGGGTCAGTACTCCGCTGAACGCCACGTGTCGGTCAGTACGGCCTCGATGTATTGGCACTTCGTCGACGTCGTCTGGATCTTCCTCGTCGTCGTCCTGTACGTCGGCGCGGAAGTCGGCGTCTGATCGAACGGTCGTCCGGACGCGTCGGACGCTCCGTCTCGGGCTCGGATGAGCCCGACACTTTTTGCGGCGATGCACTGACGTACAGCCGTGACGAACAGTCGCGTCGCCGACACACTGATGCGCTACGCCGCACACGCCGGACCAGCGGGCGCGCTCGTCGCGATTACTGCGATCCTCGCGGCCACGTGGCGGTCCGCGACGTTCTCTTGGGCGGGAAGTGCGCTCTCGGATCTCGGAACCGCGTCCGGGACAGCACTGCTGTTCAACGGCGGCCTCGTCGCCGGCGGCGCCGTCGGTATCGCGTACGCACTCGCGCTCCGGCGCTCCTCGATCGCGGTCGCGAGTAGCTACGTGCTGTCGATCGTCTCGATGGTTTTGGTCGGTGTCTTCCCGGCCGGAACGCCGCTGCACTTCCCTGTCGCGGTCGCATTCTTCCTGCTCGCGACGGCGACGGTGTCCGTGGATGGGTGGTTGCGACGGGCGACCACGGCCGGCCGACTCGGCCTCGCGCTCGCTGTGGGCCACCTGCTCGGCTGGCTCGTCTGGCTTCTCGGCATCCGGCCGGGTCCGGGCCTGGCGCTCCCAGAACTGGGCGGCGTCGTGATGTTCGGCGGCTGGGTCGTCTTTCTCGCCCCGCCCGTCCGAAGGGGAGGCTAGCGGTACCCCACTGCCGACCCCGAAACCGGATCAGTTTTCACACCTGTCGATCGAGTGTCGGGTATGACCGAGGAGGAGACGGACGAACCGACGGTCCCGATCGTCTGTGAGGAGTGCGGAACGACGTCGCGGGTGGCGCTCTCGCAACTCCGAACGTCCCTAGAGAAACACAACGAGCACCGGCACGACGGCGAGGAGATCGCGCAGGTCGATCCGGTGATCGCCGACGAACTGGCCAACGCCGTCGCTGACGACCTCGGGTTGCTGGACGAGGAGTAAGCGAGCGTCGGGGCTCGATGACCGTCGAGCGACGCGGCTCAGGACGGATGGAACGACGACGTTCCGAGCAGGCCGATGACCAGTCGACCGCCGGATCGTCGTTCGAACAAACCAAGGCGCTGACAGCGCCAGATGGTGATTCAGCAGCATCGATAAAAAGAGTACCGCCGAACCGACCGCATTCCCCCGCCTGGACGGACATTCACGCGGTTTATAGGCACCGCCCGCCCAGACGAGGTATGCTCACCTTCATCGGCCTCGGACTGTACGACGAGCGCTCGATCACCGTCGAGGGCCGAGAGGCGCTCGCCGACGCCGACCGGGCGGTCGCCGAGTTCTACACGAGCCACCTCGTGGGGGCGACTGTCGACGAACTGTCGGCGTACCACGATATCGACATCGACGTCCGGGACCGCGCGGGCGTCGAGCAACATCCCGAAGACGTTCTCGACGCTGCCGAAGACGAACACGTCGCGTTCCTCACCGCCGGCGACACGATGATCTCGACGACGCACGTCGACCTGCGGCTCCGCGCGATCGAGCGCGGCATCGACACCCGCGTGATCCACGGCGTCACCGCACAGACGGCCGCAAGCGGACTCACAGGGCTCCAGAACTACCGCTTCGGAAAGGCCGTCACGCTGCCGTTCCCGTACGCGCACGGCGCCGACGGCGTCCCCCAGAGCGTCGTCGACTCGATCGAGGCGAACCGCGAGCGCGGCCTCCACACCGTGGTCTATCTCGATATCAAGGCCGAGCGCGAGGAGTATATGAGCGCCGACGTCGCCGCGGAGATGCTCGCTGCGGACTGGCAGGACGTGCTCGGCGTCGTCGTCGCTCGCGCCGGGAGCCCAGAGCCGACAGTCGTCGCCGACCGACTCTCGGAGCTGGCCACGGCGGATTTCGGCGACCCGCTTCACCTGCTCGTGATCCCCGGCGACCTCCACCACGTCGAGTCCGACGCGCTCGCGACGCTCGGCGGGGCGCCGGCCGACGTGCTCGAAGCAAACGAAGTGTAGCGGACCCGATTCTTCTGGGTTCGCTCGTCGATCAGGCCCCTGACCGCTCCAGTCCGAGTTCGGATTCGAGGTCGTACTCGTCGCCGGTCAGCATAAACAGGATGTCCTCGATGACCGTCAGGAGTTCCGGGAGTTCGCGGACGACCAGATAGGTGATTCCGACGAGGACGACGACCGCGAGGATCTGGCTGATGATCCGATCGGAGATGAAAAACGAGACCATATACGGGTCCGACGAACCGAACAGGAACATAATCTCGTCGACGAACCACTGCATATACTGCTTGCCGAAGGCGATCGTGATGAACGTCGTCCGCAGGAGGTTCAGCGCGTAGATGATCGGCACGGCGATGGCCATCGCGCGAAGCTTTCGGCGCAACGGGGCCTTCACCGCAGCGATCAGGCCGGCGAAGATGGCGATGCTCCCGAGCCCCGTACACGCGAGGACGACCGCCACGGTCAGCCGATGAGAGCCGTCGAAGAACAGGAACGTGTTCAGATAGCCCTGTTCGCCGACGATCATCTCGGGGTGGTAGCCGAGCGCATTCACGAGAAAGCCGGTCTGTGCGGCGACGGTCTCCATCAGGACGCCGCGCGGGGCCGGGACGGCGACACCGAGCAGCGAGAACGCCGGGATCGTCTCGAAGGGCAGGTAGATCAGCCCCATCACTGCGACCGCCCGCGAGAGCACGTACAGCGAGTCGCGGCCGTTCCACAGCAGGTAGCCGGTGTACAGCGACGCCGGGACGGCCGCGACCGCGAGAACGCCCTCGACGTAGCTCTTGTGGACGAACGCGAAGTGCGGCACTAACTGGAGCCAGAAGACGGCGAAGCCGACCCACGCGGCGACGGTCGCATAGCGCGCGAGCCGCTGATTTCGGTCTTCCGAGAGCACTCCGACGGCGAACGTCAGGATCACGACCCACGCGAGCGCGTCGGAGAGCAACCCGGGCATATGCAGTTGAACGGATCTGACGAATAAATCCCTTGTCGTTCCGTGTGGCGATTGCGTCCGACCGACGCTTCGGCTTAGGGTTCGAGAATCTCGATCTCGTGGCCGTCCTGGTCTGTCGTGAACGCGTAGCGGTCCTCACAGGAGGCGGGATCGCGGTAGTCCTCGGCCTCGCGCTCCATCAGCGTGTCCCAGTAGTCGTGGAGGTCGTCCGCGCGCACGCAGAGGTGGCCCCAGGCGTCGCCCATCGTGTACGAGCGACCGTCGTAGTTGTACGTGAGTTCGACCGACATCGCGGCGTCGGCGGCGCCCTCGGGCTTCATAAAGTAGTTCGCGAAGGTATCCGACTCCCAGCGACTGGTGTGCTCGTACTCGAACTTCCGCGTCCAGAAGCCGAGCGCCTCGTCGGCGTCCTCGACGCGGATCATCGTGTGGTCGAGACTCCACTTCGCGCCCTGATCGGGATCGCGCTGGACGATTTCGACTTCGTGGCCGTCGGGGTCCTTCACGAACGCGTAGCTGCCACCACAGGACTCGGGGTCGCGGTAGTCCTCGACGCCTTCCTCCATCAGCTGTTCGTAGTGGGCTTCGAGTTCGCCCTCGGGGACGCGAACGGCGATGTGGCCCCAGGCGTCGCCCATCTCGTAGGTCCGGTCGTCGTGGTTGTAGGTGAGCTCGAGCATCGCACCTTCCTCGTGCATCTCCTCGGGGCCGAGGTAGACGTTGGTGAAGGTGTCGGCCTCCCAGCGGCCCTTCTCCTCGTAGTTCAGGTGCGTCGTGTACCAATCGAGAGACTCCTCGAGGTCTTCGACGCGCATCATCACGTGGTCGAGTACTCCAGACATACGCGAACGGACGGACGCCGCGGGCAAAAAGGGTGCTGAAGCGGCCCCCCGGCGGGCTCGGGGACGCCGATTCGACAGGGCCGGCCCGCTCACGAGGCGTCGAACTGGCGTCGAAACCGCGCCTGGACCCGCGGCCAGTAACACCACCACACGACGACGAGGAACGCCGCCGTGCCGGTCGGCCACGCGGTTCGCGCCGGCTGGACGGAGAACCCCCACGCGAGTCGGAGTTGCGCGATCGCGGCCACGACGAGGAGGCCCGCCGTGACCCGCGGGTCCTCGCGACCGGTCCGCCAGCCGATCACGGCGCTCACGAGCGCGAGCGCGTACAACACGACCGACAGCGGCCACGCGAGGATGTACTCTGGCAGTCCTTGCGTGTACACGAACAGGAAGTCCGAGAGCGTCGTCACCGAGAGGGGGTTCGTGTTGAACAGCCCCCACGCGAAGAGGAACGTGGCGTCGCGGCCGCTGAAGACCTGCACCGACCACGGGACGACGAGGAGCGCGAGGAGGACGGCGACGGTTCGTGCGGTGGTGCGAGACACGGCTCCACTCCGTGCCGTATCCGCAAGAAGGACACGGTCAGCGTCCGCCTACGGGGTCGGACAGGCACTCTCGTTGTCGACTGTTCGAGGCGGACGCTCGACGGAGTTCGAACCGTACGTGAAGTCGTAGACGATGCGCTCCTCGATCGATGGCCGCCCGAATCCACCACGCTCGCGGTGGACGACGACGCGGCGCGGCAGGTGCGTCTCCGGTGAGAGATACAGCATCGCGCGGAGTTCGTCCGCGTTCCGGTTCAACTGCTCGACGTCCCCCTCGCCGGAGACCGAGAGCGAAACCGAGGCGAGTTTCGACTGGTCGGGCACGACCTCGACGACGCGCACTGCTTCTCCGCCGACGGTGCTCGTACCCCGATCGTAAACGCGAGCGAACTCGAACAGTTGCCGCTGACCGCCGAGGATCGTGTAAGTCGTCCACGACCGGTTCTGTGGGAGTTCCGTCGCATAGGAGACGTTCGCGACGTTGACGTACCGCGAGTACGGACACGGCGTGTAGCGCGTCCGTCCCTGCAGAAATCGTGTCTCACGGTCGTCTGCGAGTCCGATCTCGATCCGATACCTGCGCTCGGAGCGATTGAATCCGCCGTGGCCCCAGTAGCTCGCTTGCTTCTCGTCGCCGCCGCCTTCGACGGTGACGCTCCCACCGACGGTAAACGAGTAGGCGGGTACCTCCGCCGTCGCGTTCGCCGCCTGATGGGCCAACCGTTCGGCTGTCGGATCGCTGGGTGGTCGAGAGTCGAATATGCCAGCGACGTACGCCCCACCGAGGAGCGCGGTGACGATCCCGAGGATAGCCAGTGACTGCTTCGTGGAGGGCACGCCAAGCAGTCTCCCAGCGGACGAAAAAAGCGTTACTTCCGGGCGACGACGCGCAGGATGTCCTCGTCCTGCAGTTCGTGGTCACGGCCGACCTGTTGTTCGTCGTGCTTGGCGCTCGGGCCGGTGACGCGGGCGAAGCGGAACCGCTCGTCGAGCGTCCCGCCGAGCTTTCTGAGTGCGTCGTCGACGGTGTTCTCGCCTTCCATCAGGACGAGCGGTTCGTCGTAGTCGACGCCGCGACCGGGCTTGTCCATATACACTCTGATCAGGCCGAGCGCCTCCCAGACCTTCTCTTTGAGGGCGTCGAGCCCCTTCTCGGCCTCGGCGCTGATGAAGATCGCTTCCTCGGGATCGACGCCGACGTCGCGGAGGTTCTCCTCGACCGTCGGCAGGTAGTCGCGGTCGATGAGGTCCGCCTTGTTGACGGCGACGATCGAGGGCAGGTAGACGCGGTTGTCCATGATGCCGTCGATGAGTTCGTCGATCGTGATGTCGCCGCGGACGGTCACGTCGGCGTTGACGTAGCCGTGCTCGCGAAGGACGCTCGCGATCGTGTCGTCGTCGAGCGAGACGTCGTCGGAAGTCGTCACCTGAATGCCGCCCTTCCCGCGCTTGGAGATCGTGATGTTCGGCTTCGACGTGTCCAAGCGGATCTTGTTGTCGTAAAGTTCCCGCTGTAGGCGCTCGTAGCGCTCGATCTCGAACACCGAGAGCATAAAGACCACGAGGTCGGCGGTGCGGACGACAGAGAGCACTTCCTTCCCCCCGCCGCGCCCGCCGGCGGCCCCCTCGATGAGGCCCGGTACGTCGAGGATCTGGATGTTCGCGCCGTTGTGCTTCAGCATCCCGGGGTTGACGTCGAGCGTCGTGAACTCGTACTCGCCGACCTCGCTGTCGGCGTTCGTGAGCGCGTTGATCAGCGTGGACTTGCCGACGCTCGGAAAGCCGACGAGCGCGACGGTCGCGTCGCCGGTCTTCTCGACCGCGTAGCCGTGACCGCCGCCGCTGGAGGATCGATTTTCGAGTTTTTCTTTCTTCTCCGCGAGTTTCGCCTTCAGCCGGCCGATGTGCTCCTCGGTGGCTTTGTTGTAGGGCGTGTTCGCGATCTCCTCGCGGAGTTCGTCGATCTCTTCCTCCAGTCCCATCGGTTATGAATCTACGATCTGCGTCGAAAAAGGTGTTCTTTCCGGATTACGGCTCGGTCCCGTCGACTTCCTGGCACAAATCGAAGCCCTTTGTACCTCTCGGGACGTAGCGCCGATAATGGACGCTGAACCGGGACTTTCGGAGCAGTATCGGATGGCGAGCCCGTGGCCGCTGTTCATCGCGCTCGGGGTTCCGATTGCGGAACTCGGAATCCTCTTCGGGCTGTTTCCGCTCTCTGTCGGGGGGTTGCTCCTGTTCGGCGGGAGCGTGGCTGGGATGGCAACAGAATCGAGTTACGCGCGGACGCCGTGGCGCGCGATGGTCGTCGTCGCGATCCCGCTCGCGGCGCTGGGGTTGGGATTCATCTACACCAGCATCAACCTCCCCGACCGCGGGTTCGCGATCATCGCCGCTGCCGTGATCCTCGTCGCTGGCGGTCTCGCGGGGTCGCTCTTCGCACAGGACACTGAGGAACCGACGTACTAGTCGGCCGACGCGCCGAACCGCTGTGACCGGGCGCGGCGAGACCCCGGCGCTGAGGTGGGCTCGAATCGCACGGAATCAATAACCTATTTTATTCTCCACCGGAAGAACCACCTATGGCGAACAAGATCTTCGATCGGGATACCCTGCTCGACCTGACGGTCAATATGGTCCCGCTGTTCATCATGGCGTTCTTCATCGTCGCTTTCGCCGTGGTCACACCGTTCGGGGTCGACCCGCTCGCGTCATCGCTTCAGTTCGGACTAGTAGCCGTTCCGTTCGTACTGCTAGCGATTCTGACGTACTTTGCCGGGCGTGCCGTCGCCGGAAGCGAAATGACGGGCGAACTCTACCTGCCCGGCCAGGCAGGCGTCGAGGGTGCCAAACCGCTCGGCGAAGACGGCGAACTGATGAATCAATTCGACGAAGACGAAGAGCCCGAAGCGGCCGTCGAAGGCGAGGCCGACACCGACGACGCTGCGAGCGAAGACGAAGCCTAACGCGCTTCGAATCGACTTCTTCCTCTTTGCTGGACCGCTCGATCAGCGCCTGCGATGTGAGTTGATTCGGAGGGGCCGTCACGGCGTCCCGAACCTTTCATTACCTTCCGTTACTCAGACACCCCTATGGAGGTTAACGGACAGTTAGCACTGACGGTTCTAATGGGGATCCTCCTCGTTGCCGTCGCCGCGTGGATCGCGCGGGTCGAAAACTGGCGCTCGTACAGCCCGATCGCTGGGGGCGGCGGGTACGGGCAGCAGGATAGCTACGTTTCCGAAGAGAAACCGTCTGGTATCATTCGCTGGTTAACGACAGTCGATCACAAGGACATCGGAATCCTGTACGGTGCGTACGGGCTCACGGCGTTCACCGTGGGCGGCCTGATGGTCGTTCTGATGCGGGTCGAACTCTTCGACCCCGGGATGTCGCTCATCTCGAACACGTTCTACAACTCGCTGCTGACGAGTCACGGCATCACGATGCTGTTCCTGTTCGGGACGCCCATTCTGGCGGCGTTCTCGAACTATCTGGTGCCGCTTCTGATCGGCGCAGACGATATGGCGTTCCCGCGGATCAACGCCATCGCGTTCTGGCTGCTGCCGCCGGCGGCACTGCTCATCTGGGCGGGCTTCTTCCCGCTTCCGGACGTGCTCCCGGCACAGACTGCCTGGACGATGTACACGCCGCTGTCGGCGGGTGTCGGAGCCGGTAATCAAGCGAACGCCGGCGTCGATCTGATGCTGCTCGGCCTGCACCTCTCGGGCGTCTCGGCGACGATGGGTGCGATCAACTTCATCGCGACCATCTTCACCGAGCGCGGCGACGAGGTCTCGTGGGCGAACCTCGACATCTTCTCGTGGACGATCCTCACGCAGTCGGGGCTCATCCTGTTCGCGTTCCCGCTTCTCGGCAGCGCGCTCGTGATGCTGCTTTTCGACCGGAACTTCGGCACGACGTTCTTCTCCGGTGAGGGCGGCGCGATCCTCTGGCAGCACCTGTTCTGGTTCTTCGGACACCCGGAGGTCTACATCCTGGTGCTCCCGCCGATGGGGATCGTGAGCTACGTGATCCCGCGGTTCTCGGGACGCCGCCTCTTCGGGTTCAAGTTCGTCGTGTACTCCACGCTCGCGATCGGGGTGCTCTCCTTCGGTGTCTGGGCGCACCACATGTTCGCGACGGGCATCGACCCGCGACTTCGGGCCTCGTTTATGGCCGTCTCGTTGGCCATCGCGATTCCGAGCGCGGTGAAGACGTTCAACTGGATCACGACGATGTGGAACGGCCGGATCCGCCTGACGACGCCGATGCTGTTCTCGGTCGGCTTCGTCGCTAACTTCATCATCGGCGGCGTCACGGGCGTCTTCCTGGCGTCCATCCCGGTCGACTTAGTCCTCCACGACACCTACTACGTCGTGGGGCACTTCCACTACGTCATTATGGGTGCGATCGGCTTTGCGGTGTTCTCGGGACTGTACTACTGGTTCCCGCTGTACACCGATCGGATGTACCAGAAGACGCTCGGCAAGGCGCACTTCTGGCTCACGATGGTCGGGACGAACCTGACGTTCTTCGCGATGATCCTGCTCGGTTACGGCGGGATGCCGCGCCGCTATGCGACGTACCTCCCGCAGTTCGCGACGATGCACCAGCTCGCGACTGTCGGTGCGCTGCTGCTGCTGGCCGGACAGGTCATCTTCGTCTGGAACTTCGTCCAGTCGTGGCTCGAAGGGCCGAAAGTCGAGGACGGTGACCCGTGGAACCTTCGGGAATCCGGCCTCTACACGGCCGAGTGGGACTGGTACGACAAGAAACAGCAGACGGCGATCGCTGACGGTGGAGAAGAGAGCGACGAGACGGCGCTGACCGACGGCGGTCAGCCCGAAGGCGACGCGGACGACCGCGACGACGCCTGAACCGCTCGATTACTTCTTCACGTTTTTACCTTCGACTAGCGGCCGCGCTGTCGGTCGGTCTTCAGGTGTCGCAGCCAGCGCGCTACGTACGACTCTGCCTGTGGGCTCGCAGTCCAAGAAAGGAGACTCGACCGGCGGTCTGTTAGACGGCGAGGAAGAGTCCGGTCGCGAACATCAGTACGGCGATTGCACCGAGGACGACTCCGAGGAGGTCCCTATCGCTCATATCACCTCTTCGGTGCGCGCGGTCAAAGGTGCGTCGGTTGGCTGGCAACGATCGTGAACGGGTGGCTTAACCGCCCGCGTCGCCGAGGGCAACGCGTGAGCGAGACCGACATCTCGAACCAGCCTGGCGACGACAGCCGCGAAGGCGACGCCGGTGGGCGCAGCGGGAGTCGATTCGTCCTCGGACTGTACGCCGCGCTCGTCGCCGTGGGGGCCGCGGTCGGATTTCTGACCGCGACGTTCGTCGAGGGGCTTCAACAGCCGATGTTTCTCTTCGTCGTCCCGTTTCCGGCGACGCCGCTCGGCTTCGCGGCCTTCGGCGGACTGACCCTCGCGCTCGTCCTCGGTGTCCCCCTCGCGCTCGTCATCTACGTCTCCCGCGAGATCGACAGCGAGGGCTAATCAGGGCGCTGTCCGCGCTCGTTGCCAGCGACGCGCTGGGAGCTTCCGACCCCGCGACCCTTTTTATCCCAGGCGGCTGTAGTCCCACCGACGATGGACGTAGACGAACACGCCGAGGAGCTCGCCTCCGCCCTCGGGGTTGACAAAGCGGAGGTCAAATCCGACCTGGAGAATCTCGTATCGTACAGCGTCCCGATTGAGGAAGCCAAACAGAGCATCCGCCGGAAACACGGCGGCGACGACGGCGGCGGTGCGACCCCGACGACGAAAGACGTCGCCGACGTCACGACCGAGGACGGCAACGTCACCGTGACGGTCCGCGTGCTCTCGGTTGGTCGGCGCTCGATCCAGTATCAGGGCGAAGAGCAAGTCATCCGCGAGGGAGAGTTTGCGGATGCGACGGGGAAACTCTCCTATACGGCCTGGGAGGACTTCGGCTTCGAGCCCGGCGATTCGATCACCGTCGGCAACGCGGGAGTCCGCGAGTGGGACGGCGAACCGGAACTGAACATCGGCCAATCGTCGACCGTCGCGGTCGAGACGACACCGGTCGAAGTACCCTACGAGATCGGCGGCGACACCGCTCTCGTCGACCTCCGATCGGGCGACCGCGGCCGCAACGTCGAGGTTCGCGTGCTCGAATCCGAGGAGCGCGTCATCGACGGACGGAGCGGGGAGACGACCATCCGCTCGGGCGTCGTCGCCGACGAGACCGGGCGACTCCCCTTCACCGACTGGCAGGCCCGCTCGGAACTCCGCGAGGGTCACGCCTTCCGCTTCGAGGACGTGTACGTTCGGGAGTTCCGCGGCGTCCCGCAGGTGAACCTCTCTGAGTTCACGACAATCACCCCGCTCGCGCGCGAGGTCGAAGTCGACGACGACGCGCCGCGGATGCACGTCGCCGAGGCGGTCGCCTCCGGCGGCCTGTTCGACGTCGAACTCGTCGGCAACGTCCTCGAGGTCCGCGACGGCTCGGGACTCATCGAGCGCTGTCCGGACTGCGGCCGCGTGCTCCAGAACGGCCAGTGCCGGGTCCACGGCGACGTCGACGGGGAAGACGATATGCGCGTGAAAGCGATCGTCGACGACGGCACCGGGACGGTGACGGTGATCCTCGATCGCGAACTTACCGAGGACCTCTACGGCGGCACGATGGAAGACGCGATGGCGGCCGCCCGCGACGCGATGGACAAGGAAGTCGTCGCCGACGAGATCAGAGAGACCGTCGTCGGCCACGAGTTCCGCGTCCGGGGGAACCTCTCGGTCGACGATTACGGCGCGAGCGTCGAGGCGAGCGAGTTCGAGCGCTCGACGGAGGATCCGGCCGCGCGTGCGACTGCGCTGTTGACGGAGGTGCGGCCGTGAGCGACGCCGAGAACCGCCGTGAGGTGGCTCGACGCCTCTTCGCCGCGGAGTTCGACGACGCGACGCTCTCGTACTCTGAGGGCGAGGAGGAGCGCGCGCCCAACTACGTCGTGACGCCCACCGGCGCGCGGATCAACCGCCTGTTCGCCGTCGGCGCACTCACCGAAGTCGAACAGGTCAACGACGACATCGTCCGCGGTCGGATCGCCGATCCGACGGGCGTGTTCGTCACCTACGCGGGCCAGTATCAGCCGGACGCGATGGGCTTTCTCGACCGCGCCGCACCGCCGTGCTTCGTCTCGCTCACCGGGAAAGCGCGGACGTACCAGCCCGACGACTCCGATCGAATCTTCACCTCAGTCCGCCCCGAGAGCCTCAACGAGGTCGACGCGGACACGCGCGACCGCTGGGTCGTCGCCGCCGCGGAGGCGACGCTCGAACGCGTCGCGACGACCGCGGCCGCGCTGACGATGGACGTCCGCGGCGAGGACCTGCGCGCGGCGCTCGAATCGCGTGGCGTCGACGCCGCGCTCGCCCAGGGTGTCGCGCTCGCGGTCGATCACTACGAACCGACCGAACACTACCTCGAAGCCGTGCGGACGATGGCCGTGCAGGCGCTCGAACTGGTCGCCGACGAACGCGACTCCGTCGAGACGCCGTCGGTCGCCCCCGACGAAGCCGGACCGGACGAACTCGGCCCGCTGCCGACCGTCGCGGCCGCGTCGGCCGCACCGGGAGACACTGCTGCGTCGGTCACGGCGGAGTCGGCTGCATCGACCGATACTGAGGCCGCAGCCGACTCCGTTGCTTCCGACGCGACCGAGTCGTCCGCGCCAGAATCCGCGGACGCGACGCCGGCGGACACAGCATCGGAGGAAGGCGCCGAAGCCACCGACACGGGCGCCGCCCCCAACGCGGAGACCTCTACGGCCGATACAGAGACCACCGGAACCGCGACAGACGCCTCGGAGACAACGACCTCGACGGGTGCGGCGGACGCTGGCCAGGCGACCGACGCAGCTGACGCGGTCGACAGGGACGCCGGAACCGCAGACGCTGACGTCGACGGCACGTCTGCCGACACGCAGGCGACACCAGACACAGGGTCGACCGAAACAGACGATCTGGGCGGAACGGACGACTTGGGCGGAACGGACGACTTGGGCGGAACGGACGATCTCGGCGACTTCGGCGCCGACGCCGGAGATGCTGATCTCGCTGACGAAGCGACGAGCGAGAGCGAGTCCGCGTCCGACTTCGAGACCGATTCGGAGTTCGGTTCGGATACTGAGGCGGACGCCAGCGCCGCCGCCGGCACCGACGCCGGCCTCGACGAGGGCGAGATGTACGAACTCGACGAGGACGAGCGCGCAGAGATCGAAGCCGAGTTCGGCACCGAGTTCTCGACCGGCAACGAGGTCGACGAGCCCGGCGAAGCGGACATCGACGTGCCGGACGTCGACGAGCTGGAATCGGAAGGCAGTCCGGCCGAGGAGACGGCAGCCACGGCCGACGACACCGCATCGGACGCAGGCGATTCGCTCACGGCAGATGCGGACGACACAGCCCCTGCAGAGCCCGCTGCGGAGTCCGCCCCTGACTCCGCGCCGGAGCAGCCGTCCGCCGAACCGGACGCGGCTCCCGCGGCTGATGCCGACGACACGGCACAGGAATCGGCCGCTGACGTCGACCTCGAAGACGCCGCGGTGTCCGTGATGGCCGATCTCGACGACGGCGACGGGGCCGACCGCGAGGCCGTCGTCGCGACGGTCGTCGAGGAGTACGGCGCCGACCCAGACGACGTCGAGGACGCCATCCAGGAGGCGCTGATGAGCGGCCAGTGCTACGAGCCCGCCGAAGGGAGCCTGAAGGCGATCTGAGCCGTGCCGCGTGATTCCGGGGCGTCCGACGACGCCGACGCGGCCGCCGGCTCACTCGCCCCGACAGGGACTTCTGCGGACGGCTCCGCCACCGGCGGCACAGCGCAGCGGCCGCTCGTCGAGCCCGTCCCGGGAGCCCCGGCCGCTGTCGCCCGCCTGGGTGACGAAGCGGCGCTCGTCGTCGCCGACTACCACGCAGGCATCGAGGCCGGCCTCCGATACGAGCGCGGCGTCGAACTCGACAGCAACGCGGCCGTCCGGCGCGTGCGCCTGCTCGGCCTCCTCGACCGGGTCGATCCGGACCGACTCGTCGTCCTCGGTGATCTGGGTCACCAGATCGGGAATCCCGAGGGCGAGGAGGCCGACGAACTCGACGACCTGCTGGCGGCGGTTCTCGACCGCGTGCCCGTGACGCTCGTCCGCGGGAACCACGACGGCGGCGTCGCAGAGCGGTTCGGCTCGGACGACGGCGCGGGCGACGCGGCCGACGACTACCGCAACCGACTCACCGTCAGCGAAAGCGGCGGCGTTCGTCTCGGTCGCGTCGGCTTCGTCCACGGCCACACCTGGCCGTCCCGCGAGGTCGTCGAGAGCGACGTGGTCTGTATGGGCCACGAACACCCCGCTGTCCGGCTCGAAGACACCGTCGGCGGCGGGCGCAAAGAGCGCGCGTGGCTTCGTGGACCGCTCCGGCCCGAGCCGTTCGCCGAGCAGTTGCATCTCGCTGTCGAAGACCTCGACTGGCACGACCCCGAACTCGTGATCGTGCCCGCGTTCAATGACCGGTCGGGCGGGACGTGGGTGAACGTCGACGGACAGGGCTTTCTCGCGCCGTTCCTCCCCGAGGCGCTCGTCGACGCCGACACCGACGCGTATCTCCTCGACGGCACACGGTTGGGGCCGTACCGATCGGTGTAGGTGTCGGCAGGCTGGGCCGGACGCGCCGCGCCCTACACTGCGCCCACGAGTACACCCAGCGCGAAGAGGGCCGCTCCCGTGACGGCCGCCACGACGACGAGGTTCCACCCCTCGGGGCCGCCAGCTCGCTCGGGCTCGACGAGCGCGTAGCCGGCGCCAGCAACGAGGACCGCGCTGCCGACGGTTCCGGCGACCGATCCCGGTTGTGACGCGCTGGCCGTCGGTGCGAACGTCGCTATCGAGAGCAGGCCGTACGTGAGGAGGGCGAGCCAGAACGTTCGTCGGGGACCCATACGACAACTGTCCGCTTCGCGGACAAAAACCGTCGTGGGTCGAACGCTGACTCCGGCTGCTGGTGTGGCACCTCGGTCCAGGCTGGTCGGCGCCTCGTTTTTCCGTCTTCGGCGGCAATAATATGTATGCGAATGTCAAGCAGGGTGCTGCTCGCCGGCGTATTGGTGTTCGTGATTCCGCTTCCCGGAACGTTCCTCCTCGGCGGCCTCGTCGTCGCGCTCGGTGGAGGCCTTCGATTGCTCGGCGAGTAATACTGTCGGACAGAACGATGTGAAAATCATTGGCACCCCGTGGGTGCCAACATCATTCACGAACTGCTGTCCGACAGTATAATAGGGATTATCGTAAGTCCTCATAGATCTCTCGCCGGACAGTACGGCGAGAATCTCCGAACAGTTACGATAATCCCTATAAGCAGTTCTCACCTGGGCGGCTCGGCGTCCGAACGCTGCCCTTAATCCGGTCGCGCCGGTAGTGAACGCGATGGCTGACGGCACGTCAGCGCAGGGGATGGACGCGTTCACGGCGCTCGGCGAGTCGGTTCGAAGGGCGCTCTCCGAGCGCGGATTCACGACGCCGACAGAGCCACAGCGCCGCGCGATCCCGCCGCTGGCCTCGGGGGAGAACGCGCTCGTGATCGCCCCAACCGGGACTGGAAAGACAGAGACGGCGATGCTGCCCGTCTTCGACGCGATCGTTCGCTCCGATTCCGAAGACCGTGAGGGGCTCTCCGCGCTGTATATCACTCCGTTGCGGGCGCTCAACCGGGATATGCGCCAACGGTTGGAGTGGTGGGGCGAGACCCTGGATGTAGAGATCGACGTCCGACACGGCGATACGACGCAGTATCAGCGGCAGAAGCAGGCCGATGATCCGCCGGACGTCCTCGTCACGACGCCCGAGACGCTCCAGGCGATGCTGACGGGCAAGAAGCTCCGCCGGGCGCTCTCGGACGTTCGTCACGTCGTCGTCGACGAGGTCCACGAACTCGCCTCCGCGAAGCGGGGCGCGCAGTTGACCGTCGGTCTCGAACGCCTACGAGAGCTTTCGGGGCCGTTCCAGCGGATCGGCCTCTCGGCGACCGTCGGGTCGCCCGCGGAGGTGGGGAAGTTCCTCACCGGCGACCGGGGCTTCGAGATCGTCGAGGTCGACGTCGGCAGCGATGTCTCCTTTACCGTCACGCACCCCGAGGTGACGCCCGAGGACGAGCAGTTGGCGGGCCAGCTCGCGACCGACGCCGAGATCGCGAGCCACGTCCGCGTGATTCGCGACATCGTCCGCGACAACGAATCGACGCTGGTGTTCGTCAACACGCGGCAGACGGCGGAGGCGCTCGGCTCGCGGTTCAAGAAGCTCGACGAACCGATCGAGGTCCACCACGGCTCCCTCTCGAAAGACGTCCGAATCGACGTCGAAGACCGCTTCAAGGCCGGCGACCTCGACGCGCTCGTCTGCACGTCGTCGATGGAACTCGGTATCGACGTCGGGCGCGTCGATCACGTCGTCCAGTACGGGAGCCCGAGAGAAGTCTCGCGGCTCCTCCAGCGCGTCGGGCGCGCCGGCCACCGCCGCGACGAGGTCTCCCGCGGCACGCTCGTCACCTCCGAACCGGACGACACGCTCGAAGCACTCGCGATCGCCCGGCGCGCGGAGGCCGGCGAGGTCGAACCCGCGCGGATCCACCACGCCAGCCTCGACACCGTCGCGAACCAGATCGTCGGCGTCGTGATGGACGAGGGCGAGGTTTCGGCCCGCCGCGCCTACGAGCTCGTGACTGCCGCGTATCCGTTCTCGGACCTCGACGAGGAGACCTTCCGAGAGGTCGTGCGCGAACTCTCGAAGAACCGACTGCTCTGGCTCGAGGAGGACGCCGACCGCCTGGAGAAATCCGGCGGAACCTGGCAGTACTTCTACGCCAACCTCTCGATGATCCCCGACGAGGAGACCTACGAGGTCCACGACATCTCCTCGCGCGGGCAGATCGGTACGCTCGACGAGCGTTTCGTCGTCAACTTCGCCGAGCCGGGGGCCGCGTTCGTCCAGCGCGGCGAGATGTGGCGCATCAACGACATCGACGACGACGAGGCGCGAGTGAACGTCACGCCGATCGAAGATCCCAGCGGCGAGGTGCCCTCCTGGACCGGCTCCGAGATTCCGGTCCCAGCCCGCGTCGCGAACGAGGTGGGCGAGATCCGCGACGTTGCAGCCGGGCAGTTCGAGCGCGGCGCGTCGAGAGAGGCGGTCGCCCGCGATCTGAGCGCTCGGTACCCGACCGACGTCGACACGCTCGCGGCCGCGCTCGACCCGATCGAGCGGCAGGTCGAGACGGGCCATCCGATCCCGACCGCCGACCGGCTCGTCGTCGAAGGCCAAGCCCGGACCGTCGTCGTGAACAGTTGCTACGGGCACCGGGTGAACGAGACGCTCGGGCGGCTGCTCGCGGCGCTCGTCGGCCAGCGCACCGGCTCGTCCGTCGGGATGGAGGTCAGCCCGTATCGGATCGAACTCGAAGTGCCGACGCGTGCGTCCCTCCGCGACGTCACCGAGGTGTTAGAGACGACCGATCCGAACCACGTCGAAGCCGTCCTCGAACTCGCGCTGAAGAACTCCGACGCGCTGAAGTTCACGCTGGCGCAGGTCGCCGCGAAGTTCGGCGCGCTCAAGCGCTATCAGGGCCGCGAGCGCTTCGGCGCGGATCGGCTGCTGGCCGCGTTGGAAGACACGCCGGTCTACGACGAGGCCGTCAGGGAGGTCTTCCACGTCGACCTCGCGGTCGACGAAACTGCGGAGCTGCTCGATCGGCTCCGCGGTGACGAGGCGGACGCTCGATTGGAGACGGCCCGCGAGCGTACCCCGATCGGGACCGGTGGCCGGTCCAGCGGGCGCGAACTCCTCGTTCCGGAGAACGCCGACGCGAGCGTGATCGAGGCCGTGAAAGAACGGATCCGGAACGACCGCGTGCGCCTGCTCTGTCTGCACTGTGCGGACTGGGAGCGGGAGACGAAGGTGCGTCGCGTCCGCGACCAGCCAGAGTGCCCGGAGTGCGGGGCGACCCGCATCGCGTGTCTGAACCCCTGGGACGAGGAGACCGTCACCGCGGTCCGCGCGGACGCCGACGACCGCGACGACGAGTCCGAGCGTCTCGTTCAGCGCGCGTATCGGTCGGCGAGCCTCGTTCAGAGCCACGGCAAACAGGCCGTCATCGCGCTCGCGGCCCGCGGCGTGGGGCCACAGACCGCCGCCAGAATCATCGGGAAGCTACGGGAAGACGAGGCCGACTTCTACCGCGACATCCTCGAGCAGGAGCGCCAGTACGCCCGGACGCAGTCCTTCTGGGACTGATCTCGGTGGAAAGCGGTCGAACGCGGTCGCCCGCGACCTCTCACGCCGACGGCTCGACGGCGTCGAGCGCTCCCTCGAAGTCCTCGCGCGTCAGGCGCACCTCGTCGGCGTGTTCGTTCGCGAGCTCGCCCTCGTAGGCGTCGGCGACGCGCTCGATCGCCCGCATCGACGCCTCGCGGACGACGGCGGCAACGTCAGCGCCGGAGTAGCCGTCCGTCATCGCCGCCAGCTCGTCGCGATCGATGTCGTCCGCGAGCGGTTTTCCGTCGAGGTGGACGTCGAGGATCTCACGGCGGGCCGCCTCGTCCGGGGCGGGGACGTGCACGTGCGATTCCAAGCGACCGGGTCGGAGCAGTGCGGGATCGAGCGCGCCCTTCCGGTTCGTCGCCGCGAGTACGACGAGGTTCGGCTGATCGGCGAGTCGGTCGAGTTCGGTGAGCAGTTGGGAGACGACGCGCTCGCCGACGCCGGAGTCGCCGCCCGCCGCGTCGCGGTTCGTCGCGACGGCGTCGATCTCGTCGAAGAAGACGATCGAGGGCGCGGCCTGCCTGGCGCGCTCGAACACCTCGCGAACCGCTTTCTCGGACTCGCCGACGTAGCGATCCAGGAGTTCCGGGCCGGCCACTTGGACGAAGTTCACACCGCTCTCGCCTGCGATTGCCCGCGCAAGGAGGGTCTTTCCAGTTCCAGGGGGGCCGTGTAGTAGTACGCCCGTCGGCGGGTCCGCCTTTGCGGCGTCGAACAGCGGGCCGTACGTCAGCGGCCACGTCACGGCGCGTTCGAGCGTCCGCTTCGCATCGTCGAGCCCACCGACGTCCGCGAACGTCGTCGTCGGCGACTCCGCGACGTACTCTCGCATCGCCGAGGGTTCGACCGCCGCCATCGCGGCCTCGACGTCGGCGCGAGTCACCTGGAGATCCGCGATGGGTGCGTTCACGTCCTCGCGGCGACCGCGACGCAGCGCGATCATCGCGGCCTCCGTCGTCAACGATTCGAGATCGGCGCCGACGAAGCCGTGCGTCCGGGCGGCGAGGCGGTCGACGTCGACGTCGTCGGCCAGTGGCATCCGTCGGGTGTGGACTTCGAGGATCTCGCGGCGCCCCTGTTCGTTGGGGACGCCGATCTCGATCTCGCGGTCGAAGCGCCCGCCGCGCCGCAGCGCGGGATCGAGCGTGTCCACGCGGTTCGTCGCGCCGATCACGACGACGTCGCCGCGGGCGTCGAGTCCGTCCATCAGCGAGAGCAGTTGTCCGACGACGCGGTTCTCGACGTCGCCGCCGTCGTCGCGCTTACCCGCGATCGAGTCGATCTCGTCGAAGAAGACGATCGCCGGCGCGTTCTCGCGGGCCTGCGCGAACTTCTCGCGGAGTTTCTCCTCGGATTCGCCCTTGTACTTCGACATAATCTCCGGGCCGGAGACGTCGATGAACGTCGCGTCGACCTCGCTTGCGACCGCCTTCGCGATGAGCGTCTTGCCGGTCCCGGGCGGGCCGTGCAACAGCACGCCTTTCGGCGGGTCGATCCCCAGATGTGCGAACACCTCCGGTTCCGAGAGGGGGAGTTCGATCATCTCTCTGACGAGGTCGAGTTCCTCGTCGAGGCCGCCGATGTCCTCGTAGGTGACTGTCGGCGTCGACCCCGACCCGCTCGTGCGACCGCGCTGGTCGTCGCCGGCGGAAGTCGGTGTGCCGCTGGCCGAATCGCTCCCCGAGATCGAGGAGACGACGCGACTCAGCCTGCCTTCGCGCGTCAATCGGAGTTTCGTCGCGTCCGTGACGCGGACCATCCCGTCGGGGGTCGTCTCGCTCACGACGAACGGGTCGTCGCTCAGCGACTCGAAGTGGATCTGGCCGCCGGGTTTGATCGGCCGGTCGCGGATCGCCCGCTTTATCAGTTCGACCGCGCGCTCGTCGTCCTCGAAGGCGACGTCGCCCGGCATCGACAGCGTCACCGAGACGGCGCCCTCGACGTCGACTTTCCGGACGCGAACGGTCTCGTCGATCTTCGCCCCGGCGTTCGCTCGGGTGTCGGCGTCGACGAGGACGACGTGGTCGGGCACGTCCCCGCCGGCCGGCCACACTTTCGCCACCGTTTCTCGCTCGCCTGCGACCACGACAGTGTCGCCGCTGAGGACGCCCAGTCGCCGCCGCGCCGGTTCCGGCAGCCGAGCGATGCCTCGGCCGGCGTCTCGCTTTTCGGCCCCGCGAACGGTCAGTTCGAGGCCCTCGTCCGCGTTCATACCTCTGCTTCGGCGCGCCCGGTCTTTTGTCTTGCCCGGGGTCGCCGGACGCCGCGGGGGAAGGGTTTTGAATCGTGGCATCCTCTCGCACGATATGGTGTCGACCGTCGAGCGGGACGGGCAGACGTGGTACCAGTGCGACGAGTGCGGACTGTTGCTCGACGACGAGACAGACGCGAAGGCTCACGAGGAGAACTGCGACGCGGAGGAACCGTCGTATCTGCAGTAAGCGGGGAGTGCTGGAGACGGTGAGCGACTCCGCCGAGCGGTGCGGCCCGAGCGCACGCGCCGCGTCGTAACCTCGATCACTGAAACAACAGCCAGCCGGCGGTCGCCACGACGGCCGCGAGGATCACGAGGATGACGAGCGTCAGGAGGGCCTCGCCGACCGTCGTGATCACACCGAGGCCGACGACGAGCGCGACAATCGTGAGCGCGCCGAACGCCAGGCCCTCTCGGGGCGCGACGTCGGCTTCCGATACGAGACGCTGGACCTCGTCGGCGGCCGCGCGCGCTCGCTGTTTCCACTCCGAGCGGGCGGGTTGGCGACGCCCCCCACTGGTGGCGGGTTTAGTCGCCTTCCGGTTCCCACCGCCGCCTGACGCGCCGTTTCCGGTGTCGGTCGTCGTATTCGTCGTCGACTGCGACGCCCTCGCGTCGGTCGTCGACCCTCCAGACACCCCGTCTGTGCGCCTTTCGGCCGTGCCTGTGTCGGCCGTCGACGCTGCGCCGGTCGTCGATGCTGCATCATCCGCCCCGCTCGAAGCCGCCGACGCTTCCGGGTCCTGCGGCGTCCGCGCCTCCGCGCTCTCGACGCTCCGACGTGCGCTGTCGTCACTGCTCGGGGAACGCTGGCTGCTCGGAGAACGCCGGCCGCTCGAACCCCCAGACGAGTTGGCTTCGACGACGACGTTCACGTACTCCATCTCGGCGCCGTAGCCCGAGACGATCTTGAGTCGCCCGCTGACCTGCTCTCGGTCCGCGGCGACGCCGACCGGGATCCGGATCGTCTCCTCACCCTCGACGTAGTGGTTCACGGCGTCGATCCGCGCGACCTCCGAGAGGGCGTCGTCGAGGTGGATGTGGACGTGCACGGGGCCACCGGCGTTCCGGAGATAGATGTGAAACGGTCCGCTGACGGTGTGTGCGTCCGGTGCGTCGATCGCGTGGACTGTCTCCCCGTTCAGTTCCACCTGGAGCGACTCTGACACGTCGACAACGTCGTCGCGAGCGTGTAAAAGCGTTCAGGTGACTTGGGGTCGGAGGGAACGGTCCCGGTCATCGTCCGGTGTGAGGAGGCCGCCGCTCTGACAGAGTTTTATTGCCCAGTGACAGGAATGAGAAGACGATGGCGACGATCGAGGTCCAGGGATTGACGAAGGCCTACGGCGACACCCTGGCGAACGACGACCTCGAATTTTCGATCGAGCGCGGGGAGATATTCGGCTATCTCGGTCCCAACGGTTCCGGGAAGTCGACGACGATCCGGCAACTGATGGGATTCCAATCGCCGACCGCTGGCACCGCGACCCTGTTCGGCGCCGACATTCGGGATCAGGACGCGCTGCGCGAGGTGAAGTCCCGAATCGGCTTTCTCCCCGGTGAGCCGGCGTTCAACGGCTCAGTCACGGGCGAAGTGTTCCTCGACTACCAGGCGCGACTGAAGGGTGACTCACGGCGCGCGGAACTGCTCGAACTGTTCACGCCGCCGCTGGAGCGGAAGATCCGCGAGTACTCGACGGGGAACAAACAGATGCTAGGGCTCGTCCAGGCGTTTATGCACGATCCCGATCTGGTGATAATGGACGAGCCCACGTCGGGGTTGGACCCGCTCAAACAGGAGGCGTTCAACCGCTTTCTTCGTCGGGAGCGCGATGACGGACTGACGGTCTTCTTCTCCTCGCACGTCCTCGGTGAGGTCCGTCGCGTCTGCGATCGGGTCGGAATCATTCGAGAGGGTCGCCTCGTCACTGTCGAGACCGTCGACGACCTCCTCCAGCGCGGGGGCAAACGGGTCCGCGTGCACACCGATCCGCCGCTGACGAAAGCCGACCTCGGCCTGGACGGCGTCGTCGACTTCGAGGCCGAGGGTCGACAGGCGCAGTTCACTTTCACCGGCGACTACGACGAACTGTTCGAGGCGCTCTCGCAGCATCGGATCGTCGACGTCGAGATCGACGAACCGCCGATCGAAGAGGTGTTTATGCACTACTACGGCGGGCCGCAGCGAACGGAGGAGCGCAACGATGCGGCTTGACACGGCCCGCTACGAGGCCAGACAGCGCGTCCGGGGGTCGCTCGCGCTGGCAGCGCTGCTCGGCGCGTTCTCGATCCTTATCGTCTATCTCTACCCCTCGATCGCCGAGGCGGGCGCCGACATCGACGCGCTGATCGAGGCGTTCCCCGAGTCGTTTCAGGAGGGACTCGGCGTCGAAGCCTACTCGACCATCGAGGGCTTCATCGCCGCGGAACTGTATCAGTTCATCTGGATTCTCCTGCTCGGCCTCTATATGGCGTACGCCGCGGGCGGCACGTTCGCCGGTGACATCGAGTCGAAACGGCTCTATCTCGTCCTCGCGACGCCGGTGTCGCGAACGCGGGTCGTCCTCGAGAAGACGATCGCGCTCTTGACGCCGCTTTTGGTCCTCAATCTCGTGATCCCCCTCGTCGTCTTCGCCAGCACCGTCGCGATCGACTACCCGCTGGACCCGGTCTACCTGCTCGCGGTGCACGTGCTCTCGATTCCGTACCACCTCGTCTGTCTCGGCATCGGCCAACTGCTCTCGGTCACGTTCAGTCGCGGCAACACCGCGCAGTTGGGCGGCATCGCGACGGTCTTCCTGCTCTTTCTCCTCGATTCGGTCACTGTCGGCACCGACCTCGAGTGGCTCGGCGACGTCAGCCCGACGCGGTACATCGACCCGACGGAGATCCTACTCCACGAGAACATCTACGTCGGTGACTCGCTCCTGCTTTTCGCTGTCACGCTCCTCCTGCTGTTTCTCAGCGTCGTTCGCTTCCACGACCGCGACATCTGAGAGGGGTAAAACCGTTCGTAGCTTCTTCACCGTCTCGTCCGGCGAGAAGCTATGCGGACTTACGATAACTCCTATAACTCGTCGTCTGATCTGTGCGCCCTGACGATACATTTTAAATGGAACCGCGTGGTCTGTCTGTACGTTGACAACGTTTCGAGTCCCCCTCGGATTGGTCCTCCTGCTCGTCGTGGTGGCGGCGGTTCCGGTTCCGATCACCGCCATCGAGAACGTCACGGGTTCGCCGGACGTGTCCGTCCAGAGCCCGGACAACGAGTTTGTCCCGGGTCAGGAGGCGTCGCTTCCGGTCTACGTCTCGAACGAAGGGAGCCTGCAGTCGTCCGGCCCGGCCGAGTACGTCGCGCGCGTGACGACTGCCAGAGCGCTGACGCTGCAGGTGCGGAGCGGAGACACCCCGATCGAAGTGAACACGGCCCGATATCCGGTCGGCAACGTCCCCGAGGGGACGACCGGGCCGATTCCGGTCTCGATTACGGTTCCGGAGGACACGCCGCCAGGTACGTATCGGCTCCCGGTACGCGTCCGTTACAGCTACGCGCCGAAGGTCGAGTACGGGTCCGGGACTGACGGCCCCGAGTACCGATACGTCGACCTCGCGCGGACGCTCTCGCTCTCCGTCGTCGTCGAGGACCGTCCGCAGTTCCAGGTCGTCAACGTGTCCTCGACGGCCCGGGTCGGCAGCTACGGCCCGCTCTCGATGACTGTCCGGAACACGGGTACTGAAGCCGCCCGCGACGCCACCCTTCAGCTCAGTTCGCCGGACGACGAGGTCACGTTCGGCACCGGCGCTGCGAAGTCCGAAGCGTACTCCGGGGTGTGGGGGCCCGGCGAGAACCGGACGTTCCAGTTCCGGGCGCGGTTCGCCCCCGACGCCCAGCAGCGCGAGTACCCGCTCAGGGCCTCCGTCTCCTACACCGACCCCGATGGCATCCAGCGCACGTCGCCGCCGTTGACGGCGGGCGTCACGCCGCGCGAGGAAGTCACCTTCGCCGTGGAGAACCTCACGAGCACGCTGTACGTCGGTGAGCCCGGGACGATCAGCGGGTCAGTCAGGAACACCGGTCCGGCCCCCGTCGACAACGCCGTGCTCGTCTATCGCTCGTCGAACCCGAACGTCGTACCGGTCGATACGGAATCCGCGCTGGGCCGCCTCGAACCGGGCGAACGGAGCGACTTCACGTTCGAGGTCGACGTCGCGGCGGACGCGACCGCGACCGACCGGCAGTTGAATCTCTCCGTGCGGTATCGCGACGCGCAGAACAACCGCCAGGTGAGCGACGAACTCGAACCGACGGTGCCGGTGCTGCCCGAGCGCGACTGGCTGGCGGTCACGCCACAAAACGCCACGTTCGGCATCGACACGGACAATCGGCTGACGGTCCGCGTCCGCAACAGGGAAAATATGACCCTCTCCGACGTTCGTGCCCGACTCGAAACCGAACCGCCGTTCTCCTCGGAGGCGCGGACGGCGTACGTCCAGCGGCTCGACCCCGGCGACACAGAGACGCTCGCGTTCGCGGTCACGGTCTCCGAAGACGCGGTGCCGACGCGCTCGTCGGTCTCGGTGAACGTCACGGCCGAGCGGCCCGACGGAAAAGAGATCGTCCTCGACTCCTACGTGGTTCCGGTGACCGTCGTCGAGGAGACGAGCGCGAGCGATACGACGCTTCTCGCGGCCGGCGTGCTCGTCGTCGTACTCGTCCTCGGCGCCGGCTGGTGGTGGCTCAACAGGCGCTAGGCGGCGGCAGAAACGGGGATCGACGAGAGCGGAACTCGGTTACTCTTCGTCGCGCATATCCGGCGGCAGCAGATTCGGGATGCCGTCCTCGATGGGGTAGACCTCGCCCGTGACAGTGCCGACGAGTCGACCCTCGATGATCTCCTCGCCGTCGCGTTCGTCGACTTCGAGTTCGAGGTCGCTCTTGTCGAGGGGGTCACAGAGGATGTCCATCAGTGACTCTTTCATCACGCTACGAGAGGAAAGCGGCGGTGAAAAGGCTACGGGTTCGCCGACAGTACTCGGCGTGCGCCGATCACTATCGGGCTACTGCTGGAAGGGGTTCTCCAGTTCGATCGTCTGTGCGCGGTCGGGACCGACGCCGACGGCGTAGATCGGTGCGCCGACCTCCTCGGAGAGATAGTCGAGGTACGTCTGTGCGTTCTCCGGGATCGCATCGTAGCCCTCGTCGGCGACGGCCGACCAGTCGACCTCCGGCCACGGCTCGAACTCGCGGAGGTTCGGTTCACACTCGCCCCAGCGCTCGGTCGTCGCGGGCATCGTGAGCAACTCCTCGCCGTCGAGGTCGTAGGAGTGGCCCACCTTCACCTCTTCGAGGCCCGCGAGGACGTCGATGTGGTTCACGGCGAGACCGGTGAAGCCGTTCGCGCGAGCGGCGTGGCGGAGCATCGGCACGTCGAGCCAGCCGATCCGGCGCGGCCGGCCGGTGACGGTGCCGAACTCGCCGCCCTTCTCGCGGATGTAATCGGCGAGGTCCTCGTCGTCGCCGGTCAGTTCGGTCGGGAGCGGTCCGGTGCCGACGCGCGAGAGGTACGCCTTGACGATGCCGACGACTTCCCCGCGGCCGACGACCGTGGGGCCGACGCCCGTGCCGGTCGCCGCGCCGCCCGCGGTCGGGTTCGAGGAGGTGACGTACGGGTAGATCCCGTGGTCGATGTCGATCGAGGTGCCCTGTGCGCCCTCGAATAAGACGTTCTCGCCGTTATCGACGTGCGAGCCGAGGAACTCCCCGGCGTTGACGGTCATCGACTCCTCTTGCAGGCGCTCGCCGATCGCCTTGTACTCCTCGAAGACGGCGTCGACGTCGAACGCCTCGCCGGCCTCGACGCCGAAGACGTCCTCGGCGAGGGCGCGCTTCTGGGGGACGACGTATTCGAGACGCTCGCGGAGGACCTCCGCATCGAGCAGGTCGCCGACGCGAATCCCGCGTCGGCCCGCCTTGTCCTCGTAGGTGGGGCCGATGCCGCGGCCGGTCGTGCCGGCGTCGAGGTCGGAGTCGGATTTGGCCTCCTCCTCGATGCCGTCGAGCACGCGGTGATACGGCATAATGACGTGTGCGCGTCGCGCCACGCGGACGTCGGGGTCGAGGCCGCGCTCGCGGAGTTCGTCGATCTCGTCGAACAGCGTGTTCGGGTTGACGACGCATCCGTTGCCGAGCACGCCGACCTTGTCGCGGACGGCGCCGCTCGGAACCAGCGAAAGCTTGTATTCGTCGCCGTCTTCGACGACGGTGTGGCCGGCGTTGTCGCCGCCCTGATACCGGGCGACCACGTCGGCGTCGCCTCCCCACAGGTCGACGAGAGCGCCCTTGCCCTCGTCGCCCAGTTGGGAGCCGACGATCGTGACGGTCATACACGGCGGTTCTGCGCGCCCCGTGAAACCCATTACGGTCCGCCGCCGCGAGATGGTCACGAAAGTGGATACCACTGCGGGAGTATCGACGCACCTGCCCACTTCCGTGTAGAACAGGGCGACCCACGAGTCGTGAGAGACGCACCGTCCGTTTTCTGGGCCTGTGCCGCCGCCAGCGGCTCCCGACCCGAATCGTTAATTACGCTCCCATTCGTACGGTGTGATACCCACTGTGCCGCGTTTTGTCGGGGCAGAGGGTAACATTTAAATCCTGCCCAGACAAGTTAACAGATGACATGATAGACCGACTCGAAAAGGAAGTGGATATGCTTGAACGGCATTTGCAGGTCCTGAAAATGGTCATCGAGAGCGAACCGATCGGGATCGTGAAGATGTCGAACGAGACTGGCTACCCACACCACAAAGTCCGCTACTCGCTGCGCGTCCTCGAAGAGGAGAACCTCATCGAACCGTCCAGCCAGGGTGCGATCACGACCGAGCGGACCGCCGAATTCGTCGACGAACTCGACGAGAAACTCGATCAGATCGTCGACAAGCTCGACGAGATGAAGATCGAAGAGGCCGTCGAAGTCGAAAGCTGAAACCGTAACCGTCCCGCCCACGTCTCGTCTCTGTCTCGTTTTGCTTACAGATCCGGGACGTTCAGGTGGAACTCCCCGTTTCGCGCCTCGACCAGACAGAGGTGGTAGCCGCGCTTTCGCGAGAGTTTTACGTGCGATAGCTTCTTCGACCGCGAGAGCAGGCCGCCGCCCGTCTCCTCGGAAACCGTCTCTAAGGCCCCGGGTTCGTAGAACGACTCGGTGACGTAGAAGCCGGCCGCGAGCGACTCGTCGTTCGAGGCGATCGTGCCCGTGTTCTCGACCAGCGAGCCGACCATCGCCTCGGTGGTCGCGTTCCGCGAGGCGTTGATGTCCGCGACGAACAGCGGATCGCCCATCTTGTCCCGGAAGATGACGTCGAAGTCACGCTGCTCGACGCCGTCGGGGGTGTCGACGCCGACGGTCCCCGACAACTCGACGCGGTCGATCTCCGGGATCGCGTCGAAGACGCCCGCGAGCCCAGACTGATTGCCGGTCTCGCCGATCTCATAGAGGAGATCCGTCACGACCCACTGTGCGAAGGCGTACTCGGTGCTGTCGTGGAGGAACGCCTCGTATGGCTGCCCGTCGACGGCGAGCCCCCCGGTCTCGAAGGTGGTGTGGTGTTCGAGCCGGAGGTTGTCGCTGACGTCGGCCCGCGACGCCGCGCCGTCGTGGGCGTGCTCCAGCGTCGCCTCGCCTTTCCGGTCGTAGCGGACGAAGAGGTTCGTCCCCGAGAGCGCCTGGTCGACAGACATCGATTGTGAGGGAGCGCCGCCGGTGTCGCCGCCCAGCCGTTCGAGTTCGCTCTCCAGGCGCTCGACTTCTGCTTCGAGCGTCTCACGTTCGGCTTCGAGTTCCTCGACGCGCTCGCGGTACTCCTCGCGTTCGGCTTCCAGTTCGTCGATCCGCTCGCGCTGTTTCGTTCGCGCCTCGGCGAGTTCGTCGCGCTCGGATTCAAGGGACTGAACGCGCTCTTTCGCTTTCGACAGGCGCTTTTCGAGCCGTTCGACGTTCGGCTGTTCGCCCCCCGCTGCTGAGCGCGCGCTCGCCTGTGTGGTCGATCCCGAGTCCGCCGTTTTGGAGGCGCTCGATCGATCCTGGGCGGCTTTCTGTGCGGTCCGCTTTCGCTGCATCTGCGCGGCGCGTTCGCTCGCCGATCGGCGATCCTGCTCGGCGCTCGCGGCCTGCGCTGTCGTCCCGTTCGAACTCGACTCGCTGGGGTCGAGCGACGGGATCGTCTTCGCCTCCCGCCAGCGTTCCTCGTCGGAGAAGACCCCGTCTGCGGCGGCACCTTTCTGCGTCGGTCCCGCGACGGTGGCATCGCCCGTGTCGCCCGCACCCGACGCCGTCTCGGAGGATGGCTCCGACGGCTGGCGGTCGTCCGGCCGTGTGGCTCTAGAGCCGGTGTCAGTCGCGTGTCCGTCTGCGGCACCCGTCTCTCCTTCCGCCTCGGTGCTGTCCGCAGTCCGGCCCTCGGGAGCGGTAGCGCCGGGTGAGTCAGTGCTCGCAGGGTCGCCACCCCGGGGAGCGTCCGATGGCTCGCTGGCTTCCGCGTCCGCCGTCGCCGGTCCCCCGTCGGAACCGTCGTCCGTCGGGGCGTCGTCCGCTGTCGGGGTATCTGCTGTCGACGCCTCGCCCTCTGCTGTCGGGTCGTCTGCTGTCGCGTCGGCTGCAGAGCCGGGAGCTGCCGCCGCATCAGGATCCGCTGTCGCGGTCGGCTCCTCGTCGTCGGCCGCTGCCGTCGCGTCGTCGGCGGTCTCTGTCGCGTCCTCGCTCTCCTCGCTGGCTCCGCTCTCCGTACCCGACGCGTCGTCTTCATCCGTCTCCGCCTCGTCGGTCGCCAGTTCCGGGATGTCGACGATCTCGACGTCGACGTCGACGACCTCGTAGATCCCGACCTCGTCGGCGGCCGTCTCGAAGGCCTCATCGCCCGTGACGAGCCGTTCGGAGCTCCCGACGAAGGCGGCGCTCATCGACTTGCCCCCGTGGTAGACGACGTAGTAATCCCCCGAGAGAACGTTTTCCGAGAGCTCGATGTAGCCGGTGAATCCGCCGTTCGAGAGCGTCTGGTCGGCGTCCGAAAGCGGTGTCTTGTTCGTGTAGTACCTCGCCTGTGTCTCTCCCCCGCGTTCCTGCATCGAAAAGAGCAGCGGGAGGCTCGGGTCTGCCGCGCGGTACGCGGTCAGCTCAGCGTCCTCGAAGTCCCCGATTTCCCCCTCGAAAACGCCGACGGCGCGGCCGTTCAGGAAGAACGCCCACGCCATCCCGGCAGAGACGGCTCCGCTGAACTCCGCGTCCGCGAGCTCGTGGAGCCCCTCGTATCCGTCCGGTGTGGCGACCGTCTCCCAGTCGGTCACCACATCGATAGTTCGACTGTTCATCCCTGTGTGTATCACAGAATCCAGATCAAATACTTTCCGGAGAGCTAGGCCCTCGACCGGCAGGTGCCAGGTACACGGGCGCAGGCTCCCGATCTCGCGAACCGGCGTCAGACGATCGTCGGACGCCCCGGGCACTCTCCGGCTTCGAACGGATCTGCGACGGCTGCTTCGGCGAACTTTTCCTCTCGGACCGTAAGCCACTGGTATGGCAGACGGTTCGACCTGGTCGCCCTCGGAGGCCCAGCGACGGCTCGGTCTCTACGTCGGCATCGCGGTCGGTGCCATCGTGTTCTACACCGTGCTCTACCGATGGACGATGGCGGCCTTCGAGGGCGTCACCGTGGGCTGGGTCGAATCGGCGCACATCGTCGTGGAGACGTTCACGACGACGGGCTACGGGGAGGACGCGAGCCTCTGGAGTGCGACCCCGACGTACCTGCTCTCGATGGCGATGCAGTTCACCGGCGTCGCGCTCATCTTCACGACGCTGCCGCTTTTCGTCGTCCCGCTCGTGGAGCGGGCGCTCGAACGCAACCCGCCGCGGGAGACGTCGCTGACCGGGCACGTGATCGTCACACCGCTCACCGCCCACGGCGAGATCCTCATCAGCGAACTCGAGTCGAAGGGAATCGCGTATCTCGTGCTCGAACCGGATCGCGAGCGCGCTCGCGAACTCCACGGCGAGTACGAAGTCGTCCACGGCGACCCCGAGTCGGTGTCGGATCTCCGCGCGGCGAACGCCGATACCGCAGTCGCCCTCGTCGCCGACAGCGATGACCAGACGAACGCCAGCGTGGTGCTGACAGCCGAACAACTGGATTCAGACGTACGGATCGTCAGCCTGGTCGAGGACCCGGACGTCGCGGACTACCACCGATACGCCGGCGCCGACGACGTCGTCCTCCCGCGACAGTTGCTCGGCGAAAGCCTCGCGCGCAAGGCCGCCTCGCCAATCGTTCCAAGCGACGACGCGATCCCGCTCGGCGACGGCTTCGAGATCGCGGAGGTGTTGATCCATCCCGACAGCAAACTCGAAGGCCGGACGATCGCCGAATGCGAGGTCGGTCGGCGGACCGGCGCGAACATCATCGGACTCTGGTCGCGCGGCGAGTTCGTCACGCCGCCTTCCCCGCACACGGTCCTCGATGGTCGCACCACGCTTCTCGTCACCGGTCGGGAGGAACAGCTCTCGCGACTCAGAGAGCTGGCTCGCTCGGAGGCGCGACGGCACCGGCAGGGGCGGGTCGTCGTCGCCGGTCACGGCGAAGTCGGCGCGACGGCCGCCGAGGCACTGACCGACGCGAACGTCCCGCACGTCGTCATCGATCAGCGAGACGAGTCCGGCGTCGACGTCGTCGGCGACGTTACCGACCCGGAGACGCTTCGTCGAGCGGGGATCACCGACGCCGAGAGCGTCCTCATCGCGCTCGACGACGACACGACCGCCATCTTCGCGACGCTCGTCGTCGAACGCCTGGCTCCCGACGCGGAGATCATCGTCCGGGCCAACGACGCCGCCAGCGTCCCGAAGATCTACCGGGCGGGCGCGGAGTACGTCCTCGCGCTCTCGACGGTCAGCGGGCGGATGCTGGCGTCGAACCTCACCGACGAGGAGGTCATCGCGCCGCAGTCACAAGTCGAGATCGTTCGGGTCGACGCGCCCGGTCTGGCCGGTATGTCGCTCGCCGACGCGGACGTCCGCGCCCGGACCGGGAGTACCGTGCTGGCGGTCGAACGCGGCGACGACCTCCGGACCGACGTCGGCCCGGAATTCACCGTTCAGTCGGGCGATACGGTCGTCGTCGCCGGGACCGACGACGCCGTCAATCGCTTCAACGAGACGTTCGGCTAATTCGACCGAGCGGCGGTTCACCGGGCACCCAGCGCCCGCTCAGGGCCGCCGCTTGCCGACCTCGACGATCGCGTTCGCGAGGACGTCGATCCCGACGCCGATGCTCGCCTCGTCGACGTCGAAGGTATCGGTGTGGTGACCGCTCGGATGGTCCGTGCCGACCCCGACGTACGCCGCCTTTCCGCCGCGTTCCTGTACGTACTGCATCAGATACGTCGCGTCCTCACTGCCGCCCAGGTGGTCCGAGTCGAGAACAGACGTCACTCCGTCGGTGGTTCGGGCGACGTCGCCGACGACGGCGGCGAGTCCCCGATCGCTCGCCGTCGACGGAGCGCGCCCCGCAGTGGTCACGTCGACCTCGCAGTCGTGCATCTCTGCGGCCGAGCGGAGCACGCGCCGAGCGTTCTCGTCCATATACTCCATCAGTTCGGTGGTGTCGCCGCGCACCTCGCCCTCGATGGCGACGCGCTCGGGGACGATGTTCGTCGCCGTCCCGCCCTCGATGACGCCGACGTTGACGCGGGTCGCGCCGTCGGCGTGCCGTGGAATGCCGTAGAGATTCTGGATCGCCGTCGCGGCCGCTTGCATCGCGTTCCGACCCGTCTCGGGCGCGATACCGGCATGGGCCGGCGCTCCCTCGAACTCCGCTTCGAACTGTGAGACCGCGAGGAAGCCGTCGATGCCCGCGACGATCTCGCCGGAGGGGTGACCGAGGCCGACGTGCACGGCGAGCAAGTAGTCGACGTCGTCGAGGTGCCCCGAGTTCGCCATCGGCTCGCCGCCGACGATCCGCTCTTCGCCGGGCTGGAAGAACACCTTCAGCGTGCCCTGGAAGTCACTGTCGAGGACGGCATCGAGGACACCGATGCCGATCGTCGCGTGGGCGTCGTGGCCGCAAGCGTGCATGTACCCCTCGTTCGTCGATCGGAACCCGATCGCTGCGGGCGCGTGCTCGTCGCCCCGAGATTCGGTGATCGGCAGCGCGTCGATATCGACGCGGAGCGCGACCGTCGGTCCGTCACCCCGCTCTGCGACTGCTAGCGCACCCGTGTTGCCGCCGGCGAGTCGGTCGAGGATGTCGTCGCGAGCGCCCGCCTCGCGCGCACGCTCGTGCCACGCGTCGAGTTCGTCGCTGTCCGGGACGCCGACGCGGTCATCTGCGAGGACCTCCGGTCCGACGTAGATCGCGTCCAGACCGCGCGTCTCGAGTTCGTCGACGATCCGCGCGGTGGTGTAGAACTCCCGCCAGGCGGGTTCTGGATGGCGATGCAGGTCGCGCCGGAGTTCCACGAGGTCGGCAGCAGTCATACTCGTCTCTGCGTCGTCGGGTGGTAAAGTCGCGTCGGAGGCGAGCACCTGCTGTCTCTCTGGTACCGTCCGGATCGGTTCGTTTATCGGGGACGACTGCAACCGGTCTGTCGATGAGCGATAGTAGCGACGCATCCAGAACGTTGAGCTTCTACGGCGGCCGGGCCGCAAGCGCGATCCCGATCGCGTTTTTCATCGCCTGGGCCGTCTTCCAGAGCGGACTGCTCGGAATCGGCGATACGACCGGTCTCATCGTCGGAATCCTCGTGGGGCTCGTCGTCGGAATGTTCTTCGTCAAGGGTCCGTGGAAGACCTACGCCGACGTCCTCTTCGACGGAATGACGCAACGGGTCGCCGCCACAGCGATCGTAGCGTGGCTGTGGGCCGGAATGTTCGCCGAGACCATCCAGGTCGGCGGGTTCGTCGACGGCCTCGTCTGGGCGGCCGACGCCGTCCAAGTCGGTTCGGGTCTGTTCCCGGCGCTGACGTTCCTCCTCGCCGCGCTGTTGGCGACGGGGATCGGCACCGGCTACGGGACGGCGATCGCGTTCACGGCGCTGGTCTTCCCGGCGGGCGTCGCGGTCGGCGCCGACCCGGTGCTGCTGTTCGGCGCGATCCTCTCGGGAGCCGTCTTCGGCGACAATCTCGCGCCCGTGAGCGACACCACGATCGTCTCGGCCGTGACGCAGAACGCCGACATCGGCGGCGTCGTCGCTTCGCGGCTGAAGTACGCCATCGTCGCCGCGGTGTTCGCGTTCGCGGCGTACCTCGCGGCGGGCCAGACGATGCAAGGGACGCCCGTCGACGTCGCTGGCGCGGGTGGCGCCGGGACCGCGCTCGGCCTCGTCCACCTCGCGTCGATCGGCGTCGTGATCGTGACGGCGATCCGCGGCCGTCACATCGTCGAGGCCATCTCGTGGGGTATCGTCCTCTCGGTGTTTCTCAACCTCGCGTTCGGCCTCGCTGAGGTGTCTGCGATGCTCGCCTTCGAGGCCTCTCAAGAATCCGCGCTGGTGCAGTCGATCGACGCGCTCCCCCTCATCGGGGCGTTCGTCGTCCCCGTGGCTCCCGGCGACGCGGCCGTCGCGGGCAGCCTCTACACGGGCGCAGCGGGCTTTTTCCCGCTCATCGTGCTCGTCCTCTTGATCGTCGCGGCCGCGCAGGTGATGCAGCGCGGCGGCGGCTTCGAGGCGATCCAGGAGTTCCTCCTCGAACGGGTCGCGACGACGGTCCGCCGCGCGGAGACGACGATGGTGCTCGGCACGGCGCTTGTCAACGCGATGATTACGATCAACACCGCGGCCGAGATCGCGATCGCCCCGTACATCAAGACGCTCGGGCGTCGCTTCAACATCAACGGCTACCGCCGCGCGAACATCCTCGACGCCAACACGTCGGCGCTCGGCTACATCTTCCCGTGGGGTGGCGGTCTGCTCGCAGGCTACTCGGCGATGCAGCGACTCCCCGAGCAGTACGAGTGGTTCACGCAGGCGATGGTTGTCAATCCCGCGTCGGTCTGGCCGTTCGTCTTCCACGGCTGGTTCCTCGTCGCCGTCTTCCTGCTCGCGGCGTGGACCGGCTACGGCCGTGAGTACGTTTCCGACCGCGCCAGCGAGGAGGTGAGTCGCGTATGAGCCGCTTCGAGAAAGTGCTCGCTGGCCTCACCTTCCGTACTGCCACGCCGTCCTTCGAGGTCGGCGACGAAGTCCCGGCGTTCGTCACCGGCCAAAGCGAGTCGGGACTGCTCGTCCGCGTCGGCGACACCGTCTTGGTACTGCCCGACGCGGACCCCGCGCTCTTGGACGCGAAAGTCACGATCAAAATCGAATCGTTCGACGAGGGGCAACACCGCGGGACCGCCCGCGTCGTCGACGTGCTCCAGGACGGCGAGTAACGTCGCGAACGGAGGGAGTCAGTCCCGCAGGTGTCCGAGCGGCTTCTTCTGTTCGACTTCGATCTCGACGTGGAGGCTCTCGGGAAAGTCCATGTGGCCGACCTCGCGGGCGATGTGATCGTTCCCGTGGATCTCGAGTTTTCGGGAGTAGACGGTGTAGCTCCACGAGGAGAACTCGTCGCCCGGTTGGAGCGATCGATACTGCGGGACGGCGACGGTTTCCGGCGGATCCGCGTGTGGGCCTTTACACTCCGCGCCTTTGCGTTCGAGCATCGATTTGAGTTCTGAAACTTCCGATTCCAGTTCGTATCGGTTCCCCGACTGGAAGTGTAGTTTTGTGACGAAGGTCATAGCTGGGGTCTCGCTGGGATAGAAGATACGTCGTCACCGAGCCCTAAAAACACATCCATAGGACGGAAGTAACGCCAACGAGCCTTCGCTGCGACTCGAAGACCCCGACAGAGTCGGCCCTCTGAGAGCGCGGACCCGTCCAAACGTCCGATAGCCTCTTAACTCCCTACCCGGTTTATCCATCTAATGACTGTGGAAGCGGTTAGCGCTGGAGCGATCCTCTTCCGCGACACCCGCGGCGAACGGGAGTATTTGCTCCTGAAGAGCCGTCCGGGGGACTGGGAGTTCCCCAAAGGCGGGGTCGAAGGGGAAGAGGAGCTCCAGCAGACAGCCATCAGAGAAGTGAAAGAGGAGGCCGGAATCGAAGATTTCCGTCTTATCGACGGATTCCGCGAGGAGTACGACTACGTCTTCGAGGCGAACGGGAAGACGATCCACAAGACCGTCCACCTGTTCATCGCCCGCTCGTTCGAGGCGAGCGCGGAGCTCTCGAACGAACACCGCGACCTGCAGTGGCGCGACTACGAGCAGGCGACCAACACGATCACACAGGACGGCCCCCGCGAGATCTTCGAGCAGGCACACGAGTACCTCGACCAACTCGCCGCCGAAAACGGCGAGACCGGCGAAGGCAAGTACCTCGCGTAGGCGATCGGAGCCTGACGCGTGTACCCCGGCACCGCCGAGTTCGGCTTCGAGTTGCTCGTCTGCCGCTGGGCAGAGACCGCCTGGCCGCCCGAGGAGCGACGCGAGGACGCCGTCGTCGTCGCCCGACAGCTCGGCACGCGGGAGCGCCGCTGGGACACCGTCGTCTTAGAGTGCGATCCGGACGGATTGGCCGCCCGCGCGCAGTTCGGCGAGCGCGAACTCGACTCGGATCTCCTGCACGTCGTCCGCAACGCCCCGGCCGAGTGGACGTGGTACCGCGACGCCTTGCCGGACCCGGGCTACCCCTGGCGCTACGTCCGCGCAGCGGTGCACCGCGCGGCCGACCGCGGCGTCGTCGAGACGCGCCGCCGGAGCAACCGAATCGAGATCCGACGGATCGCGCCGTACCCCGATTGGCTCCGCCGGATCGTCGCCGTCGAGAACAAGCCCGACCTCGACGCCTCGGCGGCCCGCGCGCTCTCTGCGCAACTCGAACACGACGTCGAGACAGCGCTCGCCGACGAGGTCTGGGTCGCGACCGAGGCGACAGACAGCCGCATCGAACCGGCGCTGCTCGAAAACCTTCCGGTCGACGTGGGGATTTTGGCGGTCTCGTTCGACGGCGACGACGACAGCGAAGCCGCGGGACAGTCCGCAGACGCCAGTCGGCGCACCGCTGCGAACGTCGAGTGGTATCCGAGCGAGGTGACTCCCGACACCGCCGACGGCGACGACGAGCGGCAGCGACGGCGGCTCGAACTCGCCGAGCGCGCGTACGGCCGCGGCTGGCGGTCGTATCACGAGACGATGCGGCCCGACTGCCGCCACTTCGAACTCCGCCGGTTCGACCGCGCGCTCGTGCCGCACTGCGCTGCGAAGGAGCGCTCACAGACCGCCGCGGAGTGTGCGGGGTCGTGCCCGGAGTTCGAGCCCGAACCGCCGACGTGGCGCACTCGCGGGTGGCCCATCGAGGGCGGTCCCGGAAAGGGGATCAAACGGCTCCTCGACGACCGGCGCGCGTGGATCCGCGCGCGAGAACACGACCGCGAATGAGAAAACCGCCGGAGTGCGCCTCCGTCAGAAACGAGAACCCCGGCGGAGTGAGCACGCCCGATACTCGGACTACGAATCGGCTACTTCGACGTCGATGTCGTCGCGTGGCGCGGCCAGCCTGAACGTCGGCACCGTCCGATAGATCACTTCGACGACGCCCTTCCGACGGAGGCTCTGGAGCGCCCGGCGGACGTCCTCGACCGGCGGGTCGACGTCGAAGTCGTCGCGGACTTTGTTCAACACGCTCACGACGCTCTCGGAGCGCTCGTCGGGGCCGGCGACGACCTGGAATACCTGCGACTCGAGCGCCGGGACGCGAATCACGGAGGGGACGCCGCCCTCGTCGTCGCCGTCGCCCTCGACGCCGGGCTCGACGTCGACTAACTCCGCGGCCTCGGCCGTCGCGCGAATGAGGCTGTTGTCGTCCCGGTAGTAGTAGTCCTTCAGTTCGCCTTCGAGGTACTGGTGGACCTCGCTGCCGGATTCCATCCCCCACTGGTCTTGGAGTTCTTTGTTTTTCGTCGGCTGCAGGCGGACGACGTCGGCGAGCCGTTCTTTCGCCTGCTCGGAGAGGGCTCGATTATCTGTCACACACGGCTTTTCGCACTGTGGTATTAAGACGTTTCAACATCCGACACGCGGTCGCACCGATCCCGGCCGCTTAAGTCTCCGAAGCGTCTGAGTCGGGGTAAGATGGAGTTCTGCGACGAATGCGGCTCGATGATGAAGACCGAGGACGACGTCTGGGTCTGCGGAAACTGCGGGTACGAGAAACCCCGCGATACGGCCGACGAAGAGCATATGACCTCGACGGCCGCCCGCGAGGAGAGCGAGGTGGTCGATATGTCCGACGTCGACGACGCGGAGATCGGACCGACGACGACGGTCATCTGTCCGGAGTGTGGAAACGACCGCGCGCGCTATGAGATGAAGCAGATCCGTTCGGCCGACGAATCCGAGACCCGGTTCTTCACCTGTACCGAGTGCGGCCACAAGTGGCGCGAAGACGACCACTGATACTGTCGGACAGCAGTTCGTGAATGATGTTGGCACCACGGGGTGCCGATGATTTTCACATCGTTCTATCCGACAGTATGAGCCGTCGCTGTCGCATCGTTCGCATACTACGGCGGTTTTGCCGGTGACGCGTGCCCCACCGAGTGGATATGCCGTCTTCGCTGTGACCTCTCGACCCCGCCCGTCGCTGCGAATTAAGTCGGTGGCGCCCGAACGAGTGTCCGTGACTGACGAGATCGCGCCGCCGAGCATCGACGTCCCCGATGGCTGGCGGCTGGTCTCCGAAGAGGTGACGGCGCCGTTCGACGTGCGCGTGGTCCGAATCGAGGCCCACACTCAGATCTACGAGGACGTCGAGTTGCGAGAGCGGCTGGAACCGGCGACAGGTGTCGATCGTGGGACGACGTGGCGGTTCGTCTTTGCCAGTCGGCTCCGCATCTCGCCCACCACCTCGCCGTCGAAGTCGCTCACGCGCCTCGTCAGGGACCGTGCGACGTCGAAGTTCGTCGAGGTGCTCGAAGAACGTGGCTTCTCCGGCGTCGACCGCGCCGACACGCACCGGATCGACGTGGACCACACGGAAGTAGAGGCGACGCGGTTCCGCGCGCAGGTTCGCGTCGACGGCCGCAACCGCCCCGTGGAGGCGTACTTCGCCGCGTGGCCGGCCGGCGAGGAGTACCTCCTCGGCGGTGGCGCGTACCCGCTTACGGTTCCGGAGCCGGAGACGTTCGATCCCGAGCGCGCTCGCGAAGAACTGTTCGGAATGTTGCGTTCGATCGAGTGAGCGCGTTGGCCGTGCCGACCCTGCTCAGCGCTCGTTTCGCGCGAACGTCAGATAGCCGGTGTGGCCGACGCCCGCCGTCGAGGGTCGCGAGCCACGATCGCCGAAGTCCATCTCGCGTTGGATCGTCTCGAAGGTGTCGACGTCGCGGAGCCCCACTTCGCGGGCCGCCTGGACGGTCTCGCGACTGTTCTCGACGAACGGCGAGTAGACGGCGACGTGACCGCCGTCCGCGAGGAGGTCGGGCGCACGCTCGACGACCGCGGGCGCGTCGCCGGTGTCGAGCGTGATCACGTCGAAGGGGCCGTCCTCGGCGACGGCGTCGAGGTGTTCCGTGAGGTCTCCCGTGCGGACGTCGACGCGGTCGTCGACGCCGGCGAGTCGCATATTCTCGCGCGCGACGTCGGCGAACTCGGCGTCGACCTCGTAGGTCACGACGTCCGCGTGCAGCCGGCCCAGATACGCCGACAGTACGCCCGTTCCCGTTCCGGCGTCCAGCACGCGGTCGCCGGCCGCGACGCCCGTGTGACCGACCACGAGGCCGATGTCGCGCGGGAGCATCGGCGCGCCCGTGCGCTCGAAGTGATTGAACAGGTCCGGCCCGCGCAGTCGACGGACCACGAACTCCTCGCCGAGATGCGTCTCCAGGACGTCGCCGGGTTCGACGTCTTCGGGGACGTCGAGCACGCCGAGGTCCGTCTGGAGTTCGTCGCCCGGGGCGCGGAGGTACTCGCGGTCGTCGTGGACGAGGAGGAAACTCACTCCAGCTGGGCGATGGCGGCCGCGAGGTCGCCGTCGGTCGCTTCGAGCGTCTCACGCGCCGTGTCTGCGTCGACGCCGGCGCGCTCTGCGACGAGTGCGACGTCCTCGTCGGGGATGCCGCCGGACTCGGCGTCGCCGCCTTCGAGTTCTGCGGTCTCGCTCTCGTCGGCCCCGCGCTCCCGGGATTCGGGCTCGCCGACGATCTGGTAGGTCTGCTGGCCCTGCGCGTCCATCCGGGTGACCTGCGCGTCCGAGAAGACGAGTTCCTCGTCGGCCGTCTTGATGACGACCTCCTCGGCATCGAGTTCGGTGACGTCGATGCCCATCTGTTCCATCATCTGCTGCATCTTCCGTGGGTTCATACCGCCTCCGCCGAACATAGTTGGTCGAAGCGTAGGCGGCCGGTAGCAAAAGCGTGGCGAACCGTGCCGTTCAGGTGGGTCTCCGTCGCCCTGTCGATTCGACCGGACGGCGAACGCTCACTCGCTCGCCGCGTCGGGTTCGCGCTTGAGCCCGGTCACTTCCTCGATCGGCATCTCGAAGCCGACGATGGAGAGCTGTCGGCGTCCGACGCCGGTCAAATCCGGTGACCAGGCGTTTTCGTCCATCAGCTCGCCGATCTCGGCCCACTCGTCGGTTCCGAGTTCCCGCAGCGGGCCGAACGCGAGCACGCTCCGCCAGTCGGTCTGTGCGTTGAAATCGTACACTGCCAGGCACGCGCGCTCTGTCGTCTCGGTGAACGCGAGTTTGGTGCTGTCGGGACGGAACTGCCAGTAGGCGAAGACGGCGCGCCCGGACTCGTAGCCGAAGGAGATGGGGACCGCGTAGGCTCGGTTCCCGTCGGCCAAAGAGAGGACGCCTGTCCCCTGTGTTTCGAGGTAGGCGTCGATCTCCGCGTCGGTCATCTGCCCGCCACGTACCCGTCCGGGGGTCACGTCGTCGGCAACCTCGTCGCTCATAGCACGCCGTTTGTCGGCGTCCGTAATGGCCTTGTTCCCTTTGGAGCGACAATCCCCACGACCCCGACCGTCGGACAGTTTCAATACCGGTCGGAACCCCACACTGGAGTATGTTCGACCCCGACGACCTCGCGACGATCCGGGAGGCAAAACGCGAGTGGGAGGCCGAGACGCTCTCACCGACGCTGGAACGCTTCGGGGAGCGACGGGAGACGTTCACCACTGACACCGGCGGGCAGACGGTCGAACGGCTCTACACCCCCGAGGACGTGACTGACTTCGACCACGACGCCGACCTCGGATTCCCGGGCGAGGAGCCCTACACGCGCGGGGTCTACCCGACGATGCACCGCGGCCGGCTCTGGACGATGCGGCAGTACGCCGGGATGGGAACCGCCGCGGAGACCAACGAGCGTTTCCGTTACCTCATCGACCAGGGTTCCTCCGGGCTGTCGATGGCGTTCGACCTCCCGACGCAGAAGGGCTACGACTCTGACGCCGGGATGGCGGCGGGCGAAGTCGGTAAGGCGGGCGTCGCGATCGACAGCCTCCGGGATATGGAAGTCGTCTTCGACGACATCCCGCTGGACGAAGTCTCGACGTCGATGACGATTAACGCCCCCGCAGCGGTGTTGCTCGCGATGTACGTCGCGATCGGCGATCAACAGGGCGTCCCCCGAGATAAACTCCGTGGCACGATACAGAACGACATTCTCAAAGAGTACATCGCGCGCAATCTCTACATCTACCCGCCGGAGCCGTCGATGCGGCTCATCACCGACCTTTTCGAGTTCTGCGCGAGCGAGGTGCCGAACTTCAACACTATCTCGATCTCGGGGTACCACATCCGGGAGGCGGGGTCGACGGCGGCACAAGAGATCGCGTTCACGCTCGGCGACGGCATCGAGTACGTCGAAGCGGCCATCGACGCCGGACTCGACGTCGACGAGTTCGCCCCACAGCTTTCGTTCTTCTTCAACGCCCACAACAACGTCCTCGAAGAGGTCGCGAAGTTCCGGGCTGCCCGGCGAATGTGGGCGAAAATAATGGACGAGCGATTCGACGCGGACGACCCCAAATCGAAGCAGTTGAAGTTCCACGCCCAGACCGGTGGGTCGACCCTCACCGCCCAGCAGGTCGAGAACAACGTGGTCCGCGTCGCCTATCAGGCGATGGCGGCCGTCCTCGGCGGCGCCCAGAGCCTCCACACGAACGGGAAAGACGAGGCGCTGTCGCTGCCGACCGAGCAGTCCGTGCGGACGGCGCTTCGGACGCAGCAGATCCTCGCGCACGAGTCGGGCGTCGCGGACACGATCGATCCGCTCGGCGGGAGCTACGCGATCGAGTCGCTCACCGACGAGATCGAAGCCGAGGCGTTCGAGATCCTCGAGGAGGTCGACAGCCGCGGCGGGATGCTCGAGGCGGTGAAGTCCGGGTGGGTACAGCGACAGATCCAAGACATCGCCTTCGAACGCCAGCAGGAGATCGAATCGGGCGAGCGGATCGTCGTCGGGGTCAACGAGTACCAGGTCGACGAAGAACCGGAGGTCGACGTCGAAGACGTCGACGAGGCGGACGAAACGCGGCAACGAGAACGATTGGAGGCAGTGAAAGACGAGCGAGACGAGGAAGCCGTCGAAGCGGCGCTCGCGACTGTTCGGGAGGCCGCCGCGGGCGACGCAAACCTCGTGCCGCCCATCGTCGACGCCGTGAAAGCCTACGCGACGGTCGGCGAGATATCGAACGCGCTCCGCGAGGAGTTCGGCGAGTACCGTCCCGCGCGATAGCGGCAGCGGATTTTATCTCCGCGTCGCGCTACCGTCCCCCTATGCCGATGGCTTTCGACCACCTGGGCGTGGCGACGACCGACGGGGAAGAACTGGCAGCGACCTTCGAGACGCTCTTCGAGGCCTCGCTCGTCCACGAGGAGACGTTCGACGGGATGATCGCCCGGTTTCTCGAACTCGACGGCGGCTACTTCGAGTTGCTCGAACCGCTCGAAGACGGCACGGTCGCGCGCTACCTCGACAGCCACGGTCCGGGCATTCACCACGTCGCACTCCGGACCGAAGACATCGGCGCGGCGCTCGCACGCGCCCGCGACGCCGGCGTCGACCTCGTCGACGAGGAGCCGCGACCGGGCGCGTGGGGCCACGAAGTAGCGTTCCTGCACCCGAAGTCGACCGGGGGCGTCCTCGTTGAGTACGTCGAGCACGGCGACGGGGCGTAGCGGTCGGGGGCGCCGGAGGAGCCGACAGTATTAGGCGGCCCGTCACGTCCACACGCGTAGGATGCGCGATTGGCTCTCTCACCGGGTTCGGATCGAACCGGAGGGCGACGCTCTCGTGACTGCAGCGACGGGCGACGTCTACACGTTCGCGAACCTCGATGCGCTCGTCGACGACCTCGCCGGCCGACTCGCCGCGACGGGCGTCGAACGCGGCGCACACGTCGGCGTCGTGCTGGACCCTCGACTCGAATACGTCTGTCTCGTCCACGCCGCGATGCGACTCGGCGTCACGCTCGTTCCGATGGGTGACGAACTGACCGCCCGCGAACTCGCCGGGCAGATCGAAACGGCGGACGTGTCGACAATCGTCTGCGGCGACGCGACCGAAACGACGGTTGTACACGCTCTCTCGCGCGTGGCTGGCGAAGCGGCCGACACTGACGGGGGTAATGGCGAAGCCACCGATTCTGGCGAGGAGACCGACTCCGACGACGAGACCGACTCCGACGACGAGACCGACTCCGACGACGAGACCGGTAGTGAGGACGAGTCTGGAAGCAGCGGCGAGGCCGACTTCGACGACGTACCCGGTGGCGAGGACGGTGCCGGCTGTGACCGCACCGCCTCGGTCGTCACCGTCGACGAACCGAACACGGACGCCGTGACCTCCCTCTCGTCGGTGACGCCCGAGTCTGTGACCCCCGCGGAATGGTCGCTCGAGGACACCCAACTCATCCTGTTCACGTCCGGCACTACTGGCGATCCGAAGGCCGTCCGGCTGACGACGGGGAATCTCCTAGCCAGCGCGGTCGCATCGGCGTTCCGTCTGGGATTCGACCCGGACGACCGGTGGCTCGTGACGCTCTCGTTGCACCATATGGGTGGGATCGCGCCGATTCTCAGAATGCCGCTGTACGGGATGACGGTCGTCTTCCGAGCGGGCTTCGATGCCGGGGCGGCAGCAGACGATCTGGACCGATACGATGCGACCGCCGTCTCGCTGGTCCCGACGATGCTCCGCCGGATGCTGGACCGCCGGGGGACGCTCACGGAGTCGCTCCGCGTCGTACTCCTCGGTGGCGCACCCGCGTCGCCGGAACTGATCGAGCGTTGCCGCGACTACTCCGTCCCGGTGTACCCGACGTACGGAATGACCGAAACCGCCTCCCAGATCGCGACGGCCCGCCCGAACGCGGCGTACGAGAATCCCGAGAGCGTCGGTCGCCCGCTCTTTATGACCGACGTCACCGTCGTCGACGAGGCGGGATCGCCGGTCCCACCCGGAGAGCCCGGCGAAATCGTCGTCGACGGGCCGACGGTGACACCTGGCTACTACGGCGACAGCGACGCCACCGAGGCAGCGTTCGGGGAGTTCGGGTTCCACACCGGCGATGTCGGCGTCGCCGACGAGTATGGGACGCTCACCGTTCTGAACCGCGTCGACGACCGGATCGTCACCGGCGGCGAGAACGTCGACCCCGGCGAAGTCGTCGACGCTCTCCTCGCACACCCGAGCGTGCGTGAGGCGGCCGTCGTCGGCGTGCCGGACGCCGAGTGGGGCGAACGCGTCTCGGCGCTGGTCGTCCCCGAAGGCGACTCGATCGACCGGGACGAGTTGCTCGGGTTCGCTCGCGACCGACTGGCCGGCTTCAAACTCCCGAAAGTGATCGTGGTCACCGAAGCGATTCCGCGGACCGTCTCGGGGACGGTGGACCGAGAAGCCGTCCGGGAGCGGCTCTCCGGGACGAGGCCGAAAGATGATCGCACAGACTCGGACGCCGGCACCGACGACTGAATCAGAGAACTATAAACGAATCTAAAGTTTTTCGAAGTTCCGAGAGTTATTTGCTCGTGGCATTCGAGTGGCCCCTATGGACCTTCTCGACGAGTCGGTCGTGCCCGAGCACGCCCGCGAAGTAAAACAGGAGGCGCGTGAGTTCGCCGACGAGTACATCCGTCCGAACGCCGAGGAGTACTTCCGATCTGCGGAGTACCCCTGGGAGATCCTCGAAGCGGCAATGGACGCCGGTCTCGTCGCCCAAGACATCGGCGAGGAGTACGGTGGCCGTGGTCTCGACCTCGAACAGATTCTCGCGATCAACGAGGAGTTCTACGCGGCCGACGCCGGTATCGCGCTGACGCTGATGCTCGCGTCGTTCGGCTGTGAGATCGTCGAGAAGTACGGGTCCGAGGAACAGAAAGACGAGTACCTCAGGCCGGTCGCAGCGAACGAGCAGATCTCGGGACTCGCCGTCTCGGAGCCACAGACCGGATCGGATATGGCCGGGATGACGACCACTGCCGAGCGAACCGACGACGGCTGGGTCCTGAACGGCGAGAAGTACTGGGTGGGGAACGCCGTGGAGGCCGACTGGCTGACCGTCTACGCGAAGACGGACGACAGCGACGACCGCTACTCGGACTACTCGATGTTCATCGTCGAGACCGACACCCCCGGGTACGAGGCCGAGCACATCCCCGAGAAGATGGGGATGCGCGCCTCCAAGCAGGGCCACATCGTCTTCGACGACTGCGAGATCCCCGAGGAGAACCTCGTCGGCACCGAAGGCGGCGGCTTCTACGTCCTCGCGGACTTCTTCAATCACGGCCGCGTCGTCGTCGGCGGTCACGGCATCGGTCTCGCAGCACGCGCCATCGAGGAGACGTGGAAGTTCGTCCACGACAGAGAGGCGTTCGGGCGAAACATCTCCGAGTTCCAGTCCACCCAGCACATCATCGCCGATATGCGGATGGAGTTCGAGGCGGCGCGGACGCTCAACTGGCGTGCGGCGCACAAGGTCGAAACCAACGAGGACGCCGGCTTCTGGGCGGCGGCGACGAAGACCAAATCGACAGAGGTAGCGATGCAGTGTGCCGAGCGCGGGATGCAACTCCACGGCGGCCGCTCGGTCCTCGAAGAGTACCCGATCTCGCGGGTGTACCGCGACGTACGCATTCCCGTCATCTACGAGGGGGCAAACGAGATCCAGCGCAACCTCATCTACCGACAGGGCAGTATCTGACGCGCTTGCGCAGGCGTCGGGACGTATTCGAATCTCCAACTGGGGTGCCGTCTCAATCACTGTGCGGTCCCGCCGACGCTTTTTCGCTCACAGATCCCACCGCAGTCCGCCGATCCGTCCGACCCTAAGGGTGTAGGGTCGGGAGTCAATGTGGATTCGGCCATCTACTCTGGTACCGAACGACGATGTCCAAGAGCCAATCTTCCCACACCGAACTGACCGAGTACTGCGACGAATGCGGCGCGCGGACTCCCCACGAGGTTTCGATCGAACTCAAGACCGAGAGCAAGAAGCAGACGAACCGGGCGTTCTCCAGAGAGCCCTACCGAGTGACGAAGTGCCGAGCCTGCGGCGACGAACGCGCCCAGCGGATGAACGACGCCTGATCCGATCCACAGCCCTCTCGGGCATACACTCTCCGTAGATTTCTGCGCACGCGGGCGGCCCCCGATCGCCTGCAGTTTCCGACGCCGACTCTCCCGTCGCTCACACTGTCAGACAGCAGTTCGTGAATCACGCTGGCACTCACGGAGTGCCAATGGTCTTCACATCGTTCTGTCCGACAGTATCAGACACTCAGGCCAAGTACGTCCGACCGTATGATAATGATTACTCTCGTCTCTTACCGCCGACCATCGCCACCGGGAGTGGCGCTCGGCGGTACACAGTGAGAGTAATCACTATCAGTCGTCGCCAGCCGCGTCGCCGGTGTCGTCGGCTGGATTCCTCGTCCGACGGTCGGTCGACGTCTCCGCGAAGAACGATTCGATGAGCTTTCGCTCGCCGGATCGGAGGTGCTCGTGGAACGTCGGCGCGGCGATGCCGAGCGAGGCTGCGACCTCCTCGGCGGTGCTGCCGCGCGGCCAGTCGAAGTAGCCCGAGGCCAGCGCCGTCTCCATCACGTCGCGCTGTCTGTCGGTCAGTTTCTCTTCGAGCTGTCGACGGAACGAAGACGTCGACTGCACTGCGTCTTCGACCTCTCGTTTCGCGAGCACCGACACGTCCGGGTACGACGATTGCACGGCGTTCGTGAGCGCTCTGAGGTCGGACCGGGCGGGCACTCTGACGACGAGTTCGCCCTCGCCGCCGGTCGCGCTAAACGACTCCACCGACGCGCCCAGTTCGACGAGCGTCACGACCACCGAGGCGTCGGCTAGCCGGAACTCGAACAGCGCTTCGTCGTCTTCGTCGGAGATGACCCGCCCGTTCGTAAGCGCGTCGAGCGGTGCGACGGCCGAGAGCACCGTCGACGGATCCACGTCCTCGATCGAGACGTAGCAGGAGACGACGCCCTCGTTTGCGAGTGAGGCGCCTTCGAGCGTCACGGTCGTGTCGAACTCCAAGGAGAGGTCGACGAGCACGTCTCGGGTGTCGGTGTGCTCGAACTCCAGTTCGACCGCGCTGTCGCCGTGAAGCAACTGCTTTGACTCGGCGGCGTTGATGCCGTGTCCGACCGTCTCGCCGACGCCGCCGAGCATCGACCGCTCCTCCTCGGAGATCGATCCGCGCACGTAGACGACGAGCGCGCCGTAGACCGTCTCCCGGTAGGTGACCGGGATGGCGACGAGGGTCAGTTCCCCAGCGACGGCGTCGGCGTTTCGCAGGGCTGCCGCGGCGTGGGCCGGCGAGACGGCGTCGGTCACGACAGATCGCGTGTCGATCGCCTCGCGGACGAGCGCCGCCGGATCCGCCGAACTGCCCTCGGCGAACGGGGACGTGACCGACTCGGCAGCGGCCGCGCACTCGACGGTGTCGACTGCTTCGTTGTACCGCGCGATCCACGCTCCGTCGTAGGGCGAGGACTCGAAGGAGGCACACACCGTCTCCGCGATGCCCTCGCGGGTGCTCGCGTCGACGAGCGCCTGGTCCACGTCGCGGAGGAAGCCGTTGATCCGGCGCACGCGGTCCAGTTGGCGTTCGCGCTCGCGGATCTCCGATTCGCGCTCCTCGCGGAGTTCACGGACTCTGGCAGTTAGGTCGTCGAGGGCGGTCGGATCGCCGAGGTCGCGGAGATCGCGCTCTTCGAGGACTGCTTCCGTCGACTCCAGCGCGAAGTACTCGCGGACACGCTCGTCGAACTCCGAGCGGACGAGCAGTTCTTCGACGGTTCCGGTGACGCTATCCTCGTCGACCGGCTTGACGAGGTACTCGTCGAACGGCATCTCGACGATGTCGGTGTCGGGTTCGACGGCCGTCATCATCGCGACGCGGCAGTCGTACCCCCGTTCGTCGATCTCCGCGAGCACCTCGTCGCCCGAGAGGTCCGGCATCCGGCGGTCGAGGAGGACGACGTCGACCTCGTCGTCCATCTGTTCGAGCGCGTCCTCTCCGCCGTAGGCGACGCGAACGTCGAAGTCCTCGCGGAGCCAGTACTCGCAGGTGTCGGCGAGGTCTCTGTCGTCGTCGACGACGAGGACGACCGGCCCGTCGTCTGACGCATCGGTCTCGGCTCGCGGTCCGTCTGTCGGCGTCGCAGGGTTCTCCACCGTCCCGCCGGGGGGCGAACCTGTCGCAGCCGACGTGTCGTCTGGCCCCGACTGAGAGCCGTTCGACGAACCGTCCGATGTCATCCTAATACCCGGACGAAACGAGTCCACGGATAAATAGCTGCCCCTCAGACCCCCAATTTCCGCTCGGGACCTAAGGACGTAGGGGTCCGTGTTAGGGTACTACACCCCCTCTCCCCAAGTGGATATGTTCGACCGATCCGTCGCAGAGGTGGCGTGCAATGCCTGAGTGTCAGAACTGTGGCTCATTCGTCTCGCGGGACTACGTCCGGGTCTTCGCCCCGGAAGGGTTCACAGACGCCCGCGTCTGTCCCAACTGTGAGGACGCAATCCGGGAGGGAGCAGAAGTCCGAGACGCCCGTGCCCGGCGCGTCTCGTCGTCCCCCTGACGCAGTCGGTGCTCCCGACACGACGCTCCACCGCCTCCCGACCCCGACGCCGACCCCCCGTTCCGACAGCGTCCACCACTCCCCCAACCACGCTGTCGGGCGTCCCCTCCGGACCGCCTCATACGGCGGTCCCTTCGTTTCCCCATTCCTCCTGCCGTCACCTCCGTGACGGCGCTCCCACGCCCCGACCAGTCGAACCGCAAACCTACAAGATGCTCCCGTTGGAGGTGAGGCTATGCGACTGGAGGACTACTGGGGGGTCGGTCCGAAGACGAGCGAGAAACTCCGAGAGGCGACGGGCACAGAGCGCGCCGTCGCGGCCATCGAGAACGCCGACATCCGCGCGCTGGCTGACGCCGGGATCCCGCGGGGGCGTGCGGTCAGAATCCTCCGCAGAGCCAACGGTGCGGCGGGCATCGAAACGCTCGGGACGCGGGACGCCCGCGACGTCTACGACGAACTGCTGACGCTGGCGAGCGAACACGCGCTGACCGCGCACGCCGCTGACCGGATTCGCGTGTTGACGCCGCTTTCGGACGTCGACGAACGGGAGTCGCGACTCGACCGCGTGCTCGCCGCACGCGACGCCTGGGTCGAACTGAACGACGAGGATCGCGCGGCCGTCCGTTCGGCGTTCGACGCCTACGACGAGGCCGGCGGCACCGACCGAATCGCGGTCGAGACGGCGCTCGCGCTCCGCGAGGCGGGCCTGCGCGGCGGGACCTTCGCCGCGTTGGACGACCTCGACGACGACGCGCTCGAAGCGGCCGCGGCCGCGCTCGGCACCGTCGACGAAGATGGATCGGTCGCACCCGGTACCGACGACGAACTCGATCGCCTGCGCGAGAAGCGGGACGCCGCCGCGCAACTGGAGTCGAGCGCGCTCGACGTGCTAGAGTCCGTGCGCGAGCGCGGCGTCCGAAGTTTCGAGGAGTTCCGCGCGGCGTTCGTCGAGTACGTCGCGAGCGAGACCGACGTTCGCCGCGGGCGCGTCGAGGCCGCGGTCGCCGAGGACGCCCACGACGAGGCGGACTTCGCGGGGACGTCCCTCCGGGCGCTCGTCGCCGAACTCGACGCCGACGTCGAGGAACGCGAACGCACAGTGGCAGCCGATCTGCGGGAGTCGATCGAGACCGCGCGCGAGGACGTCGAGACCGCCGTCGGCGCCGTCTCCGAGATCGCGTTCGACCTCTCGCTCGGCCGCTTCGCCGCCGCGTACGATCTGACCCGCCCGCGACTCGTCGAGGACGGACTCGCCGTCGTCGGCGCGCGGAACCTCTCGCTGTCCGGTGAGGTTCAGCCCGTCACGTACGCCGTCGGGTCACACGGCATAGGCTCGGCCGACCTCGGCGACGACGCGCCGAAGCCGCCATCCGGCGACCGCGTCGCCGTCCTCACCGGGGCGAACTCAGGCGGGAAGACGACGCTCTTAGAGACGCTCGCACAGGTCGTCCTGCTCGCCTCGATGGGGCTGCCCGTGCCCGCAGCGCGGGCCGAGGTCGGTCAGTTCGATACGGTGGTCTTCCACCGCCGACACGCCAGTTTCAACGCCGGCGTCCTGGAGTCGACGCTGAAATCGATCGTCCCGCCGCTGTCGACCGGCGACCGCACGCTGATGCTCGTCGACGAGTTCGAGGCGATCACCGAACCCGGCCGTGCCGCCGACCTGCTGAACGGCCTGGTCGATCTGACGGTCGATCAGGACGCGCTCGGCGTCTACGTGACCCACCTCGCCGACGACCTCAGTCCCCTCCCCCCGGAGGCGCGCATCGACGGCATCTTCGCGGAGGGGCTGACCGACGATCTCGCGCTCCGCGTCGACTACCAGCCACGGTTCGGCACGGTCGGCAAGTCGACGCCGGAGTTCATCGTCTCCCGACTCGTCGCGAACGCCCGCGACCGCGCGGAGCGACGTGGCTTCGAGGCGCTCGCGGCCGCGGTTGGCGAGGAGGCGGTCCAGCGCACGCTCTCGGATGCGGCGTGGTCGGGTGACTGAACCCCGGCCCGGCCGAACGCTTTTGCGGTGTCCCGTGGTACCAGTTCTCGATGGTCGATCTCCCGTGGGGACGGAGCGGTGACGCGGATGAGGACTCCGAGGACGGCGTCGACGAGTATCCGAACGCGCTCGTCGTCTGCACGTTCCAGGACGGTACGCTGGTCGTCTACGAGGACCGCGTCGAAATCTATCGCGTGAACCGCTCACGGTTCGACGACAAGACGATCCCAGCCGACGAGATAATCGGCGTCGACCTCGCGAAGGGGATCACTATCGGCTACCTCCAGATCGAACAGGTCGACGTCCCCGTCGACTCGGGGGGCCTCCTCAGCGACCCGGTCAACGCGAACACCCTTCACTTCGGCCGGGGTGGTCGGGAGTGCGCTTCGGAGGCCCGCACAGAGATTCTGGCGCACGCTAGCGGGTGAGCGCGGGACTCGGCGGGGTCTGCTCTTTCGAGGTGCTCGTCGTCGTCACATCTCCGCGCCCTGTTCGTCGATCGCGTCGGCCGCGATCGACCGCCCGCGGGCGTTGAGTTCCACCTCGTGTCGGATCCGGACCTCGTCTAGGACGTCGTGGTCGATGAGCCGTACAAAGAGTTCTTCGACCTCGTCGACGTCGATCCCGAGAAACGCGGGGATGTCGAACGGGGAGACGCCGGAGTACAGCGCCATCAACACCTGTTTGTCCTGTCTCGAGAGATCGAGCGCCGTCTCGGTCTGTTCCTCGCCGATCCGCAGAAGCGACTTCAGGATGCCGACGGCCCGTTCGGGTCCCGAGATGTACGTCTGGACGCTCGTCCCGTTGTCGTCTGAGTGTTCGACCTCGATGACCTCTCGTCGCTCCTCGCGGACGGTTCGGCGCCCCATCTCGATGTCACCGATGTCGTCGAGTTGGACGCCGACGAACGTGCCGGCGACGGTCGCGATGTTGACGGCTTCCGTCTCGACTTGCATCTTGGCGCGCTCCCACTCGGTGTTCTGCACGACGCCGCCCTCGACGGCCGGGTGTCGAACGAGGAACTTCGTCGAGGACAGCAGCGCGTCGTAGAGGTCCATCTCGAACTCCTCGAACTCCGCGGGCGCGACGAGGATCACGTCCTCGCCGTCGTCGAACTGCAGCGCGATGTAGTCGGCGACGGTCGCGACGCGCTGGTTCACGTCGAATCGGCCGCCCACCTGTTCGATCTTCGAGAGCGGGAAGGTGCGCTTGCCGCTCGTCCCCGCGAGCACGATCCGTTTGTTCGAGAGCAGGATGCGGCCGTTCGTCCAGCCGGCGTCGCTCCGTTCGCGACCGTTACGGAGCGCTTGCAGGAACCGTCCGCGCGTGTCCGCGAGTTTCGTTTCACCTGGTTTCACACGCACCTACCTCCGTGTTCGAGACGTCTCCTCACCCGCCGTGTCGCGGTAGATCCTGAGTCGCTTTTCGACCGGATCGAACCGGTCGCGACAGGACGCCGGGACGGTTTCGGTCATCCCGATCGTCAGGTATCCTCCGGGTTCGACGGCGGATCCGAGCGTCTCGAAGATGGCTTCTTTTGCTTCTCTGTTGATGTAAATGAACAGATTTCGGCAGATGACGAGGTCGAACGTCTTCGGGGGATCCTCCTGTACGAGGTCGTGTCGGCGGAAGGAGACGAGTTCCTGCACCTCGTCGCTGACGCGGTAGGTGTCTCCCTCACGCTCTATGTACCGGTCGCTGTTCTCCAGCGGTTCGAGTTGCTCTTTGAGATCGTTCGTCTCCGAGGCGTGATACTCGCCACGGCGTGCGGCCCGAAGAATCTCGGGCTTGATGTCGGTACCGAGGATCTCGACGCGATCGGCGTCGATTCGGTCGTCGTCGAGCGCGAGCATCGCCGCCGAGTACGCTTCGCGGCCGTCCGAGCAAGCGGCGCTCCAGATCCGGGTCCGGCCGTCGTCGCTCAACTCCGCGATGATCTCGCGTAACGCCTCCCAGACGTCGGGGTTGCGGAAGAAACTGGTGACGTTGACGCTGAGTGCGTTCAGGAGCGCTTCCTGTTCGTCCTCGTCGTCTTCGAGCAGTTCTTGATACTCGTCGTAGTCGTCGACGTGTCGGCGTCGCATCCGGGCGGAGACCCGTCGGTCGAGGTACGAGCGGTTGTACGAACTCGTCGCGAACGACAGCGACGACTCGACGTACTCGAGTAAGTCGTCGAACGCCCGCTCGTCTGCGTCCTCGGCGTCGTCGGATCCGGTGTCGATGTCGAGGCCCATCAGTCGGCCGCCCCCTCGGCTTCCGCGCTGTCGTCTTCCGGTGGGACCCACTGACGGCGCGCCTGCTTGCCCTCGTCGGGAATCGACAGTGAGTTCACGTCGAGGATCGGCACGACCTTCCCGTCGCCGACGACGGCCGTTCCGGAGAGTCCCTCCGTGCCTTTGAGGGGCCCCTGCAGCGGCGTCACGACGACTTCCTCCTGGCGCGCGACGTCGTCACAGCGGAGCGCGACCTGCCGGTCGGCGGGTCGGATGCGAACGATCATCCCGCTATCGCGCCGTTCGTCGCTGAGAGCGAGTGCGCCGCGGAGTCGAATCAGCGGGAAGATACGATCCTCGTGGACGATCACCTCGGCCCCGTCGACGCTCTGGACGCGCGTCTGCCGCGAGATCTCGTCGATGTACTTGATCGGGACGCCGAACTCTCGGTCGCCGACCTGCACGAAGAGCACTTTGATGATCGCGACCGATACCGGCAGCCGGATCGAGATGGTCGTCCCCTCGCCGAGCGTGCTGTCGACGTTGACCGATCCGTCGAGCGACTCGACGGTCGTCTTGACGACGTCCATTCCGACCCCGCGGCCGCTGACGTCGGTGATCTCCTCGTTCGTCGAGAAGCCCGGGTGGAAGATGAGGTCGTAGACCTCCTCGTCGGGCATTTCGACCAACTCCTCGCGCGGTCGGATGCCCTTCTCGGCCGCCTTATCGCGGAGCACGTCGGCGTCGATGCCCGCCCCGTCATCTTCGACCGTGATGACGACGGTGTCGTGTTCGCGCTCGGCTCGCAACTCGACTGTGCCGGTCGCGGACTTCCCGGCGGCTTCCCGCTCTTCCGGTGGTTCGATGCCGTGATCCACCGCGTTCCGGAGCACGTGCATCAGCGGATCTGAAATCTCGTCGAGAATCGTCCGGTCGAGTTCGATACCCTCGCCCTCGATGTTGAAGCTCACCCGCTTGTCCTCCTCGCGCGCGAGGTCACGCACGAGTCGGGGGAACTTGTCGAACACCTTCTTCAGCGGGATGAGCCGCATATCCATCACGGTGTCCTGGAGATTCGAGGAGATTTTATCCAGTTCATCGAGGTTGTCGCGGCCGGTCGAGTCGTCTTCGCCGAGCGCCTGGCGGAGCTTGATCCGGCTCGTGACTAATTGCTCGACGAGGCTGTGCAGCTCGTCGAGCTGATCGACGTCGACCCGGACGGACTTCACCGCCGAAATCGAGCGTGACTCCTCGTCGTCTTCGTCTTTATCGTCCTCGTCGCCGCCCCGGCCGCTGTCTCCACGCTTTCGCGCCGTCCCGCCACTGTCGTCGCTGTCCGCGTCGTTCTCGTCGGACTCCTCGACATCGTCGCCGGAGTCAGCAGCGCCATCGGCCTCCGCGACGCCTGGGGAGTTGCTGCCGGGGTCTGCGTCTGCCTCGGTCTCGTCGGTGTCTGCGGGCGCTGTATCCTCGGCCGCCGCGTCCGCGGCGTCGTCGTGTTCGTCTGCTGCGTCGTCGCTTGCAGCAGCGTCACCAGTCCCGTCCGCCGCGTCGCCGGCGGCCGCTCCGTCCGAGGTGTACGCGTCGACGACAGCGTCGACCGCGGCGGCCGCAGACTCGGCGTCGACGTCCTCGTTCGGGGTCGACGTCGGCGCGCTCCCGGCGTCGCCCGCGGACCCGTTCGCCGCCGGCGTTCCGGGGGTCGCCTCGGATCCGTCTGCTGTGGTGTCCGCGTCGGATCCGTCTGCGTCCGCGCTGGCTGTCGCACCGTCTGAGGAGGGGGCCGCCATATCTCCGGTCTCTCCGTCGAGCACCGCACTCACGTCGGTGAGCGTGACTGACTCGACCTTCCAGAGGTCCCAGAGGGTCGCTTCGAGTTCGTCGCGGTCCTCGTCGGCGACGAAGACGGCGAAGTCGTCTCCGAAGTCGCCGTCCTCGATGCGATCGAGGTCCGGGTCCGCACCGACAACCGCGAGGTCCTCCGGGAGGCCGCCGACGAACAAGCCGCCGTCGACGCTTTTCATATCTCCGACGTCGAGCGAAATCTCGGCGTGATACAGGCTGTCGGCGTCGGCGACGTCGGGCTCGTCCAGATCGAGCGCGTCCGAAGCTGCCGCGAGGGCTTCTCCCGACTCCGCTGAGCTGTCAGCGTCCGGGGATTCCGGCTCCACCGCGTCTTCCGTTCCGTCTGTGTCGCCTGACTCGGCGTCTGCGGAGGCGGGTTCGGCGTCCGCGGCGGCTTCCTCCCCGGCGTCCGCGTCGGACTCGGGCTCTGCAGCGGCGCGGATCTCCTCGACGAGATCGCTCGGATCGCGCTGGGACTCGCCGTGCTTTTCGATCTCGTGGAGGATGTCGAGGATCTCGTCCATCCCGTCGAAGACCAGGTCCATCCGCTCGTGGGTGACCTCGATGCGGCCGTTTCGGACCTCGTCGAGTAAGTCTTCGACGGCGTGCGCCACGGTCGCGGCGTTGTCGAAGCCCATCGCCCCGAAGTTCCCCTTCAAGGTATGGGCTTGTCGGAAGATGTCGTCGATCGCTTCCTCGTCGTCGGGGTTCGATTCGAGATCCAAAAGTGAGTTGTTCAACTGCGTGATGCTCTCTTCGGACTCGGTGATGAATTCCTGGTAGAGTTCGTCGTCCATCGGTCACTCCTCCGCGAAGTACTGCAGTACGTTCTCGGCGATCTGTTCGGCCGGCGCGACCACGTCGACGCTCCCCGTCTCGATGGCGCGCCGCGGCATCCCGAAGATCGCGGACGTCTCCTCGTCCTGTGCGATCGTGTGTCCGCCGCTTTGGTGGATCCGCTGCATCCCGTCGACGCCGTCGCGGCCCATCCCGGTGAGGAGGGTCGCACACAGCGGTCCCTCCACACTCTCGACGGCCGAGGCCATCGTGATGTCGATGGCGGGCCGGACGCCGTGAATCGGTTCTGTCTCCGTCAGTTCGAGCTTGAGACGCCCGTTCCGATCGCTGGTGACGAGCAGGTGGTGGCCGCCGGGTGCGACACGCGCCTCGCCCGCCTGAATCCGCTCGCCCGACTCTGCCTCCGTGACATCGTACCCCGACCGGCCGTCGAGTCGCGTCGCGAACCGCGAGGTGAAGCCTTCGGGCATATGCTGTACCACGAGGACCCTGAGGTTCGCCTCGCGCGGTAACGCTCCGAGGACGCGCTCGACGACGTTCGGTCCCCCGGTCGAGGCGCCGACGACGAGCGTTCCGGCCTCCGGGTACGTCGTGGTCTGCGTCGCTGCCGGCGAACTCCCTGCTGTCGATGCCGTCGACGACCCCGTGTCGGTGGCGTCCGTCTGTCCCGCAGTGGACCCCGTTCGGGCCGTCCGTTGCTGTCGGGGCGCGTCTGTTCCCGTCGCCGTTCCGGACGCGGTCGCTCCATCGGCTGCGCTCGTGTCTGTCGACGCGGTAGAGCCGGCCGTTCGCGACGAGGACCGGCTCTCCCCAGTCGAACTGCCGCGGTCCTCCGAGGACAGGCGTGCGTTCGCCGAGAGGTCGACTCGGGCCGCGGACTCGACTTTCTCGACCAGTTCGCGCTTCACCCGCGGCATCGACGAGGTGACCTCGCCGCCGGGCTTGGTCACGAAGTCGACCGCGCCGCGGTCGAGCGCCTCGAAAGTCACGTCGGCGTCCTCCTCGGCGTGTGCGGACAGCATCAACACCGGAGTCGGGTGGTCCGCCATAATGGCGTCGACGGCCTCGAGACCGTTCATCGAGGGCATCTCGATGTCCATTGTCACGACATCCGGGTCGTGTTCGGTCACCGCATCGAGCGCTTTCGAGCCGTCTTCGGCTTCGCCGACGACCTCGATGCCGCCCTCTTCGAGCAGGCTTCGAATGAGCGTCCGCATAAACCGTGAGTCGTCGACGATGACTGCCCGCGTCGACTCGTCGCTGCCGCCCGGCTCGGAGGCGGTACTCATCGCTCGTCTCCCCCGTGTCCGTCGTCTATCTCCGCCTGCGCCGTCCTCGAACGACGACGGGTCTCGGTTCGCAGCCGCGAGACGCACTCGTGTCTCGGGCCGTGACGCCGCCTCCGTCCCGTAGGCGCGTCCGGCCGGTCCACGCCGTGCTCGTACCCGCTCATCTCTACTGGAAAACTTCCCAACTGGGGGACTTAAGCGCTCGCCGGCGAAAATCAGCCGTGATAATAGCGTGCGTACATTTATTGCCGACGTGTGCGCCAAAATCAGGTAACAACCGGCGGCCCTACAGCCGTCGGCGACACGGCTATGTCGCAGGAACAACGTGCGGCGGCGGGCGCTTCAGACCCCACCGCCACAGACGACACCGACGCCACCGCCCGCCAGATGCAGGTCCTCGAGTTCGAGCTGGGGGGCGAGACCTACTGTGTCGACATCGACTACGTCTCCGAGATCGTCGACCGTGGCTCGCTCACCGCGGTCCCGAACGCGCCCGACTTCGTCGAAGGCGTGATGGACCTCCGCGGACGGACCACCTCGATCGTCAACCCGAAGACGCTCCTGAACGTCGAGAACACCGGTGAGGCGAGTCGTATCGTCATCTTCGACGCGACCAGTTTCGAGGACGACGCCGCGGTCGGCTGGCTCGTCGACGAGGTCGACCAGGTCGTCCGTGTCTCGATGGACGACGTCGAGGACCCGCCGATGGATCGCGGCGACTTCATCGAGGGGATCGTGCGACAGGAGGAGGACCTCGTCGTCTGGATCTCCCCGACGAAGACGGTCGACAAGTAGCTGTCACTTTCGCTGCCGCTCTCAGCCCTGGATGGGTTCGTGTGCCGCCATCTCCGCTCGACCAGCGACGAGAATGCCGGCGACGACACACCCGCCTGCGACGCCGAACGCCGGGAGATAGCCGACGGCGTCGGCGATCGCACCGCCCAGCACGCTGCCGATGCCGCCGCCGAGGCTCCCGATAGCCGTGTAGATCCCGAGCGCCTCCGCGCGGACCGTCTCCGACGCGAGTTCGGAGACGAGGCCGGTCGCGGTCACGGCGATGACCGCCCAGGAGGCCCCGAGCGCGAGAAACAGCGCGCCGACGACGAGCAGACCGGTCGGGGGCGCAATCGCCGCCCCGGTGACGGCGACGATCGGGAACGCCCCGGCGCGAAAGAGCAGTGCCCCGACCTGCAGTCGGAACGGGTCAAACGCCGCGGCCGCCGTCCCGGCCCGGGCGTACGCCGCGGCCGACGCCGCCGAACTCAGGATGAACAGGACGAACACCTCGTCGGTGGCGTAGCCCGCGTCGACCAGATACGCGGGTAACGGTCCGAAGAACGCCGAGAACCCGGCGAAAAACACGGTCGCTGCGAGGAGGTACCGGAGCAACCGCGCCGAGAACCGCCCGCGGAGGCGCGTGAGGGAGCCCCGACCGAGTCTGATCTCGCGGAGCGCCCAGTAGATTCGGGCAGGGCCGAACGGCACGGCGCGGGTGGCCCGCTCGGCGCCCCCGTTCCCCGCGCGGAAGCGACGTGAGAGCCGTCGGAAGCGCTGTTCGGACATCGTCGCCGCTTCCGGATAGCGGAGGAAGACGACGAAGACACCGGCTAGCGTGGCGGTCGCGCCGCCGACGAAGAAGAGTCGCTTGGCTGCGAGCGCCGGCAGGCCGACGTGGGACCCGGCGACCGCAGACCAGACGCCGCCGGCGACGAGACCGGCCAGCCAGCCGTAGCCCTGGTAGTGGTTCAGCAGGCCGAATCGCTGCGTCCACAGCGACGGATCGTAGCCCTCCACGACGACGACGTTCAGTACGGGCGCGGCGGCCGCGACGACGAACCACAGCGCGGCGTTGGCGGCGAGGACCGTCCACGGCGAGGCCAGAAACGGCAAGACGAGGAAGACGCCGGCACTCGCGCCCAGTGCGACGAGGATGAACGGTCGGCGTCGTCGCGTCCGCGCCACTAACCGCCCCCAGAGGATCGCGCCTGGCACGCCGGCGAAGGCAGCCGTGGCGGCGATGAGGCTGACCAGGAACGCGCCAGCGCCGAGGTCGATAGCGTAGAGAGGAACGAGCAGCGAAGCCGCGCCCACGGCAGCGTAGCCGAGTGCCCAGCCGTACAGCCACGTGTCTGTCGTCTGCGTCTGATCGGCGTCGCTCACGTCTGTCGCGACGGCGGACTATCGTATAGTTGTTGCCGGGCTGCCACGTCGCCCGCACCGGCACGGAGGCACGATTAGTGGTCCCCGGCGGTGCGAGCATCGCGGCGAACACAAACAATCAAGATTGCAGGCGCAACATCGTAGGACAATTCGGTCTACTATGCGTCAGTATCTCGACCTCGTCACCGACGTCCTCGAATCCGGGGGCCACAAGCCGAATCGAACGGGCGTAGACACCATCTCGGCGTTCAGCCGCCACTACGAAGTCGACCTCGCAGAGGGCTTTCCGTTACTCACGACGAAGGACCTCTCGGGCGCGCGGTGGAACTCCCTGATTCACGAGTTCGTCTGGTATCTCTCCGGCGAGGAGCACATCCGCACGCTCCGCGAGGAGACTGGTATCTGGGACGCCTGGGCCGACGACGACGGCCGCCTCGACACCGCGTATGGGCGCTTCTGGCGTCGCTTTCCGGTCCCCGATGAGGGGCTTCCGGGCGAGTCCTGGCCCGACGACGGCCACCGCTGGATGAACGACGAGGGCACGTTCGACCAGATCCAGTACGTCCTCGATCAACTCAAAGAGAATCCTAACTCACGCCGCCTCGTCGTCAACGCCTGGCACCCGGCGAACGCCGCCGTCTCGACGTTGCCGCCGTGTCACTATACCTTCGTCTGCAACGTGCAGGGCGACCGCCTCAACGTCCACCTGACGCAGCGTTCAGGCGACGTCGCACTCGGCATCCCGTTCAACATCGCCGCGTACTCGCTGCTCGCGACGGCACTTGCCCAGCGGACCGGCTTCGAGCCCGGGAAATTCGCCCATTCCGTCGTCGACGCCCACGTGTACTGTGGCGCGGGCGACCGCGGCGCGTGGTACGCCGACCACCTCGGAGAGTTGCAGTCGCGTCTCGGGGACGTCGAGGACCGAACCGGGTATCGCGACGTGCGCGAGTGGCTCGAAGCGACTGCTCCCCCGGAGGCCGAGGGTGAGGAGCGGTACGACCACGTCCCCGGACTCCTCGAACAGTGCGCCCGGGAACCGAGAGCGCGGCCGACGATCGACGTCGCCGACGTGCCGCTCGACGACCTCACGTTCGAGGACGTCGAACTCTCGGAGTACGATCCCGCGCCGGGGATCCGCTTCGCGGTGGCCGAGTGATGGACGTCGAAATCGTCCTCGTCGCCGCCGTCGCGGAGAACGGCACCATCGGTCGTGACGGCGGGATGCCGTGGCACTTCAGCGAGGACCTGGCGCACTTCAAACAGACGACGACGGGACACCCGGTGATCGTCGGTCGCAAGACCTACGAGACGGTCGTCGACGCCCTCGGCGAACCGTTCCCTGGCCGGACGAGCGTCGTGCTCACCTCGCAGTCGCTCGAGCTGCCGGCGGGTGCCGTCGTCGCCAACTCCGTCGAGGAGGCGATCGACCTGGCCTGCGCCGACGCAGCCGAGCGAGGGGTCGAGACGGCGTACGTCGCCGGCGGCGGCCGCGTCTACGAGCAGTTCCTCCCGCACGCGTCTCGGATGGTGCTCACCGAGATTCACGACGCCTACGAGGGCGACACGGCCTTCCCGGCGTGGGACGACGACGAGTGGGTCGAAGTCGACCGCGACGACCGCGACCAGTTCGATTTCGTGACCTACGAGCGGCGACGGGAGTGACGCCGCCGCCACGTCGCCACCACGTCGCCCTCTTGGCCCGGCGACGCGCCGAACGCAAACTGCCCCGGGATTTTTGTCGCGAGCAGTTCAACACGGCGGTCGTATGACTGCCACCTTCGAGGTGTACGAGGATCAGGCCGGACAGTACCGCTGGCGGCTCGTTCACTCCAACGGGAACATCATCGCCGACAGCGGTGAGGGATACGCGACGAAGCAGAAGGCAAAGCAGGGCATCGAGAGCGTCAAACAGAACGCTCCCGACGCCGACGTCGTCGAAGCCGAGTAGCGGCGACGCGCCGCCGCGGCGCTGGTAGCGCGGCCCTTCTCGGACCGTCGGTTCCGGTAATATCGTGTGCCGGTGGTGGCTTTATCCGTCCCCGGGTCGGAGTAGGGGTATATGAACCGAAACGACCAGCAGGCGTACGATCGGGGGACGTCGCTCTTCTCCCCGGACGGACGCATCTATCAGGTCGAGTACGCGCGCGAAGCGGTCAAACGCGGTGCGCCGAGTCTCGGCATCCGCACCACGGACGGGGTCGTCCTCGCTGCGCAGCGTCGGACCAGTTCGTCGCTGATGGAGGGCGAGAGCATCGAGAAACTGCACAAACTCGACGACTATCTCGGCGCGGCCTCGGCCGGCCACGTCGCCGACGCCCGCCGATTGATCGACGACGCGCGGACGGCCGCCCAGCGCAACCGACTGCGGTACGGCGAACCGCTCGGCGTGGAGACGCTCACGAAGACGCTGTCGGACGAGATTCAGGAGACCACCCAGTACGGCGGTACGCGCCCGTTCGGTGCCGCGCTCTTGGTCGCCGGGATGGACGGAGAGCGTCCGGATGCCCGCCCGCGACTCTTCCAGACCGATCCGTCGGGTGCACCCCAGGAGTGGCGCGCCGTCGCGATCGGTTCCGGGCGCGACGACATCCAGGAGTTCCTCGAAGAGCACTGGTCGGAGGAGCTCTCTCTCGACGACGGCGTCTCGATCGCCGTTCGCGCACTCTTAGAATCAGACGGCGAACTCGCCGCCGAGAGCGTGAGCGTTGCGACGATTACGCCCGATGGATACGAAGCAGTCGCAGAGAGCGACGTCGCAGAGATCATCGCCGAACACGCCCCCGAGAGCGACGACGACGAAGCCGGCGAGAGACAGTAACTCCGCCGCTATCCGTCTGCAGTCGCCATATTTGGGTACGAGACACCACGGCACGGCGCGGGCAAAACGGAACCGTTTTACACATCCCGGAGATACGGAAAAGTGTAGCAGCGCTCCGTTGGTGTAGTCCGGCCAATCATCTTGCCCTCTCACGGCAAGGACCAGGGTTCGAATCCCTGACGGAGCACTCCTTTCCCTTCTACGCCTTGTTTTCGATGGTGTCGGGAGAATCAACAGATGTCTCACCGAGGCCAAGACTGTTTGACGTACCGTTTTGAGGCAAGACTATCGGCAACTGTTTCACCCCGACCACATTGGATGTGCGCGTATTCGGGAGGGTGGTGGTGACGATGGCAAAAACGGACACAGAGAGAGAATACATCTGTGACGCGCCTCTCCTGACCGAGCCATCTCGTTCACATCTAAACGAACGACAGATTACCGACTATCGAGAGCATAGACGAAAACTTCTCACGTGGCTCCGTGACCTCGGAAAAGATCCGACGAAAGGAGAAGGATATGCTGACGGGACTGTATACAACAGAGCGTACCGTATCGACGGTTTCTATCGGTGGGTATGGAAAGAACAAGAGGACGGATACACGACGGCTGTAACCCACCAACACGCGGATGCATACTGTCGAGAGCTACTCTCCCGAGACTGTTCAGACTCCCACAGAGCGGGAGCACAGAAAGCGTTGAAGTCGCTGTTCAAATGGTATGAACACGAACGAGGTGCTGACAAATGGGATCCAGACATACAGTTAACGGGTGCCTCTCCCTCTCGACAGCCACGCGATTACTTCGAGCGGGAGGAACGAACAGCCCTACGAGAAGCTGCGTTAGAATATGGTTCTGTTCCTCATTACAACAGCCTTGATCCCGATGGACGGAGACGATGGAAACGGCATTTAGCCCAACGATTCGGGATTCCCCTTGACGACATCGGAGCCGATACCTTTGAGCGAGCGAACGGATGGAAGATTCCGTCGTTGATACAGACGGCATTAGATGCGGGCCTCCGTCCGAAAGAAGTCGAGCGGGCGAGGGTACAGTGGGTCGATACCGACAATGATGTTCTCCGTATCCCCCCAGAGGATGCAACAAAGAGTAACGACGCTTGGACTGTCGCAATCCGTCCGCAGACGACAGAAGCCCTACAGAGGTGGCTACACGAACGAGATTGCTACGAGAAGTACGACGAGACGGATACCCTTTGGTTGACCAGAGAGGGGAACCCATATGGAACGACGGCCTTGAATCGACTCTTGGAGAAGTTGTGTGTGGAGGCGGGCATCGACACGAAACACCGTGACCTGACCTTTTACTCGATTCGTCACTCGGTCGGGACTCATCTTACCGACGAACGGGATCTAGAAGCTGCACGGGTGCAACTCCGTCACCAGTCGCGACGAACGACTATGAAATACGACGCTGTCTCGACCGAGGATCGTCGGGACGCACTCGACAGAATGGGCTAACCCACTGCTACAGCAACACTCTTTTTATTCTCTAGTTCTATACCTATTTACACGGACGTGAGAGAAGCCGAACGGTCACGAAGGGACCGTAAGCGGAATGCTCCACGTGGAACCCTCGGTGACAGAGGGCGTCGTCACCACATTAATTCTACAGTTCTAGTAGTATACCACTCGTAGACGGGGTCGTGGGAGACGTTTTATTTTCAGAAAAATCAGGCAGAAATATACGATCCATCTAGTTCTATCTTGAAATTATAGAGAGCCGACAGATTTTTACGCGAGGGTACGTAAATACACCTAGCGGCTGTCTACGCCTGCATCAACGCAAAAATGGGCCATCCAATAAGCCGCTGGTGACGGCTTGTTGGTAACTTGGGTGGGTGGACACTTGGGAGCGTGTCTACTTGCTTCTTACAGGCTCAAAATAAAAAGCCTTTGCTCTTTTCACGGGGTGAAGGACGGGGGTGGTAGCCCCGACAGTCGTGGAGGCTACCCTATGGAAAACGCGAATCTCCCCCACGATAGTAATGTTGCTGGTAATTGTGGCGGCTCTGAATCCGATTACGAGCTAACGCGAGCACGTCCGTACCAAGACCCCGAGATCCTTCGTGATCTGTATCACGACGAAGGACTCTCACAGAGTGAGATTGCGGATCGGTTCGATGTCCACCGAACCACTATCACACACTGGATGAACAAACACGACATCGAAACTCGTCCTCCGATGGGTGATCGTGAACCCAAGGACGTGTATCGAATAGTCGATGGCGATGAGAAGGTGCAATATCTCGAACGGAATAACGAACTTGGTCATCTTGTCTATAGGCACCAACTCGTCGCTCTACTGGAATACGACCCAGAGGATGTGTTTCACCCAGACACGCACATCCATCATCTAATGGGTGCACCTGCTGCTGTTGATGTGCCTGAAAATCTGACTGTCCTCGATGCACGAGAACATATCAAACGCCACGCAGAAGGGACAGCGACTGACGACCCTCGGACAATTCTTGATCTAATGCGCGATGACTTCGAGCCGATGATTGGTGGATCAGCGAACTCCCACAGCGGAGGTAACGAATGAGCCTCAGTCTTGCTGATGCAAGAGAAGCGAAGGGGCGGGCCTGTGGTAGATCAAACGGAGATGACTATGGGGTAATCAGGGAAAAGCACCACCGACCCCGCCACAGTAGATTCACTGCTGAGTTAGAACCAGCGGACCCTCCGAATATTGACCACAGAAAACGTCGGAACACTCGGCTCGCACCACCCGACTTTGATACAGATCGACTGCCCGTTCCATTGGTGGAGTGTGGATGCGGACAATGCTCGGACTCTGTAGATCCGTTAGCCGACGATACAAATGCGTTCAGAAAGCACCTGATGGCCGCAGAGGTGTGCGATAGTCCACGAGCCGTAACGGTTGAGAGGGCGGCTGAAATTTACCTCAGATACCAAAAGGCGGCTGAAAACCACCCCAAGCACCGAAGCAAACTCGAAGAAACGAGAATCCGTCACGGAAAAATGTTGGGTGCGGAACGACAGATCCTCTCGGAGATGGATGAGCCGACGTTGATATTCCTCTCGCTTCGCCTGTCGCCTACCGAACGACAGAATGGACATCGACGATGGATCGAACCTGTCCGACTCGGTGGCCGACTTTCCGACAGTTGGGGACGTGTACGCGACGTACTAACATACCAGTTGAAAGAGTACAACTCCGAGTACGCTGCGATCACGTCGATGACAACGTCGGCAGCTTCACCCCACAAGCACGCACTGGTCTACGTCGAAGATCCCGACAACGAGATTACTGTAGACATAGCAGAATCTGCGATTGACTCCCACGTGCGGAATACGGTGGGTGCGGAAGCAGAAGATCACCCTGTGAACCCCAGGGAAAGTGACGCTGGTATGGTGTTCCACGACGTTCCAAAGGCCGACGACGTTCCTGATGAGACGCTATTAGAGGTGTTCAAAAGGCGGGACAAAGAGCCGTTCAGTTTACCGTCTGTGCCACTCTACTATATGGCTAACCAGCAACCTCACTGGGTTCTCAAGAATGTCTACGACGGCGAGAGCGACATTCACAAAGATTCTATCCAAGTAGACGGTGGAGCGATTGCGTGGGCGCTTCCGTGGAAGAACTATTCATCCTCACGTGGGTTCTCCGATGACAACCACTCCGACTGACTGACGTTGTCATAAGATAGTCCTTCGAGAGGACCGTTTGAGCGAGCGAAGACTACTATGGGGTATTTTGGGAAAGTCGAGAGTATCATAGAAATCCTACCGCAGCAATTTGATTCACAATTCTACAACTGAATCAACAGCAGGAATCCGCTTACATAGTAGACGACATAGGGGTATGTCAGTAATAGTTTTATTACATTACAGAGGTAGTCATTTATGTGTCGAAGGACGTAGAAGTCCCAGCTCAGACAGACTCGGAAGAGTCCTCTGAGGAGGGAATACGGAAAGAACTCTACGACCAGTTCGATATTTCGTGGTTCGGAGAGTTAGTGATAGAGTATATTCTCCCGATATTGGAGCGCGGCCACAGGACCGAGTCACGCTACAATATCAACGACCGCCCGAAAATCCTCGCCGAGATTGCCCTCTGCCAAGCCTACAAGCAGGAGCCTAAATTCAAGATACTCGTTTGGGGGGGAATCCTCATTGGTTCCTTCGACTTTCTTCACACACTCAATCCGTCGGTCTACAGCATTCTCTTCATCGCGCTCGCCACAGTCAACGGGTTCGTGTCTTCACTCCGCTCACCATCAATGATGGTAGCCGAACTTGAAGGCTTGGCTGACGAAGACGGTATGCCTGCAAACTATCGAGCAAAGGCATTCTCCAGCGTCAATACGAACATCACACTAGTCCTGTTCCTCATCGCAGTCAGCATTCAAATCTTGATTAGCGGCGGGTTCGTACGAGGCGAGGTACTGGCGAATAATATTGCTGATGGTGCGGTGAACCCAATTGTTACAGCAGGGATTCTCGTCTTCGCACCGAAAATATACTACTGGATTCAGGAGAGTGAATAACTCCCTGAATATCTATTTGACTACCCATACTGTCAAGAATTATAAGCGGAACACATAGTAGGAGTAGTATGTGCGGTATTTTCGGAATCTCCCTCTCGCTGGATACCGTTGGGATGGTCGTGTACGTGCTGGGGTCGCTGGTGATCGTTCTTCCTGGCATCATCTATCTTGAGCCAATCTTACCGCCAGGGAAATTGAGACGAGGACTCGAAGAACTAGAAACAGGCCAAATCACCGATGACCAGTGTGGTTTTAACAGTTTGAGGTCAGAAATCAATTGTCACGTTGCTGACGAGTACCAGATTGACAAGTCTGTTTCCACTCTTAAGATTATCGCTGGTACAGTCCACGTTGGTGGTGGGGGTGCGATATTCACAGTACGCACCTATGAGGATGGTGAGGAACAGATGCAAGTTGAAGAGCCGTCATTCGACAAACTCCGTTACCAAATAGAACGTACGATTCGGAAGGGAAACACGAAAATTCGTAGTGTTGGGTTCGCTCTCGTCCTTCTTGGCTACTTTCTTCAAGAACTGCCACCTTATGCATCCACTGTACTACTAGATCTCCTACAATCCCTCTAAACTTACCGAATAATTAGAGTAACGCACGCCCGAAGTCTGCCCAATTCAATAATATTCGTAGACGGTTTAATACCAGGAAGAGGGTGCCACCCGTCCGATCCATCTTCTCATTCTAATGCCTGTAAGGTTTGGAGTCAATCGCGCCACGGGGAGCCCCTCCCCGTGTTCTGATATGTTCAATACGAACACTAATTGTGATACGGGGGTTCCTGAGGGTTTCTAATCCAAGATTCTTGTACCGACACACCAAAAATATAAATTAAATTAACTTTAACTGTTCATTGGTGTAAATGTGATGCTCAGCTATGACTGACGAACCAGAAGTCAGAGTCGAAACATTACGAAGGGCAGAACAGGTAGACAGCTCACTTCTCACCCTCGTCAAAGAGATTTTGGCTATCGAAGACCGTCTCCCCGAAGAATACCAAACACCACAACTGGAATCGGTACAGACGCATAGTAGGTCGTAGAACCATTTTTTTCGAGGGGGACGATGGCCCTCGGAACTGGGTGAAACCCTACAACCCCCCTGAGTTTTCCATACGAGGTCGTAGAATGTCCCCCTCTTTCGTTGGTGAGTGTCCATCTTACAGGATGTCATAGAAGAGTTGACACGGTGCTTATTTCACGATCCCACAGCCGAATCAGCCGTGAGACTCTGCTTGCATATATTACGACCCTTCAGTAACCCCCAAGACCTTCTGACACTTCCCACAAGCGACTACGCCATTCAAAAATGGATCATCCGCTTCTTCATCAGTTGTGTGCCAGTCTACTTCCCAGCATTCGAGGGTCGATTCACAGTGGGGACACACGACTGCTTCAGTAAGTCCCATAGACAGTGTCTTGCCTGCGAGTAGTAATCTATTTTCGACACTGAATGATTGATTGTTTACCTGTAGTGAGCGATTCGTGTGTAGGCGTGGGAAGTCTTCTACGATACCCTCATCTTAACCAACGTTGGTACGTGGAACTGTCCAACAGTTGGTTAAACCTAACCTACCGTCGTCGGAGTGACCTACGTCGGGGGTGTGTTCCCACCTCGGTGACAACCGCTGGCGACTCCGTCCCAACTGAATTTAGAAAGTGTATCCTTAGTCGGTGTAAAAACCGAGATTATGAAGACTGTGATATAATCTCTTCGTGGCTTCAGGACTGTTGTAGAATAGTCGTCGCTGGATTGCTGCGATAACTCCACTATCGCTAGCCGACTTGATTGCTTCGTATCCACGAATGAATCTGTCTTCACCCACTGCGTGGATAGCATCCAGGTCAGCAACGGTTTCTTCGGCTCGATTTAATCCCCACGCGACGAACGTCAACGTGGATCCGAAATAAGCAGCCTCAGCCACAGCCGATGTTTGGGCACCGAGGGCAGCCCCGAGTCCTGCGTAGAACAGCGACACAAGGCCAACTGAGAACCCTGAAAGGACAAGACCCAACCAAGCACCACGGATGAGCGGCTCCCGCTGTTGGTGGCTTCGCTCGTGTTCAATAACTACCTGTTTCGATTCAGGTGGCAACTCATCAAACAGTCTCCGATTTATGATGATTGCGTCCGCAAACAGGACATTCTGACCGAACTTCGCCGAATCATCCGAGAACCAGTATACCTCCATCTCTTCACCGCTGCTAAGCTCAACTGATCCCCGTTCTTCGATAGGCGTCCCAGTCAGCCGAGCGAATAGCCTCGTATAACCGTCTCTCAAGCGTTCTGCTAAGTCTTCTAATGAACGCATATCGAAACCACGACGTGACAAGAATAAAATCTTTCGCTGAAACATATGCACGTAGTCTATGACCGAATCGCTCTGTCTTGTCTGTGGCTCAGAGACAGCAGTCAATGGAATGGCGTATCGGTGCGCGTACTGTGGAGAACCCGTCTGTAGTGAGCACCGACTGCCAGAAAATCACGGCTGTACTGGGAGTCAGCTACCCGATGATGAGTCCGCAAAAGGTCGGGAAGCCAAGCCAATGCGACTGAGCAACGATCAGACAGTAGGAACGACACCGACCGATACAGGCCAGTCGAGTCCAGACGTAGCCCTTGATGGATCAGTGGTCGGTGAAGAATCTGAGAAAGACGAAAGCGAATCCCCGTCGTGGTGGAAACGTCTGATTCCGTGGTGAGTATTTTTAGACTGATCTCCCCGACACAGGCAACGGTGAGTTCTAGTAGATCAGTCCTTGTCTGCGAGTGTCAGCACCAAGCCCTCGTCCTGTAGATCCTCCCACCGATCTTTGTGGACTTTTGCAAGGTGGTTGCTGAGGCCTCGCTTTGTGGGGACTTCTTTGCCGCACTCGGGACAGCGGTACCGATCCTCCCGTTCCGCCAAGGACTTACCGTGGGCGTGTTTGTGGTGGATTCTCATTGCCCGTTTGTCCTCGAAGTCCTCTCGCCCACAGGTGGGGCACTGAGTCACATCAGCAAAGGCTCTGAGCGTCTGCTGGCTCATCGTCCACCTCCGTCAGCTAATGGGGCAGACTTCTCAGGGTCACTCACTGTTGCGACGACCTGCTCAAAGTCTGCTTTCGGAATCTGCCACGCCTTGGCCTTGGGGTCGAACCGAGCCGTTGGAAGCACCGTGAAGAACTGCAAAAACGTCTCAAAGGAGTCGGTATTCATATTGCCTGTACTGCTGAACTGAATAGTGGGAGCCGTCCCCTCGCCGTGTGCAGCATCGTGACACTGGTGGCAGAGGAGGGCGAGGTTGGACAGCCTATCGGACCCTCCTTGGCCACGTGGTACGATGTGATGCACGTCGAGCGTTACGTCGGGATCCGAGGCACGACAGTTGACACACTGACCTCGGTCCCGTTCGTGGACGGTCTCCCGTGTTTCCTGATTCATCTAACCACCGCCGCCGCGAGCGATAGTGATTCCTCTGGCTGATATTGTAGCTCAGAGCACCCAAACGGGCTGAGTCACTTGTTTCGCCTGCGACGACATATCTTATTCACTGTGGAAACAGTAAAAACATATCGAGCAGACATTTTGTGAGTGTTTATAAGTGGCCAGCAATCATCCTGTGATCTGATGGACACTGGGGGATATGAGATAGATTTCACAAGAGAATATGGACAAGTCAGGATCCAAAAGCGAATATATGGCCGACGCGGATACCCTTGGGATTATCTCGTGTTGACTTCGCCAGAATATTTCACTGAAGAAATCGACTTTGTGCGCCAAGAGTGGCACCAAGCACGTAGTCTGGCGACCATCTTAAATTTGGATTACCAATACGTTGCCTATGCCGAGGACGGTATGATACCCCAAGACTTGGCAATAGAAGGTAAGCCAGCAATTGCCACGTATCTATGCGGTGTCCACGAATATACGACGGAACACATAGCCGAAATGATGGAGATACAACGCGAGACTGTGGTCAAGTACCTTGCACGGTTTGACCCCCTGCGAAGGTCAGAGTGATTCTCACACAGGCAGCTGCGATTGTACACGATGCAACGCCGTCTCTGGTCCGCATTTTAATCCTACGCTAACAAACCTCGACCAACAGCAATCCATCCATTTCATTCTACCCTCCTACCCGTCCCTCACCGAGGGCGGAACTACAGAAAGCGTGTCGGGTGGTGCGGTGCGCCGTCGTCGTTCGCGCCAGCGACGACGACAAGCCACCGCCCACCGACCGCTTGATACCTCTTTCTCTCCCAACACGTTTCCTCTGTTAGTTCAGTCCCACTTGGCAACAGGCCAACACCCCACCACCTTTATGACTCTGTATTCGGTTGATTCACTCGACACCAGCGAAAACAGGCTGTGAGGGCTGCATCCTCGACCACATCTGCTGTGCGGAGCGGTGCGGTGCGGAGACAATCATCTTGCCCTCTCACGGCAAGGACCAGGGTTCGAATCCCTGACGGAGCACTTCTCCGGATTCTCGGTCTCCTCGTCGGCGCAATGAGCCCCGAGGTCTCGCTAGACGTATCAAACACCGCCACCGAAGGTGCCGTACTGCACGCCATTCTCTCCCGCGCTCGGAAAGACGCGTCGAGCGGCTATAGTAGCATTTGCAAGTCTTCACTCATGATCAGACACTGTCGTCCGATCCAGTGAGTAATCAGTTGCAAATGCTGCTATAGACGTATCAGCGGTCTCATTATACGGGGTTGTGGCCGATTCCCTCGGGTCGACGAAGACGCTCGATATATCATCTCTCGACCAAGACTTTTCAGCCGCGAACGACAATGTTAGAGTATGCCACACAATCAAGATACCGAGGGCGACACCGGCGGGGTCATCTCGGAGTACGAATGTCTCCAGTGCGGCAGCATCGTCCACTCGGAGACGCATCCCGGCGTCTGTTCGGAGTGCGGCGGCGAGTTCCAGAACCGAGCGAAGTCGCTCGAATGATACGCCCGCGTCGTTCGTCGCCTCTCGTCACCGTGCCCGTCCCCAGCGACTGAGCTGGCGGCCGCGACATACCGTTCGCGAGTCAACACACATATCCACGTCCCTCCGCCATACCGCAGTGATGACGAGAGAGATGGGACGCGCCGAGATCGACGATCTGCTGCAGGCGCGCGGCGCGGGCGTGTTGTCGCTGACAGACGGGACCGAAACCTACGGGATCCCCGAGTCGTTCGGTTACGATGGCGAACTGCTCTACTTTCAGTTGGTCTACGACGGCGATAGCGAGAAGATGCAGCTAATGGAGTCGACGGAGATCGCCTCCTTTACGGTCTTTACCGAAGAGCCCGCCGAGAGCGTGCTCGTGCGTGGCGCCCTCGAACGCGTCCCGGAGACCGCACAGACGCGAGCCGCGACCGCAATCGCCGAGAACGCCAACATTCCGACGCTGAACGTGTTTCCGAACACTGGCCCCGACGACCTCTCGATGGCGTTCTTCCAGTTGATCCCAGAAGAGCTCTCGGGCCGAAAATTCAACGACCGCGTGCCGAAGTAACCGACTTCCGACCGTTCTCTCGGCCTTCTCGCTCGTCACTACGACAGTACCTCATTGGGCCAGACGGAGGCTCACGAACGCACCGTAGCGACTCGTCTTGCAGGTCCCCGCCTCAGGCTGCGACTCCCGGCCCCAGCGTCACCAGCGCCACCCCGACGGCCACCAGTACGGCCCCGGCGACGACACCGCGCGTGACTCGTTCGAGATCCCGCAGGAGGAAGTACGCGAAGACGGTCGTGAAAAGCGGTGCCGTCGACGCCAGCGATTCGACGATCGCGACGCGACCCGCTGGCAGTGCGAGCGCCCCGAACAGCGATAGCAGGGCGACAGCAGTGAGCGCGCCGCTGGCGGCGAAGTAGCCGTACGATCGGCGATCGGCGGACTGGAAGCCACGCGTCCCGCGGATCGCAGCGTAGGTGAGGAAGACGACCAGCGCACCTGCCTCGTTGAGCGCGACAGCTTGGAGGACGTCCGCCCCGCCCGTCCCGAGCCCGAACCGTCGGAGGACGTTCCCGAACGCGAACAGTGCCCCAGACGCCAGCGGGTAGAACAGATCACGCGACTCCCAGCCGGCGAGGTCGCCGCCTTTTGCGAGGCTGAGGACGACCAAGCCCGCGACGAGAACGACGATTCCGACCGCCGTACTGAGCGAGATCGGTTCTCCAAGTAGGCCGAAAGCGAAGACGGTCGCGAACAGCGGGCGTGCGCTCACGACCGCACTGTTGATGCTCGCGCCGACGCGGTCGACACCGACGAAGATGGCCAGGCGGCCGAGAGCCGTCCCCGTCGCGCCGGCGAACAGGAACAGCCCCGCCGTCGCCGGGTCGAGGCCGGCGAGAACGTCGCTCCCACGGAGCGCGAGTAGGGCCACGAGAAACAGCGAGAGATCGACGACGACCACGACCAGCGCCGCCTGCAGGGCGGTGCCGTCGAGCGACATCCCCCGCTTGTCTAGCACTGGTGTGAATCCCCAGATGACTGCCGGGAGGAGCGCAAGGAGGTACACCATCACGTCGGAACCGAGGACCATAGCCGGTCTCCGAGCGGCCCGGATATGAACGTGTTCTTTCGTTGTCCCGATAGTCGCAGTCGTACGCCTGCACGCACCTGATCGTACTGCAGCGTTCGATCTGTTGCGCAGCAGTTGCAACCGGTACGATAGCGAACGGATCCGCACAGCCGCCCCGTGCGCGTCCACAGACTGCCGCGGCCGCGGTTCCGAGACGCAGCTATTTGAGTACCGAGAGCGTAATTCCCCGAAAACTACCCGTTAACTATGTTTCTTCTCCGGATATCTCGCTGTGATGGCCGATAAACTCACCAAGGTGAACCGGTGGGCGACGAGGTTGGGGGTTCGACCCGTCGCTGCACGTCTTTACTGGCTGATGCGGAGGCTCTACGAGACGGCGTGGGATGTGCGATACAAACAGCATCGGCTCCGTAGCGGTACCTATCGAGTGACGGCACAGGAGGCACAGGCGGCGTTCGCTATACCGACGAGACGTGAATATCTGGATTTCGTCAAACTGCCCGAGCGACCCATCCTGGAGGAGTTGCTCTCGGATCTCCAGCCCGATGACGTGTTTTACGACCTCGGCGCGAACCTCGGGGTGTATTCCTGTTTCGTCGCCAGCGTCGTTGCACCGACGGTCGTGGCGTTCGAACCCCACCCGGCAAACGCCGACAAACTGGCGCAGAACGTCGCTCTGAACGATGCCGACGTATCCATTCAGCGGGTCGCCCTCGCGTCGTCGTCGGGAACGGCCCGGATGCAACTCGCTCCCGGATTCGACGCCGACGTGGCCGGCTCTGCTGGACATACACTACTCACGGATTATTACGACGAGGCGTCCGAGACGATTCAGGTCGAAAAACGGCGTGGTGACGAGTTCGTCGCCAACGAGGACGTACAGCCTCCGACGGTACTAAAAATCGACACCGAGGGATCCGAAATGGAAGTCCTAGAAGGGTTCGAATGGCTGTGTTGAATCACTAGACGGCGTCGGGATGGGTCACTAAATCAAAGGAGTTGAAGCGGAGAGATTCGGTTGTCTATGACACAAATCTCCCGCTTCACTGGTGAGATTGTGCCGATTGCTCAAGTTGTTACCGGTGATGGAGACGAATCCGCCGCCCCGGAAGGTGGCGGCGGATTCGCCGATTATGCCCTCGTTTCCCTCCATTGTCTGCGGATTTACCTCAACACGTCCTACCGAATGACGATTGACCTGCTGAAGGAGATGCCGCAAATAACTGGGGAGATCGGCCTCAGCGCGGCCGATCTCCCCTCGCCATCCACGTTGTGTAAAGCGTTCGACCGGATCAGTATGAGTGTCTGCCGAGTGCTGCTGCGCCAGTCGGCGCAGCTGCACGACCCCTCGAAACACGGTGCAATCGATGCTACATTCTACGAACGCTCGGCTGCGAGCCGCCACTATTGCCAGCGAACGAGTTACCGCGTGCAGAAGCTTAAGATCACGAAACTCGTCGATACAGACTCTCAAGCCATCCTTGACGTTCACTGCTCAACGAACCGTGAAGGTAGCGACGCGGATCTCGCCGAGCAGATCGCCCGCCGAAATGCGGGCGATCTGCGGTCTCTTGCCGCCGACAAGGGATACGACAAGAAATCGCTCCGCGAATCCCTTCGTGACCTCGGGATTCGCCCGCTCATCAAACATCGCATCTTCGCACCCTATGATCACGCGCACAACGCCAGAATCGACGAACAGCGCTACAATCAGCGCTCTATGTCCGAGACCGTGAACTCGGCTGTCAAGCGCTCGCTCGGCTTCGCCGTGCGAGCGCGTTCGTGGTTCCGTGAGTTCCGAGAAATCGCTCTGATGTGTGTCGTCTATAACATCAAGCGAGCTGTAAAACAGTGAATTCCATCGCCGTATGGCGATTCAACACAGCCGTTCGAATCGACTTTGGCACGTCCCGAGTGTCGACTCGTGTACTGTGAACTCCACGAGGACCGTCTCAATTCTCGGGGCCACTCGGTTTCGGACGTGTACGACCTCCTCGAATCACACGGCTTCTCTGTCGAAGACTGCTCGATAGAGGGGTACCAGACGTTCGTTCGTGGTGAAAAATAGGGAACTATAGTAGCATTTGCAAGTCTTCACTCATCGGATCGTACGCTGTCGTGCGATTGGATGAGCAATCAGTTGCAAATGCTACTATAATTGGTTCCTCAGTGTCCATTCTCCTCTGAGAGTGCCAGAGACTGCTATTTACCGTTCATCAATCCACAGGCCACAGAATTCGCAGATTTTTGGTTCTGTGTTTACCTGAGGTTCAGAAAGTTTTATTTTTTGGAATGGGGCCGGAGGGATTTGAACCCCCGATCGACTGATATCTCCGGTACGCGCCTCGGTACTCCAGAGGGTCGTCGTCGCGAACCGATGATCAGTCGGCCGCTCGGTATATCAGTCTGGAGTGTCGTCACCGGGCGCCAAGCCTCTGGAGTCAGTCGCCATGCCGGGCTTGGCCACGGCCCCTCTGCGTGCATCCGCTCGTATGCTGATTCTACATAAAGGGATTACGATCGGTCGGCGCTACGCCACCTCGAACCGTCGGCGATCAGCGATCCGTGTCCGACCACGAACAGTCTTGGCACTTGTAGGCCGTCACGAACTCGGTCACACTCGGCATATAGCCCACGGAGATGACGTTGCCGCCGCATTCGGGGCAGTCCATCTCGGCGTCCTCGATCGGTTCGGCATCCATCGGTGCTTCGCCCTCGACGAGTTCTGCGAGTCGCTTCGGCGTGACCATTCGCCCTTCGACGACGCGATTGCTCATACGTCGGGCACGGGGTGGAAGGTGGTAAATCCGTCGCGTGGGGAATCGACAGCGGAGCGGCGCTGCAGAAGTGAACCGCGGCCTCAGAGCCACGGGGCCCGGGAACCGTCGGTGTCGGGGTATCCGTACCCGACGTCCCCGCCGCTGTCGCCGCGGTCGCGTTCCGATCGCGAGTCCTCGTCGCTCTCGGCGTCGTCCCAGTCACCACCGTCGGCGACGGTCGAACTTGAGAGCGACGACGGAACGCTAGTATCGTCGTCGACGTCGACCTCGATTTCGGGTTCGGATTCGTCGTCGGCATCGTCGACCGCGGTGTCCTCCGCGTCCGACGCGGGGTCGTAGGAGAACAACGCGGTGACGCCCAGCACGCCCAGTGCGACGGGGGCCTGCGTCGGCAGGAGCCCCAGGACGTCGATCGCGAGCATTCCCAGCGCGACCGAGCTCCCGAAGCGGAAGAGGTCGATATCGACCGCGCCGCGAAGCCGCGGGGCGAAGAGCGCCACGGCGAGCGCGAATCCGACACCCGTGCCCGCTGCGGCGACGGCCCGTCCGACCGTCACGAGGTTCGGGTCGACCACCAGCGTCGCGTTGCTGAGGTCGAGGCTCGCGATCAGTCCGAGGCCGATGATGACGCTCGGCGACGGTAGGAACTCGCCGATCTTCGCGGATGCCGTCTTCGCGGCGACCGCGAGGATCACGAGGCCGGCGAAGCGGTGGAAGACCTCGAAGTTCAGGACCGTCTTCAGGGTCTCCGCAAAGAGCGCTTCGACACCCGCGACCGGCAGCAAGAGCGCGCCGAGCACGAGCACGGAGGTGACCTGTTCGCGTCGGGTCCCGTCCATCTCCGCGAGGATGACTGCGACCGTCGCCGAACCGCCGAAGATCAGCAGCCCCGTCTCGATGATCCCGAGCGGAGTGCTGAGCGTCCCGGCGATGATGAGTGCCGGGAAGATCCCGTCGACGAGCGGGAGGGCCATCACCGTCGCGAGAAGCCTGGTCGCACCACCGACCTGCTGCTCAAGCTGAAGTGCAACAGGGTGCTGAGAGACGCTCATTCGGGACTAACGGCCGTCACCATCGGCCAAACGGCGATACGGGCGCAAGCCCGACGGCGAAGCGCCGTGGGCCTGGCCGAGCACTCCGAGAGAGTCGAGCGCGGGGAGCGTCTGATTCCCGCGTTTGAAGGACTGCATCGCTGTAAATGTAAAGTTCGCATCGAATTCGGTGGTCGGCTGACCTGCGATGCGCGATGCAGTGGGACACTCGGAGTCCATATCTAAAATATACGGGAATGGGATATTAAACGTTGTGTGGGACGTGTGCTCACGGTTCCGGGGCTCTTTCATCATCCAACCACGCTAATTTCCGATGTTCCATAATCCGGTCAAATAACTCTACGAACTGTCGGAATCGAGGGTTGGATGCGGCGATAGTTGCGTCGCGTCCGACTGCGCAGCGCCCACATCTCGCGGCAATAATTAACGTATCAGAAAGCGACGCACGACTGTGCTAACGCGGCCTGGGACAGATGTCCTACCGTCAAATGTGTACACAAGTATGTGTATCGAGCGCCGATACGTGCCAACGATCTTCACAGGCGTGGTGTCTCGCAACGCTTTTGTCGATTCACTGTGGACCGTTTATATGGCGAACGACGTTTCTGACAACGGCCCATTCTCCGAGAAACTTCGAGTACCGGAAGCGCTGACGTTCGACGACGTGCTCCTTCGACCGATGGAGAGCCGCGTCGAACCCGACGCGGCGGACGTCTCGACACACGTCTCGAAGAACGTCGAACTGAACATTCCGATCCTCTCGGCCGCGATGGACACGGTCACCGAAGCCGGGATGGCGATCGGGATGGCTCGTGAAGGCGGTCTCGGCGTCCTCCACCAGAATATGGACACAGAACGGATGGTCGCAGAGATCGAACACGTAAAGCGCGCTGACGAACTTGTGATCCGCCGGGAGGACGTGGTCACGGCGAACCCGAGCCAGACGGTCCGCGAGGTCGACGCGATGATGGAGCGGGAAGGCGTCTCGGGCGCGCCGGTCGTCGACGACGACGACGTCGTGCTTGGGATCATCTCCGGCACCGACATCCGTCCCTACCTCGAAGTCGGCGACACCGACGAGGTTCGGGAGGCGATGACCGACGAGGTCGTCACGGCCCCGCGCGACGTCGAGGCCCGCGACGCGCTCGAACTGATGTACGACCACAAGATCGAGCGCGTTCCGATCGTCGACGACGACGACCGCCTCGTCGGTCTCGTCACGATGCAGGGCATCCTCCAGCGTCGCGAACACGAGAACGCCGCCCGCGACGAAGACGGACGCCTCCGCGTCGGCGTCGCTGTCGGTCCCTTCGACGCCGACCGCGCCCAGGCGGCCGACGAGGCCGACGCCGACGTGATTTTCATCGACTGCGCGCACGCGCACAACCTCAACGTCCTCGACAGCGCACGCGAGATCAAGAGCGCCGTCGACGCCGACGTCGTCGTCGGCAACGTCGGCACTCAGGAAGCGGCCGAGGCCGCCGTCGACTTCGCCGACGGGCTGAAGGTCGGCATCGGCCCCGGTTCGATCTGTACGACCCGGGTCGTCTCCGGTGCCGGGATGCCACAGATCACCGCGGTTGCGGAGGTCGCAGATGTCGCCGCACCCGAAGGCGTCCCCGTCATCGCGGACGGCGGCATCCGCTACTCCGGCGACGCGATCAAGGCGATCGCCGCGGGCGCAGACGCCGTGATGCTCGGCTCGTACTTCGCCGGCACCGAGGAAGCGCCCGGTCGCGTCATCACGATGAACGGGAAAAAGTACAAGCAATATCGAGGAATGGGCTCAGTCGGCGCGATGAAATCCGGCGGCAGCGAGCGCTACCTCAAAGACACCGAAGAAGACGAGGAGTTCGTCCCGGAGGGCGTCGAGGCTGCGACGCCGTACAAGGGCACGCTCGCCTCCGAACTGCACCAGCTCGTCGGCGGGATGCGCTCGGGGATGGGCTACGTCGGCGCCGAGACGATCCCGGCGTTCAAAGAGCGCGCGGAGTTCGTCCGCGTCTCCAGTGCCGGCCAGACCGAGGGCCACCCCCACGACGTGATGATCACCGACGAAGCGCCGAACTACAGCCCCGACAGTAACTAGAGCCGCGAACCGCGGATCCTCTCGACCACCTTCGTGAGCCGACTGTTCCCGTCGCGACGTCGGCGTCACGCCTGACGTAGGGTTCACAAGGGGTATCTTGATATGCCCCCGGAAAACAATCCTTCATATCGGTGTCATCGGAACACCGCGAACTTACCAATGAGCGCTGACCTGCCGCTAGTGCTCGTCGTCGAAGACGAGCCAGATCTCGCCGACCTGTACGCAACGTGGCTGAGAGACGACTATCGCGTCCGCGTCGCCTACGGGGGACGTGAGGCCCTCGACGAACTCGACGACGAAGTCGACGTCGTCCTCCTCGACCGCCGGATGCCGGATCTCTCGGGTGACGAAGCACTAGAGGCGATCCGGGACCGGGGGGTCGAATGCCGGGTCGCGATGGTCACCGCCGTCGAACCCGACTTCGACATCGTCAAGATGGGATTCGACGACTACCTCGTCAAGCCCGTCTCGCGTGAGTCGCTCAAAGAGACGGTCGAGAATCTCCTGCTTCGCAACACCTACGACGACGGCATCCAGGAACTGTTCTCGCTGGCCTCTAAGAAAGCCATCCTGGAGTCCGAGAAAGACGCCGCGACGCTCGAAGAGCACGAGGAATACCAGAAACTCTCGGACCGCGTCGACGAACTCCGCTCGCAGCTCGATCAGGCGCTCGTCGAATTCGACGACGAGCACGATATGACGGCGATGTACCGCGACCTCGGCGACGACTTCGACGTCGAGCCCGCCGACGCCGACGTCGAACAGTCCGAGTAACGACAGGTCAGCTGCGATTCCGTTTCTTTTCTACTCTTTTCCGCTTCGAGCGGTGCGACGGGGTCGAGAGGTTCTCTCGTCGTTGTCTGCCTTTTTGTATATACAAATCCAACTAAAATAAGATAATATCATATCAGAAAGTGTCAGAAAATTTTATTTTAAACCGCGCTGATGGACTAATCGTCATGTCCGACGATGACACCAACGCTGTCGCACAGTACCTAGCTGACCACCCCCGCGCGATGGGCGTCCTGTTCACCGCCGTGCTCCTGCTCTCGCAGGCTGGCGCGGTCGCAGCGGGCGCAAACCACGGGGCAATTTCCGGTCCGTAATTAGAACGAATCAGTCGACAAGTTCTCGCTCCACCGCAACGACCCGTCAATTAGCGTCGGAATATTCTCGAGCGAAAGAAAGTCATCGAGTTCCATCTCTGTTAGCTCGAACGTATCCGCAGTTCCTGACGATAGATAGTAGGTCTCGTTATCAGGGATGTACGGAACGACCATACTACCGAGTTCGTACTCCGCGGACGGGTACGTTCGATAATCGACGATAAAGCCCGAGTCTGAACGCGTTATTTTGCACATATTCGGGAGTGCTCCCTGAACTTGAGTTACAGAGAAACTCCCGTCTCCGACCACGATGTAGTCGCTGCCGATGTAACTGTCCTTGCGAGCGATCTCCAAGGAGATCCGGATCGGGAAGCCGTAGTTCAACAGTCGCGCCAGGCTTCGACCGATGTCGACGGCGCCGCTGTTGACCACGTCGTTCAGCGTGACGATCCCGGCGATCGCCCCACGTTCGATGAGTTCCATTCCCTGTTCGTACGATTGACACGCGTTGAGAAGGAACGAGTCGACGCCGAGCGAATCGATCGTCGTGACGTCGAGCGCGCCGTCTGGGCACTGGAATCCGTCTTCGTCGATGTGTCCGATGTAGTGCAAGAACTCCGTCTCTTCGGCGAGCACGGATCTGAGTTCTTCCACAGAGAGTTCGTAGTGCGTCCGCACCTCGAAGGGGAGTTCGTCGCGCGAACCGTAGACCGATTCGACCGCGTCCCGCTCTTCGGCCATCTTCGGATCGTTGCAGACGACGGTGATTCCGATGTCGCCCTCGATTGGGTCGCGGGACAACCGATTGCGATACGCCTGCAGCGACGCCTTACTCGCACCGATCGGAATCCCCGGCCCGAGCCACGCCTGTTCGAGCGAGTCCGTCTCCGGAGGTTGTACGTACGTTTGTTTGCTCTCGTCGGGGCCGACTTGCTGACTCCGCGTGCCCGCACTTCGCGTGAATTCGCCGGCTGCTGGTGCAGTGCTCGGCGACGGCGGCGTCGCGGTTCTGCGGAGGAAGTCGTCGACGGCGTTCGCCTGAACGGACGATCCGCTGGTCGGCTGGGTCGCCGGCGTCGTCACTACCGCCAGGTCGTTCGCGACGAACGGCAGGAGTTCGACGTTCGGGGCGTTCGGCGTGACGTGGGCGGTGAGTTTCCACTCCGGGAGGTGCGGTTCGATCGTCTCGTAGGGAATACGCAGGTACGCTTCGAGCTGCTCGCCGATCGAACGGTCGTACAGATCGGCGAAGTCCAGATCCAGCGTCGATTCGAGCGTCCGTCGCTCGTGGAGATCGACCTGGTAGTAACCCTCGGTACGCGTGAGACAGTCGAGGAAGAAGGTCTGTTTGAGGACCCGCTCGACGGACTTCTCGAACCCGTCGAGACCGTCGAGGTCGTACGCGAACCCGCCCTCGGTCACGATTCGCGGCGACGTCCCCGGCACAACCTCCGCGCCGAGATAGTACGCCAGCGGCGCGGCGACGTAGACGTGCCGGTGCGTCTCGGGGAGTTCCAGCCGAACGCCCGTCTCAGGTGGTTCGAGACCGTCCGGGGCCTCGAACTGAGTGCCGCGTTCGATGAGGGGCGGATGCCCGCGGAGCGTGGGATAGGAGCGCTCCACGGTCGTCGTCTTCAGCGCCGACCCGAGAAGCGAGACCGCACGCATCGCGTCTCGGGGGTGATCCGTCGTCCGAATCGTCGCCGCGGGACGCTTGTGATGCGATCGTGCGCCGACGAGCACGTCGGTCTCCGACTCGAATTCGAGCCGTGTCCGAGTTGCATCGGAGACGACCCGAAGCGGTGCATCGACTCGTAAATACAGTTTAATTGGCGCGAACAACTCGACGCTGTAGGTTCCCGCCGGGAACGTCTGTTCCGCGAAGTGTTCGATCTGTCCCAACATCTCGCCGGATCCGTCCCGGACACAGACCGAGACGACGGTCTCTAACTCGAGTCCGTCAGTCCGAACGGTTACTGCTTCGTCGGCGGGGAACTGAAACGCGTCGGGGTCGGCCGTCCGTAGTTGAACCTCCTCCGGCGTCGAGAGCACGAACCGGCTCCGTTCGATCGGATCGGAGACGACGACGCCCGTCTGATCGGCCGGTGAATCGAACTCGATCTGGAGGTGGTCGTCCCCAACCGGAGCGACAGCGTCCGACTCCGGCCCCCTACGGCGCCCAAACCCTTCCATTGTGACAATACATCACGCACGAAGCAAAAAGCGTACTGGTGATCGACGGCCCGTGTGGGTTCTCTGTCCCGCTGGGCAGAGACGGCTACGACTGTGGATCGATCGGCAGCCACTCCGAGGAGACGTTGGCGTCCCGGAAGTGCCAGCGCTGCTGTGGCGTCGTGCCGTCGAGCCGCAACTCGACGACGGCGTCGAACAGGGGCGCAAGGAGTCGGGTCGTCTCGGATTCGAGAGGTTCCGGCAGCCGAACGTGTGCCATCCCGTCGACCGTCCGGACGTCGTTCGCGAGGATGTGCAGGAAACGGAACACCGTCTGTTCGTCGTACTCGGACAGTAGGGGGGCCACGCAGTCGAACGCGACGCGCAACTCGGCGGGGTCGAGACCGCCGGCGACCGAATCGAGCTGTTCGATCGCCTCGCCGATGGCGACTCCGAGTTCGGCGATCGATCCTTCGGCCGTCACAGAGGCGCCCGCGTACCCACGTTCGCCGACGTAGATCCCGGGCGTCGAGTCGACGTCCGGCAGGTGGCCCATCGGCGCCGGTTCGTCGCGGGAATTCGAGGACGGACCGGCCCGCGCACCCGGATGCGTGGCTCTCTGTCCGTTGGCTGTCGTCGAGCGTCGCGCGGCGACGTCCCATCGGAGGATTCGCGTCCACTCCGGCGTCCAGCGCTCGACGTCTTCGAATCGGGCGTCTGGGCTCGCCCCCCGTTCGACGACGACGCGACGCCGGTCCGCCGCGTCCTCGTCGCCGAGCATACACCCGGACAGACGAGCGTAGACTGCATCGGGCACAGACCCGACGATCAAAAGCGCGCTACCGTTTGACTTCAGATCGTCGAGTGCGGTCGCGACGCCCACAGTGGCACCGACGTCTGTCCCGTCGGGGCCGCCTCCTGTGTGCATTCGTCTGCACACAAAACCGCCACTAAAGTAATACTTTGTGATATGAAACGTCTGTCAGGTTATAGGGATTATCGTGCGTCTCGATAGGTTTCTCGCCGGACGATACGGCGAGATTCTCCGAACAGTTACGATATTCCCTATTAGTTCGACTCGACGAACGACTCGATCCGGTTCAGCGCTTCCTTCAGTTCGCTCATCCCTGACGCATACGAGACGCGGAGATGTCCGTTCCCGCCCTCGCCGAAGACACGTCCCGGGACGAGCGCGACGCGCTTCTCTCGGATGAGCGCCTCCGCGAACGCCTCGTCGTCCTCCCAGCCCGGCGGACACTTCGGGAAGACGTAGAACGCGCCTTTCGCCTCGAAGCAGTCCATCCCGAGTTCGTTGAAGCGGGAGATGACGAACTTGCGCCGACGGTCGAACTCCTGGCGCATCTCCTCGACGGCGTCGTCGCAGGACTCGAGCGCCTCGATCGCGGCGAACTGCGCCGTCGTCGGCGCGGATAACATCGTGTACTGGTGGATGCGGTTCATCGCGTCGATGATCTCCGCTGGGCCGAGGGCGTACCCCAAGCGCATCCCAGTCATCGCGTAGGCCTTCGAGAAGCCGTTGAACACGACCGTCCGCTCGCGCATCCCGGGGAGCGTCGCGATCGAGACGTGCTCGTCCTCGTAACGGAGCGCCGCGTAGATTTCATCGGACAGCACGACCAGATCGTGCTCGCGGGCGAACTCGGCGACCTCTGTGAGTTCCTCGCGCGTCATCACCGCGCCCGTCGGATTGTTCGGGTAACAGAGGACGAGCGTCTCCGCGTCTGCGGCCCCGGCGCGTTCGAGGTCCTCGTAGGTGAGGACGAAGTCGTTCTCCGCGCGTGTCTGCACGGGGAGCGCCTCGCCGCCGGCGAACGTCACCGTCGGGCCGTACGAGATGTACGACGGCTGTGGGACAGCCACCGTGTCGCCGGGATCGACGAGCGCACGCATCGCGAGGTCGACCGCCTCGCTCGCGCCCGCCGTGACGAGGATCTCCTCGTCGGGCTCGTAGGAGAGGTCGTAGCGCGTCACGTGCTCTGCGATCCGCTCGCGGAGGTCCTTACGGCCCCGGTTGGCCGTGTAAGAGGTGCGACCGCGCTCCAGCGAATCGATCGCGGCGGAGCGGGCAGCCCACGGCGCTGAGAAGTCGGGTTCGCCGACGCCGAGGGAGACGATGTCGTCCATCTCCTCGGCGAGTTCGAAGAACCGGCGGATTCCCGACGGCGGCGTCTCTCGGGCCCGCTTCGAGAGCGGGCTGTGTGTCCCCTCGGTCATGGCGAGATCGAGAGTCGATCGTCGTCGTCGCCGTCGCCGAAGTAGACGCCGCGTTCTTTGTACGTCGTCATCACGAAGTGCGTCACCGTCTGGGTGACTTCGGGGATCGGCGCGATCTGTTCGGAGACGAAGTTCGAGACGTCGTGCATCGACTCGCCCTCGACGTCGACTGCAAAGTCGTAACTGCCGGAGATGAGCCGCAACGACGACACTTCCGGGAACTTCGCGATGCGCCGGGCGATCTCCTCGTAGCCGGTTTCGCGGTCGAGTTCGACGTTCAACTCGACCTCTGCGCGGACGTGTTCTTCGCCCACGCTGTCCCAGTCGACGACCGCCTGGTAGCCGCGAATCGCCCCCTCGGACTCCAGTTCGTCGACCAGTGCTTCGACCGTTGCTGCGTCCACACCGAGTTGTCGCGCGATGTCGTCCGTGCTCTGGCGAGCGTCACTCAGCAACAGGTCGAGCAGTTCCCGCTTCGCTTCCATAGACGGTTCGATGCGGTCCCCGTTGAAAGGGTTTGCTCTCCTTATATGGTACCAAATGCCGCGAGTCAAAGTCTCACACGCACCTCGGGGTCGTGACACGGGTCGAGCACGTCGGGTGGGAAAGGCCCAATACCCCGGCGGACCGCCTCTGTGACGATGGCCCTCTCGGACGTCTTTCTCTCCCCGCTCGGACTCGCCGCCCTCCTCGCGGCCGTCCCCGTGATCCTCCTGTATCTGGTACGCCCGGACCCGCGCCGAGTGACGCTGCCGACGGTCCGGTTCCTGACCGACTCGGCGGGGACGTCGTCGTCGACGCCCCTCTTCGAACGACTGAAGCGGAGTGCGCTCTTGCTGTTGCAACTCTCGGCGATACTCCTGTTTGCGACGGCGCTCGCGACGCCGTACGTCTCGACGTCGCAGTCGGAGACGGTCGAGGAGACGGTGCTTGTCGTCGACGCCAGTGCGAGTATGAACGTCCAGTCGGATGGAGTGACACGATTCGACCGAGCGATCGACAGCGCCCGCGACGCCACCACCTCGACCACGTCCATCGTCGTCGCTGGCGGCGACGCCTCGATCGCGTTACGCAGCGGCAGCGCCGCCGACGCCGAGGGAGTCCTCTCCTCACTCCGTCCGACGGGCGCGCCAGGCGACCTCCGAACCGCGATCTCGCGGGCGACGAGTGTCGCCGGGGAGAACGCTCGCGTCGTCGTCGTCAGCGACTTCGCCGGCGACACCGACTGGGAGACGGCCGTGCAGGCGGCGCGCGCTCGCGGCCTGACGGTCGACTTGCGGCAGTTCGCGGCGGGCGGAACGAACAACGTCGGCATCGTCGACCGGCGCTTCTCGGGCGAGCAGGTGACCGTTTCCGTGCAGAACTTCGGGACAGCGAACGCGACTCGACAGGTATCGCTCGGCGGGGAGACGACACAGGTCTCGCTGGCCCCCGGTGACGTCCGCAGCCTCACGTTTCCGGTCCCGGCGGGCGGCGGTGAGATACGGCTTTCGCCCGGCGATTCGTTCCCGACCGACGACGTCGCGTACGTCGCCGCGCCCTCGGACGCCACCGTCGACGTGCTGCTCGTGACGAACGACCGGAATCGCTATCTCACGACCGCGCTCTCGCTCGTCGATCCCGTCGAGCTGACGGTGGTCGAACCGCCGTCGTCAGTTCCGTCGCCGCCCACGGACGCCTACGACGTGGTGCTCTACAGCAACGTCGCCGGCGGGCAACTCCGCGATTCGCACGTCGCCGCTGGCCGCGACGCGCTCGCCGCAGGCGGTGGCGTCGGTATCCAGGCACAGGAGTCGATGCCGGTCGAATCGTACGGCGATCTGCTGCTCGTCTCGCCCAGCGGCGTGGGATCGAATCCGACGCTGAGGACGCCTGCGGACGACGAACTTACCCGTGACATCACGTTCCCGCCGCCGGAGCGGTACGTCCAGGGTGACCTCCGCGCGGGGCGTGCGCTGGTCTCGACCACGGAAGGAACGCCGATCATCGCCCGCGACAGCCAGGGCGGCGGGCGCGTGCTCTACTACGGCTACGTCGAAGCCGCCTCGGCGTTCAAATACGACTTCGAGTATCCGATCTTCTGGAAGCGGAGCGTCTACGCGCTCGCCGGCCGAGAATCGCTCTCGGAACTCAACCGGGAGACGGGCGAGCGGATCAGGTTCGGCAACGAGACGACGGTCCAGACGCCGCGCGGCGAGGTGACCGCGTCGAGCGTCGAGGCGACCGACGCGGGGTTCTACACCGCCGACGGAGTCCGATACAGCGCCTCACTGCTCGATCCCGCCGAGTCCGACGTGTCGGCGGCGACTGTCAACGCAACGGCGGGCGGCGGGCCGACCACGCGGGAGGAGGAACGGACGGCTCCCGACCCGCTGACGGAACTCGTCGCACTCGGCATCGTCGCCGTCGCGATCGGCGAGGTGGCGTTCCTCCGCCGGCGGGGTGATCTCTGATGGTCGCGCTCGGGGCACTCGTGCCGACGGCCATCCTGCTCGATCCCGCCACGGCCACACTGCTCGAACTGTCGGTCGAACTGATCGAGGGACTCTCCGTCGGCCTCGCGCGCCCAGCGTACCTCCTCGCGTTCCCGATTGCGGCGCTCGCGCTCTGGGCGCTCGTCTTCCGCGACGCGTCTGGGACGGCTTCGGAGGACTCGCGACGGTGGTTCCTCGCCGCACGGCTCGCCGTCGTCGCGCTCGTCGTGCTCTCGGCGGCCGGTCCCTACACGACCCAATCGAAACTGACGACCGGCGAGCCGCGGGTGACGATGCTCGTCGACCAGTCAGACAGTATGGCCGTCACGCCGAACGTCGAAAACCGGCTCGCGGAGTCGATCGAATCCGCGGGTGTCTCGGTCAGACAGGTCCCAGTCGGCGCGGCCGACTCCTCACCCGTCGGCGACGCCGTCGCGGCAAACATCCGCGAGAACGGGAGTCTCGTCCTCCTCAGCGACGGGCGGGTGACGAGCGGGCAGTCGCTCCAGCAGGCGGCCGAACTCGCGCGCTCGGCCAACGCGACGGTCTCGACCGTCTCGATGGAACCCCGAACGCGAGAACGGTACGTGACGGTCGAGGGGCCCGAGAAAGCCAGCCTCGGCGTCCAGAACCGATTCGTCGCCCGGGTCGATGGCGTCGGCGGGAACACCACCGCGACCCTCACAGTCTCGGTCGACGGCGAACAGGTGCTCGAACGGGCAGTGAACGACGTGCCCGCGCCAGTGGTGTTCAACCACACCTTCGAGTCCACCGGCAGCCACACCGTGACCGCAGAGATCGACGTCACCGATCGGTTCGTCGAGAACGACGTCAGCCGGAAGACGGTTCGCGTGGTCGAGCGCCCGGAGATCCTCTACGTCTCGCCGGGCGAGTACCCCTTCCGCGACTATCTCGACCGCCTGTACGACGTCGAGACGGCCGAGCGCGTGCCGGAGGACCTCTCTCCGTACTACGCGGTGGTCGTGCAGGACACCCCCGCCGACGAGATCGGGAACGTCGACCGCCTCCAGGAGTTCGTCATCGACGGCGGCGGCCTGCTCGTCGTCGGCGGTACCAACTCCTTCGAGAGCGGCGGCTACCAGGGGTCGAATCTCGCGTCGATGCTTCCCGTCTCGGTCGGCGAGGGCGAACCCCGATCGACCAACATCGTCCTCTCGGTCGACGTTTCGGGGAGCGCCCAGGAGGGAATGCGGATCCAGAAGGCGACCGCGCTCTCGGTGCTCGACCAACTCGGCGACGAGAACGAAGTCGGGCTCGTCGGCTTCAACTACCAGGCGTATCGCGTCTCCGAGGTCGAACCGCTGTCGCAGAACCGCCAGGAGCTTCAGGACAAGATCCGGCGGCTTCGCGCCGGGGGGGCGACCGACATCGCCGCCGGGGTCGATGGCGGCGGCGAACTCCTCGGCGACCGCGTCGGGACGGTCATCCTCATCAGCGACGGCCACGACAACCCCGACGAGGCCGCGGGCGTCGCCCGACAACTCTCCGAACGCGGGATCCAGGTCGTCACCGTCGGCGCGGGCGAAACTATCAACGAGCGCACGCTGCGGACCATCGCCGGCGCCGGTGGAGGAAGCTACTTCCGGGCGACCGAGACGACTCGGCTCGGCATCCTCTTCGGCGGTACGGGCGCGCCCGGCGGCTCCGGACTCATCGTCATCGACCGTGGAACGTTCATCACCTCCGGCGTCACGCTGACAGCCGATCCCGACGCGTTCAACGACGTGTCCGTCCGCCGCGGCGCGGACTTCCTCGTCGCCGGCGACACCGGCCAGCCCGCGCTCGCGACGTGGCGCTACGGGCTGGGCCGCGTGGCCACGATCACCGCGCACGACGACGACGGCACGCTCGGCGGTCTGCTCCGCGAACCCGACTCCCTGCTCGTGACCCGAACGACGAACTACGCTATCGGCGATCCCGAGCGGAAGGCGACCGGCGTCACGGGTATCCCCGACACGCGCGTCGGCGAGCCGACGACCGTGACCTATCGCGGCGCCGACCGCCCCGCGGTTGACGGCATCGCGTTCCGGCGCGTCGGCGAAGAGACGTTCCAGGCGACGGTGACGCCCGACAGCACGGGCTACTTCCAGATACTCGATGCGACCTACGCCGCCGACTACGCCCGCGAGTACGCTGCCTTCGGTCCCGACCCGGCCCTGGAATCGCTCGCCGAGGACACCGGCGGCCGGGAGTTCACTGCGGGGCAGGGCGAACAGATCGCTCGCTTCGCCACCGAGCGCGCCCGTGGCATCCGGCCCGTTCGGACCGACTGGACGTGGCTCCCGTTACTCCTCGGCCTACTCGTCTTCACGGCCGAAGTGAGCTACCGGCGGCTTCAAGTTCGTCGCCGCGATACCACGTCGGACGGAGGCCTCCCGTGAGTTTCGTCGGCCGTCGCCTGAACCTCGTGCTCGTCGCCGCCCTCCTCGTCCTCGCCGCCGGGACCGTCGGAGTGACGGCGCTCTATCAGTCCGGCGTCTCCGAGGTGGCGGCACAGAACGACCAACTCCGAGCGCAGAACGAACAGCTCCGCGAGGATCTGCGCTCGGCCCGCGACCGGATTCAGTCGTTGCAGTCGCGGGTGTCGGAGTTGGAGAATCGCGTCGAGGAGCTACAGAGCCAACTGTCGACGGCTCGCGACGAGCGCGACGCGTATCGGGAGGATCTACGCGCAGTCTGCCAGCAGTGGCAGCAGGCGAACGAGACAGTCCCACAGGAGTGTGAAAATGTCTAGCGGCGACGACGACCCCGTCGAGGAGTGGCTCGGTTCGGCCGAGGAACGAAACGGCGAGTGGCCCGACGACGGCGACGATGCGCGGGGCGACGGCGACGCCGACGACCTGACGTTCGACGCCGATCCGGGCTTCGGCGCTCGAACAGCGGACGCAGACGGGCGTGACGGGGACGCGGAACCTGCCGCCGAAACCGGAACCGCCGCCGCGACGGATCGCGTACGGGAAGCGCTCGACGAAGTCAGACGCGAAGTGCAGAAGGCGGCACTCCTCCAGGCCGCCGTCGACGCCGCACTCCTCGCGGTTCTTGCGAATCTCGCCTTCGCACTCTTCGAACCGTCGTGGCTCGCGACCGCGTTCGGTCTCCCGACGGTCGTCGTCGAAGCGCTCCGCGCCCTCCCGTTGCTCGGCGACGTCGCCCCGCGATCTATTCACGCTGCCTCGCTTCTCGCCGTCGTGGTCGGCGTCGTCGCCTTCGCCGTGGAGTCGGCGCTGCGACTCCGTCGCCCGCTCGTCGAACAGTTCGAGACGGCCAACCCCCAGGTTCGGGAGGCACTGCGGACCGCCCGCGACGCTGTCGGCGATGACGCCGACACCGCGATGGCGCGTCGCCTCTACGACGACGTGATCGAGACGCTCGGCGAGACGTCGAGCTTCGAACTCGTCGCGACCCGCCGTGTCGCCGTTACCGCGCTCTTGATCGTCCTCGTGAGCCTCGCGAGCGTGCAGGTCGCCATCGTGGACCCCGACCTCGGCGGCCTTCTCGGTCCGGGTGGCGACGGTAACGGACAGCTCACGCCGCCCGACGACGACGACCTGCAGGACGGCGATCAGATCCTCGGCGACCCCGAGGACGTTCAGGCCGGCGACGAACTGGAGAACATCACCGTTCCCGGAACCGGCGACGGCACCGGCGACGGTCCGACGGGGCCGTCGGGCGGCTACGTCGGCGGGGGCGGGAGCGGCGAGTTCGACAGCCAGCAGGCCGGCTTCACCGGCGCCGAGCAGATCGAGGATGCCGAACTCGTCCGGGAGTACAATCTGCGGATCAGGGAGTTCGACGAGGAAGACGAGGGCGCGGCCGCCCAGACCTAATCTGAACCTACTACGATGAACGGAACAAACGAGGAGATCGAACAGATTCAGCGCAGACTCGCCGCCCTCCGCGAGGAGGTCGCAAAGCGAATCGTCGGGCAGTCCGACGTCGTCGAGCAACTGCTCGTCTGTCTGCTCTGCGACGGGAACAGCCTGATCGAGAGCAACCCCGGCCTCGGGAAGACGACGCTCGTTCGGACGATCGCCGAGGCGACCGACCTGTCGTTCTCGCGCATCCAGAACACGCCGGATCTGATGCCGGCCGACATCACCGGGACCGAAATCATCCGGGAAGTCAACGGCGAGCGGGAGTTCGTCTTCGAGCGCGGGCCGGTCTTCGCGAACATCGTCCTCGCCGACGAGATCAACCGCGCGACGCCGAAGACGCAGGCGGCGCTCTTAGAGGCGATGCAGGAGAAGCAGGTGACGACCGCCGGCGAGACGCGCGAACTGCCGCGTCCGTTCTTCGTGCTCGCCACGCAGAATCCCATCGACCAGGAGGGGACCTATCCGCTTCCGGAGGCGCAGACCGACCGCTTCCTGCTCAAGATCCTCGTCGACTACCCGAGCCGCGACGAGGAGCGCGAGATCGTCGACCGGTACACCACGGGCGCACCCGATCCGACGGTAGAGCGCGTCCTCTCTCGCGACCAACTCCAGCGGGCCCAGCAGTTGACCCGACAGGTCCCCATCGCCGACGACATCCGCGACGACGTGATCGACCTCGTGCGCTCGACGCGGACCGCTGAAGACGTCGAGTTCGGCGCGAGCCCCCGGGCCAGTATGGGTCTCGTCCTCGCCGCGAAGGCGCGCGCGTTCCTCGACGGCCGCTCGCACGTCTCCTGGGAGGACGTCGAGGCGATGGCGCATCCGGTGCTCCGACACCGCCTCATCGTCGACTTCCGGGCCGAGCGCGAGGGCGTGGGCGCCGACGACGTCGTCGCAGACCTGTTGTAACGATGCCTATCGAGCCCGCGTTCCTCGACGAACTGGCCCGTCTGGAGGGGGCGCTGCGGCGCGAGACCGACGCCCGACAACAGGGCACACAACGCTCGTCGAACGTCGGTGAGGGGCTGACGTTCAGCGACTATCGCCGGTACACGCCCGGCGACGACGTTCGGCTCGTGGACTGGCGCGTCTACGCCCGAACGGACGAGTACTTCATCAAGCAGTACGAGGCCGAACGCAACCTCACGGTCCACGTTCTCCTCGACACCTCGGCCTCGATGGACTTCGGCGAGGGCGCGGCCAACAAATTCGAGTTCGCGGCCCGATTTGGCCTCGCTTTCGCGTACTTCGCGGCCACACAGCACGATTCGTTCCGGTTCTCGGCGCTCGGCACGGGCGTCGACCGCCTCGACCGCGGCCGGTCTACGCGTGGCGAACTCCTCCGCCTGCTCGACGCCGTGAACGCGATCGAACCCGACGGCCGGACCGACTTCACCGACGCGCTGGAGGCGTACGGGCGGACGATCCACTCGCGCTCGCTCGTCGTGGTCGTGAGCGACTTTCTCGACGATCCCGAGGCGATCGAAGACGGGATCGCCGCGCTCGGACACAACGACGTCTTCCTCGTCCACGTGGTCGCACCCGAGGAACGTGACCCCGACGTCGCCGGCGACACCGTCTTCGAGGACCCCGAGACGGGGACGACCCAGCGCGCGTACTTCGCCGGCTCGACCGCCGAGGCGTACCGCGACCGGCTCTCAGAACACGTCGACGACGTCGCCGCGCGAGCCCGAACGCTCCGCGCCGATCACGTCGTCGTCGACACTGGCGCGGACTTCTTCGAGTCCTTCGCCGAGGTTTGGCGGCAGCAGGACCGCCGCGAGCGGCAGCGCAGACGGCGGTGAGGGTGGCGGCGCACGAAGCAGCGACGACAGCGGTAACGTGCCGATGTACGAACCGGCCGCGACGGGCCGCTTCCGGCGGCTATATTTCGCTCGGGTGGTGACGTCCCGGTGTGACCGACGCACAGGACCGCCGGGTCGTCGCTCTCGTCACTGGCTCGCATTTCGTGAACCACTCCTATCTGGTGATGCTCGCGCCGCTCGTCGGCGTGCTCGCCGCCCGCTTCGACGTGAGCATCGCCGCCATCGGGCTCGCGATCGGGGTGCAGAACGCGGTCGTGCTCGTCCTCCAGCTTCCGATGGGATACGTCTCCGACGCCTACAGCCGGACGCTCGTGCTTGGAATCTCGCTCGTCGTGGGCACCCTCGGCGCGGCCCTCACAGCGCTCGCCACGTCCTACGCGTGGCTGCTCGCCGCCCAGCTCGTGCTCGGAGTCGGGGTCGCCGGCCACCACCCCGCTCACTATCCGCTGCTCGCGGCTGTCTCGACCGACGAGAACCGCGGACGAGCCTACAGCGCCCACGCCTTCGGCGGGTCGGTCGGGCTCGCCGCCCCATACGCCGTCGTCGCCGGGACGACGGCGCTGGATCTGTCCTGGCGCGTCGCGATCGGAGTCGTCGCCGTCGTCGGCGCGGCCTTCGCCGGCTACTGCCTGCTTCGCTTCCGCGGCGTCGACGACGAGATCACCCGGCCGGGGCTGGCGGAGCGCCCCGACGAACGTCCCACGCTGCGCTCCGTTCCGGGTCGGATTCGCGCGCTGTTCCGGACGCTCGCCTCCTCGGGCGGGATCTTGGGGCTCACGGTGCTCGCGTTTCTCACCTCTGCGGCCGCGTGGGCGATCCGGACCTACACGCCAAGCCTGCTCGTGCGCGGCTACGGCCTCCCTGAGGGGACCGCGAGCGCGCTCACGTCGGCGATGCTCGTCGTCGGCGCGGGGCTGATCCTCGCCGGTGGCGGCCTCACCGACCGCGTCGGTGCCGGGCCGATCGTCGTCGGCGGATACGCCGCGCTCGTCGTCGTCGCCGCGCTGCTGGCGACGCTCTCGCTCCCGTTGGCAGCGGTCGGCATCGTGCTACTCTTGAGCGGGAGCATCAGCTTCTCCCGCCCGGCGCGCTCGACGCTCGCTGATCGGCTCTCGCGGCGCGCGGACCTGGGGAAGAACTTCGCGCTCGTCACGATCGGTATCTCGCTGGGCGGCGTCGTCGCCCCGCCCGTCTTCGGCTATCTCGTCGACGTGGCCGGTCTCACAGTCTCATTCGGGCTCGTCTCCGCTCTCGGCGTCCTCTCGCTCGCTCTCGGGCTCCGCATCGTCCGCGACGCGCCGTTCGCGGTTCCCGGTTCGGCCGCCGGCGCCGATGGCGATTGAGCCCGTTCCAGTCCATATAGGGATTATCGTAACTGTTCGGAGATTCTCGCCGCACCGTCCGGCGAGAAATCTATAAGCACTTACGATAATCCCTAATAGATCTGCGATCGAAACGGTGAATCCGTCGCTGTACCCACGCCGAGTATGAACTACCTCCCGTGGGCTATTCTGGCCCTCGTCGCGTACTCGCTCGTCGCCCCGCTTATGAGCGTCGCGACGACCGGTTCGGTGAAGATCCCCAGCAACGTCGCGGCGCTCTTGGGAAACGCGATTCTCGTCGCTGGCACGGTCCTCGTCGTCGTCTACAACGGGTCGGACGCGCTCTCGTACGTTTCTCACCCCAAATCCAAGTACGTCTTCGTCGCCGGCGTCTGCCTGATGGTCGGGATCCTCGCGTACTACCGGGCGCTGTCGCTCGGTCCCGTGAGCGTCGTCTCGCCGATCTTCGGGATGTTCCTCGTTCTCAGCTCGGCGCTCGGCATCGTGTTCCTGAACGAATCGCTGACGGGGCGGAAACTGCTCGGGATCGGCCTCGCGCTCGTGGCGGTGTATCTGGTCAGCGTCGAGTGAACCGGCCGGCCGCGAGGCTGCACACCGACCTGCCGCAACGGACAACGTCTTTTGTCGACAGCCCTCTACCTCGGCTATATGGTTCTAGTCGAATCCGATTCGGAACTGTCGCACGGCGAGGAGGCACCGGCGTTCGAACTCCCCGGTGCCGACGGGGAAACGTACACGCTCTCGGATTTCGACGACTACGAGGCGCTGCTCGTCGTCTTCACCTGCAATCACTGCCCGTACGCCGAGGCGAAGGTCGACGAGCTGAATCACCTCGCGAGCGCGTACGACGACCTCGCCGTCGTCGGAATCAACCCGAACGACGCCGCGGAGTATCCCGACGACTCCTTCGAACGGATGCAAGAACGTGTCGACGCGGGCGAAATCGAATACACCGCGTACCTCCGCGACGAGTCACAGGAGGTCGCGCACGCGTACGGCGCCGTCTGCACGCCCGATCCATTCCTCTTCGAGCGCGACGGCGATACGTTCCGACTCGCCTTCCACTCACGCATCGACGACGCGATGAGCTCCGACGAAGAGCCGAGCCGTCACGAGATGCGCGAGGCCGTCGAAGCACTTCTCGCGGGTGAGGACGTTCCGCTCGCAGAGACCCCCTCGCAGGGCTGCTCGATCAAGTGGACGGACAATTGAGTCGGCGACGGCTATCTGCATTCTCTCCTTGATTGCACTTATATACGAAGACGAGACCACGCACCGCGTGCGTTGACCCCTATCACAGGGCGCGCCGCGGATGCGTAGCACACCGCCCTGTGAGTCGTCCAGTGCTACCTGTTCGCTTCTCCGATAGCACCGCTACGACAGGCTTTCGGCCTCAGAGAGCGCTTCCCGGGCGTTCTCGACGGCTGCTTCCTTCGTGGCGGGGTAGGCTTCTACCTTCGCCCGCAGCGTGATCCCGTTGCCGCGCCGGACGTCGCCGCGGAACGCCGCCTGTTTGTCCAATCGTAAGAATAGCTCGGTGTTCTCGGTGACGCGCTCGTCGAGTTCCTCGAGTAGCGCGTCGAAGTCCGGCAGTTCGGACAACTTCGCGAGGACGTGGCGGACGTCGTCGGCGTTCTCCACGCGAGCCGAGAAGACGATGATTCGGTCGCCGTGGTGACCGGTGCTCTCGGTGCGGGTCACCTCGAACTCCTCGGGGAGGAAGGTCCGGAGCGCGCTCTCGACTCGCTTGTCGTCTTCGGTCTCGTAGCAGAAAGTCCGCAGATCGACGTAGTGAAACGGAATTCGGGGCATTAGCGACGCTTCGCGCTGCGGCGGGGAAAAACTCCCGTTACTCTTCGTCTTCGTCCGCGGCTTCGAGCTGGTCGGCGGAGATGCCGACTTCCTGACCGTCTTCGAAGCTGACGGTGTAGGTCGCGTCGCCGAACATCGTCTCGACGACCTGCGTGATCGTGCCGACCTCGCCGTCGAATTCGCTGTGCTTGTCGCGCAGTACCACGCTGTCGTCCTCTTCGAACTCCATACCGGAGAGCCGCGCGCGCGGGTGAAAAATCGACTGGTTCCGAACGCGGAGTCGCCGAGCCGCGCTCACCGGAACCGCGCCTTCCGCAAACGGTACTATATATATGTCGGCGAGCCGTGCGATCCGGTATGCGAACGACACGGCGGTCCTATCTCGCTGCGGTCGGTGGAGTGACGACGCTCGGCGCGACAGCCGGCTGTCTCGGCGGCTCCGGTGGGAGTGCGCTTCCAGAAGGGTGTGACGTCGGCAACCTCGACACAGTCTCGTCGCTGCCGCGCCCCGCACTCGGCCCCGAAGACGCCCCCGTCACCGTCGACGTCTTCGAGGACTTCACCTGCCCGCACTGTCAGGAGTTTACGCTGTCTGTCGCTCCGAAGATCAAGTCGAACTACGTCGACGCCGGCGACGTCCAGTTCCGATTTTTCGACTACCCGATCCCGGTGAGCAACTGGTCGTGGCTCGCGGCCTCTGCTGCGCGCGCGGTGCAGGATCGGAGTGACGCCGAGACGTTCTTCACCTTCACCGAGCGCGTCTACGAGAATCAGGGTCGCCTCAGCGACGACGGCTACCAGGTCGTTCACGACATCGCATCCGACCTCGGTGTCGACGGCTGTACGGTCGCCGCGGCCGCAGACCAGGAGTCCTACCGTCCGGTCGTCGAAGCGGACCGAGAGACCGGATCCGAACGAGGCGTCCCCGGAACGCCGGCCGTCTACGTGAACGGGCAACTCCTCGACAACTACGGCTGGGAGCGCGTCAGCGGCGCCATCGACAGCCAACTCGGCTGATCGGGCCGCCTCTCTGGAAACTGGACTCAGTCGAGACCAGGTGTCGTGCCGCTCGGCGTCGGAAGCGCGCGAAGCGGCCGCGGTGGCACCAGGAAGTTACCGCGGCGCTTCACGAACACGTATTCGAGAATCCCGTTGTTCACGCGCTGTCTGATCGTCGGAATCTCGGTGAGGTCCGTCCCGTTCATCGCCCTGCGAACCTCCTCGAACGTCGATATCTCTCGTTGCAGACTGGGGAAGTGTAGCCCCGCCTCGTCGTCGTCGGTCGACTCGAAGTGTCGTCTGAGCGTTCGCGGCGTCCCGTCCGCTTCGCGGTTCGCACGCGCGGCTTTCTGGGCGTGGCCGACGCGGGCGAACTGTCGGGCGTGGTCTTCGATGTCGTCGATCATCTCCGCCGTGACGCCGCTGTCGTCGCCGAGGTTCGCGCCGACTCCCTCGACTAGGTCGCGCTCGGCGTGCACCGGCGAGAACATCTCCGCCACGCGCTGTTCGAAGGACTGCTCCTCGTACCAGTCGTCGAGCCGCATCCGGAGGTTCGAGACGTGTTTCGTGGTCCCACCCGCGAAGGAACCCTGCGAAAGCGTGACGTAGTCTTCGGTCGCCTGGTTCTGCTCGAACCCCGCGATGAAGCCCATAAAAAGCGGTGACTCCTTCGGGACCGGATTCGACGACGGGATGCCCGCCAGCCCGTCCTGTCGGTCCGCGGGCATCCCTGCACCGACGAATCCGGACCGGCGGTCTGAAACCTCGAAGACGTCCGTGAGAGTCGCCTCGACGGGGACGTCGTTCGCGGTGTCTTCGTTGCCTGTCAGCGCTTCCTCGGCGGCCAGGACGACGTCCGCACGGTCTGAGGCGAGGTGAAGCAGCGCGTCCTGGCGGTCCAGCGTCGGCGTCTCGAACGACGAGAGGGCTCGGGGGTCGGGGAGGTCGATCGAGTCGGGGAGGCCGTCTTCGAACCGATCGAAGTACCGCGGTGAGTACGCGATCGAGTACAGCAGTCCCTCGCTGCTCCGTTCGTACGCCCGATCGAGCGTCTGTAGGGCTGTCTCGACGGTCGCTCTGTCGGCCTCCTCCGGCGGCCCCTCGCCCGGAAGGGTCAGATACAGCAACAGTTGATGCCTGGGAAGCAGCGTGTTTCCGTGTTCGTCAGTCCGGACGCGGTCGTTCCACGCGTGCTGTCGCTCCGGCAGCGACGAAAACTGGTCGGTGCCGGCTGGCACCGGTTCCGCTGTGCGTTCGAGACACGCCGACAGCGCCGCCGCGCCGCCGACGGCGACGGCTGCTTTCAGCACGTCGCGACGCGTCCGATCGCCCCGCCCGTCTACCATACGAGTCAGTAGATCCCTGACGGCAAAGTGGGTTCTGATGGCGCACAGTGTGTGCGACCAGCGGCAGCGTCGGCTACCTGCTGTGGTTCCGAAAGCGACGCGGATATTTACCGGGACAGCAAAAAGGGTCCCGTGACTCGTCGCGAGACACGAATTCGGCTCGCCATCGGAGTCTGGGGGGTGCTTGTCTCGCAGGTGTTTCTGTACCCCGGCGTCGAGGACATCGTCACCGCACTCGGTGGCGGGGGAGAAATCCGCGCCGGGATGTGGTTCCTCGTCGCGGAGTTCGCCGCGTTCGTCACCTTCGCCAGCGTCTGGGGGGCCGCGAGCGACGCCCTCGGGCGACGGATGCCGCTGGCCGCGGCCGGCGCACTCGGCGGCGCGGCCGGCTACCTGCTTCTCGCGGCCGCACCGACGCTGGGAATCCCGTTCGCGGGTGTCCTCCTCGTTCGTCTCGTCGGCGGCGCGGCGACGATCGGCGCGTTCTCGCTCGCGATCACCGCCCTGGCGGACCTCTCCGGCGGCAACGGTCGGAATATGGGCGCGGCCGGCATCGCGATCGGTCTCGGCGCGGCGCTCGGCTCCGTCTTCGGTGGCCGTCTCGCCGACGCCGACCCGCTGTACCCGCTGTACGCCGCGGCGGCGACGCTCGTCGCGGTTGCGATCCTGTTCATAACAATCTCCGAGGAACTGCCGGGAGCGGGTCGGATCCGCGTCGGCGACGCGCTCAAACGGCTCAAGGACCGCCCGGTACTGGCCGTTCCCTACACCTTCGGCTTCATCGACCGGATGACGGCCGGCTTCTTCGCGCTCGTGGGCGTCTATTACTTTCGGGAATCGTTCGGTCTCGACGCCGCCGGCGCCGGCCTCGCGCTCGCGGCCTTCTTCGTCCCGTTCGCGCTCCTGCAGTACCCCGCGGGCATCCTCTCGGACCGCGTCGGACGGGCGATTCCAGTGACCGTCGGGTCGATCTGTTATGGGCTCGGGATCGTCGCCGTCGGTATCGCGCCCGGCGTCGAACTGGCTGTCCTCGCGATGGTCGCCGTCGGCGCCCTCGGCGCGCTGGTCGCGCCGGCGACGATGGCGCTCGTGACGGACGTCGCCGCGCCGGAGACGCGGGGCGCGGCGCTCGGCGGATTCAACGTGTTCGGAAGTCTGGGATTTCTCGCCGGATTCCTCCTCGGTGGGCTGACGACGTCGACAGCGGGGTTCCTGGCGTCGTTCCTCCTCGTCGGGTCTTCGGAGGTCGCGATCGCACTCGTCGCCGGGCGGGCGGTGTGGCGAATCGCCGGGTCGGACGACGCCGGGGGCGGGGGACGGACGATCGTGAGCGATGCGTCCGAGTGAGTTACTCGTGCCCGGAGACGCGGACGGGCTCGTAGGGCTCTTCGAGGTACTCGATGTCCGAATCCGAGAGGTCGATCGACAGCGCCTCGACGGCGTCTTCGAGGTGTTCGACGCTCGTCGTCCCGACGATCGGCGCGTCGACCCGGTCGTCGGCGAACAGCCACGCGAGCCCGATTTGGGCCATCTTCACGCCCTTCTCGTCGGCGAGTTCCTGTACGCGCTCGTTGACTGTGCGACCGCCGCTGTCGAGATACGGATGCTGGTGCGCGTAGTCGTCAGTCTCCCCGCGGGTAGTCGCGCGCGAGTCCTCGTATGGCCGCGCCAGTCGGCCGCGCGCGAGCGGCGACCACGGGATGACGCCGACGCCCTGTTTCTCACAGAGCGGTAGCATCTCGCGCTCTTCCTCCCGGTACAGGAGATTGTAGTGGTTCTGCATCGTCGAGAACGGCGTCAAACCGAGTCGGTCGGCGGTGTGCTGTGCTTCGGCGAACTGGTGGGCCCACATCGACGACGCGCCCAGGTATCTGGTCTTGCCCCGCCGGACGGCGTCGTCGAGCGTCCGCATCGTCTGTTCGATCGGGGTGTCGTAGTCCCAGCGGTGGATCTGCAGGAGATCGAGCGTGTCCATCCCCAGTCGCGCGAGGGAGTTGTCGAGTTCCTGCTCGATCGCCTTTCGCGAGAGGCCGCCGGAGTTCGGATCGTCGTCGTCCATCTGGAAGTACACCTTCGAGGCGACGACGAACTCGTCGCGGTCGTACTCCGAGAGCGCCTCGCCGAGGACGCGCTCGGACTCACCGCGGGAGTACATATTCGCGGTGTCGAAGAAGTTCACGCCCAGTTCGATGGCGCGATCGACGAGTTCCTTCCCGTCCTCCTCGTCGAGCACCCACTCGCGCCAGTCGCTGTCGCCGAAACTCATACAGCCGAGACAGATCTTCGAGACGGTCGTTCCCGTATTACCGAGCGTCGTGTACTCCATAGCGGAGCGCACACACCGGACCGGCAAAAAGCCACGCGGCGAGGTGGGACCGGTGAATCCCGAATAATCTCACTCGAATATAATTAAGGCCGATGCCATCGTATCGTTTCGGTGAGAGGTCCCCTCTCGTGAGCAGAATGTCACAGTCTCCACGTGTAACACTCGTACTCCTCCTCACGGCCATCGTCGTCTTCGGCGGACTACCGATGGTCGCGAGCGCACAGCAGTTCGGTCCGAGCGGGCCGGGCTCAGACGGATCGGTCGGCGGCGTCGTCCGCGTCGACGCCGGCGAAACGTACGACGGCGATCTCGAAGCGGCCGGCGGGTCGATCGTCATCGCTGGCACGGTCGACGGCGACGTCGAAACCGCGGCCGGATCGGTGCTCGTCACCGAGACGGGTCGCGTGACGGGGTCGCTCGACGCCGCCGCCGGGAGCGTCGTGATCGAAGGCACTGTCGACGGCGACGTCACCGTCGGTTCGGCGGCGCTAGCGCTCCGTGAGGGCTCGCAGGTCGGCGGGTCGCTCGAAGCCGGCGCAGCCGACGTCCGCCTCGACGGGGCGATCGACGGCGACGCGCGGGTCGGCGCGGACACACTCGCTGTGGGATCGACTGCAGCGATCGGCGGGTCTCTCACCTACGACGCCGCCAACTTCACGCTCGCCGATGGTGCGAGCGTCTCCGGTGAGGTCACCCGCGACGAGTCGCTCTCTGTCACCGGTCCCGACGTGTTCGGCTCCGGTGGGGGCGCTGGCCTCCCGGCGGTCCCCGCCTGGGTCGGGTCGGTCTACTCCACGCTGGTCAACCTCGTGCTCGGCGCGGTACTCCTCGTAGTCGCACCGAACTTCGCCCGACGGCTCGTCGATGCGGGCCGGACTCAGACGCTCCGCAGCGGCGGCATCGGGCTCCTGACGCTGATCGGCGTCCCGATCGTGCTACTGCTCTTGCTCATCACGATCGTCGGTATTCCGCTCTCGTTGGCCGGGCTCGTCGTCTTCGGGCTGCTCCTGTGGGTGACGTCGGTCTACGGGGCTATCGTGGTCGGCACGTGGCTGCTGTCGCTCGTCGACTACGAGAACCGGTGGGTCGCACTCCTCGTGGGCGTCGTCGCCGTGGCTCTGTTGGGTGCCGTCCCGATCCTCGGCGGCCTCGTCCAGTTCGCCGTGCTGCTCGTCGGCCTGGGAGCGTTCGTCGTCGTGCTCCGTGGATCCGAGGAGGGTCCCGACGAGGACGCCGGCGCGGCCATCGGCACTCCGTCGGCAGACCAGTGAGGAGCGACTCGGAGAGCACCGCTACGGCGAGCGAGTAACACTGTCGGACGCAACCGTCCCGCCGCTGTCCGTCGTCGTGCCGTACCTTTCTTGATGCCTCGCCGCGTCCGGCCGGTATGTACGTCGCAGACCAGACGTGGCCCGAACTCGGGGACTACGTCGCCGAGGAGTCGGTGGCGATCGTGCCGCTCGGATCGACCGAACAGCACGGTCCCCATCTCCCGCTCGCGACCGACCATCTCATCGCGGAGGGGCTGGCTCGCGAGGCCGCCGACCGGACGGGCTTTCTCTGCACGCCGACGGTGAACGTCGGCGTCAGCCCGCATCACCGGCAGTTCCACGGCACGATGTGGGTCGACGCACCGCAGTTCCGCGACTACGTCGAGTCGATGACGCGAAACCTCGCGTACCACGGGATCGACCGCGTCGTGTACGTCAACGCCCACGGCGGCAACGTCGAGCATCTGCGCGAAGTCGGGCGTCGCCTCCGCGACGACGGCACGCTCTACGCCGTCGAGTGGATGTGGAACGAGTCGATCCCGGAACTCGTAGACGAAGTGTTCGAGCAGAACGGCCCCCACGGCGGCCCGAAGGAGACGGCGATGATTCAGCATCTCGCGCCCGAACTCGTCCGCGACGACCAACTCGAAGCCGCCCGCGACGGCGGCGTTCGCGACATCGAAAGTGCAGAACATCTCCGGCAGAACGGCGCGCGAACGTTCTACGACGCCGTCGAGAACTCCGAGAACGGCGTGTTCGGCGACCAGACCGACGCGACGGCCGAAATCGGCGCGCGGCTGTTCGAGGCGGCGACGGAGCAGTTGGTAGAGCTCTTAGAGTGGCTCGACGAGCAGCGCTACGAAGATCTGATGACGCCGGCGCACGTCGATCCCCAGCCGGGGAGCCGCAGAGCGGACTGATTCGAAGAGAGCGGCGCAGAGCGGCCTACAATCTCATAGGGTTTATCGTAAGTCCGCATAGATTTCTCGCCGGACAGTACGGCGAGACTCTCCGAACAGTTACGATAATCCCTATCAGAAGGACGGCGACGAGTCCGGGCCGTCGACGTCCCCGTTCCCGAACGTGGCGGAGTCGTCGACGTCGATGTCCGGGAACGACGCGAAGGCGTCCCGAAAGTCGTCCTCGCTCAGATCTGAGAGCGTGTCGTCGAGTTCGGCTCTGATCTCTTCCATCCGCTGTGTCAGTTCCTTGTATTCGTCGACCTCTCCGACCGACACGTCGGGGGCGGACTCCAATGCGGCTTTCTTCGAGGCGAGCCGGAAGAACTCCTGTGAGCGGTCGTCGTAGTCGGCGCGGCGGAGCAGTACCTCGACGAGCCCGTGCAGATCCTCCTGCGTGACAGGCTTGACGAGATAGTCGTCGAACGGCATCTCGAGGATGTCCGTGTCGGGTTCGACGGCCGTGATCATCGCGACCTGCGAGTTGATGCCACGGGTTCGAATCTCGTCGAGAACCTCGTCGCCGGTCATATCCGGCATCCGGCGATCGAGGAGGACGACGTCGATCCCGTCGTCTACGAGTTCGAGCGCGGTCTCGCCGTTAGTGGCCGTCTGAACCTCGTACACGTCCGAGAGGTAGATGGCATAGAGTTCCGCCAAGTCTGGCTCGTCTTCGACGACGAGGATTTGGGGTGTAGCGCCGTCCATAGCGATCCACGTCGCACGTCGTCGCCCGTCGTCTAAATTCTTGCCCTCCCCCCTCCGGTCCCTGAGATAGACCGAGAGCGGCTAAAGAGAGACGAGGAACCGTTTCCCGCCGTTCTTCAGAGCCTGTGCCAGCACCGACGCCCGCGTCGCAATTTTCGAAGTTTGTAATCGGACGGAGCGGCCGTGTCGACTTTGTCGTCGGGCATCGAATTTCCGTTCGATGACGGTTTGGCTCCTCGGCGATCAATTACACCCCGACGCCGCCCCGCTCGGGTCCGCGGATCACGTCCTGCTCATCGAAGCGCACGCGTTCGCCGAGCGGCGTCCGTACCACCCCCAGAAGCTCACGCTCGTCTTCAGTGCGATGCGGCACTTCCGCGACGACCTTCGGGACCGCGGCTACGACGTCACGTACCTCCAAGCGGAGACGTTCGGCGACGCACTCGATCGCTACTTCGAGGTGAACCCCGGCGACGACCTCCTCGGACTCCGGTCGCCGAGCCACGGGGCCGACGACCGCCGGCGGGAGTTAGTCTCTGAACGCGGTGGCACGCTCACGCTCGTCGAGAACGACCTGTTTCTGACCTCCCGCGAACAGTTCGACGACTGGGCGGGCGAGCGCGACGAGAACGAGACGTTCCGACAGGAAGGCTGGTACCGCCACGTCCGCCGGGAGACGGGCATCCTGATGGACGGCGACGAGCCGGTCGGGGGCGCGTGGAACTACGACGAGGACAACAGGGAAACGCCGCCGCCCGAGTGGACGCCGCCGGACGTGCCGCGATTCGAACCGGACGCGACGACGCGCGAGGTACAGCAGTTCGTCGCCGACCGCTACGGCGGTCACTGGGGCGCGATGGACGAGTTCGTCTGGCCCGTCACGCGCGAGGCGGCAACGCGGGCGCTCGAACACTTCGTCTCGGTCCGGCTCCCCGAGTTCGGCACGTACCAGGACGCGATGCGCGACGGCGAGTGGGCGCTGTGTCACTCGTTGCTCTCGGCCGCGCTCAATCTTGGCCTGCTCCGGGCGCGCGAGGTGGTCGAGCCGGTCGTCGCGGCCTACGAATCGGGCGACGCCCCGCTCAACAGCGTCGAAGGGTTCGTCCGGCAAGTGATCGGCTGGCGGGAGTTTATGCGCCACGTCTACCGGCGCGCGATGCCGAACCTCGGGTCGGCGAACCAACTCGGTCAGACGGCGTCGCTGCCGCCGCTGTACTGGGACGGCGAGACGGAGATGCAGTGTCTCTCGGAGGCCGTCACCCACGTCCACGACCACGGGTACGCCCACCACATCGAACGCCTGATGCTGCTCTCGAACTTCGCGCTGCTGTACGGCGTCGACCCCGCGGAACTCAACGAGTGGTTCCACCTCGGCTTCGTCGACGCCTACCACTGGGTGACGACGCCGAACGTCGTCGGAATGGGGTCGTTCGGCACCGACGTGCTCTCCTCGAAGCCCTACGCCGCGTCAGCCAACTACGTCGACAAGATGAGCGACCACTGCTCGGCGTGCCCGTACGCGAAGACCAAAACCACGGGCGAGAACGCCTGTCCGTTCAACGCGCTCTACTGGGACTTCCTGAAGCGCAACGAGGAGACGCTCCGGGGCACGGGACGAATGGGGCTGATGTACTCTCACGTCGACCGCAAAGACGACGCCGAGTTGGAGGCGATCCGCGAGCGAGCCGACGAGGTGCGTGAGCGAGCCGCTGACGGGTCGCTGTAACCCCACAGTCCGTCGGCGCTGCCGCTCGCCGGGTGAGAAATGCAGAATCGTGGTGAGAATCGACGGGATCGCCGACCGCAGTACCGCTATCGTGGTGCGTCCTTACAGGCGCTGGAGGTTCGTCGCGCGCGGGCCCTTGTCGGCCTGCTCGATGTCGAACTCCACTTCCTGTCCTTCTTCGAGGTCCGGACCGCCGACGTCTTCCATGTGGAAGAAGACGTCCTCGTCAGAATCCTCGCTCTCGATGAAACCGTAACCGCCTGTGTCGTTAAAGAACGCAACCGTTCCTTTCGCCATTGCAATCCCAAAAACGCGAAGGTGATAAATAAGCCTTGTGCCGCAATCCTGAGACGGAAGCCGAGATCGGCTCGCGAAGCATCCGTATGGGACGGCAACCCGCTTCAGACCGCGAGAGCGAGGTAGGCGGCCGCTCCCGTCGCGAAAATCCCGACCGCAAACAGCCCGTAATTTGCGATCGTGTTGTCCGCGCGCCAGAGTCCGAGCGTGTACGTGCGATCGGAGAACGGCCAGAAGAAGTTGACGCCCGCCGGCGTGAGCGCGTCGCCGACCAGGTGCGCGACGACGGTGAGCACCCCAGTCGCGAATCCGACCGCCGCGAGCGAGGCTCCACTGGCGACGGTCGCGAACGACGGCGTACTACCGGTCGCGACCGTCGTCAGCGCGACACCCACGCCACCGAAGACGGCGCCGACGAGCGCGGCGAAGACGAGCGAGTGCGTCGGCCCGCGGTGCGGAACCCCCCGGAAGGCGGTGATCGACGTCGGGCAACATCGTCAGCCACAGCATTATGCCCCCGGTGACGACCGCGAGATCCGCGCGGCCGAGCGTGACGAGAACGAACGCCAGCGGCGCGAAGACGACCAGCGAGACCCCGTAGTGCCCCTTCCGGTACATACCCACGGCTGGGCGTGCGGACACAAAAGTTCCCGGACCCGTCCCGTGATTGGCTCGAACGAATCCACTGGAGAGGCGGCGGCCAGCCGTCCCGTCCGATCGGAAAGAGGCAAGTCGGCCCACCGCCTAGCCGGGGCTATGATTCAGAATCTCGCGAGCGGCGTCCGAGCGTTCACCTCGAACGTCTTTCTCGTCACCGGCGAGACGACGGCGCTCGTCGACGCGGGCGCGAACTTCGACGTCGTCGCGCGCATCGAAGCGCAGGTGGACGAACTCGACCGCGTCTACCTCACGCACACGCACCCCGACCACGTCAAGAACCTCCCGGCGATCCGCGAAGCGTTCGACGTCGAGACGTGGGGGTACGATCCCGAAAACGAGTACGTCGACAACGCCATCGCCGACGGCGAGACGGTCCAGATCGGCGACGACGACTACGTGGCGCTGCACACGCCCGGACACAAGCCGGACCACCTCTGCTTGTACGCTCGTGATGCCGGCATCTGCTTCGCCGGCGACCTCGTCTTCGAGAACGGCGGGTTCGGCCGAACCGACCTCGAGGGTGGCGATCGCGAGACGCTGATCCGGAGCATCGACGCGCTCCTCGATGTCCTCGACGACGACCTCGCGGCGCTTCACGTCGGCCACGGCCCCAGCATCACGGAGCGTCCGATCGACGACGTCGAACTCGCCGCGCGGGCCGCACGGATGTGAGAAAGCGGTGGAGTCCCTTCGCTCGACGCCCACCGCCCGCTACACGTCGGCGTCGTCGGGAATCTCTTCTACAGATCGGTCCTCGCTGGCGACGCCGAAGTAGCCGGGTTCGTCGCCGACGGGATCGTTGATCACCAACTCGTCGGCGTGCGTCATCAGCCACGGGATCGTCCACGCGACGACGCGGTCTTCGGTGTCGGCGTCGAGTTCGACGTCCGGATCGAGCCCCTGCAACAGTCGTGCGATCTCCGGGACCGTGTACATCAACTCGGAGTCGAGAACCTCAGTCGGTTCGTAGAGGCGGTACGGATACAGCGTGTCGAAATCGTCCTTCGGCTTGGGCATACGACCCCGTTCTCGCTGCCGCGTCAAAAGTCCCGCCGAGAAGCCGCTGCCAGACAGTATATGTGTCTCCCGCCCCTCCTCAGAGTATGCGAACTGTGGACGCCGCCGGTCTGCCGATCGGGGACGAGCACCCGCCGCGGATTATGGGAGTCCTGAACGTCTCGAAGGAGTCGCCCTACGACCCGAGCGTCTTCGACGACCCGGGTGAAGCCGCCGCCTACGTCGACGAGGAACTCATCGATCAGGGCGCAGACATCGTCGACGTCGGCCTCGAATCCGCGAACAAGCGCTTCGAGGTGCTCTCCGCCGAGCAGGAACTCGAACGGCTCGACACCGCCGTCGAGACGCTCGAAAGCGTCTCCGGCGACGCCGTCTTCTCGATCGAGACGCGCTATCACGAGGTCGCCGACGCAGCACTCTCGCGCGGTTTCGATATGGTCAACGACATCTGCGGCTTCGCCGACCCGGAGATGCCACGGGTCTGTGCGGACTACGACGTCGCGGTCGCGAAGATGGCGTCGCCGCCGGACCTAGAGCGTCCGGGCGCGATCGAGGAGGTCGACGACATCTACGACGCGCTCTCGCTGAACGGCTTCACCGACAAGACGCTCGTCGACCCGGCCTTCGGCGGCTGGTCCGAGGAGAAGACGCTCGCAGACGACCGCGAGACGTTCCGCCGGCTCCGGGAGTTCCGCGGGCTCGGCTACCCGATTCTCGTCTCGATCAACCGCAAGAACTTCCTCCGCTCGATTGCGGGCCGCTCGACCGAGGAAGCTCTCCCTGTCTCGCTGGCGGCGACGTCGATGGCCGTCGAGCGCGGCGCGCACGTGATCCGAACGCACGACGTCGCGGAGACGCGCGACGCCGCGCTGATCGGGCACGAGTTCGCCCGCGACCGGGTCCGCGAACGCGACGCCGGCGACGTTTCGATCGAGGAGCTCGACGTGACGACGCCCCGCGAGGCCGAACGCCACCTCGACCGGGTGGGCGTCGCCGACGCCGAAGCAGTGTCGACCGATTCCGTCGTTCGGGTGTTCGAACTCGACAGCCTCTCCGACGCCGACGTGGGGGCGCTCTCGACGGCGGCCGCCGAGCGGGGCGCGACTGTGGTTTCGGGCGCGGCGGTCGATGACGGTCAGTCCGTGCTCGCCGACGGGAACGGGGCCCCCGGCGCCACTGACCGCGACGGGGAGACGGGGCGGACTGTCCTCCTCTTCGGCACGGTCGGCGCGCTTGCGGGACTAGCCGGCGCGCTCACGGGCGGCACGGACGGACTCACCGGGGCGCTCGAAACGATCGCCGAACACATAGCATAAATGAGACAACGTCCCGTGTGGGCTGACCGAACCGACGGCAGACGCGCGTCAGACGCCGTGTGTCCTCCCGTCAGACGCGTCAGAACACGGGAAAGCTTATGACGGACCGATTGAAACCGGTCCACTGGAAGCCGGAAGGGCACGCGGGTAGGGGTACTTGGTGCCATTCCGGCTCGTACCGTAACGCTCGGGAGCGATAGCTATGCGCTTCGAAACCTGGGAGCCGATCTACGAATCGATCCTGACCGACTTCGGGTATCCACGCGACGGCGACGAGCGCGCCCGCGACGTGCTCGCCGCGTACGCGACGCCGTTCGATTTCGACCGACTGGACTACGCCGGCGAGGTCGTCGCCGTCGTCGGTGCCGCGCCGTCACTGCGAGAGGAAGTCGACCGCGTCGCCGACGCCGACAGGGTCGTCGCCGCCTCGACGGCCGCAGACGTCGTCCGCGACGCCGGCTACGACGTCGACCTCTTCGTCACGGACCTCGACAAGAACCCTGAAACAGCCCGTGAGCTGACCAAGGCGGGGACACCCGTCGCCGCACACGCCCACGGCGACAACGTCCCGCTCGTAGAGGAGTGGGCGCCGCAGTTAGCACACGAGCACGTCGTCGCGACGACGCAGGCGGCTCCGACCGACGCCGTCTACAACTTCGGCGGCTTCACCGACGGCGACCGCGCGGCGTTCATCGCGGACGAATTCGGCGCGGCGGAACTCCGCTTCGTCGGGTGGGACTTCGACGACCCGACCGTCTCACCGTCGAAGGCGAAGAAACTCCGCTGGGCCGAGCGGCTGCTCCACCTGCTCGAACGCCGACGGGACGAGCGCTTCGCGGTTCTCGACGGCCGCCGCGACGACATCGATCCGCTCGCGCTCTCGTAGGCGTTCGCGCTTCGCCAGCAGACCTGGCAGGACTGCCGATACGTTGACGACGGGGGCGTTCGACGTGTCGGTATGCAGCTTCATTGGCACCGACGGGACCTCCGCGCGGTAGACAACCGTGCGCTCACGGCGGCCGCCGACGCCGTGGGGGACGCCGCCCGCGACGACCCCGATTCGGGTGTCGTTCCCGTGTTCGTCTTCGACGACGCGGTCCTCGATCACGCCGGCGACGCCCGCGTCCGTTATCTGCTCGACGCACTGGCCGCGTTGCGGGCGTGGTACCGCGAGCGCGACTCGGATCTCGTCGTCGCCCACGGCGACCCCGCGGCGGTGCTTTCAGACCTCGCCGCGGAGTACGACGCCGACCGCGTCGTCTGGAACAACGACTACTCCGGACTCGCCCGCGAGCGCGACGCCCGCGTCCGGCGCGCGCTGAACGAGCGCGACGTCGCCCGGGAGTCGTTTCACGACGCTATCTTCCACAAACCCGGGTCGATCACGACCAACGACGGCGATCCCTACTCCGTCTACACCTACTTCTGGAAGAAGTGGCGCGACCGCGAGAAGCCCGAACCGATCGCCGCACCCGGGGCCGACGAACTCGCGGACGTCACCGGCGAGGCGCTCCCGACGATCGAAGAACTCGGCTTCGAGGAACCGGGCGCGGACGTCCAGTCTGCCGGAACTGCAGCCGCCCGCGACCGCCTCTCTGAGTTCTGTGGGGACGGCATCTACCGCTACGAGGAGGATCGAGACTACCCGACCCGCGAAGCGGTCTCACACCTCTCGGCGGACTTGAAGTTCGGCACGATCGGCATCCGCGAGGTGTACGAGGCGACGACCGAGGCGCGAGAGCGCGGCACCGACGACCAGGTCGAATCGGTCGAGGAGTTCCAGTCCCAACTCGCCTGGCGGGAGTTCTACGCGCACGTCCTCTTTTTCAATCCTGAGGTCGTGACCGAGAATTTCCGAGCGTACGAACACGACATCGAGTGGCGAAACGACCCCGACGAGTTGCAGGCGTGGAAGGACGGCGAGACTGGCTATCCGATCGTCGACGCCGGGATGCGACAGCTCAAATCGGAGGCGTATATGCACAACCGCGTCCGTATGATCGTCGCGTCGTTCCTCACGAAGGATCTGCAGATCGACTGGCGAGAGGGTTACGATCACTTCCGGGAGTATCTCGCGGACCACGACACCGCAAACGATAACGGTGGCTGGCAGTGGGCGGCGTCGACGGGAACCGACGCTCAGCCGTACTTCCGGATCTTCAATCCGATGACGCAGGGCGAACGCTACGACCCCGACGCCGAGTACATCAAGGAGTACGTGCCGGAACTCCGCGACGTCGACGCCGAGTTGATCCACGAGTGGCACGAACTCTCACCGACGCAGCCGGCCGGCATCGACGTCGAGTACCCCGAACCGATCGTCGACCACAGCGAGCGCCGCGAGGCTGCACTGGCGATGTTCGAGGCCGCGCGCGGCGAGGACTGATAGTGATTACTCTCACTGTGTACCGCCGAGCGCCACTCCCGGAGGCGATGGTCGGCGGTAAGAGACGAGAGTAATCATTATGAGGAGAGACAGCTCGGGGAAAGCGAACGGCCACCAGGACGGCGAGCGCGCTACCGCTCGTCGAGCCAGCCGAGCGCGAGGCCCTCGTCTTCGGACACCGTAGGCACGTACGGCTTGATGTCGAGGACGGGCGTCCCGTCGGCGAGGTCCAGTCCGCGGACGTGGAGACGGTTTCCGTCCCGCTCCAGCAGTTCGACGACGGTCTGTGCGATCGGGTTCGGCCGGTGCGGACTCCGCGTCGCGAACACGCCGACTTCGACGCCCTCGACGTGCGGTGGCCGGGCGCGGAAGTGATAGTCGTCGATCTGATCTAAGTGTGCGAGGATCACGATGTGCGAGAAGTCCTCGAGGCCGTCGAGGCCCGCGGCGTACTCCTCGTCGACGACGATCGTCCCCTCCGTTTCGTCGACGAGGTCGTGATCGACGTCGGCGGGGCGCTCGAACGGCGAGTCGACCCGGCCGATCGGCGTGAACGCCGTCATCGCACACCCGCCCCTGTGACCGCGAACGGGCGAGCGCCCGCGTGAGACGAGCCGAGTCGCAGATCCGATTTCATTACAGTTCCCGCGTCGGCGAAGTCGCAACGGGTCGTTCTTTGGTGCATTATATTGTCTCCACCACTCAATTATTATTTTGTAACTTTGAGTTATTATTGCTTTGGTTCCGGAGTATCGCGCTCGTGAGCGCTTCGTCTGAAACGATGCGTGGAGCCTCTCCTGTAGTAATGCGTATCTCACTCAACCGTATCGCAGAACGGGAAGCGCACCCGAATCGGTCGCGAAACAGACCGGTCAGGCCAGTAGGAAATTCGTGTTAACATACCTCTCTTAACGTTTAACAGGAATCCGTCCGTGGTAAGGAACGGAGGTCCAATTATGAGCTACGAACTCGATCCCCTTCCGTACGATTACGACGCGCTCGAGCCGCACATCTCCGAACAGGTCCTGACGTGGCATCACGACACCCACCACCAGGGCTACGTAAACGGCTGGAACGCGGCTGAGGAGACGCTCGAAGAGAACCGTGAGGCGGGCGACTTCTCCTCGTCTGCCGGTGCGATCCGCAACGTGACCCACAACGGCAGCGGTCACATCCTCCACGACCTGTTCTGGCAGAGTATGTCGCCGGAGGGCGGCGACGGGCCGTCCGGAGCGCTCGCGGACCGAATCGAGGAGGACTTCGGCTCTTATGAAGCCTGGAAGGGCGAGTTCGAGGCAGCGGCGTCCGCCGCGAGCGGTTGGGCGCTTCTCGTCTACGACTCGTTCTCGAACCAGCTGCGCAACGTGGTCGTCGACAAGCACGACCAGGGCGCGCTCTGGGGCAGCCATCCGGTGCTCGCGCTGGACGTCTGGGAGCACTCGTACTACCACGACTACGGTCCGGCCCGCGGCGACTTCGTCGAGAACTTCTTCGAGGTAGTCGACTGGGAAGAACCCAGCGCCCGCTACGAGCAGGCTGTCGAACTCTTCGAGTAAGCGACGACTCGTACACCCCGACATTTCTTTAGCACCGACCGATCCCGTCAGTCGCTACTGTACCGTTCGGCTCGTGACCGTCGTGGTACCGCGACCCTCACAAGTGTTATCCGTGAGTGGGGTGTACGATTGTTTGCAATGGCAAACGGTAAGGTTGACTTCTTCAACGACACTGGCGGCTACGGTTTCATCTCGACTGACGACTCTGACGACGACGTGTTCTTCCACATGGAGGATGTCGGCGGCCCGGACCTCGAAGAGGGTCAGGACGTCGACTTCGAAATCGAGTCCTCGCCGAAGGGCCCGCGCGCGACGAACCTCGTTCGTAACTAATACCGGCTTGTAGTCGCCTCGGCGACTAACACGACGGCACATCATTCTGCCCGGGTTCGCTCGGGCGAATTGCTACGCTCGTGAGCGTGACGCTCACTTTCTGAGTTTGGGATGCGGCGACCCAACGTCCGGACTGATCCGAAACGCTCAGTCGTTCGGCTTCCGTTCGTGTTCCTGTGACCTCCGAGAGCGACACAGCCGAGGACAGCGCTTCCGACGGCGAACAGACCGACGCCGGTCGAACCGGCGTCTTCGTCGCTACGTCCTCTGCCGAACGGCAGGACGCCTTCGCAGTCCGCCGAGCGGTGTTCGTCGACGAACAGGGCGTCGACGAGGAGATCGAGTGGGACGAACACGACGAACCCGACGCGGCGGCGACGCACTTCGTCGCCTACGACGACGGCGAACCCATCGGCGCGGCCCGCTTTCGCGTCCCGTCCGTAGACATAGACTCCGCAGGGGCCAGCACAGCCGAGGCCGCCGCGCCGACCGGCAAGGTCGAGCGGGTCGCCGTCGCCGCCGACCGGCGCGGCGAGGGATGGGGAGTTCGGCTAATGGACGCCGTCGAAGAACGAGCCCGCGAGGAGGGTTTCGGACGGCTCACGCTCCACGCACAGACCCGCGTCCGCGACTTTTACGATCGGCTCGGCTACGTCGCACACGGTGACGTGTTTTACGAGGCCGGGATCCCGCACGTGTCGATGACGAAGCCACTCGACGACGACGGCGACTCCACGCGGGAGTGAGAGTCGGCTCGTTTGCCGGCTCCAGAGGATAGCAGCCTGCCGTAGACGGACGAGTCGCCACGATCCGTCGCGACCGGATGTTTATATCCGATGGCGGGAGCAGCCACGCCGTGCGCTGATACTCACCCACGTCGGGTCGCGGTCGCTCGGCACGTCGGCGTGGAAGCGGACGGCGGCGCGCCGGGGACGTCGTCGACGCGGGTGCCGACTGTTCGCCACACGGCGCGTCAGCCGGAGGGCCAATCAGGACAGCCGCTTCGAGACGTACGGTCCGTCCTGGTGATAGCCGAGCTTCTGCCGGTAGTACTCACGGGCGCCGATACCCGAGATGATCGCGAGTTTGTCGTAGCCGGCGTCGGCGGCGAGTTCCTCTGCCCGACGGACGAGCCGTCGACCGTAGCCTTTGTGCTGCCACTCGCCCTCGCCGCTACCGATGCCCGCTTCGCTCCCGTAGACGTGGAGTTCGCGGACGATCGCCGCGTTCTCCAGTTCGCGGCGAACCGGGTCGTTCGGGAAACGGAGTCGGCAGAACCCGACGAGTAGGTCTTCGACCGGATCCTCGAAGGCGAGGAAGTGTTCGGTGCCGCCGGCGACCTGGTAGGTCTTCGCGTTCAGTTCGACCCGCTCTGGGTCCGGGTCGGCCTCGTTCATCCCGGCTTCGCGCGCCCGGATGTCGCGCTGCTCGATCCCTTTCTCCTCGGCGCGCTGGGCGGCCAGTTGCCGGAGGTTCGACTTCCAGACCCCCGCATCGATGAAGTCGGCGGGAATGTCTCGTTGGACGCGCTGGAGGCGCGTGTACTCGGGGATCATCCCCATCACTTCGCTGACGATCTCTGCGGCCTCCTCGTTTCCGAGCGGCTCGAACTCATCGCGCCGCCACTGATCGTACACGCGGGTCCCCCGGACGACGAGCGTCGGGTAGATCTTGAGGTAGTCCGGGCGGTACTCCTCGCGCTCGAACAGTTGCCGGAAGTCCTCTAGGATCATCTCCTTCGTCATCCCGGGTTGCCCCGGCATCATATGGAAGCCGACCTTGAACCCGGCGTCGCGCAGTCGGCGATTGGCGTCGATCGACGCCTGGACGCCGTGGCCGCGGTGCATCTCTCTGTTGATCCGCTCGTAGGTCGTCTGGACGCCCACCTCGACCTTCGTCGCGCCCAGATCGAGCATCCGATCGATCTGTTCGGGGTCACACCAGTCGGGCTTCGTCTCGAACGTCGTCCCGATGTTTCGGATGTCTGCGGTCTCGTTCTCGGCGATGACGTCCTCGACGTAGCTGAACTCGGTTTCCTCGGGGTCCGGCTTGAACGACTGGTCTTCGGCCGGCTGGGGTTCGGAATCGAGGTCGTAGTCGTTCAACGCCTCCAGGGCGCGCTTGACGAACCACTCCTGGTAGTCGTGGCTGCGGGCGGTCATCGTCCCGCCCATCAGGATCAGTTCGACCTTGTCGACCGGGTGGCCGATGTGCCGGAGCTGTTCGAGTCGGAGCGTCACCTGTCCGTACGGGTCGTAGTCGTTCTGCTCGCCGCGTGCGGCCGCGGGTTCGTGACCCGTATACGACTGCGAGGAGTCGAACTCCGAGGCCGGGCCGCCAGGACAGTAGAGACACTTGCCGTGCGGGCACATATGCGGCGAGGTCATAATCGCGACCGGCGAGACGCCCGAGGCGGTCCGAACGGGTTTGCGTCGGACGACGTCTTTCACCTCCTCGCGGCGACTCTCCGGCGCGTGTTGTAGGATCTCCGCGTTCTTGGGCACCTTCGGCGAGGAGTGCGTCGAACAGGCGTCGAGTTTCGCCGATTCGAGGTCGTCGCGGCCGACCTCGCCGTCGAGTATGCGCTCGACGAGATCCTCGCAAGTGCGGCGGAACGCGTCCGTCTCTGTCGGCTCGGGGTCGGCGTCCGTGCTCACTAGCGAGTCACCTCCGAGAGTCGTCGCGAGCGGTGTTTCATTGGGCGTTTCTCGTCGCGTTTCGGGGTTAAGCGTGTCGCTCCGAGGAGTCGAGGCGAGAGAGAACGGGAAAAGTGTGCGGAGTCGTGTGCGAAGCCAGCTTACGGCTTAGAGCTGATCGGCGACGGCATCGACGACGGCGTCGACGACGTCCTCACGCGCGCCCGAGAGGAACTCGATGCGATTCTGTCGGATGCCGACCGCCGTGATTCCGCCTTCGGGGACGGCTTCGCTGGCGGCGTCGGCGGCAGCGCGGACGTCGACGTCGGCCGCGCGCACGAACAGTTCGTCCGTGGAGTAGACGACGGTCGCTGCTCGCTCCTCGTCGGCGCCCCGGTGGAGCGCGTCGGCGAGCAGTGCCGTCGGCGGGAAGTCGAAGCGGTGACTGTAGGAGTCAGCGTCGAGGACGGCGACGGAGACGCCGTCGACGTCGCGCGTCTCGAGGTTGGCTTCGGCGGTCTCGACCTCGTCGTCCAGTTTGATGCGGAACTGCTCTGAGACGTGGTCGGCGAGGCCGCCGTCGTCGTCGAACAGGAGGTCGGTGATGAGTTCGCGCTTGTCCTGATAGGACTGGTAGTAGGCTTCGAGCGCGACGGCCTCGCGGAGCTTCCGCGTCCGGTCGGCGTCGTAGCCGGCGTCTGCGGCGAGGTCGGCGTACACCGACGGTGCGTCCTCCCAGTAGCTCACTGCGGGGAGATGGGACAGATCGTCGGTCATATCGGCGTTGACGGCGGCGGCGAGGTTGGCCCCGAGCGCGCCGGTCGAGAGGTCCTCGGCGGCGACGTCGGTGAGGCTCGGCGAGACGAGGACGCTCGCCTCGTCGACGATTTCGGTGTCGACCGTCTCGGCGTCGACGACGACGCGAGACGCGCCGTAGACGCCGAGCAGGCCGAGGCCGTCGAGAGAGTCGGTAGTGCCTCCGACGCCGACGAGGACGACGAGCGGCAGTTTCTCGTCGTGACGCTCGTTGTCCTGGAGCATCCGCGTCACATCGTTCGTCGCGGCGTCCATTCCGTAGACCGGGTCGTCGAGCGGACGGCGCGTGAAGAAGTGGTACTCGGCGTCCGCGCGGGCGTGCTCCTCACGGATCAGCGGGAGCACGGCGCGCTCGATGGCCGCGCCGGCGACGTAGCCGTCGGCCGTCGCAGCGTGGCGGACGACGATGGGGCGCGATTGCAGCACCGCGCCGCGGATCGCTTCGGCGGCGTCGGCGAGCTGGTCGGTGACGGCGTCGACGGCCTCGTGTGCCGCCAGCGGCTCGACCGATTCGGGGCGAGCCTTCTCCGAGAGCGCGTCCGCGAGTCGCTGTTCGACGGCGTCGGCGTCCTCGCCGGAGAGCGAAGTCAGTTCCTCGGTCTCGATCTGCAGTTCGCCGCGGCGCAGTTCGACCTCCCCGTCGAGGCGAATCACGTCGCCCTCGCCGACGTCGGGGTAGGCGCGAACGCCCGCCTCGACGAACGCCGCGCAGTCGACGACGGCCGTCTCGTCGCGGACCTCGAAGATCGTCGGGCCGCCGGTCTGTCGCGCGCCGACGACTTCGCCCTCGATGCGGACCACGTCGCCGACGCGGTCGCCGAGCGATTCGACGGTGACGCGCTCGGGTTCGGCCTCGTCTTCGGATGCTTCGGCCGCTGCACCTTCGCCCGCGGTTGCGTCAGCGTCCGCGGTCGTCTCGGAAGCCTCCTCGGTCTCCGTTTCCTCAGCGTCTTCGCTCGTCGCTTCGGCCGAATCGGCCTCTGTCGTCTCCTCGGTCGCTGTACTCTCGTTTTCGTCGGCCGCCCCGTCGGCCGTCTCGGCCGACGTCTGTCCGTTCGCGGCCCGCGACTTCGTGGAGACGCCCTTCGGCGTCTTCTTCACCGGCGCCGACCCCGAGTCGTCGTCCGCGGCTTCGATCGGCTCGTTGTCGTGCTCGCCGTCGGGATCGTGAATACGCGCTCCACGGAACTCCGATTCGGACTGTCGGATCGACCAGCCGAGGTCGATGTTACCGTTGCTTCGAACGTTCTTCACCTGAACGAAGACGGTGTCTCCGGCGTCCCACTCGAGACTCTCCAGCCGGCGGTCCAGTTCGCTGCGGTGCAGAAGCCCGGTCACCCCGGGCGCGAGATCGACGAAGACGCCGAAGTCCGCGAATCCATCGACGGTACCCTTGTAATACCGTCCCGGCGTGAGCTGCTCTGGGGAATCTCCCCTGAAATCGAACCAAACGTCCTCGTCGTGCGTAATCCAATCCATTGAGCGAATCAAATGGTCCGGGCCTAAAACGATTGTCGAATCCCACTCGTGACGTTTCGGCTGGCGAATCGCGTCTGGCGAGAATCACAGGCGGCCAGAACGCGCCTCCTCAAGGGGTGTAACGTGCATCTGCACCGATTCTCGTCGGACGGTGCGGAGCGAACCTCTGAACGGGGACGACGCTCCCTCTCAGATGATCCCCGCGAACCGGAGGACGGCCATCGCGGCGTCGACGCCGCCGAACGCGGACCCGAAGAGCAGCGTCGCCGGAACGGCGCCCGCGATCACGGCACGTCCCGTGGTCGTCCCGTGGACCTCTCGGAGCCCCACGACGAGCAACGCGGCCGCATAGAGCGTGCAGACCAGCCGGAGCGGGGCAGACGGGATCCCGACGAAAATGCAGGGCGCTGCGGCGTAGGCGATCACCTGTACCGTCTCGCTGACCCCGCCGCGGTCACGCACGGCGATCATCAGGATGATCGTCTGGAGCGCCGCCGTCAGGTGGAGGGTCGCGGGCGCGATCACGAGCGCGACGGCCGTCAGCGCGATGAGCGCCGAGACCGCCGGTCCGCCGGCGAGCGCTGGGATTCGTTCGGGCGCAAACGAGAAGAGGCCGATCGTATACGCCACGGCGACTACGACGCCGAAGACGAGTCCGGGCGCTTGATCGCCGGGTGCGACGCCGTTTCGGAAGAACTGCTGCGGTCGAACGAGTACTTCGATCCACGCCCGCGCGACCCCGCGCGGCCCGCGCTCGCGCCCACCACTCGGATTCTCTACCCAGGTCGTCACGGTCGTCTCTACGTTCTATTAGTCGCGGCGGAGGGTATGACAGTTCCGGCACCGCGCCTCGTAGGACTCTTCGGCCCCGACGACGATCGTCGGGTCGTCGACGTGTGCCGGTTCGCCGCCGACGAGCCGCTGATTGCGGGTCGCTGGTTCGCCGCACTGCGAACAGATCGCCTGCAGCTTGTCGACGTACTCGGCGACGGCCATCAACTGCGGGAGCGGTTCGAAGGGCTCGCCGCGGTACGTCTGGTCGATGCCGGAGACGAGCACGCGCCGGCCGTCGTCGGCGAGGCGCTGACAGACCGCGACGAGTTCCGGACCGAAGAAGTTGGCCTCGTCGACCGCGACGACGTCTTCCCCGTTCAGTTGGTCTCGGATCTCCCAGATCCCGTCGCCCTCGCTGGGCACGACCGAGGCTTCCCACTGGCGACCGACGTGTGAGCCGACGGTCGTCTCGCCGTAGCGGTCGTCGACGGCGGGCTTGAACACCGCGATCTCCTGGCCCGCGATCTCCGCGCGGCGGAGTCGACGGAGGACCTCCTCGGTCTTTCCCGAGAACATCGAGCCCGTGACGACCTCGATCCACCCGCTGTTCGTGATGGCGTGCATACCACGTTCGAGCGCGGTCGAGTGGCAAAACGGTTGTTCATTCGGGGCGTCCCGGGGGGTCGCGATGGCGTCGGCAGACACCAATCTTCTAAACGGTGTCCGGTGTACGCACCTGTATGCAGGTCGTATTCCACGTCTCCAGCGGCGACGTCGACGACTGGAAACACGCGGTTCAGAACGTCCGCAACCTCCTCGAAGACGAGACTGCAGACGTCGACGACGCGGTCTTGCTCGCGAACGGCGGAGCGATCTGGCTGTTCGAGGCCGGTGCGCCGCTCTCGGAGAAGATTCGCGGACTGGGAAGCACGGGCGTCCGGTGTGTCGGCTGTCGGAACTCCGTTCGTGGCCACGACATCGCCAAGTCCGATCTCCTCTCGAACGTCGAACTCGTGCCGTCGGGGGTCGGCGAACTCACACGTCTCCAGAGCGACGGCTACGCGTATCTGAAAGTCCCCTGACTGCCGTATCGGACAGTGCGACGTCCGGTTCGACCCTCGCTGTCGACGCCACCGAGAGAGGTCGACGACACCCGCAGCGTTCACAAGCGAATGGTAACTACGCGAGCAATTATGAGTCGGTCTCACGTACTCTGAGGCGGGCGATTCCTATGAACTTCGACGAATTCACCGGCGAGGTGCAGCACCGACTCGAACTCCCCGGGACGGGCGAAGCAGTGCGGGCGATCCGGGCGACGTTGACGACGCTCGGACAGCGGATTCCCGAAGGGAACGCCGAGGACCTCGCCGCCTCGCTCCCGATGGAGATCAAGTGGTACTTGACGGGCGCAGTCCACGAGCACGGCCAGCGGTTCGACTGGACGGAGTTCGTCGGCCGGGTCAGCGAGATCGAGGGGATCGACCGCTCCGACGCCGCGTACCACGCCCAGGTCATCATCGACCTCGTGAGCACGCTCGTGCCAGACTCGGACGTACAACAACTCCGGAATCAACTGCCCGAGGCCGAGGACGACGAGAACTGGCGAAAACTGTTCGCGGTCCTCGACGCCGGGGGCTGGCAGGAGCAGGAGGCTTGATCCCGAGCGGTGGCGTCTGCTGTGATCGATCCTCGTAAGTACACCGGCGCGCAAAGCGTTCGTTCTCTGGCGTTCGAGCGGTGATTCGGTACGCCGAGCGTTCTTACGGCCTGGGAAAACTCCCATCATTCATCGTCGTGTCACCCGTCTATACAGCTATGTCCGAAATCGAAACCGAATCCGAGAAGACACGCGCTGAAGTCGCGGCGTACCTCCGAGACCTGGCAGATCAACTCGAAGGGGGCGGCGAGTTCACGCTCGAACTGGGTGGTCGACAGAGGCAGGTGGATCCGACTGATCCGGTGACGTTCAAACTGGAAGGCGAATCCGACCCCGCAGAAAGCGGCACAGAATCGAAAGAGAGCATCGAATTCGAGTTGGTCTGGTGGCGCGAAACTCAGTCCGACGACGCAGACACTCAGCAGGAAGCGAGTGGCTCCGAGAGCTGAGGGGTGACGCTCGGCAGCGGCGACGTTGTCGGTGCCGAGTGAAACTCTAATTATAAAGAAGTTGATGGTATAAGTCGTGAATCAACTCATTTCCCGTGGTCGCGAGTCAGAACTCGAAGCGCTGCGCGTTGGCGGGTTGATCGAAGAAATCGATGCTATCGACATTCGAGAGGAGACCGACGCGGCAGACAACGAGGACATCGAGCGAGTCTACTGGAATCTTCACGGGGGCTCGAAGAACCACCTTCGCGCGTTCGTCGACGTTCTCGACTCCCGTAGTGTGACGTACGACCCGTAAGTCCTCAATCAGGCCACCTACAAGCAGATTATCGCGACGTAGCCCTCGTGAGAGCCGCCGACAAGAACCGGAACAGACGGGTCACTCGACAGGGTCGCCGTGGGACTCCCGAAGTTCGACTTTACGGACCTTTCCCGTGGAGGTCTCGGGGAGTTCGTCGACGAACCCGACGACGGTCGGGCACTTGAAGTGTGCGAGGTTGTCGCGGGCGAACTCGATGACCTCCTCCTCGGTGAGGCCGGCACCGTCGGCGAGGACGACGATTGCTTTGGGCGTCTCGCCCCACTTCTCGTGGGGGACGCCGATCACGGCGACGCGTTCGATGTCGGGATGGTCGTAGAGGGCGTCCTCAACCTCGACGCTGGAGATGTTCTCGCCGCCGCTGATGATGACGTCCTTCTTGCGATCCTTGATCGAGATCATCTCGCGTTCGTCGACAGTGGCGAAGTCGCCGGTGTGGAACCACCCGTCGACCCGGCCAGAGAAGGCCTCGCGGGTCCGCTCGGGCTTGTTCCAGTAGCGATCCATAACCTGGTTGCCGCGGACGATAATCTCGCCCATCGTCTCGTCGTCGGTCGGAACGTCCTCGCCGGCCTCGTCGACGACGCGCAGTTCGGTCCCGAGCATAGCGTGGCCCTGGCGGGTCTTGATCGCGAAGCGACCCTCGCTCTCGATCCGGCGCGGCGAGTTGCTCGTCGTGATCAGCGGGCCGGTTTCGGTCAGCCCGTAGACGTGCAAGATGTTCCAGCCGAGTTCGTCCTCGACGGTCCGGATTGTGGCCTCCGGCGGCGGGCTGGCCGCTGTCGCGATCCTGACTGGCTTGTCACCGGTCGCCGCGATGTCGTGGGTCTGATAGTGGTCGACCATCTGGTCGAGGACCGTCGGCGCGCCACAGAGGTAGGTCACGTCGTGGGCGTGGATGCGCTCGAAGGCGTCCTCGCTGTCGAAGTGGCGCTGGCAGACGTGTGTACCGCCGACACCGGTGACGACGTAGGGATAGCCCCAGCCGTTGACGTGGAACATCGGGAGTGTCCAGAGGTAAGCGTCGTCGTCGCTGACCTCGGTGTGGTGGGTGGTGATCAGCGCGTGCCAGTGTTCGGTGCGGTGCGTCCGGACCACGCCCTTTGGGTCGCCGGTCGTCCCGCTCGTGTAGTTGATCGTCGCGGGGTCGTCCTCGGAGATGTCGGGGCGCTCGACTGCGTCGGGGTCGGCGCTCTCCAGAAGTGACTCGTAGTCGCGCCAGTCGCCGTCGACGCGGTCGGCCGGATTGGCGACGAACGCCGTGGCGGGGACCTGGCCGCGGATCGCTTCGACCTTCTCGGCGTACTCGTGATCAGCGATGATCGCCCGAGCGCCGCAGTCGTTGAGGATGTACTCGTAATCCTCGGCGATGAGCCGGTAGTTGAGCGGGACCGAGATAGCCCCGAGGACGTTGATTGCGAACAGCGTCTCCAGAAACCAGTGTGTGTTTGGCGAGAGCAGCGCCACGCGGTCGCCCTTCTCGATGCCGAGATCTGCGAGCGCCGCCGCTGCGCGGTCGACGCGTTCGCCGAACTCTGCGTAGGTGTACTCGGTGCCGTCGTGGGCGATCACGCCAACGACGTCGCCATAGATGTCGACCCCCCTGTCGAGGAAGTCGAGCGTCGTCATCGGTCGATTCACAGTATGCCAACGAGTGACAGAGGGACGTAAAGTTCTTTCTCCAGGCGGAGTCGAGTATGCGACCGCTCGATTGCGACGACCAGAGCCGAAGCCAGACGGCTTTGCGGCCAAACTATTAATATCAATAGTGGAGGAACCATAGGAGATGTCCACAGCTCATCTCATCGCGGTCGGTTCGTCTCCGCTGGGCAAGACAGATCTGCCCGGCCGCGACCTGTTCTCGAAAGCACTGGCCGAGGCGTTCGAAGGATTGCCCGATCCGGCCGATGTCGTCGACGGGCTGTACGTCGGCGCCCAGTCCGAGCGGTACGAGAACCAGATTATGCAGGGAACACTGATGGCCGAATGGGCCGGCCTGCGGAACGTCCCCGCAGAGCGCGTCGAAGCGTGTGCGGCCGCAGGTGCGCTCGCGCTCAAGAACGCAGTCCGGGATGTTCGGGCGGGGGTCCACGACGCAGTGTTGGCCTGTGGCGTCGAGAAAATGACCGCCGGCGGGACCGAAGGGGCCACGAACGCGCTCGGGGCCGCCTTCGAGCGTGCCTTAGAACAGCGGTCCGGGATCACCGCGCCCGCGACGTACGCCCTGCTCGCGCGGCGATACCTCCACGAAATCGACGCGACGGAACGAGACCTGGCTAAGATCGCCGTGAAGAACCACCAGAACGCGGTGGCCAACCCACGGGCGATGTTCCAACAGGCAGTCGATATCGAGACTGCGATGGACGCTCCCGACGTCGCTCCCCCGCTGAAACTGTACGACTGTGCGCCCGTTACCGACGGTGCCGCAGCCGTCGTCGTCGCGAACGACGAGGTGGCGGCCGACCTGCAGAGCCGCCCCGACACGGTTCGCGTAGCCGGCGTTGGCTCGGCGGCCAACAACCTCGCCGTCGCCGAGCGCGACCTGACGTTCGTCGAGGGGGCGAACGTCGCTGCCTCGACCGCCTACGAGGACGCCGGCGTGGACGCCGCGGATATCGACGTCGCGGAGGTACACGACGCCTTCACCGTCTGCGAGGCACTGCTGGCCGAGGCCGCCGAGTTCGCACCCAAGGGTCGCGGAATCGAGACCGTCGAGGATCCCGAGGACCGATCGGCGGGCTGGACCGACGTCCAGATCAACACCAGTGGCGGACTGAAGGCCCGTGGGCACCCGATTGGGGCGACCGGGCTGTTGCAGGCGGTCGAAGCCTACGAACAGCTCACCGGACGGGCCGGAGAGCGGCAAGTGGCCGACGCCGACACCGCGCTGCTCATCAACGAAGGTGGCGTCGCAGACGCCCATACTGTGGCTCACGTTCTGACTGCACAATGACCGAAGAGAGTGATTTACCGATGACAGACACCGACTCCACGACGACAGGACCGCTCGTACCGGAAGACATCACCGCCGACTCGCCGTTCACGCTCCCCGGCTTCTTCGCCGCGTTGGCTGAGGGCCGGTTGGTGGCTGCCCGCTGTACGGAGTGTGATACACACCTGCTGCCGCCTCGTCCCGCCTGTTACGGCTGTGGCAGCCGGGCAGTTACGCTCTCGGAACAGCCCCGGACCGGCGAGGTAATCTCGTACACGTCGGTCAACCGACCTCCGTCAGCGTTTGACCACTTGGCGCCGATCACCGTCGCGGTGGTCGAACTCGACTCTTCGGCTCGGCTGACAGGTCGTGTCGACGCTTCGCTCGAGGACGTCACCATCGGAGACCGCGTCGAACTCCAAGTCCGTGATCCCGAGACGGTCGATATCGATCCGGACTTCGGTCTGTCCTACGAGGAGGAGTGGCCGATCCACGTCTTCGAGCTGATCTGAATAGACAGAACCTTCGTGTCAAGTTTGGCATTTCCACCAGACGCCGAAGGCCTGGAGCCGCGATTCTGCTGTCGGTGGCTCTACGTTGCTGAACGGATTTGAGAATCTCCTGGAACCGGAGTCCAACTCGTTGGCGTGCCGCTTTGAGGAGGTGTGCGCCATCGACGAGGACCGTGGCCCGCGCGATCTGCTGTTTGTCGCGTCGATTCGAATCACTCTTTCGTCTAGTGAGGTTTTCGACTGACCTCTCGATGGCGATCGCGACAGTGCCCGCTCGATGGTCGCCAGCACACGATCGCCCCTGCGTCTCCACGTCGGGGGGACAGACCACACGGAACGTCACCACGAGAAGAACCAAGACAGCGCGACACGATTCGAGAACGGGTTGCGGGACTATTCGTGGGTCGTCCACACTCAAGTGGAGTACCGTTTGAGGACGATGATGAGTCCCAGTTGCCAGAGGGCGAACGCCCCGGCGACCTGTGGCTCGGTGAAGAGCCCAAGTGGCAAGGCGTCCAGGATGCCCACGAGGCCCAGTGCCGTCCCGAGGAGCAGCGCGAGTAGTACGTGGCGTTCGGAGGGCCACTCCGTCCTGTCTGTCTCGTCGATGAGTCGGTAGAAGACCGGCGTCCGCTCGTTCGGTTCGATGCATTTCGACTCGCCGTCGAAATCGACTACATCGTGGTCGTCGAGCTTCGGGACGTGGTTCTGCCGCAGGGTTACGTAGACACTGTGACGCACCTTCCGCGGGGCAGGTTCGGTGCCAGACTCTTGTGCCGCGAGTCGCTCGGAGAGTTCGCTGACGGTCAGTTCCTCGTCCTCGTTTTCGACGATCTCTCTGATGAGCCTGCGTCGCCGCTCGTTGGATAGTATCCGATGGAGTTCCGACTGGCCGACCTCCTCTGCAGGGTCAGGTAGCTGCTTTTTGTGGCCGCCGGCGTGCTGTCCGCTTAAGATACGGTCTACCCCCACTATGCTCCGTAACCGTTCTGGCATATGTGATCCAAGAAACATAAATGTCTCGTCAGACACTACTCCTCGTCGGTGAACGTGAACTCGATTGCCTCACTGAGGGAGCGCTGCCAGTCGCGGAAGGACTCGACGTCCGACTCCAACGAGTTGATGGCGGACTCGTGAGACGTCGAAAGATCTTCGACGGTGTCCTCGAGTTCGTCGAGCTCGGTCTCGAGCCCGGTGACGGCGTCCTCGTGGTCGACCTCCAGCTCTTCGACCGAGCCTCGGACCGATTCGACGGCGTCGGACGTCGCGTCCATATCGGACTGTAGCGCGGTCACCTTCTCGTGAGTCTCCCCCAGTTCGTCCTCGATGGCTGCCACGTCGCCGCGCAGCTCGTCGATCTCAGTTCGGAGCTCGTCGATGACCTGGGCGGCGCCGCCGTTGTGCTCGATGAACTCCGCGAGCGCGTCCTCGTACGCAGAGAGGTCCTCTACGGTCCGCTGCGTGCGGCGGAGTCGGGCGTCGAGGGTGTTGACCTTGCCGACGCCGAGGGACTCGACCAGCACCGACCGCTCGCGGGAGGTCAGGGTTCGGTCCTCGAGTTCCTCCACCAGACAGGAGAGCAGGTCGTCGCGCGTCAACGCGTCGGCCGGCACGTCATTCGATCCGCTCTCCTCTTCGGTCGCCGCAGCATCCCCCTCATCAACCGGTTCTTTCTCTGCCTGTTCGCCGTCGACCTCCTCTGTGGCACCGGTCGCGTCGGTCGTCCCGTTGGTGCTGCCTGCCTCGTCCAGATCGACCTCGTCGTCGGCCGGGCGCACCTCTTCGGCCACCTCCGACGCAGCATCCCCGGTCTCGTCATTCTCGCCGTTCTTCGCCTCGTCGGCCGCCTCGGCTTCTTCTTCTTCATCAACGCCGGCGGGGCGGGCGTGGGATGTGTCGTCCTCGACGACGTCCGTGCCTCCGTCCGCCGACGTGCTTAGGGCCGCGGAGCCCTCGCCGGTCACCTCGTCCAGTTCTGAGAAGTGGTCCGCGAGTTCGTCGTGGTTGATGCTGCCGCTGGTGTCCTCGGTCGATCCGTCGTCCTCGAGTGGATCTTCGAGGGGGATGCTCGTATCCACCTGCGGGTCCGTGAGGAACGGTCTCGCCTTCTCGGCGGACTCGACGTCGACCCCGTACAGCGTGACGAGTCCCTCGCCGCCGTCGATAATCGCCTCGAAGATGAGCCGCTCCTTGGTGACTGTCCACCTGTCGGAGTTGTATTCCGGATGGAGACCGACCTTCTCAACTGAGAAATCCTCCGGGAGTGGCTCGTCGAGATCGACTGCCACCTCGTCGTCGCGCCCGTTCATCAGCGTGAACACGACCACCGTGATGCCGCTCTCGGTCTCTCTGAGTTCTTTCCGAACGGTCACGCCGTTGACTGTCTTCTCCACTCGTTGCTCTTCGGTCTGCAGATCGGTCATTTTGATACTCATTGGGGATTCTCCGTTATGGTTTCGCGAATCGTTTCGTGAACGGCGTCGAGGTCGAAGCCCTCCGTGTCTGTGGCCCACCTCGACTGTACCGTCCCGGTCTGGTCCACGAGGCAGACCCACGTCGTCTCTCGCTCGCCTCTGTCTGCGATGCCACACGCTGCGGCGAGGTCCTGCTCGGCGTCGGTCAGATGCGGGACTACGCCGGCCAACTGATCGGGACCGGTATGGATCGACGCCTTCCCGTGATCGACGACGACGTACACGTTCACACTCGCGGTGAACTGGAACCACGTCAGGTTCCAGAGCGGGTGCGTCGGGTCAAGCTCGTTGACGCCGACCGAAGTGGGTGGAAACGCCAGTAGGGACGACGACTCGTCGTCGCAGAGACGATACACGCTCACCGTACTTCCCCCCATACCCGGGAGCGTCACGTCTGTCATCGGCTTCCCGGATTCGCTCATCGCTGTGACCTCCCGCGTTGGCGAGCGTCGGCCGGTCGAATGGGTGTTGAACGCAGCACGTCCGCGCGCTCAGCGAGTGTCGAACGCAGCACGTCCGCTCGCCGAGTGGGTGTCGAAATCATTGTTGTCCTCCCCCCGGTCCGTTCGCACCCGTGTTGGCCTTGCCGCCGACGCCTGCGCCGGCCTTTTTGTTCTCAACCGTGACGGCGAACGAATTCGTGCTCGTCGTCGTTACGTCGTCACCGTTCGGTCCTGCCTCTTCGACAACTGCAGTCACGCGGATCTGCACGTCGGTCGACCCCGAGTTGCCGTCAGTCGCCCTGAAATCGCTCGGCTTCATCGAGGTCTCTTGCAGCAGTCTCGCCTCGCTGAAGTCGTAGCTGACTTCGCCACTGAGTCCGGTCGCGCTGTGGGTCTTCGAGCTGATCTCTTTCCAGTCGGATGCCGAACCCCCCTTGACCTCGACGGTTACCGTGACCCCCGAGGGTTCCTGTTCGAGCCCGGAGTAGCTCACGGTCCCATTCGGTGCCACCGTCAGTTCATTCAGCTTACCGTTGGCCGTGGTAGCCGACACATCGTTCGCGGTGAATGAGGTGCTCGCGCTCGCTGGGGCCGACATAAATAACATCCCCACACTGCCGAACACCACCGTGACGGCCACGAACGCAACCAACGCCAGGTGGCTGCGCTCCGAGCCACTGTTCGAGTCCGGGACGGACCGCCACTCGAACCCACCGGATGTGGTAATCTCGTTTCTGTTTGTCTTTTCTGGCATACACCTGGGTCAAGAAACGATAAGTATTAGATAATTAACCGGCTTAGGACGGAAGTTACAGACCAGGACGACCGCTTCCACCGCCACGGGAAATGTCCCGATTTTCACACGGGTAATTATAGAAAAACGAACGACTGCGTCGGGGTAAAAGAATAGTTAATCAGTTATTCACCCGCCATTACCGTGTGTATAACTCCCACATACTCCGTCTGGAGATGACGCGAATACCCGCTCGGCACCGTGCCGTCACGGCGGAGTGCGCGCGGCAACGGCGCGACGGGTACAGGACGTTTAATTTTCCCTCATCGGGGGAGAGACGAGCACAAAATGGCAGCGAAGGCCACCCATCAAGAGGGTCGTCAAGTACCACGGGATGCGAGACGAGGAGCCCCGCCTCCCGTACCACGACAGCGTCAGCGTCTATACGGCTCCGGCTCACACGAAGACGACGGGGTGTGTTCTTCGTAGTGCTTGTTGAGTACTCCAAGTGACGTACTCGCCTCTCTTGGTTTCGAAGAGCGTTGCGAGAGGATGGGCGCTGCAGGATTTGAACCCGCGACAACTTGGTCCGAAGCCAAGCACTCTGTCCAAACTGAGCTAAGCGCCCTCATTGCTGGATACCGAGGTCGGACGGTTTAAACCCACGGATTCGATTCGGCCCTACTCTCCCCTGTTCGCTCGAAAACCGTGGTCGAGTGGCTGTGTACGCCCGCCTTCCGGCGGATCGTACTCTCGAATGCAGCGAGGAGAACTTCGAGATCCGCCGTCAGCGATTTTCGCGCTGTTCGACTTTGTTCAAGTCGTTAAAATCCATAATGGATTCTCTGGAATAGTGTCCAACAACACGTCCAATACGACAGAATTCAGGACACAAAGGGCGTGTATGGGTGGCGTATTTAAATGAGGTGCCCTTGCTCTACGGAGAGTCGTTCTGATCGGCTAGCGCGTGTCTAACGAGTCGATCACTTCGGATCGGGTTGCTCGTTATCGCGTTGCTGTCGAAGCGTGGACTGCGCCCGCTCGACGTAAGAGTTTGACGACCAACTGCGAGCGTCACTCATCTCGGCCAAAAACTCGTCGGCAGCGTCCGGCAAGATCGCGTCGTTGCGAACCAGTGCGGTGAGGAGGATGGGCGTTGTGACAAGGCGAGTCTCGGCCAGCGAGGCGTGGACGAGCGCAAGTCGATTGAACTCGTCACAGAGCAGTTGCACGGCGTCGATATCGTTCGCCAGCGTAACTGCCGCGTTCTCGCCGTCGTCCAGCGGGAACGTCTCGTCCAGTCCGATGGAACGAGTCTCCAACGCAGAGCGACGGTCGAGAACCGCCTGTGCCGCCTCACCGGATGCATCGTCGTAGGACGCCGTCTCGGTGAGTTCGTCGACGACCTGCTCTGGGACGACCACGGTGTGCGAATCGAGGAGAATGTCGAGTGGATTCGGTGAGGTGCCCGCCACCGTCCCGAGGCTTACGAGAGCCGACGTGTCGGCGACTATCAGAACCATCTACGAGTCGGCCAGCTCCTCCGCGACCCCGTCCACGAATTCGTCGGTCAGTTGCCCTTTCAGCAGTTGGAAGTTGGCGGCCTCCTCGTGGCCGACGAGGTCTTTCAGTTCCTCGAACGTAATATCGTCGTCGTAGAAGGCCTCTGCGATCTCCTGTTTCACCTCGTCGGAGTGCGCGGCGTCCCGCAGGTAGTCCCGAAGCGCGGAGATGAGGATGTCCGTCCGATCCGTCTCGAACACCGCAGCGAGCGCGTCGGCCCGGTTTACTAGTCCCCTCGGTGCACGGAACTGGACGCGCTTCTTTTTGGATTCGGAATTCATATGTGTACATTGTGAGTGCAGGGGCAAAACATTTGCTCTCTTTCCACTACCACATCCTTCGGAGCCACCGAAACCGGACATAGTGTTTTTCATCGGGGCTGACTCGAAAGAGCAGCTATCGGAAGAATTTTCGAGGACTAAACGGGCTCCATACGGATTGTATCGTCGAAAATCGAGCTATCGGCTCTCGCGCTGTTCGACCTTGTTCAGTTCGATCAACAGGCGGAACACGGCTTTAACGAGATTCGAGTCTACGTCGAAGTGCTCGGCGTTTCGCCCGGCACGCTCCATCACGCGGTCTTCTTGGCCTTCATCGGTCGTCGGCAGATCGCGTTCGTCCTTCACCTGTGCGACCGAGTCGGCGACGTAGGTCCGCCGCGCGATCAACTCGACGATCTCGCGGTCGATGTCTTCGATTTCTGCACGCAGTTCGTCTAAGGAAGCGTCCTCGGGGGCTGTAGGTTCGTTCTGTGTCATAGGGTTCGTCCTCCATCAGTTCGCGTCGTCGTGCGCCACGTGTGACCGCCGCGTTCGTCCCACAGGTCCTGTACGCGGTCGAGTCCGTCGTCCTGACCGACGGCAACGACGCTCGGACCAGTGCCGGAGAGAGAGACGCCGTCGACGTGGGGCATCGCTTCGACAGCGGGGTCCGCAGAGAAGCCGAGCGCCGCCGAGAAGGCCAGTCCGTTCACCGTCATCGCCTCGGCGTAGCGGCCGTCGAGCGCGAGGTCGGCCACCAACTCGGCCATCGGAGCGACGTTCGCACAGCGATCGACGTCCGCGTCGGCGCTGTAGGCGCGCTCTGCTGGCGTCCAGACCAAGACGTCCCACTCGACTTCGTCGCGGGCGAGCAGTTCGTCGTCGTCGTTGTCGGTGACGGTGACGCCGCCGAGCATCGACGCCGAAGCGTCGTCGAACGCGCCGGTGACGGTGACGCCGGCGTCGCGGGCGGCCTGGACGCCGAGCTTGCAGGCTTCCAGGCGATCCGGCGCTGCGTCGAGCGCGGCGGCAGTGGCGAGGACGGTCGCGTTAGCGGCGGCGCTCGAACTTTTCAGTCCGGCGGCCATCGGGACGTCGCTCTCGGTCCGGACGGTACCACCGTAGTCCTCGCCGTCGCCGTACGTCTCGATCGCGAGTTCGACGCAGCGTTCGATCAGCCGGGTGTCGGCGTCGGCGTCTTCGGCGATCGTTCCCGTCACTGTCGCGGAGTCGTCGAGTTCGACGGTCGCAGTCGTTTCGGCGTCGATCGCGAACGCCGACCCGACGCCCGTCGAGAGGGCGTTCAGCACCGTCCCCGCGCCCAGTGCGACTGCTCGGCCGTACATACAGGATAGCTATCGACCGCCGTAAAAGGTGTAGCGGTTGCTTGTCGGATCAGGTCTCGCCGGGCGACACAGCGCCACCCCGCCGGATCATCCCCAGCACGCGCCAGGTGACGACCGGGTCGCCCGCCGGGGTTCGCCCGGTCACGTCGACGTCGACGTATCCCCGTCGGGAGTCCGATTCGGAGACTCGCTTGTCGACGACTTCCACGTCGACGGACAGGGTATCGTCGGGGCGGACGGGCCGGTGCCACCGCAGGTCGTCGACGCCACGGCCGCCGAGAAACGCGACGCGCCCGAAGAAGGCCTCAGTCGCGAGGCGATTGCAGGCGCAGAAGCTGTGGAGGCCGCTGGCGACGAGGCCCTCGAACGGCGACGCTGCGTCGGCGTCGTCGCCGACGTGGAACGGCTGCGGGTCGTACTTCCCGGCGAAGTCGACGATCGAATCGCGCGTGAACGTGACCGTCTGATCGGCCACGAACCGGTCGCCGACGGCGAGTTCCTCGTACGTCAGCCGGTCCGCCGCCGTCCCACCGTCGCGTGCGCCGTCGGAGTCGAGCGGCGTGACGTGCTCGTCCGTCGCAGTCGAGGCAGAAACCCCCGGGTCGTGATCGGTCATACGAGAGCACTCGACGCCAGCCATCAAAGCCGCTGCGCTCTCGATGCAGAACCGCCGCGAGTTCTCGCAGTCGTGCCAAAGACACTTACACGCCGACACGGGCCGTGTAGTATGGTCTCCGACGTGGCCGGCGATGTACCTGCTGACCCCTCCCTCCGCGAGCGGGCCGAACGCGCGATCACGCGGCGTCGACTCCTCGTCGCCGGCGGTCTCGGCGTCGGCGCTGGCGCGCTCACGCAGTTGCGGACCGATCCGCCTGCTGCACCCAAAGTTCCCGAGGGGACCTGGCCGTTCACCGACCGCGACGCGCAGCGGACCGATTCGGCCCCGGAAGCGACTCCGCCCGCAGAGCCCGAAATCGCGTGGCGGAAGCAGCCCGTGCCGTCAGTCGACGCGCTGGTCGTCGGCCCCGAGCGCGTGTACGTCGGGAGCGCCCGGACCGCGGGCACCGCACCCGCCGCCGCGGCGCTGGATCGCGCCGACGGCACCGTCCGGTGGACGCGACAGGTGCCTGCACAGCGGCTCGCCTTCGTCGCCCGGGCCGTGTACGCGACCGGCGAGTCGGCACCGAGGTCCGAACGGGACGAGAGCGGGCGGTCGGGAACCGTCACGCGGCTCGACGCCACGACGGGAGAGACGCAGTGGCAACGCGAGGTCCGTGATTACGGCGAGCGACTGATCGTGGGCGAGCGGGCGGTCTACGTCGGCTACCACGGCGGGGTGACTGCATTCGGCCGCAACCGGGGCCGTCGGCTGTTTCGAACGTCGACGTGGGGAATCCCCGTGACGCCGCTTCTCGCCGACGACGCACTCTTCCTCGCCGGCGGCCGCCTGACGCGATTCGGCGCCCGACGGTGGAGCGAGGCGGTCTTCGAACAGCCGCCCGACACAGTCTGGGAACGGGACCCGCCGAACTACACGCTGGATCCGACGGTCGTGACACGCGCGGACGCCGCCGACCTCGTCGCGACGGGGCGACTCTCGGTGTCTTCGGTCGGCGGCGACTCGCCGTCGCTCCGGGCGCACGAAGTCGGCGAGGGCACGCGGCGCTGGGCGACCGTCGATGCCACGCCGCTGTCGGAGCCAATAGCCGTCAAGGAACTCGCGGCGCGCGGCGAGCGGTTGTTCCACGCGCTCCGGACCGGACGCGACGACGGCCGCCGGCGCGCCGTCTTCTGCCGCGACGCCACGACGGGGGCAGAGCGCTGGCGCATCGAGTTTAAGAACTGGGTGCGCTCGGTCGTCGTCGCCGGCGACCGCGTCCTCGTCGGAACGCGGTGGGATTCTGTCACGCCAGACCTCGACTCAGCCGTCGAAGAGACCAACGCTGAGAGGTCGAACGCCGATGTGGAGACCCCGCCGCCGGGCCGCGTGACCGCGCTGTCGCTCGACGGCGACGTGCAGTGGCGCCAACCGATCGGCGGCTCGGTCTCGGCGGTCGTCCCGGTCGGCTCTCGGATACTCGTCGGTACTGACGACGCGAGCTACGGGGGTCGGACGGCCGAATCGGGCCGCGTCGTCACCCTCGACTGACTCACTCGGGCGCTACACTTCACCACGGCTCGGACGCTTCCGACACTCCACTACGGCGCTGGAGATGCCATCGCGTCCCTTTTGAGCGGGCCACGCGAACACCGAGATATGAGCGCGCGCAACGACGTCCCACCGAGCACTGTCGGCGTCGAACTCCTCGATCACGGCGTCGAGGTCGAGTACACCGACGGCCGGACGACGCTGTATCGGGGCGTCCCCGAGCCCGTCACCGACACGCTCACCACGCCGCCGAAGAAGGAGACCCACGTCCTCGTGACGGATCCGACTGAGACCGAGGGCGTGATGATGTACGTCAACGACCTGAAGACGCACGACGACGTCCTCGAATCGACGGGCGTCGGACGGGTCATCCTCGATGATGGCGAGGAGGAGGAAGTCTTTCCCGGCGTCACGGTGCGTCGTCCCGGCGGGATGCGGACCGAAGTCGAGGCCGACCCCGAGGTGGCTCGCGGGCGCGTGTTCGTCTTCGTCGAAGACGACTGGAGCGAACAGTCCTACGAGTTCGTGACCGAGGGCGCCGACGCCGACGGCGAGGACACAGATAACGACGCCACCACCCCCGCAGACAGCGGCGACGCCTGACTCCGATGGCACTCAGAAAACGATGGCAGCCGTTGACGCGAGAGACTGTCGGAAGCGCTCCCGACGCGTACGGACTCGTCGAATTCGGTGACGAAGACGGCGACGTCGTCGAGGCCGTCGCGGGCTTTCTGCCGGACGAGCTTCGGGAAGAACTGGCCTACGGCGACGCTGCGCAAGTGCGGTGGCAGCGCGCGCAGTCGCTCGACCACGCCGAGAAACTGCTCGACGAACGGTAGCAGGGTTCACGGGACGGCCTGCGCCGGGACTCCGGTTCAGTGCCCGTCGTCGTGTTCCGCGTCCGCCTCGTGATCTTCGGGGTGCGTCGGCGTACCTGAGAGGTTCCCGTCCTCGTCGAAGCGCTTCGCACGGAGGAACCGCGCTCGATACCGGTTCGCGCCCTCGTAGACGTCGGCCTCGCGGATCTCCTCGGTGCGGCCGTCGGCGACGGCGTCGACGATCTCTTCGACCTGTTCCTTCTCGGAGGGCGTGAGTTCGAACTCGTAGCTGTGCGTCTCCTCTTCTTCGAGTTTGGTCCACTTGCGCGCGGCCGCGACGACGAGCGAACAGGGTTCTCGGCAGGGGAACGCCCCCGTACCGCCGTCGGCGTCGAGTTCGTGTCCCTCGTCGTACTCCCACTCGCGGCGCTTGAGACACTGCGAATCGACGCAGCAGGCTTCGGCCATCCAATCGACGGCCTCGGCCGGCAGGTCCTCGACGACGCCGTAGATCCCGGTCTGGCGCTCGGCGGTCTCGTGCCAGTGCGTCACGTCGAGGTCGCCCTCGCGTTCGAGGTTCCAGTTGGCGACTGACGCGGGATAGAGCACGTCGAGCGTCTCGACCGCGTCGCGGCCGTCGAGGTCCGGGAAGACCCACCCCGAAACGAGCGAGGGAGCGGTCTTCAGCGGTCGGTACCGACCGCGGTCGTCGTAGGTGGCGATGTCGCGAGCGCCGAGCGGGTCGTGGTAGGTGTCGAGGTCGTCGGCCTCGGCGTCGCGGTCCTCGGTGTGCCGGATCTCGTAGCGCCGCTGCCCGTCTTCGCCGAGCGTCGCTGTGACGAGCACCTCGCCCCACTCGGTGTGCATCCCCGAGCGGAGCGCCGCGTAGCGGTCGGGAACTGAATGCTCGGACGCGGCCTCGGCGTGCCGGAGGAAGGCGCGTCGGTGGCGGCCGCGGTCCCCGACGACTTCCTCCCAGTAGTACCAGTTCGTGACGTACGGGGCGACGGGGTCGCCGCTGGCGACCGATCGGAACGCCGATTCCGAGAGGTTCTCGTGGCGTTCGTCGGAAGACGCGACGTCGAGCGTGTAGCTGCCGCCGTCGTCGCTCGCGTCGGCGTTCGTGTCCACGTCCGCGAAGAGTCCGTCGAATTCCACCGGGTCCGAATCTGATTCGAGGCGGGCCAGTAAGGCGTCGAGTTGCTCGTCGTGCACGTCAGTCACCCGCCGCCGGCGTCTCGCGGGTCTCCTCGCGCACAGTCTCGATGGCGGCTTCGATCTCCGCGCCGGCGTCGGCGGCGCGTTCGAGGATCACGTCGGCCATCAGGCCCTCGGTCCCGACGGCGCCGGCGTACCAGATGCGGTGGCCGTCGACGTCGGCGGGGATGTCGTAGCCCGTCCGGTAGTCGTCGGTCAGGCCCATGTCCTCCGGGATGTCCTCTTGGGTGTGGAAGCCGTCCGCGATGAAAAGCGGGACGACAACGACGTCTTCGGCCTCGAAGTAGTCAGTGACGTCGTCGACTTCGGGCTCTTCGTCCATATAGAGCGCCTGCACCTCGTCGAAGCGATCCATCTCGCGAACGCGGTCGGCGTGGTACTCGATGGCCTTCGCGGAGTTCTCGTTGCGCTCGGTCCCGTGGCCGACGACGGCGAAGCCGAATCCCTCGCCGACGTTCGGGTCGCCGGTGACGGTCTCGGCGCGGCGGACCAACACGTCGGTCATCGCCTCGTGGGTGCCGACCGGCCCGCAGTAGTGGACCGTCTGGCCCGTGTCCTCGGCGACCAGCGTCGCCGTGTCGGCGCTCAGGCCGTCGGAGTCCCACTCGGAGACGTCCCAGCCGGACAGGCGGAGTTCCCGCGGAATCACCTGCTCGGTGAAGTACCCCTCGCTGATGAACAGCGGGACCACGTACACCTCGTCGGATTCGACAGTGCGGAGGACCTCTCTGAGCGAGGGTTCCTCCTTCCAAAAGCCCGTCTTCACTTCGTCGAACGCGCCCGTCGCGCGGATCGTGTCCGCGTGGCGGTGCGTCGGCGTCGACGAATCGGGGTTGAGGTGCGACCCGTGCGCCACGATTACCAGCGCTTGCATACCCGGCTCTGAGGACGGAGCGCCCTTAGGGACTTCGGGTTCCGCGAACGATTTTTCAGATTTCGGAAGCCGAAATTGGATGGTTGTCGGGTCGGTGGAAGACGATGCACATCTGCGTCCCGTCTCTATCGCCCCGACCACAGAGATCCGCGGACTTTTCTCCCCGTCGTCCGAGGGGTCCGGTATGTCACTGGCCGCCGAGACGCGGGCCGCCGTTCGGGCCCGTCCCTGGCTCTTGCAGGCGCTCCGGGCGGGCGTAGTGAACTACGCGGCCGCCGCGGAGTCGCTGGACGTCGACGGCGACACCGACTCGATCGCGACGGCGCTGCGGCGCTTCGCAGACGACCTCGAACCCGCCGAAACAGCGGAGCGCGACGTCGTCGTTCGAATGCGCAGCGGGGTTGGACTCGCGGGTGTCGACGTCGCTGCCGACGATTCGGAATCGCTGGATCTCGACGCGGGCGCCGAAGCACTGCTGTCGGTCGGTGAGGAAGCCGTCGTCACCGCCGACGGGAGCCTCACCGCCATCGTCGTCGACGGCGAGGTCGACGCGAGCGCACTCACGGCCGTCATGGGCCGACTCCGGGCCGAGAACGTCCTCGTCGACGCCGCCGGCGTCGCGGGCGACGAACTCGTCGTGGTCGTCCCGCGGAGCGACGGCGCGAGCGCTCTCCGGACCGTCGAAGATGCGCTGGCGTCGGTTTCGGAGCTCTGAGCCGCGCTCGCTTCCGACGATTTAACAACCGGGACGCGAGTATCCACCGTCGATGACGCTGTCCGTGACCAACACCCTGACGGGCGAACGCGAGGAGTTCGAGCCGCGGAACGACGACGAAGTCCTGCTGTACGTCTGTGGGCTGACGGTCTCGGACGACGCACACCTCGGGCACGCGCGCCTGTGGGCGCACGCGGACGTGATGCACCGCTGGCTGGAACACGAAGGCTACGACGTCCGCCACGTCGAGAACTTCACCGACGTCAACGAGAAGATCGTCGCCCGCATCGGCGAGGACGACTTCGGCGGCGACGAATCCGAGGTGGCCGAACACTTCACCTCCCACGTGATCCGGGATATGCGCGGGTTGAACCTGAAGCGCGCCGAAGTCTACCCCCGAGTGTCGGAACACGTCCCCGACATCATCGACCTCGTCGAGACGCTCGTCGAACGGGGCTACGCCTACGAGTCCAACGGCTCGGTGTACTTCGACGTCACCGCCTTCGAGGACTACGGCAAACTCTCGAATCAGCGCCTCGACGAGATCGAGACCCAGGGGCCCGAAGACGAGCGCTCCGAGAAGCGCCATCCCGCGGACTTCGCACTCTGGAAGGCCGGCGCAGTCGCGCCCGAGGACGTCGCCGAACACCGCCACGCGGATCTCCCGGCCGTCGAAGACCCCTGCGGCCAGACCTGGGAGTCGCCGTGGGGTGAGGGCCGACCCGGCTGGCACGTCGAGTGCTCTGCGATGTCGATGACGCACCTCGACGACACGCTCGACATCCACGTCGGCGGCCGCGACCTCGTCTTCCCGCACCACGAAAACGAGATCGCACAGAGCGAGGCCGCGACGGGCCAGCAGTTCGCTCGCTACTGGCTCCACGTCGGCCTCCTCCAGACCGCCGGCGACAAGATGTCATCCAGCCTCGGGAACTTCCTCACCGTCGACGACGCCCTCGATCAGTACGGCGTCGACGTCGTCCGGACGTTCTATCTCTCGACCGCGTACCGCAGCGAGCAGACGTTCGGCGAGAAAGAGATGCGCGAGGCCGAGGAACGCTGGGAGCGACTCGACCGCGCCTACGAGACCGCCGTCGACGCCTGCGACAGCACCGACGCGTACGCGAAAGTCGAAGACGAAACCTTCCGCGGGGCGCTCGCGGAGACCCGAACCCAGTTCCGGGAGGCGATGAACGACGACTTCAACGTCCGGGAGGCGATGGCGGCGCTGCTCGAACTGGCGACGGCGGTGAATCGCCACGTCGACGACCACGACGCGTACGACTACTGGGCGCTGCGTGAGAGCGTCGAGGCCTTCGAGGAACTCGGCGGCGACGTCTTCGGCCTCTCGTTCGGCGCGGCGATGGACGAGGACGGAACGGTGACGCTCGCCGAGGAACTCGTAGAACTCGTCCTCGACGTTCGTGAAGCCGAGCGCGACGCGGGCAACTACGAGCGCGCGGACGACCTCCGCGACGATCTCGAAGCCCTCGGGATCGAAATCCAGGACAGCGACGACGGCCCGACGTATCGATTCGGGTAGCGCTCCGCGTTCCTCGCCGAGTGCGTCTCCCGCAGACGCGACTCGTCACTCCATCGTGAACAGGTGCGTCTCCTCGGGAATCTCGAAGAGCCCTATCCGGACGCCGGCGTCGAGCCACCCGTAGCCGTACGAGAAGGCAGCGAGTGCGTCCACAGGATCGTCGTTCTCGCGGAAGTGCCGCCCGTCTTCGAGGTACGACAGCGACATCTCCCGAATTTCGGCGGCCGCCTCGCCCAGCGGCGTCGACGCCGGCACGACGACGTCGGCCTCCGCGAGCGCGTCGGCGAACATCCGCTCGTATCGGTCCGTCTTCTCGATCAGATCCGCGGCCATACCCGACAGTCGCCGCGCTGGGCGTATATATCCGGCCAAATTCGATCTTGTGACGGTAACACAATACAGTCTGACGGGACGTGCGCACGACAGCGGAATCTAAAAGGCCGTGTCTACCGAAACAGTGTGTATGACAGATACCGCTGACGAGGTCGTCGAACATCGCCCGCTCATCGTCGCTGGCTCCGGTATCGCGGGGCTCTCTGCAGCAATTTATGCCGGACGTTCGAACAACGAGCCCCTCGTATTCGAGGGCGACGAACCCGGCGGACAGCTCACATTGACGACGGAAGTCGACAACTATCCGGGCTTTCCCGAAGGCATCTCCGGGCCCGAACTCGTCCAGAACATGAAAGAGCAGGCCGAGCGCTTCGGCGCGGAGATCAAAAACGGCATCATCGAGTCCGTCGAGGCCGACGAACGCCCCTTCACGGTCCGCCTGAAGAACGGCGACGTCTACACGGCCGACGCGATCATCTCCGCATCGGGGGCATCCGCGCGGACGCTCGGCATCCCGGGCGAGGACGAACTGATGGGCTACGGCCTCTCGACGTGTGCGACCTGTGACGGCGCGTTCTTCCGCGACGAGAAGATCCTCGTCGTCGGTGGCGGCGACGCCGCGATGGAAGAGGCGAACTTCCTCACCAAGTTCGCTTCGACGGTCTATCTCGTCCACCGCCGCGAGGAGTTCCGCGCGGAGGACTACTGGATCGACCGCGTGATGGAGAAGGTCGACGAGGGCGAAATCGAGATTATGCGGAACACCGAAGTCACGGAACTCCACGGCAGCCAAGAGGAGGGGGTCGACCACGTCACGCTCGTCAGCCACCCCGAGGGCCACCCCACCGACAAACTCGACGACCCCGACACCGAGGAGTTCGACTTCGACGTCGGCGCGGTCTTCTACGCTATCGGCCACACGCCGAACGCGGGCTACCTCGAAGGCACGGGCGTCGAACTCGACGACGACGGCTACCTCAAGACCCAGGGCGGCACGGGAGGCAACCAGACCGCCACGGACGTCCCCGGCATCTTCGGCGCAGGCGACGTCGTCGACTACCACTACCAGCAGGCCGCGACGGCCGGCGGGATGGGCGTGAAGGCCGCCCTCGACGCCGACGACTACCTCGAAGATCTCGAACGCGAGCAGAAGGCCGAAGCGGGTAGCGAGGTCGCGGCCGTCGAGAGCGACGACTAAGCACCCACCTTTTTCACCGGTGCCTCGCGCCGCCTTCGACGGCGCTCGACCCCGGCCAAAAAATCTGGACGAAAAAACCGCTCGCTCCGCTCGCGGTGGCAGCCACAGGGAGCGCGGTGATGCTACGGTTGCGACGTGTCTTCGATCCACTTCCGGCAGCCTTGGCCGCCGAACGGAATCCCTTAGCCGCGGGCACTGCTTCTGTTAGCCGTGTCACGACTCAGGCGAACCGGCACGGCGCTCGCCCGGATACTGGCGGATGCGGGCGTCATCGAGGAGACGCGCCTCCGCGCGACGGTCGACTTAGCGTGGCCCCGGATCGTCACCGGGTTCGCCATTATGTCGAAGCGAACGGTGGATCTCGCGCTCGTCGGCCTCGTCATCGGGCCGACCGCCGTCGCGGGGCTGACGCTGGCGAACGCCTTTTGGATGGTCGCGAAGTTCCTCGCGATCGGCCTCGCCGGCGGGACGGTGGCGCTCGTCTCGCAGAACTACGGCGGCGGCGACACGGAACGCGCGGCGTCGGTCGTCCGGTTGAGCGTCCTTCTGGCGGTCGCGCTCGGCATCCCGACAGTGGCGTTCTTCGGCCTCGCTGCCGAGCCACTCGTCGACTTGCTCGGACAGGATTCCGAAAGCGTCGGATACGGCGCGACGTACCTCGCGGTCGTCGCCCCCGGACTGCTCTTCGAGTTTTTGAATCTGATCGCCAGTCGAACCTACGCGGGCGTCAGCGACACCCTCACGCCGATGGCGGTTCGGGCAGGCGGCGCGGTCGCCAACATCGCGCTGTCGGCGGCGTTCGTCCTCGGTCTGGATATGGGCGTCGCGGGCGCGGCGCTCGGCACCACGCTGGCGACGGCGCTCGTGACCGTCGTGTTCGCGTGGGGGATGACGGGCCGGAACTACGTTCGGGGTCGGGGGGCGAGTCCAGTTCCGCTCACGTTCTCGGGGCCGCTACTCGACCGCGACTTACTCCGGCAGATCGGACAGGTCTCGGCCCCGCTCGTCGCCCGTCGGGCAGCTCAAGGGCTCGTGGTGTTTCCGCTGCTCGCCATCGCGGCGACCTTCGGTCCCGTCGCCGTCGCGGCGGTCGGCGTCGGCCGACAGGTCCGATCGCTACTCGGGAGCTTCTCGTGGGGCTTTTCGATCGCCGCTTCGACGCTCGTCGGCCAGGAACTCGGCGCGAGCGAGGAAAGCGAAGCCGAGGCGTACGGCTGGGGGATCGTCCGACTCTCGGTACTCGTCTACCTCGTCGCTGCCGCCGTCGTCGTCGTCTTCGCGAACCCCATCGCGGGCATCTTCGTGAACGAACCCGCGAACCGCGCGCTCTCGGCCCAGTTCGTCCGCGTCGCCGCGGTCAGCGTCGTCGCACTCGGCGTCGACGGCTCGATCACGGGCGCGCTGCGGGGCGCAGGCGACACCCGGATCCCGTTCGTCTCGGCGCTGGCGGGGCTGTATCTCGCGGCGGTCCCGCTGGCGTGGCTCGGCACCGTCGTCCCGGCGCTCGGGACCGGTGGACTGCTCCTCGCGCTGCTCGCCGAGACTGCCGTGCCGATGGTGGTGAACCTCTGGCGGTTCCGCTCGAACCGCTGGAAAGTCGTGAGCCGGGGCTACCGCCCGGACCCGAGTGATTGAACGTACCGGGCACCTCATACCAATTATCTAGTATTTAGGCTGCATTTTGTCACCGCACTGGAGTGATGCAATAGCTCACTTCAACGGGTGTCATATGCCGTCTTATGTTTGACAATCCATCACGTGGAGACCAGGATGTATGCGTACGATACGCACGAGTTTGCGACAATTCGTCGACGAACTCGACACCGTTGTCTTCGGTGTCGGGTTCTCCGTTTCGTTGCTGGCGATTCTGGTTTTCTTCCTGAATCCAGACGTCTCAGCGGAGCGGATGGGACAGATCAACGAGTACCTCTGGACCGAGTTTATGTGGGTCTACATCGGGACGATGTTCCTGATGGTCGTCTTCAGCCTCTGGCTGATGTTCGGCCGGTGGGGCGACATCAAACTCGGCAAGCCCGGGGACGATCCGGAGTTCAGTCTCCTGTCGTTCTTCTCGATGATGTTCTCGGCGGGGATCGCGGCCGGCATCGTCTTCTGGGGACCGGCAGAGGCGCTGAACCACTACGCGAGCGTTCCGCCGCTCGTCGGCGCTGAAGCCGGCACGTCCGCGGCGGCCGTCGGCGCGATCCAGTACACGCTGTTTCACTGGGGCATCTCCTACTGGGTCCCGTACCTGATCGTCGCGATTCCGATCGCGTACTACGCCTTCCGGAAGGACGCGCCGATGCGCGTCTCGACGCTCATCGCGCCGTTCGTCGGCGTCGAGAACCTCGACGGCTTCTGGGCGAAAACCATCGACGTGCTGGCGGTGTTCGCGACGATCGGCGGCATCGCGACGACGCTCGGTTTCGTCGGGCGACAGTTCCTCACCGGTCTGGAGTACACAGCGGGGGTTTCACTCGGTGACGGCGGGACGGTCTTGGTGATCACGGGCCTGACAGTCGCGTTCACCGTTTCTGTCACGCTCGGCGTCAAAAAGGGAATCGCCCGCGTGTCGCTGTTCAATATGGGCGTCTTCGCCGCGCTGGCGGTCGTGACGTTCTTGCTGGGACCGACCAACTACATTATGAACACCGGCCTGCAGGCGGTCGGCGGCTACTTCAGCGAGTTCGTCTCGATGAGTCTCTACACGAACGCCACCGGCACCGGCGAGTGGGTCGGTAACTGGACGGTCTTCTACTGGGCGTGGGTGTTCTCGTGGGCCCCCTTCGGCGGCCTGTTCGTCGCACGCATCTCGAAGGGCCGGACGATCCGACAGGTGGTCGCGACCGCGCTCATCGGTGCGACGGCCTCGACGATCCCGTGGTTCCTCACGATGGGCGGCAGCGCCATCTTCTTCGAGCGCAACAACATCGCACCGATGCTCGAGATGGTCGACCAGTACGGCGTCTCCGTCTCGGGCTTCCCGCTTTTCGCCAGTCTCCCCTTCGGCGACGTGCTGGCGGGCGTGTTTATGCTACTGGTGGTGACGTTCTTCGTCACCTCGGCTGACTCCTCGACGCTCGCGCTCGGGATGCTCACGACCGGCGGCAAGCAACACCCCTCGACGGTCAATCGGATCATCTGGAGCGGTCTGATGGGCGGTCTCGCCTCGCTGCTCATCGTCGGCGGCGGCATCGACGCTCTCCGGTCGTCGGCGATCATCACGGGCTTCCCGTTCGCGCTTATGTCCGTCGTCGCAATCGTCGGAATGGTCTGGGAGTACCAGTCGGTCCACCCGCTGCTGTCGGGTGAGGACGATTCCGTGGTCACGACGGGAGCGAACTCCCCGGCGGTGTCGATGAGTTCCGACGACGACTGATACTGTCTGACAGCACTCTGTGCGGCGTATCAGCACCCCGTGGGTGCCAGCGCAATTCACAAACTGCTGGCCGATAGTATGAGCGAGCGACGCCGCGTCGTCGTTCGAGCGGCCGATTCCCACAGACCCTTATGTCGAGGCGCCGGAGAGGACGTATGGTCGACACCGAGACCTACACGATCGAAGCGCCGAACGGCGACGTCGAGGAGATCGAACTCCCCGAGGGCCTCGCCGACGTGTTCACCGAACAGGGCGAGTCGACGACGGCCGTCGTCGGCGACCTCCTGATCCAGTCGTTCGCCCAGCAGGCTCACGCCGTCGTCCACCACGGACAGGGCGAGACGCCCGCCGACCTGGAAGAACTGAACGAGAAGATGGAGGAACTCTTCGAGGAGCGCTTCGGCGTCTCGCTCGACGAGGCGATGGGCCACAGTCACTGAACGCACGAGGCGATCGCGGCACGATCTCTTTTCACCTTTCAGACGAACAGCAGCGGAACCATCGCGAGGAAGCCGGCTGCGACGCCCGCAGCCAGTTCACGACGACCGCCGCCGGGCAGACTGCGCCCGACGGCGAGTGCCTCCGGAATGAACTCCGTGAGGACGAGAAAGATCATCGCACCGGCCGCGAAGCCGAAGCCCGCGGGGAGGAACTCCCGAGCGGCGCGGACGAAGTAGAACGCCAGAACCGCGCCGATCGGCTGCGGGAGGCTCGAGAACACTGACCACCAGACGAGCTTCCAGTTCGCGACGCCCATCGAACGCAACGGGATCGAGATGGCGACGCCCTCGGGGATGTTGTGGATCGAGATCGCGATCGTCATAAAGATCGCCAGCAGGGGAACTACGAACCCAAAGAGCTGCGTTCCGCCCTGCAGCCCGAGGTCTGCGAACGAGACGCCGACGGCGACGCCCTCCGGGAAGGAGTGGACGGTCAAGACGCCGAGGATGAGTACCAACTTCTTGAAGTCCGCTTCCTCGTACTGCCGCGGGTCGACCTCGGCGGCTTCGATGAGGTCGTGGGCGACGTAGACGAGAAGGATGCCGGCGAAGAGTCCGGCACCGAGGAGGAGCAGTTCACGCTGTGGGATCGGGTCGATGGAGACCCCACCGAGCGCCACGTGGACGTACTCGCCGAGCGCCTCTAACACGAGCCCGAAAACCGATGCGGACAGCATAATCCCGGACGCAATGCCCCACAGAGCGACGTTCCAGCGGTCGCTCACGTCGGAGACGAAGAAGAACGGGACTGCCCCTAACCCCGTCGCGAGCGCCGTTATCAGGCCCGCGATGAAGACGAATGCGAAAGACCACAGCTCGACCATACTCGCGTGTAACCACTGAATCGGTATAACATTTCATATTACTGATTGTTTTGGTGGGCCTAAAACCGTCGCGCAAACGAACGCGGAAGGACATCAACGTTCTATAATTTCGGAAACAAAACATTTTCTACGCCGGCGTTCGCGGACCTGTCTGATGCGCAACAGTCAGCGACGCGTGGCGGATTTCCTCGAGGAAGCCGAGTTGTACACCCACCCGGCGTATCGACTCCTGGATCTGACAGCGGAGGTCGGCGAGTTGGCCGCGGACGCGACGAAGTCGACCGCCTACGGCGACGAGCCAGAGGCGCTATCGGTGAAACGCGACGAACTTGGCGACGCGCTCTTCGCACTACTCGCGCTCGCCGAGGAACTCGACGTCGACGCCGAGGCCGCACTGGAGGAGTCGTTGACGAAATACGAGTCCCGTATCGAAGACGACGGGACGCCGGGATCCGGCGAGTAATCCCGCTCGGCGATCGGCGCCGTCGCGGAGCGCGCCGTCTGCCCGCTGTCCGGCGACCGGTCGAAGCGCTCTTCGGAACGGCCGTCACAAGAGGGCGTATGCACCGCCGCGCACGCGAGTTCACCGAACTGGCACGGGAACGCCACGATCTCGATCTCACCGTCGAATCGTTCCCGGAAGGCACCGAGACGGCCGCCGACGCCGCTGACGCAGTCGGCTGTGAAGTCGGGCAGATCGCGAGTAGCCTCGTCTTCGACGCCGATGGCGATCTCGTCGTCGTCGTGACGAGCGGCGCGAACCGCGTCAGCGAATCACGGCTCGAATCGCACCTCGACGCCGAGGACGTCGCGATGGCAGATCCCGACGAGATTCGGAGCGTCGTGGGCTGGAGTATCGGCGGCGTCCCCCCGTTCTGTCACGATGCCGACTTGCCGGTCTACATCGACGAATCACTGCTCGGCTACGAGACCGTCTGGGCGGCCGCCGGCGCGCCGACAGGGGTCTTCTCGATCGACCCCCAGACCCTCCGAGACGTCGCCGACGCGACGCCGATCGAGGTGTAGGGCCGATCCGATCCCTCACTCGCGGACGACGTCGACATCGGTGAATTCGAATCGGGCACCACCGTCGCTGTCGGCCACAGCGACCTCCCAGCCGTGTGCCTCGGCGATCCACTTGACGATCGCGAGACCGTACCCCGTGCCGTCCGCCGCGGTCGAGTATCCCAGATCGAACACGCGCTGTCGGTCCTCCGACGGGATACCCGGGCCGTCGTCTTCGAGGAAAAATCCGTCTTCTATCGCACCGACGCGGATCGTCACCCCGTCTCCGGCGTGCTCGACGGCGTTCCGAAACAGGTTCTCGAAGAGGTTCCGAAGCCGGTCGACGTCGGCTCTGATCGTCATCTCGTCTTCGACTTCGAGGGTGGCTCCGGACGTGCTGACGGTGCCCCAGCACTGTCTGACTAACTCCGAAAGTGTCACGCGCTCTTTCTCCCCGACGTGATGGCCCTGCTTCGCGAGCGTGAGCGTGTCTTCGATGATGTCCCACATCCGGTCGAGAGCGTCGTCGACAGACGCTAGGTGCGCTGACTCGCACTCCTCGCTCGCGATTTCGAGATGTCCCTCGGCGACGTTCAGCGGGTTCCGGAGGTCGTGGGCGACGACGCTCGCAAACTCCTCTAGTCGCTCGTTCTGTCGTTCCAGTTGGCGCTCGTACGCTTTCCGCGTCCCGATCCGTCGGAGCGAAACAAGCGCCCCGATGGGCTCTCCGCCCGATCGCAGCGTCGTGACCCGCGCCTCTGCCGGCAGGTGGCGGGGGACGGGCGCGTCCTCGGGGTGGCCCATCTCCAACTCGACCCGTTCTTCGGCTGATTCGTCGGCCAGCACCGATTCGACGGCCGTCCGTAGCGAGTCGAGGCCGTCTTCGACGATCCGGCCGAAGCGGTCGTAGTCGGCCCCGATCACCGCCTCAGGGGAGAGGCCGGAGATCGCGTAGAACCGATCGTTCGCGAACGCGATGGTGCCATCGGCGTCGATAGCGAACACCGGCTCCATCTGATTTCGGGAGACGGTCTCGACGTCGATCGCCTCGCCATCGCGATCCATACGGTCGCTACAGGTGAGAGTAATTTAAAATGTAGGTGTGCTGTCGTGCTCGGAATTGTACATTCGTGTCCGGAACTGGCCCTCATACTGTCGGACAGAACTGTGTGAAGCGTATCGACACCCGTGGGTGCCAACATAGTTCACGAACTGCTGTCCGACAGTATCAGTCCCGCGGCTCAGTACTGGGGGACTGGCGATTATGTATCTCGGCATCGTAGATGGAGTTATGGCCGATCAATCACCGCCGGTGGACGCCACAGCAGAGCGCGAGGGAGACGCCGAACGCCAGCGCGTCTGGCTCGTCGAACGGACGTACTCCGACGACGAGCAGAACATCGTCATCCTGGTGTATGCGACCCCCGACGGATCGCAGTATCTCCGCAAAGAGCGCGCCCTCACCAGTTTCGACGACGCACGCGACACGACTGCGGGGCTGCTCGCTCGCGAGTCGAGTCTCGGCACCGTGACCGACCCCGACAAGCGCAGGCGATACGCCCGGGAAGCGAAACGGACTCGTGAGCAGTACGCCCCCGACGACGTCGTCTGATCCCGTTTCACGTGATCGCAGACGGACGCCGATCAGCCTGGTGTCTTCGAAGACAGCTACTCGGAATCGAGTACCAGACCGCACGGATTTAAGCGCCGACCCCGAGTACGTTCCCCCGATGGGAGAGTTATCCGCGTTGTTCTCGCCCGAACGAATCGCCGTCGTGGGCGCGACAGAGCGTGCGGGCTCCGTCGGCCGGGCGATTATGGAGAACCTCCTCGATTCGTTCGCGGGCGAGGTCGTCCCCGTGAATCCGAGCCACGAGGAGGTCTTCGGCATCCCGACGCTAGACGACGTCGCCGCCGCCGACGCCGACCTCGCCGTCGTCGTCGTGCCACCGCAGATCGCCGTCGACGTCGTTCGCGAGGCCGGCGAGGCGGGCGTCCGAAACGTCGTGGTCATCACCGCCGGCTTCGGCGAGACCGGCAGTGAGGGCGCCGCCCGTGAGCAGGACCTGATCGAGGTCGCCCAAACGTACGACATCGACCTGGTCGGCCCCAACAGCCTCGGGATTATGTCGACGCCGGTTGGAATGAACGCGACGTTCGGCCCCGAGAACGCCACCGAGGGGCGGATGTCGTTTATGAGCCAGTCGGGGGCGTTCATCACGGCCGTCTTAGACTGGGCGAACGACCAGGGAATCGGCTTCAAAGACGTCGTCTCGCTCGGTAACAAGGCCGTCCTCGACGAATCCGACTTCGTCAGAGAGTGGGGCGACGACGACGACACCGACGTGATAATCGGCTATCTGGAGGGCATCGACGACGGCCAGGCGTTCATCGAGACGGCGCGCGAGGTGACCGCAGAGACGCCGGTCGTCCTCGTGAAGTCCGGTCGCACCGACGCCGGCGCACAGGCCGCCTCCAGTCACACGGGGACGATCGCCGGCTCGGATCAGGCCTACGAGGCCGGCCTCGAACAGGCGGGCGTCATCCGCGCGGCGTCCGTCCAGGAACTGTTCGACGCCGCGCGCGTCCTGGAGAGTCAACCCCTTCCCGAAAGTGACGGCGTCGCTGTCATCACGAACGCCGGCGGGCCGGGCGTGATGAGCACCGACGCGATCGGCGACTCGCGGCTCTCGATGGCGTCGTTCACCGACTCGACGCTCGATGCCTTCTCGGAGGCGTTGCCGGCGGAAGGTAACATCTACAACCCGGTCGACATCGTCGGCGACGCCGACAACGAGCGCTTCCGCGACGCGCTGGACGTCGCGCTCGGTGACGCAAACGTCGGTAGCGTCATCGTCCTCTCGTGTCCGACGGCTGTCCTCGACTACCAGCAATTGGCCACCGATACCGTCGAGCTACAGGCGAAACACGACAAGCCCGTCGCCGCCTGCTTTATGGGCGGCGCGCGGGTCGAACCCGCCGCAGAGACGCTCGCAGACGCCGGGATCCCGAACTACTTCGATCCGGCCCGGGCGGTGCAGGGCCTCGACGCGCTCTCGCGCTTCCGCGACATCACCGAACGGGAGTACCAGGCGCCGACGACGTTCGACGTCGACCGCGAGCGCGCCCGCGAGATCCTCACGTCGGTCGAGGGGCGCGCAGACACGCGGTTGGGCGTCGAAGCGATGGGTCTCTTAGACGCCTACGGGATCGAGACGCCCGCCGGCGACATCGTCGACGCACCCGCGGACGCGCTCGAAGTCGCAGAGTCCATCGACGGCGACGTGGTGATGAAGATCGTCAGCCCGGATATCCTGCACAAATCTGATATCGGGGGCGTCAAGGTCGGCGTCCCGAACGAGGAGGTCTACGACGCCTACGAAGACCTGATCTCGCGCGCGCGCAACTACCAGCCCGATGCGACGATCATCGGCGTGCAGGTCCAAGAGATGGTCGACCTCGACGACGGTGTGGAGACGATCGTCGGGATGAACCGCGATCCGCAGTTCGGCCCGCTCTTGCTCTTCGGCCTCGGCGGAATCTTCGTCGAGACGCTCGAAGACACGACATTCCGCGTCGCGCCGGTCTCTGAACCGGAGGCCGAGGCGATGACCCGGGAGATCGACGCCGCGCCGTTGTTGCGCGGGGCGCGCGGACGCGAGCCCGCAGACGTCGCGGGCGTCGTCGAGACGATCCAGCGCCTCTCACAGCTCGTGACCGACTTCCCGGCGATTCTCGAATTGGACATCAACCCGCTCGTCGCCACCCCCGATGGCGTCGAAGCCGTCGACGTGCGACTCACCGTCGACCCCGATCAACTCTGAGGAGCCCCACAGATGCACACGAACACCCTACTCGTCGCTTCGATCCAGGAAAGCACCGGCAAGACGGCAGTCACCCTCGCGCTCGGCCGACTCGCACAGGAGCGCGGCCTCGACGTCGGCTATATGAAGCCCAAAGGCACGCGGCTCCAGTCGAACGTCGGCAAGACGCTTGACGAGGATCCGATGTTGGCGCGTGAACTCCTCGATTTGGACTGTGAGATGCACCAGATGGAGCCGATCGTCTACTCGCCGACGTTCGTCGACGGCGCGATCCGCGGGCAGGAGGACCCCGAAGAACTCGGCGCCCTCATCGAGGAGTACTTCGAACAGCTCGCGGCCAACTGCGGGCTGATGCTCGTCGAGGGCGGCGGCTCCTGGACCACCGGTGGGATCGTCGATCTGACCGACGTGGACATCGCGTCGCGACTCGACGCCGACGTGCTCCTCGTGGCCAACTACGAGAACCCGGGCGACCTCGACGACGTCGTCGCCGCCGCGGAGGCCTTCGGCGACCGCCTCGTGGGCGTGTTGTTCAACGGCGTGAACGACGCCGCCTTCGACGACCTCGAACAGCAGGGCGTGCCGTTCCTCGAAGGACGCGGGATCCCCGTTCTCGGCGTCGTCCCGCGCGAGCGCGACCTCGCGGGCGTGACCGTCGAGGACCTCGCCGCCGAACTCGGCGCCTCCGTCGCCGTCGACGGCGACAGCGGGGCCTACGTGGAGCGCTTCCTCGTCGGCGCGATGGGCGGAGACGCCGCTCTCCGGTACTTCCGCCGCACCAAGAACGCCGCAGTCATCACCGGCGGCGACCGCGCGGAGATCATCACCGCAGCGTTGGAGGCCCCGGGCGTCAACGCCATCATCCTCACCGGCGGACACCGCCCGTCGCCGGCCGTGCTCGGCAAGGCCGAACAGAAAGGCGTGCCTGTCCTGCTCGTCACCGGCGATACCCTCTCAGTCGTCGACCGCGCGGAGGCGGTCGTCAACACCGGCCGCGCCCGCGACGAGGAGACGATCTCCCGGATGAGCGAACTCCTCTACGATCACGCCGACGTGGACGCGCTGCTCGGTCCGGAGGACGACAGTGTGGACGCAGCGGACGCAGCGGAGGACTCGGCGGGTCCGGAGGACGCTGGCAACTCCGACAACCCAACGGACGCTGACGAGGCGTAATCCTCGTATCCGTCAGGTGCGACTACTGCTGGCGCTCCTCAACACCGCCACCCGCGATCCGTCGTGTTCAAGCGTTCACAGCCGTCGTCGGTGACGACGACGAGGTCCTCGATGCGGACGCCGAACGCGCCGTCGAGGTAGACACCGGGCTCGACGCTGAAGACCATCCCCGGCTCCAGTTCTCGCGTACTGTCGGCGACGATGTAGGGCTCTTCGTGGACGTCGAGACCGACGCCGTGGCCCGTCCGGTGAATGAACCGCTCGCCGTAGCCAGCGTCCTCGATGACCGAGCGCGCGGCAGCGTCGACCGCGCCGGCAGCCACCCCTGGTTCGACTGCGTCGACGGCCGCCTCCTGCGCGCGTCTGACCACCTCGTGGACCTCGCGAAAGCGCTCGCCAGGGGTGCCGTCGAAGACGACGGTTCGAGTCTGGTCGCTGGGGTAGCCGTCGACGCGCGTTCCGAAGTCCACGACGACCGGGTCGCCGGCCTCGATCGTTCGCTCGCCGTGGGTGTGATGCGGCATCGCGCCGTTGGGTCCGGAGCCGACGATCGTCTCGAAGGAGACGCCGTCGCCGCCGGCGTCGGCGAGAAACGACTCGATCCGGGCTGCGAGTTCGGATTCTGTCAGCCCGACGGCGTCGCTGCCGAGGCCGCGAACGCGCTCCATCGCGTCGTCTGCGGCCCCTGCGGCACGCCGAAGCGCGTCGAGTTCGGCATCGTCCTTTCTGATTCGCAGGTCTGCGAGCACCTCGCTGGCGAGGCCGAGCGTGGCGTCCGGACGAATCTCGCGCACGTCTTGAGTGAACGTCGCCCACATCGTGTCGTCGACGAGAAGGTGCGACGCCGCCGGGATCCCGAGGTCGTCGAACAGTTCCGAGAGCGCCCTCACGGGATCCGCCTCGTCGTCCCACGCCCGCACGTCGGGCACCCACGACTCTGATCGGACCTGCGAGGCCGCAAGCGCCGGGACGAAGAACGTCGGTTCGCCCTCGGCGGGCACGACGAAGAGGAAGTGTCGCTCGCGCTGGGGTTCGACGAGGCCGGTGAGATACTGGAGGTTCCGTCCGGGGACACAGACGAGCGCGTCCGCGCCCACGTTGGCGAGCGTCGTCTGTGCCGCGTCGGTTCGTCGTTCGAGAGGCGTCACACCGGAGGCTTCCGCGCAATCGCACAAGAAGGTACGGTCGCGTTGTGGGGTCCCGGCAGGCGGAAATCCGGCCAGAGACCGGCCGTAACCACTCATTAACTATTACATATCCCCGTGACACTTGGAGTATGGACTTCGACTGGCCCACGTACTTCGAGTGTGCCGCCTGCGGAGCCGAACTACCCGCGGATGCAGTCCGGTACGACGATCTGGGCTATCCCGAGTGCCCCGAATGCGGCGCGCGCACCGGACCGCTCGCCAGCCTCGAAGCCGTCGAGTCCGCGTCCAAAGGCCTCGCCGACTGATCGCGACGCGGTCGTGCGACCCTATTCGGAAGATACAGGCTCGCGACGTGCGAGCCATCGGTATGGAGTGGACACGGACTCGTGAGGAGGAACGCCTCGTCGAGTGGACGCGCGAGGACGGGTACGTCACGCTACGTCGTCGCCGCCGATCCGACGGCGAGTGGATCGTCAGACTCGACCGCCTGCATCAAGCGCCCGGTGGCAGAGACTACCGTCGAGAGCGCGTCGCCGACGTCGAGGCAGCGAAGGCCTTGATCGAAGAGTGGAAAGCGGACGCGGCCTCCCGGGAAGAATAGAGAGCGGCCGCAGTCGGGCGGGGACTACTCCTGTAACCGCTGGGTCGCTTCGATCAGCGGGTGCCGGCCGTAGTCGGCGATTTCGATGTCTTCGATCGACGAGAGCCCCTCCTTTTCGGCCGTTCGTTGCATTCCCAGATCGACGCGTTCGTCTAAGACGATCACCGTGGCGTCCATCTCCTCGATTCCGAGTTGGAACGCCGCCATCACGCGGTGGTGGCCGTCCGCCAGCAGGAGTTCGCCGCCGTTATCGATGACCACGAGCGGTTCGGCGAGTCCGCGTTCGAGTTCGTACTGCCGCCCCTCGAGTTCGTCGGCGTAGACACGCGCCTGCGTCGGCGTGAGATTGTCCAACTCGACGACGCGAGATTCCTCGTGGAGACTGACGTCGTGGATCTGTTCGAGCGTGCGCATCAGTTTGCCCACCTTCTCCGGCGTCGCCCGCTCGATCTGTGAGCGGACGACGTCCGTATTCGAGATGATGCCGACGAGGTTGTCGGCGTCGTCGACGACCGGGAGCTTTTGGATGCCTGACCGGAGGATCACGCGCGCGGCGTCGATCACGTCCATCTCGGGTTGGGCGACGATGATGTCCTCGGTCATCACGGTGAAGATCGGGTCCTCGTCGTCGACTAAGAGCAGATCGCTGGCCGTGACGAACCCCTCGACCTTTCGGCCGTCGGAGACGGGAAATCCGTTGTGTCCTTCGCTCTCTTTGATCCGGCGTGCGACGTCGGCGACGGTGTCGGTCGGCGAGACGGTCTGCACCTCACGCGTCATATACTCTTTGACCTTCGGTCTCCCGCTCATCGTCGAGTCTACGCGGTCCCCGTGGAAAAGGGTGCCTCTCGTCACTCTTCGTCCACCTCGAACGGGAACTCGAAGGCCCACTCGGTGTCGTCTGCGCCGACGTCGAGGAGCGTGGTCGCGTCTTCGAGCGTCTCGAAGACCCGACTGGCGATGACTTCGGTGACGATCTTGGATAGTTCCTCGATCGATTCGTCGTCGGCGTCGGCGAGGATCCCGAGCGGCACCTGCGCGCCGGCCATATCCGCGTGCCCGCCGGCGCTGCCGATCGCGCCGAGCGCGTCGCGGAGTGTCTCCCCGAGATCTACGTCGGTACCGCGTGCGCGCCCGGAGACGTAGACGGTCCCGTCGCGGAACCCGTAGACGATCACGATGCGGATCCCTTCCATATTCAGCAGCCGATCGGCTGCCTGCGCGAGGGCGTCGCGGTCGCTGATCGCTCCGACGTTCGAGGCCAAGGCGTCGCCGCGGACGTCGCGGTTGCGGATCGCTCGCCCCAGCGTTTCCAACACCGCCGACGTCATACTGGGCGATTCGACCCGATCGAGCATCGAGAGGTCCGCGTAGGTGAGCAGCCACGCCGCCGCCTCGAAGTCGGCGGGAGAGACTTCCCGAGCGAAGTCGTTCGTGTCGACGCGGATCCCGAAGAGCAGCGACGTCGCAAGCGACTCCTCGGGCTCGATTCCCGCCCGGCGAAGATACTCCGCCAAGAGCGTACTGGTGGCGCCAATGTCGCGCCGGAGGTCGACGAAGTGCGCCTCGACCGGCGCGCGCGGCGGGTGGTGATCGACGACGATGTCGATCTCGGTGTCGCCGGGTAACCCGTCGTTGACGCCCGGGCGGGAGTGGTCGACGAGAGCGACGCCGTCGTACTCCGCGAGGTCTGTGCCGTCGTCGAGTTCGACGAGCGCCAGGTCGAGCAGGTTCACTAAGGCGCGGTTCTCCTGGTGAGAGATGTCGCCGAAGTAGCACGCGTCCGCGGGGACGTCGACGGATGCGGCGATTCGGGCGAGTGCGAGCGCGCTCGCGATCGCGTCCGGGTCGGGGTTGTCGTGCATCACCACGGCCAGCCGCCCGTCGATGCGACGGAGCGTCGCGAAGAGTCGATGGATCCGTTCCGCGCCGGGAGCGGTCGTCAACTCTCGGACGCGGTCGAGGAGGATCTGCTCGCCGTCGATAACGCGATCTGCGGTCTCTAGTATTCGTTCGCGCACCTGTGCGGTCGCTCCAGCACTCAGATACACTACGAGCTGTGCGTCCGGAAACTGCTCGCGGGCTTCAGCGGCCGCCTCGGCGTTCGCCGCGGCGTCGTCGCTCGCGACGAACACCAGTTCTGCCCGGTCCGGGAACGCTTCGACGTCTGCCGGGGCGCGCCGCTTCGTCGTGACTCCGTCGGCGCCGATAGCGTCGACGACGTCGCCGCGCTGTGAGAGGATGACTAATTCGCCGGGCCACTCGGCGAGGCGCTCGATGGTTCCGCGCACGGCCGAACCGCACCCAAGAACCAACCGCCGTTGCATACGCGGGCATCCGAACGCGCCGGCCAAAACCCTACCGTCATCTGGTCGGCCGAAGTTCGGTAGACCAGTTAGAAATAAAACAAGAACGTCCGGAGACGCCGATCAGAACAGCGTCGCCGCGACGGTCTGTGCGGTCTCGATGACCGGGCCGAACGCCGGGAGCAACAGCAGCGTCCCGAGGCCGGCGAAGATGACGGCGGCGTACAGCCCGACCGGGCGGCTCTGGATCTCGAAGTCACCGCTGGGCGACTCGATCCACATCGCCTTGACGACGCGGCTGTAGTAGAACAGCGACAGCGCGCTGTTGATCGCGCCGACGGCGGCGAGCCACCAGAACCCGGCTTCGATCGCCGAGTAGAACAGGGCGTACTTCGAGAGGAAGCCGCCGAACGGCGGCAGTCCCGCGAGGCTGAACATGAACACGGTCATCGCGACGGCGGCGATCGGTGCCGTCGACGCGAGGCCGTTGTAGTCCTCGAACGTCCGTCCGACGCCCCAGTGTTCGACTAAGGCGATGAACAGGAACGCGCCGGTGTTCATGAAGCCGTAGACGAGCAGGTGCGCCATCGACGCCCCGAGGACGTCCCCGTTGGGTCCGCCGGCGGTCAGCGCGGCGAGGCCGATGAGCGCGTAACCCGCGTGCCCGATAGAGGAGTACGCGAGCATCCGCTTGACCTTCTCTTGGGTCGCTGCCGCGAAGTTACCGAGCGTCATCGTGACGACGGCGAGCACCTGGAACGCGATCACCCAGTCGACGCCCGCAGGCAGTGCGCCCAGCGGGAACGCCTCGACGAAGACGCGGAACGCGACCGCGAAACCGGCTGCCTTCGACGCCGACGAGAGGAACGCCGAGATCGGTGCAGGCGCGCCCTCGTAGGCCTCCGGCGCCCAGAAGTGGAACGGCACGGAGGCGGTCTTGAACGCGAACCCACCAATCATCATCAGCACGCCGATGCCGAGGACGCCGGCCATCTCCGGCGCGTTGACCGCGGCGGCGACGTCACCGAGCACGAGCGATCCCGTGACGGCGTACACGAGGCTGATGCCGAACGCGAACACCGCAGAGGAGACAGCGCCGATGAGGAAGTACTTCAGCCCCGCTTCGACGCTCCCCTTGTCGTTCTTGAGGAACGCGACGAGCGCGTAGGAGGGCAGCGACGCGAGTTCGAGGCTGACGAAGACCGTCGCCAGCGAGTTCGCCATCGACAGGAGCGTCATCCCCGTCGCCGCGAACAGCACGAGCGAGTAGAACACCGCGCGATGCTCGTGATCGCGCAGGTAGTCGTAGGAGGCGACCAGCACCATCGCGGTGACGATCGTGAAGATGAGCGTGAAAAAGAGGCTCATCCCGTCGACGACGAGCGCGTCGCCGTACAGCGTGATCGCGCCGCCGGTTCGCTCCTGTCCGGTGCCGGCGACGAGGAACCACGCCGCGGTACCGAAGGCGAGGAGCGACCCGCCGGCCGACACGCTAGCCAAGAGCGCGTTGCTCGCTTCGTCCGTGCGAATCGTATCGATCCCGAGCAGCACCAGGCCGGTCAGGCCGAGCAGGATCGCTGGGGCGAGTGCCGTCCACGTCGCTGCCGGTTCTGCCTGCAGTGCGAGGTCGAACATCACAGCCCACCTCCCGAGAGGATCGGATTCACAGCGTCTTGGATCATTCCGAAGAACAGGTCAGGCGCGACGCCGAGCACGATCACCAACAGCAACAGCACCGCCAGCGGTGCGACGTCGTGCGTCGGTGCGTTCGTGATTTCGTACTCGCCATCGAAGCTGAAGGGACCGAACAGCGTCCGCTGCATCGCGAACAGCAGGTAGCCGGCGACGATGACGATGCCGAACATCGCGGCCGCCGTGAAAAGCGGCATTGCCGAGTGGACGGTGGAGGCGAACGAGCCCTTGAAGATGAAGAACTCGCCCGCGAAGCCGGCCATCAGCGGCAGACCCATATACCCGAACGCGCCGGCGACGAAGATGCCGGCGGTGAGGGGCATCCGGTCTGCGATGCCGGACATATCGCCCACCATCCGCGTGTGGGTCGTGTTGTAGATGACGCCGACCGCCATGAACATCAGTCCGGAGATCAGCCCGTGGGCGATCATCTGGAACGTCGCGCCGCCGACCCCGTAGGTCGTGTACGCGACGAGGCCGAGGATGACGTAGCCCATCGAGGAGACCGACGAGTACGCGACGATGCGCTTGAGGTCCTGCTGTGCGAGCGCCAGCATCGCGCCGTAGATGACGCTGATGACGGCGATGCCAGCGATTGGGACGACGAGCGCCGTCGCCACGTCGGGCATCATCGTGAAGTTGAACCGCAGCAGCGCGTAGGTCCCCATCTTCAGGAGGACGCCGGCCAGCATCACCGACACTGGCGTCGGGGCTTCGACGTGAGCGTCCGGCAGCCACGTGTGCAGCGGTGCGACCGGCACCTTCACCGCGAAGCCGAGGAACGTCGCCACGAAGGCGACCGTCTTCAGCGTCGCGGCGTCGAGACCGGCGAAGCCGCCGAGTGCACCGGCGCGGAGCGCCTGTGCGATCTCGGGGAGCCGCATCGACGACACCGAGTCGCCGAGGCCGAACACGAGCGCGATGAAGCCGATGAACATCACGAGCGACGCGACGTTCGTGTACACGAAGAACTTGATCGCCGCGTAGCGGCGGTTCGGACCGCCCCAGACGCCGATAAGGAAGTACATCGGGACGAGGACGGCCTCCCAGAAGACGAACCACGCGAAGAAGTCGAGCGCCGTGAAGACGCCGAGCAGGTTCGCCTCCATGAAGAGCATCAGCCCGTAGAACTGCGATTCTCGATTCGAGATCGGCGTCCACGCGCTGACGATCGCGAGCGTCGTGAGGATCGTCGTGAGGACGACAAGCGGCAGGCTGATGCCGTCGACGCCGACGAACCAGTGCAGGTCGAGGCCGCCGAGCGTCAGCCAGACGACGTCTGTCTCGAACGCGATCGACCCGCCCAGCAGGGCGTTCCCGCTCGCGTCGTACTGTGCCCACATCCAGAGGCTCCCGAGAACCGGGAGCGCGCTGAGTGCCGCCGCGAGTTTGCCGGCGTACTCGTCGGGAGCGACGAACACGACCAGCGCGGCGAGGAACGTGACTCCGATGAGCGCTTCAATTATCATACGAACCACCCTCCGAGAAGACCGAAGGCCAGAAGCAACGCCGTCAGGCCGAGCGTCAGCAGCACCGCGTAGTTACTCACCACGCCGGTCTGGATCCGGCGAACGCGGCTGCCGGAGAACAGACTGACGCTGGAGACGCCGTTGACGACGCCGTCGACGACGCCCTGATCGAACTTGTTCGCGACGCGTGCGACCGGGCGCGTGACGCCGTTCGCCAGCCAAACCTGGTACTCGTCCTGGTAGTAGTTGTTGTACAGCAGTGTCTTGATACCGCCGAGACGGTCGGTGTGTTCGACCGGTTCGGGGACGTTGTACAGCAGGTGCGCGAGGCCCGCGCCCGCAAGCGCGAGGCCCAGCGAGACGCCGGCACCGATGGCCACTGTCGTCGCCTCACCGCCGATGTACGCGGAACTGTACGGGATGAGTTCGCCGTAGTGGTGGGCGTTCAGCGACTCCGTACTCATATCGAGCCACTGGTGCAGGAAGTCGATACCGCCGATTCCCAGCAGTTTCTCGACCGGCACCATATTCACGAGACCCGTCGTCGCCGCGAGAACGCCGAGGACGGCGAGCGGACCCTTCACGTTCCAGCGAACGCTGTGCGGATCGCTCGCGGTCTGGGTGCGGGGTTCACCGTGGAAGGTGAGGAACACCATCCGGAAGGTGTAGAACCCGGTGAAGAAGACGGCGAGGAGACCCATCGCGTACGCGGCGAGGAGCACGGGGCTCCCGCCGAGGCCGTGGATGAGCGTCTCGTACAGCACTTCGTCTTTCGACCAGAAGCCAGAGAACGGGAAGATGCCCGCAAGCGCGAGCGAGCCAGAGAGGAAGGCGTAGTAGGTGACGGGCATCTTCTCTTTCAGCCCGCCCATATCCCACATATCTTCGTTGTGGTGCATCGCGATGATGACCGACCCGGCCCCGAGGAACAGCAGCGCCTTGAAGAAGGCGTGCGTCATCAGGTGGAAGGTCGCGGCGACGTAGCCGCCACCGCCGAGAGCGAGCATCATATAGCCGTACTGCGAGATCGTCGAGTACGCGAGCACCTGCTTGATCTCGCGCTTGACGACGCCCATCGTCGCCGCGAACAGCGCGGTGAAACCGCCGATCAGGGCGATGATCGCGAGCGCGTCCGGCGAGAGCGCGTAGAAGCCGTACATCCGCGCGACGAGGTAGACGCCGGCCGCGACCATCGTCGCTGCGTGGATGAGCGCGGAGACGGGCGTCGGACCTTCCATCGCGTCGGGCAGCCACGTGTGCAGCGGGAACTGCGCGGACTTGCCGACGACGCCGCCGAGCACGAGGAGACCGACGATCGTGAACCACGTCTGCGGCGCGAAGCCGAACGTGTTCACGGTCGCCTCACCGTGGAGTGCGGCCTCCGCGAGTACGGGGAACGATTCCGATCCGGAGAACGCCGCCGTGCCGAACGTCGCGAAGACGGCGACGACGCCGACGAGGAAGAAGTAGTCCCCGAAGCGGGTGACGAGGAACGCCTTCTTGGCCGCGCTCGGCGGACCTGGTTCGCGGAACCAAAAGCCGATGAGCAGATACGAGCAGAGCCCGACCAGCTCGAAGAACATAAACGCCATCAGGAGGTTGTCCGCCACGACGAATCCGAGCATCGACGCGGTGAACAGTCCGAGTCCGGCGTAGTAGCGCGGCAGGCCGACCTCGCCCTCGTCGTTCATATATCCGAGACTGAAGACGTGGACGAGGAAGGCGATGAGCGTCACGATGAGCAGCATCATCGCCGACAGTGGATCGATCAGGATGCCGAACGTCAGATCGACCGCTTCGATCCCTTCGGCCCAGGTGTAGATCGTCGCGTCGTACGTCCGCCCACCGGCGACGGTGAGGAACGTCGCGGCCGCCAAAAGCAGTGATCCCGCCGTCGCGGCGATCCCGGCCAGCGCACCGCCTTTCGGCAAGCGGTCGCCCACCGCGAGCGCGACGAGGAACGAAACGAACGGCAACAGCACGATCGCGGGTGCGAAGTCGAATATCCCTACCATCTTACCACCTCATCGTTGTCGCCTTGGTGACGTCGACGTCGTCGAAGTTGCGATACAGCACCAGGATGATCCCGATCCCGATCGCGACCTCGGCGGCGGCGAGCGCCATCATAAACAGCCCGAACGTCTGTCCCGTCACGTTCCCCCAGACGTTGGAGAACGCGACGAGGTTGATGTTCGCGGCGTTCAACATTAGCTCGACCGACATCAGGAACAGCAGCGCGTTGCGCCGCGTCAGGATGCCGAACAGCCCGATACAGAACAGCGCGGCCGAGAGGAGCAGATAGTACTGTGGGGGGACCATCAGTCGTCGTCCTCCTCGAACAGGCTTTGCTTGAGTTCCCGTCCACCATCGGCCAGCAGTGACGATCCGCCCTGGTCGCCCTCGCGGCGTGCGAGGTGGATCGACCCGTCGAGCGCAACGTCGAGCGTGATGGCGATTATGATGAGTGCGGCGAGGAAGCTCTCACCGGCGATATCCCCGAAGTCGAGGTTGAACATCGCGTAGCCGATGCTCGCGACGATGCTCGCATCGCCCGCGAATCCTTGCGGATCGGGGAACGACGCCGAGAGTATCGTCGCGGCCATCACGACGAACAGTGCGACAGCAGCGAGGCCGGGAACGAGATGCGAACCCAGATTCAGTTCCGGTTTCGTGGTCATGTGCTACTCACCTCCGGTTGTGTACGCGTCAGCATCACGGCGAACGTGATGAGAATGAGAACCCCGCCGACGTAGACGAGGATCTGCATCGCGGCGAGGAACTCCGCCTGTAACATCACGTAGTGCACCGCGACGCTCAAGAGCGCGCCCCCGAGCAGGAGTGCGGAGTGCCAGATGTCCCGCACGAGGACGACGCCCAGGCTGCAGCCCACGGTCACGAGGGCGAACAGCGCGAACGCGATGGTTTCATAAACCATTGTGTTTGTCTCCTTGAGGTATCCCTTTGAACATTTCGAGAAGTCCGCGGGCGGCGCATACCGCCTCAGACGGACTTTGATCGGCGATCTGTCCCGCTGTGGAACGTCTCAACTCACTGGTAATCCACCTCGCCCTCGCCCTCGCCGATCCACGCGTCGCGGTCGGGTTCCCGGGAGTTGAGCGGGTCGATATCCTTGTACCACGGGACGTTCTTCAACTGCTCTTTGTTGTACACGAAGTCGTCCTTCGTGTCGGCAGTGAACTCGAAGTTCTGCGTGAGCAGGATGGCGTCGACGGGACAGACCTCCTCACACAGCCGGCAGTAGATGCACTGCCCGATGTGGAGGTTGTACTGTTCGCCGTTGCGCTGGTCGTCCTGCACGATCTGGATGGTGTCGTTCGGACAGACGTTCTCGCACTGTCGACACCAGATGCAGCGCTCCTGGCTGAACTTGTGGACCCCGCGGAATCGGGGGCTCACTTCGGGCGCGACGTCGGGGTACTCGACCGTGAACGTCTGCCCGTCCAGTGCGTGTTTCATCGTCGTTGCCATCGATTTGAGTACGCCAATCATGCTATCACTCCCACGATGATGGCCGTGAGTGCCAGGTTCGCGAACGAGAGCACGAGCATCCCCTTCCAGCCGACGTCGAGGAACTGATCGACGCGGAGGCGGGGAATCGCCGAGCGCGCCCACTGGGTGAACAGGTAGAACGCCCAGATCTTGATCGTGAACCAGATGAAGCCCGGCAGGATCGGTCCGGCCGGTCCACCCAGGAACAGCGTCGCGGCGAGCGCGCCGCCGAGGAAGATGTGGATGAACTCACCGAGGTAGATGAGGACGAAGTACACAGAGGAGTACTCCGTCTGGAACCCGGCGACGATCTCGGTCGGCGCCTCCGGCACGTCGAAGGGGTTCCGGCCGACTTCCGCGAGGTTCGCGATCACGAACAGCACGAACGCGAACGGATTGACGAACGCGAACCACTGCGGGATCGTGACGCCGGCGACGGTGAGAAGCGGTTCGGCCTGCTGTGCGACGACTTCGCTCATCTGCAGCGTCCCGGTGAAGACGACCACCGACGCCGCGGTGACGACGAGCGGAATCTCGTAGGCGATGTTCGAGGCGATCGCGCGCAGTCCACCGAGCAGCGAATACTTGTTGTTCGATCCGTAGCCCATCATCACAATCCCGAGCGAGGCGATCGAGGACGCGGCAAACGCGAAGACCAGCCCCGTCTCGGGGTCCGCGAGGTGGATGCCGTTGCCCATCGGGATCACGGCGAACCCGAGGAGCGCGGAGAACGGCACCAGAAGCGGGCCGAGGTCGTACGACGGCCGGTCGACGTCTTCGGGAATGATGAGTTCCTTCGAGAGCAGTCGGACGGCGTCGGTGACGATGGTGAGCAGTCCGAACGGTCCGATCCGGTTGACGGCGATCCGGTCGGTGAACGCGGCGGTGATTTTCCGCTTTGCCCACGGGCCGGCGATGGCCGTCTGCACCAACAGCAAGTTGGCGATGAGGAAGGCGCCGAGGAGTCCGCCGACGATCTGTCCGACCGTGCCGGAGAGCCCCAGCAGACCGGCGATCCGCTCGGGGAGGAGCACCTGTGACTGCAGCGGTACCATCAGCGGTCCACCTCGCCCAGCACGATGTCGAGGCTACCGAGCGATGCGACCATATCAGGGATGTACTCGCCGGCGGACATCTCCGGCAGCGTCTGGAGGTTCGAGAAGCACGGACTGCGGATCTTGAACCGCCCCGGCTTCTCGGTCCCGTCGGCGCGGATGTAGATCCCGAGTTCGCCCTTCGCGGCTTCGACGGCGCGGTAGATCTCCGTGTCGTCCTCCGGGCGCAGGGTCCGGGGAACGTTAGACTGGATCGTCCGCTCTTCTTCGGGCCAGTCTTCGAGGAGGTCGACGCACTGCTCGATGATCTTCGCGGACTCTTCGACCTCGCGAAGGCGGACGAGCAGCCGGCTGAAGTTGTCACAGCCGTCCTCGGTGATGACGTCCCACTCGAGTTCGTCGTAGTAGCCGTAGGGGTCGTCGCGGCGCAGGTCGTAGTCGATTCCGGACCCGCGTGCGACGGGCCCCGTCGCGCCGTAGGACTTCGCGACCTCCGGCGGCAGCACGCCCGTGTCGATCGTCCGGGCCTGCAGGATCTCGTTGGAGGTGATGAGGTCGTGGTACTCCTCGAGCGCCTCCGGGAGGTCGTCGAGGAAGTCCCGAATCGTCTCGAAGAACTCCTCGCGCGGTTCCGGAAGGTCCCAGACGACGCCGCCCAAGCGGAAGTAGTTGAACATCATCCGCTGGCCGGTGAGGTCTTCGAGGACCTTCTGGACCTTCTCGCGGTCCCGCATCGCGTACATAAAGATCGCTGTGAAGTCGCCGTAGACGTCCAGCGCGAACGTCCCCACTGCGAGCATATGCGAGGCGATGCGGCAGAACTCCGCGCCCATCGTCCGGATGATCTGTGCGTACTCCGGCACGTCGATGTCGTTGAGGTCCTCCGCCGCGCGCGCGTACGCCCACTCGTTCAAGAGCCCCGAGGACGCGTAGTCCCAGCGGTCGGGGTAGGGCATAATCTGGTGGCGGTAGGTCTTCGTCTGACACATCTGCTCCTCACAGCGGTGGAGGTAGCCGATGTCGGGATCGACGTCTGCGACCTGCTCGCCGTCTAGTACCGTCTTCACGTGCAGGACGCCGTGTGTGGCGGGGTGGTGCGGCCCGATGTTGACGTACATCGTGTCGCCCTCCTCCTCGCGGTGGTCCTCGGCGAGCGGGTTCTCCCACTCCGAGAGGGTGACGATCTGCGGTCGGTCCTGGTCGTAGTTCTCCGAGAGCGGGTGTCCCTGCCACGTGTCGGGCAAGAGAATGCGACGCAGGTCCGGATGGTCGTCGTACTCGACGCCGATCAGGTCGTAGGCCTCCCGCTCGTGCCAGTCGGCCGTCCGGAAGACCGGCTCGGCGGACTCGCTGACGGGGTTGTCCTTCGGTGCGGGCACGACGACGCTGACCTCCCGCTGCCGGTCGTCGAAGCTCGTGAGGTGGTAGATGGACTCGTACCGATCCTCGCGTTCTTCGGCGGTGACACACGAGAGGTGATCGAAGCCGGCCTCGTCGCGGAGTCGCGTCAGGGTCTCCTGTACCGCGTCCGGGCGAATCACGAAGCCGGGTGCGTTGACGTGTTCTTCGCGATCGACGACCAGGTCACCGAGCAGCTCGGCGATCTCGTCGCCCGCGGTCGGGAGCACTTCGACGGCTCCGTCTTCGGGTTCGGGTTCTTCTAAGCTCATGGCGAATCAGCCCAGTTGTACCGCATAACCAGGTCCTCTTCGTCGATCTGTTCGGCGAGTTTGTCGACGACTTCGTCGCGTTCGAGGTCGTCGAACTGTTCGAGTTCGTACGGTTTCACCGTCACCGGACTCGACTCGCCCTCGGCGATGCGCTGCTGGAGTTTCGCGACGCCGTAGATGAGCGCCTCGGGACGCGGGGGGCATCCGGGGACGTGGATGTCCACGGGGATGACCTCCTCTGCGCCCTTGATGACGTTGTAGCCCTCCTGGAAGGGGCCGCCCGAGATCGTACAGGAACCCATCCCGACGACGAACTTCGGCTCGGGCATCTGATCGTAGACGCGCTTCATCCGCGGGGCGAACTTCGAGACGATCGTCCCCGGGACGATGATGACGTCCGCCTGTCGCGGCGACGCACGCGGGACCCCGGCCGCGAATCGGTCGAGGTCGTGCTTCACCGAGTAGGTGTGCATCATCTCGATGCTGCAGCAGGCGATCCCGAACTGCAGCATAAACATCGACGAGCCGCGGACCCAGTTCATGAACTGGTCGAACTTCGTGAGGATGAACGGCGAGGAGCCGAACGCCTCCCGAAGTTTCGAGTTGAACCGGTTGTCCGCGCCCGAGCCCGTCATCCGGGCGTCTCGCGTCGCGGTCTGTACCTGCGTGTCGTCCGTGACGAATGGTTTGTCTCGTTCGCTACTCATGCGTTTCTCTCCGTCTTTTGGCGGTTCGCCAGCGGGCTTTTGACCCACTCGACGGCGCCGTTGCGCCACGCCCAGACCAGCCCGACGACGAGCACACCGATGAAAATCAGCATCGGCAGCAACACCGCCGTGAGGTCTGCGCCCTGCTCCAGCGCGGACCGGTAGATGACGGCCCACGGGAAGATGAGAACGGTTTCGACGTCGAATACGAGAAACAGCAGTGCGACCATGTAGTACTGGATGTTGATCTGGACGCGTGCCGTTCCTGTCGGTACTTCACCGCTCTCGTAGGTGGCGCGTTTACCTTGTTCTGGCACCGATGGGCGGAGTATCGCCGACACAGCCATCATCCCGAGTGGGATGCCGACGGCGACGAGCCCAAGGGCACCGATTGCGATCCATTCACTCATTCCGTAGTCTCCCTAACATCCGGCAGTTAGCAGGCCCCCCCCATAAGCGTTGATTTATACCTCGACTGAGGTGCTACTACTGAACTTCGCTGGCTGCGGACCCGACGAACGTTACATCGGGCTGGACAGACGGAATCGCAGAACGGCTCGGAAATCGGCTTTCGTTAGGACTCGTCGCGGCTCGCCACGTAGCCTTCGACCCCGAGGTCGTGCAGGTCCCGCGAGTCGCGGGCGACCGCCCCGACGAGCCCCTCGTGGTACTCGACCAGCCGGGATACGAGTTCGTCGTGCTCGCGCGCGAGAATCTGTGCGGCCGACAGCGCGGCGTTGAAGGACTTGCCCGCGTCGACTGCGACGATGGGCGCCCCGGTCGGCATCCCGATGACGGAGTCGACGGACTTCTCTTGGACGGGGACGCCGACGACGGGGATCGGATACGCGATGGACGCGGTCATATTCGGCAGGTCGGCGGACTTCCCGCCCGCGCCCGCGATGATGACGTCGAGACCGCGGTCGGCGGCCGTCTCCCCGTAGGCGTACATCAGTTCGGGCGTCCGGTGTGCGGAGACGACGTACGTCTCGTAGGTGAAGCGCGCGTCGGGCGCGTCGCCGAAGTCGGTCTGCTCGGCGAACCCGAGTTCCGAGAGCGCCTCGTGCGCGCCGCGCATCGTGTCGAGATCCGAATCCGACCCCATAATGATCCCCACGTCGGGCGTCGTGGCGGGATCGGCGTCGGCGTCGGCCTCCTCGTGAAGGCGGTCGATCAGGTCCTGTACGGTCACGTCGGAGTCGTCGTCGGGCGTGTAGTCGGTCATTGTCGATCGGGTTCTGCGGTGGTCAGTTCGTCACTCGAACGTCAGCGCGTCGCGTACGTCTCTCGCGTGCGCGAGGAGCTCGTCAGTGTCCGATTCTGCGGCCGCATCGAGTTCGCTCCCGCCGGTCAGCGTGACGTGGCCCATCTTCCGCAGCGGGCGCACCTCGTCTTTCCCGTACCAGTGCAGCGACGCGTCGGCGTCGCCCAGGACGGCTTCGACGTTGCCGAGCCGCGCTGGCTGGGGCTCCTCGACGGTGCCGAGGACGTTCGCCATCACGGTCGGGCATCGCAGGCGGGTCGAACCGAGCGGCCAGCCCAGGACGGCGCGGACGTGCTGTTCGAACTGGGAGGTTCGCGCGCCCTCGATCGTCCAGTGCCCGGAGTTGTGCGGCCGCGGGGCGATCTCGTTGACGAGGATCTCTCCGTCCTCGGTCTCGAACAGTTCGATGCCGAAGACGCCGCGCCCCGAGAGCGTGTCGAGGACGTCGCGGGCGACTGCCTCGGCACGTTCGAGCACCTCGTCGGTCGTCCTGGCTGGGAGGATCGTCTCCCGGAGGATCTCCTCCTCGTGGACGTTCTCGCCCGCGGGGAACGTGCGGACCTCGTCGTCGCCCTGGACGGCGATGACCGAGAGTTCGCGCGCGAAGTCGACGAACGTCTCGGCCATCGCGGGGCCGCCGACGGCGTCCATCGCTTCTTCTGCGTCTGCTGGGTCGGTGACGGGGACGTTGCCGCGGCCGTCGTAGCCGCCGGTGCGGGCTTTCAGCATCACCGCGCCGAACTCATCGAGCGCCGCGCGAAGGTCCTCGGCGTCGTCGATCTGCCGGAACGGCGGGACCGGGACGCCGGCGTCTTCGAGCGCGCGCTTTTGGACGAGTTTGTCCTCGATCGTCTCCAGCGTCTCCGGTGCGGGGTGAACCGAGAGGTCGAACTCGTCGGCGACGCGGTCGAGTAACGCCGCGTCGGCGAGTTCGATCTCGAACGTCAGCGCGTCGACGCGCGAGGCGAGTTCGCGGAACGCTTCGGGGTCGTCGAAGTCACCGACGATCTGTTCGCGGGCGACCGGCGCTGCGGGGCAGTCCGGCGTCGGGTCGAGGACGATCACATCGACGCCGAGCGGGGCGGCCGCCTCGGCGAGCATCCGTCCGAGTTGGCCGCCGCCGACGACGCCGAGCGTGGGGCCGGGTACGGTGACGTTCACGGGCGACGGTACTGGAGGATACTGAATAAACCTTGCCGAATCTCACGACGATATGTGCACGGACGTGGTTATTCGCCGCTGCCCACGCTGTCCGCGTTGTCCGCGCCGTCCCCACTCGTCTCCTCGATGCGCTCCGGGGCGACACGCTGGAGCGACTCGTCTTCGATGAACACGACGACGTCGTCGTTCCAGAGTCGGAATTTGTGCTCGAAGGCGGTGTAGCCGGGTAGTTCTGTGGCGACCTCGTCGCGGTCGTACCCCTTCGCGATGACGACCGGCGGGGCGTCCGAGAGCGTCGTCGCGACGTCTGCGTCGGGCGGCGAACTCGTGACGTTCGCGCCGTACCGTTCCAGATACCACGGCAGCGGCAGGCGATCGTGCCACGCGGGGCCGCCCGGCGGCGCCGTCGCGAGCGAGGACTCGTTGCGGACGTAGAACACCTCGCCGTCGTTACCCGGCGGTCGCGATCCGACGAACAGGACGTCAGTGCCGTCGTTCGCGGCCGAAACGTCGTCGACGATCTCCATTGTGGGCTTCAGCGAGTTCTCGGGCTGTGCCCACTGGAGGACTTTCTTGTCCTCCTCGGAGGCGGAGTTGAAGTACTCGGCGTTGGCCGCGGCGGCACCGCTGAAGGCCGCGAGCACGACGAGCGCTGCGAGGCCGACACTCACGGCGTCGCGAGCGGCGAGCGCCTCGCGTGCGGAGTCGACGATGAATCCGAGTCCGACGGCAGCGGGGACGGCGAGCGGGACGAGGACGTGGATCGCCGCCCACGGGGCCTGGATGTCGGTCGCGATCGGGTAGCCGAACAGCGACGCGGCGGCCCAGTACGTCGCGAACGTGACGAACTCGCGTGGGCCCTCACCACGAATTCCGTACCGATCGACGACGATTCCGAGGAGGCCGAACGCGAGCAGCGCCGGCGCCCCGTAGACGAGCGTCTCGACCAGATCGTAGAGGAACGGCAGGTACGCGTGATCCTGGTGGCTCCCCGAAGCCCACGTGTCGACGAACTTCTCGGCCGCGCCGACCGTGCCGGCGTCGGCGACGCTCGGAATCCGCGCCGGATCCCCGAACGCCTGCCACAGATCCGGGCGCGGCGCGTAGAAGAACAGCACGACTCCGAAGAAGATGACGAGGGCGACGACCGCCGTACCGAGAACGCGGGCGAGCGACGCTCGGGAGTTCGGTCCGTGCGCGAGGAGCCGATCGACCGTCGCCGCTCGCCAGCGGGCGAAGACCGCTCGGGTGGATTCCTCTCGTGCGCGCGCCGCGAGCAGTCGGTGATCCGCCAGCAGCGCCCCCGCTCCGAGGAAACAGAGGACGTAGAGGATAGCGTTCTCCTTCGTCGTGAACGCGAGGCCGAGCGACGCGGCCGCCGGGAACGCATAGCGGAGTCGCCCGGTGTCGAACCCGCGGACGACGAACCCGAGCGCGAAGACGGCGAACGCCGCCACGAGGACGTCGTTGCGCATAAACCGCGAGTAGTAGACGGCGAGCGGATTCAGCGCGAGCAGCGCGGCGAACGCGACGAGTTCGACGTTCCGGAGTCGCTCGCGGAACAGCCACGCGGCCAGCGGGAGCAGACCGCCGACGACGGCGACGGGAAACCGCGCGAGGAAGTCCGAGACCGGCAGCAGGGCGAACAGCCAGTCGTTGACGACCGGGAGGAACGGGCCGTGAACGATGGGACGGTACGTGTGGACGCCCGTCTCGTGGTACCGGAGGATCCAGTAGCCGACGCGGCCCTCGTCCCAGTGGAAGATCCGGCCGCCGAGAGCGACCAGACGGAGGACGAGCGCGACGGCGGTGAATCCGACGACACCGAGGAGGGCGCGGCGGCGATCGAACTGATGGTCCGCGCGGGACTGCGAGGAGACGTCCGTGGGAGCCTCGCCCGTCGGCTCTCCACCGATCGTCGCGTCGGCGGTCCCGCCCGACACCTCGTCGGGACTCATTGTCACTTCCTGATTCCCACGCGGTTACAACTCTTGTGTTTGCCGCTTTCTGGAGGACCGCCGCGCGCGACCGTGCCGATACCTCTTTGACGCCACCGTGGATCCGAAAGAGTATGACAACGCTGGGATTGGTGGTGACCGAGTTCAACTCCTCGGTCACCGAACAGATGGCGGCGGCCGCGCGCGAGGCGGCCGACGAACGGGACGCGACGATCGCGGAGACGCTCCAGATTCCCGGAGTGTACGACTCGCCGCTGGCAGCCGATCGGCTCGCGCGGCGTGACGACATCGACGCGGTGGCCGTCGTCGGCGCGATCGTCACGGGAGACACGGACCACGATCAGGTGATCGCCGACGCGGCAGCCCAGTCGCTGACTGACGTCAGTCTCGATCGGGACGTGCCGGTCACGTTCGGCGTCTCTGGTCCGGGCCAAAGCGGGGCCGAAGCGCGGGAGCGCGTCGACAAAGGTGCGGAAGCGGTAAACGCCGCGGTCGATATGGTGGAGACGTTGGTATGAGTTTCGACTTCGCAGCCCGCGTCGAACGGGTCGAACCGAGCGCGACGCTGGCAATCAGCAACAAGGCGAGCGAACTGGAAGCAGACGGCGTCGACGTCGTCGACCTCTCGGTCGGCGAACCCGATTTCCCCACGCCGGAGAACATCGTGGAGGCCGGCAAGGACGCGATGGACGCCGGACACACCGGATACACGCCCTCGAACGGCATCCCGGACCTCCGTGCGGCGATTGCCGAAAAACTCCGGAACGACGGCATCGACGCCGTATCGGAGGAGGTAATCGTCACGCCCGGCGGCAAGCAAGCGCTCTATGAGACGTTCCAGACTCTCATCGACGACGGAGACGAGGTCGTCCTCCTCGACCCCGCGTGGGTCTCCTACGAGGCGATGGCGAAGCTCTCGGGCGGCTCGCTCAGCCGCGTCGACCTCGCGCCCTACGACTTCCAGCTCGAACCCGCGCTCGACGACCTCTCGGAAGCGGTTTCCGACGACACCGAACTGCTCGTCGTCAACTCCCCGTCGAACCCGACCGGCGCGGTCTACTCCGACGCGGCGCTCGAAGGCGTCCGCGACCTCGCGGTCGAGCACGACGTCACCGTCATCTCCGACGAGATCTACCAGGAGATCACCTACGGTGTCGAGCCCACGAGCCTCGGCTCGCTCGACGGAATGAGCGACCGGACGGTTACTATCAACGGCTTCTCGAAGGCGTACTCGATGACCGGCTGGCGGCTCGGCTACGTTCACGCGCCCGAATCGCTCATCTCGCAGGCGGCGAAACTGCACTCGCACTCGGTGTCGTGTGCGGTCAACTTCGTCCAGCACGCCGGACTGGAAGCCATCGAGAACACCGACGAGGCCGTCGTGGAGATGCGCGACGCCTTCCGCGAGCGTCGTGATATGCTCGCCGGCCTCTTCGAGGAGCACGGCGTCGACGTCCCGATCGGCGACGGCGCGTTCTATATGATGCTGCCCGTCGACGACGACGACCAAGAGTGGTGCGCCGGCGCGATCGAGGACGCCCACGTGGCGACCGTCCCCGGCTCGGCGTTCGGCTCGCCCGGCTACGCCCGGATCTCCTACGCCGCAAGCGAGGAGCGACTCCGCGAGGCCGTCGAGCGACTCGCCGAGCACGACTACATCTGAGCGGCGAACGCTGGCAATCTGCCCACCACGACGCGTATTGTGAGCGGGTAGCCGCTTCGCTCCGCCCGCGAATTTTTATACGATACCGACGCCACTCGTAGACGTGCACGTCCGGGATCTCCCCGTCTCCGCGGCCGTCCGCGGGCACTACCGCGACTCGGGGATCGACGAACTGTACCCGCCGCAAGCCGCCGCTGTCGACGCCGGCATCACCGAGGGCGCGAACGTGGTCGCCGCGATTCCGACGGCGTCGGGAAAGACGCTGATCGCGGAGTTGGCGATGCTGACCGCCGACGGTCCGGCGCTGTACGTCGTCCCGCTGCGCGCGCTCGCCCGCGAGAAGTACGAGTCGTTCGCGGAACTCCCCGGCGTCAGCGTCGGTATCTCCACGGGCGACTTCGACTCGCCGGCCGAGGAACTCGGCGACGAGGACATCGTCGTCGCGACCGCCGAGAAGGTCGACTCCGCGATCCGCAACGGCGCGTCGTGGGTCGAAGACCTCGCCTGCGTCGTCGTCGACGAGGTCCACCTCCTGGGTCGCCCGCGCCGCGGCCCGACGCTCGAAGTGACGCTCGCGACGCTGCAGCGGCGCGCGCCGGGCGTCCAGATCGTCGCGCTCTCGGCGACCATCGACAACCCCGACGACGTGGCGGACTGGCTCGACGCCGAACTCGTCGAGTCGACGTGGCGGCCCGTCTCCCTCCGCACGGGCGTCTACGCCGACGGCTCGGTCGCCTTCGACGACGACAGCACGCTCGCGGTCGACGTCGACGCCGACGACGAACGCGACGATCACGACACCGAAGTGACGGCGGCACTCGTCGCCGACGCGATCGACGACGGCGGCCAGTGTCTCGCGTTCGTTCGCTCACGCCGGGAAGCGGAGGCGCTCGCGACGCGATTGGCGCAGGAAGACCTCGTCGCGCCCGGATCAGCCCAGACGACGTTGGACGGTGCCGCGTCGGGAGCTACGTCGGCAGCGGACCTCGCGGACGACATCCGCGACAGCGGCGCCACCGAGACGGGCCGGCGACTGGCTGCGGCGGTCGAATCCGGCGTGGGATTCCACCACGCGGGGCTCGTGAGCGAGCACCGCGCGCTTGTCGAGTCCGCGTTCCGAGATCGGACGCTCGGCGTGATCTGTGCGACGCCGACGCTGGCGGCGGGCGTGAACGTCCCCGCGCGCCGCGTCGTCGTCCGCGACCTCGAACGCTACACCGGCGAGGAGATGAGTCCGCTGCCGGTCCTCGAAGTCCACCAGATGTGCGGCCGCGCCGGCCGCCCGCACCTGGATCCGTACGGTGAAGCGGTCCTCGTCGGCGACGAGCGCACGGCGGACCGGCTCTGGGACCGCTACGTCGACGCCGGCCCCGAAGCGGTCGAGTCCCAACTGACCGCGCGCGAGGCGCTCCGCACCCACGTCCTCTCGGTGGTCGCCTCGGGGTTCGCCGACTCGAAGCCCGGCGTGCTCGACTTACTCGATGCGACGTTCTTCGCGCACCAGTCGCCCGACGTCGACCTCTCCGGCCTTCTCGACGACGTCGCCGACGAGTTGGCCGCGATGGACCTACTCGACGTCGGCGCCGCGGATGCCAGCCCACCCAGCGAGCGCGACGGCGACGCCCTCGCTGCGACCGACCTCGGTGCGACGGTGTCGCGCCAGTACGTCCGCCCCGAGACCGGCGCGCGACTCGTCGCGGCCGTGCGGGCGATCGAGTCGATGGCCGCCGCCGACGTTACCGCCAAAACCGCGCTCGGGGCCGTCTGCGCGACGCCGGATATGCGCGGGACGTACCTCGGGAACCGCGAACGCGCCGACATCTATCGGTACGCGACGCGGCACGCCGCGGAGTTCACGACCGCGCCCGACGAGGCCGACGACTTCGAGGCGTGGCTCTGTGCGGTCAAACTGGCGCGTATCCTCTTGGAGTGGAGCGAAGGCGCGACGATCGAGACGCTCGTCGAGCGGTACCGGATCGGACCGGGCGACGTCGAGTCCCACGTCGAACGCGCGACGTGGCTCCTCGGGGCCGCCGACGCCGTGGCGCGGACGCTCGAAGCGGATGTCGACGTCTTCGAGCGCGTGCGACACGAGCTCGGAGAGTCCGGAGACGACGCCGAGAACCCCGACCGAAGCCGACCGTAACGAGGGCCGGGTGGTCGGCTCGGAGTCCAGACAGTGAACCCCACGCAGTCCGCTGGATTCGCCTGCCCGTACGCGATTCGGCGACGAAATTTATCAGTCCAGGGCGTGAATCGGTCCCCTATGGCTGGAATCACCTACGAGGATTTCATCGACCTGTCGTACGACCCCGCCGACGCGGATCTGGTCTGTACGTTCCGGATCGACCCCGCCGAGGGGATGTCCGTCGAAGACGCCGCCTCCCGCGTCGCCTCGGAGTCCTCCAACGGAACGTGGGCCGCGCTCCCGACGGGCGAGGGCTTCACCGATATGGGCGCGACCGCGTTCGACATCGAGACTGGCGACGGCGACGCCGAGATCAAAGTGGCCTACCCCGAGGGGCTCTTCGAGCCCGGGAGTATGCCGCAGATCCTCTCGTGCATCGCGGGCAACATTATGGGGATGAAGGCGGTCGAGACGATCCGCCTCCTCGACTGCGAGTGGCCCGAAGGCCTCGCGACGTCGTTTGCGGGACCGCAGTTCGGCTCGTCAGTGCGCCAGGATATCTTCGGCGTCGACGACCGGCCGATCCTCGCGACGGTCCCCAAGCCGAAGGTCGGGCTCTCGACGGAGAAGCACGCCGAGGTCGGCTACGAGGCGTGGACGGGCGGCGTCGACCTCCTGAAAGACGACGAGAACCTCACCGACCAGGCGTTCAATCCCTTCCACGACCGCCTCGTCGAGAGTCTCGCCCAGCGGGACCGCGCCGAAGACGAAACCGGCGAGAAGAAGTCCTACCTCATCAACGTCACCGCCGACACCAACGAGATGCTCGAACGCGTCGACCAGGTCGCCGCGGAGGGCTGTGAGTACGTGATGGTCGACGTGATCACCACCGGCTGGGCGGCCGTCCAGTCAGTGCGCGAGCGCTGTGAGGAACTCGGACTCGCGATCCACGCCCACCGGGCGATGCACGCCGCGTTCGACCGCCTGCCGAACCACGGCGTCTCGATGCGCGTCCTCGCACAGATCGCTCGCCTCGTCGGCGTCGACCAGCTCCACACCGGCACCGCCGGCCTCGGGAAACTCGCGAACGAGGACACCGTCGGCATCAACGCGTGGCTCCGCGACGATCTCTACGGCCTCAACGACGTGTTGCCGGTCGCCTCGGGCGGCCTCCACCCCGGACTGGTCCCGGATCTGCTGGACGCGACGGGGACGAACGTCTGCGTGCAGGCCGGCGGCGGCATCCACGGTCATCCCGACGGCACCCACGAGGGCGCGAAGGCGCTCCGCGCGGCCGTCGACGCCTACGCCGAGGACCGCTCGCTGGAGTCGAAAGCCGACGAGAGCCCCGCGCTCCGGACGGCGATCGACAAGTGGGGCACCGAGACGCCGCGATAGTCACCCGCGTCCGAGCCGAGAAACGCGTTCAATCCGACCGCGCGCCGACCGATCCGCGCTCGTCGACCGCGCTGCGACGACGATACAGCGTCGCGGCGACCGCGAACAGACCGGCGCCGCTCGTGTTTACGACGAGGTCGATGATCGTATCGACCACGTAGAAGCCGAGCGTCCAGTGGTGCCAGAACGTCTTGAAGACGAACTCGTAGACCTCGAATCCGGCTCCGATCGCGAGGACGGCGGGGACGACCCAGAACGGCGAGCGGAGCGTCGGTCCGCGGAAGGTGGCGCCGAGCAGCGCGGCGACGCCGAGTCCACCCATCGCGTGCGTGAGCAGGTCCCACCACGGCAGTACCGTGTAGACGTTGTAATAGATGCCGCCGAAGTGCAGCCCCGAAACGAGGACCGACCAGATCGCGATCGCAGCCCACGCGGCGGTCAGGTGATCGCCGCGGGGGAGTTCTCGTCGCAGGCGTCCGACCAGGACGGCCGGCCACGATCGGAGGGCGTGATTCGTGGGGTAGCCCGACGTCGCCATCGTCGCCCACGCCGCGACGAGCGCGAGGGCCACGGAACCGACTCCGACGACGAGCTTTGGAGAGAGATGCGGGGGAGTCGCCATCGACGCGAGATGGCCGGTGCGCCGGTAAAACTCTTCTGTGGTTGGTGGCGGTGCGGTAGCGTTACGGTTCCGCCCAGGGGTCGCTAGTGCTCTCGCCGAACAGGTCGCGCATCAGCGTGACGATGCTCTCGGGTGGGTACTGCCCGCGCTCGGTCACGATCGCGTCGACGTACCGCGGCGGCGTCACGTCGAAGGCCGGATTCAGCACCGTCGGATCGCCGATGTCGGCGGCCGTCTCCTCGTCGACGACTTCCTCTTCGGCCCGCATCTCGATGTCGACGGTGTGGCCGGTGAGCGTGTCGGGGTGCAGTTTGATCGTCTGAGCCGCACAGACGATTGGTGTTCCCCGGTCGCGGGCGTTGACGGCGAGCCCGCTCGTCCCGATCTTGTTGATGACGGAGCCGTCGGCCGCGATGCTGTCTGCGCCGACGAGGACGTGATCGACGTCGTTGAGGTAGCGGCGTGCCGCGGAGTCGACGATGAGCGTCACGTCGACGCCCATCTCGGAGAGTGCCTCCGCCGTGATGTGGCCCTGGTTCCGCGGCCGCGTCTCCTTGACGTACGCCGACAGCGACTTGCCCTGTTCGACCGCGGTCTCGACACAGGCGAGGACGTCCGTGGAGTGACAGTGCGTCATAACCGTGTCGCCGTCGCGGAGGCGGTTCGCCCCCATTCGACCGAGGTCGCTCTGGGCCGTGTCCAGGCGGTCGCAGAACTCGGCGACGCTCGTGTGAACGCTCTCGCGGAGATCCTCGACCGTTCGCCCGTCCACGTCGCGAAAGACGTACCGGAGGGCGTTCGGGAGGCTCACCGCCGTCGGCCGGGTGTCGTAGAGGATTCGAGCGGCCGCGCGGAGTTCGGCGCGGAACGCTGCCGGCGAGTCCGCGTCGCTCGCGTCTGCCTGCGCGCCGAGTGCTTCGGCGGCGGCGGCAGCGATCGTGGCCGCACCGCGGATCTCCATCGAGCCGATGTCCTCGGCCGTCCGGTGGACCGCCTCCGCGACCTCGACATCTGGTGCGGGATCGCTCATACAGGCTCTTCGCAGGGGCGCGTGAAAAGCGCGCTCCCGACCCCAGCACTCTCACCGACGACGCGATGGCCGGTGTCGACGGCGTCGCCGATCGCGTGCGAGCCTGCTCTGACAACGGCGTACTCGCGTTGCGGTGGGGCCTGGGAACGGGGGGTGGGAGCGCCTGACCGTCGACTCACCGGCGGGGTGCCAGGGCCGGCAACGTCGGCGACGTGGGCCTCGCCGCAGCGTCGTTCGGGGCGAGCGGAAATGACGGGGGGAGACTACGGTGGTTGGGGATCGGGAGTTAGGGGTCGGGGATCGGGGGTTAGGGGAGCGCTACCGGGCGCGACTAGTCCTTACTGGTACTGCTCGATCAGCGACCGGAGCGTCGACTCGTCGCGGACGCCGACGACCTGTTCGACGGCCTCGCCGTCGCTGAACAGCATCAGCGTGGGGACGCCTCGGACCTGATACTGCTGTGCGAGCTGTTGGTTCTGGTCGATGTCGACCTTCGCGACAGCGGCGTCTGTGGACTGTGCCAGCGATTTGACCGTCGGTTCGAGCATCTTGCACGGTCCGCACCAGTCCGCGTAGAAGTCGACGAGGACGACGTCGTACTTCGAGACAGCGTCCTGAAGCTCCGAGGACCCGTGTACGTGGACCGGCTCGGACGGGACCGTCGCGCTCTCGTCGTCTTCAGCCGGCTCGTCGTCGTTTACTTTCGAGGCCAGTTCTTCGCGCTTCTGGGCGCGGATCTCGTCGAGTTCGTCGTCTGTTCCTTGTGACTCGCTCATCGACCTTCCGTAGGGAGGCCTAAAATAAAACAGTTTTGCAAGCGAAAGACAATACACACCGCGTCACTCAGCGTCCGACGGTCAGTCGGCGTACAACGAATACGTGATGACGGCAAAGCCGACGAACGTCAACGTCGCGTCGATGAGGATGCCGGTCGCGAGGTCGACGCCGAGGATGAAGTCGAAGGTCCCACCCAGCAGCGAACCGAGGGTGATGACTCCGAATCCGAGCGAGAACGCGCGGAGCGGTCGCGCGCCCGTCTTTCGGTAGGCCTTCAGCGAAAAGTACGTGATGAGCCCGCCGAGGATGAGGATGCCCGTCTTCACGACGACGATTCCCGTTGCGATGCTTGTCGATGCGGTCGTGTGTGCCATTATGTTTCCTCCCGTACTGCGGTCCAGATATCCGCGAGTCGTTCTTCGGGGCCCTGCTCGGAGTAGGCGATCTGGACGTCGAGTTCTCGTGACTCCGTGAGAGCGATGCGGACCTCGTCGAACGCGACGGCGTACGTGGTCGTGTGGTGTCCGTCCGACCGTATCTCGGTGCCCTCTTCGAGGAGTTCCGCCTCCGTCAGTAAGTCGAGCTTTCGATACGTCGTCGACAGCGGAATGTCACAGTCCTCGGAGAGTTCACTCGCCGTCCGCGGTTCGTCCAGCGCCTTGATGATGGCTCTGGCGTCAACGTCGTCGAGCGCATCGAGTACTGACTGAAGGTCCGCTGGCTCCTCTGCGGACGGCTCGCGCGCCATTATCGAACCCTCGGCAAGCGACGTTATTAATGCCCTGGGATCCGCGACGGCGGCAACACGCACGACGGCGGGCGCGGCTTCGGCCGCAAACGTGAAAAAGCAGCGCCGAAACCGACGGTTTCGATAGTAGCTACAGGCCGAGGTAGCCGGCGTTGGGAAGCAGCCCGAGGAGATACAGGACGCCCACGGCCAGCATCACGACGGCGATCGAAATCGCCGGCGGGTCGACGTGCGTTTCGCCGTGGGAGTAGAACACCCGCTGGCTCACTTCCGCGACGACTCCGGTGATCCCACCGAGCGCGCCCGCAGCGAGCAACGCCGCCGGTTCGCTCCCGAGTGCGGGCATCACGAGAATCGCCCCGACGGACCCAAGAAGCGTCATATGGTGCGTGACGGGAATCCGATCGACGCCGAGGTTGAGGAACAGCAGGCTGATCGCGGAGATCGCATAGCCCATAAACACGCTCCCGGTTTCGAGCCAGATGTACCCGCTGAGGACCCCGGCGACCACGCCGAGTGCAGCAACGCCGCTCCACTCGTACTGGTGTGGAAGCCACGGCTCCGTCGCCAAACGGCTCTCGATCGTCCCCCCGTCGGGTGCAACACGTGGTTCTTCCCGTTCGAAGGGCGACATATCGAACAGACCCGTGCCGCCGACCTGGCCGAGGATCGAGTACCCGAAGGCGACGCGCGCGACGATGGCCGTCACGAAGACCGATACCGCAATTCCGTCCGTCGGGAGACCGAGGCCACCCACGAGTCGCGTCACCAAGAGCCCGAGGACACCGAAGAGGCCCCCGACAGCCAAGATGTCCGATTTCGGGCCGAGCGCGAATCCGATGTTCTTTCCGAAGTGATAGGCCCAGCCGTCCGGTTCCATCTCGGGATACCGCTTTGCCGCATACGCCGCCGCAGCGACGCCACCCGCGAAGCTGATGTGCGGACCAGTCACCGCTCCGAACCCGATGACGCCGGTCACGCCCGTCGCCAGCTCACCCTGGGGGACGAGGTCCAGCCCCGAGACTTCGCGCTGCAGGATGGCGAGTCCCTCCCCGAGGAAGACGACGAAGCCAGTGAAGATGAACGCCGGCAGGGCACCGATCGCCGCACCGAACGCGCCCCCCGCGAAGGCCGCGATCAGTAACACCACGAGCCGGTCGAACTCCAGCCCCAAGACCGGTATCTGAAGGAGGAAATCCGTCATCGCTCCTCACTCGTCCCGGGCCCAGTCCAGTGAGCGCTGCACGGCCTCGCCCCAGCGCTCGTACCGCTGGTCGATCGTCTCGGGGTCCTCTTGCGGTGTGAACTCGCGGTCGATCTGCCAGTTCGCTCTGAGTTCTTCTTTGGTGTCCCAGTAGCCGACCGCAAGCCCGGCAGCGTACGCCGAACCCAGCGCAGTCGTCTCGTCGACTTCGGGGCGGACGATTTCGGTCTGGAGGACGTCCGACTGCAACTGACAGAGGAACGTGTTCTTCACCGCGCCGCCGTCGACCCGGAGCGATTTGGTCTCGATGCCCGAGTCGGCCTCCATCGCTTCGGCGACGTCACGGGTCTGGTACGTGATCGATTCCAGCGTCGCACGGACGAGGTGCTCCCGACGCGTCCCCCGCGTCATTCCGACGATGGTCCCGCGGGCTCGGCCGTCCCAGTGTGGAGCCCCGAGACCTGTGAACGCCGGCACGAGGTACACGCCGTCCGTCGAATCGACCGATCGAGCGAGCTCTGCGGTCTGTGCCGCGTTGTTGATCAGGTCGACGTCTTCGAGCCACTCGATCGCGGCCCCCGTGATGAAGATCGAGCCCTCGAGGGCATACTGAACGGGTTCGCCGGAGAGCTGGAACCCGACCGTCGTCAGGAGGCCGTGATCGGACTTGACAGCCTCCGTCCCAGTGTTCATCAGGTAGAACGAGCCGGTGCCGTAGGTGTTCTTCGCGTCCCCTTCGTCGAAACAGGTCTGCCCGAACAGCGCGGCCTGTTGGTCACCCAGTGCGGCAGCCACGGGAACGGATGCATCCAAGAACCCGTCCGGGTTCGTGTGTCCATACAGGCGTTCGTCAGACGACGGACGGACTTCCGGGAGCATCGCGGCAGGTACGTCGAACTCCGCGAGGAGGTCCTCGTCCCACTCCATATCCCAGATGTTGTACAGCATCGTTCGCGAGGCGTTCGTGACGTCCGTGATGTGGTTGCCGGTGAGGTTGTAGATGAGCCAGGTGTCGATCGTCCCCATCATCAGCTCGCCTGCCTCGGCGCGCTCGCGGAGGTCGTCACTGCGCGAGTGCTGCATCTTCAGCGGGTCGGCGTTGTCGAGGATCCACTCGGTCTTGGTCGCCGAAAAGTACGCGTCGGCTTCGAGGCCCGTCTTCTCTCTGATCCACTCGATCTTTTCGGCCGCCTCCAACTCCTCGATCCGCTCGGTCGTCCGGCGGTCCTGCCAAACTAACGCGTTACAGACCGGTCGACCGCTGTTGGCGTCCCAGACCACCGTCGTCTCCCGTTGGTTCGTGATGCCGAGTGCCTCCAGTTGCGTCGCCTCGATGCCTGCCTCCTCGATCGCGCGGACGACGACGTCCTGCGTGTTCTCCCAGATTTCCATTGGGTCGTGTTCGACCCATCCGGGGTTCGGGTAGTGTTGTTCGTGTTTCTCGTAGGCGTTGGCGACCACGTTCCCGTCGTGGTCGAAGATAATAAATCGCGTTCCTGTCGTTCCCTGGTCGATCGAACCGATATACGTGTCTGCCATTGTGTGCTCTCGGGACGGAACGCGTTCTGCGTCTGCCCCCGGTCTGAGAAAGAAGAACACGGCACTGAGTAATAAATTTTACTTACAAACTATGTTATTACTGTTTAATCTGAATGTTTGTACGACTCAAGGCTATTAAATATAATATAATTAACTGTGTTGTATATCCGAGGTCGTAATTTCGAGGCCCTTGCTATTCGAGGTGGCCGTCGACCGGCGTCGTCCCCCGGGTGTCGGTAGGCGCTGTCTGTTCGTGTGTGTGATGATAAAACCGAACACGGGCTTCGCCATCGACGAGAACCGGATCGAAACAGACCCGCCGGTACCGTTGGTTGTCGAGGAGGTTCACCAGGAGGCCGGCGTCGTGTTCCGACACCGAATCGTACTCGACCTCACACACCGGACAGCGCGCGGGGGCGTCGTCTGGAACGTGCACGGCCCCGGCAGTCAGGCGTGCTCCTCGCGGAGTTCGCTGGCGACGCGGGAGACTGTCTCGTATTCGTCGTCGCCGTACGTGATGAACCGCACGTCGGTGAGCGACCGGGGGTCGAACGCCCGGATCGTCTCGGCGATAATTCGCGCTCCATCTTCCAGTGCGAAGCCAGCGACGCCACAGCCGAGCGCCGGGATCACGAGCGACTCACAGCCGAGTTCGTCGGCGCGTTCCAGCGCGTGACGCGTCGCCTCGCGGATGCTCTCGGCCGTTGCCTGCCCGTCGCCGTAGTGCGGCATCGCGGCGGCGTGGATCACGTAGTCGGCGTCGAGGTCGTACGCGTCGGTGACGGCGACTTCGCCGAGGTCGATGGGCCCCTTCGCAACTGCGGCGTGATTGAGCGCCTCACCACCGCCCCGACGGAGCGCGCCAGCGACGCCGGATCCCATCTGGAGGCTCGTTCCCGCCGCGTTGACGAGGGCGTCCGCGGACTCCGCCGCGATGTCGCCTTGAACGACTGTGAACTCCATACGCTCTCTTACGCCGGCGTCGTGAAAAGCGTCGGTGCCAGCAGCGGACGCGCGCGGCAGCGGGATTCTGTCCCGCGAACGGACGACGAAGCGTAGGATCCAAACACGTTCACAAACCGAACAGTTCTTGTCGCGTTCGCTCCGTGTCGCGGGTATGAACGGTCGATCGTCGGACCTGGCGTTGCTGGAGGCCGTCGCCGCGCGGGCGGTCCGCGCCAGCGGCGACTATCTGGCGGACGCCTTCCGCGACCTCTCGATCGAGGCCGAGTACGGCACCGACGACGTGAAGTCGGCCGCAGACCGGGAAGCCGAGGCCCGCGCGCTCGACGTGATCCACGACGCGTACCCCGACCACGCCGTCCACGGCGAGGAGTCCGGCCGCGCGGGCGAGCACCGCTACGAGTGGGTCGTCGACCCGCTCGACGGGACGAACAACTTCGCGGCCGGGATCCCCTCGTTCGCCACGGCCGCCTGCGTGCTGTGCGACGGCCAGCCGCTCGTCTCGGCGATCTACGAACCCCTCCCGGACTCGCTGTATCTCGCCCGACGCGACGGCGGGGCGACTGCCGACGGCGAACCCCTCAGCACCGAGAGCGATCTCTCGCTCTCACAGTCGACCGTCTCATTCGTCGTCGGGCTGCCGGCCGTCCGCGACGACGAGCGCCGTGCGGCTGCCGAGCGCGTCGAAGCGGCGGTCGACGCGCGCTGCAAGCGCGTCATCAACACGTGGTCGCCCTGCGTCGACTGGGGTCTCCTCGCCCGCGGCGGGATCGAGGGCCTCGTCGCCTTCCTGCCGGACGTCTACGAGCAGTACGCGGGCGAACTCCTCGCGGCGGAGAGCGGCGTCGAGAGCCGGGTGCTCGATGTCGACGTCGCCGCACTGGACGACGCCGACGAGTCAACGGACGCTGCAACGGAACACGGCACCACGGAGACCGGCGTCGGCGGGCTCTACGTCGCCGCGACCGACCGGACGAAACTGGATCAGCTCGTCGACGCAGCGTCCGGAGCGATCGAGTGAGGCGACAGGAGAGTGCGAAAGGGACTCACACACAGGGAAGCCGCAAGTGTCCGGGGTGCCTACGCTCAGTATGGACCTCCTCCAGATGCGGTGGCGCGACGCGCTGTTCGCACACTGGCCGGTCGACCCCGCCGTCGTGTCGGCTCGGCTACCAGAGGGTCTCCAGGTGGCGACGTACGACGGCGACGCGTGGCTGGGCGTCGTCGGCTTCGTGATGGAGGACATTCGGCCGCGAGGGGCCCCGCTCGGCCTCTCGTTTCCGGAGTTGAACCTCCGAACGTACGTCACGCGTCCCGGACGCGACGACCACAGCGTCTACTTCTTCAGCCTCGACGCGGACGACCGCCTCGGCGTGCTCGTCGCCCGGGGGCTCTTTCGGCTCCCGTATTTCAGTGCCGAGATGCGTGTTTCGCGGGAAGACGACGCCGTGACCCTCCGTAGTCGCCGCACGCAGTCCGGCGCTCGGCCGGCGCACTTCGAGGCTACGTATCGCCCGACCGGTGAGCAGTTTACGCCAGAGGCGGGGACGCTGGAACACTTCCTGACTGAGAACTACCGCTTCTATACGGACGGCGCGAGCCTCTACTACGGCGACATCGCCCACCCGCCGTGGCCGCTCGTCGAGGGAACCGTCGAGATCGAGACGAACACGCTGTTCGAGGCCGACGGATTCGAGCGGCCCGCCGGCGACCCACTCGTCCACTACTCGCCGGGCACGGAAGTGACGGCCGAGCGAATCCGGACGGTCTGAGTCTTTCGGTGTCTGATGCTGTCGGACAGCAGTTCGTGAATTATGTTGGCACCCACGGGGAGCTGATAATTTTCACATCGTTCTGTCCGACAGTATGAGTTTCTCCAGGTGCGGGTGTTGCACGCGGCGTCGGCACGCGACACGCGGCGCCGACCAGACGTGGACATCGACACCGACACGAACCGCCGGGTTTCAAGCGCCGTCGATCCTTTTGCGCCAGTATGGTAATTGACACGGTTATGACGACCCTGCACGTCCTCGTGGGGGCGTTGTGGGTCGGCAGCGTCGTCTTCGTCGCCGGAGCGATTCTTCCGGCCGCAGTCGAAGGTGCGCTGGACGCGGCGCCCTTAGAGAAGATCGCCGATCGCCTCGTCTATCTATCGCGTGGGGCCTCGGTCGTGATGTTCCTGACCGGCGGCCACCTCGCCGGGACGGGCTACACGATCGAATCGCTCACCGGCACCGGACGCGGCCACCTCGTGCTCGCGATGCTCGCGCTGTGGCTTGTGTTCACCGCGCTCGTCGAGATCGGCCGGAGCCGACTCGTCGACGGGCTACAGGAGAAGCGCGTCCGCACGCCCGCCAAGTCGGTGACGACGATCTTCCGGGCCGCCGCGGTGGTCGGCGTCCTCCTGCTCGTCGACGCCGGCCTGCTTTCGGCTGGCCTCGTCCCGTACTGAACACAACAATGAACCGTCTGCATCCCCGCGTCCGACTTCTCTGGGTCGCGCGGGCCGTCCTGACCGCAGCCATCCTGGGTGGCGTCGCGCTCGCCGTCCAGCGGATCCTCGCGCCGCCGTGGCTCCCCGGGTGGACTCCGATCGCGGTCTTCGTCGGCTTCGGTGCGCTCGGCGTCGTCGTCGCGCTCGCCCGCTACCGCGTCTGGCGCTACGAGGTCCGAGAGGACTCGCTGTATCTCGAACGCGGGGTGCTCACGCGAGTTCGGACAGTCGTGCCGTTCGTCCGCGTCCAGCACGTCGACACCGCCCGGTCGCCGATCGAGCGCGTGGTCGGTCTCGCGAGCACCGTGGTCTACACCGCCGGCTCCCGCGGGGCCGACGTGTCGATTCCGGGACTCGCACCGGACGATGCAGACGACCTTCGCGAGCGGCTGAAACGGCTGGCGATCCGCTCGGAGGGCGAGGACGCGGTCTGAGATGCCGCAGTCGCTCTCACCGCTGTCGGTCCCCTATCGCGTGCTGCAGCGGGGAAGCGGCATCGCCGTCGCGCTCGCGTTCGGCCTCGGCGGCGGCTTCGAGATCCCGGGCCTCGGCCCGGCCGGCCCGATCGTCCTCTTGCTGGTCGCCGGTCTTGCCGCCCTCGGCCTCATCGCCTACGAGACGGCCTATGTCCGGCGGTTCAGCTACGAACTCACCGCCGACACGCTCGATATCGACTCCGGCGTGTTCTCCCGGCGCAGCCGCGAGATTCCGCTTCGCCGGATTCAGAACGTCGACATCTCGCGGAACGTCATACAGCGCGTCCTCGGGATCGCCGTCGTCTCATTCGAGACGGCCGGAGGGGGCGACACCGAAGCCCAACTTCGGTTCGTGTCCTTCGAGGAGGCAAAGCGCCTCCAGCGGGAGCTCCCGCGGCTGAAACGGCAGGCAGAGCGCACTGGCGAGGAGGGCGAGGCGACCGAAGCGGCCGAACGTGGCGCCGTCGAACCGGAACTCGAGGAACTGTTCGCGCTCGATCGAAGCGAACTCGCCATCCTCGGCGCGCTCTCGGTCGATCCCCGCGTTCCGGGTGTCCTCTTCGTGCTCGTCTCGACTGTCGGGTCCACGATCGTCCCGGCGTATCTCACGACGGTCCGCGGGACGACGCTCGTTGGCGTCGCCGCGGCCGTGCTCGTCGGCGTCGCGGTCGTCTCCTGGATCGTCGGGGCCGTCGCGGCCATCGTGGAGTACTACGACTTCCGCCTCGTTCGCTCGGGCGACGAGTTACAGTACGAGCGGGGTCTTCTCCAGCGCTACGACGGGTCGATCCCGTTCGACAAGATCCAGACGCTGACGATCGCCGACAATCCCCTCAAGCGGCACTTCGGCTACGCGACGCTGTACATCGAGACGGCCGGGTACGCCCCCGGCGGAAGCTCTGGCGGCGGGTCACGCGGCTCGGAAGCGGCGATCCCGCTCGCCAAGCGCGAGCACGTCCTGACTCTCGTCGAAGAACTCGAACCCCTCGGCGATGTCGACTTCCAACGGCCGCCAACGCGGGCGCGGCGTCGCTATCTGGTCCGATATCTGCTTGTCGTCGGCGTCTTCGCGGCCGTGCTCTACGCCGCTCGATCGCTACTCCCAGTCTCGTTCCCGCTGTGGCCGCTGTTGCTGTTGGTTCCGGCCGCGGCCGGGTTCGCGCACGCGACCTGGAAGCATCGGGGCCACTGGCTCGGCGACCAGCACGTCGTCACCCGGAATGGCGTGCTCCAGCGGGAGACCAAGATCGTCCCCTACTACCGGATCCAGACCGTGATCGACTCCCGGACGGTCTTCCAGCGGCGACTCGGTCTCGCGACGGTTACCGTCGATACCGCAGGGTCACTCTCGCTCGGAGGACAAGACGCCGCCGCTGTCGACGTCTCGGGCGAGCGCGCCGACGAACTGCGCGCAGAACTCGAAGCCCGCCTCGGTCGCGCCGTCGACGCCTATCGGGCGGGACGGGCGGGTATCGGCGTCGACGAAGCCGCAGACGCGACGTCGAACGGCTCGGTCTCAGGCTCGTCCGCGGAGGGCGGACCGGACGATTCAGGCGCTCCGGACGAGTCCGGCTCCACAGACGCGTGACGGCGGAACCGGCGGCAAGCGGAGACAGCGCTGCCCGAACGGATTCCACTCCTCCGGTCTGTCAGTTCTCACGTGCCGCGTCGATGACGCGCGTGAACTCCCGTGCGGTCTCGGTGATCGATTCGAAATCGCCCGCAGCGATCGCCTCGTCGTCCATCAACGCACTGCCAGCGCCGACGACCACCGCGCCGGCGTCGATGTAGTCGGCGGCGTTGTCGACGTCGATACCGCCGGTCGGCATCAGTGGAATCTGCGGCAGCGGGCCGGCGATGCTCGACAGGTGGTCCGACCCCATCGACGATGCGGGAAAGACTTTGACGAGATCGGCGCCCGCCTCGAAGGCGTCGAGCGCCTCGGTCGGTGTGAGAGCGCCCGGCGCGACCACCGTCCCGTAGCGGTTGCACGTCTCGACGACCCCTTCGTCGAACGTCGGGCCAACCACGAACTCAGCACCGCTGGCGATGGCCGCGCGCGCCGTCGCGGCGTCGAGGACCGTCCCCGCGCCGACGATCGCCTCCTCGGCCGAGAACGACGCCGACACCTCCGCGATGAGGTCCATCGCGTCCGGGTTGTCGGCCGTGATCTCGAAGGCGGTCACGCCCCCGTCAGCCAGCGCCGACGCGACGTCGATGATCGTGTCCGCGTCGGCACCCCGCATCACTGCGACGACGCCGCTGTCCACCAGTCGTTGTACATCCTCGTTCGTGTCGGGAGTGACCATCTCGTCTACGGACTCGGCGTCTGCGAGAATAAACCCCGGCGGCGCGATGGCCGCAGTCCAGCGTGCGCGCGGTCCGGCGTGCGTCGCCTACGGCCCGTCCGCGGCACCGCACGCGTCAGCCGACGCGTCAGTCTGTCCGCGGCACCGCGAATGCGCCGGCGACGAAGAACGCGGTCGCGAGCACGACGACGGCGGCGAGGTTCGGGAGCGCGACCGTCGTCGCGTCGGCGTACGTCACTGCGCGGATGCCGCGGGCGACGTACGTCAGCGGCGAGAAGCCGAGCGCCGGGCGGAACCACGCGGGCAGGAGATCGGGCGTGACGAACGTCTCCGAGAGGAACAAAAGCGGCAGCGCGATCGCGTTCGAGGCCGCGATGACGCCGTCCTGTGAGTCCGCGACGCGGCCGATGATCGCCCCGAGCCCGCAGAACAGGACGACGCCGAGCGCGACGAACGGGACCACGAGCAGCGTCGCCGGCGTCGCCGGAATGGCCGTTCCGGTGACGAGGATCGAGAGCGCGAGCAGCAGCAGCGCCGCGACGCCGATCACCACGACGTTCACGAGCGCCTGCGCGAGCAGCCACTCGACGCGAGAAAGCGGCGTCGTCGCCAGTTTCTCGAAGCGGCGACCCTCTCGATAGCGAGCGACCGTGCTCCCGACGCGCGACAGCGGGGTGAACAGCACGACGACCGCGAGATAGCCCGCGATGTAGTAGCCCTTCGGCTCGGCGAACAGGCCGCCCCCGGTCGGCTGGGTCTGTACCAGCGCGCCGAAGATCACGACGATGATCGCCGGGAAGAAGAACGTGAAGAACACCGCAGTCCGGCGCCGGAGGAAGGCGTGCCAGGAGGCGGTGAACTCCGCGCGGATCCGACCCAGCCGAGTCATCGTTCCGCCTCCTCGAACGACGTTCCGGTGAGTTCGAGATACACGTCTTCGAGATCGGGCTGTTTCCACGTCAGCGATTCGAATTCGACGCCCTGGCTCTCGAAGGCGGCGACGACGTCACCGATCTCGCGCGGGCCGACGTCCTCGACGACGAGGTGGCCGTTCCGCGCCGACACGTCGTAGCCGGCGCCGGACGCGTCGAGAGTCGTCGGCGGCGCGTCAGTCTCGAAGAGGAGTCGGCTCCGCCCGCCGTGGGCCTCGACCAGTTCACGCGGGGGTCCGCGCGCGACGAGGCGACCGTCGCTCAAGAAGCCGACGCGGTCCGAAAGCCGCTCGACCTCCGCCATCGAGTGGCTCGTGAGAAGCACCGTCGTCCCCCCGGACGCGAGGTCTTCGAGTAGCCCCCACAGCGCGCGCCGCCCCGCGGGGTCGATCCCGGTGGTCGGTTCGTCGAGAAACAGCACGTCGGGGTCGTTCACGAGCGCGATGGCGACGCAGACGCGACGCTGTTGCCCGCCCGAGAGCGTCTCGTACCACTGCTCGGCCGTCTCGCCGTCGATGCCGACGTCGGCGAGGACGGCGTCGGGATCGCGTGCCTCGTCGTAGAGGCCGGCGTACTGCCGGGCCAGTTCGCGCGCCGTGAGTCGGCCCGCCGGCGAGAACGACTGCGGGAGGAGTCCGATCTGTGACTCCTCGACTCGGTCGGGGGCACTCCCCAGCACGGAGATCTCTCCTTCGACTTCGGTGGTCCCGGTCAACGCCCGGACCAGCGTCGTCTTTCCGGCCCCGTTGGGGCCGACGAGGCCGAACACCTCCCCGGGGTCGATCTCCAGCGAAACGCCGTCGAGGGCCGTCACGTCGCCGTAGGACTTCCGAACGTCCTCGGCGACGAGTGCCGCTGTCATACTTCTGCGTCGGGTCCGTCGGGTGGTAAGGGGTTCGGATTCGCTCTCCGAGCGACGGGTGATCGGGACCGGAGCCCGGACGGACGAGTTGGCTCCGAACGGACGAGCCCTCTCCGACGGATGAGTACCTTCCGACGGACGAGTTCTTATAGGGATTATCGTGAGTCTCCATAGATGTCTCGCCGGACGATACGGCGAGAAACTCCGAACAGTTACGAGAATCCCTGTTACGACTCGGACGAACTACCCTTGTAGGTTCGGCCCTTCCCTCGCCGTATGGATCGACTCCGCAGACGCCGATTCCTTCGCGCGGGCGTCGCCGCCGGATTCGCGTCGTTCGCTGGCTGTAGCGCTCCGAGCGGATCTGACGAGACAACCGAGACAGATGGGCCGGGCGCGGGAACTGACGAGGGCGGGACGGCGACGGACGGGTCGACGACCGACGAGACGGGTGGGGCAGGGACTCGAGTCCCGAAACCGACGGAGACTGACGGGCCGCGACCCGAACTCGCCGACTCGCGGGTCGCGCTCGACCCCGTGGCGTCGGGCTTCGCAGCGCCGCTGGATTTCGTCGCGCCCGCGGGCACCGACCGTCGATCCGTCGTCGACCGCGACGGCCGGATCTGGGAGCTCACCGACGAGGGGCGGCGCGAAAGGCCGTTTCTCGACATCTCCGATCGCGTCGTGCTCGGGAGCGAACGCGGCCTCCTCGGCGTCGCCGCGCATCCGGACTTCGCCGACAACGGTCGGCTGTACGTTCGCTACAGCGCAGCGCCGCGAGCGGGAACGCCCGGCAACTACAGCCACACAGCAGTTCTGGCGGAGTTCACCGTCGACCCGGACGCACGCACTGCCGCCGCCGACCGAGAGCGCACTGTACTCGAAGTCCCCCAACCCCAGGGCAATCACAACGCCGGCGCGGTCGCGTTCGGCCCGAACGGCTACCTCTACGTGCCGTTCGGCGACGGCGGCGCGGCCAACGACGTCGGGACGGGCCACGTCGGAGACTGGTACGACGCGGTCGACGGCGGGAACGGCCAGGACGTCACGGAGAATCTGCTGGGGAGCGTCCTCCGGATCGACGTCGACGGGCGCGGCGGCGTCGACGGGGCCGACGGCGACAAACCCTACGCGATCCCGTCGGACAACCCGCTCGTCGGTCGCGAGGGACTCGACGAGCAGTACGCTTGGGGCTTTCGGAACCCCTGGCGACTCTCCTTTTTCGGCGAGGACCTCTACGTCGCCGACGTCGGCCAAGGCGCCTGGGAGGAGCTGAACCTCGTCGAACGCGGCGGCAACTACGGCTGGAACGTGCGCGAGGGCGCACACTGCTTCCGCCGGGACTCCTGCCCGACGGCGACGCCCGATGGCACCCCCCTAGTCGACCCTGTCGCCGAATATTCACACGACGAGGGCGGAATTTCGGGCGTCTCGATCATCGGCGGCTTCGTCGTGAACGCCGAGACGCTCCCCGACCTGCGCGGCGCGTACGTCTTCGCGGATTACCTCGCGCGCGGTCGACTCTTTGCCGTCGATACGGGTGCACGGCCGCCGTGGGATATCGCGCCCGTCTCGGTGGTCGGCGACGCCGACCTCGGACAGTACGTGCTCGGGTTCGGTCGCGACCAGGACGGCGACCTCTACGTCCTCACGACCGGGCGAACCGGTGGCGAGGGCGACAGCGGTCGCGTCGCTCGTCTCGTCGCGCCATAGCGCGGACGGACTGCCGCCAGATTCAGGGCTCCGATGCCTCGTCTTCGTCGTCGCCCGCTGTCTCCGCTGAATCCGACGTCGCCGGCGTGTCGTCGTCGCTCTCCTCCGATCGCTCCTCGCGCGGTTCGACGTCCTCTTTGATCGAGGCGAGTTCGGCTTCGACGTCGACTTCGGGCGCCTCAGCAGACGTCTCGTCGGCCCGCTCTCCGTTACCGGTCTCTTCCTCGCCGTCGGCTACACTTTCGCGTTCGTGACTTCCGCGCTCGCGACGGTCACGCTCGTCCATAACGTCGATTTCGACCCCCCCGGATTCGGAGCCGCCCCGGTCGAGAGAGTCGTCTCTCCCCTGAGAACTCTCATCGCGGCGGTACCCGTACCGCTCGGCGTCGCTCTCGCGGGACGTCTCTGCGAGGCGCGTCGACACCTCCGCGGAGAGCCGACGGGCGTCTTCGAGCAGTTCCCGCGAGGACTGATCTTCCGGCAGGTCGGACTCCGAGAGCGCGGTCTGAAGCTCCGAGAGCGCGCGCTCGACGCCCGAGACAGCGCCCCGGCCCACGCCCGCGACGCCGTCGCTCAGGCGCACCGTCGACGACCCGCTCGCTCGGTCGCTCCGCTCGAACGCCGACCGCTCGGGGTCCGCGAGCCGGAGCATTCCGCGGAGCAGTTCGAGCGACTGGATCGCCGTCTCCAGCGTGGCGATGAGCGTCGGGAGAGTGTACTGCTCGGTGAACCGGAACAGTTCCGAGAGCGACGGCGGGCGCGGACGAGTGCCTCTCCGTCGCCCCCGCTCGCCTTCGAGGCGGCTGTCGTCGGCCGTCTCGGCGCGCTGTCGGGAGGGATCGTCGGCCTCGCGAAGTTCGTCACGAAGCGCTGCGAGCGTCCGGTCAAGATCGTCGAGGAGCGCCGGAAGGTCCTCGTCTGCGGGGTCTCTTGAGGCCATATTCGATCTACGTCTCGGGCGCTGAAAAGCGTGTGCGCCGCTCGCGGATCAGTTCACGAGGAGACGAGCGCTCACGGGTAGATGAATCTTGACTGCCGCACGGGCAGCGCACAAAAGGACAGCCGTTCCGAGCCGGGACTGACGCTCGTGTGGAACGACGGCTCGACGCACCAGGGAGAGAGGTGGTCGAGGTGCGGTATCGAGTGCGATGGTGTCCTCGGTCGATCGCACGTGGCGTGCGGCCGAGCGGGAGACTCGCAGACGATACCTGCTAAATGGGGACTACGGGAAGGTCGCGCCGATTAGTCGTCGGCGACGGTGCTCTCTTCGGTCGCCGCACAGCGGTTCGGGCCCAGTTCGAGCTCGGTCTCCTCGCTCTCGTCTTCGGGCTCGTACTCGCCGGCGTTCGTCGCGATGACCTGCTCGTAGTTCGGCGGCTTCGACGGGAGGTTCTCGAACATGTGCTCGACGAACTCGTCTTCGGACTGCCGGATGAGCGTGTTGTTCTCCCAGATGTAGCCGACCGTTGAGAACATCGGCTGGCCGGGCGTGACGTCGACGTACTCGCCGTCGTTGGTGACCGAGAAGTGACCCGGCAGGATCTTCACGTCGTTCGGCTCGGTCATGATGACGTTCTGGAGCGTGTTGTACTGGACGCGGGCGCCGTCGCGGGCGTCCTTGTCGGCGAACTGGAGCTCCGTCCGGCCGATGGACTCGACGAACAGCGTGTCGCCCGTCATCAGGGCCTCGTCGTCGACGAGGTACGACGTCATCCCCGTCGTGTGCCCGGGCGTGTGGACGGCCTTGATCTCTACGTCGCCGAGTTCGACGGCGTCGTTCGGCTCGATGGCGTCGAACTCGAACTGCGGGTCGCGCGTCTCGGCGGGCGCACCCAGGTGGTACGGCACGTCGAGCTTGTTCGCGAGCTTTCGACCACCGGAGATGTGGTCGGCGTGGATGTGCGTGTCGAAGACGTGCGTGACCTTCAGACCGCGCTCGTTGGCCGCTGCGACGAACTCGTCGCTCGCGCGGGTGACGTCGATGAGCGCCGCCTCACCGGCGGACTTCGAGCCGACCACGTAGCCCAGACAGCCCTTCGAGCGCCGCTGGAGCTGCAGGATGACCAGGTCGTCGTTGGACGTGGCGATCGGGGCCACGTCGTAGACCATACTCCAGGCCTCCATTCCGCCCTCGACGGTCTTGACGTCGTGGGCGTAGCCCTCGCGCTCGAGGTACTCCGCGAAGCTTTCGGCGGAGTTCCCCGTCGCACAGATCGTCACGACGGTGTCGCCGGCGCCGATGTCGTCCTCGTCGAACTCGCCGACGAGTTCGTCGTTCGAGCCGGAGTACTCGACGTTCTCGGCTTCGGCGATGTGCCAGTCCTCGAAGGACTCCGGATCACGCGAGTCATAGAGGATGAAGTCCTCGTCGGCGTCGATCATATCTCGCAGTTCTTCGGCGGTGATTGTCTCGACCATCGTCGGTGCGATATTGTAGGCGTGTACCTAAACCATTTCCAGCAGGGAGAATATTTTGTGCAAAACCGGCCCAGGCGGGGCGATTGCGGCAAAGAACCAGAAATTATTGTGTATATATTTTCATCGTGTGCGTCGCGGGACGTTCGAGATAGTGGTTTAAGACCGTGGGAAGCACCAATAACGTCTTGTATCCGTACTCCCAAATTCGTATTGTACTGAAAATGCAATATAATGGGGCTGAGGAATCACTGTCAGAGCTGCCGCCCAGCTCGAAGTTTATCTATCACGTCCTCTCACACGAAGGGTCGATGACGTTGAAACAGATCACAGAAGAGACGCTCCTGTCCTCGCGGACGGCCAGATACGGGCTCAACGAACTGGAAGACGCCGACCTCATCCAGTCGGCACCCGCCCTCCACGACGGTCGACAGACCTGCTACAGCATTCAGCAGCGGTCGATCGGGGACGACAGGACCGGCTACTCGGAGTCGGTACTGGTCAAACCCGACTTCCTTGCACGAGAGATCCCGGACTTCGAGGAAGACGATCCGGATCTCCGCTTAGTCGAGGTCTCGACGAAGTACGACGAGGGGCACATCCCCGGCGCGATCGAACTCGACCCCCGCCGCGACTTCTCGGCGTCGGGGCGTCGCGTCATCCCGGACGCCGATCGCCTCGAAAGCGTACTGGGCGAGCGCGGTATCACACCGGACTCGACGGTCGTCCTCTACAGCGACGGTTACAACGAGTTCGCCGCGTTCGTCTACTGGACGCTCAAGTACTACCAGCACCGGGACGTCCGTCTCCTCAACGGCGGCAAACGCTACTGGACGGAGAACGACTACCCGACGACGACGTCGGAGCCGACGGTCACGCCCGTCGAGTACGAGGCGTATCCCCCGAACGACCGGATCCGCGCCCACCGCCGGGACGTCCGCGATGCGCTCTCGGACGACGTCGCCATCGTCGACGTCCGCTCGCCCGAGGAGTACCGCGGCGAAGCCGACGACCCGGCGCGTGCGAGCGGCCACATCCCTCACACCGTCAACATCGAGTGGACGAGCGTCGTCCGCGAGTGCGGCCGTTTCGAGCACGCTCGGGCCCTCGAACGACCCTTCGCCGAGGCCGACATCGATCCGACAGACGACATCATCGTCTACTGCAACATCGGTGAACGCTCGGCGCTCGTGTGGTTCGCCCTCTCGGAACTGCTCGGCTACCCCGACGTCTCGAACTACGACGGCTCGTGGTCCGAGTGGGGCAACCTCGTCGACGCACCCGTCGAAACTCCGGACGAAGAGTAACGCCCCCAAGCCCCTTCGCCGTCTCGTGTGTCGGCGACTGACCGATCAGCAGTGTTCTCCCTCTTTTTGCCCACCGCGCCCTGTCACGCTGTACTATCTGCAATAATTTCCACTAGGTATTTGTAGTAATCGATGATTTAGTATACGTATGAATAGATTGTCACCAGACAGATTGCTGCGACCCGCCGCCGGAATGCAGCAATTATTTCCCAAAAACTCCGTAATGTGGGATAGATTATGCAAAATACGTGGTGTATGTCACCATTCAGGTGGATCTCAAACTAAGAACGGATGGCTATGGATCAGATAGTAGTTCTCGGTGCTGGGGTCGGTGGCGCGATGTCCGCCAATATGCTCCGGCGTCGACTGGATAGTAGTGACGCGGAGATCACTATCGTCGACAAGAGTACCCAACACGCCTATCAGCCATCGTACTACCTGCTGCCGTTCGGCTATATGGAGCCGGAAGACCAGTTCCGCGACGTCAGCGAGGTAATGCAGAGCGGCGTCGAGTTCCTGCAAGGTGAGGTAACAGGCGTCGATCCGGACGCCAAAACAGTCCAACTCGCCGACGACGAACTGTCGTACGACTACCTCGTCGTCTCGCTGGGACACCGCCTCGCGGCCGAGGCGACGCCCGGAATGATGGAAGGATGGGAAGACACCGACTCGGTGTTCCCGTTCTACTACTTCGACGCGGCGATGGAGATGCGCGAGGCACTCCAGGATTTCGACGGCGGCACGTTTGTCGTCTCCGTTCCCGACACGCCGATCAAGTGCGGCGGCGCGCCGCTGAAGATGACTATGCTCGCGGAAGACTACTTCCAGCGACAGGGCATCCGCGACGACGTCGACGTGGTGATGACGAAGGGCGGCGACGCCGTCTTCGGCGTCTCGCCGTACCGCGAGAAACTCGAAGAGATCTGGAGCGACCGCGACATCGAGTTCCGTGGCGGCTTCACCGTCAGCGAAGTCGACCCCGACGAACAGGTCATCCACTCCGAGGACGGCGAAACCCAGGAGTACGACTTCTACGCGCCCGTCCCGCCGCAGTACGGCCAGCCGGCGCTCACCGACAACTCGCCGTTGACGGAGGGCGACGACGAGTACGACGGCGAGTACGTCACCGTCGACAAGCACACGCTCCAGCACACCGAGTACGAGGACGTCTTCGCGCTCGGCGACGCCGGCAACACGCCGAACGCCAAGACGGCCGCCGCGGCCCGCAAGCAGGCACACGTCGTCGTCGACAACCTCGAATCGCATATGGAGGGACGCCCGCAGACGGCCAAGTACAAGGGCTACGCTGCCTGTCCGCTCCTCACGAAGAAGGGTAAGGCGATGGTCGCTGAGTTCGACTACGAAGAAAGCATCTCCGCACCCGTCGAGAGCCGGATGAACTGGATTATGGACATCAACATCCTACCCAGTTTCTACTGGAACGCCTGGCTCCACGGGTACGACCCACTCCCCTGACTATGGCGAGCGAAAATCGATCCCTCGACGCCGACAGCGAGATGGAGATCGAGAACCGGGAAGAACTACTCCGGACGATCGACGAGAACGCGGACGAACTCGCAGAGCTCCTCCGGATGCTCGCACAGACGGAGGACCTCGCCGAGGACCTCGTCCCCGAACTCCGCGAGACGGTTCGCGAGAACCGCGAACCGATCCGCGAGCTGCGCGTGGCGTTCGAGCGCGAGGAGACACTCACGCTGCTGACGAAGGTCGGTGAGGAATCGGACACGCTCTTGGAACTCCTCGACGTCCTCGCGGCGTCGAAGGGACTCGCCGACGACCTCATTCCGGAGCTTCGTATCGTCGTCCAAGAGAACCGGGATGTCCTCGAACGGCTCCGGCTCTCTCTAGAGAAAGAAGAGACGATCATCCTGCTCGAACGCCTGGGCGAGAACGCGGACACGCTGATCGAGATGCTCGATCTGCTCGATGCGACCCACGACCTCGCGATGGAGCTCACGCCGGAGCTTCGCGACGTCGCCCAGGACAACCGCGACGTCATCCGCGACTTCCGGATGGCGGCCGCCGGGTTCGCAGACGCCCACGCCGAAAGCGACGTCGAGATGTACGAGCTGGGGCGGAACGCGGGCAATATGGTCGCACTCGTCGAGACGCTCGGCGACCCGAAGGTCACCAAGGCGCTCGACGAGACAGTAGAAGGGCTCGCACAGGACGATCCCAAGCCGGTCGGGTTCTTCGGGCTCATCGGCGCGCTGTTCGACGCCGACGTGCGACGTGCGCTCGGACGGCTGCTCGCCGCAGCTCGGGGTCTCGGGAGCGTCGACTTCGACGACTCCGAGTAACGGAAACCGATCGGTTTTTATTCCTTGGGTCGTTATAATTCGGTACTACGAAAACAGAATTTCGCTTCTGCGGAAGTTTTGTTCTATTCTTCGAAGATTCGCCACCAGAGGACGAAAAAATAGGCCCTATAGCGCCGGCTTAATACACAACGTCCTAAGGCCGAACTGCAATGACAGAGCCTACGGCAGACCCCGACGAATCGGCCGGCGCCCCAGGAATCGGCGATCAGTTCCCCCAGCTCACCGTGGAGACGAGCCACGGCGAACTGACCATCCCCGACGACTACGAGGGCAAGTGGCTCGTCCTGTTCAGCCACCCCGGCGACTTCACGCCCGTCTGTACCTCGGAGTTCGTCGCCTTCGAGCAGCGCCGCGAGGAGTTCGAGGAACTCAATGCGGAACTGCTCGGGCTGTCGGTCGACCGCGTACACTCGCACATCAAGTGGACCGAGTGGATCGAGGAGAACCTCGACGTCGACATTCAGTTCCCGATCATCGCTGACGACCAGGGCTCGGTCGGAAAGCGCCTCGGGATGATCCACCCGGGCGCAGGCACCTCCACCGTCCGGAGCGTCTTCCTCATCGACCCCGAGGGTACCGTCCGCATCGTCCTCACGTACCCGATGGAGATCGGCCGCAACATCGACGAGATCCTCCGCTCGCTGCGCGCGCTCCAGATGAGCGACGAGGAAGGCGTCGCCGCGCCCGCTGACTGGCCCGAAAACGAGAAATTCGGCGACCGCGTCCTCCTGTCGCCGCCCGGCACCGACGCCGACGCCGAAAAGCGGACAGCCGAAGCCGAAGACGACGACGAACTCGACTACTACGACTGGTGGTTCGTCACCAAGCAGCAGTAACGCTGCCCACGAAACGGCGTCGCACGTAGTACAGCCAGTCAACCGAAATCCATCCGCACTCCCACACGAGAATGATCGACCCAGTCATCGCCAGCAGACTTCAGTTTGCGGTGACGACGATCGTCCACATCATCTTCCCAGTGATGAGTATGGGTCTCGCGCCCTTCCTCATCTACTTCACGTGGAAAGAGATTCGGACGAACGAACAGATATACGAACAACTCAGATCCTTTTGGACGAAGATCTTCGCGATCAGCTTCGTCGTCGGTACCGTCACAGGAATCGTCCTGGAGTTCGAGTTCGGGACGAACTTCGCCGCGTTCTCGAAGACTGCGGGCGAACTGTTCGGCGGGCCGCTCGCGATCGAAGGGATGATGGCGTTTATGCTCGAGGCGACGTTCCTCGGCATCTTCATCTTCGGCCGCGAGCGCGTCTCCGATCGACTGTATATGCTGTCGAGCGTCCTCGTCGGCCTCGGCACGTGGCTGTCGGCGGTCTGGATCCTGATCGCGAACTCCTGGATGCAGACCCCACGCGGCTTCGAGGTCGCGATGGAGAGCGGCCAGCCGATCGTCTCGCTGGTCGACCCGATCGCCGCCTACGCCAATCCGCGGTTCCCGTGGATGTACGTCCATATGCAGAACGCGGCCGTCCTCTCGGTCGCGCTGTTTATGGCCGGCGTCGCCGCCTACTTCGTCTGGCAGAACCGCGACACGGAGTTTTGGCGCAAGACGATGAAGATCGCGATCGCGGTGCTCCTGGTCTCGGCACCGTTCCAGGCCATCCACGGCGACGCCTACGGGCGACACGTCGCAGAGACCCAACCGCAGAAGTTCGCCGCGATGGAGGCCCAATACGAGACCGACTCCTCGGTCGGGTTGAAACTCCTCGCGTTCCCGACGAGCGTGGAGAGTCTCACCGATCCGCGCGCGGAGAACCTCTTCGTCGTGGAACTGCCGTTCCTCGCGTCGATCCTGGCCAGCGGGGGTGATCCGGAAGCCACCATCACGGGCTTGAACGACGTTCCGACGGAAGCTCCGCCGGTCGCCATCGTCTTCTGGGCGTTCCGCGCGATGGTCGGCCTCGGGATGTGGTTCATCCTGCTCGCGTTCTGGGGTGGCTTCCGCTGGTACCAGGGAACGCTGTTCGAGGACGACCTGCTGGCGAAAGCGCTCGTCGGCTCGTCGGTCCTCGGCATCCTGACCGTAGAGTTGGGCTGGATCGTCACCGAGGTCGGCAGACAGCCCTGGGTCATCCAGGACGTGTTGAAGACGCACGCTGGCGTCTCGCCGGGGCTAACGGGCGCTGAAGCGCTCGTGACGCTGGCCGGCTTCGTCGGCGTGTACGCCGCCCTGCTCGTACTCTACACGTACGTCATCGCGCGCATCATCCGCAACGAAGCACCGACGAAGCCGCCGACGCCCGAACGCGAGCGCGACGCGCCCGATTCCGTGGGGGTCGTCCCGAGCGATGACTGACCTCCTCGCTGCGACGACGCTCTCCACGCTCGCGGACGGCCCGCTGTTCGGGCTCCCGTTAGCGAAGCTCTGGTTCGGTCTCATCTTCGCCGTGCTCGGGACGTTTCTGTTCCTCGACGGCTTCGACTTCGGCGTCGGGGCGCTGTTCGCGACGCGGAAGACGGACGCCGAGCGCGAGCAGTTGCTGGCGGCGATCGGGCCGTTCTGGGACGGGAACGAAGTGTGGCTCGTCGTCTTCGGCGGGATGCTCTTTGCCGTCTTCCCGACCATCTACGCCGACCTGTTCAGCCGGCACTACCTGCTGATGTTCGGCATCCTCGGCGCGCTCATCCTCCGCGGGCTCGCGCCGGAGATGTACGAACAGCGGCACGACGAGGCCTGGCAGCGGTGGTGGGGCCGCTCGTTCGTCGTCGGCAGCGTCACCGCGCCCCTCTTTTTGGGGATCTTCACCGGCAACTGGCTGTTCGGCGTCGACGGCTTCGTGTCGGTCGCGAGCCTGCTCGTCGGCCTCGCAGTCGTCGCGCTCACGATCGTCGACGGCGCGGCGTACCTCGGCGTGAAGACGCGTGGTGACGTCCGAAGCGAGACGCGGGCGATGGGGCTGCTCGCACAGGTCGTGTACCTTCTGCTCGCGGTGGCTGCCGTGGTCGTCGGCTCACAGACCGCAGATCACGTCGCGTTGCTCTCCGGACCGGTGCTCGCGCTGCTCGGCGCGACGGTCCTGCTCGCGGCCACGTACGCTGTCGCCAGCCGATTCGGCCGCTGGTACGTCGCGTTCGTGGCCGTCGCCGGGCAGGTGTACGGACTCGTCGCCCTCGTCGCGACACTCCTGTATCCGATGATCGATCCGGTCACCGAACTCGCCGTCGGAGAGGCCATCGTCTCGACGCTGCCGCTCAATCTCACGTCGATCGGGGCCGCGTTCTTGCTGCCCCTCATTGCGACGTACTTCTATGTCCTCTACTCGGCGTTCAGCGGTCCGGTCGAAGAAGCAGAATCCTACGCCTGAACGCCGCCCGCCGCTTTTTTTACTCGCTCCAGCGCCGATAGAACCCGACGCTGAACGCCAACAGGATCACGCCGATCCCGAGGTTGCGGAACAGGTTCCCGGGGTCGCCAGTGAGCGTGTACTGGAGCACGCCCACGCCGATCAAGAACCCGATCACCAGGAGTGACAGCAGTAGCATCAGCGTCTCGGTCTCGAAGGCGCCGCGGTCACTCACGACGACAGCACCTCCGTCGTGTCGCGGTGCTCGCGCGTCGGTGTCGGCTTCGACGCAGTCGGTGACCAGTACGTCGTCGCTGCGGATCGGTGCTGATGGAAGGAGACGGGTATCATCGCTGGGATGGGACAGGGAGGGGAACGAGTAAATCGTGGGGGACGACACCTCCCGGGAGGCGTCGGTTCGTCGTCGTGGTACGTCGTCGATACCGATCGGCCTCGGAGACGGCTCAGAGCGTCGCCTTCTTCGAGAGCCCGATGCCGCTCATCAATACGCCGGCGGCGATGAGAAGGCCGAGGCCCAGCGCTGTTACGATGTCACCGAGGCTGAGCATCCAGGCGGCTCCGATGACGCTCGCGAGGATGACCGCGACGCCGGCGACGAACAGCGAACTGTTGATTCGGTCTCGGTCCTGCCGCAGCGAACCCAGTTGACTCATATCTAGTTTTAACGCTCGAACGGCCTAAAACACACAGTTGCGGGTGATTATCTGATCGTCTTTTCGAAGGGGAGCAGATCTGTCGGAAATAATTTCACAGCGTCTCATTTCTGAGGGTCATCTCCGTAGTAGCAGACCTCACGGAGCTGAGAAGCCCCCCTCTCGACTGCTCGTGGCAGTATTTTAGGCCCACCAAAACCGTTATATCCGGTGGAGCGTCACTTTCCGATAATGGATAGTACCGACGCGGTGAACTCCGAACCCACGAACGAACGTGACGAAGCGGCCGCCGATTCGACGGTTGACATCTCAGCACACCAGTCCTCACCCGACCGTGTCGTCTTCACCGAAGACGGCAACAGCGATGGATGGATCGCGTTCGACGCCGAATCCGTCGTCGCACTCCACCGCTGAGGAGCGCGCTCGGACGACGGTACCCCCCTGAACGACGCTACTCCGACTCCGTACTGACGAGCGTGTCGTCTTCGAGGTAGTGTTCGATGTGGTGGGCCGCTTCTTCGACCTCGATGAGATTCTCCCGGAGGAGATGTGCGGTCGTCTGATCGCCGAGGTTCGCCGCGAGTTCGATGTGCTCGCGGAGCGTCTCGATGATGTCGCCGTACATCTCCATATCGTTCCGGAGCGACGTGCGGACGTCGTAGACGTCCTCGTCCTCGGCTTCGACCGGCGCGTGCTCGGTGAGTGTCGTCATTCCGGCTATGGGGACGCCGCCGAGCGCCTGCACGCGCTCTGCGAGTTCGTCGGCGAACTCCTCGGCGTCTTCGGCCGCATCGCCGAGGTACAAGTGAAGGTCGCGGAACTCCGCACCCTCGACGTTCCAGTGGTGCTTTTTCAACTGGTGGTAGAGAACGTACGTCGACGCGAGGTCCGTATTCAGCGCGTCGACGAGCTGTGATGCTTTCTCAGCGTCGATGCGGAGCGCCTCGCTTCCCTCGACTTCGTCGGCGTGCTGTCGGACCGTCTCTTGGGTGCTCATCGCAGCCAACGGTTGGTTCGCGACGGACTTAATACTTCGACCTACAGAAACATCTTTTTGGTAAAAACAAATATATTCTATGCCCGGTGGGACCAGCGACGGCAGATCGAGTCCTGCCGTCGAGAGTACCGATCGTAGGGAGTACCGCAAGTCCGCATAGATGTCTCGCCGGACGGTACGACGAGAATCTCCGAACAGTGACGATAACCCTATCAGTCGGTCGTGATGCCGATATCTTCCTGCGGGTAGCTCATCTCCACGATCGTCTCGTGGTGGCGGCACTCTTCGAGCGCGTGCTTGGCGTCCATTCCCGCGGTATGCGGGTTGTCGGCGATCCCGACGCCGACTTTGAGCTCGACGCCGGCCTCGGCCTCGACGTGCTCGATCGCGTCGCGGTAGTCGGCCTCGTCCATCGCTGGACAGATCGAGATGATGTTGTCGCCGCCGACGAAGAACGAGAGCGCGCCGTACTCCTCGCGGAGGTAGCGCATCACCGCCGCGTACCCCTGTTCGATCTGGATGAAGGAGTCGAACTCGTTGAGCCGGTCTGTGTACTTGCCCGTCGCGTCGTTGACGTCGAAGTGAGCGATCTGGACGTCGCCGGGCGTTCGGCGGCTCTCGGTGAGGTACTCACCCGCGAGCACCTCGCGGCGGTCGCCGTCCTGTGCGGAACCGGCGCGCTGGAGTCCTGCTGTTGCCGATTCGAGCGCCTCGACCGGCGATGGATCGGTCCCCGTTCCCAGACTGATGGTGACGGGATAGCGGTTGCCGATCGACTCCTGGAGGAGTTCGTGGTCCGCCTCGTCGAGCCCGTTGGTGATCGCGACCATATTGTCGAAGCGCGTGAAGAAGGCGTAGCCGTCGCGACTCCCGATGAACTGCGCGAGGTCGGCGAAGAGGCGAGACTGGAGGGTCTGGAGGTCCATCTCGCGTCGCGGTTCGGGCGTCACGGTCCACGGCCCGTAGTTGTCGATCTGAACGAGAGTGAGCTGGGAGTTCGTCACATCTGTCCTCTGGGACGTAGTGTATATCGTTCTTTCCGTATCAGATTAGTTTACCGTCTCACTTCTGGAACGCGTTGTCTGCTAACGAACGACGACAGTACCGGCCGGTCGACTCCACCGTCGCACCCGCTACGTTCAACACCACCAGGTCCCTACCACCGCCAATGGGTGTTCGCGGAGTCATTTTCGACGTGGACGGGACGCTAGTGCGGGGGAACGAACCGATCACGGGAGCAGACGCCGGCCTCGCGGCCGTCGAACGCGCCGGCCTCCGCCGACTGTTCGTGTCGAACAATCCGACGAAGCCGCCCGCAGCGTACGAACGGCGACTCGGTCGCGCCGGAATCACAGCGGAGGCCTCCGACGTCATCACTGCGGGCACCGTGACTGCGGCCTACCTCACCGAGCACCACTCGAGCGACGAGATCGCCGTGGTCGGCGAATCCGGCCTCGTCGACCTCCTTCGCTCGGCCGGCCTCTCAGTGACCGTAGTCGGGTCCGGGGCGGACACCGCGGGTGCCGCGTCTTCGACCGACCGCGACGCCGAAGCACAGATGGACGGCGGTGCCGCTCCCGACGTCTTGGTCGCATCGGTCGACCGGGACTTCAACTACGAGACGCTCCGGGAGTCGCTGTGGCTCCTCGAAGACTCCTCTGTCACGTTCGTCGGCACGGATCCCGATATCGTCATCCCCGCGCCGGAGGGTGACGTTCCCGGATCGGGTGCGGTGATCGACGCGATCGCGAACGTCGCCGGGCGAGATCCCTCGATCGTTCTGGGCAAACCGAGCGACACGGTGCGGACGATGGCGCTCGATCACCTGGACCTCCCGCCCGAGGACGTGCTCGTCGTCGGCGACCGACTCGACACCGACGTCGCTCTCGGCGAGCGCGCCGGAATGACGACCGCGCTCGTCCGGACCGGCGTGACCGACGAGGCAGACCTCGCAGCGTCGCCGATCGAACCGGATTACGTGCTCGACTCGCTCGCGGAACTTCCGGAACTTCTCGCGGATACGGGAGACGTGTAGTTCGAGTACACATTCGTTTCGGACAATAAGTATAACAGATCTCGGTCCGTCTAGCGCGATGGATTATGGGCAAGAAGATCCTGATGATCGTCGGCGACTTCGGTGAAGACTACGAGACGATGGTTCCGTACCAGGCGCTGGAGATGGTCGGCCACGACGTAGACACGGTCTGTCCGGAGAAAGAAGCGGGCGAGACGGTCAAGACGGCGATCCACGACTTCCGCGGGGATCAGACGTACCTCGAAGAGCGCGGGCACGACTTCGAGGTGAACACGACGTTCGCGGAGATCGCCCCCAGCGACTACGACGCGCTCGTCGTCCCCGGCGGGCGGGCACCCGAATATCTCCGCACGTACGACGCGGTCCTCGACGCAGTCAGGCACTTCTTCGAGGAGGACAAACCGGTGGCGGCAGTCTGCCACGGGCCGCAGATCCTCGCGGCCGCGGGCGTCCTCGACGGTTACGAGATGACCGCTTATCCGGCGGTACGCGCCGAAGTCGAGGCCGCCGGCTGTTCGTGGGTCGACGAGGTGACCGTCGACGGCAACCTCGTGACGGGGCAGGCGTGGCCCGACCATCCGGAGTGGCTCGCCGCGTTCCTCGACCTCCTCGGGACCGAGATCGACGCTGGCGTTCCGGCCGCCGCAGACGACTGATGGTTGCCGTGTGGTAACGTCTGACAAATATTTATATACTATCGTGACGTTCCCCACAGTATGGAAAGTCAGCCGAACAGTCCGTACGTCTACTCCGAGGACGCCCCGGAGCCCGCCGAACCGTACGTCTCACACGACGAAGTCGAAGAAGCGGCCCTACCGGATCCGGAGGGCCGAGACGTGATCATCGCCGACGGTCAGGCGATGAGTTTCCGCGCCTATCACCGGCGCTGAACGCGGGTTTCGAGTCGGTCGTAGTTATCGGGCTTAGCGTCACCGTTCGGAGATTCCCGCCGTACCGTCCGGCGAGAAATCTATGCGGACGTACGATAATCCCTATTAGAAGGCGTCGCCGTGAACGGTGGCGTCCGCGCGGAGTTCTTCTCGGAGCGCGGAGTGGACGTGACAGATGTCCTTCGCGCGCTCGAGGATCGTCGCGAGCGTCTCGTCGTCGAGATCCGCTTCGACGTAGATGTCGAACCGGATGGCTTCGAGGTCGTCGTCCTCGTCGAGGTCGGCGTCGGCGTCGATCTGGACCTTCCCGAGGTCGTCGTGGCCGCGCTGCTGGCCACCCACGCGGAACGCGGGGAGGAAACAGGAGGCGTAGTCGGCGACGAGTACCGCGTTCGGGTTCGGTCCAGCCTCGTCGAGCGCGTCGATGGTGAGTTCGAATTCGCCCACCTGACTGGTACTCGCGAAGCCTTCCTCGCTGACGGTCGAAGTCTGAATGTCGCTCATTCCGTCCGGAGGGACGGAAGGGACAGCCCTAAAGGTTACTTACCGGACCGAGCGGTGGCGCTCGGACTGTACTGTGACGGCTGTTTCGGGACTCACTCCAGCGTGAACGATTCGTCGCCGTCGAGGACGTGGACCTCCGCGGAGGATCCCGTCGCTTTGACCTCGCGGACGACGTCGTCGGTGTCGATCTCGATCGGCGGGAACGAGTCGTAGTGCATCGGCAAGAGGTGATCGACGCCGAGCCAATCGGTCGCGATGGCGGCCTGCGCCGGCCCCATCGTGAAGTGATCGCCGACCGGGAGCGCAGCGGCGTCGGGTTCGAGGTAGGGTCCGATGACGTCTTTCATCTCGGACATCAGGCCGGTGTCGCCGGCGTGATAGAACGTCGTCGCGTCCGCGTCCGACTCCTGGGTCGGCTTCTTGTCGCTGATGATGAAGCCGGCGGGCATCCCGAGGCTGTGTTCATAGCCCGTATTGAGTCCGTTCGTGTGATCCGCGCGGTGCATCGTCACGAACGCGTCGCCGCACTCGACGGTACCGCCGATGTTCATCCCGATGCTGTCTGTAAAGCCGACTTCCTCCTCCATATACCCGGTCAGCTCCGGGACAGCGACGACTGTCGCGTCGGTGAACGCGTCGGCGTCGCCGATGTGATCGGCGTGGCCGTGCGTCAAGAGGACGTAATCCGGCGTCTCGACGTCCGAAGCCGAGAGTTCGGTCTTCGGGTTCGAGAAGAACGGGTCGATCAGGAAAGTCGTGCCGTCGACGTCGACGTGCCACGTGGAGTGGCCGTGCCAAGTGAGTTTCATCGTCATCGTCCGCTAGCATATTCTTCCGGATCGACAATAAAGCGTACTGTCGATAGAGAGAAATGCGCACAAGTGACACTCGTCGATCACGTATATATCCTCGGCCGTCGACGTGTGAGTATGGACCACGTGATCGACTACCAACCCTCGTTCGCCCTCCTGACTGTTTCACTCGACGCCGAGGAGTCGATTCGAGCGGAGGCGGGCGCGATGGTTTCCCACGACACGACGATCGAGATGCAGACGAACGCCACGGGCGGCTTTCTGTCCTCGATCAAGCGCTCGCTCGCCGGCGAGAGTTTCTTCCAGAACACCTTCACGGCGAATGCCGCCGGCGACGTCCAGTTCGCGCCCCCGCTGCCAGGCGACATCACTCACCTCGACCTCAGTGGCGAGACAGTGTACGTCCAGTCCGGGTCGTACCTCGCGGGTGACGCCGACCTCGACGTCGACACGGAGTTCGGCGGCGGACGCACGTTCTTCGGCAGCGAAGGGTTGTTCCTCCTGAAGGTGAGTGGGAGCGGCCCGCTGTTCCTGTCGAGTTACGGGGCAATCCACCCGGTCGACGTCGCAGAGGAAGCGCCGTTCGTCATCGATACGGGCCACATCGTCGCCTTCGAGGAGTCGCTCGACTTCACCGTCCGTCGGGTCGGTGGCCTGCGATCGACGCTCACGAGCGGCGAGGGCCTGGTCTGTGAGTTCAGCGGCACCGGAACAGTCTGGCTCCAATCGCGGAGTATGGACGCGTTCGTCGCATGGCTCGCGCCGCAGTTACCGGCGCAGTCGAGTGGCAACTGATAGGGATTATCGTAACTGTTCGGAGATTCTCGCCGTACCGTCCGGCGAGAAATCTATGGAGACGTACGATAACCCCTATGAGCGTCGGCAGCGACGACGCCCTCGCAGCGCTGCCCACGCTTCGCCGACAGCCTCCGAAACTCTTTCGTGAAACTCGACATACGGGTGTGGAAGCCCCTCGTCGTTTCCGAGATAGAAAGAACGAAACACCGCCGCGCCGTCGGTTCCGACGTGCACACCGTTAGATTCCGAGACCCGGCAGGGTCGATCCGACAGGGCGAATGGCACGGTGAGGAAGTCTCCTTCGGCGGCGAGACGTACGACCTAGAGGAGGTCGACGTACTCCCACCGAGCGATCCGGACAAGATCGTCTGCATCGGCCGGAATTACGCCGACCACGCGGCTGAGATGGACAACGAGATCCCGGACCGACCGCTCCTGTTCCTGAAGCCCCCGAACACACTCGCGGGCCACGGCGATACGGTAACGCTGCCGGCCGGGAAGGACCAGATCGACCACGAGGCCGAGATCGCTGTCGTCATCGGCAAGCAGGCCCGGAACGTCGATGCCGCGGACGCGATGGACTACGTCGCGGGCTTCACCTGCCTGAACGATCTCTCGAATCGCGACGACCAGCGCAAGGAGAAGAACTGGGTCCGCGGGAAGGCGTTCGATAACGCCGCGCCGATGGGACCGGTCCTCGCGAGTCCCGACGAGGTCCCCGCCGACGCCGACATCGAACTCCGCGTCAACGGCGAGACGAAGCAGTCGTCCTCGCGTGACCATCTCGCGTTCCCCGTTCCCGAACTGATCGAGGAGATCACGACGTATCTGACGCTGGAACCGGGCGACGTCATCGCGACTGGCACGCCCGCGGGCGTCGGCCCGCTCTCGGACGGCGACACCGTCGAAGTGGAAGTCGAAGGGGTCGGCGTCCTCGAACACGACGTCCGAATCCCGTAGCGGCCACCAACGTTCTCCGTCGACATTCTCCGGTATTTCGAGGACGAGCGGACACGTCCGAGCGACTCACCTCGGCGCCGACGAAGGAAAATCCATAAGTTTAGGCTCGCCTAATCCGGTTTCGTGGAACTGACTCGACGCGATGCGCTGGCGGCGCTGGCCGCTGTGGGGGCGACTGTCGGTGGCGGCGTTCTCGCCGGACGGTACGATCCACCACGGGCAGACGCCGCATCGGACGCCGGTAGCGGGTCGGCAGCGGAGCCGACGCTCTCGACAGACCTTCTCGATCTACTGGACGCGGCCGCCGAGGTCGTCTATCCGAGCGGCGTCGACGGTCGCCGCACGTTCGTCGAAACGTACGTCTTGGGCCGGACCGAGAACCGACCGGCGTACCGCGAGGGACTTCAGGAGGCGGCGGCCCAACTCGACGCCGTGGCACGTGACTGGCGCGGGCAGCCCTACGCCGACCTCGACGCCGACGTCCGAGACAAACTGCTCCGCGATCTGGGTGTCGAGACGGCAGAGCCGGTGGCTGACGGGACGATCACCGAACGGATCCGGTTCTACGTCGTCAACGACCTGCTCTTCGCGTTCTACTCGTCGCCGGCGGGCGGCCGACTCGTCGGCATCGAGAACCCGATCGGCCACCCCGGCGGCATCGAGAGCTACCAGCGCGCGTCGACGTCGCCCTCGTCGACCGAGCGCAGTGGGGGGGACGAATGAGCGCTGACGGCGCCAGTGGCGGATCTGACGGTGGTGTCGGCGACGGTATCGACCGAACGCCCTCGCCCAGCGCGGACGTCTGTGTCGTCGGCTCAGGGCCAGCGGGTGCGCTCGTCGCGCACCGACTCGCAGACGAGGGCGCGAACGTCGTCGTCCTCGAAGCGGGACCGCGCTTCGAGTTCTCCGAACGCACTGCACAGCAGGAACAGCACATCCGCCCGGGGATGGAAGACCCGTGGGAGATGGGCGGTCCGCGCGACGCCTACAGCACCGAGGGACGACACTATCCGCTGAACGCGGCGCGCGTGAAGGGCGTCGGCGGGTCGACGCTACACTGGCAGGGGATGGTGATGCGGCTCCACGAGCGCGACTTCGAGATGCAGACGCGCTACGGCGTCGGCACTGACTGGCCGATCGACTACGACGACCTCCAGCCCTACTACGCCGACGCGGAGCGCGCATTCGGCGTCGCAGGCGCGATGGACAACCCCTACGCGCCGCCACGCGAGGAGCCGTTCCCGCTCCCGGCGTTCCCCCCGTCGTACTCGGATTCCCTCTTTGCGGAGGCCTGCGAGCGTCTAGAGATCGATATGCACTCGGTGCCGAACGCGCGGAACTCCGAGCCCTACGATGACCGTGCCCCGTGTCTAGGCTACGGGACGTGTAAGCCGGTCTGTCCCTCAGGGGCGAAGTACACCGCGGAATCGCACGTCGCGAAAGCCGAAGCAGCCGGCGCACGGGTGATCGACCGGGTGCCGGTCCAGCGCCTCGAACACGACGACGCGGGCGAGACGATCGAGGCCGCGGTGTATGCGACGCCCGATGGGACCGAACACCGACAGACTGCGGGGCAGTTCGTCCTCGCCTGTGGCGGCGTCGAGAACGCGCGGCTGTTGCTGCTGTCGGCGTCCGAGCAGCATCCCGACGGGTTAGCGAACTCCTCGGGCGCTGTCGGACGCTTCTTTATGGATCACCTGTTCGCTGGCGCTGGCGGGCGTCTCGACGAACCGACTCGGCAGAATCACGTCGGCTTCAACACCAGCGAGACGCACCAGTTCTACGACGACACGGAGCCGGTCGAAGGGCTGAAGCTGGAGTTCCTCAACTACGCTGGCCCCTCGCCCGTCATCGAGGCGCTCGGTGCGGACACCTGGGGCGACGAGCTCGCAGAGCAACTCAACGAGTCGTACGGCACCCACGTCGCGGTCGGCGGTCTCGTCGAGCAGGTGCCCGACGCCGAGAACCGGATCACGCTCGATCCGGACCGCCGCGACGACCACGGGAACCCGGTCCCGCACGTCGAGTGGTCGCTGGGTGAGCGAACCGAGCGAGCGATCCGGCGCGCGAACGAGATCCAGCACGCGATCTTGGAGGAACTCGGCGCGTCGATCGAGTGGACGGTCGGCCCCGAGAGCACCGGTCCCGCGTACCACCAGATGGGAACCACGCGGATGGGGTCGGATCCCGGACAGAGCGTCGTCGACGTCGACTGCCGGACGCACGACCTCTCGAACCTCTGGATCGTCGGGTCGTCAGTGTTCCCCACGGGCGGTGCGATGAACCCGACGCTGACCATCGCCGCGCTCTCGTTACGGACTGCCGAGGCGCTGTCGGCGTCGCTGTCGGACCCCTAGTGGCTTCTATTGGCGAGCAGTCGGCACAGAGGCTGATAGGGATTATCGTAACTATTCGGAGATTCTCGCCGTACCGTCCGGCGAGAACTCTATGAGGACGTACGATAATCCCTATGAAATCCCGCGTCGACGTGCCGAACGACCGCGGCCCGACGCGGGGTAGACGCTACGTCACGGGGGTCGCTGGCCGCGTCTTCGTATATAAATCTCTGTTGACACCGGGAATCCGCGGGTCGTTCCGAGAGCGCCAGCCGCTACTGAGACGCACCCTTAAAGACCCGCGGGCGACAGCGTACGAGTATGCAACCGAGGGACCTCTCCGCGCACGAGGCGTACGTACCCGGACGCGGAGCCGAGGAGGTGGCCCGCGACCTCGGGATGGACCCCGAGGAACTGACGAAACTGTCGTCCAACGAGAACCCGCACGGACCGAGTCCGGACGCGGTCGCGGCCGTCGAGGCCGCCGCACCCGACGTGAACGTCTATCCGAAGGCGTCACACACGGATCTCACCGACCGGATCGCCGAGCAGTGGGGCCTCGACTCCCCGCAGGTGTGGGTGAGCGCCGGCGCCGACGGCGCGATCGACTACCTCTCCCGGGCGTTTCTGGAGCCTGGCGACGAGATTCTCGTCCCCGAACCGGGCTTTTCGTACTATCCGATGTCGGCGCGGTACCACCACGGCGAGGCGTCGTCGTACCGCATCTCGAAGGCCGACGACTTCGAGCAGACGGCCGACGGTGTCCTCTCGGCGTACGACGGCGAGCGGATCGTCTTCGTCACGACGCCGCACAATCCGACTGGCTCGGTCCTGCCGCGCGAGGAGATCCGCGCGCTCGCCGAGGGCGTCGCGGACCACACGCTCCTCGTCGTCGACGAGGCGTACGCCGAGTACGCCGACGAGCCCTCTTCGATCGACCTCCTCGACGAGTACGAGAACATGGCCGTCCTGCGGACGTTCTCGAAGGCCTACGGCCTCGCCGGTGTGCGGATCGGTTACGCCGCCGTCCCGGAGGCCTGGGCCGACGCCTACGCCCGCGTGAATACGCCTTTCGCTGCCAACGAGATCGCCTGTCGCGCCGCGCTCGCCGCGCTCGACGACGACGAGCACCTCGAACGCTCGGTCGAGACCGCCCAGTGGGCCCGCGAGTACTACCACGAACACCTCGACGTGCCGACGTGGCCCTCTGGCGGCAACTTCGTCCTCTGTGAGGTCGGTGACGCGACCGCGGTCGCCGAGGCGACCCAGGAGCGCGGCGTCATCGTCCGCGATACCTCCAGTTTCGGCCTGCCAGAGTGCGTCCGGATCTCCTGCGGCACCCGTGAGGAGACCGAGCGCGCCGTGGCGGTCCTCAACGAAGTCGTCGCCGACGTCCGGCCGGAGGCGACCGAGCCGTGACGCGCGTCGCGCTCACCGGAACCCCCGGAACGGGAAAGACGACCGTCTCCGAACTGGTCGCCGAACGGGCGGGCGTCGACGTCGTCCACCTCAACGACGCGATACGCGAGGCAGACCTCTTCGAGGAGCGCGACGTCGAGCGCGACTCGCTGGTCGCCGATCTCGACGCCGTCGAAGCGTGGCTCGACGAGCACGAGGACCGCGTCGCCGACGAGAGCGACGCGGATACGCTCGTCGAGTCACACCTGTCGCACCTCTTGGACGCCGACCAGGTGATCGTGTTGCGCTGTCGTCCCGACGTGCTGAAGCCCCGGCTCCGCGAGCGCGGCGAGTCCGAAGCTTCCGTGGCTGAGAACGCCGAGAGCGAGGCACTCGACGTGATTCTCGCCGAGGCGGTCGAGCGCCACGGTGAGGGAGACGTCTGGGAGATCGATACGACCGATCGAACGCCCGACGCGGTCGCCGACGACGTCGTCGCCGCGATGGAGGGCGAAGTAGAGCCCCGAGTGGGAATCGTCGACTTCATCGACTACCTGTGACCCTCGATCAGTACCGGGACCTCGCAGACCGACTGCTCGCGCCGTTCGTCGCCGCCGCCGACCGACTCGGGCTGAGTCCCGACGGCGTAAGCGTCGTCGCCTTCGGGTTCGCGGTCGCGGCCGGCGGCGCCTTCTACCTCGCGACGCCGCTTTGGTACGCCCTCGGCGCGTTGTTCGTCTTCGCCAACGGCTGGCTCGACCTGGTCGACGGCGCGCTCGCACGGGCGCAGGGCGTCTCCAGCGAGGGCGGCGACCTGCTCGATCACGTCCTCGACCGCTACGCCGACATCGCGATGCTCGTCGGCCTCGCCGCCGGCATCGACGGCTACGCCCTCGGTCTCGCGGCGGTCACGGGCGTCCTGATGACCTCGTATCTGGGCACGCAGATCCAGGCCGTGGGACTCGGCCGCGAGTACGGCGGCCTCGTGGGGCGCGCGGACCGCCTCGCACTCATCGGCGTGGCTGCAGTCGTCGCTGCCGTCTCGCTCGCGCTGGCTGCCGTGCCGGTCCGCGTCGTCGGCCTGAGCGTCGTCGGCTGGCTGTTGGTGTTCTTCGCCGTCGTGGGACACCTCACGGCGCTCCAGCGCTTCTGGGGCGCGTGGTCCGACCTCTCTTAGCGCGTCGGGCCTCGAACGGCACGTCTGCCGGCGAGTCCGGAGTACACAAAAGCCCGTCCCCCGAACCGCTAACAAGGATGGCCGGTCCGACCACGACACGCAGGCGCCTGCTCGAACTCGGCGGGACCGCGATACTCGCCGCGCTCGCGGGCTGTAACACGGCGGCACCGCGTACGGGGACCGACACGCCCGCCAGCGCGACGTCGTCGGAGACGCCGGGGACTGAGACGGCGACCGAAACGCCGACCGAGACAGCGACGAGCCCCTACACTCGCGTGTATCGCCAGGTCAGCGACTCGGTCGTGCTCGTGCGCACCGACACCGGGCAGGGAAGCGGGTTCGTCGCCCGCTCCTCGTACGTCGTCACCAACGCGCACGTCGTCGACGATGCCGCGACGGCAGAGATCAGATTCAGCGGCGGCCGGTGGAGCCGGGGAGAGATCGTCGGCACGGATCCCCACAGCGACCTGGCGGTGATCGCGCTCCCAGGGTCGGCGCCGGACGCCGAGGCGCTCTCGTTCGCCGAGGAACCTGCCGTCGTCGGCCAGGAGGTCGTCGCGATCGGGAACCCGTTCGATCTGGACGGCTCCGTCACGGCCGGGATCGTCAGCGGCACTGATAGGTGGATCCCGGCCCCGACGGGGTCGCGCATCCCGGATGCCATCCAGACTGACGCGGCCGTCAACCCGGGGAACAGCGGCGGCCCGCTCGTGTCGCTCGACGGTCGGGTGGTCGCCGTGATCAGCTCCGGGGGCGGCGAGAACATCGCGTTCGGTATCTCGGCAGCCCTCGCTCGTCGGGTCGTGCCGGCGCTCGTCGAGGACGGCCGCTTCGAGCACCCCTACATCGGCGTCACGCTGCTCGGCCTGACGCCCGATCTGGCTCGCGCCAACGGGATGGCGACGCCCCGCGGGGTCCTCGTGACCGCGGTCGACGAGGACGGCCCCGCCGCGGGCGTCGTTCGCGGCGGCACCGAAATCCGCGTCGTTGACGGGCGGCGCGTGCGAGTCGGCGGCGACGTGCTCCTAGCGATCGACGGCGAGCGGATGCAGACGACAGAGGACCTCGGGAGCTACCTCGCGCTCCAGACGCGCCCCGGCGACACGGTCGAACTGACACTGCTCCGCGACGGGACCGAACTGACAGTCGAGGTCGAACTCGGGGCGCGACCCGCCTGAGTCGCTGTCGTCGCCCGCGTTCGTGCTGTATTGCGCCCGTATCTGTTCCGTGTCGCCGTCCGCGTTCGTGGCGCTGTCTGGCGCCGCGGGCGCACGGCCGGCGTGTCCTTTATATCGCCCCCTCGACTACGACGGAGTATATGCCCCAGTGCGAGATGTGCGGCAAGGAACGGCCGTCCCTGACGACGGTCAAGGTCGAAGGGGCCGAACTCGAACTGTGCGACGACTGCAAGGAGTTCGGCACCGAGGTCCGCACTGAGTCGAGTTCCTCTCAGTCGACGAAGTACTCGACGTCGAGTTCCTCAGGCGAGTCGTCGGGGTCCTCCAGCGCGTCGAGCACGTCCTCGTCTGCCGGCGGCGGGTCGTCCGGCGGCTCCAGCCGACGCCGACGCGATATGTTCGACGATATGGACGAGATCGCTTCGGACTACGACCGCCGGATCCGCGAGGCGCGCGAAGACCGCGGACTGAGCCAGGAGGACCTCGCACAATCGCTCAACGAGAAGGCGAGTCTCATCCGCAAGCTCGAACGCGGCGATATTCTCCCCTCCGACGAGGTACAGAAGAAACTCGAACGCAAACTCGAAATCTCGCTCGTCGAAGGCGGCGACGGCGAGGACAGTGAGTGGTCTGGCGGTTCGTCGACGACCACGACGCTCGGCGACGTCGTCAAGCGCAAGGACTGACGCGGCTCTGTCTCGGTGTTGCGCTTTCAGTGCGTTTCAGGGAGCGGGAGCGACGCGCTCGCTCCGACCCAGAGCCAGCACGTGAGGAGCAACCTATTTTGTGTCGTGGGGCCCAGAAGGGAACGTGTTCATCTTAGTCAATCTCAAAGCCTATCCCTGTGACCCCATCGAGGTCGCGACCGCCGCGCGCGACGTTTCGGAGGCCTCCGGCGTCCAAATCGCCGTCTCCCCGCAGGCGGCCGACATCGCCCGCGTCGCAGACACCGGCGTCGAGACGTGGGCCCAGCACGTCGATCCGAACGGTTACGGGAGCCACACCGGTAGCACACTGGCAGAGTCCGTCGCCGACGCCGGCGCGGTCGGCACGCTCATCAACCACTCCGAAAAGCGGCTGAAACTCGCGGACATCGACGCCGCCGTCCGCGCGGCCGAGCGCGCTGGCCTGGAAACGTGCGTCTGTGCGAACAACCCCGCGCAGATCGGTGCCGCGGCCGCGCTCGCCCCCGACAGCGTCGCCGTCGAACCGCCGGAACTGATCGGCGGCGACGTCTCGGTGGCGACGGCCGATCCCGAAATTGTCGAGGACGCTGTCACCGCCGCCGGGAACGTCGACGAGGCGGTCGACGTCTACTGCGGCGCGGGCATCTCCTCGGGGGAGGACGTCGCGACCGCGGGCGACCTGGGTGCGTCCGGAATCCTCCTCGCTTCGGGCGTTGCGAAGGCGGACGACCCGCGCGCGGCGCTCGAATCCCTCGTCGAACCGCTTTAAGACCCGCACAGACCCTCATTCGGTAATTCTGATGTCACTGAGACAGTTCCTCGACGCGATCGAGTCGCCGGAGCGGTCCCTCGTCGTGCTCGATCGAGACGCGCCGGAGCCAGTTCAACGAATGCTGGAGAAGACGTTCGCGGACCAGCCGATCGACGTCGACGAGGTCGATCTCGACGACGAAGGTGAGGACGTGGTCGTGATCGTCGAAGACGGGACTGTCGTCGCCAGGTCGTCGCTCCGAGACCTCCAGGACGCGATCCTGTTGGTCAACTCCGATCTCTTCGTCACCGGCGCACGGCAGTTAGAGGACGTCGAACTTCCAGCCGTCCTGCAGGAGCTAGACGAGATCCCCTTCTTCCTTCGCGGCTACCCCGAATCGCACTCCGAAAAGCTGCTCTTGATCCTGGTTTCCCGATACATCGAACAGACCGCGTGGGAGCAGCAGTCGGGGACGCTGCGCGCGTCGTTTCAATCTCTCTCGCGGATCGAAGACGAGATCGGAACGCACCAGGTCTACCGGCGACTGGACGACGCTCCAGTCGATGTCCACGTCTACGGCGCGCCGGGATGGGAACCGTCGCCGCAGTCGACGATCACGATTCACGCGGGATACGAACAGGACTTTCTGGAATCGTGGTTCGTCGTCTACACGCCGCCGGCGGGCGGCGACGAACACGTCGCGCTGCTCGCGCTCGAAGAAAGCCCAAACGAGTGGACCGGATTCTGGACGTACCGGCCGTCGCTGGTGGATGAGATCAACGAGTACATCATCCGTCAGTTGTGACCAAGGGGGCGGACTCCCCGCTCGTAGTGGTTATCGCGACTGTTCCTCGATTTTTCGCTATGCCGCTCGGCGAGAATCGATGCGGACTCCCGAACTCAGTATCAGTCGTCGCCGGCTTCGACATCTCTGTCCTGTCCGTTTACAGTGGCCTCGCCTGCTGCTTGCTCAGACGTTCCGGGGCGGAACGCGGCTTCGACGGCCGTGACGACCTCCCGTAGCTCTTCGTCGTCGAGCCGGTCGGCGAACTCCTGGCGAACGAGGTCCGGGAGGGCGTACGCGTAGCGGCCGCGGCCGACGTGTTCGACGAACCCCGCGCGACGGAGCGGCCGGTTGCGACTGTAGGCGAGTTGTTTGTCGCCGACCTCGCCGGCGGCGACGTGGGCGTCGACCGGATCGCAGGCGTCGATCTCGCGGTAGAACGCGAGCATCCGTCGGGACGCCGGCGGCAACGACGACACGACGTTCCGCAAGCGTTCGATGACGTCTGCTCGCCCGGTCAGCATCGCCGTCCCCTCGTGAGCGCGCTCGGGTGCCGTGTCGGCGTCCGTCGACGGTTGGAGCTCAACGTCGCCGTCGGCGCCGACGTCGGCGTCGAGTCCCGGGTACGCGCCGGCGGCGGCCGCTGTGACGGCCTCCTCTTGCTCTTGACTGGCGTCTGCCGTGGCAGTCGTGGGCGCCTCCTCGGTCCCGCCGTCGCTCGACGCCCCGGCTCGTTCCCCTTCGTCGTACTGATCGAGCGCGGCCTGCTGGTCTTCAGTCCGGGCCAGGTTCCGGCCGTCGCCGCCGCGGTACGGCGCTTCGGCCGTCTGGAACATCGCTTGGGCGAACTGGTCGGCCATCTGCGAGAGGTCTTTCGCCTCTTCGAGTTCGCGCTCGAGCTGTCGGATCTTCGCCTCCTTCTTCTCTAACTCCTGTTTGAGATCGGCGATCTCGCTTTCGCGGCGGGCTTTCTCGTCGGAGATGTCCTGCAGTTCGGAGACGAGGTCGCCGTCGACGGACTTCAGATCCGGGCGCTCGAAGTCGTCGAGGCCGGGCGTCGCGCCCGCGTCGAACGTCTGCTTCTTGTGGAATTTGACCCGCCGAAGCGACTCCGACCAGTCGGTGACGAGGAACGCCTCGCCGTCGTCCATCTCCTCGATCGCGTCCGCGTACTCCGAGCCGAGGATCCGCCCGACGACTTTCGTGTCGTTGTTCCAGGTCAGGCGATGCCAGACGAGCCAGTCGCACTGGGTAATGAAGTCCTTCTTGACGTCGGCGGGGCGCTGAGAGATGCCGACGATCCCGAGGCCGTGTTTCCGCCCGCGCTTGCCGATCTTGATGAGCATCTTGCCCGCCTCGGTCATCCCGCCGCCCTCGGGGATGTACTCGTGGCACTCCTCGACGAGCATCAGGAAGGGCTTCTTGAGCTTCTTCTCTTTCGCGAAGAGTTTCTTCGCGACCTCCGTCAGCAACTCTTGAGCTTCGTCCTCGTCGAGGTAGCCGGAGACGTCGAGGATGATCGGGACGTTCTGTTCGAGCGCGAGGTTCGCGAGCTTTTCGGCGTGCTCGGGGCTGACGACGATGTCGCACTCGTCGTCGGCGCCCGCGTGCAGTAGCTCGAACTGCTCTTTGAGGCCGTAGTACTCGCCGTCGGTGTCGACGATGAGCACTGGAAAGTTGTTCGAGAGCAGATTCTCGATCATCACGGACGCCGTGTTCGACTTCCCGGACCCGGATTTGCCCGTGATGAACCCTCGTCCGGTGAGGATGTCGACGACTGGCAGCTCGACGGACGTCCCCGGTTCGTGGTCCCCGTCGCCACCCGGACCCGCGCTGACGTTCGCGACGGCGATCGTCTCCGTATCCTCGGTCATCTATCGGGTGCTCGCCCTCGCGGGGCATAGTTCCTTCCCCGTGCGGCGACGACGCTGGCCGCTCGGCGATGCGCGCCTCCCCGACTACTCGCCGGGATCGAACTGATCCAGCGACGATTGGCCGTCGCCGTACCCTGGTTCCTCGGCGACGCCGCGTCCGTCGGAGCGGGTCTCGGCACCGACCTCGCTGTCGGCGTCGCCGTCGACGCTGCCGTCGACGTCGGCGGCCGCTGACCCGGCCCCCTCCCACCCGTCGAGTTGGGACTGTTCGCCGTCCGCGAAGGAGAGATTCGAGACGCGGACGCCGACCTTGCGGGCGTCGTCGTCTTCGAACTCCGCGAGCAACTCTAAGGCGACCTCCTCGACGAGCGCGGGGTCGTCGACCGGACCGGGAAGCGACCGCTCGCGGGTGTTGACGTCGTACGGCGGCACGACCACTTTGATCCCGATCGTACGGTACGTCGCGCCGCGGTTGCGAGCGCGTGCAGCGACGTCGGCCGCGAGCGCCGTCACCGTCTCGCGCTTTCGTTCGTCGTCGTCGGTCGCCTCCGAGAACGCCGACTCCCGAGAGAGGCTCTTGGGTCGGCCGGTCGGCGTGACCTCACGGTCGTCGATGCCGCGGGCGCGGTCGTGGAGTTCCGGCCCGCGCGAGCCGAACGCGTCCCGAAGCGCGGTCGGATCGGCCTCGGCGAGGTCGCCCGCGGTCTCGACGCCCATCGACGCGAGCCGGTCCGCCGTCACGGGGCCGACGCCGTGGACGGCGTCGACTGAGAGCGGGGCCAGGAAGTCGCGGACGGTCCCCGGTTCGACGACGACGAGACCGTTCGGTTTGTCGTGATCGGAGGCGATCTTCGCGGCGGACATATTCGGTGCGACGCCGACGCTCGCGGGAACGCCGACCTCGCGGGCGATCCGCTGTTTCACGTGCCGCGCGTAGCCCTCCGCGAGCGTCCGGTCGCCGTCCGGGGCGCGTTGCCAGGCGGTTCGGTCGGTCACGTCGAGGTACGCCTCGTCGATGCTGACCTCCCGGACGACGTCTGCGCACTCGTGAAGGATCTCTTTGACCGACGCTGCAACCGAGCGGTAGAACTCCAAATCGACCGGCCGGTAGTAGCCGACTGCTTCGGCATCGGTGTCGCTGACGGCTGTCTCGTCAGTAGGGGCTGCCTCGCCGGTGGGGGCCGCCTCGCCGGCAGTGGCCACCTCGCCGGCATCGTCGCTGTCTCTCTCCTGGCTCTCGGCGCGCGGGAGTCGATCGAGCGCCTGTGAGATCGGTTGGGCGCTCTCGACGCCGTATTCGCGGGCCTCGTAGCTCGCGGTGGCGACCGCCCCGAACGTCTCGCCGCGCTCGTAGCCCATCCCGACGACGACGGGCTCGCCTCGCAACAGGGGTTCGCGAAGGCGTTCACAGGAGGCATAAAAGCAGTCCATATCCACGTGGAGAACGATCCGCGATGAATCGCGCTCTGTGACCCCCGGCAGGGTTTCGCCGCTCATCGGCGCCCCCGGACGACCCGCACGCTATGCAGAGTGCGCTCGGTCCGTCGACAGCGGGAGCGGTCGGAAGCCATCACGGTCTTTCGCCCGTCGTGAAACGAACGTCGGGACGTAGACGGCGAGCGCACTATAGCGTTCTCAAAGCGGAGTGAAAGTAGAGCGAATAGAGGAGCGGCGCGGTCGCGACGTCCGAGATCCTCGACGTGCGTCGCTGCAGCGGGCGGTCAATCGAGTTACTTCAGCCGTTCCTGTAAGAACGAGGGGTGTGCCGCCGTGATCCCCTCGATCGAGAGCACCCGCTCGGAGATGACTTCGCCGAGCGCGTCGCCGTCGGGCGCACGAACTTCGGCCATCAGCATATGATCGCCCGAGGAGGTGTACAGCGACTCGACGGCGTCCAGTTCCTTGAGTTCACGCGTCGCTTCGACGTACCGCTCGGAGGCGACGTCGAGTCCCACGAGAGCGATAGACGTCTCCGAGAGTTTCTTCGGGTCGACGTCGGCCGAGTAGCCGACGATGATACCTTCCTCTTCCATCTTCCGGATGTACTTTCGAACCGTCGGCTTCGAGACGTCCGCCCGCTCTGCGATCTCAGCGTACGACGCTTGGGCGTCGTCCTCGAGAACGTCGAGGATCCGGCCCTCCGTCGAGGTAGTCTCCATACCGGTATGTTTCGGTTGCCGGAAAAAATACCTTCCGAATAGAAAAACCGAACTCCCGACGCCGAAACACCACCGAAACGGGGCGCGTGAGCCGTCGATACCGCCGATTCAGCGCTGTTACTTGTGCTTGTCGAGGAACGTGTCGTAGACGCGTTCCCACTCGTAGTCGTCGTCGAAGTATCGCTCTGCGAGCGGTTCTTCGGGGAGCTCACCGATGCGCTGTTTCTCCTGCTGGTAGGACGGGCGGTCCTCGTCGACGTAGTACCGGCCCGTGAGGACGGTGCCCTCGTGGAGCACGTTTTCGGTCTCGAACATCATCTCGGACGCTTCCGAGCGGTCGGTGTTGTCGAACTCGTAGTCGTCGGACTCGTTGACGTCGATGTAGGGGACGTACTGCTTTGCGTCCTTGTTCCACGTCGGACACTGGGTGAGGAAGTCGACGTGGGAGAACCCGTCGTGTTCGATCGCCTCGACGATGATGTCTTTCGCCTGGTTGGGGTTGACTGCGGCCGTCCGGGCGACGTACGATGCGCCGGCGTTCAGCGACATCGACAGCGGCCGGATCGGGTCCTTCGCGGACCCGTGCGGTTGGGTCTTCGACTTGTGGCCCTTCGGCGACGTCGGCGACGTCTGGCCCTTCGTCAGCCCGAAGATCTCGTTGTTGAACACGATGTAGGTGATGTCGTGGTTCTCACGAGCTGTGTGCATGAAGTGGTTGCCACCGATACCGTAGCCGTCGCCGTCGCCGCCGGCCGCGACGACCGTCAGGCCGGGGTTGGCGAGTTTGGCCGCGCGCGCGATCGGGAGCGATCGGCCGTGGATCGTGTGGAAGCCGTAGCTGTCGAAGTAACTGTTCAGTTTGCCCGAGCAGCCGATGCCGGTGGAGACGAGCATCTCCTCGGGGGAGAGGCCCAGTTCGGCCGCCGCGCCCTTCAGGGCCTTCAGGACCCCGAAGTCGCCACAGCCGGGACACCAGGTAGGCTGCGGTTCGAGGCCGGGCGTGTACTCGTTACGGTCGTGTTCGGCGTGTTCGCCGATTGCACTGAATGCGCTCATAGTTAATCACTCGCTGCGGGGACGAACTTGGTCTCGTGGCCGGGCAGCGTCCCGTCCTCGACGATGCTGGTGACGAACCCGTCGACGATCTCGGCGGGCTCGAAGGGGTTGCCGTTGTACTTCAGGAGACTCGAGAGCTTCTCGCCGTAGCGACCGAGTTCCTTCTGGGTCAGGCCGCGGAACTGCGCGGAGGCGTTCATCTCGACGACGAGCACCTCGTCGACGCTCTCGACGAACTCGGTGACTTCTTCGACCGGGTACGGGGCCATCTCGGAGACGCCGAGCATCTTCACCGAGTGGCCATCGTCGTTCAGTCGGTCGACGGCCTCCTCGACGGTACCCTGCTGGGAGCCGAACGTCATAATGCCGTATTCGGCTTCTTCGGGCCCGTAGTGGGTGTTCGTCTCCTCGTCGGCGTCGAGGTCGGCGCGGATGGCTTCCATCTTCTCCATCCGTCGGTCGACCTGATTGACGCGGTTGTCGGGGTCCTCTGCGATGTGCCCGGCGGGCATATGCTCGTTCCCGGTCGCGAGGTAGCGGCCGCCCTTCTGGCCCGGAATGGACCGGGGGCTGACGCCGTCCTCGACGTCGTGCTGGAAGCGGTTGTACTTCCCGGAGGGGTCGTGCGGTGCGTCGACCAGTTCCTCCTCGGTGATGACAGAGCCGAGGTCCGCGTTCGGCTCCTCGTCGAAGACGCTCGCCGGCACGTTCTGAAGCTCGCCGCCGTTCTTCTGGTCGTAGAGGACGATCGACGGGATCTGGTACTCGTAGGCGATCTGGAACGCGCGGCGCGTCTGTTTGTACGCCTCCACGGCGTCAGACGGCGCGAAGACGACGCGGTGGGAGTCGCCCTGCGAGGTGTAGAGGACGTGTTCGAGGTCGGCCTGTTCGGGCTTCGTCGGCATCCCGGTCGAGGGACCGGCGCGCATCGCTTCGACGAGGACGACCGGCGTCTCGGTCATCTCGGCGAGGCCGAGCGGTTCGGACATCAGCGCGAAGCCGCCGCCCGAAGATCCGGACATCGCCTTCACGCCGGCGTGTGAGGCACCGAGTGCCAGCGCCGCCGCCGCGATTTCGTCTTCGACCTGCTCGGAGATGCCGCCGACCTCGGGGAGGTTCTGCGACATAATAGTGAAGACCTCGGTCCACGGCGTCATCGGGTAGCCAGCGATGAAGCGACATCCCTCGTCGAGTGCGCCGTAGGCGATGGCGTCCGAGCCGGAGATGAGGACCTGCTCTTCGTCGTGTTCGCCCTCCGGAACCGACACGTCGGGTGCGTCGGCGTCGTACTCTTCGAGCACAGTCTCGTAGGCGTCGTCGAAGACGGCCATATTCGGCTCGAAGATCTTCTCGGGCATCGTGTCGTCCATCAGGCTCTTGATGACCTCGGGTTCGATGCCGGCGATGGCGCAGGTGACGGCGACGCCCGCGGTGTTCCGCATCACTTCGCGGCCGTGCTCGCGGGCGATCGTGCGGAGGTCGATGTCGTAGACGTGCCAGCCGTTCTCCTCGACGCGCTCGTCGAAGTTCGGGATGTCGTCGGTGTCGAGCAGTCCGGAGTCGTAGACGATGACGCCGCCTTCGTTGAGTTCGTCTAGGTTCTCCGAGAGCGGTTTGACCTCCTCGTTGCCGTAGTATGCGTTCTCCTGGGGGTTCCGAGCGAAGGAGTCGCCCAGCGCCAGGAGGAAGTTGTACCCGTCACCGCGCGATTTCACGTTGTCCGCGGAGACGCGGACTTCCGTATAGGTGTGGCCACCACGGATGCGCGACGGGTAGTGACGATGCGTGAATACGTGCAGGCCCGCTCGCATCAGGGCCTTCGCGAAATTCTGGCTCGTCGAGGCGATCCCGTCGCCGGAACCACCCGCGATTCGCCAGATGAGTTCGTCGTCAGTCATATCTGAGCTCACGGCCCGTGTGGGCCACTACCGAAAACTTTCGGAAGGAATCGATTAAAGCCTTTGCTATAAGTTACCAAGGAAAGATGATGATGGACCTAATATGTGAACGTTTAGCACGCTAGTCGGCAAAATAACTGGACGTTCACAACCGTTTTGCAAAAAGACCCAGCAATTATTTGTTATTCCCGTCGCTCGCCCGCTAGACCGTCACTCGTTGTCGGGGCTTGAGGGGTGATACTCGGTGTCGTATTCGCCCGGCTGATCGTCGAGCCGATCGGGGTTCATCCGGCCGCTGAGCAGCATAAAGTCGAGTATCGTGAGATTCAGCATCGCCTCGACGACCGGGACGGCACGCGGCGGCAGGACGGGGTCGTGACGGCCGACGACCTGGATGTCTTTCTCCTCTCCGGTCTCCCAGTCGACGGTCTTCTGCTCTTTCGGGATCGAGGTCGGGGCGTGCCAGGTGACCTCGCCGTAGATCGGCTGGCCGGTCGTGATGCCGCCCTGGAGGCCGCCGTGTTTGTTTCCTTCGGGCACCGGGTCGCCGTTCTCGTCGAACTCCCAGTCCTCGTTACGGTCTTTGCCGGTCCACTCGCGGGCTTCCGTCCCGAGACCGAACTCGAACGCCGTCGTCGCCGGAATCGACATCATCGCCTGGCCGAGCCGAGAGGGGAACGAGTCGAATCGCGGCGCGCCCAGGCCGCGCGGGACGCCGCGCGCCTCGAAGTAGATCGACCCTCCGATCGAGTCGCCCTCTGTCTGGTACTCGTCGATCAGGTCGCGCATTTCTTCTGCGGTCTCGGGGTCCGCACAGCGAACCTCGTTCTCCTCTGTGTGTTCGAGCATCTCCTCGAACGACACTTCCGGCGCCTCGATGTCGCCGATCTGGTTCACGTGCGCTTTGACCTGTACGTCCTGCGTTTCGAGGAGTTTCTTCGCGACCGCGCCGGCCGCGACCCAGTTCACCGTCTCGCGCGCCGACGAGCGGCCGCCGCCGCCCCAGTTGCGCGTGCCGAACTTCGCCGAGTAGGTGAAGTCGCCGTGGCTCGGGCGCGGAGCCGTGACGTAGGGCTCGTACTTGCCCGAGCGGGCGTCCTTGTTCTCGATGACCATCCCGATCGGCGTCCCCGTCGTGTAGCCGTCCTGGACGCCGGAGTTGATCACGACCGCGTCGGGTTCGCCCCGGGAGGTCGTGATCATCGACTGTCCCGGCTTGCGCCGGTCGAGTTCGGCCTGCACGTCGTCTTCGTCGAGTTCGAGCCCTGCCGGACAGCCCGAGACAGTCACGCCCATCGCATCGCCGTGGCTCTCGCCGTAGGTGGTGACCTGGAAGAGCCGGCCGAATCGGTTCCCGTTCATTACCTCGCCGTCGTGGTTCCGGCCATATATACGTTGCAGAAAGGCGCAATCGCCGGGCGGGGGAACGAATATACTTCCAGGCGACGAAGCGTGACACACCGAATTTTTCGGAGCACCGTATGGATCACATCGAATACGCATACACCCTCGGAATGGACGACGCGGCGGTCGAAGAGCGACTGGAGACGACAGGGACGGGCGTCCTCTCGCTCGCTGACGGCGACGACAGCTACGCCATCCCGCTGGCGCACTACTACGACGGCGACGGGCTCTACTTCCGTCTCGGAGTCACAGACGGGAGCCGGAAACAGGAACTCCTCGAGACGACAGACACCGCGTGCTACGTCCTCTACGGGACGGAGGACACTGACGATCCACGGGGCATAGAGACTTGGAGCATCCTCGTGACCGGCCACCTTACCGAACTCCCGGAGTCCGAGCACGAGCGGTTCGACACCGCCGAGATAAACGAGCAGTTCTCGCCGATCCGCGTGTTCGACGAGGACATCGACGAGATGGAGATCGTCATCGTCGAACTCGAAATCGAGTCGATCACCGGACGCCACACGCCGGAGGCCTGATCCGAGCGGAATCTCGCCGGGCTACTCGGCCCGCTCGACGCCGACGCCGAGCGACGCCATCGCGTCGAAGAAGTTCGGGAACGACACGTCGACGTGCTCACCGCCCTCGATGACGGTGTCGCCGTCGGCGACGAGGCCCGCGACGGCCAGCGACATCACGATCCGGTGGTCGCCGCGACCGTCGACGCGCGCGCCGACGAGGTCACTCTCGCCGCCGTGGATCGTCAGTCGGTCCTGCTCTTCTGTCACCGACGCGCCCATCTTGCCGAGCTCTTCGGCCATCGCGCTCACGCGATCGGTCTCTTTGTAGCGGACGTGCTCGCAGTTCTCGATGACGGTGTCGCCGTCGGCGATCGCACCGAGCGCGGCGATCGTCGGCAGGAGGTCCGGCGTGTCGCCGACGTCCACGGCGGTCCCCGACAGCGACGCGCGCGAGATCGAGATTTCGCCCGCCTCGCGGTCCCACTCGATGTCTGCTCCCATCGCGTCGAGGACGTCGACGATGGCGCTGTCGCCCTGTGCGCTCGGGCGTGCGCCCTCGACGACGACCGTTTCACCGTCGGCGGCGGCGACGGCACCGGCCGCGAGGAGGTACGACATCGACGAGAAGTCGCCGGGGACGGCGTACTCACCGCCCGCAGGGTCGTAGGACTGCCCGCCCGGCACCGAGAATCCGTCCTCGGTCCGCTCGGCCTCGACGCCGAAATCCGCGAGCACTTCGAGCGTGATGTCGACGTACGGCGCGGACTTTAGCTCCGTTTCCAGTTCCACATCGATGCCCTCGTCGGTGACGGCGCCGGCCATCAGGAGCGCCGTGATGTACTGTGAGGAGACGTCGCCGGGGATCGAGACACTCCCCCCGGGCGTGTTGCCGCCGACGACGAGCGGCGCTTGGCCGTTGCCGCGGGTCGATTCCGCGCGCCCGCCGAGCTGTTGGACCGCGTCGAGCAGCGGTCCCTGCGGGCGCGAGCGGAGGGACTCGTCGCCGGTGAAGACGCAGAGCCCGGCGGCGAGCGCGCCACAGGCCGTGACGAGTCGCGTCGTCGTCCCCGAGTTCGCACAGTCGATCACGTCGTCGGGGACCTCGGGACGACCGTCGAACCCCGAGACGGCGAGTTCGGCGTCGTCGTCTGCGCGGTCGACCGTGCCGCCGAACGCTTCGACCGCCCGCATCGTCGCGCGGGTGTCGGCGCTCACGAGTGGGTCTGTGACGACCGCGTCGTCGCCGTAGCCCGCTGCGAGAATTGCCCGGTGCGTGTAACTCTTCGAGGGCGGCGCCCGCACGCGTCCCTCGACGCGCGACTGCGAGATAGTGACGTCCATACGGGTCGTTCTCGCTGGCGTGGGTATGATACTTACTGTCGAGTGGGCGGGGATTTATACCGGAAGACGCGGCCAGCGCTCCCGTGACGTAACGACGACCCCGCACCGGTCAGCGGTTGCCCGGCACGTCGGTGCGGGAGTGGAGGTGCCGGCTGTTCGCTCTATTCCTCATAGGGATTATCGTACCTGTTCGGAGATTCTCGCCGTACCGTCCGGCGAGACATCTATGGAGACTTACGATAACCCCTATCACCGCACGGAATCGAAAGGGGTGCGTCGCCGTTATCGACGGAGCGCCAGGAGTGCGGCGGCCGCGAGCGCGACAACTGACACCGAGAGACCGAACCCGGGGGAGTCGGTCGACGTCGTCGCGGGCGCGTCAGTCTCGGCCGTCGTTGTCGTGGTCGCCGCCTCAGTGGTCGCCGCCTCTGTGGTCGACGTCTCCGCCTGACTCTGGAGCGTCTGGTACTCCTCGTAGGCGTCGGGATGGACCGCTTCGAGAATCGTCTCCGCCGCGCGAACCGAACGGGGCGCGGGCTGCTGGAGGTAGTTCGTGTTCACGCGGACGACGTTGCCCTCTTGAATTGCCCTCGTGCTGTTGTACGCCTCGTTCTCGGGGATCGGGCTATCTTCGGGGGCCACGATCCACTGCGGGTCGAGTTCGACGACCGTCTCGTCGTTGATCATCTGAAAGCCCGTGATGCCGGCTTCTGCGGCACCGTTCCGCACACCGGCGCTCTCCATCACGTCGCCGATGAACGTGTTCGCCCCCGAGGTGTAGCCGTGGAAGACGTTGAGCGCGAGCGGCCGGTCTTCGTCTTCGAGCGCCTGCTCCATCAGCGCGATCGACTGCCGCATCTCGTCGGCGCGTTCGACACCACCCTCGCAGTTTCCGGTGAGGCGGCCGATGCGTTCGGTTTTGTTAGCGACGGCTGCCAGCGACGTGGGCTGTCCGAACACGAACACCGGAACGCCCTGATCACGGATCTGCTCGACGCGATCGGCCGCGAAGCCGTAGGTGCTGTTCGGCACCAAGACGAGGTCCGGATCGGCGGCGAGCACCTTCTCGACGCTCGGCCCGCCCGCGCCGGAGACGTTGACGCGGTCGCCCGATCCGGCCCCTTCGAGATAGGTCGCGTACTGTGAGAACCCGACGACTTCGTCGCGGGCACCGATTTCCCACATCGTCTGCGCGGCGCTCGGGTTGAGCGTCACGATCCGTTCGGGGTCGGCATCGAGCGTCACCTCGGTCCCGGTCGCGTCGGTTGCCGTGTACGGGAACGAACAGGTCACAGACGGCCCTGTGTGCGATGCGTCGCCGACAGCGGTGGGAGTCGCGCCCGCAGCGACACCCGACGCCGGCCCGGCGGCCGCGACGACGAGTAGCACTGCGAGCACGAGCACGCGGAATTGCATACCCTAGCCAGACCGCCGTTGCAACAAGTATTTGCCTAATCCAAGTGAGTTTGTGAACGTACCGTGACCCTCCGAACACGCACGATCGGGTGGTCGAGCGCGCTGACAGTCGCTCTCGCCGGCGTCGTCGTCGTCAGCGCCGGCATCGGTCCGGTGTCGATCCCGCCAGTCACGGTCGCGAAGATACTGCTCTCGGCAGACCCGTTTCCGTTCGGATTCGCCGCCGCCGACACCAGTCGGATCATCGTCCTCGACGTTCGGCTGCCGCGGATCGTCCTCGCGGCGTTCGTCGGATTCGCGCTCGCGACGGCGGGCGTCGTGATGCAGGGTTTCTTCCGCAATCCGATGGCCGATCCCTCGATCGTCGGCGTCTCCTCGGGCGCGGCCGTCGGCGCGGTCGCGACTATCGTGCTCCCGTTCGCGTTCCCGTTCGGGCTCGAACTACAGGGTGCGGCGTTCGTCTCTGCAATTCTCACCGCGTTCGGCGTCTACCTCATCGCCACGCGCGACGGCCACACACCGACGGCGACGCTTTTGCTCGCCGGCGTCGCTGTTCAGACGTTTCTCGGTGCGATGATCTCGCTGCTGCTCATCCATAGCGGCCAGAGCCTCCGCCGCGTCGTCTACTGGCTGATGGGCCACCTCGGGGGCACGACCTGGGACGACGTGCTCGTGATCGCCGTCATCCTGCCGCCGCTGTTCGTGCTCTTGCTGCTCTACGCGCGGGACCTGAACGTACTCCTGCTCGGTGAGGAAGACGCCCACGCGCTCGGCATCGAGGTCGAGCGCACGAAGCGACTGCTGCTCGCGGCGTCGAGCGTCGTCACCGCGGCGGCCGTCGCCGTGACCGGCGTGATCGGCTTCGTCGGCCTCATCGTCCCGCACGCGATGCGCCTGATCGTCGGCCCGGATCATCGCATCCTCCTCCCGACGAGCGCGCTCGCCGGTGCATCGTTCCTTGTGGCCACCGACACGCTCGCGCGCTCCGGTGCGACAGAGATTCCGGTCGGCATCGTGACGGCCGCTCTCGGGGCCCCGTTCTTCCTGTATCTCCTCCGCTCGCGGGAGGTGACACGGCTATGAACGATCCAAACGGCCCTCACGACCCCTCGGCTGACAGCCCGGCTGCGGCGCCGGAGGAGCCGCTCGTCCGGGTCGAAGACCTACAGATCGGATTCGGCGACACGACCGTGCTCGACGGACTCGACGTCGCCATCGACTCCGGCACGTTCGTCGGACTCGTCGGGCCGAACGGGGCGGGCAAGACGACGCTGCTCCGGGCGCTCAACGGGACGCTCAGTCCGACCTCCGGAACCGTCCGCGTGGCCGACGAATCCGTCCCCGACCTCTCCTCGAAGGCCGCCAGCCGACTCGTCGCGACCGTCCCCCAGGACACGACCGTCGCCTTCGAGTTCGATGCCCGCGCCGTCGTCGAGATGGGACGAAACCCACACCGGTCGCGCTTCGGCGGCTGGACAGCGGACGACACCGCGGCCGTCGAACGCGCCCTCGACCGAACAGACGCGCAGCGCTTCGCGGACCGGCCGGTGACGACGCTCTCTGGCGGCGAACGACAGCGCGTCCTGCTCGCGCGAGCGCTCGCACAGGAGACGCCACTCCTGCTTTTGGACGAGCCGACGGCGAGTCTCGACATCAACCACCAGGTCCGAACGCTCGAACTGGTGCGAGAGCTCGTTTCACAGAACAAAACAGCAATCGCGGCGATTCACGACCTCAACCTCGCGGCGCACTACTGCGACGAACTGCTTCTCCTCTCGAACGGTCGCGTCGCCGCCCACGGTCCGCCCGAGTCGGTCCTGACGGAGACCGCGCTCGAAGCCGCCTTCGACGCCAACGCCGTCGTCTCACAGCACCCTGTCACGGGTTCGGTGTACGTCACAGCGCTGCCGGACGGCGACAGAGTCGCCGAAAGCGAGCCGAGCGCCGACGCTGACGAGCGGAGCGGTCGCGTCCACGTCGTCGGCGGCGGCGGAACGGCCGCACGGCACCTCTACGTGCTCGATGCGGCCGGCTTCGACGTCTCTGCAGGCGCGTTGAACGAAGGCGACACCGACACGGAGGCCGCTCGGAACCTCGCGCTCGACGTCGTGACAGTCGACCCGTTCGCCGGCGTCGGACCGGAAGCCCGTGCGGCCGTCGAGCGGCGAGTCGAGGCGGCCGACTGCGTCGTCGTCGCCGACGTCGAAGTGGGGACGGGAAATCTCCCGAATCTCCGGGCCGCCACGGCCGCAGATCGCGTCGTCCTCGTCGAGGACCGTCCGTTCGCCGAACGGAACTACGTCGGGGCCGAGGCAGAGCGAGTCTACGAGACGCTGCGCGACCGGGCTCGGGTCGTCGATCCCGCGGACGTACCCCGCGCGGTCGCCGCGGCACTCTCGGGCGGCGATGCGAGCCGCTTCGGCGTTGACTCCGACGACGACTCGGCGTCACGCGTCCAACCGGAGTCGACGCGCGTGGCGGAAGAGTTGCCGCCAGACGACGTCGAGTCGTAATCTCTGACTCCGAACGTGGCCGATCGACGTCGAACGTGGCCGAAAGTGTCGATAAAATGGTCTGTCTTCGCTGGCGGGGACTGTTCCCGCTGTCGAGGGTAATCGGTAGACGGCTACACGCGGGCCACCGTGAGATTAATTACCATTGCCGTGGTAGTTCTGTATTCCCCTCGATTACTTCCTACGACCACCAACGTATCGGCTCGGTATTGTGTTCGCACACGGCCGACAGATTTTTTAGGCGCGCCTGATAACGTATGGTTGAGAACGAGACGGTGGTTCGGTTCTCACCGGCCTCCAGTACAACAAAATGAGTGATGCCCTTCACGCGCGCACGCGCGACAGCACAGAGGAGCAGGAGCGAAAGTGGCGCGACCACAACGCGGCGGCTGATGCGACCCGCTCCGAAGCGACGAAGCGATCGGAATCGACAGAGAGCGAAGACGAAACCCTCCACTGCCCCGAGTGTGGCTCGGCCGAGATCGTCACGGACGACGAGCGCGGCGAGACGGTCTGTGCGGACTGTGGCCTCGTCGTCGACGAGGACTCGATCGACCGCGGCCCCGAGTGGCGGGCCTTCGACAGCGCCGAGCGCGACGAGAAGTCTCGCGTCGGCGCACCGACGACGAACCTGATGCACGACAAGGGGCTGTCGACCAACATCGGCTGGCAGAACAAAGACGCCTACGGCAACTCGCTGTCGTCGAATCAGCGCCAGAAGATGCAGCGGCTCCGCACCTGGAACGAGCGCTTCCGCACGCGCGACTCGAAAGAGCGCAACCTCAAACAGGCGCTCGGCGAGATCGACCGGATGGCCTCGGCGCTCGGGCTCCCGGAGAACGTCCGGGAGACCGCGTCGGTCATCTACCGCCGCGCGCTCGACGAGGAGCTGCTCCCCGGCCGCTCCATCGAGGGAATCGCGACCGCATCGCTGCACGCCGCGGCCCGAATGGCGCAGGTACCGCGGAGTATCGACGAAGTCGCGCGCGTCTCGCGCGTCGACGAGGACGAGTTCGAGCGGGCGTACCGCTACGTCGTACGCGAGCTCTCGCTGGAAATCCAGCCGGCGGACCCCGCCGAGTACGTCCCGCGGTTCGCCTCGGATCTCGACATTCCCAAAGAGACCGAGCGAACGGCCAACGAGCTGCTGGAGAACGCGAAGCGCGAGAACGTCCACTCCGGGAAGTCGCCGGTCGGCCTCGCAGCCGCCGCGCTCTACGCCGCAGCCCAGTTGACCAACGAGGAACTGACACAGGCGGACGTGAGTGACGTGACGGACATCTCGGAGGTCACGATCCGAAACCGCTACCAGGAGCTACTCGAAGCCTGGGACCTCGACTCGCCGTACGGCGGTCGCAGCAGCGCGGCCGAGGCATAGGTCCGTCTCTGTTCCCGCTGGAGTAGTCTCTTTTCGGCGAGACGATTTATTCTTCGACGACGACCACGCCCTTCATCCCGAGCGTCCGGTGTGGGGTGCAGTAGTATTTGACCACCCCTGACTCCTCGAAGGTCTGCGTGTAGGTGTGGCCCGCACCATTCCGCTGCTCGGAACTGAACGACCCGTCTTCGGCCACGACGTCGTGTGGGCCGCCGCGGCCGCTCCACTCCCAGACGACAGTGGTCCCGGTCGATACCCGAACGGCAGCGGGGCCGTAGCCCCAGTTGCCACCGTTGGCCTCGGCGCCGACAGTGATGGCGACTTCCGAATTTCCGGTTTCGTCGACGATTCCATCGTAGTTCGACGCATTCGAGAGATAGCCCTCGAAAGCGGGGGCCGACCCGGATCCGTCAGCGTCCGTATCTCCGCTTGAATCACCCGCTTCGGAGGTGCCCGACGTACTGCCCCCAGAACAGCCGGCGAGACCGGCAGCGAGTGCCGCGGCCGCCCCGACGACCGTCCGACGCGAGAGCTGCGTTCGTGCCATCGCTTGGGGTAGGGGATTCACATAATAAGGAGCATCCATTCGTTCTCAATCTCCGAAAACGGGCAGAACCGGTTCGCCTATGCGGTTCTTCGCTCCGATCAATGACTGACTCGACAGAGATGCGCGTGAACGAACCGCGGAGCGACGCGACTCCGGAGTGGGAAGTGTTCCTGCGCTCCGAAGAGAGCGAACCGCTACAGCACGTCGGGAGCGTCACGGCCCCGAGCGAGGCCGTCGCCCGCGAGCAGGCGGCGTCGCTGTTCGAGTGGACGGCGCACACGCTGTGGCTCTGTCGTGCGGACGACGTCGCGCGGTTTACGAACCGTGACCTGGGCGAGACGCACGTCGACGACGCGCCGCCGGAAGCGTCGGTGCCGAACGCATCGACGCCCGATACGGGGGCAGACGTCCCGGGGGGTGCATCGCAGTGATCTCGATCAGCAAACTCCTGTGCGACCTCGATGCGGAGGGTGATGGCCTCCGGTACGACGACGGAGCGGACTCCTCACGCGAGCAGATCGCCGAGGAGCGAACGACGAAGCCGGTCGTCGTCTGGAACGTCACGCGGCGCTGTAACCTCTACTGCGAGCACTGCTACGCCGGTGCAGACCTCGATGCCGCGTCGGGCGAACTGACGACGGCAGAGGGGAAACAGCTCCTCGACGAACTCGCGGACTACGGCGTGCCAGTCGTGCTGTTTTCGGGCGGGGAGCCGCTCGTCCGCGACGACCTCGAAGAACTCGTCGCGTACGCCTCAGACGCCGGCATCCGCCCCGTCCTCTCGACGAATGGGACGCTCGCGACGCCGGAACGGGCCGCCGCGCTTCGCGAGGCGGGCCTGAAGTACGCGGGCGTCTCCGTCGACGGGATGCCCGAGCGCAACGACGCCTTCCGCGGGCAGGACGGCGCGTTCGACGCCGCCGTCCGCGGCATCGAGAACTTCCTCGACGCCGGGCTGAAGACCGGCCTCCGCTACACGATCACCGAGAAGAACGCACCGGATATGGAGTCAGTCGTCGATCTTCTCTCGGACGTCGGCCTCGATCGGTTCTGCTTCTATCACCTCGATTACGGCGGTCGCGGGGGCGAGATCGCCGATGCGGACCTCTCGCCGACAGAGCGGCGGGAGGCCGTCGAACAGCTCTGTGAGATGACGCTCGAGTACCACGACGAGGGCGAGGAGATCGAGACGCTCCTCGTCGGCAACTACGCCGACGCGGCGTTCCTCGTCGAGTACGCTCGCGATCAGTTCGGGGCGGCGAAGGCCGACGCCGTCAGGCGGTATCTCGAAGTCAACGGCGGCGATCCAACCGGCGAGCGCGTCGCCGACGTCGACTACCAGGGCAACGTCCACCTGACGCAGTTCTGGCAGGGCTACAGCCTCGGCAACGTCCGCGATCGGCCGTTCGGCGCGATCTGGGAGGACGAGTCGAACCCGCTGTTGGCCGCGCTGCGGAACCGCGAAGACCACCTCACAGGAAAGTGCGCCAACTGTCGCTATCAGGACGTCTGTCGCGGGGGCTCGCGACTCCGGGCGATCGCGGCCGACGGCGACGTGTTCGGCCCAGATCCGCAGTGTTACCTGACGCCGCAGGAGCGCCTCGGATCGGCGGCAGACGTGGGCGGCTCAGCGGCGGACTGATAGGGGTCATCGTGAGTCCTCATAGCTTCTCCCGGACGGTGAGAAGCTATGAACGGTTACGATAACCCCTATGATACTGTCGGATACGAGTCCGGCAGTACGAGCGGGCCGGTAGTCGTGAAAAGACTCTGCACGACATACGCGTGGCAGTCTGCGTTCTTCACGGGCGGAATTGGCTATCACGACCCGTCAGGACGACGATTCCCGGCAATTGAGAAGCGGATTCTGTTTATATGTCTTTTCGGCCCGTAGTAGAAACTGTAATGAGCCACTCACGCCCCACCCAATCGGTCGGAATCGACCCCCTCAAGATCGCCCTCGGCGTGTTCGTCCTCGTCGGCGTCGCCCTGACGGCTGTGGCGGCGTACGCACTGATCGACACGACGGCCGGCGGCATCAGCGCGCTTCCCCCCGAACTCGCGATGACGTTCATCTTCGGCGCAGCGCTGCTCGCCACCGGCGCTGCCGTCCGCCGAGTCATTCCCGCGCGGTAAAACGACTTTTCTGAAAAATCGCAAACGCTACTGTAGTACGCCACCAGCCGCTGCTGACTCGTTCGTTCTGGGACGGCCAGCGCAAGCCTTAGGTTTCTCGTCGTGGTAACGAGTACCAAACAATGGAGGGTATCGACCCCGAATTCCCAGAGTGTTGTGCCACCTGCCCGCACCGCGATTCGTTCAAAGCGACCTGTACGCACGAGCTTCGACAGTCGGTCGTCTGGGAGGTCGACGGAACGCGCCCCTGTCCCGTCTACGCACACGAGAAGACGGACGCGATGCGGAAGCTATCGAACTCGCTGTACGGACAGTAGCTCGGATTCTATCGTCCGAGTCCGAGCGTTCGCCAGAGTGCGGCGACTGTGAGGACGAACAGCGCGGTCGAGAGGTCGTAAGCGTACGCGCCCGTCGTCGCGCCGACGATCGCTGTCGACGCACCGCCGACGAACCCCGAGAGCACCGCCGCGATTACGGGACCGACGCAGCTCACACACGTCACGAGTCCGACGAGCCCCGAGAGCACTCCTGCTGCGGCACGAGCGACTCCCACGTACACGAGAACCGAAAGCGACAGGTAGCCGATGGTCTCGAACGGGACGAGCGCGAGCGAGATCGGCCCATCGACGAGCACGACTGGTCCCCAGCCGGGGAACGCCGGGACGAGCCGCGCCGATAGCGCACCACCGGAACCGGCGCCGATCAGTCCGCTCGTCCACCCGAGAACGACGAGGTAGCCGACCGCGACGCCCCCGGCCACGGCGGACCGGCGGGTCGTCGGCGCGGGGACGTCGACGGCGCGGACGGCGAGGATAGCGACGTTGACCCAGACGAACGGGTACGCCGCGTGGCGAACCGAGAGTATCGCCGACCCGGTCGCGAGCACGTAGCCCGCGACGAGCGCGAGCTCGACTGCCAGTAAGAGTCCGAGGAGGCGAATCGTCCGCAGTGCTGGTCGCGGGAGCGAACGTCCGAGCGTCGGTGTCGTGGGCATCGTGTGTCGGGGCGAACGTGTGTTCGTATCGGTGTTGGTCGGAGGAAAAGATGTTCGCCGTCGAGACGACTCGTGCGCCGGCTACGGCGTCGCCGCGCCTTCCTCGTCGTCCGGCGAGAGCCGGCCGAGGACGTAGACGGCGATGAGAATCGCCAGGAGTAGGATCTCGAAGACGACGACGGCGATGAACGGCAGGTCGATGCCGAAGAACCCGAACACGGTCCGGAGTTCGACCGCGACCGGGATGGTGAACGCCGCGAGCACTAAGAACAGCGCGGGAGAGATCCGCCGCATCAGCGGCTCACCTCCTGCAGACTGTCAACGACGGCATCGACCGGCGCGACGCCGGCGAGAGAGTCGAGCGAGACGTTCGTGACCGCAGCGACAGTGGCGTCGACGAGCCACTCCAGCGAGAAGGCGACCGAGAAGCCGCGGCTCCCACCGAAGAGCCCGGCGTCGCTGATGATTCCCGCGAGCGGCAGCGTGTACGCGAGGATCACGAGGACGACGGCGATCCCGGTCCACAGCGCGAGGTTGTCGAGGACGAGCGGCGCCCCGCTCGACGAGGAGAGCGGCTCCGGAATGGTGTCGTCGACCGGCGTGTCGACGCGGTCGTCAGCCCACGTCGCGGCGACGTTGAACAGGAAGATCACGACGCTGACGAACAGCAGCACGCCACCGAGCGCGATCTGCATCCGGATCTCGCTGATGCTCCCCACCGCAGCGACGAAGTCGAAGTTCTGATACTGCGGTTCGGCCGTCCGGCGCGGGATACCGAGCAGGCCGCCGCGGTGCATCGCGTTCGACATAAAGACCATCCCGACGAACCAGGTGATGACCTGAAGCAGCCCGATCGGGCGGCTGTACACCGGCTTTCCGGTGAGTTGCGGCAGCAGCCAGTAGGTCCCGGCCATCATCGTCAGCGCCACGGCGGTCCCCACGGTCATGTGGAAGTGTCCGGGGACCCACAGCGTGTTGTGAACGAGGTAGTTGATGTTCATCCCGGCGTTGATCATCCCCGAGAAGCCGCCGGCCGCGAACATCAGTCCGGCGAGCGCCATTCCTGCGAACGCGGGGTCGCGCCACGGGAGCGCGCCGAGCCAGCGCAGGTAGCCCTCGCCACCGCGCTGTCGTGCCCCGTGTTCGACGCTGGCGACGACGGTGAACGCCGTCAGGAGCGACGGGAGCAGGAGGAACATCGTGTTCGTCATTGCGATGAACTTGAAGCCCTCCGCGATGCCGGGGTCGAGGTACTGGTGGTGGATCCCGACCGGCGTCGACAGCAGAACGAACAGCACGAAGACGACGCGGGCGAGCGGGTCACTGAACAGTCGACCGCCGGCGAGTTTCGGCAGCACCGTGTACCACAGCAGGTACGCCGGCATCAGCCAGAAGTACACGACCGGGTGGCCGAAGTACCAGAACAGCGTCCGCGTGAGGAGCGGATTGACCGTGTCGATGATCCCGAGCGACCACGGGATGAGGAAGACGACGACGGAGACGGCGACTCCGAGCGTCGAGACGAACCACATAATCATCGTCGTCAGGACCATAAACGCCTGCAGCGGGATCCGCTCGTCGGGGTTGTCCTGCCGCCAGCCGCGGTAGGCCAGGAACCAGTCCGCCCCGGCGATCCACGTGCCGACGATGAACATCGCGGTTCCGATGTAAAACACCGGGTGCGCCTGCAGCGGCGCGTAGAACGTGTACAGGACGTCCGCGCTCATGGGGATCTCGGGAACGAAGCCCGCGAGGATCGCGATCGTCGCGAGCACCGCGCCTGTCGTCATCAGACCGACCCACGCCCACGTCAGGCGGATGTCGGGGACCGGCCGTTCGAAGCCCTTGACGATCGCCCACGTGAACAACCCGACTAGGAAGAAGATCGTGAACCACAGCGCGAGCAGGACGCCGTGTCCCGTCAGGACGGTGTAGTAGTCGACCGAGTCGATGACCCGGAGGACGTTCGTCCGATGCAGTGCCTGAATCAGCCCGAAGAACGCCCCGATCCCGAGCGAGATGAACGAGACCACGAGCGTCGCTTGGACGACCTTCGCTTCCTCTGGATACCTATCTACGAACGTAGCCATCTCAGTTCACCACCATCGTCTCGTTCCATTCGCTCTGCGGGACGACCTGGATACTGCCCTCCATCGCGTGGTGAGCAGAGCCACAGTATTCGTTGCAGAGTAGCCCGTACTTCCGCGGTTCGTTGAACTCGACGGTCATCGTCGAGACCTGTCCGGGAACCGCCATCGTGTTCGCGTTCGTGCCGACGATCTCGTAACCGTGGATCACGTCGGCCGAGGTCACGTGGAACGTCACCCTGGAGTTCGCCGGAACCCGTATCGGCTCGGAGGTTCCGGGCTCGTAGAGGAACTGTTTCGCGATCACGTAGACGTCGTACTCGTTCGGTCCGGTCTTGTAGGTGCCCGGCTCGCTGAACTTCGGATGCTCGTCGAGCGCCGTCGAGTCCACCTGGCCCCCTTCGTCGTTGATCATCTCGATGCCGGCCCCGACCGCGCCGTACGAGACGGTAGCGATGAAGCCGACGATGAGAAGCAGTGCCCCCGCAAGCCAGATTTTCTCGTATCTGTGTATCTCCATAGTGTCACCCGATAACCGTCAGATCGCCGCCGAGGAACTCGACGAAGTACATAAATATCCACATCGCGCCGACGATAACCATATAGATCGCGATGAGGACGAGTGTCCCCACGGGGTCGAAGTCGTCGTGCCCGAGTTGCCTGACGACGCCTGATCGCCCCGACCCGATGACGTACCCCTCGTCGTCGATGGATTCCGTGTCCGGTACCGGAGTTCCCGTCTCTCCGGTGCCATCTCCGGCGGGAGTCGCCACCTCGCCCGTCTCAGTATTCGATTCCGCTGGCATATCGAAGCGTATCGACCGTACGTTCTTGAACGAGGCGTCAGATTCCTACACCGTGGGAATCGCCGAAATGTGGAATCAAACCGATCCAGAAGGTCGAGTATGGAACTCACGCCGCGACTCGCAGGAATGATCGGCCTGTTGTCGATCCTGCCGGTGATCGCGTTCGGCATCTTCCGGACGTGGTGGGCCGGGCTCATCACTCTCGTCAACGTCATCGTCATCTCGATCGCGCTGTATCTCCTGTTTTCTCCGACAGAGGGGGAAGAACACGGCGGCCACGGCGAAAACGGGGCCGGCGCGGCGGGCGACGAGGCGCTCTGATCGGTCGTGCTCTCACCGCCGGCTGTGTCGCTCCCGCCGGTTGCCGGAACGTTACTCTCTGCTGTCGGCGTCGGCGAGGTGTCGGCATCAAACGTCGAGACCGGCGTCTTCCTCGTCATCGGCGCACTCGGCGGCGCACACTGTCTGGGGATGTGTGGGCCGCTGGTGAGCGTCTACGCCGACCGGATCGAAGCGACAGACGACAGCGACGTCGGTCTCTCGCTCCATCAGGTCCGCCAGCACGCCCTGTTCAATCTCGGACGGGCGGGCGGCTACGCGATCGTGGGTGCCGTTCTCGCTCTCGTCGGCGCACTCACCGTCGGCGCGGCCGATTCCGTGGTCTCGATCGGCAACAGCATCCGCGCGGCGACCGGCATCCTCGTCGGTGCACTGATTATGACGACCGGCGCGTCGTACCTGCGCGGCGGTGCTGGGGCGACGGTGCGGTTGCCGGGGCGACTCACCGCCGTGTTCTCTCGGGTCAGCACCGCGCTCACGAGCCGCGTCGACGCGCTCGTCGGTGACGCTCGTATCGCGGGGCTCGGCTTTGGACACGCCTTCCTGCCGTGCCCGATCACGTACCCCGCGTACCTCTATGCGTTCGTGATCGGCGACCCACTGCGGGCGGCATTCCTCCTGTCGTTGCTCGGACTGGGGACGATCCCGACGCTGTTCGTCTACGGGACGGCGCTGGGAACGCTGTCGACCGGCCGTCGTCGCACGCTGCATCGGGTGCTCGGCGCGGCGTTTCTCCTCCTTGGGTACTTACCGCTGGCGCACGGACTGATGCTCGTCGGGATCCACCTCCCGCATCCGATGATACCGGTCTATCAACCGCTTGGGTGACACGATGACTGACAGAACCGACGCCGACGTGTGTTCGCTGTGTGATCTGCCGACGCCCGATCCGCCCATCACCGACGACGAAGTCGAGGGCGAGTACTGCTGCCGCGGGTGTCTGGAAGTCGCCCGAGCGCTCGGCGGCCCCGACAACGCGGCCGACGCCGACATCGAATCCGAACTCGGCGCGGGGACGGACACCAGCGAGGTTGAACCGCCGGACGACGCCGAGCAGACGTACCTCTCGGTCGACGGGATGCACTGTGCGACCTGCGAGACGTTCATCGAATCCACCGCTGCGAACGACGAGGGAATCTACGCGGCGGAGGCGTCCTACGCGACGGATATGCTCTCGGTCACGTACGATCCCGAGCAGACAGACGTCGACGATCTGGGAGCGCTCCTGCACCGCTACGGCTACGACGTAGACGACCCAGAGGCGACCGACGAGGAGGAGCGATCCGGGCTCGCGACGTTCCTCATCGGCGGCGGCGTCTTCGGAATGATGGTGATGGTCTGGTACGCCGTCTTCCTGTATCCGACCTACCTCGGCTTCCAGCCGCTCGTCGACCTCGGCGGCTTCGACGGACTCTACGTCCTCGGCAACGTCTGGGTGATGTCTTCCATCGTTCTCTTTTACACCGGCTACCCGCTGCTCCGCGGCGCGTACGTCAGCCTCCGAGCCGGCCAGCCGAATATGGACCTGCTCGTCGCGCTCGCGGCCGTCTCCGCGTACGTCTTCAGTATGGGTATGATGCTCGCCGGCCGCACACACGTCTACTTCGACGTGAGTGTCGCCATCGTACTCGTGGTCACCGTCGGCAACTACTACGAGGACCGGATCAAACAGCGCGCCGCGAGTCGGCTGACAGACCTGACGAGCGCCCGCGTCAGCGACGCGACGCGGCTCACGGCCGACGGAGGGACCGAGACCGTTCCCGTCGACGAACTCGACGCGGGCGACAGCGTCCTCGTGCGACCGGGAGAACGGGTCCCCGTCGACGGCGTCGTCGTCGATGGCAGCGCAGCGATCGACGAATCGCTCGTCACCGGAGAGTCGCTGCCGGACCGTCGCGGCCCCGGCGACGACGTCCTCGGCGGCACCGTCGTCACCGACGACCCGATCACGGTCGAGGTGGGCGAGGCGGCAACGAGCACGCTCGATCGCTTGGTCGAACTCCTCTGGGAGATCCAGTCCTCGCGCTCGGGCGCCCAGCGGCTCGCGGACAAGCTGGCGACGGTGTTCGTTCCGCTCGTCCTCACGCTCGCCGTGCTGACAACGATCGGTTTCGTCCTCACCGGGACGCCCCTCACCCAGTCGATCCTCACTGGATTGACGGTGCTCGTCGTCTCCTGTCCGTGTGCGCTCGGCCTCGCGACGCCGCTCGCCGTCGCGGCGGGTGTTCGCGACGCGGCGGAGGCGGGGGTCGTCGTCGCCTCCGACTCCGTCTTCGAGGACGCGCCCGACGCCGACGTCGTGGTCTTCGACAAGACCGGGACGCTGACCGACGGCCGGATGCGCGTGGTCGACGCGTACGTCCACGGCGACGACACGGACGGTGGGGGCCGCGTCCCGCCGACAGCAGCAGACGGCGGCGAGGTTCGATACGCGTCGGACGAGACTGCGGCGCGCGCACTGGCTCTCGCCGCCGCGGTCGAACGCTACGCCTCCCATCCGATCGCGCAGGCCGTCGTCGACGCCGGTCCCGACGCGCTCCCGGACGTGACTGACCCGAGCACGCATCCGAAAGGCGTGACGGGGACGGTCGACCTGCCCGACGGTGCAGCGAGCGGCGACGACACCGACGAATCCACGACAGTCGTCGTCGGCCACTCGGAACTGCTCTCCGAGCACGGAATCACGATTCCCGACGCGCTTTTCGACGCCGCAGAGACGAGTCGGGCTGACGGTCGCGTCCCGACGTTCGTCGCCTGGGACGGCCGCGCGCGGGCCGTTCTCGACGTGGGCGACGCGCCCCGCGCCGAGTGGGAGTCGGTCGTCGATGACCTCGGCGCGGACCGCGAGGTCGTCGTGCTCACGGGGGACGACGAGCGCGCCGCCGAACGGTTCCGTCGACACGCCGCGGTCGACGAGGTGTTCGCGGGCGTGCCGCCCGAGGCAAAAGCCGAGACGGTACAGCGGCTCCGCTCGCGAGGGACCGTCGCGATGGTCGGCGACGGTTCGAACGACGCGCCGGCGCTCGCGAGCGCCGACGTCGGAATCGCACTCGGCTCCGGGACCGACCTCGCCGGCAGCGCGGCGGACGCGGTGATCGTCGAGGAAGGACTGCACGCGGTGCCGGCGGTCTTCGACGTCGCGAGCGGGACGCACCGGCGGATCCGGGAGAACCTCGGTTGGGCGTTCGTCTACAATCTGGTCGCGGTCCCGCTCGCGATCGCGGGCGTGCTCAATCCGCTCTTGGCGGCCGTCGCGATGGGCGCGAGCAGCCTTCTGGTCGTCACCAACTCCTCGCGTTCGATCGCGGACCTGGACTCCGGGACGGTGACGGACGAGCGGTCGGTGCCGACGTCCGCCACCGACGGGCGGCCAGCAGCGGACACGGGTCCCGAATCGGGAGTTACAAGTTCTGAGCCCCCTACCGTCGAGTGACCGTAATGACCGACGAGGGACGCTCCGGCGGCGCCGACGACGCAGGCGCGGACCCGTTCGACGTCGAACTGCCGCCCGGGTGGTCGGCGCAGCGACGCGACGGGACGACAGCCTACCAGAACGGATCGGGCGAGCACCGCGTCCGAATCGTCGAATTCTCGAAGGGCTTGTCGCTCTACTGGTGGGTCGACGTCTACGTCTACGACGAGGGGTGGGAACACCGCGAAGTCGGTCTCGGCGACAGCTACACCGATCCCGAGGACGCCGCCTCGGCAGTCGAAGCTTACATCGAACGCGTCGCACAAGGCGGCACGACCGAGACGAGCGACACCGGGTCCGACGTCGACGATCCCGATGTCGAGGCAGCGCCGACCGCGGAGCGTCTCGAAGACTTCGATCCGACGGACCGCCCTCCTGAGAAGTGACTGACGAGGGCCGGATTTTTCTCCGCACCCGACGAACGGCCACCTATGAGCCAGCACGCGGCCGTCGACGTCGACCGGATCCTCGTCCCGACCGACGGGAGCGAGGGGGCGACGTCGGCGCTCGATCACGCGGTCACGATCGCGACGGAGACGGACGCGACGATCCACCTCCTGGCCGTCGTCGATCCGTACGGACTGTCGAGCGTCACGGAGCGGCGCGAAGTCGAAGCGGAACTCGAAGCGGTCGTCGCCGACGCCGCCGAGCGAGTCCGCGAGGCCGGTGTCACGGCCGAGACGGCAGTCGAGGCGGGCTTTCCCCACAAGGAGATCCTGAACGCGGTCGAAGACTACGGCGTAGACCTGGTCGCGATGGGGACGCACGGCCGGACCGGACTGGATCGCTACGTCCTCGGGAGCGTCGCCGAGAAGGTCGTTCGCCTCTCGCCCGTCCCGGTGCTCACGGCCCGCGTCGACGCCGCGGGTGAGCGCCCGTACCGCGACGTCGTCCTGCCGACGGACGGTAGCGACGCCGCAGCATCCGCCGAGCGATGGGGAGTCGATCTCGCCAGCCAGTTCGACGCGACCGTCCGGGCGCTGTCGGTCGTCCCACGGGGCCGGATCCGATCGAGTGAGACGGAGGCGGCCTACGAGGAGGCCGCACAGAAAGCACTCGACCGCGTCAGCGAGCGCGGGGCGGCAGCGGGAGTGGTCGTTCAGACGACGCTCGAACACGGCGTACCGCACCGATCGATCCTCGAATACTGCGACGACACAGACGCTGATCTCGTCGTACTCGGGACCCACGGCCGCACCGGCGTCGAGCGGTTCGTCCTTGGGAGTGTCGCAGAGAAGGTCGTTCGTCTCTCGGAGACGCCCGTCCTCGTCGTCCCCGCGTAGCGTCGCAATCGGGACGGTCTGTGGATTTTAGTTGTCAGCTCTCCTCTGTGAGTACTCACTGAGTGATTTAGAGCGTCGTTCGGCGTCAGGGTTCGGAGGCCGAAGCGCCGACTTCGGCGACGAAGTCGGTCCGGATCGTGTGACAGTCCGTTAGAGACGAGCACCCCGGCGTATCTGATTATATTTACTATTGTTTCGTTTATGTTTACTGAGTTTAACGATATCCGGGCGAGTACGACCTGTCGACGGGGGTCAGTGAATCTGGCACTCGTCGAGGTCGCTTATGTCTGGAGAACTACAAACCGTGTCCGTTGACACGGACGACAATGCTCCGTGGTACCACATCTTCGCCGCAGTGGTTCACACCGCCGGCGAACGAGCCAACGGGGACTGTCTTCGTCGACGTGCCCATCCTCGTGCGAGCGGGTGAGGGTGACAGTCCACAGACGTAGTGACCCCGTCTTCGTCTCTCGCCTCGCTCGCGTCGAAACGTCACGCTTACTCCGGTCGCTCGCCACCCTCGGGTAATGACCGTTCCGTGCGTCCGCGTGCCGACGAGCGAGGGCGAGGAGACCCGTCAGGCGCTCGCGGACCGCGACCTCATCCATCGCGAGCGCGAGATCACGGTCGAGTCGGGATCGCTCTACATCCCCGTCACCGACGCGGCCGCGGTCCCGGCCGCGTACGACGTGGTCGATCACGACGCCCCCGCCCGGGAGACGCAGACGACGCCTGCGGAGGTGCTCGGCTTCGAACCCTCCTACGAGCGCCTCGGCGACGTCGTCATCCTCGACGAGGACGACGCCGACCGCGCCCGCCGGATCGCCGACGCCATCGTCGAATCGGATCTCCGCGCGCGGACGGTAGTCAATCGCGCCTCGAAAGTTAAGGGCGAACTCCGGGTGCGCGAGTGGGACGTCCTCGTGGGCGAGTCGACCGAGACCGTCCACCGAGAGTACGGCTACGAGTTCGCACTCGACATCGCCGAGGTCTACTTCTCACCGCGCCTCGCGACCGAGCGCCACCGCGTGATCTCCCAGGTCGGCGCCGGCGAGCGCGTGATCGATATGTTCGCCGGCGTCGGCCCGTTCGCGATCCCGATGGCCGGCCGCGACGCGGACGTCGTCGCCTGCGATCTCAACCCCGTCGCCGTCGAGTACCTCCGGGAGAACGCCCGCCGCAACGGCGTCGAAGAACACGTGACGGCGATTCAAGGGGACGTCCGCGACCTCGCCGCCGACTACGCCGGCTGGGCCGATCGGCTCGTGATGAACCTCCCGCACAGCGCCGGCGACTTCCTCGAGACGGCGATGGAACTCGCAGGCGAGGAGTGTATGCTCCACTACTACGACATCCAGCACGAAGACGACCCGTTCGGCCCGGGAATCCGGGCGATCAGAGAGGCCGCGGCGGCCGCCGACCCGGCGTACGACGTCGCGGTCGAAACCGAGCACGTCGTCCGCTCGTACGCGCCACACGAGTACAACGTCTGTCTCGACGTTCGGCTCACGTCGCGGTGATTCGGAAGCCTTTTCTTACTCATCGCAGTACGGTCGAGTGCGTCTGAACGACCGCGCCGGTGTAGCTCAGCTGGCAGAGCGATTCCTTCGTAAGGAATAGGCCGAGGGTTCAAATCCCTCCACCGGCTTCTTTCTGTCGCACGTCACCCACACAGTGAGCGGCTCGTATGTCGCACCTAGAAGAGGTGTTAATCTTCCGAACTGGTCGCTCTCGGCAATTCGACGACAGCGACCGTTCCCTCCGGTTCGTTGTCTTTCAGGGAGACGCTGCCGTCGTACTGTGAGACGAGTGTATCCACGAGATAGAGGCCGACGCCAGCCGCCGGATCGTCCAGTCCAGCCTCGGTCCGCCCGAAGACGGCGTCTTTCTGCCCATCGGGAATACCGGGTCCGTTGTCGGCGACCCGGACGACGACCGTCTCCGATCGAACGTCGCCGTCGATGCTCACGCGCGCCGTCTCCTTGTCGTTGTGCTGGACGGCGTTGTTCAACAGATTTCGGAAGACGGACGTGAGCAGTTCGTTGGCTCTCACTTCGGCCTCGGGTATCTCGGCGGCGTCGAGTTCGGCGTCCACGTACGCCGTCGTCCAACTTTCGAGGACCTGCTCGACGACCCGTTCGACGTTCACGGCCTCCAGCGTCGGCTCTGCGTCCTCTTCGAGCGTCTCGACGAAGTCGCGGACGGTCTTCGTGAGATCGATGACGTGTTGGTCGTGTTTGCGGATCCGGTCGACGATTTCGTGACCCTCTTCGTCGAGGTGCTCTTTCAGCATCTCACTCCAGCCGAGCGAGACGGACATGTCGTTGCGGATGTCGTGTCGAACGATCCGGTTGAGAACCAACAGCTGTTCGTTTCGCATCTCGAGTTCTTTTTCGTACGACTTTCGCTCCGTGATGTCTCGGGAGGTGACGACGATGCCGCCGATTACCGGATCGTCGAGAAGGTTCGTTCCGACCGATTCGAGACACCGCCAGGACCCCGACGCGTGTTTGAACCGCAGCTCTATCGAACGGGTCGGCCCGCCGCTTTCGACGTCGGCCGAGAACCGCTCGATAGCGCGCTGGCGGTCCTCGGGATGCACGTACTCGAAGATCGAATCGCCAACGAGGTCGTCCGGTGAATATCCGAGCACCCGTTCGATCGCCGGACTCTCGTACAGTACCGTCCCGTCCGCAGCGACGAGCGTGACGATGTCCTGGGAGTTCTCGATGAAAGCCTCGTAGCGCTCCAGCTCGCGTTCGCGCTCTTTTCGCTCGGTGATGTCGACCGCGACACCGATGACACGCTCGACAGCCCCCGATTCGTCGAAGACGGGCCGATACAGCGTGTCGAACGTCGCGTCGTTGACAGTCACTTCGTCGCGGACACGGGCACCGTCGAGTGCGCGAGTGACGTTTTCGAGTATCGCCGGCGAGTCCCCGTAGACATCGAAGATCGACTCGCCGACCACCTCGTCCGCTGTCAGTCGGAGTTCGTCCAATCCTCTGCCCTGCGAGCACGTGAACACGCCGTCTGTATCGAGTGCGAAGAGAACGAGCGGTGCGTTCTCGAGCATCACCGAGAGCCGGTCCCGTTGCTGTCGCAGTTGCGCTTCGTACTCCTGCCGCTCGGTAACGTCCCGTCCCACGCCAGCGACCAGTCGCGTCCCCTCCTCGGTCGTCAGCGGAACCACGGAGAACTCGTATGGGACGTAGTCACCGCCCTCAGTTCTGAGATCCGCTTCGACGGTGGTGCGGTCGTCCGCCTCCAGTGCAGTCGAGATTGCGTCCGCAACGCGCGTTCGATCTCGCTCCCCGAAGAGATCCGTCGCCGAACTCGATTCGAGTTTGGCTTCATCGAAGCCACTCACCGCGGCGAGCGCGTCGTTCCAGTAGACGAGATCGCCAGCGGGCGTGCACACGCAGAAGGCATCGTCGAGAGCGTCGAGAGCGGCCGGAAAAAGAGAGAACTCTGCACTACGAGCATCGGCGTCTGTCATCTGTGCGTCCAGTGGGATATCGACGAGGATGCGTGCCGGTTCATTGCATTCGCGTATCGAATACCTAGCGTTGCTGGTTCAAAGACACTGTGGTCCGAAACGTGCAGACGAGGCTCGAAGCGGCTGTCCCACATACTGTCGGACAGAACGATGTGAAGCGTATCGGCACCCCGTGGGGGTCGCTCCCGCGAACGAAGCAGCGCGCCCGTCGGCAGTATCAAACGCCAGTGCGTCCCACGCTACCGACGTGCTCCTGTATCGACACACAACTTACCTCAATTATTTCTTGTACTTTGGAGTGGCTATTCGAAAAACAAGTAATTATTTCCCGTAGGTGGATGATGCTTAAACGGGCACAGTAGAGTGCCCGCCGCAATTCGGTACCCCCCATACCGGGTCGGGTGGCTGTGGACAGCCTTCGCATCACCTCCTACAGTGCCAAACTGTCCACCACAGCCCCCGACTGCTAGAACTGCCCGGCCGTTCGCCGTCGAGAGACCACCGGCGAGCGACTGCTGCGGAGCGAGAGCACCCAGTCGGAAAAGGGAGCGTGACCGTGTGGTTCGTATCGGAGCGAGTCGCGGCGCGCTCAGGCGTTGCGACGTCCCCGGCCGCGCTGACGGTCAGCGGTGTTGACATACTCGATAGCCGGATCGAACAGAGCGCCGAGAACTACCTCACAGTGGCGATTTTAGCGATTGCCAGCACGCCACACCGGCGATTTTCGAGGGAGTCAGTGAGTAAGTGTCATCGGTCCGGTTGTAGCGTTGGCACGGCTTCTCTCTCGGCCACACGCCGTTGTGCGGCCGACAGGATGAGTAGCCGGGCTACACGAGCTCTGGTTAGTATCCGAGCTGGTCACGGACGAGCACGACCGTCGTGCGTCCGTCTTCGAGTTCCTGCCGGAAGATCAGTTGCTTTGCGATCGCGGACTCGACGCCGTAGGCCTCCTTGGCGCGCTCGTTTTCGAGGGGGTACGCGACGGATTCGAGCCGGTCGAGTGCGTCTTCGAGCGTGGGGACGATCTTGTTCACGCCGCTGACGATGACGACGTTGCTCGCGGCGAAGGGATACGCGCCGATTCGACTGCCCGAGCGATCCGCGGCGACGAGTTCGCCCGTCTGCGAGATGGCGTTGATACCGCCGAGGAAGTAATCGGCCGTCTGGGACTCGCGGCGAGCGGCCTGTCGCTCGGCGTCGTCGTCGATGCTCCAGATTTCGTCCGGGAGGCTCTCCCACTCGTGGTCGCCCTCGGTCAGGTACTCGGCGAAGCCGACCTCTTCGAGCGTCGTCGAGTGACCGTTCATCACGGACGCGCCCGCCGGGATGTGAGACTGCAGCGTTTCGAGCGCCTCGTCGGCAGAGTCGACGACGGCGACGTCGAACCCGTTGGCTTCGAGGTTTTCGACCGTCTCCTCGATCGTCTCCTCGTTGGCCTGCTCGTCGAGTGTTGCGTCGATGTCTGCGTCGTCTACGTAGTCAGATTTCTGCTGTGACATATGGGTGATCGGTTTCGACGATTTACCCTAGTCACGGGTGTTACTTAACGAATCGCGGACACGAGTGTTAGGTGGTTACGCCCACGTCACTTTCGTTTCATACTGTCGGACAGAACGAGGTGAAAATCATCGGCACCCACGGGGTGCCAAAATGGTTCACGAACTGCTGTCCGACAGTATCAGTCGTCGGACGGTGCCGTTCGACGGTTACTTCAGAAACTGGACGGAGACCAGCGCCGTCGGGATGAGAATCGGAATCGTCAGGATCGCGCCGCTGATGACGACGAACGGCGCGACGCCCTGGACGGGGTAGGTGAGCAGATCGACTGCGACCCAGTTCACCACGTTCGCCATTACAGAGTAAGACACGGCGGCAAGTAGCACGATCACGCTGAACGTTCCGGCCACGACAGTCGCGGCACCGGGCGTCGATTCGTTGCTCGTTTCTGTCTGCTCTTGTACACTCATTTCGTATTAACCACTGTTGATATTGTAATAACTTAACACACTTAAAATGATTCGTATGCATCTGAGCCCGCTTCAGATAGCCATACGGCGTATTTTGAACTACTTACTTCTGGACGGCGGTATCGAGATTGAGAGGAAGTAACAATTTTATCCGGGTTCGCCCAACCGTTGTGCTCACTCGTAGCGGAGCGCCTCGATGGGATCGACTTTCGAGGCCCGCCACGCCGGATAGAGTCCGGCGACGACGCCGACGCCGATCCCGACGATCACGGCGAAGACGACCCACTCGCCCGCGATCGTGAACCCGACTTCGGCGAACCGCGTCGCGCCCCAGGCGACCACGAGACCGACGGGAACGCCGACGACGGCTCCGACAGTCCCCAGCAAGGCCGACTCCGTGAGGAACAGCTGCATCGTGTCGCGGTTGGTCGCCCCGACTGCTTTCATAATCCCGATCTCCTTGGTCCGCTCTGTGACCGACACGAGCGTGATATTGGCGATGCCGATCGCCGCGACGACCAGCGAGATCACCGCGATCCCGGTCACGAAGCGCGTGATCCGATTGATCACTTGCTGGATCGTCTCGACGATGTCGCCGCTGGTCTGCACCTGGATTTCGGTGCCGTCAGAGAGGAGTTCCGCGGCGTCGGACTCCGTCGTCAGATACGTCTCGGTCGCCTGCTTCACCGACTCGACCGCGTTCGGGTTCGCGACGACGGTCACCTGGGGGTAAGCCCGGACGTCCGCCCCCACCGAGGGGCTCTCGACCGTCGTCGGGTAGAACGGATCGGCCGGCAGGTACACGCGCGGAGTCACCTCGCCGAACCCGGAGACGAAGCCCCCGCGCGTCCCCGAGGTGATGCCGACGACCGTGACGTTCCGCGTCTCACCCTTGGCTAGCGTGAGTTGGACCGTCGAGCCGACGGTGACGTTCCGTTCGAACGCTCTCGCCGCGGCCTCGTTGAGAACGGTCTCGTTGGCTCCGAGTTCGAACGCCTCGCCGCTGACGAGGCTGTCGTCGGTAAATGTCGCCGGCACCGTCGCGGTCGCTTGCCGCTGGGCGATCGTCTGATCGCCGTACGCCATCGTCGAGACGCCGACGATCCCCTGTGGGATGACGGCCTCGACGCCTTCCTGTTCGCGGAGGGTCTCGACGTCGATCTCCGTGAACACGGGCTGACCGAAGCCGGAGACGCGACCGGGCGGGCCGTCGTCTCCGCTCGCGGGCGTGGCGAAGACGTTGTTCGCGTTCGTGTCTCCGATGTCGGCGATGACGGCGGCCTGCACGCTCGCGCCGAAGGTCGCGAAGACGACGACGGAAGCGATCCCGATCACCATCCCGACGACTGTCAGTCCCGAGCGCAAGCGGTGTGCTCGGATCGATCGCGCCGCAATCCGCAGCGCCTCGCGGAACTCCATCGTCAGTCCCGCCCCCGCCTCGTGTCGCGCGAATCGTCGCCGGACGCCGGCGTCGACGCCGAGTCGGGAACTTCCTCGACGTCCTCGATTCGACCGTCGCGGACGTGGACGATCCGTTCGGCGTGCTCGGCGATCCGCCGGGAGTGACTCACCAGCATAATCGTGTTCCCGCGGTCGTGGATCTCGCCCAGGAGCCGCATAATCTCCGCGCCGGTTTCGGTGTCGACGTTCCCGGTCGGTTCGTCGGCGAGTAGGATGGACGGCTCGGGCGCGAGCGCCCGGGCGATGGCGACCCGCTGGCGCTGCCCGCCGGAGAGTTCGTTCGGCCTGTGGTCGTACCGCGCGCCGAGGCCCACGTCGTCGAGGACCGTCCGCGCCCGATCGAGCCGGTCGTCCCGGTCCCAACCGTCGAAGACGAGCGGCAGCGCGACGTTCTCGACGGCGGTGAGACGCGGCATCAGATTGAACGTCTGGAAGATGAATCCGATGTCAGTGCCTCGCTTCTCGGCGCGGCGGGACTCAGAGACTGCGCCCAGGTCGTCGTCTGCGACGCGAACGCGACCCTCGTCCGCCGTGTCGAGTCCGCCGACGAGGTTGAGAAGCGTCGACTTGCCGGACCCGCTCGGCCCCATCACTGCAGTGTAGGAGCCGGAATCCAGCGACAGCGACACGTCGTCGAGCGCCGTCACGGTCCCGCCGAGTTGGTATCGTTTCGTCACACCCGCTAACTCCACGAGCGGCGTCGGCGTACGCTCGCTTGCTTCCGAGGGGGGTGATTCGTCGGCTCCGGCGGCCCCAGTGGCCGGCGAATCGTTCGACACAGGACTCACTACGAGCGGTTGGGTTCGAACGGTGAAAAACTCACGGCTGTCCGCGGTATGAGGGACGCCGTGTCGTCCAATCTGCCGGAACAGCACATAATGGCGCCGGCCGCAGCGCATTTACAGACGAAGTCCTTATCGCTGATAATGGTGGGAACTGACGGCGAGGACAGAGGCGGCATCGGAATCGGAGTCGTCCTCGGGGTGGTCGCTCTCTTGGGCGTTGCGACGATAGCCGGGATGGCGGTCACCGACGTCGGTGCGCCTTCCGGAGCGGAGATTCTCGACGACGCGGAGCAGCGATACGAGAGCGCCGAGACCGTCGTCGGCGCGGCGACCGTAACCGCGACGAACGAGACGGCGACGCGAACGTACGGGGTCTCGTTCACCGTCGCCGAGGAGAACCGATCTCGCGTGTCGATTTCGAGCGACAATCGGACGGTCGTTCTCGGAACGAACGGCAGCGTCGGCTGGATCCACGACGAGCGAACGGGCGTGACCCGGATCGTCTCGAATGCGTCGATGCCGGCCGACGGGGCGATGCACGACTCGGACGCGATGCACGGGACGGAGTATGCGCTCAACGAGAGTCAGAAGCAGGCGTGGCAGGACGCGAGCGAGCGGGCTCGCACCGTGATGTATGATTGGACCGAGGAGAACATGACCGCGACTCGGACGGGCCGTGAGACCGTGGACGGAACCGACGCCTGGGTCGTCGAAGTGACGTCCGAAAACGAGAGCCGCACGGGCACCGTCACCAACTGGATCGCCGTCGACTCCTCGAAGGTTCTCAAACAGGAGCTCAGCGGCGAACACGGCAGCGTGACGATTACCTACTCCGAGACGCGGTTCGACATCAGCGTCGCCGACAGCACGTTCCAGCCGCCGGGCGCGGAACTGCCGGCCGGCGCGGAGATCGACTCCTTCGACGCGCTCCAGAACGCGACCGACGTGACCGTCCCCGAAGTCACCGACTCGGCGTACGAATTCAGTGAGGGCGCCGTGTTGAACTACGGCGGCGAGACGGCCGTCGCCCGCTACGTGGGTCCCGACAACGTGACGGTCTTCGCCAGCAACACGGAGACGCTCCCGTACGCGAGCGGTGAAGCGACCGAAACTGAGATCGGTGGCGTGAGCGCGAACGCGACCGAGATGGACGGCCGCGTCGCGGTGACGTGGGAGACCGACGGCGACACGGTCGCCCTCGTGACTGACTCCGACCGCGAGACGGCGATCGAACTCGCGGAGTCGCTCCTCGCACAGACGACCGCCTCCTGATCCGCGCGCGAATCGACCCCGCCCCGGCGAGCGCAGCGTCGCTCGCCGGACTCCGCGCCCTTTATCTCGAAGCCGCGGACACGAGGTACGTATGGCATCTGGCGGACGTGAGCGGACAGCGACGTTTCGGGGACTCCTCGAACTCACTCGTCCCGGCAACGCCGTCGCCGCGGGCGTTCTCACGTTCACCGGGGCGTTCGTCGCCTCGGGGTTCGGCTCGGGGCCGGTCGCCGTCGTCGCTGCCGTGCTCGCGACCGTCTTCGCGACGGGCGCCGGAAACGCGATCAACGACTACTTCGATCGGGAGATCGACCGGATCAACCGGCCGGACAGACCGATCCCTCGCGGCGCGGTGTCGCCCCGCGGCGCGCTCGTCTTCAGCGTCGTGTTGTTCCTCGGTGCGGTCGTGGCTGCACTCGTACTCCCGCTGGCGGCGATCGCGATCGCGGTCGCGAATCTCCTTGCGCTGCTCGCGTACACGGAACTGTTCAAGGGGCTTCCCGGCGTCGGCAACGTCGTCGTCGCGTACCTGACCGGCTCGACGTTCCTCTTCGGTGCCGCGGCAGTCGGTCGACTCGGCGATCCGGCGGCACTCGTGTTGTTCGCGCTCGCCGCGCTGGCGACGCTGACGCGAGAGATCGTCAAGGACGTAGAGGACATCGCAGGCGATAGAGAGGAGGGACTTCGGACGCTCCCCATCGTCGTCGGCGAACCGACGGCACTCCGAATCGGGGCCGTCGTCTTGCTCGTCGCTGTGGCGGCGAGCGCGCTCCCGTACGTGATGGGAACGTTCGGACTCGTGTATCTGCTCTTGGTCGTCCCCGCGGACGGCGTGATGCTCGCCGCGTTGCGGCAGTCCTTCGATCGCCCGTCGATCGCCCAGCAGCGACTGAAGCGGGGAATGTTTCTCGCGACTGCGGCGTTCGTCGCCGGCCGAGTAGCTGAGACCGGTCTCGTGTTCTAAAACCCCATCAAACTAGCGCTACCTCCTGATAATCTGGTGTACAGCGCCGGTTCATTCGGACGGCGATTGCCGTACCGCACACCGGAGCAATCAAAAAGAATATTATCTGCACCCGATATGGTCTACTCGTCTAATGACTCCCGGCGAGTCGACCCATCGGACGATCAACACCTTCCTTGTAGCTAGCGGCTCGACGCCGAGGAGATCAGATGTATGACCTCGGCCCGGACCTCGATGCAGAGGTCCCCCCGGGAACGAACATCCTGGTGAGCGGTCCACCTCTCTCGGGGAAACGATCGCTCTGTCTCGACATCCTCGCGTCGGGCACGGAGAAAGGCGAGGGAGCGATCATCGTCACTACCAAGGACGGCGCCGACCGCGTGCTCAGAGACTTCGAGACGCGGATCGCGTACGAGGACCGCCCGGTGGCCGTCGTAGACTGTGTCACGCGCCAGCAGGGCGTCGGCGACATTCGCGACGACGACCGGATCAAATACACCTCCTCACCCGTCGATATGACCGGGATCGGGATCAAACTCTCCGAGTTCCTCCAGGCGTTCTATCAGGATCAGGGTATCCAGCAGAACCGCGTGATGCTGCACTCGCTATCGACGCTTCTGATGTATGCGGACCTCCAGACGGTGTTCCGATTCCTGCACGTCTTCACCGGCCGCATCCAGAGCGTCGACGGCCTCGGCGTGTTCGCCATCGACGCGAGCGCCCACGACGACCAGACGATGAACACGCTGAAGCAGTTGTTCGACGGCATCGTCACCACTCAAGAGGACGGACCGCCGTCGGTTCGGCTGGCGGGCGACTGAGCCGACCACGACGATCACGGCAGACGTTTTATCCCGGTCGCGTCTCTCCTCCACGTATGCCTATCAGCGACGACGACGGACTGCGATCGGTACTGGCTCACGAGACGGTCGCCGTAGTCGGGTGCTCGACGACGCCTGGAAAGGCCGCCCACGACATCCCGGCGTATCTCCAGCGGCACGGGTATCACGTCGTGCCGGTCAATCCCTTCGCCGACGAGATCCTCGGCGAAACCGCCTACGACTCGCTCGCGGACGTTCCAGAGTCGATCGACGTCGACGTCGTCAACGTCTTCCGGCCGAGCGACGAGGCCGGCGACATCGTCGACGCGGCGATCGAGCGCAACAACGTCGTCGGCGACGTCGACGTAGTGTGGCTCCAACTCGACATCACCGACGACGAGGCGGGCGAGCGGGCCTGCGACGCCGGCCTCGACTTCGTCCAGGACAAGTGTATGAAAGTCGAGCACGCACGGCTCGTCGACTGACCGCGGAGAATTGCTTCCCGCCCCTGTTCGGCGTCAGCCGCTATTTGGACGACGCAGAGCCGCTCTCGGTCGTCTCAGAGGCGGACTCGCTCTCGGTCGTCTCCGACGTCGACTCGCCTTCGCCCGTCTCCGAGGCAGCCTCCTCGTCGGTCTGCTCTGCTTCGGCGATGTGTGCTTCGGCGGTGACGCTCTCGACGTCGATCCCCTCCTCCTCGGCGAGGGCGTCGAGCAGCGCGCGCATCTCCGCGGCCTCGCGTTCGAGGCGGTCGACGCGGTCGCTGGTCTCCTGGGTCGTCTCACGCATCTGGACGACCTGATCGCGGAGGTCGTTCAGGCGCGTGTAGACGTCCTCGGCCATCTCTGTCACCTTCTGGAGCTTCTTCGCCGTGCCTCCTAGTCCCATACGGCCCTCTGTGCGCCCCGGCTTTGTGTGCGTTCCGGCTTCGTCTGCGGAGCGGCGTCCCTCCAGCGCAGACCGTCTCACGGCGCCGGCGGGCTCAGAGGCTGTCGGCGTCGACGCGGCCGACGAGCCGACGCAGACCGACGTAGATCGCGACGGAGACGGCAACGGCGACCCCGACAGCGGCCACTTCTGCACGCCCGGCGCTCCCGATTGCGAGCCGTGAGGCAGCGTTGACTGGCCCGTTTGGCAAGAGCGTCGTCCCGCCGAAGACGAACAGCACCCCGACGGAGTAGAGGAACTGGGCGGCCCGCCGTTCGGGCGCGAGCAACGCGATCGCCGCCCCGAGTCCACAGATCAGAAGCGCCATCGCAGCGACGAGCGCGAGGAGCGCGGGCACGTTCTGCACGCTCGTGCCGTTGAGTTCGAGGAGGCCGATCCACAGCGCGGCCTGCACCGGCGCGAGACCGGCGGCCGCGAGCAGTTTCCCGTCGACGACGTCGGAGAGCGAGACGGGTGCAACGCGGAGCAGTTCGAGCGTGCCGCGGTCGATCTCCTCGGTCAGAGAGTCGACGGCGACTGACCCGGAGATGAACACCGGGAGGAAGAGCAACAGCGGCAGCAGGATGGTGTAGGTGAAGCTAAAGTACGGGCTGGAGGTCGCTTCCGGCGGCAGTTCGAGGGGGAGCGAGTCCAGATACGCAGCCCGGTCAGTACGCTCGGCGCGCTCGAACGAGCGGACCACGTCGCGCAGCTGGACGACGACGATGGTCGTCTGGACGTTCGAGTCGGGCGCGACGGCCCTGACGAACACCCGCTGATCCCGCGTCTCCGCGACGAGGACGGCGTCGATGCCGGTCGCCCGATACTCCTGGAAGGCCCGCATCGCCGTCTCCTCGGAGCGGTAGAACTGTGCGTCGACGCCGCGCACCTCCTGTGACGCCCGGATCAGGTCCTCGGCGGCGTCGCCGGTGACCGCGACGTCTACCTCGTAGCCGTCGACCTGACCCGGATCGTACAGCGAGACGAGCCCCACGACGAGGAACGAGGAGAACGCCGCGATGAACAACTGGAGCGCGAGCGCGAGCACGATCGTCTTCTCCTTTCGGAGGCTCCCCAGTTCGCGGCGCGCGATCGTCAGCCGCGGGTCGGTGCGATCACCCAAGGCGGCTCACCACCGTGAGATTGTAGGCCGTGTGAACGAGCACGCTGCCGACGAAGGCGGCCGCATACCAGCGGACGTCCCGCCGCGCGCCGAGCGCGGTCAGTCCCGCGGTGACGACGTGGAGCACGAGCGGCGCGAACAGCAGTCCCGCCGCCGAGAACACGCCGATGCCCGAGGGCGCGAATGCGGCCTGTCCGAGCGCCAGCTCGGGGAGCCCGACCACCTGCGCGACCGCGGTGAACTTCTCGCCGACGAAGAACCCGAGGCCGGAGAGCGCGCCGAGGACGAGCGCGACGCGTCGCGTTCGCGGGAACGTGTCGCTCTCGAAGACCGCGTAGACGTGCAGACTCTTGGCGAGTTCCTCGACGAGTGCGACGACCACGAGGAGGAGGGGCACAGTGAGCGAGACCGGTAGGGCGAAAAGCACCGCGATCGCGAGCAGTTCCGCGACGAAGACGAACGGAATCGACAGCCCCGAGAGGACAGCGACGTCCCGCGGGCGCGACACCTGCGCGTCGAGCGCGTCGAGGAATTTCAGCGGGACGGGACGCTGGGTGAACAGGTCTTCTTCTCTGTAGATGCCGACGCCGAGCAGGAACAACACGCCGGCACAGAGGACGAACGGTCCCGTCGCGAAGAGGAACGCGCCCGGTGTCACCGACTCCAGCGGCTGGAGATCCTGGACCACGACCGTCAGCGGCGAGATGAGCGCAATCGGCGTGACGTTCGCGAAGATCGCGGGCACGAACGTGTACGCGGTCAGGAACACCGACACCGTGACCGTGACGAACGTGAGTTCCTTGAACGAACGCGCGAACATCGCGCCGGCGAACGTCGCCGCGAGAAACACCAACGCGATGGGTATCACGGCCGCGACGGCGACGACGCTGCCGCCGACGCCTAACGCGACGAGCGCCGTCAGCGCGAGCATCGCGGCGAGATACGGGAGGGTCTTGCCGGCGACGATGTCGCCCGGCGAGATGGGGGCGACGAGCAGGAGTTCGCCGCGGCGGTTGATCCGCTCGTTGAGCATCGTGCTCCCGTAGGCCTGCACCACGAAGTTCATCGGAACCAGAAAGGCGAACGCCAAGACGAGCGAGCCGAAGGGGAAGGGCGGTTGGATCTCCGCCGGCGACCCGGAGCTTCCGCCGCCGAGCGGATTGATTCCACTCAGCGCGGGGACGCCGAGCGGGCCGCCAGATCCAGTCGACGCGGCTGTCTCCTCGTCGTCTGTGGTGCCGTCAGAGCCGGTCTCCGCGCCGTCGGTCGCGCCGCCCGCACCGCCGTCGGCTCCGCTTCCGATCCCACTTCCGGATCCGCCATCGTCGTCAGCGACGGCAGCGTCCGGGATCCCCGCCGAGCGCGAGACGTACTGGAGGACGACGACGACCGGGAACGCCGCCGAGCCGTTCTCCTGAGAGCGCATCAGGCCGACGTTGTACGCGCGGACTGCAGACCGAAGTTCCGAAAGCGCGGCGCGTCCCTTCGGCGTGTCGGCGGCGCGGAATTGTCCCTCTCGCACGAGGACGTCGACGTCGCCGTCGCGGAGCGCGTCCGGATCCGGGGGGCGCGCGTCGAGTGCGACGCTCCGCTCGACGGGCTCTCGATACGGGCTGTCCTGGTCGACGCCGACACGGTAGATGTCGCGGTCGAGCGCGACCCCACCGGCGAACGCGCCGGCCCCGAGGATCGTTCCCGCGAGTACGAGCGCGAGCACGCCGAGCACCGCCGTTCGACGGTCGACGATCCCCGCCGAGCGTTCGACCTCCCAGCGGGCGATCCGGACGACCGCCGCGACGCGTTCGCGCAGCGAGCGCGTCACTGCCGGCGACCCCCCTCGGGGTCGGTCTGGATGGCGTCGGCGTCGACGTCGGAAGGTGCTCGCCCGTCGCTCTCTCCCCGCGCTCGCGTGCCGCTCGCTTTCGGCTCTCGGCCCTGCCCCTCGGCCGCGGCGGGCGGCGTCTCGCGGGCGAGGTCGAGGAAGATGTCTTCGAGGCTCTGCTCTCGCGTGCGGATGTCGACGACCTCGCCTCCGGCCGCGGTGGCCCGCTCCCGGACCGTCTCGACGGCGTCCATATCGGGGACGACGGTGCGGTAGCGCTCCGTCCCCGATTCCGACCGTCGGTCGGGCGTCGCGCCGTCGACTGAGACAGTGGTGAACACGTGGTAGTCGGTGCTCCCGTGGGCCGCGCGGATTTCGGGGACGGTCCCGCGGGCGATGATCTCTCCCCGATTCATAATCACCACCCGGTCGCAGACGCTCTCGACGTGATAGAGGTTGTGCGCGCTGAAGAGGACGGTCTTGCCCTGATCGGCGAGTTCGCGAGTGAACTCCAGCACGTAGTTCGTCGTCAGCGGGTCCAGCCCCGAGGCGGGCTCGTCGTAGATGAGGAGGTCGGGATCGTTGACCAGCGAACGGGCGATCGCGACCTTCCGCTTCATCCCCTTCGACATATCGCCTAAGCGCCGCTCGCGGTGTTCGAGTTCGAGGCGGTCGAGCGTCGATTCGGTTCGCTCCGTCGCCGCCTCGCGCGGGACGTCGTAGAGGTCGGCGAAGAACTGCAGATACGACCGCGGCGTCATATCCTCGTACAGCGGTGATTCCTCCGGGAGGAAGCCGAGGTTCCGACGCATCTCCGGGTCGCCGGCGTCGCGACCGGCGACCTCGGCAGTCCCACTCGTGGGCTCGACGAGCCCGGCGAGCATCTTCAGCGTCGTCGTCTTGCCCGCGCCGTTCGGGCCGACGACGCCGAATATTTCTCCCGTCTCGACCTCGAAGTCGCTGCCGACGACGGCGGGAAAGTCACCGTACGTCTTCCGCAGCCCTTCGACCCGTATCATCGCCATTGTCGAGCGCCACGGAGGCTCCCAAAATAAAACCCGTCGGCGAGTGGCCCATTCGACCGCATCACTGCGGGGAAGAAGGCGAGATCACGGGAGCCCCAGCATATCGAGCGTGTTGGTGTGCTGACGGAAATACTCAAGTTGCCGACTGCGGAGATACTACTCGACGGAGGCAAGTGTGAACGAGGATGGGGAGTCTGAAGGGGGGGAGCGAGAACCGATCGGCAGCGACGCCGCCGAACCGGACGCGACCGACGAGGCTCCTGGTGTGTTCAGCGGGACGATCGGTCCCGACGGGCTCGATCGTGAGGCAGGCGAGAACAGTGCAGCGGGCGAGGGTGGAGACGAGGGAGAAGACGACGGCGGCCTCGACATTCCGCTCCCGTGGAACACCATTCCGAGCGACGACGATGCGGACGGGACAGACGACGACGCCGATTCGGCCGGTGAATCGACCGCCGAAGACGAAGGCGGCGGTGAGAGACGCGAGACAGCCGCCGATCCCGACTGCTTCCAGGATCTTCACTTCGTCGGGCCGAAGACCGCGGCTCTGCTCCGGGATTCGGAGATTTCGCTCACGGACTTTCTCGAGAAGCGCATCGCCTACCGCGATCTAACGGCGGCGGGCGTCAACCCGGGCGTCGCCGCCAAGATTCGCCGTGAGCACTCCCTCTCGTGGTCGCTCGATGGCGGCGGTACCGACCTCGGTCGGCGCTCCTCGCAGGTGCGCGGCCTCGACGACGACGAACGCGCCTGGATCGCCGCCTCCTCTGGGTGGTCGGACGACGAAGCCGAGACCGACGGGTCTGGCGACGGAACAGCGGGCGAAGCGGCCTGGCGTGAACAGACGGCGAGCGGAAACGACACCGTAGATCGGGCAACCGACCGCAGCGCCGCCGACGGTTCCTCCGCCACGGACGGTGAGGCGGCGTGGCGGGCCGGCGGAAGCGACGACCTGCTGGATTCGGACGACGGAGGCTCGGAAAACACGGCCGATACGGGCGGAGACGGGTCGTCGGCAGCGCGAGATGCGGAGTCTGCCTGGCGGCGACAGAGCGCGCCGACGCCGCTAACCGCGGTCGACGGTCTCGACGAGGAGGCAGCGGCGACCCTTCATCGGGCAGGCATCGGCTCGGTCCGCCGGCTCACGACTGCCGACCTCGAAAGCGTCGCCGACGCGCTCGACGTCGACCGCGAACGGGTCGAATCCTGGTACCGACTCGCGCGCGAACACGAGTCCTGACGAGCACCCTGAGGAAACCGCCACCTGACGAGTTATTTACTCGCCGAGTAAATATAGTCCGAGTTTCGAGATGGCCGTCAAAGCCATTTTGAGAGACTTTATCGTGGTTCTGCGGTCGAATCGGGTTCGTCTGCAGTAACAAAGATTTTATGGCTTTTGTAACCGCACACTGAACTACCGATTCCGCTGTCCCCGGAATGAGTGATCCGATGGCTACGAGAGACAATCCTGCGCCGACCGAACCCGAATCGACCAGCGCCACCATCGACGCCGTCCTCGACGTCGTCGCGCGCTCTGCACCGGACGTCCGCAGCGGCCTCCCCGGCCGCCGCGTCGCCATCGAGGGCGAGAATCCCTCCGGAGAGTCCCAAAAAGCGGCCGACGTGTACGCCGACGAACTCTTCCTCGATCGGATCGGCTCGATCTCTAACGTCGGCGTGTACGCCAGCGAGGAGCGCGCCGAGGGCATCGACGTCGGCAGCGGCCTCTCCGTCTGCGTCGACCCGCTCGACGGCTCGTCGAACCTCGAACCCAACGCCGCGATGGGGACGATCGTCGCGATCTACGACGGTCCCCTGCCGGCGAGCGGCGACGACATCGTCGCCGCCGCGTACGTGCTCTACGGTGCGACAACGACGATGATCGTCGCCCGTGAGGACAGCGTCACCGAGTACGTCATCCACCAGGACGGCGAGTACGAGGTCGCTCGCGAGGACGTGACGCTCCCGGAAGATCCGACGGTCTACGGATTCGGCGGGCGCGTCCCCCACTGGGTCGAGGCGTTCCAGTCGTTCGTCGACGACATCGAGTCAGACCCGTCAATGAAACTCCGCTACGGCGGTGCGATGATCGGCGACGTGAATCAGGTGCTCACCTACGGCGGGATCTTCGGCTACCCGACGCTGACGAACGCCCCAGAGGGCAAACTACGGGTCCAGTTCGAGGGCTATCCGGTCGGCTACATCGTCGAAACCGCCGGCGGTGCGACCTCCGACGGTCACCAGTCGCTGCTCGACGTCGAGAAGGACGACCTCCACGCCCGGACACCGGTCTACGTTGGCAACGAGGAACTAATCGACGATCTCGAATCCGCTTTTTCGGATCACGAGTAACTCGCTCTGGATATAGATACTCTAGACAACACGTCGTTATTCTTTATCTCTTTCTTAGTGTATTAGAGCGCTGTAAACTCAACTCTTGGAGCCTCTGTAGCGCTTTCCAGTTTTTAGTATAATAAAATGTAGTATAGAGGATTAGTAGTAGGTTACCAGGAATCTTCGAACAGATTCCGGTACGCGTCGATCCGATCTTCGCTGGGCGGCGACGTCGCAAGCGTCACCACGAGCATCAACGCGATCTGAAGGACCAGGAGGGGGATGACCGGAAGGAAACCGAAGGTGAGACTTCCCGGCAGCAGACCCAACTGGAACCCCCAGATCCCGGCGAAGCCGACCGCGAGCCCGAGGGCCGAGGCTTCTTTCGTCACGCGTCCGGAGTAGAACGACGAGACAATCGGGAAGAACATCAGCGCGTAGCCGCTGAACGCGAAGATCGTCGTATCGATGATCGATTCCCGCGTGAGAAGCGCCGCGACGTAGGCGATCGCGAGGATGAGGACGATAAAGATCCGCGTGGCGAAGACCTCAGCGCGGTCGGTAATGTCGACGAACGGCCGGAGGATGTCCTCGGTGAGCATCGTCGCCAGCGTGAGCACCTGGCCGTCGAGCGTAGACATCAGTGCCGCGAGGATCCCCGCCAGCGCGAGGCCGACCAGCCACGTCGGGAAGTTCGCCTGAATCAGCGCCGGGAGGATGAAGTCGGGGTTGTCGATGTTCGGGAACTGCCCGACGCCCCAGAATCCGAGCATCACCGCCGGGCCCCACGTCAGCATCAACGCGATTGGGTAGACGACGGCAGTCCGCTGGAGTTTGCGACTGGAGCGGCCGGTCATATACCGGATGAACAGGTGCGGGAGGATGAACGTCTCAATCGAGACCAAGACCGCGACCGACACGTAACTCTTCCACTGCAGCGGCGGGAGATCCGCGCGGTTCAAGAGCGCTGGATTGACTTCGAGCGCGGCGCTGGTCGCCGCTCGGAAGCCGCCGAGTTGCTGCGGGATGACGAGCGCGAATCCGACGAGCGCGACGACGAAGATCGCACCCTGGAAGGCGTTCGTCCACCCTGTTCCGCGCATCCCGCCGGTTGAGACGTACGCCAAGACGACGAGCGTGATGATCAGGCCGCCAGCCCAGTACGGGACGAATCCGTCGGTGAGTGACTGGAACGCGATGCCGCCGCCCTGGATGCCGACGAGCAGGTACGGCACCGTCCAGAACGTGAAAAGCAACATCGCGAACAGGCCGAGATACTTCGACTCGAAGCGGTGATTCAACACCTGTGCTGGCGTGATGTGGCCGAAACGCTTCCCGATGAGCCAGATGCGGTGACCGATCGTCATCATCAACAGCGGGAAGGTGAACACAAGGAGGCCGATGAAGTAGCCGTAGGCGTTGGGGCCGATGTTGTAAGCCAGCCCTGGCGCGCCGATCATCACGACGGCGGACATATTCGTCGCGAACAGTGCGGCCAGGAGGACAATCGTGCCGAACGAGCGACTCGCCATCAGGTACTCCTCGCGGGACCCGCCCGTTCGACTGGACGCGTACTGCCCGACCCCGAGGACGAGAGTCAGGTATCCGACGATGATGGCGAGGATCAACGTGATGTCGGAGGTGAGTGCAACCATCGTCGTCACCTACTGATTGGGATCCATCGGGTTGTCGTTCGGCGTGCTCACGTCGTCGCGCTCCTCTCCCTTCGGGGCAACCGTGTACACCCAGTACAGGAGGATCACCGCGAGGACGGTGTACGCCAGATCGAAGGCCAACTGAACGGGCAGCCAGCCGAACAGCAGTCCAGCGTCCATCAGTCCGAGCACTGACGAGTGGTGCAGAATCACCATTCCAACGAGCATTACGACGATTGCCGCATTCCGCGGCGTATTCGGATACCACACGCTATCTTTGAACATACGCCTTCTGACATTCCAATACTCAAACATAATAAGCGTTCCTCCGATTACAAGTCGGTACGAATCGGGGGGCGAGGTAGAGCCGTTACGTGAGCACGTGCGCTGTCTCGTAGTGCGTCCGGAACGCGAACCAGAGCCCGTGGCGGCCGGGGATACGGGCGCGCGTCTCGCCGTCGTCGGATCGGAGCTCGTTGCGCGTCAGTTCCCAGCGGGTCCCGTCCACACCGACGAGGGCGACGCCATCTCCATCTTCGACGCGTTCGACCGACGTCAACGGCGCTTCGTAGACAGCGACGTCGTCTGTAGCATCCAGGAGGGCGACGACGTCGCGACCGGCGACCTCGGCTTCCAGGACGCCCCCGTCACGCTCACGCAGGTCGTCGATCGGGACGACCCACACCTCGTCGGGGTCGTCGTCGGTGATCCCGTAGACCGACGCCTTCTCCGGAAGCGGCCCGTCCTCGCGGCGCACGCCGGGTTGGACGATCTCCTCGCGGTTCCAGTAGTGCTCGAAGAAGTCGATGTTGCCGTCGTAGTGCGAGTAGTCGTAGCCGTAGCCCGTCTCGATGTCGAGCGCGAGCGTGTCGGGGTACTGCTCTTTCCAATCGCCCCACTCGGTCTGTGTGACGGCGAACTGATTCAGGAAGCGATCGGGGTCCTCGGCGAGCATCTCTCCGCCGATCGGCGTGCCGGCGTGCTGGTCCCACAGCGTCTCGGTCTCCTCGTCGTACATCACCTTGTTACCGGATGCCAGCATCCCAGTGCTGCCGAACGTTCGGACTCTCTTCTCGCCGTCGACCTCGACCCGTCGGTCGTAGAGGATCGGCGCGTTACAGAGCGTGCAGTACGTGAGACTCACCGGCACGCCGTCGAGTTCGGCGTTCAGCAGTTCGTGCGGGAACAGGACCCAGCGCGGCACGGCGTACGGCGTACCCTCGATCTCGAAACCGAACACGACGTGGTCGTCGTCGAGATAGCGTTCGGGAGTGTCGTCCTGCTGGTCCGTGCTGTCGCCGCTCGCGTCGGTCTCCACCGCATCGCCGGGGACGAACGATGGGGCGTTCAGCGCGGCGAGGAACGAGCGATCGCAGTTACCCCAGCGGATTCCCTGTAGATCGAACTCACGCGGCTCACAATCGAGGAGGCCACCGACCGGCGGGAGATACGATCGATAGAGCCGGAGTTTCCACTCGTCGAACCCCGCCAGCGGGTCGATCTCCTGCTGGGAGTACCACGACTCCCACTCGACCCACGCGTGCTCGGAGTCGAAATTCGGTTCGGCGAGCGTCGCGAGGGCGTCGCGAACGCCCGGCCACCGAACTTCGGGGAGTTCGAGGTAGCGCGGTGGGTCCCGATCGCGGAGCACCGCGGGAAAGCCGAACCGCTCCCAGTTGTTCGCGATGCCGTCGATGACGAGAACTTCGAGGAGGTGGGGGACGACTCGCTCGTCGCCCTCCTCGGCGAGCGCGTCGATGGCGGCAGCGTGCGCGTCGGCGTCGCGATCGAGTAACTGATCGACCAGTTCTTGCAACCGCTCGGTGGAAGGCTCGGATGACTGTGTCACGGTACCATACCGAATGTCGCTACCGTGTGAAAACAGTATCTATGGCGGTTGTCCGTGATAGAGAGCGTCACGAGAAGCGTTCACGGTGTGCCGACAACGGCGGGTATAAGTGATAGTTACCCTCAGTAGTACGCATATGTCTGACCGCGACAGCGATGCCGTTCCCGACGGCGGTGTAGCCACCGCCGACCCGGCGAGAGACGCCCGTTCGAACTACCAGTACGTCTCCGAGGAGGTCGAACGGCCGGATCTGGTCGACGCGCTCTCGAAACGCGTCGACGGTGAAGTCCGCTTCGACACCTACACTCGGCAGATGTACGCCACCGACGCCAGCGCGTTCGAGGTGACGCCTATCGGCGTCGTCTTCCCGACTTCGACCGACGACGTCGCGAGCGTCGTCTCCTACTGCGCCAAAGAGGAGATTCCGGTGCTCCCCCGCGGCGGCGGGACGAGCCTCGCCGGCCAGACGGTCAACGAGGCCGTCGTCCTCGACTTCTCGCGCCATATGGACGCCGTGTACGACGTCGACCCCGACGCGCGAGAGGCGCACGTTCAGTCTGGGGCCATCCTCGCGACGCTCAACGATCAGGCGGCCGAGTACGGCCTGACGTTCGGCCCCGACCCGGCGGCCGGTAACCGGAGCGCCATCGGCGGCGCGATCGGCAACAACTCCACCGGCGCGCACTCGCTCGTCTACGAGAAGACCGATCACTACGTCGAGGAAGTCGAGGTCGTCCTCTCGGACGGCACTGTCACGACCTTCGGTGAGGTCAGCGTCGACGAATTACGCGAGCGGGCCGACCCCGACGGCGACGCCGAGGCGAAGATCGCCGCCGGGGTGATCGAGGTCCTCGACGAACAGGCCGAGGAGATCCACAAGCGCTACCCCGAGATGAAGCGGAACGTCTCGGGCTACAACCTCGACCGCCTGCTCGCCGAAGCCGAGGGCGAATACGGCGAGGAGGGCGTCGTCAACCTCGCGCGCCTGCTCGCCGGCTCCGAAGGGACGCTCGCGGTCGTCACCGAGGCGACCGTCTCGCTGGAACCGCTTCCGGAGACGAAGTCGGTCGCGCTCTTGACGTACGACAGCGTCGTCGACACCGTCAGCGATGTCGTGCACGTGCTGGAGCACGATCCCGCGGCGGTCGAGCTCATCGACGACGTACTCATCGGGCTGGCCTCGAACACGACGGAGTTCGCCGACGTCGCCGGGAAACTCCCCGACCGGACGGAGGCCGCACTCCTCGTGGAGTTCTACGCCGAAGACGACGAGGACGGCCGCGAGAAGGTTCGGAAGCTCCTCGAAGACCGCGTACCCGGTCGCGGCGACAGCGACGACGCGACGGATACCGACGCCGAACGATTCGCGTTCGACGCGCTAGAGGCCCACGAGAAGGCAGACCGGAAGGAACTCTGGAAGCTCCGGAAGTCCGGCCTCCCGATCCTGCTGGGACGCACCAGCGACGCGAAACACATCAGCTTCCTCGAAGACTGCGCCGTTCCGCCGGAGCACCTCCCGAGGTTCGTCACCGAGTTCCAGTCGGTCCTCGAAGAGCACGACACCTTCGCGTCGTTCTACGCCCACGCCGGCCCCGGCGTCCTGCACGTCCGCCCGCTCGTCAACACGAAGTCGCAGGCGGATCTGGACGCGATGCAGGCCATCGGCGAGGCCGTGACCGACCTCGTCGTCGAACTCGGTGGCTCGGTCTCCGGCGAGCACGGCGACGGCCGCGCGCGAACCCAGTGGAACCGGAAGCTCTACGGCGATCAGCTCTGGGACGCGTTCCAGGATCTCAAGACCGCGTTCGACCCCGACTGGCTGCTCAACCCCGGCCAGGTCTGCGGCGACGTCTCGCTCACCGAGAACCTCCGGTTCGATCCCGAGTACGAGTTCGACGCCGGCTTCGACTCGGCGCTGGAGTGGGACAACGAGAACGGAATGCAGGGGATGGTCGAACTCTGTCACGGCTGCGGTGGCTGCCGCACCCAGCAGACCGAGGGCGGCGTGATGTGTCCGACCTACCGCGCGGCCGACGAGGAGATTACCGCCACGCGCGGCCGAGCGAATATGCTCCGGCAGGCGATGAGCGGCGACCTCCCGGACGACCCGACCGACGAGGAGTTCGTCACCGAGGTGATGGACCTCTGTATCGGCTGTAAGGGCTGTGCGAACGACTGTCCGAGCGAGGTCGACCTCGCGAAGCTCAAAGCCGAGGTGACTCACGCCTACCACGAGGAACACGGCTCCTCGCTGCGCTCGAAGATGTTCGCCAACTTCGACGTCTTAGCGAAACTCGGGAGCACGTTCGCACCCGTCTCGAACTGGGCGTCGAAGGTGCCCGGCGCGCGCGCCGTGATGGAACAGACCATCGGCATCGCGAGCGACCGCACGCTCCCCACGTTCGAGCGCGAGACGGTCCAGAAGTGGTTCAAAAAGCGCGGTGGATCCCGGGTCACCGCCGACGAGGCCGACCGCCACGTCCTCCTGATCCCGGACACGTACACGAACTACAGTCACCCCGACGTCGGGAAGGCGTCCGTGGAAGTGCTCGAAGCCGCGGGCGTCCACGTCGAAGTCGCAGACGTCACCGACGTGGGGCGGCCGGCGTTCTCGAAGGGCTTCCTCGACGTCGCCCGCGAGACGGCGGCGGAGACGGTCGACGCGCTCGTCCCGCGGATCGAGAACGGGTGGGACGTCGTCGTCCCCGAACCCTCCGACGCGGTGATGCTGCAGTCAGACTACGGCGACCTGCTCTCGGGCAGCGACGTCGAGACGGTACAGGCGAACAGTTACGGCGTCTGTGAGTACCTCGACACGTATCGACTCGACGAGCAGATCGACTTCGACGCCCCCGACCGCTCGATCGCGTACCACGGCCACTGTCACCAGAAGGCGACGAAGAAGGACCACCACGCGGTCGGCGTGCTCCGGCGGGCGGGCTACCGCGTGGATCCGCTGGACTCGGGCTGCTGTGGGATGGCCGGGACGTTCGGCTACGAGTCCGAACACCGCGCGATGAGCGAGGCGATCGGCGAGACGCTCAAGGGCCAAGTCGACGACAGCGAGGCGGAATCGGTCGTCGCGCCCGGCGCGTCCTGCCGGACGCAACTCAACGATCTCGGGGCGAGTGCCGACCCGGCCTTGTTCCCCGGTCACGACGGAAGCCACGACGAGCCGCCGACGCCGATCGAGGCGCTCGCGGCCGGACTGGCCGGTCGGTAGCCGGTCAGAGGCGGTAGCCGGAACACGATTCGTCGCGGCCGCGGTCGCGGGCGTTCTCGTCCGGTGCGATTGCAGTTACAGTTGCGGACTCGTTTTCGGAGCCGTCCCCCGGTAGAACAGCCCCGCACCGAGGAGCGTCAGCCCGCCGACGGTAAGCAACGGGACGACGTACCCGTTCGTCACTCCCAAGAGGAGGTTCAGCCCGATCGGGACGAGGAAGGCGGTCGCCGCTTCGGCGACCGTGAACACCCCGACGATGGCGGTCGCGTTCGCCGGGCCGAACCGCTCGATGATGATCGGCGAGAACAGCGGCGCGATCGCTCCGAGTCCGATCCCGAACGTCACGAGCAGCACGTACATCAGCGGTTTCGTGCCCGTCCACGGGAGGACGACCATCCCGGCCGCCGCGAGGAGCGTTCCGACGGCCAGCGTCACCCGCATCCCGATGCGATCGGCGAACTCACCGCTGGCGACGCGGGCGACGACGCTGACGCCGCCCACGATGCCGAACGCGGTGGCGGCGACCGCTCGGGAGATCCCGCCCGTGGTGAGAATGCCCACGAGGTCCGCCGAGAGGAGGAAGTACCAACTCCACAGGAGCGCGAAGCCGACGAGGCTGGACACGAATCGGCCGTCGGTCAGGTTCGACCGGAGCCACGCGACGTCGACCGGTGCGGTACCCTGCGCGCGGAGTTCCGGCGGCCGGCGGTAGACGACGGCGGCGACGAGAATTACGAGTACCGTCGCGCCCCCGACGACGACGAACGCCTCCCGGATGCCCGTCCGTTCGAGCAACCACACCCAGACCGGCGGCAACACGAAAATCCCGAGGCCGTTGCCTGCCATCGTGATCCCCATTGCGCGGCCCTCGTACTGCTCGAACCACTGCGGCACGAGCGAGATGACGATCACGAACATCGTGCCTCCCGCCGTCCCCAATAGCCCGAATACGACCGCGAGTCCGAGATACGACGACGAGATCTGCAAGAGTCCGATCGCGACGCCGAAGACCGCGCCGGCCGTGGCGACGACCGGGCGAAGCGGCACGCGCGCGATCAGGATCCCGATCGTCCCGCCCGCGATGTAGAACGCCGCCGTCGTGATCGAAAAGATGGACGAGAGCCGGAGACTCGACAGTCCGAACGCGTTGCCGAGTGCCTGTGAGTAGACAGTAAACGTGAAGATCACGCCCCAGACGAGCACGAGTACGAGTAGTCCGAGCGCCGCAATGATCCAACTAGTCACCGAATCGAACGCGGAGTCGTGTTCGTCGTTCATCGCTGGGACCTATCGCATCCCGATCGCGGGCGTCGCTGCGGAGTCGCCGGACAGCGACCGCGAATCGAGGGCTCTGGCGTAAGAACCCTCCAGTGTCTCTTATTATTTTCCCATACAGATGTGTGTCCCAAATGGCGTGACAGATTCGACACGTCGTCTCACCAGTCGGTACGAGAATTCGACAGTGTAGCCCGACGACAGCCGGTAAAAACGGCTATCTGACCAAACTTTCATTAGTGAATCCCGAGACTCTAGGAGTATGGCACTCGAAGGCCAGTCAGGATACAGTATCGACGACGACTGGAGTCAACTCTATATCGGCGGCGAGTGGGTCGACGCTGAGAGCGGCGAGACGCTCGAAGTCGAGGACCCCTCGACGCGCGAGGTCGTCACGGAGGTCCCCCGCGCCACCGAGGCGGACGTCGACGCCGCCTACGAAGCCGCGGCGGAGGCCCAGTCCGAATGGGCCCAGACGCCGCCGGCCGAGCGCGAACAGCTCATCCACAGCCTTCAGCAGGTGATGGCAGAGCACAAAGAGGAGATCGTCGAGCTCTACACCACCGAAGCGGGTGCGATGCAAGGTGTATCGGACACCGGGTTCGAGCTCACGCAGGACCAGATCGGTGAGGCCGCGACGCTTCCGCGCCGGATGAAAGGCGAGCACGCCGCCTCGAACATCCCCGGCAAGGAGAACATCGTCGAGCGCGAGGCGAAGGGCGTCGTCACGGTCATCTCGCCGTGGAACTTCCCGCTGAACCTCTCCGCGCGCGCGGTCGTCCCCGCCGTCGCGGCCGGTAACACGGTCGTCCTCAAGCCGGCGACGAACACCCCGGTCATCGGCGGACTGCTGTTCGCGCGCCTGTTCGAGGAGGCCGGCTTCCCCGAGGGCGTCGTCAACGTCGTCACCGGCAAGGGCTCCGAAATCGGCGACCGCGTCGCCGGCCACGAGGAGAGCGACGTCGTCGCGTTCACCGGTTCGACCGAGGTCGGTCGCCGGGTCGCCGCCACCGCGGCGGAGAACCTCGCCGTCCCGGCGATGGAACTCGGCGGCAACAACGCCCACATCGTCACCGACGAGGCCGACGTCGACGCCGCGGTCGACGCCGGCGTCTTCGGGTCGTTCATCCACCAGGGGCAGGTCTGCATCTCCATCAACCGCCACCTCGTCCACGAGGACGTCTACGACGAGTACGTCGAGAAGCTAACCGAGCGCGCCTCCCAGCTCCCGGCCGGGAGCGCTCACGAGCACGTCGTCGTCGGCCCCATCATCGACGAGTCCCAGCGCGACGAGATGCTCGACTACGTCGAGCGGACGGTCGAAGCGGGCGCGACGCTCGAAACCGGCGGCGACGTCGTCGAAATCGACGGCGTCGAGGACTCGCTGGTCGTCGAGCCGACGGTGCTCTCGGACGCGACGAACGATATGGCGGCCGCCTGCAACGAGCACTTCGGCCCCATCGCCCCCGTGATTCCGTTCTCGGACGTCGACGAGGCGATCGAACTCGCAAACGACACCGAGTACGGCCTCTCCGGCTCGGTCCACGCCGGCGACGTCGGCGCGGGCAAGCGCATCGCGAACCAGCTCGAGACGGGAATGGTCCACGTCAACGACCAGCCCGTCAACGACGAGGCGCACGTCCCGTTCAGCGGGACGGGCGCGTCGGGCATCGGCGGCTACAACAGCGAGGACTTCCTCGACGAGGTCACCGAGAAGAAGTGGATCTCGCTGCAGCACGAGCCGCGCGAGTTCCCGTTCTAAGATGATCGAAGACGCGGTGTGCATCGTTGCCGGCGGCGGCAACGGCCTCGGCGAGCAGGCGGCATACGAACTCGCAGACCACGGCGCGCGCGTCGTGGTCAACGACCTCGGCACTGAGGTCGACGGGACAGGCAGCGACCCGTCCGTCCCCGAGGGCGTCGCCGCCGAGATCCGCGAGCGCGGCGGAACCGCGATGGCCCACCACGGCGACGTGAGCGACTTCGCGTACGCGGAGACGCTCATCGCGGACACCGTCGCGGAGTACGGCCGCGTCGACTTCGTCTGTAACTTCGCGGGCATTCTCCGGGACGGGCTCAGCTACAAGCTCTCGCCGGAGGACTGGACGGCCGTCATCGAGAACAACCTCACCGGCCAGTTTGCACCGCTCCGCGCCGCCGCCGCCCACTGGCGCGAGGCGAACAAGGCCGCCGGCGACGACGGCTTCGACCGACAGCGCTCGTATCTCGCGGTCAGCGCCGGGGCGGCCCGCGGCAGCCTCGGGCAGGCCAACTACGCTGCGGCGAAAGCAGGGATCCTCGGGATGGTTCGCTCAGTTTCGACTGAACTGGTCCGCTCGGACGTCCGGGTCAACGCCCTGATTCCGAACGGCTACACGCGGATGACCGAGACGGTGCCCGAAGAGCACCGCCCCTACACCGAGGCGGAGATGCCGCCCGAGAAGGTCGCACCGCTCGTCGCGTTCCTGGCCAGCGAGCACGCCGAAGACCTCACGGGGTGTACGCTGTACGCCGGGGGCGACCGCGTCGGCGTCTTCTCGGACCCGGCGATGGAGGCCGTCGGTGTCAATCCCGAAGGGTGGACGCTCGATTCACTCGTCGAGCACTTCCGCGAGGACGTCGCCGCGGACATCGAGTTGGCGCGGACCGACAGCTACCTGTGAGAACGCCGGCGTTCGGCCCGCTATTCCCGTAAGTGCGGGCGCGTCGGCACCGACGCCGCTCTCTAGCCACCGCCGCTCGGAGAGGCGAAAGGCATCTTTTATCACTGATTCCGACGATGAATTGCGTATGCGCTTCGTCCGCTACGACGACGATAAACTCGGACTGCTTACAGACGATGGAGAGGGCGTCATCGACCTCTCGGACCGGCTCGGTCTCGAGGGCGACGAGCCGCTCGTCGAGTATATGGAGGGCGACTACGACGCCTCCGAGTACGAAGACGAAGACCCCGACTACGACGTCGAAGACGTCGAGATCGGCTCGCCCGTCGGCCGCCCGGGCAAGGTCATCGCCGCGCCGCTGAACTACGAGAACCACATCGAGGAGGCCATCTCCGACAAGGACATCACCACCGAAGAGTGGTTCTCGATCAAGGACAAGGGCTACTTCCTGAAAGCGCCCTCCAGCGTCGTCGGCCCCGACCACGGCATCGAACTGCCGTTCAACGACCGTCGGACGGACCACGAGATCGAACTCGCGTTCGTAATGGGTGAGGAGGCGAAAGACGTCTCCGCCGAGGAAGCGTGGGACCACATCTTCGGATACACGATCCTGCTCGACATCTCGCTGCGCGGCGACCAGGACCGCTCGAACCGCAAGTCCTACGACACGTTCACCGTCATCGGTCCGTGCGTCGTCACGGCCGACGAGATCGACGACCCCCAGGACCTCCAGATGGAGCTCCAGCTCAACGGCGAGCGCCGCCAGTACGAGAACACCGGCGATATGGTCTACACGTGCGCGGACGTCGTTCAGTACGCCTCCCTCGGCGCGACGCTTGAAGTCGGCGACGTCATCACGACGGGCACACCCGAAGGCGTGAGCGAACTCCACGACGGCGACACCATCGACGCCGAAATCGAAGACGTCGGCTCGATGACCGTCGACGTCACCGGTCGCGACGTCAGCTACGCCGAAGCCGACGTCCAGAAGGGCGGACAGGAGTAACTCCCTCGCGCCGCTCGCCGCGGCGACGTTCGAACCGTTCTTCGTTTTTTCCAGGCACGGCCGACAGAGCGGCAGCGCTACCTCGACGCGCAGTCTATCATAGATCTGCATCTCCGAAAGGTAGGCTTAAGAAAGGTCACGACGAATGACGTGGTATTCGATGTCACTGCTCGAAGTAGATTCGATAGACGTCGCGTACGGCAACGTACAGGTGCTGTGGGACGTGAGCCTCACGGTCGAGGAGGGCGAGACTGTGGCCTTGCTCGGTGCGAACGGGGCTGGAAAGACGACGACGCTGAAGACCATCTGTGGCGACCTCGCCCCGATGGACGGCGAGATCCGCTACAAGGGCGAATCGATCGGCGACCTCCCTCACGAGGAGGTCGTCGCCAGGGGTGTCGCCCACGTCCCCGAGGGCCGCGAGGTGTTCACCGAGAGTACCGTTCGCGAGAACCTCGAACTGGGCGCGTATCTCGATCGCAGTCGGCTGAAAGAGCGCCTCGAAGACATCTACGACATCTTCCCACGGCTCGAAGAGCGCTCGAACCAGCAGGCCGGGACGCTCTCGGGCGGCGAGCAGCAGATGCTCGCGATCGGTCGCGGTCTGATGAGCGAACCCGATCTCCTGCTGCTCGACGAGGCCAGTCTCGGACTCGCGCCCGTCCTCGTCGACGACGTCTTCGAGGCCATCCAGCGCATCAACGACGAGGGGACGACCGTTCTCCTCGTCGAGCAGGACATCTACAACGCACTCCGCGTCGCCGACCGCGGCTACGTCATCAAGACCGGCGAAATCGCGCTGTCAGGAACGGCCGAAGAACTCGCACGCGACGAACGCGTCGAAGAATCCTACCTCGGCGCCTGAGCGGAGCAGTCTTTTCTGCGATCAGTTTGGCCGTCACTCACAGTCGCTTTCTCGCGGATCGTCCTGAGAGACCACCCCGAATCTCACAGAGCGGCTGCGATAGCGCACCGAGAGCGCAGAGCAAACGGAGAAGACGAGAGGCTCGTAACGACGTCGGGAGTGACACGCCGACCTACTCGGTCGCGGCGTCCGTGTCGGTGGTTTCCTCGACGAGATACTCCTTGATGAGGCCGTAGAGCCCCGTGGGGAGGAAGATGATGAAGAGGATGATGAGAATCCCCTCGACCGCAGAGGAGAACCCACCAACGATCGCCGAGAGACCGTTGTCGAGGAGTAAAAACAGCGCCGCGCCGAAGAACGGCCCGGCGAAGGTTCCCATCCCGCCAAGAATGACGATGACGAGCGAGTCGATCGTCCACGTGACGGCGAGCGTCGACTGGGCGTTGATGTAGAGCGTGTAGTGGCCATACAGCGCGCCGGCGATCCCCGCGAAGAACGAGGAGACGACGAACGCGTACATCTTGTACTTCAGCGGGTTGACGCCGAGACTGCTCGCGGCGTCCTCGTCGTCGTGGATCGCTTTCATCCCCAGTCCGGCCGGACCGCGGACGATGACGTACGTGGCCGCGACCGTGATGATCGTAGCGATGAGCGTCAGGAAGAACATCGTGTCGCCGTGGGAGACGGCCTCGCCGATCGAGAGGTCGCCGCTGACGTAGTAGCCGGTCGCGCCGCCGGTCAGGTCCCGTCGGTCCAGCATCACCAGTTCGATGACGGCCGCCAGCGCGAGCGTCCCGATGGCGAAGTAGTGGCCGCTCAACCGGAAGATGATCGGCCCGATGACGAGCGAGATGAGCGCCGCGGTGACTCCCCCGACGACGACCGCCGCGAGGATCGGCAACTGGATCGATTCGGGGAAGCCCGCTGCGGCGGGTGTCGTCAGCCACGCCGAAACGAATGCGCCCATCCCGAAGAACGCCGCGTGCCCCAGCGAAATCTGGCCGGCGTATCCGGCGAGCAGATTCCAGGAGACGCCGAGCATCACGAAGACGAGACCCGTCAGGATGAGCCCCGTCAGAGAGTCGGTCGTGGTGAACGGGACGACTGCGAGCGCTAGCACGGCGACGACGCCGAGCGCCTGGACGCGACGGTCCTCGGCGAGCGATTCGCCGGGAGCGCGCTGGAAGATGCTCATTACTCACCACCTCCGGAGCTACCGAACAGCCCTTCTGGTTTGACGAGCAGCACGCCCAAGAAGATGAGCAGGCTCACGACGTTGCGGTAGCCGCCACCGAGATAGAGCGCGCCGAGATTCTCCGAGACGCCGAGCACGAGGCCACCGACGAGCGTCCCGACGACGCTGCCAACCCCACCGAGGACGACCACGGCGAACGTTTTGAGCAGGTACGACCAGCCGACGTAGGGGTCGATCGGGAACAGCATCGAGAGCAGCGCGCCGGCCGCGCCGGCGAGTGCGGTCCCGATGCCGAGCGTGATGACGTAGATCTGGTCGGTGTCGATGCCCATATACTTCGCCGCCGTGCGGTTCTGGGCGGTCGCGCGGATGGCCTGACCCGTCTTGGTGTACTGCAGGAACGCCCAGGTGGCGACGATGAGCAGGACGGCCACGACGAACGTGACCGTCCGCGGGAACGACATAAACGCGATGCCGATGTCGAACCCGTTACCGGGGATCCCGATGTCGGCCGTTCGGGCGTCGCCGCCGAGGATGACGCGCCCGAGGTTCTGCAAGACGAGCGCGAGGCCGAACAGCACGATGATCGGCTGTTCTAACCCCTCGTCGACGACGTGCTTGAGCAGCACTTTCTGCAAGAGGACGCCGAGGCCGAACATCAGCGCCATCGCGAGTAGCATCCCGACGAGCGGGGTGATGCCGGTCGCCGTGAACACGAGAATCGCGACGTAGGCGCCGACCATCAGCATATGGCCGTGCGCGAGATTCACGATGTCCATAATCCCGAAGACGAGCGAGAGGCCCAGGGCTGCGAGGGCGTAGATCCCGCCCAACAGCAGCCCGTTGACGACCGACTGCGCCAGAAGATCGCTTGCAACCATCGTCAGGCCGTGGGTACGAAGGTGTCCCCTGCGTTCATCGCTCGCTCCACGGCGGGATGGGGTACTTGAAGTCGAGCGCGCGTTCGGAGTCCGTGTTCGGGTACGCGAGGCGCTGGGCGCCCTCCCACCACTGGCCGGTCGGGGCCGTCAGTTGGCCTTCCGTCGGCAGTCCGTTGTCCTCGAAGCCGAACGTGCCGATGACGGTCTGGAACTCCTCGTTGCGGAGCGCCTCCCGAATGGCCTCCGGTTCGACGGAGCCAGCCGCGGCGACAGCCTGTTCGGCGACCTGCGTCAGGTTGTACGAGCCGCCGACGTTCGCCGGCATATACTGGCTCTCGGTCTCGTAGGTCGACATATACGTCTCTCGGAGCTGTTGGTTGCCGTTGCCCGTGAGGCCGGGGACCCAGCCGGGACACATCAGCGCGTACGCGCCGTCCTGACCGAGTGCGGACCACCACGCCGAGGGGTCGGCACCGCGGACGAACTTGAGCATCTTCGGCGCCCAGTTGTTCGACTTCATCTGGTTGACTGCGGTGATGCCGCCGCCCGGCGTCGGGTTCGACAGCAGCACCTCGACGTTGGCGCTTTGGGCCTGCGAGATGAGCGTCGAGAAGTCCGAGGCACCGATCTCGAAGGTCTCGCGCATCACGATTTCGTAGCCCGCGTCGCCGAGTGTCTCTTCCCAGTAGTCGGCCTGCTCTTTCCCCCACCCGGAGTTGGGCTCCCAGATACCGATGTTGGTCGGTCGGTCCTCCTCGGGGACGAGTTCGATCGTCCCGAGCGTCGAGCGGGCGACGTCACGGGACTTCGGGAACGGAGCGAACGTCCACTCGTAGTTGCTGTTGCGGTGGGGCTCTTCGTACGCGAAGGCGATGCCGAGGAACGGGAGGCCCTGATTCTCGGCGAAGGCGCTCCCAGCCGTGACGAGCAGGCTGGAGAAGCTCCCCCAGATCATATTCACGTCGTTGTTGCTGACGATGGCCTGAAGCTGCTCGCGCAGCGTCTGGGCGTCGCTCTCGTCGTCGCGGAGAATGAGTTCGACCTCGCGGTCGAGTGTCTCGTTCATCCGCTCGACGCCGAGTTCGTACCCGCGCTTGAGGTCCTGTCCGAGCGAAGAGAAACTCCCGGTCTCGGGGACGGTCCCAGCGATCGTCAGTGGGGTGGTGTCCTCGCCGCTGTCGGTGCTTCCACCGGTTCCCGTATCGCCACCGCCGTCGCCGCCGTCGCCACCGTCGCCACCGTCGCCGTCACCGCCGCCGCCGAGCGTACACCCAGCGAGGCCAGTTAGTGCGACCGTACCGGAAGCCCCGGCACCTTTGAGATACGTCCGTCGTGGAAATGTGTCATCACGAGCCATACCGTGTGGGACAATAATTATAACGGAATATAAAACTGTATGGTATAGACCAGGTCGTCAACGCGTCTATCCAGTGATATCTCTGAAAGACTATTCTCCGGTCGTTCGCGTTCGCTCGTTCCGAAACGATGCCGGACGTCCGAAGCGAGGACGTCCGATCAGGGAGTTACCCAGGAATTACGAGGAGGGTTCGGCTTCGGCGTAGAGATTGAACGCCTCGAAGACCGGCCGATCGGTCATCGCGAGCAGCGTCGCTTCGCCGTCCGGTTCGTGATGGTGGATCTCGTCCGGCGGGACGATGAAGATGTCCCACTGACTCCACTCGAACGCCTCGTCACCGATGTGGGTCGCGCCCTCACCGTCGATGACGAAGAACACTTCCGTCATATTGTGGAAGTGCGGATCGGTCGCTTCCTGCATCAACTGCGCGCGGAACGACATCGTCGGGAACAGCGGCGGCTGACCCGTCGCCGGGTTGACGTACGAGAGGCTGTAGCCGTCGTTGGGGTCGGGATCGTCGTTGTCAGCGCGCTGGTGGAGCGACTGGACCATATCCGCCCACTTGAAGCGGTACGGCGGCGTCGGCTCCATATTGCCCTCGAACGGGCCGGGGATGTCGTCGGACTTCACGTCTTCCTGCGGCCGGCCGCGGCCGTACTGAGACTCCCAGTAGCCCTGGCTCTTCGTGACGGGCTGGCGTTCGAGTTCGTGGTACTCGAAGGTGTTCTTCGCGTTGAGCGAGTCGAGGACGAGCGGGAGGTCGAGGACGTCGAGCCACGCGGCGGTCTCGTCGCCGTCGTTGACGTGGTCGTGCCACTCCCACTGCGGCGTCGTGATGAGGTCGTTGTCCTTCATCGGGAACTCCTCGCCCGCGACGACCGTCTTCATATCCTCGTGGCCGTCGATCGTGAACCGCAGCGCGTTAGCGCCGTGGCGGTGCGAGGGTGCCGTCTCGCCCGGCGACACCGTCTGGACGCCCACGTAGATCGTGTTCGAGATGGCGTTGGCGGTGTTGATCGGGACGGCGACGCGTCGCTGGAATCCCGGCGGCAGATCCGCGATCGGGACGTCGCGCTCGATGGCGTCGATCGCCTCTTGGATGTCTTCCCACTTCCAGATGTCCGCCTCCGGGTCCTCGAGGACGTGCCCCATATCGTCCTCGACTTCCCAGAGCGGCTGGAGGTCGTGCTCCTCGAGAATACTCCGGGTGTCAGAACTCATCTCTAGGAGTTCCTCTGGCTCTTGCTCTGCCATAGTGAAATAATTGTGAAACGCGATAATAAGTGTGTTGGACGTGGCCACGTTGCACGATCGACGGACCCGTCGCTGCGGGGGCTGTGAGGCTGTCAAATGCCGATTTCGCTGTCTGGTTATCGTCCCGTCTCGACCGCTCTTCGACCCCTCAGGCTTCCGCTTCTGCTTCCGCGTTCGCTTTGGCCTGCTCGAATACTTCCTCCGTCGAGAAGACCGCTCGGCAGTCTTCACAGACCATCTGCCGCTGGATCCCGTACTCCCAGAGTTTCCCGCCGCAGTTCAGACAATCGAAGTGCGCCTCGACGAACGGATCCTCCGCTGCGTATGGATTCTCGAACTCCGCCATACCTTCACGTACCCACGTAATTCCTAAAAGCGTATCGCTACCTTCGATGATCGACACGGCGAATCCGCGGCGAGTTGCAGGCGCGAAAGTAGCGTTTGTAGGTCTTCGCGCCCCCCATCGAACACTGTCTTCGGTCGGGCGTACGGTCTTGTGAATACACGAGAGATGGCTGAGCAGGGAGTCGCGACGGGCTTATACTGTCGGATGGAGGTTCGTGAACCATTTTGGCACCCACGGGGTGCCGATGATTTTCACATCGCTCTGACCGACAGTATTAGTCGTCGGCGTATTCGAGAAGCGAGTCTCGGAGGTCTTCGGGCAGTTCGATCGCGCTCCCGCCGCCGACCTCCGCACAGACTCGCTGTTCGTAGCCCTCGAACGCGAGCGTGTCATCGACGTAGGCCTCGTAGTTGAAGCGAACGCTGCGACTCCCGACGTCCGGCGTCAGCGTGACTCGAACGTCGTCGCCGGCGTTGATGGGGTTCCTGAACTCGAAGTTCATCTCGACCAGCGGCAGCCCGAAGTCGTGCTCCTGCGAGAGCTCCCAGAATGGGTAGCCGATCTCCTGCATAAACATATCTGACGTCTCGTGGAGCGCATCCACGATACGCGGATAGTGGGCGATGCCGAAGGGATCGGTGTCCGAGAACCGGACTGTCCAGATACGTTCGAACATTAGTGATCCTCCAGTACGACGAGCGCGTCGAGTGCTATCACTCCATCGGTTGTCGCCAAGACGGGATTGACGTCCAGTTCGGCGATCGGGTGCTCGGTGACGAGGTCGCCGACGGTGGCGATCGCATCCGCGAGCGCATCGACGTCCGCCGGCTCGCTTCCCCTGTACCCTTCGAGTAGCGGCAGGGACTGGAGTTCCTCGATCGCCGAGCGGGCCTCGGCGCGGTCGATCGGGGCGATCCGGTGGCTGGTGTCCTCGAATATCTCCGTGAACACGCCTCCGAGCCCCGTGAGTACGACCGGCCCAAAGGACGGATCGCGGATACCGCCGACGATCACTTCGGTCCCGCGGTCGAGGTCCATCGCCTCCTCGACGAGGACGTCGGCGTCGATCCCGCGCTCGTCTGCGGTCGTGAGGATCTCGTCTGCGGCATCCCGAACCGCGTCAGCCGAGTCCAGTCCGACCGCGACACCGATGCCGCCGGCCCAGTCGCTCTTGTGCGTGACCGCGGGCGAGGAGACCTTTACGACGACCGGGTAGCCGATATCCTCGGCCGCGTCGACGGCGGCGTCGGCGTCGGCACACACCGCGAACGAGGGCGTGTCGATGCCGGCCGACGCGAGGAGTTCCTTCCCCTCGGCCTCGGTCAGCGTGTGACGGCCATCTTCCCGTGCGGCCGCGATGGGCGCCGGCGTCTCCTCACTCATCGGCGGTCACCTCCGGTTCGGCGGCGTCGCCTACAGCGGGCGTGGTCTCGGTCCCCCCGTCAGTCGCGGGCTGGCCCGCCTGGAGTTGCGCGTAGCGAGCCAGCGTGCCCGCGGCGTCGGCGGCGCGCTCGGGCGTCGCGAACGTCGGGACGCCGGCGGCTTCGAGCGCCTCGCGCTCCTCGGCGAGCGTCTCCTCGATTCCCTCGGTCGCGAACAGGACCGGCTTGCCGACCCGCTCGGCGAGCCCGTCGAGGTCCTCGACTGGGAGGCCCAGCGCCTCCTCGAACAGTTCGTAGACGAGCACGATGTCGATGCGGTCGTCCTCGGCGACGGCCGTCACGATCTCACCGAACTCGGGCATCGGCCGACCGGTGTCGACGGGGTTGTCGGCGTAGGTCACGCCCGGCAGGATCTCGTCGACGCGCTCTTGGGTCGATTCCGAGAGCTTCGGCAGCCGGCCGCCGGCGCGCTGGATCCGATCGGTGATGATGATCCCCGGGCCGGCCTGCGCAGTGACGACACCGACGTTCGGTCCGCCCGGCGTCGGACAGTCGCCCAGCGCCGCGGCCGCGTCCATCAGGTCGTCGGTGGCGTCGACCGTCGGCGTGCCGTACTGCGCGAAGCCCGCGGTGTAGAGTTCGTGATCGCCCGTGAGCGCGCCCGTGTGGGACTCGGCGAAGTCGCCGACGTCGGATTGACCGACCTTGTAGGCGATGACCGGCGTGTCGCTCGCGCGGCAGGCTTCGAGGAGACCCCGACCGTCGTCGGTCCCCTCGACGTGCAGGACGATGGCGTCCGTGTTCTCGTCCCCGTCGAAGTACTCGATCGTCTCGGCGAAGCCGACGTTGGCGCGGTTCCCGAGTCCAACCATCGCCGAGATGCCGCGGCCCTGGCGTCGCGACTGGTACGCGAGCGTATGCGCGACGCCACCGCTTTGCGCGAGGATCGCGGTGTTCCCGGCCGGGATCTCCTCGACGCCGCTGGCGAACGAACAGCGGAGGTTTCGCGCCGGCACCAGGAAGCCGCTCGTGTTCGGCCCGAGCAGTGAGATACCGTGTTCGTCGGCGATTTCGACGATCGTCTCCTGTAGCTCCTCGCCTTCGTCGCCCGCTTCGGCGAAGCCGCTCGAATAGAGGACGACGGCGCCGACGCCCGCCTCACCGCACTCTTCGAGCACGTCGGGGACGGCCGGTCCCGGGACACAGCAGAGCGCGAGATCCACGTCGTCGTCGATGTCGGTCACTGACGAGACGAACTCCGATCCGAACAGCTCGCCCGACGCTGAGGGGTTCACCGGATACACCGGTCCGTCGAATAGGGCGGCGTTCGCCATCGCTTCGTACCCGATCTTTCCCTCGACCTTCGAGGCGCCGACGACGGCGACCGCCGAGGGTTCGAACATCTGTGTTAGAGTCACGCTCGCACATATACTCAACACCATCAAAGCGTTTTCCCTACTGTTCACGGTCGGCGACTGTCCGACTCGTTGACGAGCGAACCGTCAACGAGCAAGCAGCCGGGCATCCGGTTGACGTGCTTTCCACAGTGTGACCTGCTTGCACATTCCGTAAGTTTATCTGCGTGGCTTGGATACCGATCGATAATGACGTTGTTGGAAGGACGAGGGCTGACGAAGAAGTTCGGCGGGGTCGTCGCCATCGAAGACGTCTCCTTCACTGTCGATCGGGGTGAGGCAGTCGGCCTCATTGGGCCGAACGGAGCAGGAAAGAGTACGCTGTTCCGAACGATCTCGGGAGTCCATCCGCCGACGGAGGGACAGGTGTTCTTCGACGGGGAAGACATCACGGGCAAGACCCAATACGAGATCTGTCACCGCGGACTCGCGAAGACCCACCAGATCGTTCGGCCCTTCGAGAGCCTCTCGCTCCTGGAGAACGTCGCTGTCGGCGCCGAGTTCGGCGGCCGCGAGTTCGACGACACGCGTGGCCGGGCGGCCGAGATGCTCGAGTTCGTCGGCCTCGAAGAGCAGATGCACGCCGATCCGGGCGAACTCAGCGTCGGTCAGCTCAAACGCCTCGAAATTGCCCGCGTGCTCGCGACTGACCCCGAGATCGTCCTCTTCGACGAGGTCGCCGGCGGTCTCGACCCCGAGGAGACCGAAGGCATCATCGACCTCGTCGGCGACATCATCGACGAGGGCAAGACCGTCTTCCTCATCGACCACGTGATGCGCGCGCTGATGACCGTCAGCGAGCGCGTGATGGTGCTGGACAACGGGAAACTCATCGCCGAAGGCACGCCCGAAGAGATCCAAAACGACGATCAGGTCATCGAAGCCTACCTCGGCGAACACGCCGGCAAGGACCTCTCCGACGCGGTCGCTGGCGACTGATAACGGTTATCGCAACCACTGTGAGCGGTCGCTGTTTCTCTTCGTTCTCCCCTCGGTTTCAGTTCCGAAACGGACGTCGTTGTGTCCGGCGACAGCCGCGTCCGTCGCCCGCGACTACCGCTTGCCGGCGAAGTCGACGAACGCCGCGATCTTTTCGCTCGCGTCCTCGGTCACGCTCGATCCGTGAAAGACGAGGCCGACGTCGAAGTCGTATTCGAGGAGGTTCGACAGCTCCGCGTCGGCGGTCGCGAGGTCTTCGGAGTAGTACGCCGTCGGCAGGACGAAGTAGCCGGCCGGGAGGCCGCGGGCGTCCGATCCGAACAGCGCGTCCCCAATGACGGCGATCCCACGCGACTCGTCGACAAGCGAGTGGTGGCCCGTCGCGTGCCCGGCGACGGAGACAGCGGTGAACGGCCCGACGTGGTCACCGTCGCCGAAGCGGTGATCCACGTCGACGTCGACCTCGACGTCCTCAGGGACCCACGTTTCGAGGTCGAAGCGCGCGACGAGGCCGGCGAGACCGCCCACGTGGTCGGGATCGCCGTGCGTGATGACGACCCGCTCGGGCGTGATACCCAGTTCTTCGGCGGCGGCAGCGACGACGTCGACGGTGTCCTCGAAGCCGGCGTCGACGAGCGTCGGCGTCTCGCCGTCGAAGAGGAAGACGCGCCAGCGCGCGTCGTCGGCTACCTTCACGGTGATGTCGTACACGTCCGGTGCGATCTCTGTGATCTCTCGCGCTTCTGTCATCGTCTCTGCATACGCCACCGTCCTTGATAAACGTACACCGACACCGACGACGGCGGCAGCGGGGACCGGGCGACGGCGAGCGCATCGACAATCTCATTGTGGTTCACGGTGACACGAGTGACAACGAATACGTATGTCTGATGGAATTTCGGCACGGGCATCCGAGACGCTCCCGGTCGATGCGGCCTGGCTCACGCTCCCCGCGGGCCTCCTCGCGGCGGGTAGCGTCGTCCAGTTCGCGCCGTTGGCGCCCGACGCCGCGCGGATGCTCGCGATCACGCTTTTCTGTGTCGTGCTGTGGATCGGATCGCCGGTCGACCCCTGGTTCACCGCGCTGCTCGGCATCGGCCTGATCGGCGTCGGCTTCTCGACGGAACTCGCGCTGACGGGCTTTCGCTCGCCGGCGACGTGGCTCGTCGTCGTCGGCCTGCTCATCGGCGAAGCGGCGAGTGCAAGCGGCCTCGCGGAACTCGTCGAGCGGACGGCGCTGTCGTGGATGCCCGATCGCATCGCCACCGACGCAGTCGCCGTCTATCGGTATCTGCTCGTCGTCCTCTCGGTCGGGAGCCTCGCTCTCGCGGTGCTCGTTCCCTCTTCGCTCGTGCGCGTCCTCATCCTTGCACCGATCCTCAGCTCGATGGGCGATATGTTCGAAGAGCGCGGCGCGAAGGTCGGCATCTTCCTCGGCCCGCTCTTTGCGACGTACTACGGCGCCTCGGGGATTCTGACCGGAGCGCTCCCGAACATCATCGTCACGGGACTCGTCGAGTCCGGCGGCGGCCCGGCGATCAGTTGGACCCAGTGGACGCTGTGGATGGGACCTGTAATGGGGATCGGGCGCGTCGTCGTCGTCGTCGCCGTCACGTATCTGCTGTATCGACCCAGTGACCGCGAGGCGATAGCCTCGCTCGGACAGCGCGACTCGAAGGGGCTCTCCTCGCGGGAGCGCCGAATGCTCGTGTTCCTGCTCGTCGGCGTCGCGATCTGGGCGACAGACTTCATTCACGGCCTGCACCCGCTCTTCGGCGCGGTCGTGGTCGCGCTGCTCTCGTTTACTCCCCGGATCGGCGTCATCGACCACGAGGCGATCGGCGAGACGGACTTCTCGATTCTCTTTTTCCTCGGCGCGATCTTCGCCATCGCCGAAGGCCTCCAGCGGACGAACTTCACCGACCTCGCCGCGGAGACGATGCTGTCGTATCTCCCGGCCGACCCGTCGCTGCCGCTCGTGCTCGTCTTCGTCGTGGCCGTCTCGATGCTCCTGGCGTTCGTGATGGAGGGGATGGCCGTTGCGAGCGTCATCACGCCCATCTTCGTCACGTTCGCGAACAGTGCCGGAATCCCGCTCGTGCCGGTCGCGATGATCGAGAGCGTGGCACTGAACGCCTACTTCTTCCCGTACCAGTCGGCCGTCCTCGTCGCGATCCTCGGCCTCGGCGTCGTCGACTCGATCGAACTGAGCCGGATGGCGAGCGTCTGTACGATCGCGACGCTCGTGTTCTTGGTCCCGATCCAGATCGCGCTGTTCGTACTCTTCTTCTGAATCTCCGCCCGATTCCGCCCGTGTCGGCAGCGCTTCGGCCCGGAAAAACACAGTCGCCGCAGCCGGATTTTGTATCTGAAAACGCGCGTTAGGCGAAGTGCTTTTCGACCAACTGCTCGCGCATAATTGTCCCCGTATCCGTCCGCGGGAGCGCATCGTGGGTGATCGCGTACTCGCGGGGACGCTTGAAGTCCGCCAGGCCGTCGTGTTGCAGACAGTACTGGTCGAGATCCTCGTCTGAGACGCCTGCTCCCTCTGCGACGACCACGACAGCCGTGACGACCTCGCCCCACTGGTCGTCGTCCCGACCGAAGACGCACGCCTCCTCGACGTCCGGGTGGTTGCCGAGGACGCGTTCGACCTCGGCGGGGTAGACGTTCTCGCCGCCGCTGACGATCATATTGTCGACGCGGTCGACGATGTAGAGGTAGCCCTCCTCGTCGACGCGGGCGACGTCCCGCGTCCGGAGCCAGCCGTCGAAGTACGTCTTCTCGTCGGCGTCGGGGTTGTCGATGTAGCCGTCCGACATCCCCGGACCGCGGGCGATGATCTCGCCGCGTTCGCCAGCATCGACGGTCGCCTCGGGGTCGGGGTCCTCGGCGAGCGAGACGGACTCGACGACGCGGATCTCCCAGGAGAACGACTCCTTGCCGATCGTCCCCGGGTGCTCCTCCTGAACCTCCGGGTGCGCGAACGTGAGGTCCGGTCCGGCTTCGGTCATCCCGTAGGTGTTGTACACGTGCTCGCTGAGGTACTCGTGAGTCTCCTCGATGAGGTCGTCGGTGACGATTGACCCGCCGGTGCGGATGTACGACAACGAGTCGGTGTCGTAGGGCTCGCCGCCCTCGCGCTGGATGCCGTTGAGGGATTTGAGCTGTGTGGGGACGGCCAGCAGGCCGGTCACGTCGTGGTCGTCGATGAGTTCGAGCGCTTCCTCGGGGTCGAACGCCGAGTGCAGGACGACGGTCGCGCCCGCGACGAAGTGCGGATAGAGCCACGCGTCGGTTGTGACCATATGGTACCACGGCGAGGTACACAGCGCGACGTCGGTCTCGTCGATGCCGTGCTCCATTATCACCTGGATCGCACCGTACCAGAGCTTTTCTTGGTCGAACGAGACGGCTTTCGGGACGCTCGTCGTCCCGCTCGTGTACAGGACGGCACACTCATCACCCGCCGGGAGCGACGCGTCGAGATCGGCGTCGGCGTCGGCGAGGACCGCCTCGTAGGATTCGACGTCCTCGTGGTCGACGTCCCGGTCGCCGGCGTGGATGGCGACGTCGAACGCGCCGCGGTCGAGGAGTTCCAGCGCGTCGTCGGCGTTGGCGTCGTCGAAGAGGAGCGCTTCCGCCGCCGCGGTCTCGGACATTCGTTCCAGTTCGCCAACGGTCGCCCGATAAGAGAGTTGCGCCGTCGCGACGCCCCGTTTGTTGCCGGCCAGCATCGCCTCGATAGCCGACACGTGGTTGATTGCGAGCACGGCGCACCGCTCGGTACCGACCCGTTCTGTGAGCGCGTTCGCCAGCCGCGTGCTCCGCTCGTCCAGTTCGGCGTACGTGAACGAACGGCCGTCGTCGGTCACGAGGGCGAGTTTGTCGGGATAACAGCGAACCGTCCGTTCGAGGGCGTCACCAAGTCTCATAGTAGGTCTGTTAGAAACCACCAAGCCTACCGCGACATTAATTGTTTTGATTGTCCCATATCAGTATTTGCACGTTTCAGCCGCCGACACGGCGCGATACGGGCTGTATACAGTATTGTTTGCGCCGGACGACGTGCGATATCGGCCCCGCAGGGACGCCAAGACGACGCGTCGCACTTATCACCGACGGCACGGAATCGGCGCGTATGGCACCGACGTGGGAGGACTTCGGCGCGCTCGGCCGCCTGCTCGCGTACGTCCGACCGACGTTTATGCTCCCCGCAGTCGGGATGTCCGCCTACGGTGCTGCGCTCGCTCCCGCGTCGTCGTTCGCTCTCGTCCTCGCCGTGCTCCACGCCGTAACTGTCGGCCTCGCGCTGTTCGTCGCACACCTTCGGGACGGACTCGTCGATGGCCACCAGCGCGGCGAGGAAACGCCGCTGCTCTCCGTCGCAGGGTTTCGCTGGAGCATCGGTGTCGGCGCCGCCGTCGTTCTCGCGCTCGCCGCGATACTGCTGGTCGCTGGAGGCGTGATCGCCGCGGCCTCCGCCATCGCGCTGCTCGCGCTCGCACTGTTGCACGCGCCATACCTCGATCGACACCCGCTGACGGTGACAGTGGACTATCCGTTCGGGATTGGTATCGCGATCGTTGGCGGCTACGCGACGCAGACCGGCGGCGTCGCCGTGGCCGTCGTCGCCGTCGCGGCCGCCTTCGGCGCGTTGCTCTCCGGCATCAAGATCGGGATCGACCGCCTCGACGCGGCGTTCGATAGCACCATCGACAAGCGGACGATCCCCGTCGCGTACGGGGCTGCGAACGCTGACAGAATCGCGTTCGGCGTCTTCGGTGGGACCGCACTCCTCACTGTTGGGTTCGGAGCCGCTGGCGTCGCCGGCACGGTCGCACTCGTCCCGGCGTTCGCGCTCGCCGCTGCGGCCGTCCCAGTCGGGTGTCTCGCGGCGACAGCGCTCGCGACCGACGAGCGCGCCGTCCAGATCCAGATGGCACTCACGTACGTCTTCGCCGTGCTCCTGTTTCTGTCGACCTGCGGCGGCGAGTGTGCGGGCCTAGACCTCCTGCAGCGGGCGCTCGAAGTGCTCTCCGGCTCCTAATGGGGTCGGAACGACACTCAGCGATATGCGAGCGTCAGATCGATCTCGTCGGTCGCCGCCCGCAGGTGATCGAGAATCTCGCCCTCACACCGCTCTTTCGACATCCGGTGGGCGGGCCCGGCGACGCTCAGCGCACCCTGTATCTCGCCGTTGACCATCAGCGGGACGCCGATCGCCTGGATCCCTTCGAGGTCCTCACTGAGGTTGAGGGCGTAGCCCTGCTCGCGGATCTGTTCGAGTTCGTCGTAGAGACGCTCCCGATCGGTGATCGTGTTCTCCGTGCGTGCAGGGAGCCCGTGCTCGTCGACGATCCGTTCGACTTCCTCGTCCGGCAGGTGCGCGAGGATCGCTTTCCCGCCGGAGTTGAAGTGCATATGCACCTGCGTGCCCAGAATCGTGTTGACGTCGATGTCGTTGTCGCCGCCGCGGCCGTAGACGTAGATCGCTTTGCCGTTCTGATGGGTGATGAGCCACGACATCTCGCCAGTCTCCGCTTCGAGTCGGTCGACGGCGAACATCCCCGACTGGAAGATGTCGAGTTGGCTGCGGACGTACTGCCCGTACTCGAAGAACTTCAGCCCGAGGTGGTACTGTTGGCCTCGTTTGACGACCAGGCCACGGTCCCGCAGCGTCGTCAGGTGACCGTGAACCGTGCTCTTGGCGATGTCGAGCCCCTCAGCCAGTTCGGTGACTCCGGCACCGTCGAGATCTTGGATGTGTTCGACGATGTCGAATAGCGTCTCGTCGGACTTGATCCCTCGTCCTTCGTTCGGTCCCTGTTCCATACCAACTCTCACTGGACGATAGACAAGTATTTGTCGTGTACGTGGCAGTCGGTACTTCACTACAATTTCACCGGGAGACAGAACTATTATTCGATGTCATCGAACACAGAAGCAGTATAGCAGCGAACATAACAACCGTACGGGTGTTACCACGAGCGTGTTCGAGATTTTCGAACGGGATTCTCGACTCGGCGCGCGAAATTCGACGGTTCAGCTATGTTCACTCATTGCACGACAATCTGTCCCGTGTTAAGGGACAGCAATTTGTTCGACAGCATCGAACAGATCACGGCGAGGCGTCTCGCCCTAACCCGGCGTCGCGGAACCGCGCAGCCAGTTCGACGTACGTCTCGTTCGTCTCCTCGATCTGCGCCAGTTGTGAGTCGGTGAGAGGGCGCGTTTCCGCGGGCGTGCCGTACGCCAAGTGTCCAGAGGGAATGGTCTGATCTTGCAGTACGACTGCGTTGGCGGCGACGATACAGTGATCTTCGACGGTCGCACCACCCATCACCGCGCTCTGCATCCCGATCAGCGAGTGATCCTCGACGTCGGCGTAGTCGACGACGGCTCCGTGGCCGACAGTCACGTTGTCGCCCAGCGACGCGCCGTGAAGCGTCGTGAACTCCTGGACGTTCGTCTCTTTCCCCACGTCGACCATCGTCCCGTGGCCACGCAAGCAGACGTACGGCCAGATGCTCGCTCGCTCGTCGACGGCGACGTCGCCCACGAGATACGCCATCTCGGAGACGAAGGCACTGTCTGCGACCTCGGGTTCGGACCCCTCGAACGCTCGTTGCATACGTCTGCTACCCAGATCCGTGAGTATAAACCCAGGTGCCGTCCGGTGACGTGAGGTGTCGCTCTACCGTCCCGTTATCCGGAACGAAATTCGGCCACGTCGAACAGCCTTCGGGAGAGTGCGGTACGGCCGTCGGATCCGAGGCGGGGAATCACCGAACTCACCGCCGAAATATAAGTAGGTGGCCGATGCAGAGAGGGTATGGTTCGAGTACTACTCGCACTCGACGACGACATCCCGCAGGCGCACGCACAGACGAACGCGATCGAAGATATGGTCGAGACGGCCAGCGGCGCGGAAGTGTTCATCCTGCACGTCTTCAGCGACAATCCGGAAGGCGCGTCAGTCCAGCAGGTCGAAGCCGTCCGCGAAGCCCAGGACCGACTCGAAGCCCTCGGCGTCGACGTCGAACTGCTCGAAGCGAGCGGGTCACCCTCCGAAGAGATTCTGGAGTACGCAGCGGAGTACGACGTGGATCAGATCTGCGTCGGCGGTCGAAAGCGCTCGCCAGCGGGGAAAGCCCTCTTCGGCAGCGTGACGCAGGACGTGATTCTCGGGACACACAAACCCGTGCTCGTCTGCGGAAGCGAAGAGGAAGACGAAGAGTAACTCGGCGCAGGGTCGATCGACCCCGGTCCCGTTCGCCGCTCGTCCGAGATATCCGACGACGACCGTCGCTACTGGTCGCCGATCGCCGAGTCGAGGTTCCGTTCGAGGGCCTCGACGCTCCGACGGATCTCTGCGACCTGTTCGGTCTGTTGTTGGTTCGCCGCCGCGAGTTCGGCGACTTCGTCGGCGATCCGTTCGACACCTTCGACCGTGGTGCCGAGCATCGCAGAGATGTCTTCGGCGCTCGTCGCCTGCTCGTCGGTCGCGGTCGCGATCTGCTCTAACTGCTCTGAGACGTCCGCGATCGCCGACTGGATCTCCCGTTGGTTCTCGTTGACCGTCTCGATCTGGCGTTCGATTTCGTCGACCCGTTCTGTGGTCTGTTCGATGCCGTCGATCGTGTCGGTCGCGATCGTCGCGATCGACTCGACGAGCCCTTCGATCCGATCGGCTTCGGTCTTCGACTCGGCCGCAAGCGACTTCACTTCGTCCGCGACGACGGCGAATCCGTCGCCCGCTTCGCCGGCCCGAGCCGCTTCGATCGACGCGTTCAGCGCGAGGATGTTGATCTGATCCGCAATGTCGTCGATCACGGCGACGACGTCGTCGATCTCTTCGACGCGTTCGGCGAGGTTCGCGGCGTCGTCGGCCATCCGGTCACTCGCGTCGGCGACATCTTCGACGGTCCGTAGCAGTTCCGCGGTCGACTCCTCGGACTCGGTCGCGAGATCGGCCGTCTCGGAACTCTGTGAACTGATCGTCTCGACGCTGGCGGCGACTTCCTCGGTCGTGGCGCTGAACGTCTGGATGTCGTCGTCGACCTCTCTGACGTGTGCCGCTTCCTGTTCGGCGACGTCGGCGATCACGTCGACGTTCGTCGTGACCTGTGAGGACGCCGCTTCGAGTTCGCCGACCGTATCTTCGAGGTCCTCACTGACTTGTTTCTGGACGTGCTCCATCGACTTGCGCTGTTCGACGATGTCCGTCACGCGGCTCACGACCTCGAACGCGCCGACGACGTCCCCGTCGGGAGCTGACAGCGGGATGCCGGTCGCGCGGACGTGCCACTCCTCTCCCTCCTCGTTGGTCCCGGACCTGATCTCTGACTCGCGGACGGTTTCGCCGGTGCGAGCGACCTCCTCGGCGAGCGTTTCTGTCGTGCTCTCAGTGCCGATGATTTCGTTTGCGGGTCGCCCGAGCACTTCCTCAGGGGAGAGACCCATAAACTCCGCGTGCTCGTCGTTCCAGTGAGTCAGTCGGCCGTCGTCGTCGACGACGAGCACCGGCTCGGGAAACTCCGCGGCGAGTTCGTCGAAGAGGTGTCGCCAGTAATCGCGTTCTGCGCGATACCGCTCGGCCTCGTCGTAGTCGTCCGGGACGTCCGGAGCGAGAGAGGCTGTCTCGATCGGGGGTGATTGTGTCATTGCGAGGTGCGTATCCGTGTCACTATTTAACTGATTCGCACAGTTTTCACAGCTGATATTCGTATCTGGCCCAGGGGAACGCCGCTAGAGGGTAGTGCACGAACGGGAGTCCCGTTTCTGTGGTGGCACGACAGCGCAGACGCTACTCGTAACTCCGCCGCTTGACGAGCGCAGTGGCCTCGTAGCTGACGACGACGTCGTCCTCTTGGTTCAGCCCCTCGAAGTACGTCGTGACGTAGCCTCGGTCGTCGTGTTCCGAGGACGGACGTTTGTCGATAATTTCGGTATGGAGGTGCAGTCGGTCGCCCGGTGCAACCGGTTCGCGCCAGCGGATGTTGTCGGCACCGACGCCGGCCAGCGCCGCCAGCGGGTCGGGGTCTTCCGTGAGCAGTCGCATACACATCGCCATCGTGTGCCATCCCGAGGCGACGAGTTCCCCGAAGACCGAGTCCGCGGCGGCCTCCTCGTCCGTATGAAACGGCTGTGGGTCGTACTTTTCGGCGAACTCCTTGATCTCTGCTGCCGTCACGTCGTAGGCGCCGAACGTCGCCATCGAACCGACCTCGACGTCCTCGTAGTACCGCATATTCTTCGCACGCTCGCCCACGTCGAAAACCCTTCGACGCCCGGAACGGGATAGGGCGGGGCCGAGCGCGAACTGCGTTCAGCGGCGGATGTGCAGCAGCGTACCGCAAAGGTTTACGTGGGGTAGTCCGAACGGTGTGGTATGGCGCAACAGTTCGACCTCGAAGAGGCTGCTGAGGAGGCTGAGGACCTACCGGACCCGCGAGAGATCGTCTCGAAGGACGAGGAGATCCCGATCGAAGAGCTGTTCGACGATGACTTTATGCAGGAAAACACCGACTTCGACACCTTCGAGGAGATGGTCGCAGCGAGTCCCTCCGACGCGACGTCGGCGGACGACCTCGAACTGGTGCCCGACGGTGAGTGGGACGAGTTCGTCGCCGAGACCACCGTCTTCGACGACGAGGAGGAGATGGTGTTCGCCGTGCGCGACCACTGGGTCGCCGAGAAGCTCGGTCTGAACTAACCACGCTGGCCGGCGGCGCGGATCGCGACGCCATTTTCACGCCGACAGCGCTCGCTGTATCCAACAAAAACGGCCGTGTTCGGCCGTCTCCGCCCGAGTCAACCACAACGATTATGAGGTACGTGTGGTAACAGATGCATAGACACGATGAGTTCAAACGATGCCGACCAGCCAGTGTTGATCGCCGGTGCCGGACCCACCGGAATGACTGCGGCCCTCGCGCTTCACGCCCGCGGCGTGCCCGCAGCGATCATCGAGGCGGACTCCGAAGATCGTGACCGCGCCGGCAGCCGCGCGATCTACGTTCACGGATCGACGCTCCGGACGCTCGAACGGATCCACCCCGGACTTGGAACGGACCTCGTCGAGGAAGGCCTCGTCTGGCCGACCCGTCACACGATGTGGCGCGGCAAGACCGTCTTCCGACGCACCTACGACAACCCCGGCGGCGACGGCGAGATCCCGCACTTCACGAGCCTGCCGCAGGTCGTCACCGAGGAATATATGCACGAAGCTCTCGACGAAGTCGGCATCGACATCCACTGGGACGCCGGCGTCGAGAGCGTCGAATCGACGCCCGACGGCGTGCACGTCGAGACCGCAGACGGCCAGGAGTGGGAGACGCCGTACCTGATCGGTGCCGACGGTGGGGGCTCGCAGGTCCGCAAGGAGATCGGTGCCGAGTTCGAGGGCGAGCAGTCCGAGAACTCCTTCATCATCGTCGACGTCAAGACGCTCGACGACAACACGATCGAAGAGGAGCCGATCCCGTTCGAGCGCCTGTTCCACTACGACTCTCCGAACGCCGACGGCCGCAACGTGATGCTCGTGCCGTTCACCGGCGGCTGGCGGCTCGACATCCAGTGTCTCGGCGACGACGACCCCGAGGAGATCTCCAGCGACGAGCAGATGCGGGAGTTCGTCGGCAAGATTATGGGCGAGGAGTACAAGGACAACATCCAGTGGACCTCGACGTACAAGTTCCTACAGGTCCAGGCCGACACGTTCATCGACGAGAACCGCCGCGTCCTGCTCGCTGGTGAGGCCGCACACCTGCTCGCGCCGTTCGGCGCCCGCGGGATGAACTCCTGCGTCGCCGACGCCGACGAGGCCGCCTCGGCCGTCGCCGTCGCGACGCGCTCGAACGACGCCGTCGCTCGCGACGAGGTCGAACTCTACGCCGCCCGCCGAGAGCGCGCGGCCGAGTACAACATCGAGGCCGCCGGTCAGGCGCTCGATTACCTCCAGGGCGACACGCCCGTCACCGTGCTCCGCAAGGAGGCCGCGGCGTCGCTCGCAGATTACTTCGAGCCGGCCGGCGAGTACCTCGACGACGCGCCGTACGGTCCGCACACCCCGCCGCCGATCGCCTCGACCGGCCGCGGCAACTACTGAATCGCCCGCGTCACATCGGCGGTCGGGATCCGCCGTTCGTTTCTGACCCGGCAGCGAGGAGCGCAGCTCCGCAGGTCCGTCTCGTGTAGACGGTAACTCGGGTCGCGATCTGTCGTCTGTCTACTATGTGTCCAAAAGAGACGAGTGAGCCGACGGCTCCCCTCAGTAGTTCCGGTAGATGAGGTCGCGCTGAATCGCGCCGACGCCCTCGTAGATCATCGGCATCCTCGCGTCGCGATAGACGCGAGCGATGCGGTTCTCGTCGAGGAGGCCCTGTCCACCGTGGAGCTTCATCCCCGTTTCGGCGCACTCGGCGGCGACCTCAGTGGCCTTGGCTTTCGCCATCGCGGCCCACCGCTCGGCGTCTTCGCCTGCCATCACGTGTTCGACGGCTCGCCAAAGCAGCGCCCGGGCGCTCTCGAACTCCATCCGCATCTCCGCGAGATCGTGCTGGACCGACTGGAAGTCCGAGACGGTGCGGCCGAACTCCTCGCGGTCGTGAACGTAGTCCCACGCCTCTTCGATGGCGGCCGCGGCGAGTCCGATCCCCTGGGCGGCGACGCGAACGCGCCCGTGGTTGAAGAACTCCGCGACCATCCGGAACCCATCACCGCGTTCGCCGATGAGGTTCTCCGCGGGCACGCGGCAGCCGTCGAACGTGATATGAGCCTGCTCGGAGGCGCGCATCCCTATCTTCTCGGGGATGTGCTCGGCCTCGTACCCCTCGGCGTCGGTCGGGACGATCAAGAGCGAGTGGTTACCGTGTCGGTCGTCGGTGTCCTCGGTGCGGACGTAGACGGTGATCCAGTCGCCCGAGATTCCGTTCCCGATCCAGTACTTCTCGCCGTTGATGACCCACTCGTCGCCGTCGCGGTGGGCAGTGGTTTCCATCCCGGCGAGGTCGCTGCCGGTGTCGGGTTCGGAGATCGCCATCCCGGTCCGCTGTTCGTACTCGGCGATAGGTCTGAGGTAGGTCTCTTTCTTCTCTTCGCTGCCGAACGCTTCGATGATGTTGGTCCCGAAGCTCTGGCCCATCAACGCGAGTCCGATCCCGGCGTCCGCCCGGAAGAACTCCTCGGCGGTCGCGACGACTTCCGCGAGCGAGCGCCCGAGCCCCCCGTAGGCGGGGTCGATTTCCTGCGCAACGAGTTCGGCGTCGCGTCCGGCCTCGACGACGTCGACCGGGTACGATCCCGACTCGAAGTACTCGGCTGCGACGGGGCGGATGTGTTCGTTTGCAAACGACCGAGCCTGCGATTTCACGTCGTGTGCGTCCTCGGGGACGACGGCATCTGTGAGTATATCGGATTTCATATCTTTGTGTTGTGGTGTTTAGTATTCGTAATCTATTTTCGTGTACTTTCTATCACTCGTCGAGCGGGAGTTCACCCTCTGTCTCAATGAACTGCTCGCGGAGGTCCTTCTTGTCGAACTTGTGCGTCGTGGTCTTGGGAATCTCGTCGACGAACCGGAAGACGTCCGGGAGCCACCACTTCGGGAACGTGTCGAGCAGGTGTTCCCGCAGTGACTCCTCGTCGACGGCTGGATCTTCGGTCACGACGAACGCGACCGGCCGTTCCTGCCACTTCTCGTGCGGCACGCTGACGACGGCCGCCTCGGCGACGCCGTCGGCGTCGATGAGCGAGTTCTCTAGCTCGACCGAGGAGATCCACTCGCCGCCGCTCTTGATCGCGTCGTCGATGCGGTCGACGATGTCGAGGTAGCCGTACTCGTCGATCGTGCCGACGTCGCCCGTCTTGAACCACCCGTCGTCGGTGAACGAGTTCGCGTTCGCGTCGGGGCGCTCGAAGTAGCCGTCGGTGAGCCACGGCGACCGCGCGTGGATCTCGCCCGGCGTCTCCCCGTCGTGCGGAACGGGATCGCCGTCCTGGGTCCGCAGGCGTATGCGCGCACCCGGCGCGGGGATCCCAGCCTTCCGCTTGAGTTCGTAGCGCTTCTCCTCTGGGAGGTCCTGCATCTCCGTCGTCTCGAAAGTGTTCGCTAGGTGCGGCGAGGCCTCTGTCATCCCGTAGCCCTGGTAGATGGGCGCCTCGTACACTTCCTCGTACTTCTGCATCAGCGACGCCGGCGGGGCGCTCCCGCCTGTCAGCACGCGGTCTAAGCTGTCGAGCGGTTCGCCTGCGACGGATTCGAGGTAACTGTCCATCTCGATCCAGATCGTCGGGACCGCGGCCGCGGCCGTCACGTCCTCGGCGTCGATGAGGTCGGCGACGTCCTGGGGGCCGGTGTGTTGCCCCGGTAAGACCAGCTTCGACCCGTAGAACGTCGCCGAGTACGGGAAGCCCCAGCCGTTGACGTGGAACATCGGCACGACCGGCATCACCGTGTCGTTCTCGCCGACGCCGAAGACGTCGACGTGGCCGTGGACCAGCGTGTGCAGGAACATCCGCCGGTGGCGGTACTGGACGCCCTTCGGGAGGCCCGTCGTTCCCGAAGTGTAACACAGCGCGAACTCGCGCTCTTCGTCGAGTTCGGGCCAGTCGTACTCGGTGTCGTAGCCCGCGATGAACGACTCGTAGTCGACGACCGATTCCAGCGAGGTCTCGGGCACCTCGTCGTCGATGACGACGTACTGCTCGACGGTTTCGAGGTCGTCGGCGATGGCCTCGACCGTGTCGAGGAACGCGGGGTCGACGAACAGCATCTTGTCCTCGGCCTCGTTGATGATCTCGACGAGGTGGTGTTCCGGCAGCCGGTGGTTCGTCGTGTGGATGCTCCGGCCGCTGCAGGAGGGTCCGAAGTACAGTTCGTAGTGGCGGTAGTGGTTGACCGCCATCACCGACACGCGATCACCGAGGTCGAGACCGTAGTCGTCGAGTGCGTGCGCGAGCTGGCAGATGCGCTCGTAGGCGTCCGCGTAGGTGTACCGGTGGAGCGAGCCGTCTGAGAGCTTCGAGACGATCTCTTTGTGGTCGAAGAGATCGACCGCGCGTTGCAGGAACTTCGTGATCGTGAGCTCGTAGTCCTTCATTGCTCTGCGGGCTCGAATCGGTAGAACACTCGTTCCTGGTCGGTCGGGCCGTCGATGTCGACGATCTTCAACTGCACGGGGTCGCCGATTTCGAGGTCGTCGTACTCCGCGTCGTCGATGCGGGCCGACAGGCGCACGTCGCCGATGTCGACGACGCCGACGACGAACGGTACGTCGTCTTCCATCCCGATCGGCGCGCCCGCGCGAAGCGTCGAGAACGCGAACAGCGTCCCCTCGTGTGGCAGGTCCACGTATTCGAGATCGTCGCTCTGGCACTCCGGACAGACGATCCGGGGCGGGAACTGCAGGTCGCCGCAGTCCCGACACTGCGTCGTCGTCAACTGGCCGTCGCGGAGATTGTCGTAGAACTCGTGGATCTCCGTGTTCGCCTCGTCCTGCAGCTCGTAGAAGTCGAGCAGTCGCGGTAGCTCGATCGTCTCCGGAATCTCGACGACGTCTCTGTCCGTCCCGTGGTCGTTGTGGTTTTCGTCGCTCATTGTGGTCGCCCTCGCGCGAGAGTCATCACGCTGTGCACCGAGGCGCTGCCGCTGAGGTTGTGGATGAGTCCGGCCTCGGGGTCCGGCACCTGCCGTTCGTCCTCGACGGTTCCGCGGAATTGATTGAAGATTTCGAGCGCCTGTGAGACGCCGGTCGCGCCCAGCGGGTGCCCGCAGCCGAGCAGCCCGCCGCGCGGATTGACGCCGATGTCGCCGTCGAGTTCGCTGCGGCCGTCCTCGATGAACTGTCCGCCTTCGCCCTTCTCGACCCAGCCGAGGTCTTCGTACTCGATGATCTCGCTGATCGTGAAGCAATCGTGGACCTCCGCGACGTCGAGTTCGGCGAGCGGGTCGTCGATCCCGGCCTGTTCGTAGGCCTGCTCTGCGGCGGTCGTCGCCTGCGGCCACGCCGACATCGACGGGAGATTGTTGATGGAGTTGCTCGCCATACACGCCTGACCGCTGCCCGTGATCCAGGCGGCCTCGTCTGTCACCTCTCGGGCTTTCTCTTCGCTCATTAGGATCAGCCCGGCCGCGCCGTCGGTGACGCCGCTGCAGTCGTACAGACACAGCGGCGGCGACAACTCGAAGGAGTCGACGACGTCGTCGACGGATATCTCCTTTTGGTAGTGCGCGAACTCGTTGTGGGCGGCGTGGCTCTTGTTCTTCGCGCTGACGCGCGCCATCTGTTCGCGCGTGGTGTCGTACTCGTGCATATGCCGCTGGGCGATCATCGCGAAGTACGGCGGCGCGTTCAGCCCGTTGACGCCGTCGAACTCCCGGTCCATCACGTTCGTCATACTGGCCTGCGTCTCGGCCATATGCTCTCGCGGGAGGTTCATCTTCTCGACGCCGAGCACGAGCGCGGTGTCGAGTTGCCCGGACGCGATCGCCAGCCAGGCGTAGCGCAGCGCGGCCTGCCCGCTCGCGCACGCGAGTTCGGTCCGCGCGATCATACTGTCGACGTCGACGCCGAGGAGTTCCGCCACCATCGGCGCGACGTGCGTCTGGAAAGCGAACCGCTCGGGCTGGACGGAGCCGACGAACAGTCCTTCGATGTCTTTCGGTCCCACATCTGGGACGTCATCGAACGTCGCCTTGCCGGCCTCCTGAATGAGGTCCTTGTAGCTCGCCTCGCGGACGCCCCACTTCGCGTGGCCGCCGCCGACGATGCCGACGTTACGCGTCATCTCAGTCACCCCCGAAGTCCGGCTCTCGATCCTGGTTGAACGCCGCGACCCCTTCGAGCATATCGTCGGTGGTCGCGAGCAGTCCGAAGGCCTGACTCTCCATCGCGATTCCAGTCTTGAGGCTCGCGTTCTGCCCCTCGGTGATGACGCGCTTTGCCACTTCGAGCGCGGTCTGCGGGCCGTTCGCGAGGTCGGAGACGACGTCGTCGAGCGTCTCCTCGAACTCGTCCTCGTCGAGAGCCCGGTTGAGGATGCCCCAGTCTTCGGCCCGTTCGGCTGAGATCTGCATCCCGCGGTAGACCATCTCCTTCGTCCGCGGTTCGCCGATGAGGCGGACGAGCCGCTGGGTGCCGCCACCACCCGGGATCAGTCCGAGGTCGATCTCGGGGCTGCCGAGCGTGGAGCCTTCGGTCGCATAGCGGAGGTCGCACGCGAGCGTGATCTCTAGCCCCGCACCGAGACAGAAGCCGTCGATCTTCGCGATCGTCGGTCGCGGATAGTCGTAGATCGCTTCGACGGTCTCGTCGACGGTGGCCAGTTCCGTCGGCTCGGCCGTCGTGAAGCCGGTGATGTCCGCGCCGGCACTGAACGCGCGGTCGCCCGCGCCCTCGAAGACGACACAGCTGACTTCTTCGTCGTCGACGGTGTCGAGCAGGCGCTTGACCTCGCCGAACATATCCGTCGAGAAGGCGTTGAGTCGTTCCTCGCGGTCGAAGACGACGTTGAGGACGCCCTCGTCGGTCAGTTCGTGGCTCACGTAGTGGTAGGGGCCGCCGTCGCTGTAGTCGTAGAAGCCCCGCCCGGCGTCCTCGCCGGTGTGGCCGTTCTCGACCAGTTCGACGAGATACTCGGCCGGCTCGTAGCGCTCCGCGCCGGTCCGCTCGTGGAGGTCGCGGAGTTTTTCCACCACTCGATCGAGCCCGAGTTTGTCCGCGGTCCGGCAGGTCCCTTCGGGGAGGCCGCCGCCGAGACGCATTCCGATGTCGATGTCCTCGGGGTCGGCGACGTCGTCACCGATCAGCTTCGCCGCTTCGTTGATCATCCGGGCCTCGATGCGGAGCGTGTCGACGCCCTCGCCGTCTGTGGGTTCGTAGTTGACGCCCTCACTGTCCTCGTAGTCGTAGAAGCCCTTGCCGGTCTTCCGGCCGAGGTCGTCGTCTTCGACCCGGGACCGGATCGAATCCGGGACGGGCATATCCCACTGGTCGCGGGTGTGGGTGAAGATGTCGAGGCCGCCGAAGTCGTTGAGCTCGAACGGCCCCATCGGGTACCCGCGCTGGAAGACCATCGCGGCGTCGACGTCTTGGATGTCGACGTCGCCCTCGTCGAGCATAAACCCGGCTTCGCCCATCAGCGGCGTCAGCACGTTGTTGACGACGAACTGAGGGACGTCCTTGCGGACCCGAATCGGCGTCTTCTCGAGCGACTCGACGAACTCGATGCCCGCGTCGACGACGTCCGCTCGCGTCTGTTCGCCGGAGACGACTTCGACGAGGTCCATCTTGACCGGGGGATTGAAAAAGTGCATCCCGCAGACGTACTCGGGTCGGTCGGTGGCCATCGCGATGTCGCTGACCCGGAGACTCGACGTGTTGGTCGCCATAATCGTCTCCGCACCAGTGGCGGCGTCCACGTCCGCGAAGACGTCGCGCTTGATGTCGAGATCCTCGGGCGCGGCCTCGATCACGAGGTCGGCATCGGCGACCGCCGCCTCCAGATCGACCGTCGTCGAAATCCGATCGAGGACGGTGTCTACGTCCTCTTCGATCTGGTTTTTCTCTGCGAGCTTGCCGAGACTCCACTCGATCTGCTCGTACCCGTCCTCTACGAGTTCTTCTTCGATATCGCGCATCACGACCTCGTAGCCCGCAATTGCGGCCACTTCGGTGATTCCGTGGCCCATATTGCCGGCTCCGAGAACCGCGACATTCTCGATTGCTTCGTCCATCGAGTGATAGTTCGGAGCTACCATAATTAATTTATCGGAGGTTTGCAGTATAATGTGGAAACAGTGGCCGGCGAAATCGGTACGCCGATAAGGATATGCCGATCTCGTACGGTAGTAGGTGACTGGAGTCGTAAGACGGCCCTCCAGTCACGCGTGTTCGCGAGTGACACCAACCTTGTGCGAGATGTACTGTTTCGTCTTCGTACGATATATTCGGACGCTTTCAGGGCGCGTATTGGTAGTTGACTGAGACGATGTTCGCAGACTTTTGGACCTCTCTGACGAACTCGTCTCGTTGCTCGTCGTCGAGGAGTCGATCGCTCGGACAGACGATCCCGACTGAGCCGAGAACGCGATCCTCGACGCGGACGGGTGCCGCCACCGCGCCCATCCCGACCACCTGCTCGTCCCGGTCGATACTGTATCCCCGCTCGCGGACTGCTTCGAGTTCGGCGGTCAGTTCTTCGGGATCGGTGATCGAGTTCGCGGTCTGCGCTGGTAGCCCGCGCGTCTCGATGATGCGCTCGATGGACTCCTCGCCGAGATGGGCCAGAATGGCTTTGCCGCCCGCGTGTGTGTGAATCGGTGTCCGGAATCCGGGATAGATCCCCAGTTGGAGGGAGTCCGATCCGAATTCCGTGTGGAGAATAACGAATTCGCCCCGCTCTTCGACGTTGACGCTGGCCTGTTCTCCAGTCTTTTCCACCAGACGTTCGAGTTCGGGTTTAGCGACGTGAAATAGCCGATTCCGGTACTTCACCTGGCCACCCAGTTCGAGCAGTTGGAATCCGAGCCGGTAGGTACCGTCGTCGTTGACCACGTATCCCATCGTTCGCAGCGTCCGCAGGTAGTCGTGGACGGTGCTCTTCGGGAGATCGAGTCGTCGTGCCAGGTCGGCGACCCCGACCTGTTTCTCCTCTTTGAGTACTTCCATTATCTCGAACGCTCGTTGGACCGTCTTCAGCGGTGGTGTGTCGTCGCTCATTCTTACGCTGTGCATCAGACTCGACGGACCTAAAGACACCGGTTATTTCGGACAGTACGTCGGTCGAATCAGAGGAGCCACTCTCGCGGCGAAACTGTTGTATAGAGGCTCCTTTTCCGTACTAAGACAGGACTAACAGACAGTGTGGCCCGACAATCGGATCGGCTAATAGTAAAAAAGCAGACGCGTTGAGTGTGAGAAAGTATAGTAGCATTTGCAAGTCCTCACGCATCCGATCGTACGCTGTCGTGCGGTCAGATGCGCAATCAGTTGCAAATGCTACTATAGAGTTAGGATCCCGTCCGACATTCTCAGACGCCACGCTGGACATTTCAGACACACGTTCTGGCCAGAGGTGATGAGACGCTTGCGGTCGTCCGGCAACGAACGCGGTCCTCTCACGTGCCGAACGTAGACGTGATTCGGCGAACTGTCAGCCGTTCACCGAGGCGAAGGCTGTGGACCTTTCGTGGCCAGGACGTGCGGAGAATTATTACTCGGAATCGTGTTTCGTCCCACGGGTCGGCCAGCAAATTAACCCCACCACTGTCGCGGGGTCCTAACGGAAGTACAATTGTTATTCTCTCCGTGACGGAACGTCCGGAGCGAAGGACGTGTCCCACTCTTGTCCGGCGCCTCTGATCGGCGCATTCCGGCGGTTTGGGTCTGGGTGTGGCACCGGCCCGTCCAACGCTGTTCGGCGATATTGGACACGAGACCGACGAGGGCATCTGTCCGGGGCCAGATAATAGTACACAAAGTATATATACGCAAGAGAAAATAAGACAGGTATGGCTACATCCGAGCAACTGACTGACTCCGCTCACTTCTCGGTCGAGAACATCGGTGGGATCGACCAGACTGAGGTCGATATTCCGCCCGGCGTGACGGTTCTCACCGGCAAGAACGCGACGAACCGGACCTCCTTCCTCCGATCGATTATGTGCGCGATGGGGAGCCAGCGGGCCTCTCTGAAAGGCGACGCGGACGAGGGTCGCGTCGAGATGACGCTCGACGGCGACACTTACGAGCGAACGCTCAAGCGAGTGGGTGACGACGTCACCTTCGAGGGCGACGGCTACCTCGACGATCCCGAAGTCGCCGACCTGTTCGCATTCCTGCTCGAAACCAACGACGCCCGTCAGGCGGCCGCCCGTGGCGACCAGCTTCGTGACGTCATTATGCGACCTGTCGACGTCGACGCGATCCGCGCGGAGATCCGCCGACTCGAAACCGAGAAGGGCGACATCAACGACGAGTTGGCTAACATCGAGTCGCGAAAGCGCGACCTCCCGCAACTCGAACAGCGGCGCAACACCCTCCGTGAGAAGATCGAGGACAAGCGCGAGGAACTCGCCGAGCTCGAAGACGAGATCGACGACAGCAGCCGGGACGTCGAGCAGGGACGGAAAGAGCAGGCCGAACTCGAAGAGAAACTCCAAGAGCTGCGGCAGACCCGCTCGGAACTCGAAACCATCCGCCGCAAGATCGAGCGCCAAGAGGAGAGCATCTCGTCGCTGAAGCGCGAACGCAGCGACCTCGAGTCGGATCTCGACGATCTGCCGGAGACGCCGATGGGCGACCACCGGGACCTCGAATCCGAGATCGATCGGCTCCGTACGGAACGGCAGGATCTGAACACGGAGATCAACGAACTCCGCAGTCTGATACAGTACAACGAAGAGCGCCTCGAAGCCGAGGACTACGAACTGCTGCAGGACGGGGGCGCGGCCGCCGAGGAGAGCGGCGGCTCGCTCACCGACCAGTTGGTCGACTCCGACTCCGAGACGGTCGTCTGCTGGACCTGTGGCTCCTCGGTCGAGCGCGAGCAGATCGAATCGACGATCGACCGGCTGAAATCGCTCCGCACCGAGAAGGTCGACGCGCTCAACGACGTCAAAAGCCAGCTCGAAGAGCTGAAACAGGAGCAGCGAGAGGCGACCAAGAAGCAGCGTCGTCGCACCGAAATCGAACGCAAACTCGACGATATCGAGGCGGAACTCGACCGGCGTGACGAGCAGATCGACGCGCTGAAAGCGAACCGCGAAGGCCTGACCGACGAGGTCGAGTCTCTGGAGTCCGAAGTGGAGAGCCTCGAATCGGCGGACTTCGACGAGATCCTCACGCTGCACAAAGAGGCGAATCAGCTGGAGTTCGAGATCGACAGCCTCGAATCCGACCTCGACGACGTGACGAGCGAGATCGAAGAGATCGAAGCCGACGTCGAGCGCGCGGACGACCTCCGGGAACAGCGCACGGAACTCGTCGACGAACTCACCGACCAGCGGACGAAGATCGACCAGATCGAGGCCGAAGCGGTCGACTCGTTCAACGAGCATATGGAGTCGATCCTCGACCTGTTGGGATATGAGAACATCGAGCGTATCTGGATCGAGCGGATCGAGGACGCGGGCTCGACGAACGGGCAGACGCGCTTCGAGTTGCACATCGTGCGGACGACCGAGAACGGCGCGGCCTACGAGGACACGATCGACCACCTCTCGGAGAGCGAACGAGAGGTAACGGGACTGATCTTCGCGCTCGCGGGGTATCTCGTCCACGACCTCCACGAGTCGGTGCCGTTCATGGTGCTCGACTCGCTGGAAGCGATCGACTCCGACCGGATCGCCGCGCTCGTCGAGTACTTCGCGGACTACGCGGACTTCCTCGTCGTCGCGCTGCTGCCGGAAGACGCCCAGGCTCTCGACGACCGGTTCACGCGCGTGACTTCGATCTGAGCCCGATCGGGACCGACAGCCCAGTACATTTTTCAGACCCTTCGGCGAAAGAACCCCAATGTCAAACACGACCGACAATCGACCATCGAGCAAGGTGGCGCGGCTGATCTCCGAATACGGCCTCGACGGCCTCGGAGACGAGCTCGAAGCCCGCTGGACGGGCGACGGCGTCGAGCGGACGAGCCTGCGCGACCTCGCGGACTACTTCAACGAACGACTCCTGGAGCAAGCCCTCATCGACGCCGGAATGAGCGCGCTCGAGAGCGATGTCTCCTCGACGTACGAGAATCTGACCGACGATGACGTCAGTACAGGTGTCAGAACAGACACGCGCAATCGCCTCGAACAGAACGGCGTCGACGTCGACGCACTCGAATCCGACTTCGTCAGTTACCAGGCGATCAGATCGTACCTCACCGAGTACCGCGACGCCGAGTACCGGCGACTCTCCGACGAGGAGAAAGTGGAGAAGGACCTCCAGAGCATCCAGCGACTGATGACGCGGACGCTCTCGGTTACCGAAGAACGCATCGAGAAGCTTCGCGAGACCGGCCGGATCGACGTCGACGAGTTCGAGGTGCTCTTGGACGTGCAGGTGCTCTGTCAGAACTGCGGCGAACAGTACTCTATCTCGGAGTTCCTCGAACAGCGCGGCTGTGAGTGTCAGCGCGACTGACGCTGACTGTCGTTCACTCCCTGCACTCAGAGAGTTCCGGTTGGTTGCGCTAAAATTCGAGTTCGGCGGCGACCCAACGCAGAACGTATGTCGGACTCCGCGTCCCCCTGGACGGCTATCGTCGCGTTCGAAAGTGATTATTCAGCCGATCACGCTATCGTGCAATTACGTTCGTGACGACGTGCGTATGATACGAAAGTTCTGTATGTGAAAACGAATCTCGGAACACGACGCTGACTGAACGCCAATCGGAGTATGCAAACAACAGTACATCTGTTATTCGAGGCGCAGTTACGAGTGCTTTCAGTGACGGTACGTCATCGATTTTCCAGTAGAATATTCAATGTGTTAGCGTATGAGCGAATTATTCACCAATATCTACCACTACTTGCGCCCTAACATTTTGAGAAAATGTGCCCAAATCCGGATTTATCTAATTAATATCCAAAATCCATCTCTGAGCCAGTTGTTTTGACATTGAAAATCCTCTACTTTCGTCGTAAATGCTTCAATCAGACAGTGATCGAACAGAGACTCGTTCTCCCGGCGCCGTCCTCCGGCACTACCCGACGTCGAGTCTGACATCGACGACGGCTGTACGGTCGTCAGTTCGGTCGGCGTCGTTCGTGAGGACCGTATGAAATCTGGTGTGGCCTACGGCCCTCTCTGCGTTAGTCGTGTACAGGGGACACAGTCGGAAGACAAATATGTGTATAATGAGAGTTTTTGAATAGTTCGCCCCCGTCACGTGCACCGAATTCGGAGCCGTCGACCACGTCGAAGTCCGAACATATATACAACCGATCGTCGATAACTCATCCGTGTTGAAACGGGAGCCAGCGGCGGGGGGCACAGCGCGGCGATGACGAACGTCGCTACCGCTATCGTTCGTGACCGCGCGGCCCTGTCGGTCCCGATCGGGCTCGTCGCGGCGGCGGGCGTGCGGCTCGGAGCGCCGTTCGATCCCGCAGGGGCGACGATGCTCGCCATTACCGCGTTCTGCATCGCGCTGTGGATCGGAAACCTCATTTCGCCCGCCTACACCGGCGTACTCTGTCTCGGACTCGTCGGCCTCGCGTTCTCGCTCGACCTCGCTCTCTCGGGGTTCCGCTCGCCTGCGACGTGGCTCATCGCGTTCGGTCTCGTGATGGGCGAGGCGACCCGGCGGAGCGGACTCGCCGAGTGGACGGGCCGCTGGATCGTCCACCGCGTCACGGTCGAGGACTCCGCTGCGCATCCGGTCCGGACGTACCGTCGCTTGCTGGCCGGCCTGTCGCTCGCCGGACTCGCGCTCGTCCTCGTGATCCCGGTCGGGATCGTCCGCGTGCTCGTCCTCGCGCCGGTCGCACTCGAAGTCGGCGACCGGTTCGACGCCCGGGACGCGAAGCTCGGGCTGTTCTTCGGGCCGATTCTGATCACGTATCTCGGGACCGTCGCGGTGCTCACCGGTGGCTCGCCGAACATCGTCGTGCTCGGGATCTTCGAGTCTATCACGGGGACGTCGATCGCCTGGACCGAGTGGTTCGTCCTGCTCTTTCCCGTGATGGGCGTCGGTCGACTGCTCGTGATCCTCGGCGTCGTCTACGCGCTCTATCGGCCGCAGGCCGACTGGACGATCGAGGAACAGACGTCGACGTTGCGGTCGATGACGGGTGCCGAACGCCGGATGCTCGCGTTCCTCCTGGCGGGCGTCGCCCTCTGGGTGACTGACGTGTTCCACGGACTGCACCCGGTGTACGGCGCGATGTTCGTAGCGGTGCTCGCGTTTCTCCCGGGAGTCGGCATCGCGGACTTCGAGGACACCGTCGGCGATATCGACTTCTCGATCCTGTTCTTCATCGCCGCCGTGCTGGCGATCGGCGAGGGGCTGACTCGGACGAACGTCGCGTCCGCACTCGCCGAACGCCTCCTGACCATCGTCCCGACTGAGGCACCGCTTTTTGCGGTGCTCGCGATCGTCTTTTTGTTTACGGTGGGGCTGATGTTCGTCATCAGCGGCTTGGCCGCTGCGAGCGTCGTGACGCCCGTCGTCGTCGCGTTCGCCGCCGATGCGGGCCTCCCAGTCGTACCGATCACGTTGACGGAAGCGGTTGCGCTCCAGATGCCGTTCTTCCCCTATCAGTCGGCTGTCCTCGTCGTCATCTTAGCGTACGAAATCGTCGAGGCGCGAGAACTGATCCGCGTCGTCTCCGCGGTCACGCTCGCGACGATTCTCCTCTTGGTGCCGATCCAACTCGGAATCCTGGCGATGGCCGGGTGAGTGACGGACGCAAGCACGTGACGGCAGCGTGCGCGTGAACACCGCTCGCGATCCGTGGGCGACGGGTTTTTGTATTCGCTTGCGTATTTGCGTACGATGCTACACGCACACGGATCGCTGCTGACGGTCGACGTCGGCGACCGCACAGCGGAGACGACGAACATCGACGAGGAACTCTCGGAGTTCATCGGCGGTCGCGGCGTCTCGACCAAGTTGGCGCACGACCGGATCCCCTACGACGCGGATCCCCTCGGCCCGGAGAACCGGGTCTACCTCGCCTCCGGGCCGCTCCAGCAGTCCTCGATGAGCTTCACGGGGCGGATGAATCTGACCGGCCTTTCGCCGCTCACCGACGGGATCCTCTCCTCGAACGCCGGCGGCTACCTCTCGCGGAACTTCGTCGGCACCGGTCACTCGGTCGTCGAGGTCGCGGGCGCGAGCGACGAACTCCTCGCCGTGCACGTCCGCGACGACGGCGTCGAGTTCGAGGCCGTCCCCGAACTGGAAGGCGCGACCGTTCCCGAGGTCACGGAGGCGATGAACGAGCGCTACGGCCTCGAGAGCGAGAACCTCGTGACGATCGGTCCGGCGGGCGAAAACGAGGTCCGGTTCGCCTCGGCGATGACCTACGACGAGCGCGCCTTCGGTCGCGGCGGACTCGGCGCGATCCTGGGCTCGAAGAACGTCAAGTGTCTCACGTTCGAGGGCGACTCCGCGCCCGAGATCGAGATGCCCAACGAGGACGTCCAGATGGACGTTCACCGCCAGGCCGCGACCAGCGACGACATCTTCCGCCGGCAGGGGACGACTCATCTCGTCCAGATCCTCAACGACAACTTCTCGCTGCCGACGCGATACTTCTCGGAGCTCTCCTTCGAGAACGCCGAGAAGATCAACGGCGACCGCGTCGAGGAGAAGAAGTACAAGAAGGCGGCCTGTTCGGTGTGCGCGTTCGCGTGTAAGCTCCCGACCCGCGACGAGGCGAGTGGGCTGGAGACCGAAGGGCCGGAGTTCGAGACGATTATGGCCTTCGGCAGCAACTCCGGCGTCGACGACATCGTCGACGTGATGAAGTCCAACGATATGTGCGACGACCTCGGGATGGACACCATCTCCTGCGGCAACACCATCGCCGCGTACCTCGCCAGCGAGGACGAGTTCGGCAACGTCGAACTGATTCACGAACTCGTCGAGAAGATCGCCTACCGCGAGGGCGTCGGCGACACACTCGCAGAGGGCATCGACCGCATCTACGAGGACCTCGGCGTCGACAACTGGACCGTGAAGGGAATGGACTTCGCCGCCCACGACGGCCGCGTCGTCCACGGTCAGGGGCTCTCCTACGCCGTCTCGAACCGCGGCGCCGACCATATGTACTCGACGACGATGATCGCCGAGTACAACGACGTCATCCCCGCGGAGGGCACCGCCGGCAAAGCGGAGTTCATCATCGACAACGAGAACCGCAACGCCGTCCGCGACAGCGCCGTCCTCTGTCAGTTCGGTCTCGGTCGCGTCATCGAAGAGGAGATCTTCGAGGCGCTCTTCGACGTGGACTACGAGGACCTGCTCGCGGTCGGCGATCGGGTCGTGAACCTCGAACGGCACTTCAGCAATCAGCGCGGCCGCGACGCCGACGACGACACGCTCCCCTACGACCTGCCCGATCTGGAGTCCTCGATCCAGGAGTACTACGACCACCGCGGCTGGACGGACGACGGCGTCGTCCCCGGCGACCTCGTCTCCGAGTACGCGCAAGCGGACTGAGCTCGTCTCCCGCGTCTTTCTTCTCTTGTTTTATGAGCATCAACGGCGCTGTCTGAAGGCGTCTCTACCAAATAGACACGTCCCGGATGCTCGCAGGGACATCGCTCTGTGACGACGAAAATGGACAGACGCTGGATTCGGGAGTCCTCGTTCAGTCGTCGGCTGCTTCGGGCTCCATCGACTGGTAGCGCTCGCGGAGGTGGTGGCTTTCCTGATCACTCCAGTCGTCTTCGTCGGTGGGGACGAAGTCGTACTGGCGGCGGGCGTGTGAGCCGGCTTTGCCGCCCCACCAGACGAACGTGTCCGAGCCGTCTTCGGGCGTCCAGGTGATCGTCTCCCAGTCAGGGTCGAAGATGAGGTACCCGCCTGCAAAGATCTCGATCTTGTTGCCAGAGGGTTCGACGTAGTAGTTGAAGTGCGCTTGACTCACGCCGTGGCGGGCGGGGCCGCCGACCATCTCGATGCCGCGCTCACGAAGCAGGTCCGCCGCGCGTTCGAGTTCGCCCGACTGGCCGCCGTCCATATAGTAGGCCACGTGGTCGATCTTGTCGTTGACGTTCGCGTCCGGGGGTGCGTTCACGAACGCGATTTCGTGGACGAGCGGGGAGACGCTGAGCCACGCGCCGACCTGGTTGCCCTCGGGGTCGACGCCCTCCTCGCGGAGGTTGAAGTCCAGGACGTCCTCGAACCACTCGACGCACTCGGGGACGTTGGTGACGTTGAAGTTCACGTGGTCGATGCGTCGGAGTCCGGCACCGCGTTCGGGTTTGCGCGCGGGTTGGTTTTTGAGTCGGGCGCGGTTTTCTTCTTTGACCGTGTCGAAGGCGCGGTCGACGTCGTAGACGAGTTCGAAGTACTCGGGGGTCTCGCCGGGGTAGTCGAACTTGAGCGCGCGGCCCTGGCCGGGTTCTTTGTCCTCGTCGGCCCACTCGGTGTCGTAGCCGGAGTCTTCGATGCGCTGTTGTAGTACCTCGAAGTCGTCTTCGTCTTCGAGCATCCAGGCGACGTGGTTGCAGCCCCACTCGTCGCCCTCGCGAAGGATGAGCGTGTAGTCCTGCCAGTCGCCGTAGGCGGCGAGGTAGTAGGCGTCGTCCTCCTCGTGGCGGACGTACATTCCCATCGTGTCGCGGAAGTGTTCGAGCGACGCTTCGAGGTCTGGGCAGTACAGCTCTGCGTGTGCAAGGGTCGCAATACCCATACACGCGGAGAGCGCATCATACATAATAAATAATTCGGTGATTCTCAGTAAATCACAAACAGCGGACTCGCACAAAGGTTCGACGGCCTCCCGGCGCGTTCCAAACCGTGGGCTCAGTCGTCGACAGCCGCACCGAACCGACGCACTCGCCGCAGTCTTAGAAAAATGTATATAACAGAACTGCAAAACTGATACACAGTATGGCAGAACTTGCCAAACTTGGACACATAGCGTTCGAGACGCCCGATCTCGAGGAATCGTTGTGGTTCTTCCGCGACCTGATGGGTATGAAGGTCGTCGAACGGGAGGACGACACCGCATATCTCTGTGCGCTCCGGGATTACGAGCACCACACGATGAGCCTCACCGAGGGCGAGAAAGGCGCCGTCGATCATATCGCGTTCCGCGCGCAGAACCCCGAATCCGTCGAGGAGTACGCAGAGCGACTGGAAGAACTCGGGATGGACGTCACGTGGACCGAAGACGGTCACGAGGCGGGCATCGGCGACTCGATTATGTTCGAGCTCCCGGCGGGGCACCGCTTCGAGATCTACTACGAGATGGACAAACCCGATATCGACGGAGAACAGCGCTCGAAGATCCCGATGCGGCGCTACAGCCCCGAGTACGCGAACCGCGTGTACCCCCAGCGGATCGACCACACCCACGTGCAGGACGGACAGCCCGAGAAGACCTCACAGCTCTTCGAAGAAGAGTTCGGGATGGGACTGAACGAGGTCTTCAAATCCGAGGACGGCACGACCTGGGGTTGGTGGCACGCTACGACGCCGCTGCCGCACGACATCGCGGTCCACCGACTCGAAGAGGAGAAACACGAGTTCCACCACATCGCCTACCACCTCGATCACCTGCAGGATCTGTGGGACGCCGCCGACATCCTCTCGGAGAACAACATCGAGATCGACGGCGGCCCCGGCAAGCACGCCATCACGAACGCGAACTACCTCTACGTCAAGGACCCCGCCAGTGGCATCCGTCTCGAACTGTTCGCCGGGCCGGGCTATCTCAACTTCGAGCCCGACTGGGAGACCGTCGTCTGGCAGGAGGAAATCGGATCGGAATCCGACCACCAGTGGTTCGGCACGCAGTACAGCCTCGGCGGCATCCCGTACACCGAATAGCGTCGCGCGCCCGCGAACCTCGCCGTCTTTTATTCGTCGCTGAGTCGGGCGTTGACCGTACCGATCGAGGAGAACTCGACGGAGATCACGTCGCCCGGCGCGAGATCGACGGCCGGTGTCAGCGACCCGCTCAAGACGAGATGACCGGCTTCGATCTGCTCGTCTAAGTCTGCGAGGGTGTTCGCGAGCCACGCGACCGAGCGGGCGGGGTGATCGAGCACGGCCGCACCCACGCCGGACGATTCGAGCGTACCGTTCTTGTAGAGCTTGACGCCTTCGAGCGAGAGATCCTGATCGGGAACCGTCGTCTGCTCGCCCGTGACGTACAGCGCTGAGGAGGCGTTGTCTGCGATCGTGTCCTGGATCCGGATGTCCCAGTCGCGGACGCGGCTGTCGATGACCTCGACGACAGGCAGCACCGAACTGGTCGCGTCGAGCACGTCCAGATACGTCACCGGCGGCGAGAGCGACTCCTCCATAACGAACCCGATCTCGGGTTCGACCCGCGGCTGGAGGAGTTCGTCGCCGGGGATCTCTCGCCCCGCGACGAACATCGTATCGAGGAGGCGGCCGAAGTCGGGCTCCTCGACGCCGAGTTGTTCCTGAATACCGTCGCTCGTCAGGCCGATCTTGTGGCCGACGATCTCTGCCCCGTCGTCGAGACGGCGCTCGACGAGTCGCGTCTGGATGTCGTAGGCGTCCGACTTCGTCAGTTCGTGGTCCGCAGTGAGGCGATCGATCGGCGACTGCGTCCGAAGCGCCGTGTAGAGCGATTCGGCCAACTCCTCGCGGGTTTCTGCTGGAACTGCCATATGCTCGCTACTGAGTCGGGCATCAAATAGGTTGGTGTCCGGCATCCGAACGCGGGCCGCGAACGCTGACCCCCGTGATTTATGTCGACGCCTGCCCCGCCTTGGAGTATGGACGTGATTCACAGCGCGATTTGGGTATCGGACATCGACGAGACGCTCGACTTCTACGTCGGCGCGCTCGGCCTAGAGAAGACCAACGAGTTCGTCGGCGGCGACGACGCCCGAAACGTCTACGTCCGCGGCGAGAGCGACGCCGAGATCCAGTTCAAGCACAAGCCCGGTCACGACCTCGGCGAGCAGAGCCGCGCCCGCTTCGACCACCTCGCGCTCGAAGTCGACGACACCGACGCGGAGGTCGAGCGCCTGCAAGAGGAGACCGAGACAGAACTGCTCCGCGGCCCGCTCGACTCCACGGGCGCGAGCGCGCGCGTCGCCTTCATCACGGACCCGGACGGGCACGTGATCGAACTGGTCGAGCCGCGAGAAGATCTCTAATAGGGATTATCGTAACTGTTCAGAGACTCTCGCCGTACCGTCCGGCGAGAAATCTATGCAGGCTTACGATAATCCCTATAAGTTCCGAGAACCGGAGAGACAGAAAAACGAAACCGCGGTCGATTTGCCGTCAGTCGTCCGAGGCCGCTTCGGCGGTCTCGGCGTCTTTCTCGCTGGCGAGTCGCGAGGCGACGTCGGTGATCAGGTCCTCCTGACCGCCGACGACCTCCATCTCGCCGAGTTCGATCAGGATCTCGCGGGGGTCGATGTCGTACTTTTCGCCCGCGCGACGGGTGTGCCGGAGGAACGAGGAGTAGACGCCGGCGTAGCCCAAAAGCAGCGAGTCGTTGTCGAGTTCGGGCATCTCGTCGTCGGAGATCATCGGGACGAGGACGTCCTCGGCGGCGTCCATCGTGCCGAAGAAGTCCGGGTTGACGTCGTAGCCGGCTTTCTCCAGTGTACCGACGAGCACCTCCATCTGGGCGTTGCCCGAGCCCGCACCGAGCCCACGTAGACAACCGTCGATCGTCACCGCGCCGGAATCGAGCGCCGCGAGCGAGTTGCCGATCCCGAGCCCGAGGTTGTTGTGAGCGTGAAAGCCCACGTCGATCGAGAGTTCGTCGGCGAGCAGACTGACGCGGTCGCGGACGTCGCTCGGCAGCAACGCGCCGGCGGAATCCATCACGTAGACGGCGTCGGCGCCGTAGCTCTCCATCAGTTGGGCCTGTTCGAGAACCGTTTCGGGCTCTGCCATATGCGAGAGCATCAGGAGGCCGTTCGCTTCGAGGCCCTGGTCTTTGACGTACTCGAAGTGCTCCTCGGAGACGTCGGCCTCGGTGACGTGGGTCGCGATCCGGCAGATGTCCGCCCCGTGATCGATCGCCATATCGATCTCCTCGATCGTACCGATGCCGGGCAGCATCAGGACCGACAGCTCGGTGTCAGTGAGTTCCGGCGTCACGGCGTCGAGGTACTCCTCGGTGCTAGCCGCCGAGAAGCCGTAGTTGATCGAGGAGCCGCCCATTCCGTCGCCGTGAGAGACCTCGACGACGTCCATCTCGGCCGCGTTCAGGGCGCCCGCGACGTCTGCCATCTCCTCGGGCGTGAACTGGTGGTCGACGGCGTGCATCCCGTCGCGGAGCGTCATATCGACCAGCCGGACCGAATCAGTCATCGCTGACACCCCCGATGGGGCTGGCGTCGACTGGCTGCTGTGCGATCCGTTCGGCGGCACCGAGTGCTGCGCTTGTCATAATGTCGAGGTTGCCCGCGTACGGCGGGAGATGTTGGCCCTCGCCCTCGACTTCGATCATCGTGGTGAGGATGATCGAGTCGCCGAGGTCGAAGGCGACGTCGTCTTGGTCTTTGACTGTCGGTTCGAGCGTGACCTCGTAGCCGGGGACGTACGTCTGGACGTCCGCTTCGATACGGGAGACAGAGTCGCGGACCTCGTCGACGTCCGTGTTCTCGTCGACCATCGTGTAGACGGTGTTCCGCATCATAATCGGCGGCTCCGCCGGGTTCAGGGTGATGATCGCCTTCCCGTCGTCGGCCCCGCCGACCTCTTCGAGTCCCGCCGCGGTCGTCTGGGTGAACTTGTCGATGTTACCTCTCGTGCCCGGGCCGGCGCTCTTCGAGGCGATGTGCGAGATCATCTCGGCGTACTCGACGTTCGAGACGCGGTTGACGGCGTGGACGAGCGGGATCGTCGCCTGGCCGCCGCAGGTGACCATATTGATGTTCTGCGTCTCGCCGATCACGTCGTCGAGGTTGACGACGGGAACGGTGTAGGGACCGATCGCGGCCGGTGTGAGGTCGATCGCGAACAGACCGAGATCCTCATAGACCGGCGCGTGCTGTTCGTGAATGCCCGCGCTCGTGGCCTCGAAGACGATGTCGAACTCGTCTGCGTGTTCTTCGATGCTGTCGATGCCTTCGGTGCCGACGTCGATCCCTTGTTCGACGGCGGCCTGGAGTCCTTCGGACTCCTCGACCGGGAAGATACCTACCATCCGCTGGAGGTCGATATTCTCACTCCGGTCGAGAATCTTGTACATCAGGTCGGTTCCGATGTTACCCGGACCGACTATCGCCGCATCTAACGACATATCGTTCGGTAGGAATTTATCGTACAAATAACTTCGCCTACGGTACGCGAGCAGATCGGATAGGACGGTGGGAAATCCCGCGCGAAACGCGGATACGGACTCCGTAATGTCAATCACGAGATTCGAATGCGACCGCCGAATATGATGCGTACCCGAAAGTTCAAGCGATTTGCAGCGGTACCCGACGGTATGGGAGACGACCTCAGTCTCGGAGACGACTTCACGTCGCGACTCCGCGCGTGCGAACCGGTCGCCGGCTGTTGGATCTCGATCGGCCATCCCGCCAGCGCCGAACTCCTCGCCGGCGTCGGCTACGACTTCGCCGTACTGGACGGCGAACACACCGAGATGACGCTGGAAGCGCTAGCGACGGTGGTCCGGGCTGTCGCTGCCGCGGGCACGGACACGGTCCCGATCGTTCGCGTCGCCTCGAACGATCCGACCGAGGTGAAGCGCGTCCTCGACCTCGGTCCGGTGGGCGTGATGGTGCCGTCCGTCGAGACGGCCGCGGAGGCCGAACGCGCCGTCGACGCCTGCACCTATCGACCGCACGGGCGCCGCGGCGTCGCGGGCTACCGTGCGGCCGGCTACGGCGCGAACCTGCAGGAGTACGTCGAATCGGCGAGCGAGGAGGTGCTGACGATCGTGCAGGTGGAGTCCGAGCGGGGCGTCGAGAACGTCGCGGAGATCGCCGCCGTCGACGGCGTCGATGCGCTGTTCATCGGCCCGGTCGACCTCTCGGCCTCGCTGGACGTGTTCGGCGACTACGACGCCGACGCGATGCAGGACGCGGTCGAGCGGATCGTCGACGCGGCGGACGAGGCGAACACGCCAGTTGGCACGCTCGCGACGAGCCGTGCGGAAGTCGGCGTCCGCGACGACTGGGGCGTCGACTTCCTGGCGATGGGGCCGGATCTGGCGATGCTCGGTGAGACCGCCCGGGATTACCTCTCGACGTACCGCGGGCGGCACGAATAGCAGCGATGCTGTCGGTGTCAGATCAGGTCAGGCCAGATCAGGTTAGGTCAGAGTAGAACGACGCGAGAGAGAAGGACAGTCCTGGCGTCAGTCCCTTTTATAGGGGTTATCGTAAGTCTCCATAGATGTCTCGCCGGACGGTACGGCGAGAATCTCCGAACAGTTACGATAATCCCTATTAGAAGGGGTACTCGCGTGGTTCGCGCTGGACGGACGTCCACTTGGTCTGGGTGAACTCGTCGATGATCCACTTGCCGTTGTAGCGGCCCATCCCCGAGTCTTTCACCCCGCCGAAGGGGACGTGTGGTTCGACGTTGACAGTCTGGTCGTTGACGTGGACCATCCCGGCCTCGATCCGGTCGGCGACGTCGCGAGCGCGGCCACGATCGGCTGAGTGAACCGACGCTGCGAGGCCGTACTCGGTGTCGTTTGCGAGTTCGACCGCTTCGTCGTCGTCGCTGAAGGGGATGATCGGCGCGACGGGTCCAAAGTGCTCGTTGCACGCGGCGGCCATCTCGTTGGTGACGTCCGTGAGGACGGTCGGCTCGACGAACAGGCCCTCGCCAGCACCGCCGGTTTCGAGAGTCGCCCCCTGCTCGACGGTGCGGTCGATGTAGTCGAGCATCTCCTCGCGCTGGTCCGCGTTGATGATCGGGCCGATCACGACGTCGTCGTCGAGCGGGTCGCCGATCTTCAGTTCGGCGGCGCGCTCGGCGAGTCGTTCGGCGTACTCCTCGTAGATCGACTCGTGGACGAGGTGGCGGTTGATCGAGATGCAGACCTGTCCCTGATTCCAGAACGAGCCGAAGACGCCCGCATCGACAGCCGCGTCGAGGTCGGCGTCTTCGAGCACGACGTGGGGGTTGTTGCCGCCGAGTTCTAAAGCGGGGAACGCGAAGTGATCGACCGCGTTCTGGCCGACCATCTGCCCGACTGGGGTCGATCCGGTGAAAGCGATGACCTCACAGTCGGGGTGCGAGGCGACGCGGTCGCCGGCCTCGGGGCCGGTCCCGGTGACGACGTTCAGGACGCCCTCGGGGAGGCCGGCCATCTCGAAGAGGCGCGCGAGCAGCAACCCTCCGGAGATCGACGTTTCCTGTGCGGGCTTGAGCACGACGCTGTTTCCGAGCGCGATGGCGGGCGCGACCGCGCGGATCGAGAGCTTCAGCGGGACGTTCCACGGCGAGATCACGCCGACGACGCCGACTGGCTCGCGCTGGATGATGTTCTCTTTGCCGGGGATCTTCGACTGATTGTGCCCGCCGGAGGAGCGAAACGCGAAGGATGCCGCGTCGTGAACGAAAGTGATGGTCCCGCCGACTTCGATGTCCTGGCGCGGCTTCGTTCCGCCGCTCTCGACGGCGAGAATCTCTCGAATTTCGTCCTCGTACTCCTCGATGAGGGTCGCCGCGCGGCGGACGACGGCGGCGCGTTCGTCGGGGGTCGTCTCCTCCCACTCCGCCTGGGCCCGCGTAGCGGCCTCGAAGGCGCGATCGACGTCGTCGACTGAGGCCGCCGGGACCTCCGTGACGGACTCGCCGGTCGCGGGGTTCGTCACGTCGATTCGGTCTCTGTCGTCGGGCGTTTCCCACTCACCGTCGATGTAGAGGGCGTTCCAGAAGGCGTCGATCGAGATCTCCTGGGATACCTCACTCTCGGACATACACGTCTACGAACACGTCCCACGAGTAAAATAATACCGACCCCGGAATTGGTTGCTCATTGTGGATCAAAGGCAGAAATGTAATCGTATTCAATTACTCAACTCCAGTGTGCAGGCGAAGCAGGATCGCCGTGCACCCGTGGACTGGTTTCGATCCGAAAACGGGACTGGGCCGACTCGCGGGGTGAACGTCGCTGTGAGTGTCGAAAGTATAATGAATGCACCAGCGAACGTAGGAACGTATGCCACTCAGCCAGGACGAGATCGACCGCTTCGCGACGACACTGTACGAGGCCTACGACGAGAAAGAGCCGATCGCGCCGCTATCGGACGAGACCGAATTTTCGACCGAAGACGCCTACCGCATCCAGTTCGAGGTGTTCGACCGACTCAGCGAAGGCGGCCGCGAGGACATCGTCGGCCACAAACTCGGACTCGTCAGCGAGGCGAAACAGGAACAGCTCGGGATCCCGGAGCCGATCTTCGGGTACGTCGCCCACGAAACGGTACTGGATAACGAGCCCGTGCCGACCGCAGAGATGATCTCGCCCCGCATCGAGGCCGAGATCGGTTTCATCCTCGACGAAGACCTCACCGCACCGGTCTCGACGATGGACGTCCTCACGTCGACGCGGGCCGTCGTCCCAGTCGTCGAGATCCTCGAAAGCCGCTTCCAGGGTTGGTCGATCCCCTCGGCACAGGACGTGATCGCCGACCTCACATCCGCCGGCAAGGTCATCGTCGGCGAGCAGTACCGCGACGTCACTGACCTCGATCTGAAGATGGAGGGCGTCGCCGTCTCGGTGAACGGTGAGGTCGAAGCGACGGGGCTCGGTGCGGACATTATGGGTAATCCCGCGCGACCGGTGGCGTGGCTCGCCGACCGTCTGGCGGACGTCGACGACGGACTCCGCGAGGGCGAACTCGTGATGAGCGGCGGCATCACCGCAGCCATCGACATCGAACCCGGCGACGTCTACAACGTCGAGTTCTCGAACCTGGGCTCGATCGAAGTCCGCGCCGAGTAGCGAATCCACACCCTCTGTTTTTCTTTTTGAAAACGGTGTGGGATGAGAGGGCGAAACGCGGTAACTGCCGCTACAGGACTATTTACAGCCATATCTGATTTGGAAATAACACACGTACGCCTGTTTGAACGGAATTAAACGACGTTTTTGGGAGTGTTCGTCACCGAGAGAATTCTGAATACGAAAACGCGCCCCCGACTACTCGATCAAGTCGTAGAGGTTGTTTGCGAAGATGTCTGCGCGCGTGTCGGAGTCGACGTCCATCCGTTCGACCGCGTCGATCGTCACGTTGACGGTACGACGGCCCCGCTCGGGGCTGAACGGGTAGTCGGTGCCGAAGACGACGTTCCCGTCGTTGAAGAACGAGTCGGCGCACTCAAGCGCCGGCGTGGACCCCGAGACGGCCGTGTCGGCGTAGAACTTCTTGAAGTACTCCTCGGCCGGCTGCGAGAGCGACGCGGCGTTCTCGTGGAAACCGGGGTAGTTCTCGGGATACGCCTGTCGCTGCTGGTAGAACATCTCGATGCGCCGCCCGTAGAAGGGGACCATTCCCCCGCCGTGGTGCGAGACGACCTTCAGGTCGGGGTATGCTTCCATCACGCCGCCGAACACCAGCCGCGACAGTGCGAGCGTCGTGTCGAACGGCCAGCCAAATAGACGGTGTTCCATATACTCGGAGGCCCAGTCGTACCACTCCCAGAGTTGCGGATGGATCCACAGCGGGGTGTCGGTTGCCTCGGCCTCCTCGAAGAGCGGCCAGAACTGCTCGTCGTCGAGCGGGCGACCGTCGACGTTCGAGAAGATCTGGACGCCGGCCATATCCAGGTCGCCGACGCAGCGGTCGAACTCCGCGAGGAACGCCTCGCTCACCATCGGGAGCGTCGCGACCGGGATGAACGAGTCGGGGTGCTCGTCGGCGAGCCGACGGATCTCGTCGTTGGCGAGGCGCGTGATCTCCAGTGCGAGATCGTGATCCATCCCCTGGAACATCGTCGGGAGCGCGAGCGTGATGATCTGCTTGTCGACGCCGTAGTCGGCCATATCCTGCTTTCGCTGTTCGACGTCCCAGAGGAACTCCGGCCGACCGGAGAGGCCCTGAAAGCCGAACTCGTCGGTCAGTTTCTCGAAGAAGTGTTCGGTCAGGATGTGCGTATAGCCGTCGACGATTTCTGGCATAGTGGCTACTACTCCCGAGGGGAGTGATAATTGTTCTCACTAACGAGCGCGGTGTACCGGGCGTGAACCGCTGGCCGACTCGACTCGGTGGCGGCGATTTACTGCCGGGCGTACTTGATGTCCAAGGCGAGTTCGTGGGCGGTGCTCTCGACCTCCGCGGTGATGTCGTCGTCGAAGCCGGCGTTCCCGAGCCGCTTCGTGGGCGCGGAGATGCTGATCGCGCCGAGAACGTCACCGCCGAGTTTGACCGGCGCACCGATACACGTGAGCCCCTCCGTGCGCTCCTCGTTGTCCGTCGCGTATCCACGTTCCCGGATCCGATCGAGCTCCGTGAAGAGTGTCTCGCGGTCGGTGATGGTGTTCTCGGTCGCCTCCGGCAGCCCCCACTCGTCGACGATCGCCTCGACGCGCTCGCGAGGGAGTGACGCGAGGATGGCCTTCCCGATGCCGATGTTGTGCAAGCGAAGTCGGTATCCGACGTGCGTATCGAGGTTGACAGCGTAACTCCCGCGGGACTGATAGAGATACACCGCGCGGCCGTTCTCCTCGGTCGCCAGGTTCGCCAACATTCCGGTGTCGGTCGCGAGTTGGTCGATCTTCGAGCGCCCGTACTGATACAGCGGTGAGCGACTGCGAACGTGGCCACCCAGGGAGAGAAACTTCAGGCTGAGCGCGTACTCGTCGCCGTTCTTTTCCACGTATCCGTGCTCTCTGAGCGTACTGAGGTGGTTGTGAATGCCGCTCTTGCTCATCTCGAGGCGATCTTCGAGTTCGCTGAGCCGAAAGCCGTCGTCGGTATCGAGCGTCTCGATCAACTCCAACGTCTTCTCGCTGGTTCGTACGGGGTGGTTCGCCTTCTTGGTCATATGTACCCGATAGATAAGGAAGTACATACATTTTCGGTGTGAAAACTAACTGTATCCTGTGTTGAGGTATATTACAACATTATATAAGTTTATTTGTATTGATATAGAGTTTTGAATGAGGTAGGTATCCAATTCTGATACGCTATTTTCGAATCATAAGTGTTGGAACCACTCTTAGCCAGACAAAATATTTCAATACTTGACTTTTAAATAAAACTATATAGTAGTTCACTTTTAGAAGTGTTTTTATACACTAATAGACACCTGAATTTAACCAATCGAAATATTCTATCGATTTATGAGGCACAAGTCACGGCTTTGTACAGCAGCGTTTAAACTCCCCCCGACAGACTGAATCAATATGTCTGAAGCGAATCCGTTCGAAAGCCTTCAAGAGCAAGTAGACGACGCGGCGGCATATCTCGATGTCGGCGACGACGTCGTCGAACGCCTGAAGCACCCCGAGCGCGTGCTCGAAACCAACCTGTCGGTGGAGATGGACGACGGCGAGATTCGGCGCTTCAAGGCCTACCGCTCGCAGTTCAACGGCGACCGCGGTCCCTACAAGGGCGGGATCCGCTATCACCCGAACGTCTCGCGCGACGAAGTCAAGGCGCTCTCCGGATGGATGGCGTACAAGTGCGCCATCGTCGGCATCCCGTACGGCGGCGGCAAGGGCGGCATCATCGTCGACCCCGACGAGCACTCGGAATCGGAACTGGAACGGCTCACCCGCTCGTTCGCCAAAGAGCTCCGTCCGCTCGTCGGTCCCGACCGCGACATCCCCGCACCCGACGTGAACACGGGCCAGCGCGAGATGAACTGGATCAAAGACACCTACGAGACCCTCGAAAACACGACCGCTCCCGGCGTCATCACCGGAAAGGCGATCTCCTCTGGCGGCAGTGAGGGCCGCGTCGAGGCGACGGGTCGCTCGACGATGCTCACGGCTCGCGACGCCTTCGAATACCGGGGTGGCGACATCGGCGACGCGACCGTCGCGGTACAGGGCTACGGGAACGCGGGCTCGATCGCTGCCAGACTCATCGAGGACCTCGGCGCAACCATCGTCGCCGTCTCCGACTCCTCAGGCGCTATCTACGACCCCAACGGACTGGACGCCGTCGCCGTCAAAGAGCACAAGAACGAGACCGGCTCCGTGACGGGCTACGGCGATGTCGAGGAGATGACGAACGACGATCTGCTGACGCTCGACGTCGACCTGCTCGTCCCGGCGGCGCTCGAAAACGCAATCGACGCCGACCTGGCCGAAGACGTCGACGCCGACATCATCGTCGAAGCCGCGAACGGCCCCCTGACGCCCGACGCCGACGACATTCTCGCCGATCGCGACGTCCTCGTCGTCCCGGACATCCTCGCGAACGCGGGCGGCGTCACCGTCTCGTACTTCGAGTGGGTCCAGAACCGCCAGCGCTTCTCGTGGACCGAAGAGCGCGTCAACGACGAACTCGAAGCGGTGATCACGAGCGCCTTCGACGACCTCGTCGACGCCTACGAGACGCACGACCTGCCGAACTTCCGCGTCGCGGCCTACGTCGTCGCCATCCAGCGGATCGTCGACGCCTACACCAACAGCGGCAACTGGCCGTAGACGGGCGTTCACACGCCGATCGGGTACTCCGCTTCTTTCGTCTGTGTCGGATCCGATCACTCGGGCGTCCAGCCTCGCGTGTTCGTTCCGACGCCGATTCACTCGGTACTGTGCTCCCGCGCGGCACACCGCCAGCAACCCGAGCGATTCAAGTTCGTGCCGGGCGCGGGAGTATACAATGCGTCAGGACCACCTCATCTCCGCGACACAACTGTCGCGGGAAGACATCGAGGCGGTGCTCGACCGCGCGGCGGAGATCGACGGCGATATGGACGCCTGGCAGGGGCGGCACGCCGGATCGGTCCTCGGCCTCTGTTTCTTCGAGCCGAGCACCCGTACGCGGATGAGCTTCGACACCGCGATGAAACGACTGGGCGGCCGAACGATCGATATGGGGTCGGTCGAGTCCTCCTCGGTCAAGAAGGGCGAAACGCTGGCCGACACGATGCGCGTCGTCGAGGGCTACGCCGACGCGCTCGTGCTCAGACACCCGCTCGAAGGGTCGGCGAAGATGGCCACCGAGTTCGTCGACGTCCCGCTCGTCAACGCGGGCGACGGGGCTGGACAGCACCCCACACAGACCCTGCTCGACCTCTACACGATGCGGGAGAACGCCGGTCTCGACGACGTCACGATCGGCATTATGGGCGATCTGAAGTACGGGCGAACGGTCCATTCGCTCGCGGCCGCGCTGACGAACTTCGACGTCCGCCAGCACTTCATCAGCCCCGAGAGCCTCAGTCTCCCGCGGAGCGTCCGTTACGACCTCCACGAGGAGGGCGCACAGGTCCGCGAGCACACCTCGCTCGAGAAGGTTCTCCCGGATCTCGACGTCCTCTACGTCACCCGCATCCAGCGCGAGCGCTTCCCCGACGAGAACGAGTACCTGAAAGTCGCCGGTGAGTACCAGATCGACACCGACGACCTCGAACGGGCGAAAGAGTCGCTGACCGTGATGCACCCGCTCCCGCGCGTCGACGAGATCGCGCCCGAAGTCGACGAGACCAGCCACGCGAAGTACTTCGAGCAGGCTCACAACGGCGTCCCGGTCCGTATGGCGCTGCTCGATATGCTGCTTGAGAACGCTACCTCGGAGGACGACCAATGAGCGACGCCGACCGAGAACTCCGCGTCTCGAAGATCCGAAACGGAACCGTCATCGACCACCTCGCGGCTGGACAGGCGCTGAACGTCCTCGCGCTCCTCGGCATCGACGGCTCCGGCGGCGAGGGCGTCTCCGTCGGGATGAACGTCCCCTCGGACAAGCTCGCGAAGAAAGACATCGTGAAGGTCGAAGACCGAGAGCTGAGTCAATCTGAGGTCGACGTCCTCTCGGTCATCTCCCCGGAGGCGACGATCAACATCATCCGCGACTACGAAGTCGTCGAGAAAAAGCGCATCGAGCGGCCGGAGTCGGTCGATGACGTGCTCGCGTGCCCGAACCGGAACTGCATCACGAACGCCGACGAACCGGTCCAGACGCGCTTTATCGTCCTCGAAGATGGCCTCCGCTGCGGTTACTGCGGCGAGATCGTCCGCGAAGACGAGGTCGCCACGCACCTGAACGTGTCCTGACTCGACTCCCGCTCAGACGTACTGAGTGGCCGGTTCCGCCCTCTCGCGTCCGGGAGAAATCACGCTTCGCCTGTCGTCGAGGGGAAATGACTTTGTACCGAGACGATGTATCTCTGAGTATGTCCGGAAAAGCGAAATTCATCCTGGTACTGGCGCTCATCGCACTCGTCTACTTCGTCGTCTCCGGCGGCGAGGAACCCGTCGAAGTCGACATCGACGAGGAATAACTCGAATCCTGCCTTTTCGACGGACGATGACGCGTCAGCGATAGCTACCTACAGCGAGAGATCGCATCGGCTATCGCTTGGAGGGTCGGCTGGCTGACCCCTAGCCAATGTGACGGCCGCCCGTGAGCGGTCCAACGGAACGAACGACTGATACCGCTCGGCGCGAAACGCCGACTATGTACGGTATCGTTACGCGGAACGCCGAGGAGGTCGACTGGAGCGAGTTCGACGCCGGCTTCTACGAGGTCAAAGACGTGACCGGCCGGGCCGCAGAGCCGCTCTCGAATGCGGTGAATATGATCTCGTGTTTCGGCGACAACGCGGCCGTAAACTCGAATCCGGACCTCGCCGCGGTCGACGCCGAGGGGAACCGCGCGACCCGCGAGCAGCCGTACTTCGACTGGTCTCACGTCTGTCCCACGAACGAGGAGTACCGCGCCGGACTCCTCGAAATCGTCGAGGATTGCGCCGCCGAGAACGGCGACGTCAGACTCGACGACGTCGGGTTCCCGCGCGAAGGCTACTGCCGCTGTGACCGCTGTGAGAGCCGCTTCGCAGAGAGCGAGTACGAGGACCGACAGGCGTGGCGCGCCGCCGAGATCACAGACTTCGTCGCTGCGGCCGCCGAGCGGATTCCCGGCCGGACCTATCTCACGCTGTATCCTGATCCGTATCCCGGCCACCTCTACCGGCGCGCCGGCATCGACGTCGAAACCCTGGCCGACTACGTCGACGAGTTCGTCGTGCCGCTCTACGATATGCACTACGCGACGACGTACTGGCTGGAGACGATCGCAAAGGGGTTCGAGAGTCTTCTCGACCCGCTCGAAACGCCGTTCTCGATCGAACTGTACGCGGTCGACCTCGACCTCGACGATCTCGTCCACGCGACGGAGGTCGCGGAGGAATACGCGGAAAACGTCCACTTCGGCTACGACGCGTCGAACGCCGCGGCCGCGATCCGGCGGAAGGACGCCGATAGCAGATCGGGCGTCACGCACCGCCCGGACGACGGCTGATCCCTTTCGGTCAGTTTTCCCGACCACTCCGCGCTACCGACTCGGTGTCTCGGCCACCCCGCCCTGCACGCCGTTTCAAACGGCTCCGGCGAGGAACGCGACGACGACGATACCGCCGACGAAGATGAGTGCTGCGAACGCGAACAGGCCGGCCAGGAGTCGACGCTGCCCCGATGTCGCTTCTGCCATATCCGGTGTACGGCCCGGTGCCGTTTATACTCACGGGCGGATGGCTGCCGTCCACGAGGGTCTCGGTCATCCCCGGAGCGTCTCGGTCATTCCCGGAGCGTCTCGAACGTCTCTCCGGCGAGGCCCGGACCTGCCGGAACCGACATCGCGCCGTCCTCGACCGGCGCCGGGTCGGGGCCGACGTCGTCTGCGAGCAGCGACCCGGTTGCGAGGCCGCAGGCGGGGACGTCTGGAAGGGCAGCGGCGACGTGTAGCGCGCCGACGCGCGCGACGACCGCGTCGATGGTGGTCGTGACGACGGTGTCGACACCCCGCCTCGCGGCTCGGCGGGCGACCTCCAGCGTGCGGCGCGGCCCCCCGAGCGCCATCGGCTTGCAGACGAGTACGTCTGCCGCGCCGGCGTCGAGGATCTCGTCAGGGCCGACCGCTGCTAGCGACTCGTCGAGTGCGACGTCGACGCCCCGACCGCGCAGTTCGGCGTGCCCCGAGATGTCGTTTGCCGGCAACGGTTGTTCGACGTACGCGAAGCCGAGATCGGCCGCGATGTCGAGCATCCGTCGCGCGGTCGACGCAGTCCACGCACCGTTCGCGTCCGCGCGGAGTTCGACGTGTTCGCCGGCAACGTCCCGAGCCGCGCGAAGTCGCGCCTCGTCTTCCTCGGGAGGTCTCGCGCCTACCTTCACTTTCACCGCGGGGTAGCCATCATCGACGGCTTCCCGGGTCGCCGCCGCTGTCTTCGCCACTGTTCCGTCACCAACGGTGGCGTTGACCGGAACGGACGTTGCGGGCGAATCGGAAGCGAGGTACGTCGCGAGCGACTCACCGGCGGCGCGAGCCTCCGCGTCGACTGTCGCGAGTTCGAGGCCGTGCCGTGCGGCGGGTCGCGCTTCCGCAGACAGTTCGGTGACCGCTATCGCCGTCTCCGCTTCGTACGTTCCAGATGCTACCTCGGCGAGCGCGTCGTCACACGCCTCGTACGATTCGGTCCAGCCCGCGAGCGGCGTCGCCTCGCCTACTCCGTCGACGCCGTCACGTTCGACGCGGACGAGAAATCCATCGCGGCGCTCGATCCGGCCGGCCGCGGTGTCGAGTGGTGACGCCAGTCGGAGTGAGAACGGCTCGTAACGCATCACAGCGGCAGCCCGGTGAGCGAGAGCCCAACAGCGAACAGGACGGCGTATCCGGCGAGCAGTCGACCCGTTCGTTCGAGCGTGGGATTCAGTACCTCACCAGCCGTCTCGGTGAGCATCGTCCGCGTGATGTCGAGCGCTAACGGAATCGTGAGATACGGGAGCGCGACGCCGAGCGTGAATCCCGGTTGTCGAAGGAACCACAGCGGAGCCGCGTACGCGAGCACGAGCATCGCGATCCACTCCGCGCGAGCGAAGCCGTACCCGAACCGGACGGCGAGCGTCCGTTTACCCGTCGTGGCGTCCTCCTCTTTGTCGCGGACGTTGTTGACCACGAGAATGTTCGTCGAGAGCGCCGCGACCGGGAGCGCCGCGACGACGACAGCGACGGGGAGCGTCTCCGACGGGATACCGACCGGTAGTGGCCCTGCAAGTACAGCTGCAGCCTGCACGTAGTACGTCCCGGCGACGGCGACGAGGCCGAAGAAGATGAAGACGAAGAGGTCGCCGAGCCCGTGGTAGCCGAGCGGGTACGGGCCGCCGGTGTAGGCGATTCCCGAGGCGACAGAGAGTAGGCCGATCACGACGATCGGTACGCCGCCGACGTAGACGAGGTACGTGCCGAGCAAGATCGACGCGGCGAACGTGAGGTACATCGCCCGCTTGACGCTCGCGGGATCGATGAGGCCGCCAGCCGTGACGCGGGTGAACCCCTCGCGCTCTTCGGTGTCTGCGCCCTGGATCGCGTCGTAGTAGTCGTTGGCGAAGTTGGTCCCGATCTGGATCAAGCCGGCCCCCACGAGCGCCGCGAGTGCGGGCAGGACGGCGAAGACGCCGTCGTGGAGCGCCAGGCCGACACCGACGACGACCGGCGAGGCCGCCGCCGGAAGCGTCTGCGGACGGGCGGCGATTACCCACGCCTCCCGTCGCGTGATGTCCTGCGTGCTCATTGTCGAACTGTCGGGACGGAGGTGCTGTGAAACTTCCCATCCACCTTTTTTCACCGGGGCCTCGCGCTGCCTGCGGCAGCGCTCGACCCCGGCCAAAAAACCTGGAGGGAAAAAGCCGCTCGGCTCGCTTCGCTCGCCTCGCGGTGAACGCCGCGCGCACCGCGGTGGCACTTCCTTCAGTAGCGTTTGCATCTGCCGACACAGCCGATCGTACGATGTCGGTCGATGACGGGCGAACACGTGGAAACCTCGTATAGCTGCGTCGAATAGCGAGAGTTAGTGTTGTTGTCGGCTGGGTCCTGATGCGTTCTCGACTAAATGTACCGCGAGCGAGGCCGTAGGCCGAGCGAGCGGCTTTTTCCCTCCAGGTTTTTGCGCGGTGGGTTCCCGCAGCGGCGCGAAGCGCCGCGAGGAAACCCACCGTGGAAAAAGGTGGATTAGTAGTGCCAGGGATACTGACTGAAGTCCGGATCGCGCTTCTCCAAGAAGGCGTCGCGGCCCTCCTGCGCCTCCTCGGTCATATAGGCGAGCCGTGTCGCTTCGCCGGCGAACACCTGCTGGCCGACGAGGCCGTCGTCGGTCATATTGAACGCGTATTTGAGCATTCGTATCGCAGTCGGCGATTTATTGGTCATCTCTGCGGCCCACTCGAGGGCGACGTCCTCGAGGTCCTCGTGCGGGATCGCTTCGTTCGCCATTCCCATCTCGACCGCCTCCTCCGCAGAGTACGTTTTCCCGCGGAAGAACACCTCTCGGGCCTTCTTCTGGCCGACCTGCTTCGCGAGATACGCCGAGCCGAACCCGCCGTCGAAGGACGCGACGTCGGGGTCGGTCTGGAGGAACTTCGCGTGCTCTTCGGAGGCGAGCGTCAGATCGCAGACGACGTGCAGCGAGTGGCCGCCGCCGACGGCCCACCCGGGCACGACGGCGACGACGGGCTTGGGCATAAATCGGATGAGACGCTGAACTTCGAGGATGTGGAGTCGGCCCGCTTTCGCCTCCTTGACGAGCGGGTCGTCGCCCTCGTCGGCCTCGTCGTCGTCGCGGTACTCGTAGCCCGACTCGCCGCGGACGGACTGATCACCGCCGGCGCAGAACGCCCACCCGCCGTCCTTTGGCGACGGCCCGTTACCGGTCAGGAGGACGCACCCGACGTCGGCCTGCTTGCGGGCGTGATCTAACGCGGCGTAGAGTTCGTCGACCGTGCCCGGGCGGAACGCGTTGCGTTTTTCCGGACGATTGAAGGCGATGCGGACGACGGGGACGTCGCTCGCGCGGTGATAGGTGATGTCGTCGAACGCGTCAGCGCCGTCGACCTGCTCCCAGCGCGTCGCGTCGAAGAGTTCCGAGACCATACCGGGAGACCGGCGGGAATCTGCAAAAAGATTCGTTTCGCGTCGCAGTCGCGTTCGCGTGGTCGTTCAGTCCGCGTGCGCTGGGACGAGTCCGATAGTTACGTCGTGTCTTCGAGCACTCGCTCGACCGTCCGCTCGCGGAGCTCATCGCGGACGCGGTGACTCGCTTCCGCGTCGGTCGCGACTTCGACGACGTGGGAACCCTCGCTGGTCGTCGCCTCGGCGTACGCGTCGCGGAAGGCGTCGCGGTCGTCGCCCTCGACGCGCGCGAACGAGAGGTCGTACAGGTCTTCGGTCGGTTCGAAATCGAGCCCGTGCGGTGTCACGAACTGCGAGGTGAACGGCGGATCGTACGCCTCGATCGGGAGCATATGGAAGATGCCGCCGCCGTCGTTGTTGACGAGGACGATCGTCGCCTCGACGTCGGACCGCCCGAGCGCCAAGAGGCCGTTCATATCGTGGTAGTACGCCAGATCGCCGGTGACGAGCGTCAGATCGTCGGTCGTCGCCGATCCAGCCCCGAGCGCCGTCGAGACGATGCCGTCGATGCCCGAGGCGCCCCGGTTGCCGAGCGCGGTGTACGTCTTCGTCGTGGGCGTTCCGAAGCGGTCGAGATCGCGAACCGGCATCGAGTTCGAGACGAAAATCGTCGAGGGATCGGGCGCGAGGTCGACGACGTCTTCGAGCACGCGCCCTTCGCAAAATCCGTCGCGCTCGTCGAGCACCGTTTCGTGTGCCGCCTCCGCTTCGGTCCAGCGCTCCTGCCACGTGCGACTTCCGGGGCCGGCGAGGAGCCGAGAGAGCCGACCGAGCAACCGCGAGGGGTCGGCGACGACGAGGTCGGTCGCGGTGAACTCCGCCTCACGCCAGCCAGCGGCAGGGTCGACGACGTACTGATCGGCGTCGACAGCCGCGAGATACTTGCGTAGCGGTTTCGACGTGGGCGACGCACCCACGTGGACGACGACGTCGGGATCGGGCCACGCCTCGCGGACGCGCTCGCCGAGGAAGGCGTCGTACCCGCCGACGACAGGTGTCGTGCGGACGAGACCGCCGTAGCGGACGCCCGAAAGCGGGTCCGCGAGCACCGGGAAGCCGCTGGCGTGAGCGAACGCCGCGACGGCTTCTGGGTCGACACCGGGCGAGTCCGAGGGCCCGACGACGAGCAGGCCGCGCGGTTCAGAGAACTTCTCGGCGAGTGTACGTAACGCGTCGTCGTCGAGTTCAGGTGCGCCGGCTGTCGTGTCGACGAAGGCGCCGTCCCGCCCCGCCGTGGCGCTCTCGGGGAGATCAGTCGGCACGTCGCCTTCGACCGGCGTCGGCTCCAGCGGCTTGCGGAACGGGAAGTTCAGGTGGACTGGCCCTGCCGGAGTGCCCGTCGCTTTCGTGATCGCGCGCGCCGCCGTCGTCCGGAGCGAGCGGAGTTTTCGCGGCGTCGCTTCCGGTTCGGCGACGTCGCGGTACCAGCGGACGGCGTCGCCGTAGAGCTTCTCCTGGTCGATCGTTTGATTCGCGCCGGAATCGCGGATTTCGGGGGGACGGTCCGCCGTCAGCAGCAGCATCGGGACGCGGGACTGAGAGGCTTCGATCACCGCCGGGTGGTAGTTCGCGGCCGCCGTCCCCGACGTGCAGACCAGCGGCGTCACGTCGCCGGTCCGTCGTGCGCGACCGAGCGCGAAGTACGCCGACGACCGCTCGTCGAGGTGCGAGAACACGTGGATGTCCTCGTGGCGGTCGAACGCGACCGTCAGCGGCGTCGATCGGCTGCCGGGCGAGATACAGACCGCGTCGATGCCGGCGGCAGCGAGTTCGTCGACGAGCGCGCGTGCCCAGAGCGTGTTTCGATTCGGGTCGGTCGTCGAAGGTCGATTCGGATCGGTCATCGAGATACAGGTCGACAGAGCGTCATTGCGTGTCGTCGGTCTCTAGTTCGTCGAGAATTGGGCGGTACTTCAACTGCACTTCGTCCCACTCGCGGTCCGGGTCGGAGTCGGCGACGATGCCGACGCCGGCGAACAGGGTCGCGACGTCGCCGTGAGCCACGGCCGAGCGGAGCGCGACGGCGAAGGTGCCGTAGCCGGCGGCGTCGATCCAGCCGACCGGAGCGGCGTACCACCCGCGGTCGAACGGTTCCGTCTCGCGGATGGTTTCGAGAGCCGCCTCGGGCGGGAGGCCGCCGACAGCGGGCGTCGGATGCAGCGCCTCGACGAGTGAGAGGACGTGCTCGTCGCGGTCGAGCGTCGCCGTGATCGGCGTCCAGAGGTGCTGGACGGTGGCGAGGCGCTTGATCCGCCGGGGGCCCGGGCTGACGGACGCCGCGAACGGCGAGAGTTGTTCTTCGACTGTTTCGGCGACCAGATCGTGCTCGTGGGCGTTCTTCTCGTCGCGTGCGAGCTCCTGCGCCAGCCACTCGTCTTCGGCGGGCGTCTCACCGCGTCCCGTCGTCCCCGCGAGCGCGTCGGTTTCGACCGTCCGACCGCGGACGGAGACGAGCCGTTCGGGCGTCGCCCCGAAGAACGACGGCTGCGTCCGCCCGTCTGCGGTTTCGGGTTCGATCAGGAAGCGATAGCAGTCGGGGTACTTCTGTCCGAGGCGGGACAACACGTCGGGCAGCGACAGGTCGTCTTCGAGGTCGACGTCGAGCGCCTGTGCGAGGACGACCTTCTTGAGGTCGCCCGAGTTGATTCGGTCGACCGCGGCCTCGACGCCCGCCGTCCAGTCGACGCGGGCCGTGGTCCGCCGTCGACCGCTGACGCCGGGCGGGTCGACGAGCGGTTCGGCGTCCGGGAGCGACTCGATCCGCTCGCGTGCATCGGCGAGTCGGGCTTCGACCGCCGCCGAGTCGACGTCGTCGCCGACGGCGTTGACCGTCAGCCACGCGTCGGCGTCGGGATCATCGCCGTCCGTCCACGTGACCTGCACGCGCGGGAACACGAACCTCGCCCCGGGGAAGTCCTCCCACGGCGGGCCGGACGTACTGTCGCCGTGGAAGGCGAACCCACCGAACAGACGCGGTCGCGCGGCTTCCGTTCCGGCGTGTACGTCGCCGGAGGCGAACAGCGTCTCGGCGGCTTCCCGGATCGCGTCGAATCGGTTCGATCCGTCGGCCGTCAGGGTCGCCGCCGCACCGCTCCCGACCACCGTCGCCTCCTTGGGGGCACTCCAGACGGTTCGCGGCGCGTCGGCTTCGCGGAGCACGGCCCGAAACGACGGCGCTGCGATAGGGACCGATCGGCTGACGAGGTGATGCCCCGCCGCGTCGGTCCGCAACGATTCCATTACCGGCTTTCAGGACGCCACGCTCTTTTATTTGACTATACCACCAAAATCGAAGAATCGGCCGCCCGTTCGCGTACTACTTATCTAGCCGTACCGCTCCTCGTTCCACGGATTTGCGGTGTCTGAGTAGCCGCGCCGTTCCCAGTAGCCACGTTCGGGCTCGGTCAGGAACTCCACGCCCTCGACCCACTTCGCGCCCTTGTAGGCGTATTTGTGTGGCGTCACGACTCGCAACGGACCGCCGTGGTCCTCGGCCAGCCGGTCGCCGTCGTGTTCGTAGACGAAGAGGACCTCGTCGCGGAGGCACTCCGAGAGCGCCAGATCCGTCGTGTAGCCGTCGATCGCGTGAAACAGCACGTGGACGGCGTCGTCACGAACGCCAGCCAGGTCCGCGATCGCCGGGAACGTGACGCCGGTGAACTCACAGTCGAAGGTGCTCCAGCCGGTGACACAGTGGAAGTCCTGTCGTTGCGTCGTCGACGGCAGCTCTCGAAACTCCGCATACGAGAGGGAGAGATCCTCGTCGACGGCGCCCCACACGTCGAAGGACCACGTTTCGGGCGTCCACGACGGGGTACCGCTCTTCGAGAGAACTGGAAAGCCGTCCGTCTCGTGCTGTCCGGGCGGGAGTCGCCGGTCGCCGAACTCCCGATAGAGGTCCGTGACGTCCTCGACCATACCGCAACTGATGCCCGAGGCGACCTAACGGTGCCGGCTTTCGACGAGAGTTGTCGTCATCGAATCAGTGTGTGGCTCCGACATCAATAATTATCTTCGAGACAAAAATATATATTTGAATCTGGTAAACGATGTTTTCCCATACCCTGAATATTCGCCGCAGGGTTTAAATAACCCGCCTTCAAACCCCCTCACGTTCAAATGCCCAAGGTGAACATCAACGTCCCCGAGCACCTCGAGATGCAGATCGCGCAGCTCGTCGATCAGGGCGAGTTCGTAAACCGCGAGGAAGCCATCGCAGAGCTCCTCTCGACGGGTATTCGCGCGTTCAAAACGAGCGGCCCGATGGACGAAGAAGACCGCTTCGAAGACGACGGGATGATGGGTCACGAAGACGAGTACGTCTTCTAACACGCCTCACGCGATAGGAGCGTCTGCACGTCTTCCTCACAACTCGGTCGCACGGCAGCGCGCGGTCGGACGTGTCTCGGGTGCACACGCTGCGGCAGGTCGCCGGGTCGCCCTCCCGTCTCCGAACGAGAAGCGACGGCTTCGGTCGGCGTCCGACCGTGTCAGTTCCCACCAATAATCCTTAAAACGGCCTCTCACGTATCCACGTCTATGCACAAGGACGAGCTCTTGGAACTGCACGAGCAGATGGTCATCATCAAAGACAACTTCGCCGCACGCGAGGACGTCGACGGAAGCATCTTCGACCCCTACGAGGAACTCGACGTCGACCCCTCACACGTCCACAAGTCCAAGAGCGAGCACAAACACGCTGTCTTCGTCCTCGGCAACGCGCTCGCGACGGCGATGAGCGAAGACGAGTTCTCGAACGCCGGACGGGTCGGCAAGCGGATGGAAGAACTCGCCAAGGACGCAGAAGGGAAGCTCTGAGTCGGACAGCGGCCGATCACGGGCTGACGCGACTCACCGCGCGACCTGCAGCGTCACTCGGCTTTCATCGGTTGCAGTCGGCGCTCGACTCCCGGTAGTCGCCGTCGGAGTCGCCGCAGTCGTCCCATCGCGTCGATCCGAAACGCCGTAGTTTCTTAACCGCTCGTCTACTCCGGATGTACGATGGACGCTCTCCCGGTCGATCTCCTCCTGCGCGTCGCGGTCGTAGCCGCTCTCGTGTTCTCTCTCACCGCGGCGTTCCTCTTCGATCAACCCTCCGCCTTCGGTGCACAGTTGCGACAGCGTTTCGTCCTGGGTCTCCCCTGGGGAACGCTCGTCTCGGCCGGCTTCGTGCTCACGGTCTACCTCTTTTTGCAGGGCGGGTGGGCCCGCTGGAACGCGCCGGTGACGCTCCCGTTCCGGGCGTGGTCGTACCTGTACCCGCTCGGGATGCTCTCGGCGGCGTTCTCACACAACGGTCCGGGCCACCTCATCGGGAACCTCGTCGGGACGCTCACGCTCGCTCCGCTCGCGGAGTACGCGTGGGGGCACTTCACCCGCGAGCGAGGCTCACAGTCGTTCTCGTCGTGGCGCACGAACCCCTACGTCCGCGCGTTCGTGATCTTTCCCGCTGTCGTCCTCGCGGTCGGACTGCTCACCTCGTTCTTCGCGATCGGCCCGATAATCGGCTTCTCCGGCGTCGTGTTCGCGTTCGCGGGGGCCGCGCTCGTCAACTATCCGCTCGGAACCGTGATCGCGCTCGCCGGCGGCGGAGCCCTCCGACTGGTGTACAACGCGCTCCAGACGCCGATCCTCACCCGGAGCGCGCGCCCGGCCTACATCTCGCCGTGGTGGGCCGACATCGCCATTCAGGGCCACGCACTCGGGCTCCTGCTCGGCGTCCTCGTAGGTCTCGTCGTCGTCCGTGCCCGACGTCGGGCCGATCGTCCCAGCGCCCGGCGACTCTGGCTCGGAACGCTCCTCTTCGCCACCGAACAGTCGCTGTGGGCCGTCTACTGGTTCCGTGGCGGTGAGACGTACGTCCTCTACCGGGCCGCGGGAGTCGTCTTGGTCGCACTGCTGGCGCTGGTCGTCGCCTCCGCCGTCGTCGCCCGCGACGACGAGCTCTTTCGCTGGGAACTCGCCGGCGACAGCGGCGTCGTCCGGAACTGGCAGGTCGCCGTCGGCGTCCTCCTGCTCTCGACGGCCGCCATCGCCGGGCCGGCCGTGCCCGCGAATCTGTACACGGCAACCTCGGGCGACCTCCCGGGCGACGAGCTGACCGTCCGCGACTACGAGGTGACCTACGCGGAGAACGTCGAGAACGGTCTCGTTGCGGCGGTCGACATCGAGGCGTTCGGCGAGACGACGGCCGTCAACACCTCGGGCGTCATCGTCCGCAGCGAGCAGCGCGGTATCTGGAGCACGGCGGTCCCGAAAGGCCGGTTGGCGTTCGACGGCCAGGTCGCCGTCCGTCTCGGCGGCGTCGGCTGGCGCGAGACCGTCTACGCACAGCGCGACGGCTGGAACGTCCTCGGCAACCGGACAGCCTACCGCGTCGCGCTCGGCAACACCGACTCCGCGCGCGTCGTGTACACGTCCGATCCGGTCACTGCCGGGCCGGTACTCGCCGGGCGGAACGTGACGGTCGTCCCCAACGAGAGCCAGTACTATCTTCGGGTCACCGAGGGGAACGACTCACTCAGTGCGGGTCTCCCCGCGAAGAACGAGTCGGTGACCGTCGACGGCCTGACGTTCACACGGAACCGCTCGCGCGTGTTCGTTTCCTACGACGAGACGAGACTGCAACTCCTCTCGAAAGAGACCTACGAGTAGCGGGGGCGCCTTACTCGTCGCCGTCGGACCACTCGATCCGGTACACCTCGGCGTCAATGTCTTCGGAGTCCGCGTCGTGGAACTCGAACTGCCGATCGAGCGAGAGCGTCGCGCGGAAGGCGTGCGTCACCGCGCCGCCGTGGTCGGCGGCGAACGCTTCGATGAACTCCTGTGAACCGCCGTTGTGGACCGAATACGACACGTCGGCGAGCCGAGCGGCGGTTTCGAGGAACGCCCGATCGGCGTGTTCGTTGCCGCGCTGGGCGCCGAAGGGCGGATTCATCAACACGGTCGTCGGTTCTGCGGGACAAAGCGGTGCGCGCGTCGCGTCGGCGAGCACCCAGTCGATCGAGGTCTTCGTCCCGACGCGTCGTCGGTTCGCCGTGGCCGTCGTCAACGCTGTCCGGTCGACGTCGACGCCGACCACCCGGGACGGGCCGCGGAGCGCGGCACCGAGCGCTAACATTCCCGTTCCGGTCCCGAGGTCGACGACGAGTCGGTCCTCGATGTCGCCGTTCAGGTCGGCGACGTGGACGACGTGGGCGGCTAACTCCGGGGGCGTCGGATACTGTTCGAGGTCCGCACGCGGGTCCTCGAAGCCCGCGACGACCGCCAGTTGCGTCTCCAGTGCCGACTTCGTCGCCATCAGATCCACCTCCGTGAGGCGCTGCGGAGGCTCCCGCTCGCGAGACAGTGCGGCGCGAAGTTCGGTCTCATTGCGATGAAATACCCTCCGATAATACAAAAAGGCTTCTCGAAAACGGTGAGTTATTCGGCTGGCGGGGAGCACGCGGCGTTGCCGTCGCGCGTCAGTACGAGCGCCGAACGACGGTCGATCCGCTCGCATCGCGGACGGTGACCACGTCCCCAGCGTTGTTCCAGATCGCACCGCTGGCGCCCCAGTAGAGCGTCGAATCGCTGTCCGTTCCGGAGCCGGTCCGGAGCGTCAGCGTCGCGCCGGGATCGAGCGTGGTGCCCTCGGGGACGGTGTAGGTGTGGTCTGCGTCGTCGGTGACGGTCCACCCCGAGAGGTCGAGACGTTCCTCGCCAGCGTTACGGAAGACGACGTACTCGTCGTTCAGATTCTCGTTGTCGTTGCCCTCCGCGTCGGCGTGAATCGTGTCGATCGCGAGCGGCCCTTCACCACCGTCGGCGAGCGCGGTAGTTTCGCTCGCGGTCGCCGTCACGTCACCCTCGATACAGGACCACAGCCCACGACGGGACTCGCGCGCCGTCACTTCCATGTCCTCGTATCGTTCACGTTCGGTAAAGGTACTGTCGTACACGCGAGCGTGACCCTCTCTGAGCAGGGCGTAGTTGAACGACTCGCCGTCGACGTAGACGTACGCGAGCAACCGCCCGTAGTAGCCCCGTCGATCCGACTGCTCGTCGAAGACGAGCGTCACGGATTCGCCCGCGAGTCGGTCTTTCGCGTACGCCGAGGCGTCCTCGCCGGCCCGGCCGAGACACGCCGCCCCGGCGGTCGTCTCGGGGATACCCTCGAACTCGTCAGGGGTGTTCTCGCCGTACACCTCGGGCGTGTCGACGCCCAGCAACCGGACAGTCTCGCGCGTCCCGTTCGGATACGCGACTTTTATCGTGTCGCCGTCGACGACCTCCGTGACCGTGACGTCGTCGCCCTCGACCGGCGCCGCGGTGGCCGTGCTGCCAGTCGTCGGCGTCGCAGTGGCCGCCGATTCCGCCGGGCCGGTACCCGCTCCCGGCGTCCCGCCGAGACAGCCGGAGGCGACCACGAGAAGCAGGACGACGAGGGTTACAGCGCGCATACCTGCCATCGAGTGGCCGGGGCATATACCGCTTGGGGGTCGCGTTCGCAGAGTAGTCTAGAGATTCTGTCACAAAGGCTTAAATAGGCCCTTCACCACAAACCTTATAATGGAACGTTCGCGTCGTCAGCGCCAGCGAGAGCAGGAGACCGAACAGACAGACGACGAGCGACTCGTCTGCCCGGAGTGCGAGTCGTCGGACATCGTCACGGACGCCGATCAGGGGGAGTTGGTGTGTGACGACTGCGGCTTAGTTTTGGACGAACAACAGATCGACCGCGGGCCCGAGTGGCGGGCGTTCAACCACTCCGAGCGGCAGTCGAAGTCCCGCGTGGGCGCGCCGATCACGGAGACGATGCACGACCGGGGGCTGACGACGACGATCGACTGGAAGGACAAAGACGCCTACGGGCGCTCGCTCTCCTCGGAGAAGCGCTCGCAGATGCACCGATTGCGCAAGTGGCAAGAGCGCATCCGGACGAAGGACGCAGGCGAGCGCAACCTCCAGTTCGCGCTCTCGGAGATCGACCGGATGGCGTCGGCGCTGGGCGTCCCACGATCGGTACGGGAGGTCGCGTCGGTCATCTATCGTCGCGCGCTCAACGAGGACCTCATCCGCGGCCGGTCAATCGAAGGCGTCGCCACCTCCGCGCTCTACGCCGCCTGCCGGCAGGAAGGCATTCCGCGCTCGCTCGACGAAGTCGCGGAGGTCTCGCGCGTTCCCCAGAAGGAGATCGGTCGGACGTATCGCTACATCTCCCAGGAACTCGGCCTCGAACTGAAGCCGGTCGACCCAAAGCAGTTCGTCCCCCGCTTCGCCTCGTCGCTCGGGCTGAGCGAGGAAGTCCAATCGAAGGCGACCGAGATCATCGACGTCTCCGCGGAACAGGGCCTCCTCTCGGGGAAGTCGCCGACAGGGTTCGCGGCCGCGGCGATCTATGCAGCGTCACTGCTCTGCAACGAGAAGAAGACCCAGCGCGAGGTCGCCGACGTCGCGCAGGTGACGGAAGTCACCATCCGGAATCGCTACCAAGAGCAGATCGAAGCGATGGGCTTCCGCTGAACGGTCTCCTCTCCTCGCAGGCCCGAACCGCTCTCACTCCTGGATTTCGACGCCCGTGATCTCGAATCGCGCCCCGCCGGTTTCGCTATCGGTGACGGTGACGGTCCAGCCGTGTGCTTCGGCGATCTGATCGACGATATTGAGCCCGAGCCCGGTCCCGTCGTCCGCCGTCGAGTAGCCGGTCGCGAACACGTCCTCGCGCTCCTCGGCGGGGATTCCGGGGCCGTCGTCGGCGACGTAGAAGCCGCCGTCGACGTCGCCGATCGTGATCGTCACGTCTTCGCCCGCGTGTTCGATGGCGTTGCGGAGGAGGTTCTCGAACAGTTGCCGGAGCCGCGCCGGATCCGCGATTATCGTGCGGTCCGTGTCGATCACGAGCGACGCCTCCGCCGTTGAGACGGTTCGCCAGCACTCGTCCATCAGGTTGCCGAGTGCGACGGCGTCGGTAGCGTTCGCGCGACCCCCTTCGCGCGCCAGCACGAGCAGGTCTTCGATCAGTTCCTCCATCCGTTTGAGCGCCTCCGCGGCGACGTCCAGATGCTCCGCTCCGGCCCCCGCGCTCGGGCGGTCACCCGCACGTTCGGACTGGACCAGATCGATCCGCCCTTCGGCCACGTTCAGCGGATTGCGCAGGTCGTGGCTGACGACCGTGGCGAACTGTTCGAGGCGGTCGATCTGCCGTTCGAGTTCCTGTTCGTACTCGTGACGCTCGGAGACGTCGCGGCTGAACGCGATGAACCGCTCGTTGCCGTGAAATCTGATCTTCGTGATCCAGACCTCGACGGGGAAGGTCGTGCCGTCGCGTCGCCGGTGCCGACCCTGAAGCTTTATCCGCTCTCCGATGGCGGCGTCGTCCCAGACGGTCCGGAGTTCGTCGCCGGAGTGGTCCGCCTCGATTTCGGCGACATTCATCGAGAGCAGCGCCTCCCGTGAGTAGCCGAGGTTCTCGACGTTCTGTCGGTTGACGTCGACGACGTTCCCCTCGGCATCGTGGACGGTGATCGCGTCCGGCGACTCCTCAAAGAGCGCCCGGAGCCGTTCTCTGCTCCGTTCGAGTTCCTGTTGGCGCTCCTTCTGTTCGGAGATATCGGCGTTGACCGCGACGAAGCGCTCGATATCGCCGCCCTCGCTTTCGACCGGGGCGATCGTCTGATCGACGACGTATCGATCGCCGGATTTCGTCTTGTTGACGATCTCGCTTCGCCAGACGTCGCCGTCCAGAATCGTCCCCCACAACTCCTCGTAGAACTCCCGATCGTGCTCGTTGGACTTCAGGATCCGCGGGTTCTGTCCGAGTACTTGGTCGGCGTCGTATCCCGTAGTCTGTTCGAACGCCGGGTTCACGTAGACGATCGTGCCGTCTCGCTTCGTGAAGTACACCGAGTGCCCCGACGCTTCGATGGCCTCCCGAAAGAGCCGAAGCGAGCGGTCGCGGTCTTTGCGTTCTGTGACGTCTCGGACGATTCCATCGACGTACGTGCCGTCGGATTCTTCGGTCTTCAGAAGGGTGAGGGATCCCCAGCGGTGTTCGCCCATCAGCGTCCGAATCGGCACGTCGTAGTTCTGCACGACTCCGTCGCGGTCGAGTCGACGACGTAGTTCGGCCAGGTCTGCTGCCTCCCGAACGAAGTCCTCGACGGCGTGCCCCGCGACTCCTTCGGGAGTGTCAGCGCCGAGTAACGTCGCGAGCGTCGAATTCGCCTCGACGATCTGGCCGTTCGGATCGGGGGGCGCTCGGAAGATGCCGGCCGAGGACGCATCGAGTAATCGCTCGTAGCGCTCGCGGTGGGCGTCGGCATCGACGCGGTGGAGTGCGTGTGCGACGTCCTCGCCCAGTTCCGTGAGGAGGTCGCGTTCCTGCGCGTCGAAGGCGTTCGTTCGGTCCGCATAGACGTTGAGAACGCCGTAGAGTCCGTCGTCGTACACCAGCGGAATGGCCGCGCTGGACCGATAGCCGCGGTCGAGCGCGTGGGCGCGCCACGGTTCGTACCTCGCGTCTTCCGGGATGTTCTGTACGACCGAGAATTCCCGCGTCAGGACGGCGTTCGCGGTGGGACCGGGCTCTTCTTGACCGCTGTCGGTCGTGATCTCGATGGCATCTAGATAGCCCTGATCGACGCCCGCGGCGGCGACGGGTTCGACGGCGTTCGCGTCCGCGTCGTGCCTGCCGATCCACGCGAAGCGATAGGGATCGGCCTCGCTGATGAGCCGGCACGTTTGGCGTTCGATCTCCGTTCGGGTGTCAGCGTGTACGACGGCCCGATTGGTCTCGCTGCGCACGCGACGGATGCGTTCGAGTTCGGCCGCACGCTGGGCGTTACGGTACCGTTCGACGGCGTTCGTGATCCGGTTGGCGAGGAGTTCGTACTGCTCGCTTTGTGTTCCCTTCCGGAGGTAGTCCGTCGCGCCGCGTGTGATGGCGTCGCTCGCGAGCGACTCGCTCCCCTCGCCGGTGAAGAGGATGAACGGGAGGTCGGGATCCTGCTCGCGGACCGCCTCCAGCAGTTCGAGCCCGTTCATTCCGGGCATCTGATAGTCCGAGACGACGCAGTCGAACGACGCCGAGCCGTCCGTGAGCCGTTCGAGACCGCCGGCCGCGGCAGATTCAGTGACAACTTCTAGGCGGTCGTCCTGCCGAGCGAGCACCGTCGACGTGAGGTCTAAGAAGTGGGGGTCGTCGTCGACGTGCAACACCCGTATCCCGCCAGTCATACCAAGTGGACTTTGGCTACTGTTGGTATAAATGGGGCAGTTTGATTCCGACGGATGGGTCATCGTTTCTCTGGGGCCGTGAACACGACGACCTCGCGGTTCCACAGACCAAGGCGGTACGTCGTCGCCTCGTAGTCAGAGCCGAGTCGCTCCGCGAGCTCGGTGTGGTGTGTGGGCGCAGCGATCACGACCGGCGGCGCCGACGCGTTCGCGTACGCCGAATCGAACGTCGAGGCGTTCGCCGTACTCGTCGCGTCCGCGCCCGCCGCTTCGACGTACCACGGCAGCGGCAGTCGGTTCCCCCAGGCGTCGCCCACCGGCGGGAACCGGGTCGTCCGGTCAGGCGGGACGTGGTACGCCGCACCGACGTAGAGAACCTCGGCCGTCGACGAGTCGCCGTCGGCAGCAGCGCGTGCCGCCGCTTCGATCGGTGCGAGGTCGTCGCTCGGCTGGGCGAACTGCGCGAGTCGGTTGTCGCGGTCGGAGGGCCCGTAGACGCTTCCGGCGGTGACGGCACCCACCTGCGCGACGACCGCGAGGACGACGAGGGCGACCGCGACGACGGTTCCGGTATCGACGTCGGGGCCGGATGCGGCAGCGGCCCCGCGGCGGAGGAACGCGGCGAAGCCGACCGCTGCGGGGAGCGACAGCGGGACGACGACGTGCACGAGCGTCCACGGGGCGGAGACCTCCGCGATCGTCGGGAACAGGACGACCGCCAGAAGCCCCCAGTAGCCGACGCCCTCGATCAGCGGCCGGCGGGCCGACGCGTAGCGCACCCAGAGCGTGGTTCCGACGCCGACCGCGACGACCGGGAGCGCGACCGCAGTCAGGGTCCCGGCCGCGTCGCCGAGGTACGGGAGCAGCGAGTGCGTGCCGTCGGGATAGCGGTTGACGACCCGGACGCCGACGAAGCGCCAGAGCGCGCCGACCGTCCCCTCGTAGATCGCGAGGTGGAACTCCGTCGGATCGTAGATTCCGACGTCGACGCCGGGACCTGCGCGGGGCGCGAACAGAAAGACCGTCGTGCCGACGAAAAGCAGCGCGGCGCGGGCGGCCGCCGTCGTCGTCCCAGCGAGTCGCGCTCGGAGCGCTGCCGCCGCCGCCCGGGCGCTCGCTCCGCCGTCGGCGGCGACGCTGTGCTGCTCGACGACGAGGACCCACGCTGCGAGCCAACAGCAGAGATAGCCGGCGACGAACCCCGAAGCGGACGCCGCGAGCGACAGCGCGACCGCAGCAGCGTACGCGTCGCGTCGGCTGTCGCGATCCCACGCCCGCAGGGCGAAGCCGACGAACGCGAAGCCGAACAGCGCAAGCGGCACGTCGCCGCGGAGGAAACGCGAGTAGTAGAGGACGAGTGGCTGAAACGCGAGGAGAGCGGCGAACAGGACCGTTTCGGCGTCGTCGAGACGGTCGCGAAAGAGCACTGCGACGAGCGGGAGCGCCGCCCCGAGGACGGCGATAGGGAGTCGGGCGACCCACTCTGAGACGCCGACGAGGGCGAACAGCGTGCGACCGACGAGCGGGAGCAGCGGGCCGCCGGCGATCGGACGGTACTGGTAGGCGCCGGTGTCGAGATAGCGGAGCGTCCAGTAGCCGACGCGCGCCTCGTCCCAGTGAAACGGGCGCGCGCCGAGACCGACGAGTCGGACGAGGAGACCAGCGAACGCGAGGGCGACGACGACGCCGAGAACGCGGTCACGTCGGAACGAGAGGCCGGCGAGCGACGCCGACACCGGCGTTCGCTCGGAACCTCCGGGCGCGGCGTCGCCCTCGCGAGACATAGCGGTCCCTCGCGGCCCGGAGGGTAGAAACTTTGTGATCCAGAGGCCGCCGACACCGACCGTGTGCCCATCGTCAACGACCGCGGTCACCGACTCGATCCGCAACGCACAAACGGCGTCCCGACCCAGCGCGGGTATGACCGTCGTCGACGCGCTGCCGCCGCGGCCGCTAGAACCTCAGGAACTGCTCCAACTGAACGACGCCGAGGCGCTCGAACTGGCCGTCCCGATCGAGGACGAGGGCCGCGCCTCCGGCGTGCTCGTCGCCACCGGAGAGTGGGTGAAAGGCCTCGCCTTCGACGCCGACGCGGAGTCGTGGACCGTCGTCGAGACCGTCAGCCTCGGTGAAGGCGTCGAGCGCGTCGACGGCTTGCAGGCCTGCGAGGCGGCCATCCTTCGATTCCGCGGCGACGACCCTGAGGCGATGACCGCCGAGAACGCACCGGGAACGTACGAGCCGCAGGTCGACCAGTCGGCCGGGGCCGACGAGGCTACCGGAGCCGAGGACGAGTAGCTGTCGACGAGGACGGAGCGACGGCCGGCGAAACCGAATGACAATCGAGCGTACCTTCTAAAACCTTCGCGACGTAGGGCCGGGTGAGACGATGTACGACAAGATTCTCGTTCCGACTGACGGAAGCGCCGCGACCGAGGGCGCAGTCGAACACGCCATCGAACTCGCGAAACAGTACGACGCGACGGTACACGCACTGTACGTCGTCGACACGGGTGCGTACTCCTCGCTGGAGATGGGCTCGGATATCGTCATCGAGGCCCTTCAAGAGGAAGGCAACAGCGCGGTCGAGGAGGTCGAAGAGCGCGGCGAAGAGGCCGGCGTGGACGTCGTCACGACTGTCGAGACGGGTATCGCACACCGCGTCATCGTCGACTACGTGGCCGAGGAGGGAATCGACCTCGTCGTGATGGGGACGCACGGCCGAACCGGCGTCGGTCGCTTCCTCCTCGGGAGCGTTGCCGAGAAGGTCGTCCGCACCGCCGACGCGCCGGTGATGACGGTCCGCTCGGGGGACAAAGAGGCAGAAGCCGACGGCGGCCCCGCAGTCGACGAGGCATAATCCGGTCGACACGCCGACACGACCGGGACGCGACCGCTTCGCAAAGAGTTTTGAAACGGTCCACCGAACGGCGAGGTATGACCGAGTACACCGTCGAGTTCGTCGGCACCGGCGAGACCGTCGACGTGTCGGACAAGCAGACGATCCTCAAGGCCTGTCTCGAAGCGGGCATCGCTCAGGAGTACTCCTGTCGCGTCGGGATGTGTCTCGCCTGTTCGGCGGAGATCGTCGAGGGCGAGGTCACCCAACCCGCCGCACGTGGGCTCACCGACGAGGAGCGCGAAGACTACGCGCTGACGTGTATGGCCCGCCCGCAGAGCGACCTGAAGCTGAAGCGCGGCGTCTACCCACCGAGCATCGAGCAGGACGCAGCCGACGCCGCTGCTGCAGCGGACGACGACTGAGGTCGGTTCCCTGGCGGGTAGAAGAGCGAGAGAGCGCTATTTGTCGGATCGGTCCGTCTCGTCTCCGGGCCCGCTAACAGAGACGCCGCCATCGGTTCCCACGAACGCGAACGACTCGTCGGATTCAGAGTCCTCGCCGTTCTCCATCGAACTCCCGTTCGAGAGCACGTCACGCGGTGGGCCATCCGCGTCCGACGTGTCGATTCCAGCCGGCGGTTCGGCGTCGAAATCGAGGTCTGAGGGCATCCCACCCCCTCCGGAGTCCGTCGACTCGGTGTCGCTATCGGCCGTAACGAGGCGATCTGCGGCGTCCTGAATCGTGTCCATCCGCTGGGTCTGTTCGCGGCTGGCTTCCGCGACGTCGTCGACGCGGTCTGCGATCTCCTCGGAGCGCTCGCGCGTCGTCTCGACCATCGCCGTCACCTCCTCGGCGCTGACCGCCTGCTCGTCGGTCGCGGTCGCGACCTCGGCGATTCCTTCGGTCGTTCGCTCGACTGCGTCGACGATCTCGTCGAGGCTGTCCATCGCGTCCTCACCGCGGTCGATACCCTCGTGGAGTTTGTCGGTCGTCTCCGAGAGGCTCTCGATCGTCTCGGCGGCGTCGGTCTGGACGCGACCGACAGTCTCCTCGACGTCGCTTGCGCGCTGTCGGGACTCCTCGGCGAGTTGTTTCACCTCGTCGGCGACGACGGCGAATCCGTCGCCGGCCTCGCCCGCCCGCGCCGCCTCGATCGAGGCGTTCAGCGCGAGCAGATTCGTCTGCTCTGCGATCTCGTCGATCGCTTCGATGACTTCGTCGACCTCGTCGATCTGCGCCTGGAGTCGTTCGAGATCGGCCGAGGCCTGGTTCGCGGCGTCTGCGACTTCCTCCATCACGTCGATCGCCTCGTCCGCGGCGGTCTCGCCGGATCGCGCGCGCGAGACCGCCTCGTCGCTCGTGTTTTCGACGTCCTCGGCGGTCGCAGCGATCTCCTCGACGGTCGCACTCATCTGTGAGACCTCCGCGGCGACCTCCTCCATATCGTCCGCCTGGTCGTTTGCGATGTCGCGGATCGTCGCAGAGCGTTCGGCGACGACCGACGAGGCCGAGGAGACGTCTTCGATCGGGTCTTTGAGGTCCTGTTTGACCTCGCGGGCCAACTCCTCGCGGTGTTCCGCCTCGCGGCGCGCCTCCTCGCTGTAGGCGTGAATGTAGGTGTCCATCGCGATCTGCTGGTCGATCGCGAGCACTTTGAGGAGAGAACTGGCCCGGTCGACCACGGCGTCGACTGCGGCGTCGACGTCGCCGTTCGTGTCGGCGTCGGCAACAGCGTCGGCACCGCCCGCTCCGTCCTCGTCGTCGCGTTCGTTCGCGCCGCCGACAATCCGTGAGAACAGACCGTCGTTTGCGTCGTCGGGGTCGTCCCCACCGGACTGCGTCGTGGAAGCAGATTGAGCCGTGTCGCTCTGAGCGGAGCCACCGAACTCCTCTTTGACCGCATCCCCGATAGCCGACATCAGACCGTCGTAGTAGATGCTGTACGCGCCGAGATAGAACTTCGGCCCCATATCCAACATATTGTGGATCTTGCCGATTCGGGCGCGCTGGGCGAAGTAGTCTTGGCCGTACTCGCCGCTGGCGAGCGAGCGCAGATACTGTGATTGGGTCTTTTTCAGTTGATCGACGCCCTTGCTCGACCGACCGAGGACCTCGGTGGCCCGAGGATCGCTCGTCAGGTGGTCGTAAAAATCGTCGACGATCTCATCGGCTACTTCGTCGAACGTCGGTTCGAGCGCACGCATCCGCTCTTTGTCCGCCTCCGTGAGGCGAACGAAGGACTTGCGCCACTCCCGTTCTGATTCGTCGATTCCCAATGCGTCGATTAGCTCGTCGCCGTCGACGAGGCCCCTCGTGTCGTCGGTTACTACGACGCCTCGGTCGTTCATATGTAGGGGACCGATATCTCGACATAAGATTGTTCGCTCCCCGGTATCAGGTCTGATACTCCTCCGCCGACGACGGTGCGGCGAGTGCGACGCACTGTCGCAGCGGCGGCAGAAACCGTTAGGTGCTGCGGCCGCACGGCTTCGATATGAGCCGCGAAGCACGCGACGGAGACTGGCTCCGTGAGAAAGTCGAATCGGCGGAAGCTTCGTCGCTGGCGCTGCTCGGGTCCGAACAGTTTCTCTATGCGGCCGCCGGGGGCGATCCGATTCCCGAGGCGCTGCTCGTTGCCGCCGCAGCGAGCGAACACGCGGCGCGGGAGACGTTCCGACAGTGGACCGAAGACGAGGGAGACGACGACGCCCGCGCTGCTTTCGAGTCGGTCGTCGAACAGGAGACGGAACACCGCAGCCGGGTCGCGAGCGAACTGGACGGCTGGAGCCCCGAGAGCGAGCCCCCAGGGCCGATGCACGCGTATCTCCGCGCCCGTGACGCGACTGTCGAGCGCATCGCCGGCGGGATGGTCGGCCGTCCACTGGTCACGCTCCGGACTCACGAGCGGCTCGTATCCTTCTTCACCGCCCGCGGCGACGATCGGCGCGCGGGTCTCTTTCGAGACCTCCGCGCGGAGACGGCAGCCGTCCTCGACGACGGCATCTCACTGCTCGAAACGCGGTGTGCGAGCGATTCGGCGTGGGAGACCGCCAGGCTCGTCGCGACGTACACGATCCGGTTGGCCGGCGACGACACGGCCGACGCGCTTCGAGGGCTAGGTACCGACCCGGCAGTGTCGAACAGCGGGTGAGAGCGGTCGTCCTGTGGTCGGAGTCGGCCGGCCGACATTCCGGTGAGAGCGGGCAGTGCGAACCGGCCGCCCCTACGCCTCGTCGAATAGTTCCTCGCCGTCGACCATTCGCTCCGCGACGGCGTCCATATCGAGCGTCACGCCGAGACCGGGCGTTTCGGGGACCTCGATCGAGCCGTTCTCGATAACCGTCTCCTCGACGAGTTCGTCCCACCAGCCGAGTTCGTAGGAGTGATACTCGACGGCCAGCGCGTTCGGAATCGCCGCGCCGACGTGGGCAGCCGCCATCGTGGCGACGGGTGAGGCGACGTTGTGCATCGCGACGGGAACGTAATACTGGTTCGCGACGTCGGCGATCTTCCGCGTCTCGCGCATCCCGCCGACTTTCGGCAGATCGGGGGCGACGATGTCGACCGCCTGATTTTCGATCAGCCGGCGCACCTCCGTCACGCGGTAGCGGTTCTCACCGACGGTGATTGGCGTCGTCGTCGACTTCGTGACCTCCTCTTGGACGTCGAGGTTCTCCGGCGGGACGGGGTCTTCGAGCCACCAGACGTCGAAGTCTTCGATCGCGGCCGCGAGGCGCTTTGCGGACCCACCCGAGAACGTCCAGTGGCAATCGAAGGCGACGTCGGCGCGGTCCTTCACGCGCTCTGTGACCTGCTCGACGATCTCGGCTTTGTGTCGGATCTCTCCGGGGCGGAGATGCCGGTTCGCGCGGTCTTTCTCCAGACCCGAGGGCACGTCGAGGTCGAACTTCAGCGCGTCGTAGCCGAGTTCCTCGACGACGCGCTCGGCCTCGTCGGCGCAGGCCTCCGGATCGGCCTCGTCTTCGGTGTGGCAGTCACAGTAGACACGCATCTCGTCGCGGTACTTGCCGCCGAGCAGTTGGTACGCCGGGAGTTCGAGAATCTTCCCCGCGAGGTCGTGCAGGGCGACTTCGATGCCCGAGATGGCCGTGACGGTGACGCCCTCGACGGAGCCCTCGCCGGACATCTTCTGGATCAGGTGTTCGTACAATCGGTCGATGTCGAGGGGGTTCTCGCCGACGATCATCGGCTTCATCCGCTGGATGAGTTCCGGCACGCCGGCCCCCCAGTAGGCTTCGCCGGTCCCGACGATGCCGGCGTCGGTGTAGACGCGCACGAGCGTCCACGGGAAGTTCCCGTCGACCATCGTCGTCTGCACGTCGGTGATCTCGACGTCGCGGCCGCCACCGCGTTTCGCCGTCACGCCCATCGTCTCCGCGGAGAGCTCTCGCATCGTGTACTCCGCGTTCGGGTCGTGCAGCTCGGAGTAATCCGTTCCCATAGCAGTCGATTTACTCGGTACAGTGAAAGTCTTTGGTCGTCGGCCGGCAGTCGATCTCATAGGGATTATCGTAACCGTTCGGAGATTCTCGCCGTACCGTCCGGCGAGACATCTATGGAGACTTACGATAATCCCTCTCACTCCGGCGGCGGACGGTTGCGAACGCCGATCCGCGCCTGCTCGTGCGACCGGTAATGAAACACGGCGGAGACGAAGAAACTGAGTACGACGAGTCCCGCCCAACCGGCGTCGGGGAGCAGCCCGAACGGGAAGAAATCGAGCCACGCGACGAGCAGGAGGACGGCGCTGACGGCTGACAGCGCCAGATAGTACTCGTGCCAGGGGAGGTCGTTGCCCCGCACGACGTCTAGATAAATATTGACCTCCTCTTTGGCGGCTGTCGGCCGAACCGTTCCGCGGTCTTTGTCGTAGACGACGAGCCCGGCGTTGTGAAGTTTCGGCAGGTGAAGCTGTTGGAGTGCCGTATAAACCGACTTTCGATCCTCGCGAGCGACTCGCTCGACGGTCGTTCCCTTCTCCCAGGCGGCGACTGTCTCCGCCAGCGACCCGATGTCGTGGGCGTCCGACCCCGAAAGAACCCGCAACACGTACCGCCGCCGGTGATTCGCGAGCACCTCGAAGAGTTCCTCCTCGGAGAGGGACTCTACCGACCCGTCGGGTTCTGGGTCGAGTGTCGCGGGCCGCACACTAACGCCAGAAGGTTTCACGTAACGGACATTATCTTTCGACAGCATAAGTATCTCCCTTCGTGTTACGGAAGCATCACGTCAGGTAACACGAGAATACCGGGTCCGTCACTTATGTAGTGATTAGCTATGCCGCCACTCTACGAAGCATTCGCGTGATGAGGATCGCCGGCGAGCGGAGGATACAGTGGCGGCGACCGGAGTACACCGGACCGAACAGATGTCTCGCGTGTACTGCCGTCAACGTCGCACTAACCGGAGTTCTGGCTGTCGGCATCAGTTTCGTCAGCGTTCCGGTCGGCGTCGCGGTCGGCGTGGTCGGACTCGCGGCGATCTATTTCCGCGGGTACCTCGTGCCGGGGACGCCGACGCTGACCAAGCGGTACCCCCCCGATTCGGTGCTCCAACTGTTCGACGGGCACGACACACCGGAGGTCACGTTCGGCGCGGGACCGTCCGCGGTCGTCGATATCGAGCGGTTTCTGCTCGACATCGGCGCTCTCGAACCGTGCCGAGGTGGCGGGGACCTGTGTCTCTCGCCGAGGTTTCGAGATGCGTGGTTCGAGCAGATCGACCGGGCAAACCCGGATGACGCGGTCGAATTGCTCTTCGAGGGCACCGCCGGCGACCAGCCCGTTTCGACAGCGCGGCGATCGCACGCGTTCGTCGCGATGGCCGATTCGGTGACGGTCGGCAAGTGGGAGTCAGAAGCCGCGTTCCTCGCTGACTGCGCCGCGGACGCAGTGCTTCGTGACCGCACTGCGGCTTGGCGGAGGTTCACCGACGAGGCACGTTTGGAGGTGCTCGGCGCGCTTCGACTGTGGCTCGATCGCTGCCCCGCCTGCGGTGGAGTGATTTCGCTCGACGGGGAGACGGTCGAGTCGTGTTGTCGGTCCTTCGAGGTCGTCGCTGCGACGTGTAACGAGTGTGGGACGCGGGTGTTCGAGGCGCGGCTCCCGCCGGGTGAAATCCGGGTAGAGTGACGTTACGAGACAGTAACGCGACTCGGTCAAAGCAGCGATCGATCGTATTTCTCTGTCGAATCGGTTCTGGCTACCGACGGAGAGACCGTTCGGTCGGCGGTTCGGGCAGTGGGACAATAGCGCGGGCAGTGAGCGAGCGTTCATACTGTCGGACAGCAGTTCGTGAATGATGTTGGCACCCACGGGGTGCCGATACGCTTCACATCGTTCTGTCCGACAGTATCAGGACAATCGGGAGAGGTAGAACCACCGATGTGACCAGATCTGATAGAGCGCCGAGCCTGCGATGATCGCGAGGAACGCGCTCGCGAAGACGAGCGGGTCGACCGCAGCGAACAACGGCACGCCGGTGAGCGAGAGCACGATGAGAAACAGCGCGAGCGTTCCTAGCGTCCGGTAGTACGTCGCCCAGGTGACGCCGTACTTCGTCACGACCTCCATATACACGTCGACCGTGCGTGCCTCCTTGCGGAGTCTGATCGTCTTTCGATTACGATCGTAGTCGACGACGCCGGCCGAATCCAGTCGAGGCAGATGACTCTGGTGCAGCGAGATGTAGACACTATCGCGGATGTTCCGCGGCGCCGGTGATTCCCCCGTCTCGATTTCGGCGATCTCCTCGGCGAGGTCCCGAAGCATCACTTCGCGCCCGCGATCCTGGAGGTACTTGATCGCGTACCGACGTCTATCGTTGCGAAGTAAGTCGTGAATATCCGTTTCTGAGATTCTTTGTCTCGTAGATTGTGATCTATAACTCATACCTGCCCTCGGGTAATTATTCATTGCTCACACAAGTATATAGTAATCATCTTCAAGAAAACAGAGCAGAAACGCTGAACGTATCGTTAACCGCGGATCGATCCTCTTGGTATCTCATACTTTCGGACAGCAGTTCGTGAACGATGTTGGCATCCACGGGGTGCCGATACGCTTCACAGAGTTCTGTCCGACAGTATCACTCGGCGGCAGCAGGATCGTCTTTCCACTCTGAATTGCCGTTCAATGTGGCCATTCCCCGCTCGCCTCGGATCCGTCGATCGCCGAAGTCGATTCCGTTGTTTCTGCAGTCCACGAGCCTCCGAAACGTGGCGTTAAGCGCCCGTGAGTGCCGTTAGCCAGGAAAACTCGCAATTAGCTATGGGGGTATGAGGGGTGGGGGTAGAGTGTGGAAACACCCACTCAGGGCGCCGCGGCGGACCAGCGACGATCGGTCCTCGCGACGGCGGTTCGACTCCGCCGGTGGGCATCCCCCAACGGGGGAACACAAACTATGACAGAACGGTTCGAAATCTCACGACGGAAGGCACTGGCGGCTCTTGGAACGATCGGCGTCGCGTCTGCGGGCGCAGGACTCGGTACGAGCGCGCTGTTCACGGACGAGGAGTCGTTCGAGAATAACAACCTCGTGGCTGGTTCCCTCGACCTGTTCGTCGACTACTGGACGTCGTCGAACCAGGGCAGCTACGGAAGCAGTGTCAGCAGCGGACAGGTGGACGGCGAAAGAGGCGCCACGTACGCGTACGAACTCTCCGACGTCAAGCCAGGCGACAGCGGTGCGCTGGCGTTCTGCCCGAAGATCGTCGACAATCCCGCCTGGCTCTGGCTGGGTTCGGGCGGCGTCGTCGACTACGAGAACGGCCAGACGGAACCCGAGATGGACGCCGACGCGAGTGGCGGCGGCTCGATCAGCTCACCAAACAACGGCGCGGGGTTCGGCGAACTGAGCGAGTCCATCCAGGTCACGATCTCGTACGCGGAAGGCATCACCCCCATCGAAGAGGACGGAGACCTCGTCGGCTTCGAGTGCGTCGACCCGGTGGCGCTGAACAATCCCGAGGACTACACCCTCGCGGACCTCAGCGATGAACTCCTCTTCGGCTTCCTGATGGACGTCGAGCGCGGCGAAGCAGGCCCGCAGCCGTACCCCGGCTCGCCCGACGTCGAGACGCAGACCGGCCCGTGTCTCTGCATCGAGTGGGAGCTCCCGATCGAGGTCGGCAACGAAATCCAGACCGACGCCCTCGACTTCGACTTCACCTTCGTCGCCGAGCAGTCGCGGCACAACGGCTCGCCGATGAGCCCCTTCGTCGACGTCGACGCGTCGAGCACGGTCGTCACCCAGCCCGCTGACGCACAGGCCGGCTACCCCGGCTCCTTCACCCTCCGCGCGAACGAGAACGTCGTCGAAGTCGACCTCTCCGGCCTCGCGGAGTCCTTCCCCGCTGACACCGCCGGCAGCGACAACGTCGGCGTCTTCCTCGGCGATGCAGGCGGGAACTACCAGGTCGAAGTGAAACTCGAGGCCGACGGCACGTTCGTCCTCGCGAACAACAACGCTGGGGCATCGATCGGAGACTTCAGCCCGATGCTCGACGGCGACGTGATCCGGATGGACACGGCCGGATTCGGCTCCGTCGGCGTCATCGCGAACATCGTCGACGGCAACGCGAGCACCACGCAGGCGGTCGCGACGCCCGGCGACGACAAGCCGTGGCAGGGCCCGCTCTACGTCATCTGAGCCGGCGATTCCTGCACCGAGCTTCCCCCACCCCGGTGGACCGACCCGACGGCGGGTCGTGACGGTTCGACTCCGTCGGTGGGTCTTCCCCGAACGGGGAGCGTCCGCGGCCGGACGACGAACACAGACCAATGACAGAACACGAATTCGACCTCTCGCGGCGGAAAGTCCTCGGTGCACTCGGTGCGGTCGGCGTGGCCTCGGCCGGCGCCGGCCTCGGCACGAGCGCGCTGTTCACGGACGACGAAACGTTCGAAAATAATCAGCTGACGGCGGGGAGCCTCGACCTCAAGCTCGACTACAAATCGACGTACAGGGGCGGCCCCGGTCGGCTCGACGCGATCAAAGCGATGGGCTACCCGGACGCCGAGGACCTCGGCGACGGCGTCTACCTCCTCGATCAGGCTCCCTCCCCGGCGGATATGCAGGCGTGGGAAGACCTCGTGACGGGCGAGGAGTTCCAGTTCTGTTCGCCGGAGGCCGACGAGTTCCTCGTCAACGGCGACGGCATCCCAGTGTTCACCCTCGAAGACGTCAAGCCGGGCGACTACGGCGAGGTGACGATCAGCATTCACATCTGTGACAACCCCGGCTGGCTGGAGATGGTCGGTGGCCTTCGCTCGAACGCAGAGATGGGTATGACCGAGCCCGAGATGGGCGTCGACGACCTCAACGCGGACGAGATCGGCGAACTCGCCGACCGAATGCAGGTGCGAGTCTGGTACGACGAAGACTGCGACAACGTCTACGAGCCGACCGGCACCGGTGAACAGCAGGAACTGGAGGTCGCGCTCGTCAGCGACGTCTCCGGGTCGATGGGCGGCTCGCCGCTCTCGGCTCTGAAGACCGCCGCGAACGGGTTCGTCGACAACCTCTCCAGCCCGGACGAGGCCGCCGCCATCTCGTTTTCGACCACTGCGACGACCGACCAGGAACTGACGACGAACTACCAGGCGGTCAAGAACGCCATCAACAGTTACTCCGCGGGCGGCGGGACCTCGATCGCCGCAGGTATCGCCGAGGGAGCTGACGAACTGCTCAACGGCACGAACGCCACCGCTGGCGCGTCGAAAGTGATGATCCTGCTGAGCGATGGTCAGTCCAACGCATCGGCTGCACTCAGTGAGGCCGACGACGCCAAGGACGCGGGCATCCGCATCTTCACGATCGCGCTCGGCAACGCGGCCACCGGCCTCCTCGAAGACATCGCGACCTCGCCCGACGACGCGTTCATCGCGCCCAACCCCGCCGATCTCGACACCGTCTACGCGGAGATCGCGCAGGTCGTCCTCGCGGGCGAACTGCTGATTGCCGAAGGATCACTCGCGGACGTGATGGCGCTCCTGGAAGAGGGCGTCGAGCTCGACGGCGACCGCTCCGCCGAGGGTCGACAGCCGTACCCCGGCCAGACCACCCAGTGCGTCGGATTCGAGTGGGAACTCCCCATCGAGGTCGGCAACGACGTCCAGACGGACAGCGTCTCCTTCGACGTCGGCTTCAACGCCGTCCAGTCGCGCCACAACGAGATGGGCGACAGCCCCGGGGTCGCTGGCGGGATGAACGAGACGAACACCACGTCGCCGTAGCACGGGTGCTGGCGACGTTCAACCTCGTGCCGGTGCTTCGCAACCTCGGTTGCGAGCGGCCACGGCCGCGACGCGGTTCGACTCCGCGACGGGGTGTCCCCCGCAGGGGAACTCACCTATGACAGACAACGATCAGACGTACGCACTCTCGCGACGCAAAGTGCTCGGAGCCCTCGGTGCGGTCGGCATCGCTTCGGCGGGCGCCGGCCTCGGCACCACCGCGTACTTCAACGACACCGAATCGTTCGAGAACAACACACTGACTGCCGGGACGCTTGATCTCAAGATCGACTGGCAGCAGTCCTACTACGGGCCGACGGAGTCCTGGGAGTACGTCAACGCGCACCCAGACCACGACGGCGACGGCGAGCAGTCGATCGAGATCGGCGGCGAAACGTACGCCTACGGCGACGAGAGCCGGAATCTCGTCGATTACCTCACCTGTTCGAACTTCGATCAGAACTACGCGGCGAGCTACAACGGCCAAGAGCACCTGATCGAACTCGACGACGTGAAGCCCGGCGACAAAGGCGAGGTCACGTTCAGCCTGCACCTCTGTGATAACCCGGGGTACATCTGGATGCGTGCTGCCGACATCGTCGAGAGCGGCGGCGTGAACACCGAGCCCGAACGGGTCGCCGAAGGCGGCGACGCGAACGAGGCGAACCTCGCGGAGAACGTCGACGTGCGGATGTGGTACGATCAGAACTGCGACAACCGCCTCAACAGTGCGGACATTATGCTCACGATCGACGTCTCCGGGTCGATGCTGTACAGCCAGTACGGCGGCGTCGTCAACGACGACCCGATTCTCGGCTACGACGAGACGACCAAGATCGACCTCGTCGAGGTCGGTGCGGCGGCTCTCGTGCAGGAACTCATCGACACCGACGCGGACGCGCGTGTCGGCGTCGTCTACTTCAACGGCTCCTCCGGCGGCGATCCCCACATCGAACTCGGGTCGCCGCTGACGTCAGATCTCGCGGGTCTCATCGCGCCCGGCGGCGCGCTCAACGGGCTCCGTCAGGTCCTCGCCGACATCGTCGGTGCGAGCACGACGGACCCCTCGGGCGGCGCCGGCATCAGCACCGGGACCTACATCGGCGAGGGCGTCCTCGAAGCGCAAGCAGAGATCGCAAACAACGGCAGAGTCGACACGACGCCGATCAACGTCGTTCTCTCGGACGGAAACTCCTTCCAGGGTGGTGACGGCACGCCGTACGCCTCCCCGACGAGTGCCGCAGACGACGCTCGCGCGTCCTCGCCCGCACCCGAGACGAACGTCTACACCATCGGTGTCGGTGCCGACGCGAACGACGCCATCCTCTCCGAGATGGCCGGCGCGGCGGGTAGCGCCGGCGACGACCCCGCATACTTCCGGGACGTCCCGGACCCGACGAACCTCGTGTCGACGTTCCAGACGCTGGCGGACCTGTTCACCAGCGAAATCGTCTTCTTCGAGGGGACGCTCGCGGAGGCGCTGGGTGCGCTCGACGGCGACGGCATCCACCTCGACGGGGACCGCACGACGCCCGAGACGATCGAGTGCTTCGAGCCCGAGGTCGGCCACTGCATCGGATTTGCGTGGTCTCTGCCCCTCGAAGCCGGGAACGAACTCCAGGGCGACTCGGTCGCGTTCGACCTGTCGTTCTACACCGAGCAGTGCCGCCACAACGACGGCGTCGAGCAGACGGCATAGGCCCACGAGACGGGCCGTACGGCTGGGACGCCGGATCGCTGCCGCACGGATGCGGCAGTCGACCCGCTCGCTGTCTGGCGCGTAATTCCTCGAAACGGATTCAAAATGAAGACACCCACACGACGACAGATACTCGCGGCGGTCGCTGGCTCGAGCCTCGTTGCGGTCGGCGCGGGGCCGGTGCGAGCGGCTAGCGGACTCGCGCCGGTCGAACTAAATCAATCGGCGCAGATCCAGGCCGGCGACTCGTTACCGGCGGTCGCGCTCGACTGGCGCGAGACTGTCAACGGCGTCGTCACGGAGGACACGGGTCTGGCAGCCGTCCCAACCGAGAGTACGGGCAACGTCGGCCTCGTCGTCGACGAAGCGGTCCTGCCGGGCGATACTGGGGCTGTCACGCTCCGGGCGACGCTCGTCGACGGCGGAGAGGGCGAGACGGTCGGATCTGCCGAGCTAACCCTCCTCTTCTCGTTGACAGAAACCGCTGAGAACGGCCTCACAGAGCCCGAACGAGAGGCGAACGACACGACGCCCACAGTCGGCGAACTACAGGACGCCGCCGAGATCGAGATCTGGAACGATATGGGCATCGGGACCGGGAACGGCAGCAACGAGGACATCCCGTTTCTGACCGACGGCGACGACGTGATCGCTTCGGGCACGCTCGCGGCGGTCGCTGACGACCCTGCGTTCGCCGATGGCGGGTACGGACTCACCCGAGACGGTGAATCGTGTCTCACGGTCGGTGAGGCGGTCTACGTCTCGTTCCGCTGGGCGATTCCGACCGACGCAGGCAACGTCATCCAGAGCGACAGTGCGCGGTTCACCGTCGGGTTCGCCGCTCGGAGGTGTCGCGAATGACCGTCGTCCGAGCTGTATCGCACACCAACGCCATTCGATCGCGTTTCAGCGCGTTTAACGCCTCGTTACGTCCGGAAATGCACTCCCGCGCCATCGGATCGACGACCGTTCCGGGCGGTCAAGACGACGATGCCGAAACGGGGACCCCCCCTAACGCGGCGATAGCTATGCCCGCTAGCGTCCATCTCTCCTCCAGTGATGATTCACCTGCTGGCGAGACTGGAGGGCCGCGACGATGACGAATGAGCGCAGCACGATACGAACGGTCGCGAACGTACTCGGCGTGCTCTTGCTCGTCGGTCTCGTCGCTCCGTTCGTCGTCTACGGCGTGCCGCAGGTGGCCGGCGCAGACTACAGTTTCGTCGTCCTCTCCGGCAGTATGGAACCCGCGATGAGCCCCGGCGACGCGATCGTCGTCCGTGAGGCCGCGCCGGGTGAGATCACAGAACGGGACGTCATCACCTTCCGGACCGACAGCGAGACGCCGACGACCCACCGCGTCATCGACGTCATCGAACGGGACGGGAGCGTCGCCTACGTGACGAAAGGCGACGCCAACGAGGACCCAGACAGCGGAACCGTCTCTCACGAGCAGGTGCTCGGCGAGGTGCTGGTGACGCTCCCGCTGCTCGGCTACGTCGTCCGATTCGTCAACACCCCCGTCGGCTTCGCCGTGGTCGTCGTCGGGCCGTTGGTCGCCTTCGTCATCTCGGAGGTCTGGACGCTCGTCAGATCGGTCGACGGCGTGCTGGTCGACAGCGAGTCGACCGACAGCGGATCGGCAGGCAGCGGATCGGCAGGCAGCGGATCGGCAGGCAGCGAATCGGCAGACAGCGAATCAGTAGACAGCGAATCGGCAGACAGCGAATCGGCAGGCAGCGAATCAGTAGACAGCGAGACAGACGCGGCGGCGAGCGGCGGTACGTCGCCGCAGGGAGCAGAAGCCGAGGAGAGAGACGACACGCCGGAGTCGGCCGAGCCAGTGTCCACCGAATCGACGCCAGCCGAATCGGGGTCGACGTCGGCGACTGCGTCGTTCACCCTGACGCGGTCGAGCCTCCAACTCCTGGGCCTGGTGTTCGCGTTCTACCTCCCGTACAGCGCGTACGTCGCCTACACCACGATCGCAGCGTGGACGATCGCGGTCGCGATCGCGACCGCGATCGGGCTCCTGTTCGTCGTCGGCCTGTACGTCGGTACCCGCGGCGACGAGAACGCAAACGGGGAGGCCGACAGCGACGCGGACGGCAGCATAGAGAGTTACACTGAGGAGGCCGACAGCGACGCGGATGGCAGCGTGGAGAGCTCCACTGAGGAGGACGACAGCGACGTGCCGAGTGAAGTTCCGATGCCGCCGGCCGGTGAAGACGGCGCCGACGCCGTCTATCCCGACCGATCGACCGCTGCCGACGGCGGCAGCGAAGTCAGGGGGCGAGACGACGATGCGTGACTTCGAGACAGAACAGAACGGGAGCGAGCTGTCCACCGAAACAGCTGCGTCCAGCGGCGCGGAGGGGCAATCCCTCCCGGAACGACCTTCGAACACAGCGGAGACGATAGATGTGACACGAGAGCGTGGAACCGACGAACAGCGGGGTGAAAGTGATCGGGGGCAGGGCCGGATCGGCTTCGGGTTGTCGCGGCGACAGCTCCTGTACGCGGTCGCTGCGACCGGCGCGGCGGCCGGCTCGGGCAGCGGCGTCGCCGCGATGCTCACCGACACGGAACGCGTCGGCTCACAGTTCACGGTCGGCACGCTCGACCTCGACGTCGACGTGCGCTCGCCGTCGAGTTGGCAGCACGGCGCTTACACCGGCTCGCTCGGGATCAACGAGTCGGAAACGGCCGTCTTCGAGCTGTCGGTCGACAGCAACCCGGCGTACGTCTGGCTCGTCGCCCCCTGCCCGTCGTGTGAGCCGATCGAATCGAAACTCGACGTGCGGCTCGACCTGAAGGTTTCAGGAGCGGGCACGGTGACGCTCTTCGACGGAACGCTCGGTGCGTTCCGCGCGGCGTACGGATCGGGGGCGTTGCTCTCGACGCAGGCGCTCGCAAGCGACGGCGAGACGTGGACCGTCTCGTTCACCTGGACGCTGACCGAGCCGGTCGCAGACACGGACGTAGCGTTCGGATTCGAGTTCCGGGCCGTCCAGCAGCGGCACCTCGGCGACCCGCGCGCGTACGATCTCGGCCTCCCGGCGTGTGCACCGTGCGACGAGACCGGCGACTGCGGGAAGGACATCAGCTACGTCGCGTTCTGTAGCGACGAGCCGATCGACCCCGCGGACGTCGCCTTCGCGCGCCATCTGTGCGGTGATACCGATCGATACGCGACGCTCGAACTCACCGCCCTGCCGGCGCACGTCGACCGCGTCCTGCTCAAACACGGGACGAACTTGGACGTCTTCGCCTACGACGGCGAGGCGATGCCGTTCCGCATCACCACCGGCGGTGGCCAGTCCGATCTCGTGATGGTGGCGACCTACGAGCAGGACGGCAACGAGTACCCCGGGAGCGGGACGCCGCCGCGGAGCAACAGCGACCCGTGCCCGGGCACGTACTCGCTTAAACACGAGTTCGGAGCCTCGAACGGCGACGACCAAATCGATCACGGACAGAGCGATTCGAGCGGCGGTGACGAGTAATGAGAAATCAGACGACACTGGCGGTGGCGCGATGACGTTCGATAGCTGGCGGCGCGACGGAGGCAGACGGCTGCTCGCAGTCGCCTTGGCGCTCGTCGTCGTCGCCTCCGTATCAGGCAGTGCGACGACGGCACTGCTGTCGGACCGCGAGTCGATCGACGTCGGCTTGACCGTCGACGATCACGGCGGCGTCTCCCAGTTCCACGTCGAGTCGATCGCGACCTGTCCGGTCGAAACGGTCGAGCACGACGCCGCGACGCTGCAACTCACAGAGCGGTTCGACGTCGAGGGCGACGGATGCGCCCAGATCTCGGTTTGGGTCTCGGAGTCCTGGCTCGACCGCGTCGGCACGGACGTCGGCGACGTCGTCATCGGTCACGAGAACGCGAGCGGATGGGCGTACTTCGAGACGACGGTCGTGCGCGAGCAGGCCGGCTGGTACGAACTGGCCGCAGTCACGGACGGATTCAGCCCCTTCGGCCTGTTCGTGCCCAACGAAACGTTCGTGGACACCGCCGCAGGCGCGGCAGCCAACGGAGCGAGCGGACCGGACGAAGCCGCCGTTCCCGGCGTGCCCGGTGACCGCGGTGACCTGAACGTCTCGGACAATGTGACGGGGAGCGGCCCAGCCAACGAAACCGTCGGTGAAGTGGCCGCAGACCCGGTCAAAGACGAGACCACCGGGAACGCGACGGCCGGAGGCGGGATCGTCGGAAACGCAACGCGGTCCGGGAACGGCGCGAACGACGAGTCCGGCGAGCCGGGCGCAGCGCCAGAGGCGGAAGCGAACGCGACCACGGACGCGTCGACTTCGGAGTCGGGTGAGACCGTCGAAGGGTCCGAGCCGTCAGGCGACGGCACACCCGCGGCGAGCGACTCGGCCGACGAATCGCCGTCGGAGCCGAACGACACCGAAACCGACGCGGACGGATCTGGTGACGACACGGCCGACACTGACGGAGCGAGCGGCGACGACGCCGATGGCGACGAGACAGAGAGCGGCGACGGTGACGCCGCGGCGAGTGGCGATGGAAACGACGAGACAGAGGGTGACGCCAGCGTCGAGCAATCGAGCGACGGCGATCCGGGCGCCGACGAGTCCACCGAGGCGCCAGTCGACGGTTCCTCGTCCGAGAACCCGGGGGAGAGTGAACCCGGCGACGAACCAGAGAGTACGTCCGATACGGCTACCGGCGAGAGCAGCAGCGGAGACGGTGAGAAGGCCGAGAACGAAGACAGCGAGTCGGCGTCTAACAGCTCTGACACGGGCGACGCAGCGAGCGGGACTGACTCGGGCACGGGCGCGGAGTGATGACCCCATCGGGCGTCCCGGCGACGCTCTCGCGGAAACACCTCCTGGCGGTCGTGGTGATCGCGATGGCACTCACAGGAGCGGGCGTCGGTGTTCTCTCGGACGGCTTCACGCTTTCGCGAGGCCCCGCCCCGGCCGAGGCCGGTGACGCTGCGGTATCCCTCGCAACGATCGAGGTCACGGCGTCCGACCCCACCGACATCCGGAACGACACCGGTGATGTAGGCGTCGTCAGCGGGACGCTCGGCGGGACGCTCACGCTCGCCGAGGGAGTCGACCGAGTGGAGTTCGTCGTCCAGACGCGACTGCCGAACGGAACGTGGGCGGTCGCAGCGTCCGGGACCGCGACGGGGGTTCCGGCCGGTCAGTTGAACCTGGAACCGGGCGTCGGCGGGCCAGACACGATCTACCTGGATGCCGCTCAGTCTGCGGGCTTCGACGTCCAAGAACCTGGGACCGTCGCGGTCCGCCGCGGCGCGATCGCGGTCACGGCGCGACTGTTCGTCGGCGACGAAGTAATTGCGACAGTCACGGACGTCGACGGCTACGAACTCACCGTCGATCGGCCAGCACCGGCGACGGTGTCGTTCGCGCCGGTGCACGAGTCGGCGACGGAGGAAAACAGCGGTACCACCGGAGTCAGTGATCCGACCGACACGACCAGGCGCACGATAACTCAGATCGGGGCGAGATCGGACGGCGGTTCCGGGTCGGGTAGTGCAGCCGGCGCAAGCGACGCGGGCGAGACGACAGACGGCACCACTCCGACGACGGCGTTCTTCGGGGCCGGGGACGTGGTCCCGGGGAGTGCCGGCAAGTCGGCGGCGGTCCTTGAGCCGACGTCGGCGGAGATGACTACGCTAGAGGTCACTGTCGGGGCCGCGATCGACGCCGAAAACGGCGTGACAGAGCCCGAATCGGTGGTCGACGAGACGCCCGAAGATGGCGAACTCTCGTCGAAGTTGGACGTCAGGATCGTCCTCGTTCGAGAGTCCGGTGATCGACAGTACGTCGTCGGCAGTGCAGACGCATTCGTCCCACTGGCGACGGCTGCCGGCGCGACAGAGTCGCTGGCGATCGAGCCGAACGAGCGCGTCTCGCTGGTCGTCGAGTGGCGGATCGACGCCACTGTCGGGAACGAGATTCAATCAGACAGCACGACGGCTTCGATCCACTACCGCTTCACGTCGGAGCCGTCTTGAACAGACGCACTGCGTCGGTTAAGCGACGATTAGCTATGGTGACAGGAGGTCACCAGACGACCGATGAAAGCGATCGGAGAGACTCAGTTCAGGTGGCGGCAGCCGGAGTACACCGGGGCGAACCGGTGTCTCCCGTGCACAGTGGTCAATGTAGCAATCACGGGTATTCTGGCGATCGGACTCGCCTCGGTCCGCCTCTCGCTCGGGATCGCGCTGCTCGTCGTCGGGGTCGCAGCGATCTACTTCCGCGGGTATCTGATCCCCGGAACGCCGACGCTGACCAAGCGCTATCTCCCAGATTCGGTGCTGGGACTGTTCGACGCCCACGAGGCTCCGGTTCCGCTCGGCGCAGGGGAACAGGACCCGGCCGACATCGAGCGGTTTCTGGTCGATCTCGACGTCCTCGAACGGTGCCAGGGGGGCGAAGATCTGTGCCTGACGCCGGAGTTCCGGAGGTCGTGGGACACGCAGATAGAACGCCGACCGGCTGACGATAGCGCACTCGGCGACCAGTTGCTGTTCGAGAGCCTCGGCGTCGACCGGGAGGAGATAGAGACGAAGCGGCAGCCGAACGCGTTCGTCGCGGTCGCCGATTCGGTGACGATCGGGCGGTGGGAGTCCGAATCCGCCTACTGCGCGGATGTCGCAGCCGACGCCGTGCTCCACGCGCGGTCGGCAGCGTGGGAAGAACTCGACTACGAAACCCGACTGGAAGTGCTCGGCGCGCTCCGACTGTGGCTCGATCAGTGTCCCGACTGCGATGGCGCAGTCACCCTGGACGAGGAGACGGTCGAGTCGTGTTGTCGCTCCTTCGAGGTCGTCGCCGCGACGTGTGACGACTGCGGGACGCGCCTGTTCGAGGCGCAACTGTCACCGAACGCTCTCTGAACTGACGGGCTCGGACCCGGCACCGACACGAGAACGGGACGCTTCTCCGGCGCACTTTGATTTTGAGGAGGCGACTATCTGACCGTCTCGTATCCTCTCGTGATCGTCGATCCGCAAGGAGCGCTCACGAGAGCTGATTCAGATACAGCCAGCGACGCGACCACAGTTGATAGAGCGTCGAACCGGCGATGATCGCGAGAAACACGCTGGCGAAAATGAGCGGATCGACCGCGGAGACGAGTGGTACCTCGGTGAGCGACAGGACGACGAGAAAGAGCGAAACCGTGCCGAGCGCCCGATAGTATGTCGCCCACGTGACGCCGTACTTCGTCACGACCTCCATATACACGTCGACTGCGCGGGCGCTGTCTTTGAGCCGAATCGTCTTTCGGTCCTGGTCGTAGTCGACGACACCGGCGTCGTCGAGCTTCGGGAGGTGATTCTGGTGCAGCGAGATGTAGACGCTGTCGCGGATGTTCCGCGGCGGCGGCGACTCCTCAGTCTCCAGTTCGGCGATGTCTTCGGCGAGATCACGAAGCATCACCTCGCGCCCGTGTTCCTGCAAGCACTTGATCGTGTGTCGCCGCCGATCGTTCCGAAGTAGATCGTGGATGTCGGTCTCCGAAAGCCCCTGGCCCGTCTGCGTCGATCGGATACTCATATGACAGGTCTACCCGCGTATCAACGAGGTAAGCATATAGTAATCAACCCGATTAACGTCGTGCAAGAACCCTCAACGAGTCGTTAATCGGGGTTTTCACGGGTTCAACGACACCGCAGAGAGTTGAATCACTATTGCGACCCCACTCCGCGTCGATAATGCGCTATTTTTCGCGGCTGTCGTGAGTAGGTGGGTGCTACACTCAGTTCCGAGTCTTCGTCGTGGCGAGTGGTTGCTACCACCGTTTCAGCCGCTCTTTGTCCCAAAAATACGGCGATAATCCTACAATCGGGGTGTTAGCTGCACAAACTCGCGATTAGCTAATGGGGTGTCTCCTGTGGGGTGGAGTGTGGACTCACCCACACTGGGTCCGCAGTCGGCGTCTCGACGGCGGCTGCGGCGGCGGTTCGACTCCGCCGGTGGGTTTCCCCCGCAGGGGGAGAGAGCACTATGACAGAGCGATTCGAGATCTCACGGCGAAAGGCACTGGCCGCGCTCGGAACCATCGGCGTCGCAGCGGGCGGCGCGGGAGTCGGCACGAGCGCGTACTTCAACGATACGGAGTCGTTCGAGAACAACATCGTCACGGCGGGCACCCTCGACCTCATCGTCGACTACTACTCCTATTGGAATCAGGGGAGTGCCAGCTCCGGGGACGTGACAGGGAGCGCAGACGGTGAGGCCGTGACTGCCGAGCTCTCGGACGTGAAACCGGGCGATAACGGTCTCATCGCGTTCTGCCCCCGCATCGAGACGAACCCCGCGTACCTGTGGCTGTGTGGTGCGCTCACTGATTCGAGCGAGAACGGCTACACCGAACCGGAACCGGAGGACGACAACGGCGAAGGCGAACTCGAAGAGAACATCGACGTCACCCTGAGTTACTGCGAAGTTGCGGACGACTTCGGACAGGATTTCACTCCCGAGGACGTCACGAACGTCGCTACGGCTTGGACAGGGACGCTCGCTGAGTTCCTCACCACCATCCAGTACGGCGTGCCGCTGGACGGCGACGCTACAGTTCCCGGCGACGGTAGCTTCCCGGCACCCGGAGAGCAGGCCCACTTCGTCGGCTCCGACAGCGAAGACGAGAATTACTGTCTGTGTCTCGACTGGGAAGTGCCGACCGACGTCGGCAACGAGATCCAGTCGGACCTGCTGAAGTTCGACCTTGAGTTCCACGCTCAGCAGGCCCGTCACAACGACGGTACGAACAACCCCTGCGCCATCTCGACCGAAACCGGTGACGACTTCGTAAAAGTTGCTCGGGCGTTTAACGAAGACGAGACGATCAGCGGTGGCGCACGCGCACGCTACGGTAACAACGGTTCCTCCGGCGCCTGGGAACTCGCCGTCGGTGACGAGCCAGGGATCTCCGGGAAATTCGTCCAGGGTAACTACGTGTGGACGAGTGGCCAGACGGTCGACTGGTCCGTCGCCTACGATGCGTCCAGCGACGAACTCTCCTTCACGTTCGATGACAGCACCATCTCCGACACGTTGGACGATTCACAGCCCGACGGCCGGATGGGTATTCAGGGGAAAGCCGACGAGGCAACCGTCGATGCGAGCATCGACAGCCTCACGATCGATGGGTCTCCCGCCCCACTGAGCGGTCCGACCAGTATCACCGCGACGAACGACGGCAGCGGCCGGGAGATCAAACACCTCCTCGTCAACACAGCGTTCGACGGATCGACGTCGTTCGAGGTCAGCGGTGAGGCGACCGTCACGCTGCAAGGTGATTACCCCGGTGGCGATGAGGACGTCTCGTTCGACGTTGTCTTCGAGTAGTCGCATCGCTCGCTGACTAAGCCGATCCACGCGGGTCGCCGGCTACGAGGCCGCGCGCGGTTCGACTCCGCCGGTGGGTTTCCCCCACGTGGGGATTGGGACGCCACGAGGGCGGCCACACAAAGGAGACAACCAATGACAGAACACGAATTCGACCTCTCGCGACGGAAAGTGCTTGGAGCACTCGGTGCGATCGGCACGGCGTCAGCCGGTGCTGGGCTGGGCACGAGTGCGTACTTCAACGACACCGAATCGTTCGAGAACAATCAGCTCACGGCGGGCGAACTCGACCTCAAAGTCGACTGGCAGCAGACTTACTCGGGGCCAGATGGAATGGTGCCGATCAACGCGTACCCCGATCACGACGGCGACGGCTGGCAGTCGACGTCGGATGGCAATGAGTACGAGATTGGCTCGCCATTGACTCTCGAATGTGAGCAGTTGCAGAGCGGCTCGGAACTCGACATTCCGAGCGTCTTCAATTCACCCAACCGCCTTGAACCGGGGGCGATTGAAGGCCAAGAACACCTCATCGAGCTGGATGACGTCAAACCGGGAGACGAGGGGGAGGTTACGTTCTCACTCCACCTTTGCGACAACCCCGGATATCTCTGGATGCGACTGGAGAATATTACGCAAGGGCCGGGAGAGACGCCGGAGCCAGAGCCAGAGCCCGACGAGGGCGAACTCGCCGAGAATCTGTACGTCGAGATCTGGTACGACACCGACTGTGACAACGAAATTGACGACGACGAGGCCGTCATCCTCGGGGTCGGCGACGGTGTTCACACAGAGGATGTCACACTTGCAGAGGCTCGCGAGGAACTCCAGTACACGGGCGGGCAGATTCCGCTGAGCAACGGCGGGATCAACGGCTGGAATATCGCCGAAAATGGGGTTTCGCGGAACTGTTTCGATGGGGACGAACAGTACTGCATCGGCTTCCGATGGTGGGTCCCCGACGACGTCGGCAACGTCATCCAAGGCGATACGCTGGAGTTCGATCTCGGCTTCTACACCGAGCAGTGTCGGCACAACGACGGTTGTGACCCGCGCAATCTCGACCTGAGCACAGGTGTCGCAGATTGGGAAGTTACGTCCGGACCACAGACAGGTCCCGCAGGAGTGCAGACACCCCACAATCGGTGGGTCGACCCAGCGAACGACTGTGAATGGATTGCACCGCCTGACGGTGGGAACACCGACGCGAACGGTGACGTGGATCCAGAAGGCACGTACACCTTCGAGACCTCATTCGAGGTCGAGCTCCAAGAAACGCCGGCAGGCGAAGGTCCGTGTACGCTGTTACTCGATGCCGCCACTGATAATCAGGCGACGCTCTACCTCGATTCTGTCGCCGACGAGAACAAGATTGGTGAGATCGGCGGTCCCCAAGATACGGAGACCTACTGGGCGACAGAGAGCGTTGAGGAACAGATCACGACTGGCGAGCACACGCTCATCGCGGAAGTCGTGAACGCGCCCCTCGAAAATGGCGGCGACAACCCAGTCGGACTGCTCGTCTGCGGCGGCGTGGACTGCACCTGTGGAAACGAAGACGAGGAGTGATTCCTGGGATAAGTGAGCCAGATCTTTCCCACGCAGGTCGTCGGCCACGCGGGGCCGCAGCCGGTTCGATTCCGCTGGTGGGGTTCCCCCAAGGGGACAGACTGTCCGACGGCAGCTTGATGATGACAATGGAAGACTCAGAATTCGACCTCTCACGACGGAAAGTGCTGGGCGCACTCGGAGCCATCGGCGCAGCCTCAGCTGGCGCCGGACTCGGCACGAGTGCGTACTTCAACGACACGGAATCATTCGAGAACAACACGCTCACGGCGGGTGAACTCGACCTCAAAGTCGACTGGGAGGAGCACTACTCGTTCCCGCAGGCGTACGGATTCGACGACCCGACGAGCGGCCTCGACGTCACCCGAACCGAGCCCGCAGACTCGTCGGGATACGTCGCGTTGCCGGAGCCCGAGAACCCGATGGTCTGGGTCGATGAGGACCACCTCGATGACTATATGAACGCGACGTCGATCGAAGCGTATCCGGATCCGGACGGCGATCGGATCCAGGAGGCGTTCGCGTCTGAACCCGGAACCACCACGGAAGAAGACGTCGGCTACATCTGCGAAGACGGCGCCGATATGGACGAAGACCTCGATCCGAAGGCCGAGGGTGCGCTCCGGACGGACAACGACGACACCTGGGACGCCGAGAAAGAGGAACCGAAGCCGCTCGTCAGTCTCGACGACGTCAAACCCGGCGACTTCGGCGAGCTCACGCTGAGTTATCACCTCTGCGGGAATCCGGGGTACGTCTGGCTCCGCGGGGCGCTCCGATCGAACGCTGAAGGCGGCGTGACAGAGCCCGAAGGCGAGTCCGCCGGAGAGGACGGGACCGTCGGGAATCCGGGCTCGGACGGCGAACTCCTCGACGCGATCCAGACCCGCCTGTGGTACGACGACGGCGACAACGTCGCCGAGGTCGGCGACGGCGGTGACGACGCGGGCTACCTGACGCCGACGCTCTCGCTCGGCGAACTCTTGTTGTTCCTCGAAAGCGGAAACGGCGTTCAGCTCTGCCCCGACGACACCGGCGGACCGGTCGTCGAACCGCCGGCGGAAGACTGTCCAAAAGAGAAGGACTACGACAGCGTGCACGTGACTGAGGATACCGTCACTGTCGACACGCCGCTGACTGACGGCCCGACCGAGATCACGATCGGATTCAACCCGAAGTGTTCTGATTTCGGCCTGATCCAGGGTCTCAAGACGGACGAGGCGCCCGAGGGACCGCTCCCAGAGAGCAGTGCGAAAGAATACGACACGCCCTATGGCACGATTACGGTGACGACCGACCTCGTCGAGGGGGACCAGACCGTCACCAGTTGGGAGATCGACAGCGACGAGGGCTACTGCGTCGCGAAGGTCATCGTCAAAGGCGGCAATGAAGGGGCAAACGTCTACAGCTACGGCAACGAGGACCGCGACGACGACTTCACCGAGGACGACGGGGCGATCGGCGCCGAGAGCGACCTAGATACTCAACTACAGACCCCCACAGGTCAGGACATCAGCCACGTCGACTTCTGTCTCGCCGCCTCGACCGGAGACGGCAACGGCGACGAGCCGAACGGCGAGGACTGCTGCTTCGAGCCGTCGACGGACCACTACATCGGCCTCGCGTGGTGGCTCCCGACCGACGTCGGCAACGAGATCCAGTCCGATTCCGTCGGCTTCGACCTCGGCTTCTACACCGAGCAGTGCCGTCACAACGACCAGTCGAACGCGGAGTAGCGATCAGGTACCGAACCGACGATGGAAAATCCAACACGCCGCCAGGTACTCGGTGCAGTCTCCGGCACTGCGCTGCTCGCGTTCGGGGCAGCGCCCGCGCGGAGCGCCGCCGGTCTCGACCCCGTCGAGCCGAATCAGTCGACGCAGATCCAGACCGGCGAGTCGCTCCCGACGGTCGCGCTCGACTGGCGCGAGACCGTCAACGGCGTCGTCACGGAGGACACTGACCTGTCGACGGGCTCGACCGGACACACCGGCGACGTCGGCCTCGTCGTCGACGAAGCGGTTCTCCCAGGTGATACGGGAGCCGTCACGCTCCGGGCCAGCCTCGCCGACGACACGCCAGGCGCAAACGCCGCTCAATCGGCTGCGGTCTCCCTCCACTTTGCGCTCACAGACACCGCCGAGAACGGGCGCAACGAACCCGAGCGTGCCGCCGGTGACGAAACTGCAGAGACGGGCGAACTCCAGGACTTCGCGACGATCGAACTCTGGCGCGATATGGGCCTTGGCACCGGGAACGGCGCAAACGAGAATATCCCGTTCGTGACCGACGGCGACGAGATGATCGCTTCGGGCACGCTCGCGGAAGTCGACGCCGATCCTGTCTTCGACGACGGCTATCCGCTCAGTCGGAGCGGCGAGTCGTGTCTGTCTGTCGGCGATGCAGTCTACGTCACCTTCCGGTGGTCGATTCCGGAGCGCGCGGGGAACGTGATTCAGGGCGACTCGGCCCAGTTCGTCGTCGGCGTCACTGTGGAGGCGTGTGGGAATGACTGAGAAGACGGGGGCGGCCAGCAGTAGAGCGTTTAACGGCTCGTTACAGGCGTCGGCGACTACCTGCCCGAACGGCCCGAGAGCCGGTACCGTTGTTAGACACCGGGTTACGCGGTCGCCGAACGCCGCTAATCGGTCGATAGCTAAGCCCGACACTCCGCATTCCTGTCGTGTGCACGGGGAACATCGCGCGAATGGAGGGGAGGAGACCACTCGCTGGCGCCTCTCTCGCTGGCAGATGGTCACGAGACCACGACAAGCACCTGCATCGCGACGAAACACCGACACCGGACAGTCTCCTGGGAGCTACGCGAGGTGAGTTACGATGGGTGTGACTGAAGACGAACGACTCCAGACCGCCACGCACGTCGTCGGCGTGGTCCTCCTGATCGGCGTCGTCGCGCCGTTCGTGGTGTACGGAGTCCCCCAGGTCGTCGGCGCGGATCACGGATTCGTCGTCCTCTCCGGCAGTATGGAGCCCGCGATGAGCCCTGGCGACGCCGTGATCGTCCGCGAGGCGTCACCCGACGAGATCACCGAACGCGACATCATCACCTTCCAAACCGACAGCGAGACGCCGACGACCCACCGCGTCGTCGACGTGGTCGAGCGCGAGAGCGGCGAAGCCTACGTGACGAAAGGCGACGCCAACGAAGATCCCGACAGCGGAACCGTACCGCACGACCGGGTGATCGGCGAGGTGCTGTTCGTCATCCCGCTGATCGGGTACGTCGTCAACGCCGTCAACACGCCGCTCGGATTCGTCGCGGCCGTCGTCGTGCCACTGGCGCTTTTCGTCGGCTCCGAGCTGTGGGCGCTCCTGCGCTCGGTCGACGACGACGTGGATACAGACGACGACAGCGGACCGGAAACTGCGGGCGGCCACGCGACCGCGAACGACGGAAATAGCGGAGCCGCCGGGAGCGTCGGTAGCCAAGGTGCCGCCGAAGTCGACGGCGAGGGCTCGGCGATCACGCTGACCCGATCGAGCCTCCAGCTCCTCGCGGTCGTGTTCGCGCTGTACTTCCCCTATACCGCGTACGCGGCTTACAAGATCACCGAGGCCTGGGCGATCACAGGAGCCGTTGCGACGGGAATCGGCTTCCTGTTCGTCGTCGGCCTGTACGCGAGCACCGCCGAAGATGACTCTACCCCTGCTGACAGCGACGGCGGCCCTCCAGACAATCCCGACGGCGAATCCGCGGCTGCGGCCGTCGGCGAGACCACCACCGTAGAAACTGACGGGGGAACGGACAGTGACTGACGAGACGGGCGGACTGTCACGACGGAAACTCCTGTACGGCCTCGCCGCGGCCGGCGCGGCGGCCGGATCCGGCAGCGGCGTCGCCGCGGTGCTCACAGACACCGAGACAACCAAGGCGCAATTCACCACCGGGTCGTTCGATCTCGACGTCGACGTGCTGTCCCCGACGAGTTGGCAGAACGGCTCGTACACCGCATCGCTCGGGCTCTACCAACCCGAGACCGCATCGTTCGAACTTGCCGTCGACGACAATCCAGCGTACGTCTGGCTCGTCGCTCCCTGCCCGACGTGTGCACCGATCGAGGAGAAGATCGACGTGACGGTCGAGTTGACGAACCACGCCGGCAGTTCGACGGCGCTGTTCGAGGGATCCCTCCGGGAGTTCCGCACCGCGTACGACTCGGGCGGCGCCCTCTCGACGGAGGCGCTTCCAGACGGCGGCGAGACCTGGACCGTCTCGTTCACGTGGGAGTTGACCGAGGTCGTCGACGGCGACGTCGGGGTCGAATTCGGGTTCGAGTTCCGGGCCGTGCAAGGGCGATACCTCGACGATCCGCAGGCCTACGATCTCGGGCTCCCAGAGTGTGACGGCTGCGACGACGGCACCGACGGCAGCAACCACGGTGGCGACGGGGACGTCGCGTGTGGCAAGGGGATCAGTTTCGCCGCGTTCTGTAGCGAGAAGTCAGTCACACAGAGCGACGTCGAATGCACCCGGACGACCTGTGGCGACACCGACCGGGCGGCGACGCTCGAAGTGGCGACGATCCCGTCGCACGTCGATCACGTCCTGCTCAAGTACGGGACGAAACTGGACGTCTTCGCGTACGACGGGGAACCGACGCCGTTCAGCATCAACAGCGGCGGCGAGAACTCCGACCTCACTCTGGTAGCGACTTACGAGCAGGACGGCAGCGAGTTCCCCGAGAGCGGTGATCCGCCGCGTGCGACCAACAATCCGTGCCCCGGCACGTACTGGGTAAAGTACAATTTCGAGGACGCCGAGTGGGCGACCGGAACCGACGAGCCCACGGGAGGCGGCGAATGAGCAGTAATCTCTCGATCGACGCCCGGCGGGTCTTCGCACTCGTGCTCGCGCTGGTCGTCGTCGCGTCCATATCCGGCAGTGCGACCGTCGCACTGCTGTCTGACAGCGAGTCGATAGCGGTCGGGCTCACGGCCTCGAACGCCAACACCGACACCGGCAGCGTCTCCGGATTCGACGTCGAACCGCTCGACACCTGCACGGTCGACAATGCCACGGCGAACCAACGTGACCTCCGAGCCGCGGCGAAATTCGATGTCGAAGGCGACGGCTGTGCGAAGCTCTCGGTGTGGGTCTCGGAGTCGTGGCTCGATCGGACTGGAGAAGACGTCGACGACGTCGTCATAGGCCACAAAGATTCGAGCGGATGGGTCTTCTTAGAAACTGCCGTCGGCGAACAGAGACACGGCTGGTACGAACTGACCGCGACCACGACCGGCTTCAGTCCGTTCGGGCTGTTCGTGTCGAACGAGTCGCGAGCGTCACCGGCGGAATCGAACGCAGGGGACGCCGCGACGGCGCTCGACAGCGACGCGGACGTGAACCAGACCGAAAACGAGAGTGTCGGCGGCAACCGGACGGTGGCCGGCAACGACACCGAGAGAAACGGGAGTGTCAGCGGTACCCAAGTCAGCGACGCACCGGAGCAGAGCGACGGAAACGAGAGCGTGCCGGCCAATGGGAGCACCCCGACGAACGAAACTGCCGGCGACGACGCGAGCACCGGAAACCAAACGGACGGAAAGACCGAGAACGCCTTGACGCCGGCGCAACCGTCGTCTGACCCCGACGGCGCGTCACAGAACGATACCACGCCGGACGACGACGCGACGCAGAACGGGACCGCACCCAGTAACGGCGCTGACAGCAACAGAACAGAGAGCGATTCCGGCGACGACGAGACCACCACCGACGGCGAGGCCGAGGCGGAGACGACCGAATCTGCGGCTTCCGACCCCGAAAAAACTGAAACAGCCGAAACAGGGACGCCCAAGCCCGAGACAACCGAAACTGGAAGCACCGAATCCGCGGGAACGGTCACTGAAAGTACCGAATCCGCGAGTACGCCCACGGCGACAGAAGACGGGGAGACGACCGCGACACCGTCGTCGCAGGACGCATAGATGAGCGCCATCGATGTGCCCGTCGGAATCTCCTGGACGAAGCTCCTCGCCGTCGTCGTGCTCGCGACCGTTCTCGGCGGCGTGGGAGCTGGCTTCGTATCCACCGACATATTCGACGCCACCACTCAGCCGTCTCCCGCTCCGCTCGGCGGTGACTCCGCGTCCGAGGTCGCCGGGATCACCGTGACAGCGACAGATCCGTCCAACGTGCGCAACGAAGCAGGTGACGCGGGCGTCGTCGCCGGAGCGCTCGGCGGGAGGCTCGATCTCGAACGCGACGTGAGTCGGGTCGGCTTCGTCGTGCGAAGTCGACTCCCGAACGGAACGTGGGTCGTCGTCGACCGCGCGTCAGTCGAATCGATCCAGTCGGGGACGGACGCCATCGACCTCGCGACGGTCGTCGGAGGACCGAATACAACGTACCTCGATCACACGCAGTCGGACGGATTCGACGTGGCGACCCCCGGATCGACAGCACGCCGTGACGGCGCCGTCGCCGTGACGGCGCACCTCTACGCCGACGGTCAGAGAGTTGCGACCGTGACCGACACCGACGGGTACGCGTTCGTCGTCGACCGACCCGCCGGACGGACGGTTGGGGGACCGAACGAGAACACAGTCACGGCCTCGGGTGACGGCGCCTCGTCGTCGAACGACCAGTCGGAAACCCGGAGCGATTCGACCAGGAGCGCCGGTGGTGGGGCCGGCGGATCTGAGACCGAAAACGGCGCCGAGGCGAACCGAACCACGGCGCTGTTCGGAGCGCAGGACGTGCTCCCGGGCAGTCGCGGCACGAGCACGGCTCAGCTATCGAATCCGAGGGACGAATCCGTGACCGCGACGTTCGCCGTCGGCGGAGCGGTCGACGACGAGAACGGGCTGACAGAGCCCGAAGCCACCGTCGACGACACAGCGACGCAGGGCGAGCTTTCGGATCACCTTGCGGTCCGGATCGCGATCACCCGCGAAAGCGGCGGCCGTTCGTACCTCGTGGGCAGTACCGACGGGTACGTGTCGCTGGCCGACGCTGTGGAGACGACCCGGTCACTGGAACTCGACCCGAACGAGACCGTCAGCGTCGTGGTCGAGTGGCGAGTCGACGCCGCGGTCGGCAACGAGATCCAATCAGACCGCACGACGCTTTCGGTCCACTGTACCTTCGAGCCGTCGACGACGCTCCTTGCAGCGATTGCATAGAGGGAGTCGCGGTGGGCGTCGCCGCTGTCTGCGGCGAGTGCTCCACTCACCCGATCAACAGTCGGACGTTGTAGACCATCGTGAACGTGCCGACGAACGAGAGAACCACCGGTGGGAGGTACGCGAAGAACTCGTCGTCGTCGGCCGCCGCGACCAGCGAGATGGCGAGCGTGATGCCGAACACGGCGTACTTCAACAGCGCGAGTCCGTAGATGCCGAACGCGTCGACGCTGAGCCTGACCAACGCGTTGGCCTCGCGAAGATCCGGGCTGTGTTCGATGATCGCGATCGTGGTGACGACGTCGCCGACACCGTAGGTCGCGAGCGCGAGCACCCACAGGCGAACGAAGTTGGACGACTCGGCCAGGCCGCCGTCGGGTGCGAGGTACTTTCGCGCACCGCGTAAGCGCTTCATCGCGTCGGACGCCATCACCACTCGTCCAGGCGGTTCAGTACCGAGACGATTCGCAGCACGGAGCCCGCGTCGCCGGGGTCGTAGACCAGTTCGTCCGTCGAGCGGACGTGATCGAGCACCGACTTGGAGGCGTGTTTCGGTGCCGCTGCGATCCCGGCGTCGGCGTCTGCGGCCCACTCCATCACCCGCAGGTCGGACTTGCTATCTCCCATCATCAACACGAACGGGTCGTCGATGCCGAGGACGTCCAGCGCACCGCGAACGCCGGTCGGTTTGTCGAGGTCGAGCGAGCCGATCTCGGCAGCGTCGGCGTGGTAGTAGGCGACGTCGATCCGATCGAAGCGAGCCTGCACGTCCGCGGGGATGTCGTCGACCTCGCGTGTCGGCGTCGCGTCCTCGCTGTCGAGGACGTCGGCGATCTCGGGGTCGGAGGCGGCGTAGTATGCCCGTGCCCAGTCCGCAGAGCGCCCCGGCCTCTCGCTGTCGCCCGTCCGCGACTCGATGCCGACGTCGCTGATGCCCTCGACGGCCTCGACGACTGCCCGTCCGAGCAGGTCGACAAGATAGACGAGGCCTTCGTCGATGACGGCTTCGGCGGCGTCGCTGCCGACGTCGAAGTTCGGCTTCAGCGTCACGTTGAACTCGTTGCCCTGGAGGTGGACCGAGCGGCGGAGTTCTTCCGGGGCGGCCGTCAACACGCGCGAGCGCACGAGCGAGAAGACCTCACGCACCTCTTCTTCGAGCGTCTCGTAGAGGAGTCGCTTCGTGTCCGAGCCGTGACCGGGCGTGAACACGCCGGTGCCCGCCTCGTAGACGATGCTGAACGACCCCGAGTGAACCAACTCGGTTCCGAGCCCCTGAATCATAAATCCCTTGACGTTCTCGAGCGTCTGTCCCGTGCAGATGATTATCGGGAGTCCCGTCTCGTGGAGTTCGGTGAGGAGATGCAGCGTCTCGCGGGGGATCTCGTTGTCCGTGCGGCCGGCCGAACGGAGCGTCTCGTCGACATCGAGTACGAGCGCGTTGACCGGGCGACCGTACTTCGAGTAGAGGTCCAGCGCCGTGAACGTCTGTTCGCGCGTGGCTCGCGCCGCGATGTCGGCGAGCGTCTCACCGGCGGCGAACGACTCGGAAATCTCGCGTTTGCGCGCCTCCAGGTCGTCGCTCGCATCCTGCCAGTATTCGAGGGCGACGCGGGAGTCGACGGGTGGAAAGAGATCGACGAAATTCTGGAGATCGCGGAGCGTATCCGTCTCGTACTCCTGGTAGAGTCGATAGAGGAGATCGTACCGGTCCATACGTAGTCCCCGTCCTCCGATGGTAAAAGCACACCTGCCGAGGCGGTAACCGGAGCCAAATCGAGTTCGAGGCGGGTCCACAACCAGTCGTTCCGGTGAGGGAAACGCTCAAATCAGCGACCGCCGTACACCGGGGTATGGCAGACTGGACCGACAGCATCGTCGGCGATCGGATGACTGTCGACAGGGAGTTCAACGATCGGGTCGAGAGTTCGCGGTTTACGAGCCAGGAGTGGGGCCTCATTATGACGGCGACCGAGTTCGACATCGAGCACGCCGACGATCCCGACCGGGCACGGATCGTCGCCGACACCGAGAAGCTTCCGCAGATTATGCCCGAACTGGAGAACGTCCGTTCCCAGATGGCGCAAATGGGTGGCGCCCCGGGTGAGGAGAGGTCCAGCAGCGGCGGCCTGATGGACTCTCTCAAGGGCGCGCTCGGTCTCGGCAACGGCAGTAGCGGGACCGACCAAGAACGAGTCGATGCCGCCGAGCGGCTGACGCAGGCCTACGCGGACGCGCTCCAGACGCACTTGGAGTCGAAGAACAAGTGGGAGCAGGTGCGAAACGCGTACCTGGAGTAGGCGGTCAAGCGGTCGGTGCGGTCGTCGGTAGTCGAAGCGGGCATCGAGGAGAACGCTTTCCTCACAGGCTATCGTTGGTTGGAGTATGACCGACGATAGCGACGACGTTCGCGAGTTCGACGGGATTCGTCTCGAACGCGTCCGCGAACACGTATGGGAGATTCCGCGGGAAGGCGAGATGCGCGTTCCGGCGCGGGTGCTCGCGAGTGAAGCGTTGCTCGAACAGATCAGCGACGACAAGACGCTCCAGCAACTCCGCAACGCGACGCACTTGCCGGGTATCGCCGAACGGGCCGTCTGTATGCCCGATGGGCACCAGGGCTACGGTTTCCCCGTCGGCGGCGTCGGCGCGACCGACGTCGAAACCGGTTGTATCTCACCGGGGTCGATCGGCTACGACATCAACTGCGGCGTCAGGATGATGCGCACGAACCTGACGTACGACGACCTCCGCGGGCACGAGGAGGAACTCGTCAACGCCCTCTTTTCGAACATCCCCTCTGGACTCGGTGGCGGCGGCGTCGTCGAATCTGATATAGAGACGATGGAGCAGATTCTCGACCGTGGCGTCGACTGGGCGCTCGAACACGGCTACGCCGTCGAAGACGATCTCACCCACTGCGAAGACGAGGGGATGCGCCCCGACGCCGATCCGAGCGCCGTCTCACAGAAGGCGAAAGACCGCGGCAAAAACCAGATCGGGAGCCTCGGCTCAGGAAATCACTTCCTCGAAGTCCAACGCGTGACCGACGTCTATCGATCGGACGTCGCCGCGGAGTTCGGCCTCGAGGAGGACCAGGTGGTCGTCCTCATCCACTGTGGCTCTCGGGGACTCGGTCACCAGATCTGTTCGGACTACCTCCGGAAGATCGAACAGGAACACGGCGACCTGCTCGCAGAGCTCCCGGACAAAGAGCTGGCAGCGGCGCCCGCAGGCTCCGACCTCGCCGAGGAGTACTACGGCGCGATGTGTGCGGCCATCAACTTCGCGTGGGTGAACCGACAACTGATAATGCACCGGACGCGACGTGTCTTCGAGCGCATTTTCGACCGCGACTGGGAGGAGATGGAGATGGAACTCCTCTACGACGTCGCCCACAACATCGGCAAGAAGGAGGTCCACGAGGTCGCCGTCGACGCCGACGGCCACCCGACCAACCCCGAGGACGCGGTCGACCGGGCCGAGCGTGAGCTCTACGTCCACCGGAAAGGCGCGACTCGCGCGTTCCCGGCCGGGCGGCCCGAGATCCCGTCGGCGTACCGTGACGTCGGCCAGCCGATCATCATCCCCGGGAGTATGGGTTCAGGATCGTACGTCCTCCGCGGCGGCGAGCACTCGATGGAGCTCTCGTTCGGGTCGACCGCACACGGCGCTGGGCGGACGATGAGCCGAACGCAGGCGAAAAGCGAATTCTGGGGCGAGACCGTCCAAGAGGAGCTGCGCGACCAGCAGAAGATCTACGTGAAAGCGCAGTCGGGAGCGACTGTCGCCGAGGAAGCCCCGGGCGTCTACAAGGACGTCGACGAGGTTGTTCGCGTCTCAGACGAACTCGGCATCGGCGACAAGGTCGCACGGACGTTCCCGGTCTGTAACATCAAGGGCTGATTTCCCACGGGACCAGCAGGCGCTCTGTGTGGCGAGAGGGCGAGCAGGTGGCCCCTCCGACGACTACGACCCCGCGACGGCGCGCCACACACCCGCCGTGACCGTCACGGTCTGCGTTCAGACCACGCGGGTGCTGGCCCCGGTATCGTATAAAAAGCCTCGCGCGAGCCGGGAGTGGTCGGTGTCGCGGCACTACTCGCTGTGTGTGCAGACGACGAGCCGGTCGTCTTCGCGGGCGACGCACAGCCGTTCGGAGCCGTCGAGGCCGAACGAGTGCGTTCGGCGTTCGGTCAGCAGCAGTCGCGTGAAGGGCTCCCCGCAGGCCGGGCACTCCACGCCGTCCCGATTTTCGTACAGCGTCACGTCGCCGTCCTCCCGGAGGAGTTTCATTCGATGCCGGACGGCGTGCTGGTCGAAGCGATCAGCCATCAGCGGGAGAAGTGCCTGCGGGCGATAAAGTCGTTGCCGTCGCGCGGTCGAAGTCGTGCGGTCGAGGTCGTGCGGGCGGTGTTGCGTGAGCCCCTCTTCAGCCGAGTCGAGAGAGGCGGTCCTGAGCCGTCGTCAGCGCCATCTCGTCGTCGTCGACGAGATACGAGACGAGGTCGCGCGCCGCTCGAACGAGGAGTTCGGACTCCTCGGCTGGGACGTCGCCGTAGACCGCGTCGACGCGCTTGACGTGCGTCGCGAGCGTCTCTCGGACCTGTCGTGCGGCCGGGTCCGGATTGTCGTCGAGCCACGTCCCGAGGTCCGAACAGAAGGCGTCGAGTACCTCGGCGTACGCGAGGCCGCGCGCGTCGGTCATCGACGCCGGAACCGACGACGGATCGGGGCGCTGGCCGTCGTCGGCGCCACGGAGGAGTTCGAGGACGTACCACTGCATCTCGTCGTCCGGGTCCCGGGTCCGTCCGAAGACGTCGACCGCGTGGAGCAGTTCCGCGGCGGCGAGGACCGTGTCGTCGACCGACTGGAGCTCGCCGGCGCGGACGAAGCCGCGCTGACGGACGTAATCACGGAGAGTCGTTTTCAACTCCGAGGCGATATCGTCGATATCGGTCGCGTCGTCGAGTTCGGCGCGGGGCGCGGAGAGGTCCAACTCGACCGCGCTGTCAGTGTGTCGCTCTCGGTCACCGGTCCCGACGCTCCGCATACTCCCACAGTCCGGGCAGTTCACCTGGCCCGTATCGAAGTACGACCACTCCCGCCCGCAGTCTTTGCAGCGGCGGCGGCCACGGATTCGCATACCGGCCTTTCTCCGGCGAGCGAGAAAAGCGCGTCGCGATGGCGATGCCGACTCCGCGCTGTGACAGATTCACGAAGCAAAACCGCAGGACAGGCGCGGGATGCGACGCCGAAACACAATCGGTAAAACGGCGATGTCAGCTGTGAGCGGCCGGGATACGTCGGCTCTCGACGAGCGCGAGGGGGAACGAATCCTCGTCGTAGCCGACATATTTATGTGCAGCAGTCGGTTACAATCGGGTGACGCTTCGTCTGGAGGGCCGAAGCGTCAGCGGGGACCAATTCAGGGCGGCAAGCATCCGCGTGCTTTTCACGCGGCTTGCTTCCTTTTCCGACCAGTATCGAAGAGAGACGCCTCTGTCACTCGCCTGTATAGAGGTTGATCACGCAGCGAGCAGTGTCGCCTCCTGTGGTCGGGCGTCGACGACGAGCGAAATCCGTGGTGGATGGAATCGTAAGATATCTGTAACGGTGGTCGGACGCGATCGGGCCGCGAATGGAGTCCGCTACCGGGCGTGTGATAATAATTAATCAGACATATTAGGACCCTGATCAGGTAGTGGTAAGCGTAACGATATGTTTAGGAAAGCTCATCGATACGTATCGAGTTTTCGGCCCGTGATCGGCACTCCCAAGCGCACAGTGGGTCGATATGTTTATTTTGGAGAACACTAATATACAAGTAGAATCCACCGATGTACGACCTGACAGGATTTCAGCGCGACCTGCTGTACGTGATCGCCGGACTCGACGAACCCCACGGGCTCGCGATCAAAGAAGAACTCGAAGAGTACTACGAGAAGGAGATCCATCACGGCCGGCTCTATCCGAACCTCGACACGCTCGTCGAGAAAGGACTCGTCGACAAAGGGCAGCGTGATCGCCGTACGAACTACTACACGCTCACCCGCCGCGGCCGCCGCGAGATCGCGGCACGCAAAGACTGGGAGAGCACGTACATCAACGTCTCCTTCGAAGGCATCGACGACTGATACTGTCGGACGGCAGTCCGTGAATCACGTTCGCACCCACGGGGTGTCGTTACGCTCCACATCGTTCTGTCCGACAGTATGAAACGCCGCGAGGTGGCTGCTGCGTCGTCGGCCCGTAATCGTCGATCCGGGCAGTGAGCCACCTCGCGCCCAGGATGGTACCTCACTCTGTGGTCGGTTCTTCGTCTCGTGATTCTGCCAGTTCCGCTCCGAACTCGAACTCGCCAGTAGCGTCGCCGCCGTCCCGGTCGCCGCGTGAGGAGCCGCCTGCCGTCTCCGTGCCACCGTCCGTCTCCGGGGAGTCATCTGCCGGCTCGTCGGTTGAGTCGTCGGATTCTGCTTTCGGCCCGTCGGCGACGACGTCGGGATTCGCCGCTGGTACCTGTGTCGATCCCCGCGGCGTCACCACACCCGGATCGACCGTGTACGGAACGAGCGGCTCCCGGGCGATCAGCACCGGCAGCACGTGACGGGCGAAGTTCACGATGAGCACGAGCACGATCGGCCCCAGGAAGATGCCGTACCAGCCGAACAGCAACGGGCCGAGCGTGTAGGCGATCATCACCGCACCGACGTGGAGATTGCGGCCGGAGACGTACGGACGAAGCACGAGATCCGGGATCGTATCGACGATGACGAACGAGACGGCGACGAAGACGGCCGTGAACCACAGCGTCGCCGGATCGAAGAGATACGACGTAACGCCGAGATAGATCGCGACGGGGACGTAGACGAGTTTCATCCCGACGACGGGGACGAGACTCGCGACGCCAGCGAGCAGACCGATGAGGGCCGCTGCGGGAATTGCGACGCCCGACGGAGCCACGAGATTCAGGATCGAGTACGCGATGACGCCGATCGTCCCCGTGAGGACGGCGTTGAGGATGTTTCCGAAGAAGATGTTCGTGAAGTCGCGGTCGGCGCCGCCGAGGAACGCCTCCATCACACCGCGGTCGTCGGCGATCCGCGAGTTGAGCCAGCGCGAGAGCTTCGCGTCGTCTCTGAGCAGGTAGAACGCCAGTGCGATCATCGCGAACAGATGCACGAGGCCGACGCCGACGAACGCGAGAACGTTGCTCGCAGAGCCGACTGAGGAGACGACCTGCTGGACCTGCGCGAACGTCAGCGACGCTGGATCGAAGGTGAGGAGCCGCTCGAAGTCCGTCAACCGTTCGAGCTGATCGGCCGAGATCGGATACCGCGAGAGGTCGAAGACGCCCTGGTTCGTGAGTCGAACCAGTTCGCTGACGGCGACTGCTCCCGTGTACGTGATGAGCGCGAGCGCGGGCAACGCCAACACGAAGAGCGCGATCGCGGCCGCGAGGCTGGGCGGTCGGATCCGCTTTTTGATCCGCCGGTAGATCGGCCGAGTGGCGTAATAGAGGAAGAGGCCGAAGACGAACGTCCCGATAAAGGAGTAGACGATGTACGCGAGCGCCGCTCCGAGGGCGAGTCCCACCACCCACCACGAGAGTCGCGAACGACCCATCTCGAGAACGGACATACCGAACGAGGGACCGCGACGGGACAAAAAGCTACCGCGCAAATCGACGGCGTCGTGCGATCGAGTGCCCGAAGACGTGCGGACGCGACAGGACGCGGCGCGAGCAGACGAGAATCACGCTCGGTCTCCGGTCGTATTCGCGGTCGAAGCGGGCGTCGCCTCGGCTGCGCCTGCCGCTGTCGATCCGACGTTGCAGGCGAGCGCCGTCGAGACGACGCGTGCGCGGATGCTGCTGTCGGGACGGACGGCGACGTGCGTCGCCGAGTCGTTGCAGTCGACGAAGTCTCGGCGAATGCCGAGCGTGCGGTCGGTATCCGTCGGCGGCGCCACGTCGAGGACGTAGTCGGTCGGGCGATACACCTCGACGAGCAGCGAGCCGTAGGCCGGGAACGTGGGCGCGGCGTCGAGAACGGACGCGTCGGCGTCGACGTCCCGGAGGCGGATGCCGATCGACCGGCGCTCGGAGTCGTCGTTCCAGACCACGACGCGGTGGTGGTGGTCCTCGGAGGGATCACCGACGCGACGGGTCTCAAACGGGTCGCCAGCGTCGAACTCCGAGATGGTTCCGTAGCCACTCGGAGGCAGCGATTCGGGCGTCTGCGACCTCGTGTCGGGGTCGGATCCCGTCGGAGAGAGACACCCCGACAGACAGCCGAACGCGAGGGTGGAGGCGAGCGAGAGGAGGCGGCGGCGACGCATTGTCACTACAGATGATTGACGGTATCATACCAGTTGGGATAGGTGGAACGCTCGTTTGAGTTACCGGCTAGCGGTGGGGACGGGCCGTCACAGATCCGCTGTCTCCCGGTTTACGCGCCCGATTCACTGCCGTCCGGTTCACGCTCCCGACACGCTCGCCGATCAGGTCCACTCGTCGAGGCCGGTCTGGACGAGCGAGGACTCGATGCGCTCGAAGCCGCGTGCGACCTCGTCGGCGGCGACCTCCCACTCCTCGGTGACGTACGCGCGTGCAGCCTCGATATCGGGCGAGAGGTCGGTATCGAACGCGTAATCGTCCGTGACGGGCGGGTCGAGAAAGAGGTCTCTGACGCGGTCGGCGTTCTCGATGTACGCCTCGCGGGCGTCGAGCACCGCCCAGAGGTCGCCGTGCTCGCGGATGTCCGACAGCGCCGTCTTCGGCCCGACGCCGGAGAGGCCCTCGTTGAAGTCCGTGCCACAGAGGATCGCCACGTCGACGAGTTGTTCGCGGGTGATCTCGTGTTTGGAAAGCGTCGCTTCGAGGTCCATCAGTTCCGGATTTCCCTTCGAGGTGAGTTGTCGGAGTGTGTACGGCGCGCCGAACAGCAGCGTGTCGTAGTCCTCGCTGCCGACGTAGTCGGCGTCGCCGCGAAGTGCCATATGCGACGCCTGAGCCTCCCCCTCCGCGGGTGCTTCGACGACCGGAACGTCCAAGAGTTCGAGGAGTTCACGCGTCGTCTCGTGGATGACGTCCGTGAGGCGCTGGGTCCGCGCTTCGAGGCGGGCGGCGGCGACGTCGTCGCCGCGCTCTTCGGCCGCTGCCTTCTGTTCCTCGGCTTTCTCGCGAGCGGCGCGTCGCTCGGCGACTTCGTCGTCTTTCAGTTCCGTCACGCCGCCGTCGAAGACGAACACCGGCACGAGGTCGTGTTCGAAGAACTTCGGCAATCCCTGCACGAGGCCGATCAGGTTCGCCACCTCCTCGCCCGCGTCTGTGGTGTACGCCTCCTCGCGCGTGAATTTGACCGTCGTCGTCAGATACCGATACAGCCAGTTGTGCGCGTCGACGGCGACGACGCTCCCGGTAACCTCCTCGAAGTCGACCTCCGAAAGCACCGCCAGACTCCGCAGATCTGCGTTACCCATTGCCCGGAATTCGACCGCACGGCAGTTTAATCGTCCGGGTCCGAGCCGGCTTCCGGAACGCGATCAGGGCTGGCGAGGCGCGGTGACGACGGCGGGTGGGTCGGCGCCGACGTGATCGGCCAGAAACGACGCCTCCGGCTCTCCGAGGTCGCGCTCGCGGTATCGGTCGAGTCCGTCCTGGTACGTCCCCGAATCCGCCGTCGCGAGCACGTCTTCGGACGCGTCGGCCGGCCGTTCGAGAACGAGTTCGGCGAGGCCCGTTTCCCGGCCGGTCCACTCGAACCCGGCTTTGTACATCGCCTCGTAAGCGAATGGGTTGTTGACGGCGATCCGCAGTCGCTCGTACCCCCGTTTGGCAGCGCGTGGGGCGACGAAGACCGCGAGTCGGGGGCCGAGGCCCTCGCCCTTCGCGTCCGAGCGGACGGTGACGTAGCGGTACCAGAGCGTGTCCGACTCGGTCCGGTCGGCGTTGAACGCGAGCGCGGCCAGTACGTCGGTGTCGAACTCCTCGCTGTCACTGCTTCCATCCCGGACGACCGCCTTGCCCGTGTTCGACATCACGAACTTCCCGGCGTAGGCGAACCGTCTGTAATCGAGCCTGAGCGTCGGCCCGTCAGACGGCCAGCCCAGCACGACGTACTCCATCGTGGAGGGAGACGGAGGGCACAGAAAAGAGTGCGGCGGTCCGACAGTTCCTTTCCCGCCGCTGCCGTAGCGAGTCTATGTCCTCTCGTTTCGGCCCCGGCGACGTCCGATTTTTCGACCGTGTCGCTCGACTCTACGACGTCGCGATGCCGCCGGCGCGGGTGGGTCGGTTGCGCGACGCCTTCGCCTTCGCCGACCGGCCGATCGACCGCGTGATCGACCTGGCGGGCGGGACCGGCCGGGCCTCGCGGGGGCTCGCTAGCGTGGGAATCGATCCGGTCGTCGTCGACGTCTCCGCCGGGATGCTCGCGCGCGCTCGGGCCGCAGGTCACGAGGCCGTCCGCGGCGACGCCGGCGACCTACCGATCGCCGACGACGCGGTCGACGCCGCGGTCGTCGTGGACGCGCTACATCATCTCCCGGACCCGATGGCAGGGCTCGCCGAAGCAGCGCGCGTCATCCGTCCCGGCGGCGTGCTCGTCGTCCAGGAGTTCCATCCGCGAGGGGTCCGCGGCCGTGCGCTCGTCGCCGCCGAGGAACTCGTCGGCTTCGATCCGACGTTCTGGACGCCCGAGGAACTCTGCGAGGCGCTGTCGGAAGCGGGATTCGAGGCGCGGATCGTCCGCGAGGGGTTCGGATACGTCGTCGTCGGCCGCGTCCCCCGGGAGTAATTCGGGACGACAGTCGGGATTCGACTGGATCTGCCACGAGATGGAATCCGAGAGAGCCATTAGGGAGCGTCCAAATCGACGAGTATGGCATCATCCGAGGAGTCGTTCCTCGCACGACGCATCGACGCCGAGGCCTTTCCCCTCGCAGTCGTCGACGTGTTGGCGCTCTCGGCCGTCCTCACGATCGGCGTGATCAACCACAACGGCGTCGAGTATCTCTCGACGGCCCCCATCGCGTGGCTGTTGACGCTCGTCCCGTTCCTCGTCGGCTGGGCGGTCGCAAGCCCGCTCATCGGCGCGTACTCCGCCGGCGCAGCCGAGTCGGCGAAAGCAGCGATCCCGCTCGCGATCCGGGCGTGGATTCCGGCAGCGGTCATCGGCTTCGTGCTCCGCGCCTCGCCGCTGTTTTCGGGCGGCTTCCAGGTCTCGTTCGGCGTCGTCGTGCTCCTCGTCGGCGGCGTCGCACTGATCGCGGGTCGCTGGCTGTTCTTCGCCCTACTCCGGTAATTGCCGGAAGTTCTTTTCGTCGAACGTCGTCGCCACGTCGCTGAACCTCGCCGAACGTCGCCACGTCGCTGTTATCGGCCGCGCCGGGCGAGCACGACGCCGATTCCCGAGCCGACGGCAGCGAATCCTGCGAGCGTCGCAAACAGCGCTGTCGGGGTCGCATAGGTCAGAATCGCGCCGGCGACAGTACCGCCGAGCGCGCCGACGCCGAACACGCCGAGGTACGTGAAGCCGTACGAGAGGCCGCGCGTGCCGGCCGGCGAGTACTCCGCAACGGTCGCCTGGTAGAACGGCTGGACGAGAAAGAGCGCACAGCCGAGGATCGCACCGACGGCCAAGAGTGGTGCGAGCCCCGCGTTCGCGGCGGGAAGAAACACGACCGCGAGGACGGCTAGCAAGCCGAAACCGCCCGCCAATCCGTATTCGACCGGCATCCGATCGGTGAGTTTGCCGCCGAGATACTGGCCGAAGACGCCGACGATCAGCAGTCCAGAGTAGAAGTACCGCTCAGGATTGAGTGAGCGTCCCGATCCGGGGGGAATGCCAAGGGCGTCGGTGAGGAACGGCGGGAGTAGCGACGTCAGAGGAATTGGTGCGAACGCCGGGAAGGATTCGAGAAGGTTCGGGAGGAAGGTGAGGACGCCGCGGTAGTAGAGTCCCGACGCCATCACGACGACGAAGACGAGCGCGAACGCCCCTGCGAAGAGCCGCCGCGTCTCGGAGGCGAACTCCGTGAACGAGGCGACGCCGCCTTCGGTTCTGCTGTCGCCGTCGGATCCCCCTCCACCGTCGGGGGCCGTGGTATCAGATGCGACGGCCGCAGTCTCGTCGAACCGTGCGCGGATCGCGTACGCGCCGGCGACGAGCGCCGGCACGGCGAGAACGACGGCGACGATCGTCCAGTCCACGAACAGGAGGAGAATCGCCGTCAGCAATGGTCCCAAGCCGGTGCCGACGTTCCCGGCGATTCCGTGGTAGGCGAAGCCCGTACCGCGTTCTTCGACGCCTTTCGAGAGGAGCGTCAGGCCCGCCGGGTGGTAGACGCTCGCGGCCGCGCCCCACAGGAGCAGCGCGAGCGTGACCACGAGGAGGTTCGGCGCGACGCCGAGGAGGACGAACGAGCCAGCCATCCCGAACAGACAGAGCGTGATGAGTCGCCGCGAGCCGATTCGATCGACGAGCACGCCCCCCGGAAGCGCGCCCACGCCGAAGAGACCGTATCCCGCGGTCACGACCAGTCCCAGCGTGGCCGCCGTCACCTCGAACTCGGCGACGCCGAGCGAGAGCACGTCGAACTCCGTGAGCCAGATCGAGACGAAGATCGGGATCGAAAGCTCGTAGGTGTGGACCATCCCGTGGGCGAGCATCACCAACGCGACGATCGACCGATCGTTCGAGTTCACGTCGTACGTTCCGGGGACCGGTTAGTTCAACGCTCCGGTGTGGGACACGCTGCATCGGTTAGTGTGTTGCTGTGTCACACTAAGATACAAGCAAAAGCGTACAAATCGTACAATTCGGCGACCCCATTATTTTGGGTCTGAGTGTTTCTGAGCCGGGATCTGGTCTCATAACTTATGAAAAACCATCCAGACAGCGACGGCAAATATATCAGTTAGAGATGGGAAACAATTATATTCCCTACTCCCGTAGTATATATTGTATTATGACAGGGTACTACGACTACGTTCTCGGACTCATTCCACTCGCACTGTTCGGCCTGACCGGCGGCCTTGTGCAGACCAGCCTCTCTCTCACCCAAGCAGTGCCCATCGCGGCCGCCGTCGCGGCAGGAATCATCGGACACGCACTCTTCGTCCGCGCGCCGGTTTCCACCGGTGCCCGATCCAGTTTCGACGGGACCGACACTCGAAAGAACGTTCGGCTACAGAACGCCGACTGAACGTTCATAGGGATTCTCGTAACTGTCTGGATATACTCGCCGTGCCGTCTGGCGAGAAATCTACGAGGACTTGCGATACTCCCTCCCAGTTCCCTGTCGCATCGCTGTTTCTTGTACGATACGTTCCGCGTATTCGTTTCTGAATCCCGCGTCTCACAGTTTCCCGCACGTTCTTACCACTGGCCGTCGAACGCGGTCGTATGACTGAGACGCTGTTTCTGGAGAGTTCGGACGTCGATGGCCTCGCAACGCCCGCGGAGTTCGTCGACGCCGTCCGCGACGCGTACCGACAGCGCGGCGAGGGGGCCCCTGCCGAACCGCGAACGAAACTCGGCAACGCCGATCCACCGGGCTTTCTCACGACGTATGCGGCGATCCTCCCGGACACCGGCGCGATGGGCGGCTATATGTACACCGCCGGCTTCGGAGCCGAGGACGCGTGGTTCACGACGCCGATCTTCGATTCGGAGTCCGGCGAACCGCTCGCGCTGCTCGACGGCGCGAGTATGAATCCCTTCAAGACCGGTGCGACAGGCGCCGTTGCGGCCGACGAACTGGCACGCGAGGACGCCAGATCCGCGGCAATCATCGGCAGCGGCGCACAGGCGCGCGGCCAACTCCGTGCGCTGGCGACGGTCCGCGATCTGGAGACCGTCTGGGTCTACTCGCCGACGAAAGAGCACCGCGAAGCCTTCGCCGGCGAGATGGACCGCCGACTCGACGGCAGCGTCGCCGCCGTCGCCTCGGCCGCCGCGGCCGTCGAGGGCGCCGACATCGTGGTGACTGCGACGAACGCCAGCGAACCGGTCTTCGACGGCGACGCGCTCGAAGAGGGGACCCACGTCACTGCGATGGGTCAGTACAACCCCGAGAAGCGCGAACTCGACGCCGCGACCATCGAGCGCGCGAAGTACGTGCCCGACCTCCGCGACCGCGCGTTCCAGGACGCCGGCTCGTTCCTCCACGCACTCGAGGAAGGCGTCGTCGACGAGGACCACGTCCACGCCGAGCTGGGCGACGTCGTCGCCGGCAACGCCCCCGGTCGGGAGTCCGACGAGGAGATCACCGTCTTCGACAGCGGCGGAACCGGTATCGAGACGGTCGCCGGCGCGTACCTGCTCTACGAGAAGGCGACGGAGGCCGGCCTGGGAGAGACGATCGACTTCGCGCCCGGCAGCCAGGCGCTCACTGGCGAATAAGTCGGAGGCGAAGCGACAGACCCGTTACTGCAACCGATAGCGCAGCAGCGCCGCGATGCCGCCCAGATTCCGGAGTTGCTGTCCGGGGTCGAACTCGCCGGAGAAGACGGTGACCTCGCCGCCCTGCCGTTCGACCGACTGGATGACGTCGTTGACGTCGACGTCCCAGTCGCCGTCGCCCTGCCGTTCCTGTCGGAGGCGGTCGTCGACGACGAGCAGTTCTTCGACGGCGCCGAACTCTGCGGCCTCGGCGACCTCGTCGATCCCGTAGGCGACTTTCTCGCCGGTCGCGATGCCCTCCATCAGATCGTCGAGGAGTTCGGCCTCCTTCGAGATCCGGGTCTGCGTCTGGACTTCGTCGACGGCGCCGCGTTTCAGCACCTCGTGGACGCCGCGGTCGCCGACGCCCGCCGTGTCGACGACGGTGAGCAGGTCGGCGACGTCGGGGTGGTTCTCCTCGATGTAATCCCGTGCGTCCTGCTTCGTGAAGCCCGGACCGGCGAGGATGATCGCGTCGACGTCCATCCGCGAGAGCGCCTTCCCCAGCTCGGCGAACAGCTCCGAGCGCGGGCGGGCGTACTCGCCCTTGCCGGTCGGCGCGGTGAACGAGAAGCGCTCTTCGGTGCCGTACTGTGCGACCGTGTGAATGTGTGCTTCGCCTTCCTCGACGGTCGCGATGGCGACGTCGGCGTTCTCGGCGGCCTCTTCGGCCTCCTCGATCCGTTCGACCTGGTCCGGCTTGAAGTGCTTCTCGATCGTGATCTCGTCGTGTTCCTCGACGTTGAGCGTGTGGTGGTGCCCGAGCTGGTCCTCGCGCGAGCAGTCGACGATCTCGCCGCCGACTCGAAGACGGTTCGCGAAGCGCGCGAACTCGACGTCGTCGACTTCGATCGTCACGAACAGATGCTCGCGCTGGCCGCCCGTGTCCCGGAGGTTCTCGTCGTCCCGCTGAATACGGCGCGTGGTGTCGCCGGAGACGAGATCGCCGGATTCGAGGACGTGCGAGAGGTGCCACAGGTCGTCGACGTTCTCGGGGACGAGCGTCATCCGCTCGCGCCCCTCCTCGCCGCGGCCGCGGCTCGAAATTCGCATATCCCCGATTTCGGACGCGGGGAGAAAGATCCTGCTATAGCGACCCGCGCTGGGCGTCCGCCAGTCCGTCGGCGAACCCGCGCCCGAATAGGTAGTACGTCACGACCTGCACGTAGAAGAGGGCGAAAATCCCGACGACGACGATACCCAACAGGCTCGCGATAGTCCCGAGCACGAGCCCGACGACGACGGCGAGCACCCACGCGATCAGGTATTCGGAGGTCGTCGCCGCCGCGAGCACCGTCGAGACGTCGAAGGCGGCCGCCATCGAGTCCTCGCGGGCGAAGTTCGCGAACATCGCCGGCGCGACGTAGCCGAGTAGCAGCGCGAACGCGACGAAGGCGAAGAACGCGACGACGGTCAAGAGCCCGCCGAGTCCGCCGAGTCCACCGAGACCGCCGTTCGATCCGGTTCCGACCACGGGGCCGGCGCCGGACCCGATCGCGGAGCCGAATCCCGTGACGATCCCGACGACGAACATCGCCACGACGACGACGAGCGAGACGGCGATGTTGACGCCGATCAGTTTCAGGCCGTCGACGAACAGGTCGCCCCACTCGTCGAAGGCCGGCGGGGTGGCGTCTCCGCGGGTCGTGCCGCGCAACACGCGAACGTAGTACCCCTGAAGGAGCGGAATCGGGAGAACGAGCACCGAGAGGACGCTCAACAGTCCCCCGATGAGTATCGTGCGAAGCCAGTCGTCGCTATCGAGCGGATAGTGGAGGGCATCCGACAGCATCGGCTGGGAGGAATCAGTGGAGAAAGGTAAGTTTAGGGAATCGTCGGCCTCGTCGAGACTTTCAGAGCGTGACCAGACCCCCACGCTAGCGCCGTGAGCCCCGACCGATTCAGTGCTTTCTGTCAGGACCCGATAGGCCGAGTGGAGTTCTCCACTCTGGATGGCTCTATTCCAGTTCTTCGCTGACAGCTTCCCAGGCCGCACACCAGTCCTCGACAGCGATGTACCCTTCAACCGCTGCGCACGCGCCCCATCCGTCGCCGTTCTTGTCAGGAATGAACTCCGCACAGTTACCACAGGACATCCCAGGCTGGGCTACGCCGTCGGCGATTTTCTCGACGGACTCGCCAAAGCTCACGTTCGCCTGGGCGAGGAGTTCGTCTGGGTCGCGCTCTTCTCCGGCCTGGGAGATCGCCGTCCGGTATTCGGTAGGGACCTCGGCCGTCGCGAGTTCGTCCTCGCTCATCCCTTCGGGAACCTCGGGTTCCGGTAGCTCCTCCCAGATGGTACACCAATCAGCGCCACCGATATAGCCCTCGACCGCGGCACAGGCACCGAACCCGTCGCCGTTCCTGTCAGCGATATACTCACTGCAATTCGCGCAGCACCGTCCGGGTTGGTGGGCCGCGTTCTCTAGCGCCTCGTCGTACTCCGAGAACTGGACGTCGGCCTTGATCTGGAGTTCGTCCGGAGTGCGCGTTTCACCGCCGATCGAGTCCGCCGTCCGATACTCCTGAGGCACCGGGCCGTGCTCGAACTCGTCCGCCGAGACGCCCTCGGGGAGCTCTTCGTCCGTATCAGTCTCCCGGTCCCCGTCCTCGTCATCTGCCGGTTCGGTTGGAGATGACTCTTGTTCGGGCGTGCCCGCACAGCCGGCGGCACCAACAATCGCTGAGCTTCCTGCCAGCTGTAAAAACCGTCGCCGTGACTCTGATTGACGCCCTCTCATAATGTGTATTATTAATCATTCAAGTGGTAAAGCAACGAGGGTTGGTATCTCAGAGAGTATATTAAAATAAACTAATTTATCGTGATAGATTGGACAATCACAACTAGTCGGGGGAGCCTGAGCCGGTCCGACGGGGCGGAAGAAGTTCGCACCCAAGATACTGCAGCACTCCCGAAAACGACCGCCGGCTGCGGGTTTCAAGAGCAGATCCGTAGCGAAAGTCAGAACGCGGTGTGAGAGCCGACGTTGGGTGTCGAAGTTCCGGCTCTCAGACGGCCGCTTGCTCGTCGAGGGAGTCGCTCTCGCGCATCTCGACGTCGCGGATCTCGCCCCACGCCTGGCCGATGAGGTAGTACGCAGAGACCGCGGCGTAGAACCCGAGGAATCCGCCCGCGAGAAGCCCGAGTAGCGGAATCACGTTCAGCGCGCCAGCGACGAGGCTGGCCGCGATGATGAGCGCGAAGCCGTACACCCACGCGGTCGCGTACGTTCCCGAGGTCAGCACGGGACGGAGTTCACTGATCGAGAACGCGGACCCGAGTTGATCGGTCTGCGCGAGGTTCGAGATCGCCGCCGGGACGACGTACGCCGCCAGCAGGCTCAACACGAGCGCGAGTAGGCTTCCCAGGAGAATCCCTGCCATTCCGAGGCCGACGAGGCCCGCAGAGTCGGATCCGCCGCCCACGACGAACGAGAAGATCCCGCCGCCGACGACGACCGCTGCGATGATCCCGGGGATCAGCCCGTAGACGAAGACGACGACGAACGCCTTGAGCCCGTCAGTGAACAGGTCACCCCACTCGTCGAACACTGGCGGCTGTTCCTCGCCGTGCATCGTCCCGCGGACGACCCGTACCAGATATCCGAGGACCAGAAGCGTCGGGACGATCAGGACGCCCAGCAGACTGAGTATCCCCCCGATGAGGACAGTCGTAACCCAATTCTCGTCGTTTCTGAGGTACTGCAGTGAGTCTTGTATCATAATGATCACCGAGCGTGGCTGTATGCTGCGCCGTGACCGTCGACGGGCGTCCCGTCGCGGCTGTGACGCAGAACAGCCGATTTGCTCCAAGCGTACAGTACGATGTCATCAAAGATAAATATAGACCACGTACGGACAGTACGCGCGGCTTACCCCCGAGATTGGTGATAACAGCAGTCTCAGTCAAAATCGGGACTGCCTGCCGTACGAAAATCGCGCTACTCGACGAGTTCGCTCCCGCCGGGCGGCAGGAACTCCTGGATCTTGTCCGGGGTCGCGACCTTTCGGAGGAACTTCTGGTCGGTGAAGCGTTCGCGGAACTCCCGGTAGAGCATCTTCGCGGCGTCGTTCTGGGCGTAGCGACCGGGCTGGACGCGAATCGACGTCTCGACCTGCTCTTCGATCGCCGACGGCGGGCCGCCGAGGACCTGGGTGACGCCCTCACACTGGATGCCGATCGCGACCTCGGCAGCGACGTCTCTGAAGTACGTCCGGTCGCCGCGGATGACGAACGAGCCCTTCTCGATGTACTCGCCGGACTCGGGCGTCTTCGAGACCTGATCGGGCGTGACCACATACGCCTCACCGGCGTAGCGGCCCTCCTTCCAGATCGACGAGTACGAGACCGCGAACTGGGCGGCCTCCTGTTTCGTCGATTCCGGGAACTCGACCGCCTCGGATGGCTCCGAGGGCCCGGTCGCCTTCACGACCGTCACCGGGCCACCGTGGGCCTGCGTATGGAAGAACAGGTCGTGTTTGTTCAGATACTTCGTGACGATTTCCTCGTTCTGGTCGGCGTTGCGGCCGCCGATGACGAGAAAGCCGTCGGAGGTGTGGAACCACCGGAAGCGCTCGTACCACTGCTCGGAGGTGCGGATCGGGATCGACTCCATCTCGAGCCAGTCGCGGTCTTCGGGTTCGGTTTCCTCCTCGGCTTCGTCTTCGTCCTGGTCGTCGGCTTCCCACTCCTCGCGCCGTTGTTGCACGGCTTCGAGTTCCTCGCGGGTGTTCTCGATCGCGGCGAGTGCGCCCTCTTTCTTCTCTTCGACGCGCTTGGCTTCGGTGTAGAGCCGGTCGGCGTTCTTCTCGACGCCGGTGTCTACGTTGACCTCTACCTCGGTGTCGTCGAGTTCGATCGTGACCGTTCCCTCGGCGCCATCGACGTCGACGACCGCTTCGGCCGCGGGGATTCCCTGCTCGGCCCCCGCCGCGAGCGTCTCGCGGATCTCGTCCCAGGGGACGCTGTTCTCGCGAGCCTCACGGACGGTCGAGAGCACCTCGTCGACGAGGTCGTAGTTCGCATACAGCAACTCGGCGCGACGGCGCTCGGCGTCGGCCTGCTCTTCGAACCCCTCGATCGCGCCCTCCTGCTGGTCGATGATCCGCTTTTTCTTCTCGATCTCCGCCTCGAAGTCCGGGCGCTCGCGACCCGTCTCCTCCGGCTCGTCGCCCTCCAGTTCGAGCCGGTAGAAGTACTCGTCGAGCGCGTCGTTGAAGGTGTCGTACGCCTCGCTGTCGAGGCCCTTGCGCTCGTGTTCCTCGAGCGGGAACGGCGTCGCGTCGACGACCGCGCCGTCGTCATCCGTGTAGACGCGGGGGTCGAAGTCGCCCGAGCGGAGTCGCGTCCGGAGGTCCTCGATCGCGTCGTGGAGCGCGCGGTACTCGTCGTCACCGGCCTCCTCGATCGGGATCGTCTTTTCGACGCCCGCGCGGGTACAGAGTTCCTCGGCGTAGAGGCCGCCGAGGTTCAACTGCGTCGCGAGCGTCCGCACCACGTCGGTATCGGAGTCCTCCATCCGCCGGGCGAGCGCGTCGTAACTGACCGTGAGCGGATTGAGACGCGAGGAGGGGAACTCGTACTGCGAGCCGGGGGCGACCGTGCGTGATTTGAGCCTGACCGTCTCGAGGCTCTGGACGACTTCGCCCGTCTCGTCGAGCACGGCGACGTTGCCCTGGCCGAACAGTTCGACGACGATGCGCGTGTTCTCGTCGCCGCGCTCGAACTCGAAGACGAGGATGCGGTCGAACTCGAACTGCTCGACGCCCGCGAAGTCGGCGCCCGACAGTCGGTTCCGCAGCATCATCGCGAAGTTCGGCGGTCGTCCGGGTGCGTCGGGGACGCGTTCGGGGTCTGCGACGTGTGCCCGCTTGACGTCGCCGACTTCGAGGATGAGTTCCACCCGGCCGCGGTCGAAATCGCGCATCCGGAAGCGGAGCAGGTCGTCGCCGTAGAGGTAGGCCTTGTCGACCTTCGCTCCCTCGTACCGGTTCAGTTCGGTGACGAGGGCGGCCAGGTCGACGCTCGTGAGCTCCCGCTTCGGGTCCATACCCCTGCGTTCTCGCGGGGGAAGGAAAAGGCGCACGCTCCGAGCGCCGACGGTGAAGCGATTCGCGCATCGGAGAATCGGCGACCGAGTTCCGTCGTCAGTCGCGGATTCGGCGGATCGCTCGCCGCCCGCCCGCGCCGACGAGGAATCCGGCTGTGCCGGCGGCGACGGTGACCGTCGCGCCGATCGTCAGTCCTTCGAGGGCCGTTGCACTGGGATACGTCAACTCGAAGAGCCCGAGGGGGAAATAAAAGCCGAAACTCGGGCCGCCGGCGAGCGAGAGCGCGACGAAGAAGCCGTCGTTGCGATACGCACCGACCGCGGCCGCGAGGAATGCTGTGCCGACGAGAAGCGGCAGAAAGAGTCCGAACGGGAACGAGAGCCAGCCGACGAGCCGCGGCGGGAGGTGCAGGACGAACGTGACGGCGAAGAGCGTGCCCGCGACGGCCGACAGGCGAACCGCCGTGTCGGGGTCGCGGCCGAGGAGCAGCGCCTCCATCCGCGGCGACAGCGGCGACGTGTCGGGATACGAGGACTGCTCGGTGCCGGACCGTGAAGGCGACGACGAAGGTGATGACGACGAGGGCTCGTCCGCAGGCATAGAAGGGCGTTTCCGACGATGCGTCTTGATACTTCCCCCGGAGTCTTCTGCTGGAACGTCACGGCCGACCCCCGAGGCACGCTCTTTTTATCCGATCGCACGCTACCGTTCGTCGATGGCCAAAGTCAGCATCGGCCTCCGCGGCTGGCGTTTCGACGAGGAGGAGGTGTTTACCGACGACGGCGAGTTCCGGTCGCTCGACGACGTACCGGAGGACACGCGAAAGCGACTCATCCGTCTGACGTACCTGCAGGGCAAACCCTGCGACGCCTGCTATCTCGTCCACGGCGAGGAGAACAAAAAGCGCTGCAACCAGGCCGAGATCGTCTACGGCGAGCCGATGGAGGAAGTGCTCCTCTGTTCGGAGCACGAGGCCGACTTCCTCTACTGGTTCCGCGAGGCGGGCGGGAAAGACGCCGCCGGCACGGAGACGTTCCGCGACGAGTTCCACGAGTGGTTCGTCGCCGGCAACCGCGCTCCCGAGGGCTACGGCGGCCTCGAACACGTCGACACAGACCCCGACGAACTGCCGACGCCGCCGGACCCGGCGGAGCTCAACCGCCGCCTGAACGAAGAGTACGAGGGCGAGCGCAAGCGTATCGACCTGCGGACGGGCGAGATTACGACTGTCGACGACGATGCGGACGACGAACCGCTCGACGACGTCGATCTGGGTCGGGAGTACCCGACGAAGTAGATGACGGGACGCAGTCACGACCCCGTCGTCGTCGTCGTCGAACCGAAGACGCCCGGGAACGTTGGCACGATCGCCCGCGCGATGAAGAATTTCGGGCTCACGGACCTGAAGCTCGTCGATCCGCCAGAACTCAGCGAGGACGGCGAGGCGTACGGCTTCGCCGGGCACGCTCGCGAGGACGTCCTTCCGAACGCCGACGAGGTCACCTTCGAGGAGATCGTCGAGAACTACCACACGATCGGGACCACGGCGATCACGAACGAGGACAGCCGAAAGCACGAGCGGTTCCCGTTCAAAACGCCCGTCGAGGTCCGCGAGAGCCTGGAAACGGTCGACACACAGACCGCGCTCGTCTTCGGGCGCGAGGGGACCGGCCTCGACAACGACGAGTTGACCCGACTGGACGAAGTCTGTTCGATCCCCGCCAGCGGCGACTACCCCGTGTTGAACCTCGGGCAGGCGGCCACGATCCTCATGTACGAACTCCGGTCGCTGACCGTCGAGGAGACGCAACTGCCGGATGTCGAGCGCGAACGCGCCGGTGAATCCGACATCGACCGCTTTTACGACTTCTTCGAGGAGTTCCACCGCTCCATCGAGAGCCGCGAGCACAAACGCGAGAAGACGCGGGTGATGATGCGACGGCTGCTCGGCCGCGCGCACCCGACCGAGCGGGAGATCACCACGCTCACCGGCATCTTCCGGCGAGCGAACGACCTGCTCGGCGACCGTACCTTCGGCGATCACACGGACGGTGACGCCGCAGACGACCCCGACAACGGCCAAACCGACCTCGTCGACGCCGACGCTGCCGACTCTGAGCGCGAGGACCGGACAGCGGCGGACAGCGTCCACACCGACTGAACGAGCGGCCTAACGGAACGGTAACGAAACAGATGTCAGCACCCCCGCCTGGAAGTCAGCACCAGGGAGATTCACCCCGACCGAGTCGCCTCCAGCGAACGGCCGTCGGGGTCGCAGTGCTGTCGTTTTACGGACTCTTGGCGCTGGGGAGCATCGTCGTTCTCACGGCGATCTGGCAGTTCCGTCCCAGTCCGGTCGTACTCGTCCTCGGCGTCGTCGTCGGGACGCTCGTCGTCGCGTTTCTGAGCCTGCGTCTGGGAACGCGGCAGGTCCTCGCTACCGTCGACGCGTGGGAACTGCCGGCCTCGCGTGCGCCGGTCGTCTACGATCTGCTCGCGGCGGTCGCAGACGAGATGGCTGTCGAGCAACCCCGGCTGTTGGTCGCGCGTCTCGGGATGCCAAACGCGCTCGCGCTCCCGACGCCCGGCCGTGGCACGCTCGTCGTCGACGCCTCGCTGTTTCGCCTGCTCGACGCCGCGGAGTTCGAGGCGCTTTTGGCCCACGAACTCGCGCACCTCGAACGGCACGACAGTCTCGTCCAGACCACGGCGCTCAGCCTCACTCAGTTCGTGGTCATCACGCTGGAGTTGCTCCTCTCACCGCTCGTGTTCCTCGTGACGGGGGCCGCGCTCGGCATCGCGTGGCTCCGCGGCGAGCCTCGGTCGTGGGCCGAGACGGTTCCGGGGCGACTCAGAGCACGGATCGAGATGGGGATCGCACTTCTCGGTGTGACGGCGACGCTGTTCCTCAGAGCGCACGCGCGCCGACGGGAGTTCGCGGCCGACGAGCGCGCCGCAGAGGTGACGGGTCGACCGCTCGCGCTCGCGAGCGCACTCCAGAAACTCGATCGATCCACGAGGCCCGATTTCGGCTCGGTTTCGCCGCTGTGGACGCACGGCGAGGTACCTTCCGAGGAGGAACGTCGACTGCGCGAGTACTTCTCGACGCATCCACGGATCGAGGACCGCATCGCGCGGCTCCGGGAACGCGCGGCGGAATCGGCAGTACGAGTCCCGGTCGAATGAGAGCGGCGGGGAATCAGAAAACGGCGACTGTGGGCCGAATCAGCGGCCGCCGTCGCCCAGCGCGACGTCCGACCCCGATCGCGACGTCGGGCTCGGGGTCTCGACCGGTGACGGCGCTGCGGAGACCTCGAACTTCGCCAGCAGCGCCTGGAGTTGCTCGGCCTGCTCGGTGAGCGACTCGACGTTGGCGCTGACCTGGGTGATCGAGGAGGCCTGTTCCTCGGCGGCGGCGGAGACGTCTGCGGACTCCTCGGCGGTGGTCTGACTGATCTCGGAGACCTCCTCGACCATCGCGACCGCCTCCTCGGCGCTGACGGCCTGGTCGTCGGTGGCCTCGCTGATCTCCTGGATGCCGCTGTCGGTCTCCTCGGTGTTCGTCGCCACCTGACTGAACGCGTCGAGCACGTCTTGGACGGCCTCGACGCCCTCCTGCATCTGCTGGTCGGCCGCGCGAGCCTCCGTGACCGTGCGCTCGGTCTGCGCTTGCGTCTCCTCGATGAGTTGCTCGATGTCGTTCGCCGACTCCTGGGTCTCCTCGGCCAACTGCTTGACCTCGTCGGCGACGACCGCAAAGCCGTCCCCGCTGCCGGAGCCACTCCCGCCGCTGAAGCGCGCGGCTTCGATGTTCGCGTTCAGCGCCAGCATATTCGTCTGTTCTGCGATGTCGCTGATGAGTTCGACGATCTCGCCGATCTCGGCCATCTGGCGTTCGAGGCGTTCGACGTGCTCGACAGTCGAGTCGATCGACGACTGGGCGCCCTGCGCGTCGTCGATCGCCTGTCGTGCGGTCTCCTCGCCGGCGTCGGCGATGGTCGCCGTCTCGTGTGAGGTTTCTGCGACCCCTTCGGCAGACGACGCCACTTCCTGGACGGTCGCCGAGAGGTCGGTCATCTCCGCGTACACCTCTTCGAGCATCTCACGCTGTTCGTCGGTCCCCGCCGAAATCGTCTGAACCGACTCGCTCACGTCCGCGCTCGCCTGTTTGACTTCCTCGGCGCCGACGTAGGCTTCCTCGCTCGCGGCTGTCACCTCCTGTGCGAACGCCTGGATGTCTTGGACCGCCGTCTCCATCTCGTCCATCATCTCGTTGTAGCCCTCGGCGATCTGAACCATCGCCTCGCTCTCGCTTTCGGCGTCGAGTCGAGCGCCGAGGTCGCCGTCAGCGGCGCGGGCCATCGTCGCGCTGTAGGCATCTGCCTTGGCTTCGAGATGTTCGTTCAGGCGTTCGACCTCCCGCTGTTTCGCTTCGACCTCGGCTTTGGCTTCCTCGGCCGCTTCCGTCTCGGCTAACCGCTGTCTGGCCTGCTCGCGGGAGCGTTCGATCGAGTACCAGTTCGTCATCAGCGCGGCCGCGAGCGCCAGCACGAACGCCGCGTGGATGAACGCCCACACGAACGGATTTGCGATCGCCGCGGTGTGATTGTAGACGGCCTCCGGTGCCGTCATCCCGAAGTAGCCGTGTTGGATCGCAACGTAGACGATACCGACGAGGAACGGCAGCCAGTCCTCGTAGACGGCGACGACGCCCATCACGACGAAGAAGTGAAAGTGCGCCTCGATCAGGCCGCCGGAGAAGTACACGAGGACGGCAGATCCCGTCGCCAGCCCGATCGTCGCCAGCGACGTCCGGATGCGGCGGCCGAGCCGAGGCCAACTCGCGAGTAGGGCGAACCCGAACAGGACGCCCAGCCGCAGAAAGATTTCTGGCAGCGAGTACGCCGGGAACGTCGCCCCACTGATCGATTCGGTCCCCTCGTACATCCCAAGCGCGAACAGAAACGGGATGTGCGCAAGTAACAGCAGGACGATATTTCTGTGCCGACCGCGCCAGGTGTCTTCCGGGATCGAATGACCGCTCGGGGTGTACTTGGTGAGTTTTTCGAAAATCCCCTCGTGTCCGTCCCCGCTCCCCGCAGTATTTTCCCATTCGTTCGTGGTATCCGCCATATTCCGTCAGATATCACCACGGTGAAAAGAGTTGCCACCAGATATCACATCTGGTATTGGGGATTGGTAGCACGGATATAGTAGCGTTTGCAACTGATTGCGCACCGAGCAGTCGGTGAAAACGGCACGCAGATGTATTCGGTCGCGTCGGCGTTCAGGCCCGCTTTTGGATCTCCTCGCGCAGCACGTCGCTGACGATCTCGCCGTCGGCTTTCCCGCGGAGCGCGCCCATCGCTTCGCCCATCAACGCCGAGAACGCGCCCATTCCCTCGGCTTCCACCTGGTCTGCGTTGCGGTCGACGACCTCCGAGACGGCCTCGCGGACTTCGTCCTCGGAGACGCCGGAGAGGCCGACTTCCTCGACGGCTTCCTCGGCCGAGAGCGAGGGGTTCTCGGCCAGCGTCGCGAGGACGTCCTGGACGCCCTCTTTCGCGAGGTCGCCGTCCTCGACGAGGTGCATCACGGCGAGGAGGTGCTCGTCGGTCAGCTCCGCGACGGCGACGTCGTCGCGGCGGAGTTCGGTCAGCGTCGACTCCAAGAGTCCGGCCGCGAACGTCGCGTCGATGCCCTCCTCGACCGCCTGCTCGAACAGCGGCATCCGCCGGCCGTAGGCGACCTGCTCGGCGAGTCCCGCGTCGAGGTCGAACTCGGACTGGTAGCGCTCGACCTTCTCGGTGAGGAGTTCCGGCGTCTCGACCTCCGAGGGGTCGAGTTCGACCGGCGGCACGTCCGTCTCGGGGTACATCCGCGCCGCGCCGGGGAGCGGCCGGAGGTAGCGCGTCGTCCCGTCGTCGTTGGCGCCGCGCGTCTCCTCGGGCACGCCCTCGATGGCCGTTTCCGCGCGCTCGGCGGCCGCTTCGATGGCGAGTTCGGCGGTTTGGGTGTCGGCCGCGACGATAGCGACCGCGTCGTGGTCGCCGGCGTCGACCGCCGCCCGCAGCGCGTCGACTTCGTCTTCGGTCACGCCGTAGGCGGGCAGTTCGTCGGTGTGGAAGATGCCACCCGCGCCGTGCCGCTTGGCGTGATCGGAGAGTTCGGTTCCGAGCCGGCGGTCGGGCTGGATCTCGCTCCCGACGAGTCCGTCGAAGCCGTACAGTGGGACGGCCATCACGGAGCCGCCGTCCGAGAGCGCCCCGCCGATCACGCCCGAGTCGGTGTCGGCGAACACGTCAGAGACGTCGGTTACGTCGCCGACGGACGCGTCGCGCTCGCGCAGTTGCTCGCGGATGTCCAGCAGTTCGACCTGGCGGCCGACCTCCTGGCGGACGATCTCGTCGATCTGGTCGAGCGCCTGCACGCCTTTGATTTCGACGCGGGCACCCTCCGCGATCGAGACGTTCACGTCCTGGCGGATCGTCCCGAGACCCCGCTTGACCGCGCCGGTCGAGCGGAGGAGCATCCCGATCGTCTCGGCGGCCTCTTGGGCCTGCTCCGGGGAGTCGATGTCGGGGCGCGTCCCGATCTCGACGAGCGGAACGCCGAGGCGATCAAGCGAGAACGTGACGTCGTCGCCGCGCTCTTCGACGCGCTGGGCGGACTCCTCTTCGAGCATCAGGTCTTCGACGCCGACGGGGCCGTCGCTCGTCTCGATCGCGCCGTCCTGAGCGATGAGCGACGTCCGCTGGAAGCCCGAGGTGTTCGAGCCGTCGATGACGAGCTTTCGCATCACGTGGGCCTGATCGACCGGTTCCATATCGAGGAGTTCGGCGATCTGCAGCACCACGTCCCGTGCTTCGTCGTCGAGTCGGTGCGGCGGCTCCTCGTCTTCCTCGACGAGACAGGTCGTGTCGTAGGCGAGGTACTCGAACTCCCGTTCGACGCGGCTCTCTTCGAGCGCCGCCTCGTCGAGTTCGCCGAGTTCGCTCTTCGTCGGGTGCAGGTAGCGCGTGAACGAGCGCGTCGCCGCGTCCGGGTCGCGCTCCTCGGTCGGGCACCCACAGAACAGCTTCGTCGCGGTATCGAGTTGCTGGTGGATCTCCAGGCCCGCGACGAGGCCGAGATCGTCGTAGTCGTACGCGGTCATTACGAATGAGTGCGAACCCCCGGCGTAAAAAATGATTCAGTCCGCGCCGGCGGGGACGGCGGGGCTCGCGTTCACGGGTGGCGCGTTTGTTGGTAGCGCACCCACACCGCAACGGGCGACCGGTCGGCGTCGACTACAGCCGGCGCAGTCCGTCGCCGATGCCGCGTCCTTCATCGCACTCGGGGCAGGCGTAGTGCCAGCCGTCGGTCGTCGCCTTTCCCTCCGGGAACGTCGCGCCGCAGTGTCGGCATTCGAGGAGATCCCGACCGCTGTCGCGACTGTACTGGAGACCCTGCATACCTGAAAATCGACGGGTTCTGGTATCAACGTATCGATCTTTTCGCGGGGACGAGAAACGGTATGCCGCGATACGAACTGGTGCGGTACCGCGTCGGTGTCGCGTTCGCGACAGGCTACTCTCGGGCGCTGTGTTCGGGGCTTCTGCGGCCGGCGTTCACCGCGATGGTCCCGAAAACGTACTCCTCGGATGCGACCTCGTCCATACAGTCGACGAGCGCGCGTCGCGAGTCGGCCGTCCGCTCGTCGAGGAGGGAAAGCGCGTCCGCGCTCTCGACGTCGAACAGTCGGCCGTTGAGCCGAACGAACAGATCGAGTGCCGCGTTCGCGGGTCGGCTCCCCCGGGGGACGAAGTTCGCCACGACGACGCTGTCGGCGAGGCCGCACCACCGACTCACGACCGCGTAGGGATCATCGAACAGCGACGTCACGAACGTCGCGAGGACGCCGTCGACCGCGCTGATCGGCGGCGTAGTGGCGTCGCCCCGCACGAGCGAGACGTTCTCCCAACCGTGTCGGGCCACGCGCGACCGGGCTCGGTCGAGCATCGGCCCCGTGATGTCGACGCCGACGACGTGCCCAGTGGGGCCGACGGCCTCACGCAGCGCGGGGAGGTTGACACCGGGACCACAGCCGAACTCGACGACTGTGTCTCCGGGGTCGAGATCGAGCGCCGCCACGCACCCGGCGCGGACGCCGCCGATCGAGGACGTCGCTCGCGCGAACCAGTCGTAGAGCGGTGCCCAGGTCCCATAGCTGCGCTGGATGCGCCGAACGCTCTCCAGATCGAATCCGGCGCCGTCGCGGGGGCGGTCCCGTCGGGTCACGGGTCGGCGTTTTCCCTTACCGCCGCGGGCGACGTACGCGGCCACCACTGCCGCGGACCGTTTCTCGCGACCGTCGAGTAGCACTGCTCGGAGTCGGGACAGCCTCGCGGCCGCTGGTAGTCGATCCCGCGCTCTCGCAGGTACGTCACGTAGCCGTCGTCGACGCGGTCCAGTTTCTCGTGACACACCCACCGCGCGCCGTAGCGACCGGCCGCGACGTTTCGATACGGGCAGGTGAACGTCGTCCGCTCGCACCCGGCGTCGGAGCCGGTTTCGTCGATTCGGACGCCGACCGAGCGGTAGGCCACGCGGAGCCGCCGCACTACCTGTTCGGGCGACGACGCGCCCAGAAACAGCCCGTGCGCCAGGGCGTACCCGAAGTCGTGGAGGAGGCGTTCGATGCGCGTCAACTCCTCGGGTCGGTCCGAAAGCACCGCCCGCAGATCCGCGTACCACGCCGACACCGCCGCGATCTCGTCGAGGGCGTCGGCCGCCCGCCGGAGCGCGTCCCGACGGTCACACAGCGGCGTCGCTCCGTCGGACAGCCGGAACGACGGCACCGACTCGACGTGTTCGAGCACCGTCTCCCGGAGGACGTCGCCGTCTGCGTAGGCGTCGACGCGGCGCTCCAACTCGGGGTACCACGACCGCGCCATCGCGCTGTAGACGCCGTCGAGGAGGTCGTCGGCGCGGTCGAACTGCTCAGAGTCGGGCGGCGTCGGGAACTGCTCGACGACGCGACGCAATTCCTGGGGAGATGGGCCCGCCATAGCGCCCGATACGACGGCGAGCGTAAAAATTCTGGACGTAGTCGGGGCGGAAAACGGCGCGTGAATCGAAATCGCCGATCCCGGGCGATGGCTCAGTCGTCGCCGAGAATCCCGCGATGCGTCATCGTCTCGGGGTCGAGCACCTCGTCGGCCTCGTCTTCCGTGAGGTAGCCCTTCTCGATCACGACTTCGCGGACGGTCTTGTCCTCTTTCAGCGCGGTCTTTGCGACCTCGCTGGCCTTGTCGTAGCCGATCGTCGGATTCAGCGCCGTCGCCAGCGCCATCGAGCGCTCGACCTGCTCCTCACAGACCTCCTCGTTGGCTTCCAGTTTGGCGACGAAGCGCTCGGCGAAGACCTCCGAGGCGTTCGAGAGGAGTTCGCTCGACTGCAGGAAGTTGTGGGCGATGACCGGCTTGTAGAGGTTCAGATCGATCTGACCCTCGGCGGCCCCGGCCGAGACGGCGGCGTCGTTGCCGACGACCTGTTTGTGGACCTGATTCACCGCTTCGGCGACGACGGGGTTGATCTTGCCGGGCATAATCGAACTGCCGGGCTGATTCTCCGGCTGTTCGACCTCGCCGAGGCCGTTGCGCGGACCCGACGCCAGCAGTCGGAGGTCGTTCGCGATCTTGTTGAGCGAGCCTGCGACCGTCCGCAGCGCGCCGTGGGCCTCGTTCATCGCGTCGTGGGCGGCCTGCGCCTCGAAGTGGCTGTCGGCCGGGCGGAACTCGAGGCCGGTCTCCTCGGAGATGTACTCCGCGGCGCGCTCGGGGAACTCCGGATGGGTGTTGAGGCCAGTCCCGACGGCGGTGCCGCCGAGCGCGAGTTCACCGAGATGGTCGCTGACGTTCTCCGCGCGCGTGATTCCCTTCTCGACCTGCGTCCGGTAGCCGGCGAACTCCTGGCCGAGTCGGATCGGCGTCGCGTCCTGGAGGTGCGTGCGGCCGGTCTTGACGACGCCGTCGAACTCCGCTTCTTTCGCTTCGAGTGCCTCCGCGAGCGTCTCTAGCGCCGGCACCAAGTCCTTCTGGACCGCTTCGAGCGCGGCGACGTGCATCGCCGTCGGAATTACGTCGTTCGAGGACTGCCCGTAGTTGACGTGGTCGTTCGGGTGGACCACGCGGTCGCCGATGGACTCACCGCGGAGTTCCGCGGCGCGGTTGGCGATGACCTCGTTGGCGTTCATATTCGAGGACGTTCCCGACCCCGTCTGGAAGACGTCGACGGGGAACTGTTCGTCGTGCTCGCCGGCGATGACCTCGTCGGCCGCCTCGACGATGGCGTCGGCAGTCTCCGCTTCGAGGAGGCCGAGGTCGCGGTTCGCCTGCGCGGCGGCCTTCTTGACGACGCCGAGCGCCCGGACGAAGCGCCGGCCGAACCCGATCCCCGAGATCGGGAAGTTCTCGACCGCCCGCTGGGTCTGTGCGCCCCAGTAGGCGTCCGCCGGCACTTGCATCTCTCCGAGGCTGTCCCGCTCGATGCGATACTCGTCGTCGGACATACTCGGAGCGACGACCGGCCGGCGCGTAAAACCCGTCGGTTCGATTCTCCTGTGTCCTGACAGGGGCGTAACGGCATCCCCGCCGCTCCCGGCGCACCCGACGTACCAGACGCTCTCGAAGCACCCGCCGCTCCCGGCGCGCCCGGCGTTCTCGACGCGTCGCCGTCCCGGCTCGCGTCCGACAGTATAACTATCGGTGCCCTGTACGCGCAGATATGGCGTTCCGTACCCGTCGGGGGGTCTACTACCTCGCGCTGGTCGTCCTGACGACGCTCGTCTTCACCGCCGTGTACAACGCCGGGATGGCCCACTGGGAGAACCGGCCACAGCCGCTGTATCGGTCGCTCGAAGTCGTCATCCAGACCTTCACGACGACCGGCTACGGCGAGGACGCCCCCTGGCAGACGTTCCGGATGAACGCCTTAGCGATCGTGATGCAACTCACCGGCATCGGTCTCATCCTCACTGCAGTCGACGTGCTCGCCGTGCCGTGGCTCCGCGACGTGCTCACCCCTTCTGCGCCCGAGTCGATCGCGGATCTTCGAGACCACGTCGTCATCTGCGGCCACACGCCTCACACTGACACGTTCATCACGGAACTGGACGCCCGCGACCGTGAGTACGTCCTCGTGGAAGCCGACGCCGACACGGCGCGGGAGTTACACGAAGACGACTATCAGGTCATCCACGGCGACCCAGAATCCACCCAGACGCTCGAAAACGCGCAGGTACAGTCGGCGGTCGCCGTCGTCGCCGACGTCGCCGACGACACCAACGCGAGCATCGCGCTTGCGGCGCGCGACGCGGCTCCCGAAGTACGAATCATCACGCTCGTCCAGGACACGGATCTCGCGCAGTACCACCGCGTCGCCGGCGCCGAGAGCGTCCTCTCGCCGCGGCAGTTGCTCGGCGAGAGCCTGGCCGAGGAGGTGCCGACGACCGTCAGGACGAACCTCGACGCCGGCGTCGCCATCGACGAGGACTTCGAGGTAATCGAGGTGACGGTCGCAGCCGACAGCGACCTCGCGGACCAGACGTTCGCCGAAGCGAGACTGCGCGAACGCTTCGGCGTGAACGTCATCGGCGTCTGGTTCGACGGCCAGTTCGAGACGCCGATCGAGCCCGGAGACGTGCTGGAGGACGGCACGCGATTGCTGGTGGCCGGGGAGTACTCGCAGGTGGAGGAACTTCGCGAGGCGACGACCTCGGCCGTCCGGCGGTTCTCCTCACAGGACATCGTCCTCGCCGGCTACGGAGACTCCGGGAAAGCGGCCTACGAGGCACTGGCACGAACCAGCTCTCGGCTGACTGTCCTCGACATCGAGGCCGCGAAGAACGTCGACGTGATCGGTGACGCGCGCGACCCGGACGTGTTGCGAGAAGCGGGCATCGAAGACGCGTCGGCACTGGTCCTCACTGTCGCCGACGACACGACCGCGATTTTCACGACGCTCATCGCCCGCGAACTGAATCCCGACCTCCAGATCGTCGTCAGAGCCAACGAGGAAGAAGACGTGCAGAAACTGTACCGCGCGGGCGCAGACTACGTTCAATCGCTCGCCACCGTCAGCGGTCGGATGCTGGCGTCGACCGCGTTCGAGGACGAGGAGGTGCTCGCGTACGACAAACAGATCAGCGTCGTCCGGATGCCGGCAGCGGACCTCGCCGGTGAGACGCTCGTCGAGGCGGATGTCAGAGCCGAAACCGGAAGTACAGTCGTCGCGATCATCAGAGACGAAGCGACGATCACCGAGTTCGAGCCGGCCGAGTTCACCTTCCGGGCCGACGACGAGGTCGTCGTCGCCGGCACCGACGACGCCATCACGCGGTTCGAGCGGCAGTTCAGCGGCTGACGCTGTCGAGACAAACGTGAGAGCCGATTCGCGATCGCCTGGCGGTCAGGCCGCGTCGCCCGCGAACTCCTCGTACTCGGCGGGCGTGTAGGTCTTCATCTCCAGTGCGTGGATCTCGGTCGTCATCGCCTCGCCGAGCACGTCGTAGACCATCTGGTGCTGTTCGACGAGCGACTTCCCCTCGAACGCGGGCGAGACGACGACGGCGGCGAAGTGCGCGTCCTCGTGGTCCTCGTCGGGGACGCGCGGGAGCGTGACCTGTGCGTCCGCGTCTTCGATCCCCGCTTCGATCCGTCGTTCGACTTCGTCGGTGTCCATACCGGGTTTCGTCGGCGAGTCGGGATAAAGTTCTCCGCTTCGACAGCGCCGCCTGCCGACGGCGGACGCTACATCTGATAGCGGCGTTCGTCGTCGCGCTGCGGGTACTGGTTCTGCCCGGTCATCTCCTCGAACGTCATTCCGGAGAGGTACTCGTCGTTGTTTCCGGTGAGTACGAAGAATACTTTTGTAGATGCACTCCGTGATTCGTAGTATGGGGAAACAGTCGAGGAACTACGCCCGCGAGTTGGAGAGGATCAAAAAAGAGAAAGAGGACTTTGTGAATCCGGACAACGCCGAAGCCATCCTGCATATGGCAAAGGCATACGACGAAGATCAAATGCTGGTGAGTGTGCCGGAGGGAGAGAAAACAAACGCACCCAGTACGCTTGAGAACTACGTCAAAAAATGCCGGCGATTCGCTAAGGACGTTGATCTATTGGATACCTCCGAATTGGAATTGAGGGAGTTACTACAGCAGTATAAAGACGGAGAACACCATAGCGTCAAAGACGACGGACTGACGAATGGGACCCTCAGACTGTATTCTATCGCTCTCAGGAAATTCTACAAGGTTCATACCGAAGCGGGAATCAACGAAGAAGAAATCCCGGTCCCAACGCAAGAGAATACGGGTGTTGACCCCGACGATATGCTCACCCGTGAGGAGATTCAGGAGCTTCGAGGAGCGGCACGAAACAACCGGGATTTGGCGCTATTCGACTTTCTGATATATACGGGGCAACGAGCAAGTGCCACCCGGACCCTCAAAATCAAGAACCTCAAGCTTGAGCAAGAGCAATTTTGCCTCAACGAGGAGGAAGAGGGCCTGAAAGGAGCAGATAAAAACGGCAAGTGGCGCGACTTACTCCTCTCTGCGGCTTCGATTCGACAATGGCTGCAAACCGGCCATCCGAATCCCGATGATCCTGAAGCCTATGTTTTCACACCTCTCCCTTCGTTCTCTAACGGTGGACCATACAAAGAAGATCGAAACTTAAGCGACGAAGAGACGGCACGGACCCAAATGGGAGAATCAAGCGTTTACGAAGCTCTCCGGCGGATGAAAGACCGGACAGACGTTGAGAAGCCCCTGAATCCTCACTCCCTGCGACATAACTTTGTCACTATTTCGCTTCGTCGCGGTGTGCCGGAGAGTGCTATCAAACATCAACTCGGCCACGCACCAGAGAGCCAAGTAATGGAATCCACCTATGCCCACCTGAAGGATAGTGACCACATCCGCGAGGCTCGAAAAGCATTCGACCTAGACGTTGAAGAGCGAGAAAACGAGGCAACACCCACAGTATGCCCCCGATGTGGTGAGAATCCCCCGGCGAGCGCAAAATTGTGTCCGTGGTGCGGCCTTGAGTTTACCCTAGATGCTCAAGCCGCGAAAGATCAAATTCAAGACGATATCTATGAATCCAAGGGCGAAGCCGAAGGGGAAGAGGAAGAAGCCGTAGACGAAATTAAAAAACACGTCAAAGAGAATATTGGGGAGATACTACGGGAGAATCCCGAAATCGTTGAAGAAGCTCTATCAGAAAGCGAAAACTGACTCCCCCTCATTCTCCTCTCCGACTGTGGGCGTGTCCTTCGGTCGCACAGTGACCTCCTCACTCCTCTGTCTATCTGCTACAGGAATCCCTTCGGATTTCAAGAGAGCCTGAGCGAACCAGCTAATGGGTAGATCCGACTGTGCGGCAGTCTGGTACGCTTCGATTTGATCCTCTGTCAGATCCGTCATTAAATGTCACTCCGGGGGTGATTGATAAATCGTCTGTGGCTACTAGCGAGCAAACACACATCGCTATTGAGTTGTAGAGTATGAGGAAAGTGGGTATCCGCAAGGGTCCGACCCATCTCCCTCGATGAGCATTGGACGCGATTATTATAGGGATTAGCAGAGGTATTGATGCTCTCTGAGCGCGTAAGAGTAGTATGACTCGTGAGGGTGCAAAGTTGGATGGTGTCGATCCGGAGCAGTTGCGCCAGCAACTGCGGAGGGAAACTGATGCGAAAGCGACCAAGCAACTGACGGTTGCGCTCCTCTACAATGCGGGCTTCTCCGCCTATGAAATCGAAGACTTGCTCGGTGTTCCTGCTCAAACTGGATACAATTGGTTGGAGGTAGTCGCCGAGCGCGACGTCACCGCGCTCGGCGACGCCCCCAAGGCTGGACGATCACCCCGGCTGTCCGCTGACCAGTGGACGGAACTGACGGCGACGCTGCACGCGTCGCCGACAGAGGCCGGCTACGACGATCCTGCGTGGTCACCTGAACTCCTCCGGTCGCACATCCTCGACACCTACGGCGTCGAGTACTCTCACGCGCATATGTACCGACTCCTCGGAAAGGCCGGGCTGTCACGGCAGACAGCCCGGCCGTACCACTACAAAGCCGATCCCGCTGAGAAGGCACGCTGGCGTGGCGAGTTCAAAAAAAGTGGTCGGCGCTGAAGGCTGACGGGTACACGATTGCGGTCATTGATCAGCATACAGAGGCGGTTTCGACGAATCAGAAACCGACGTGGTTTCCGGTGAACTCCCGCCCGAGACTGCCGGTCTCGGGCGGGCGAGCGGCGATCAATATGCTCGGTGCAGTTACTGACACTGGTGAGCACTTCGTCGCGCTGACGCCCGACTCGTTCACCGCCACGGTCAGCAAGTACTTCTTGCGAGCACTCCGCGATCGCTTCGGCAAGAAGCTCGTGATTGTCTTGGACAATGCGCCGTATTTCATCGCCAAGGATCTCAAGAAGCAGGCCGCTGGCGACGGCCTGCTTCTTGAATATCTACCACCGTATGCGCCTGAGCTGAATCCACTGGAGAACTGCTGGCTCCAGCTCAAAGCCGCCCGAAAGAATCGGCTCTTCGAGACGATTGACGACGTGAAACGCTTCCTCACAGCAACAATCCCGAGACTTACTGCACCAAAAGTGTATCACTACTTATGCTAATCCCTATAGGTGTATTGTGAACGAAGTTGAGAGACTTGAGGCGGAAGCCAAAGGAAGTGGTTCAGAGAACACGTCGCCCAATTGCGCTTATTTCGCCCGTCAGAGAGACGGAACAGGACGAGTCAACGCCCCATATGTTACTACGGTATGAAAACTTATAACTTTTACGGAAATAACTGGACAATCGTCTGGGAAATACTGATCTAAGAATATATTTGTGTAAATTTTAGATTGGATTTCGTAAGAACTAGTAATATATTATTCTAGTATACTACTCTACTCTAACCTATCCCCTGTAGTCCCCTTTCCTTTCTCTTCTCTTCCCTCTTCTAGACTATACTACTATACTAGAGTGATCTTCTACTCCCCATCCCTGTAGTCCCTTCCCCTCTTCTCTTCCTTAGTCTAGACTAGTATACTATACTATCTTATCCTAAAATTCGGGAAATACTGTTCACAGATTTAAATATATGGAAAATAGTGGTTGTTCATACTCATTATTACGGAGTCCCTTGCTCCAAAACACAACATATTTAATATATACATCAAACAATCTACAAATACAGTACAATGTACTTACTTCCTTCTATACTTAACGAATTAAACGAATAAAACTATTCTCTACCTATTCTTTAGGAAATACACTCTATATTATTCATTTATAACAAATCTATTCTATGCCATTCTATAGCCTTCTAAGACGTTTTTCAATTCAATGACCCAATAACTCATTATCCCCAAAGAATCCAATAGGATTGATGTATGTGGCTCTATGCAGTCTTAGCAGCTAATACAGACTCTCTTTGGTTCGATCAATGTTCACTTTGAGTCTGTAGCTCTTCGAGCATCGATCTAGATCTAGAGCTTTGCCAGCGATTTACATTCTGTTTTTCTCTCATCGACACAATAAACGAAATTAGAAAACCTATCAGGAAGTGGGAAGGATTCGGGCGATTCGGGGAGTTATTTTATATATTCAGGAGTATGGAATTAACTCAATGTCATCTCTGTACTGCGATTTCCTTAATCTGTGTTGTGTAGTTGTCTGATCCAGACAACTACACAACACAAGTGGATCTGTGCCTTCCTCTTCGGCTTCGGTTTGCATTCTACGCATAGCGCTCCGGATAGAATCGATTTTGAGTTACTTATTCTGAAGCTCTGCCGGGTTCCTGAGGTTTTCTGAGGTGAGATGATGTTTCCCTCTCGGAAGATAGAAATCGATTCTGAGCTTCAAAATCTGACTCTATGTGGATTTGTGAGGAAAGGGTAGATCCGCCCCCAGAAGGCTGGCTTCGAGGGGCTACTTTTAGGTCTACCTAAATTAGTAAATAACCTATCAAATACCCTAGGGGATTGGGCCTCTCACGTCGCTAATGAAATTTGCTATCCGGGGATATCCATAATCTCCTGAATCCTGTAGTCTCTATCCTTGTATCGGTGGATTAGGATTCAATCACCTCCAAAACCCCAGACGAATCGATGATAATGGTCAATTCGCTAATTCGCTAATATTTGTAGGTTTTGGGGCATCTACCCACAGAATCTCGAAATATTATGATTGGGGATGTGGCATACACTAAAACCCCTGAAAACAATCGAAAGAGAAGAGATGATTACTAGTTATTCAAAATAGAGGGAGATATCTTAGGATATTACGCGCATATTTGTCCAAACTTTCCGAAAACTTGTCTGGGGGTGACTGCTACTTGTCGCTCCGAATTGATCCGGATCGAAGGAATCCCCGGTAGGATATGTTTTTTGTCCTAAATGCTGTTTCAAATAGTATGAGGTACCCTCTACAGCGTAATGATGACAATTGGGTGGAAATTCTTCTATTGATGTATCAACATAAAATCGTTACGAACCCCGAGATTGACTCTGGAATGCTCGATGCGAAAGAGATGAGCCTGTTAACCGGCTCTGCGAACAAATTTTATAGTGAGATTGAACCAAAATTTGAGGAAGATATAGACGATAGTTTGCAATATTTGATAGAAACAGGATTAGTGGAAGTCAATAACAACACTGGGGTCAAGGTATATGGACTAACCCAAGAGGGCCTACAGCTTGCCCACCAAATCAAGGCTGAGCGGCAGAGGCGACTTACGAATATCTTCCTGTCAGGGGGAATTCTTCTTGTTTCTATTTTGGCTTTGGCCTTTTAAATTAAAATGGACCGAGAGTTACGCTTTTTAGCAACACTTGAGAGGTTTTGGGTATGATTGAGAATCTGTCAAACATCCCAATGTCTGTTAGTTTCTCTTTGGGTGGTTTCTCTGGTAGTGTCTTTGGGTGGTTTTTGAATGAAGCATTCAACCAAAGAAGAGAACGACGGAGATGGTACAGTAAGATATCAAACCTAGCTCATCGAGCCAATTCAATATCTGCAGCTTGTATTGATAAACAGTCCGTTGATTATGAAGACAAGCAAGAATTCAAAGAGCTGCGGAAAGATTTCAATTCCCGCTTAAACCCTAGTATTTCTATCTCTGACTCTGTAGTAGAGAAAGCTAACCGGATCAATAACAATCTTCAATTGCTCCAAAGCGAAATCCCGATTAACAACCTAAGTGAAGGAGAAGAGTACTCAATTCCCAAGACTACTAGTTATAACGAAGTAGAAGACATCTTAGACGAGACTCGAACCTTGGCTTTGAATCTGAATAATGAAGCGGCAGGAAAAGCCAAGAGTGGTATCGAAATCTTGGGGGTTCGGATATAATGGTTTCAATCGATTTCGGTGGTGTTCTCGCGAAAATTTTTCCATCCATTCGCCAAGAGCGAAAGGCAAGGAACCGAATAAAATCCCATTATTTCTCAAATATTCAAAGTATCGAGAGCGGCGAACCTGTTAAACTGTATTCTGAGAGATGCCCACATCAATTATGGGACTATATTGAGAAAAAGCATCTCTCTGTCGAGTCTAAGATCAAGAACTTGGGTGAAAAAAAAGCGTTCTAACCATACTCGATATTCTGGGGGTAAGGAGATAAGTTCACACGACATCCCTGAAGAGCATATTGACGATCTAAAAAGCGATATGCAGTCCATCATCCTCCACATAAAAATTCAGAATTATATATTACTCGGAGCCGAGGTTCTCCTTGTTGTACTACTGATAACGGCTATTCTAGCTACCCCCTTAGTTTTGTCTGGGAAATTAGAATTATTACTTCGGTTGATATCTTAATAGCATCTGTCTAGGTGTGCTAATCCTTACAGGGGGGTGACAATGTTGCTTTAGGGTACTAAAGCAAGTCTGTCAGGGGGACTTTGGGGTCACAAGTAGTCAAAATAGATCTAGACCGCGGATGACCGGCAGGACCGCGAAATCAGTCACCACCCGATCAATCTCTCATAAGATACTACTACCATAGCGCCCACGATTAGCACAATTGCCACAATTGGCCACAGAGGACCATCTAAACTTAGTACCCACCAACTGAACGAACCCATAATTGCTATTGCTATTATTACGATAACTCCAAACCTCAATGCAGACTCAACCGGACCCATCTGAGTTGACATATTGGTTGATTTTACTTGTCATTACTTAAGTATTATTCATATGACCAGAGGATCTATCAAATACAATCTCGGGTAAATTAGACTGGGATTCAAAAGTCCTCAGAGGTAATTTGTGACTACTTTTCTGTTTGTGATTTAACTAGTTAGGGTATGATAAAACGTCGCAAAGTCTTACTCGGAATGGGTACGAGTGTTGTTTTAACAGGTTGTTCCGGCGGTTCAGATAATGGACCCACAAAAACTGAAACGTCTACGGAAGTTCCTACAGAGGCTTCTACTCCAACACCGACGGACACTCCTACTCCAACACCAACAAACACTCCTACCCCAACACCAACGGACACCTCTACCCCAACACCCACTGAGGAAGAGCCTTCAGACAAGGAAATTATGGAGATGATGGGATCAAGCTTATCTGTTTTTGGAATAACTATGCGCAGCTACTCAATCGAGGGAGATGAAGCCCAGATTGTCTATGAATCAGTTGTTGAAACCACCGACGATATTATCCAAGATATGAGAGACGTTTCTGAATCATACCACGGAGCGGTATTACAGGGGGTCTCAACTGAAAGACTATTTGCTGAAATGGCACCACCAGATCGAGATCCAGTCGGATCTTATATTATTGAGAATGAGTGGATTATGCAGATCGAAAATGATGAAATAACGGAATCTGAATTGCTATCTAAGATGCTTGGGACCCTTGAGAGCTATTAGACGATATCTTAGCTATCCTCAGTAACCAAAAACAGCTCCGAACGATTATTGAACACACCGTTCTCCTGATACATTCAGTTGAGAAGTGGATCTAAGTCCCAAATCAATAGCCCAATTCGTACTACAATCAGAGCGGTCACAACGGCACTAACCCAGAATACGACATCCAGTCTCTCAGGTGGCCATTCTGTCACAATCGTGCCGATAATAATAATTAACGTTGCATATAGAACTGCGAGATTGGTTCCGCTATCTGCGTCCATATGTCGAACAAATCAAGCATCTATACGTAATTAAATTGTTGAGAGGAATCCCTACGATTCGATGATGAGGTTGTAAAGGGCGGCCTCGATCAACTCCCCATCGTTTAGATCATTCTCCTGCTGGTACTCCTCTACAACTGAGATGATATCCCCATCTGAGCAAGTCCATCTCATCGTTTTATAGCCCGTATAAGGCGATTTGGTAGTATTTTGATTCATAGTTTCAAATTCCTTTATCAAGTTTCGCTGTATATTCCTCGTCCCAAGCACATTCGATACAATATAAACCCACTTTGAGAAGAAGTCTGGCAGATCCATATCGCTCAATGCGCAGATCCGTGTCTAGACCCTTTGCCCCGCACTTGATGCATTTGTCGGGTGTATCGATCATTTCAAGATCCAGTTTCCATTCGGTTCATATTCGTCCACGTTTTGACAGCTATCGCAGTAGACTCTAAGGGAGGGTTTGTACTCGCTAGATCCAACGAAGGCCATATCCCACTCCCCGTGGGTTTCCTCAGAATCGCAATTCTGGCATTTCATTGATCAAACACTCCCATATCCTCAACGACTCCAATCATTGTCTCCCCGTCGTGGGATTCGATTCGGACACCCTCTTTTTCTTCTGTGAGGATTCTAAGCTCTTCCTTCACTTCGGGATTGGTAGTGGTGACTCTCCGGGTTCCGTTCTCAAATTCCGCGAGATGGGTGTCATCGACCCCAGAGGGGTTCTCCTCTTCTCGGACGATGGATGGCTCAGACTGAGCTAATTCCTCATATTCCTCGCTCAGATCGGACCAAACCTCACTGTGCCGGGAGTCACCACTTCTGGCATAGCGTTCAAACGCCTCGCTAGCTGCTTCAGCCATCTCGGAGGTATCTACGTCCTTTCCTTCCAATCGATCACGGGGGTCCGGACCACTAGATCCATCTTCGAGGGCTTTGTCGGCCTTCTCTTCGAGGTATTCGGCTAATGCCGTACTTGCATTCCCCTTGCCTTTTCGCTCTCGCGCACCCTTCCGGAGCGTATCAAGTTCTTGCTCTAGTCCTCTGTCCCCTAGTTTCTCTTCGTGTCTCTCCCTCATCTCGCTCTTCATATCGGACCACGAATCGAAGTCGTCGGCCTTTAGCTCAGGATCATCATTTTCGTTAGAGGAAGAGGAAGAATCGGATTCGATATCGTCTGCTAGCTCCTCGAAAACAGGGGAGTTATTTCGCTTGGCGTGATCTCTAAATGCTTGAGCAGCCACCTCCTCCTTTCTATCGCTCTTAGATTCGCTCTTAGATAGCTCCTCTACGATAGCATCTTTGTCTCTTCCGACGATCTGCCACGAATCTCCATATTCTGACAATTCGTCAATCTCAACCTCTTTTTGAATCTGTGGTCCGCTGCCGGTGTTTACTATAGTTACTTTCGTCATAAAAAATCACTCCTGATTACTTAAAAATCCGTAGCTGTGTAGCAATTCGTTTAAAAGCTCATCGTAAGAAGAAGAATCCCGAAGGTCTTTTTCAACCGCGAGCTTCTTCCGTGTTTTGCGTTCCAAAGGAATTGTGGTTCTTTCATCCATATTTAATAATTAGGGCTACAAGTTAAAAAATGTTATGATTTTACATACCTTCTTTGGACAAGTGTTTCACTATATCCAGAATTGATTTAGAATCACTCAATCCTCACACAGCGTAGATTCTGAAGTCTTTGATCGAAGAGGATGGATACCCCTCACCTCACAAGAAAACCTACTGAGCGTACTATATGATTGATTGAGCAAGCTCAAATCGAAATGAGGAGCGAGAGGGAGGAAGGGACTAGATCTAGAATTGATACCGGCGCGGTCCATCATCTCCCGGCAGTCCACCCGGATTTTGGTTCATAGTATCCTTCGATGTGGAGTAAAGATACTCGTCGTAGGTCACGTCGTAGTCCTGTCGGAGATGGAAATCGAGCGTCCCGCGGTCGACGGTCGTCTGAAAGAGCAGATGGACCGCGCGCCGGAGCAGTTCGTCTGTCTCCTCGGTGCCGAACGCCGCCGCGAGCATCGCGAGTTCGTGGCGCGTCTCCCGGTCCAGCGAGACGGACTGCTCCTCGTCGAGGTCGCCGTAGGCCGACTCCACGTCCGCGGTGAGTTCGTCGAGACTCATACCCCAGGTTCTCGGGTGGCGCGGCCAAACGGCTTTCGTCTCGGTGCGCTCTCGATGGGGTTCGCGCGCGCCGATCAGAATCCACAAGCCCCGCCGGTCCCAGACTCCGACGATGACCGACGGCGAGGCGCTCCGGATCGACGAAGAAACCCTATCGAGCGTCCGCGAGGCGCTCGTGTCGTGGTACGAGGCCGACCACCGCGCGTTCCCCTGGCGCGAGACCGACGACCCCTACGAGATTCTCGTCTCGGAGGTGATGAGCCAGCAGACGCAACTCGACCGCGTCGTCGACGCCTGGGAGGATTTCCTCGACCGGTGGCCGACCGCGGCCGACCTCGCGGCCGCCGACCGCGCCGACGTCGTCGCATTCTGGAGCGATCACTCGCTCGGCTACAACAACCGTGCGAAGTACCTCCACGAGGCGGCACAGCAGGTCAGAGACGAGTACGACGGATCGTTCCCGCGGACGCCCGACGAACTCTCCGAACTGATGGGCGTCGGCCCGTACACGGCGAACGCGGTCGCGTCGTTCGCGTTCAACAACGGCGACGCCGTCGTCGACACGAACGTCAAGCGAGTGCTGTACCGCGCCTTCGACCTCCCCGACGACGACGCGGCGTTCGAACGCGGGGCCGAACGACTGATGCCCGACGGCCGATCTCGCGTCTGGAACAACGCGATAATGGAACTCGGCGGCGTCGCCTGCGAGAAGGTGCCAAAGTGCGACGAGGCCGGCTGCCCGTGGCGCGAGTGGTGTCACGCCTACGAGACGGGCGATTTCACCGCCCCCGACGTGCCCACACAACCCGAGTTCGAGGGAAGCCGTCGACAGATGCGCGGGCGGGTCGTCTCGACGCTCAAAGAGTACGACGAACTCGCGCTGGACGAGTTGGGGCCGCGAGTGCGAGTCGACTACGCGCCCGGCGGAACGTACGGGAGAGAGTGGCTCCGAGGGCTTCTCGAGGACTTGGCAGAGGACGGGTTGGTGGGGGTCGAACGTCGTGACGGCGACACCGTCGCGTCGCTCAAGCGGTGAATACGACGCGAGTCAGCCGTCCGGCGATCCACACGCGACGATGGTTCCACTCCGAAGATCTGGCTCGTCTCCTTCTTCGAGAGGCCCAGTGCGTGCCTCAGTCCGCAGCGCGAACCGCTCAGTGAGGTAGTACCAAACGGCAAACTCGAAGAACCCAGACGGAAGCGGCGTGGCCGTCGCAGACGACGTCGACGGATCGTCGAATTGGACGCGTCCGTCGAGACCAACGGCGAGTCCGTTCTGTGCGTCGGCGACGGCCCACTCGGGGGAATCGACGTCGACCTGCACACTCTCGAATTCGGGCAGTCTGGAGTTGTACCGATAGGCGCGCTCGTACCCGGTCGCGAACGATCGAACGGTCGGTGTGTCGATGCTGCCCGGATGCGTCGGATACCCTCTCGCTCGGGGAGAATCAGGCATCGGACGGAGTCGGTCAGCCGGATCGCAGTTGCCCTCCGCCGGCGTCTGGATCGGAATCGTCGGTTCCGGCGTATCGGTAGCTGTCGAGGACGGAGGCGGGTCCGTCGTCGTCAACGGCGTTCGATCGGCGGTCTCGGGCGAGCGGTCGGTCCCGCACCCGGCGAGGGCGGTTAGGAGGGCGGCACCAGATTTCGCAAGGAGGGCTCGTCGGTCCATACCCCTGCACGTATTCCGGTGCGGTGTAAGTGTCTTCGGTGCGTCAGCCCCCGTCGCGGCCGGCAGCGTACGATCGGGTGAGAGAGGGCGCGTAGACGGTACTCTGTTCGGCGGGTCAGTACTTCGGTTCCGCGCCGGTGACCGCGTAGATGTCGTCCATCAGGCGGTCGCGCTCTGCCTGCCAGACGTCGAGCGCCTCCGGGCGACCCGGGTACCGGCCGTAGTGCTGCATCAGGTCGTCTGCGAGGTTCTTCGTCTTGTAGAAGTGCAGGATCTGCCCCCAGTAGCCGTACGAATCCTTGACGGTCTTCGCGAGTAGCGTCGGGCCGAAAGAGGTCGTGCCGGAGTACAGCGCCTCGGCGAGCTTTTCACCGGGGAGCGACGCGAGAAGGCCCATCAGGTCGTCGACGTCGACCGCAGTAGAGAGGATGTTGTAGACGTCGAGGCCGGCGTAGCGCGCGCCGAAGTGGTCCATCACGCGCTCGTTGTAGCGCCAGAGGTTCTCCTCGCCGACGTCGCCCTCGGAGATCGCTTTGACCGCCTGCTCGCCGGCGTAGGTGCCCGCGTAAGCCGCGCCGGCGATGCCGCCGCCGGTCGTGGGGTTGACGTGGCCCGCCGAGTCGCCAGCGGCGAGGAAGCCGGGGGCGACCGCGGAGTCGTAGGGGCGGCGCGTCGGCAGCGCCGCGCCGAGTTTGTCCGTGACCGTCGCACCCTCGAACTCGGGGCGGTGCTGGAGGTCGCGGCGCAAGTCGTCGACGAGCTTCATCGGCTCTTCGTTCATCTGGAAGCCCAATCCCGCGTTAATCGTGGTTTCGGTGCGCGGGAAGTACCAGAGGTAGCCTGCGGCGCGCTCGGTGGGCTTGAACACGAGCGCGTCGTCCCACTCGACGGGTTCGGGGACTTCGACGATCTCCCGATACGCAGAGCAGAACTGCGAGTACGAGACGTTCGTATCGAAGGTGGCGTTCGAGAAGTCGGTCTTGTCCTGCAGGAGCGACAGCGAGCCCGCACCGTCGACGACGACGTCGGCGTCGTAGGTGACGACGTCGCCTTTGTGCGTCCCGCGGATTCCGGTGACAGTTCCGTCGTCGTCCTGGACGACGTCCTGAACCACCGTGTCGTAGTGGAAGTCGACGCCGGCGGACTCTGCGCCCTCGATGAGCAGACGACCGTACTCCCAGCGGTCGATGACCGCGAGTTCACCCGGAACGGGGATCTCGAGAACGGTGTCTTCCTGTGGGATCTCGAAGCGCCCGTGGTCGACGCCCGTGTTCGTGAAGGCGCCCTCGATCTGGGACTTCGGAATCGCCTCCGGGAACGCGTCCGCGCCCTTCAGCGCGTCACCGCACGCGATGTGTCCGGCTTCCTCGGCTGTCTTCCGCTCGACGATGGCGACGTCGAGGCCCTCTCTGGCGACGGTGGCCGCCGCGTAGCAGCCAGCCGTCCCCGCACCGACGACCACGACGTCGTACTCGTGGGAGGTACTCATCGTTCCGTCTCTCGCGTGCGAGCGGAAAACTCTTTATCTGTGCGACGGCCCGAGTGGGCCGGTCGCAGCCTCACTCCTCGCCGGATTCGTAGTACTCGCCGGCCGCCTCGGGCGTCCGCGTCCGACCGACCAGCGCGAGGATGACGATCACGACCACGAACGGCGTGATCCGGATGAGCTGTCGGGGGACGCCGATGCCCTGCAGTTGGAGTGCAGTCTGCATCGCGTCCAGGCCCGCAAACAGCATCGTCGAGAGGAACGCGCCGATCGGATTGTAGTTGCCGAACAGGTACGCGACGATGGCGATGAATCCCTTGCCGTTGACCATCGTCGGGCCGTTTCCGGTGAACTGCCCGAGGTCGAGCGACAGCGCCGCGCCACCCATCCCCGAGAGCACGCCGGAGAGAAGCACCGCGGCGTAGCGGACGTGTGCGACGTTCACCCCGGCGGTGTCGAGCGCCTTCGGGTTCTCGCCGCTGGCGCGGATCCACCGACCGAACGACGTGCGCTCGAAGACGTACCACGAGAGTGCGACCGCCAGAAAGAGCAGATACACCGACGGCGACGCCGAAAAGAGCGCTCCGAAGAACGGGATCTCTGAGAGGACCGGTACCGAAATGGCGCCGATCGTCGGAACGGTCGACGTGTTCGGCCCGCCGTAGATGACCTGCGAGGCGAACGGCGCGAGACCGAGCGCGATCAGCCACACCGCCAGCCCGGCGATGATCTGATCGGCCCGGAATCGGATCGTGACGACCGCAAAGAGCGCCGCGAGAAGCGTGCTCGCGATGATTCCGCCACCGAAGCCGAGCCAGACGCCGCCCGTGACGTCGGTCACGTAGACGGCGGTGAACGCCGAGATGATGAGCAGGCCTTCGAGTCCGATGTTGATCACGCCGGACTTCTCGGCGAATATGCCGCCGAGCGCGGCAAAGGCGATCGGAACCGAGAGCCGCAGCGCCGACGCGAGCGTGTTGCGGCTGGTGATGACGTCCGAGAGCGTGCCGGCGAGCGAGTCCGGAAAGAGCGCGCCGGCCGCGAGTAGGACGGCCAGTCCGCCGACCGTGGCCCACGCCACGATCTTCCGCGGCGAGTGCGTATCGAGCAGGCCGTCCGATTCGTCGCGTCGGGGCTCCTCCGAGGCGCTGCCCGTCGCATCACTCATCGGATTCACCCCCGTCGTCGCCGGACGTGCCAGAACTTCCGGCGGCCGGCTCCGGGCGTCCGCCGTCGGTTGCGACCGCGCGAGATCCGGTGTCTGTGATGCGCTTGCCGACGAGCCGGAAGAACTCCGGCATCGCGACGAAGAGGATGATGAGCCCGCGGAGCACGCCGACCAACTGCGGCGGGACGTCGGTCGCGAACTGCACGACGGTCGTCCCGCTCTTGAGCACGCCGAAGAGGAGCGCGGCGATACCGACCCCGAGCGGGTTGTTGCCGGCGAGGATCGAGACCGTGATGCCGTCGAATCCGTAGGAGGGCACGCCCGTCTGGAACGTCCCGAGAATCATCATCACGTACATCGCCCCGGCGACGCCGCCGAGTGCACCCGACAGCGTCAGACTCGCGACGACCGTCCGCGGGGCGTCGACGCCGCTGTACTCGGCGGCCTCGGGCTGAATCCCGCTGGTGCGGACGTCGTATCCGAACGCCGTGTGCTCGAGGAGGTAGTACAGCCCGGCGATCGCGAGAAGTCCGAAGAACAGCGCAACGAGCGAGAAGTCCTGGCGACCGCCGAAGAGCACCGTCGGGAACTGCGCGTACTCCGGCAACGGGACGGTCTGATTCGCCGCGCTCTCGGGGTCTTTGAACACACCGCTGACCAGATACAGCGTCACTCCGGTCGCGATGAAGTTGAGCATAATCGTGGTGATGACCTCGTTGGCGTCGGCGTACGCCTTCAGGAACCCGGGGATGGCGCCGTAGAGGCCGCCGAAGACCGCGCCGACGAGGATCCCGAACGGGACCAACACGACGGTTCCGAGGACGCCCGAGACGAGCGTCGCGCCCCAGAGGACGGCGACCGCCGTCGCCAGCGCGCCGACGACCATCTGGCCCTGCGTCCCGATGTTGAAGATGCCGGCGCGGAACGCGAGCGCGACCGACAGCCCAGCGAAGATCAGGAGCGTCGTCTCGCGGAGCGTGACCGAGAACTGCCCGTCGGGCGACCAGCCACCGCTGAGGGGGTCACCCAGTGCGCCGAGGAAGAGCCGATCGAAGACGAGGATCGGGTCGTAACAGAAGCCGGTGCCGAAGTAGTAGACCGCCTCGTTCGGCGTACACGCCGTCATCCGACCGGCGACGAGCACCAGGACGGCACCGACGAGGATCGAGAGCAGGAGCGCCGCCGTGCTGATGAGGATCCGCTCGGTCGCCGAGGCGTTGGCCAGGCGGGCGAGCACGTCGCGGGCGCGGTCGCCGACGCTCACGGGCGGTCACCGCCCGTGGCTGCCTCGGCCGAACCGCTCTCTGTCGCGTCGGTCGATACGTCCGCGTCGTCTTCGTCCGGGTGCTCTCCGGCCATCAGTAATCCGAGCTCCTCTTCTGTCGTCTCGTCGGGGTCGACCACGTCGATGAACTCGCCCTCGTAAATCACGCCGAGTCGGTCCGAGAGCCCCTGTACCTCCTCTAACTTCGAGGAGACGAGCAGGACCGCGACGCCCTGCTGGCGGAGTTCCAAGAGCCGCTCGTGAATGAACTCGATCGAGCCGACGTCGACGCCGCGAGTGGGATGCGAGGCGACGACGAGTTCGGGGTCGCGCTCGAACTCGCGGCCGACGATGAACTTCTGTTGGTTCCCGCCCGACAGCGACTCCGAGATTGCGTCGGCGTCCGGCGGTCGAACGTCGTACTCGTCGATGATCGCCTCGGCGTGGGTTCTGGTCGCCGGCCAGTCGATGCGGCCGTTCGGACCGAACTCTTTGCTATGCTGACTCCCCAACAGCGCGTTCTCGGTGAGGTCGAAGTCCATCACGAGGCCGCGTTCCTGTCTGTCTTCGGGGATGTATGCCATCCCCTCCTCGATTCGCTGTCGGCGGTGACGTCGTCGCCCAGAAATTCGATCCGGCCGTGTTGGGGGCGTCGAAGCCCCGTCAGCGCCTCGACGAGTTCGGACTGTCCGTTGCCGTCCACCCCGGCGATTCCGAACACTTCGCCCGCCCGAACGTCGAACGAGACGTCGTCGACGGCGCGAACGCCCCGGTCGTCGTCGACGACGACGTTCGAGACGGAGGCGACGACGTCGCCCGTCTCCGCGGGTGGGCGATCGACGTCGAGTAAGACCTCGCGGCCGACCATCAACTCCGCGAGGTCCTCGCGGGTCGTCTCGTCGGCTTTGACGCTGCCGACGTTGCGGCCGTCCCGGAGGACGGTGATGTCGTCGGCTGCGCGCATCGCTTCGCCCAGTTTGTGCGTGATGAAGATAATCGTCTTGCCCTGAGCGGTCAGTTCTTCGAGGACGCCGAACAGTTCCTCGACTTCCTGCGGCGTCAGGACGGCCGTCGGTTCGTCGAGAATGAGTACGTCGGCGCCGCGATACAGTGCTTTGAGGATCTCGACGCGCTGTTGCTCGCCGACCGAGATGTCCTCGACTCGGGCGTCGGGATCGACGTCGAAACCGTAGCGATCCGAGAGTTCGACGACCGCTTCGCGGGCGGCCGCGCGGTCGACAGCGAGGCCGCCCCACTTCCGCGGCTCGTTGCCGAGGGTGATGTTCTCGGTGACCGTCATCGGATCCACGAGCATGAAGTGCTGGTGGATCATCCCGACGCCGGCGTCGATCGCGTCTCTCGGCGAGTCGAACGAGCGGACCTCCTCGTCGACGAGCACGCGGCCCGAGGTGGGTTCGTAGAGTCCGTAGAGGACGTTCATAAGCGTCGTCTTCCCGGCCCCGTTCTCTCCTAAGAGTGCGTGTACGGTCCCGCGCTCGACGGCGAGGTCCACGTCGTCGTTCGCCACGACCCCGGGGAACCGCTTCGTGATTCCGTCGAGGTGGACGGCTGTGGCCATAGATCTGTTTCTCCGTGGTTCGGTGATAAACGAATAGGTTTGGATGTGTAGTGGCTCGAACGTCGCTGTGTCGGCCTACTGCGGGGTCGAGGGGACCGAGATGTCGCCCGCGATGATGCTCTCACGTGCGCTGGCGACCTCGTCTGTGACGTCCTGCGGGAGCTCCGAGCCGAGCTGGTCGCCTTCGATCAGCGCGACGCCGTCCTGTTCGAGGCCGAGGGAGACGACGCTACCGCCCTGGAAGTTGTCGTTCACGACCGACTCGATCGCGTTGTACACGGCGGTGTCGACCCGCTTGACCATACTCCCGAGGATGACGTCGGCGTAGGAGGGCTTCGTGATCGACTGGTCGCGGTCGACGCCGATCGCGAACTTGCCCTGCTCTTGGGCGGCCTGGAAGACGCCCGTACCGGTGTTCCCCGCCGCGTGATAGACGATGTCGGCACCGCTGTTGTACATCGCCGTCGCGGCCTCTTTGCCACCGGCCACGTCGTTGAAGCCGCCGACGTAGTTCGTCAGGACGTCGACGTCGCCGCTGCCGGCGTTCACGCCCGCCTCGAATCCGGCCTGGAACTTCTTGATCAGGTCGGACTCGACGCCGCCGACGAAGCCGACGCTCGTCGAGTCGCCGGCGGTCGATCCCGCGCCGGCCGAGAAGTCTCGCGTGGTGAGGAGACTCGCCATCAGGCCCGCGAGGTACGAGCCCTCGTGTTCCTTGAACGTGTAGCTCGCGACGTTCGGCGCGTCGACGACGCTGTCGACCAGCATAAAGTTCTGGTCCGGATAGCTCTCGGACGTCTGCGAGAGCGCGTCAGCCTGCAGGAACCCGATCGCACAGATCAGGTCGTAGTTCGGATCCGTCGACTGTGCGAACTGCTGCTGGAACGTCTTGAACTGGGCCACCTCGTCGGGCTGTGCCTCGTTGAACGAGATGCTGAGCTCCTCTTCGGCCTGGAGCGCGCCCTGCTGGGCCTGATCGTTGAACGAGCCGTCGCCGAGGCCGCCAGTCGCGTAGACCATCCCGACGTTGGCCGCCACGTTGCTCTCGGTCGTCTCCGCAGCGGTCGTCTCGCCGCCTTCGCCGCTGCTGTCAGAACCGCCCGACTCGGTCGTCGGTTCGGCCGTGGATCCCCCAGAGGGACCGCCGCTACAGCCAGCTAGTCCAGCGATTCCCGCGACACCAGTGGCCTTGACAAACGTACGTCTATCCATATTATGGACTCCTATTGAACACTGGGCAGCGAGATGTGCATAAATTCGTCGTTTCCGCGTCTGCACACGTCTCTGTGTGGACGAAAAACTGGACACGCACCGAGAGTTCGTGGAGCCGAGGTATGCGTCGGGTAGCGAGGTATGCGTCGGCCAGCAAGTGCGTGTCGAGCAGCTCGGAAGACGCAGATCAGGCGTCCGCCCGGTCGACGGCGGCCGCGACGACGTCAGTCACCTCGCCGACGAGCGCGTCCACGTCGTCGGCTTCCGCGTACACACGGACGTACGGCTCCGTCCCCGAGGGTCGCACGAGCGTCCACGACGCGTCGGGGAGTTCCAGTCGGACGCCGTATTCGGTGTCGACACCGGCGTCGGGGAACGCCTCCGGAAGCGCCGTCTCGAGTCGCTCCATCACAGTCGATTTCAGGTCGTCGGGGCAGTCGACGCTCACTTTCCGGTAGGGCCGTTCCGTCACGGGTGCGCGGAGGCCGTCGAGGCCTTCGGACGCGACGAGGCGCGTCAAGACGGCCGCGGAGGCGACGCCGTCGATCCAGCCGCCGTGTCGCGGGTGGATGTGCTTCCACGGCTCGGCGGCGAAGACCACGTCGCCGCCCTCGGCGCGGGCCGCAGCGATGCCCTCGTGGAGCGCCCCGAGTCGGACGCGTTCGACGCGCCCGCCGGCGTCACGCACCCGCTCGTCGATCCGACCGGAGGCGTTCGGCGTCGTCACGACGACCGGGTCGGCCGCGTCGCTGGCGCGAACGAAGTGTGCGGCCAGAATCGCCACGATCGTATCCTCGTGGACGACCTCCCCGTCGGCACCGACGATCACGATCCGGTCGGCGTCGCCGTCGTGCCCGATTCCGAAGTCGAACGCGCCCTCGCGGACGAACTCCCGGAGGTCGGCGAGCGACTCCGGCGTCGGCTTCGACTCCCGACCGGGGAAGTGGCCGTCGACCTGTCCGTTCAGCGTGACGACGCGAGCGCCGAGTTCCCGGAGGACCTGCGGCGTTCCGAGCGCGGCCATTCCGTTCCCGCAGTCCACCGCGACGTCGAGACCGTCGGCGGCCGCGCCGTAGTCGCGGGCGTACTCGACGACCGCCTGTCGGTAGTCTTCGAGGACAGCTAGATCCTCGGACGCCCCCCACTCGTCCCACGCGGTGGGCGGGTGATCGCTCGCGACCCGCGCTTCGATCGTCTGTTCGAGCGTCTGATCGTACTCCTCGCCGTCGACGAACAGTTTGATTCCGTTGTCGGTCGGTGGGTTGTGCGACGCCGTCAGCATCACGCCGTGTCGTCCCTGTGAGGCATATGCGAGTGCCGGCGTCGGGAGGACACCGACCAGTCTGACGTCCGCACCGGCTGATTCGAGTCCCGCCTCGACGGCCGCCGCAAGCGCCGGGCCGGTCGTCCGTCCGTCGCGACCGACGACGACCGTCGGTGGGCCCGCAGATTCGGCGGCGTCGGCGCCGACCGCCCGACCCACGTCGAGTGCGAGTTCAGGCGTCACCCGCTCTGTGGCCGATCCGCGAATCCCGGCGGTCCCGAAAAGTTCCATACGCTATCTGGCCCGCCGATCGCCTATAAACTCACGCTTGCGTTCCGAATCGCGACGGGCTTGGACCGCATTTACGGTGGTCCGGAGGCGTCGCCCGCGGTCCGAAACGAACCTATCTTTATGTTTTATATATTGTACAATATTGGGGATATAGTGCGAGAATTTACGCTGTATTCCGGGATCAGATTCAATTTGGGCACATACATTTAATAACCGTCTTCGAGATGCTTCAACGATGTCTGTACAAGAAGTTCAACTCCGGAGTACGCTTGCAGGGTTCACAGCGGAAGGCAAACTCCACTCGTTGAGCGTCTGGTTCATCCTCGCGCTCAGGCTGATGATGGGCCTGGCGTTCTTCCAGAGCGGTTTCGACAAGGTGCTCTCGGGGAGTTTCGGCGCGGCGGGCTACCTCCAGAACGCACCGCCGGCGAACGGCAGCCCCGTAGCAGGACTGTTCGTCTCGATGGGGCAGACGCCCTGGTTCGTCGACTTCGTGAACGTCGCCGTCCCGTGGGGCGAGGTGCTCATCGGGCTCGGGCTCCTCTTCGGCGTCCTGACCCGCCTCGCAGCGTTCTTCGGCGCGTTCCTGATGCTCCTGTTCTATCTCGGGAACTGGAGCGTCTCCCACGGGTACATCAACGGCGACTTCGCGTATATGCTCGTGTTCCTCTCGGTCGCGGCGTTCGGTGCCGGTCGAATTCTGGGCCTGGGTCAGTACATCGAACAGTACGATCTCGGAGGAGAGACGCTCGTCGAACGGTACCCCTGGGCGCGATATCTACTCGGGTAACACCGGTTCCCACCTAGAGCACGTCGTCACACGTACGATCGGCGACGAGATATATTTATCACAATCGACCCTGTAATTTCAAACAGTGGTATGTATGCTCACACCAGACACCACGGGAGCGGAGCACCATAGTCGCCGGGAGCCAGAGCCCAGTGCGGACTGCATCACGCTTTCGACGTACCTCGAATTCCTCGCAGGTGGGGCTACGGTCGCGGTCGTCTTTCTGTTCGCGATGCCGATCCTGGTCGAGTTGGCGAACCCTCTCGGAGTGCTGTCGACCACCGCGCTCGTCTTCCTGTTCCTCTTCGCGTGGTTCTCGGTGTGGGTGCTGATCCGGGTCACACAGGAGCAGATGCCGTCCCATAGCTGAGACAGACCGCCGAGCGCGAGCGTGAGGAGCACGCCGAGGACGACGACCGTCGGGTCGGACTCGTACGCCGGCGAGACTCACTCGGGACAGCCGCTCAGCCGTGAGTTCGAGCGAGGGGCCGCATCTGCGCCTTCGAGGTGGTTCCGACAGGCCACCCGACGACAGCCTCTTTTTGTCCGCCGCCGCAATCGTCGAGCGGGATGAGCGACGATCGAACCAGAGCGCACGTCTTCGTCAGCGGAACCGTCCAGGGTGTCTACTACCGCGCGTCGACACGCGATGCGGCCCGCAAGCGCGACGTCGACGGATGGGTCAAGAATCTCGACGATGGCCGCGTCGAGGCCGTCTTCGAGGGTCCCGAGTCCGCGGTCGAAGAGATGATCGATTGGTGCCACACCGGCAGTTCGGCCGCTTCAGTCGACGACGTCGAGGTTGAGTACGAAGCACCAGCGGGTGAGTCAGGCTTCCAGGTCCGCTGGTGAGAACGCGGCACGCAACGGGCAGGGATGGCCGGAACCGCGGCTTCGACGACCGGGACCGCGGTAACGATAGGCATTAATGGGAGACCGAGAGGATACTCCGAACACGGCGGAGTGCGACCGTCGGTTTACGACACCGACCGTGCGCGCCACCCGCAATCACACGACTGACCCACGATGAAAACGATACTACTCTGCATCGACACGGACGTCGAACGGGCGAACGAACAGGTTTCAGCGATCACCGCGCTGCCGATGGATACCGAGCAGGTCCGGGTCGTGATCTATCACGTCTTCCGGACCGACGACGAGGGGGCGAACGCCGAAGACCTCAAATCGGTGCAAGCTGCCACCGAGAGTCTCGAAGCGGCCGGGTTCCCCGTGGAAGTGAGTCAATCCAGCGGCGACGCCGTCCAGCACATCATAGAGAAGGCAGAGGAAGTCGACGCCGCGATGCTCTGTCTCGCCGGGCGAAAGCGGTCGCCTGCCGGCAAAGCGCTCTTCGGGAGCGTCACCCAGGACGTCAGCCTCAAATCCGACCGCCCGGTGATCCTCAGTACGGCTGAGTGACGCCGGCGCCAACGCCACTGAGCCGTGTCCCGGGATGCGGGACAAAAAACTAGGTGAATAAGGTATTGTTACGTATTGTAACACAATTCACCCGTATTGTTCATAAATAATGTAGTCGTTGCTCACAGAAGATCGGAGTATTTTTTTATAGCATTATTTTTTGGCAACCTATGATAGGTGGCCAGAGCTGGGAAAACAGCGACCACATCTCGGGCGAGTCAGTTCAACCCGAACAGAAGTCCATAGACGACGTAACGATCGAATGGCGGACGCGACCGCTACTGAAATTCCTCATTTCGTTCATCACGGGCGGGTTCTTCTTCCTCTTCCCGGTCCAGTGGGAGGGACAGACGACGATCCCGCTCGACATCCTGATGTCGTTCATCACGGACTTCTCTTTCTTCGCGGTCGAGGTCTTCGTGCTCTTGATCCTGTTCGCCGGCGGGATCCTGACGACGATCTCGATGCTGCATTATCAGGGTACGATCTCGCTGAACGACCGGACGCAACGACTGCTCCAGATCGGCTACTGGAAGACGTCGAAGCCGTTCTGGGCGTTCCGCGTCATCGCGATCTTCCTCGGCGTACCGATGTTCTTCGGGTTCGGTCCCGAACTGATCCTCGCCGACGGGATCGCCGGGATCGTCTGGGACGTCCTGATGATCACGATCGTCCTCGTGATCCCGCTGGGCGGGATCTTCGTCAACCTGCTCGCTGAACTCGGCGGGCTCCAGTTCATCGGGACGCTCGCACAGCCGATTATGAAACCGCTGTTCAATCTGCCCGGGCGGGCAGCCCTCGACAGTGCTGCCTCCTGGCTCGGATCGTTCAGCGTCGGGTACTACCTCACGCGGAACGTCTTCGATCGGGGCGGCTACGACAAGCGCGAGGTGTTCGTGATCTGTACTTGCTTCGCGACGGCGAACCTCGGGACGGTCGGTGCGGTCGCCGCCGTACTCGAACTCCTCCACATCTTCCCGCTGCTCGTCGCGCTCTATATGATCGCGACGCTCATTGTCGCCGCGATTCTCGTCCGCGTGCCGCCGCTCTCGAACGTCCCACAGGAGTACGTCGCCGAACCCAACCCCGAGCCGGCCTTCACCGGGACGGTCGGTGAGTACTTCACGTTCGCCCTCAATCAGGCGATGCAGACGGCCGAAGACGGCGATCCGATCCACCGCGCCGCGATCGACGGCTTCGTCGACGGGACGAAGCTCACCGCGATGATTCTCGGAACGGTCCTGACGATCGCGACGACCGTGCTCCTGCTCGAAGCCCACACGCCGGTCTTCGAGTACCTCGCGGCCCCGCTCGTGCCCGTGATGTCGGCGCTCGCGATTCCGGATCCGCAGATGGCCGCGACGGCCATCATCGGCGGCGCGGCCGAGTACTTCATCGGCGCGACGCTCGCCGTCGGGACGGACATCGCTACGAAGGTGTTCGTCGTGATCATCACGAGCGCGCAGGCGATCTTCTTCGCCGCGTCGGCTCCGATGATGGTCGATATGTTCGACGACGTCCCGATGCGGTTCCGTGATCTCACCCTCATCCTGGTGCTCCGGACCGCGCTCTTGATCCCGATCGCCGCCGCCCTGACGCACGGTGTGGCGGCCCTCGGCCTCATCTAGAACCGCGAACGAGCGAATCGATACTCCCCGCGATCGCGCCGGCGAGGATCTCGGCCATCGCGGTGTCGGCCGACCAGATCGCTGTTTCCTCCGAAGAATCGTCCGCAGAGACGGCCGAGAGAAGAACGGCGCGTTCGTCGATTCGGAGGACGCGGCCGATGTGATTCATCCCCTCCGTTTGGACGGGCGTATCCACTTCGATCCCTTCGACCTCCGCGAACATCTCTCGGACAGTCGGACTCTCACTGACGACCCGGACAGCGACGCCGGCGTCACGACGCTCTTCGACGATCTCGACGAAGTCCTCGGGGACGAACTCGGGGGCTGGGGCGCCGAACAACAGGGTCTCGGTGGCCTGCCGGGCCAGTTCGACGACCCGCCTGTTCACCGGCTCTCGACCGCGGACCGTCCAGACGTCGTCGCGCGTCTCCTCCTCGGTTCGGGCCGCGCGCTGGGCTTCTAAAAAGGCGAAAGCGCGATCGGCTTCCCGTTTCAACGACTCGGCGAGTTGCCGCCGCGCCGTGTCGAGGCTCACCGGACGGTAGCGTTTCGGCGTGGACTGCTGGAGTTCCACGAGGCCGAGATCCGCGAGTTCCTCGGCCGCACCGTACACCTGCGAGCGCGGGACGTCCGTCTCCTCGTGAATCTGCTTGGCCGTGCCGACGCCGAGTCGCTGCAGCGCGATGAACACCCGCGCGGCGTAGTTCGATAGGCCGAGGCGTTCGAGCGACGAAACCGCCTCGTGCTCGGAGAGATTCTGGTTCGTATCGGAGCCGGGTCCAGCGTTCATAACGGGCCCCCGTCGATGCCGTTGGATTCGTCGAGCGATGGCTCGGCGACGGTTTCCTCGGGCGTTTCGCCCGTTGGATGCCCCATCGGCACGTCGGGGTCGTCGTTGACGATCCGATCCCACACGACGAGCGCCGAGGGGAGCACGAGCAGGGACGTGAGGAACGAGTAAATGATCGAAATCGCCGTCAACACGCCGAACTGCCCGAGCACCGAGAGGACGGCGAGAACGAGGACGCCGATTCCGAAGGCCGTGGTCGCCATACTACTCAGGAGTGCGCCACCGGTCCCGATGACGGTCCGTCTGAGAGCCGGGATGAGCGCCCGCTCGCGACGCTCGTCGATGAACCGGTGGACGACGTGCACCGAGTAGTCGATCCCCAGCCCGATCGTGAGCGAGAGGATCGTCGCCGTGAACGCGTTGAACGAGATGCCGAGCGCTCGCATCGTCCCGGCGACGGCCGCGACGGAGACGACGATCGGGGCCAGGTTCGCGACGCCGAGCGATGGGAGCCCTTCGAGCACCCAGTAGATGACCACGAGGAAGATTACCGTGGCCCCGAGTGCGAGTCCGAGACTCGTCACCGCGGACTCGAAGATGAGATCGGAGACCTCCTGGAAGACGATGGTGTTACCCGTCGCCGTCGCGTCCCCGCGGAACCGCTCTGCGACCTCTCTCGCGGCCACGGTCGCTTCGTCGTCGGACACGTCAGCGGAGACCGAGTAGACGATTCGCGCGCTCCGGCGATCCTCAGAGAGGTACTCGGACGCGCGGTCGCCGACCGGTGAGGTCTCTAGTTCCCGGTAGATCGTCGGGAGGTTGTCGTCGGGAACGCCGTTGTCGTTGCGGTCGTTCCGCTCGACCAGCGCGGCGAACTCGGGGCTCTGCTCCGCGTAGTCCTGGATGATGGTGACGATGCTCGTGGCCTCGGCGCGCCGGTCGTCCGCGCTGACGAACTCCTCGGGCGGATCTTGTCCGGCGCGATAGATCCGTTCGAGCGCGGCGTCGTTCTCCATCCGCGTCTCGACGTATATGGTCACTGACCCCCCCTGCGTCCTCGTGAATTTGTCTTCGAGGAAGTTCAGCGTCCCGACGACGCCGTAGTCGCTGGGTGCAAACGGTTCTGGAAGCGACTTCAAAAGCGGCGAGACCTCCTCCGGCGGGAGGAAATCCTCCTGGGTGAACGAGGTGTCGACGCCGGTGGCATACGCGCCGGCGCCGGCACTGAAGACCAGCGCGAGCACGAGGACGACGATCGGCACGTACCGCGCGAGCGTGACGCCGACCGAGAGGGTCTCGCCGAGCGCCGACCCCTCCTCACCGATCGGACTCTGGCTGAACGTCGGGATGGGCCAGTCGTAGCGGCGGCGGTCGAGCCACACCTTGGCGGCGGGGAGGAAGATGCCGAAGATCAGGAACGTGAAGATGATGCCGACGCCGGCGACGATCCCGAAGTCGCGGATCGGCGGCAGGTCCGAGGCGAGATTCGAGAGGAAACCGATGACGGTGGTGCCGGTGACGATGAAGAAAGCGACGAGCAACTGATCGGTCGCGACGGTCATCGCCTCCTCGACGTCGAGGCCGGTCGCTCTGTCCTCCCGATAGCGGTTGATCGCGTGGATTCCGAAGTCGATCCCGACCGCCAGAAGCAACGGCGGGACCGAGATCATAATCTGGTTGAACGGGATGCCCGCAAGCCCGAGGAAGCCGAACGTCCAGATTACGGCCATCCCGAGCGAAATGACGCCCAACAGCAGGTCTAGCAGGTCGCGGTAGGCGACGACGAGGAAGCCGACGATGAGGAGGACGGCCGCGGGCGTGACGATGAGCAGTGAATCGGTAACGACAGTCCCGAACTCGTCGGCGATGATCCCGCTCCCGAAGACGGTGATGTCGGCGTCCAGTTCGGCGTCGATGATCCGCTGGGCCTGGTTCTGGATCGGAGTCATCGGGCTATCGCCCGACTGTCCGGACCCACCGCCGCCGACGTCCTGCGGCAGATCGTGCGTGACGACGCCGATCGTCGACGACGCCGACGCCGCCTTCCGGTTGAAGTCGTTGCTCAGTGTGCCCGTGAAGCCGGGGTTGTCCGCGTTCTCACGCACGGCCCGGCGGACGTCGGTCTGGGTCGCTCGTTCCAGCGCGATGATCTGCTCTTCGAGCGTCGTCGCCGACGGGTCGATCGTCTGGGCGACGACAGACGCCGCCGAGGAGGTCTCGGAGACGTACATATCGTTTCGATCTTCGAGCGCCTCCTGTGCCCTGAGCATCGCGAGCAACGACTGCTTCGAGAGGACGTTGGCGTCCTTCTGGACGAGCTGTGTGCTACCGGGACTCGGCGAGAACACCGGCAGGAACTCGTTTTCGATCCGTTCGAGCGCGTTCGCTGCCGGGATGTCTTCGGCGAACTGCTGGGTCCCCGCCTCGGTCGAAACGCCACCCAGACCGACCGCGAAGACCGCCGTGACGAGCAAGAACGTCAGAATCACCCGCGTGGAGTAGTTGACGATCTTGTCGTCGGCCCAGTCGACGAACCGCTGGTAGTCGAGCCGCATCGGTCAGCCCTGCCGGCGGTAGTAGAGGTACCCGCCGGCGACGACGACGAGCGCCACCACGACGAGGATCGGGACGATCGGAAGCCCGCCGCCGGAGCTAGCGGTCACGTCGACGGGGATCTGGTACGTGTCGGAGATGATCGTGTCACCGTCCTCGTCGTCGTACTGGAAGTCCATCTTGACCGGGTAGGTCTTCGCCGTCGCGCCGCCGCCGGCGCTGAGTTGGAAGACGATCGTCTCCGACTCGCCGGGTTCGAGGCGGTCGACGAACGCCTCGTCGTCGTCCGACGACAGCGGCGAGTCCATATAGATCTTCGCGGAGACGTCCGAGACCGTGTAGTCGCGGGTGTTCGTCACAGTCACCTCGAACTCACCGTCGGAGCCCGCGCTGAGCGTCCCGTTGACCGGTTCGACGTCGAACTCGGGCGTCTGGGGACCGACCTCGACGCGCGTGGGAATGTCGTCGGACTGTCGCAAGGAGCCGTCCTGATCGCGGTAGTCGACGGCGAGATCGAACTGTCGCGGGCCTGCGGACCCACTGCTCGTCACTTCCACGTCGAACTCGAACGGCGCGGACTCACCCGGTTCGAGCGACCCGACGGCGACCGACGTTTCGATCGGCGTGACTGTCGGACCCGGATCGGGGAACGTAACGACCGCGTTGTTTGCGGCCTTCGGACCCGTGTTGGTGACCGTCCCGGAGAGCGTTCCGGTCTCACCGACGCGGAGCGAACTGCTCACGTCGGCCACCGAGAACGTCATCTCGGGGAGTGCCCGCAACGGCACAGTCAGGGAGGGCGTCGATCCGGTCGTGCCGCTGGGCTTCTCGAAGTCGATCTGCGCGCCGAGCGAGTAGTTGCCGACGGTTGCGCTGTCACCGAGCGTCGTTTCGAACTCGAACGTCCGGTTCGCGCCGCGCTCCCAGGTGTCGACGAAGCGCGTGCTCGATTGGCTGGCACCGAGTTGCACGTCCGGGGCCGACGACGAGAGCGTGAACGTCGAGTCGTACGCCGCGGAGTCGCCGACGTTCTTGACCGTCACTTCGAGGGTTCCCTGTCCGCTCACGGTCGCCGTCGAACTGGTGTCGACGACGTCGAATCGGGGGCCGGACTCGACGCGAACGGGGAGGTAGATGGTGGTCTTCCGTTCGACGTCGTTGCCCGCGCCGCTGTCGTACTCATACGAGAGTCGGAGGGGAATCCGGTAGGTGCCGCTCTCGATGTCTGAAGGGACGTTCAGTTTCAGCGAGAGACCGGCGGGCGTGCCGTCGGGCAGTTGTTCGACGTAGAGGTGTCTGGTCTCGACGTCGATCCGGCCGACGTCACGCGGACGAATGTGGACGTTGTGCGCCGAGCGAGTTTCGTCTTCGGCACCCTCGCCGTCGTTCACCAACTGGAAGGAGAGTTCGTTCACGCCGCCGGGTTGGAGCGAGGGATCGGGCGTGATTGTCTGGATGTTCGGATTGGAGGTGAGCGCAGCGGCAGGAACCGTACTTACGAGGAGCGATGCGACGATCAGGACTGCCAGTGCCTTGCGTGTCATAGGTGGGGACCCGTTCGCGTCGCCGGCGTAGTCGGTGTGCTACCACTACAGTCCACCGACTGTCGACGCGAATTACGGTCGATACCACACTATCGACCGCCTGCTATATAAGGTATTGTAAATTTCTACAAACAGTGTTCGTGTTCTCGGCGTCGGAGCGCGAAAGTGCTCTCTCGGGCCCGTAGTGGCTACTTCCCTTCCTATTTCTCGCCGTCAGAACAAGAAAGCGTTGGCCGTTACAGCACGTTACAGTGACGTCACCTGGTATCATTAAAGTCAGGAAAATTATATATCGGTTCGTCTACGAACTACATACTGTGATGATACCTGATATCTCACCGATGGTATTGCAACTGAATGCCGGTTCCGAAGGAATCGCGTTCCTCCTGGCACGTGTTCTATTCGGCGTCGTACTGGCGTTTATGGGACTGAATCACTTCCAGGGAGTCGACCAGATGGCCGGGTACGCCGAGTCGAAGGGCATCCCGGCCGGGCGCCTGGCTGTCGTCTTCAGCGGCGGGATGTTGCTCTTCGGCGGCCTCGGAATCGCGATCGGCGCGTTCCCGGCGCTGGCTGCGGGCGCAATCGCGCTGTTCCTGCTCGTCTCGACCCCGGCGATGCACGACTTCTGGGCCGTGCCTCAAGAGCAGCAGCAGTCGGAGATGACGAACTTCCTGAAGAACGTCGCGCTTCTCGGCGGCGCGCTCGTCTTTCTCGCGCTCTCCGGGGCCCCGTGGCCGTACGCGGTCGGTATCGGGCTGTAAGTACTCGCTGAACGGACCGTTTCTACCCACCCGATCGAGTCATCGGGACGTTTAACCCGCCGTCCCTCCCGCGTAGGGGTATGAAGGCGACCGCTAAGGCGCATCCGATCCAGGGACTGATCAAGTATCACGGGATGCGCGACGAGGAGCTTCGCCTCCCGTATCACGACAGCATCAGCGTCTGCACCGCACCGAGCGCCACGACGACGACGGTCGAATTTCAGCCGGACGCCGACGAGGACGTCTACCTGATCGGCGGCGACCGCGTCGAGGGCCGCGGATCCGAGCGCATCGACGCCGTCGTCGAGCACGTCCGCGACCTCGCCGATATCGAGCACCCGGTTCGACTCGAATCCGAGAACTCCTTCCCCTCGAACATCGGCTTCGGCTCCTCGTCCTCGGGCTTTGCCGCGGCCGCGATGGCCCTCGCGGAAGCCGCCGGCCTCGATATGACTCGCCCCGAGGTCTCGACGATCGCACGCCGCGGCTCGTCGTCGGCTGCCCGCGCCGTCACCGGCGCGTTCTCGCACCTCTACTCGGGGATGAACGATCGGGACTGCCGATCCGAACGGATCGAGACGGACCTCGAAGACGATCTTCGGATCGTTGCCGCGCACGTCCCCGCCTACAAGGAGACCGAGCAGGCCCACCGCGAGGCCGCCGAGAGCCATATGTTCCAGGCGCGGATGGCGCACGTCCACCACCAGATCGACGAGATGCGCGACGCACTCTACGACGCCGACTTCGACCGCGCGTTCGAGTTGGCCGAACACGACTCGCTGTCGCTGACGGCGACGACGATGACCGGACCCGCGGGCTGGGTCTACTGGCAGCCGGACACGATTGCCGTGTTCAACGCCGTCCGCGAGCTGCGCGAGGACGAGGACGTCCCGGTCTTCTTCTCGACCGACACGGGCGCGAGCGTCTACGTCAACACGACCGCCGAACACGTCGATGCCGTCGAGAACCGGATCGCAGCGGTCGGCGTCGACACCGACGTCTGGGAGGTCGGCGGCCCCGCACAGATCCTCCCGGAGTCCGACGCCCTGTTCTGACCGCGCTCGCGCCGTCACAGCCGCTCGCGTCGTCTCTGCCCCTCATAGGTCGCCCCGTCTCGACCCGCGTTTCTCGTCGTCGCCGCGAAACGGCCGTTCGCCCTTTTGCCCTCCGGTCCGAACGACAGGCTATGCGAGTCGTGATCCTCGGAGCCGGCTACGCCGGCGTGACGCTGGCGCGCCGTCTCGAATCGACACTCCCGCCATCGGTCGACCTCGTCGTCGTCGACGAATCTGACACGCACCTGGTCAAACACGAAGTCCACCGCGTCATCCGACGCCCGAGCGTCGCCGACGCGATTCAGGTCCCGCTGTCGGAGCTTTTCGATCGAGCGACGGTCCGAACCGACCACGTAACCGAAGTGGATCGCGACGAACGGAGGGTCCACCTCGCCAGCGGCGATGTGCTTGCGTACGACTACGCGGCCGTCTGTCTCGGATCGACGACCGCCGACTACGGTATCCCGGGCGTCGCCGAACACGGACTCCCCCTGACGTCCGTCGACGACGCGCTCGCGATCCGGGAGGCTTTCTTCGACGCGCTCGGAGCAGATTCGGCCGATGGCGGAAGTGAGGCGGTGCACGTCGTGGTCGGTGGCGCAGGCCTGTCGGGCGTCCAGACCGCGGGCGAACTGGCCGCGCTGGCACGCGAGGAAGGCGTCGACGCCGAGGTCACGCTTCTCGAACAACTGGACGACGTCGCGCCGAACTTCCCGCCGAACTTCCGAGAAGCGGTTCGCGACGAGCTCCAATCCCGTGGGGTGTCGATCTCGACCGGAACGACGGTAGAGCGCGCGACGGCGGACGCTGTCGAGACCGACCGCGGAAGGTTCGACGCCGACGTGTTCGTCTGGACCGGCGGAATCCGAGGCACGGACGCGATGGCTGGGGACCGCCCGATCGTTCGCAAGGACCTGCGGCTCGACACGCACACGTTCGTGGTCGGCGACGCCGCCCGCGCCGTCGACGCCGACGGCGAGCCCGTGCCCGCCTCTGCGTCCGCCGCGCTCCGTGAGGCGCGAACGGTCGCTGCAAACATCGCCCGCCTCGTCGACTACGAGAGTGCCAACGGTGACGATTTCGCCCCCAGACTCGATCCCTACCGCTTCGAGGTCCCGGGCTGGATCGTGACAGTCGGTGAAGGGACGGTAGCCCAACTCGGTCCGGAGGTCGTGACCGGCGCGGCAGCGAAAGCGATGAAGACGGCCGTCGGTGCGGGACACCTGGGCTCGGTGGGCGCGGTCCGAGATGCCGTCGAGCTCGTCGAAGCGGAGTTACGGGCCTGACGGGGGTCGGCCCGCCAAGCCGAACGCCGTCGTTCCGTTCGAGTCGGAGCTAGTGAGTCGACGAGACTGATCGAGGCTTTCGCATCCGGGTACAATCTGTTCAGTGTTATTTACGGTGTTATACCATATGTCATATAACAAATTCAGCCCACTATATCAGTTAAAACTCGGTTATTCAAAGTCATTAAGTAAATTTACCAATGTTCTAATAGAGATTTAAAATATAGATTATATACTACTTGTACCGTAATGTTTGGATTTCACTTGGCGGCGAAAGTACATTAAGATAACACCGGTACATATGTTATACCCGCCGTCGGAGATGGATTGACGGACGGCGGATCGAGTTTCACGCACAACGATTATGTATATTCGAGGTACAGGGAGAATATGGCAGACGATACCTGGCAGACCGACGATCCGAACTTGGAACTGGGCCTCGAACGCGTGATGGAACTGGAGATCGACGTCGAGTCGCCGATCGAGATCGGTCAAACCGGCGACGGACAACGACGGATCATCCCCATCCTGGGCGGGACTGTGTCGGGGCGTATCGAAGGGACTGTTCTCGAAGCGGGTGCGGACTACCAACTCTACCGGGAGCGGCGACCGACGGAACTCGTCGCCAAGTACGCGTTCGAGACGACCGACGGCGAGCGAGTGTACGTCGAGAACCGCGGGATGCGACTCGCCGATCCGGAGACGAGCCAGCGATTGCGCGACGGACTCCCGGTCGAACCCGACGACGTCTACTTCGCGTCCGTCCCGGAGTTCGAGACGGCCGCCCCCGATCTGGAGTGGCTCACCGAGAGCGTCTTCGTCGCCGCCGGGACTCGCCAGCCGAACGGCGTGCGACTGGCCGTCTACCGGGTCCGCTAGCCCGATTCGGGAGACGGCGGTCGGCGTCCCAGTGTGTGGGACACCCTGGGTGGTGCTCGGCGTGGGGAGCAATCATAGGGCGATACGCCGATCTTCGAACGGGCGTACACGAGAAACGAACGATAACTATTATATTCTGAACGATGATGCACATCGTATGGATGGAACGAACGGGGAGCCGAAAACGCCCGTGAAGACGGCGCAGACGACGTTTCGGATCGTCGAGGCGCTCAAGTCCCACGACGGCGCGACCGTCACCGAACTCGCGAACCACCTAGACATCCCGAAGAGCAGCGCCCACAACTACCTCCGGACCCTCGAGCACGAAGGCTACCTCGTTCAGCACGGCCAACAGTACGAGGTCGGGCTTCAGTTCCTCGACCTCGGCGGCTACGCACGGTCCAGAGAGCGCCTCTACACGGTTGCCACCCCGGAGATGGAGCGCCTCGCGGCGGCCACCGGCGAGTACGCCAACCTGCTGGTCGAAGAGCACGGCCTCGGGGTGTTTCTGGCCCGCGAACGCGGAGAGAACGCCGTCAGCCTCGACTCGTACACGGGACAGTCCGTCCGACTGCACACGACCGCGCTCGGAAAGACGGTTCTCGCGTATCTCCCGCGCGACCGCGTCGACGCGATCATCGAGCGCCACGGCCTCCCGGCGAAAACCGACCGAACGATCACCGACCGGGCGGAACTGTTCGAGGCGCTGACCGAGATCAGACAGCGCGAGTGCGCGTACGACCGCGAAGAACGGATCAAGGGACTCAACTGCGTGGCCGTGCCGATCCTGAGCGACGGCGACATCACCGGCGCGCTGAGCGTGTCGGGCCCCGTCAGTCGAATGGATCAAGAGCGAATCGACGAGGAAATCCTCCCGGAACTTCGGCGGGCCGCGAACATCATCGAACTCAACCAGACACATTCGTAGTCCCCGTCGGCCGCTTTTGTTGGCGGAACGTATCGAGCAGTGACGCGCGTCGGCATCTGGATCGCGTCGGACCACATCTTCAGACGAACCCATTTGCACCGAGAGATTACTCGGTCCAAACTAGATACGAATAGTTGTTCGTAAGAAAAGAACGACTCTGTGAGAATTTTCCCGGTCGAACCACGGAGAGAATCATCAATTGGGTGATAACGTACACGAAGTGTGAGGAGTCCGGATCGTGGGATCCTCTCTTGGCTAGCAGATTTCGCGAGATCAGAACGGGACTACGCCGTAGGCGAAAGTTGTCCAGCCACTCGTAGAGATTGTCGTCAGTCTCGTGAATTTCACGTCGTATCGTCCGGCGAGAATCTATGAACGGTTCCGATGGCCCGGATCGGAAGCGACGAGCGAGGGGGTGGAAAGACGTCCGCGCGCGCTTCGACTCACACGATCTCGTTCCACGGCGTCGCGCCGTCGTTGAGTCGGCCGATGTTCGTTTCGACGAGGTCGGCGATCCGATCGCCGTAGGTGTTCGCTTGGGCGGCGGCGTGCGGCGTCACGACGACTTCGTCCATCTCCCAGAGCGGAGAGTCTCGGGGAAGCGGTTCGGGATCGAAGACGTCGAGTGCTGCACCCGCGATGTCGTCGTTTTCGAGGGCGTCGACGAGCGCGTGTTGCTCGACGATCGGTCCGCGGCTGACGTTGATCAGATATGCGTCCTCGCGCATCGCGTCGAGGACGTCTCCATCGACGAGTCCGCGGGTCGCGTCCGTCAGTGGCGTCGTGAGGACGACGAAACGAGCATCGGCGACGGCGTCCTCGATGCGCGACACGTCGTGGACGCGGTCGAGTCCGAGGCCCGAGACCGGACGGATGTCGACGCCCTCGACGTTCATTCCAAGCACGCCGAGTCGGGTCGCGACGCTGCCCCCGAGTTCGCCGAGACCGACGACGCAGGCGTTCGCACCGCTTATCTCGAAGGGCCGCTGCCAGGGGAGTCGCTCCCACTCGCCGTCGTTCTGTCGGTCGCGGAAGCGGTGGAGTCCCTTCGCCAGCGTCAGGACCAAACCGGTGACCGTCTCGGCGACGAGGTCGCCCGCGACGCCGGTGCTGTTGGTCATCGTCACGCCGGCCTCGCGGTAGTCGTCGAGTGGGAAATCGTTGTACCCCGATCGGATGTTGTGCACCCACTCGACAGCCCCGACGAACTCGTCGTGATGAAAGAGGGTGACGACGCCGTCGAAGTCGCTCACGTCGTCGGTGTCACACACCGCGAACTCGCAGTCGAGTCCGTCCATCTCCCGCAGAAGGTCGCGGAGATGTGCGGGTGGAACCGGATGCGTTCCCCACTCGTGGATACCGACGCGCTGGATCGCTCGATCGTTCGGCATACCCGATCCACCGACTGCGGAGGGATAGTTCCTTGGGTGAAACCGAATTGATTGCAGCGTGACGCGAGCGGTGAATGCCCTCAGATCAGCGATTCAGCGTGTGAATCGCCTGTCCCTGCGCGTTTTCGGCCGCTTCCATCACGGCCTCGGCGAGCGTCGGATGCGTGTGCACCGTGCCGGCGACGTCTTCGAGCGTCGCGCTCATCTCGACTGCGAGTGCGACCTCGGCGACGATCTCGGAGGCGTTCGGGCCGACAATCTGCCCGCCGAGGACGATTTCGCTCGCCTCGTCGGCGACGATTCGGACGAACCCGTCGGACTCGCCCATCGAGAGCGCGCGCCCGCTAGCCCGGAGCGGCATCTCCCCGACGACGGGGTCGAAGCCGGCGTCTGCGGCATCGTCCTCGGTCAGACCCACCGTGGCGATTTCAGGATCGGTGAACACCGCGGCGGGGATCGCCTGCTGGTCGAGCGCGGCCGGTTCGCCGGCGGCGACTTCGGCGGCGACGATTCCCTCGGCGCTCGCTTTGTGCGCGAGCATCGGTTCGCCCGCGACGTCCCCGACTGCGAAGACGTTCTCGACGTCCGTTCGCGCACGGTCGTCCGTCTCGATGAATCCGGCGTCGTTCGGTTCGAGGCCGATCGCGTCAAGTTCCATCGTGTCGGTGACAGGCTGTCGCCCGACTGCGACGAGGACAGCGTCGCCCTCGTACTGTGACACGTCTCCGGCTTCGGTTTCGGTCGAGACGAGCACGCCGTCGGCCGTCTCCTCCCAGCCGGTCGCGCCCTCACCGAAGTGGAAGTCGATGCCGAGTTCCTCGGCGCGCTTGCGGACGATTCGCTTGACGTCAGCCTCGTACGCCGGGAGCACGTCGTCGAGCATTTCGACGACGGTCACCTCGGTGCCGAGTTTCGTGAGCATCGTCGAGAGTTCCATCCCGATGTAGCCCGCACCGACGACGACGAGTCGATCCGGGACGGACTCCATCCGGAGGAGCTGAGAGGAAGAGAGCACGGGGTCGTCCGCGAAGTCGAACCCGGGAATCTGAATCGGTCGCGAGCCGGTCGCGATCACCGCGTGCTCGAACTCGACGGTCTCCATCCCCTGTCCCTCCCCGCCGTGGGCGATGCGGGCGGTGTGTTCGTCCTCGAACGCGGCCGCCCCTTCGAGCAGCGAGACGCCGTTGGCCTTACAGAGCTTCTCGACGCCGCTCGTGAGCTGGTCGACGACGTCGGACTTCCACTCCTGCATCTGCAGCATATCGATCGCCGGATCGGCGTGGATCCCCATCTCCTCGGCGTTGCCCGCCTCGTGGGCGACGTCGGCGCCGTGGATGAAGGCTTTCGATGGGATACAGCCGCGGTTCAGACAGGCGCCGCCGTAGGCGTCTTTCTCGACGAGCGTCGTGTCCAATCCCAACTGTGCGCCTCTGATCGCAGCGACGTAGCCCCCAGGCCCCGCACCGATCACGAGAAGATCCGTCGCCGTCGCGATATCGCCCATTACCATACACCTCCCGTCTCGCTCCCCAGTCAAAAAGTCATCCGTCCGCGTCGGCGGGACGAATCCGCAGATGGAACCGAGACCGTGCGTTACTCCAAGAGGAGTCGCGAGGGTTCTGCGAGCAGTTCCTTCACGCGGTTCGAGAACCGCGCGGCGTCTGCGCCGTCGACGAGGCGGTGATCGACCGACATCGAGAAGCGCATCGTGTTTCGGGCGACGACCTCGTCGTCGAGGACCCACGGGCGCTTCTTGATCGGCCCCATCGCGAAGATGGCGGCCTCGGGGTGGTTGATGATCGGCGAGGAGAACTCGCCGCCGATGACCCCGATGTTCGTGATCGTGAACGTGCCGCCCTGCATCTCTTCGGGCTTGATCTGTCGGTTCCGCGCCCGCTCGGCCAGATCGCGAATCTCCTCGGCCAGTTGCTTCAGCCCCTTCTCGTCGGCGTTCTTGACGACCGGCACCATCAGTCCCGCGTCGGTCGCAACGGCGATCCCGACGTTGTACTCGTCGTGGAGGACGATTTCCTCGGCCGACTCGTCGAGGCTCGCGTTCAGGTACGGGAACTCCGCGAGCGCGGTCGTGATCGCTTTCACGACGAACGGGAGATAGGTCAGTTTCACGCCCTCTGTCTCGGCGACAGCCGCCAGTTCCTCCTGCAACTCGACCAGTTCGGTCGCGTCGAACTCGTCGTGGTGGGAGACGTGCGGGGCGGTGTACTTCGACTCCGCCATCTGTTCCCCGATCGTGCGCCGAACGCCGCGGTACGGGACCCGCTCGCCCGGTTTGTCGGCGAGATCGCCGGCTGCTGCGCCCTCGCCAGGCGCTTCGGCCGCGGACCGCTCGTCTGCCGTCGTCACCGGTTCAGTGGCCGACTTCGCCTCCTCGGTGGTCGTCGCGCCGGCGACGCCGGACGCGACACCGCTGGCCCCGTCACTACCCTCCGCCGCGAACGCTCGAACGTCGTCCGGCGTCACGAACGGTTCGCCCTCCCGCTCCTCGCTCGCGGGGACGGCGTTCAGATCGACGCCGAGGTCCGCCGCGAGTTGTCGCGTTGCCGGCATCGAGAGCGTGCGGTCTCGCTCGGCAGCAGTGCCGCCGACGCCACTCTCTCGCTGCTCGACGGCCTCGGCCGTGCCGTTTCCGACTGCGGCCACCGCTTCGGAGTCGGCAGTCGTCGTCGCCGCAGTTTCGGCGGCTGCGGCACTTGCGGTCGCTGCCCCAGCAGCGGGTTCCTCGCCGGCGGGAGTTCCGGCACCCTGTGCGTGGGCGCGGACGTCAGCGCCGGCCACGCGGCCGCCCGGACCGCTGCCCTCGACAGCGCCGATGTCGACGCCGAGTTCCCGCGCGAGCGCTCTGGTGCTCGGCGACGCGAACACGCGACCCGACGGGACGGGTGACTCGCCCGGGCTAGCGTCTGCGGCCGCGTCGGCGGGTGTGCCTGCGGCCGCCGCGTCGGTGTCGGCTGCGTCGGCGGCTGTCTCTCCGGGACTCCCTTCGGCGTCGGCACTGGAGTTCGACGAGTCGCGCTCGGTCGCCGCTTCTTCGTCGGCCTCGACCTCGAACGTGGCGATGACGGCGTCGACCGGAACGATCTCACCTTCCTCGTGGTGGAGTCGGGTGACGCTCCCGTCGTAGGGGCTCGGAATCTCGACGAGCGCTTTGTCGGTCTCTACCTCGGCGATGACCTGATCTTCTTCCACAGTATCACCCGCTGCGACGAGCCACGAGACGAGTTCGCCCTCGGCGATACCCTCCCCGAGGTCCGGCAGCTCGAAAGTTCGCTCAACCATACGCTTCGGTCGACGCACTACCCTTTCAGTATTTCCCTGCGATCACGGGTTTCGGACTCCGGCGAAACGAAAATAAAAACGCTGTGGTCGATACGTCGAATCCGGACCGTAGGATGATTCGAGCCGAGGAGTCCGGAGTTAGATTGTGACGGCGTTGTCAGACCGACAGCGCGCGCTCGATGCCTTCGACGATCCGCGGCGGGTGCGGGAAGTAGAAGTCTTCCATCGACAGCAGCGGGACGGGCGTGTCGAAGCCGGTCACACGCTCGACCGGGGCTTCGAGGTACATCAGCGCCTCGTCGTTGATCCGTGCGATGATCTCGCTGCCCATCCCGAGGGTTCGCGGCCCCTCGTGGACGACACAGCAGCGGCCGGTCTTCTTGACCGACTCGACGATCGTCTCGGCGTCCATCGGCGAGATGGTGCGGAGGTCGATCACCTCGGCGTCGACACCGCTCTGCTCGACCGCGTCGAGCGTCGCCGGCATCATCGCGCCCCAGGCGACGACCGTCAACTCCGAGCCCTCACGACGGACGGCCGCTTCGCCGAGCGGAACTTCGTGCTCGCCCTCGGGCACCTCGTCGCGGATGGAGCGGTAGATCCGCTTCGGTTCCATAAACAGCACCGGATCGGGGTCCCGGATCGCCGCGGTAAGCAGTCCCTTCGTGTCCGCGGGCGTGCTCGGCACCGCAACCTTGAGGCCGGGAATGTGACCGTAGGCCCCTTCGAGACTCTCGGAGTGGTGTTCGAGCGCGCGGACGCCGGCGCCGTAAGGCATCCGGACGACCATCGGCGCGCTCAGTTCGCCGCGCGTGCGCCAGCGGATCCGACTCGCGTTCGTGACCAGTTGGTCGAACGCCGGGGGGAGAAAGCCCGAGAACTGGATCTCGGCGACGGGACGGTAGCCGTACATCGCCATTCCCGCCGCGCCGCCGACGATCGCGATCTCCGAGAGCGGCGTGTCGACGACGCGGTCGCTTCCGAACTCCTCGAGGAGTTCGTCGGTGGCGCGGAAGACGCCCCCGCTCTCGGCGACGTCCTCGCCGAAGACGACGACTCGGTCGTCGCGTTCCATCTCCGTGTGTAGTGCGTCGTTGACCGCCTGTACGATAGTAGCCTGCATAGTCATCCCTTGGGTCGCTGTTCGATGTAGTCGTACATCTCGGGTCGGCGTTCGAGCAGTTCCTCGAATTCGTCCAGTTGGCGCGCGAGTTCGGGCGGCAGGTCGTCGTAGACGTACGCGAACATCTCTGCGACGCCGCGCTCTTCGAACTCGTTTGCGGCAGCGAGCGCCTCGTCGAATTCGGCTTCGATGTCCTCGACGATGGCGTCGTGGTCGATTTCGGACCAGAGGCCCTCGGACTTCAGGAACATCCGGTAGCGCTCGATCGGATCGTTTTCTTCCCACTGCTGGACTTCCTCGTCGTCGCGATACCGGGTGGGATCGTCGCTCGTCGTGTGCGCGTCGAGACGGTACGTGACCGATTCGACGAACACCGGATCGCCGTTCTTGACGCGTTCGCGCGCGCTCTGGACCGCGTCGTACACCGCGAGCACGTCTTGGCCGTCGACGCGAATGGCGTCGATGCCGTACGCGAGCGCCTTCTGCGCGATGGTGTTCGCACCGCTCTGTTGCTCGAAGGGCATCGAGATGGCGTACTGGTTGTTCTGACAGAAGAACAGCGCCGGCAGTCCGAGCGAGCCCGCGAGGTTGATGCCCTCGTGGGCCGCGCCGGTACTGGTCGCGCCGTCGCCGAGATAGGCGGTCGAGACCGCGTCGGCGTCGTCGAGTTGCATTCCCCACGCGATGCCCGCGACGAGCGGGAGGTGTGAACCGATCGAGATCGCGATCTGGGAGTTCTGACGCGCGAAGGCCTGTTGGCCCTCCTCGATGCCGCGCCAGAACAGGATCATATCCTTCATCGACGCGCCGCGCATAAACATCGGCGTCCACGCGCGCCCGACGTACAGCCAGTCTTGGGGCTGAAGCGTGAACGCGCTACCGATGATACTCGCTTCTTGACCGCGGGTCGACCCGAAGGTTCCGAGTTCGCCACGCCGCTGGATGTTCACCATCCGCCGTGAGAACACCCGATCAGTTACCATCCACCGGTACAGGTCGCACAACTCCTCGTCGTCGAGGTCCGGGATCGCCCCCTCGTCGTAGGAACCGTCCGGGGAGACGATCTGATGGGTGGGTACCTCCAGATTTCGCTGGGAGAGATACCGCACCTCGCCACCGCCGTCGTCGCCGACAGCTGGAGATGCACGTATGTCTGACTCTCTATCGCTCATTCGACGAGCGATGTGTTTCGTGGGCCCGGTAATAAAATCGCGGGTGGTGACGTTCGGTGATTCTATCGGGCGTGACGAGGTGGCGATTCTCGACGCCTTGGTGCCGAATGTCCCTCAGAGTGCGAGCAACCGCCCGATTGCGACAGGCCGAGAGGTGTAGAATCGGCACCACGATTTATTATCTCCCACTTAGAGTATCGTGTATGACGATACTCACAGCGGTCGACGGCGAGGCGATCCCCAGCCACGCCGTCGAACGCGGTGCTGAGTTGGCCGAGGCGTTCGACGTCGAGCACGTGGTACTGCACGTAATGCCGCAGGACGTCTTCGAGGAGTTCCGGAGCGCCGCCGGCGGCGGCTCGTCGCGGACGATCACGACGCCGGCCTCGTACGGCGGCGCCGACCAGCACCCCCACGAGGAGACCGAGGAGTACACCGTCGACGACGGCGAACGCCACGCCACCGGTGTCGCACGCGACGTCGTCCGTGGCACACTCGACGACCCGTCCAATACGGTCCTGAAAGGGCGCGTGGGCGAACCGGTCGAGGAAATCCTGGCTGAGGCCGACAGACGAAACGCGAAGTATCTCGTCATCGGCGGGCGACAGCGCACCCCGGTCGGCAAAGCTGTCTTCGGGAGCAAGACGCAGTCGATCCTCTTGGAGGCGGACCGCCCCGTCGTGACGGTGATGTCCCAGGAGTGAGGTGAACAGAGGCTACCCCCTTGTTCGCGGTGGCGGGACATCTCGACGTACTGGGACAGTCTCGTTCGAGTTTACGGGACGGCGAGCGATTGTCAGCAGAGCTGTACGCTGGCGCCGAAAAGAGCAGTGCGTCTGGCCGCAGTATGACGATTGCATCCCTCCAGGGAGACAGGTGATTTTATATACTCCCGTATCTATCCCATTCGATGATGGCATTCGATAACATTCGGCGCCGGTCGTTCCTGAAGTCCGGTGCGGCGGCTGGTACAATTGGATTAGCGGGTCTCGCTGGCTGTTCCGGCATCACGGGCGGCGGCGGCACCCCCGAGCTGGGACTCGCCTTTACCGTCCCGGTCGAGAACTTGGGTTCGCTCTTCGCGATTCCGGAGATTCAAGATCAGCTCACGAATCTGGGTTCCGAATACGAACTCAGCGTGACGCGTAACGAGAGTACGCCCGACTCACTGAACTCGATGGCGGCCGGCGAAGTGGATATGGCTCTCTTGACTACGGTGAGTTACGCCTCCGCAGTCCGCCAGGAAGCCGTTCCGGGCAACATCACGATGATCTCGACTGACTTCTGGGACGCCCACCCCGAGTGGTACGGGTTCACCATCTTCTCGGGCCCGGACTCCGACATCACCGAGATCGCCGATCTCGAAGGGAAGAACGTCGGCGTCAACGCACAGGGGACGGGGACGCACGCGATTCTCGAGAAGGGGATCCGGCAGGCAGATCTGAGCTTCGGGAGCGACGCGCAGATCGTCGAACTGCCGTTCCCGACGTTCGTCTCGGCGATCAACGACGGCCGGATCGACGCGGGGATCTTCCCCGCCCTGTTCGCGGTGTCGGCCCGCGCTGAAGGCTTCACCGAGGTCTACCGCAGTCAGGATCTCTGGGACGAAGCGTACCCGTTCGCGTACACGGTCGCGTCGAACAACGCCATCGACCAGAAGTCCGACGCGATCAGCGCGTGGGGCGAAGACCTCGACGAACTCGTCAACTACTGCTACGACAACCGCTCGGAAGTCGTCTCGCTGGCGGCCGAACACTTCGAGCTGCCCGAGTCGCTGGTCGACGGGTTCTTCCTCACGAACCAGGACTACTACCGACAGGACATCGGGATCGACATCGAACGGCTCCAGTTCGCGATCGACGAACTGGTCGACCTCGGCTTCGTCGAAGAGAGCTTCGACGTGGGCGAGTACGCGACCAACGAGTTCGTCCCGTCGAACTAACGCAACTCCAGAGACGTTCGTTCCGATTGGCAGAACGACACCAGGACAAACGTTTTGTAATATGGGACAGAAGGGTCGCACGGGGATCCACGGAACCGGAGGTCAGAGGCACTCGTGGCACGTGCTCGCGGGACGCTCGAGAGGCACCACCGACAGAGGCACCCAGCGGCCTAGCGACGCCGATACCCCACCATATCCACACAGCGAACGCACTATCGCCTCGCGACCACAGCACCCCAGCCGCGGTCGACGCCATCGACCGGACGACGTTTCGCTCGGTCACGCCATCTCGGCGGTCAGCAGCACGCCGACCGACGACGACTGCGTGATCGGCCCGCAGGTTGTCGGGGTCTCTTTTTCATAGCGAGAGAGCGGTCCTGAAGAGAATCCTACGCGAGATCCGCACGGACGGCGTCGTACGCGTCGGTGAGCTGTTCGGTTTCCTCGTCGGTGAGCTCCCACTCGTGGATCGCCGCAACGCCGCCGGCATCGATGTCGACGGGGACGCTGAGCGCGACGTTCTCGAACCCGTACTCGCCCGCGAGCGGTGTCGACAGACAGAACGGGCCGGTCCCGTCGCTATCGAGCGTAGCCTGTTCGTCTGCGGCCAGCATCGTACGAACCACGCGGGTGACGCCTGCGCTCGTGACCCAGCGAGAGGTCTCGTCGACGCCGCGCTTCTTCGCGATCTCGAATGGCACGTCGCGCACGAATTCGCGGACGTCCGCGCGCTCGTCGGCGGATATCTCGACCGGTTCGCCATCGACGCGGGCCCGCGAGAAGACGGGCACCACGTTCTCCCCGTGCTCGCCCATTATCGGACAGTAGACGTCGTTTCGGTGGACGCCGAGTCCGTCGGCGAGAGCGTCCGCGGCCCGCGCCGTCTCCGAGAGCGAGTAGCCGAGGAAGCAGCGTCGAGGCCACTCGAGGAGCGAGTAGAAGTGATAGACGAGGCGGTCGATCGGGTTCGTGACGACGAGGAGCGGCGTCGGATCCAGCGCAGTGAGGTTCCCCGCGACGTCCTCGACGATCTCGCGGTTGCGTTCCAGTTCGGCCTCGCGCGCACCGCGGTCGGTGGCGTCTTCCGGCTGGGGGGCGGCGGCGTTGAAGATCAGGAGGTCGGGATCGAGCGCGGGCAACTCCTCGGGCGTCGCAGAGTCGATCGTCCCCACGGAGTCCGGGTCGTACCTCTCGGAGGCACCCGGGGCGTTCGCGAAGTGATAGCCCGCGTGGGAGACGTCGGTCGCGTGCGCCCAGGCCGCCCCTTCGTCGATGTCGACGAGCGAGACGTCGACGGTCGGTGCCAGCCCGGCGAGCGTGTAGGCGACCGTCGATCCGATGGTGCTCGCGCCGCCGATGATCGCGACGTGCATACGATCACCTCACCGCTGAGACACAAGTAGATTGCCCCGTGCGGTTCATTCGTCGGTGTCGACGTAGACGATCCCGTCCTCGACGACGACGTCGTACATCGGCAGTTGGATGCGTTCGTCGCCGATATGTGTACCCGTCTCCAATTCGAACGACCAGCCGTGCCAGGGGCAGGAGATGATGCACTCCTCGCCGTAGTACTGCTCGACGCGTTCGCCCGTGCCAGTAAATTCGCCGAGGAGTTCGCGCTGGACAGTGCCCTTACAGACGGGGCCGCCGTCGTGTGGACACTGGTTTCTGAGCGCGTAGAACTCCCCGTCGGCGCGGACGACGCCGACTTCCGCGCGGCCGACTTCGACGATGGCGTGGTCGCCGTCCTCGAACTCGGTCGCAGGACCGACCTCGACGAGGCCGTCGCTCATAGTCCGAACACCCCCTCGGCGTTGCCCGCCAGAATCGCGCGTCGGTCGTCGTCGTCGAGCATCGGCAGATCGTTGATGATGGACGGGCTATCGAAGTCCCAGTGGGGGTAATCGGAGGCGTACAGGAGTCGGTCGGTCCCGATCATATCGAAGCAGAGTTCGAGCAGTTCGTTCCGTGCGGAGATTTCGAGCGGTTGCGTGCCGAAATAGAAGTCCGTGATGTACTCGCTGGGGCGCGTATCGAGCAGCGGCGCTTCCTCGGGGCGCTTGAGGTACTCCTCGTCGAGACGGCTGACGAGGCCCGGAATGTACGTCACGCCGGACTCCATAAACACGATGTCGAGGTCGGGGTACTTCTCGGGGACGCCCTGGCAGGCGACGCTGACGATCTGGGACATATTGGATTCGAGGAACCCGAGCGTGTGGGTCTCGATCATCTCCTGATACCCCGCGCGGACGTACTCGTCGAGTCCGGAGCCGCCGGTGTGATACACGACCGGGAGGTCGAGATCCTCACACCGCTCGTAGATCGGGTCGTACTTGCGGTTCCCGAGCGGTGGGCTCGCACCCGCGGTGACGAAGCACGCACCCACGTAGGCCTCCTCGTCCTCGATTCGGTCGAGAATGTCGAGAGAGGCCTCAACGTCGCCGTACGGCATCGGTGCGAGTCCGTAGACGCCGTCGTCGGGATCGAGCACTTCTTCGAGCATATACTCGACGTAACCCTTCGTGAACGCCTGGACGCGCTTGTCGTCGGCGTTGACGCCGCCCATCGCGAGGATGAGGTGTGAGATCTGTAGCGACACGTCGATGTCGAGGAAGTCCATCCCCTCCCTGACGCGTTCGGGCTCTTCGGGTTCGTCGGGGTAGTTCGAGTGCTCGCGGACGACTTTCCCGTAGTTCTGTCTGTCGCCCGTCGACGTCGGGAAGAACGAACTGAGGTTCTGCTTCACGCCCGCGTCGTCCCAGTTGCTGTGTTTGTACTTCGTGCGCCACGGCTCGGGCATATACGCCGCGACCTCTTTGAAGGAGTCCTGATAGTGCCAATCGCAGTCGATGATCCGCTCTCGTGCCGCGTCGATCATCGTATTCCCTCCGCGTGAGCGATACTGATAGGGGTTATCGTAACTGTTCGGAGATTCTCGCCGTACCGTCCGGCGAGAAATCTATGGAGACGTACGATAACCCCTATGAGTACAGTGGCTCGCCCCGCCGAGCGTCTGGCCGCCGCAGCGTGACCGTGTGTGGTTGTCTCTGACATACAAGAGAATCTTTGATGGACAACCATTTAGATTTTTGCGCTAGCGCGGAGCCAAACGGCCGCGAACGGTCTAGTAGCGAGTTCACGCGGACGAAATGGAATCGAAGAAAACGGTGCCGAAGTTCAGGTCCAGTGAAGCAGTCGTCCGCGGACGAAGCGAAGGATGCGGTCGAGACCGATGCCGATGAGCATAATCGCGATGATAGCCGCGTACACCTGGGCGGACTCGAAGGACCGAACGCCCTGGATCTCTAAGGCTCCGAGGCCGCCACCGCCGGCCACCATCTCGAAGACGAACGTGATGATCAGCGAGAGCGGCATCGCGATCTGGAACCCGGTCAGGATACCCGGCAGCGCTGCGGGCATCACGACGCGCCAGAGGAGTCGCCGATCGCTCGTGCCCATCATTTGCGCCGACCAGATGAGGTTGGTCTCGACCTGTCGGGTGCTCTCGCGGGCGTTGACGGCGACGGGCCAGAACGTCCCGACGGCGACCATAATGATCTTCGAGATGTCGCCGATGCCGAACCAGAGCATGAACACCGGGATGAGCGAGATGATCGGGACTGGGTAGCCGATCTTGATGATCGGGTCGAAGAACCAATCGACGATGTCGTTCCGCGCCGAGAGGACGCCGACGATCACGCCGAGCACCGAGGCGATGGCGAGGCCGATGAGCGCTCGCTGTAGCGTCAGGTACGCGTTGAACAGCATCTCGCCGCTCAGCGTGAGTTCGGCGAATCGGATGAGGATGTCAGACAGCGGCGGGAGGAAGTAATAGTGGATCAAGCCGAGTTGCCCGACGACCTCCCAGAGCACGAGTAAGATCACGAGCGAGTACACTGACTTACCGAACTCGACGAGTCGGGAGAGGTCCAGCCCACGCGAGGCGTCGGTGGTTACGTCCATACTAACAACCTCCCACGCGCCTCCTCGAAGGCACGGACGGCCACGAATGCGACCGCCGAGATGATGACGATGTTCGCGAACATCGTCGGGTAGTTCCCGATCTGTCCGGAGGTGAGGATCAGATAGCCCATCCCTGCGTTCGAGGCGATGAGTTCAGCGCTCACGAGCGCGATGAAAGCGATCGGCACCGCTTGGCGGACTCCAGTCATAATCTCGGGGATCGTTGCGGGAAAGACGATCTTATAGAGGATCGACCGCTCGTCGGTCCCCATCATCTGGGCCGCCCAGACGAGGTTCTGATCGACGTTCTCGGCGGCGTTGTAGGCGTTCAGCACGATCGGAAGCAGACACGCGAGGAAGACGATGAGGATCGCCGTCTTCGTCCCGACGCCGAGCCAAAGGATGGCGAGGGGGACGAGAGCGGTCTTGGGGATCGGATACGTCATCGAGAGGAAGATGTCGAAGAAGTTCTCGACTGGATCGGACCTGGCCATCCCGACACCGAGGAGGACCCCGACGAGGATGCTCAATCCGAGTCCGACGCCGACGCGGAACAGCGAAATAAACAGGTGAGAGAACACCTCGCCGGAGACGAAGAGGTCCACGATTTCGGCTCCGACGGTCGCTGGGGCGGGGAGGACGTCGGTCGCAACGATCCCGCCACTCACCAGCTCCCAGACGAGGACCACGATGCCGAGCGGGATCCAGTCGATAATCGTGTTGACGACGCCCTGAACCGGGGCCGGAAGCACCTCGATGCTTCGCGACGTCGCGTATCGCACGGTTACAGTGTCACCTCTGTTTGCGTCTCCTCGTGGAGCGACTTCCAGACGTCGTTCTTGAAGTGAGCGAAGTCGTCCGAGGTAACGATCTCCTCACGCGATCCCGAGCGGTCCAGATCGATCTCGGCAACGGTCTTTTTCGTCCCCGGGTGTCGCGTCATAATCAGCACACGCTCGGAGAGGTACACCGCCTCCTCGACGTCGTGGGTGATGAACAGGGCGGTCTTCCCGAGGTCGCTCCAGATGTCCAGCAACTGGTCCTGCAGCGATTCCCGAAGCGGCTGGTCGAGCGCGCCGAACGGCTCGTCCATCAGGAGGATCTTCGGCTCGTACGCCAGCGTACGGGCGATGCCGACGCGCTGTTTCATCCCACCCGACAGCTCTTTGGGATACTTGTCCTCGAACCCGTCGAGGTCGACCATATCGATGTACTTCTGGGCGATGTTCTGGCGTTCGTCTTTCGGCACGCCGTCTTCTTCGAGTCCGTACGTGACGTTCTCGTAGACGGTCCGCCAGGGGAATAGCGCGTAGTCCTGGAACACGACGCCGCGGTCCGTGCCCGGTCCGTTGATCGGGTCGCCGTCGACCGAAATCGTTCCCTCGGTAGCGTCCAGAAAGCCAGCGATGAGATACAGGAGGGTACTCTTTCCGCAACCGCTCGGTCCGACGACGCTGACGAATTCGCCGCCGTCGACCTCGAAGTTGAGGTCTTCGATCGCTTTCGTTCGCTCTGCGCCTTGGCCGTATACTTTCTCTAGTCCAGATATGGTGACTCGTCCATCCATTATAGATTCACCTCGTCGTGCGCGCGGGAGACCGTTCGGTCCGCCGCCGCTCGTTCGCCGTCGCCGCGTTCATTTTTGATCATTTACGTCATCTGTTACCGCAGCGTGTCCCGTGATACGTTTCCGGCAGCCGCAAAGCGAGGACGTCACCGAGACCACATCGGTGGAGTTCCGCACGGAGTTTGAACACGTGACACGGTCGAATGATTATGACCGTTACTGCTTACCACGTAACACGATGTCGATAGCGTCACCATCGTACAAAAACCTTCCTTCCGATGCATCGTGTGCCGGCTCAGTACAGTTTCCGTACTGTTCCCAAGCCGGCATTAAAAAACAGAAGATAATTAGGTTTAATGTTAAAACAAATCGCTATATAGTTTGATACCAATAGAAATATAGATTGTATTCCGTGCGTTTCGGCATTAAAACCCATATAACAGGAGAGTTCAAATTCCGGATAGTAAAATTCCGTAATATAAACTTAACTTTGTTTCTCATAGTCACATTCCGTTTACATTGCTAGATGTGCACGACCAACACAGACGTCGTATGTCAGTTCCCGTCAAATTCGTTCCACCATCGACATTTTTTACGTCGGGTGACGTACTCCGTGAGTATGTACGAGCAGATACTGCTGGCGACGGGCGGCGAAGTGGCGTCGGATCGAGCGGTCGATCACGCGATCGACCTGGCAGCACAGCACGGCGCGACACTGCACGTCCTGTTCGTCGTCGATAGCGACGTGTACGACGCCTACACCGGCGACGAGTACGTCGACGAACGCGAGGGGCCGGAGCACGGACTCGAAGAAGTCGGCGAAGACGCCGTCGCCGCAGTCGTCGAAAACGCGGAAGCCCGTGGTGTCGACGTCGAAGGGCACATCCAGCACGGGCAGCCACCGGAAACGATCGTCAAGTTCGCCCGCGACGCCGGCGTCGACGTCGTCGTGATGGGAACGCGCCGCCGGCCCGACGAGTACCGGAGCCTCCTCGGGAGCGTCACCGACCGCGTTCTCAGACTCGCCGAGATGCCGGTCACGGTAGTCAAGACGCCGGTCGAACCGGAACGGTAACCGAACTGACCGGCTGTCTGTGGATTCACCACCTCACCGCCGTCTCGCCGGGATTTTTCATCGTCGGGGCTGAATGACACGTATCCCCGATGACTGCCTTCCAGCCCTCCAGACGCCAGTTTCTCGGGACGGTCGCAGCGTCGACGCTCGTCGGCACCGCCGGCTGTCTCAGCGAACTCGATCGCTCCAGCGACGACCAGAAGCGAACGCTCAGGCTCACGCTCTCTCGCGTCGGCGGTTCACTCCGCGAGGTATTCGTGGCCGACCTCTCGGAGACGAGATCCGACCGCGACGACGCGGCGTTCCGGACCGTTCTCGACGGGGGATCGTACACGACGCAGTATCGGAAACCGTTCGCGTCGACTCCCGAGACCCCCGTCTACACCGAACGCGGCGGGACGTACTACCGGCTCGACTCCGTCGTCGTTGACGAGGTCGAGACGACCCACCCTGTGCTCCGACTCTCGGAAGCCAGTGGCGAAACGGAGACACAGAGCGAGACCGACGCCGATTCGACGGTGACGGCGTCCGAGCTACCCGACGTCGACGCCAAAGCGGTCCGTGTCGCACAGATGGGTGCACGGGCCCGGGGGAATGCCGGCGGGGCTCCGTGGGGACTACTCCAGCGCGGCGGCTACGTCTACCGCGACGACGACCAGCGCAGAGCAAGCGCGCTGTTGGGGTCGGACGCACCGACACACGTCCGCTATCGGGATCGCCGGTACCGGATCGACGTCTCTCGCGAGCAGTTCTACGAGCCCGTCTATCGGGCGACCGTCGAACCGGTCGCCGAGTCACCAGAGGAGATGGAAGCGATCCTGCGCGCCAGATTCGTCGACGCCCGATTCGCCCGAGACGATCTGTCGGCTGCCGCACGCGACGTACTCGAAACCGCACGACAGGGCGAATATGGCGAATCGCACCCCTACTCGGATGCGTATCGGAACGTACTGCGCGCGATGCACAAACGGGCCTATCTGGATGGAAACATCAGCAAAGACGCCGGCGTCGACAATTCGGGACGACAGATCCTGCGGTACGACGACGTCTACTACGACTATCGGCTCCGGTTCGTCGACGACGGGGCCTGAAAATTAAACGAGGTGACGACTGCCGGGGCTCTCGCGGAGATTGATTGGGGATCCCGACGGTCTCCTCACGGAGTTCGGATCTCGAATCGGGCCCCGTCGAGCGTCTCGGCGTCGCCGACGTCGATCTCCCAGCCGTGAGCCAGGACGATCTGTCGGACGCTCGCCATCCCCATTCCGGTGCCGTCTCGGGACGCTTTCGTCGAGAATCCGGGGAGGAAGATCTTCTCGCGGACTGTCGGGTCGAGCCCCGGTCCGTCGTCCTCGTAGTAGAATCCGTCCTCACCGTCGAGGCGTCCGACGCGGACCTCGGCATTCGGGCCGCCGTGTTCGACGGAGTTGCGGACGAGGTTCTCGATCAGTCGGTGAAACGCGTCCGGGTCGGCTTCGATGTGCGTCGATCCAGCGACGGAGAACGACGCCTCCGATCCCGGGTCGGCCGTCGCCCACACCCGTTCGATGACGTCGCCGACGGCGATACGCTCCCGTTCGGCGATTATCTCGCCGCTTCGGAGCGTGCTCGCGAGGTCCGTTCGGAGTTCGTCGATACGTTGACGGCGTCGAGAGCCGTCTCGACGTGGTCGAGATCGCCGGTTTCGAGCGCCAGTTCCAGTCGCCCACGGGCCGTCGAGAGCGGGCTCTGAAAGTCGTGTGAGACGAACCCCGCGAACTCGCCGAGCCGGTCGTTCTGCCGTTGCAGTTCGCGTTCGCGTTTCCGCCGCTCGGTGACGTCCCGGGCGGAGACGACGAGCGCGGTCACGGCCCCCGCCTCGTCTCTAACGGGGCGGAACACGCCTTCGACGGCGATCGGCTCTCCGTCGCCCGTCGGATGCGTGGCCTCGTATTCGACGTACTCCCCGGCGGCGGCCGCATCGACCCAGCGTTCGACGTCGTCCTGCAGTCCGTCGGCCCACCACGGTGTCGATTCGAGCGCCTCGCCGATACTCTCGCTTCGGGTCAAGTCGACGTACTGCAGTGCCGTCTGATTGACGTCCAGGACGGTCCCATCGGGATCGAGAAGCCCGACGAGGAGATTCGGATCGTTGAACACTGCCTCGAATCGGCGCTCGTTGCGTTCTAGCTCCTGCTCGCGTGCTTGTGACTCGGTAACGTCAGTGATGAACCCTTCGAGAACGCGGGATGTCGTCGAATCGTCTTCGTCAGAATCCGTCGACTGTTCCTTGCCGACATCGACGACGCGTCCCCGCTCCCATACCCATTTGACGGTCCCGTCTGCGGTGACGACGCGATAGGTGCACTCGAACGGTTCCTCGCGCTCGATCGCTCGCTGAACGACGGCCCAAGTCTCCTCTCGGTCTGCGGGGTGGAGCACGTCTTCGCCCCACGCTACATCTCCGGATTCGAGTTCCTCGGCGGCGTACCCGACGAGTGACTCGCACTCGCCGTCGACGGACTCCATCGGCCACCCGGGTTCGTTTCGCGTTCGGTAGACGATCCCCGGAAGGTTGCTGACGAGGGTTTCGAGCCGTCGCTTGCGGCGCCTCGCCGCCCGCACCGATCGGGACCGCTCGACGGCGTTCTCGATCCGATTCGCGAGGATGGCGTACTGATCGGTCCCGACCTCTTTCTGCAAGTAGTCGGTGACGCCAGCCGAGATCGCCCGACTCGCCACTTCCTCGGACCCCTTGCCGGTGAAAAGAATGAACGGTAAGTCGGGATGCTCCTCCCGAACGGATTCGAGAAAGTCGATGCCGGTCGTGTCCGCGAGGTCGTGATCGGAGACGATACAATCGACGTCGTCTGCGCGGAGTCGCTAAAGTGCGGCCGCCGCAGTCGACTCTGTCAGAACAGCGAGAGAGGAGTTCTGACGTTCGAGAAAGGTCGCAGTGAGGTCGGCAAACTGCGGGTCGTCGTCCACGTGAAGGACCCGAGTCGGAGCGGCCATAGGTGGACATTCCGGACCCGATCCTCTTAGTTGTGCGCGTGTCCTCGCCCATCAGTCGCGCTACGTGTCGAACGGGTCTGCGACGTCCGCCGCGGCGCGTTCGATTGCGTCGGCGCGGTCCGCGATGTCGGCTGCGAACGACGGAGCCGAGAGTGCGTCGAGGTTGCCGCGGACCATCCACAGCGCTGCTTGGAGCGCCGCAGCAGCGAGCGACGCGCCGATCCGAGCGTCGGCGACGACGCCACCGCTTCCCAGTTCGGTCACCCGCTCTGCGACTTCCAGGACGCGCAAGCAGGACTCCGCGACGGCAAGCGGGATCCCCACGGCACGCTTCGAGAGGCGTTCGGACGGTCCCTCGCCGTCCCCGCCGAACAGTTCGTCGACCACCGCAGCGTCCTGCGCGGCGAGTGCGAGCAGCGAGCGGCGCTGCCGTTCGAGGTCCGAACGGAGTGCGGGCAGCGACGACGTGTCCGCGTCGGCGTCGCGAGCAGCGAGCGTGTGTACACAGACCATCTCACAGAGTGCAGCACCCATCGCTCCGGTCGCCGCGATCGCAGTGCCACCGGCGGGTGCGACTCGCTCGGACGCGACCTCGTCGAGGAACGAACTGAGCGGCTGTTCGGTTGGCGACGGCATCGTCGGCGATTTCGCTCCGGGATCGGTTGAGTGTTGGGAGGATGTAGCCGCGCGTGGCGTCTGTGTCGCGCAAAACAACACGCCAGGACAGCGTTCGTCAGTGGGCGACGCTGATCGGGAGCGCCGAACCCCGCAGACAGCGGCTAGTTCGTCGTGACGATTTCGACCACGTCGCGGTGTTCGAGTTCGTGATCGGAGCCGACCTGCCGGTTCGATCGGCAGTCGATCCCGTGCAGGAGGCCGTCACCGATGTCCGAGTGGAGGTGGTACGCGAAGTCCTCGGTCGTCGAATCTTCGGGGAGGATGAAGCAATCCCGGAAGACGCCCTGTGAGTCGGCACGGCCGTTCGCGCTGCCGGGGAAGATCGCGATCGCGCCCATCACGTCGAACAGCGCCGATTCGAGGACGTCCTGGACGCCCGTGCCGCCGAACGCCTCGACGTACTCGCGGATCTGTTCGAGGCCGGCCGCCTGCTCCTCGGAGGGGTCGCCGACGGTCTCGAAACTCGAGGCCCCGGGCTGATAGTCGACCACGCCCGCCTCTTCGGCCTGCTTGAGCGCCTTCTCCGCGTGCGCGCTCGTGGGAACGAACGTGAGGTGGTCGTAGTCGGGGTCGGCGGTCACGTCGTCGAAATGTTCCTGTGCGGCGGGCTTGTCCATCTTGTTCGCCGCGATGACGATCGGCTTCGTCCGCTTGCGGATCTCGCGGGCGACCCGCTCTTTCGTCGCCTCGTCCCACTCGTCGGGATCGAGACCCGCATCTGTCGCCAACAGGACCTGTTTGATCTCGTCTTTGTTCGTCTTGAACGCCGACATCTGCTCTGCGAGGTCCTCTTCGACGTTCTTCTCCTCGCCGTGATATCCCGAGCGGTACCGTTCGAGCCCCTTCTCTAGGATGTCGAGATACCACATATCGAGCTCGTTTTCGAGGAAGTCGATGTCGTCTCGCGGGTCGTGGCCCTCGGTCGGCTCGCCTTCGAGGTCGGTCTCACCGGAGAAGTCGACGACGTGCACGAGCACGTCCGCCTCGTTCAGGTCAGTCAGGAACTGATTTCCGAGGCCCTTCCCCTCGTGAGCGCCGGGGATGAGCCCCGCGACGTCGACGAGCTTTACCGGGACGAACCGCGTCCCCTCCTCACAGAAACCGACCGAGGGAGTGCAGCTCTCGTCGAATTCGGGGGCGGCGCACTCGACGCGAACGTACGCCTCGCCGACCGAAGGGTCGATCGTCGTGAAGGGATAGGCGCCCTCCGGAACGTCGTTCATCGTCGCCGCATTGAAAAAAGAGGACTTGCCGACGGACGGTTTGCCGACGAGTCCGATCTTGTAGCTCATTGGATTTCGGCAGTGTCTCGTCGGTCAAAAGCCGTCCTATCCGTCGCTGTCAGCGGGGTGTGATGACACGTCTCAGTTGCGGTTTGCACATCCACTCCGACAGCGTTCACCGGGGAGTATTTGACTCGCGCGCCCCGACACGTGGTATGAGCGAGACGGAGGACGACGGCGACACCTTCGGCGTCGGGATCCACGTCACGGAGGCGGAGTTTCAGTTCGTCGTCCACGTGCCGTCGGACATCGATTCGGGCTGGACGGACCCCGAGGAGTTCCAGCGACTCGTCGAGAAGGCCGTCTGGGAGCGACTCGACCGGGAGGCGACGCTGCGCCGACTCGCGGCGGACGCCGAGACGGGCGAGACGGTCACGCTCGGGCGCGTGACGCTTCGCCCCGACGGAACCGTCGTCGACGCCGCGTTCCGGGAGTCCGTCGTCGAGACGTGAGCGACGCACTCGACGCTGTCGTCGATGCCGCGCTCGAACGCGCGCTCGTCGACGAGGCGGATGCCCGCCGGTATTTCGCGCTCGCCGGTGTCCTCGAACGCGCCCACGGGCGCGACGAGACCGACGGCGGCGGCGACGGCGACTCACCAGACGAGACGAAACCGCGCGGGGATACGTCGCAGTACGAGAATCCGCTCGATGCAGCCTTGGTGAGCACCGTCGCCATCCGTGCCCTCGAAGCCACGCGCGCGGACGGAATCGACGTCGGCGCGTGGTCACCCGGTACCGACGCGACACACGCGGAGTTCGTCCGCATCGGCGCTGCTGCCGCCGCCCGACGATTCGACGTCGACATCGAAGTCGTTGCAGCGCGTTCGGGCGTCTCCAGACGGGCACTGGCACGGTACCGCACGACACAACCGACAGATCGTTTTTGACGCGGTGGTCCGGTCCTCGACGACTGACGAACTGAGTGCAGCGAGAGGAGCGTTCTGCAACTGGCGGTGCGAGAGCGTCTGCAACTGATCACAGACCTGATCGCATCCTGTCGGACGATCGACTGCGTGAAGACGTGCCGCAATCGCCGTCTCCGGTACACAGCTATCGCTGTTTTTGCGATCCGCCTCAGAAAAAGAGCGTGCCGACAGAGTTCAGAACGACCCGTCAGTTCCGACCGGGAGCGTTTCCGGAGTTGCCGGGTGCGCTGTCGTCTTCTTCTCCGTCGTCGTCTTCAGCGTCGTCATCGCTATCGTCGCTGTCGTCTTCTTCTCCGTCGTCGTCGGCTTCTTCGGCGTTATCCGCCTCGGTGTCGTCGTCGGTTTCGTTAGCCCCGTCGCTATCGTCTTCCTCGGCGTCGTCGTCAGCCTCGTCGCGGTCGTCCGCTGCGTTACCGTTTCCGGGGTTACCGCGTGGGGCCGATTCGTTCTCGTCGTCGGTCTCGTTCTCGTCGTCGTCCTCAGACCGACCGGGGGCGTCCCCAGACTGACCGGGAGCCTCGTCGGAACGGCCTGGCCCGTCCTCTGCGTTGTTCCCCCGCGCCTCCGAATTGCTCTGGGCGTCACCAGAGCGACCCGGGGCGTCGTCGTCGCCTTCGTCATCTGCGGTTTCGTTTTCGTCGTCTGCGTCGTCATCACTGTTCCCCGGTGCTTCGCCGCTGTTCCCGGGTGCGTCGTCAGCGTTGCCCGGGTTGTTCTGCGTCACGAAGTCGGAGATGGCCTGCCCCGGCGGGCCGTCGAAGCCGGCCGACTGGAGCGCGCCGACGAACTGGGCGACTGCCTGGCCGAACGGACCCTGCTCGACGAATTCGACCGTTAGTTGAGTCGTCGTCGTGGCCGTCTCGTTATCGGCGCTGGCAGTCACGGTGATCGTGACGTTCTCCTGCGGGAGCGGGAGGGCGACCTCGCCGGCGTCGTCGGTCGTGTACGTGCCGGTCCCCGAGTAATCGCCGTCTGCCTCGATCGCGACAGTTGCGTTCGAGACGGCGTCGTCACCGTCCGTGACGGTCACGAGGACGCCGTCGTCGTTCTGCTCGGCGGCGACTTCCAGTTGCGCGTAGCCGGTGAGTTCAGTGGTCGCTTCGGCACTCAGATTGTCCGCCGTCGCAGTGACGGTCACGTTCTGCGTGTCTTCGGGCTGGTCAAGCACCACGGTCCCGTTCGCGTCAGTCGTGTACGTGCCCGTCCCCGAGTAGTTGCGCTCGGCGTCGACGTCCACGGTCGCGTTTGCGACGGGATCGTCGTACTGCGTGACGGTCACGGTCGCCGCGCCGTCAGACGCCTGCTCGATCGTGACGTCTAAGGACTCCTCGACCGGCGTGAGTTCGGTCTCCGTCGCAGCCGTTACGCCGTTCGTGCGGGCGTCTATCTGGACTGAGACCGTCTCGTTCGGATTCGGGAGCGTGACGGCCCCATCGGCGTCCGTCGTGTACGTGCCGTTTCCGTCGTACGCCGCCTCGGACGAGACGTTGACTGTTGCGTTCTCGATCGCGTCGCCGTACTGCGTGACGGTCACTGTCGCAGTGCCGTCGGCGGCCTGCGTCGCGGTCACGTCGAGCGAGTCGGCGAGCGGGACGAGTTCGACGTCGCTACTCGCGTTCGTCCCGTTGGCGCTCGCGTCGATCTGGACCGAGACCGTCTCGTTCGGATTCGGCAGGACGACTGTTCCGTTCGCGTCCGTTTCGTACGTCCCGTTTCCGGCGTACGGTGTACTCGAGGTCACTTCGACCGTCGCGTTCTCGACGGCGGTGTCGTTCTCTGTTACTGTCACGACCGCGCCGCCCGTCTCGGGACGCTGATCGACGTCGACCGAGAGTCCCGTCGCCGCGCTCGCGGCCATCGGGATTGCGGCCATCCCAACGAGGGCGACGACCACGGCGATCGTGAGTGATTTGCTGCGGGTCATTGCACTCGCCCCTTGTGACCCCTCTTGGATAAAGCGGGAACTCGCTCAGGCCGTCTTCCACCCGATTTAGCCCGATTTAACCGAATTAACAGTTTGTGAGGACGGATGTGCGAGCGTGTTTTGCCGATGAATTACGGAGACGACGCTCGAGACGATTGCTTCGAAATGAAGAGAGCCCACGAGCACGCGCTCGTGGGCTCTGAAAGTATGAGTGGAGGCGGCGAGCCAGTGTTCCCAGAGGATCGCTCACTCCAGTACTACCTCGCACGCTGGCAGGCTTAACTTCCGTGTTCGGGATGGGTACGGGTGTCGCCCTGCCGCTCTGGCCGCCTTAATGCCGACTGATGGATTCGAACCATCTGGACTCGTATCGTGAGTCCGCGCCAGTGTCGGTGTGCCAGTCGAATATCTGATGCGTACATTCGACCATTGTTACGCACGCAATCCAGCTTCCGCCTGAACCCGTTCGACCGTGGGTCACCTTGTGGTAGTGGTAGTCTCGATCCCCATCACGGCATCCACTGTGACACGGATTGGGTAGTCACGTGACACTATGCTCGTGTATGAGTGTGGCTTTGGACTGTTAGTGCTCGCGGGCTCACACCTCGTTGCCTCGGTGCGTACACCCCGAGTCTATCGAACTCGTCTTCTACGAGTGTCCTCGGTGGTACTTCTTTTTGAGGTAGGTTTCGAGCTTAGATGCGTTCAGCTCTTACCCTGCGGTGCGTGGCTGCTCGGCATCTGCCCTTTCGGACAACCGATACACCAGCGGCACCCATTCGTAGTTCCTCTCGTACTATACGAACGTTCCTCTCAAGTACCAATACACCCCCAATAGATAGCAGCCGACCTGTCTCACGACGGTCTAAACCCAGCTCACGACCTCCTTTAATAGGCGAACAACCTCACCCTTGCCTGCTTCTGCACAGGCAGGATGGAGGGAACCGACATCGAGGTAGCAAGCCACCCGGTCGATATGTGCTCTTGCGGGTGACGACTCTGTTATCCCTAAGGTAGCTTTTCTGTCATCAACGGGCCCCATCCAGGAGCCTCGTTGGTTCGCTAGACCACGCTTTCGCGTCAGCGTCACTCGTTGGGAATGACACTGTCAGACTTCCGTTTGCTCTTGCGCTCTTCTCCGGGTTTCCGACCCGGATGAGGAAATCTTTGGGCGCGCTCGATATCTTTTCGAGCGCGTACCGCCCCAGTCAAACTGCCCGGCTACCGGTGTCCTCCGCCAGGAGTGAGAGTCGCAGTCACTAACGGGTAGTATTTCACTTGTGTCTGGGTGGCCCGCTAGCGCGGGTACCTCTGTAATGACTCCTACCTATGCTGCACATCAGCGACCACGTCTCAGCGACAGCCTGCAGTAAAGCTCTATAGGGTCTTCGCTTCCCCTTGGGGGTCTCCAGACTCCGCACTGGAACGTACAGTTCACCGGGCCCAGCGTTGGGACAGTGACGCTCTCGTTGATCCATTCATGCAAGCCGCTACTGAAGCGGCAAGGTACTACGCTACCTTAAGAGGGTCATAGTTACCCCCGCCGTTGACGGGTCCTTCGTCCTCTTGTACGAGGTGTTCAGATACCCGCACTGGGCAGGATTCAGTGACCGTACGAGTCCTTGCGGATTTGCGGTCACCTATGTTGTTACTAGACAGTCGGAGCGTCCGAGTCACTGCGACCTGCTCGGTAAAAAGCAGGCATCCCTTCTTCCGAAGGTACGGGACTAACTTGCCGAATTCCCTAACGCCGGTTGTTCCCGACAGGCCTTGGCTTTCTCTGCCTGAGTACCTGTGTCGGATCTCGGTACGGTCGCCGTGCGCCTTTTCACGGGCTCTCGGTACCAGCGACTTGCGCTGTCTCGTGATTCGATCGCTTCGTGCCATTACGGCGTCCACGATCTTCCACGATTCGACGAGGCGAAGGCCTCGCTCGCTGTTTCCAAAAGCGTCGGCTGAGTGCACGGTGGCACTGGAATATTAACCAGTTTCCCTGGTTGTCCCAGTCGAGTTACGGTGGGACTTAGGACCGGCTAACCCTCGGCTGAGTGGCAGTGCCGAGGAACCCTTACTCGTAAGGCCGTCGGGGTTCGCACCCGACTCTCGCTGCTACTGTGACCAGGATTTTCGTCACTAATCGGTCCACGCGAGCTCTCGCCCGAGCTTCCGCCCGATCAGTGCGCCAAGCCTACTAGATCGTCCTGTGATGGACGCTGCCAGGTCTCGGTGGTGGATTTGAGCCCCGATCATTTTGGGCGCCTCGAACCTCGGCCGGTAAGCTGTTACGCTTTTCTTAGAGGGTAGCTGCTTCTAAGCTCACCTCCCGGCTGTTTAGGGCTCGAGACCACCTTCGGTTGCACTTAATCCACACTTGGGGACCTTAACCCGGCTCTGGGTTGTCTCCCTCACGGACCACAGGCTTACCCCGCAGTCCGGATTCCCAACGTCTACGGCGTCTGCAAGTTTGGAGTTCGACAGGAAGGCCGACTCCTCTCGGAGGCGGGACTTCCAATCGGTCGCTCTACCTCGCAGACTACCTCGGTTGAGGTCATGCTTCGACATGTTTCGGCTGGAACCAGCTGTTGCCGAGTTCGATGGGCCTTTCACCCCTACGCACGAGTCACGGGAGGGTATTGTAGGACACCAACCCTTGCAGGCTTCCACGCAGCTTTCGCCACGCTTCACCTTGCTCGCGCGTAGATCACTCGGTTTCGGGTCGCATCAGTATGACTCCCCGCGCTTGAACACGGTGGCCCTGGTCCGGATGGACTGCGGCCGTATCGGTTTCCCTGTGCCTGCCCGGATACTCCGGTTAGGCTTGCCATACAAATGCACTCCCTGGGTCGTTTTTCAAAACGCACGACGCGACATCGGCTTCCCAAGAGTCCTACTGGTGGGTCGCCCCACGCTCGTTTTTCTTGGGACCTTGTATGCCCCGTCGTTCTATCACTGACTGAGTTCAGGCCCTATTGCACCGCCCTGTTCGGGGTGCTTTTCAGCGTTCGCTCACGCTACTTGTTCGCTATCGGTCTCGAGGAGTGTTTAGTCTTCGCAGTTGATGCCTGCGAGATTCACGAGGAATATCCAATCCTCGCTACTCTGGAGGTAGCCCGGGAACACGCTCTCGCGATACGGGACTGTCACCCTGTATCGTACTCCGTTCCAGGAGATTTCTCGTGAGATTGTGTTCCGTTATGGCTAGTCCGAACACCACATTTCCTTCCGGATTCGGTTTGGACTGTGTCGCGGTCACTCGCGGTTACTGACGACATCACTATTGTTTTTTGTTCCTGCTCCTACTGAGATGTTTCAATTCGGAGCGTTCCCCATTGCGCGAAGCAATTGCGGTGGGGATTCCCATTCGGAGATCCCGAGTTCTTAGTCTCCGTGCGACTCCCTCGGGCTTTTCGCAGCTTGGCACGTCCGTCGTCGGCTCTCGAGCCGAGCCATTCACCAGCCAGTACAGTAGCCAGTTTGAGTGTCGTGTGTTACTGGTCTGTTGTGTACAGTGGTTGCTGTTGCAGTTGCAAGTTAAGTTGCTCTTGCTGTTTGGTGATCTGAGACGTCCACGTGTGATCCGTTCGGTTGAACGGGTTCAGTGGGCGTCTGGATTGCGTGCGTACAATGGTCGTCATTGAACGTCCGGTGGCGGCCGGAGCGTTCGTCGAACCCTTCCCATCCGCGCTTTCACGGGATGGTGCATCAGTTCGTGTCCACTCCAGTCGAGTGTGTGCCCACACTTAAGGAGCACGTTCTGTGTCGAGTGGAGTGGGGGATGGACCCGCTGGGATTTGAACCCAGGGCGTCCTCCTTGCAAAGGAGGTGCTCTACCGCTGAGCTACGGGCCCAGTTAGCCTTGATGGTTCTAAGGTGCCTGTCTGGTGGGCGTGAGCCACGATCGGGGCCAGGCGATGAGTGAAAGTTGAGCCACCCCGTCGGGGTGGTCTCGGTCTGTAGGAGGTGATCCAGCCGCAGATTCCCCTACGGCTACCTTGTTACGACTTAAGCCCCCTTGCGAAGCCCAGATTCGACTGTGGTGACACAGCCTCATCCGGACCTCACTCGGGTGCTTTGACGGGCGGTGTGTGCAAGGAGCAGGGACGTATTCGCCGCCCTCTTGTGAAAGGCGACTACTACCGAATCCAGCTTCGTGAGGGCGAGTTTCAGCCCTCAGTCCGAACTACGACCAAGTTTCGGAGATTAGCGCCCTCTTTCGAGGTTGCAACCCATTGTCTTGGCCATTGTAGCCCGCGTGTAGCCCAGCTCATTCGGGGCATACTGACCTACCGTTGCCCGTTCCTTCCTCCAGTTTGGCACTGGCAGTCCTCCTAATGTACCCAGCCAGTCGGAACTGCTGCTGGCAATTAGGAGTGCGGGTCTCGCTCGTTGCCTGACTTAACAGGACGCCTCACGGTACGAGCTGACGGCGGCCATGCACCTCCTCTCTACAGCGTCGTGGCGAGGTCATCAACCTGACCGTCATCACTGTAGTCGGAGCTGGTGAGATGTCCGGCGTTGAGTCCAATTAAACCGCAGGCTCCTCCGGTTGTAGTGCTCCCCCGCCAATTCCTTTAAGTTTCATCCTTGCAGACGTACTTCCCAGGCGGTTCGCTTCTCGGCTTCCCTACGGCACAACACAGGCGCGTAGCCTGTGTCACACCTAGCGAACATCGTTTACGGCTAGGACTACCCGGGTATCTAATCCGGTTCGAGACCCTAGCTTTCGTCCCTCACTGTCGGATCCGTTTTCTCGAGGTGCTTTCGCCATCGGTGGTCCGTCCGGGATTACGGGATTTCACTCCTACCCCGGACGTACCCCTCGAGCCTTCCGGTCCCAAGCCTCGGAGTTTCCGCCGGACGCCCACACGTTGGGCGTGTGGATTTCCCGACGGACTTTCGAGGCCAGCTACGGACGCTTTAGGCCCAATAAGATCGGCCATCACTTGAGCTGCCGGTATTACCGCGGCGGCTGGCACCGGTCTTGCCCAGCTCTTGTTCGTGTACCGCCCTACGGTACACAAAAGCGAGGACGATATGCCCTCGCACTCGGAGTCCCCTTATCGCACGTGCGTGCAGTGTAAAGGTTTCGCGCCTGCTGCGCCCCGTAGGGCCCGGAATCTTGTCTCAGATTCCGTCTCCGGGCTCTTGCTCTCACAACCCGTACCGATTATGGGCACGGTGGGCCGTTACCCCACCGTCTACCTAATCGGCCGCAGCCACATCCTACAGCGCGGGAGCGTTTGTGCCTCTTGGCATTCCAGCGTGAGAGGGGTATGACGAATTAGCCTCAGTTTCCCGAGGTTATGCGTCTCTGTAGGGTAGTTTGGCCACGTGTTACTGAGCTATTTGCCGCGAGTGTGAACTCGCACGACTAGCATGGCTAAATCGGACTCCGATAGCAATGGCCTCCGGCAGGATCAACCGGAATGGGTCTCCCCCGTAGTGGGGGAGGGGTGTGGCGGGATTTCCCTCTCGGAGAGAGGGAGATCACCATATATCATTGCGTGGTCCGTTCGTGGTTCAGTGGACACCAGACAGGTGTCACCGAACCATCAAGGCTAACATCAGATTCCATCTGTACGGCGGACCGCAGGGGTGGAATCCTCATTCCGTGTCCGACTCAAGCGAAACGTCGGATGGGTATAAACCCATTGAATCCGTTTCGCCCCGCGGCGTCGATCGCCACGGACGTCGGAATGCGAGCGCGGACGGATTTCAACCGCCCGCAGTCGCGTAGTGTTCTTCGCATTACTGTCTGATGCGTGGGTTGTACTTAACCCCGTTGATTCCGAACGATTTTCGAAAAATGGTGTTAGATATGTGTGTTCGTCTAACAACGTTCTGATAGAGTACCAGTAGAGTGGACGTTCGACCACTTGGTGTTTTGACGGGATCGACGACTGGTCACGCGCGAGCGCACGTGAAACAAGTAATTGGCAACGACCGACTTCCGGATAGCCGGAGACGAGCGAACCGACCCCTCTTTATAACGGGGGCCTTTATAAGGGAGGGCAGAGATAATCCGACAGAGTATGAGTGCGCCGGCAGATTCCATCGAGATTCAGAACGTTGTCGCATCGACCGGTATCGGCCAAGAGCTCGATCTCGAAGCTCTCGCCGAGGACCTCCCCGGAGCCGACTTCAACCCGGACAACTTCCCCGGGCTCGTCTACCGAACGCAGGAGCCGAAGGCAGCGGCCCTGATCTTCCGTTCGGGGAAGATCGTCTGTACGGGCGCAAAGAGCATCGACGACGTCCACGAGGCGCTCGGAATTATCTTCGAGAAGCTCCGTGGCCTCAGCATCCCGGTCGACGAGGACCCCGAGATCACCGTCCAGAACATCGTCTCCAGCGCCGACCTCGGTCACAACCTGAACCTAAACGCGCTCGCGATCGGTCTGGGCCTCGAAGACGTCGAGTACGAGCCCGAGCAGTTCCCCGGTCTCGTCTACCGGATGGACGAACCCGAAGTCGTCATCCTGCTCTTCGGGTCCGGAAAAATCGTCATCACCGGCGGGAAGCGGACCGACGACGCGAAGACCGCCGTCGAAGAGATCGTCAAGCGCATCGACGATCTGGGCCTGCTCGGATAACAGGCCCGAACCGGAACGCAACGCGGCGGCCGCCGACGAGTGGGAGCCGACGAGGAGCGACAGCGTAATGACAACCGCAGTATAACGTTTTGATCGAATGACCGCGCGCGAGGATGTCGCGTTTTTGACCGGATCCGAGATCCGGATAGCCGTGCTACGAGCGCTTCGTTCGGGCGAGCACCGCCCGAGCGAACTGGCTGCGGAATGCTCGTGTGCCCGCGAGACCGCCCAGCGTGCGGTCACGGCGTTCGTCGAACGCGGGTGGGCCGAGAAGGTATCCACGAGCGACGGATATCGTCTCACGCGTGCGGGGGTACTCGTCGCGAGAAGTTACGACGAGTTCGAGGAGTGTATGGACGTCGCCAACCGCTTCGAGCATCTCCTCTCGAATCTGCGTGGGACCGCCGAGGAGATAGAGTGTGAGACGCTATCGGGGACGACGTACGCCCAGTCGACAGCGGAGAATCCGCACGCACCTATCGACCGGTTTCTCGCCATCGTGGGAGACGAACCCGTAGAGCAGTTCCGTGGGGTTACACCGATCGTGAGCCGCGTTTTCAACGAGGCTGCTGGCAGCGTCATCGGACCGGAGACCCAGGTGGAACTAATCGTCGATAAGGACGTGCTGCAGACCTCCGCTACGGAGTATCCGGAGTCGCTCGAGCGGGCGAAAGGCCTGGACGGATTCACGCTGTACGTGTCACAGGAGCCGCTGGAGTTCGGACTCCTCCTCGTCGACGGACACGCCTATCTGGGTGCCTACGACGAGCACGGAAACCTCGTTGCGAGTGCGGACAGTGCAGAAGCCGGGTTCGTCGAGTGGGTGACTGAGGCGTTCGCACGCGTTCGAGCGAACGCGACAGAGTGGGACTAAATCCGGAGAAACCGCCCTGCAACCGGGAAAAAGTGTTTTACCCACACTCCCGTGTATACTGCATAGCGTCAGGGAGTCCTATGGATCTCACAGAACGCATCGAACGCCGCCGAAACCGGAGCAGCAACAACGAGCTTATCGTCGATCGCGACTCGCTGAACCCCGCGATGCATCTCTCCGAGCCGGTCGGCCGAGAAACCCTCTTCGAGGCCTTACTGGACGCGATCGACCCACTTTTCGATCACGCCGTGCCGCCGAACACCTACGTCTGGGGACCACAGGGCTCCGGAAAGTCGGCCATCGTGACCGCGCTCGTATCGGTGCTCGATACGGAGATGAGTGCCCACGACCCGTTCTACACTGCCACCCGGAGCGGAAGCGACCGCGACGACGTCCGTGTCGTCTATCTCGACGCACGGCGGGCCGCGAGCCGCTTCCGACTCTATCGGGAGCTGCTCGACAGTCTCCTCGTAGAGTCGGTCCCGAGACGCGGGGTGAGCACCGATGCGCTGCGCGAGCGGATCGAGACTGTCACGGCCGCGAGCGAAACCGTACTGGTCGCCGTCGATCACCTCGGAGAACAGACGACAGTCGATCTGGCGGACCTCTATACGTTCTTCGAGCCGTTCGAAGACCTCGCGTGGATCGGTGTCGGGCGGACGCCGCCCGAGAAACTGTCGCTCCCGATGCCGGAACAGCAGATCCACGTGCCCGCGTACACGTACGAACTCGTCGACATCCTGACGGTCCGCGGGTCGCGAGGGCTCTCACAGACACTCGATCACGTCCACGCACAGCGACTTGCAGACTGGGCCGACGGCGACGCTCACAACGCGCTCGCGGCCCTGTTCCTCGCCGCGAGCAACGCGGAAACCGACGGGGCAACGCGGCTCCGCGACGAGGACATCGACGCCGGGAGAGCGGCCGTACCGAGAGACGGCGTCCCGATCGGGCAAGTGCTGGCACTCTCGGACAACGAACGACTGGTTCTCGACCAGCTACTGGAACTCTCACTCGACGGCGAGGCGCGGATCGAGACCGCGGCCGAGCAGATCGCCGAGCGGACCGACCTAACTCACGGGACGGTCAAACGACTACTGTACGAACTCGCGCAGTTCGGCGTTCTGGAACGGCGGGAAGTCTCCGTCGGCGCCCAGGTGGCCGGGCGACGACCGAGCGGCGTCGCGCTGAACTTCGCCCCCCGACTGCTTACCGCACTGCAAGGCGGATGAGCACGACCTACATCGGCGCGCTGGATCAGGGGACGAGCGGAACCAGATTCGTCGTCTTCGACGAACGCGGCGATCCGACCTCGGAGGCGTTCACCAGTCATCGTCCGACGACACGCGAGGGCGACCGCGTCGAGTACGACCCCCTCAAACTGTGGGGCTGTGCGACCGACGCGATCCGGCGCGGACTGGTGCAGGCCGATGTCGACTCGGCGAGTGCGCTGCGTGCGCTCGGCGTGTCGAGTCAGCGCCAGACGGTGCTGCTGTGGGAGGCGGAGTCCGGAACGCCGGTCACGAACGCGATCAGTTGGCGCGACCGGCGGACGACCGAGCAGATCACGGAACTGACTGACGAGGAGCGACGGTTGATCCGCGAGCGAACCGGGCTCGAACCGGACCCGTACTTCGCCGCGCCCAACGCTAAATGGCTCCTCGATCACGGTCGCGGTCGGTGCGGCGACGAAGGCGACCACCACGAAGAGGGCAGCAGCCGTCTGCACCGCGGCAGCGACGACCAGAGCGGCCTCCGTGAACGGGCGGAAGCCGGCGAGGTGCTTCTCGGCACCGTCGACTCGTGGCTCCTCTACAATCTCACGGGCACGCACGCGACGGACGTCACCAACGCGGCCCAGACGATGCTGTTCGACATCCACGAGTTGCAGTGGGACGACGACCTCTTGGACCTGTTCGACGTGCCGCGAGCGGCGTTGCCTGCGGTACACGCTTCCAGCGACCCGTCGGGGTTCGGCACGACCGATCCGAACGGGATCCTCAACGCTGCCGTTCCTGTGACGGGCGTGATGGGCGACCAGCAAGCGGCGCTCCTCGGACGAGTCGCGTGCGGCGAGGGCGACGCCAAAGTCACCTACGGAACGGGGAATTTCTTCCTGCAGAACACCGGGAGCGATCCGGTCGCGGCCGACGGCAACCTTCTGACGACGGTCTGGTTCCAGCGGGCGGGTGCGGAACCACGCTACGGGCTCGAAGGGCCGGTCTTCGCCACGGGCGCGGTGTTGGAGTGGCTCCGGACGATCGGGCTGCTCGAAGACGCGGGCGGACTCGCAGAACTCGATAGCACGGAGTCGCCGGGTGATCTGCAGCTCGTTCCGGGCTTCGGCGGTCTCGGTGCACCCCACTGGGTGCCGGACCTCCGGGCGGGAGTGTTCGGGCTACGCAGAGAAACCGACCCCGACGACGTACTGCGAGCGGCCGTGGAGGCGATCGCGTTCGGGACGCGGGCAGTCCTCGAAGCGGCCGAAGCCGCGACTGGAATCGAACAGCGTCCCCTCCTCGTCGACGGCGGCGCAATCCAGGACGACGAGTTCGCGCAGTGGCAGGCGGATCTCCTCGATCGGCGACTGGTTCGATCGAACGTGACGCAGACGACGGCGTTGGGCGCGGGATTCGCGGCGGGTCTCGCGACAGGCGTGTGGGATTCGCTCGACGACCTCGCGCCCTGTCAACCGACCGGGCGGGCGTTCACGCCGTCCGGGGACGCGAGTGCAGCCGAGACGGCGTACCAGAACTGGGGCGACGTCGTCGACGCCGTCGTCAGGTGCCACGGCACACGGTGATATTTATCTTCGATAGGCTAGCCACAAATAACCTATTTAGAAATGGCTATTTCACGCGATAGAGAGTCCAAGGCGGTTTCAGATGCATACACTGGAACAGCAGTGGACGGAGCACGGCAACGCGAGCAATCCTCGAGACAGCCGACTGCCCCAAAAGAGCGTCCGGTAACATTGTGTACTGGACGAGTAAACGAGCGTCTCAGCGATTAATAGCGCTATTTTCGGAGATGACGAGTAACATACACCTATATATTATGTTTATTCACCAAAGATTTATTGCAATTTCTCGTCAATACATTTATTGCTGGTAGCTATGTTCTCAATGAAAGACCCCGCGACGCGACGCAAGATCCTCGCATCGAGCGGTGCAGTCCTCGGCGGGAGTCTCGCTGGGTGCCTCAGTGGCGGCGACAGTGGAAGCGGTACTGGGGACGGCGACACCGGCGGGAAGACGGATACGGGAGGCGACGGCACCTCTGGGGGGAGCGGGAGTTGCTCGGGTGAGACCTACGAGGTCGGCTACGGCGACTCCCAGACGACCGTCTGTTCGGATGCTTTCCCGACCGACGAGAAACTGTACGTGTACGCGGTTCAGTCGGGGTGGATGAACTGGCCGGAGGTAATGCAGGCGTTCAAAGAGCAGTACGGCGTCCAACTCAACGACGACGACCGGTCATCGGGTGAGGCACTACAGGACGCCCGCTCGCACGCGCAGAACCCCACGCACTCGGCGTTCAACGGCGGGTACACCTACGCAATCCAGGCGATGCAGGACGGATTGACTCAGGCGTACAAGCCGGCGAACTGGGACAAAGTCCCCGACAGCGCGAAGACCGACAACGGCCACTGTACGGGGACGCGGAAGGTGACGACGGCACTCACCTACCGGAAGGACCTCTTCGAGGAGCGCGGACTCGACGAACCGCAGACCTGGGAGGACCTGAAGCACCCAGACATTATGCAGGACCTCGCGCTGCAGACGCCGCAGGCGGCCGTCGGGCTCGCAGCGGCCCTCTCGATCAACAACGCCTACGGCGGGTCCCTCGACGACGTCCAACCGGTGATCGACTACTACAACGAGATACAGGAAGGGGGTGCGGAGTTCACCGACAACTTCCTGGCGCAGTTCACGAGCGGCGAGTACGGCTCGTTCATCCGCTACGACTACTCGGGGCTGGACCTGAAGTACAACGTCGAAGACATCGCCGAGGAGAACGTCGGCGTCGCGCTCCTCGAAGGACCGAACGGGGAGGCCGGCGCGTTCAACGCGCTGTACGGCTACGCGATGCTGGCGAACGCACCGAATCCAGAGGCGGTGAAGAAATTCATGGACTACGTGCTCTCGCTGGAAGGCCAGCGGAAGTTCCTCAAGGCGTACGCGCGGCCGATTCGGGCCTCGGAGATGGATATGCCCGACGAATTCCCGCCGCAGAGCCGATACGACAAGACACAGTTCACTGTCGATCAGTCGGCGCTGGTCGAAAACCAGGAGACGATCATCCAGGACATCACGCGCGGAGCCAGCCTGTAAGCGATGGCGGCCGATCAAGTATCGATGGGCACGCGGGCGACGGGTGCAGTCCGGACCGCCGTCGGATCGGTAGTGTCCCCGACGTCCGAGCGACAGCGGGAGATACGGCGCATCGTCGCCCTCTGTCTGCCGTTCTCTGTGCTCTTGGTGTTCTCCGGCGTCTTCCCGCTGACGGAGATGTTTCGAATCAGTTTCTCCGAAAGTCGGCTCGTGACCGAGGGCTTCACCCTCGAGTACTATCGGACGATGGTGAACGATCCGTACTATCGGAACATCGCCTTCAACACGCTGTGGTTCGCGGCCGCGACGACGGTCGCGTCGATCAGCATCGCCGTCCCCGTGGCGCACGCGCTCGAAAAGTACGCGCTCCCCGCGAAGTCGGTGATCCTGACGATCCTGTCGTTCCCGAACAGCCTCCCCGGGATCGTCGCGGCGTTTATGATCATCATCCTGTTCGGAAACACGGGCGTGTTCACCAACCTCCTCGCGTTCCTGTCGGGGCAATCGCGGATCGACGTCGCCATCTCGACAGGCGTGCTGGGGCTGTTCTTCGCGTACCTCTACTCGATGATCCCGCGCGCCCTTCTGTTGCTCCGTGGAACCTACTCGGAGATTAACACGGACGCCGAGGAGGCGGCCCGCGTGTTGGGAGCGACGCCCCTCCAGACGTTCCGCTACGTGACGCTCCCGCAGATCAAACCGGGGTTGATCGGCGCGTTCATCCTCGTGTTCCGGACCGGACTCGCCATCTTCGGAACCGTCCTGATCCTGAAGGGCCTGCTCGTCTGGACGCTCCAGATCGACCGTGAACTCGCCCAGGGCTTCAACATCGCGCAGGCCTCGGCGATGGCGACGATCTGGTTCGTCTTCGTGTTCGGGTTCACGGTGCTCGCACTTCGGTACACCAGTGCGGAGGTGAGCATATGACCGAACGATTCCAACAGGGCAGCCTCTCTGCCCGCTTCGGCCGGCCAGTCGTCAAACTCGTGTTGGTGCTGACGCTCGTCTTCCTCGCGTTCCCGGTCGTGATGACGTTCGTCAGTTCGTTCGCCTCCGATTGGTTCGGCGTCTTCCCCAGCGGCTTCGTCACGATACAGAACTGGGAAGACGTCATCGTCGGTACCGGCGTCGGTGCCGACGTCGCAGTCGGGTCCTCGCTGGCGTACAGTACCGGGCTCGCTCTCGGTGGAGTCATCATCAACCTCATCGTCGGCGTGCCGATCGCGTACGCGGTCGCACGCTACGACTTCTGGGGGCGAGACTGGGTCAACGTCTTCGCGATTCTCCCGCTGGCGCCCGGGATCATCCTGGGTGTGGCCTTCCTCCGGACGTACCCGGACCTCTCGACGTCCGGCATCGCCCTGATTATCGGCTACTCGCTACTGAAAGCACCGTATATGGTGATGGCGGTGCAGTCGAGTTTTCAGTCGATGGATCTCCAACAGATCGAAGAGAGCGCCCGCTCTCTCGGTGCGTCGTGGCCGCGCACGTTCCTCACGGTGATCGTCCCGAACGCCCGGACGGGCATCATCGCCGGCTCGATCATCTCCTGGACGCTCGCGGCCGCGGAGTTCAACTTCTCGTACATCGTCTACTCTCGCGGGACGCCGCCGCTCGCGATCTTCCTGTTCAACAACATCACGAACGCCTCGTTCCTGAACGCGGCCGCGGCCGTCTCGGTGTTCTTCCTGCTCATCGCACTGGTCACGATCTCGCTGCAGATCGTCGGTAACAGAGGGACGATTCGGAGGGTCTAACGAATGGCAAAAGTCTCACTCGAAAACGTCACGAAACGCTTCGATTCGACAGTCGCCATCGACGACGTCTCGATCGACATCGCCGACGGCGAAGTGATGGGAATCGTCGGCCCGTCCGGCTGTGGCAAGACGACGGCGCTCCGGCTCGTCGCCGGCTTCGAGACCGCCACCGACGGGACGATCCGCTACGACGACGAGGACGTCACGCCCGTCCCGCCGGAGAATCGAAACGTCGGCTTGGTCTTTCAGTCCTATGCGCTGTTCAACAATATGAGCGTGCTCGGGAACGTCACGTTCGGCCCGAAGATGCACGGCGTCGGCAAAGCCGAACGCCGAGAGCGCGCGCGTGAACTGCTCGAACTCCTCGACATCGAGGAGTTGGCCGACCGCGACCCCCAGACACTCTCGGGCGGCCAGCAGCAGCGCGTCGGCCTCGCCCGCGCGCTCGCGATCGAGCCCCGGATTCTGCTGCTCGACGAGCCGATGACGGGGCTCGACGCGAAGCTGAAACAGACCCTACGGCAAGAGCTCGGCCAGTTGCTCGACGATCTCGGCGTGACGACGTTGTACGTCACGCACGATCAAGAGCAGGCGATGTCGATGTGCGATCGGATTGCCGTGATGAACGACGGCCACCTCGAACAGATCGGCACGCCGGCCGAGATCTACGAGGAGCCGGCAAACGAGTTCGTCGCGGGCTTCATCGGCACCGCGAATCTGCTGGATGCGACGGTCACGGACGGGCGGATCTCGTTCGGATTCGGCGACGTCGACGCGCCCGACGGACTCCGATCGAGCGGCGACGTGACGGTCCTCGTTCGTCCGGACGACATCCGCGTCGGCAACGGTGAAGGCGACGCCGCCGTCGAAGTGACGAACCTGTTCTATCAGGGCGAGCACATCCAGGCGACGGGGACGCTTGCTGACGGCCAAGAACTGACACTCCAACTGGATCGGTCGCTGACGAACGTCGAGACGGGCGACACCCTGTCGGTCGGCTTCGATCCGGAGACGCTCCACGTCATCCGCTCGACCAAGTGACTGGGGAGGAACGACCAGATGGCTGTGGAAGAGCGGCCAGATGGCTGTGGGGGGACGCCGAGTGCCATCTAGCGTCCCTTATTTATTGCCACTGCCCATATTGGTGATAATTTTTAAGATGACGACCCGAGAAGATGTTTGTTGGGCAAATGACTGATCCAAGCCTCGAAGACGCGCTGGACGCGGCAGGTAGTCCGATGGACTTGCTCCGCGAAAACCGGGGACGACACCCCTATCCGGTTCCCAGCGAGCACACGAACTGGATCGAGGAGGAACGGAGTTGGCGAGAGACGTGCAGCCTGTCGGACCTCTCTCACCACCAGAAAGACCTCTACGTCGAGGGGCCCGACGCGCTGGCCGTCTTCGTCGACCTCGGAGCCAACGACTTCGAGGGGTTCGAGCCCGGTCAGGCCAAACAGTTCGTCGCCTGCAACACCGACGGCTTCCTGATCGGCGACGCGATCCTGTTTTACCTCGACGACGAGCGGTTGAAGCTCACCGGCACGCCGATCGCGCCGAATTGGGTCGAGTACAACCTCGAAACAGGCGATTACGACGCGGTCGCGACAGCAGACGAGCGGTATCACGACAAGGACGAACCGCACAGAACCTTCCGGTACCAGCTACAGGGGCCGAACGCGCTCGACGTGATGAGAGCCGCAGTCGAGGGGTCGCTCCCGGAGATTCCGTTCTTCAATTTCGACGAGGTGACGATCGCAGGCGTCGACGTGCGCGCGTTGAAACACTCGATGGCGTCGGACGTCGGCTTCGAGATCTGGGGGCCGTGGGAGGCGAGCGAGACCGTTCGGGAGGCGATCCTCGACGCCGGCGAGGACCACGGCCTCCGCCAACTCGGCGAGAAGAGCTACAAGGCGCAGGGCTCTGAGAAAGGCTGGATCGCCCGTCCGCTCCCCGCGATCTTCGGCGACGAGATGGCGGAGTATCGGGAGTGGCTGGACGGGGACAGCTACGAGGCGAGCAGCACGCTCGGCGGGAGTTTCGCCGCCGACGACGTATCCGAGTACTACCTGAATCCGATCGAACTCGGATACGAGCGATTCGTCGATTTCGACCGCGACTTCCCCGGCAGAGACGCGCTCGCGGAAATGGCAGAGGCGTCGCAGCGCCGGAAAGTAACGCTCGTCTGGGACGACGACGACGTCATCGACCTGTTTGCGTCGTTACTGCGAGACGGAGAGACGTACAAGTACTTCGACCTCTCGATGCCCTACTGGGCGGTCTTCCACTACGACGAGGTCCTGAAAGGCGGTGAGACCGTCGGTCTCTCGAAGTACTTCGGCTACACCTACAACGAGCGTGCCGTCCTGTCGCTGGCACTCGTCGACGAGGAGTACAGCGAACCTGGAACCGAGGTGACGCTGGTGTGGGGTGAACCGGGCGGTGCATCGCCGAACCCCAAAGTCGAATCGCACACGCAGACGGAGATCAGCGCCACGGTGGCGCCGAACCCGTACGTCGAGGCCGAGCGCTAGCGCAGCCAAAGATTATTGTAATTTGGTCATCAATTTCTTTATTGATGCATATCGTACTTCCAGTAACCAAACAGCTCCGTCGGTCAGCGTCGGATAGGTGGGCCGTACAGGCCTCGGAGGCGCCCGACGACCGGAGGGCGCTCGCCGGGCACACAGTCCCGGACGGCCAATGAGCGTCGCCGAGCACGAGGCCGCGATCTTGGACCTGGATGGGACGGTCTATCTGGGCGACAAACTCATCCCGGGTGCCGGCGAGACCGTGCAGTTGCTGCGCGAGGAGGTCGGAGAGGTACTGTTCCTCACGAACAAGGCCATCGCGCGCCGCGGCGACTACAGCGAAAAGTTGCGACGACTCGGCATCGACGTCGAGCGCAGCGACGTCGTCAACTCCGGGTGGGTAACCGCCCAGTACGTCAGCGAGCGCTTCCCTTCCGCGGCGGCGTTCGTCGTCGGCGAAGGCCCGCTTCTCGAGGAGTTCCGGGAGGCGGGCGTCACGACAGTGACAGAGACGCCGGGCGACATCGTCGTGGCATCGATGGACCGCCACTTCGACTACGACACGCTCGAGACCGCGCTCCGAACGCTCGAAGACGGTGCGCCGTTCCTGGCGACGAATCCGGACCGGACCTGTCCGACTGAGAAGGGTGCGATCCCGGACGCCGCGGGGATGATCGGCGCCATCGAAGGCGTGACGGGACAGACCGTCGACGAGGTGCTCGGGAAGCCGTCCGCGACGATGGTCGAGACGGCGCTCGGAGAGGTCGGCGTCGACCCTGGCGACTGCCTGATGGTCGGCGACCGGATCGAGACGGACATCCGGATGGGCGACCGTGCCGGGATGACCACCGTCCTCGTGCTTACGGGCGTGACCGACCGTGAGATGATCGCCGACGTGAATGTCGATCCCGATTACGTCCTCGACTCCATCGCCGATGTCGAAGGTCTCCTCGTGGAGTGACGGTCCGTCGCCGGAGTCGACGATGCCGACAGTGTACTCAGAATCAAAGTCCGGTCAGACGTCGTCGCTCTCGGTCAGGACGTCTTTGACCACTTGAGGATCCTCCAGAAGCTGGTGCTTCGTGTAGCTCCCCTCGGCGCTCCCGCCGCTGTGTTTGGACTGCTCGATGATGTCGAGGAAGGCGTGTTCTTTCAGTAAGTCGCGGACGCGACGTAGCGAGAGCGTATCCGAGCCCTGGCCGTCGCAGATGTTCTCGTAGACCTCGTAGACGCGGCTCGTTCGGAACCCCTCCTGTCGCTCGCTCGACAGCGAGAGAATTGCGAGCGCCTGCAACACGTACCGGGAGTGCGGCGTCGACCCGCGGATGAGTTCGCGGAAGCGATCCGTCTCTGCACGCTCGCGGGCCTGCGTCACGAACTCCTCGCGAACGATCTGTGCGCCCTTCGATTGAGCGATCTCACCGGCGTACCGAAGAATGTCGATCGCCTTGCGGGCGTCACCGTGTTCTCTGGCCGCGAGCGCTGCCGCGCGCGGGATCGTCGAGGGGTCGAGAACGTCGTCGCGGAAGGCGTCCGACCGCGCCTGCATAATGTTTCGGAGTTGGTTGGCGTCGTACGGCGGGAAGACGAACTCGCGTTCACAGAGGCTGGATTTGACGCGTTCGTCCATCCGGTCTTTGTATTGGATCTTGTTGCTGATGCCGATCACGCCGAGTTTGCACTGGTCGATCTTGCCGGCCTCCCCCGCCCGCGAGAGTTGCATCAGAATGTCGTCGTCGGAGAGTTTGTCGATCTCGTCGAGCAGAATCAAGACGACATCGTACTGTGCATCGAGGATTCGCCACAGCCGCTTGTAGTACGTCGACGTGCTGAGTCCCTTGTCCGGGACTTTGATTCCGGTGACTTCGGATTCGTTGACGCCGTCCGCGATGGTTTGGACCGCTTGCGTCTCGGTCGTGTCCTGTGCGCAGTCGACGTAGGCGAACGTCGCTTTCACGTCTTCCTCGCCGGCGGTTTCCACCAACCGCTGTGAGACGTACTTCGCACAGAGCGACTTACCCGTACCCGTCTTGCCGTAGATGAGAACGTTGCTCGGACTCTGACCGAAGATCGCCGGATTGACCGCCGCCGCCAGATCAGAGATTTCGTCGTCGCGACCGACGATCCGTCCCTCCCCCGGAAGGTGGTTGATCTCCAAGAGCTCTTTGTTGGAGAAGATGGGGTCCTCTCGGGTGAAGAGGTCGTCGCTGGTGTTCGGCATACTACAGGACACCGGGTTTCCGGTGAAATGCGTTGTTATTTCCCCCGGTTCGACGGTGATGCTGTCGGACACGTTTTCGGGAAGCATCGTGACATCCGGGGTACTGGGCATCTTCGTACGGTTATGCCCGACGGATGACGACCACGTTGTTCCGACAGGGCACGGCGACTGATCCGACAGACTACCGGACGACACACACACCACGTTTCCGGTGAACGGGGGAAATACCGGGGGGAGGTCCAGTTGAAACAGAGGATAAGTTTCACCGGAAACACGGTGTGTGGCGAGGCGTTAGAATCTCGCTCTTGGGTAGAGGATTGTTGGTGAGTTCTCAGCAGTAGCTGGAAGTCACAGCGGGCAAGGGTGACGCGGCCGCGTCACCCGACGAACAATGTTCCCTATCAAGACGTTCGTCTCGGAGCGTCGCGCCGCGAACCTGCTGGAACAGGTTCGCTGGCGCGACGGCGTCTATTGCCCACGCTGCCGTGGCGAATCTGTGATTCGGTACGGCAGCTATCGCGTGTTTCAGCGGTATCTCTGTAAGGATTGCGACCGCACGTTCAACGATCAGACCGGCACGATCTTCGAACATTCTTCGGTGGCGCTCAGAAAGTGGTTTCTCGCCGTCTACACCTACATCCGCTTCAACACAAGTCTCAGGCAATTAGACGTAGAGATTGACGTTTCATACAAGACGATCTACCGGCGCGTCCAGCGCTTTTTGCGAGCGCTGGACGCGCCTCGACTACAGCTCGAAGGCCCCATCGAGATAGATGAATTCTACGTGAAAGCAGGTCTCAAGGGCCGCGAGCGCGACCAGCCGTCGCGCTCGCGTGGCCTGTCTACGCGCGGACGTGGAACATACGCTGAGGACAAGCTCCCTGTGTTTGTTCTCGCTGATCGCGGCAGTGGTGAACGACACGTGATCCCAACGAAAGCCGCGACCGAATCGAGGATTCGACTCCTGCTGGCCGACCGCCAGCAGGAGTCGTTAACCGTCTACACAGACGGCTTTCGGGCATACGATCCACTTGACGAGGACAACGCATTCACCCGTGAATACGTCGTCCACGGTGACGGCGAGTACGTCGATGGAGACGTTCACGTGAACACCTGCGAGAGCCACGCGTCGCTGGCGCGACGGTGGCTCTCGCCGCATCGAGGTGTCTCTAAAGACAGACTCACGCCGTATATCCGAGCGTTTCAGCTCCGTCGAGAAGTGTTCCGCAAACCGGGGAAAGAAGCGCTCAAAACCATCCTCGAAACTGCGCTATGACTCACCAACAATCTCCGCCACAAGAGCGTAGAATCTGGCCGACAACGGTACTTCCCAAGCGAGGACGCAGATACGCACTGAGACAGGCCAATACGTGGGATCGTCGGCTATCGGTATTCTACGGCGAACAAGTTTGGTCGTATCGCTGTGGGGTTCTCAGAGCGTCCGTCCGATACCTGCTCGAAAAAGCGGCGCGGTGTCTCGGGTCCGTTTCCGGTCGAATTGCTTCGATGAAGCTAGTTTATAACTTTTTGATTGGAGTCAATGGACGGTAACGAGTATCTAGTATATATTTGTTGCTTTCTAGAGGACAGATATTGGTTCAGTACGCGCGGATGCGTGGTCGTCGTCGCTCGTGACGAGGGGGACTACCAGCGGGTTTCACCGGAAACGTGGTGTGTCTCCGCGTGGAATTCACCACACTTCGACTGTTCTCGACATCGCGAGTGGGGTCCGCGGTCTTTCGGGGTTACACGATATGGCTAGCGGAGAAATTGGAGATAGCTATCAACTCAAGCCGCTCTAATTACGCTCAATCTGAAATAGTCGGCCTCGGATCCGATTCTTCTTGGCCTTTCACCGGAAACACGGTGTGTTCCCGTGAGAAACTGAGGATCTCGTCCACCAAGTCGAGACTCCTATCTCGAAGGGGGGTCCCAGTTCACCGTTTCACCGGAAACTCGGTGTTCCCGATTCACCTTCACACGGTGTTCCCCGGATCCAGTTCGCTGGCATTTCATCGGAAACACGGTGTGGGTGGCTTTGACGGACGTGGGCGCCGTTTTCTGGACACACTCTTCGCCTGTCCCCTTCGAGTCGACGCCAACAGCCGAACTCGAACCCACGTAGTCGCAAACCGTTTCCCGGTCGGGGCCGTCCCGAGAGACAATGACGGAAGAGGAGGGGACTGGCGGGCCAACTGCACCGGAGGGAGCGTCTCCCGAGGCGACGCCTGCCGACGATTCCCACGACACCGACGGCGCTTACGACACCGACGAGTCTCACGACGCCGATACGTCTACTGCTAACGTCGATCTGGATCGCTTCCACGACGTACTGGAGGCGGAGGGCCGTCCGGTCGTGACGGCCTCGGAAGTCGCACGCCGACTCGACACGACGCAGTCGGCCGCCGCCGCAGATCTCGATGCGCTGACTGACGACGGGGCGGTCGAACGGGTGAACGTCGAGACGGACCCGATCGTCTACTTCCCGAGCGAGTGGGCGAAACTCGCCGAGCGCGAGCGGATCGTGCTGTTCCCGGAACGGCGACAGATCGTGGTCGATCAACCGACGCAGTACACCCGCGCGCAACTCTCACAGTTCGCCCACCTCGTCGACTCCACGGGCGAGCGGGCGCGGTCGACCACTGACCGGCAGACCGGCACCCGCGGCTACATCTACGAGATCCGCCAGGAGGACGTCTGGCAAGCCCCTTTCGACGATCTCGCCGACTTGCTGTCGCTGATGCGGTCGGTGCTCCCGCGGCGGTCACCCCCGCTTGAGGAGTGGGTCGAATCACAGTGGAAACGCGCGAACCGATTCCGCCTGTTCACCCACGAAGACGGATACGTCGTCCTCGAAGCCGCCTCCGAGAGCCTGATGGGCAACGTCGCGCGGCAGAAACTCGACGACGAACAGCTCGTCGCGCCGATTTCGGATACGCAGAGCTGGGTTCGCGACGGCGCCGAAGCCGAGATCAAGCGGATCCTCTACGAAGCGGGCTACCCCGTCGAAGACGACCGCGACCTCGACACGGGGGAACCGCTCGACGTGGAATTGACTGTCGACCTGCGCGAGTACCAATCCGACTGGGTCGAGCGTTTCCTCGATCAGCGCTCCGGCGTCCTCGTCGGCCCCTCCGGCGCGGGCAAGACCGTGACCGCCATCGGCGTCCTCGCGGCTGTCGGCGGCGAGACGCTGATTCTCGTCCCGTCGCGGGAACTCGCCGCACAGTGGCGTGCCGAACTGCTCGAACACACGACGCTCACCGAAGAGCAGATCGGTGAGTACCACGGCGGGCAAAAGGAGATCAACCCAGTCACGATCGCGACCTACCAGACGGCGGGGATGGACCGTCACCGCTCCCTGTTCGACTCCCGCGGGTGGGGGCTCGTCGTCTACGACGAGGTCCATCACATCCCCTCGCGGATCTACCGACGTAGCGCCGACCTCCAGACGAAACATCGGCTCGGACTGTCGGCGACGCCGGTGCGCGAAGACGACAAAGAGAAGGAGATTTTCACGCTCATCGGACGCCCGATCGGCACCGACTGGTCGAAGCTCTTCGAGGCAGGGTACGTTCAAGAGCCCGAAGTACAGATCCGATACGTGCCCTGGGGTGAGGAGTTCGCCCGGAACGAGTGGGCGAGTGCGGACGGCCGCGACAGACACCGGATCGCAGCCGAGAATCCCGAGAAGATCGACGAAACGCGGCGGCTCCTCGACGCACACCCGGACGCGAGGACGCTCGTCTTCGTGGATTGGCTAGATCAGGGCGAAGCCCTCGCGGACGCGCTCGACGTGCCGTTCGTGAGCGGAGAGATGCCACACCACCGTCGCGAGCGCGTCTTCGCGTCGTTCCGCGCGGGCGATCTCCGAACCCTCGTCGTCTCGCGCGTCGGTGACGAGGGGATCGATCTCCCGAACGCGGAACTCGCCATCGTCGCCTCCGGACTCGGTGGGTCTCGCCGGCAGGGAGCACAGCGCGCCGGCCGGACGATGCGTCCTGCTGGCGGATCGCAAGTGTACGTGCTCGCGACCCGCGGAACCTCGGAAGAAGACTTCGCGCAGCGACAGATGCGCCACCTCGCCGAGAAGGGTATCCGCGTGACTGAGACGGACCGCAGCACCCGGAAATCGGACGGAGAGAGTTCGGCATCCGAGGCCTCGCCCGCGACGACCGATCCCGCCGCAAACGGCGAGGAGTAAGCAGCCGATGGCCGACCAGCGCCGGGACGTCGACACCGCCGCGTGCGCGCGCCACCTGGCCGACAGCGAGCGCCTCGCTCGATACCGCTCACGACTTCAGGATTCGCTCTCGGATCCCCCGGTTGCCGACGCGTTCGAGGCGTGGCACCGGTACGTTCGAGAGCGACACGGCGACGTCTTCGCCACTCTCGCGGCCGCAGGCGGCGAACGATCCCCCGTCGACGGCGGCGGAACCACGGGCGGCGCCGACCGATCCACCGCCAATGTAGCCCGATCGGCCGCCGACGTCGCCCGCGACCTGTTCGTCGAAACGCTCGCGTTCGACTACCTCCTCACCGAGATCCTCGATGCGGTCGAACGAGAGTTCGAGTGCACGGTCACACGCTCGCTCGCCGCGGACGCCGCGATTCCGTTCACGCCGAATTTCGAGGCCGTGCACGAGTCGATTTCACCCCATCTCGACACCGGAACCGCGGACGCAGGATGCGACTTCGACACCCAGGCGTCTACCTTCGCCCGCGAGGCTTCGAGTCGGGACGTCGCACTCCTCCACCGTGAGTGCGTCTCGCCGCTCGCCCGTCGAGCGTTCGGCCGCTACGACACACCGCAGGGACTCGCCGCACTCGCCGTCGACTCTGCCTTCGACGCCGGATCCCCTCACGACGGGACGCAGACCCGAGATGAGACACCAACCCACCACGAGACACCAGCCTACGACGAGACACCAGCCCACCACGAGACGTCGATCGCTGCCGATCGACCACCTGCCGACCTCCCGCTCGTAGTGGACCCCGGCTGTGGCGCCGGTGCGTTTCTCGCTGCGACGGCGACCCGGTACGTCGACGCTCTCGCCGAGAACTCACTGAACGCCGACGGTAGTCACGGGACACCCATCCAGGCCATTTTCGATGCCGTCCGCGGCTTCGACGTTTCACCGACAGCCGTCCGTGCTTCGCGCTTGGCGCTGGTGCTCGCCGTGCGACCGTTGCTCGCCGCCGCCGACGGGTCGCCGACCGTCGCACCCCGGGTCGTTCTCGGCGATGCAGCCGACGCGACCGCAGATGACCCTCCGCTCGACGGTCGGCGCGCGGACGTCCTCCTCGCGAATCCGCCGTGGCTGACCTGGGATTCGCTTCCGGAGGGCGCGAAAGACCGGTGGCGAGCGGGACCGTTCGAAGAAGCCGGACTCGAACTGTTCGACCACACCGGCGCCGACGCCCGACTCGGATACGCGAACGACGACCTCTCCGTGCCATACGCATTGACGTGTCTCCACCAGCTCCTCCGTGATGGTGGTCGTGCTGCACTCGTCCTCAAACGGGATTTCCTCACCGGACCCGCTGGGGCACGTCTCCGTCGGCCGCAGGTGGGTCATCGATCGATCACGTACGATCGCGTCCACGACTTCGGCTCGTTGTCACCGTTCACCGACGTCGATGCGGGCACCGCGCTGTTTTCACTTCGTCTCTCACCCGACGACGGCAGATCACCGTTCCCGACTGACGAGGGTATTCCGACCTGTCGCTGGACGGATGCTCCGGCGACGACGTCGGCTCGCGACGTCGACCGCTCCGATGGAACGTCAGCGTTTGAGTCGCTGGCGCGGATGCGGGCCTCGTTCGACCGCGCGGAGACGCGTCTCGTACCCGCAGACCCCGAGGACCCGACGTCACCGTGGATCCGCGCCGACGCCGAACGAAGTGCACTCGGTTCGAGTCCGTATCGCATCCGTCACGGGGTGAAAGACGACGCAAAGGCGGTTTATGCCCTCGACCGGGCGACCATCGAGAAGCAGGAACTCGAATCCGAGCACGTCTTTCCGTATCTGAAATCGAAACACATCGTGAAGTACGGGCTGTTCGGCCACGACCTGCAACTCGTCCCCCAGCGACAGGCGGGCGAGGACAACGAACGCGAACTCAAGCAGGAAGCGCCGGCGACGTACGCGTACCTCGACGCGCACCGCGAACGGCTCACCGATCGCGGGTCGTCGTGGTTCGACGATGGGCCGTTCTACTCGCTCTTCGGGCTCGGCTCGTACACGTGGTCGACGTACAAAGTCGTCTGGTGCCGGCTCGGTTTCAAGCCGCACTTCACGGTCGTCTCCACAGTTTCCGACCCCCTCGTCGGTGAGAAGCCCGTGATACCCGGCGATCACTGTATGTTCGTCGGGACCGACGACGAAGACGAAGCGCACTACCTCTGTGCGCTCCTCAATTCGGCACCGTACCAGCGCTGTCTCCGTACCATCTCTTCGGGCGGGAAATCGAGTCTCTCGAAGTCGACGGTCGAACGCCTCGCGTTACCGGAGTGGCGAGCGCGTCCACGGCAGCGACAACTCGCGGAGCTCTCACAACGTGCCCACGCCATCGTTCCCGACCACGTCGATTGCTCGAAGCGCGCGTACAACCAGAAGACGATCCCCGAGCTGCAGGCCGTCCAGACCGACATCGACCGCGCGGCAGAACAGTTCCTGTCGGTTCTCGACGAACAGCCATCGCCCGAGAGAACGAACCGGACCGACTGACGGCGACGATGAGTAACCCTTAAGTCCAACAGCGGTGCTACGTTGAGGTGCCCGCCCTTAGCTCAGCCTGGTAGAGCAGCCGACTGTAGATCGGCTTGTCCCCCGTTCAATTCGGGGAGGGCGGACTTCCTTTCCTGCCGAATCGTAGCAGACATCTGAATTCGGTTGTTTACCCGATCTGCACTGATCGTCGAAGTCGCTCGGTTGCTGGACGGTGAGGACAAATACCTGAGACGCCTACTCCTCACCGATGCGTTCGGTCGGCCCCTCCTCGGTCGGCGACTGAAGCTCGACTGTATGACCGGTATGGCGGGCGTGGGTCTCCGCCCAGCGCCGCGCAGGCCGTTCTTCGAGGTAGCGGTCGCCATCGGGGCATTGCCGACAATCGACGACCCAGGGCGTCACGTCGTCGGGGAAGTGTCCGGTGTGGCGTTCGTGATCGAGCGCGAACTGTTCGACGGCTCGGTTCCCCGCGTATAGTTCGTCGAGTTCGTAGTGGAGGTCCCACTCGCGATTGCACCGTGAACACGAGACAGTCGGGACCCCGTCCTCGGGCGCGTCTAGGGCCGGTTCGTCGACCATACCACTCTGTTTCTCCCAATTCACTTCTGTTCTGCCTTTGTTGGCCCGGAGTCGATCGCGGTGGGATCCGTCTAAGGATCGATATGATGCACGGCCTCGGGAGACAGCAGTCGCCCGGTCGGTAAGGCGATCCAGCCGTTCGGAAGCAGCCGAATTCTGCCCTGGTGAAGAACCCGTTCCTGTTCGAAGTCTCCGTACACTGTCGCTTTCTCGTATTCGACGACCGATTCGGCGGTGAACTCCTCCGTCAGTTCGTCCCATATCGACGTGGTTGAAATGACCATATCCAACGGACGGTCCGTTCCCGTAATGTCCCTTGCTACAGCCCCTGCCGAAATCAGCTCTCGATGTCGAGCTTCGACTACGTCGAATCCGTGAACGGCCGTCTATGCCGTTCGGATCACGGCTCTCCGGTCTCGCTCGACTCGTACACTCGAATCCAGCCGTCACCTCGTATCTTCACGGGATCGTCGCGGTACCGGAACTGCTCACAGGAACTCGGTATTCTGCGGCCCGTTCGTGATGTGCACCTCGAACGGCATCGTATCTATGGCATCCTGTTCGACGAGATGCCAGTAGGTCTCGGCCATCTCGTCGGGATCGAGAAACGTGTCCTCGGAGCGATCGGGGAACCGCTCGCGGGCGTTCGGCCCGTCGATCTGGCCGTCGATGACGACGTGTGCGACGTGCACGCCTTCGGGTCCGAACTCCTGGGCGATGTCCATTGCCATCCCGCGCGCGGCGAACTTCGCGGCGGTGAAGCTGATCGTCCCGCCGAGGCTCCGAACGGCCGAAGTCGCCCCGGTGAAGATGACCGTTCCGCCACCTGAATCGAGCATATCACCCACTGCCTCTTTCGAGCAGACGAACGCCCCGCGGCCGCCTACCTCCCACGCCCCCTCGAACTCCTCGACGCTCGAATCCATCAGTCCCTTCCACGACGCGCCACTGGCGTGGTTGACGAGGACGTCGACGGACCCGAACTCCGCTCTGACTGTGTCGAACCCCTCTCGAATCGCCTCGACGTCCCGGAGGTCGGTCGGGACCGCGAGCCCCTCTCCCGGTTCGGGCAGGTCGGCAGCCAACTCCTCGATGAAGTCGGCCGTCCGGGCGAATAGCGCGACGCGACAGCCCTCGGCAGCGAACCGACGGGCGAGCGATTCGCCGAGCCCGGATCCGACGCCGGCGATGACAGCAGTACGTGTCATACCAGTATATAGTCTGGTCGCGTCAAAACGGTGGTGGCTACGCGGGGTGTCCAGTTGTGGCGCTGTGGCCGTCTTCGATCGATCCGAGACGTGTTACGGCTTACTCCGTTCGTCGGACAAGGAGTCCCGTGACCAGGGTGAGTGCGATGAGTCCGGCGGTATATCCGAATCCAGGTGTGTCGGCCGCAGTCGTCAGCACTCTTTCGGTAGATGTGGTCAGGGTAGACGTACTCGTGGCTGTCGTCGTGGGATCCGGTGTCGGAGAGTTCTGCTCCGAAGCAGCCTCTGAGGCCGCAATTGCGAACGTCGAGAATCCTGGCGTCTCAGCCCGGAACCGACCGTCGCCTAGCGCGGTGGTGTTTAGCCCCGTCCACGTTCCGTTGTGATACCGATAGACTGTGACCGATTCGGCGGAGGTGTTCTGCAGAGCAGTCTCGTTCACGCGGACGACGATCTCACCGCTCGTGATCTCTTCGTTCCCGGCCGTGTGGCTCACATTGAGGTAGCCGATCACCGGCCTCTCGGTCGTAGCTTCATCCGACGACTCCCGCTGGAGCGGTGCCTCGACGTTCGTCGCGTTGGCTTCCGAGAGGCCGATCGTCGTGTTGGTATCTGTGCCAAAGGACATATTGACGCGCTCGACGCCCCAACCGGACTTCCGCGTCTGGTTTTGCACACCGTTGGAACTTACTTCAACGGAGACCGTTTCGTTCGCGGAGATATCTCGTGCTGTGACGTTGACCATCTGGTTCGCCCTTGCCTCCGCCCGATCAACCGTAGCGTTCCCGGTTGTCTGCAATCGTGTTTGATTGCTCAGATCGACTGCTTGCGCGGAGGTATTTGCACCCGGAGCCCCCGGAGTCGCTGGACTCCGGGCTGTGGACCGGGTGTCACGTTCGTCAGAATCATCCGACCTATCTGCGTCGTCTGACTCGTCAGAGTCGTCCGAATCGGCGTTCGATTCTTCCGCCTCCGGATCCGAGTCACTGGGGTCCACACCGGTTTTGTACTCCTGGTATGCGTCCGGGTGGACCTGTTTCAGAATCACTTCTACGGCCTGTATGACCCGAGGCGCGGGTTGCTGTAGATAGTTCGTGTTTACGCTGATTATCTGGTCTTTTTTCACGGCAGTCGTCGAGTTGTACGCCGGATTTTTGGGAACGGAGACGCCTGACGGCGTGACGATCCAATCCGGGTTGATCTCGACGACAGTCTCGTCGTTGATCATCTGAAAGCCCGTGATGCCGGCTTCTGCGGCACCGTTCTCCAGACCGCCCGTCTCCATCACGCTCCCGATGAAGGTATTGGCGCCGGAGGTGTACCCGTAGAAGACGTTGAGCCCGACAGGTGTCGATTCGTCCGCGAGTGCCGCCTCGATATCCTCGATGGAACGTCGCATCTCGTCGGCCCGGGCGCGGCCAGCACTGCACTCGCCGACCAGACGTCCAGTGGTCTCGGTCTTGTTAACGACGAATTCGAGAGAGGTCCCTGTCCCGAACACGTATACGGGGATGTTTGCGTCGCGTATCTGCTGAATACGGTCGGGCGTGTACGCGTGCGTCGTGTTCGGCACGAGCACAAGGTCCGGTTCGGCGTCGATCACCTTCTCGACGCTCGGGCCCCCTGCGCCGGAGACGTTCGCTTTCTCGTCGGCCCCGTCGAGATAGGTCGCATACTGTGAGACGCCGACGACCCGGTCTTTGGCTCCGATTTCCCACATCGTCTGGGCGGCACTCGGGTTGAGCGTGACGACCCGCGTCGGCGGTTCTTCGATCGTCACGGTGTGGCTCGTGACGTCTGTCTCCGTGATCGGAAGATCACAGGTACTCTCACTCGGTGTCGGTGTTGGAGTCGGTGTTGGAGTCGGTGTTGGAGTCGGCGTCGGTGTAGGTGTTGGTGTCGGCGTTGGAGTCGGCGTCGGTGTAGGTGTTGGTGTCGGCGTTGGAGTCGGCGTCGGTGTAGGTGTTGGAGTCGGCGTTGGAGTCGGCGTTGGTGTAGGTGTTGGAGTCGGCGTTGGAGTCGGCGTCGGTGTCGGTGTTGGAGTCGGCGTCGGTGTTGAGGTATCCGTCGAGCTTTGATCGAAAACGACCGAATCTCCCACCGAAGATTGCGATTGTGCTGGATTCGCTGCAGTAGCGATCGGGCTGAGCAGAATCAACCCGACTAGTATCAGTAGACGGTATCGCATTGCACTGTGCTCAACGACGACGCAAAATGAACTTTTCTTATTGCAATCAGGATTGTATAACCGATCACTGACCAGCTGGTAGCGTGAGCGGACGGCTAAAACGGAACAGCGAACGCTGCGCTAACGTTTCCACAGGCCGGTACGTCGTCGACTACACGCGCGCGAACGAAGTCCCGACAGGAAAACCGTTCACGAGCGATCCAACCTCCCGTTCCGCTCGTCTCTCACTCGACGGCCGCCAGAAACTCGATTACCTCCGCAGCACGTTCACCGGACGTGATGCGTTCGGCGTCCGCGTCGAACTCGACGACGTCTTCGTCGGCGAGTTTCGGGAGGTGCGTGTGATACAGCGAGATGTACCGCCGCTCGCGACAGTGCGGGCCAACGTCATCGTCCTCGACGCCTTCTTCCCAGGCGACGAGCCGCGTCGCCAACTCCTGCAACGTCCACTCGGGGTCCTCCGCGAGCGCGTAGAGTACGTATCGCCGGCGTCGATCATCCAAAACTGAAAACACGGAATCGCGCTCGAGGACCGCGAGATCGATCGGGTTCTCGGACGACTCCGACCCAGTTTCCTGACTCGACCGACTCGCGCGTCCTGACGTCCCCCCATCCCGATTTCCGTTGTCAGTCACGACACTCGGTGTACAACGCGGCGATCCATAATTACTGTGGTCTCGCTAACACTTTCAGAGCACAACTGCGTCGGTGAAACACATCTCGATCAGGGCGGACTCACCGCCGGCCTACCGATGCCAGGGCCGCCTCTCGATCGTCGGGTATCCCGTCTCGATCTTCGTCTTCGGGCACCTCCTCCTATCGTCTCAACGATGAATCGTATCCTCCGCAGAGGGCAACATCCACTGGACGGTCTCAGCGGGTCGTTTGTAGACGACGGTCACGGGTTTGTCGACGATCCGAACGACTTTGTCCGCAGTACTCCCGAGCAACATCTCTTCGACCGCACCCAGTCCACGCGAGCCGATCACGACGATATCGATGTCGTTCTCGTCGACGTAGCGCTCTATCTCCTTGTGAGCCATCCCGGTTCGGACGGCAGTCACACAGTCGAGCCCCGCTTCCTCGGCCAACTGTGCTACCTCGTCGGTGATCGCTTCGCCGTGTTCGAGGTACTCCTCGCGTTTTTCGTCCTCGGCTTCGGTGATCGGAACGATCTTGGCCTCGAACTCGTCGACGACGTGCAGCGCGTGTACCGTCGCGTCCAGTTCGTTCGCCAGTCTGATCCCCTCCTCAACCGCGTTGCCCGCCTGTTCGCTCCCGTCCGTCGGAATGAGGATGTTGTCGTACATCTCACAGTAGTAATCAGATACCAAATGATTAAAAGTAATGTTCACACGTCTCGTGGGGGCTGGCTCGACAGAACCGTGGAGCGATCGCAGTAAGATACAATACGTCCGCGGAGAAGCGTTTCACAATGCGGTCCCGTCTTTCGTTGGACCGACGTGGCGTCTCCCCGGTTGTTGGCGCCGTCCTGATGCTCGCTATTCTTGCTGCGCTCGCCGTCATCCTCGGAACCCTCGCGATCGGGATCGACTCTCCCAACGACCCGTCGCCGCAGTACGGCTACGAGACGGATCACGTGGCTGACGGTTCCGGAAATACGGACGACCGGCCCTACGTGACTATCACCCTGACGCAGGGACGTATCGAACCCGGCGAAGATTTCTACGTCGTCGATAGCGATGGGAATCTGATTCGCTGGGACCAGGTCTGGACGACGTCGGGTCCGCTCACGGCCGGCGACTACGCACACATCGACGGCTACGGCAGCGATTCGGCACTGAATCCCGCGTGCGAAGGCGAGGTGTATCGGCTGGTTCACCGCCCCGACGACAGCCAGGGTTCAGTGCTTATCGAAGCCGAAATCACCACGCCGGCCGTCGGGAACGCGGCGAGTCACTGCTGATCGACGCCGCCCTCCCGTCGGCTACCGAAACTACGTAGCTTCTAGTAGCCAGTTGTATAGAAAATATAACAGTTTATCTGAGCGATGCCCGTTGGGACTATTCGATGCCTGCGGCCCAATCCCCCACCCACGTGGTCGTACGCCGCCCGATGAACGACCACGGCGCGATGACCGTCGAGGTGTGCGAGACGAACGAGACGCGACACCTCACCGAATACGCGTCCCCCGAACTCCGCCGGCGACTCGAAGCGCTCCCGTCCGGTACGACCGTCCCGCTGACGATGACCCGCGTCGGCGTTCGCTCGAACGTCTGGCGCGCGTTCGAACTCCCCGAGCGCCGCGCGACTGTTTCCCGGTCCGCAGATCCCGCCGAACTCGACGGACCGGTACGACCGATGCACTGACGCACCGGTGCGATTGGTGCACCGACGCGCCGAGGTCCCCCCGAGACCGATCCGAGTGCGCCGACCGACCGGGCATTTATCGTTCGCCGCCTCCGAGCGGTGTGGTATGTCCTCACCTCTCGAATACCCCTACGTAACGACGCACGAAGTCCGCTTCCGCGACCTTGACGCCGTCGGCCACGTCAACAACGTCGTGTACGCGACGTACTGCGAACAGTGCCGCGTGAAGTTCTTCGAGGAGATTCTCGGCGAAGGTCTGAGCGACCTCAGCATCGTGGTCGCCCATCTGGAAATGGACTATCGCACCCCGATTGACGACATCGGCGCCGTCGAAGTCGCGCTGGACGTCAGCGACGTGGGCCGTACCTCCTTCGAGACCACCTACGAACTCACCTTCGAGGGTGAGGTCGCGGCCACCGGCTCGTCGGTGCAGGTCGTCGTCGACCCGGAGACTGGCTCGGCGGCCCCGTTACCCGAGAAGTGGCGCGAACTGCTCCCGACGCCGTCCTAATCAGCGGGCCACGCCACACTTCGCCCCATCTTGCTGTCCCCGCCCGCGACGAGGTGCTCGCCACGCTAGCCCGAACACTCAACCGGGACGGGACTGTATTCAGTACTGATGACACGAGTAGCCATCGTGGGCGGCGGTCCCGCCGGCCTCTCGGCAGCCCTCTTCGCGGCGAAGAACGGTCTCGACGCGCTCGTCTTCGACACCGACGAGACGTGGATGCACAAGGCGCATCTGTTCAACTACCCCGGAATCGGCTCGCTCGACGGCGACGCGTATATGCAGACGGCGCGCCAGCAGGCCGACGATTTCGGGGCCGAACGCCACCAGGACGTCGAGGTCGACGACGTGGACGTGACAGACGACGGCTTCGTCGTCACCGCGGGCGACGACGACCACGAGGCCGACTACCTCGTGCTCGCGACCGGCGCGAACCGCGACCTCGCGGAGTCGCTCGGCTGTGACTTCGGCGACGACGGCACTGTCGCCGTCGACGTGACGATGGAGACGAGCGTGGAAGACGCCTACGCGACCGGCGGGATGATCCGCGCCGAGGAGTGGCAGGCCGTCATCTCAGCCGGCGACGGCGCCGCCGCCGCGCTGAACGTCCTCACCAAAGAGAAGGGCGAACACTACCACGACTTCGACACGCCCTCTACCGCCGAGGAAGTCTTCGGCGACTTACGCGACGACGACGCCTGATAGTGATTACTCTCACTGTGTACCGCCGAGCGCCACTCCCGGTGGCGATGGTCGGCGGTAAGAGACGAGAGTAATCATTATGAGACCGGGACGCTTCCCGCCGAACCCCTCGATCGAAGTCACCCGACGACGGCATACACGCGGCCCGTCTGGTCGGCGACGAACACCGCGCCGTGGCCGATCGCCGGCGGGGCGTCGACCCACTGTCCGACCGACAGCCGCCAGCGAACGTCGCCGGAGGCCCCCGCAAACGCCGAAACCGTCCCCGCGTGATCCCCCACGTAGACGGTTTCCCGCTCGTCGTCGCCTTCTCCACCCACGGCGGGTGTCCCGTGCACCGCTCCCTCGGCTGACGCACGCCACGCCACGGAGCCGTCGGTCCGTTCGAGCGCAACCACTTCCCCGACGCTCGTGCCGACGAACACGCGCTCGCTCGTCGTCGCTGTCCCCCCGTATATCTCGCCGTCGAGCGTCTGCTCCCAGCGGTCGTCGCCGTCGACGGTGTACGACGCCACGCGTCCGGACTCGCTGGCGACGACTACCGCGCCGTCAGCGACGGCGGGGCCAGACCGGACCGGCGCGTCTACCGAAACTTCCCACTGAACGCTCGCTTCAGCGAGGTTGCTGTCGCCGGTCCCGCCGATCCCGAGCGCGACGAGTCGGCCGGCCCGCGTCGCGACGAACACCCGGTCGCTCTGTACCGCGGGAGCACCGCTCACCACCGCCCCCAGATCTCGCCTGAGGCGTAGATCACCGTCACGTGCGTCGACGGCGGCGATCCCCTCTGCCGTTCCGACGTACGCGACGCCGTCGGCGTAGGTCAGCGGCGAGCGCGGATCGACGTCCAGTGAGGTGCCCCAGAGCTGCTCGGGTTGCGGAAAGTCGATGTGTGGCGTCCGCGTCGCCGTCGGTTCGTCTGGCCCCGGCGTCGCGGTCGGCGTCGGGGTGGGCTGAAGATCAGTCGTCGGCGAGTCGCCGTAGTCGATCGTCCGCACGCGGTTGAAAACGCCGTCTCCGCCGCCGCTGAGCAACGTCTCGCGCGACGAGCCTGGCTCGTCGCCGAGAAACACCGGTGTGAGGCTCGGCCCGCCGACGCTTCCGATGCGGGACAGTTCGATCCCGTCCGTCGCGAGGAGATCGTACGTGCCGCCGTCTCTGTTACCACCCGCCACCGTCCGCGGGCCGACCACCGGTCCTGACATCGTCTTCGGACGGAAGGGAAACTCCCACCGTCGGTCGCCCGTGGCAACGTCGAACGCGAGGACTGTGCCGTACTGATCGCCCGCGTACGCGACGCCGTCGGCGACCTGGACGTCGAATCGGACGGGCGCGTCCGTCTCACCGCGCCAGCGGACCTCGCCGTCGTCTCGTCCGACTGCGACGACGCCCGCGTTCGTTCCGAACAGGGCGACGCCAGAATCGAGGACGGGATTCGTCCCGGCGTCGATCGTCGAGCGCCACGACACGCTTCCGTCGTGCGTTAGTTTGACTGGCCCCTCCCCGAGGACCACGACGTACACGCCGTCGGCCGCGGCCGTCGGACCGCGAGTCACCCAGTCGCCAACCGTCTCGCGCCAGCGCGTCTCACCTGTCGTCGCGTCCACCGCATACACGTGACCCCGGTGCGTCCCGCAGTAGACGACGCCGTCGGGGTATCCCGGGGGCGCGGTCGGGTTGCCGTCGAGGGGCACCGCCCAGCGCCGATCACCCGTCTCGGTGTCGAGTGCGGCGAACACGCCGGCATCGTCGGACGCGGCGCTTTCGCTTCCTCCAGTCTCGTCGGTCCCCCACCGCCGCGCCGTGACGTAGGCGACGCCGTCGACGACGACTGGCGGGTACGAACGACTCGGGTCGCCCGCCTGCCAGCGCGTCTCGCCCGTCGCGAGATCGACCGCGACGACGCCGCCGGAGAACGTGCCGACGAACGCGTGCGACCCGACGACTGTCGGCGCGTAGAGGATTCCGCCGGGGAGGCCGATCGTCCGCTGTCGCTGTCCGGTTGCGGCGTCGAGCACGACGAGGCGTTCGCGTTCCGGGACGACGACGCGACCCGACTCGACGGCCGGCGGGAACTGCGCCGCGTCGACGGTGGCCGTCCAGCGTTCCTCGCCCGCGGCGTCGACGGCGGCGACGCGTCCGTCTTCGGCGACGACGTACGCGCCAGTGTGGTCTGCTGAACTGTCTGCTTCGCCACCCACGCCGACCGCCGCGCCGATCGTTCCGGCGCTCGCCGTGGTCCACCGGACGCTCGGCGAACTGAGTGGTCCGGTGCCGGCCGCGACGCCGGTGTTCGCCGCGTCAGCGCGGGCCTGCGGCCACGGCCCGATCACCGACGGTGCCGGACCGCGACCCGGAGATGTGTCCGTCGGCGACGACGCCGTCTCGGTGGCCGTGTCGCCCTCGGTTTCGGTTCCGGGCGTGCCGATGCCGCCGCACCCCGCGAGGGGGAGTCCCGCGCCGACGGCTGCGACGCTCGCGAGGACCCGGCGTCGAGTGGGCCGGCCGTCGGCCGCGTTGCTGTCTGCATCCGCGTTCCTGCCACTGCCCGCGTCCGCGTTACCATCCGCGGTGCTGTCGCCGTTTACGTCGCTCTCGCTCCGCTTTGGGGGACCGGTCTCGGGTCGGGCGGGGATATCCGACGCGTCAACAGGTGGAGGGCCTGACATACTGTCAACTGCCCGAGCGACCGATAAGTGCTTTCGGTGCGCGTCGCCCCTACTCGAGTAGTTCCTTCGTCTTCCGGTGTCGCGCTCGAAACATCGGCTCGAAGCCGACCACAGCCAGTGGCGAGGCGGTCCGACCGAGGCCACCACCCGGGAGTTCGTACTCGACCTGATCGTCGAGTATCGTCTCCTCGCCGTCGGCGATAAACCGGTGGGTGTGGACCCACTTCGCGAACGGGCCGCCGCGCATCTCGTCGCGGAACATCGCCCGCTCTTCGCCGGACTCGCGTTCGGTTATCACCGACGTCCAGCGCTGTCGCGGCCCGACGCCGAACGGTCGCATCGACATCTGGATCTCCGACCCTGTCTCCAGAATCTCGGGATCGCGGTCGCCGTCGGGACCGGTGACGGCCTCGACGTGGAGGTTCATCCACCCCGGCGTCAACGCTTCCAGTCCGGAGACGCGCGAGTGAAAGTCCCAGACCTCAGAGAGCGGTGCGGAAACGCGTGTCAGCCGCGAGTACGTCGCCATAGGGGAGAGAGGACCCGACGAGACAAAAGCGACGTGGGCGATTCGGCCGACGCTCGGTCGATAGATCTCTGTCGCCGGACGTTGGGAGATCCACTCTGTCGTGTCTGCTCTCCGTGCTCGCTGCACAATCCATATCTCGGTTTACATTTCAAAAAATGCTCACGAGGGATTATGACACAGTGTGACATACATTCGAACGTGAGTCGAGGATGACTCCGAATCGCACAGCAAACGAAACATTAGTCGAGGCGTACGTGGACGTTTGGAACGAACGGGACTACTCACAGATCCCAGACCTCGTGTCCGACTCGTTCGTCCTGTACGATCCGGCCGTCCCGGAGGACGTGGGCACGGGCCCGGTGGGCGAAGCGCGCGGCCCGACCGGGTTAGTGTCCTTTATGAACCGACTGGAGCGTGGCTTCCCCGACTTTCAGTTTGCCGTCGCCGACCTCGTCGCGACGGACGATCTCGTGATGGACGAAGTGACGTTCACGGGGACCCACGAAGGCGTGTTCAACGGGGTGCCGCCGACGTATCGGAGCGTCGAAATCCAGATGATGGCGAAGTTTCACATCGAGGAGGGCAAACTGCAGGAACACCACGTCTACTTCGACCAACGGGAGTGTATGGACCAACTGGGGCTCACCTTCCCGACGGTCATCGCGCAACTGCCCACGCTCGTGCGTGGGAAAGTCAGCCTGCTGTGAGCGGTCTATCTGCCGTGAGGGGGCGAAGTGAGGAGCGCGGTCTGGACCGCTCCTCGATTTATCCCCATAGAACGGTTCAGAGCGTGAACCGCGTGACGCTCGTTCCCGCCTGCTTCAGATCGACGTCGGTCGCGCCCGCGACGGTGATCTGGTTTTCTCCGTGTTCGATGTCGAGTGACTCCTCGAAGGACCCTTTCTCGGGCACGACGATTTCAGTCTCCGAAGGGGTCTTGATCGCCACGATGGCCGCATCGGTTCGCCCCGAGACGACCAGTTCGTCGCGCATAAAGCGCGTACTGATCTTAAGCCGCGGCCCCGACGGCCGTTCAGTCTCCACGTACCGCTCGCGGAGCACCGACGGCATCTCGACCGGCTCGCCGACGTCGATGCTGTGTGCGAGGCGAACGTACTGTGCCATCGACCACGCCAGCGGCGTCGCCGCGCCGGTCCCTTCGCCGAACGCCCAGTTGTACTGCGTGCTGTGCTCGCGGTCCCAGACCTGCTCTGCGAGCATCCGGCCGGAGTTGGCGAAGCCGGCCATCGTCTCCAAGAGGTTTCGGGGATCGAGCGCGTCTTCGTCCGGCCTATGGAGCAGTTCGTACTCCCCACGCTCGCCGGTGAAGATCGGCCAGAGTCGCCCTTTGCCCTTCGATTCGATCGACCACGGCGCGCCCTCCTCGTCGATCGCGCGCTCGCCGTAACCGTCGCCGTTGTACCGGTAGAACGCAGGACCGTGCGGCGTATCCACGCGGATCGTCTCGTCGACTTCCGTCACCGAATTTCGAATCGTTTCGTCGTCTGCGGGCTTGATTCCCAATCGGGTGAGTTCGAGGAACCCGGCGTCGATGATCTCGCGTTCGTCGAGCGTCGGTCCGTTGTTCGCGAGCGTCCGGAGGTGCCCCACGTCGGGGTCGCCGTCGCGAGTGATCCGGACGTAGTAGGGCGTGTTCGTGTGGCGTTTCGTTCCCGTCTCCGTGGCGGTCCACTCCTCGACGCGGTCGGCCCAGTCGTCGGCTAACGCCTGCCAGATGAGGGCGTCGGCGTCGTGTCCTTCCTGGATCGCGATGTCGGCAGCACACCCGAGGCCGGCGATCTCGGCGGCGATCGACGACGGGGAGTAGCCCGCTTCTTCCTCCCAGCGCTCCTGGGCCGTCGGCGGCCCGTTCCGGGCCACGTAGTCAGCGGAGCGTTTGACGTTGACGTAATCGTACTCCGTATCGGCGAAGTCGACGCCGTGTTCGCGGAGCATCCACGCCATCACCTGCGGGAACGAGATGTTGTCCATCTGCTCGCCGCCCCAGCGCGTCCGCCCGTTCAGGTAGGTGTTCTGCGGGATGAACCCCCGCTCGTCCTGCTGGAAACGGTAGATGTACTCGAGCGCCAACTGCGCGGTCTCGATGTCTCCCACCGCCTCGAAGACGGTGAAGACCTGATAGAGGTCGCGCGACCAGACGAAGTTGTAGCCGTAGCCCTTCGCTTCGGTGGCACTGACGGCCTCGCCCCACGGCACCGACGGCGAGGCGATTCCGGCCCCGAGGAACGTCTTGTCCTCGACGGCGCGCAGGCTCATCAGACACGTCTTGTACTGATTCGCGAGCGTGTCGTCGTCTGCGACGGAGGCCGGGAGCTCTTTGTCCGCGAGGAAGTCGTCCCAGGAGTCGACGTAGTCCCGCCGGACAGTCTCGTAGCCGCGGCTGAGCGCCCCCGCGGCCTCACCGAGTGCGGCCGCGGTGTCGGCGTCTTCGGCGAATCCGAGTGCGATCCGGTCGGCGACTCCCTCGCCGACGCCGAGGCGGCCGACGAGGACGACGTTCTCGTCGTCGACGCTGTTTTGCGGCGTCGGCGCGGCCCCGTCCGAAAAGAGTTCGTTGAGGTACTTCGAGCCCGCGACGCCGACGGTGGCCCACTCGAAGCGGCCGGCGGTCGCCATCGCGGCCGCGACGCTGTACTCCGTCCCGTCCTCGTCGATGAGGAGCGGTTCGACGTCGCCGCGCTGATCGTACGCGCTGGCGTCGCGGGCGACCAGGTGATAGCCGTCCGGGCCGCCGAGCCGGAGCCCGCGGTCGGTCGTGCCTGTGTTCGCGAGCGCGGTGTCCGCGATGGCGTACAGTTCGTACTCGTTGTCGTCGTCGGCCTCGAAGTCGACGTCGACGAGCAGCGCGTCGTGTTCGGGGTCGGTCACGTACTCTGCGTGCAGGCGCCACTCGTGACCGCGGCCGTCGCCGGTCTCGGAGACGACGTGCCGGAACAACAGCGCGTCGTCGTCGACGATCTCGACGCGCCGATCGATCGTGTCGGCCTCGTCGTCGCGGCGCGTCTCGTTGTACGTCCGGGCCGTGTAATCGGAGTCGGCGTCGGCGTCGACGACGAGGAGATCCAGCGTGCGGAGGTTCATCAGGTCGACGCGGGGGAACCGGACCTCCGTCAACGCCCCCTCGGTCAGCGTGAACCACACGCGCGAGGGGTCCTCTGAGGTGTGATCTGCGACGGTCCCGACGCCGTACTTCTCGCCGGTCGTCCAGCGTGGTCGCCCCGTCGGCCCCGACGGCGCGGACTTCGGGGCCGGCAGGGCGTCGTGGGCTTCGAGAACGCCCGTCGCGCGGAGGCGCATCGCGTGCGACCACGCGAGCGGCGTGGCGCTGTCGGGCGTGCCGTCGTCGAACACCTGCTCTGCCAGGTAGCCGGCGCCCGTACAGAACGGGCCGTTCGGACGGATCAGGTGGTACAGTTCCGTCGCGTACTCGAAGAAGTCCGCGGACGCCGCTTTCCGCCCGTAGTTGTCCAGCAGGACGGCGAACCCCGCAGCGGCGTTCGCGCCCCACGCGGTCGCGACGGACCACACCTTCTCGTCGTCCTGTTCGGCGCTGCGCCAGTAGTCCCCCTCGAACCGGATGATGCCCGCGACGTCGTCGCCCGCCGACTCCCGATAGAGGTCGTCGAACGCCGTTCGCATATGTCGCTCCAGCCGAGAGAGCGTTTGCGTCGGTATCTCGTCGAGTTCGTCGACGTCGTCGTAGGCGGCGAACGCCTCGACGAGGGCGAACGAGCCCGAATCTAATCGTGAGTCGCGGTCGCCGTTCCCGTCACGGAGACGGAGCGCGTACACCTCGTAGTCGTCGTCCCAGAGCAGACCGAGGCCCTCGAAGACGGCGTCGGCCTGCGCTTCGGCGTGGACCGCCAGGTCGGTCTCCACGGGGGCCGCTGCGACGCTCGCATACGCGTGCAGGAACGTCGCCGTCGTGTGGACGAACCGGCCGATCATATTCTCCCAGGCGTTCTGACACTCCCGCGGGAGCCCGTCGTCTGCGAGATCCGAATCGAGTGCGGCGACGCCGGCTTCGATCGTCTCCTCGATCCGCTCGGTGAGCGACGCCGAGAGATCAGACTGCCGCTCTGTCAAGAGCGTCGCGAGGTAGGTGACGACGCTCGCCGTCTGGTCGGCCTGGTGTTCGGGTGCGTCTGATCCTTCGATCTGTGCGTTCGCCCAGCCCGGAGCGAGCGACCCGTCGATCGCCCACACCCGGTGGGGCCACGACCCGTCGTCGAGTTGGGTGTCACAGAAGAACGCGGCGACGGTCGAGAGCCGCTCTGTCAGATCGAGGTCGAGCAGTTCGTCGCTTCGAAGAAGGTGTCGAGCGGACTCGGCCTCGTCGCGGAACCACGTGTAGCCGTAACCGCCCGAGTGCGTGTAGAAGGGATCGAACTCGGGTCCGGCGATGTGCGCACCGGAGGGCGCTGTCAGCAGCGAGAGCGCCCGCAGATCGGCGCGGACGGTGCGCGGTCTCGGCACGTCTTCGGGGACCGCCACTTCGGCACGTTCGCGGGCAGCAGCGCGGATTTCGTCCGCCGTGGCGTGTTCGAGCGCGCAGTTCCGGAGGTCCGCCAGTGCGTCCTCGCGGTCGACCTCGGTGTGATCCGACAACTGCGTGACGAGCGTCGTCTGTACGCCCCGGTCTTCGCGTTCGAGCGGCGCGGAGACGACGATGTCGCCGCTGAGGTGCGTGTCCTCGTAGCGTTCGAGCACGGCGTCGCGGGGGAGTTCGAACGCCTCCGAGGAGAGCATCTCCTCGAATCGCTCGGGGACCTGTGCTCGGACGTCGTCGAGGCCGGTCGAAGCGGTGACGTAATCGTGCTCGTCGCGGTGGAACACCTCGACGGCCTGGGTGTCGTTCGGACCGCCGCGCTCGTGAATGAGGCGACCGACCTGCGTCTCGCTGCTCTCGGGAGCGAGCGTCAGAAAGGCCGTCAGGTGTGCGTCGGTCGGGATCGCTCCGCGGAGTTCGACGTGGGTGACGTGTGCGCGACCCAGCGTCAGGTCGTACTGGTGGACGGTGTAGGAACCGGCGTTGTACTCCGTCTCGACGAGGGTCGTCTCCCGATAGTAGTGCTGGCGCACGCGTTCGAGTTCGTCGAACCAGCGTATCTCGCCGTCCGCCTCGATCGCGAACCGAGAACGGTCGATCCCGTACAGACCCGAGAGCGCCGCGGAATAATCGCGGAGGGCGCCGTCAGCCCCGACGTAGACCAATCGATCGCCGTGCCCGGAGAACGCGCCGTTTGTCGTGGGCAACTCCCCCGGAAAGCGCCCGTCACGGTCGCGCTTGTACTCGTTCAGCACGGTCCGAAGTCTCATACACACGCACCAGTGTGCCCGCGACATAAGTATTGGCGGGAAACTCACGGTGTTCGCCGGGAACATCTCCCCGTTGTAACCGCTCCCGCAGAATTTGAAACGATCGATGAAAACAGACGTCAGAGGGCGGGGCAAAGACAAAGTCCCGAGGAATCGTTGACATCAGTATGCAACACCCAGGCCCCCCTCGCTTCGTCGCGGTCGGCGAATCCGTCCAGCTCGCGCCTCGGGACCCCGACCCGGAGGCGACGTACAGCTGGCGCGTTCGGAGCGCGCCGGCGGCGAGCACGGCCGAACTGCCCGACGACGAGCCGGTCGTCGAGTTCGTCCCCGACGCTGCGGGTACGTTCGGGCTCGAACTCGACGCACCCGACGGCATCCACCGACTCACTATCCGCGCGTTCCCGGGCGAACTCGCTCCCGCGGACCGCGTCAGTGGTGGCAGCGGTGTGAGTGGCTGGAGCGGCTTCCAGAGCGGGTCGGGACGGCGACCCGGCGAGAGCGGCGGCGTCTCCGGATCAGGGTCGGGGGCCCGATCCGGAAGCGGCGGCGGCGGCCGACCGCGAATACAACTCAGAGGCAGCGTCGAAGGAAGTAAGCTCGTCGTTCGCGCGGACCCGCAACCGCATCCCGACAGCGACGTCGACCGCGAGGAGATGGCCGTCGAGTTCCTCGTCGACGACCGCGACGACGTCGACGAGAGCGAAATCGATACGGAGGGCTGGGAACTCCGGATCCCGACCGCGGCAGTCGGCGACCGCGTTCGGATCCACGGTGTCGCGGTCGCGGAGGCCTACAGCGTCCCCGACACCATCGAATTCTGTCGAGAGGTCGTTCCCGACGGCAGCGGTGAGGGGCGCGCCATCACGCTCTCGTCGGAGTCCCAGGCGGCCGAGGGTGCAGACGCCGATTCCGGGACCGTCGTCGAGGAGCGACACGCCTTCGATGTCGTCCGACCGAACGACCCGCCGGAGTGGGCGAAAGACGTCACGCTGTATGAGATCTACGTCCGGGGCTTCGCGGGTGACCCAGCCGAGATCGAATCAGAAACCGTGTTCGAGGCCATCGAGGAACGACTCGATTACCTCGCCGACCTCGGCGTCGACTGCCTGTGGCTCACGCCGGTGCTCGAGAACGATCACGCGCCGCACGGCTACAACATCACCGACTTCTTCAGCATCGCCGAGGACCTCGGCGACCGCGAGGACTACGAGCAGTTCGTCGCGGCCGCCCACGACCGCGGGATGAAGGTCCTGTTCGATCTCGTCTTGAATCACTCCGCGCGGGACCACCCGTTCTTTCAGGACGCCTACGGCAATCCCGACTCCGAGTACTACGACTGGTACGACTGGCAGGACAGCGGCGAACCCGAGACGTACTTCGACTGGGAGTACATCGCCAACTGGAACTTCGCGAACCTCTCGGTCCGCCGGCACCTCCTCGATGCGGTCGACACGTGGTTCGAGGTCGCAGACGGATTTCGGTGCGATATGGCCTGGGCCGTCCCCGACACCTTCTGGCGGGAACTCCGCGAGCGGGTGAAGTCCCGCGACTCCGAGTTTCTCCTGCTGGATGAGACCATCCCCTACGTGGCGGACTTCCACGACGGGATGTTCGATATGCACTTCGACACCACGCTGTACTTCACGCTGCGGCAGGTCGGCCGCGGTGACGCCCCCGCCGAGGCGATTCTCGATGCCATCGACCAGCGCGCTGGCGTGGGCTTCCCGCCGCACGCGGCGTTTATGCTCTACATCGAGAACCACGACGAAACGCGGTACGTCGTCGAGTGCGGCGACGAGGCTGCGATGGCCGCCGCAGGTGCACTGGTCACGCTCCCCGGCGTTCCGATGCTCTACGGCGGCCAGGAACTCGGCCAGCGCGGTCGTCGCGACGCCCTCGCGTGGGACCACGCCCGCGAGGAGTTCTCCGACCACTACGAACGCCTGCTCGACGTCCGTTCGGAGATTCCCGCACTCGGCTACGAGGGCACGCTCGAACGGATCGACTACGAGACCGACGCCGACGGCGCGGTCGCGTTCGCCCGCGAACTCGACGACACCTACGTCTGCGTTCTCAACTTCGAGGCCGATCCGGCGACAGTGACGCTCGACGACCGCGACGTCGACGCGACGGATCTGATCACTGGGGAGTCGCGCGCGACGGCTGCAGGTCTGGAAGTAGACGACGTGGCCGTCTTCCGCGCGAAATGACGCCGCTCCCTCGCGTTTGCGCTCGGGTCGAAACCCACAGATACGAGTTACCTCGGCTCGTACCGCGACCCAGTGACTGACTCGTACGTCTGCCCGCACTGTGGGCGTGTGGAAGACCGCCCCTACCGGGTCCGTCTTATCATCCTGACCTGTCCGGACTGCGGCGAGAACGGGCGGTTCCTCCACGAATCGCTCGTCGAGCGTCTCGACGAGGTGCCCGAGGCCGAACGCCCCGACGACTGGGGTGAGATGCCGCTCGACGAGCGCCTGCAGTACGCGGTCCGCGAGGGTCTTCTCCAGCTCAGTTTCACCGGTCCGCTCTGAACGCTATACTGTCGGACAGAACGATGTGAAGATCAGACGACGCTCGCGTTCGTCGCGACCGACACTCCGGCGACGTAGTCGCCGTCGGAACCGACCCACGTACCTTCTGAGCCACATTCCGTCGTCAGCCGACAGATACGCGTCTCGGGCGGCCAGACGACGCGGACGCCCTCCGGGGTCGACTCGACGGTCGCCTCCTGTCGGTAGGTGATGCTCGATCCACCGACGCCGACGAAGGTCACGACCAGGTCGACCTCACCGCGCCCGTCCGCCGCCAGCGGCACGTTGCGGAACCGCGAACCACCCTCGAAGCGCAGATTCTCCGCCCGAGCCGCGTCGGGGCCGATTCGCCACGCGACCGTGACCGTCTCGTTCGTCCGCGCCGCGTCGGGGACCGCATAGCGCGCGTACCCCTCGGGCGTCTCGACGCGGACGCTCACGCTCGTCGCCTCCGCCGGAATCCCGAGCGTCGTTCGCGCCTGTACTGACTCTCCTTCGAGAACGCGAAGGCGCTGGATCTCTGGGTTCACGGGCGTCGCCGCGCCGGTCCAGACGCCCCGATACGTGAAGCGATACGGCGTCCGATTCGTCGCCGCCAACACCGCGAGGTCGCGGTCGGGACCGCCGTCTGTCGCGTACACCACGTCGCCGTCGTAGCCGGGATCGTAGCGGAGGTACTGGAAGGGATGGGCCTGCCAGTCGCCGTAGGGGTCGGGCGTGAACACGAGCGCGTGGTCGAACGAGCGTTCCCCGAACGGTTCGTAGGTCGCTTCGAGACTATCGGTGCGCTGGGCATTCGCCGCGAACGGCTCCTCGACGACTGCCAACTCCGCGGAGGCGACGACCGGTGCGGCGAGGACGAGGACGACGAGGAGCGCGAGTCGGGCGCGGCGGCGCGTGGTGTAGGCACAGAGCGTCGAGACAGCGCCACGCGCGAGGAACGCGACTCCTGCGGCGGTGAATATCGCGACTGGGACGAGCGCGTCGAAGTGGTAGAACGGCCCCAGGAGATCGATGAGGCCGTTTCGGAGGCCGTTGTGTGTCCCCCAGAAGTACGCCTCGCCGAGGAACACCGAAGGGACGATCGCGAGGAGGACGGCGGCGACTTCCCAGCTTTGCATCCCGTCTGCGGGATCGAATCGCTGCTCCAGAGTGCCGCTACCGAGCGAACTCGGCGTTCCGACCCATCCGCGAATCCGTCGGCGTTCGCGCCACGCCGCGGCACCGACGCCGACGGCGGCGAGTGCGGTGCCGATTCGGCCGGCCGTCACCCACTCGGTGAAGAAGTACTCGGTGATCGTGACGGTCGTCTCGGCCGCCAGCGCGGGCGTGTAGTCCCGTTCGTAGTTGAGGATCTCGTGGGGCCCGAAGCCGATGCCGTCGTTCGGCGCGAACGCCGCATAGGGGAAGACCAGCGGATCGCCCGTCACGACTGCGTTGTACGCGAGCGCGACGCCGACGAACGCCGCACCGGGCACCGCGATGGCGAGCGCGCGGGCGAGCACGCCTCGGAACTGGGGCGTCCACCCCGCGCGCCGCCACGAGACGCCGAGCGAGACGAGCGTGTGGCCGATGAACGGGAGCGCGAACAGGACGGCCGTGTAGGGTCGAGCGAAGAACGCCACTCCGATCGCCGTGCCCGAGGCTGCACCCCATCGCAGGCTCCCGGTTCGCGCGGCGCGGATGTAGGCGACGGCGAAGGCGACGTTCAGGAGCGTCGTCGGGGCATACGAGAAAAACGTCGACGACGTGAGGAGAAACAGCGGCGACCCCGCGAGCGCGAGCACCGCGAGCAGTCCCACCCGTCGGTCGAAGGCCGCCGCGCCGAGGGTGTAGACCCCGAGAGCTGTGCCGGCGGCGACGAGGCCAAGCGAAATGTTCCAGTCTCCGAGGAGCCGTCCGACGGCGAAGATCGCCGGCGCGACCGGCGAGTACTTGCCGTACATTCGGACGTTCTCGCCGCTGCCCTCGACGACGAAGAACCACGGCCGGACCGCCTCCCACGGGATGTCGCCGGGGCGGAGAAAGAGTTTCCCCTCCAGCAACATCGCGGCCTGATAGAGGTAGACGCCCTCGTCGTCGTTGACCGAGTGGTACGGAAAGAGATCGATCGCCAGATAGTAGACGAGTGCACCGACGGCGGCCGCGAGGAGGACGGCGAGGACTCGTTCGGGCGCATCACGCGCGGCGGCACGGAGCCGCTGTGGGAGGGCGCCTCCGGCGGACGAGAGGCGTCGTCGCCGGGACACGGATCAATCGCTGTACCGGGAGTCGTCTTCGGGGCGCTGTTCGCGCGGGAACCACGCGAGTTCGTGGTCGGCGTCGAGTTCGAGGCCGACGGGGCCCGAGTCGGGGATGTTCTCGTCGTGGTTGTGCATACACTGGACGGACTCGCCGGTGTCGAGTTCGACCTCATAAAGGAACGTCGGACCGAGGTACCGGCGAGCGACGACGTTGCCGCAGGCTTCGACGCCCTCACAGTCCAGTCGGCGGACGCTCACGTCGTCGGGGCGGACGAGCAGGTCGACGCGCGTGCGGTCGTACTCCGGGGCGAGCCCGTGGATCTGGTCCCGCGGGACGGTGCCCAGGTCGGTCTCGACGACGTCGCCGGAGACGTAGCCGGGAATGAAGCTCGCATAGCCGAGGAAAGCGGCGACGAACCGCGATTCGGGGTGCTGGAAGACGCCTTCTGGGTCGCCCACCTGTTCGATTTCCCCGTCGTTCATTACGGCGACGCGATCGGAAATCGAGAGCGCCTCCTCCTGATCGTGCGTGACCGAGATGGCGGTCACGCCCGTCTCTTTGATGATCTGGCGGACCTCCTCACGCATCTCGACGCGGAGGTCGACGTCGAGATTCGAGAACGGCTCGTCTAAGAGAAGAATCTCCGGTTCGGGGGCGAGCGAGCGCGCGAGGGCGACGCGCTGCTGTTGGCCACCCGAGAGCTGATCGGGATAGCTATCGCCCTGCCCGGCCAGATCGACCAGTTCGAGCAGTTCGTCGACGCGCTGGTCGACTTCGTCTTTCGGCCGGTCTTTCAGGCCGAACGCGATGTTCTCGCGGGCGGTGAGGTGCGGGAAGAGGGCGAACTCCTGGAAGACGACGCCGACGCCGCGCTCTTCGGGCGGCACGAACGTCGATCCCGAAACCGAGCGGCCGTTCAGTCGCACCGCGCCGCCGTTGGGTCGTTCGAGCCCCGCGATGAGCCTGAGCGTCGTCGTCTTCCCACAGCCGGACGGACCGAGGAGGGTCAGAATCTCTCCCTCGCGGACCGATAGCGAGAGCCCCTCGACGACCGGCTCGGAGCCGTAGGACTTCTGTAGGTCGTCTAGTTCGAGGACGACGTCCTCACCGACACCGGCCGTCAACGGCTCCGTCTGTCCGTCGCTGGCTGTGTCAGTTCGGTACTTCGCGTTCGACTCCACCGGTGTTTGCGTGCTATTTGACATCGTATCCCTCTTGTCTGAGAATCACGAGCATCGAGAGCCCCGACACGAAGAGCAGAACCAGTGCTGGCACTGCCGCCTGTCCGAAGTACCCCGATTCATATGCTGTCCAGATATGTGTGACGAGCGTGGTAAAACCCGACGGTCGCAGCAGAAGCGTCGCCGGTAGTTCCTTCATCGTCGTCAGGAACACGAGCGCCGCCCCGCCGAACAGCCCCGGTGCGACCAGTGGGAGCGTGACGTACCGGAACGCCCCCACAGAGGTCCGACCGAGCGTGCGGGCGGCCTCCGGAAGCGCCGGGTCGACCGAGAGGAACGACGCCCGGAGCGAGCCGACCGACTGCGGCAGGAACCGGATCACGTACGCGAACACGAGTAAGTACAGCGTCTGGTAGATCGGCGTCGCGTACTGGCTCCCGAAGAACACGAGCGCGAGGCCGAGGACGACACCCGGAACCGCGTAGCCGATATAGCTGACGCGCTCGAACGCCGTCGGAAGCAGGCCGTCGTATCTCGCCGAGAGGTACGCGACCGGCAGCCCGGCGACGACGGCGACGGCGGCGGCCGCGGCCGCGACGACGACCGAGTTGGTCACGTAGGACCACTGGAACGCCAGCGACTGATTCACCGCCGTCGACGCGGTTCCGAGCCACGACAGCAGGATCACGACCGGGACGACGAGCGCCAAGCCGGCGACGAGCGCGGCGAACCCCATCGCCAGGTACCGCCACTTGCCCAGGGAGACGACCCCGCGCGAACGGCCGCCGGCCGTGGTCCGCTCCTCGCCGCGGACGCGCGCCTCGAGCCAGAGGATGAAGAGCGTCACCGCCACCAACTGCAGCGAGAGCAGCGTCGCGGTGTCGCGGCCGAACGTGCCGAACTCGACGAAGATGACGCGCGTGAACACGTCGTAGCGCATAATCGAGGGTGTTCCGAAGTCGGCGAGCGCGTACAGCCCCGAGAGCAAGGCACCCGCGGCGACCGCCGGGCGGATCTGCGGGAGCGTCACCCGCTTGAACGTCTCCCAGCGGTCGTGTTCGAGCGTCCGCGCGGCGTCGATGAGCGTCGTGTCCATCGACTTCAGCGACGCCCGCGCGGTGATGTAGACGTAGGGGTAGGTGTACAGCGTGAGGATCAGTACCGACCCTTCGAGCCCGTAGATCTCCGGGATCTTCTCGACGCCGAGCGGTGCGAGGAGTCGCTGGAAACTCCCCTGCGGCCCGAACGCCGAGACAAACGCGAACGCCCCGACGTAGCTCGGGATGACGAGCGGCAACGAGACGACGATCGTCCAGAAGCGGCGAAACGGGAGGTCCGTCCGGACAGTCAGATACGCCAGCGGGACGCCGATCAGGACGCACGCGGCCGTCGTCAGCGTGACCAAAACGGTCGTGTTGACGAACACTTCGAGCGTCGTCGGTCGCGTGAGAAGCGCGATCGCCTCCGAGAAACCGACGTCGAGGCCGGTCTTCACCAGCCACAGAATCGGAAGGAGCACCGCGGCCGACACCGCGGCTGCGGCGATCGAGACTCCGAGCGGGAGTTGGGTCTCTTCGTCCGCGTCGTCGTCCGCGTTCGTCCGGTGTTCTGTGGCCATCGTAGGCGTTTCAGCCCCTTAGAGGACGCCGGTATCTCGAAGCAGATCGATCGTTCCTTCGAGATCCGACAGTTGTGAGAGGTCTATATCCTCGGGCGGGTTCAACTCGTCGATCGACGGGAGCCGGCCGATCGGCTCGATCTCGGGGACGAGCGGATACTCGAAGGTCGTCCGCGCGAAGTAGTCCTGCGCTTCCGCCGAGAGGAGGTGTCGGACGAAGTTCGAGGCGAGCGTGGCGTCGTCGGCGGTGTCGAGGACGGCCGCGCCCGCGACGTTGAAGACCGCACCGGCGTCGTTCTGCGTGAACGCAGTCCGGAGCGGCGTCCCGGTGCCGCGGCGTGCGAGCACGCGCTGGATGTAGTAGTGGTTCGTCAGGCCGGCGGCGATCTCGCCGTCGGCGACCGCGCGTGCGACCTGGAACTCGTCGCCGTACTGGCTCACGCCGAGCTCTTGCATCCCGGTGAGCCACTGCCGCGTCGCCTCGTCGCCTTCGAGGATGCGCATCGCGGTGATGAACGCCTGGAACGAGGAGTACGTGGGAGCCCACCCGAGTTGGTCCTGGAAGGCCGAGGTCTCGGGGAAGGCCATAATGCTCGTCGGGATGTCCGACGCCGAGAACGTGTTCGTGTTGTAGGGGACCGAGCGCGCACGGCCGGACGTTCCGATCCACGAGCCGTCCGGGTCGCGGAAGTTCGAGGGGACGAAATCGAGAACGTCCTGGGGGAGAGCCTGGGTTCGGTCGCGGTCCGCGAGCGCACCGAGCGAACCGGCGTTGACCGAGTAGAAGACGTCAGCGGGGCTGTTTTGTCCTTCCGTGATGATCTGGTTGACCAGTTCGGCCGCAGAGTTGTACAGCGGCCGAACGGTGAAGTCGGGATAGCGGTCCTCGATGAAACTGACCAGTTCGCCGACGAGCGCCTCGCCGCGTCCGGAGTACAGCGTCAGTTCGCCTTCGAGGTCGGGCATCTCCGCCATCGACACGCCGGCGGAGAGGTCCCGCTCGCCGAACGGCGAACGACCGGAACCGATCTGTTGAGCCGGCTCCTCGCCGCCAGCAGTGTCCGTTTCCGTCTCCGTCGTCTCGCCTCCCGGCGTGTTGCAGCCGGCGACGCCGACCACGCCCGCCGCCGCGGCCGCCTGGAGGAAGCGGCGGCGCGTCCGGGACGTGTTGTCTGATCCGTCCATACTGAATTTAGGCCTGCCTAAAACCTATATACCTTCCGGTTCACGTACGTGATCTGTCCGATCTGGCGACGATAGATTCGGCTGAAAAGGAAGCTACGAGGTCGATATCGGGAGTCTGACCCGAGCTGCTGTGTGTCAGTCGTCGGCGACGGCGGCGTCGCGAGGCGGTTCGGCGTTCGACTCCTCGATCTCCGAGAGACAGTCGAGCCAGTCGAGCCAGTACTCGCCGCAGTGATTCAGGAACGCGCCGTTGTTCCACTCGGAGAAGTCTCCCTCGGCGAACGCCCGTGCCATCGCGTCGGCGGCGGCCGTCCAAGAGTCGGCGTCGTCGCCGACGGCGTCGACGACTTCCCAGACGTGTTCGTTGAGTTCGAGGCCCGGCACCTCGTTGTTCAGGTCGTCGAACGTCGGCCGCGGCGCCTTGTTGTGTTCACAGAGCGGGTAGCCGTTGACGACGTCCTTCTCCAAGAGGTCGGCGGCGCGCTTGAGGAACACGCCCGACCAGATGTCGTCGAAGCGGCCGACGTCCCACTCGTTGTCGTCCATCGGCAACTGATAGAACGCGGGGATGACCTCGCGCTCGAACGCGAGATTCATCGAACAGACCGTCAGATACTGGCCCGATTCGGCGACGAAGTCGCCCTCGAAGTCCTCGTGTTTCGTGCGCGTCTGTGCCTGGCCCTGCAGGTCGCCGTCCATCAGGATTCGGACGGCGTCGAGATCGGGGACGTTCGTCCACAGGCCTTGAGAGGCGACCACGTCGCTGAGTTCGCTGCGGCCGGTCTCGACCGCCTCGTCCATCGCGGAGTAGGGGTACCCGCGCGGGTAGAGGCCGTGCTCGTCGGCGTTCTGATAGAGCACGTTCACCCAACGCTCGTCCGAGCGGACGGACTCGACCCCGTCGGTGCGGTCGAGGTTCGCCAGGTGACGGCCGAAGAAGTCCCACTCCTCGTGCGGCAACGTGTCGTCGTCGATGAACACGCCGCGCTCGAACCGCGGGTGCGCCCACATATAGAGCAGTCCGAAACTGGTCTGGGCGTGCGACGCAGCGGGGATCAGGTGGGAATACGCCGAGAGCCCCTGCTCTTCGAACCACGCCTCGCGCCGCGACCCGTCGTAGACCGCGCCGTCGACGCCTTCTTCGTCGAGCATCTGCTCCATCGCCTCGGCGTCACAGAAGTCCTCGGTCACGAGGAGGACGAACAGTCGATCGAGGTCGAAGCCGTGTTCGCGTGCATTCTCGAAATACGCCCGCATACAGTCGTACTCGCGGATGGTCGGCACCACGACACAGACATCCTGCTTCATCACCGCTAGCTCTTTAGGCCACCCTAAAAATCTTGTCGCTCTGTAGTCGCCGCCCCTGAGGGAGTCACAATCGCGGCGTTCTTCCGCTCCGAACGACGTGGTAGAGCCGTGTCGGGAACGAATACGCGAGCTGACGTCGCGGTGGGTCTCCGTGCTGGCATCTTGCTCACTCTCGCGGCCGCTGTGGCGTGGGTCTCGGGTGCTCCTGCGGTGTTTCCGAGTCTCGGCCCCTCCGCGTTCGTCCTCTCGACGGATCCCCCCGGCCCATCCGATCGGACGGTCGTCGGCGGGCACGCTGTCGGCGTTGCTGCCGGGGTCGTGGCGTATCTCGCCGTCACCGCCGTCGTGGCTGTTCCCTCGTCGCCGCTCGTGTTCGACCCGCCGTGGCTGCTCGTGAGTGGCGTCGTCGCGGTCGCGCTCACCACCACCGGAATGCGACTTAGTAACGTGGTCCATCCGCCAGCCTGTGCGACGACGCTCATCGTCGCGCTCGGGTTACTCGAGCCGAGGGCCGCACTCCTAGTCGTCCTCCCGGCGGTCGTCTCTCTCCTCGCCGTCGACCGAGTGCTTACGTACTCTTTCGGTTCCTTCTAGCCCGTTCGAGGCTCCCCGCCGAGTGAGCGTCGTTCGCCGCGACGCGCTCACGTACTGAGTGCGTCCAGTAGATGGATCGCTTCGGCCTTCGAGAGCGGGTCGTTCGCGTTCCCGCAGTGCGGCGACTGCACGCAGGCCGGACAGCCGTCCTCGCAGTCGCAGTCGTCGATCATCTTCCGGGTGCGGGAGAGCAAGGTCTCGATCTCACCGTACCCGCTCTCTGTCAATCCGACGCCGCCGGGATAGCCGTCGTAGACGAAGATCGTCGACTGACCCGTGTGTGGGTGATGGGGAGTCGACAGCCCGCCGATGTCACCGCGGTCACAGAGGAACGACAGCGGGAACAGCGAGATCATCCCGTGCTCGGCGGCGTGGATGCCGCCGTTGAAGCCGTATTCGCCGCCCATCTCCCGCATCTCCCGCTCGACGTCTTCGGGGACGGTGACGTACAGTGCCGCCGTCCGCAGTGTCGTCTCCGGGAGGTCGAGCGCCTCGCGGCCGATCGCCTCGCCGCGCCGCGGATCGCGCCGCTCGAAGCCGGTGATCTGCTTGCGCATCGTCACTTCGGCGAACCGAACTTCCGTGTCGGGACGGGCCGACAGCGACTTCGCTCGTCGGTCGGCCTCGACCGTGATCGTCTTCTCGTGCAGCACGCGGGTGTAGTAGTCCGCCCAGGTCGGCTGCAACAGCGCGGTGTCGCGGTCGAGGTCGAGTTCCGCCACCTCGTACGTCGTCCCCTGATGGTGGTAGATCGCGCCCTCGTGCGCGTCGCGCAGCGCGTCCGCGAACGAGAGCGACGACAGCACCTCGTTCGAGCGCGCGTCGAGGAGGTCGACCTCGCGGGTCTCGATCGTCCGGAGGCTCATCTCGTGTTGGGGGCTCCCGCCGCCGTCGTGAAGCCACCGGATGCCGCGCTCGGTCTCGCGGCGTTCGAGCTGTCCGTCTTCGAGCAGCGACGCGACGACGTCCGGGAACGCCTCTCCGAAGTGCGCCTCGTCGCCCGTTTTCAGCCAGTTTTCGGCAGCCGCGGAGGCGACGTGATCGGGCAGGAGTTCCGGGTTCTCGGGGTCGCAGACGGCCCGTTCGGGATCGCCGTCCCAGAACTCCTCGGGATGTTTGAGGAGGTACTGATCGAGTTGGTCCTCGCCGCCGACCAGCACCACCAGCGCGTCGTCGTCGCCGCGCCCGGCCCGTCCGGCCTGCTGGAACGCCGACATCCGCGTGCCTGGGTAGCCGTCGATGAGCACGGCGTCGAGTTCCCCCACGTCGACGCCGAGTTCCAGCGCGTTCGTCGACCAGACGCCGCGGACCGACCCGTCGTGCAGTCCCGCTTCGATCTCGCGTCGGCGGTCGTGTTTCAGCGCGGCCTGATAGGCCGTCACCGACGACGCTTCGTCGTGTTTGCCGCGCTCTCTGAGGTCTGTGGCGCTCTCTGTCGCGTACCGCTCGGCCGTCTGTCGCGCCCGCGTGAACGCGAGGGTCTGGTAGCCGCGGGCGACGAGGTCGACGAAGAGGTTCTTCGTCTCGACGTGACTCGACCGACGGCGGCCGCTGCCGCCGCCTCCACTCCCGCTGTCTCCGCTAGTGTCGTCTCGATACTCCGGGGGGTTCCACAGCAGCCAGTGTTTCGCCCCGGTCGCACTCGCGTCGTCGTCGACGAGACGGAACGTCCCCGCGTCGCGACCGGTCACGCGCGCGGCGTGCTCGATCGGATTACCGATGGTCGCCGAACAGCAGACGTACTGCGGATCGCTCCCGAACCGTTCGCAGATCCGGTTCAATCGACGGAGTGTGAGCGCCACGTGGCTGCCGAAGACGCCACGATAGCCGTGAATCTCGTCGATCACGACCGTCTCTAGCGAACCGAAGAACCACTCCCAGAGCCGGTGGGCGTGAGGGAGCAGCGCGTAATGAAGCATATCCGGGTTCGACAGCAGCACTGTCGGGCGTCGGTCGCGCACGTCGCGTTTCTCCGACTTCGACAGCCGCCCGGTGTACTGCTCGACGGAGACGCGGCTCCCGAAGCCGAGCCCGTGCGCCAGATCCGAGAGCGTCTCCTGTTGGTCAGCGACGAGGGCGTTCTGCGGGCCGAGATACAGCGTCCGGCCGCCGTGATCCATCGCGCGCTCGAACGCCGGGACGGTGTAGGCGAGACTCTTCCCGCTCGCCGTCGGCGTCGCGAGCACGACGTTCTCGCCGCCGCGAACGGCGTCGATGGCTGCCACCTGGTGGCGATAGAGCCGGTCGATGCCGCGATCCGACAGCGCGCCCGCCAACCGCGATTCGAGGTCGACGTCGGCGTAGGTAGCCTCGCGCCCGTCGACGCGGCGGTGATCGCGTATCTGCCCCGCATAGTACGGACGCGACTTCAATTGCGCGAGGAGTTCGTCCACGATATCCTCTGTCAGGACGACAGCGACCTGACCGTTACGGTCGTCGCAGTTGGCTCCGGTGGCGGTCACCCGCCGCGGCGTCCCGGACCACGCGACCGACGACCCGATCGCCCAGCACGGTTTTGCCCGCCCGGTTCCAACTCCGGGTATGCGCGAGTACGACGCGGTACTCATCTACGACGGGGAGTGTCCCTACTGCTCGATCGCCGCGCGAGCGCTCCAGCGCCTCGACGACGTCGGCGCGATCTCGTGGTACGACAAGGCGGCTCAGACATTCCTCGACGCCCAGTTCGGGGAGGAGCCGTTCGCGATGTTCCTCGTCGACCGTCGCCGAAAACGCGTCTACGCCGGCCGCTCTGCGGCCGAGGAGCTGGCGGAGCGAGCCGGGACGCCCGGCATCGTCGGCTCGCTCGTCCGCGACAACTACGACCGGATCGCCAAGGTCGTCGGGGCTGCGAGCGGGCGCGGACGCGACCCCGACGACTACCACGAGATCTACCCGCTCGACGACGACGCCGAAGCGCTGTTCGATGGGCTCGTCGAAGCGGCTGAGCCGGAACCGGAGGCACTCGCCTGAGCGATGCCCGGCGAGGATTCCAGTGCCGTGTCGACAGCAGCGCCGGCAGACTGCGTCGTCGTCGATCCTGACGCCATCGCCGGGGGCGAAGACGCGCTCGGCATCTGGGCTGGCGATGCACCGCCGGGGACGTACGCACTCGTATTCGAACTCAGTACTGCGGCGACGATCTCGGTGGGGGCTCTCGGGACGACGACGTTCCCGGCGGGAGCGTACGCCTACGTCGGCAGCGCGTTCGGTTCGAACGGCCTGGGACGCGTCGACCGCCACCGCCGCGTCGCTGCCGGCGACCACGACGTCACACACTGGCACGTCGATTACCTGGGTGGCCATCCCGGAGTCTCGCTGGACAGCGTCGTCGCCGCGCCCGACGCAGACGCCGAATGCCGCCTCGCACGGGAGTTACTGCCGATGGCGGACGCCGATCAGAAATCACCCGACGGCAGTCCGACGAAATCGCGAGGGTCGGATGCGAGCCGGGAACTCGCGTCGTCACCGATCGAGGGATTTGGCGCGTCCGACTGCGACTGTCGAGCACACCTCGTTTCCGGACCGGACGCAGAGACGCTTCGCTCGGCAGTGCTAGAAGCGCTTCGAACGGTGCTGTGAGAAGACGGTAGTACGGACACGCCGCGCCGGTCCGGGCAAGGCCGGCGCGGACGGTCGGCCGTTGACTCGGCCGTCGGTTCCGATCGAACGTCGTCGACCGGGCTAGTACCGTAGCCGAACCGTCGGCTAATTGCCGGTTGTCAGAGGCACCCCGGCACTAAGACAATTCTCCGTCCTGATACTTATATCCTCTTACCGATCTTGAGGGAGTTCAGGGGAAGACGCAACAGTTCTGTTGTCCTGGCTTATAAATACGGCAGAGAGTATTCACTCGGAGTCCAGTATTAGCGAGACATCGTCGGCGACGTAGCCGTGATATCACGTCGCCGTCCTTCGATTTCTCGGATTTGATATCTCGAAATGGAGCAGCGATGCTCGCCGAAAGGATTCGGCTGCCGACGCCTTCGCTGTGTAGCGGCCGACCGTACCGTCGGACAGCAGTTCGTGAGTTACGTTGGCACCTTCTGGGTGCTGGTCCGACAGTATCCGAACTACTCCGCGTCGAACATTCCCGTCGACATATACCGCTCGCCGCTGTCCCAGAACACCGTGATCACGAGCGGGCAGTCGTCGGCGTCCGTCTCGTCTGCGGTGTCGTGTTCGGCGGGAGTGGGTGCGCCCGGATCCTCGATGACGTATCCCGGTTCCGGGTCCGTGCAGTTCGCGTCGGGGTCAGCGATGCGCTCGGCGACGCGCTTGGCGGCGAGGTTCGAGGCCCCGGACGACTGCCCGATGAGGATGCCCTCCTCGCGGGCGAGGCGGCGACACTCGGCCTCCGCGTCGTCGATCGTGACGGTCTCGACGTCGTCGAGGAGATCCGTGTCGAGATTCGGGCTGACGAAGCCCGGACCCATCCCCTGGAAGTCGTCGATGCCCGGTTCGCCGCCGGAGAGGACGGCGTTGTCGGCAGGCTCGACCGCGACGATCTCCATCTCGGGGAACTCCTCGCGGAGTCGCCGCCCGATGCCGGTGATCGTGCCGCCGGTACCGACGCCCGCGACGAGGGCGTCGACGGTGCGGTCGCCGATCTGTTCGAGGATCTCCTCGCCCGTGGTCAGGTAGTGCGCCCGCGGGTTCGCGGGGTTCTCGAACTGTCGAAGCTGGACCATTCCTGCCTCGGCTTCCAGTTCGTCCGCACGGTCCTTCGCCGTGGAGATGTCACCGTCGACGAGTTCGATGTCGGCCCCGTAGGCCTTCATAATCTGGCGGCGCTCGGGCGACTTCGATCCGGGCATCACGACCGTGAGGTCGTAGCCTTTCGCCGCGGCGACGACCGCGAGGCCGATCCCCGTATTCCCGCTCGTCGGTTCGACCAGCGCGTCGCCGGGCGTGATCTCACCCTCGCGCTCGGCGCGCTCGACCATCGCGAGCGCGGGGCGGTCCTTCGCCGAGCCGCCGGGGTTCTTCGATTCGATCTTCGCTGCGACCGTCGCCCCCTCGGGCGAGTCGACGCGGACCAGCGGCGAGCCGATGGTCTCCAGCACGTTCCCGTTCATCACGCCGTCCTTCGTCGGTCGGGCACAAGACGGTGACGACGTTGGCCACGCAGTGCCGGTATCACAGACTGACGGGGGTCCAGGTCGTTGTGACCGACAGCCATCGCGAACTTTACCCGCTCGGCTGTCGTAACGCCGCGTATGTCAGAAGCCGATTCGGAACCCGAGACGGCCTCGGGAACGCTCGAAACGATGCAGCCGAACCCCGCGTGGAACGCCGACGCCCACGAGGACGCGGTCGAGGCACTCGCCGCTGACGACCTCGTCTTCCGCGTCTGGGGTGGCGACTGGTGCGGGGACTGCCGGGGCCAACTCCCGGACTTCGCCGCCGCGCTCGACGCCGCCGGCGTCCCCGAGGAGCGCGTCCATCACTACCCGGTCGAGAAGGAGGACGACGGGAGCAAGACCGGCCCGCTCGTCGAGGAGTACGGCATCGAACTGATCCCGACGGTCGTCGTCGAACGCGACGGCGAGGAAGTCGCACGGTACGTCGAAAACGAGGCGGTCCCGATCGCGATGTATCTCGCAGAGCGACTGCAAGCGTAGCGCTACTCTCTCCGGTCTCTCATCCGCACCCACGTCTCACTTGACGGACAGTGGACCGCTCAATTAGCAGGCAGTCGAATCGTCACGACGCTGCCGCGTGGCTCGTTCTCCTCGAAGGTCAACACGCCGTCGGACTGCTGGACGACCAGGTTGACCAGCCAGAGGCCGATGCCGCTGCCGTGATACAGCGGGCCGATCTCTTTGTCTTTGCGCAGCACGTCCCGTTCCATCTCGGGGATGCCAGGACCGTCGTCTGCGACCCGGATCTCGATCGTCTCCTCGCCGCACTGGACGGTGACGTCGACTCTCGGATCGGAGTGGTCCGTGTGGACGAGCGCGTTCTCGATCAGTTCCTCGACCGCCCGTGAGATCGACGGGAGCGTCCGGACCGTGCATTCGTCGGGGGCGGTCAGCGACACGTCGCCGTCGGAGTACTGCTCTCGGATGTTCGAGACGACCGCCTCGACCACCGTCGACAGACCGACGCTCTTGCGGGGCTGCGGCTCGGAGAGCAGATTCGTCACCTCGCGCTGCTTGCTCACGTTCTCGATGATGCGGTCGCTGGCGTCGATGATCTCTTGTGCGTTCTCGGTGGCATCGCCCGACCCAGTGTGCTGGATGACGTCCGCGTACCCCTGGATGATGTTCATATCGTTCCGGAGGTTGTGCCGGAGCGTCCGATCGAGTATCTGCAACTGCTGGATGCGGTTCTCCCGCTCGGAGACGTCTCGAATGAGGCTTATGACCCCGACCACGTCGTCGTCCGCGTTTCGGAGGTAGAAGACGGTCGTCTCGCCGGGGAAGACCTGTCCAGACTTCTTCTCGTAGTCGACCGTCTGGGAGAACCGCCGCTCGTCGGCGTGGTCGCCGATCGCTCGGCCCATCTGCTCGAACTCCGCGTCGTCCTCGTAGAGGACCTTCACTGACTTGCCGGCGACGTCCGAGAGGTCGTATCCGAACAGGCTGGTGAACTCCGAGTTCGCGTTGGTGATCCGGCGGTCGGTGTCGGCGACGACGATCGCATCGCGGATGCTGTCGAACAGCAACTCGTAGCGCTGCAGGAGTTCCTGTTCCTGTTTCTTGCGCTCGGAGATGTCCTTGTGGACGCCCACGAAGTGCTCGATCTCGCCGGCGTCGTCGGTGATCGGGGCGATCGTCTGATTGACGACGAACTGCTCGCCGTTCTTTCGCTCGTCGACGATTTCGCTCTCCCAGACGTTGCCGGAGAGCACCGTCGCCCACATCTCCTCGTAGAACGTTTCCTCGTGTTCGTCAGATTTCAGTATCCGCGGATTCTCGTCGAGCAGTTCGTCTTCCGTATAGCCCGTCATCGCCTCGTACGCCGGGTTGACGTACTGGATCGTTCCCGTTCGATCCGTGATGACGACGGCGTGCCCCGAGTGCTCGACTGCCTGCTCGAACTTTCGGGCCTCGTCCTCGCGCCGCGCCAACTCCCGGTAGAGGGTCTTCTGTGGCTCCGTGATCCCGGTTTTGACGACCGAGAGGTAGACCAGATAGAACGACCCGAACTTGAGGAAGTGCCCGACGGCGTTCGAGATGCCGTAGACGTCGATGTAGGCGGTGAACGCCAGTTCCGAGACGGCACCGAGCACGATTGCGGCGGCCAGCAGTTTGTAGACGGGCGATTCGAACCGGTCTCGCTGCCGGCGCAACAGGAACAGCGAAGACGTCAGGAGGCCGATGATGATGTACTCGCTGAGGATTTTGAAATCGGTGAGACCGCGCCCGGCCACGTAGGCTCGCGGGAACAGATCGAAGACGAACATCGAACCGAGGCCCAGCGCGACGACTGTCGCGTAGCCGCCGACGAGTGCCGAGAGGAGCCCGTCGCTCCACTCCCGCAACGGCGGATGCTTGTACTTGGAGACGACGCCGAGCGCTCCGGCGCCGACGAGCGTCGCACTTTCGAGATAGCGCGCGAAGATCCACAGTTGTGTCGGGAGGTCGGCCCCGGCCTCGGGGAAGACGCCCATCCCCTTGTACGCGAGCGTATGTAGCAGATCGACACCGCCGACGAACAGGTAGCCCACGCCGAGGATGGCGAAGAACTGATTGCCGAGTTCGTCGCGTGCGCTCCAGACGACGGTGAAGACGGCGAACGCGACGGTGATACTGAAGAGTTCGACGATGCTGTGAAAGAGCAGGTAGTTCTGCGTCTGGACGAGATACAGGACGACGACGCCGACGAATCCCAGGAGAAGATGGCGGGCGAGACTGGACAGTCGAGTGCCACCTTCCATTGGTTGCCCACTTTCGTCATAGAACGAAACTCTTACTACTTCGCTGTCGGCGGAAATCGCGCTCCGTTTCGTCGTCTTGTTCGCCGTTCTCGCCGTTCTCGCCGTTCTCGCCGTTCCCGCCGTTCCCGCCGTTCTCCCCGTTTCCGCTGCTCTACTCCTCGCTCCCGACGTCGAGTCCGTCGACGTCGTCGAGCGAGAGGTCGTCGGTCTCCAGAGTATCCATCTCGGGATCGCCACCGACCTCGCTCTCGAACCACTCGAGTGCCTCCGATAGCGAGTGTGTCGGCGGCGAGCAGGTGCGACCCTCACAGACGTACACCGTCGGCTCGTCGTCGCGCTGCTCGCGGCCCTTCCAGACCGGTGGCGCGTCGTCGACGCCGAGCACGTCGAGCCACGCGGCGAGGCCGTCGTCCGTCGGCGGACGGGGGGAGACGACGGCGTCCGGGAGATACGTCGAGGCGAGCGACGTTCGGAAGGCGTCGGGCAGGCCGACCGCTCCACGAGCTGCGGTCCCGGCCGCCGCGTCGCTCCCATCCGTCGACGCGTCAGCGGCGATCACCACTTCGGTCCCGCCGCGGGCGCGCTTCTCCGCCGCGAGCGCCAGCGAGACGTGTTCGAGCGGCCGTCCGCGGACGCGGTTCGCGTGGGTATCGAGCACTGCGTCGGCGACGTCTGCGAAGCCCTCCTCGGGCGCGAAGGCGTCCAGATCGAGCAGTAGCGACGCTGCCACGCCGGCACTCGACGGCGTCGACTGATCCTGTAGCTCCTGGGGGCGCGTGACGAGCGACTCCCCGTCCGCGGGTGTCAGATACAGCGTCTCGGCGTCGGCGTCGTAGAACTCCGCGACGACGACTCGGGCCAGATCGAGCGCGAACGCGAGGTGGTCGATGTCGCCGGTCGTCTGATACACCTCGAACGCGCCGCGCGCGAGGAAGGCGTAGTCGTCGAGATAGCCCGTTCCCTTGACGTCGCCGTCCTTGTAGCGCCGGGCGAGTCGCTGCTCGTCGGCGTCCCACAGGTGCTCGCGCACGAACGAGAGCGCGTCGGCCGCGAGGTCCGTGTAGGTGTCGTCGCCGAGGACGAGACCCCCGCGGGCGAGACTGGAGATCGCGAGGCCGTTCCACGACGCGAGGATCTTCTCGTCGCGCGCGGGCCGCACGCGCTCTTCGCGCGCCTCGAACAGCGCCTCGCGGGCCTCGTCGAGTCGGTCGACGATCTCCGATTCCGAGCAGTCGTACCGCTCGGCGAGGTCGGGAATCGACGCTGCGATGGTGAGCACCGTCGACCCCTCGAAGTTCCCTCCGTCGGTCACGCCGAAGCGATCGCACGCGATCTCGGCCGTGCGCTCGTCGTCGATGGCGGCCGCGACTTCCTCGGGCGTCCAGACGTAGAACTTCCCTTCGTCACCTTCGCTGCGGGCGTCGAGCGTGCTGTAGAACCCGCCGTCGTCGTGTCGGAACTCCCGATCGAGGAACGCGAACGTCTCGCGAGCGATCGTCGCGTACGTCTCGCGGCCGGTGAGTTGGTACGCCGCGAGGTAGACCCGCGGCAGTTCGGCGTTGTCGTACAGCATCTTCTCGAAGTGCGGGACGGTCCACTCCCGATCGGTCGCGTAGCGGTGGAAGCCGCCGCCGACGTGGTCGTAGAGGCCACCGGCGGCCATCGCGTCCAGCGTTCCGGTCGCGGCCGACAGTGCCTCCTCAGTTCCCGACCGGACGTAGGAGCGCAAGAGCGCCTCGACCCGACCCGGTTGCGGAAACTTCGGTCCGCCGGAGCCGAAGCCACCGTACTCCTCGTCCGTCGCCCGGAGTGCCGCTTTCGCGACGTTGCCGAGCACGTCCGCGCCGAGCGTGTCGTCGGCGTCGTCGCTCGCGGCCCCGGGGCCGCCGGCCGGCGCCTCGCCTGTCGATCCGCTCGCCGATGTCGTCTCAAGGCGGTCACGCAAGGCGTCGGTCCACTGGTCGGCGCGGTTCTCGATCTCCTCGCGGTCGGTCTCCCAGGACGCGGCGAAGGACTCACAGATGTCGAGGAAGCCGGGGGCGTTGCCGCGGCGCTGGTCCTCCCGCTTCGGGAAGTAGGTCCCGACGTAGAACGGCTTGCCCTCGGGCGTGAGCCAGACCGACAGCGGCCAGCCGCCCCCGCCGGCGACGAGCTGGCAGATGGTCTGATAGATCCGGTCGAGGTCGGGGCGCTCCTCGCGGTCGACCTTGATCGGCACGAACGACTCGTTGAGCACGGACGCGACCTCCTCGTCCTCGAAGCTCTCTTCGGCCATCACGTGACACCAGTGGCACGACGAGTAGCCGATCGAGAGGAAGATCGGCCGATCGGTCGCCTTCGCGGCCGCGAGCGCGGCGTCGTCCCACGGCTGCCAGTTGACCGGGTTGTCGGCGTGCTGGCGGAGATACGGGCTCTCCTCCTCGTCGAGTCGGTTCCGGACTAGGGGATCGTCCATACGGACCGTACGACGCTGCGGTGCAAAAACAGTGTGACGTGTCGTGGTCGCTGTCGCGTCGGTTGCGGTGGCGAGAGCGCCTTCACTCCCGACGAACTGCACGAACGTGCATATACGAATACCGAAAAAGAGCAACCTTTACACTCCCGTGTGTATGTGCTCCGGGTATGTCTGACTCGGAGACGGTGCTTCTCGTCGGTGGCGGCGGACGCGAACACGCGATCGCCCGCGCGCTGACTGACGACCCGGCGTGCGACCTCTACGCGTGTGCGAGCAACCGCAACCCCGGTATCACGGCGCTCGCCGAGGGCTTCGAGACCATCGCTGAGACGGCCGCCGAGGAGGTCGTCGCCTACGCGACCGACGTCGGTGCCGACCTCGCGATCATCGGCCCCGAATCGGCGCTGGAAGCCGGCGTCGCCGACGCGCTCGACGAGGCCGGCGTCTACACCTTCGGCCCCGACGCCGACGCCGCCCGCATCGAGACCGACAAGGCGTTCCAGCGGGAGTTTATGCAGTCCGAGTCGATCCCGGGCTGTCCCGACTTCGCCGTCTTCGACGATATGGACGCCGCCTGCGACTACATCGACGACTACGACGGCGACCTCGCGGTCAAGCCCGCGGGCCTCACCGGCGGCAAGGGCGTGAAGGTCATCGGCGACCAGGTGACCGCCGAAGAAGCGAAAACGTACCTCCGCGAGAACGACTACGAGCAGGTCGTCCTCGAAGAGCGCCTCGTCGGCGAGGAGTTCACCGTGCAGGCGTTCGTCGCGAACGGCGACGTCCGGCCGACGCCCGCCGTGCAGGACCACAAGCGCGCCTACGAGGGCGACGAGGGACCGAACACCGGCGGGATGGGAAGCTACAGCGACGCCGGCCCCGAACTGCCGTTTATGACCGCCGCGGACTACGCCGACGCGGTCGAGATTCTGGAGGCGACCGTCGACGCGCTGCCGGACTACACAGGCGTCCTCTACGGGCAGTTTATGCTCGGCGCCGACGGTCCGAAAGTCGTCGAGTTCAACGCGCGCTTCGGCGACCCGGAGGCGACGAACACGCTTCCCGTCCTCGACACCTCGTTCCTCGACGTACTGACCGCGGCCCGCGACGGTGAGCCGCTCCCGCAGCTCGAATTTGCCGGCAAGGCGACGGTCTGTAAGTACGCCGTTCCCGAGGGCTACCCGACCGACCCCAAGAGCGGCGCGAAGATCACCGTCGACGAGGACAGCGTCGGCGACGCGCTCCTGTTCTACGCCAGCGTCGACGAGCGCGAGGACGGCCTCTACACCACGACCTCCCGCTCGTTCGCCGTCGTCGGCGTCGCCGACTCCATCGAAGAAGCCGAAAAACAGGCCGAAGACGCCCTCGCTGCTGCGGGCGACGGCCTCCGCGTGCGCCACGACGTCGGGAAACCTGACCTCGTCCAGCGCCGGATCGACCATATGACCGAACTGCGCGGCGAGTAACGACGGGGGAGCGTCGCGAGAAACGCCCGCTGGCGATTGCGAGACGCGCTCGCCAACTATTTCGAGACGCGCCCGACGAGCGAACCTTTTGGTCACTGCCCGAGAAGAAGCGATCGTGAGCGACGACGCCGACTCTCCAGACGACGCGGACGACCCCGCAGCCGACGACGGTCGCAGACACGGCCGCGTGCAGCGACATCCGACGCCGGGACCGCTCAATTCGCTGCAGTACTGGACGGACGCGAAGCCGGTCTGGCGCGTCGCCCTCAACTACGTCCTCGTGTGGATCGCCCGGATCGCTCCTTCCCTTCGGGTCCGCAACTGGGCGCTCCGTCGCCTCGGCGTAACCGTCGGGAGGGGCGTCTCCTGGGGGCTGGAGGCGACGCCGGACGTGTTCTGGCCCGAACTGATCACGCTCGGCGATCACGTCGTCGTCGGCTACGACTCGGTGATCCTCTGTCACGAGTTCTTACAGGACGAGTACCGGACCGGCGAGGTCGTCGTCGGCGACCGCGCGATGATCGGTGCGAAAGCGGTGATCCTCCCGGGCGTGCGGATTGGTGCGGGCGCACAGGTCGCGGCGAACTCCCTCGTGACGCGGGACGTCCCGCCGAACGCGACTGTTGCGGGCGTCCCGGCGCGACCGATGGGAGAGAGTGAGAGTGCAGACGACGAAGCAGACAGCGACGAGCACGAAAACGGCGACGAGCGCGGCACCGACGGAAGCGACGAGTGACGAGCGCAGCACAGACGACGGAAGCGCCCTAACAGACGGCGGAGCTACTCCCGAATGCGAACGACGCCCTTCTCGAACACCGTGCTGTTGGGCACGATGAACTCCTCGCCGTTGTTCTCGACGTGTGTGACGAACAGATTCACTTCCTGGACGATGCCGCGCGCGTCGCCGATCTGGACCTCGTCACCGATCGCGTACGGTTGGTTCAACAGGAGATACGACCCCGCGGCCCCGGACTTGAGCAGATCCGAGAGTGCGATGCCGCCGAGTAGTACGAGCGCGAAGAGGTACGCGGCCAGGAGCACGACGAGCGCGAGCGTGGCGACGCCGAGTTGCGACAGCGCGATCAGGACGGCCACGTAGAACACGGAGAACTTCGCGAGGCGGGGGAAGACGCCGATCTGCGGGAGTTTGATTCCGGTGAGTCGCTCGCCGACGACGAGTTGGACCTTGTCGCCGACGACGACGCCGACGATGAGGATGATGACCGCGAAGAAGAGTTGGGGGAGGAACTGTACTGTGCGACTCCAGAAACTGGCTGCGACGGTGACGTTGCCCACCGAAAGCACCGCCAGGAAGGTGATGCCGAGGACGAAGAACCGGACGAGCGTGCCGAGTACTTCGACAGTAGAGGTGTCGAACTCACGCGCCGTCCGCTCGAAGGCTGTGCCCTCGATCGCCTCGGGGACGCCGAACCGCACGAGCGCGCGCGTCGTCAGCGTGCCGAGCACGGCGGCAGCGATCAGGCCGACCACGACGACGAGTAGCGCGGCCCAGACCGCACGCGGGATGGCGTCGAAGATGTCGAGGAACTGCCCGGGGTCGAACTGCAACACAGTGTGTGCCGACAGTAGGGCCTCCCCCGTCATCAGTACTCCTCCGGATCGATCTCCAGGATGATCTGCCCGCCCTTGAACGCCCGGACGAGGCCGTCGGACTCAGACAGCACGATGGCCGTCGCGTTCGTGTCGCGGGTGATCGCCGCGCCGGCCATATGGCGCGCACCGAGCCCTTTCGGGATGTCGACCCCTTCGGCCGCCGGTTCGAGGTAGCGATACGCGCTGACGATCTTCCCCGAATCGGAGATGACGAACGCGCCGTCCAGGCGGGAGAACTCCTTGAGCATCACGTTCACGATGGGGTCGCCGACGTGGACGTGGGACTTCTCGAAGGGGTTGTAGCTGAGCGGGCGGGACTTGTTCATCACCTTGCCGGCGTCGCCGACGACGAACAGCGCGCCGACCGGCTTGCCCTTCTGTCCCTTCTTGCCGAGTTCGATCGCGACCTCGAAGACGTCGCGGATGACGCTCGGATCCGCCCGCGAGTTCGCGAACAGGTCGTAAATGCCAGAGCGCATCGACTCGTCGATGCGGACCCGAACGAGGCCGTCGGCGTCGCCGTCGAAGATCCGGACGCTGCACGCGACGACGTCGCCCTCCTCGACGAGTTCCTGTTCGAGCGCGCCCTCGACGCCGAATCTGATCCGATCGCTGACGTTGTCGAACTCCAGCGGCAGTTCGACGTACGTCTCGGCCTCGACGGCGTTCTCGGGCGCGATGACGACCAGTTCCTCGTCGATATCGGCGTCTGCGAACCGCTCGTAGTGGGAACTGCTCGGCGAGAAGAGAAACACGCTCTCGACGTCCGACACGAGATCGCCCAGGATGTCCGATAACGCCGACATTGCTACCGCTATTCTCCGGGCGCTGTAAAGCGTTGTGGGACGTTCTCGAAGGTGATAGCCGTCAGACGGACAGCTGACGAGGGACGATTAATAAAAGAATGACTGACAGATCCGGGCGAAGTCGCGTACGCGTCAGTACGACTTCGCGAAGTACGCGGTCTCGACGGCGTCGTCGCCGCAGATGGCGCAGTCTTCGTCGTGGTGGATCTCCGCGTCAGGATCGTCGAGCGGAACCATCACGATCTCGGCGGCGATCGGCTCTTTGATCTCGGCTTCACACTCCTCATCGCCGCACCACGGCGCCTTGACGTAGCCGCCGTGCTGGCCGAGCGTGCCCAGGATCTCCGCGCGGTCTGTGGCCTCGCGGACGTTCTCTTCGAGGTTCTCCTCGGCGGCGGCGTACAGTTTCGCGTACACCTCGTCGAAGTGGGACTCGACAGTTTCGACGATGTCGTCTCTGTCTTCTTCGGTCGACTCGCCGTCGGGCCGGTGGACCAGCGTGACCGTCCCGTCGTCGGCCTCGTTGGGGCCGATCTCCATCCGGACGGGGACGCCTTTCAGCTCCCACTCGTTGAACTTGAAGCCGGGGTTGCGCTCGTCGCGGTCGTCGAGTTCGACGCGGACGCCGGCGGCTTCGAGATCCGCGGCGATGTCTTCGGCGTATTCGAGGACGTCCTCCTTCGTGTCGGCCTGCCAGATCGGAACGATGACGATCTGCTCGGGCGCGATCGCGGGCGGCAGAACGAGCCCCTGATCGTCCGAGTGCGTCATAATGAGCGCGCCGAGCGCCCGCCAGGAGAGCCCCCACGAGGTCGTGTGCGCGATCTGAGTCTCCTCGTCCTCGTCGGTGTAGGTGATGTCGAACGCCTCCGCGAACGAGGTGCCGAGGTAGTGGGAGGTCGCTCCCTGGACGGACTTGCCGTCCGGCATCAGCGCTTCGACCGTCGTCGTCGTGTCCGCGCCGGGGAACTTGTCGTGTTCGGGCTTCGCGCCGCGGAGGACGGGCATCGCGAGCAGATCCTCGTAGGTCTCCTCGTACTGATCGAGGCGGCGCGTCGTCTCCGCCCAGGCGTCTTCGCGGGTCGCGTGCGCGGTGTGGCCCTCCTGCCAGAGGAACTCTTTCGTCCGGAAGAACGGCTTCGTCTCCGTCGCTTCCCAGCGAACGACCGACGCCCACTGATTCACACGCAGCGGCAGGTCGCGGTGGCTGCGGACCCACTGGGAGATGTAGGGCGTGATGATCGATTCGGAGGTCGGGCGGACCGCGAGCGGCTCTTCGAGTTCCTGATTGCCGGCGCGCTCGACCCACGCGACCTCGGGGTCGAAGCCTTCGACGATGTCTTTCTCCCGTTCGAGGTAGCTCTCGGGGATGAAAAGCGGGAAGTAGGCGTTCTGGACGCCGGTGTCTTTGAACAGGCCGTCGAGGTGGCCCTGGATGCGCTCCCAGAGTTCGTACGCGCGGGGGCGCGTGACGATGAATCCGCTCATCCCCTCGGGCGCGTAGTTCGCGAGGCCGGCCTTCTGGACGACTTCGGCGTACCACTCGCCGGTGTTGTATTCTTTCGACTCGGTGATGCCGAGTTCCTGGTCGTCGCTCATTACGTATTTCGAGCCTCAGGGCGGTCTTAAATCCCCTGATAGGACGGCTGGGACTGCGTTATCGGGGTTCGGCGGGGCGCCGAAGACGCGGGAAACGTCGCACGGCTCACTCCGGGACGCCCAGCGCCGACACCCGACGCGCGGACACGCCACGTGCCGACGGGCGGGCACCCTCATTCGAACCGGTCGGGGTCGACCGCGAAGGGGCTCTCGGTCTCCTGCCAGCTCCACCCCGGGAGTCGCGTCTGGAACCCCGCGGCGAGCGCCGCGTCGAGGTCGTCGATACCGGCTCCACCGTCCGAGTGCGTCAGCACGTCCGCGTAGTGGAACGTCGCCTGCGCGAGCAGTGACAGTGGCGCGCCGCCGGCAATCGTCGCGGCGAGTTCACGCCCGAGCACCTCGTCGACGACGAAGCCGGGGTAGTCGCCCGCGACATCCAACTCGCGGAGGAGGCCGACGTAGGCGGCGACGTTGACGGCGACGTCGCCGTCGGCGAAGACGCGTTTGACCTCCTCGCGGTACCGTTCCGTCTCGACTGTGTCGACGGTCACGTCGAACTCGTTGGCGAGTCGCTGCCGCGTCTCGTTGATGATCGGCACCACCTCGTCGCTTCTGTCTAGGACCCACGCGGCTTCGGTCGCGACGCGGTCGGGAGTAACGTCCATACCCGCCACGAAGACCCCTCAGGGTTTCGACTTTGCGAAGGCTTTTATACGCCGGCCGAAGTATTCTGGATTAAGCGGGTTCTCCCTGCCTCTTCGCAGCTAGAACCGCAGAGATTGCCGTTCACAACGTCGTCCTATGCTCTCTCACGCGACATCGTCGCATCCCCGCATCGACGGAGTGTTCGCACTGCCGGTTCCGCTTCAGGAGAAGGGTACCCCGATCAATCGTCCGTCCGTGACGATCCCGACGGAACGCTCTCAGTTATGAGTTCAGTAGATACGCAACTCGAGGAGTTGAAAGCAGAGATCACAGCGGAACTGCCGGCCGACATCTCGGTGTCGGACGTCACCTACGAGGGTCCGGAGCTGGTCATCTACACGCGCGATCCGAAGCGGTTCGCCCAGAACGGTGACCTCGTCCGTGACCTCGCCGGCAAACTCCGCAAGCGCATCACCGTTCGCCCCGATCCGGCGGCGCTCTCGCCGCCCGATCAGGCCCGCGACCGGATCCTCGAGGTCATCCCCGAGGAAGCCGGCGTCACCGACCTCGACTTCCACGAGGATACTGGGGAGGTCGTCATCGAAGCCGAAAAGCCCGGGATGGTCATCGGCCGCCACGGCGCGACGCTGCGCGAAATCACCCAGGAGGTCGGCTGGACCCCCGAGGTCGTTCGGACGCCGCCGATCGAGTCCTCGACGGTGTCGAACGTCCGAAACTTCCTCAAACAGGAGCGCGACGACCGCCGACAGATCCTCGAACGCGTCGGCCGACAGATCCACCGCGAGGAGCTCGCAGACGAACAGTGGGTCCGCATCACGACGCTCGGTTGCTGCCGCGAGGTCGGCCGCGCCTCGTTCATTCTCTCGACGGCCGAGACGCGCATCCTCATCGACTGCGGTGACAAGCCCGGCTCCGACGACGTCCCGTATCTGCAGGTGCCCGAGGCGCTCGGTGCGGGCGCGAACTCGCTCGACGCGGTCGTGCTGACGCACGCCCACCTCGACCACTCGGCGCTCGTCCCGCTCCTGTATAAGTACGGCTACGACGGGCCGATCTACACGACCGAGCCGACTCGGGATCTGATGGGCCTGCTCCAACTGGACTACCTCGATGTCGCCGCCAAGGAGGGCCGAACGCCGCCCTACGAGTCCGAGATGGTCCGCGAGGCGATCAAACACACCATCCCGATCGAGTACGGCGACGTCACCGACATCGCACCGGACGTGAAACTCACGTTCCACAACGCCGGGCACATCCTCGGCTCTGCGGTCTCGCACTTCCACATCGGCGACGGCCTCTACAACGTCGCGTTCTCCGGCGACATCCACTACGAGGACACCCGCCTGTTCAACGGCGCCGTCAACGACTTCCCCCGCGTGGAGACGCTCGTGTTGGAGTCGACCTACGGCGGCCGCGACGACTACCAGACCGACCAGGAAGATTCCGAACGCGAACTGCTCGACGTCATCAACGAGACGTACGACCGCGGCGGCAAGGTCGTCATCCCGGCGTTCGCCGTCGGGCGCTCTCAGGAGTTGATGCTCGTCCTCGAAGAGGCGATGCGGACCGGCAAGATCCCGAGTATGCCCGTCCACCTCGACGGGATGATCTGGGAGGCGACCGCGATCCACACGACCTACCCCGAGTACCTCCGCGACGACCTCCGGGACCGGATCTTCCACGAGGACGAGAACCCCTTCCTCGCCGACGAGTTCAACCACATCGACGGCGGCGACGACGAGCGCCAGGACGTCGCCGACGGCGATCAGGCGATCATCCTCTCCACCTCGGGGATGGTCACCGGCGGCCCGATTATGTCCTGGCTCAAGCACATCGGCCCCGACCCGGACTCCCGCCTCGTCTTCGTCGGCTACCAGGCGCAAGGGACGCTCGGCCGCCGTATCCAGAACGGCTGGGACGAGATTCCGATCGGCGGCGACCGCGTCGGGCGCTCGGAGACGCTGAAACTGGAAATGGACGTCGAGACGGTCGACGGCTTCTCTGGGCACGCCGACCGACAGGGCCTCGAAAACTTCGTGAAGACGATGAACCCCCGTCCCGAGAAGATCCTCTGTGTCCACGGCGACGAGCGCTCCGTCCAGGACCTCTCGTCGGGACTGTACCACGACTACCACCTGCGGACGTTCGCGCCGAAGAACCTCGAAACGTTCCGATTCCTGTAGGCCCCACAGCGCTTTTCGCGTCGATTCGACCCCGTGCGAATCTTATTATCACCTGCCCGCGGAACGGTCGTATGCGCCTCGCGCTGATCGCTCACGACGAGAAGAAGCCAGACATCATCTCCTTCGCTCGAAGCCGGCTCGACGACCTCGAACGGTTCGACCTGATCGCCACGGGCACCACGGGCAAACGCCTCCGAGAGGCGACGGGGCTCGACATCGAGCGGAAGCAGTCCGGGCCGCTCGGCGGCGATATGCAGATCGGCGCGGAGATCGCCGACGAGAACTGCGACGGTGTCGTCTTCCTTCGTGACCCGCTGACTGCACAGCCACACGAGCCAGACATCACCGCACTCTTGCGGATCTGCGACGTGCACGAGATCCCACTGGCGACGAACCTCGCGAGCGCTGACGCCGTCCTCGACGAACTCGTCCGCGCTCTGGATGGCGAGTCGTCGTAGGCGACCTGCCCTCCCGATTTTCGGGGTCCAGTCCGCGGCTGTCACTCAACTGTAGAATCTCAACGCTGAGAACTGCGCCCCGAGACTTAATCCCGAGAGCGATCAAGCGTTCGCTATGCCTCTTTCCCGAACGCCCGACCCGTTCTCTGTCCGGTCGTTTGCACTCTTTGCGACGTTCCTCGTCGTCGGTTCACTCCTGGTCGCGACGGCACCTGTCGCAGCACAATCGAGCGGCGGCGATGGTTCCACTGCGGGCGGTACCGACACGAACGAGCGCCGCTGCTTCCCGGATGGCGGTCACGACCTCACGATCGGCGACGGCAACCCGCACATCAACGTGACTGTTCACACGTCGCTGTTCACGAATCCCGCGCCGCCGAGCGCGCTCGGACTGGCGGCCGAGGGCGTCGCGGTCGGCTCGGAGATCATCGAACTCAGAACCGGCGTCGTCTTCGAGGGCGATCCGGAGACTGTCTCGGCGAGCGGCGTCTGGGACTCGTTCGTGATCCTCTTCGACTACCGTTTCTCGCTGCCGATGTTCTCTGATTCGATCGACGATTCCACGTACGAACCGAGCGACGGCCCGGTTTCGGGCGTCGATACGCGCGACTGTTGAACCGGCCACGGACTGCTCGGATCTCCGTTTCAGTCTCCGTCCCCGTCTCCACTATTCGCCGCCGGCGGCTGCGGGATCGACGACCGACTCGGCGACTTCGTCGACGCCGACCCGGTCACAGAGATCGTACAGCGGACACGCCTCGGGACCGTCCAGACAGGCTGGCTTGCGTGCGCTGCAGTACTCGCGGCCGAACTGGATCATCGCGGTGTGTCCGAAGCCGCACTTTTCGGGCGGCACGTCGGCCTCGAGACGTTCCCTGACGGTTTCGTGGTCGGCGTCGGCCGGGGCCAGCCCCATCCGCCGCGCGATTCGGTGGACGTGAGTGTCGACGGGGAAAACGCCGTCGCGCCCGCCCGCGAACAGGAGCACGCAGTCGGCGGTCTTCGGACCGACGCCGTGGATGTCCAACAGTGACTCGCGCACGTCGCTCGGCCGTTCCTCCCGGACGAACGCGTCGAAGCCGCCCGCGCCGCCGTACTCCTCGCAGATGCGCTCTGCCGCGCCGATGATCATCTCCGACTTTTGATTGTACAGCCCGGCCGAGGAGATGGTCTCGGCGAGCTGGGATTGTTCTGCCTTGGCGAGCGCGGCCGCGAGGTCGCTGTCGTCGCCCCCGTAGCGTTCCATCAGCGCGTCGTGGGCGGGTTGGCTCGCGACGTCGCTCGTGTTCTGTGAGAGAATCGTCCGGACGAGCGACTCGAAGGCGTCCTTTCCCCCGTAGGTCTTCTGCCAGTAGCGCCGACCGAGTTCGTCGACGACTGCCTCCGCGCGCGTGCCGGCCTCGCCGGTCTCGAACACTGCGGCCGCGCTCCCGTCTGCGCCGCCGCTGATGTTCTCCTGCGGTTCCTCGGGCATACTCCGAGGTTCGGCGGCGCGTGAAAAAAGTCGTCGGCCGATCCCCCGTCGGGAACCGTCCACGACGACTCGGTACAGCGACGTCAGTCCTGATCGCGTTCGACGACGAGTTCGAATCGGACGTCTGCCCCCGCCGCGAGCGCGTCGACGAGTTCTCGATCGAAGTCTGCGGCGGCGGCGTCGGCGCCGACGAGAATCGTCCGGTCGTCGACGTAGTCGCTCGTGCGCCCGACGTGACTCCGCTCGTTCTCGAAGACGAGGTCCGGGTGCCCGCGTCCCTCCACAGTTTCCGCGTAGGTGTCGCCCTCGTCGGTCGTCACCGTGAGTGTGGCTATAATCGTTGCCTCGGGATCGCGGCAGGCCTCGACGAAAGCGTCGTCGAAGTCGGCCGGGACGCGGTCCGCCTCGACGGCGAGGATGCAGTCGCCGGCGGGAGTGAGCCAGTCGTCGCTGGTCACCTCGAACGTACTGCTGTGCTCGGCTGTCACGTTCTCGTGTCCGCGTGCGTGGACGACTTCTCGCTCTCGCATACGCGGCCTTCGGCGACCCCTCCGTAAGTCTCGCTCGGTCGGCGACTCGCCGCGCACTGTGTGACACAGTACCACCTTGATTTATATACTCATACTGGGTACTGGGAACGACTCACACGGCGCACAGACGGGGTGTGACAGGCGTTTTCAGCCGTCGCGACCACCGGCAGATTTATATGTAGTAGACGACAAGAAGTAGATACCAGAACGCCTCCGGCGTTCCGGCGGCACAGCACGCAGAATGATCGGGAATTCTTATCCACGGTCGGCAGCGCTCGAAGAGCGGCCGCCACGGTCCGGAGCGGTGATGGTATCGAGGTTTGATTACGCATGGTGACGCAGCAAGACGTTCTTCAGGACTACGACGTACAGGAACTCAAAGATTCGGACAATATCGAGCTTACAGACGACAAGCTCGAAAACGGCTCCAAAGGTCAGCTCATCAAGGTCGCTGGCCAGCTCCGAGACCGACGAAACGAGCTCAACCAGATGGCCTCCGAGCGCGCATCCAAGCGCGACGACCTGAACGCGAAGACGCGTGAGAAGGTCGACGAGGCTCAGGAACACCGCGAGAAGCGCGACGAGCTCAACGAGCAGGTCCAAGAGCACAAAGAAAGCCGCAACGAGCTCAACGCGAAGGCCAACGAGCTGTTCGACAAGGTCGAGCAGATGAAAGAGGACCTCGAGCTCGACGACGGCAAGGACATCGAGGAGCTCGAAGACGAGATCGAGCAGCTCGAATTCCGCCAGCAGACCGAGGTGCTCTCGACCGAAGACGAGCGCGAACTCATCGAGAAGATCGAGGACAAGCGCGAGGAGCTCCGCCAGAAGAAGGAGAAGGTCGAGGACAGCGGTGAACTCGAAGAGCTCATCGAAGAGGCCGAAGAGGTCCGCTCGGAAGCCTCCCAGCACCACCAGAAGGTGACAGAGCTCGCCGACAAGGCCCAGGAACATCACAACCAGATGATCGAGGCCTACCGCGAGGCCGACGACATCCGTGACGAGGCCGACGCGATGCACGAGCTGTTCGTCGAAGCCCAGGAGTCCGCCGACAAGCACCACGAGGACTTCGTCCGCGTCCAAAAGCGCCTCCGCGAGCTCGACAAGCAGGAAGAGCAGGAGCGCGAGGACGAGCGTGCCGAGGAGCGCGAGGCCGCCAAGGAAGAAGCCGAGGAGATCTACCAGAAGTTCAAGGAAGGCGAGACCCTCGACACCGAGGACCTGATGAAGCTCCAGAAGACGGGGCTGCTCTAAACGCCGGCGACCCCCGGACCCGACCGGTTCGGAATTCTTCGATCTATGCCGCGGTTTTCGTTTTCACCTTTTCGACGGGCCCCGTGAGCGCGACGTGTCTCGATCGGCGCCGACACACTCTGAGACGACCTGCCGTCGCTCTGTCTCCCGAGGCCTTCAGCCCAGTTCCATGTCTTCGAGTTTGTCTTTTCTGTACAGATCCAGTTCGGCCACAGTGTTCCGATTCGACTGACTCAGCGCATAGATCACCGCGTCCGCGACGTCCCCTGGCTCCGTGACCTCCCCTTCCTCGAACGCGTCCTCGAAGGCGGTCCCCTCTTGGCTGTTGAAGTTGGTGCGAACCTCGGATGGATTGATCACCGTCACGCCGATGTCCTCGTCGCCGATCTGTGCGGAGAGCGATAGGGCGAACCCCCGCGTCCACCACTTCGAGGCCGCGTACACGGGCGACGTTCCGCGCGGGTATTTCCCGGCGATGCTCCCCGTGAACACGATGGTGCCGCTGCTCTCTCGCAGGTGGGGGATCGCTGCGCGCGCGGTGTAGAACATCCCATCGCAGTTCACACCCATCATCGTTTTGTAGTGGTCAGTCGGCATCGACTCGACGTCCCCACTCAGCGCGAGGCCGGCGTTGCTCACGACCGCGTCGAGGCGACCGAACTCGTCGACGACCGCCTGTATCATCGCCTCTACCTGTGACTCCTCGGTCACGTCGGTCGGGATCGCGATCGCCTCCGCTTCAGTCTCGGTCTCGATGTCGTCGACGATACGCTGCAGTTCGTCTTCCGATCGGGACGCCAGCGCGACGCTGTGTCCGTTCTCGGCGAGCGCACTCGCCGTTGCCCGCCCGATTCCTGAACTAGCACCAGTCACCAGCGTGACCTTCTCGCCCATCTGTTGTCTCACCAGCACAGACAGACGCACCCACCCCTGAAAAAGGGTGACGTGGGCGGTCGCCGAACGCAGTTCGCGCGGCGACGACGTGCAAACGCTCCGCTCGTGCCCCACGCACGTTCACTTCTGCTCGGCTGACCGGGAGTAATTTAACTGAGTGATACCTTCTCACGACCGTGACCACGCTCGTCCTTTGTGTCGACCGGTCCAACGACATCGGCCGAACGGCGGGGCTGGAACTCCCGATCGTCGGGTGGGAGTCCGTCCAGTCCCTCGTCACCGACGTCGGACTGGCCGATCCGGAGGATTCGAGCGTCAACTGCCTGTTGGAAGCGCTTCGCGTCGCTCGCGACCTCGGCGACGAGCGCGAGGAGGCGGTCGTGGCGGTCGTCTCCGGCGGCGGCGACTCGCTGGTCGGGGCGGACCGATCCCTATCGGCTCAGGTCGACGCCCTCGTCGAGGAGTACGACCCGGAGTCGGCGGTCGTCGTCCTCGATTCCGCGAACGACGAGCGGGTCGTGCCCGTCGTCGAGAGTCGGGTCCGCATCGACTCGGTCGACCGCGTCGTCGTCCGGCAGGCTCACGACATCGAGTCGACGTACTACCTGCTCAAACAGTTCCTGGCCGACGAAGAACTCAGAACGACCGTTCTCGTGCCGCTCGGCGCGACGCTTCTGTTTATGCCGATCCTGTTGACGCAGTTCGCGCCGACGGTCGCCCTCGCGGGCCTCGCGGCGCTTCTGGGCGCCGTCCTGCTGTACAAGGGCCTCGCGATCGACGAGTACCTCGCGGAGATCCCAGAGCGGGTGCGCGCCGCGTTGTACTCCGGCCGGGTGTCGGTCGTCACCTACGCGGTCAGCCTCGGGTTGGGGCTCGTCGGCATCTTCCTCGGTGCGCTCTCGGTGACACCGCAGTTCGGGCCCGAGTCGATCGTCCTCCGGACGATGCAGTTCACCTACAGCGCCGTCCCGTGGCTCGCGCTCGCGGCGCTCACCGCGAGCGCCGGACGGTTGCTCGACGAACTCATCGGGGCCGACGCCGTCAGCACCCCCTACCTGAACCTCCCGTTCGGGGTCGTCGCGCTCGGCTTGGTCGTCCGCGGCTTCGCCGGCTGGTTCCTCCAGCGCGAGGCCGTCCTCGCGGACCCACAGATTCTCGGGTACGTCGTGACGCCACAGCAACGGCTCGCGGGCTTCATCGTCGCCGGGATCGTCATCAGCATCGTCGGCGTCCGGGTCGCGGCGAGTATGAGCGGCGAGGGATTCGACGACGTGGCGCAGTGAGTTTCGCACCAGCCGGGAGCTTTTATTCACACGATCCAATCTGTCGATATGTCCGAACGGAACGTCCGCGGCGGCGAACTCGCCACCTGTAGCGCCGATCCGACGACCGGCTTCGAGCGCGACGGCTGCTGTGGAACGCATCCCGACGACCGGGGACGACACGAACTCTGTGCGGTGATGACAGACGAATTTCTGAGGTTCAGCAAAGAGCAGGGCAACGATCTCGTGACGCCGCGGCCCGAGTTCCAGTTCCCCGGGCTCGAACCGGGCGACCGCTGGTGTCTCTGTCTCGGCCGGTGGCTCGAAGCGCTCGAAGCCACGCGGACCGAGCGCCTCCCGGAGACGACCGTACCGCCCGTCGTTCTCGAAGCGACGAACGAGGCCGTGTTAGATTCCGTCGAACTGGAGACGCTCGAAGCCCACGCGTACGAGACGTGAGACGCATCTATCGTCGGGGTTGCCACTGATTCCGCACCCGATCACACGCTGTCGGGCGATCGGGTGAGCGAAGGCTTGCAAATGCTACTGTAAGACGAAAACCGTGTGGTCGCGGGGGCGCAGTCGCGGGAGTGCAGTCGCGGAACCGGGTCGTCGCGTCACTGCCGCCCGGTCCGCCTCGCTGTACGCTTCGGCCCGCTATCCGGCGGGCGAACCGTTCTCCGAGGGCCGTCGGACGCCGAATTAGGACGCGCGAGCGCGGTACTCGCCGTGTTTGACGCCGATCGCGACGCAGATGATTCCGAAAACGAGCATCGCGGGCGTCACCATCATCAATACCGTGCTCGTGGCCATCACGCCCGCGGCACTGAGAACTGCCGTCCCGGCGACGATCAGCGCCAGAAGAACGCCGGCCGTCGTGGTCAGGTTGAATTCCATACGGATGGGCGTTAGCACCCGTGCGACAAATGGGTTGCTGCCGTTCGCGTCCACCGAGAACGAACGTGGCGTCGAACTGTCGACGACGCTGAACGTCGGCACCGACAGCGAGCCGCGTGACGCCGTCTTAGACCGCGCGTCGGTTCACCAGGGCGCGAAGTCGGGGTCGATACGGCGGTCCGTCCGCTCGATCGCGTCGATCTTCGCGACGTCCTCGTCGTCGAGAGCGAGACCGAGTGACTCCCAGTTGTCGAGGATGTGTGCCTCGCTCGTCGCTTTCGGGATGGCTGTGACGCCCTTCTCGCGGAGCCACGCGAGCGACACCTGCGGCTCGCTGGCGTCGTGTTTCTCGGCGATTTCGGTCAGTTCGGGTACGTTGAAGACCTCTCCGCGGGCGAGCGGCGAGTACGCCACGACTTCGACGTCGCGCTCTGCGCAGTGCTCGCGGAGTTCCTCCTGGGGCAACAGCGGGTGCAGTTCGACCTGGTTCGCGAAGATCGGCGCGTCGGTTCGCTCGATCGCCTCGTCGATGTGTTCGGGCTCGAAGTTGCTGACGCCGATGCGTTCGACCTTCCCCTCGTCGACGAGTTCGTCGAAGGCTCGAAGCGTGCCTTCGGAGTCGTACTCGCGGGACGGCCAGTGGACGTACAGGAGGTCGACGTAGTCGACGCCGAGCCGATCGAGACTCTCTTCGGTCGTGGCGAGGACGTCGTCGTACGCGAGGTTGTCGATCCACACCTTCGTCGCGAGGAAGACATCCTCGCGGGGGACGTCGGCTGCGGCGATCCCGCGCCCGACACTCTCCTCGTTGCGGTACGCCTGTGCGGTGTCGATGTGACGGTAGCCCGCTTCTAGTGCCGTCTTGACCGCGTTCTCGCACTCCTCGGGGTCGTCGTTCTGCCACGTGCCGAGTCCGAGCATCGGCATTCCGTTCGCGAGCGGTACGCGTTGCTCTTGGCGATAACTCATATCCGATGAAGGTCGCTCGGCCGATTAGATGTTTGGATATCGGACGACGAGGTCACTCGGTGAGTCGCTGTTTCGCGAACCGTGCGAGCAACGGCAGATCGTCGAGGTGGATGAGTTTCGAGAGACTGCGAATACTGCCGTCGTTTGCATCGCTGAGCGTGTCTACGCCCATCGCGTTCAGGTCGTTCATCAGGCGGTCGTACCGTTCGTTCGGGGCGAGATACAGCAGCTGGGTCATCGTCAACCGCGTCCGCATGTCCGGTGCGACGCGGGCGTGCCAGAGGGAATCGTAGATAGACATCGCGTCCGCAGACGTGTCCGTCTTCGAACCCATCAGGCAGCGGTCCGCAGTGATGGCAGCGGCCCGCGCAGATTCCATACACTTGTGGATTCCTTCGCCCCACAGCGGATCGATGGTCGGAACGGTATCGCCGATAGCCATGAATCCGTCCGTGCTGAGGTCGTCCGGCATCTGGATGTGTGCACTCCCGCGGTGCTGTTGTTTGTCCGTGAGGCGCTGGGCGTCGGCGAAGCGGGGGTCGGTCTCCAACCAGTGGTGGAGGTGGTCGTCGATGCTCTTCGACGTGTCGCCGTACTCCTGGTAGCTCTCGTTTTGGATGTAACACAGGCCGACTTTCGCCGTGTCGCCGCCGGTGTGGAATATCCACGAGTAGCCGCCGGGTGCGTACTCGTGGTCGAGGCGCAGCATCATCGCGTCGGTGAGATCCGCGAACTCGGGGTGATCGATAGCGACGCCCTCCATCTCCCACTCGATGCCGATCGCCTGATGCTTCCGCTCGAGATCGCAGACGTCGAGTTTCTTCGCGAGCGGCGCTGCTGGCCCCGTGGCGTCCACGACGATATCGCCGTACACCGTCTCGTCGCCGGCGTACTGCACCCCGACGACGGATCCGTCCTCCACGATGGGGTTGTTCACGCGTGCATCGAAGCGGTACTCGGCGCCGTGTTTTCGCCCCTCGGCGACAAGCCACCGCTTGAACTCGGCGAACTCGAGCACGGCACCGGGTTGGTTCTGAACGAAGTGCTCGCTGGGGGATTCGAGGACGACTTCGTCGGTGTAGTTCATCACGACGTCGTCGGGGATCCCGAACGCGCCCGTCATCGACGCAAAGGTTCCCGCTGTCGACTTGTTCGACTGTCTGGGGAACTGGTCTTCGGGTTCTGCCTCTAGCACGAGTACGTCGTACCCGCGCTGTGCGAGGTCTCGCGCGCACTGTGCTCCGGCCGGCCCCGCGCCGGCGATGACGACGTCGTAGTTCTCAGACATAGCGTAGTTCCGTAGTGTACGTCGGCTGCAGATACTGGTGTACTGTTGCAGTGGTCGTGCGGACACCGCGCTGGAAGTGCTGTCCCGTTCGTTCGCGTCTTCGATCGGTTAGTACGGCGTCCGCAGTCATTACTACCTCACATCGGCGCGTAAGTAAAAAACGCGCCGGAACAGTCTTGTTTCCCACGAGACGGCGGAATCCCGTAGTCGAAAGCAACACAATGCGTATGGCGTCGCTTGCATCTCTGCCTCACCGAAAACAGTCGGAGACGAGTGACCGCATCCGGCGACGCCGAAGACGGGTCGGCGTCGAGGACCTCTGACGTCCCCGTCCCCGCAGTGAACGATCCCGCGGTTCCCCACCGACGACGATGTCGTAGGCTTCGGCCGGCATAGTTGCCCTCTTGCTCCGGGCCTCTTACGAATGAACGGTACCGGTGTCCTGTTCCTCTCTCGTTCGTTTGCGCACCACCAATAGTGGCAGATAAATGATAGGTGGCCAATAGAGTTATTTGTAGTTCTTCTCGGATTTCGCGCAGTGATAATTGCGGGCCTAGCCTCTTGGTCACACGGAAACAGCTGACCACAACGAATGATAACTTCACTTCGCCGTCTCTTCGATCGGTTGACGATCGACCGACTCGACGTCGGTCCGAAGCTCATCATCGCGTTCGTGCTCGTGGCGGCGCTCGTCGGAGTCACGGGTTTCGTCGGCTACGGAGCGGTGGGGACGGTCGACGAGGAGGCACACGTGATCGCCGAGGACGGGGAGAAGATGGACGCCGCCGCACAGCTCATCATCGCGGTCGAACAGCAGCGCGCCGCGGTCCAGTCTGCACAGCTCGAGGAATCGGGCGCACGCGAGTCGTTCCAACAGGCGAATCAACGCTTCTCGGAGGCCGCCGCTCGGTTAGAGGACACACACCTGAGCGCGAGCCAACAGGAACAGTTCAGCGAACTCCGGTCGAAACACGAGACGTATACCCAACTCGGCGAGGAGTTCTTCGCTGCGCGAGCCGCCGGAAACGCCGACGTTGCTGCCGACAGAGCGACTGAGATGGAAGCGCTTCGAACGCAGATGGAAGAGCACGCGCACACCATCGAAGCCTCGGCACAGGAAGATCTGACATCGCAGGTCGCTGCGGCTGATCAGGTCACGCAGCGAACACAGCTCCAGATCCTCGGACTCACCGTCGCCGCGTTCGTCTTGGCCATCGCAATCGGGGTGTTCGTTGCCCGACGGATCAAACGCCCCGTCTCGCAACTCTCCGAAGCCGCCATCGCGGCCAGTGAAGGCGACCTCGACGCCGATATCGAGGACCATCCCGAGAACGACGAACTCGGTCGGATGGTCGACGCGTTTCAGACGCTCCAGGGGAATCTCCGCGGCACCGTCGACGAACTCGACTCCGTCAGTCAAAACCTCCAACAAGGCGACTTAGGGCAGGACATCGACACGTCCTATCCCGGAGTCTACGGCGATATTCTGATGCGAATCGACGATGGGACCGACCAACTCACTGGGAGTTTCAAGGAAATCAGGGACGTCAGCGACGCCCTCAGCGATGGTGACCTCGATCAGGAGATCGACACGGACCGTCCCGGTGCGTACGGTACTGTCCTCTCGAATCTCGACGAAGGAGTCGGCCAACTCCGCGCGAACGTTGGTAGCATTCAACAGATAGCCACTCAGGTGGCAGCATCGAGCGAGGAGGTTTCCAGTAGTGCCGAAGAGATCAAACAGGCGAGCGAGGAAGTTGCCGGCTCTGTCGAGGAAATCTCGGAGGGCGCCAAGAACCAAAGCGAGAGCCTCCGGGAGGTCTCTGCCGAGATGAACGATATGTCTGCGACGGTCGAGGAGATCGCCTCCTCCGCCGAGGAGGTTGCCGCGACGGCTTCGACCGCCGTCGAGCGGAGCCAGGAGGGCCAAGAGTACGCCGCAGCGGCGACACAGGAGATAACGTCGATCGAAGAGCACGCAGACCAGGCAGCCGCTCGCGTCGACGCGCTCGACGACGAGATGGAAGAGATCGGTGAGATCACCGAACTGATCACCGACATCGCAGAGCAGACGAACCTGCTCGCACTGAACGCCTCGATCGAGGCCGCCCGTGCCGGTGAGGCGGGCGACGGTTTCGCCGTCGTCGCCGAGGAGATCAAAGGCTTAGCGCAGGAAGCAGCGCAGGCGACGAACGAAATCGAAGCCAGCATCTCGGACGTTCAAGCGATGACCGCCGAGACGACAGACGAGATGGAGGCGATGGACCAACAGGTCCAACGCGGCGCCGACACCATCGAGGACGCCATCGAGATGTTCGACGAAATCGCGGCCGCGGTCCAGCAAGCGGAGGGCGGAATCAGAGAGATCAGTACTGCCACCGACGACCAGGCCGCCTCCTCGGAGGAAGTCGTCGCAATGGCCGACGAGGTGTCGAGCGTGAGCGAAGAAACGGCCGCGGAGGCGAGCAACGTCTCGGCGGCAACCGAAGAACAGGCCGCCTCGCTGTCGGAGGCAACGGACAACATCCAACACCTGACCCAACTCGCGGAGTCCCTCCACGACCAAGTCTCGGAGTTCGAGATCGGTGACACCGCGGACATCGACCAGCCAGTCGCGTCGGAAACGGACGCCGGAACGGTCCCGGCACCAACCGGCACGGCCGGTGCGGCCGCAGCAGCGCAGCCCGATGGTGGCGACCACACGGCTGGCTTCTCCCAGTAGCGACCCACCATCCACGAGTAAGTGCTGTCGAAAAAATCAGACGCGGTAGCGCGTTTCGTTCAGTAGAACTCGCGGACGAGGTCCATCGCGCCCTCGGGCGCACCGTCGTCGATCTCGGACATATTCTCGTCGAGACCGTGCTTCTGGTCGTACGGCACGGACGATTCGTCCTGCCAGATGACGCCTTGGTACTCCTTGTCGGCGTCGAGGATCTTCTCTTTGGCGGCGTCGTAATCCGTGCGGTCGTGGCCCTCTTCGGCGACGTCGACGAGGCTGTCGCGGAAGTAATCGTAGGTGTCGACGTCGTTGAACGTCACGCAGGGGCTGAAGACGTTGACGAAGCCGAAGCCGTCGTGCTCGATGGCCTCCTGGACGATCTCGGCGTGCCGCTGGGCGTCAGTCGAGAACGACTGCGCGATGAACGTCGCGCCCGCAGCGAGCGCGAGCGCGAGCGGGTTGACCGGGGGCTGCTGGGGGCCTTCCGGCGTCGTCGATGTCTCGAAGTCCTCGCGCGAGGTCGGCGAGGCCTGGCCCTTGGTGAGACCGTAGATGCGGTTGTCCATCACGACGTACGTCATATCGACGTTGCGTCGGACGGCGTGGACGAAGTGGCCCGCGCCGATGGAGTAGCCGTCGCCGTCGCCGCCGGCGACCATCACTTCGAGGTCGGGGTTGGCGAGTTTGACTCCCGTGCCGACCGGGAGCGCGCGCCCGTGCACGCCGTGGAGCGCGTACGAGTGCATGTACGTCCCGATCTTGCCGGAACAGCCGATCCCGGCGACGACGAAGGTGTTGTCGGGATCGTTGCCCGTGTTCGCGAGCGCCTTCATCATCCCGTTCATCGTCCCGAAGTCGCCGCAGCCGGGACACCACGTCGGTTGCTTGTCTGATTTGAAGTCCGTGAATCGAACGTCCGAGCTCATTGGTCTGCCTCCTGTAGGGCCGCTTTGATCTCTGCTGCGAGTTCGTCGGCCTTGAATCGCACGCCGTCGTACTTGTTCACACGGTCGACCCGCGAGAGCGTGTCGTGCTCGACGACGTCGGCGAACTGGCCGGTGGCGTTACACTCGACGACGACGACGTTCTCCGCCGACTCGACTTCGTCGGTGAGGTCCGGTCGCGGGAACAGATACGGGACGGAGAGGAACCGCACGTCGACGTCCTCCTCTTCGAGGAAGTCGATTGCTTCGGTCATCGCGCCCTCGTTCGAGCCCCACGAGATGACGAGGTTCTCCGAGTCCGGGTTGCCGAACTCACGCGGCGTCCAGTCTTCTTCCTCGCGCGCGGTCTCGACCTTCCGGTTGCGCTTGTCGACCTGCTCGACGCGCATCTCGGTGTCTTCGGTCCGTCGCCCGAGCTCGTCGTGTTCGAGGCCCGTCGACATATGCGCACCCTCGGCTGTGCCGGGGAACGCGCGCGGCGAGACGCCGTCGTCAGTGATCGCGTGCGGCTGGAACTGCCCCTTCTCGTTTTGCCACTCGCCGATCGTCTCCTCGTCGACGACCTTGCCGCGCTCGATTTCGACCTCGTCCATATCGAACGCTTCCGGCGGGAACGTCTGCTCGGTCACAGCCATCGCGAGGTCCGCGGCGATGTAGACCGGCGTCTGGTACTTTTCGGCGAGGTTGAACGCCTCGACGGTCTTCCAGAAGCACTCCGAGATCGACGTCGGGCCAAGGACGAACCGCGGAATCTCGCCGTGGCCGCCGTACAGCATCATATTCAGGTCGCCCTGTTCCTGCTTGGTCGGCATCCCGGTCGAGGGACCCGAGCGCATCACGTCGACGATGACGAGCGGCGTCTCGCTCGTGGCGACGAGGCCGAACGTCTCGGCCATCAGGTCGATCCCGGGACCCGACGTCGCCGTCATCGAGCGCGCGCCCGCTCGGGCCGCACCGAGTGCGATGTTGATCGCCGAGAGTTCGTCTTCGGCCTGCACCACGTGGCCGCCGAACTGCTCGATTCGGCCCGTGAGATACTCCATCACGTCCGTCGCAGGCGTGATCGGGTAGCCGGCGTAGAACTTACAGCCCGCGGCGATCGCACCCATTCCGATGGCTTCGTCGCCGTTGAGCAGGACGTAATCGGCGTCGGTCGTTTCGAGTTCGTAGTCGAACTCGTGGTCGTACTCCTCGGCGACGTAGTCGCGACCCTTCCGGGCCGCCTCTTTGTTGTTGTCGACGAGGGCCTGACCCTTCGAGCCGAACCGTTTCTCTAAGGCGCTGTCGAGGTTCTCGATCGGGAAGTCCGATACCTCACACGCTGCACCGAGGGCGACGACGTTGCGCATAATGGCACCGCCGGCCTCCTCGGCCAGTCGCTTGAGGGGGACGTCCAGTCCGACCATCCCCTCGGGGATCTCGACGTTCTCCATCGTCGTTCGGTCGCCGTCGTAAATGATGACCGAACCCTCGTGGAGTTCGTCGAGGTTTTCCTCGATCGTGCGCGGGGTCAGTGCGATGAGCACGTCGAGGCGGTCGACGACACTTTGCACGGGGTCCACGGCGGTCCGCACCTTGTACGCCGTGTAGCCGCCACGGATCCGGGACGCGAAGTCCTTCGACGTGAATACGTGTCGCCCGGCCCGGGAAAGTGCCTGGGCGAAGATTTTCCCCGTCGAGTCGATGCCATCGCCGGCTTCGCCGCCGATGGCCCAGTTGAAGTCCGCAGGCATGTGGCTAAGAGGTTCCCTTGGATCTAAGAAAAGCCTTCTGAAAAGCATTGAAAAAAGGGGCGATTTGCTAGCCCAGAAAGTTTACGAACAAACGAGTATACTCCGAATATCGAACATACTGAGAAGCGAGTTGCAAATATTGCGCGAGTAACTGACCGTTCGTCCACAAGCAATTTCGAACGCGTGACGGGGAAGGGGCGGGACCGGCCGATCGGGAGTTCTGGAGCTTTCATACTATCGGACAGAAGTTCGTGAATGATGTTGGCACCCACGGGGTGCCGATACGCTTCACACAGTTCTGTCCGACAGTATCAATCGGGGTGTGCTCTACCGACGCCGGAAGGCAAAGTCCTTCTCACCGGACGAAAAACGTGAGCGTATGGACGCGACAGTCGCCGTCGGCGCCGTCAGAGACGTCGGACCGCAGACGGTTGCACTCGAGTTGGAGTCGCCGGACGGATTCGACGCCGAGCCTGGACAGTTCATCAAACTCGCCGCCACTGTCGAGGGCGAGGAGTACGCGCGCTTCTATACGCTCTCCTCGCCGGGCGTCGACGACACCTTCGAGGTCACCGTCGGCGTCGATCCCGAGGAGGCCGGCCCGTTCAGCCAGTTCCTGCTCGACCTCGAAGCGGGAGACGAACTCGATATCTCCGGGCCGTTCGGACAGAGCTACTACGAAGGGGAGGCACGCGTCGTCGTTCTCGCGGGGGGACCGGGCGTCGGCCCCGCGGTCGGCATCGCCGAGGCCGCCGTCGACGACGGCAACGAGGCCGCGATCGTATACCAGACTGACACGCCCGCGCACGAGAGCCGCCTCGACGCGCTCCGGGAGGCGGGCGCGTCTGTCGTCGTCGTCGACGGCGCGATCGACGAGGAGGTCGCCGCCGCAGTGACCGGCGCCGACGACGAGCAGGTGTTCGTCTACGGCTTCGCGGCGTTCGTCGAGGACGCCACGGCCGCGCTCGACGTCGCCGGCGTCGATCCCGACGACGCGAAAGTCGAAAACTTCGGCTGAGGACAGTCATACTGTCGAACAGACGTCCGTGAAGCAGTGCGGCACCGGGGGGAGCCGAGCATCTTCACATCGGTCTGTCCGACAGTATCAGGATTCGATTTCTTCGACGGCGGGCCAGACCCGCCAGACGGCGACCGCGAGACTGCCGACCAGCCACACGAGCAGACCGACAGTGTTCAAAAGCGGGTCGCCCGCGTTCACTTCCGCGCCGCCGACGACACCGACCGCCGTCGAGAGAACCAGCCCGCGGAACGCGCTGTTCGGGCTCAGCGCCAGGAGTGCCGTGAGACCGCTTTCGGGAAGCACGCCGCTCGCGAGGCCGGCAACCAGCGCGGTGTCGATGCCGAGAACGAGCGCCAGCGCCAGCGCGGCGGCGAGTGCGAACGCTGTCCGGACGGTTCGCGCCGCGGCCGAGATCGCGATCGTCGCGGCGAGCACGACGAGCGTGAACACGCCCGCGAGGACGACGAACCGAACGTAGCGGACGCCCGAGTCGGCCGCGGCGTTGATCGCCAGGAACGTCGGGATGTCCGCCGTGAGGAACGGGACGAACAGCCCCACGACGAACAGCGTGGCGACCACGACGCAGACGAGCGCGAGTGCGCGCCCCAGATAGACCCCGCCGACGTAGGAGACCCGGCGCACGTCGTACGTCCGGAGGACGTCCAACTCGCCGGTCTGGCGGTCACCGAGGATCGATCGGTAGCCGAACGCGACTGCGAGCAGCGGGACGAGCACCTCGACGAACGTCAGCAGATCGAGCGTCAGCGGGACGAACCCGCCGCCACCGCCCGTTCCGGCCCACGCGACGCCGACGACGCTCAGCGTGAACGCCGCCGAGAGCGCGAGCAGCGCCGGCGTCCGGGCGATTGTCCGGAGTTCGCGCGTCGCGACGACGAAGAGGTTCGTTCGGAGACGAGCGAACTCGCCCCGTTCGGCCGCCGCGCTCGCTTCGTCGCCCTCGCCGGTCGTCGCCTCGGGCTGTTCGTCTTCCGGTGCGGCCTCGCTCGCGGACGCGTCGACCTGCCCGTTGCCCGCGGCCGTCGACCCGTCTGCCGGCCGCGCGTCGGCGCTCTCGTCGGCGTCCGACTCACTCACCGCCCGACACCTCCTGTGCGCTCTGTCCTTCGTCGATACCTGCTCTAACGGTCGATTCGCCCGCCTGCGCGCGGACGATCCGGAGGAACGCCTCCGAGAGCGACGCCGCGTCGGTCTCCTCGAGGAGTTCCGTCGGCGACCCACTCGCGACGAAGCCGCCGTCGTCGAGAATGTAGACAGTTTCGGCGTGGGCCTCGACCGCCGGGAGTTCGTGCGACGCCACGACGACGGCGGTGCCCTCTGCGGCGAGTTCGCCGACGACCTCGAACAGTCGCTCGACCATCGCGGGGTCGAGGCCGCTCCCGGGTTCGTCGAGGATCAACACCGCGGGATCACCGAGCACGGCCTGTCCGAGCCCGAGTAATCGAGTCATTCCCCCCGAGAGCGATCCGACCGCGCGATCCGCGACGTCTCCGAGGCCGATCCGGTCGAGCGTCGCCGCGACGTCCTCGCCGTCGACGCCGTCGAGGAGTTCCGCGTAGAATTCGAGCGTGTCGCGCGCGCTGAATCCCTCGCGGAACGCGGGCTGCTGTGGGAGATAGCCGACGCTGCGTGCGCCGCCGGCGCGGCGCGGCACCGTAACCGAGCCGTCGGTGGGCGGACTGACGCCGGCGAGAATCTGCAGGAGCGTCGACTTCCCGGAGCCGTTCGGGCCGACGAGGGCGACGACCTCGCCGCGCTCGACCGTCAGCGAGACGCCCGAGAGGACGTCGACGTCGCCGAACGACTGCTCGACGCCCGTCGACCGGAGCGCCGCGGGTCTGTCGTCGCTCACGCTGTCGCCTCCTGGGCTGTCACGTATCGATTCGATTCCACTTCGATCCGCCGTTCGTCGACTGGTCTCGTCATCATCGTCTCGTCGGTAGTCGCGCTGTCGTTCGTCGAACGTTCCTCCGCGAGGAACCCCTCGGTATCGACCGCCCGCGCGGCGGCGATCACTTCGGGATGGAACGGCTCCGTCTGGGCGTGCGTGTCGACGACGCCGGACTGTCGGAGCCCCGAGACGGCGTCCTGGACGCGACGGAGCGTCGCGACCGCGGGCGACTGCGCCAACGCGGTCGCGCCCGAGACCGTCCCGATCCGGGAGTCGACCGACCCGGACGGGCGGTACGGGCGGTCGTAGATGCCGTCGTCGTTCCCGTCGGGGATCGGCAGTGCGCCCCAGTGGTTGCCCACCCCGCTGTGTGACCAGGTACGGAGCGGTCCGATGGTGGACTCCACCGTCTGTTCGTTGTCGACGAAGTCGTTTCTGAGCACCCAGTTCGACGGGAGGATGTCGCTCGCGCGCACGCCGATCTCGTTGCCGATGACGACGTTCTCGGCGAACGTGTTGCGGTCGCCGGCGACCTGGAGCCCGCGCTCGTTGTCGACGACGACGTTTCGCGCGTAGTAGGAGTCGCCGCCGGCAGGGACGATGCCGTACGTGCTCTGTCGGACGTCGTTGCCCACGATGATGTTGTCCGTCGGGCGAGTCATCACGATGACGCCGGCCTGCGCGTTCCGGACCGTGTTGTTCGCCACCAGCGACTCGGAGGTGTACATCTCGTGGACGCCGTAGCGACCGGGATCGGCGCGGTTGTCCCGGACGACGCTCCCGTCCGCGCGGTGGGTGTAGACGCCGTCACGGCCGTCGATAAACACCGAGTCCTGGACGACGCTCCGCGCGCCGATGAGCACGACGCCCATAAAGCCCTCGCGGGCCGTCGCAGCGCCGCGCACCGTCAGGTTCGTCAGCGCGGAGTCGGGGCTCTCCCGGACGATGACACCGCTCGCGGAGGTGTCGATTTCGACGTTCGCGACCGAGGCGCCGGCCGCCCCGTCGAGGACGATCGCCGCGTCGCCGTAGCCGTACGCCAACTGGACCGTCGTATCCCAGTCGACCGAGCCGTTCCGGAAGTCGCGGCCGCGGCTCCCGACGTCGCCGACGCCGGTGACGCGCAGGTCGCGGACGGCCGAGCCGTCGCCCTTCAGAAAGACGACGCTGCGGTTTCCGTCACCGTTGATGACCGTCTCGGGTCCCGCGCCCGCGAGCGTGATGGACTTGTTCACGACCACGTCGTCGACGTCGTACGTTCCCGGCGGGAGGTAGACGGTCGTGTTCGGCGGTGCAGCGGCGGTGGCGTCCGCGATCGTCGCCGCGGTAGCGACGTCGCCTGTGGCCGAGGCGTCTATCGCAGAGCCCTCCGTGGTGGAGCTATCCGCGTCGACGACGACGCTCCGCGGTCGGTCGCGGCGCTCGGCGGTCTCTGTGACGGTCTCGTTCGCCCACTCGTGTCGGGCGTCGATCGACGCCTCGAACCGATCGAGCCGGGACGGCAGCGGGTCGCCGACGCGGGATTGGAGGGCCGCCCAGTCGACGACGTCGCCGCCGTACTGCTCGGCGAACTGCTCGGCGTCGCTGCGCTCGGAGAACGGCAGTATCACCGATCCGGACGGGATCGTCGCCTCGCTCCCGACGACGAAGTACGCAGATTCGGCGGGCGTCCAGCCCACGGCGCGGCCGCGCTCGGGAACGACGTACCCCTCCTCGGTCAGATTGGGTGTGATGTCCGAGAAGTCCGAGACGTAGACCGCGAGCGGATCTCCGAACTGCCGCTGGGCGCTCGCGTCGCCGAGTTCGCTGACGACGGTCTCGACGCCGACGTAGCCGACGACGTAGCGGTAGCCCGAGTAGAACACCTGCGCTCGCGGGAGAGCGAACCCCTCCGCCTCAGCGCGGCGTGTGTCGACGCCCGTCCCGCCCATACTCACGGTGTCGTCGAAGTCGACCGGGCGGAGCGTTTCGCCGCTCGCCGGCGTCAGGGCGAACGAGAGACTCGCGAGGACGAGCGTGAGGGTCACGGCGGCCGTCACCCACTTCGTCCCCGTCGACGACAGGATCGCCATCACATTCCGAGGCCGGCGACGACTTCGGGGGTGACTCCGTCGTGGGTCGTGAGCGACCCGCCGTGCTCGGACTGGAACGACTCGGCGTCCTCCCGGTTCGAGAAGGCGATCAGGTCACGGCCCATCGTTCCTTTCACCTCGGAGTCGACGACGTAGGTCACGTCGGTCGCCGAGACGAACGTCGACGCCTCGAAATGTCGCGTGATGAGGATGTCGCCGCCGTCCTCGTAGGTCTCGTAGTCCACCGACGAGTAGTCGGTGACGTAGAACGCGACGTCCTCCCAGCCGCTGTCGTCCTTCTCGAACTCGTACTGGTAGGCCTCCCAGGTACTGTCGAAACGGGCTGGATTCTCGTGCCCGTTCGGCTGTCGGTCCTTGTAGAAGATCTCGGCAGACGGCCCCGGATGTTGGCGGATCACCATCCCACAGACCTCACAGGTCGCAGTCTCGGGGATCGTGACCGCAGCAGGCGGCTCTGTGTTCCCGCCACCGCCGCCACCGAGACAGCCGGTCAACGAGACGGTCGCGGCCCCCGCACTCGCGAGCAGGAGGCGGCGGCGCCCGACCGACGTCGCGTCAGCCTGCTCGTCGACTCCCGAGGGTTGCTCCTCACACATAGACCAAGCTACGCGACCGCGTAATAAAAGACTCTGGGCGATTCCAGGCTTTTGAGAGCAGATAGGAAGTGGCTACTGTCCGAGAAACATCGCCGCAGTAGTTCGGTTTCGGCGCCTCGCGGATCGGGTCGCACAGATTTATCACCCGGTATTCGAAAACTGTGAGTGAATATGACTGACAACGGCGACGGAGACGGGGACCTCGAAGCGCGACTGGTCGAACAGGAGAGCTTCGAGCCCACAGAAGAGTTCGTATCGCAGGCGAACGTCTCGGATCCGGGCATCTACGAGGAGTTCGAGGAGAACTGGCCGCACAGTTGGCGTCGCGCGGCCGACCTCCTCGACTGGGACCGAGAGTACAGTGAGATCCTCGACGACTCGAACGAACCCTTCTACGAGTGGTTCCCGGACGGCACGCTGAACGCCTCGTACAACTGCGTCGACCGGCACGTCGAGAACGGCGACAAGAACCGCGTCGCCATCAAGTGGGAAGGCGAACACGGCGACACGCGAACCTACACCTATCAGGACCTCTACCGCGAAGTCAACGAGTTCGCCGCGTCCCTCCGCGACCTCGGCGTCGAGGAAGACGACGTCGTCACCCTCTATATGCCGATGGTACCGGAACTGCCGATCGCGATGCTGGCGTGTGCGCGGATCGGCGCGCCGCACTCGGTCGTCTTCGCCGGCTTCTCGGCGGACGCGCTCGCGACCCGGATGAACTCCGCGGACTCTCGCTATCTCGTCACCTGCGACGGCTACTACCGCCGCGGCGACGCCCTCGATCACCTCCAGAAGGCCAACGAGGGCTTAGCGGGCGTCGACCACGGGGTCGACGCGACGGTCGTCGTCGACCGCCTCGGCGACGACGGCTTCGACCACGACCTGAAGGGCAACCAATACGCCTGGGAGGACCTGATGGCCGACCACCAGGGCGACCGCGTCGACCCTGTCGAGCGGAGCGCCGAGGATATGTTATTCCTGATGTACACGTCGGGAACGACGGGCCAGCCGAAGGGCGTGAAACACACGACCGGCGGCTATCTCGCCTACACGGCGTGGACCTCCCACGCCGTCCTCGACCTCGAACCCGAGGACACCTACTGGTGTTCGGCAGATATCGGCTGGATCACGGGCCACTCCTACATCGTCTACGGGCCGCTCGCGCTCGGGACGACGACCGTGATGTACGAGGGAACGCCGGACTTCCCCGAGCGCGACCGCCTCTGGGAGATCATCGAGAAGTACGCCGTCGACGTGTTCTACACCGCGCCGACGGCGATTCGCGCGTTTATGAAGTGGGGCTCGCAGTTCCCCGAGCAACACGACCTCTCCAGTCTGCGTCTCCTGGGGACGGTCGGCGAGCCGATCAACCCCCGCGCCTGGAAGTGGTACTACCAGCACATCGGCAACGAGGAGTGCCCGATCGTCGACACCTGGTGGCAGACAGAGACCGGCGGGATGATGGTCACGACCCTGCCGGGCGTCTGTACGATGAAACCGGGCTCTGCGGGGCCGCCGCTGCCGGGCATCGACGCGCGCGTCGTCGACACCAACGGCGACGAGGTCGAGTCCGGCCGCGCGGGCTATCTCACCGTCGACAAGCCGTGGCCCGGAATGCTTCGGACGCTGTACAACAACGACGAGCGGTTCATCGAGGAGTACTGGGAGGAGTACTCCGACGCCGACGCCGACGAGTGGGTGTACTTCCCGGAGGACGGTGCGAAGATCGACGAGGACGGCTACATCACGATCCTCGGCCGCGTCGACGACGTGATCAACGTCTCCGGGCACCGACTCGGCACGATGGAGATCGAATCCGCCATCGTCGGCGTCGAGGGCGTCGCCGAGGCCGCGGTCGTCGGCGGCGAACACGAGGTGAAAGGCGAGGCCGTCTACGCGTACGTGATTCTCGAAGACGGTTACGACGGCGACGACGAGATGCGCGAGCGCATCGTCGAGGGCGTCGAGGACGCCATCGGCCCGATCGCGCGCCCCCAGCAGGTGGTCTTCACGCCGGAACTCCCGAAGACCCGCTCGGGGAAGATTATGCGTCGCCTGCTCGAAGAGATCGCGAACGAGGAGGAACTCGGCGATACGACGACGCTCCGCAACCCGGAGATCGTCAAAGAGATCCAGGACAAAGTCGAGCGATAAACGGCGCAAAGCGCCCCGCGACCTGATTCCTCTCTCGGATGCGGCCGAGTCGCGGATCGGCGTAGACGCCGTCAGAGTGCAGATAGCGGCGCGAGCGTTTTCCTGGTATGTTCAGCGTATCCTACCGCGAGCCTCACTTCGCTCTGCTTATAGGGGTTATCGTAAGTCTCCATAGATCTCTCGCCGGACGGTACGGCGAGAATCTCCGAACAGTTACGATAATCCCTATTAGTGAGACCGGTTTTTGCGCGGTGGATTCCCGCAGCGGAGCGAAACCCCGTGAGGAAACCTCTCCGTCAAAGAAGGTGGGGGTTACAGATACGCGGCGTCCCAGCGGACGGGCTTTCGGCGATTTCCGCACTCGTTACACTCTAAGCGCTCCATCGTGTCGATCGCGACGTCGAAGCTCTCGTCGGCCCCGCACATCCACCCGTAGCGCTCGGTCTGTGCGTCGTCGAGGTAGACGGCGAAGAAGGGCGATTCGGAGCCGCGTACCGACTCGTCGTAGGCGACGTGGACGGTCCGATCGCCGACCTGCTTTTCGACGAGGCCGCTCGGCGCGGGTTCCTCCTCGTCGAGGAACGTCGTGAAGACCCGCTCGGTGAACGACTCGCCGTGGATGTCTACGGTCCGCTCGCCGACCTCGGTGAAGCCCTGTTCGTCGTAGAAGGAGACGCCCTCCCGATTCTCGGTGAGGACGCGGCCTTCGAGTCGGTCGACGCCGGCGTCGACGAGTTCCTGTTCGAGACGCGCCAGGAGTTGTGAGCCGATGCCCTCACCGCGGTGGTCCGGGACGACGTGGAGCCAGTCCAGGTAGCCGACGGTCTCGCGACCGTCCGAAATCTCGCTCTGGGCGAACCCGACGACAGCGCCGTTGTCGAGCGCGAGGACGAACACCTCGGTGTCGTCGGTCAGCGACTCTCGCAGTCGCTCGGGGCTGTACCACTCGTCGACGGCAGCCGTGATCGTTTCCTCGTCGATCGCGTGCCCGTAAGAGGCGGTCAGCGATTCCGTTGCGACCCGTCGGATGTCGTCGACGTCTTCCGTCGTTGCGTCACGGACGTCCATACCCCTTATTCGTCGTCCCCCTACTTGACCTTCGGGGGCCACATATACTGGCCGGTGTATATAATCGGGGGTTCGATGTGACCACCGAACGCGCGCAGGACTCTGCGCTACGGCAGAAATATAAGTACAATGCTGTCACTCTAGTTATTATGGATACAGACGGGCGCGACGAGGATGGGAGCGCCGAACCCGACAGCGGAAGCAGCGGCGCGGACGAGCAGGTCAACTTCGCTGTGAACATCGAGGGCGGAGAGACCGTCATCACGATGCGCGGCGACCGCGACACCGCCGTCGTCGTCCGATCGGCGTCGGGCGAACGGATCTACCTGCCGCCGGAGGACTTCGAGCGCGACGCGGTCCGACGCGATGGCAGCCCCTACCAGTCCGCACAGGACGACAGTCCGTACCGGGGGACGCGAGACAGCCCGTATCAGGGAATCCAGAGCGACAGTCCGTATCAGGCCGCCAGACAGAGCCTGCCGAGCGAGGGTCTCGTTCCGACTGCGGAGGGATACCGCATCCGACATCCCGAGCCCGTGACAGACGTACGGCTCCTTCGGTAGGACCGCAAAAACAGCACCGGCGCCTCCGATTGTCTCATAATGATTACTCTCGTCTCTTACCGCCGACCATCGCCACCGGGAGTGGCGCTCGGCGGTACACAGTGAGAGTAATCACTATCAGACGATTTCCTCGTAGAACGCGATGGTCTCTTCGACGACTTCGTTCCAGGTGATCGGGTCGTACGTCGGCGCACCGTCGAGTTCGAGACCCCGCTCGATTCCATCTGCGAGCGACTCCGATTCGGGTTCGACCTCGACGACGCACCCCTCAGAGAGCACCTCGTTGACGCCGCTCTCGGTCGCAACCACGCGCGTCCCGGCCGAGAGCGCCTCGGTGATCGTGATCCCGAACGGCTCGGCGAGCGACGGCGAGACGAACAGATCCGCAGACGCGTAGTAGTCGCCCAGTTCCTCCTCGGGCACGTAGCCGACCCACTCGATCTGGTCGTCGACGTCGAGTAGTTCCGCGAATCGCTTGAGCTGTGCCGTGAGATGCCCCGAACCGCCCATCACGAGCGTCACGTCGTCTCGACGGAGCTTCTCTAAGGCGTACACGAGGTGGGCGATTCCCTTCTGGTCGGTGTGACGACCGACGAAGAAGAGCATCTCGCCGTCGATTCCGAGTTCGGCCTTGAAGTCCCGCCCGGTCGTCTCACACTCCGAGAACCCGTTGTAGATGACCCGGCAATCGCCGCCGTAGTGTTCGCGGACGTCGCCGGCGGTGAGTTCGCTGACGGCGATGAGGTGATCCGCGCGTTCGGCGAGTCGGCGCTCGGTCTCGACTTCCCTCTTTGGCGGATCGAGGTTCCGATCGGTCGACAGCGAGTGGAAGGTCGTGACCCACTCGACGTCCGCGTTCGACTTCGCGCGCGACCCGGGGCCGTAGCCGAACCAGTCGTGTGTGTGGACGATGTCTGCGTCCTGTGCGCGCTCGGCGAACGTCGAACTCATCCGCCCCACGCGCGTGATGATGTCGCCGTCGCCGGTCGGCACGCCGACGATTCCTGCTCTGTCTTCGGGGGCGTACTCGGACGGAAGAACGAGTTCGACGTCGAGGCCCCGCGCTCGCATTCCGTCGAACAACTCCCCGACGTGGGTGTCGAGTCCGCCGCTCACGTTCGGCGGAAACCCCCAGCCCAGCATCAGCACTTTCGGCGACATCTTGCTAGAAGTGACCACGCTCGCGCACATAAGTCCTGTCCGTGCCGCGTCTCGGGGGGGCGCGGAGTCGACCGAATCGCAACCGAAATTCGCTTGCCGCGGGGGACCGAGCGTTCGGTATGCACGTCGTCGTCAACGCAGCGACGAGCGCGGACGGGAAACTCTCGACGCGCCGCCGCGAGCAGGTGCGGATCAGCGGCCCCGAAGACTTCGCCCGCGTCGATCGGCTCCGCGCCGACAGCGACGCCGTTCTCGTCGGTATCGGAACGGTCCTCGCCGACGACCCCCATCTAACACTCGACGACGCGGCGCTCCGAGACGAGCGAGCAGCGCGTGGCGACGACCCCAGCCCCGCCCGCGTCGTCGTCGACTCCAGTGGACGGACCCCACTCGACGCGCGGATCCTCGACGACGCGGCGACGACGTACGTCCTCCTCTCGGCGGACGCGACCCCCGAGCGCCGGGACGCGATTGCGGCGGCCGGCGCCGAGGTCGTCGTCGCCGGCGACGAGCGCGTGTCGCTTCCGGAGGCGCTCGACGCGCTCGGTGACCGCGGCGTCGCAGATCTGATGGTGGAAGGCGGCGGCGAGATCATCCACTCGCTCTTCGCGGCTGACCTCGTCGACGAACTCTCGGTGTACGTCGGCTCACTCGTCCTCGGCGGCCGTGAGGCGCCGACGCTCGTCGACGGTCCCGGATTCGTGGAGGACTTTCCGAAACTGTCGCTCGAAGACGTCCGGCGCGTCGACGACGGCGTCCTGCTCAGCTACGAGGTACTCGGTCGGTGACTATCGGCCGTTTATCCGCTGCGTTCGCCGCCGTTGTATGTCGACGGCGCCGATATCGACGGTTCCCGACGGTCGTGCGAGGCGGGCCCCAATCCTCGAAATAGGTAAAGGGCTGCCCCCAGTAGAGCGTGGTATGAGTTCGCCAGAATCGACCGGCGCGCCGATCCACGTCGAGAGCGCGGAACACTTCCAAGAACTTCTCGCCGAACACGAGGTCGTCCTCGTCGACTACCACGCAGAGTGGTGTGGGCCGTGTAAGATGCTCGAACCCACAGTAGCGGAGATCGCCGAGGAGACCGACGCGACCGTCCTGAAAGTCGACATCGACGAACTGCAGGGCCTCGCGCGCGACGCCGGCGTCCGATCGGTTCCGACGCTCGAGTTCTACAAGAACGGCGAGCAGGCCGAGCGCGTCATCGGCGTCCAAGAGAAGAGCGACCTCGTCGGCGTCATCGAACAGCTGTCGAACTGAGCGCAGCAGTCGCGGCGGTCTGACGTTCGCTGTAACCGCTTCGACGCCTCGCGTCGACTCCTCCTCGAGTATCTACCAGCCGATGGCTCGAACGTGCCACCGAGACAGTGCGAGAACAGCCCGCACGTCACGTCGCGTCGGGCGCCCGCAGCGCGGCGACGTCGACGTCGTGATCGGTCACCGACCGGTGCTCCGAGAACAGCTTTTCGGCCTCGGCCGCCCGCTTCGTGAGGTGTTCGGTCGGACAGTCGTGACAGACGACGTGATAGACCCGGTCTCCGGAATCCGCGTCGGAATCGACAGCGCGGCTCATACCTGTTCTGTCGCGAGAAGCGGTGATAGCTAATCGTCGATTATCGAAGGCGGCCGTTCGAGAAAACGCGCCTTAATGCGGGAAGTGCGCGGCTACCGTCCCGACGCCGCTGTCTGCCCGCGGTTCCGAGCACTCGGTTGCGGAGGGTCGAATTCACTGGATAGGACCCGAATCCGCGGGACGGAACGCGAGTCCCACATCCGAACGGCGCTCACACGACGCCGCGGGGAGGGCTTTTTACTTCGGAGCAAGTAGGGAGCGGTATGATCTCACTTGACGAAGCCGTGACGGCGCGACTCGAATCGCACGGCGAGCGGTTCGAGGTACTCATCGACCCCGACGCCGCTCTCGCCATCAAACGGGACGAGTTCGAGGGCGACTTAGAGGACGTCATCGCCGCCGAGGACGTCTTCGAGGACGCCTCGCGAGGCGACAGACCGGCAGAGAAAGACCTAGAGACCGTGTTCGGGACCACAGACCCCCTCGAAATCATCCCCAAGGTCGTCCGCGAAGGCGAGATCCAGATCACCGCCGAGCAGCGGCGGGAGATGCAGGAACAGAAGCGAAAGCAACTCATCAACCGCATCGCGCGCAACGCGGTGAACCCGCAGATGGACAACGCGCCGCATCCCCCCGAGCGAATCGAGCGCGCCCTCGAAGAGGCCGGCTTCCGCGTCGATCCGATGGAGCGCGTGGAGTCACAGGTCGACGACGCCCTCGACGCCCTCCGGCCGGTCATCCCGATTCGCTTCGACGAGGTGACTGTCGCGGTACAGGTCCCGGCCAACTACGCCGGCAAGACCCAGGCACAGGTCCGCGAGTACGGGGACCTCGAACGCGAGGAGTGGCAGCCGGACGGCTCGTGGGTCGGCGTCGTCACCTTCCCAGCCGGGATGCAGAACGACTTCTACGACCTCGTCAACGAGATGACCTCGGGCGAGGCGGAGACGCGCATTATCAAAGACAAAGACGAACTCAGCACGCGGTAGCGATGCGGTAGCGACGGAGCCGAACTATCCCTTCTTGAAGCCGACCAGGAAGCCGCCGGTGAAGCCGGCCGAGACCGACAGCGTCGAGAGAATCGTCGAGATCCAGTCCGGCGGCGTCCCGTTGGCGGCGCTCTGGGTCGTCTCGACGAACCCGGACGTGAGCCGTTCCCAGTCGACCGAGAGGATCCCGCGGGATTCGAGAAACTTGAAGAGCGCCAGTTCCAGACCGACGATCACGGCGATGATCTTGGCGACTTTCTTCGCCGCGAAGCCGATGATGCCGCCGATTACCGCGCCGCTCCCGAACTCCAAGCCGAGCTGCGTCGGGTCCAGCGACAGTTGTAACGAATCGAGCATACCGAAACTCTCCCGCCGCAGTATAAGTCGTTTGTGGGGATCGCGTGCCGATATCGGCCGACTGTCCGGGCTATTTTCCTCCGGTCAGAGAATGACGAGACGGGAGACACCCCTCTCGTGAGTCCACATTTTCGTGGAATGTCAGGCAAACGAGGCGGAAGTTACAAAGAATCCGGGTCGAAATGGGGACCTATCGGAATTATGGACGAACGCGACATTCGCCTCCTGAAAGCCATCTCTGATCTCGGGACCGGGAGCCCGGAGCGACTCCACGAGGAGACCGACATTCCCGTCTCGACGATCCACTATCGGCTGAACAATCTCCGCGAGGCGGGCATCATCGAGAACGATCTGTACGACATCGACCTGGAGAAAGTCGGACTCGGCGTCACGGTTCTCGTCGAGTTACTCACCGATTACCACGGGTCACACCACGATTTCGAGGACAAGATCCTCGCCGTCGAGGGGGTCTCGCAGGCGTACTTCACGATGGGCGAGACCGACTTCGTGGTCGTCGCACACCTCCCCGACCGCGAGATGGTCGAGCGCCTCATCACCGACCTCGAAACGATCGAGGAGGTCCGCCGGACGAACTCGACGTTCGTCGTCTCGACGCTCCGACACAGCACGCGGGCGCTGCAGAACTACGACTTGGAGACGCTGCTCACCGAACTCGCAGACGAGTGAGAACGTGTATCTACGGGTGTAGGGACAGGAGAGGCGGGCCGGGCGCGATCTGAACGCACGGTGGGACGTGCTCGCTTCGTTGCGTGCGACCTCCGTACAATGTGCCTCTGGCCAGATCAGATACGCGCCACTCGCGGAGTCGCTCGCGGCGAGAAGACGGGCCGGACGCGATTTGAACGCGCGACCGTCTGATTAAGAGTCAGACGCTCTGCCGGACTGAGCTACCGGCCCACTGCATCCCTGAGTTCTGGTGGCGCAATTATATGTGTTTCCTTTCGGCCGACGGTCGGGAGTGACTCTCACGACCCGATTGAAATGACTCAGATCCGGACGCCCCGGCGTTGCCTCCCCGAGTGCCGCACCGCTGCTCACCAAACGAGTGCTGTTAAGTGGCGTCCGACCGGAGTTGGCGTCAGAATGAGCGCCGGGGTCACTATCTCGTCGATGTCCACCTACGCCATCCTCGGGTGCGGGAGCGTTGGCTACGCGGTGGCCGAAGAACTCGCCGAGGAGGGCAAAGACGTCCTCATCCTCGACAAAGACGAGAGCCGCGTCGAATCCCTCCGTGATCAGGATCTGAACGCACAACAGACGAACATCGCCGATCCCGACGTCGCCGACGCGGTCGCCGATCGAGACGTCGTCCTCATCCTCGCCTCCGACGTCGAGGCGAACAAGGCGGCGGTCTCGGCGATCCGCGAGCGCAACGGCGATCAGTTCATCGTCGTGCGCGCGTCGGACCCCGTCTCCGAGGACGAACTCGCTGAACTGGGTGCCGACGTCGTGATCAACCCATCGGAGGTCATCGCGGACTCGGCGCTGCGGTCGCTCGAATCGGGCGAACTCGAATACAAGGCCCGACAGCTCGCCGAAGTGCTCGAAGGGGCGACGGAAGGGCTCGCGGTTCTCACACACGACAACCCGGATCCGGATTCTATCGCCTCGGCGGTGGCGTTGCAGGCGATCGCCCGCGAGCACGGCGTCGACGCCGTCATCAACTACGACGGCGAGATCGGCCACCAGGAGAACCGCGCGTTCGTGAATCTGCTTGGGATCGAACTCGTCCCGCTTTCGGAGGGCAAGCCCCTCTCGGAGTACGGGGCCGTCGCGCTGGTCGACCATATGAAGTCGGGCGACCCCGATCTCGACGTCGACGTCGACATCTTCATCGACCACTACGAGCCCGAAGAAGACATCGAGGCGGAGTTCACCGACGTCCGTCCCAACGTGTCCTCGACGTCGACGATCCTCACGAAGTACCTCCAAGAGTTCGACCTCTCGCCCAGCGAGGCGGTCGCGACCGCGCTGCTCTACGGCATCCGCTCGGAGACGCTGGATTTCAAGCGCGAGACGACCCCTGCCGATCTCACCGCCGCCGCGTATCTCTATCCCTTCGCCAACCACGACACGCTCGAACAGGTCGAGTCGCCCTCGATGTCGCCAGAGACGCTCGACGTCCTCGCAGAAGCCATCCAGAACCGCGAGGTCCAGGGGAGTCATCTGGTCTCGAACGCCGGCTTCATCCGCGACCGCGACGCGCTCGGACAGGCCGCACAGCACCTCTTGAAGCTCGAAGGAATCACGACGACCGCCGTCTTCGGCATCGCGGACGACCGCATCTTCCTCTCTGCGCGCTCGAAGGACATCCGGATGAACATCGGGAAGATCCTGCAGGACGCCTTTGCCGGCATCGGCGAAACGGGCGGACACTCCACGCAGGGCGACGTCGAGATCCCGCTGGGAATCTTCACTGGCATCGAGACGAGCGACGACAACCGCGATACGCTCTTGCAACTGACCGAAGAAGCCGTCCGGAAGAAACTGTTTCAAGCGATGGGCGTCGACAGTTCCGAGAGCGGCAACGGTAGCTGAACCGCTTCTCGTTTTTTCGATTTCAAGGGCCGTCTGTGGCCCGTTCTGCGAACACGAACTCCGCGTCGCTCCCCAGCGGATCGCTCACGGTCTCGGTTCGGAGGTTCTCGAAGCCGGCGTCCCGCAGTTGTGAGAGCGTGGCGTCGCGGCCGGGCGCCGAGAACAACATTCGACCGCCCATCCAGCCCCGACGCACCGTCTCGAAGCGACCGCGCGGCAGCGTCATCAACAGGCGGCCGCCGGGACGCAATACCCGCGCGAACTCCCGGTACACGTCCGGGTGCGCCGCTCGCGGGACGTGGAAGACGGCGTGATACGCGGTGATCGCGTCGACGCTGTCGTCCCTTACTGGGAGGTCCCGCATCTCCGCCTGGAGAAGGTGGCTCTCCGGCACGTTCTCCCGGGCGAGTTCGAGGCCGCGCCGGGAGATGTCGAGGCCGATGCTGCCAGGTGGGAGATTCGCGAGCGTCCGTGCGCCGTCGCCACAGCCGACGTCGAGGACAGTCGGATCCGGTCCCAACTCGTCTCGGAGCCGACCGAGTAAGTCGGCGTCTGAGCCGCTCGGATCGCGCCGCTCGGCGTACGTCTCCGAAATCTCCTCCCACGCCCGCCGGATCGCGTTTCGGTCCATCTTACTTTAGGAGGGCAGCGAGCCGCATAGGCGCGTCGGCCGGTTGGCCGGTCGGCGGCGGGCGCTCTCCGCTCAATAATCTCCGAGAACACCCAGGCGTCGGGCTCTGCGGGTCGCATACTGGAAGACCAGGTACCCGAAGCCGAGATAGCCGACGGCCGTCGCGAGGAGGAGCGCCAAGTCGAAGGCGCTGAACTCCCAGAGTCGCGTCCCGTCGAGCATCGCGCGTTGGAGGAGGCCGCTGCCGTGCGCCAACGGGAGGAGGCTGAGCCACGGGACGTCCAGCGACGGCGCCGAGATCAGGACGACGAAACCGAACTGCAGCAGATTGAGCCAGCTTCCGATCTGCTTGTACAGCAGCGTCACGCCGCCCGCCGCGAACCCGAGTCCGAGCACCGACGTGATGGTGAGCGTGGCGACGACGACGATGGTGAACAGATTGAGCTGGAGCGCCGTGCCGGTCATACCGAGCATCACGACGAGGATCACCGTCGAGGTGAGGAACGTCCGGACGATCTTGGCGATCCCCTTCAGCATCGCGACGGGCGCGAACCCGAACGGCGTCATCACGTGCCGTTCCAGCGTCCCCCACTGGACTTCGCTGCCGATGTCGTTCGAGATCGACGAGTAGGCGCCGACCGAGAGCGTCCAGAGGAAGTAGCCGACCACGATCCCCTCGATCGACTCAGTCAGCGCTCGACCCGCGACCATCCGTCCGCCGTAAAACAACACGCCGAAGAAGAACAGGGCGATGACGACGCCGCCGATCGCGTTGGCGGGGTACCGAACGAACAGGATGGCCTCGCGGTAGAGGACGGCCCGCGCGAGGTGGTAGTACCCGGCCGGCTTCGGTCCCTGCCCCGCCCGCTGACCGGCACTCATCGCTTTTCCTCCCATCGCTGGTCCTCTGTTTCCTCCTTGCGATCGCTGGTCAGGTCGACGAACACGTCTTCGAGGTCCGGATCGACCGCAGTGAGACGATCGATCCGCACGCCCTGCTTTTCGAGCCGCGCCATCAGCGCGTACAGTCCGTCGCTGTCGGTCGTCACGTCGACGCGCGCACCGGGCCGACGCTCGAAGCGCTCGACGCCAGTCACGTCGAACGCCGCGCGGAGGTCCGCCAGCAGGTCGGCATCGAAGTCGCCGCTCGCGATCCGGACGCCGTGTCGCTCGCCGCGACCGAGGAGCGCGTCGACGCTGTCGTCGGCGACGATCCGCCCGCCGGACATAATCAGGACCCGATCGCAGACCGCCTCGACGACGTCCATATCGTGACTGCTGAGGATCACCGTCAGTCCTCGGTCCTCGGCGAGCCGCCGGAGCTCACGCTGGAGCGTCCGTGAACTCTCGACGTCGAGGCCGAGCGTCGGCTCGTCCAGAAAGATCACGTCGGCGTCGCCCGCCAGCGTACTCGCGAGTGACACCTTCTGCTTCATCCCGCGGGAGAGATTCCGGACCGCGACGTCGACTTTGTCCGCCAACTCCAGGCGTTCGAGCAGCCGCTCGTGGCGGTCGGCCACGGAGTCGGGATCGATGCCGCCGATGGTCGCGAAGTACCGGAGATTCTCGCGGACGGTCAGGCGCCAGTAGTCGTTTCGCGCGCCTTCGAGCATCGCGTCGACGTGCCCGTACGCCGCCCGTGGGCGGTCTGGCACGTCTACTCCGCAGATCCGGACCGAGCCCTCGTCCGGGAGCACCATCCCCAGGATGGACTTGATGAGCGTCGTCTTGCCGGCCCCGTTGGGGCCGAGGAGTCCGACGACCGAGCCCGGTTCGATCTCGAACGAGACCGAATCCACCACCGTGATGGCGTCGGAGCCCGTTCCGAACTGCTTCGAGAGCCCCTCGACGGCGACAGCGACGTCGGCGTGGTCGTCCAGCGGTGCTGACCCGGACGCGACGTCGGTGTCGTCGGCGGATCGTCTGCTCCCGTTCGTCTCGGCTCCGACGTCTGCGCTGTGGGTCGTCGACCGCTCGGATTCCGGCCCGGTGGTGACGCTGCCGCCGCCCGCCGCCCGCCCGTCTCCTCCATCCGCATCCATTGTCGTCTGGAAGGCGCGGAACTACAAAAGCTACAGCCGGTTCGCACCCCGTTGGGTCCTCTCCCGACGAATCCGCCACCGTCGTTTAGTGACTGCCGACCCACCTGTCGGTATGAGAGCTGTCGCAGAGGCCGTTATCGACCGACCACGAGAGGCGGTCTTCGAGTATATGGACGTGCCCGAGAACCAAGCGCGCATCTCACCGCGACTGTCGCGCGTCGAAACCCTCGGCGTGCTCGATAACGGCGGGAAGCGAGCGCGCTACACCTACCGCCTCGGCTTCCCGTTCCGTGGCGAAGTGCGCGGCGTCGTCCACGAACCACCGGAACGGATCGTCTTCGAGCTGTCGGGCGACATCGAGGGACGCCTCCAGTGGACGTTCGAGACTGTCGACGATCGGACGCTCGTCACCTACGCTGCAGAGTACGATCTCGGGTTGCCGCCAATTCTCGACCGCGTGCTCGGTCCGATCGCCGCCCGATACAACCGGCGCGAACTCGAACGGACGCTGTCGAATCTCGACGAGCAGCTCTCCGAACCGGGCGACGCCTGACCGCTGGGTCACTCCCGAACGCATTCCCCGGATTCCAGACACACAGGCACAATCGGACGAGAGCGCGGCTCACAGATGGCACACTGAGACGTGGCTTCAGAATGATCGACATCGTTCCGATCCCGGTCTCGACGTCGCGGCCGGTTCGCCCTCGCTATAGTAACATTTGCAACTGATTACACAGCCAACCGCACGACTGCGTGGGATTCTGTGAGTGAAGACTTGCAAACGCTACTATAGTTCGGACCGAATATGCGCGGGACAGGATTCGAACCGGAACGAGACGGTCACGCTCACTCCGTTCGCGCGCTGCGACTCGCAGGGCTCGAATCTGTGCCTGCTCCCTCGTCGCTTTGCTCCTCAGTGCGCGGGACAGGATTCGAACCACGGTCGCTCTGCTCGCTCCGCTCGCGACGCTCCCTGATTCGAATCCTTCGGAACGATATTCGTCCTCGCTGTCGCTCGGACCGAATATGCGCGGGACAGGATTCGAACCTGCGGACCCCTATGGGACAGCGTCCTAAGCGCTGCGCCTTTGACCGCTTGGCTACCCGCGCGCAGCCCCATCTACAGCGAAGGCCCAAATCAACCTGTCGCTCCGCGCGCAGGGTTCTTATGCAGTGGCGACGCACCTCAGTGTATGTACAGCGCCCGGGACCGTGTCGCCAACGAGGAGTGGCTGAATCGGATCGAGCGCGGTGCAGACCGACTGGAGCTCGGATCCGACGCGCGCTCGGTCGCCGCGGATCTGTTCCTCTCGGAAGCCCCCGAAGAAGACCGCTCCAAGCGTGCGATAGCGGCCGCGAGCCTCTATGCGGGCGCGTTGATCGCCGGCGAGGAACGATCGCAATCTCGCGTCGCCGACGCGATGGAGGTGACCCGGCTCAGCGTCCAACAGCACTGGAAGTCGGTGCTCGAGTCGGCGGGGTTCCAACCGCCGTCGTGGTAGAGCGACTCAGAAACGGATACAATCAGGCGTCGGATCGCTCGGACTCCTCGGTGCTCGGTTGCTTCGGGCCGCGGCCGTCCCGCTCCGGCGTGACGTTTCCGTGGCGGTCGATTTCGCCCTTGACGATGCGCGTCGACGAGATGCGCTCGCCGTCCTCGGCGCTGACGTGCTCGACGACCTCGATGTCGAGCGGGTCGTACCCGCGTTCCCGACGGATTTCGTTGATTCGCTCGCCCCCCTCGCGGGTCTCCGGGGACACGATGAGGACGTCGAACTTCTGTTCGGTGGCGATTCCGGTCGGCTCGGTCAGTTTGCGCACTTCGAATTCGCGGTCGTGGGCCGCGGCGAGCGGCTCTAATTCGGCGACGAGATCGTTCTTCCGATCCTCGAACGACCTGACGTAGCGGTCGACGTGGCGGGTCTTCGGAGCGAGTTCGTCGCTCGTCAACCCGACGGTTACGTCGCCTAACTCGAACGCACGCTCGAAGAGCGCGAGGTGGCCGTCGTGGACTGGATCGAACGTCCCGCCCAGCGCGACGTGCATACGCGGCCGAGGTCCTCCCGGGACTTAAACTGGGCGGGTCTCCGTCGAGTACCGTCCGCACCCGGCGATGCAGGCCATTGCACAGAATCCCGGTGTCAGCCGCTTTCGGCGAACACTTTCACCGTTCCCTCGCTCGTGAGCCCCACGTCGATCGGTTCTTCCAGCATATTCTCGCTCGCGACGTCGCCGAGCAGTCCGTAGAGATGCGCGTAGAGTTCGGGCCGGCAGTGGTCGACTTTGAGACCGGCGTCGTCGCCCTGCGCGTAGATCTGATCGACGATGTCCTCGAAGCACGTCCCCGCCGCGACGGTGAACTGCACCGGCGCCCGCAGCGTCTGGACGAGTTCGAGCGTTCGACGCGCCTTCTCGACGTTCGCCTCTGCGGCGCGTTCGATGGCGCTCACGTTCGCGTCCGTGGTCCCCAACTCCTCGGCGACTTCCCGCTGGGTCTTACCCTGCTCGCGTCGCTCTAACACCTCGACCTGTCGCTCTGTCAGGACTGTCGAGTCCACGTTGGCCATACGAAGTCAAACAGATCTGTTTGAGGTAAGTTTATTGGTTAAACATTAGATTTTGGACCGATGGTCGTCGCACCGCCGACTGGCCGGCGCTCGTTTCTCGCAGGGGCCGCGGCGCTCCTCACCGGGACCGCCGGGTGTGCCGGCGTCGTCGGTCGCGACCGGACGACTGCGACCCCCGTCTCGATACTCGCTGCCGGGAGCCTGAACAACGCGCTCGAAAACGGGCTCCGTTCGAGCGTCGACACGCCTGTCCAGATCGAAGCCCACGGGTCCGCAGAGGTCGCCCGCCTCGTCGCGGAGGGACAGAAGGATCCGGACGTCGTCTCCGTCGCCGACGTCGCGCTGTTCGACGGCCCGATGCGACCAGACTGGTACGCCGAGTTCGCGACCAACTCCGTCGTCGTCGCTTACAACCCCGACAGCAACGGCGGGGAACGAATCGCTGCCGCCGGAACCGACTCGTGGTACCGTCCGCTACTCGACGGCGACGTCGAACTCGGGCGGACGGACCCGGACCTCGACCCGCTCGGCTACCGGGCCCTCTTCGTCCTCGAACTCGCGACGGACTACTACGACACTGACCGCGACCTTCGCGATGCGATCCCGAGCCGCGACCAGATATACCCCGAGACGCAACTCGTCAGCCAGTTCGAGACCGGGTCGATCGACGCCGCGATCGCCTACCGGAATATGGCAGTCGAGCGCGGCTACGACTACGTCGAACTCCCGGCAGCGATCGACCTCAGCGATCCCTCCTACGCCGAACAGTACGCGAACGCAACCTACGAACTCCCGAGCGGCAAGGTCGTCGAGGGTGGCCTCATCAGCTACGGTGCGACGCTCCGAAGCCAGACGTCGGCCGCCGCCGACGTCTTTCAGACCCACACGACCGGACCGTACCTCTCGGAGTTCGGCTTCGTGATCCCCGACGACTACCCCACCTACACCGGCAATGTTCCCAGCGAAATCGCGAACTGACTCCGGCGTCGGACGGTTCGACTGGCTGTCGATCACGTTCGTGCTCGGCGCGGTCCTGCTCTGTTATTACCTCCTGCCGCTGGTCTCGCTCGTCGCCAGCCAACCGCCCGACGTGGTGCTGCGCCGCATCACGCAGCCGGACATCGTCTCGGCGACAACGACCTCGATCGTCTCTGCGAGCACGAGCGCCCTCGTCGCGACAGTGTTCGGTCTCCCGCTCGCATACTGGCTCGCGCGCGCTGATGGGCAGATCAAGACGGTGGTGACTGCGCTCGTCGTACTCCCGCTCGTTCTGCCCCCGATCGTCAGCGGGATGGTGTTGCTGACGATCGTCGGCCCGGAGACGCTCGTTGGACGGCTGGCGGCCGCCAACGGACTGCCGCTGACTCGGTCGGTTGCGGGCGTCGTGCTCGCGCAGACGTTCGTGTCGTCGCCGTTTGTCGTCGTCACGGCGAAAGCGGCTTTCGAGAGCGTCGACCGAAGCCTGGAGTACGCCTCGCGGTCGCTCGGCAAGAGCCGCTTTACGACGTTCCGCCGGGTCACGCTCCCGCTCGCGTGGCCGGGCATCCTCGCGGGCGTCACGCTGGCGTTCGCGCGCTCGATCGGCGAGTTCGGCGCGACGATTATGCTCGCGTACTACCCGCGGACGATGCCGGTGCAGATCTGGGTCTCGTTCACGACGCTCGGCCTGGACAACGCGTTCCCCGCGGCCGTCGTGCTGGTCGGTATCGCGGTCGCGACGCTCGTCGTCCTCAACGCCCTCGGACAGAACCCCCTGGAGTAATCGATGCTCGAACTGGACGCTCTCACGAAGACGTACGCTGGATTCGAGTTCGGCCCCGTCGACGCGACCGTCGGCGACGAGGTCCTCGCAGTGCTCGGTCCCTCGGGTAGCGGGAAGACGACGCTGCTGTCGGTGATCGCAGGGATCGTCGCTCCCGACTCGGGGTCCGTGTCGCTGAACGGCCGAGCATTGAGCGGGCGATCGCTCGAAGACCGCCGGACGGGGCTGGTCTTTCAGGACGGGGCGCTGTTCCCGCATCTGACCGCCCGCGAGAACATCGGCTACGCGGCTACGAATGACGGTCGGGTCGACGAACTCGCGACACTGCTCGAAATACGGGACGTCCTCGACCGCAGGCCCGCGACGCTCTCCGGCGGCGAAAAACAGCGCGTCGCGCTGGCGCGCACTCTGGCGGCCGACCCGGACGCGCTGCTCCTCGACGAACCGCTTTCGAGCCTCGATGCGCCCATCCGCCGTCGATTGCGAATCGAACTCCACGCGCTGTTCGACTCGCTGGACATCCCGGTCGTGTACGTGACGCACGATCAGCGGACGGCAACAGCGCTGGGCGACCGCATCGCGATCTTCCGGAACGGCACGATCGAGCAGATCGGCCCGCCGTCGACCGTACTCCGAGAACCGGAAACGCGGTTCGTCGCGACGTTCACCGGGAACGAGAACCTCTTCGAGGGCGTCGCCACCGGCGACGCGACGGTTCGTGTCGGCGACATCGAACTACGGACGAGTGAGACTGTTCCGGCCGAGTCGGCCGTAACCGTCTGTCTGCACCCCTCGCGGATCCGACTCTGTGATCCGAGCGCCCGTCCAGCCGACGGCTCAGAGATCCACCCGACGAACGTGATTCGTGGGACCGTCGACGACTGGCTGAACGAAGGAACGGAATATCGTGTCCACGTGAATGCCGCTGGGACGTCGCTCGCGCTGGTGACGACCGTTCGTCCGCCTGCCTTTGATCGCTTAGCGATCGACGCCGGCGCTCCCGTCCAAATAGCGATTCCGCCGCAAGCCGTCCATCTGATCCCACACGCCCAGGCCGAGTTTTGATATAGCGATATACAATTTACGTGTGTCCGCTCAGACGACGCCCCCAGCTCAGTACAGAGAGTAAATGTGCCGTTCGTAGGTCTCGCGGACCCGATCACCCCAGTTGTGGGTGTAGGTGTCGATGATGTCGCCCCCGACGTCGCCCCGGAGATACTTGACGATCCCTCGATCGCCGGTCCGATCGCGGAGATGCGTCGTGAAGAAGTGCCGAAAGTAGTGTGGGGTGACGTTCTCTTCCGCACCACCGCCGGATCTATGCCAGCCGGCGTCGCTCGCGTGTCCTTCGACGAGGTGATGCACCATATCGGGTGTGAGCCGACTCCCCCAGCTCCCCGACGTACTGACGAACAACGGTTCTGCAGGCGAGCGCGCCGCCGGACGGATCGCGAGCCAGCGACGCAGCGCGACTTCGAGTTCGTCATCGACGGGGATCACCGTCGAACGCTTCCGCTTGTTCGACGCCGTGCGCTCCTCGCCGGCGACGACGGCCCCGGCCGCGGGTTCGGCCGCGACGTAGAGCGACGGTCCACGGCCGTCGAGGTGCGGGCGCGACGTTACGATCCCGTTCGATACAGCGTCGATCGGTGTGTCGTCGTCGAGCGCCAGGTCGCGGAGGTCGAGATTACAGAGTTCCCCCACGCGCATTCCGGTCTTGAGAAGCGCCGTGACGACCGCGTGATCGAGGGGATGCGTGACCGTGGCAAGAAAGTCCCGCATATCGGGGAGTGAAATCTCTCGCCGTGAGGGGTTCGTGTCGATCCGTTCGTCCATCTCCTCTATCACGAGCGTCATCGGATTGGACTCGAACGCGCCGACCTGCGCGAGGTACGCGTAGAACCGGTGGAGGTAGGAGGCGTACGTCGCGACCGTACTGTCGGCGACGTCCGATCGCCGGAGCGAGTGGATCCACGCCATACAGTCGCGATGTGTCGCCTCGGCGACCGAGGTCTGTGACCCGCTCGGAGTCGTCGACGGATCGCTCAGGAAAGCCTCGAACCGACGGAGGACGCGCTCGTAGGCGTCTCGGGTCCGTTCTGACTTCCCGTGGTACGTCATATCCTGCAGGAAGTACGCGATCGGATCTTCGAGAGCCTCGCCCTCGGCGGTCTCAGCGCTCATTGTGCTCCTCCGCCGCGCCGGGTGCGAGAGCGTAGCCGCCGCGCCGACCGCTGTATCGCACGGCGTTCGACGCCTGTAACTCCTGGAGCGTCTCGTCGAGACGGCTCTCGATGTCGTCTGTCAGCGCCGCGAGAAGTTCGTCCCACGAGAGGTACTCGGAGGACGAGAGGATCTCGAGGACGCGACGTTCGAAGCCGTCTTCGGTGTCCTGTGTTGTTGGCCCGTTCTCGGAACTTGACCCCTGGGGTTCGGACCCTCCGTTTGCCCCTTCACCGGATTCTTCATATCCGGGGCTGTTGGGGACCTCGAAGTCGCGGCGGCCTGCCTGCACCATCGTCCGAACGAACTCGCTTTGGCTCATCCCCAACTGCTCTGCGTGTTCTTTCCAGCGCTCTTTCTGATAGGTGGGAACGTACGTCATTACCGTCGCCCGCTCGGTGTCGACTTCCTCGGCAGCCATACCACACCCTGCGTTTGCCCCCCACTTCACTTTACTGTAGATACCAGAATAAGAGAGATTAGATGTGTTTCTGATTGCGACTTTCCGGGGCTATAATCAGGTTATTTGTATTTCTGCAATCTAAAATCTGCAGGATGCTTGTAGCTACACGCCTAAATTCTGACGTTCGTTATAGGTCTTTTCGGGGGATAGGTCGCTTCCAGCAGAGACGATCCAGTACCGAAATTCTTGTTCTGTCGATGCAACAGAATGCGCCCGAGTCAGTCACTCGGATGCGCCGATCGGCCCCCGAAATCTGAATGGGTATCTTCGGCCCGCTACTCCGGGGGTCGCTGCCAAAGATCGGTCTCCCGAGTTCGGTTCGATATACCGACCAGAGACATACTACTTTGGTGGAAACAAGCGGTCGCCGTCACCGGTATCCTGGCCTCGATGACGACGTACTCCGAGTACGACGGGTTCGAGAACGTCCCGTCATCCTGCGGAATCGTCCACTTCTCTACTCCCTGATAGTCTAACTCTCTGGCAAAGCGTGAAACGCCAAACAGTGGTCGTGAGGACCTGACCCGACTGTCTCGCCTTCGTATACGCGCCGCCTCGATAGCAAACAAGCGGTACGTGGCAGCTACCCTGTGAGCGAGAGTTCGGATCGTAGTCAGGGGTATCTTTGATGGCTGTGTGTCGTGTTGTGTGCTCGATCCTACTCCAAGCGGCGTGCCTCGGAGTGGTCGGACGCTCCACTGTCCTACGGCGCGCGTTTCTGGCCGTCCTATCGGCCTGAAAGGACCTCGTACGTACGCTCGGGCATACACGCTCAGGGGGCATTTTCGTACCGACTGCGCCTCTATCAGAGCGAAAGAAGAATGAACGAAGGCTGATGCCGATGAACGGTCTCCCAACGAGTTCTTTGCGTCCTGGACATCGGTGCGATGCAACTACGCTACGCGCAGGCCATACACGGGGGTGCCGCTCCCCTGTAGCCTTCCGGGTTCACGCCTGTCCCCACACAGAGAATTGAGTGACTTCATAACTAGATCTCGCACAATCTGTCCGTATTCTGTGATTACCGTCAAGTAGTGTATAGGATTCGCGTCTGTGCTCGAACGTATAAACTTTATTCCGCTATATCAATATCCTGTCGACCAGAAGTTGAGACTGGCCGTCTCAATGCATACGGTTTTGAGATCATTTTCTCCCAAAATTCGCCCAGATACATCTCGAACCGTCTGCACACTTTGAGGATTCGGGTTAACGACACGAGTATCCGTTAGGTCTGTGAAGTATCTAGTCCGTGTTCACGCGAGCTAACGTCCCAACTGAACATAGTGGGACTACTTATGAGTAACTCAGAACAGCGGATAGCGACCGAGACAGCACTAGAGCTGCTGACCAACCAGCAGCGACGACAGATTCTCCGCCGGGTGGCTGACACACCCGACGGGACGACTGTCGACCAACTCACACAGCACCTGCGAGGGGCGGATTCACTGCAACCCGATGGCAACGGCTCTGTAGAACATCGAGGTATCGAACTTCACCACGTTCACCTGCCGAAGTTACATGACGCGAACGTGATCGAGTACGACACCAGCCAGGGAACCGTGCATCGAGGTCGAGAGTTCCAAAATGTTCTCGCACTGCTTGAGGCCATCGACGATCAGCAAGAAGAGACATCGTCGTTTACCTCCTGATCGTTATTCGATTGAGCAGCCGTCACATAGTCGGGGTCCCGTGGCGTGTTTTGATGGACCACAGTTCCTATCCGTGGTTTTCCTCTCTGAGGTCTCCATCGACGTGGACTTCTATGCTTCCGTTCTCGCTCACCGAGACGGCGGTGTCGGCATACCGGAAGGAGACCGTTACTGATGATGGCTGTCCGTTGAGTAGTGTATCGAGTGCATCCGCATCGAGGGTTTTCTGCAGCGGTGGGAGCTCCGTCGTGGGCCGATTAGTGGCTGCAGCAACTGCTTCGACGACCATCACACTGGGCTGGTCCGACTGCTGCCAGTTGTGACGAACTGTCGGGGGTCTCGCATCTGTGCTGTCGGTCTGGTCGGAGGTCGCCGAGTCGTCAACTCTGTTCGTGTCGTCATCCATTAGCTATCACCAGTTGTCGTGGAAGAAGCGACAGCGGGAGCAACCACCATTGCTTCTGGTCCCGTATATTGAACTCGGGTCTGTATGGGGTTGTTGTGAGTATCCGAGTTACTACTCATTTTGAGAGTCGCGATTGTTGTTGAGCTGCCAGGTGAACAGCGCTTTCAGCACTACGACAAGGCTGTTCGTCTGACCCGCGCCCCAGATAGCGGTTTCGTCACGAGGTTCGGGTGGGTGTTCACCGTTGCCGTCGACGAGCACACTCACGAGCGTCTTATTCTGGTCCACCATAAGGAGGCGACCAGCAGGCGTATCCGACCAGTCCCACACCGATTCGAACAGTTGCGCGTCAGGAACGTCCTGTTCGAGTCGGGCTTCGACGGATTGTGACATCTCTGCGAGCCGAATCGAGACTCCACGGTCGTTGGCGGTCGAGAGGCATTCAGCGACCTCGTCAGTCAGTAGCTCCCCGACAGTCATATACACGGCCTCATCATCAGCGGACGAGATGAAATCCACTACGCGTTCGGTCACGGTGTCCCGGCCGGTTACCGTCCAGACGCCCTGCTGTTCAGTACTGCGATTCACTGATGCAAGCTGGTCGAGCGCGTCTGTCAGGACCGTCACGCGATGGTCGTATTCCTGTTCGAAGTGACGGCCGGCCGTCTCTGTCGAAATGGCCCAATATCGCTGGGGACTCGACTGTTTCACGTCGACGAGACCACGGTTATGAAGCTCGTCAGCTGCGTCGTAGACGCGTGTTCGGGGGACATCGGCAACTTCGCTCACGTCCTGAGCAGTCCCTTCGCCGAGACTGACCAGGGCGACGAATGTCCGGGCGGCGTAGGTACTGAGGCCGAGCGCTTTGAGCTGTTTGACGTCCGTGAATCGTGCTTGGTCGGATGGGTCGCCGGACATTAACTCGTCACCAATCTCGTGAAAACCACCGTGTATGGTGGCTTCTGACGTGTAGCGACAGAGAGGTTGGGACCAAATCTGTGCCTACACGCCACTCTACCCTCCGTGCTACCCGCACAAAGAAGTATTGTGATTAAGTGAGTGAATAGATGAATAGTTCCGATTTCAAGGCGCTCAGAGCACTCAAAATCGAGGTCATTTTGTGATGATTTGGGTGACATCGATAGATGTCGGTGGGACGTACTAAACATCCGGGGCACAAACCAGAAGGTAGCAGTCGAGGTTGGGACCAATGGAAGATGTTTCAAATCAAGACCAAGCGAACGAATTGCTCCAACAACTCGGGCTCAAAGAGTACGAAGCCAAGTCGTTCGTCGCGCTCGCACGCCGACAGCGCGGAACGGCCAAGGACATTAGCGAGACCTCCGAAGTGCCACGGACGCGCGTCTACGACGCGATTCGCGTACTGGAATCAAAGGGGCTGGTAGAAACCCAGCACTCGAACCCGCAGATATTTCGGGCGGTCTCTATCGACGAGGCTATCAACACCCTCCAGTCGGAGTACGCCGAGCGCACCGAGTCACTCCGGAGTGCCCTGACCGGGCTTGAACCAACCGATGAGGGAGACTCGACAGAGGCTACCCACGAGGTGTGGTCCATCTCCGGCGATCAGGGCATTACGAGCCGGACGCGGCAGTTGATCGAGGGAGCGACAGAGGAGTTAATCCTCGTGATCGGCCACGAGAGTATTTTCACCGACCAGTTGGCCGAACAACTGCAGTCGGCTCAGGAACGCGATGTGAACGTCATCATTGGGACAGTCGATGAAGACCTCCGGGCCGCGATTCAGGATGCCCTCCCGGATATAGAGGTGTTCGTCTCAGGATTGGACTGGTTGAGCCGGTCACCGCTTCCAGATGACGATACCGAAATCAGTCGGCTGTTACTGGCTGACCGTGAGGCGATTTTGGTGAGTTCGTTCACCGAAACGAGGGCAGACGGCCGTGAGCACGAACAAGGCGTCTTTGGCCGCGGATTCGACAACGGGCTGGTCGCAATCACGAGACGGCTGATGGCGACGGGATTGCTGTCTGTGAATGATCCCGAAACTGAGGAGACTTAAGCATCTCGTGAGCGTCGCAGAGAACGGCAAATCATTGGCCGGGAACGGCAGACGTGTCCCCGATGGCACCGACTGCCATCTCTCGGCGCGATGTCTTCCGTTCGATAGCTACAACACAGTATCTCGACTGGCCAGCCTACGACTCGACGCCACTGTACGACCAGAGTTCACTACCGGCGCTCACTGAGGATTTCCGGACCGTCTCGGGAGTCTGGTACGAGCACAACGCCCACGACTCGGTCGAGGGGTTCGTCTGTCAGTATCCACTGTCCTACGCGGAGTTCAGTCCCCACGACCAGTACTCCGGTCCGACTCGATACGAGATGTCACAACTCTTCAGGGCGTTCCTGCTGATCTACTCGTCCAAGCCGAGTTGACTGGCGAGTATGAGCACTCACCGGTGATTACAGCGGGCAACACGCTGACGCTGCTGAAGAAGGAAACTGGAATCGGGTAGTGAGGAACTCTATTCGGGTTAGCGTGCCGCTGAGTGGCTACGCTGCTGGAAGTCTCGAAAATTTGCCCATATGATTGAGTGTGTGACAGGAATAGCCGCTTGGAGAGCCATCTAGAGCAGTTTACACAGATCGAATCGGTCAAATTCACGCATCGTAGCCCCGCTAAACCCTCTGTAGTCTCAACTTTCACTTGTCGACGCCTCCGGCAGATCGGTTATGGTCGTCTGCTAGATCAGCTAATCGTCGTCTGCTGGGATGTCGCGTCTCGGCTGTCCGCGGTCGACGACGCCGTCAGTCCACGTCCCACGAAGGAAGTACGCACCCGAGAGCAGCACCATCAGGACGTTCGCCACGGCGATGCCGTACCAGACGCCTGTAGCACCCATATCGAACCAGGCCAAAAGGGCGTACGCCGGCGGGATGCGAAGCAGGATGAGCCCGACGATGCCGAAGATCATCGCCAGTCGAGTGCTTCCACTTCCACGGTAGGCACCTTGGACGACGTAGAACACGCCGAGGAAGACGTACGTCACGCCGACGATCCGGAGGTACTCCGCGCCTGCAGCGACGACGGCGGCGGCCTCCGCACCAGTGATGAAGATGCCGACGATCGCGGCGGCATTGAGGTAGACGAGCACAGAGACCCCGACGAGCACGCCAGCAGTGATCCCGGCGCTCGCGAAGACGGCCCGCTTCGCCCGGTCGGGCTGCTTCGCCCCCAGGTTCTGTCCGACGACCGTCTCTGTCCCGCGTGCGAGGCCGAGCGCGGGGAGCACGACGAGGGAGGTGACCCGGGTTCCGATCCCGAAGGCGGCGACGGCCTCAGCGCCTGCGAGCGCGACGAGCGCCGTGACGACTGTCACACCCAGCGACTGCGTACTCATCTCGATGCTCGCGGGCGCGCCGATGCGGAAGATCTTGCTCACCGTCTCGCGCGTCGGCACGAAGTCCCTCAGCGTGAGGTGGATGCCGACGCGGCCCGAGAGCAACAGCCCGATCGCGATCACGGCTCCGACGCCCCGTGAAGCGATGGTAGCGATCGCGGCACCCTGAACGCCGTACCCGGCGAAGCCCGTCGCGCTGTAGAGGTCCGCCTGAAGCGTAGTGAGGCCGGCGACCTCGAACAGGAGGTTGTTCTGGAACCCGAGGATGAGAAACGGGTCGATGACGACGTTGAGCACGACGCCGAGGAGCATCAGATACAGCGGGGTCCGCGTGTCACCCCAACCCTGCAGCAGCGACTGAAAGATGAAGAACCCGAAGACGAACGGAATCCCGAGAAACATCGTCCGCGTGTACGTGACCGAGAGCGCGAACACCTCGGTCCCGCGCGTTGCACCGATCAACTGGAGCAACCAGGGCGCCAGCGCGTAGCCGATGATCGAGAACACGATAGAGAGGCCGATCACGAACGCGATAGTTTGTCCGGCGACTGCGTTGATGCGGTCCAGGTTGCCCGCGCCCTTGTTCTGTGCGACCAGCACCGTCCCGGCGACCGTGAAGCCCGCCGCGAGCGTGATGATGAGAAACACGATCGCCCACGAAAACGAGAGCGCACTGACCGCGTCCTGTCCGAGCCGTCCGACCCAGAACGTGTCTGCGAGGTTGTACGCCACCTGCAGCAGATTGGTGAGGACGATCGGCAGTGAGAGGACGAAAAGCGGCTTGATCAGAGGGCCGTCCGTGACGTTCACTGCACGGTTCGCTCCGGGACCTCCGCTCATCGTCTCACCAACGCCGTTCGGCGGCGCACCGTCGCACGCTTGCGCATCGATCGCGTACGGTCGGCGAAACCGCTCTTACTGCAGACGGGAGGCGCAAACAGATTGGTTCTTCGCACGTGTCCCCGAGAAAATCGAGACGCGAACTGGCGGACGACACTGAGACAAAATACTCGCTCAGCGAGTATAGCGGTTCCGTTCGGTGAGGGGCTATCGCTCGTACAGCCGGCTTCATACTGTCGGACAGAATGATGTGAAAATCACCGGCGCCCGTGGGTGTCAACATCATTCACGAATTTCTGTCCGATAGTATCAGTCGTCGCGGAACCGCTTGCGCAGCAGATACGCCGCAATCCCGACTACGAACGCGACGCCGACGTTCGTCACGACGCCGAGGACGCCGATGCCGACCGTGAGCGAGAGCGAGTCGGTTTCGAGGCCAGCACGGCCGAGCTCGACGGCGATCACCGCGAGGACGACCCCGAGCATCGCCAGGGGGAACGCCGCGATCGCGCCCACGGCGACGACGGCCGCCAGCGCGTAGAGGATCCCGAGGATGAGATTTGCCCCCGCCGTCCGCGCGCCGAAGGCGTACTTGCCCGCGACGCCACCGCTACCGTGACACATCGGCATCGCACCCAGCGGTACCGCGAGGAGGTTCATCGCGCCCATACTGCTCGCGAGGTCGTCCGCAGAGACGTCCGCGTCGTAGTAATCCGAGAGCAGAAGCGACGTCGCGACGGCCGCGTTGCCGACGGTCATCGCCAACTGCGCGACAGTCGCGCCGATCGAATCCGACGAGAGCCCCGCCGTACTCGGCAGGGCGAGCGCCGCGGTCGGAAGGTGCGGGTCCGGGAGCCCGGTCTGTCCCAGTCCGATGCCGATGCCCACCGCGAGTACGGCCAGCGTGCTCGCCCGTCGCTGACCGATCGCGACGCTGATCCCGACGACGGCGAGTGCGAGGAGCGCGTACCAGACGCCGTCGAGGCTCAACCGGACTCCCGTTTCGAGGAGCACGAGCCCGACGGCCAACTGGACGCCACGAATCACTGGCTGGCCGACGTACCGTTCGATTCGCGCGAGCGTCCCAGTCGCGCCGACAGCGAGGAGGATGCCCCCGGCGAGGAGCCCGGCGAACGCCAGTTCAGACGTCGTCAGCGAACCGGCGATGACGAGGGCCGCGAGCGCCTTCATCGGCTCGACCGAGATCGGGAGCCCGTAGTGGAGCCCCCAGACGACCTGAAAGACCGCAAAGCCGAGCAGGAGCCGTGAAAGCGAGAGGTCCGTGAGCGCCGCGGCGGCGACGACGACCGGGAGAACAGTAACCGAATCTCCTAACGCTCCCGTGAGTTCGTTTCGGGAGAAATCGAGCCGATTACTGTACTGGCCCCGGGCGAAGACGTCCATCACTTCGACAGAGCCCCTCGGGAGATATAACGTCTGGGTATGCTATTGTGGTGCGAGAGGAACTACGGAAGTCGTTTATCCGACCGTTCTTCTCAGCACTCAAAATGACAGATACGATAGAAGATGAGTCACCGAAGTCCGTTCGAACGAACTCACCGACCCTACCGATAGTTTCGGGATGAACAGAAGGTAACCACTTCTAGTTATATCGTAGTAGAGAAATGGCTCAGTCTGAGCAACCAAGACCAGTCAGTCTGCAACTACGTCGAGATACCGCGCGTCGCAGTCGCCTTGAACGAGGCGACCACGTCGCTGCCGGGTTCGAGCCCGAGTTTCGCGCGGCTGTCCTCGGTGACGAGCGCCAAAAGCGGTTCGTCGGCACCGATGTCGATCGCGATGCGAGCGATGCGTTCTCCGGATTCGATACTCTCGACGGTCCCGAGAAACCGATTCCGAGCGCTCGTGTGCTCGGGAACCGGCGTGTCCTCGGGATCGGTCAGCGTCACCGCGTCCGCGCGCAGCGACAGTTGCACGTCGCCGTCGCCCTCGGGGACGAGCGCCCGCACGTTGCCGGCGTCGGTTTCGACAGTCACTAATTCGCCCTCGCGCTCGACGATAGTCCCCGCGAGGACGGTCTCGGCGATGTCGGCGACGCCCTCGAAACCCGTCCGCGTGCGTTCGAAGGCGGCGAGCAGTTCTCTGGCCGTGTCCGTGAGTTCACTCCCACCGCCTCCTGAACCGCCCCGCCGTCGTTCGGCGAGCGACCCGAACGCCTCTTCGAGTTCGACGATGCGACGCTGGGCGTGCGCGTACGACCGCCCCAGAGAATCGGCAGCGTTGTTGAGCGACCCTTCCCGATCGATCGCCCGCAACAGGGCGACGTCGCGTGAGTCGAGCGTCACCCCGTCGCTGCCGATGTACGTGTCGAACGAAGGACGGACGTCCATACCGTTCGGTACGTGTTAGCGAGCAAAAGCGTTATGTCTCCCCTGAGAGAACGATGGTTGTATCTATGTCGGAACAACGTTCGACCGCGGACGATGGAAGACGATCTCGGCTCAGTGGGGCGACCTCTCGACGATCGTTCCTCAAGCTTGGCGCCGTTGTGGGAACCACCGGGCTCGCCGGTTGTTCACAGGTCACCGGCGGTGAACAGAGCCAGCAGGCACAAGCAGGCGTATCCGGTGAAACGCTCACGTTGACGACGACGACGAGCACATACGACACGGGACTCTTGGACGCGATCCATACCGACTTCGAGGAGATGTACGATGTGACCGTGGACGCGGTCGCCCAGGGGACCGGCGCGGCGCTGGAGTCGGCCCGTAACGGCGACTCCGACGTGGTGATGGTCCACGCACGGGGCCTCGAAGACGAATTTATGCGCAACGGATACGGGATCAACCGACGAGACCTGATGTTCAACGACTTCGTCATCGTCGGCCCCGAGAGCGACCCGGCGGGGATCCAGGGAATGGGCTCGGCGACCGACGCGCTCACGACGATCGCCGAGGCGGAGGCGGCGTTCGTCTCCCGCGGGGACAACTCCGGGACGCACACGAAAGAGCTCAATCTCTGGGACGCCGCTGGCACCGATCCCGGTGGCGACTGGTATCAGGAGACGGGGACCGGAATGGGCGAGGCGCTGAACGTCGCTAATCAGCAGGGCGCTTACACGCTCTCGGACCGTGGGACCTTCATCTCACAGCGTTCGGAGATCGACCTTACCATCCTCGTGCAGGGACCGATCGAGGGCGGGCCGGAGATCCTCTCGAACCCCTACGGTATTATGGCAGTGAACCCCGGCGTTCACGACAATGCAAACTACGACCTCGCGATGGCCTACATCGGATGGATCACCAGTCCCGGTGCCCAGAACGCGATCTCCGAATACACGATGAACGGAGAGCAACTGTTCTTCCCGGAGGCCATCTCCGAAGACCCCGACTTCCAACAGTACGTTCCGGAAGGCTGGAGTAGCAACTCGTCCGACGAGTGAGCGTGTCGCTCGAACCGGCTCTACTATCTCCGGCGCTCGTCGACTTTCCCTTCCGGGAGGGATACGTTCGGAGCATCATCTACGTCTCGCTGTACGTGAGCGGGATTGCGGTGGCGTTGAGTACGCTCTTTAGCATCCCTGTCGCCATCGTGATGGGTTTCACCGACTTCACGGGCAAGCAGTTCGTCAAGTCGGTCATCAACACCGGGATGGGCTTTCCGAGCGTCGTCGTCGGGTTGTTGGTTCTCTTTATTGTCTCCAATCAGGGACCGCTCGGCTCGCTCGAACTGATATTCACCAAGGAGGCGATGATTATCTCGCAGTTCGTGCTCGCGACGCCGCCGATCACGGCGATCAGCCTCGCGGCCATCACTGGCGTGAGCGAGAACGTCCGCGACGCCGCCCGCGCACTGGGCGGCACGCGTCTCGACGTCGCGCTCGTCGTGATCAAAGAGGCCCGATACGGGATCGCAACGGCTATTCTCGCGGGCTTCGGGCGGGCGATCAGCGAGGTCGGGTCCGTTCTCATCGTCGGCGGCAACATCACGAGCGCGAGCGGCATCTCCCAGACCAGAACACTGACGACCGCGATCCAACTCGAAGCCCGCCAAGGCCAGTACGACACCGCGATGGTCCTCGGCGCGGTCCTCCTGGCGCTCGTCTTGACAGTGAACGCTGTCGTCGTTCGATTCGGCGACGAGGGATCGGTGAACCAATGATCAGGCTCTCGAACGTTTCGCAAGCATACGGCGAGGAGACCGTCGTCGAAGACGTCACGCTCTCGGTCGACCCGGGCGAAGTCGTCGCGGTTATCGGCCCGTCGGGCGTCGGTAAGACGACACTGCTCCGTATCTTGGCGCTGTTCAACAGACCGACTGAGGGAACAGTCGAACTGGACGGCCAGTCGGTATGGTCGGCCGGCGAAGACGAACGACTGCAGCTCCGACGCCGGGTCGGGACGGTGTTCCAGGAAGCGAGTCTGTTCGACGCCAGCGTGGCCCGAAACGTGGAGTACGGACTCCGAGTGCGTCAGCCCTGGGACGATCGGCTTCGCGACACGCTGTGGTCAATCGTCGGCTCGAACGGAACGCCGAAGGCGGTGACGCGATCCCTCGACGTGGTGGGCCTGAGCGACAAACTCGATCAGCAGGCCCGCTCGCTTTCGGGTGGGGAAGCTCAGCGCGTTTCCTTCGCACGGGCGTTAGCGTACGACCCGTCGTATCTCCTCCTCGACGAGCCGACTTCGGATCTCGATCCTCGGAACACGGGTGTGATCGAGGAGGCGGTTCTGGAAGCCCGCGACCGCGGCATCGGCGTCGTCGTCGCGACCCACGATATGCACCAGGCCGAACGCATCGCCGATCGGGTCGGGGTGTTGCTCGGCGACGGATTCACCGAGATCGGCCCCACTGAGACGATCTTCGAGAACCCGACAGACGACCGCACTCAGCAGTTCATCTCCGGCGAACTCGTGTACTGACCGCCTACGTCCCTGCTGACTCTGCCGTCATCGACGGCGGCCCTCCACGCTCTCTACGTTCTGTGTTTCTCAGACCGGCTCGATCAGCGCTGGGGCGTCGTTCGCGGGACTGTTCACGCGCGTCGAGACCGGATACGCCTCCCACTCGTCGCCCGGAGACGGATCGAGGAGTTCGGCCGCTTCCTCGACGTCGCCGTGGAGCCACGTCGCCTCCTCGTCGGGGTCGAGCACGACAGCCATCCGGTGATGGAGGTCGGCGACGACGTCGTTCGGCTCGGTCGTGACGATAGTGAATGATTCGACGGCGTCGTCGCCGTCGGACTCGGCGCTGCTCCCGCCGCCGAAATCGCCCAATCCGGTCAGGGTGTGTGACGGCTCCCAGCGCTCCCACAGCCCCGCCATCGCGAACGGCCGGTCGTCGGCGAATGCGACCCGGTAGGGCTGCTTTGCGTCACCCTCCTCCACCCACTCGTAGAACCCGTCGGCGGGGACGAGACACCGACGACGCTCGTAGGCCGCCTCGAAACTGGGTTTCTCTGCGAGCGTCTCCGCGCGCGCGTTGATCAGGTCGTTACCGATGCCCTCGTCGTCGGCCCACGAGGGGACCAGCCCCCATTTGAACCGCCGAAAGCGATCCCGGTCGTCGTTCGTGAGGACCGGCAGGGACTGCCCGGGCGCGCAGTTGTACCGCGGCTCCGGTGGCTCCTCGAACGTCGCGTCGAAGCGCGACGCCAGTTCTTCGGCGGGGGTAAAGAGCGTGTAACGACCGCACATACGCGTCGATGGGTGCGAGCCCTCAAAACGACCCCGGCCGTGTCGTCGCCGTTTCTGCTTTCCCACTAGCGCACCGGCCGCCGGCCCTCGAAGGGTTTAGGCGGCCGCCGCTCTCTCACCCGAGTATGCGTATCGAGAACAGTTTCGTCCCCGCGAGCGGAGTCGGCGCGAAGCGCGAGCGCTCGCTGTGGGAGTCCGGCATCCTCACCTGGGAGGAGTTCGACCCCGCACGCGCGCCGCTCGGCGAGAAGACGGGCGAACGAGTGGAGTCGTTCGTCGCGGAGGCCCTGGAACGACTCGACGACGGCGACGTGCGCTACTTCGGCGAGCAGTTCCCCTCCGGTGAGACCTGGCGGTTCTACGAGAATTTCCGCGACGACGCGCTCTTTTTCGACATCGAGACCACCGGCCTCGACTCCGGTCGGGAGAACGTCACCACCGTCTCGTTCACGCAGGGCGGTGAGACGACGACGTTCGTCCGCGGCGAGGACCTGACAGCCGCGGCGCTTCGCGAGCAGTTCCGCGACGCCCCGCTCGTCGTCTCGTTTAACGGCAAGCAGTTCGACGTCCCCTTCCTCGAAGACAACTTCGAGCTCTCGGTCGACGCGCCCCATCTCGACCTGATGTACTCTTGCCGCCGCATCGACCTGACGGGCGGCTTGAAATCCATCGAAAAACAGATCGGGATCGATCGGGACCGTCCGGACCTCTCGGGCCGCGATGCAGTCCGCCTGTGGTACCAGTACGAACGCGACGGCGACGACGACGCCCTCGACACGCTCGTCTCGTACAACCGCGACGACACCGAGAACCTCCAGAACCTCGCCGACGTCGTCGCCCGCCGTCTGCACGACGATTTGCTCGGGGCTGTTGCGGACGAATCACCCGGAATCCCGGACCCGCTCGCGTAGCTCTCCGTTCTCGCTCTCAGATGATGTTTTTGGCGAACCTAAAAGTACAAATACTCCGGACTGATACGACCGGTAATGAGCGAGTACACCTTCGACGATCTCGCGGTCGTGATGGGCACCTACAACGAGGAGGAAGCGATCGACACGGTGCTGTCGGACATCGAGAAGATCACCGACGGTCGCGCAGAAGTCGTCTGCGTCGACAGTTCGAGCGACCGAACGCCCGAAATCGCCCGGGAGCACGGCGCGACCGTGATCGAACAGCCGCCGATGGGGTACGGCTACGCCGTTCGCGAGGCGGTTCTCACGCCTGAGCGTCCGGTCGTCGTCACGACCGACTGCGACGACACCTACCCGATGGAACGGCTCCCGCAGTTTCTGGACCTGATCAACGAGGGCTACGACGTCGTCTCCGGCGACCGCCTGTACTACGGCGCCGACGCGATGCCCGGTCTCAACCGGCTCGGTAACGCCGCGTTCGCGGTTCTCGCGTCGGTACTGATGGGCGAACGCGTCCACGACACCACGACCGGGATGCGGGCGTACCGGCGCGAACTCCTCCACGAGATCGAGTGGACCGAGAACACGGGGCTCTCTGCGGAACTGCTGATGCGACCGCTGATGCGCGGCTACGAGATCCGCGAGGAGCCGATCCCGTACCGCGAGCGCGCCGGCGAGACCAAACTCGACCCGTTCGGCGGCGGCGCGGCCATCGCGAAGTCGATCGTGAAGGTGGCGCTCGAAGAACGATTCGGGTGAGAACGAGGCGGCGGAGCGGTCGCGTCGCGGTCGCGAGGGAGTCGACGGACCTACGCTGACCGGAGAATGTCGGCGATCCGTCGCGGCTCGCCGCTCAGAGAGGGACTCTCCTCGACGATCTGCAGCACTTCGTGGTCCGTCACGTCGGGGTAGGACTTCTCGGTCGCCTCCTCGATCAGCTCTTTCTCCAGGCGGAATTCGGTCCCTTCGTAGACGACGTCGACGCCCTCCTCATCGAACGAGAGTACAGTCATAGCTCCCCGTAGTCGGTCCCGGAGTAAAAGCCCATCAGTCCGGCGGAGAGAAGACGGCCGCTCGTCGGACGATCGTCTGACGCGCCGTTTATTATGCCGGGTGTGTTGATGCGGAGTGTGGCACTCGGTCAGGACCCGTTCGACGCGCTAGAGATCCCAGACGGCACGACCGTCGAGGAGCACGATCTCGTTACCGACGGGGACATCGTGGTCGGCGGGCAGAGCACCGTCGAGTTCGGCGTCAGAGGGCGGAACGTCCTCGCGGGCGAGCGCGTCACTTTCGGCGGCGACATCGAGGCCGAGGGCGACTGTCGCCTCGACGTCTGGTGTGACGTCGCCGGCAACGTCCTCGTCGGCGAGGACGCCTACCTCGGCGAACGCGTCCACGTCAGCGGCCGGCTGATGGTCTCCGGCGACCTGGACATCGGCGACGACGTCGACATCGAGGAAGGGTTCGAGGCCAACGGCTGGATCGTCATCCGGAATCCGGTCCCGACACTGGTCTTCTACTTCGTCGTCCTGTCGCAACTCCTCCGTCTCGGTGAGAACGAGGCGGCCGACGAACTCGCGGACGCGCTCTCCGGCGACAGCGAAGACGATCCGCTCGTGATCCCGCGCGGTTCGACCGTCTCCGACGACGCCTGGCAGGCGTCGACGCCGGCGACGATCGGAGACGAGTGCCGACTCCACGGCAACGTCCGCGCGGAGACGATCACGGTCGGGGAAGACAACAACATCTTCGGGAGCCTGCGCGCCCGCGGGGACATCACCGTCGGCGAGGGAACGCGCGTCCACGGCGACGTGACGACCCGCGACGGCACCGTCACGATCGCCGACGGCGCTCGCGTCCTCGGTGACGTCTCCTGCTCGGATCTCGAACTCCACGACGGCGGCGACGTCGACGGGACGATTCGTGCGTCCGGCGATATGCGACTGATACGCTCGGACGGCTCTCGCGACGCCGAATAGCCGGGCGCGCGCCGTTTGGGCCGTATCTCCCACCCGAACACCGCTTTTGCGCAGTCCTTCGTAACCCACCATTCTGACCCACCGCTCGAAACTCAAACACCCCTTTGTGCCACCGGCGCGCCTTTCCGTCGGTCTGTCGTACTCGAACTCGAAATGGTATCGAGACGCACACTCGCGGCGCTCGCGATCGTCGGACTCGTCGCCCTCGCCGGGTGCGGCGCGTCGACCGGCGGCGGCGACGGCGGCGCGGGCGGAGGGGTCGAACAGGCGACGGAGATCGCAGCCGACACGGGCGCGCGGGCGACGGGCACGCCCGCAGCGACCCAAGCGCCAGAGGAGGCTGGCAGCGGCGCGTCGGATGACGTCGCGATGCCGACCGACCGCGCGATAATCCGCACGGGCACCGTCGCCGTCGAAGTCGACGACTTCGGGGCCGCGCAGTCGAACCTCACTACGACCGTCGAGGGCTACGGCGGCTACGTCAGCGACACCCGGCAGGACCGCAGACAGATCGGCAACGAGACGTGGATCCGCGGCGAGATGGTGCTCCGCGTGCCGAGCGAGGAGTTCGACGCCCTCGTCGCGGACGCCCAGGGACTCGGCGAGGTGCAGTCCGTCGAAGTGAACTCCCGCGACGTGACCGACCAACTCGTCGACATCGAGGCCCGCCTCGAAAATCTCCGCGCCGAGCGCGACCGCCTCCGGGAACTCTACCAGCAGGCGAACGACACCGAGGACGTCCTCGCCGTCCAGCGCGAACTCTCGGACGTGCAGGGTGAGATCGAACGCCTGGAAGCGCGACAGCAGAACCTCCAGCGACAGGTCGCGTACTCGACGCTGACCGTTCGGCTCGAAGAACCTCGCCCGACGCCGAATCGCGTCGCACCCGACCGCTGGTACGATACGCCCGTGCTATCGGCGTTTATGCAGTCGGTCGACGGCGTCGTCATCGTCGCCCGCGCGCTCGTCGTCGGCTTCGCGTTCGCGCTGCCGTACCTGATCGCGTTCGCGCTGCCGGTCCTCGTCGTCGCCGGCCTCATCTGGCGGGTCGGCCGCCGCTATCTGGCGACTGGATGATAAGCGACGGACCGCGACAGAACGGGGTTAGGAGTCGCTTTCGCCGGTGCTCACGGTGACCTGTGCCTCACGGAGGACCGATCCAGCCATCTCGTAGCCCGGCTGGTAGACGTCGACGACCGTCCCTTCGGGCTGTTCGTCGTCGACGCGCATCATCACTTCGTGGCGCATCGGATCGACTGCCTCGCCGGGTTCGGGATCGATCGTCGTCACGTTCTCGTCTTCGAGGATGCGATCGAACTCCTCCAGCGTCGATTCGATACCCGGCCGGATGTCGGCGTCCTCGTCCTGGTCGAGCGCGCGGACGAGGTTGTCGCGAACGCTGACGACGCGACCGACGAAGTCCTCGGTCGCGCGCTCTCGAATCTCGTCTTCGCGCTTTTTCGCGCGCTTCTTGTAGTTCTTGAAGTCCGCCTTCGCGCGCTTCAGCGCGCTTTCGAGCTCCTCGACTCGCTCGGCTTTCGCTTCGAGGTCGGACTCGGCCTCGGCGACCCGCGACTCCAGCGCCGCGACCTCGTCGGCGAGGTCGTCGTCGTAGTCGGCGACGCGCGAGGCGACGTCAGGAATCTCCTCGTCGGCCGCGGCCCCGGCGGCCCCGCTGTCGGGGTCGACTTCGCCGTTCGCTGCGGCAGCGTCCGTGTCGACGGATTCGTGTTCTGCCTCGGCGTTCTCGGCGTCGGACGCGGCCGCACGACTCTCGGGGGACTCGTCGCTCATACCCGGAGGGAGTAGTCGGCGAGCCTTAAACGTGTAGAAAGGTGTCGTCCCAGCGCGCAGACCGCGGCGCAGAACGGCCGGCCGCTACTGGTACATTCCGATCGGGCGCGCCTGCGTGCTCTCCTCGCCGGCCTCCTGCATCCGCTTTGCGAGCCGGTCTTTTGCCTGCCGTATCTGCTCTGCACGCTCGACGAGGTCGTCGACGGGAACGTCGAGCCCGGTGAGTGGCTCGATCCCCTCCTTGATCAGCACGCGCGCGGCCTCTGGGTCGGGGAACCGCGGATCCGACTCGACGACGAGCCCGACTGCCGTCCGCCCCGACTCGACGGCGTTGCTCAGGAGGACGCCCGTCGGTCCGGAGACGAGGCCGGTCTCGTGGGGGGCTTCGATCCCGACGTCGGCCACGATGTCGACTCCCTCGCCCGTCCCGAGGCCGTAGAGCGACGGCACGGTCCCTTCCTTCTCGCGGGGGATCCCCGAGAGATACAGCGGCGTCACCGAGAGCTCCTCGAACCAGCTCGCGAGACAGTCGGCGAGTTCGCCCGCGGCGTCCGGGCGAACGGGGACGTCGCTCTGGAGAACCAGCAGATCGCGGTCCTCGTCGGCGTAGATGCGGACAGGTGGCTGGAGTTCGGCGTCGTTCTCGCGATAGACGGCGACTTCGGGGATACCGTCGCAGTAGACGTTGGCGTAGTGCGTCATCTCGAACTCCTCGACGAGGTGGTCGGCAGCGATCTTCCCGACGAGTCCGACCCCGGGGAAGCCCTCCACCATCGACGGTTCCGACAGCGACACGTCGTCTGTGAGCACGGAGATCCGAGCCATACTCCCCCAGACGACCCGGCCGGTGGTAAAACCGCTGGGAGATTGCGACTGCGACGTCAGACGGCAGTAGTAATCGCTTTCATCAACGCTCTGTGACGAGACGGACGAGGAGAGTCACACCAGCCCTGCTGTCTGTGGCGGTCCCGACTCGTCGGCGCGTTCCTCGACGGCGAGAAGCAACTGCGCGGCCTGCCGCAGCGCGAAGCGGACTTCCCGGTCGTCAGTGTCTTCGATCGCACATTCCACCGCCTGCGGACTTTTGCAACTGTTTCGTCGTTCATAGTCCACAGTCGTCTCATAGGGATTATCGTAACTGTTCGGAGATTCTCGCCGTACCGTCCGGCGAGAAATCTATGCGGACTTACGATAGTCCCTATCAGTTGAGCAATAAATGTAATTCGACGACACAGCACGTCGAGAACGACGACCAAAATATAAGTGATATGAATAATCGCACTTGCCCGCGCCGCGGATTGAACCGACACCCACAAGCGAGCGCGGGCAGATGAGGAAGGTATGCAACCACTCGAGCGGTACGCGTCGCTCGTCGAGGACTTCGACGCGTTCCGCGCGGCGTGTGAACGGCCGCTGCCCTCGGTCGTCCGCGTCAATACGCTGAAAGCGTCGATCGAGCGCGCTCGCGAGGCGCTCGACGCCGAGGGCGTCGCCTACGAGGCGACCGACTGGCACCCCGGCGTGCTTCGTCTCGACGAGCGCGGCCCCGGTACGTCCTGGCCGTACTTTCACGGCTGGCTCCACGGCCAAGAGGAAGTCTCGGCGCTGCCCGCGCTCGCACTCGATCCACAACCCGGCGAAGTCGTCTGGGATGCCGCGGCGGCCCCGGGGAGCAAGACGACCCAACTCGCGGATCTGATGGACGACGAAGGCGTCCTCGTCGGCAACGACAACAACCTCGGACGGCTCTCGGCGCTCCGACACAACGCCGAACGACTGGGCATCACGAACCTCGTCGTGACCAATCAGGACGCTCGAAACTTCTCGTTCAAGCCGTTCGGCGACCGCACCGACGACGCAAAGCGCATCGAGGCGTTCGACAAGGCGCTCGTGGACGCCCCCTGCTCGTGTGAGGGCACCATCCGGAAGAACCCCGACGCGCTGGACCGCTGGTCGATGACCCACGTCGAGAGCGTCGCGGGGATCCAGAAGGGGATCCTCCGCCGCGCGATCCAGGCGACGAAACCCGGCGGCACCGTCGTCTACTCCACCTGTACGTTCGCGCCCGAGGAGAACGAGGCCGTGCTGGATCACGTCCTCGACGAGGGCGACTGTGAGATGCGCGAGTGGGACGCCCCGGACGGGTTCGAGACGGACCCCGGCGTCACGGAGTGGGACGGCGAGACGTACGACCCGTCGGTCGAACTGGCGCACCGAGTCTACCCGCACCGCAACGACACGGGTGGGTTCTTCTGCGCCAAACTGGAGGTGACGGCGTGACCGACGCCGACTCCAACGCCGACCCGCCGGAGAACGACGGCCAGCAGTTCGATCGGCTGCCGGCGACGGCCGACGAGCGCGTCGTTCCCGGCCGACCCACCCGCGAGGAGGTCGTTCAGTGGTGGGATCAACGCTTCGGCGTCCCGCCGGAGACGTGGGACGGACACACCTTCTGGGAGAAGGGCAACGGCAAAATCTGGGCGTTCGCGGCCGACGTGGTCTCACCGATCGCGGTCGAGGGACTCGGCCTGCGGATCCTGCGGGCGCGTCAGGAACACTGGAAGCCCTCGACGAACGCCGTCCAGCGCTTCTGTCGCGACGCTACGGAGAACGTCGTCGTCCTCGACGGCGACGAGGCCGCCTGCTTCGCCCGCGGCGACGACCAGGAACTCCCCCGCTGGGACGGCGACTGGGGCTACGTCGTCGCCGCCCACGAGATCGCCGGCGACGTCGAGCCGATCGGCGTCGGCCTGTATCTCCACGGCGAACTCCGCTCGACCGTCCCGAAAGGACGGCGCGAGGACCTCGAATAGGCGAGACGGGTAGTCACAGGATAGGCGAGCCAAGCTACTGCGACCCCACCCCGAAACTACTTTTCCTCGATCGTCCCGCCGCCGAGTCCCTCCCACGCGACTCGGTAGCCGAGTCGCGCGAGGACTGCGGATGCGTCGTCGACGCCGCGGGCCTCCAGGACTGATTCCGCGTCCGCGAGCGACATCCCCACGCTGATCTCCGCGTCGAGTGCCTCCAACACGTCGGGACGGATCAGTGTCCGACCCACGCGCTCGTGTTCCGGGAACGAGACCGAATCGAGCGCGTCGACGCTCACACCGCGCTCCGCTGCCAGCGCGTCGAGGTCGATCACGTCGTCGTCGGGAACGAGTTCGTCGGGCAGTTCCGCCGCGGCCGCCGCGACGAGGTCGGACTCGTACTCTCCGAGCGCGTCGACCACGTCTTTGACGCGCACGCGCCCGGAGAACGTGACCACGCGGTGGTCGAGGGCTTCGATCTCCTCGCCGACGCCGAGCGACTCGTCGACCGCCACGAGGAGTTCGACGTCGTCGGCGACGCTCCCGAACTGGTCAAGTTTCTTCTCGACGTACTCGGGCGTCCAAAAGCCCATCACCTCGAAGAAGACCCGCAGCGACGGGCTCGCGGATCCGCCGTCGCCGCCCGGCCGGTACTCGAACGCGAAGTCGGGGATCATCGCCCGCGCGCCCGCCGCGAGCGGTTCGGGCTCTCGGGAGAGTTCCCAGTCGAGATCCAGGTTCGAAAAGCGGGCGGCGAAGTCGGCTTCGACGCCGCTGTCGTAGGTTGGCTCGGCGACCGGTTCGACCTCCGGAACCGAGACGTCTTCAGGACCGAGCCGTAGCTCGCGCTCCGTCCCGCGGTCGTCGATCGTCGCCGCGAGCGACCACTCGGCGGCGGTCGCGACGCTCCGCAACAGGCGCGCGAACGCGGTCCCGTAGCGCCGCGTGCGACGGAAGAGCGCGTCCGGCCCCGTCACGACGAGTTCGCGCTCGGCGATCGGCTGGCCGGCTCCGTCACTGTCGTCTACGTTCCTGCGCCGGATCTCGTACAGCAGACCGAGTCGTTTGACGGCCGAGACGAGTCGCTTCGGATCGGAACTTCGGATCCGGACCTCGGTCGCGTCGAACAGCGCGGTCTGCGCCAGCGAGAGGTTGTACTGCTCGACGAGCTGATCGGGACTCCAGCGCGGGTCGAACCCCGCGAGCACCTCGTTGACGTCGCGGTCGGCGTACAGCGAGTGCTCGATGGCTTCGATACCGGTCCCGAGCCTGTCTGCGGCCTCGGCCAGCGCCGCCTGTCGGTCGTCGTCGCTCACGACCGCGCCGGCGTCCTCGGCGGCCTCGAAGACGACGCGGCGGACGCGCTCGGGTGGCAGCGGTGCGCGCGTCTCGAACGTCGCCTCGCGTTCGAGCAGCGCGACGAACCCCCGGACGAGCTTGAAGTCGTCGGCGTCGCGTTCGAGGTCGTCGAGCGCCTCGTCGAGGGCGTGTCGCGGCTGTCCGACGTGGCCCTGGAAAACGCCGATGACTCGGGCCGCGAGCGGGCGGTCGCTCCGGCCCGCGAACTGCGGGTGATAGCCGCCGCCGGCCCGGGAGACCCGGAGGAGGTCCTTTCGCAGCACGCCGAGGGGTTCGAGACGGCGGGACAAGAGCGTGCCGCTGCGGCCATCGCCCCGTGCAGTCTCACGGCAGTGGCATCGTCCCGTACAGTCTCTCGGCTGTGCGCCGCCCCGAAGCACTGGAGGAGAAGACTCATACGCGCGGCCGAGCCTTGAGCGGACGATGAAGCGACGAACCGTCCTCCGAACCGGTGCGGGGTTGGTCGCGACGGTCCTCGGCGGCTGTCTCGGTGCCCCGCCGAGGGCGACGGGACCGCGTCACGCCCCCGACGCGCCCGCCGATCAGCCTCGACAGACGCCCGCTCGCCCCGATCTCACGATCGGGACGTTCGACTTCGAGGCGACCGACGACGACGCGCTCCGGGTCTTCGGGACGGTCGAGAACCGCAGCGGTGCCCAGCGGACGGCCACCGTCGTCGTCACGGTCCGCGTCGCTGGCGACGACTTCGAGCGAGAGACCTCTGTCACTGTCGCCGCCGATGGGACCGCGGAGTGGGCGGTCACATTCGACGTCGCCTACGACGAGTTCACGAGTAACGGCGACCTCAACGTCACGCTTGCGTAGGGCTGCGCGTCGGAAGACACCGCTCGGCCCTATCGCCGCCTGTCTGCGACCCGTTCTTCGGCGGTCTCCTCGCTCACGACCTCGTAGAGCAGCGCGCGTCCGCCGTCGCGCTTGGGGCGGAGGACCCGCCCGAGCCGCTGGGTGAACTCCCGTTCGGAACCTGAGCCGGCGAGGACGACGGCCACGTTCGCGTCGGGAACGTCGACGCCCTCGTCGAGAACGTTCGCCGTCACGACCCGCGAGTACGTGCCGTCGCGGAAGCGTTCGAGTATCTCGCGCCGCTCTTTCGTGCCGGTCTCGCTCGTGATCGCTGGAAGGAGATACCGCTCGGAGAGCCGATAGACGAGATCGGTGTGTGCGGTGAAGACGATGACCCGGTCGTCGCGGTGGCGATCGAGGAGCCGCCCCAGCGTGTCGACTTTCGCGTCGGCGTTCATCATAATCCGGCGCGCGCGTTGCTTCGCGAGGAGCGCCTCGCGAGCCTTCGGGTCGGTGCCCGAGCGCATCACGAGCTTTCGGTAGTCCGAGCCGCTCCGCAGCGAGAGGTTCGAGCGTTTCAGGTAGTCGACGAACGTGCCCTGTGCCTCGTCGTAGGCGTCGCGTTCGGCCGAACTGAGCGCGACTTCGATCCGCCGGACCTCGTAGTCCGCGAGGTGTTCGCCCGCGAGGTCGTCGACTGACGCCTCGTACACCTTCGGACCGACCATGTCCGAGATGACTTCGTGGGCGCCGTCGGGCCGCTCGAACGTCGCCGTCAGGCCGAGCCGTGCGGGTGCGGCAAGCAGGCGCGCGGCGTCGCGGTAGCCCTCGCCCCCGAGGTGGTGGACTTCGTCGAAGACGACGAATCCGAAGTCGCCACCGACGTCTTCGGCCCGGAGATACGCCGAGTCGTACGTCGAGACCGTGATCGCCTCTCGTTTTTGTTCGCCGCCGCCGAACTGCCCGACCGGAACGTCGAACTCCGTTTCGAGTTCGCGTCGCCACTGGTCGAGGAGGTCGATCGTCGGCACGACCACGAGCGTCGGGACGCCGAGCGCGGCGATGGCGTCGACCGCGAGTACCGTCTTGCCGGCGCCGGTCGGGAGTTCGACGACGCCCCGCTCGTCGTTCGCGCGCCAGGCGTCGACCGCCTCGGTCTGGTACGGCCGGAGATCGTACGAGTGCGACAGCGACAGCCGTTCGTCCGGGAGCACCTGATCTTCGAACGCCACGTCGCGCTCGCGGAGAGCTGTGCGAAGCTCTGCGTACCGATAGGCGGGCGCACGAGCGACAAGTCCGCGCTCGTCCCACGCGACACCCGGCAGCGACTCGACGGCCCGATCCGACTCCTCGAGTCCCGACACTCGGATCGTGCCGTCCTCGAACCGCAGCGTGATCACGCTCGTTGGTCCGTCGTGATCGTATATATACTGTCGGCCGCGGCTGTGGTGTCCGGTCGTTCCGAGACAGCCGCGGCCGGTCCGTCCGCACCGGGACGGCGCGCTTTTCACCGTCGACGCGAGAGAACCCGGTATGACCGACGACTCCAGCGATGTCGAGGAAAACGAAACAGAACAGGCCGAACCGCTCGACGAAACCGTCGCGCAGTTCCTCCGCGACGTCGACTCGGCGCACGAAGACTACGACCGTGGCTACGTCGACGCCGACGCGACGCTCTCGGTCGTGATGACGCACGTCGAGGAGCTCCGCGACGCGCACGAAAATCAATAGCCGCTCGGCAAAAACCAATAGCCGATCGGCCGCGTACCGCCTCTCACTCCCCGATCAGCGTCCGGATCCGGTCGACGTAGTCCGCGAACGCGGGCTCGGTCCGTTCGCGCGGGCGGTCGAGATCGACGTCGACGATCTCGCTCACTCGACCCGGATCGGCAGCCATCACGACCACGCGATCCGAGAGCTTCACCGCCTCCTCGACGTCGTGCGTCACGAACAGCACCGTCTTCTCGGTCTCTGACCAGATCCGCAGCAGTTCCTCGTGGAGCATATCCCGGGTCTGGGCGTCGACGCTGCCGAACGGCTCGTCGGCGAGCAGGATCTCGGGGTCGACCGCGAGCGCGCGGGCGATGCCGACGCGCTGTTTCATCCCGCCGGAGAGTTCCTTCGGGTAGGCGTCGGCGAACTCCGCGAGGCCGACGAGCCCGAGCATCTCCTCGACGCGGCTGCTCCGTTCGGGTTCGGGAACGTCCTGCTCTTCGAGGCCGAACGCGACGTTCTCGCGGACGGTCCGCCACGGGAACAGCCCGTACTCCTGGAAGACCATCCCGCGGTCAGTTCCCGGCCCGGTGACGGGGTCGCCGTCGAGTCTGATTTCGCCGTCCGTGGCCGCTTCGAGGCCGGCGATCGTCCGAAAGAGCGTCGTCTTCCCACAGCCCGAGGGGCCGACCAGGCAGACGAACTCCCCGTCGTCGACGGTGAAGTCCACGCCCGAGAGCGCCCGGACGCGTTGGCGCTCGGACTCGTAGACCTTCCCTACCCCGTCGACGACGACTTTCGCGTCGTCGGAACGCGGTTCCGACGCGGATGGCTCGCTCAGTCCCGCCACGCCAACACCCTCCGTTCGACCCGGCGGAACGCCCCGTCGCTCACGAGGAACACCAGGCTGATGACGGCCATATACGCCACGCTCACGTCGGTCGCGAGGTTCTGCGCCGCGTTGATGATCTGGAACCCGACGCCCGGCGCGCCGAACAGTTCGGCGGCGACGACGATCATCCAGCACTGCCCGATACTCGTCCGAATGCCGGTCGCGATCGACGGCGTCGCGGCGGGCAAGACCACCTTGCGGATCATCGTCAGATCGTCGTCGACGCCGAGGCTCGCGGCGACCTCCCGGAGGTGCGTCGAGACGCCCTCGACGCCGGCGTAGGCGTTGTAGAAGTTGATCCAGAACGCGCCGATGCCGACGATGAACGCCGCGCCGCCGTGGCCGATACCGATCCAGACGATGGCGAAGACGATCCACGCCAGCGGCGGGATCGGTCGCAGGAACCGCGTGACGGGCGTGAGCGCGTCGTCGAGTCGGCCGCTCCAGCCCATTCCGACGCCGAGCGCGATGCCGAGGACGCTCCCGACGACGAGGCCGGGGAGATAGTGCAACAGGCTCTGGAGCAGATTCGCGGTGAGTCGCGTCGCCGGCAGCGACGCGCCGACGAACGGGACCGTGAACGTCGTCGGAGCAGTCAGTTCGACGACGAACGCGGTCGCGACCTCGACCGGCGAGGGGAGCAGATACGTTCGCCCGACAGCGAGCGCGGCCGCCTGCCAGACCGCGAGGAAGACGGTCGTCCCGACCGCGCCGTAGGCGAGGCTCGACACGTCGAACTCCGAGAGATCACCGAACGAGTCCGCCTCGGCGGCCTCCTCTGGGGCCGCAGCCGGGTCCGACGCCGCACCGGTTCCCGCTTCGAGGCTCATAGGGAGTCGTACACCCCGAAGTCGAACAGTTGGTCGTTCGAGAGCGTCTCGCTGGTCTTCCCGAGTTCGGCGGCGTACTCCGAGAAGATCTGCGCGCCCTCGGCGATCTTGTGCGGGTCCGTGACGAAGTCGGAGGCGGGCGAGTCCATCGCCTGCCGCGCGGTTTCGACCGGCAGCGACGACTCGCCGATGACGGTGCTGGCGTGCTGGGCGGCCGCGTCGGGGTTCTCCGTGGCGAACGTCGTCGCACGCTGGTGCTGCTCGACGAACGCCGCCGCCTGCTCGGGGTTGTCCTCGCGGAGGCGGTCGTGCATCAGCGTGACCGCCGCGGGCTGGCCGGGCATAAAGTCGCCCGCCCACGCGATCGACTGATACGGCGCATCCCGGATCTCGGCGACCGTCGGCACCGGCTCCATAATCGAGGTGCCGTCGATCTCGCCGGCGAGAAGCGCCTGTCGGACCGGTCCCGCGCCGCCGAGGGCCGTGATGTTCACGTCGTTCTCGGGATCGACACCGACGACCTCGGCGAGCCAGTAGCGGAGCAGGATGTCCGGAACCGAGCCCGGGGGGAACGTCCCGAAGGTGAACTTTCGCCCCTGCTCTTCCTCGAAGCGTGCGAAGGCCTCAGCGCCCGAGTCAGCAGCCTCCCAGGTGGCTGCGAAGTCGTCGTGCGCCAGGATCTGCATCGCGTTCTGGATGTTCGCGGCGGTGATCTTCGCGGGGATGCCCTTGTCCATCACTATCATCGCCGGCACGACGCCGAACATCATCACGTCGAAGTCGCCAGTAGCGGACGCCTGAACGATGCTCGGCCCGTCGGAGAACACCTCACCGGAGACTGTCGCAGACAGTTCGTCGGTGTACCCCTCCTCGTGCATCACGAAGTACTGCATATCGGGGTAGATTGGCATATACGCGACGCGGATTTCGTCGAGGCCGCTTCCGCCGCCGGTCCCGCCCGCACACCCGGCGACACTCGCGAGTCCCGCCGCCGAAGCGGCAGCGGTCGTCTGCAGGAAGCGCCGTCGCGAGACCGTCGATCGCTCGTTCGTCGGATCGGTCGTCATCTATCTGTTCCTAGCGCCCTACGTATAATTGAAGCGTGTACGCGGCGAACCTCGCACCCACGCTCGACGCTCGAAAAGACCGATTTCGGCGGATTCGGTCGTCGCAGCCGCCTCGTCCGTGACGGCAGAGCGAAACGGGTGGCGTCCGAGATACCAGACTATTCTGCCGGTAACAGGCTGGGGCCGTTCCCGATTGAGTGGAACTCCCGGCCGAGGAAGCAAGACCTAACCCGGTGGCCGACGCGCCAGAGAGTATGACTCACTTTTCGGACCGAGTCGAGCAGGTATCGATCAGTGGAATCCGCGAGGTGTTCGAGGCCGCGAGCGAAGACGCGATCAACCTCGGATTAGGACAGCCGGACTTCTCCGCGCCGGAGCACGCTCGCGAGGCGGCCGCCGAAGCCATCCGAAACGGCGAGGCCGACGGCTACACCGAGAACAAGGGGATGCGCCCGCTCCGCGAGGCCATCGCCGACAAGCACGCGCGCGATCAGGGCGTCGACGTCGACCCCAGCGACGTGATCGCCACCGCCGGCGGGTCGGAGGCGCTCCACATCGCCCTGGAGGCCCACGTCGACGCCGGCGACGAAGTCCTCATTCCGGACCCGGGCTTCGTCTCCTACGACGCGCTCACCCGACTCACCGGCGGCACACCCGTCCCCGTGCCGCTGCGCGACGACCTGACGCTCGACCCCGCGGCCGTCGAGGACGCCATCACCGAGGATACCGTCGCGTTCGTCGTCAACAGCCCCGGCAACCCGACCGGTGCGGTCTCGCCGCCCGAAGACGTCCGCGAGTTCGCCCGCATCGCCGACGAGCACGACGTGCTCTGCATCTCTGACGAGGTCTACGAGTACACCGTCTTCGACGGCGAGTTCCGCTCGCCCATCGAGTTCGCCGAGAGCGACAACGTCGTCGTCGTCAACTCGGCCTCGAAGCTCTACTCGATGACCGGCTGGCGGCTCGGCTGGGTCACCGCCTCGTCCGACCGGATCGAACGGATGCTCCGAGTCCACCAGTACGCGCAGGCCTGTGCCGCCGCGCCGTCGCAGTTCGCCGCCGAAGCGGCCCTCACCGGACCCCAGGAGCAGGTCGACGAGATGACCGAGTCGTTCCGACGGCGACGCGACCTCGTCGTCGACGGCCTCACCGACATCGGTCTCGACGTGCCGACGCCCGGCGGCGCGTTCTACTGTATGCCCGAGGTGCCCGAGGGCTTCGTCGAGGCGTGTCTCGACCGCGACGTCATCGTCGTGCCCGGCGAGGCGTTCGGCGAGCACGGCCGCGGCTACGCGCGACTCTCGTATGCGACCGACGAGGACGACCTGCGCGAGGCGCTCGACGTGATGGCCGAGGCCTACGACGCCGTCGTCTAAAATCTGGATCAAAAAGGCCGAGCGCGCCGCCTGGGCCGCGCACTCTGTGAACCGCTTACCTACTGGCACACCAACGCAATACTGCGACGCCTCCTGACAGCTACGACGCCGTGCTGACGATCTTTATGACGTCGCCCTCTTCGAGCTCGTAGTCCTCGGCGATTCGGCGCTTCGAGCGCGCGTCGACCGCGTGCAAGTACCCCTCGCCGATGTCGGTGTGAACCGCGTACGCGAGGTCCTTCGGCGTCGACCCGCGGGGGAGCAAGAACGCGTCGGGGAGCGTCTCGCCGGTCCCGTCGGTCCACTTCGTCTCGTTTTCGACGGGGTAGGCGGTCACCATATCGAGGACGTCGTAGACGGCGGTGTTGATCGCCTGCTGGACGCCGGTGCCGCCGTGTTCGGACATCACCTCGCGGATCGTTTCGAGGCCCTCTCGTTGGGCGTCGGAGACGTCGCCGACGACCCGGAAGTCGTCGTCGCCGGGATGATAGCTGACCACCCCCGACTCCGCTGCCGTCCGGAGCGCCAGCTCGCCGTCGGCGGTCGATGGGATTACGGGCTTGTCCTCCTCGCGGAGGCGTTCGACGTTCTCCGGCGGTGCGACGTCGGCCTTGTTGGCGACGAGAACGATCGGCTTCGTCCGCTCGCGGACGTCGCGTGCGAGTCGCTCGCGGTCCTCGTCGGTCCACTGCTGTGGGTCGTCAGGGTACTCGAGCGCCCGCAGCGACGCGGCCACGTCGTACTCGGTCGCGCCGAATCCCGTCAGCATCTCCGTGAGCGCCTCGTCGATGTCGAAGTCCGGCGACCGGGACTTGCGGACCACAGTCTCCCAGTTGCGTTCGATGATCCCCGCGAGCCACTGTTCGAGTTCGGCCTCGACGAAGTCAGCTTCCTCGACGGGGTCGTACGTCCCGATCTCGACCGGTTCGCCCTCGGCGTCGGTGCCGCCGGCCGCGTCGAGGACGGCCAGGATGGCGTCGGCGTCGGTCAGGGCGTCGAGGAACTGATTGCCGAGGCCGCGCCCCTCGTGCGCCCCGGGGACGAGTCCGGCGACGTCGAGCAGTTCCACGGGGACGTAGCGGACGCCGTCCTCGCAGTTGCCACAGCGCTCCTCGCGGTCGAGACAGGGACAGCGCGTCCGAGCGTGGGTCACGCCACGGTTGGGATCGATCGTCGTGAACGGGTAGTTGCCGACGTCGACGTCGGCCATCGTCGCCGCCCGATAGAAAGTAGACTTGCCCGCGTTGGGCTTGCCAGCGAGCGCTAGCGAGAGCATATCGACGAGACGGGCGACGACGGCAAGTAGGTTTCCGTCCGTCGGGTCGCGTTCTCTGCTCCATCACCGCGAGCGGCGACGTTCCTGCGACACCGCCCGCCGCGAGGGTTTATATCCGATGCCGGGGCCACCCCCGCCGTGATCTGACCTTCGCCTCGCGTCGGGCAGCGGTCGTTCGGCACGTCGACGCGAGCGTAGAGTGACTCCCCAGCGGGTGCCGACTGTTCGCCACTTTACACCAGCAACCGTCTACACCAGCGACTCGTAGACGATGCCGTCGCGGCGCGTAATGATCCGACGACCGTCGACGACGACTGGCGTCGCCATCGCGTCGAACGCCTCGTCGAGGTCGGCGAACTCGGGCCAGTCGGTGACGACGAGCGCCGCGTCTGCTCCGTCGAGCGCGTCCGCCGGCGACCCGGCGTACTCGATCTCGGGGTAGCGTTCCCGGAAGTTCTCGGTCGCGACGGGATCGTAGCCGACGACCTCGGCGTTCGCATCCAGTAGTGCGTCGACCAGCGGGATCGCTCTCGAATTCCGAATGTCGTCGGTGCCGGGTTTGAACGCGAGACCCAGCACCGCCACGCGCGCGCCGTCGGGATCGACGTGGTCTCCGAGGAGATCGAGCAATCGAACGGGCTGGCGATCGTTCACCTCGACGGCGGCTTCGAGCATCGCCGGGTCGTATCCGACGTCGCGAGCGGCGGCGATGATCGCTGCGACGTCTTTGGGGAAGCAACTCCCACCCCAGCCGACGCCCGCGCCGAGGAACGCCGCGCCGATCCGGTGATCGAGGCCGATCGCCGAGAGCACCTCCTCGGAGTCGATGCCGTACTCCTTACAGATGTTCGCGATGTCGTTCGCCAGGGAGATCTTCGCCGCCAGAAAGCCGTTGTTGGCGTACTTGATCATCTCCGCCTCGGCGACGCCCGTCTCGACGACTGGCGGGTCGCCGGCCTGCGCGACGAGCGGGTCGAACACGCCGCGGAGCGTCTCCGCTGCGCGGTCGGTCTCCGAGCCAAGGACGACCTTATCGGGCGAGAGGAAGTCCTCGACAGCGCTGCCCTCGCGCAGGAACTCGGGATTCATCCCGATGTCGAGATCGTCACCGAGCGTCTTCCCCGACTCCTCGGCGAGGATCGGCGCGATCACCTCTTCGGTGGTCGTCGGCACGACCGTGCTCTTGGTGACCACGACGTGGTGGTCGTCCTTCTCGGCGAGGGCCGCGCCGAGCGAGCGCGCACCGGCCTCCATAATCGAGAGGTCGATGTGGCCATCTTCCTCGGAGGGCGTCGGGAGCGCGAGAAAGGTCACGTCGGTGTCGCGGACTGCCGCGTAGTCGGTCGTCGCGCGCAGGCCGTCGCCGGCGTGTGCGGCGACGAGGTCGTCGAGCCCCGGCTCGTGAATCGGGGCGTCGCCGTCGTTGAGCGACGCGACGATCTCCTCGTCGATGTCGACGTTGACCACGTCGTGACCGACCTCGGCGAAACACGCCGCGATCGTCGTCCCGACGTAGCCGCTGCCGACGATGCTGATTCGCATATCTGTGGGGACAGCGGCCGTCGGTTTCAATTTTCGCGTCTACGGTCGCGATCTCGCTCCGCGCCGCCTACGGGCCGAAGCGAAAGCCCGGAGTAGGGGGCCACCGAAGGGTGCGCTATGTCGAAAGAGCGAGACGGGTCGCGCGCGGCGAGCGAAACGTCCGATGTGGGGACGTCACGCGGAGGTACCGAGACGTCTCGGAGTCCCGCAGAGACGTCACACCAGGTCGCGACGTCGTCTTGGCTCGTCGTCTACCTGAAAGGCGTCTGTATGGGGGCTGCGGACGCCGTCCCAGGTGTCTCCGGCGGGACGATTGCACTCGTGACCGGCATCTACGAGCGGCTGATCGCTGCGATCACCGCTGTCTCGCTCGCGCGGATCCGTGCCGTCCTCCTCGGGATCCTCCCCGGCTATCGCAACGACGCCGCCGACGCTCTCCGCGCGGTCGACGCCGGATTCTTGCTCGTACTCGGAGCCGGAATCGCCACTGCGATCGTGACCGTCACCCGCATCGTCCACACCGGAATCGAAACGATGCCCGTACTCACCTTCGGGTTCTTCTTCGGTCTGATCGCCGCCTCCGCGTGGGTGCTCTTCTCCGAGGTCGCCGTCGACACACCGGCCCGTGCGGCGGCCGCCGTCGCCGGGTTCGTCTTCGCGTTCGTCGTCTCCGGGCGAGCGGCCGCGACGCTCGGTGATGGACTCCCCGTGACCGTCCTCGCCGGCGCGATCGCAGTCAGCGCGATGATCCTCCCGGGCATCTCGGGGTCGCTGTTGCTCGTCATCCTCGGACAGTACGAGTATATGACGGGGACGCTCTCGGCGTTCGTCGACGCGCTGCTCGCGACAGTGACCGGCGGGCCTCTCGCGCCGCTGCGAGAGCACGGCGTCGTCGTCGTCGCCTTCATCGCGGGTGCGTTCGTCGGCCTGTTCACCGTCGCACACGCCGTTCGATGGGCCTTGAACCGCGCCCGAACTGCCACGCTCGCGTTCCTCGTCGCGCTGATCGTCGGCGCGCTCCGTGCGCCGGTCGTCCGCACGGGCGAGCAGCTAACCGAACTCGGCCGCACCTGGACACCGACCGCGGTCGCGGCGTTCGTGGCGGCGGCAGTGGTCGGCGCGGTTCTCGTGGTGCTCTTGGAGCACTACACTGGCATCGCCGACATCGACGGCGGTATCTGACCGCAGCCGACGCTCGGAGAGACCACGAAGAGCGAACGAAAGTGGGGCCGGATCGTGACTGACGACAGCAAGACACAGGATCCCCGACCGCGTCGGCGGTCGATCGCGGATACGCGAGCCCGATTCGATCCGGCCACCTCGGGGCGTCCGCGCGGTCGGGGGGAGGTTACCACTCGACTATGGGAGAAACGGCGAGCCGATGGCGTGTGATGTCGCTCGACCAAACACGTGACACCAACCGTTCGGCGTCGCCGTCGTCAGGGTCCTGTCCAGTCGATCACTCCCGTGGGACCGCGATGTTCACCAGCGATTTGCTCCCACACTTCTCACAGACACCGCCGCTATCGACGCGAGAACCACACGCTCGGCACTCGTATCGACTCTTGTCGGGGTGGTATGGGTCGACGCGTCCGTTGTATATCACCATACCTGTTACAGAATCACACGCACGGATAACTGTTGTCCTGATATGGCAAGAATGACTTCTATAGAGTTATAATCAAATAATATATCGGACAGACGTGAAATATCTGGGCGCTATTTCTTCCCTGAGTGGAGGAATGTTTCAATTCTCGACGTGGCATCGACGGTTCGGAAGCCGGAACTCTCGAAGTACTCGACGGCGTCGGCGAGACCGAAGCGTTCGCTCACCGGTGGGCCATCTTCGCCTGCGCCCGTCTTCGACCAGTCGAGGGTGATCACGCGACCGCCCGGGCGAATCACGCGTGCGAGTTCTTCGAGCGCCTCGTCGCTGGCGAACTCGTGGAACGTCATCGTCGAAAACGCGGCGTCGAGTTCGTCGTCGTCGAGCGGAATCGAGGACGCTTCGGCCGTGACGAATTCGACGTTGTCGGGCGCGCCCTTCTCCTGATAGTGATCGTGCATCTCCGGTTGCACGTCGATGGCGTAGACCTTCTCGACGAACGGGGCGATCTCGTCGGTGAAAAAGCCCGTTCCGCTGCCGACGTCCGCGACGACATCGCCCGGCGAGGGGTCGAGTGCGGCGAGCAGTTCCTCGCGCGAACAGAACCGATAGCGGTCCGGTCTTTCCAGTGCCTCCGCCCGTTCGGCGTCGAACGTGTGGAATCCCATATCTGATACAGACGTGGAGCGGACCTAAAGGTGTGTTCGCCGGCAGATGCTTCGATATCGCAGTAACTTGTAGGGACTACCGCACCGGATCCGGAACGTCCCCACGCTGCCGTAGCAGACAAGATTAACAGGGTCGCGCGCAGACCCAGGGATATGTCACTGACACTCGTAACTCCGACCGAACGAACGTGTGAGCGCTGCGGCCGTACGGAGATCTGGGACGACGACGTCGGTTCGTGGCGTCTCGCCGTCGACGACGACGGCAATCCGCAGGCCATCGGTAGTCCCTACTGTATCCACGAGTGGGACATCAACGGGAGGTTCGTGCCGTTCGAGGACGAATCCAGCGCTGCGGAAGCCTGAGCCCTCGATTCACGGTCGTCATCACGTCGACGCGAGCGATTCGAGAATCGACGCCGTGCCGTCGAAGTACGATTCCTCGACGACGACGTCCGCCGCGTTTTTGGCGGCCTCGTCGGCGTTCGCGACGGCGTACGACCGGCCGGCGACTTCGAACGTCGAGACGTCGTTTTCGCTGTCGCCGATGGCGACGAACTCGGTCGGATCGCGGCCGAGCGTCTCCGCGACGGCCTTCAGCCCCGTTCCCTTCTCGACGCCCGGCGTCTTGAGGTGGTAGGCGTAGCCGGTGTCGACGACTTCGAGGTCGAACGCCGCGGCTGTCTCCCGGAGGAGTTCCTCGTCGGCCGAGAGGTCTATCGCGATCTCCGTTCGGCGCCACTCGTTGACGGCGTCGAACGCACCCCAGCCGAGGTCGCCACCGCGCTCGACGAACTCGGCGGCGGCGGCCTGTGCGCGCTCCCGATCGCCTTGGTATGAGACCGCGTTGTCCGCGAGGACGACGCCGCCGTTCTCGGCGATCACGGTCAGATCGAGGCCGAGGTAGTGACAGAGGCTTACCGGGTAGGGAAACGCCTTCCCCGTCGCGAGGACGACAGGCGCGTCCCATACCGGGAGGTACTCGAAGACGCGCGGATCGAGACTTCCTGCGCTGTCTGTGAGCGTCCCGTCGATGTCGAGAGCCAGTGGCGGCGTATCGGTAGTCATTACCGCGGTTTGGGGGCGACGAGCAAAATGAGCACCGCTCGTTCGGTGCCAGTCGACGCACGTGGGAACGCTCAGACACTACCCTAAAGTAGATGCCCTCCAAGATAGAACTGTGAAATGAGTAAAAGCTCTCGCGTCCTCGTGATCGGCGGGGGGTCGACGGGTTGCGGCATCGCGCGCGACCTCGCGATGCGCGGCGTCGACGTCACGCTCGTCGAGAAGGGGAATCTCACCCACGGGACGACCGGGCGGATGCACGGCCTGCTCCACAGCGGCGGCCGCTACGCCGTCTCCGATCAGGCGTCTGCGGAGGAGTGCATCCAGGAAAATCGCGTCTTGCGCCGGATCGCGAGCCACTGCGTCGAGATGACTGGTGGCCTGTTCGTCCAGCGCCCCGAAGACGCCGACGAGTACTTCGAGCAGAAACTCGACGGCTGTCGCGAGTGCGGGATTCCAGCCGAAGTGCTCTCCGCGGCGGAAGCCCGCGAGATCGAGCCGTACCTGGCCGAGGACATCGAGCGCGCGATCCGCGTCCCCGACGGAGCGATCGACCCGTTCCGACTCTGCGTCGCCAACGCCGCCGACGCTGTCGAACACGGTGCACGCGTCGAAACCCACAGCGAAGTGACCGACGTACTCGTCGAGGACGGCGAAGTCGTCGGCGTGGAAGTCGAACACGCCGCCGGGTCCGGCAAGTACGTCCACGGCCATCCGGGCGAAACCGAGAAACTGTACGCCGACTACGTCGTCAACGCCACGGGCGCGTGGGCCGGGCAGATCGGCGAGATGGCCGGCGTCGAAGTCGCGGTCCGCCCCTCGAAAGGCGTGATGACCATTATGAACGTCCGGCAGGTCGACACGGTCATCAACCGCTGTCGACCGAAAGGCGACGCCGACATCGTCGTTCCGCACGAGACGACGTGTATCCTCGGAACGACCGACGAGGAGGTCGAAGACCCCGAGGACTACCCCGAGGAGGGGTGGGAAGTGGACCTGATGATCGACACGCTCTCTGAACTCGTGCCGATCCTCGACGAGGCGCGGACAATCCGCTCGTTCTGGGGCGTCCGCCCGCTCTACGAACCGCCCGAGGTCGGCAGCGAGGACCCGACAGACATCACGCGGGATTTCTTCCTGCTCGATCACGACGAGCGCGATGGGCTGCCCGGGATGGCCTCCATCGTCGGCGGGAAACTCACGACGTACCGGATGATGGCCGAGCAGATTTCCGACCACGTCTGCGAGAAACTCGGCGTCGACGCCGAGTGTCACACGGCCGAAGAGCCGCTTCCGGGGTCTGAGGACTTCTCTGTCCTCCGGGAGTGGATGGACGAGTTCGGCCTCCGATCGCCGATCGGAAAGCGGAGCGCCCAGCGGCTCGGGTCGCGGACGGACGAAGTGCTCGGCGAGTGGGACGGCCCCAACCCCACGGTGTGTGAGTGCGAGGCCGTCACGCGCGCGGAGATCAACGACGCCATCGACGACGCCGGATCCGAGCTCAACGCCGTGCGGCTCCGCACCCGCGCGTCGATGGGGAACTGCCAGGGGGCGTTCTGCTGTCATCGGATGGCGAACGAACTGTCGCCGGAGTACGACGAATCCGTCGCCCGGAAAGCGCTCGATGACCTCTATCAGGAGCGCTGGAAGGGTGAACGCCACGCGCTGTGGGGTGAACAGCTCTCACAGGCGATGCTGAAACACCTGCTGCACGTGACGACGATGAACCGCGACGGCGACCCGGCAAAGACGGACGACCCGGTCGACTTCACGGCGTTCGACGCCGGCCCGGACGGCGGGGCGGCGGCCGGGGACGGCCAGCAGTCGGAGGACGCCGTCGCCGACGGTGGCACCACGGACGAAACCAACGCGGGCGAAGGAGCAGCCGATGCCGATTCGTGAGGACGTTATCGTCGTCGGCGGCGGCATCGCGGGCACGACGGCGGCGCTCGCGGCCGCGGAAACCGGTGCGGAGGTCCGTCTCCTCTCGCACAAGAAGAGCACGCTGCGACAGGCTAGCGGCCTCGTCGACGTACTCGGTGCCGTCGGCGGTGACGGCCCCATCGCGGACCCCTTCGAAGCCATCGAGCGCCTCCCCGACGACCATCCCTACCGGGTCGTGGGCGCGGAGTCGATCCGCGATGGACTGCGGTTCTTCGACGACGTCGCGGGCGACGTCTACGCGGGCGGTCACACCGACCGCAACGCCCTCGTTCTCACCCACGGCGGGACGATCAAGCCGACTGCGCGCTACCCGGAGTCGGTCGCACCCGGCCTCGCGAGCGCGGCTGCGGACACGCTTCTCGTAGGCTTTGCAGGGCTGACCGACTTCGACGCGCCAGTGGCCGCGGACCATCTCGCGGCGACCGGCGTGCCCTTCGAAGTCGACGGCGTGACCGTCCGATTCCCGATCGAGTTCCGCGACGACGCGCGAACGACCCGCCTCGCGAAGGCACTCGACGCCGACGAGGACCACGCTCGGAAGCGTCTCGCCGATTCGATTGCCGACGCCGAGACCGACCTCGACTACAACCGAGTCGGGTTCCCGGCGATGCTCGGCGACGACCACGCCGCGGCCGTCCGCGACGAACTGGCGGATCGGCTCGGCGCGGCCGTCTTCGAGATCCCGACGGGGCCGCCGAGCCTCCTCGGGATGCAACTCGAAGATCTCCTGTTCGACGCGCTCGACGACGCGGGCGTTCGAATCTCCGCTGGAAACCCCGCGGTCGGCTACGAAGCGGCCGACGGCCGACTCGAATCCGTCACCGTCGACCGCCGCGGCCAAAACGTCCCGTACCACGCCGCGGAGGTCGTCTTGGCCACTGGCGGCCTCGTCGGCAAGGGTATCGACTCGGACCGCGAGTCGGTCACGGAACCGATCTTCGACTGTCACGTCCCGCACCCGTCGGACCGCTACGCTTGGTCCGAAGACGACGCGTTCGGCGACCACGCCTTCGCGCGCTTCGGCGTCGTCCCCGACGACGACCTCCGGCCGACGGACGACGCGGCGGAACCGCATTTCGAGAACCTCCGAGCCGCCGGTGGCGTTCTCGGTGGCGCGGATGTCGCCCGCGAGAAGTCCGCGGCCGGCGTCTCGCTCGCGACGGGCGCGTACGCCGGCCGACGGGCGGGCGAGGAGGCGACGCGATGAACGATACGGAGCGCAGATAGTATGAGCGACGCAGAACCCCCAGCCACGACAGAGCCAACCGACCCGACACGAGAACACGAAACGGACTTCGATCCGGTCTCGGTCTTCGACGGAGACGAGACGATGGACCTCCGCCCGGGCGCGGACAACTGCTACAAGTGCTCGGTCTGCGACACCGCTTGTCCCGTCGCCGAAGTCGACGACGACTTCCCCGGCCCGAAATTCCAGGGGCCCGAGCAGTGGCGGCTCAAGCGCAAGGAGGGCGGCGAGATCGACGACTCGATTATATCCTGTTCGAACTGTATGCGCTGTGACGACGCCTGCCCGTCGGGCGTGCCGCTCTCACAGATGCACAACACCGCCCGCGGGGAGTACGTCGACGAACAGATGGACAAACTCTCGCGGGAGTACGTCCGGAACCGCATCCTCGCGAACTACGGCACCCTCGCGCGACTCGGAAGCAAGGTCCCGCGGCTCACCAACCTCGTGATGGGCAACTCCCTCGTCCAGAAGATCAACGAGAAAGTCCTCGGCATCCCCTCCGAACGCGACTTCCCGGCGTTCGCGTCCCAAACCTTCCGCGAGTGGTGGCACGAGCGCGGCGGCGCGAACGTCGAGAGCGAGGAAAAGCGCATCGCGTACTTCCACGGCTGTTACTCGAACTACAACACCCCGGAAGTGGCGAAGGCGCTCGTTCGCGTCTTCGAGTCGTTCGGCTACGAGGTCGTCGTCCCGCGCCAGCGCTGCTCCGGCACGCCGATGTTCGCCAACGGGATGCTCGACGACGCCGAACGCGCCGCCAAAGTGAACGTCGGCGAATTCTCAGACCTCCTCGAAGCGGGCTACGACGTTGTCGCCTCCTGTACGTCGTGTTCGATGTCGCTGCGGCAGGAGTATCCCGAACTGTTCGAGCTATCGGGCATCGAGGAAGTCGCGGCAAACACCTACGAGGCGCTCGAATACCTCCGGATTCACGAGGACGTACGGGGCGCACTCGACGACGCGAGTGTCGACGACCAGGCGCTCGCGTACCACGCGCCGTGTCACGCGCGCAATCAGGGCCTCGACCGCCAGGCGGTCGAACTGTTCCGCGATCTCGACGGCGTCCTGATCGAGGACGTCGGCGACTCCTGCTCTGGGATCTCTGGCACCTACGGCTGGAAGGAAGAGAAGTACGAGACGTCGATGAAGATCGGCGAGGAGATGTTCGAACATATGCGCGATGCGACGGGAGAGGTGGGGATGACCGAGTGTCCGACGTGTTCGATGCAGATGGAGCACGGCACGGGCTACGACATCAAACACCCGCTGCAACTGCTCGAAGAAGCGCTCTGTTGAGGGGTCGCGTGCGGGGCGCGAACGCGTCTCGCCCTACGCGGCCGCTCCCGTTTCGCTCGTCTGTTACGCGCCGACCGGTTCGACGCCGATCGTGACGGTCACACCTTCGACGTCCCACTCCTCGACGAGCGCCCAGTCGCCGTCGGCCGCCAGTTCCTCGCCGTCGACGAACTCCCGGGTCCGCGTCTCCTCGGCGACCACGTCGCGGTGGCGGTCGACGAACTCGGCGATGCGGTCGTCGGCGACGTCGACGTACGTGTCGATCTCGGCGTCGACGTCCAGTTCGAGCTGCTTGCGCATCTCCTGAATCCGCCGGACCACGTCGCGAGCGTAGCCCTCGGCCTCGATCTCGTCGGTGAGTTCGGTGTCGACGTAGACGGTGCCGTCGTCGAACGCGGCTCCTGAGATGTGCGCCGGCGGTTCGGCCTCGTACTCGACCATCTCGTCGGTGAGGTCGTAGGTCTCGCCGTCGACGTCGACGCCGGCTTCGACCTCGGCGCGCGTCTTGCCCTGCACGGCTTCCATCACCTTCTGGGCGTCTGCGCCGAACGCCGGTCCGATGACGCCCATCTGGGGATCAGCGCGCTCGACGAGTTCGTCGAACTCCGAGACGACGTCGATCGATCGAGCGTTGACGCGTTCGGCGAGGAGGTCTGAGAGCGATTCGACGGCGTCGGCGACGGCGTCGTCCTCGGTGGCGACGACGACCCGCTGGACGGGCCAGCGGAGCTTTCGGCCGCCCTGCTGGCGCGCGTTCGCGGCCGCCTCCTCGACGTCGCGGAGGACCGCCATCTGCCGTTCGAGTTCGGGGTCGCGCAGCGTCCCGTCGGCGGTCGGGTACGACAGCGCGTGGACGCTCGTCGCCTCGCCGTCGAGGTGCTGGTACATCTGCTCTGCCAGATACGGCGTGAAGGGCGCGAGGAGGCGGATCGTCTCGTCGAGGACGGTCGCGAGCGTGGCGTACGCGCCGCGCTTGGAGGCGGAGTCTTCTTCCTCCCACATCCGCTCGCGGATCGCCTTCACGTAGAAGCGCGAGACGTCCTCGGTCAGGAAGTCGAGCACCGCGTTGAGCGCGTCGCTGACCTCGAAGTTCTCCCAGGCCTCGGCGGCCTCGGCTTCGACGGACTGCAGGCGCGAGAGCACCCACTCGTCGACGACGGTGAGGTCGCCGTCGTCGAGGTCGGCCTCGGCGGGGTCGTAGCCGTCGAGGTCCATATACGGCAGCGGGAAGCGGAAGACGTTCCAGAAGATGTTGAGCGTCGACTGCATCTCGCCCAGTCCGTTCCACTCGAAGGAGAGATCGACGCCCTGCTGGTCGTGACTGAGGAGGTACGCCCGCAGCGGGTCGCGGCCGGCGCGTTCGATCGCCTCCTCGGGCGTGACGATGTTGCCCAGCGACTTCGACATCTTGCGGCCGTCCTCGTCGTTGACGAAGCCGTGCATCATCACCTGCTCGTAGGGCGCTTCGCCGACCGCGGCGGTGCCCATTCCGAGCTGGGACCAGAACCACCCGCGGGTCTGGTCGTGGGCCTCGACGATGAAGTCGGCGGGCCACAGTTCCTCGTAGGCCTCGGTCTCGCTCGGGTAGTCGATGGTTCCCCACGTCGCGACCGAGGAGTCGATCCAGACGTCGAAGACGTCCGGCACGCGCTCGTAGGTCTTCCCGTCCTCGGTGATCGTCAGCGGATCGACCGACGGCCGATGGAGGTCGATCTCGTCGGGGTCGATGTCCTGGTCCGCGCGCTCGGCGAGCTCCTCGCGCGTGCCCACGACGATCCACTCGCCGTCGTCGGCCTGCCAGATCGGGAGTGGAATTCCCCAGTAGCGCTGCCGGGAGATGTTCCAGTCCGGCGCGTCGGCGACGAAGTCGCGGAAGCGGTTGTCGCGCGCCCACTGCGGGTACCACTCGGAGTCGTCGATGTTCTCGAGCAGTTCGTCTTTGATGTCGGTGACGGTGATGAACCACTGGTCGGTCGCGAGGAAGATGATGTCCGTGTCACACCGCCAGCAGTGACCGTACCGGTGGTCGTGCGTGCCCGAGGCGAGCAGCGCGCCCGACGCCTCGAGGTCGTCGACGATCTGGTCGTTGGCGTCGCGGACGAAGGTGCCGGCGTAGTCGCCGGCCTGCTCGGTGAACTCGCCGCGACCGTCGACGGGGACGTACACGTCGAGGCCGAGTTCCTGCCCGCGAGCGAAGTCCTCCTGCCCGTGTCCGGGCGCGGAGTGGACGAGGCCCGTGCGGTCGGCTTCGACGTAGTCGGCCGTGTAGACCTGGCCTGCGCCCTCGAAGTCGGCGTACTCGTTCAGGTGCGACTCGAGGGGGTTGTCGTAAGTCCAGCCGACCAGATCCTCGCCCTCGTACTCGTCGACGACCTCGTAGTCCTCGTAGCGACCCTGTTTCAGGACGTCCTCGACGCAGGGTTCCGCGACGTAGAGGACTTCCTCCTCGCCGTCCTTCTCGGCGCGGACGGCCTGGTAGGTCATCTCGCCGTCGACGGCGACGAAGGTGTTCGCCGGGATGGTCCACGGCGTCGTCGTCCAGATGACGAGGCTCCCTTCTCGATCCTGCAGCGGGAATTTCACGTAGATCGACGGGGAGGTGATCTCGTCGTACTCGACCTCGTTGGCCGCGATGGCGGTCTGACACCGCGGACAGTAGTTGACCGAGCGCTTGCCCTGCTCGACGAGGCCGCGTTCGTCGACCTGCTGGAACGCCCACCAGGCGGCTTCCATATACTCGGGCGAGATGGTCTCGTAGGGGTCGTCCCAGTCCATCCAGACGCCGATCGACTGGAAGTCCTCGTCCATCGCCGCGCGGTTCCGCTCGGCGAAGTCCTTGCACTCCTCGATGAACGACTCGATGCCGTACTCCTCGATGTCGCGTTTGGTCTCGAAGCCGAGTTCCTCCTCGACTTTCACCTCGATCGGGAGCCCGTGCATATCGTAGCCCGGGCGGTCGGTGACGCGGTGGCCGGTCATCCGCTTGTAACGGATGATGGCGTCCTTCAGCGTCTTGTTCCAGGCCGTGCCGAGGTGCATCTGGCCGGAGGTGTACGGCGGGCCGTCGACGAAGAAGAAGGCGGGGTCGTCGGCGTGGGCCTCCTTCGTCGCCTCGTAAGCGTCGGTGTCGTCCCAGTACTCCCCGACCGCGGATTCGACCTCCGCGGGCGTGTACTGGTCGTCGACTTCGTCCATACAGAGGGAGTACCAGCGAATGTATATGAAATCCGTGGAACCGCGGCGTACGGTCCGTTCTCCGAGCGGGCGGCGACCGAGCGTTACGACTCGGCTCGGACCGTCATCTCGGAACGTAGCGCGCCGGTCTCCTCGTCGTAGACGGGGAGGCGGACCCGCCGGGGCGTCGCCTCGGCGCTGTACCGGACGACTGTCGTCGCGATCACGTCCTCGGTTTCCGGCGACAGATCGAGTTCTGAGGGGTCCCGTGACGCTCGCGCCATCGGCGCTGTCACCGTCCGCCAGCCGGTCCAGCCGAGATCATCGTACAGGATGGTCGGGGCGACTTGGTAGGCCTCCGCCCGCGACATCCGCACCTCGTAGAGCAGGATGAAGTTCGAGGAGTAGTCGGTGTTTCGCAGTTTGTTGTCGAACGTGCGTTCGTTCGTCGGATACTGATCTGTAAAGATCGCTGACACGTCTGATAGCTTCCCGGTGAAGAGCGCGGCGTGGCGGGTCGCGTCCCCGGACGCCGAGAGGCCGTCGGTGGCCCACGGTTCCGACGCGGGGTGAAAGACCATCGTGGCGATGTCCATTACGACGCGGTCACTCATTTCTCGGCGCACCGCTCCAGTGCATCCCGAGAGAGCGGTCATCGACAGGGCGGCGGCCGACGCGGTCGCCGAGAGGAGGGCTCTGCGGTTCACGGACGGACCTCCCGGGGCCACAAATATATTTCCGTGGGTCCGAGCGTGACTGAACTGGCTCGATCCGATGGGCGATGGACTACTGCTCGCGTCGCTCTGCGGTCGTCACACCGATTTGCACCGCGAGGCGAGCAACGCGGGCCGAGCGGCCTTTTTCCCTCCCGGTTTTTGCGTGGTGGGTTCCCGCAGCGGCGCGACGCGCCGCGAGGAAACCCACCGTGGAAAAAGGTGGGTTTTAGAAATCAGGCAGATCGTCGGGCGCTTCGTACTCCGATTCCCAGGTGATGTAGTCGTCTTTCAGCACCTCACAGACGGTCTGTCCGAGTTCGGTCAGGCCGGCATTGATGCTTGAGACCGTCTTCCAGGAGGTGATCTCGGGGTGCAGTTCGCGTTCTTTCCAGTCCTCGGGGAGCCCGGGGGCGTGATACCCCACGCGGTCGGCGAAGTCGTCCCAGAAGAAGTCGAAGTGCGAGAGCATCTCGAGGTCGAGGACGATCGCCCACTCGTCGGCGGTCACGTCGGTCTCGGCAGACCACTGCTCGAAGGCGTCCACCCACGCGCCGTCGCGGAGGAGTTCTTCGAGGTCCGCGCGCCGGTAGTCGGTGTCGCCGACGACGTCTGCGTCCTCGTACTCGTTTGGATCGACGGTGTCTTCGAGTTCGGGCACCGGAGGAGTCTCGACGGAGAGGGTCATAGCGGGGCCTTCGAGTTCTGTCGGGATAAGGGTACGCGGACAGGCCGATGCCCAGTAGACGGCCCGGGTAGCACTCCCACTGTCGGATACGAATCTGTGGCGTATGTTGCTACACCGAGTGAGGAATCGATCTACACAGTTGGCTGACCGTATCAGCGCCCCCCGCCGAAGTCGTCAAGATCGTCGAAATCGTCGAAGTCGTCGGGCTCGTCGGAGACGTCCTCGTCGCGTCCCTCGCCGAAGTCGAACCGATCCGGTGGCTGTCCGGCTTCGTCGAGGACGGCGTCGGACACTTCGATCGGACAGTCGACGCGGACCGCGAGCGCGACCGCGTCGCTGGGACGCGCATCGAAGACGAACCGCTGGGGCTCGCCGTTGTCGTACCGCTCGGCGTCGATCTTCGCGTAGAAGGTGCCGTCGGCGATGTCGTCGATGCGGACCTTGTCGATCGCGCCGCCGAACTCGGTGAGCATCTCCACCAGAAGGTCGTGTGTGAGCGGTCGCTCGAAGGACTCGCCGGCGATCGCGAGTTGGATCGCCCGGGCCTGATCGGCCGTGACGACGATCGGCAACAGCTCGGACCGCGCCGCGACCACGACCGCGGGGATGTTGTCGCCGTCCGCGTCGACGCCGACGGCGATACCCTCGACCTCGCCCGGGTGATTCATACCTGCCTCTTGTGGGTCAGGGTACGAATACTTACGGGAGAAGATTCTTCGGGGAAGGGGACCGACGGTGCGAGCCGCGCCGTCGTGCCGCTATCGCTGGCGGACGAACCAGACCGCGAACCACGCGAGGAGGACCGTGAGACCGCCGAGAAACACGAGTAGTCCTGGCGGGAACCCCGAACTGGCGGCCGTCTCGGTCGCGATCCGGGTCGATTCAGTCGTCTGGACGGACACGCCGCCGTCGGCCCCGCCGGTTTGCGCGCCGAACGGGAGGCCTTCGATCGCGACCTGCGCGAGGATGCTCACGAGCCCGACGACTGCGACGCCGCCGAGCAGTCGCTTGAGCGCCGCCGAGAGGCCGGCGGTTTCCTCGCCGTCGGCCGCGACGACCACGAGCGGGCGGTCTGCGGGCGCGTATACGTTCATCTCGCGGCCTTTCTCCGAGTACGCCGTGTCGACGACTTCTACGGCGCCAGCGTCTTCGAGCCGCTGGATGTGATACTGGACGTTCTGCAGGGACGTATCGACCGCATCCGCGAGGGCGGCGGGGTTGGTCGGCTCCTCGTGAAGCGCCGAGAGAATCTGCCGTGCGGTCCCCGAGGAGAGCGCCGACAGCAGGTCGTCGGCATCGTCGTCGTCGAGTCCGACGACGCGCGGCGAGGCGTCGACGTCGGGCTCGGACTGGGAGGGCAAGAGACGAGCCATCGTGCGCTCGTAGAACGCAGACCGATACAAAGGTGTTGCCTGTGCGCCGTGGTTCGACAGACGGCTCCGCAATACACTTGCATCCCGGTGTCGTATCACCGAGTATGTACGTCCGGGACGCCAAAAATCGCGACGAGGTCTGGCTACTCGACAGGATCGAGGAGGCCGAAATCGACGATCCCGCGTTTCGCTCCCGGGACTACGTGATCGCGCTCGACGAGGAGTCCTCTCGTAAGGCCGGCTTCGGACGCATTCGCGTCCACAAGACGGAGGCCGGCAACTTCTGTGAACTCGCGTTCGTCTACACGCTCCCGCCGTGGCGACAGCAGGGCGTCGCCGCGCACGTCATCGAGCGACTCGTCGCCGAGGCGGGCGACGAGGGCTACGAGGCGGTTTACACGTTCACACGCCAGCCGTCGTACTTCACGCCGTTCGGCTTCGAGCCGCTAGAATCCGGCGACCTTCCCGAGCCCGTCGCGTCCCGGCTCGAAACGGTCAGAGCAGAGCGCGGCGACGAGGTCATCGCGATGCGCGTGCACGCGGATGACTTCACGGTCCCCGAGGAGTACCGCGAGCGGTTCAAGAACGCCGCTCCGGCAGACGAACCCGAAGACGGTGAAGTCCCCGTCGAGGAGACAGCCGAGGACTTCGGGATCGACCCCGAGGAAGCGACCTACAAGTACGATACCGGCAGCTGAGGTCAGTCTCGCTGACGCGGCGGGTGATCGGCCTCGTTTTAGGTCCGACCGTCGAGGAAGTCGGTACTGAAAACGAGGTACGCCAGGACCGTACAGAAGAGGATCGGCGGGAGGAGCGCGAACGCCCACAGCGGCTCGATCCCCCAGCCGAGGAGCAAGACGACGTTGCCGAGTCCGATCGCGAGAAACGGCGCGACGGCGAGCGCTGCCCGCTTGCGGTTTCTGTTCCCGGTCTCCGATTGGAGCGGCGCGTTCGGATCGAACTCCTCGTCGGTCGCCGCGGCGTCCGCGCGGTCGTCGGCCGACGTGGTTGAAGCCATACTGCGCTGTCGGGACTGCAGCGACAAAAGCGCCGCGCTGTCTCTCGCACGTAGAGGCCGCTCGTCAGAGATGGTCCTCGATGCGGCGCTTAGCGCTGAGCGTCTGGATCCCCGGCGTCGGCCTCCGCACGGGAGGCGAGTTCGACCAGGCCGAACAGGACTGCGAGGACGAGCGTCGAGACTACGATCCCGTAGAGTGCGACCGCGCCGGGCGTCAGCGGAATCGTCACCGAGGTGCCCAGAACGGCCGCCTCGGAGGCCGACTCCGCGCCGTTACCGCCAACGAGCAGACCGACGCCGCCCGAAATCGCGACGATCGTCGCGCCCAGCACCAGCATAATTCGTCGGCCGAGTCCGGGCGTCCCGGCGTCCGCCGTCTCGACGTCCGAGTCGGGCGCGTCGCCGCCTCCCTCGGCGTCAGTGTCTGTATCCGAGTGCACACGCTCGCTACGGCCGGGAGTGGCTTTTCACTTGCCCTTTGACGTGTCGACCGCTGACGGCCCTCGCGGACGTTCTCCCGGGGACGACAACGTACAAACGCCCCCCGGACGAACCGCCGGGCGATGACAGACGACCTCGTCGAACGCGCTCGCGACGCGCTCGCAGACGCCTACGTCCCGTACTCGGAGTATCGGGTCGGCGCGGCGCTCAGAACGGCCGACGGCACCGTGTACGTCGGCTGCAACATCGAGAACGCGAACTACTCGAACAGCCTCCACGCCGAGGAAGTCGCGATCGCGTCGGCGGTCCGAGACGGCCACCGAGAGTTCGACCGGATCGCGGTCTCCTCCGGCGCCCGCGACGGCGTGACGCCGTGTGGGATGTGTCGCCAGACGCTCGCGGAGTTCGCCGACGCGGACCTCGAAGTCGTCTGCGACGAGGGCGGCGACGACACGTCGACGTACACGCTCGGGGAACTCCTGCCGAACACGATCTCGCTGGAGACGCTCTCTGCGGCCGCGGAGCAGCGGGAGGGAGAGAGTCAGCACGACGACGCCGACGACAGCAGCGGCGACACCGATCAGTAGCGGGCTTTTCCCGAACCCAGCCGACAGTATATTTTCGATGCGCCCGGGAGAGTACCTATGAGCGACAGCGAAGACCCGAACGACGAGGTCCAGTATCACGTCGCCGTCGGCCCCGACGACGTCGCAGACAGCGTCCTCCTCCCGGGCAACCCCGAGCGCGTCGACAAGATCACCGCGCTGTGGGACGACTACGAGGAGCGAGCCAGTCACCGCGAGTACCGCACGGCCACCGGGACCTACGGGGAGACGCCGATCTCAGTCACGTCGACGGGCATCGGCAGTCCCTCCGCCGCGATTGCCATCGAAGAGCTCGCTCGCGTCGGGGCAGACACCTTCATTCGTGTCGGGTCCTGCGGGGCCATCCAGCCCGAGATGGCGGTCGGCGACCTCGTCATCACCTCCGGTGCCGTCCGTCAGGAAGGCACCTCGAAGGAGTACGTCCGCGAGGACTACCCGGCCGTCGCGGACCACGAAGTCGTCGCCGCGCTCGTCGCCGCCGCCGAGCGGTTGGGCCACGACTACCACGTCGGGCTGACGATGAGCGCCGATTCCTTCTATGCGGGACAGGGTCGCCCCGGCTTCGAGGGGTTCCGCGCGGCCGGCTCGGAGACGTTGGTGAAGGAACTCCAGGAGGCGAACGTGAAGAACATCGAGATGGAGGCCGCTGCGCTTCTCACCGTCGCGAACGTCTACGGGCTCCGTGCGGGGGCTGTCTGCTCCGTCTACGCGAACCGCGTCACGGGCGAGTTCCGAGCGGAAGGCGAATCCCGCGCGGCGGAAACCGCGAGCCTGGCCGTACACCTGCTCGCGAAGATGGACGAGGCGAAGCGCGAGGCCGGCGTCGACCACTGGCACCCGGGGCTTTCCATCGAGTGAGCGACGCTGCCTCCCACGTGAACCCGAGCCGCATTCCGCAGTTCCTTTATCCGATGCCGCCGCAGAAACGTCTATGAGTACGCAGGTCGTCGTCGTCGGTTCCGGCTACGCGGGTGCTGGTGCCGTCGCGCGTCTCGAAGAAGAACTCGATCCGGGGACAGACCTCACGTGGATCTCGGAGCACGATTATCACCTCGTCCTGCACGAGGTCCACCGCTGTATCCGCGATCCAAGCGTCGAATCGAAGATCGCGATCCCGATCGACGACATCAAATCGCCCTCGACGGAGTTCGTCAAGGGCCACGTCACCGACGTCGACGTCGACGAGCGCGTCGTCGAACTCGAAGACGAAGAGATCGAATACGACTACCTCCTGCTCGCGATCGGATCGAGCACCGCCTTCTTCGGCATCGAGGGGCTCAAAGAGCACGCCCACGAACTGAAGAGCCTCGACGACGCCCGGTCGATCCACGCGGACGTAAAGCAGGCCGCAGAGGAAGCCTCCCGCGACGACCCCGCGGAGATCATCGTCGGCGGGGCCGGCCTCTCGGGCATCCAGACGGCCGGCGAGATCGCCGAGTACCGCGACGAACACCGCGCCCCGATCGACGTCACGCTCGTCGAGGGCCTCGACGAGGTCTTCCCGGGCAACGACCCGGAACTCCAGGGTGCGCTCCGCAAGCGACTGGAGGATCTCGACATCGAGATCCTCACCGGCGACTTCATCTCGAAGGTCGACGACGAGTTCGCCTACCTCGGCGGCGGCGAGGACGAAGAGCCCGAAGAACTCGCCTACGACACGCTGATCTGGACCGGCGGCATCACCGGCCACGAGGAAGTCCACGGCGTCGACCTCGACCAGGACGAGCGCTCCCACCGCGTCTTCGCCGACGCCGACTTCCAGACCTCGGACGAGCGCGTCTTCGCGCTCGGCGACACCGCACTCGTCGAGCAGGGTCCCGACTCCGTCGCGCCGCCGACGGCGCAGGCCGCCTGGCAGGCCGCCGACGTCGCCGGCGAGAACGTCGCTCGCGCCGTCGCCGGCAAGCCGCTCAAGACGTGGCGTCACGACGACAAGGGGACGGTCGTCTCCGTCGGCGACGACGCCGTCGCTCACGACGTCAAACTTCCCGTTCTCGGGAGTTTCCCGGTGAGCGTCTTCGGCGGACCGGCCGCGCGAAACCTCAAGAAGGCGATCGCCGCACGCTGGATCGCCGACGTCGCCTCGCCGCGCCACGCGATCGACGCGTGGGACAGTATGTGAGAACGGCTGCAGAGACTCTCTCTTGACCGGGGACGGGATTCCACCTCACCCGTCCGTTTTTCTCCTCGTGCTCTCGCTTCGTCGCTGCTCGCGAGCAGCGGCGCTGTTCGGTGGAACACAGCGAAGAACGAGGAACCGAGAGGGTTGCTCAGAATTGGAGAGAGCCGACGGAGTCGCAGCCGTGACGTACTCTCAGTGCGACGCTTCGCCGACGGGCGCGCGCATATCCTTGATGCGGAGGATGAGGATGTTGCCCGTGTCGTCCTTGCCGTCGACGACGCCCTCGATCACGAGTTTCGAGAGCGGTGTCGGACCGACAGTCACGTCGTCGCCTTCGTGGAAGTCACGGACCGAACCCTGAACGTGGATCTCCGCGCGGCACAGTTCCGGGTGGTGGACCGACGAGAGGTCGATCTCGTCGACGTTGACGTTCTCGACTTCCTCGCCGTCGTGGAACAGCGGGACGAACGCCGGCTCGTCCATCTGGTTCACGTCGAGCGCTTCGTAGGCGTTCGCCGTCGGCTTGTAGCCACCTTTCGGGCCAGGTACGCCTTCGACGAGCTGGAGGGCTTTGAGGCTCTGCATCTGGTTTCGGATCGTCCCGGGGTTGCGGTCGACTTCAGCGGCGATGTCCTCGCCCTTTACCGCGTCTTCGCTCTCGCGGTGAAGGTTGATGAGTGCGGTCAGGATAGTTTTCTGACTGGACGTCAGCTCAATCGATGACATATCCAATCGTTCGCCGCATACGGTCTTAAATCCGGTGGATGGATGGATACAGTGTGAAACAGTCTCCCGATTTTCTTCCGATTCAGGCGCGTTCGTCACGTTTTTCTGCTCGCTCGGAGCCACCCTATCAGCAGTGGGTCTCCCACTGACCGATCCGGTACGGCTTTGTGAATCCTCGTTCGTGTGATCGGTATGGAAGATCAACGGATCCTCGTGACTGGGGGTGCCGGATTCATCGGCTCGAATCTCGCGAACCACCTGGCCGAGCGGAACGACGTCGTCGCCGTCGACGATCTCCACCTCGGGACGCCCGAGAATCTCGACGACGGGGTCGAGTTCGTCGACGCGAGCGTCCTCGACGACGACCTGCCCACCGAGGGCGTGGACGTGTTGTTCCACCTCGCGGCGTACTCCTCGTACACGATGGCCGAAGAACACAAGCGCGAGGCGACCCGCGTGAACGTCGAGGGCTTCGTCAACGCCGTCGAGCAGGCCCGCGAAGACGGCTGTGAGACCGTCGTCTACGCCTCTACGTCGTCGATCTACGGCTCGCGGACCGAGCCCTCTCCCGAAGACCTCCCGGTCGAGGCGCGCACCTGCTATGAGGCCTCGAAGCTCGCTCGCGAGAAGTACGGCGAGTACTTCCACCACCACTACGAGATGACGCTGGCGGGCCTGCGCTTTTTCTCCGTCTATCAGGGCTACGGCGGCGCCGAGGAACACAAAGGCGAGTACGCCAACACGGTCGCGCAGTTCGCCGAGAAGATCGCGAACGGCGAACGGCCGAAAGTGTTCGGCGACGGTTCCCAGACGCGGGATTTCACCCACGTCGACGACATCGTCCGCGGGATCGAACTCGCGGCCGAGCACGAACTCCAGGGCGTCTACAACCTCGGCACCGGCGAGAGCTACACCTTCAACACGATGATCGAGATGATAAACGACGTACTCGGCACCGACGTCGACCCCGAGTACGTCGAGAACCCACTCGACGTCTACGTCCACGACACGATGGCAGACAGCACGAAGATGCGCGAGGCGACCGGCTGGGAGCCCGAAATCTCCTTCGAGGAGGGCGTCTCCCGCGTCTGTGAACCGTATCTGGAGTAAGCGAGGATCAGGATAGCAACGCCAGGCGTAAGGTGGCAGCGACGCCTACGGTCGACGTATGACGACCGTACGTATCATCGGCGCGCCGACGGACTACGGCGCGAACCGACGGGGCGTAGATATGGGGCCCTCGGCGATCAGGTACGCCGGACTCGCCGAAGAACTGGAACGCACGGGAGTCGAGGCTGTCGACGACGGCGACGTCCTCGCGCCGCACGCCGAAGAACGCGACCCGGACGCCGAGACGCTCCCCTCCGGACGAGCGAAGTTTCTCCGCGAAACTCGCGAAGTCGTGACGAGTCTCGCGGATCGCGTCGAGGGGTCACTCGCGGACGGCGAGGTACCGCTCGTACTCGGCGGCGACCACTCGGTCGCGATCGGCTCTGTGACCGGGTCGGCGCGCGACGCCGAGATCGGTGTCGTGTGGTTCGACGCCCACGGCGACTGCAACACCCCGGAGACGTCGCCGTCGGGGAACGTCCACGGGATGCCGCTGGCGGCCGTCCTCGGCATCGGCGAGTTCGCCGACGTCGCGTGGGCCAACGCGAGCGGACTGCGCCCCGAAAACGTCGCGATCGTCGGGCTTCGCGACGTCGACGAGCGCGAACGCAAAGCGATCGCAGAGACCGACGTGACCACCTTCACGATGTCCGACATCGACGAACGGGGGATCACGAACGTCGTCGACGATGCGCTCGACGTGGCCACCACTGGAACAGACGGTCTCCACGTGAGCCTCGATCTCGACTGGCTCGATCCCCGTGAAGCACCGGGCGTCGGGACCCCCGTTCGCGGCGGCGTCACGTACCGCGAAGCCCACTCGGCGCTCGAAGCGGTCGCCGACCGCGACTGCCTCCGCTCGATCGAACTCGTCGAGATCAATCCGATCCTCGACGAACGCAACGAAACGGCGTCGCTCGCGGTCGAGTTGGCGGCGAGCGCGCTCGGAAAACAGATCCTCTGACGCTCTATGCGACGTCACCGCACACCGGATTTCCGGTGAACCGTCGGCGAGATGACCGCTCGCCCTGAACGCCGTTATTTCGCTTCGGTATCGGCGTCAGCGACGGCGTCGACTTCAGCCTCGGCTTCGTCTTCGAGTTCGTCCTCCGCACCCGCCGCGAAGTGCACGTCGACGCTCGCGACGGCGTCGCCGGCGGCGAGATCCATCACGATGACGCCCATCGTGTTTCGGCCCACGATGGAGACGTCTTCGACGGGCGTCCGGAGGATCTGCCCGTCACCGCTCATCACGAACAGGTGGTCGCCGGGGCCGACCGTCTCTAACTCACAGACGCGGCCGTTGCGGTCGTTCGTCTTGATGTCGATGAGGCCCTTCCCGTTCCGGGACTGTCGGCGGTACTGTCCGACGTCGGTCCGCTTGCCGTAGCCGTTCTCGGTGACGGTGAGGACCCACTCGTGGCGGTCAGGTTCGACGGCCGCCAGCGCGGCGACCTCGTCGCCGCCCTCCAGGTCGATCCCGCGGACGCCGCGGGCCGAGCGGCCCATCGACCGGACTTCGTCCTCGGCGAAGCGGATCGCCATTCCGTCGCGACTCGCGAGGATCAGGTCCCGACTCCCGTCGGTGACTTCGACGTCGGCGAGGGCGTCCTCGTCGTCGAGTTTCGTCGCGATGATCCCCGTCGAACGGATGTTCTGGAACTTTTCGACGCTCGTCCGCTTGACGTACCCGTTCCGGGTCGCCATCGTGAGGTACTTCTCCTCCTCGGATTCGATCTCGGCGGTGTTGACGACGGCGGTGATCTCCTCGCCGTCGTCGAGATCGAGCAGATTGACGGCAGACTTCCCGCGGGCGGTGCGTGACATCTCCGGAACCTGATAGGTCTTCAGCTGATAGACCTGTCCGTGGTTGGTGAAGTACAGCAGATAATCGTGAGTGCTCGCGACGTACACCGAGGAGACCCGGTCGCCTTCCTTCAATTCGGTGCCGATGATCCCCTTCCCGCCGCGGTGCTGGGCGCGGAAGCTGTCCAGCGGCATCCGCTTGATGTAGTCGTCCTCGGTGACGACGACCACGACGTCCTCCTCGGCGATGAGGTCCTCGTGTGTGACCGTGCCGGTGTCTTCGATGATCGACGTCCGCCGGTCGTCGTCGTATTCGTCTTTGATCTTCGCCAGTTCGTCTGTGACGACGGCGTCGAGTTCGTCGGGGTCCTCGAGGATCGTTTCGAGGCGCTCGATCCGTTCTTGGACCTCCTCGTACTCGGATTCGATCTCGTCGGCTTCCATCGCAGTGAGCGACCCGAGCTGCATCGCGACGATGTGATCGGCCTGCGCTTCCGAGAAGTCGAAAGACGGCAGCGGCTCGCCGTCCGCCTCGACGACGTGCTCGCCGCGCAGTGCGGCTTTCGCGTCGTCACGGCTCTCGGAGTTTCGGATGACGGAAACGACGTCGTCGACGTTCTCTAGAGCTTGCAGTCGGCCTTCGAGAATGTGGGCGCGCTCTTTCCGCTCGTCGAGTTCGTACGCCGAACGGCGACGGACGACGTCGCGCCGGTGCTCGACGTACTCTGCGAGCGTCTCTTTCAGCGTGAGGACCTTTGGTTGGCCGTCGACGAGCGCGAGGTTGATGACGCCGAACGTCGATTCGAGGTGGTGTTCCAGCAGTTGGTTTTTGACGATCTCGGCGTTGGCACCGCGCTTGAGCTCGACGACGACGCGGATGCCGTCGCGGTCGGACTCGTCGCGCAGATCGCGGATGCCCTCGATCTTCCCTTCGTTGACGTCGTCGGCGATGCGTTCGACGAGCCGCGCTTTGTTCTCCTGATACGGGAGTTCGGTGATGACGATCCGGTCGTCTTGGACCTCGAACTCGGCACGGACGCGGACCCGACCGCGACCCGTCTTGTACGCCTTGTGGATCGCGTTGCGGCCGACGATGTTCGCGCCGGTCGGGAAGTCCGGTCCCTTGACGTACTCCATCAGATCCTCGACGGTGGCGTCGGGGTTCTCGATGAGGTGAGTCGTCGCGTCGATCACCTCACCCAGGTTGTGCGGTGGGATGTTCGTCGACATCCCGACTGCGATCCCCGAAGAACCGTTGACCAGGAGGTTCGGGAACGCCGAGGGCAGGACCTCGGGCTCCTGTAGCCGGTCGTCGTAGTTCGACTGGAAGTCGACGGTGTCCATCTCGATGTCGTCGAGGAGTTCCTCGGCGATGGGAGCCATCCGCGCCTCCGTGTACCGCATCGCCGCCGGCGGGTCGCCGTCGACGGAGCCGAAGTTCCCCTGACCGTCGACGAGCGGGTAGCGCATCGAGAAGTCCTGCGCCATCCGTGCGAGCGTGTCGTAGATCGCCGAGTCGCCGTGCGGGTGGTAATCACCCATCGTCTCGCCGACGATCGAGGACGACTTCCGGTGCGAGGAGCGGGCGGTGATGCCCGACTCGTGCATCGCATAGAGGATGCGCCGGTGGACGGGTTTGAGGCCGTCCCGGACGTCCGGGAGTGCCCGCCCCGCGATGACCGACATCGCGTAGTCGATGTAAGACTGTTCCATCTCCTGTTCGATCCGTGCGGTCTCGACCTCCGCGGCGATTCCCGCCCCGGGATCGAAGGCCTCTGGTGCGTCAGAACTCATCTATATGTCCACCCATTCGGCTTCGGTCGCTCGGTCTTTGATGAACTGCTTGCGCGGTTCGACGGCGTCGCCCATCAGCACGGAAAACATCTTGTCCGCCGCAGCGGCGTCCTCTACGGTGATCTGCTTGAGAACCCGGTTCTCGGGGTTCATCGTCGTATCCCAGAGCTGATCGGGGTTCATTTCACCGAGGCCCTTGAACCGCTGGACCTGCGTGGGGTTGCCGTTGCACTTCTCTTCGATGATGCGGTCGCGTTCGGCCTCCGTCATCGCGTCGTAGGTCTCCCCGCGGTAGCGGACGCGGTACAACGGCGGCTTGGCCGCGTAGACGTAGCCCGCTTCGACGAGCGGCCGCATATGGCGATACAACAGCGTCAGAAGCAGCGTCCGGATGTGTGCGCCGTCGACGTCGGCGTCCGTCATCAGGATGATCCGCTCGTAGCGGACGTCCTCGATGTCGAACTCCTCACCGACACCCGCGCCGATCGCGGTGATGAGCGCTCGCACTTCGTCGTTCTCCAGCACGCGGTCGAGCCGGTGTTTCTCGACGTTCAGGATCTTCCCTTTGATCGGGAGGATAGCCTGGAAGCGGCGGTCGCGACCCTGCTTTGCGCTACCGCCCGCGGAGTCGCCCTCGACGACGAACAGCTCGGACTCGGCGGGATCGCGGCTCTGACAGTCCGCGAGTTTACCCGGCAGCGACGTCGACTCCAGCGCGGATTTCCGGCGGGTGAGTTCTTCGGCCTGCTTCGCGGCCTTGCGGGCCTTCGCGGCCTCGACCGCCTTGCTGACGATCGCTGTGGCAGTGTCGGGATGCTCCTCGAAGTACGTCCCCAGTTTCTCGTGGGTGACGGATTCGGTGATCCCGCGCACTTCGCTGTTGCCGAGTTTCGTCTTCGTCTGTCCCTCGAACTGCGGATCGGGGTGTTTGACGGAGATGACTGCGGTCAGTCCCTCGCGGACGTCCTCGCCCTTCAGGGAGTCGAGGTCGTCCAGCAAGTCGTGCTCGCTGGCGTAGTCGTTGACGACGCGGGTCAGCGCCGTTTTGAAGCCAGTGAGGTGGGTCCCGCCCTCGCGGGTGTTGATGTTGTTTGCGAAGGCGTGAATCGAGCCCTGCAGTTCCTCTGTTGCCTGCAACGCCACTTCGACCTCGATGTCGTCCTCGGTGTCGGTGTAGTAGATGACGTCGTCGTGGAGGACGGTCTTCGTCTCGTCGAGATAGCGGACGAACTCGCGGATGCCGCCCTCGTAGCAAAACTCGCGTGAGCGCCCCTCGGGGACGGTCTCGTCGTCTTCGTCGCCGACGGCACCGGGTTCTTCGACGAGTCGGATCTCGACGCCGGAGTTGAGGAAGGCGAGTTCGCGAAGTCGGTTTTCGAGCGTCGAAAACTCGAAGTCGACCGTCTCGAAGATCTCCTCGTCGGGCCAGAAACGAACGGTCGTGCCCGTCTCTTCGTCCTCGTCGAGGTCGCGGACGCGCTCGAAGGCGCCCGCCTCGGGTTCGCCGTGGTCGAAGCTGTCTCGCCAGAGCGCGCCGTCGCGCTTGATCTCGACTTCGAGGCGGCTCGACAGCGCGTTGACGACGGAGACGCCGACGCCGTGGAGCCCGCCGGAGACCTGGTAGGATTTGTTGTCGAACTTCCCGCCGGCGTGGAGGACAGTCATAATAACCTCGACAGCGGGGCGATCGTACTGCTCGTGGGTGTCGACCGGGACGCCCCGGCCGTTGTCGGAGACCGACACCGAGCCGTCGTCGTGGAGCGTGACTTCGATGTGGTCGCAGTACCCCGCGAGCGCTTCGTCGATCGCGTTGTCGACGACCTCGTAGACGAGGTGATGTAACCCTCGCGAGTCCGTCGACCCGATGTACATCGCCGGGCGCTTCCTGACGGCTTCTAAGCCTTCGAGGACCTGAATCTGCCCGGCCCCGTACTCAGTATCGCGTGACATTGAACGTGTCTTCGTTAAGCTACCTCCATTCTTAAACCCTCGCACGCGCGGGCGCGAAACTACGTATGATACCACGCCTCGGGAGAGCAGTTTCACAGATCGTTCGATCAAGCGCAACACGGCGGCCAGTAAGGGCGTCCTACTGGGGCTGATACTGTCGGACAGAACTGTGTGAAGCGTATCGGCACCCCGTGGGTGCCAACATAGTTCACGAACTGCTGTCCGACAGTATGGGACCACGTGCCGACCTCGGTGAACCGACAGCGCAAAGGCGACCGCGCGGCTACGAGCGGGTATGAGCGACGCCGAGGACGAGCCGCTGAAGCCCAGCGACGTCGGCGACGAGTCGAACGCCCCGCCGATCTCCGAGAAGCCCTACAAGATCATCTTCGAGGGGAACAAATGCATCGGGGCCGGCCGCTGTGCGGAGGTCGCCGACAACTGGGAGATGGACATCAAATCCGGTCTCGCAAATCCGAAATCGTACTTCATCGGCGAGGACGAACTCGAAGAGAACATCCGCGCTGCGGAGGTCTGCCCCGGGAAGAAAGACAAAGGCGTCATCCACGTCGTCGACCGGCGGACTGACGAGGAGATCGCACCGGATCCGCACGGCGACGGGACGCTCAGCGTCGACTGGTAGGCGAGCGACGACGTGCGTTCCGCCCGACAGGCGAAGCGAAACCACTAACCGGCCGTCCGCGGAATGGCCGCTTGCGCGGGGGTGGCTGAGCTAGGCCAAAGGCGGCGGACTTAAGATCCGCTCCCGTAGGGGTTCGTGGGTTCAAATCCCATCCCCCGCACTGCGTGTCCGAGCGTCAGCGAGGACCGCTCGTTTACGGTGGGAGTTGAATCAGGGAACAACTTCGTTGTGACCGTGGTTCAAATCCCATCCCCCGCATTCGAATCTGCGAGCGAAGCGAGCAGTTCGGCTTCTATGGGTGATTTTGAGTCGTGCCGAGCGCACTGCTCATTTCTCTGCGGGCGACGTCCGAACCGTGAGGACCGGTACCTCGGAGTGCTGAACGACTCGTTCCGCAACGCTGCCGAGCAGGACGTGCGGGAGCCCCGTACGCCCGTGTGTGCCGAGGACGACGAGGTCGACGTCGTTCTCGTCGGCGTACGCGAGAATCTCCTGATGCGGCGTCCCATACTGGACCGCGGTGATCGCGTAGATACCGACGTCCGCCGCGCGGTCGTGGATCTCCGCGACGGAGGTTCGCCCGGCTTCCTCTACCCCTTCTTGGACGGACTGGCTGTGCGCGTCGAGTGGAACAGCCGAGGTGTCGACGACGTGGAGGACGTGCAGCGTCGCCTCGCTCAACCGCGCGAGGTGGATCGCGTGTTCGGCCACGCGCGCCATCCCGTCGCTCCCGTCGGTCGGGACCAGAATGGTGTCGTACATCACCGCTAGTTCGTCGGGTTCACACTAAGGTAGTGAGTCCGTACGGGTGCTGAGGAGGGGTTACGGTTGCTCCTGGGGATCACGGCGGCTCACTGGGGATCACGGCTGCTCACTGGGACCACGGCTGGTCACTGCGTCGTATCGCGCGCCGTCGAACCGCGGTCGAATCTCCGACAGGGGTAAAAACCACGGTGCGGTAGAAAGACCAATGAGTCAGGAAGCGGCCGAGAAGGGTCGCGTCCGCGTCGTCGGTACTGCGCACGTCTCCGAGGAGAGCGTCCGCGAGGTGGAAGAGACGATCGAGGCGGAACGCCCCGACGTCGTCGCCGTCGAACTCGACGAGGGACGATACCGGCAGATGAAGGGCGGAGAGCCCGACGACATCGAGCCCGGGGACCTGCTCCGCGGCAACACGGTGTTTCAGTTCATCGCCTACTGGATGCTGTCGTACGTGCAGGCGCGCCTGGGCGAGGAGTTCGACGTGACGCCCGGTGCAGATATGCTCTCGGCGGTCGACACCGCCGAAGAACACGGAATCGACGTCGCGCTCGTCGACCGCGACATCAACGAGACGATGCAACGCTTCTGGTCGCAGATGGGGATCGTCGAGAAACTCCGTATGGTGGGCGGACTCGCCTTCGGAATCGGCGACAGCCGCGGCGTCGGCCTCGCCGCGGGCGTCGCCCTCGGTGTGATCTTCGGCCCGCTGGTGGCGATCTTCGGTGGGAGCGTCGGCATCGGACTCCCGTTGCTCTCGCGCGTCACCGGCGGCGTGATCCTTGCAGTCGGCGTCGCGGCCGCGATCTGGACGTTCGGCGCGTCGCTTCTCTCCGCCGAGGATCGTCTCGTCGCAGCGCTGGCCGCGGGCGTCGCAATCGGCGGCATCGGCGGCGTCGGCTTCGGTCTCGCCGCACCCGCTGTCGATCTCCTGGGTTCGTTCGTCGTGCGCGTCGTCGGCAGTATGGCGGTCGGCATCGTCGGCGGCCTCCTCGTCGGCGGCGTGCTCGGGCAGTTCGCCTCGACGTTCGGCTACGGAGAGGTCGAAGACGTCGAGGAGTTCGATATGTCCGAGATGACCGACACCGACGTCGTGAGCGCGATGATGGAGGAGTTCCGGCAGTTCTCTCCCGGTGGGGCGGCAGCGCTCATCGACGAGCGCGACGCGTTCATCGCGCACAAACTGGTCGCGCTCCGGCAGTCCGGCGCGGACGTCGTCGCCGTCGTCGGCGCGGGCCACCGCGAGGGGATCGAACGCTACCTCGACCACCCCGAGGAACTCCCGCCGATGTCGTCGCTGACTGGAACGGACGGCGGCGGCGTCCCCTGGGCGAAAGTCGTCGGGACGGGCATCTCGCTCGTCGTGGTCGGCTTCTTCGCGCTACTGGCGCTCTCGTCGGCCGGCAACGACACGCTCTTGCGACTGTTCGGCACGTGGTTCCTCGTCAACGGTCTCTTCGCAGCAGGGCTCGCGAAGGCGGCGGGCGCGCGGTGGTCGTCCTCGCTCGTCGGCGGCGCAGTCGCGTGGATGACGTCGATCAACCCCTTCCTCGCGCCGGGGTGGTTCACGGGCTACATCGAACTCCAGCACGACCCCGTGAACATCTCCGACATCGGCACGCTCAACGAACTGCTCGCCGACGAGGAGAAACCGATCCCGGATCTGATGAACGAGATGTTCGCCGTGCCGCTGTTCCGCCTCATCGTCGTCGTCGCGGCGACGAACATCGGCAGCATCGTCGCCTCCGCGCTGTTCGTCGCGTACCTGCTCCCGCTGTTCGCGCTCGATCTCGGGGGTGCAGCGGGCGTGACCCAACTGCTCTTCGAGGGCGCGAAGAACGGCTGGGAGATCCTCTGGAACGCGATTGGGTGACGTGACGTCCTGTGGGTCCGCTTGCGCGGATCGCCTTTGGGGGTCGTCCATATTTCAGCCCGTTCACTGCAACCCACAAGGGCCAACACCCCACGCCCCGTACGCCCAGTCGGAATGAACACGTCTCGAATTTCCTTCAGCTCCAAAGAGCTGCAAGATCTGGCGCTGGCGTGGATTGCCCTCGGCGTCGCCTTCGCCATCTTCTTCGCCGGTGGTGGCCAGCGCGCAGTCACCGGCATTCTACAGGGCGGCGTCGTCGCCCCCATCCTGCTCAGCCTCCTGACTGCTGGCGTCGGCTTTCTCCTCCACGAAATCGCCCACAAAGTCGTCGCCGTCCGTTTCGGCCAGGTCGCAGAGTTTCGCGCGGACTACGGAATGCTCTTTCTCGCCGTCGTCAGCTCGCTCGCCGGCTTCATCTTCGCGGCTCCCGGCGCGGTCTATCACCGCGGTCGACTGACCGCCCGCGAGCACGGCCTCATCGCGATCGCCGGCCCCGTAACGAACGCCCTTCTCGCCGTCGTCTTCCTGCCGGTGTTCTTCCTCGGCGTGCTCGTCGGCTCCGACTTCCTCGCACTCGCGGGGTCGCGCGGACTCACGATCAATCTCTTCTTGGCGACGTTCAATATGCTCCCGTTCGGCCCGCTCGACGGGAAGACCGTGCTGAGCTGGAGTAACACCGTCTTCGCGGGGTTCTTCGTGCCCTCGCTGTTGTTGACGATCGGCGCGTTCGTGGTCGGATTCGGGTTCTGACCCGGCGGCAGCGTCCGACAGTCACTCGGCGCTCGACGCTGGCTCGTGTCCGTGCCCGAGTACGAACGCGAGCACGTTGAGAGCGACCAGACCGGCGAAGAGGAGGGCTTCGCCACCGGTCAGGCCGCCGAAGATGAGCGGGAGGTACGTGAACGGCAGTACGATGGCAGCCCAGAAGCTCGCCGCCGCCGTGCTGCGGAGGCCAGCGCGAGTAGCTGCACCGACGACACTGAGACCGCGACGGAGGGCGTCGCGCGCGAGGGTCGCTTCGAGAGAGTGGGGGACACTGGACATCTGTGTTTCCTCACTTCCTCGTAGAACTGGCACCCACATATAACGCGACGAGCGTTCAGTCGTTTCGTGACCGTTTACCGGGGTTCGAGGACGTTTCAGGGACGTTTTATGAGCCATCCAGAAGCGCTTAGACCGTTCATTCTCTGATATGCGAACGTATCTCCAAGTAGCTACTCCCGCGACCGCGGGTGTCGGTATCGCAGTGACGAGGACGTCGGGTGGACTCCTTCTCGTCAAGTGCTGGCCCGCCCGGAGACCGGACGTATTTTCTTGCCCCGACGCGGGCATTCGGATATGACTGACGACGACGCGAGGGCGGACCCGGATGGGAACGCGGAGCCCGAATCTGACGACGAGAAACTGACGTACGCCGAGGCGGGCGTCGACATCGAAGCGAGCGAGGCCGCGACGGCGGCGCTGATCGGCGCGGTCGGCGAGAGCGAGGGCGACTACGCCGGACTGCTCGACATCGGCGACCGCTACCTCGCGCTCGCCACCGACGGCGTCGGGACGAAACTGCTCGTCGCGGAAGCGCTCTCGGACTACTCGACGGTCGGTATCGACTGCATCGCGATGAACGCAAACGACCTCGTCGCGGCCGGCGTGCGCCCGGTAGCGTTCGTCGACTACCTCGCAGTCGACGACCCCGACGAGACGTTCGCCGAGCAGGTCGGCGAGGGCCTCCGGGCCGGTGCCGACGAGGCAGCCCTCGAACTCGTCGGCGGCGAGACGGCCGTGATGCCAGAAGTCATCCGTGGCCTCGACCTCGCGGGGACCTGCGCCGGCCTCGCCGCGAAGGACGCCATCTTCCCCGGCGAAGCGGATCCGGGCGACGCACTCGTCGGCTTCCGGTCCTCGGGCATCCACTCGAACGGCCTCACGCTCGCCCGGACGGCCGTCACGCGCGACCACGAGTACACTGACGCCTGCCCGTTCGGCGACTACGACACGCTCGGGGAGGCGCTGCTGGAACCGACCCGGATCTACACGCACCTCCTCGATCCGATGCGCGAACACGACGTCCGCGCCGCCGCACACGTCACCGGCGGCGGGTGGACGAACCTCGAACGGATGGGCGACTACCGCTACGTCGTCGAGGACGCCTTCGACCCCCAGCCGGTATTCGAGTTCGTCCAGTCGGAGGGCAACGTCTCCGACGAGGAGATGCACCGGACGTTCAATATGGGCACGGGCTTCGTCTGCGCGCTCGCACCCGAGGACGCCGAAGCGCTCGCCGACGCCACCGACGGACGCGTGATCGGCCGCGTCGAGGAGGGCGAGGGCGTCTCGATCCGCGGTCTCGAACTCTGATCGCGACTCGATTCCACTATCTATCCGGACAATGAGTGATTCCAGCGGCGATCCGTCAGAGAAGCCGCGGGGCGGTGTCGGTGACGAACGCCGCCCGCCCGCACCGGCGGGCGTCCCGCTCCTCGGCAACGCCGTCGGGTTCGCGCGGGATCCGTTCGACTTCACCGTCGACGCCGTCGAGGAGGTCGGCGACGCATTCCGCATCGACCTCCCCGTCGGGGACCGCTACGTCCTCGCGCATCCGGACTACGCAGAGCGCGTCCTCGTGACCGACCGCGACGCGTTCGCGAAGACCGACGACTTCCCGCTCGCGTTCGGTAACAGCGTCATCGCCGTCGAGGGCGACGACTGGCGCGAGCAGCGTGACTTTCTCGATCCGTTCTTCTTCGCATCGCGGATTCAGTCGTTCCTCCCGACGATGCGCGAGCAAGTCGTCCGCCGCGCCGACTCGTGGACCGACGGCCAGGAGATCGCGCTTCTGTCCGAGATGCAAGGGCTGACGTTCGACATCCTCGCGACGACGCTTCTCGGCATCGACGCGGGCGCTGACCGCGACGGTTTGCGGGCGGCCGCAGACGATCTGAACGCCTACTTCGAACCCGCGACGTGGATGCTCCCCGACTGGCTGCCGACACCTGCTCGGCGTCGCTTCGACGCAGCCAAGGCGACGCTCCGCGAGGAGGTGTATTCGCTGCTGGAGAACGCCGACAGAACGGACACAGACGACCGAGCGGAAGGCGTCGACCTGGTGGCGACGCTCGCGACGGCGCTTGGTGCTGGCAGTGGGGACGACACCGACAGCTACCCCCGCGAGACGGACGCTGCTATCGATCAATTGATCGGCCTCGTCTTCGCGGGCCACGAGACGACCGCGCTCGCGCTGACGTTCACGCTGTACTGTCTCGCAGAGAACCCCGAGACGTATCGGCGCGTGGAAACCGAACTCGCGGACGTTCTCGGTGAGGAGCCGGTCCGGTGGGAACACCTCGACGACCTCCCGACGCTTGCGCGCGTCGTCGACGAGAGCCTCCGCCTGTATCCGCCGGTCCACGCGCTCCCGCGAGAAACGAAGCGCCCTGTGAGGTTTGATGACGACGTCGTCCCCGAAGGCGCCGAAGTGCTCGTTTCAGTCTTCGCGATGCATCACGACGAGCGTTTCTGGGACGACCCGACGACGTTCGATCCGACGCGGTGGCGCGACCGGGACCGCTCGGCGGACGCGTACCTCCCGTTCGGTGCGGGGCCGCGGCGGTGTCTCGGTGCGACCTTCGCGCGCGTCGAAGCGCGAGTCGCGCTGGCGGAACTCCTCCGGCGGTTCCGATTCGAGCGCGTCGGGGACGGATCACTGTCGCTTTCGCCGCAGATGACGACCCAGCCGGCGGGTGAGGTCCCGATGATAGTTCGTCGGCGCTAGCGACGGCGGCGCAGCAGAAAACCGAAACGGCGACAGTCTACACGCGGGCCGCGACGTCGGCCTCAGTCACGATGCCGATCGTTTCGCCGCTCTCGACGACGAGAACAGCCGAGTGGTGATCGAGCGCGGCGTCGATCTCCTCGAGGGTCGCCGAACGCTCGACTGTCGTGACCGACTCGCGCATCACGTCGGCGACGGGGAGCGTCCCGACGTCGTCGTTCTCCTGTGCGTGCCGGATGTCGCTGTTCGAGATGATGCCGACGGGGCGGCCATCGCGGATGACGGGCAACTGTGAGAAGCCCTCGTCGAGCATCACGTCGCGTGCGAAGTGGACCGAGTCGTCGGGCGCAACGCTCGTCACGTCCTCGTTCATCAGGTCGTCCGCGCGGACGACGCTGCCTTCGGCCTCTTCGAGCGCGTTCACGATCCGACGGAGCGTCGAGAGCCGCGGATCGACGTCGCCGCCCTCGATCCGCGCGATGAGCGGCTGGGAGACGCTTGCCATCTCGGCGAGGGTGCTCTGCGTCAGGTCCAACTCCGTGCGACGCTGGCGCAGGTCCTGCGGGGTCGGAAGTTCCATAGTACTAATTACCCGAGGTTATACGAAAGTGTTTCGGGGTCGTCGCCGGGGACCCCAAGTAGGCCAGCGGACGGTCCGGACCGGGTTAGCGGTCGTCGCGGTCGTCCTCGTCGGCTTCGGTCTCGATGACGTCGATGACCGAGAGCGGGACGTCACGGAGCGCGCCGCCGACTTCGCTCTTGGCGATACGCGACGCGTGTTCCTCGCTGTCGGCGTTGAACACGTCGATCTCGAGTAGTAGCCCGACGAGCGCAGTGTTCGCTGCAATGAACGCGGAGTCGAATGGTTCGCCACAAGCCGGACACGGCGTCGCCCCGACTTCGACCTCGACGTACTCTTTGTCTTTGTCGTTGAGTCGCTTCCCGGCCTCGCTGACCGCGACGCCGATGGCGTCGTCGATGTCATCGACGTCGCGGACCAGCCACGCGGCCTCCATCGCGACGAGATAGTTGCTCATACGCTGAGGACGCACTGCGGGGTTTCGTGTCTTGTGGTTCGCACGCGCCAGTGCGAGTGGTTGTCACCGATTCGATCCGGCGTTGGGCGCGTACGCGACGACAATACTGCGCATAACTTATGCCGACGAACAGTGCGGATGACCGCGTTCGTACGACGTGACCCCGGCTTCGGACAACTGTTCTTGTGGTGTCGCAAAGTCGGCTTGAATCGCACGACAGCGTGGACGTCTATCTCTCCGGCGACGAGGAAGATTTATATACCACCGTCGCCGCCAGCACGCTAAGGCGATGATGACAGACCTGCACCGGGGCGCGGCCTTCCTGCTGTATCAGACGACGCTCCTCTTCGGCATCCTGGCGATGCCGATCGCGCTGTTCGCGCGGCGGCTGGGGCTCACCCTACCCGTCCGACCACTTATCGAGTCCGCCGAGCGGACCTACGAGCGCGCCGAAGGTCGCGGCCAGAGCCGCTAGACGAATCGAGATTTTGGGCGTCCAGAACGGTTCTGAGTGACAACGCGACGCAGTTCTCGCAATGACTATAGTAGCATTCGCAAGTCTTCACTCATCGGATCGTCCGCTGTCGTGCGATCAGATGAGCAATCAGTCGCAAATGCTACTATAGCTTGGTTGACGGTGTCACGCGGACGGAAACGACGATCGACACAGCGTTCAGAGACACCTGCCGATGTGTCGTCGCCGCGGTCGATACTGGCAACAGCAGTGGGAAGGGTGGCATTTATCAGCGGTGGGCGACAACACCGGGTAATGCGTACTCCTACGAGTGATGACGTTTCGGGGCGTCTCGATCCGCTGAACGGTGAGCACTCCGACGTCTTCTCGCCGGAACTCGGCGAGTTCTCCAACGCCGAACAACGAGCCGAACAGATGGGCGACAAAGAGACCAAGACGGGGACGACGACCGTCGGTCTGAAAACGTCCGAGGGCGTCGTCCTCGCGACGGATATGCGCGCCAGCCTCGGTCGGATGGTCTCCTCGAAGAACGTCCAGAAGGTCGAGGAGATCCACCCGAGAGGCGCGCTGACGATCGCGGGCTCCGTCTCGGCCGCACAGTCGCTCATCAGTTCGATCCGCGCAGAGGTGCGACTCTACGAGTCCCGACGCGGCGAGGATATGAGTATGCAGGCGCTCTCGACGCTCCTCGGGAACTTCCTCCGCTCGGGCGCGTTCTTCATCGTCCAGCCGATCCTCGGCGGCGTCGACGAGGAAGGACCCCACATCTACAGCATCGACCCCGCCGGGTCGATTCTCGAAGAGGAGTACACCGTCACGGGCTCGGGTAGTCAGTACGCCCTCGGTGTCCTCGAACAGGAGTACAACGAGGACCTCTCGATCGAGGAGGCCAAGTCCGTCGCCGCGCGCGCAATCCAGAGCGCCGTCGAGCGCGACCTCGCGTCCGGTAACGGGATCAACGTCTGTGTCGTCACCGAGGACGGCGTCGACATCACCCAGCACAAGGACTTCGACGAGGTCCTGTAAGGCCGAGCGTTCGGGACTCGCCCCGATCGATCTTCGACCCGTCTCGCTTCTCCTACAACCAGTCCGCGAACGACCCGTCCAGCAGTGTCTCCCGCTGCTTCCGCACGTAGTCGCGCTGCATCTCCGCGACGGCGTCGGCGAATGAGTCGCCGTCGGCGAGGTACTCTCTGACCCGGTCGACCTTCCAATCGGCCGGCGTCGTCTCGTGTTCGACGCGCGCACGGAGGGGGTCGACGTACTTCTCGGCCTCCGCTTCCGAGCAGCCAGCAGCGGTGAGCCCGTCGACCGCGTGTGCGAAGATGTCGTCGTAGACCGTCTCGGGGTCCATCGTCTCGACGCCGTCGTTACAGATCCACCGCTGGCCGCTGTCGAGCCCGTCCCGCATCGCCGCATAGAAGTTCTCCCTGGCGGTCGACCACGGCTGATCCGTCGCGGGGTGGCGACGTCGCGGGAGACTCTCCATCAGTCCGGCGAACGTCGCCTGGAACGCGATCGAGTCGCGGACGGTCGGCTGTGCTGCGATCGGTCGGAACTCGATGCGCGCGTTCGCCGAAGACCGCGACGCGCCGTCGAAGACTGGGCGGACCCAGCGCCAGTAGGTGCCGTGCTTGCGACGGAGCGTGGCGAACTCGTCGTCGAAGCGATTCCCTTCGGGGACGGGCATCGGGACCATCGTCGCGTCGCTCGCGACTCGGTCGACCGCCTGCTCGACGGTATCGAGGTCCTCCGGGAAGCACACTTTCTTCACGTCCTCCGTGTTGAGGACGGATTCGAACACGAGGATTCGGTGTTCGGCGTAGCCGTCGGCGAGGATCTTCTGCGCGCCGACGTCGTCGTAGAGGTCCGGCGGGAAGAACGGGGAGTTGACGCCGAGCGCGAGGAGCGGTCCGGCGATCCGGAGCCCGTAGTTGAAGTACGTCGGGAGGTCGGCGGCGTGTGCGACCTGGTAGTGCGGCTGGATCGAGGTGATGAGTGACTCCGGCATCACGGTGTCGGCCGAGAGCGTGACGTTGGGCGCATCGATCGTCAGCTGCTCGGGCGACGCCGGGCCGTTCGCCATCGCGTGATACCGGACCGAGCCGCTCATATTCGTCGCGATCCGGATGCCGTCGGCCTCGACGCTGTCGGTGAGGTACTCCCGGGCCGTCTCGCCGGCCGGCGGGATCGTCCACAGTCCGTCGCTCACGAGGCGAATTCCCTCTGCCCCGGTACAGTCGAGCGCCGCGCCCAGTCGCGCACGGACTTCCGATTCCTGCGCACGGAGGCCGTCGGGGTTCAGGGGCTGCGGACTGGTCGTCATCTCGGCGTTGTGGAGGCCGAGTTCCTTCTCGAAGCCGATGAGTTCGAGCAGCCGACGCGGCACGCGCATCAGCGCGTAGACGTCGGCGTCGTCGGAGGCCGCCCACCGGCCGTCGGCGACGGCGTAGAACTCGTACTCCAAGCCCACGATCGACTGGTGGTTGTCGAAGGTGCCCTCCCTGAGTTCGGACTTCACCACTTCGGCGTCCGTCCGCGCCTGCGCCTCGAACTCCTCGGGGTCGACGGCGAGCGCGTCCCGAACCGACGCCGCCAAGTCCTCAGTCATAGCCCACCCTGGGCGGGCGGACGGCTTCAAACCCGTGGCTTCCAGCGAGAACCGGCGCCGAAATTTTCGTCCCGAGTCGGCGGACTCTTGTCGGCGTGGCGGCTACGCTCGCCCGATGCAGTTCGCCGAGTTCGCCGCACGCGCTGCCGAAATCGAAGACGAGCCGGGGGATCTAGCGACAGTCGACCACGTTTGTGACCTCCTCGGCGACGCCGGCACGGACCTCCCGGTGGTCGTCCGCTTCCTCCAGGGTCGGGTGTTCCCCGCCTGGGACGCGACGACGCTCGATATCGGTCCGGCACTCCTCCACGAAGCGATCGCTCGCGCCGCGGGGCAGAACGTCGACGCCGACGACGTCGAGGCGAAACTCGCTGACGTCGGTGAGATCGGCGCGGTCGCGGCGACCTACGAGTTCGGCGGCCAGCGCGGTCTCAGCGCGTTTTCCGGTAGCGGGCCGGACGAGTTGACCGTCGCAGAAGTCGACGAGCAACTCCGCGAGATCGCGGCGACGATCGGCGAGGGCAGCGAGCGCCGGCGACTCGATACGCTGTTCGGGCTGTTCAACCGGGCCTCCGCCTCCGAGGCGAAGTTCCTTGCCCGGTTGGTCCTCGGCGAGATGCGGATCGGCGTCGGCGAAGGAACAGTCCGGGACGCCATCGCCGAGGCGTTCCTCGATATCGACGTAGAGGACACAAACGCGGACGGGGACGTGGACGCAAACGCCGATATAGACGCGGACGAACAGGTGGATGCCGACGGAGACACAGACGCGGACCCGGACGACCCGGATGGCGCAGGCCCTCCCGCCGAGAGCGGCACCCCCGACAGCGCGCGCGTCGACGGCGACGATACGGACGACCCCGTCGTCGCCGTCGAGCACGCCCTGCAAGTCTCGAACGACTACGGGATGGTCGCACGCGTCGCTCGCGAGTCGGGCCGCGAGGGCCTCGACGACGTCGGCCTCGAAGTCGGTCGCCCGGTGCAGGCGATGCTCGCGCAGGCCGGCAGCGCCACCGAGGCGATCGACGAGTGGGGCGAGGCGGTCGTCGAGACCAAGTTCGACGGCGCACGGGTCCAGGTCCACTACGACGGAGAGACGACCGCGCTCTTCTCGCGGAATATGGACGACGTGACCGACCCGCTCCCGGAGGTCGTCGAGTTCGTCGAGTCGGCGATCGACGTGCCGGTCGTCCTCGACGGCGAAGTGGTCGCGGTCGACGACGACGGCTCACCGCTCCCCTTTCAGGAGGTACTGCGGCGCTTCCGCCGGAAGTACGACGTCGAGCAGATGCGCGAGGAGGTCCGCGTCGAACTGCGCGCGTTCGACTGTCTGCACGCCGACGGCGGCGACCTGCTCGACGCGCCGCTGGTCGAGCGCCACGATCGACTCGCGGAACTGCTCGGCGACACCGACGCCGTCTCCGACATCAGCGTCGCGGCCGACCCCGACGAGGTCGCGACGGTCGAGGAAGCGGCCCTCGACGCGGGCCACGAGGGGATTATGCTGAAAGATCCCCAGTCGACGTACGCGCCGGGCAAGCGCGGCCGGAACTGGCTGAAGCGCAAGCCCGACGTGGAGACGCTGGATCTTGTCGTCACCGGCGCGGAGTGGGGCGAAGGCCGCCGGGCGAACCTCCTGGGGACGTTTCTGCTGTCGGCGCGGGCGGACGGTGCAGACGACCGAGCCGACGACGGAACTGCCGGCGGCGACGCCTACGTCACACTCGGGAAAGTCGCGACCGGGATCACCGACGAGGAACTCGAATCCCTGACCGAACGGCTGACGCCGCACATCGAACACGAGGACGGCCAGACAGTCTCGGTCGAGCCAGCGGTCGTCTTCGAGGTCGGCTACGAGGAGATACAGCAGTCACCGACCTACTCGTCGGGCTACGCCCTCCGATTCCCGCGGTTCGTCGGCGTCCGCGAGGACAAGTCGCCGGCCGACGCCGACAGCCTCGATCGCGTGGAGCGACTGGCCGACGAGCAGTAATCGCGCGGTAGACGAACAGTAGTCGCGCGGCCGACGGACAGTCGTCACACAGCAGACGAACAGCCGTCGCGGTGGGCGGCCCTCAGCTGGTCGCTAGTCGCGCTGAGAAGCGTCGTCGCGGTCGCCCTCGATACTACTCCGCGCTCCGCTCGGCGCGAGGTGGTTCACGCTCCCCGATCCGCCGATGGCTGCCGATCGCTCGATGGCGGCGCGAGTGAACGCGACACCCTGTTCGACGGCGTCGACGAGCGCATCGCCGTGAGCCAACCGCGCCGTGATCGCACTCGCGAGTGTGCAGCCCGATCCGTGAGTTTGTGCGTTCTCGACCCGCTCGTGCTCGAACGTCGCCGTCGGGAGGCGGTCGCCCGCTCCCGAGTCTGCCTCGGTGTAGAGGACGTCGCGGACGATAGCACCGTCTCCGTCGCTCTCGTCGGCGTGTCCGTCCGCCGCCTCGCTCACGTGCCCGCCTTTGAACAGCACGGCGTCGGCCCCCCACTGGAAGAACTGCGCGGCGGCGGACGCCCGCGACTCGGGTGCATCCGGCCAGATTCCGGTGAGCGCCTCGGTTTCGTCGGCGTTCGGCGTGACGAGGGTCGCGCGAGCGAACAACTCGGTGTAGGCGTCCACGGCGTCTGCAGCGAGGAGTCGATCGCCGGCGGTCGCGACCATCACTGGGTCGATCACGACGGGGCCGTCGTAGTCCGCGAGGCACTGATCAACCGTTCTGACGGCGTCCGCGATCGCGAGCATCCCGAGTTTCACTGCGTCGACGTCGACGTCGCCCGCGACGGCGTCGAACTGCGCGCGGACGTCCTCGGGAGGGAGGACGTGGGTCGATTCGACGCCCTGCGTGTGCTGGGCGGTGACGGCGACGACGACGGAACCGCCGTACACGCCGAGTCGCGTCAGCGTCTTCAAATCGGCCTGAAGGCCCGCCCCGCCGCTGGAATCGCTCGACGCGATCGTGAGTGCGTAGGGAGGCCGCTGCGGATCTGCTCGGGTCATTCGTAATACGCCTTTGCGGTGGGCACGCGCGCGATGCGGTCCTTTGCATTCGAGAGTGACGTCGGATCGAGTCCAGCTATGGCATCTAGGAATGCGATCTCGTAACTCGCTGGCCCCGCGTAGTCGCCGTACTCGCCTGCGGCCGCCGCTTCACCGGCGAGACCGAACGCGACGGTGCCAGCCAGCGCCGCCGACAGTGGATCGTCGACCGCGCCGCAGAACGCGGCGAGCGTGCCGCCGAGGAGACAGCCGGTCCCGACGACCTCGCCCATCAGCGAGTGGCCGACGTCGACCTCGAACGCCGCCTCCTCGGAGGCCACGACGTCCGTCTTTCCCGAGGCGACGACGACCGCGTCCGTCTGGCGCGCACACGCTATCGCGGTCTCGGCGATGTCCGCGTGTTCGCCGGTGGATTCGACGCCGCGAACGTCGCTGTGCTCGCCCGCGAGGGCGGCGATCTCGCCGCGATTCCCCTTGATCACGTCGGCTGCGAGCTCGGTCGTCAAGCGCTCGGCAACGCGCGAGCGGGTCGGCGTCGCGCCGGCACCGACGGGGTCGACGACGAGGGCGGCCCCGTGCGCTGCCGCGGCGCGTCCAGCAGTCACCATCGCCTCCTCGCCGGCCTCGCTGACGGTGCCCATATTGAGCAGGCACGCCTGGGAGGCGGCGACCATCTCCTCGACTTCCCGGACGTCGTCGGACATCACCGGCAGGCCGCCCCAGTGGAGGATGACGTTCGCGACCGCGTTCACGGTCACGTCGTTCGTGATCGCGTTGACCAACGGCGTCGCCGCCTCGACTGCGGCGAGCGCCTCTTTGGGACCGACGGCCTCGCTCATCGCTGCTGCACCTCCGGGGACTCGGCGACCGACCGGACGCGCTGGCGCAACTGCCGGGTGGCCGCCTCGGGGTCGGCGGCGGCCGTGATCGCGGAGACGACCGCGACGCCCGCAGCACCCGCTTCGACCACCGGGGCGGCGTTTTCGGGCGTGATTCCCCCGATCCCGACGACCGGAACGTCGACCGCGTCGGCGATCGCCGCGACGGTTTCGGTTCCGATCTCTGCGCTGGCGTCGTCGACGTCTTTCGTATCGGTCCCGTAGACGGCACCGACGCCCAGGTAGTCCGCACCGGCCTGCTCGGCGTCGCGCGCCGCGGCGGGCGTCGAGACGGACCGGCCGACGATGGCCGCCGAACCGAGAACGTCGCGGGCGGCCGCAACCGGGAGGTCGTCGTCGCCGAGGTGGACTCCGTCGGCGTCGAGGGCAGCGGCCAGATCAACGCGGTCGTTCACGAGGAACGGCACGCCTGCGTCGCGAGTTCGCTCGCGGACCGCCTGACCCAATTCGTAGCGCTGGCGAGCGCTCGCGTGCTTTTCGCGGAGTTGCACGACGTCGATGCCCCCTTCGATAGCGGCGTCGACGACTTCGACCGTAGACCGGCCAGCGGCCCGGTCTCCCTGGGTGACGAGATACGTCTGGAGGGATAGTTCGGTCTGAGTGCGTTCTACATCGAATGTCATTATCGGGTAGTACCATATAGTAATAGAATAAAAAGGTCTGTGACTTCTCGCTGGCTGGGTACAGCGCGTCCATAACGGCGCCGGGATAGACGCCGCTCACGGAGGTCAGAGCTCGTTCCGGAGGATCCGGCAGGATGTGATAGGGGTTATCTATCGTAAGTCCTCATAGATTTCTCGCCGGACGATACGGCGAGAATCTCCGAACAGTTACGAGAATCCCTATGAAAACTGGCTACTCGGCGGTTCCGTCGGCCTCGTAGACTTCGATATCGTCGACTGTGATCACGACCGGGTGGTCCCAGATGATTGTCGACAACGCCACGTCGTCACGGGCCGATTCGAACAGCGCGTCGAGGGCATCGAGGTCGATCCACTCGTAGAGCGGATCGCGTCCCGAGAGGTCGACGTCGAGCGGCGTCGTCGCGAATGCCGAGACGATGGCGTCGACGAAGTTTTCGTCACCGTCGCGGGCGTACGTGACCACCGGCGCAGAATCCGTGAGTTCGGCCATCGTGATGCCTCGCTTGGTGGTACTCATACGTTGCTCCATCGCGTCGGGACATAAAAAGACAACCGCTCGAATATCGCTTTCGATATTTTACACCTCAGATCCCGAACTCGGTCACGCAGGAGTTCGATCGACCGAGAACGCGAGTGTGGCCGATCTTACAGCACGCCCATCGACGAGAGGCGCTCGGGAAGGTACGTCTCGGTGACGAAATCGAGCCCGCGAGCGGCGAGCGCCTGCTGTTCGGCCTTCTTTTCGAGGTCGAGCTGCAGTTCGATCTGCTCGGTCCAGTAGTCGCTCTGGAAGCGCGGGTCCTCCAGTTCGGATTCGAGGGCGTTGATGTCGGAGTCTGCCAGCGGATCGGTCGGGAGGTCGTACTCGACGATGTCCTCCGGTTGGATTCCCACGAACCGCGCCTCCGGCGTCGCGAGGTACTCCGAGAGGTGCGCGGACTTGATCGAGCCGTAGGCGACCGAGCCGTAGATCCGGTAGGACCACGGGTCGCCGTCTGTGAACACCACGACCGGCAGGTCGAGTTCGTCGTGGAGTCGCTTCGTGATCCGACGCGTCGCTCGCGCGGGCTGGCCCTTCAAGTGGACGACCAGGCAGTTGTACTCATCGTCGAAGCCGTTCTCCACGAGGCGGTCGCGCATCCCACCGGTCTCCACACAGAGAACGAAGTCGATGTCGTGATCGAGGAAGTCGATCGTGTCGGGGTTGTTCGGGATCTGATAGCCGCCCTCGCCGACGTCCTTCTGACAGTGGATCTCGCGCTCGCCGCGGCGGGTCTGCTCTCGAAGCTCCAGCGGCCCCATAAGGGTCGCCCCCGACTCCTCGGGCCGCATATGGAAGTCCTCGCGGGTGACTTCCGAGACGATTTCGAGGTCTTCGACCAGTTGGTTCGACTCGTCTTGGCTCTTGAACTGGGCCTCCTCGTTGTCCCACGACTCAGAGAGGTAGTACAGCTCACGCAGCGTCGAGGAGCGATCCTCCTCTAACTGATTGACGAGGAACTCGATCGTATACGACGCCTTCAGCAATTTCCGGGCGCCGCGGACGCTGTTGGCCGTGCGGGTCGACGTTCGGTCGCCGTAGACCCACACGTTCGAGTCCTCGTCGAAGACGATGTTCGATTTCGTCCGCGTGGGGATGTCCATATGCGGTACCTCGCCCGCCGCGAACTGGTCGTAGAACTCCGCGGCGAGGTCGACGAGGCGTTCCTGTGCGAGTTCGTCGTCCTGTTTCGTGCTCATAGTAGCTTAGGCGTTGATCGTCAGTTTCTCGTTCTCGACGCCGTCGACGTCGACGTCGAACGACGCGTCTCCCGAAACCGTGTATGTCAGTTCGACCGACTCGCCCGCCGGCACCGATGGCTCCCAGGAGACGAACCACTCGCCGTCGAGGTCGACGACGCTGGCGTCCTCGGGGAGGTCCGACGGCTCCGCGGAAAGGATGTCGGTGATCTCCGGTTCTTCGGTCCGGTCGGAGTGGTTCTCGACGACGAGCGTGACGGTGTCGCCGTCGACCTCGCGCTCGACGCTCACGTTGTTCATAATCCGGGCGAGCGCGCCGTCGATGTTCGGCCGCGGCCGGCCCGTGACCTCCGAGAGCTTGTCGGCCATCTCGGGCAGAATCCGTCCGAGAACGTCCTGTTTCTTCCGGCGTTTCTGCATCGAGCGCCGCTTGTTGAGGTAGGATTTGAGGTCGCGGGCGGCCTCTCTGATGGCGAGTTCGATCTCGTCTTCGATCTCGGGGATGTTCGCGATGGCGTCTTTCGACTCACTCGTGAACGGCACGTTCGTCGAAGCGACGTGGATCATAATCACCGCCGGGCCGTTCGGCATCCCGGAGCCGCCGGGCTGGTCGAGTCCGTAGTTGCGCCAGCCGATGGTCTTCACTACGTCGGTCGTCGCACACGCCCCGCGCTGGTAGACCAGCGGGACGCGGTTCGCGAAGCGGAGCAGGTCGACCGTTCCGTCCTGGAGCTCTCCGCCGTAGGCGATGCCGGCTTCGACGATGAAGGGGTCGCCGCCGTGGACCTCTGCATCGCGGGTCGCCGCCGCGTAGAAGTCGGCGTCGAACTCCTTTTTCAGGCCCGCCTCGACGAGTTCGGCCGTGATCGGCGAGAGGCAGTTCGTCGGCGGTGCGAGGATGTCGGTCTCACGCATCGCCTCCAACAACTCGGAGGCGACGTCGCGGTCGTCGGCGATCGCTCGCACTTTCGGAACCTCGTCGGGGACGGTACGCATCGCGGTCCAGACGACATCGACGACGTTCTCGCGGGCGGTGTCGCCGAACGAGACGTCCTCGGAGACCAGCCGATCCGCCGAGCGGTCGACGTAGTCGCGGAGTTCTGCGTACGTGGCGCGGTGGCGGGGGTCGCCGCCACTGTCGAATTTGTCGGCCAGCCGATCGGCCAGCCCGGAGACGGTCGCGTCGTCTTTCCGGGTGCTCGTGGCGTCGTCGACGAGCGGATAGAGGTCGGCTTCGAGGTCCGAGGTGAGGACGTCCCACGCGGCCTCGACGGCGTTCTCTCGGACTGTGCTCCCGAACGTCGCCCCGAACTCCTCACCGACGTCGTCGGCGACGGTGTCGACGATGTCCGTGAGCTCTGCGTGCGTCGTCCGCTCGCGCGAGGTGAGCGTGTCGGCGACGCGTGCGGCGAACGTCGCGGTCGCCTCCGCGCCCTTGTTGGCGACGGCGTCGTCGATCGCGTCTTCGAGCGACGTCTCGGGGTCCCGCGGCGCGGCCCAGCCCATCTCGCGACCGAAGTGCCGATCCCGGAAGTTGTTCAGCACTTTTTCGGCCGTCTTCGCACCGACACGGGTGAACTCCTCCTGTAGGAAGCCCGACACCGAGTACGACTCGGTCGCGCCGAGCATCTTGATCAGCGTCCCGAGTTCGACGCCGTGGGGGTGCGGACGGATCTCCTCCGTCTCGGCCGGCAGATCCGCGCCCTCGACGCGCTCGTAGTGCCGCGGTTCGTCCAGTCCGGGCTCGTTGAGGACGAGCCGCGCGTGGGGGTTGACGACGGCCGTGTGCTTCACGTAGTCGTGGAGCTGCTGGCGCGCCCGCATATTCGCCTCCATCTCCATCTCGATGCGCGTGCCGTGCGTCGGTGAGAGGTCAGACTCGCCCGGTGCGCGTTCCTCGTCGACCTGGATCTCGGGCTCGTTGGTGTCGGTGTCGATGATGAGCTCGAAGTACTGGGCGGTTTCGGAGCGCTGGGTGCGAGAGGTGATCTTCGCCGGCTTCCCGGAGGTCAACTGCGAGTACAGCACCGCCGCGGAGATTCCGATTCCCTGCTGTCCGCGTGACTGTTCGCGGGCGTGGAAGCGCGACCCGTAGAGCAGTTTCCCGAAGACTTTCGGGATCTGTTCGCGCGTGATACCCGGTCCGTTGTCCTCGACGATCAGAGTGTAGTAGTCGCCGGATTCGCGGATTTCGATCGAGATGTCGGGCTTGATGCCGGCTTCCTCGGTGGCGTCGAGGGCGTTGTCGACCGCCTCCTTGACGGCGGTGACGAGCCCTCTCGCGCCCGAGTCGAAGCCGAGCATATGTTTGTTCTTCTCGAAGAACTCGGCGATCGAGATCGCGCGCTGGCCTTCCGCCAGCTCCTCGGCGATCCCGCCTCCTTCCTCCTCGCCGAGCGTCGACTGAAACGAGGTCATTCTGTGGACTGTCGTACCCAACGAACGGTTAAGAAGGGTTCGGCAGCGGGGTGAAAGTGAAACGGTCGAGATACTGCCGCGAGCGCGGTCGCACACGCGGAAAATCGGGGAACGACCCCGTTGGGACGGACCGCCGGCTCAGGAGTGGCCACCGCGCACGCGGCCGAAAGAAGAAATGTATCGTAAGGAGCGGACCGGAGCAGATCGGATTACTCGACGTCGATCGATTCGATTTCGATGTCTTTGACGGGCTTGTCGTTGCTATCGGTCGGGACGTTACCGATCTCCTCGACGACGTCCATTCCCTCGACGACGTGGCCGAAGACCGCGTGGCGGCCGTCGAGATGCGGCTGGGCGTCGAGCGTGATGAAGAACTGCGAGCCGTTCGTGTTCGGGCCGCGGTTGGCCATCGAGAGGACGCCCGCGCCGTCGTGGTTCAGGTCCTCGTGGAACTCGTCGTCGAAGGTGTAGCCGGGGCCGCCGCGGCCCGTTCCTTCGGGGTCGCCGCCCTGGATCATGAAGCCGTCGATGATCCGATGGAAGATCGTTCCCTCGTAGAGGGAGTCCGTGCGAGTCTCGCCCGTCTCGGGGTCGCTCCACTCCTTCTCGCCGGTCGCGAGACCGAGGAAGTTCTCGACCGTACGGGGCGCGCGCTGCTCGAACAGTTCGAGCGTGATGTCGCCCGTCGTTGTGTGCAGCGTCACGACCGGGTTCTCGGGGTTCTCCAGTTCGGAGTCGTCGACCATACCCACGAGAGGAGCGACTGATACAAAACGGTGTCCTCTCAGTCTGATCCGGGAAGACGTCACTCCGCGAGCGGCCCGCCGGGGACCGCGCTCACGTGCATCCCGACGAACAGCCACTCGTTCCCCTCCCGTTCGAGCGTCCCGCTCCACCGACTGTCGAAGTCGTACTCGCGGTCCGCCGCGACGTCGTGCCACGCCATCCGCACGTCGTCGGAGAACCACGCGTGATCGTCGCGTTCGACGACCCGGAGGTTCCGGCTCTCGGCGGTCCAGTCTGCGGTCGTCGCCGTCTGCTCGCGAAGTCCCGCTTCGATTTCCTCGTATCCGGTCAACCGCTCGGTAATCCCGAACTTCACGACGTCGGGGCAGTCTGCGAAGAATGGGTACAGCGGCTCTCCGTTCCGCAGGGCCTCGTAGTACTCGCGGATGCGTGCCTCGGCAGTCGTCTCGGCGGCCATATCGGAAACAACGCGCGTGCGAGAAAAACACCTGTCGGCGGTCGAGAAGTGAACTGCCGACTGTCGAAAGGGGAACCGACGCCCAAACTGCGCTCAGAACGCGCGGAGATCTTCGAGGACGGCTTCCGCCGCGCCCGAGTCGATGCTCTCGCGGGCCATCTCCAGGCCCTCATCGAGCGTCTCGGCGTCTTCGCGGGCGTAGATTCGGAACGCGGCGTTGAGCGCGACGGCGTCCGCGAAGTGGTCCTCGCGCTCGCCCGCGAGGATCTCCTCGGTCAACCGAGCAGAGTCGCCGGCGACGTCGTCGGGGTCGACTTCGAGGTCCTCGTACTCGAAGTCCATCCCGTACTTCGGCGTCTCGATCTCGTAGTCGCGGAACTCGCCGTCGGTCCACTCGCCGACCTTCGTGTAACCCGGCCGGATGTCGTCGTAGCCCTCCATCCCCTGGAACATCACGACGCGGTGGGGGCTCTGAGACTCCATCTGCTCGAAGGTGTCCGTGATCTTCTTCGCGAACGCGAGGTGGTAGAACGAGCCGAGGTGGACGTCGGTCTTCGCGGGGTTCGCGATCGTCTCGACGGTGTTGACGAACGTGCGGACGCCCATCTGGTCGCGGCGCTCCCACAGCGCGTGGACGCGCGGGGCGAACTCGGGCTGGTAGTAGAAACCGAAGCCGGTCTCGTCGACCATCTCGGCGCTCTCGTTGGGAACGAGTTCGGTACGGACGCCGAGTTCGTCGAGGACGTGCTTGTAGGCGTCCTGCTTCTGTGTCGGCACCCGGTCGCCCGAGTGGGCGACGACGGGCGTGCCCGCGCCGGCGGCGACGATGCCAGCGGCGGCACCGAGGATGGCGGTGTCGCCCTTGCCGTCGTAGTTCGCGCCGCAGTCGACCGGGTCGGCGTCGGGTTCGGCGTAGACGACGTCCGCCGCGATTACGTCCGCGTAGGCGGCGAGTTCCTCCGCGTTGTTGTGCTTCCAGCGGTTCGCGAGCCAGAACGCGCCGAGCGTCGTGTGGTCGGGTTCGCCGGCGAGGATCCGCTGCATCGCCTCGGTCGCCTGCTCGCGCGTCATATCCTCGGCGGATTTGACGCCCGTGCCGACGACTTCGGTCATCAGTCGTTTCAACGGCCACTCCCCGAATTCGGCGGTTTCCGACGCTTTTGCCATACGTTCCCGTTGGAATGCGAGCATCAAAAGTGGACCGTTCGGTTCTCACGCAGCGGGTGCGAGCGGTCAGTGCGACCCACCCGACGGAGGCCGAAATTGGTACGTTCGTGCGGGCCGAAGCGTCCCCAATGAGCGCACTGGAAGACGACTGGCGCGCCGACCTCGACGACGTGGACGCCGCGCTCGTCGACGAGTACCAGAGCGGCTTTCCCGTCGTCGAGCGGCCGTTCCGCGTCGTCGGCGACGCACTCGGTATCGGCGAGACCGAGGCCCTCGATCGGGTCCGAGACCTCCGCGAGCGAGGCATCTTTCGGCGGTTCGGAGCCGTTCTGAACCCCCCCGTCATCGGCAGTTCGACGCTTGCAGCCGTCTCCGCACCCGAGGACAGGTTCGACGAGGTCGCCGAGGTGATCAACGGCTACCGGCAGGTGAATCACAACTACCGCCGCGAGCACGAGTGGAATATGTGGTTCGTCGTCACCGCCGCCTCCCGAGAGAAGCGCGACGCGATCTTAGAGGAGATCGAAGAGCGGACGGGCTGTGCGGTGCTGAACCTCCCGATGCTCACGGACTACTACATCGACCTGGAGTTCCCCGTCGTCAACGACGACGCCTTCGCCCGCGAGAGCGTTGCATCGACGGACGCGTCGGCGACGCGGATCTCCGAGGAGGCCGTCGGCGGACTCTCGAAACTGGAGGCGGACCTCCTAGTCGAGATTCAGGACGGCTTTCCGCTCTCGGCGACACCGTACCGCGACGTCGCAGACGCCATCGACGCCGACGTCGACGCGGTCGTCGAGGCGATCGAGCGGCTGCTGGAGGACGGGTGTATCAAACGGATCGGCTGCGTCGTCAACCACGTCGTCACCGGCTTCGATTCGAACTGTATGGTCGTCTGGAACGTCCCCGACGACGAACTCGACGAGCGGGGCGAGGCCGTCGGCGAACTCCCGTTCGTCACGCTCTGTTATCACCGCCCGCGACGCCCCGAACAGGACTGGGAGTACAACCTCTTCACGATGATCCACGGCCGGGAAGGCGACGTCGTCGACGCGAAGATCGACGAACTCGCGAGCGAGCACCTCCCGTTCGAGCACGAGCGTCTCTACTCGACGGAGACGCTGAAACAGACCGGCGCGCGCTACGACGAACTCGTGAGCGCCGACGACGAGTAGCGGCTGTCGCCCGGGGAAAAGCGCAGCGAGAAGGCTAGGTTGCAGCCCGGATCGACTAGCCCACTGTCAGTCGCCTACCGCGAGAGCGGCGAGACGCGGTAGAGCATCCGCGCGGCCCCGAGCACGCCCGTCTTCGCGAGCGATCCGCTCCGGTAGGCACCATACTTGGCGTAGAAACTGCTCTTTCGAACGCCGGCCCCGGCGTAGTGGCGCGCGGAGGTCGGCATCGGCGTCCGCCGGCCCTCGACGCCGGTTGCGCCGTCGCGGATCGCATCGAGTACGACGTCAGTCGTCAGTTCCGCGCGGTCGACATCTTCGAGTTCGATTTCGGTGTACGCGCGGCCGACGTACCCGACCTTGTGCGCGTCGCTGCCGGCGACGCCCGGATAGCCGTACGCGTCCGCGTAGCGGCGTGCACGCCGGTTCTTCCACCCGGTGAACGCCCAGGAGTTGAACACCTCGATGGCGTCGGGGTCGACGCCGCGGAGCCGCCGCTTCCGGACGCCGTGCCGACTCCGCTGGAAGGGGTGCGGGACGATCGCGACCCCGTCTCGCTCGCGGACCCACGCCACTGTCTCGGCCATCGGCGCGCGGCGCGGCGGCATCTCCTCGACGCCGAGCGCGAGCAGGTGGCCGTCCGCGGTCGACACTTCGACACCGGGGATCCCGACGAGCCCGTACATCGGCGCGAGTTCCGCCGCGCGTACGGATTCGTGGATGACGTCGTGGTCGGTAACGACGACGGCGTCGAGACCGATCTCGGCTGCCTGTTCTAACAGCAGCTCTGATGGATCTGCCCCGTCGTACGAGGCTTCCGAGTGGACGTGCGGGTCGATTCTGACGGTGAGCGACACAGGTGCCTGTTCGCTCCCCCCGCAGTAAAGCCTGTCTGCACGCGAGCAGTAAGCCGAGCGTGTGATTCGGATGGGTCCGCTTACGGTGTGTCTGACCCGATTCGCTCGCCCACGTCGTAGCCGTTCCAGAGCGCCCGTGGAACGCGGCCCTCGCCGGCGACCCAGTCTCCAGCGACGTAGAGTCCGGCGTCTTCGGTGAGACGAACGGCGTCGGCGTCGAGACTCGCGTCCGGAAGCGCGTAGCGCCACCCCTGGTCGTCGACCCAGTCGGGGTCGGCGTAGCGATCGTCGTCGAGCAGCGTCGCGACGCGGTCTGCGACCCCCGGTTCGACGTCCGAGAGCGGATCGTCGTAGTGGGTGGTCGACCACTCGGGCCCCATCTGGACGATCAGCAGGCTCTCCCCGTCGGGGACGTGGCCTTCCTTGCACTCCTCGCGCGACAGCCAGCCGATCGCGTGTTCCTTGTCGGGGTTCACCAGCCCGTACCACGGGTAGGAGTCACGAAACGGATAGTGAAAGACGAGCGTTCGAACCGTCCGGTAGGGGACGGCGCTGACGGCATCGACGAGCGAATCGAGCCGGTCGTCGTCCCAGTCGGTCGCGCGCAGCAGGTCGGCGGTCTGTGGGGCCGGTGGTGTCAGGAGGAGCGCATCGAACGGGCCGTACCGGTCGCCGTCGGTGTCGGTGAGCGTCCAGCTCGCGGCATCGTCGTCAACGCGCTTGCCCTCCTCGCGAGCGACCTCGGCGGTCCGGGTCCGCCGGTGGACGGTCGCGTCGGTCGCCGCGAGCAGGCGCTTCGCCAACTGCGTGATCCCCTCGGTCCACGTCCACTTCGTCGACTCCCGGTCGCCCGCAGTAATCTCGCCCGCGGCATCGAACGTCCAGACCGGCTCGTCGATCTCGACGAGGCCCTCTGTCCCGAGTTCCGGGAGTAACGCGGCGGTCCGTTCGTCGGCTTCCGTGACGTAGTTCGCGCCGTGATCGTACCGACAGCCGTTCTTGCGGCGGGTCGCCGCCCGCCCGCAGACGCCGCCGCTCTTCTCGACGATGGTCACGTCGACATCGGCGTCGCGGAGGGCGTACGCCGCGCCAGCGCCCGCTGCGCCCGCACCGACGATACCGAGTCGCGTGGGCGAATCGGCCGAAGAATCCACTCGATCAGTCACAGTGGCTCCACGGAGGGAACGGGCTTTACCGTTCGGGCCGACCCGAGCCACTGGTGATCGAGAGCGGTCCGTAACTACTTGACTGCGGCCGCCCCCGATGATCGTATGGAGTACGACGCGATCATCTTCGACAACGACGGCGTCCTATAGTAGCGTTTGCAAGTCTTCACGCACCGAATCGCACGCAGTCGTGCGATTGGCTGTGTAATCAGTTGCAAACGCTACGATAGTCGAACCCGTCACTCTCGATCTGCTCACTGCGGCGGCGCGCGACGCATTCGCGGCCGTCGGCGTCGAGGATCCCGACCCCGAACACGTAGATGCGATCTCCTACGGCGTCTCCCCGGAAACCGTAGAGACGGTGTGTCGGGCCTACGATCTCGATCCCGACGGCTTCTGGACGGCGCGCGACCGGACGGCGAGCGAGGCGCAGATCCAGTCGATGCGGCGCGGCGAGAAAGACACCTACGCCGACGTCGATGCGCTCGCGGCGATCGACACCCCGCGCGGGATCGTGAGCACGAACCAGCAGGCCACGATCGACTCGATCCTCGAGTATCACGACCTCGGAGCGCTGTTCGAGACGGCATACGGCCGCGAACCGACGGTCGAGAGCCTCCGTCGCAAGAAGCCCGCGCCGTACTATCTGGAGCGCGCGCTCGACGACCTCGACGCCGAGGCAGCGCTGTTTATCGGCGACAGCGAGAGCGACCTCGAAGCGGCGCACCGGGCGGGCGTCGATTCGGCGTTCATTCGCCGTGAACACCGCGCGGAGACGCTCCTCGGGACGGAACCGACGTACGAACTCGACTCGCTGTGGGATCTTCACGACGTCGGCGGCGTGCCGCTCGCGCCGGACGGACCGGCGAGAGGAGGACTCTCAGTCGACGAGGACGCGTGACCCCGGCCGACCGGCGGTAGGAGGCGGTTACAGCAGCGGAAACGGGCGATTGCGACGACCAGGATTATACGCTCTGAAAATCGCCCCGGAACCGTTATACGGGAGTCCATAGAGGCCAACATATGCGGATACCGAGTGGGGTCAGCGGCTTCGATCACCTGATTCAGGGCGGGTTTCTCCCGGGCCGGTTGTACGTCCTCTCCGGACCACCGGGAAGTGGCAAGACGACGTTCACCGCCCAGTTCGTCGCCGAGGGGCTGAGAAACGGGGAGAACAGTCTGTACGTCACGATGCACGAGTCCCGCGAGGAACTCGTCGACGATATGTCGAACTTCGAGTTCGGCTTCGAGACGCTCACGGCCTCCGAGCAGTTCCGGTTCGTCAATATGGCGAGCAAGCAGGGCAAGCGGCTCCTCAATCAGTTCTCTCAGAGCGGGAATCCTTCGAGCGTCCAGAGCCTGACGGACAAGATCGTCGCCTTCGTCAACTCCCGGGACGTCGACCGACTCGTCATCGACTCGACGATGCTCTTAGAGCTCTTCTTCGCCGACGGCGACGAGGAGATGACGCGCTTTCTGACGGCACTCAAAGACTGTGAAGCGACGACGCTTCTCATCTCCGAGATGACCGACCCGAGCGCGTACTCCGACGAACACTACCTCGCGCACGGCGTCATCTTCTTCCACAACTACCTCGAAGCGACAGGAATGACACGGGGAATCCAGGTGGTAAAGATGCGCGGTACAGACATCGACTGCGACATCCGATCGCTGCGGTTCACCGACGAGGGGATCGTGGTCGACCCCACGAAACGAGTGGACTTTTGAGATGTACGAACGCGCCTTCGACACCGACTGGGAGACGCTCTCGGGAGAGGGGGCCATCCGTCGAACGTACGCACTCGGCATCGCCGCGGAACTCGGCTACCGGAACGCCGAGGAGCGCGAGCGGATCCGGGCGCTCGCGTCGAACGCCTACGAGCGGAGCGTCCTCGATCTGGCCTTCGAGGAAGGAAAACGCCAGGTGCAGGACGTCCGCCCACACCACGAGTCCGACGAGGACACCTGGGAGGCGCTCATCGAGAGCGCGGAGTCGCCGTCGCCGCCGCCGGAGTCGCTGACGGTCGAGGACCGCCCGGCGGAGATTCCCGACGCGGTCGATCGGCCGCCCCTGCTCGACGGCTTCGACGCGGGCGATCTCGAACGGCTCAAATTCCCCTCGCTTCTCCGACGCGACGAGGAGTGATCGCGGGGAAGGCCGCCGGGCGTCCACGGGGCGAAGTTCTTGACGCTCGGGTCCCAACCGTTGGTATGGCGAACGACGCAACCGACGACCTCCCGGAATCGGACGCCGAGTGGCGCGACCGTCTCACGGACGAAGAGTACGAGATTCTGCGCGAGCGCGGGACCGAACCGAAATTCAGCGGCGAGTATCTCGACCGCGACGACGACGGGACGTACCGCTGTGCTGGCTGTGGCGCCGCCCTCTTCGATAGCGAGACCAAGTATCACTCCGGCTCTGGCTGGCCGGCGTTCTTCGAAGCCGCCGAGGGCGCGATCGAGACGCGAACGGACACGCGACACGGGATGCGTCGCGTCGAGGTGCTGTGTCGCAACTGCGGCGGCCACCTGGGGCACGTCTTCGAGGACGGCCCGGAGCCGACCGGCAAGCGTTACTGCATCAACTCGGCCGCACTCGATTTCGACCCCGAGGAGTAACCCGCGGCGCGAGGGTCCATACTGTCGGACAGCAGTGCGTGAATGATATTGGCACCTACGGGATGCCGATACGCTTCACAGAGTTCTGTCCGACAGTATCACTCGTCGGCGGCGAGGTTCGTCGTCAGGACGGGGACCGCCGACCGCGCGACGACATTCTGGGAGACGCTTCCCATCAGATTGTTCGTGTAGTCGCCGCGGCGGGTGCCCATCGTGATGAGATCCGCGTCGACTTCGTCGGCGTACGCCAGAATCTCGTCGGCGGGGTCGCCCTGCCGGATCGCGGTCGTGACCTCGATCCCCGCCTCGTGGAGCCGGGTCGCCGCGCGGTCGGTCGCCGCCTCGCCTTCGCCTTCTAACTCCACGAGCACGTCGGTCTTCATATCGTCTTGGAGCGTCAGGAACGCGCGGTCGTCGATGACGTAGAGAATGTACACCTCGGCGTCGCGTCGCCCGGCGATGTCGGCTGCGGTCTCGACGACCGCGTCCATCGACTCAGTCCCGTCCGTCGGCAGCAAGATTCGCTCGAACATATGGCTCTATCGGAGGTATCATCTGCGGCACCCTATATCCTCCTTTCTCGTTCCGCACGAACCGGAACTATTGTGGGGTTCGGGCTGCCGTTGCCCCGGTGCGCTCGGGGCGGCCCGAGTGAGCCCCGAGACGGGAACAGCCGCGGCGTTGAAGGCGCCCCCGTCCATTCATAGAGGTGATGGAATCGCGGTTATACCCAGAGCGACTGCCGACGCGGCCCGAAACGGCCGTCTTCGTCTCCGGCGTGACGAGTATGGGGCTGGAGATTCTGGCGGGGCGGATCCTCGCGCCCGAGTTCGGCAACAGCATCTACACCTGGGGTGGGATCATCGGCGTCTTCCTCGCGGCGCTCAGTCTGGGCTACCACCGCGGCGGGAAGCGCGCGGCGACGAACGCCTCTCACTCGCGGCTGGTCGCCGTCTTCCTCGTGACGGCACTCTACGTCGCCGGCGTGGTCTTGCTCGGCGACCTCGTCGTCCGGTCCACCGGCGTCCTCCCGCTTCCCAGCGAGTTCGCGTCGCTCCCGGCGATCACGCTCCTCTTCGGACCGCCGACGTATCTCTTGGGATACGTGAGCCCCTACGCCGCGGAACTGGCAGGCGGCGACGTCGGCGCGACCGCGGGCCACGTCTACGCCGTCGGTACCGTCGGGAGCATCGTCGGCGCGTTCGCGACGACGTATCTCCTCGTGCCGCTGCTCTCGGTGCCGCAGATCGGCCTCGTGTTGGGACTCTCGGCCGTCGTCGCCGCGGTCGTCGTCGCCGCGCCCGGACTCACTGGCACGTCCGGCCTCCGCGTCGGGGTCGTCGCGCTCGCACTCGTCGCGGCGGCCGCGACCGGTGGCGTCGGTCCGAGCGTCGCCGGCGACGCCGTCTACAGCACCCAGACCCCCTATCAGGAACTCCGCGTCGTCGACCGCGGCGACACGCGGACGCTCTATCTCGACGGCCAACCCCACAGCGCGATGGACCTCGACGACCCGACGCGACACGTCTTCGATTACACCCGGTACTTCCACGCGCCGCTTTTGCTCACCGACGACGTTGACCGCGTGCTGTTCGTCGGCGGCGGCGGGTTCACGGGCCCGCGGATCTTTCACGAGACGTATCCGAACGTGACCGTCGATGTCGTCGAACTGGATCCTGCCGTCGTCGACGCCGCCGATCGGTACTTCGGCATCCCCGACTCGCCGCGGATGAACGTCCACACCGGCGGTGGCCGGCAGTTCCTCGAAGAAACGAACCGCACCTACGACCTGATCGTCCTCGACGCCTACCGGAAGGACTCGGTGCCGTTTCAACTGACGACGGTCGAGTTTATGCGCCTCGCGTCGGACCGACTCGACGAGGACGGCGTCCTCCTCGCGAACCTCATCTCCGCGCCCAGCGGTCCGGCCTCAGAGTTCTACCGCGCTGAGTACAAGACGATGCAGCAAGTCTTCCCGCACGTCTACAGTTTCCCGACCGCGGGCGGTCCGGTCGTCCAGAACATCGAGATGGTGGCGACCAAGTCGGACTCACTCGTCACGCGCGAGGAGCTCCAGGCACGGAACGAGCGCCGTGACATCGGCGTCGATCTCGCGCCCGAACTCGCCTCCTACCGGCGGGACGAACCGACCGACGACGTGCCCGTGCTCAGAGACGACCGAGCCCCGGTCGACAGCCTGCTCGACGGGATGGTCGGACAGCGCTACGTGCGCGTTCGCGCGAACGCGTCGGAAAATACGTCGGACACGACGCCGCCTGCGGCCGCGGCGGACTGATAGGGATTATCGTAACCGTTCGGAGATTCTCGCCGTATCGTCCGGCGAGAAATCTATGGAGACTTACGATAGTCCCTATGACCGCCCGAATCAGAACCCGAATCCGCCCCAGCGGATGTACACCATCACGGCGACGATGCTGAGTTGGAGAACACCCTGAATCCCGGCCAGCTTCGCGTTCCGCATTCCGATGGCGCCGATGAGGTCGGCGTTCGGATTTTCGGAGGTCATCTCTAAGTACATCCGCGCTTCACCGGGGAGGATCACGCCGAACCCGAGGATCGTGAGCACGCTGACGATGGCCAGCGCGGCCAGAATCGCCGTACTCGGCATCGCGAACGTCCCGAGGTTCGCTACCAGGGAGGCGGCGCCGCCGCCGACGATGACGACGAAGAGCGCCAGCCAGCGCCAGTCGGTGAAGGCGTCAAACTGAGAGCCGATGGCCAACAGCGCCGGCCCCATCGCGGCGATAGAGAAGATGCCGCCCCACGCGGCGAGACCGGGGAGCAGTCCCATCTCGCCCGCCAGAACCATCCCGCCGACGATCGTCGTGAACGCGAGCGTCGGCATCAGGAACGTCATCTTCGGCGTGAATCGCTGGAAGACCGCCGCCCGGGTGTCGATGTCGAGACCCCCCAAAACGGGACCGAGGATCATCGCCATAAACAGGTCGATGCCCGTCCAGAGCACGCCCGCCATCACGTGAACGTACGTCAACTGCTGTGTCGTTCCGAACAGTACCGCCGCGACGAAGACCGCGAGCGGGACGACGACGGCCCCCGCCCCGAAGACCGGGTTCGCTCGGTTGGCCATCCCCTGAATCGTGTTTGAGACACTTACGCTCATCGTCGGCACCGACTGGTTAGAACGCCAATATACTATCGGTTGTCGTGACTACTTGCCGTCATTTCTGTGAGGCGTCGGTCTCGACTGCCGAGCCAGCGGCTCGAACGTCTTTCAGTCGGTCACTCCAGCACTGGAGCTATCGGGTGTAGTTCTTCGGAAAATCGCGGATCGTGCGTCGCCCTCGTTACCGCTGGACGGCGACAGCTAGAACCGGATTAGACGCGGACGACGTTCGTCGCGCGGGGGCCCTTGGGGGCCTGTTCGATCTCGAATTCGATTTCCGTACCTTCGGTGAGATCCTCGCCGCCGACGTCTTCCATGTGGAAGAACACGTCCTCGTCAGCGTCCTCTGTCTCGATGAAACCGTAACCGCCCGTGTCGTTGAAGAAGTCAACCGTACCGTTTGCCATTGCAAATAGACGAATGGCCGGTATACGGATAACACTTCTGTATTCGTTTTCAAAATTCCGGGGGCAATTATACGAATATCTGATTAGTACAGAATTTGGTTAGCAACCGAGTGTACAGTCAGTTCCCGGGCAGATACAGACACAGTCCGTCGGATCCCACGCGGGATCCGATCGATCACCCAATTTTGCCCGAATCTGCGAGTCCTGACTGCGGCCCGCAGAGACTCCCGCCGCTATCCGCGCAGGAGATTCATCACTTCGTCGACGACGTCGGGTTCGACGGCGACGACGTAGCGCTTGCCGGGTTCAAGCGTCGTGTCCGGGCGGGCGATGCGCTCACCTTCGTCGCCGGAGACCACGAGCGTCCCCGCGGGGAAGCGGACTTCGGACAACGTCTTGCCGGCGGCCGGCGCGCCCTCCTCGACGCGGATCTGCATCACGTCGAGCGAGCCAGTCACGTCGGCGAGCGTCTGCACGTCGCTCCCGATGATCTCGTTGGCGGCCGTCCGCGCGCCGGCGTGTTCGGGGAAGACGACGGCGTCGACGAACTGCAGGTAGGCCTCGCCCGAGGCGTCCTCGATGCGCGTCACTGTTCGGACCTCTGGTGCGAGCTCTTGGGCCACCATACAGATGGCGAGGTTGAGTCCCGAGTCGCCGGTGAGTGCGGCGATGGCGTCGGCCTCCGAAAGGTCCGCCTGCGCGAGGATGTCGGGATCGGTCGCATCGCCTCGAATGACCGTCGCCACCCACTCGTCGGCGATGGCGTCGACGACAGTCTGGTCCGGTTCGATGATCGATACGTCGTGATCGCGGTTAGCGAGCAACTTTGCGGTCTGGAACCCGACGCGCCCGCCGCCCGCGATGACGATGTTACGTTTGCTTGTCATAGTTAGTCGTCCTCCGTAGTCGGCTCCGCAATCGGCGATCGCTCGGCGTCAGCCTCCTGACGCGCTCGATACCACTTGAGTCCGTAGTACGCGATAGCGCCGAGCACGATCCAGCCCACGCTGAGAAGCAGCGCGAGCGGATCGGTCCGGACGAGATAAACCACCAGAACCCCGGTCAGGATCAGATTCAATCCGATCCCCAACAGTGGCGGGATCGGGTAGTAGGGGAGTTCGTAGGGGCGATTCATATCGGGGCGTTCCCGTCGTAGTTTGATCACGGCCCCGTTGACGACGACGAACGAGAGCAGGAAGAACAGACTAGACATATTGCCGGCGCTCTTGGTCGGCAGCGCGACGGACGCGAGCATCACCACCGCACTCGCGACGATGGCGACGAACGGCGTCCCGTACCGGTGGTGCAACTGTCCGAAGGACGGCAGCAGTTGCCCCTCGCGACCCATCGAGAACGCGACTCGCGAGGAGGCGATCACGACCGCGTTCAGCGCCGTCAGCGTCGAGAACACGGCCCCGAAGACGATGATCGCGCCGCCGTTTTTGATGATCGGCAGGCCGGTCGGCATAAACTCCGTCGCCGCTGCGGCGATGCCTGCCTCGCCGGCTTCAGCGAGCCCTTGCGCACCGAGCGTTCCGATCGCGACCGCGACCACGGCCATATAGACTAGCACGGTCGCGGCCAGGCTGAGGAAGATCGCTTTGGGGATGTTCTCTCTGGGGTTTTTGACTTCCTCGGTGACGGTCGTGATGAGGTCGTACCCCTCGAAGGCGATGAACGTCAGCCCCATCGCCGGCAGGATGGCGAACGCGCCCCCAGCCTCCGGAAAGAGCGGCTGAAACTCCGCTCCCGAAAACATCGGCGAGGTCGCGCCGAACGCGACGAAGACGACGAGTATCGTGACCTTCGTCGCGGTGAAGATCGTCTCGACGCTCCCGCTGGCGGCCGTCGAGACGGCGTTAAGCACTACGAACAGGACGACTGCCGTGAACGCCAGCACGAAGCCGATCGGGAGAGCCATATCGATGACTGGGAGGGCGAGTGCCCCGACCTCACCCGGCGGCGGGACGATACCGTACACGTGCAGCAGTTCCAGGAAGTTGGGCGCGAACCCGAGCGCGTACAGGGCGCCCGCGATCATATACGCGAACCAGAGCATCCACCCCATCAGGAACGACGGGAGCGATTTGAACGTCTCCTTGACGAACGCGTAGCCGCCGCCGCTCTTCGGGATCGCACTCGCCAGTTCGGCGTACGAGAGTCCCGTGAATGCCGTGACGACGCCGTTGAGGATGAAGACGAGGAGTGCGGCCGGTCCCGCGATTTCGGCTGCCAGCCCGGTCAGGACGAAGATGCCTGCGCCGATCATCGCACCCATCCCGATCATCGTGGCGTCGAGCAGACCGAGTTGGGCCTCGGGTGACCGCTCTTTGTGACTACTCATTGCCTCGTCGTCTGCGTCCGTTCGGTCGCCACCGCTGCGTCGGCGGGGGTCGATTCGATCCTGCGCGCAACTGACGTCGTCGCGGGTCGCCGCCCGAACGGCCCTGCCGACGCCCGGCGGCGATCGGCACCCGCGTCGTCTCGGTACGCATACGCTCACAACAATTGCAAGCGTCCGGTTTTTAAGTACCGGTGCGGATGGCTGGCGGGACGGCCCGACGCGCGAGCCGAATCAGCAGGAAAGCGCGACGCTCAGGCGATCACGAGCCACGCGAGAAGCACGGCGAGACCGCCGAGCGACGTGGAGGCGACCGCGTGGATTCGGAGGCGGTCCAGGAGCGCGTGTGCGTCGCCCGTGACCGACAGCAGGTCGTGGATCTCGCTGCCGATCTCACACCGCGGGAGGAAGTCCATCGCGACGTGGAGGAAGACGCCGGCGGCGAATCCGAAGACGAGGCCGCGGATCGCACCGGCGGCGGGAAGCGCGATCATCGAGGAGGCGATACCGGCGATACCGACGCCCGTCGCGGGAAGCAGCAACACCGAGGCGTCGCGGTCGGCGCTCACGAGCCGTCTGGCGGCCGCGTAGCCGGCAGGCCCCTTGTGCGAGACGATCGACAGGCCGAGCAGCGGGCCGAGTTCCGGCATATTTCCGTAGATGATCCCGATGATCGCGCCGGCCGAGAAGGCGTGGGCGGTCAGTTCTGCGACGGTCCGGTCCATCGGGAGATCCATATGCGCCAGTCGGTGCCCGATCGTGTGCGACCCGAACCCGGCCAGCAGGCCGAACGCGACGCCGAAACCACCCCACTGTGGGTGTTGTCCGATCGCCTGCGGCACCAGGAACACTGCGGCGCTCGTCACCATCGCGCCCGCGGCGAGCCCGTAGCCCCACACGAGCACGCCCGCACTGCCGTCTTTCGTCCGCACGCCCAGCGGTGCCGCAAGCGCCATCGCGAAGAACGCGACCCAGGAGATGCCGACGAGCTTTCCGCTCCCCGTCGTGCCGACCGCGACAGCCAGTACAGACAGCGCGGCGAGCACGAGCGTCGCCAGAAGCCCCACCCGAGAGAATCGTCCCATAATATGAATCCGACCGTTTTGGTTAATAACACTCACGTTGATAACATAGAAAACGTATTTAATAAAATGGGACTGGGTGTACGGTTCGACTCGCAGAATCGGTGACTGGCGATCGAGCGCAGAACGCTATCGCGAGCGAGTTGCCCGCATCCAGGTCTTCAGATCGACGCGCTCGCCGTCGATCTCCGCCGGCGTCGCCTCGGTCGCGGCCCAGACGAACATCTGGGCGACCTCGGTGGGGTCACGGCCACCCGGCGCGCTCAGGTCGGTGTCGACGAGGCCGGGGTCGACGATCGTCGCGGTCTGCTCGACGTCGACGGCCAACTGCCGGACTAACGACTCGACTGCGCCCTTGGAGACGGCATACGCACCCATTCCGGGGTCGTAGTCGACGGCGATAGCCCCCGACGGGACGAGGAACCGCCCCTCGCTCGACATTTGATCGAGCGCTTCCTTCGCCGTGGCGAAGACGCCGCGGAGATTCGTTCGGATGGTGTCGTCGAAGCGGTCGTACGGCTCCTCGTGGATCGGTGCCTCGCCGGACGCGGCGTGTTTGACGCCCGCGTTGGCGACGACCACGTCGATGCCGTCTCGTCCGCCGGTGTCGTCCGCGACGTCGACGAGGTGTGCGATGTCGGACTCCTCGCGAACGTCGGCACGGACGCCTTCGACGGTGGCGGTACTGGCCGACCCGTTCTCGCTGGCCGTACTGGCCGCCTCTCTCGCGTCGGCGATAGCGTCGTCGAGCGCGTCGGCGTCGCGCGCACACCCGACGACCGCCGCTCCCTCCGCGGCGAACGCCGCGAGCAACGCGCGTCCGATGCCGCGACTGGCACCGGTGACGAGAACTGTCGCGTCGGTGAGGTCCATATATCGATGTGGCGCCGATCGCAGGTAAAGATACTCGCCGCTTGGCGACGGTCTCGCCACGCGACCCGCGACAAACGCGCGACGACGGCGTCACACGGTCATTCGATTTATACTTTCCACGCTCTAAGTCGACCCTATGGACTCCCTCTCGGAGCTCCGCTCACTCGACGGCGCGGACGTCGTCGTCGTCGGGGGCGGATTTGGCGGCCTCTCGACCGCTTGCTATCTGGCCGGTGCCGGTGCCGACGTGACGCTACTGGAGAAGAACGGGCAACTCGGTGGCCGCGCGAGCCGCCTGGAAGTCGACGGCTTTCGCTTCGATATGGGGCCGTCGTGGTATCTGATGCCGGACGTGTTCGAGCGCTTCTTCGAGCACTTCGATCACGAGCCCGCCGATTACTACGATCTCACGCGGCTCGACCCGCACTACCGGATCTTCTTCAAAGACGGCGACCGCGTCGATATGGTGCCGGACCTCGAACAGAACCGACAGACGTTCGAGTCCTACGAACCCGGCGCGGGCGACCGCTTCGACGAGTACCTCCAGAAGTCGAAGAAGAACTACGAGGTCGGGATGGAGCACTTCGTCTACGAGGATCGCTCCTCGCTCCGGGACTTCATCGACTGGAACGTCTTCAAGAATGCCCGCGGCCTCTCGCTCATCGGCTCGATGCAGGATCACGTCGAGAAGTACTTCGATCACCCCAAACTCCAGCAGATTATGCAGTACACGCTGGTGTTCCTCGGCGGCGCGCCGAACAACACGCCGGCGCTCTACAATCTGATGAGCCACGTCGATTTCAATATGGGCGTCTACTACCCCGAGAACGGACTCGGGGGCGTCGTCGACGGTATCGTCGCGCTCGGCGAGGAACTCGGCGTCGACTTCCACACCGACAGCCCGGTCGCAGAGATCCGTGGCCGCGAGGGCGCGTTCGTCACCCGGACCGAGGACGGCCGGGAGTTCTACGCCGACTACGTCGTCAGCGACGCCGACTACCGGCACACCGAGATGGAGCTTCTCCCGCCGGAAAAACGGCAGTACGACGAGGACTACTGGGAGTCGCGGACGTACGCCCCCTCGGCGTTCCTGCTCTATCTCGGCGTCGAGGGCGACGTCGACCCGCTCGAACACCACACGCTCGTGCTCCCGACCGACTGGGACGAGCACTTCGAGCGCATCTTCGACGACCCGGCGTGGCCCGAAGACCCCGCCTATTACCTCTGTGTCCCCTCCGAGACCGACGACACCGTCGCGCCCGAGGGACACTCGAACCTGTTCGCACTCGTCCCGATCGCCGCGGGACTCGAAGACACCCCCGAGATGCGCGCGGAGTTCCGCGATCTCGTGTTGGACGACATCGAGGCAAACACCGGCGTCGCCCTCCGAGACCGGATCGTCTTCGAGAAGTCCTTCTGTGTGAACGACTTCACGAACCGCTACAACAGCACGAAAGGAACCGCCCTCGGCCTCGCTCACACGCTTCGGCAGACCGCGCTGTTCCGCCCGCCGCACCACTCCGAGGCGGTCGACGGGCTCTTCTTCACGGGATCGTTCACGACGCCCGGCATCGGCGTGCCGATGTGTCTAATCAGCGGCGAGCTCACAGCCGAGGCGATGGCCGAACGGGCGGGCTGAGGATGTCTGGCCGCCTGCGGTATCTGCTGACGCTGTCGCGTCCGCGCTTTTGGTTCTACCTCGCCGGCCCCGTCGTCGTCGGCGTCGCGTTCGGAGCCGACACGACTGGCGACCTGTTCACGGCGGTGAGCGTCGGCCTCTTCGCGTACTTCCTGCTCCCGGCGAACGTCTTCCTCTACGGCGTCAACGACGTCTTCGACGTCGACGTCGACGTCGCGAACCCGAAGAAGGACGAGCGGGAGGCCCGGTGGAGCGGCGACTCGGCCGTCGCAGCTGTCATCGCGCTCTCGACGCTTCTGGGGGCGGTGACGTTCCTCCTCACGTCCCCGCGGGCGTGGCCGTATCTCGCCGGGTTCTTCCTCCTCGGCTTTCAGTACTCCGCGCCGCCGCTGCGATTCAAGACGACGCCGTTTCTCGATTCGGTCTCGAACGGTCTGTACGTCCTTCCGGGTGCGGCCGCGTACGCCGCTGTCGCGGGCGCACATCCGCCGCTCGCCGCGGTCGCGGGCGCGTGGCTCTGGGCGATGGGGATGCACACCTTCTCGGCCATCCCCGACATCGACCCCGACAGGGAGGCCGGGATCCGGACGACGGCGACGTTTCTCGGCGAGCGGCGCACCTTCGCGTACTGCCTCTGCTGTTGGCTCGCCGCGGCGGTCGTCTTCGGCCTCGTCGACGTCCGGATCGGCCTCTTGCTCGGGGCGTACCCCCTCTTGATCCTCGCAGTCTACCGGTCTGACGTCGACGTCGACCGCGCGTACTGGTGGTATCCGATGCTCAACACGGCCGTCGGGACGCTGCTGACGCTCGGGGCGCTCTGGAGGCTCGTCAATGCCTGATCCGGACGCTCGCTCGTCGCTCGCGACGCTCACGGAGCAACTGCCGCAGACGCGTGCGGAGTGGGAGTCGCGGCTGGAGCGTCTCGTGCGCGAGAACCGCTTTACGATCTCGGTGTTCTTCCCGCTGAACGGGATCGTGCTCCTCCTCGCGAGCGCCGAGGGACTCCTGCCCGCGCCGCTGGCGTTCAACGGGCTGTTGATCTTCATCGGCACGGCCGTGATGCGCTCGCCGCTCGTCGTCGGCGTCCTCTCGATCACTGACCGTCGGGCGGCCGTCGGCGTCGGCGCGCTGACGCTGTACGCCTACGTCATCGAGTTCGTTGGGGTCCAGACCGGCCTCCCCTACGGCGAGTTCTTCTACGGCGTCGACCTCGGGCCGGTCGTCGCGGGCGTGCCCCTCGGCCTGCCCATCTTCTTCATCCCGCTTGTGATGAACTCGTATCTCCTCTGTCTCCTCTTGCTGGGCGACCGCGCCGCCCACGCGGCGACGCGTCTCCTCGCCGTGATCGCGGCCGTCCTCACGATGGATCTCGTCCTCGATCCTGGCGCTGTCGCGCTCGGTTTCTGGGTGTACCCGAACGGCGGGGCGTTCTACGGCGTCCCGCTGTCGAACTACGCCGGGTGGGTCCTCTCGGCGACAGTCGCTGTCGTCGCGCTCGACTGGGGGTACGACCGTCACGCGCTGCGCGCGCGACTGGAAGACTGCGAATTTCTGCTCGACGACCTCGTCTCCTTTGTCATCCTCTGGGGCGGCATCAACGCGTGGTTCGGGAACTGGATCCCGGTCGCGCTGGCGGCGCTGTTCGGACTCGGCCTCCTCCGGGCCGACCGGTTCGACGTGCCGACCCGCGGTCTGCCGTGGATCCAGAGTCAGACGTCGACGCGGAGCCAGGAGTCGACGCAAAAACAGGAGTCGACGTCGAAGCGCTGATAGGGATTATCGTAACTGTTCGGAGATTCTCACCGTACCGTCCGGCGAGACATCTATGCGGACGTACGATAATCCCAATGAGAACGAATCGGACGGACTGAACGCCCCTATTCGCTCCGCGTGAAACTGCGGAGCCATCCCGAGACTCGCCCGCCCGTCCATCTTGACGCACCCGAACCGGTCGTCCGGCCCGGCGACGGCCCCGAATGGCCCGAATCCCGCGTCGTCTCGCTCTCGTCGGGGTACGGCACGACGCTGACGCGGCGGAACACCGCGACCGGGTCGCGTTCGAGCGCCCAGTACAGGCGCGTCTTCGCCAGTAAGTACAGCTTTCTGGACGTCGACAGCGACGGCGTCGTCGAGAGGACGTCGCAGTCGCGAGTGCGAATCTCGTGGTGGTGGTCGGCGTAGAGGACCGCGGCCAGGAGGACGGCGAACTGGCAGTCCTCGGGGAGATACTTGATCCCCTCGACGCCCTCGCGGTAGAGGGCTTCCGCTCGCTGTAGTTCTTCGCGCATCGCGGCCTGGAAGTTCTCGTCGAACTCGAAGTTCAGTATCTGTTCTTCGGTGACGCCGTGTTTTCGGAGCGTCTCCTGGGGAAGGTAGATCCGGTCGCGCTCGACGACGTCCTCGCGGACGTCGCGGAGGAAGTTCGACAACTGGAACGCCTCACCGAGCGCCGTGGCGTGCGGGAGGGCCTGCTCGGCCTGCGGCGTCTCCATAATCTGGGTCATCATCCGACCGACGGCGGCCGCAGAGCCGTCCATGTACGCCTCCAGTTCCTCGTACGTCTCGTAGCGGTCGGTGTCGATGTCCGAGAGCATCGCGTCGATGAAGACGTCGACGTCGGACGCGGGGATGTTGTGTGTCTCGCGGAGTTCTGCGAACGCGGTCAACACGGGGTCGTCTGCGTCCTCCTCTCCGAGCGCCTGCCGCCGCAACTCTTCGAGTCGCCGTCGCTGCTCCTCCGGCGGAGCGGTGTCGACGGCGTCGACGACTTCGTCTGCGACCCGGAAGAACGCGTACAACACGTACGTCTCGTGTCGGACGCGCTCGGGGAGGACCCGAGTCGCGAGGTGGAAGGTCTTCCCGGTTCGCCGCTGGATTTCCTTGCTCTGTCGGATCTGTTCTTGTTTGACCATCGTTAGGTACCACGTTTCAGGGCGTCCCGTCGTCGTGCCGTCCGACCACGCATCTGTCGTTCATATTACGGACTGGCTTCATATAACGCTTCGTGCCGATTTGAAACCAAATCGAACTCGAAGCAAAAAAAACGGCCAATAGACTCATATACCCGTTTTCGACGGTTCCGAAATCACGGTATCAGATTACCAGAATGTATCGCTACAGTCGTAGACGACTCCGTGCTCCGGACAGACGTACTTGCAGTGGCGATGTGCCATCGGTCGCTCGCAGATCGGACAGGGGCGACCTGGCGGCGTTTCGACGCCGTCCGCGGGGGCGTCCTCGACGGGCGCGTCGCTCTGTCCGCTGGCCGAAGTCGGTTCGTTCGCGTCGCTCACGTCACAGTCGGGGGTCGCAGTCGACAAGAAGATTCGCGTTGTCGCACGTCGCGCCGGCGCGGAACCCGAGCGCGAAAGAGGCTGCGGTCAGCCGACCGAATCAATCAGCCGACTGGTTCATACTGCCGAATACGTCCGTAAATTACCTCGGGGTCAAGCCCCGAGGCTTTCGCGTGGACTCCCGTTCTAACTGCTGAGAGCAGTAGGTGAATATTCGCCGTTCACGTTCAGCGTCCCGCGATTCAAGCGCACATCTACGGGTGCGCCTCCGTCGTTTGCGTTTTGCCGACGACGGAGATACTGCAAACCGATGTTCTTCGAAGCGTTGTAGTCAGCGTGGTTCTCGTACCCGCACTTCTGACAACAGAACGCTTCACCAGACCGATTGTCGCTGTGGGTAAACCCACACGTCGAACACCGCTTGGAAGTGTTCCGAGGGTCAACCTGCACGACCTCCACGCCGTACTCCTCGGCCTTGTACTCAACGTACTCGTAGAGGCGTCGAAAGGCCCAGACGTGTTGCCACGTCGCCTTCAAGATGTTCTCCCGAATATGGGTCAAGTCCTCGAACACGATGTGTGAGCAGTCGTGTTCGACGGCCTCCTCGATGAGTTCGTTTGCCACCGAGTGTAGGAATATCTCGAAACGCCCCGTCTCTTTGCGACCCACTGATTCGATGTTCTCGTGAGCGTGGCGAGAGCCACACTGTTGAAGCGACCCACGACGTTTCTCGTACTCTCGACGCCAGTGGTTAAACTCGTCTGCCGACCAGAGCCGCCCGGTCGAAGCGACGGCGATGTTGTTGACGCCCAAATCCACACCAAGGACTGTTCTGTGCTTGGACTCGGATTCAGGTTCGTCGTCTGCTTCGACCTTTCTCATCGAGGCGTGCAAGTACCAGTCTCCGTCGCGGTGCTGCAAGTGCGCCATCCTGAACTCAAAGTCCTCGTCGGAGACGTACTTCCTCGGGGGGTTCTCCGAGTTGTCGGGGAGGATGTAGTCGCACTCAACGCGCCCGTCTACGGTGGAGAGGGATACGTGGTCGCGGTGGAACGTCGCACTGCGCTTGTCGTACACCGCGCTGTCCGCTGAGAAGTGGGGTCGTGACGTGGTCTCTCCACGCTTGAGGCGTTCGACTCCACTTTTGACTGCTTCAACAGCCCGACGAATGCCTTTCTGGACGAGGTTGGCGGTGAGGTCGGTTTCGTCGCGGAGTTGGTCGTACAGAGCGCGTTCGGCTTTGGCTTTGGATGTGACGTGGTATCCGTCGTCGTCACCAGATACGCGAGATGTTTCTGGTTGGCAGCCAGATTCCTCTGGAATCTGGCGACGCCCGTGCCAGCACCACTCGCTTGCGGTGTTGGCGCAGTGTTTGAACTGCTCGACAGTCTCGCGGAGGAGCAGGTCGGCTCCTTCAGGAATGTCGAGTTTGATGACGGCGGTGCGACGGTATTCCACTGTGTTTCACATATTTGGCTGTGGTTATTTATTAGTTGGAAGTCGGCCTGCCTTTGTAGCGTGGTTTGTGTCCTCGGTTGTCGGCTTCCTCCCCGCGGTCAAGCCTCGGGGCATCCGCCTTGATTTTTTCTGTGAAGCAGTGCGGCACCCCAGGGGTGCCGAGCATCTTCTCGTAGCTATAGTAGCGTTTACAACTGATTGCGCACCCGATCACACGCTGTCGGGCGATCAGGCGCGTGAAGACTTGCAAACGCTACTATATGTCCGACCGTATCAGCACTCCGACCAGCCGCAGGCCTCGCAGGTCTTGCAGCCTTCGGAGTAGTACAGCGACATACTGCCACACTCGGGGCACTCGGGGCTCTCGCCGGCCGCGAGCAGGTCGTCGGTCGCATCAGAGTCGCCAGCGGGTCCGGAGCCGCCCGCGAGGTCCACGCTGTCGCCGACGTCGACGTCCTCGACGTCCACTGCCGCGCCGCCGTCGGTCTCACGACCCGGCGAGACGCTCGCGTTTTCGGTCTGCTCTGAGACCTCTGTCAGGTTCTGCTGCTGGGGGTAGCCCTTGTCGATCTCGCCGTCGAGGTAGCGTCGCATCGCCGTGCCGATCGCGTCCGGGATGGAGTTGATCTGTTCGCCTTTGTCCCAGGCGACCTTCGGGCTGCGGATGCCCTGCAGTTCGCTCGCGATCTCGCTCGGGTCGACGCCCGAACGCAGCGCCGTCGAGACGGTCTTCGCGAGCGCCTCGGTGAAGGAGGCGGTGAAGCCGCCGGAGTTGCCGATGTTCGCGAAGAGCTCGAAGGGCTTGCCCTGGTCGTCCTCGTTGATGTTGACGTAGAGCTTTCCGTAGCCCGTGTCGATGCGCTGGGTGACGCCGTGGAGGACGTCGGGGCGCGGGCGCTTCTTGCCGAGGTCGGTCTCGCCGTCGGCGGCCGACAGCAGCCGTTCGACCTCCCGGTCGAGCGCCGCCTGGACCTCGTCGTTCTCGAGGAAGCCGTCGATGCCGCCGAAGACGTCTTCGATCTGCTCGACGAGCGTCTCCGCGGCCTCGCTCTCGTCGGCGAAGTCAGTGTTCTGCGCGCGCGTGGTGAGGACTTGCTTCGAGCGCGTGCCGTCGCGGTAGACGGTCACGCCCTTCCCGCCGTTGCGGTAGATGTAGCGGTAGACCTCGTCCATATCCTCTTTGCTGGCGGAGTTCGGGAAGTTACAGGTCTTCGAGATGGCGGAGTCGACGCCTTCCTGGGTCGCACACTGCACGGCGGCGTGCTGCTTGCCAGAGAGGTCGCCGGTGACGACGAACAGTTCCGAAATCGCGTCCGGAACCGTCGACAGCGAGGAGACGCCGTCGAACTCGTTTTCGGCCATCTGGGTCTGGGCCTCCTGCTTGACGGCGTCGACGTCGATGTCGTTGGCCTCCAGCGTCCGGAGGAAGTAGTCGTCGAACTCGACGAGCATCTCGTCGCCCTGCACGTCGTCGGAGACGTTCTTGTAGTAGGCGACGTTGTAGATCGGCTCGATCCCGCCCGTCGTGTTGCCGACCATCGAGGTGGTGCCGGTCGGGGCCACCGTGGTCGTGTTGTGGTTCCGGATCGGGAAGCCGTCTTCCCACTCGTCGGCGTCGAGGCCGACGTAGTGCTCGAACCAGTCGCGATACTCGGTCGGGTCGGCGTACTTCGAGTCCTCCCAGTCGGCGAAGGTGCCGCGGTCCTTCGCGAGTTCGTGGCTGGTCCACTTGGACTCGTGGTTGATGTGGGTCATCAGTTGGCGAGCGACCTCGTTGCCCGCCTCGGTGCCGTACTGGATGCCGAGCTGAATGTACAGCTGTGCCAGCCCCATCACGCCGAGCCCGATCTTCCGCATATCCCGGACCTTCTCTTCGATCTCCGGAACGGGGAAGTCCGACATCGTGACGACGTTCTCTAGGAAGTGCGTCCCGCGGTCGATGCGGTAGTCGAACTCCTCCCAGTCGATGGCGGTTTCGAGGAACGCGTCGACGGCGTCTTCGAACTCGTCGTACTCGTCGCCGTGGGCATCGTACCAGGCGCGCCAGTCGGGGGCGTCGAAGTCGACGAGCGTCGAGAGATTGATGTGGCCGAGGTTACAGGCCTCGTACTCCTCCAGCGGCTGCTCGCCGCAGGGGTTCGTCGCCAGGATGCGGTGGTCCGGGTGCTCCTCGACGTCGAACGAGTGGAGTTTGTTCACGCGTTCGAGGTAGATGACGCCCGGCTCGCCGTTCTCGTGGGCGCCGTCGACGATGTGGTCCCACAGTTTCTCTGCGGGCACGGAGAGCTCCTCGCCGACCTCTACGTGCTCGCCCAGGCCGAACATATCGTACAGTTCCTTCGTCTCGGCCGTGGCGATGTGCGGTTCACCCGTCCGCGGGTTGGTGAACGTGAACTCCTCGCCCTCGAACAGCGCGTCCATGAAGTCGTCGGTGATGCCGACGGAGATGTTGAAGTTCGAGAGGTGGCCCTCGACTGCGTTCCGGAGGTGCTTCGGGACGCGTCCCTCCTCGTCGATGAGTTCGCGCGCTTCGTCGAGCGCGTCGGCGAAGGAGTTGTGGGTGAAGTCGTCGGGGTCGTTCAGTCGCAGCGTGTGCGCCAGCGAGACGTCCTTGTTCTTCGCGTGAATGAACTGGATGACGTCGGGGTGGCTGACCCGCATAACGCCCATCTGCGCGCCGCGTCGCGCGCCGCCCTGCGCGATCGTCTCACAGAGCTGGTCGTACGTCCGCATAAACGTGATCGGGCCGGAGGCGATGCCGCCGGTCGAGCCGACCGGGTCGCCGTAGGGGCGGAGCCGCCAGAAGGCATAGCCCATCCCGCCGCCGCTCTGGAAGACCTGCGCGGCCTCTTTGGCTGTCTGATGGATGTCGTCGATGTCGTCGTCGGGAGAGTCGACGAAACACGCCGAGAGCTGCTGGAGTTCGTCGCCGGCGTTCATCAGCGTCGGCGAGTTCGGCATGAAGGAGAGATCTTCCATCAGTTCTTCGAACTCCTCGCGCTTCGTCTCGACGGCCGCCTTGATCTCCTCGGGGAGTTCGGGGACGACAGTGTCGTAGGCGAACTTGTTGGCGTTGTAGACCGACAGCGACGTCTCGGCGTCGGAGTCGGCGTCGACGCCCTTGCCGAACACTTCCGCGGCGAGTTCGTCGCGGCGCGGGTGGTCGGGCTTCAACTGGTCGGGCGTGACCGTAACGTCGACGTCGCGGCGCTCGGCCTCGAAGACGGCCTCCGCGAGCGCGACGTTCTTCGCGACGCGCGGGAAGAGATCTTCTTGGGACTCGATAGGGTCGCCGTTGGCGTCCTTGCGGAGGTAGCGCGCCGGCAGAATGTTGTGGTAAGCGTTGGCAGTGAGCCGCTCTTCGAGCGAGTCGCCGTCGGTACGCTTGACGGGCAGTTCGAGCTCGCCTGCGTTCACGGACTGGTCGCTCATCTACTGTACCTCCTGCCCTGTGCGGTTGCACCGGGCGATCTCGAATCGGGTGACTGACTCAGTTCTGGGCATTTGTAACGATGACTTGTGAGTGTGGCAGGTCGGTTAAGGCTTCGGTATCCGGACTCTACCGTGATAAATATCATATTTTATACCTACACCCTGACCGGCTGCGCCACGCGTTCGACGTGACGAGGAATCGTATGCGCGGAGGGGGTATGAAGGTTAGCAGACCGAAGTGGAAGTGAAAATACGAATCTGCGAGTCGAGCGCTGTCAGTCGATTATCCAGCGGAACCGAGGGGGCGTCGCACGCCCTGAGCCCGCCCCCGTGGGGGACGGCCGACTGCGAGCCCCCAACCGACTGAATCTCGTATAAATGCTTCTTAGCGTCGAGTGTATCAGACTCCGTACCAATTCGCCACAGTCCGGACGGTATCGTCAGCTTCAACCGTCGCACTCCCCCACAGACTTATTCCCCCGTCTGGTGATACGATGGGGTATGGTGTTCACACCCGCGTCGATCGCTCCCCTCCAACTCGGTGGCCTGCTGGCGCAACCGCTCGGTCAGGCGCTCGCCGTCGTCGTCGCGATCGCAGTCGTGATCATTGTCGGCCGCATCGCGCTGAAGATCGCGTGGCGACTCGTCACGATCGCCGCGCTAGTCGTGGGAGCGCTGCTGGTGCTCTCTTTCTTCGGCATCAACGTCCTGTAGTTCTGCCGCGACGCCCGCTCGCTGTCTGTGGCCCCCGATCAGACCGTCGGGGCCTCGTCGGCCTGCCGGGGGAAGACGCACTCGTCTAAGAAGTTCCGCACGACGTCGTGACCGACTCCCGTGAGGACCGATTCGGGGTGGAACTGCACCGCCTCGATGGGGTACTCGCGGTGGCGGACGCCCATCACGAGGTCCGTCGTGGTGGTCTCGCCGTCAGCATCGTCGTCCGCATTATCGTCTGTACCGCTGTCCGTGATCTCGTGCGCTGTCGTCGCGGACACCTCGAACTCCTCGGGGACGGTCGTCGCCACCAGCGAGTGGTAGCGGCCGGCCTGGAAGCCCTGTGCGAGCCCCGCGAAGACGCCGCGACCGTCGTGGTCGACCGGGTAGGCCTTCCCGTGAATCGGCTCGGGCGCGTGACCGATCTCGCCGCCGTAGGCGTGGACGGCCGCTTCGAGACCGAGACAGACGCCGAGCGTCGGGATCGTCTGCGAGAGCGACGTCAGGACCTCGGTGGTGACGCCCACGTCGCGCTCGTTCTTCGGGTGTCCCGGCCCGGGACTGATGACGATCGCGTCGGGATCGAGCCCGCGGAGGTCGTCGATATCGGCGGTGTTCTTGCGGACGATCACGTCGACGGGTTCGCCGTCGACCCGCTGTTCGGAGAAGTACTCCACGAGATTGTACGTGAACGAATCGAAGTTGTCGACGACGAGCAGTCGAAGCGTCATCGCTGCACCTCCTCTCCTGGGGCGGCCGCTCCGGCGGCAGAGCCTGACGCCGAGTCGGTCTCGATTCGCTCGACCGCCGAGAGGACGCCGCTCATCTTCTGTTCTGTCTCCTCGTACTCGGCCTCCGGGTCGCTGTCGGCGACGATACCCGCGCCCGCGCGGACGGAGATGACGTCTTCGTCGCCCTCGCGGTCGACGGTCGCCGTCCGAATGACGATCGCGAAGTCGGCGTCGCCGGACCACGAGTAGTAGCCGACGCCGCCGCCGTAGACGCCTCTGGGTTCCAGTTCGAGGTCGTCGACGATCTCCATCGCGCGGACCTTCGGCGCGCCGGTCAGCGTCCCCGCCGGGAATGTCGCCCGCGTGGCGTCGAAGGCATCGGCCCCGCTCGGGTACTCGCTGTTTCGACTGTCCGTCCCCGCGAGCGTCCCCGTCACAGTCGATTCGATGTGCTGGACGTGGCTGTACTTCAGCACGTTCATAAACTCCTCGACGCGGACGCTGCCGGGTTCGGCGACGCGGCGCACGTCGTTCCGCGCGAGGTCGACGAGCATCGTGTGCTCGGAGCGTTCTTTCCCGTCGGCGAGCATCTCGCCGGCGAGTCGTCGGTCCTCGACAGGACTCGTTCCGCGCGGGCACGTGCCCGCGATGGGATTCGAGACGACACGATCCCCCCGGACGGAGACCAGCGTCTCGGGGCTCGCGCCGACGATGTGGCGGTCGTCGTGACGGAGCAGATACATATACGGCGAGGGGTTGATCTCCCGGAGTGCCTCGTAGAGGCCGACCGGGTCGACCTCGCCGCGGAGTTCGCGGGTTCGTGAGATGACTCCCTGGTAGATGTCGCCGTCGAGGACGTGTTCTTTGGTATCGCGGACGGCCGCCTCGTATTCGGCTTTCGGCCCGGCAGATCCGCCGGTCCGGACGAAGCCGCCGGTCTCGGGCTGGCTGGCGTCAGCGAGCGTCGCCGCGACGTCTTCCGCCTCGGCGACGATGTCGTCGTAGACCGCTTCCGGGTCCTCGTCGGGCGCGACGATCGGCGTGAGGACGAGCGAGACGGACGACTCTGCGTGATCGAACGAGAGGGTCTTCGAGGTGAGGACGAACTGCGCGTCCGGCGTGTCGGTCTCGGGGCGCTCGACGCCGACCTCCGAGAGCCAGAGGTCGTAGACGGCCTCGTACGCCAGAAAGCCGACGAGGCCGCCGCGGAGTTGTTGGCGTTCCTCGTCGGGGAAGCCGACGCGCGGCAGATCCGGGAACGACGCCCGAAGGCGGTCGAGCACGTCCATCTCTTCGCTCCCCGCTTCGGCGTCGTCGGCGTCGAATCCGCCAGCCTCGACGTACTGCGCCGCGCGTCCGCCCAGCCGTTCGATCTCGGTCCCGTCCGGGTCGACGGTGATGACGGCGTCGGGGTCGTAGCCGACGAACGAGAACCGGGCGTGGCGATCCGTCGTGGCGTGATCCGGCGCGAACGCGCCCGCCGGATCGCTCGACGGCGTCTTCTCGGCACTCTCTAGGAGGAATCCGTACTCGCTTCGGTCGGCGAGCGTCGCGTACGCGGTCAGCGGTGTCACGTTCGGCATCTCGGCAGTCACGTGGGCGACGACGGGACGCGTCTCGCCGTCGTCGGTCTCGGATTCCGTTGCGGCCGCGACGTCCGCGACGAAGGACTCGCGGGACTGCGAGAGCGTTACGCTCGCGTCGTTTCGCGACTGGCCGTCCGTTCGGGTGTCGCTCACGACGACACCCCCTCTGCCTGCACCCGCTCGCCGTCGTCGGGGTGCGTCGCGGCGTCGGTCGCGCTCGCGACGAACGAGCGGACGGCGTCGTGGTCTTTACTCCCGCCGACGCGCTCGACGCCGCTTGCGACATCGACCGCGTACGGCTGAACGGTCTCGACCGCCTCGGCGACGTTCTCGGGCGTCAGGCCGCCCGCGAGGATCACCGGCGCGTCGAGCGTCGCGGCGACGTCGGCGGTCGCGACCCAGTCGTGGGTCTCGCCGGTCCCGCCGGCGCCGTCGTCGTCGATCGAGTCGACGAGCACCGCGTCGACGGCCGGCGCGACCGCCCGCGCCCGATCCGGGTCCTCGGCGTCGACGACGGCGACCACGTCAGACGAGATGGCCTCGCGGATCGCCCGCAGATCGTCGGCGTCGAACCCGCCGTGAAGTTGGAGGACGTCGGGAGCGACGCGCGTCGCCGTCTCGATCGCGCCGTCGACGGTCTCCGGCATCGTGACGAGCGTCGTCGTGAGAAACGGCGGTGCGGCCGCGAAGAGCGCTTCGGCGTCGCCGAGCGACACCTCTCGTGGAGTCTCGACGGGCACGTCGGCGATTGCGCCGACGGCGTCCGCGCCCGCTCGCTCGACGGAGCGGAGGTCGGTCTCGCTCGTGATCCCGCAGATTTTCACCCGGACCATCTACTCAGCGCTCCACCGCGGCGTCGATCGGCTCACAGAGCGTCTCGAAGGTCGAGGTCGCGTCACCCTCGTCGATCGCGTTCGCCGCCGCTTCAACGCCGTCTTCGATGCTGTCGGCGAGTCCGGCGACGTAGATCGCCGCACCGGCGTTCGCGAGGATGATGTCACGCTTCGGGCCGGTGACGTCACCAGTCACGATGCCGCGAAGGTCCGCAGCGTTCTCCTCGGGTGTGCCCCCGGCGACGGCCTCGATCGGGGCGGATTCGAGGCCGATGGATTCGGGCGTGAGCGTGTACTCCTCGATCTGGTCGCCGTCGACCTCCGCAACGACCGTCTCGTCGTGCAGCGCGATCTCGTCCATTCCGGAACCGTGGACGACGAGCGCCCTGTCGACCGACAGATGTGAGAGCGCCCGCGCGAGCACGGGGACGAGGTCAGGGTCGTAGACGCCGACGACCTGGGCGTCTGCCCCGGCGGGGTTCGTCAGCGGTCCGAGGACGTTGAATATCGTCCGCATCCCGAGTTCCTTGCGCGGGCCGATGACCGCTTTCATCGCCGGGTGGAACACCGGTGCGAGCATAAAGCCGATTCCGTCGCGCTCGATTGCCGACTCGACGGCCGGCGGTTCGGCCTCGACGTCGGCACCGGCGACCTCTAAGACGTCTGCGCTCCCCGACGAGGAGGAGACGGAGTAGTTGCCGTGCTTTGCGACGGCCGCGCCAGCACCCGCAGCGACGATTGCGCTGGTCGTCGAGACGTTGATCGTGTCGTAGTCGTCGCCGCCGGTCCCGCACGTGTCGACGAGTGGGCCACGATCCGGGTCGATCGTCCGGGCCGCATCGCGCATCCCCTCTGCGAAGCCGGCGATCTCGGTCTCTGTTTCGCCTTTCCCTCTGAGCGCCGCCAGCAACGCCCCGATCTGGGCCTCCGTGGCGTCTTCGAAGACTGCCCGTGCCGCCTCACGAGCCTCGTTCTGTGTCAGGTCGTCGCCCTCGGTCGCGCGTTCGATGTAGGTTTGGAGTGTCATCGTGGTCACCGATGTACGAGATCGTGTTGTAGTGAACAACTTCGTTCATCGGTATAAGACTGTCGGAGCACTCGGTCAGTCACCGATCGCGGCTATCGCCTATGGGCCGCCAGCAGTCGTGCTTCCGACGGTAACCGAGCCGTGGTGGCGTGTCAACGCTGAAACCGAACGACTGCGTCTGGCATCCCCGAAACGAAACCTTCAATTATGTCCCCGGGAAACGACGTAATGCGTTCAGACGAGCGCGGTAGAACGCGAAAGCCAGGCGGGTTGGTGGTCTAGTCTGGTTATGACACCTCCTTGACATGGAGGAGGCCGGCAGTTCAAATCTGCCCCAACCCACTCGTTCTTAAGTAGAATCAACACACGGAGCCACTTCTTTATAACAACCCATCTCGAAGGGGGGTGAGTCCGTTGAGCAGCGACGCTGATTCGTCAGAACCAGCAGATACAGGGTCATTAAGGCCGGCTTGCGGCTTCTGTGGCGGCCGCTTCGAAGAGGGCAATGAGTGCCCTGCACGTAATAAAGGGAGGTGTCGGCCGTGACGCCGCTGGACTTCGCAGCAAAACGCGACAGTGGCTCGGCCAGCTGGACGCGAGCCGACCCTGAAGCGGCACTGATCGAGCGGCCCTCTGGGACACGTGGCTCGTTACGCTCCCAGACAGCGACGACGTTCACGAAGTCTCACTGCATCGCGACCACGGCGTACTCAGCGCGAGTGTAAGGTCTGCGAGACGGGCGAACAGTGCCCGGCGCGGAAGTACCGCGACGCCGACGAACTGTGCGCACATCTCTGCACGATCCGCAAAGCACTCGTCCTCAACGACAAAGCCGACGACGGCACGACGATCGAGGTCTTCGATCGCGACGACGTCGAGGCTGCGGCGGCCGACGCCCACATTGCAATCAACATCACTGTCGGTGGGATCACCCCTCCTGAAGTGGAGTGAAAAATGGTGTTTCGTTTCAGACGCTCGCTGTTATAACCGGTCAAGACTGTCGACGGGCATTTAGCGGTACGATTCTGGAGTAAAGGTCTGGATCAACGCCGGCGACGGTGACGAAGTTGGCGCCTCTGTTTCCGTGTTCGTCTCTGTCGGCGTCACGGTTGTTTCAGTCGGTGAGGACGGCGATTCCGTCGGCGTCACGGTTGTTTCAGTTGGCGAGGACGGCGATTCCGTCGGCGTCACGGTTGTTTCAGTTGGCGAGGATGGCGATTCCGTCGGCGTCGAGGGGGTGGGCGTATCCGGTGGGGGCGCCAGGGTGCCTGTGAACTCGGCGAAAGATATCTCGTAGTTCCCGGTGCCGTGGTAGGCCACGACGGTCGCCAACAAAGGCAAGGAGTTGTCTGGATTGTCCACTACGATGCGTTCCTGGCTGTCGAGAGTGACCGAGGACCGATCGGCGTTCCCCGGGAACGGGCACAACTCGCGGGCGAGGTTTATGTAGAGGTCGAAGTCCGTTCCGGGGTCCCCATCGAGGTCAACGACCACCCGACACGGTGAGTCCGTGAGCCAGGTGTGGCGCCAGCACTGTGCTTGCTGGTCGACAAGACTCCCTTCCCCGGAAGTCGACCCAGCGAGCGTACACCCGACCTCACCAGGCTCTTGGCCCACGGCTTGCGCTGCGTCGACACGCCCGGCGCCTTGGAACTCCGTCGGGGCACCGGTGTCCGTCGCGGTCGCCCGAAGGTGTTCTCGAAGCGTTTCCGCCGAGATGTCGTACTGGGCCTTGGTCAGTGCGGCGACCCCGGCGACGAATGGCGAGGCCATCGATGTGCCAGAGAGTTCCCCGTAGAAACCGCTCTCGGTGGGCACGGTCGAGAGGACGCCGGCCCCAGGTGCCGAAATCGATACCCGGTCCCCGTGGCTGGAGAACCACGCCAGGCGCCCCGTCTCGTCCAGCGCCGACACCGCCAGAGTCTCCTGGTGAGCCGCCGGGTATCCCACCCCCTCGCGGCCCTCGTTCCCGGCGGCGGCGACGACGAGGGAGTCCCTTGCCCGGTAGGCGTAGGCGACGGCGTTCTTCACGGTCCGCGAACGGCCGATACTGCCCAGCGAGAGATTGATCACGTCCGCGTCCTGGTCTGCGGCCCAGACGATGCCGTCAGCGATATCCGCAAACGTCCCGCGGCCGTCGTCTCCGAGCACGCGGGCACCGATCAGCGTCGCGGTCGTAGCGCCCGCCACGCCCACGGCGTTGTTGATGCCTGCTGCCGCGATACCGGCGACATGGGTGCCGTGAACGTCAAACTCCGGCACGTTTGGGGAGGGGTCGGCGTCGTCGTCGACGAAGTCTCGTCCCGGTTCATCCGCGAAGTTGGCCGCAAGGTCCTCGTGATCGTGCTGGATGCCGGAGTCAACGATGGCCACCGTGACATCCGAGCTCCCGAGCGTAGTGTCCCAGGCCTCGGGCGCGTTGATCATCTGAGGGCCGTACTGGTCGGCGAACAGGGGATCGTCGGGTACGAGATACGCCTCCATCACACCATTCCGTTCGACGTACTTCACCCGCGAATCCTCCTGGACCGTTCGTATGAACTGATTTTCGTCTCGCCGCGGCGTGTCGTCGCCGAACTCGACCGTCACATAGTGAATTGTCTCGTTGAAGTTGACGACTCTCGCCGTCGGCGGGAGCAGGTCGGCGACGACCTCGTCCGGGCGGTCGATAGCCCCCGTAACCCCCACGAGGACCTGTCGCGGTCGATCTACCGGCGGACCTGCGGTACCTCCATCAGGTCCGTCCGGCGGCGGCGAGTCGGTAGGTGTCTCTGTCTGAGCCTGTGTCACCAGGACACCGGACGCACCGAGGAGGCCGGTCCCCCCGATAGCCGCGAGCGCTTGGCGGCGAGTCAGCCACGCCCCACCAGCACCGTCGGAGTCCGAGCCGGGATTGGTCATCGAAAGCACTCCTGCACCAGCCCCACCGGTCCGAGGGAACTGTTAGCCTCCGTGGTCGAGGCCAGTGCGTGCGGGATGGCTCTCGTTCCCGTAATAGTATGGCCTCCTGTACGTGTCGTTCGGCGGCCTCTGTGAATCAAGCCCTGCATAGCTTCCAGAAAAAAGTAGCATCAGAGTATAGTTATTGAGTGTACCAACAGTGTTCGAATTATCATAAATACTGGAAATTCAAACACTATTTTCGGTATGGTGATGTTATCTGAGACCGTAACGGGGACTGGCAATGTGAAATAGGCCAAACCAATTTAGAGCGTTTGCACGTCTTCACTCACCGAATCGTACGCAGTCGTGCGATTGGCTGCGTAATCAGTTGCAAACGCTACTATAGAGCTATACCGTTCTTTCTTCGGATACGCCGAAGTGTTCCGAGTTCAGCACTCACAGACGGACTCGGCCTTTCGAATACGTAGCTGGCCGCATTCCGGCTTGAAAAGAAGTGCATCGCTTGGCACGAACCTTTTAGGACTGGTATCCGAGCGTCAGATATGGACATCGACCTCGGATTAGAAGGCAACGTAGCGCTGGTCACCGGGAGTGCGACCGGCCTCGGGCACGCCTGTGCGGAAGCGTTCTCGCGCCAGGGGGCGAAGGTCGCCCTCGCCGCGCCGAATCTGGACGACCTCGCGTACGCCAGCGACAGGCTCCACGCTCTCGGCGAGGGCGAGATTTTCGGTCTCGAACTCGACGTGCGCGACCCTGACCATCTGGGGGCACTCGTCGAGGAGACCGTCGACCAGTATGGTGGCATCGACCACCTCGTGACGGGACCGCGGCCACTCGAACCCGAGCGGTTTCTCGACGTCTCCAACGAGGACTGGTTCCGCGGGTTCGACCGGCTGTTTATGAGCGTCGTCTGGGCCATCCGTGAGTCTGCCGCGCACCTCGAAGCCTCCGATCAGGGGACGGTCGTCAACGTTGCCAATCCCGCCATTCCGGCACTCGCCGAGGAACTGTCGGTGGCGACCGCATACGGGCGCGCAGTCCAGGGACTCGTCGAGAGCCAGGCCACGGCGTTCGCGCCCGACATCCGCGTGAACGCAGTCGTACCGGGCCCCCACGAGACCGCAGACTTAGAGGAGTTGCTCGCCCGACGGGTCGATGCCGGCGAGTTCGCCGACCTCACGTCGGCGTGGGACGCTGTGCTCGCGGACTGTCCCTACGAGTCGCCGGGGCAGCCGCTCGACCTGGGGAAGGTGGTCACCTTCCTGTCCAGCCAGCACGCGAGTTTCGTCAACGGGGCGACCGTCCCGGTCGACGGTGGGTCCGGACTCTGATACTGTCGGACAGCAGTTCGTGAACCATATTGGCCCCGGCAGGGTGCCGATACGCTTCACATCGTTCTGTCCGACAGTATCAGTACAGGGAGTCTTCCCTTCGAAAAGAAGGAGCTGAATTCAACTAAAGTGGCTCTCCCCTACCCTTATCCGTCTGCTGTCCCTCCTAGCAAGCACAGCAACCGATAGTACACAGTGTGCGTCTGCTCTTCCACGCAGTAGACGGACCGTTGACGGCGTTCTGCCGTCCATTCCTGTGGGTCGCCACAGGTTCGCATACTTAATTCATACGTGTGTTGTAACCAGGGAGTCATAACAATGGAAGACCAACACTCACGGCAGACCGTCCAGACAAACGAGCTACTCACTATTTGTGCTTCTCAGCACTGTCGCCCTCTCCTCTCGTATTTCCGAAACTCATCGTCAGACACCGCAGCACTCTCTAACGTTATAGATGAGATTGCACAGCAGGCCCACGGAGGAAGACACGAGGTTTCCATACAGTTACACCACTCACTATTTCCCCAACTGGCAGAAATCGGTTATCTTGACTACGACAAGAGTAGTGACGTCGTTCGATATCACGGCCATCCAGAACTGGAAGCAATAGCGGTGGCTATTGCAAACCGATAACCCGACCTCCTCCTGTTTTGAGGGGCATCTGACGGTCAGTTCGAACGCTTGTTCTGACAGGTGATTCAGTTTCGCAGTGGTGAAAGATAGTCCCCGCGAGGTGCTCTACGATCCTCCTAAGCCGTGAGTACGGCACACAACCATTCCAGCAGAGTCCGAGCTAGAGTAGCGCTTGCAACTGGTTGCGCACCCGATCACACGACAGTGCCTGATTGGATGAGTGAAGACGTGCAAATGCTACTATAGAGCCGCCTGCCGCCGCCACCCTCACGATCGCCAGTACGACGGCGTCAGGAGCACCAGTACCGGGATGATCTCGATTCGTCCAATCCACATCAGGAACGTCATCAGGAGTTTCGTCGAGTCCGGAAACGGCTCGTAACTTTCGAGCGGCCCAGCGATCCCGAAGGCTGGCCCGACGTTGAAAAACGTGGCCGCGGCCGCGCTCATCGCCTCGAACTCGGAGACGTTCAACTGTACTCGCGAGGCGTCCACGACGACGATAATCGTGGCGACGATGAAGAACACGAGGCTGACGAGGGTGTACGCGTAGATGTCTCGGATCGTCCCCTCGTCGACGACGTTTCCACTGAGGCGAACCGGCCGGATCGCGTTCGGATTCGAGGCCGTGAACAGATCCCGGCGAAACGCCTTCACGACGACCAGCCAGCGAAGCGTCTTGATCGAGCAGGTCGTACTGCCGGCCATCCCGCCGATAAACATCCCGACGAACAGGAGATGCTTTGCTCCCGACGACCAGAGATTGAAGTCCGTACTCGCATAGCCAGTCGTCGTCACGATCGAGACGACCTGGAACAGAGAGTGCCGAGCGATTGCCTCGACACTCGTGTACGGCGAGCCGTCGATGGACAGCACAGTCCCGACACCGAGCGCGAGCAGCGCCAAGATCCCAACGTAGAACCGAAATTCGTCGCTTCGTCTGAGCCGCTCGTAGTCCCCCCTGAGGACGAAGTAAATCAACATAAAGCTCGTCGCACCGGTCGCCATAAACGGGATGATCGCCCACTGGACGGCGGGCGAGAATGCAGCGAGGCTCTCCCCGCGTGGTGAAAAACCGCTCGTCGAAATCGTCGTGAAGGCGTGCGCCACGGCATCATACAGCGTCATATTCGGAGCGTATCCCAGCAGATGGAGCCCATAGAGGACTGCTACTTGAAGACTAGTCAGTCCGAGGTAGATTTTCCAAAGCAGGGTGGCCGTCTCTGAAATCCGGGGCGTGAGCTTGTTGACGTCCTGTGTCTGCGTTTCGGTCTCCATAAGCTGTGCCCCACCGACAGAGAGCTGAGAAAGCACTGCCGTCGCCAACACGAGAATCCCGAGTCCGCCGATCCATTGGAGGACGGCCCGCCACAGCAGTATCGCTCGCGTGTGGCGGTCGAAATCGACGATGACCGTCGCTCCCGTCGTCGTGATGCCGCTCATACTCTCGAAGAGCGCGTCCACGGGCGCTGCAATCACACCAGAATCGGCGAGGACGAATGGAACTGCGCCGACCAGTGCAATGCTCAACCACGTCAGCGAAACCATCAGAAACGCCTCTCGCGTCTGGAGCTCCCGGTCTTCGGTCAGTTGTTCGAGTCCGACGCCAACGACTACGGTGCCGACCATCGGCAGGGCGAACGGCAGTAGCGCCGTGCCGTCGTAGAGGGCGAGTCCGAGCGGGAAGACGAGCGGGACCCACAACCATTTGAGAATGGTCCCGACCAGTCGGCAGCTGACGCGCCAGTTGACTCGGGTCCTCATATCGCGTTCATCACAGCAGTGAGCGTGTCTGCAGACACGAAAAGAACCACGTGATCTCCGGTCTCGATCACCGTATCCCCGCGGGGGACGACGAGGTCGTGGTCGCGGGCGATTGCCCCGATAACGACCCCCTCGGGGAGCGCACGAACGCTCTCGCGGATCGGCCGTCCAGCGAGGGCGCTTTCGGTGTCTACTTCGATCTCTAGCACCTCAGCCTGACGGTCCTCTATGAGCGAGAGGTTCTCTATTTGTCCTTCCCGGGTGAATCGGACGATCTCCTCCGCCGTGGCCTTGCGTGGGTTGATCGCGGCGTCGATGCCGACCGCCTCGAAGAGACTCGCGTAATCGCCCTGCTCGACCACGGCGACTGTTCGTCGAGCGCCGATGTTCTTCGCGAGCAGCGAGACGAGGAGATTCTTCTCGTCGCTGTCGGTCACCGCAATGACGGCATCTGCTCGGTCGACGCGCTCGCCAGTGAGGAACTCCACGTTCGTCGCGTCGTGTTCCAATACGATCGTCTTCGGCAGGCCCTCCGCGAGTTGACGACCCCGCTCTGAATCCTGCTCGATCAGGCGCGGTTCGATCCCTCGCTCCTCCAGGAGTTTGGCTGTGTGATATCCGATGTTGCTTCCGCCGACGATGACAATGTCACGGGCGTCGTCAGGCGTTGCCGTCGGTGCGACGGTTCTGGAAAACGCGTGGACGCTCGCCAGGCTACCGATGACGATGACTCTGTTTCCGGCCTCGATCCGCGTTTTCCCCCGAGCGATCACGACTTCGCCACCCTGCACCAACGCAGCGAACGTCAGCGCCTCGAATTGGTCCGCCTCTTCGACAGTGCGGCCGGCAATGTTGCTGTCCTCGGCGACCTCGAATTCGGCCATCTGGACGAGCCCACCCGCGAACAACTCGACGTCGACCGCGGCCGGAACTCCCACCACACGCACGATGTCGTTCGCCGTCAACAGGTCCGTCGACACCATAAAGTCGACCCCGAATGCGCCGTCCGACTGCGCCCACGTGTCGAGAAAGTTCGCACTTCGTACACGAGCGATGGTGAAGACGTCGCTTGCGGTCTTCGCCGTCCCGCAGGTGACGAGGTTCGTCTCGTCGACGTCTGTGCTGGCAATGAGCATCTCCGACTCACGGAGACCAGCGTCTTCGAGTGTCTCCAACGAGGTCCCGTCACCCTCTATCGCCAGGATGTCACTCGTGTACGTGAGTTCCTCCACCTTTTCGGGGTCGACGTCGATGACGATGACGTCGTGGTCCCCGGCGAGGCTGGCCGCGATGTTGGAGCCGACTTCACCGGCTCCGACGATGATGACCCGCATCTGATCTCCCTCGAGGTAGCTATCGTTGCGTTTACCTCCGCACGCACCCGAATGCACGCAGTCGTGCGATCGGCCGCGCACTTCGTTGCAAACGCTACTGTAGGAGTAACTATCAACGGTGCAATACAAAAAGACACTCCCAGTCAGACACAGGCGAGACGGAGCGCGTTCGCAACGCACCCCGCGACAGTTACCGGGGCCTCGCTCCCGGCCGAGCGTCTGAATCGAAGACCGGCACCTCATACTGTCGGACAGAACGATGTGAAGCGTATCGGCACCCCGCCGGGGCCAACACGATTCACGGACTGCTGTCCGACAGTATCAGTCCGAGGCCCTTCCGCAACCGACGCCGGTGATTTCAAACCGGGCGCCGCCGTCGGCACTTTCGCGGACCCGGATCGACCAGCCGTGCGCCTCGACGATGGTCCGGACGATCGCCAGTCCGAGTCCGGTCCCGCCAGTCGTGTATCCCCGGTCGAACACGGACTCGCGCGCATCCTCCGGAATCCCGGGGCCGTCGTCTGCGACGTAGAACCCCTCCGCGCACGGTCCGACCCGGACGCGGACGTCGTCGCCGCCGTGTTCGACCGCGTTGCGAAAGAGGTTCCCGAAGGCTTCGCGAAGCCGGTCTGGGTCGCCGTCGACGGTGCCGAGTCCGTCTTCGATCCGTAGTTCGGCCGCTCGGGTGTCGATCGTATCCCACGCGCTCTCGACGACCGATTCGAGCCGGACAGGGCGGGGGTCGCTGATGTCTTGTCCCTGTGTGGCTAGCATCAGCACCTGCTCGATGAGGTCCTCCATCCGGTCGGCCGCGCGGGCCGCTCGGTCGACGTGCGGCGAGTCCAGGTCCCTTTGTGCGAGGCGCAGGGACCCGGTCACGACGTTGAGTGGGTTCCGGAGATCGTGGGAGATGACGCCCGCGAACGTCTCCAGCCGCTCGTTCTGGGCTTCGAGCGTCTGCTCGCGCCGCACGCGACCCAGCGAGTGCGTGATCATATCGGCGACCGTCCGCAGAAGGTTCACCTCCGTGTCGTCCCACTGGCGGTGGGGCTCGACGACGTCGAATCCGACGAACCCTTCGAGCGACCAGTTGTCGACCATCGGCAGAAAAACGGCCGACGCGACGCCCTCGCTCGACAGCAACTCGCAGAGGTGAGTGCCCCGTGGGAGCTCGCTCGTCCGAACGACCGTGTTGTCGAAGCGGTCGAGCCGACGGTGCAGCCACTCGAACTCCTCGAGGTCGAGCCGCTGGGCGCTCCACGGAACGACGCCCTCGTCGGCCCACTCGGTCGTCCTCTCGAAGCCGCCGTTCTGAGCCTGGAAGACGTAGCCACGGTCGGCACCGATGTGTCTCCCGACGCTTTCGAGCCCCCATCGCAGTTTCGTCTCCAACTCGTCGGGCTCGGCGCTCATCAGACTCGTCGAGATGTCGAGGATGAGGTCGTAGAGTTCGATCTGGTGGGATGCGTCGGTCTCCCGGGAAAAATCGAACTCCGATCGACCGTCGGCTTCTTCGCCGAGCCCGTCCATACCCCCGTTTTCGCCGATTCGCGTTGTATCTTTTGCGCTCCAAATATCAGCGGTGAGTCTCGCTCGAGGGCGAGCGCGGGCGGAGAGAAAAACTGTAACGGCCGCCGCGATGCGACACGTCGGAGTCGCAAGCGCCGCCAGCAGCTATTTAATTTCAGAACACCAACACTTGTGTATGGGACTCAGTGCCCGCAACGATCTGGCTGGAACCGTGACCGCGATCAAGAAAGACGAGATCACGGCGGAGGTGGTGGTCGAACTCGGCGACGGTCAGACAGTCACCTCGACGATCACGCGCGGGTCCGCAGACCGGTTGGACCTCGCGGAAGGCGACGAGGTGTCGGCCGTGATCAAAGCGAGCGAAGTGATGATCGCCAAAGAGTGACGCCGCGCGACTGCGCGATTAGCCCACTTTCGGAAGTTCGACCACAAAGACGGCTCCGTCCGCGTCGTCGCCGGCGTCTCCTGCTGTCTTGTCTTCGATGGCGACATCGCCGCCGTACATTTCGACCAGCGTCTTGACGAGATACAGTCCCATTCCGGTCCCTTCGCTTTCGAGTCCTTTCTCGCCACGTCCGAAGATCGTGTCTTTCTGACTGTCGGGCACGCCCGGCCCGTTGTCGGCGATTCGGACGGCGACGGTCTCCTCGCGCTCTGACGTCGACACGTCCACTTTGGGGATCTCCGTGTCGTTGTGCTGGACGGCGTTCGTCAACAGGTTCCGGAAGACCGAGCCCAGCATCTCGTTTGCCCACACCGCCACCGAGGGAACCGTCCCCGAGACGGTGATCACCGCCTCCGAGTACGTCGAACGAACGTCGTCGAGTTCGGTTTCGAGCGCGTTTGCGAGGTCGACCTGCTGGCGCTCCTCGTCGGTCGTGAGCATCACGTCTGCGATGCTCCGCGCGGTTCGTGTCAGTTCTACCGCGTGCATCGCTCCCTCCTGAATCGTCTCGATGTGCTCTCGGCCCTCGTCGTCGACGTGGTCGGTGAGGAAGTCGGCGTACGCCGTGACTAACTGCAGGTCGTTTCGGATGTCGTGGCGGAGCATCTGGTTCAGCACGTCGAGGTTGTCCCGCTGTTCTTTGAGCCGCTGTTGGAACCGTTTGCGCTCGGTGATGTCCTGCACGACGCCGTCGATGACTGTCTCACCGCCGACCTCTCTGGCGATCGCGGTGACCGCCCCCCAGATCGTCTCGCCCGCGAGGGTTTCCAGTTCGAACTCCTCGTCCTGGACGAATCCCTGATCGAGCAGGCGATCGGCGAACTCGCTGTACTCGCTCGGGTCGACGTAGAGATCGCGCACGTGTTGCTCGCGCAGGTGAGCTTTCGAGTCGGCGTCGAAAATGTCGACCATCGCGTCGTTCAGGAGCGTGAACTCGTCGTCGGGGCCGGGTGTGTGCTGATAGACGCCGACCGGGAGGTTCGTGACGAGTCGTTCGTAGCGTTCGAGCGCCTGCTCGCGTTCCTTGCGCTCGGCAATGTCTTGAACCACCTTGTGGACGTGTTCGTTGCCCGCCGCGTCTTCCGACAGCGACGCCGTGACGATCACGTCCTTCGTCGCGCCGTCGAGCGTTTCGAGTTGCACCTCGCGTCTGACCTGGTCACCGTCGGTGTTCCGTAGCGCCTCCATCAAGTCACTGCGCGCTGTAGGGTCCACGTAGAACTCCGCCACGCGCCGCCCGCGGAGTTGGTCGGCCGAGGTGGCCTCTAAGAGCGACACGAGCGCGGGGTTGACGTACTCGAACGTGCCGTCCGGCGTCGGATCGGTTCGGAAGACGCCGCTGGGGACGGTCTTCAGCATATTGTGGGAGAGTTCGAGCTTCTGTCTGTACTGTTCGCGTTCGGTGACGTCGTACTGGAAGCCGACGTAGTTGGCGAGCGCGCCCGCGTCGTCGTACAGCGGGGCGACCGTGATCCGGTTGTAGAACTCGGAGCCGTCTTTGCGGTAGTTGCAGAGTTCGACTGTGACGGGCTCCTCGGCGTCGATCGCCTCGCGCATCGCCGCGACAGCGTCCGGATCGGTCTTCTCGCCCTGCAGGAATCGGCAGTTGCGGCCGACAATTTCTTCGGTGGCGTAGCCGGTGAGGTCCTGAAATGTCTCGTTCGCGTAGATCAGCGGGTTGTCTTCCTGGTCGGGATCGCTGATCGTGATCCCGATCGGAGCTTCGTCGACGACCTTCGATTTTCGTTCGAGTTCGGGTTCGTGGGTGACGGATGAAACTCTTCTCACCCGAGCGAGTACGAACTCACCCGCGTCGTCGCCGTCGTCCATCTCTACAGTCGACGTACGCAGTTCGACGGGGGCCACGTCGCCGACGCCGGTCGTCAGTCGAACGACGAGGGTATCAGCGCCAGTGTTGTCGCCTGCGAGAGCCGAGGCGACGTCTCGGTCGGACGACGTGAGCGTCGAAAACGCCCGACCGACGAGGTCGTCTCGTTGCCGGCCCACGACATCGCAGAACTGTTGGTTGCACTCGCGAATGACGCCCGCCGGCGAGTCGAGAAGCACGAGGCCGTCCGGGTCGGCCTCGAAGAGGGAGTGATATGCTGACGCTGAAAGAGGCATACCGAGGGTAATCCCACCGTACTCATAAATCAGTTCGGAGCGACGGCGCCGAGTCACAACGCTCATACCGGGAACCTCAAAGTAGGATACATCTACCGTCGCACCGATGTTCAAGCCATATAGCGTAATTATCGTTTTCCTGATAGTATTCGCCGGCTGTGCCGGATCTTCACAGACGGCTGAGACGCCGGCGCTGGAGCACACGCGGACCGGGACAGCGACGACCACCCAACCGTCGCACCCGCCGAACCTCGATCAGCGGTTGTACGGGGTTGTGACTGCGGATAACCGATCCGAATACGCGTCAAAAGCCGGTCTGGCCTACGACAATGGATCGGTCCAGGTCGTGGTCGAGTTGACTCCGAGTGCATCGCTTCCGGAGGGGTACGACGTGCGCGTCGAACTGCGGCAAGGCCAACTCGTCCAAGGCTACGTCGCAGTCGACCAACTCGTCGGCCTCTCGCGACACGAGAACGTCTCTGCGGTCCGACCGCCGAAGGAGCCACAGCCGACGTAAGATGGACCGAAAAACCCTTCTCGTCCTCGCGACGGTCACCGTCCTGATTGTGGCGGGTGCGGTCCCTGCGGTCGGGGCCGGTGGTGCGAGGAATACGGCAGCTAGCGACAGTAGCTCGCTGTCTGCCCCCGGCATTGGAACGCCCACAGATCAGAGTGCGACTGCCTCGAACGACGACGCGAACGCGACCCCACCGGAGGTCAAAATCGAATCCGGACTCCTCGACGATCAGACCGCCACGTCGTCGTCCGGACCATCGCTCACGACTGACGCACAGAGCGGAACGGCACAGAGCGGGGAGATGGTCGACGTCGTCGTCGAAGCAGCGGCGGGGAACGGGGACGCCGTCGCCGATCGCGTTCGCGGCAACGCCGGGGCCGTCGCACTCAGACACGGAAATCTCGTACAAGCGCGCCTCCCACGGTCGGCGCTGACAGCCGTCGCGAACACGCCTGCCGTCGAACGCATCCGCCGACCCAACCGTCCGACGACGGCCACCGTCGACCGCGGGAGCGTCGTGAGCGAAGGGCTCGCAACGATGAACACCTCCGGCGCGTACACTGCAGGCCACTACGGCGACAACGTCACTGTCGCCGTGGTCGATATGGAGTTCAACGCGACGAATCCGGAGATCAGCGACAACGTCGCCGACGTGTACAATCCTGGAGGGGACTTCACGAATACCTCGGACGCACACGGGACTGCGGTCTCGGAGGTCGTCGTCGACACCGCACCGAACGTCTCGCTGGTGTTGATCGACGTCGAATCTGGCGTGGGCCTCTCCGACGCGATGGACTACATCCGCGAGGACACGTCCGTCGACGTGGCTGTGATGTCGCTGTCGTGGTACAACGTGGGGCCGCTGGACGGCAGCGGGGCGTTCAACGAGGAGTTCGAGCAGTCCGCGGCAAACGGAACCGTCTGGAGCGTCTCCTCCGGCAACGCGGCAAACGGAAACCACTGGCACGGGAGTTGGCAGGACGGTGACGGCGACGACTGGCTGAACTTCACGAGCGACCGGGAGCTGCTGACCGTCGAAAGCAGTGGCAGCGGGAGCGTGTGGCTGCAGTGGGACGATTGGAAGCAGAGCGATCAGAACTACGACCTCTACCTGTACGATAGTAAGAGCGATTATCCCGACAACCCGGCCGTAGTGTCTAATAACGTTCAGAACACGACATACACTGGTGAGCCGACAGAGGCGATCGGTTTAGGAACCGGCGCAACCGGGACCTATTACCTCGCCATCAAGCGCGAAAACGCGGCGACGGAACCAGTCAATTTCACGCTGTTCAGCGGCGACAGACAGTCGCTCACGCCGTCCACGGCTGCCCGGAGCGTGACCAATCCGACGACGGACGCAGTGCTGACCGTCGGCGCAACGCGGTACGACACCGACGAGGTCGAAGCCTTCTCCTCACGCGGACCGACGCTCGACGGCCGAATCAAGCCCGATATCGTCGCACCTGATGGGGTCTCGACGGACGCTTACGAACCCGATCGCTTCTTCGGAACGTCCGCGTCGGCGCCCCACGCCGGCGGCGTCATCGCGCTGTTGGCGGATAAAAACGATTCGCTGAGCCCGAGCGAGACGATCTCGGTGCTCGAAACGACCGCGAACGAGAGCGCCGTTCCCGGAACTGAACCCGATAACGGCGCCGGGTCGGGCCTGGTCGATGCCGCTGCAGCAGTCGGATCGGTCAGCTATTCAGAGACCACGCCGCCGTCGCTCACGAACACCGCTGCCGTCGACGCGACAGACAGCGACGGGGTCGTCGTCGAAGGCGATACGGTGACCGTCAACGCCACCGTGACGGACGACGACAGCGGCGTGAAGAACGTCACGGCGAACGTCTCGGCGTTCGGCGCGGGGACGATCGCACTCACCGACTCCGACGGGGATGCAGAGTACAACGCGACGTTCACTGTCGACGCGCCGCCGGACGCCTATGGCGCGGAGTACACCGTTCCGATCATGGCGTACGACGTTGCCGAGAACAACGACACGGTCCAGACTAACACGCTCCAGTTGACCGACGCGGAACCGCCGTCGATCACTGACGCGACAGCGGTCGACCTGTCGGACGGCGACGGAGCGGTGACCGCACTCGAGTCGGTGACGATCAACGCGACAGCGACCGACGCCGAAAGCGGGGTGGACCGCGTGACCGCCGACGCCTCTGCCTTCGGGGCTGGAACGGTCACGCTCACCGACGCTGACGGCGATGCGGTCTACAACGCGACCTTCGCGGTCGACGCCGACGAGACGTCGTCAAACGGAAGCTACGCGATTCCGATAACCGCAGTCGACTACGCCGGCAACAGCAACGCGACGGACACGAACGAACTCCAACTCAACGTCAGCGATCGCACGACGCCGAGCATCTCCGGATTCTCGGTCCGAGTCATCGATACGCGGACCCTGTACACGACGTTCAGCGCGAGCGAGACGCTCTCCGATGTCGAAGTTCGGATCACCGACGTCGCGACTGGAACGACAGTCCAGACGTTGACCGAGGCCGATTTCGGCAGTGAAGACGGATTCTACTCCAACGTAACCGGTCTCAAAGAGGCGGGTCGCTACCGCGCCACGCTCGTCGCGGCCAACGACTCGGCAGGGAACAACGGCGCGAGCGGACAGAGCGCGAGCGTCCAACTCGTCGTAGAAGACGTTACGGTCGAGCATCTGAGCGGCCCCGAACCGGACAGCGACAACCTCACGTCGCGAGTATACCTCACGCAGGGACCCGACGGACTGCTCCAGATGCAACTCCGGGATAAATCGGGTTCAGACCTCGTCAACCGCACGGACCTCTCGGACATCGGCGTCGCCTCGGACACGCGGCTCGCGATCAACGTCACCGTGACCGACTGGACCCCGCGTCTCCTCCTCGGTGCGGGCCGAAACGCGACGTGGGACACTACCGCCCTGGACGCGAACACGACAGCGATCAACGTCACGACTGCCCCCGCCGACGTGCAGTACAACCAATCACAGCTCGACGGGACGAACGACCCCTGGTCGGAGACCGACCGCGCAGACGTCAGCGCGAACGCGTCGGTCGATATGGCAGTCTCCGATCTGGGATCCTTCGATCCCGGGCGGCGCGACAGATTCGCGGGCGCGATGCTGACGACCGACGCGCAATCGTTCGGAGCGCCGGAGTACGACGAAACTACCGGCGGACTGCGTCTCTACGTCGCCGCTCCGCACTACAACGTCGACGGCGGGCAGAACCAGGGATTCTTCACCGCATTCCTCCCGACGGCCGTGCTCGACGACTGGGGCGTCTCCGATCCGGCGAACATCGAGGTCTCAGCGATCGGGACGACGGCGGAGCCAGCGTCGAGCACAGTGACGGCCGAGGGCATCCGACTCGAAGTCCCGATCCACTACTCGGCGGGTGACGTCGAAGTCGCGCCGGACGCGACGCCGCCGGCGGTGCGAAACCCGACGATCAGTGACCAGACGGACGGCGACGGGACGGTGGCCGACGGCGACCGCGTCCGGGTCGCGGCGACCGTCACAGACGGCGGCAGCGTCGCTTCGGTCGAGGTCGACGCCTCGGCCTTTGGTGGCGGGACGATCGACCTGCGCGATGCGGACGCCGACGATACCTACACCGGCAACTTCACCGTCGACGGCGCTGCGATCGGATCGGGCGATTCGTACGCGGTCGCGGTGACCGCGACCGACGCAGTTGGAAACGCGAAGACCGCGTCGACCAACGCCCTGTCGGTGCCTGGCAGCGGGGACAGCGGAAGCAGCGGTGGTAGTAGCGGCGGCAGTGGTGGTGGTGGCGGTGGCGCGCCCGCTCCGGCGCCTGCACCGACCCCGACTCCGACGCCGAAGACGACCTCGAACCTCACTGAAACCGATGGCGGTGCCGAACTCAGCGTCCGGAACGCCAAGTCCGGTGAGACCGTCGGCGCGGCGTTCGGCAATCGAACGCGGTCGGACGTCGGCACGGTGACGGAGGTACGTATCACCCCGGCCAGCGACACGGAGAGCCTGCGAATATCGGTGACGCCCCCGACGCGGACGACGGCGGAGGCACCCGAACTGACCGACGGGGATCCCGTCGGCTACTTCCACGCGGACGCGACCGGCGTGTCGGACGACCAGATCAGCAACGCGACGCTGCGCGTCTCCGTGTCCAACGCGTCGCTGCCGGCCGGAACCGCTCCCGAGCAGGTACGGCTCTACCGGCACCGCGACGGCGCGTGGCAGCGACTGAACACCACGCACATCGGGAACGGCACGTACGAGGCAGAGACACCCGGGTTCTCGGTGTTCGCGATCGGAACCGAGCCCCGTGATGGGAGCGGCGTCTCGGCCGCCGAAGAGTCGGCAAACACGCCGACAGTCACCCCCGCTGCGTCGTCGGCGGTCGGACCGGCAGAGACCACTCAATCTCAGCCGACGTCGACAGCGACGACGGCACCGGCATCGACGGAGCAGTCCGCGCCCGGGTTCGGGCCCGCCGCCGGCGTCGTTGCCGTGGTGGCTGCCGCGCTCCTCGCGCGCCGACATCGGTGACCCCGGGCAGACCGTCTCGCGGGTGACCCGGGTCACCGAGCATCGTTTTCAGCGCGTGGCATCGAGGAGAGGACTTAACCCCGTCATCTCCTAAGGCGTGCGCGTGGAGTCGCCGTACGACGTACTTGGAATCGACGCCGACGCCGACGAGGACGAGGTCGTCAGGGCGTATCGCCGGCGAGTCAAAGACGCCCATCCCGACCACGGGGGGTCGCTCGCGGAGTTCAAACGCGTCCGGCGCGCGTACGAACACATTACTGCCGGTCGAGACCCGTCCATGTTCGATGCGCACCTGGAAAACGGACACGCCGATACTGCCCAGTCGGGTGGGGCAGGTGCGGCCGACCGCGAACGGGAATCCGGCGCGTCGGGGACGCAGCCCGGAGCCTCCGGTGCGGAGGAGGAAGAAGACGACGAAGACGAGGAACTCGGTCCGACCGTCGAGTACCTGGATTACGAGGTCGTCGAATCGCAGGGCTGGGAGCTGACCGACGAGGACCTCTTCGAGAAGGCCGAAGCGGCCGACCTCGGTATCGACAGCCACGGCCTGCTCGTCGTCGAACCCCAAGAGACCCTACTGGAAGCCGCCGAACGGTACGGCTTCTCGTGGCCCTACGCCTGCCGGGGCGGCGCGTGCGCGAACTGCGCTGTCGCCGTCGTCGAGGGCGAACTCGAGATGCCGGTGAGCACCGTCCTGACTGACGAGATGAAAGAACAGGGGATCCGCCTCTCGTGTATCGGCGAACCGGTCACCGACGATCTGAAAGTCGTCTTCAACATCGAGCGGCTACCCGGCCTCGCCGAGCTCCGACTGCCCGCAGAGCAGTTCGACAACGCGCGGGCGGACGACTGAGGCTGATCGGATCGAGCGAGACGGTCGAATCGGTCACGGCGATGTCGTCGGGACTCGAAACCGCGGGCAGTCGAGCTATTTCGGGTGTCGCTGCTACCAGTCCGCTGAGAACGGGACGAAGTTTCAAGACAGCAGCCGGCGTACGACCAACTGGAGGCTACTCCGACTATGGATATTACTGATATTGCCACTCCTGATTTCGTCGAGGTCGACGTCGGCAAGCGCTTAGGGAAGATTCGTGCCATCTTCGAGCGGGAAAACCCCCGCGGAATTGTCGTCACGGAGGATGGCGACTACGTCGGCGTGATCGGCGAAAAACAGCTCGTACGTTCCCGGATGGAAGACGATACGAAGGCCTCCGTCGTTATGAAGTCCGCGCCCCGCATCGACCGCCACGAGGACGTCCGGGAAGTCGCACGGATGCTCGTCGAAGGCGACGTCAAGGTCGCGCCCGTCTTCGAGGGCGAGAAGCTCTACGGCATCGTCGCCAGCGACGCGATCCTCGAAGCCGTCATCGACAGCCTCGATGCGATCAGCGTCGACGACATCTACACCGAGGACGTCGTCAGCGTCGGCGAGAAGTCCCACGTGGGACAGGCGATCAACAAACTCCGGGAGCACGGAATCTCGCGACTCCCCGTCGTCGACGAGGACTCCGGCAAACTCGCCGGTATCGTGACCACCCACGACCTCGTCGAGTTCGTCGTCCGCGACGACAGCCGACAGGGTCGCGGCGACCGGCGCGGCGATCTCGACCGGATGCTCGATCTGCCCGTGTACGACCTGATGTCCTCGCCGGTCGTCACGACGACGCCCGCAGAGAGCGTCGACGAGGCGGTCGAACGGATGTTCGAAAACGACATCTCCGGGCTCGTCGTGACCGCGGACGACCAGCTGATCCAGGGGATCGTCACGAAGACGGACGTCCTCCGGGCGCTCACCTTCACCGAAGAAGAGAGTATGGACGTCCAGATCACGAACGTCAGCCTGCTGGAGACGCTCTCCCGTCAGGAGATCGTCGAGTCGATCACCACCGTGGTCGACAAGTACCAGCAGATGCAGGTCTTCCACGCGCACGTCCGCTTCCACGAGCACAAAGAGAAGCTCCGCGGCACGCCGCTCATCCAGTGTCAGATCCGCCTGCGGACCAGCCACGGACAGGTCGCCGGCAGCGGTGAGGGCTACGGCGCAGAGCACGCCTTCCACGTCGCACTCGACAAGCTCGAACGCAACGTCTTAGAGATGAAGGGCCTCAACGCCGACGAGAAGTACCGCGGACAGCTCATCCGGAAGCTCGGCGAACTGTAGCCGGCTCTCGCCGCCTTTTTCGACTGCCTACAGTTCGACAGCCGACAGGCCGTCGCCGGTGATCTCGAAGGTCGCAGACTCGCCGGCGGGCTTCGCGCGATGCTTTTCCAGCGTCGCTCGGCGATTCCCGCCGCGGAACCGTTCGAGTCGCACGACTGCGCCCGTCCAGTGTTCCAGCGTGTGACCCCCGAGCGCCCTCGTACGGTCGCTGTCGGGGTCGGTGAACACCTGATTCGTGATGGCCACCGCGAGGTCGTGCTTTCGCGCCAGCGAGAGCAGATGCGTCACCTGTCGGGCGACGCGGCGGAGCGATTCGCCGGCGTCGCCGTCGCCGGTCCGCTCGAGCCGGTAAAAGCCGGTGGCGCTGTCGAGGACGATCAACTCCGCGCGCTCGGCGAACCCCTCGGCGTCGCGGACGGCTTCCTCCTGCTCTTCGAAGTCGTGGGCCTCCGAGACGATGAGCCGGGAGGTGACGTCTTCGACCGTTTGCCCCTCGTCGGACGCGGCCTCCGCGAGCTGTCGGAAACGATCGACCGAGAGCCCCTCGGTGTCGATATAGACGGCCGTTCCGCCGTCGGCCGCGGCGTTGACGGCTGCAGAGAGCGCGACGTTTGTCTTCCCCGCGGCCGGCGGGCCGTAGAGTTGCGTGACGGTGCCGCGCTCGAGGCCGCCCCCCAGCAGATCGTCGAGCGCTCGGCACCCCGTGGTGAGTGCGTCGGACACGCCGGAGTCTCGGGCGGCTTCGGCGAAAAACTCCCCGGTCCCGCGCTCTGCAGTGCCGCCCGATCCAACGACCCGTCGCACCGCGCCGGCCAGCCCTCGCAGGCACGACACCTTTTATACCGAGACGCCGAAAAACCGCGCAGTGATCGTCGTCGCCACCGACGACTTCGAACTCTATCACGACGTCGTCGACGAACTGCGGGATCGCGGGGTGACCTTCACCACCCAGACGCCGAGCGAAGCGCTTCCCGAGCGCGCTCGGGTGGTGATCCGGGCACCCGACGACGATCTCACGCTCCCGGCAGGCGTCGACTCGGTGATCGCGACGCCCGAGGAGGCCCGTCGCGCGGTCGAAGAGGCGGTTTCGATTCTCCGTGGGGGCGGCGGCCGAACGATCGTCGGGGTCGATCCCGGAACGCGCCCGGGAATTGCCGTGCTCCACGGCGACACGGTCGTCTCCGCGTTCCAAGTTCCACTCGCTGACGCTGTCGAGACCATTCGGCGGGAGATCGGCGACGCGCCCGACCCGCTCGTCCGCGTCGGCGACGGCGCGCGGCTCCAGGGCTCGCAGTTGATCAACGACCTCGACGACGTGACCGTCGAACTCGTCGACGAGACCGGTACGACGCCGTATCTCGGGACCGGCGCGCGCGGGATGGGCGACGTCCTCGCCGCGGTCAACATCGCGCGGCTCTCGGGCGAGGAGCGGGAGTCAAGAGAGATCGAACCGACAGCGGGCGAACTCCAGCGCATCAAGGACCGCTCGCGCCAGCAGTCTGCCGACGGGCGAACGATCGACGAAGGGCTCGCTCGGCGCGTCGCCGCCGGCGAACTTACAGTCAGCGAGGCGCTCGCGACGCACCGCGAGCGCGACGCAGACGACGGGGACGAGGACGAGAACGAGATCGAAGACGAAAAATCGCGAGAGCAGCCACGCAGCGACAGTAATTGAGGCCGAGCCGGTTACTCCGCGTCCCGGACGGCGTCCTCGGCGCGCCGCATCACCTCGCGGACGGGGAGGTCGGTCGCCTCGGTGACCGCGAGCGCGTCGTCGTACTCCGCGCTGTAGTCGTAGATCTCGCCGTCCGCGTCGGCCGCGACCTTGACGGCGACCTCGTAGCGTTCGCCGTCGACGTCCAGCGTCGCCGTGCGGAACTCGCGGGATGCGACCCAGCGGTGTCCGGCCCCGTGCTCGCGAACTCCGAGCGTTCCGGTCTCGACTGCGAGGCGGTGAGCGACGCGCTCGGCGTCCTCGGGCTTGACGATCACTTTTACCAGATGGCCCGGCCGCGACTTCTTCATCGTCGCCGGCAGGATGCTCACGTCGCGTGCGCCGGCTTCCTGCAGCGTCTCCTGGAGGCTCCCGAGCAGTTCGGGCGCGACGTCGTCGAGGTTCGTCTCTAAGACGGTGATCTCGTCGTGGACGAGCCGTTCGCCGCCGTCGCCGACGATCGCACGGAGGACGTTCGGCCGGTCAGGGAAGTCGTACCCGCCCGCGCCGTAGCCCGCGGCGTCGACGTCCAGCGTCGGCAGCGTGTCGACGCCCTCCGCGATATGCGCGAGAATCGCCGCGCCCGTGGGCGTCAGCAGTTCCGCGTCGACTGGGCCGCCGCGGAGCGACCAGTCGGCGTCGGCCGCGATCTCGACGACGGCGGGCGCGGGGATCGGATATTCGCCGTGGGCCATCCCCTGCGTCCCATCGCCCGTCGAGAGCGGCGTCGTGACCACGCGCTCGACGTCGAGGTCGTCGAGCAGGAGCGCGACGCCGACGACGTCCGCGATGGCGTCGTCTGCGCCGACCTCGTGGAAGTGGGTGTCTTCGAGATTGGTGTCGTGGACCGTGGCCTCGGCTTCCCCGAGTCGGCGGAAGATGGCCGTCGCGTCCGCCTCGACGCTCGCGGGGAGCCCCATCGCCTCGACGAGTTCGACGACCTCGGCGTAGGTTCGGTGCGGCCCGTGGCCCTCGGCAGGGGTCTCAGTCGAGTGGTCGTGGGAATGGCCGTGACTCTCGTCGTGAGAATGTTCGTGTGTGTGGCTATGGGAGTGGTCGTGGTTGTGAGCGCCGTGGTCGTGACCGTCCTCACTTTGGTCGTGATCGTGACCGTGATCGTCGGACGCCGTCTCGTCCTCGTCGAGTAACACCCGGACCCGCGTCGCGGCGATCCCGTTTTTGTCGACGGTGTCGATGTCGTACCGAATGCCGAGCGCGTCCTCGACAGGAGCGAGAACGTCGGGGTCCGCACCGGCCGCCAGCAGCGCTGCGAGCAGCATATCGCCGCTGGCTCCCATCCGGCCGTCGAAGGCGAGTGTACGCATACTCGACCCCTCGCTGTGCGGCGGCAAAGATCCACGCATCGATGCCGCGGTCGGTAAGGATTTGTACCCCCGAAGCCAACATTGTCATAGAGTGTCACGGGACGGGTTCGGTCCCCGTACTGGAGGTATCAGGGAAGGACTTAACCGGAGCCGTGACCGACTGGCGGGACGTATCCCCGCGACCCAATCATGAACGAAGTTCAACTCGAAGTGGCGAAGGCGTACCCGAACGACTCGGGCCGCGGCATCGCCCGTCTCGACCCGGACACGCTGCTCCATCTCAAGCTCTCTCCGGGCGACATCATCGAAATCGAGGGCGCCGAGACCACTGCGGCGAAGGTGTGGCGCGCGGACCGGCAGGACTGGAACACCGACACGGTCCGTATCGACGGCTTCACGCGGCAGAACGCCGACGTCAGCATCGGCGAGCGCGTGACGATCCGAAAAGCCGAGGAGACGAAAGCCGACAAGCTCGTCCTCGCGCCGCCCGAGGAGGCGAGCGTGCAGTTCGGCTCCGACGCGGCCGGGATGGTCAAACGGCAGATCCTCAAGCGGCCGGTCGTCGAGCGCGACATCGTGCCCGTGATGTCGTCGACGAATCATCCGTTTATGCGGTCGCCGGGGCAGGCGATCCCGCTCATCGCCGTCGAAACCGAGCCTGACGGCGTCTGTCTCGTGACCGAAGACACGGAAGTCGAACTCCGCGAAGAGCCCATCTCGGGCTTCGAGAAGACCGGCGGCGGGATCACCTACGAGGACATCGGCGGCCTCCAAAGTGAGATCCAGCGCGTGCGGGAGATGGTCGAACTCCCGATGAAGCACCCGCAGATCTTCAAAAAGCTGGGGATCGAGCCGCCGCAGGGGGTGCTGCTCCACGGGCCGCCGGGGACCGGCAAGACGCTGCTGGCGAAGGCCGTCGCCAACGAGACCTCCGCCAGTTTCTTCTCTATCGCGGGGCCGGAGATCATCTCGAAGTACTACGGCGAGTCCGAACAGCAGTTACGCGAGATCTTCGAGGACGCAACCGAGGAGTCGCCCTCGATCATCTTCATCGACGAGCTCGACTCGATCGCGCCCAAGCGTGAGGACGTGACCGGCGAGGTCGAGCGCCGCGTCGTCGCCCAACTCCTGACGATGATGGACGGCCTCGAAACCCGCGGCCAGGTCATCGTCATCGCGGCGACGAACCGCGTCGACAGCGTCGACCCGGCGCTCCGTCGTCCGGGCCGGTTCGACCGCGAGATCGAGATCGGCGTCCCCGACGAGGTCGGCCGGAAGGAGATCCTCCAGATCCACACTCGCGGGATGCCGCTGTCGGACGACGTCTCGCTCGACCACCTCGCCGACGAGACGCACGGCTTCGTCGGCGCCGACATCGAGTCGCTGACGAAGGAGGCGGCGATGAAGGCGCTTCGGCGCTACCTCCCCGAGATCGACCTCGACGAGGAGGACATCCCGCCGAGCCTCATCGACCGGATGATCGTCAAGCGCCAGGATTTCCAGGGCGCGCTCGCGGACGTCGAACCCTCGGCGATGCGCGAAGTCCTCGTCGAACTCCCGAAAGTCTCGTGGGACGACGTCGGTGGGCTCGAAGATCCGAAGCAGACGGTCAAAGAGAGCGTCGAGTGGCCCCTGACGTCCGAAGACAGATTCGAGCGGATGGGCATCGACCCGCCGAAGGGCGTCCTGCTCTACGGCCCGCCCGGGACCGGCAAGACGCTCATCGCGAAGGCGGTCGCCAACGAGACGAACGCGAACTTCATCTCGGTCCGCGGCCCGCAACTGCTCTCGAAGTGGGTCGGCGAGTCCGAGAAGGCCATCCGCCAGACGTTCCGGAAGGCCCGGCAGGTCAGCCCGACGATCATCTTCTTCGACGAGCTGGACAGCCTCGCGCCCAGCCGCGGCGGGGAGACCGGAAACAACGTCTCCGAACGGGTCGTCAATCAGCTCCTGACCGAACTCGACGGCCTCGAAGAGAACGGCAACGTGATGGTCATCGGCGCGACCAACCGGCCGGATATGATCGACCCCGCGCTCATCCGCTCGGGGCGGTTCGACCGCTTGGTCCTCATCGGCCAGCCCGACGAGGAGGGCCGTGAGCAGATCCTCAAGATCCACACCCGAAACTCCCCGCTCGCGCCCGACGTGAGCCTGCGCGAGATCGCCGAGATCACCGACGGCTACGTCGGCTCCGACCTCGAAACGATCGGCCGCGAGGCCGCGATCGAGGCGCTCCGCGAGGACGGCGACGCCGAGGAGATCGAGATGCGGCACTTCCGCAAGGCGATGGAGTCCGTCCGGCCGACGATCACCGACGACCTGATGGAGTACTACGAACAGATGCAGGACCAGTTCAAGGGTGGCGGCCGCGAAGGTCTCGGCGAGCGCCGCGACGGCCGGATCGGCTTCCAGTAGCGCGCTTGCTCTCTTTCCGTCTTCTTCTCTAGCGGACGATCGTCACCGGCACCGGCGACCGGCGGGCGACGTGTTCGGCGACGCTGCCGAGCACCAGCCGCGAGACGCCGCGTCGACCGTGACTCCCGACGACGACGTGGTCGACGCCGAGGTCGCGCGCCGTCTCAACGATCGTCGCCGCCGGACGGCCGACCTCGATCTGTGTCTCGATGTCGCCAGTCGTTTCAGCTTCCACGCCGTCCGCCGTGAGGAGTTCCCGTCCCTCCGCGAGAATCTCTCCAGCGTCCGCCTTCGCCTCCTGATACCACTCCTCAGAGCCGCTGGGGAGGACGCCGGCGCTGTAGCCAGCCTGCACGGGATTGATGACGTGTAGCAACGTCACGTGGGCGTCGCTCCACTCGTCGACGACGAAGCGGAGTGCGTGGCGCGACTGCGGCGACCCGTCGAGGGGGACGAGCACGTGCCTCGGCATAACTGCGGGTAGATTCCCAGGGTATATAAAACGGCCTCTGGCGGCTCGCGACCGCTTTTGCCGGCGCTCACTCGCCGTGGCGGGTGAGACAGACCGGCAGCCCCACGAGTTCGACCGGCTCGGAGTTGTCCGGGGAGTAGACGACGGCCTGTCCCTTCTCCATATACGGGACCTTGTCTTCGAGTTCCGGCGGGATGTTGACGCTCTTGATCGCGTCCTCGTCGCCGAGGTTGAGCACGAGTCGGGTGTTGATCTGCTTGAATACGGATTCGGCGACGTCCTGTGGGTCCTGTGTGACCAAGAACAGGCCGAGCCGCTCTTTGCGACCCTGTTTGGCGGCCTCGGTGAACTTCGAGATCACCTTCCGCGCCTGGACGGTGTCGGCGTCGGCGAGGAAGTTGTGGGCCTCGTCCATTCCGAGCAGCAAGGGTGTCTCTTTGATCCGGTTCGAATCCGGCGCGTTCGAGAGCTTGTCGTCGATCAGCATACTGGAGACGGCGAGGACGAACAGTTCCTTCGCGCGGCTGGTCGAGAGGTGATACGTCGGGACGACCGTCAGTCCGCCGGGGCGGACGAGCTGGTGATCCAACTCGGTGATCGGCCGCGCGGACTGATCGAAGACGCCGTTCGGCACGCCGTGAACGCGACGCTTGACCGCGTCGAACGTCGATTCGTGAACCCGGCCGGACTCGTCGAGCTGCTCGCGCAGGGCGGGGTCGTCGAGGAACGTCAGGAACTCCGCGTACGTGCCGCTGTTTCCGTACTCGCGGAAGAACCGTTCGAGGAGGTGTTTGAGCGCGGGGTACTGATTCTCGTTGAGGCTGCTGCCCGCGACGAGCCAGGGGCGGTCGCGCGCCATCGAGAACGGGATCGTGAACTCCAACTGCTCTGCACGGTGGTTGTCGCCGCCGTAGGGGACGCCGTCCTCTTTCGGGACGAGCGCCAGCGTGTCGTCGTGGCCGCCGTGGACGATGCTCTCGCGCTCGTAGCGCCGGGCGGTCGCGTCGTCCATCGCGGGGTTGTCGTCGTGCATCTGCGCGTACTCGTCCTGGGGGTCGAACTGGACGACCGCGAGCCGGGCGGACCGGCCGTCGTCCATCTCGTAGGTCCGGTCCTCGGCGAGCAGTTGGCGCAGAACGTTCTTCGTGGCGTGCGTCTTCCCGGATCCGGTGCCGCCGGCGACCAGCGTGTGTCTGAAGACGAGGGGGTCTCCGTGGTCGTAGTCGTCTCTGAGCCGGTAGTCGATCGTCGGCGGCTGTGCCGCGGTCCGCACCTTCTCGCCCCCCACCGAGAGATGGCCGAGGAAGATGCCGTCGCCGGGGATTTTCAGCCCCGTCTTGATCTGGTCGGGATCGGTCGCCTCGGCGACGACGGCGCCCGGCTTCGGCACGCGGTCGACCATCCGGCGTTTGAGGTCGCCGTCGCTCTCGCCGGCCTCGCTCTCGCCGCCGCTCTCGTCTTCGAACAGGACCGCGAGCGGGTCCAACGAGGCGACGAATTTGTAGTCGCGTTCCTCGAACTCGTCGCGGCGCATCGCTCGCCGCGCGTGGATCTCGGTGGCGTCGTCGGTCTGGAACTCCTGGGCGTACTCCAGGGCCGTAATACGAGAGAACAGCAGTTCGTCGTCCGGATAGGGAACGAGCAGATACTTCCCGAGACGGACAGTGTCGCGGTTCCCGGTCGTCACGTACGCTCGCAGCGACGTGTCGTCGCCGTCCTCGGCGACGCGGAGGCCTTGGGAGACCGCGATGGCCCCGATTCCGCGGTCCTGTCCCGCCGGGGCGGCGTCGTAGCGCTCGAACGCGACGTCGCCAGTTGAATCGTCTGACCCGGCCGCGCTCGACGGCGTGCGATCCGCCGACGTCGCTTCCGCGTCCGTCTCCTCGCTCGTCGACGGCGCGGCGTCCCCCGCGGTCGATCGGTTGCTATCCGCTTGCCCGGAAGCGCTCTCGTCCGAACCGGGCTCGAAGTCGCCGAGATCCACCATATGTCTCGTGACTGCGCCGGCGACGATTAAAACACCTCGCCCGCCGGGCGAACGTCGGTCGGAAGCGCGTCCCCCCGGTCGACGGTCACTGGTTCGTCTGTCGGGCCCCTTTTCCCCGCCGGGACCGAAGGTCTGGTATGCTTCTCATACGCGGCCACGCCGGCGGGACCAACCTGACCGGGACTATCTTCGAGCGCGGCGAGCGCGCCCCTTCCTACAAGGGAGCGCCCGACGAGGACGCGCCGTACGTCTGGGTCTGCGACGAGTTCTACGAGGTCGAAAGCGGCGGCTCGGAGACGACTATCGACGGCGAGACGATCAACGTCGCGTTCGAGTCGCCGATGCCCCGCGGCTTCGAGACGCGCGAGCGGGCGATCGAGGCGGCCAAAGACCACGTCCGGACGCAGTTCGCCCGCGTCGGCGTGGCCGAGTCCGACGTCGAGATCGAAGTCATCAAAGAAGAACCGGGCGCTGAACATCCGTAGTCGGCCCCGAGTCACTACGTTCGGTCCCGACGTTCCGCTTTCTTTTTCTGTTACTCCAGATCGCCCCACCGAACCTCGTCGTAGCGCTTGACCTCGTCGCTGTCGAGCGTCTCCGAGAACTTTCGTCTGAGCGAGGACTTCTCTCTGGCGCTGATACGGGCGAGTTCGTCGGCTTTCGCGACCGCCTCCGGCGGGCCTCGACGGGCCGCGACGTCGCCGAGAATCTGCCGGGTGATCGCCTCGCGGATGTCATCGTCGCGGGCGAACGCGTAGGGCGTCTCGACGCGGTAGAGCACGTCGGTCTGGGGCTCGTAGACGACGAAGAAACACGTCTCGTAGAGCTGTGGGTCGAGTTTCCGCTCGACTCCGTACGCGTCGCCGTCCGCCGCGACGGTGGCGTCGACGCCGCCGCGAGAGACGAACCAGTTCGTGAACGTCAGTTCGTCCGTCCGGCGGCCCTCGGGACCGTGAGTCCCCTCCCGCTCGGGAACCGACGTGTCGTCGTCGCGCCGTTCGAGTAGTTTGGTGAAGAACGCGGCGTCGTCGGTCCACGGAACGTCGATCTCTCGGTCGCCCTCCCGGAGCGTGCCGACGATCCGCTTCGAGGCCGGATTCTTGACGAAGCCGCAGATCGGCACGTCGCGCTCGACGAACGACTCGACCAGCCGGACGTAGTTCTCGACGACCGAACGCGGTTCCAGTTCCTCTGAGAGGGCTCTGAGTTCGGCGTCGCGCTCGCGCCAGTTGAGCAGTTCGACGGGGTACAGCGGGCCGTCGAGGATCAGGAGGTCGGAGACGGTCTCGGCGTGTTCCAGCGCGTGGGAACTCTCAGCGAGATAGAGCGCGAGCGCGTGGACGATCCCCTCGGCGTAGCGGTTGACCTTCGGGACCTGCATCACGCGCCACCGGCAGTACCCCTCGTCGACTTTCCGCCAGGGTTCGTCCAGCGGGACCGTATCGTCGTTGACGTGGGCCGCCGCGACCATACTCCGGTGGCGGTGAAGCTCCAGATCCGAGGGGACCGACGCCATCGCGGCCTGTGCGAGGTCGACGACGAGTCCGTTCTTGAACGTCGTGGGGTTGATCGTCCCCGAATCGAGGCCGTGGACCGTCTCGAACGGAGCAGACGCGAGCGCGACGTCTTCGGCGTCGACGGCGCGCAGTCGCTTTTCGTCTACTGGTTCGACGACGACGCGCCCGTTGGGGCCGTAGAGGGGGTCGAGAAAGCCCTCCCAGATCCGCGCCGCGACGTCGACGTGGTCTGCGTCGTCCACGTGGCGTGCGAGGTACGCCGCGAGGTCCGCGATGCTGTCGACGTGGACGGGGTCGAGTGTCACGTCCGTGTCGTGGCGACAGAGCGAGAAAAAGCCCCCGTCGTCGCCGTGAGAAAAGGCAATACGTCTCGGGGACTTACCGGCGTCTGTGACAATCTCCGCGGTGGGGTTCGACCTCGACGAGACGCTCGCCGTCCCGACACGGGACCGGGCGACGATCCTCGGGGACGCCGCCGACATCGCCGGTGCACCGCCGCTCTCTCGCGAGGCGTATCTGGAGGCGCACGCGCGGAACCTCACCGGCGAGACCCGCACGCCGATCTTCGCGGATCTCCTCGCCGACCACGAGACTGACACGGACCCGGAAGCGGTCGCGAGCGCGTATCGGCGGGAAATCGCCGACGCGCTCGTTCCACTGCCGGGTACCGAGGCGTTTCTCGGCCGCCTACGCGAGGAGTACCGGGTCGGCCTTCTCACGAACGGTCCGCGCGTGGCCCAGCGCGACAAACTGGGGATCCTGGGCTGGACCGACACCTTCGACGCCGCGCTGGTGACCGGCGAACTCGACGCGGGAAAGCCCGACCCGGCCGCCTTCGCGGCGCTCCTCGACGCTCTCGGAACCGACGCAGCGGAGACGGCGTACGTCGGCGACGACGTCGAAGCCGACATCGCGGGCGCGGCCGACGCCGGACTCACGCCGATCCAGGTGCTCTACGAGGGCGGGCCGGAGCCGTCGCCGCGCGCGGCCGTCCACCTGCCGAGAGAGGACCTCGTGACGCGGCTGCCGGATCTTCTCGACGAACTCTGACACGCGACGTCCGCAGCGAAGCTCCTACTCCGACGACGACGCGACCGCCCGGAGCGCCGGGAGCAACCACTTGACCTGCGCGCCGTCCTCGACGAACACGAGCGTCCGCGGTGGTTCGACCGCCTTCGGCCGGACGCGAAGCCCCTCCTCGCGGGCCGTGTCGGCGACGGCGTCGACGGCAGTTTCGAACTCCACGCGAACGCGTTCGGGCTGGACGAACACCGATGCGACGCGAGTGCTATCGGCGTCACCGTCGCTGCCGTCGTCGCCGTCACCGTCGCTGCCGTCGCTACTATCCTCTCGTTCGATTGCGTAGGCAAACGCGCCGTCCGGCGTCGGCTCGACGTCGGGGTCGGCGTCCGTGACCGAGAGCGACCGCAGGTCGTCCTCGTGCCCGGTGACCTCGGAGGCAAGAAACTGCGCGATGCGACGCCCGTCTGTCAGTCGCTCCTCGACCATACTGGCGCGTTCGACGCGCGGCGAAAAGAGGGCTCCGTTCGCCGACAGCGTTCTTTCGAACTACTCGCGGAGATCTGCTTACTCACCGAGATCTGCTTTCGCGGTCTCGATCGCGTCGCCCGCATCGACGTCCTGTTCGCGGGCGTACAGCGCCGCCGCGGCCTCGACCGAGATGCCGAGTCGCCGCTGACGGTCGTTCACCTCCGCGACGACGTCCTGTTTGTCGTAGCCGGCGGCGACGAGAGCGTCGAGGATGCGCTCGAAGGCCGACTGCTCGCGGAGGATCGACTGATCGGGCTCGTAGTCCTCGGGGACGACCACGTCCGCGGGCTCGAACTGCGCGACGACCTCGCCGTCTTCGCGCGCGAGCAGCCCGCGACCTGCCGCCACGTCGATGAGCCGCTTTGCCTGATCCGGCGAGAACCAACTCCGATCTAACGAGAGCGCGACGACGAACTCCCCCTCGCCCAGTCGCGTCGTCCCCTGTTGTTTGAACGGGACGGCGACCGCTACTTCGAGGCTCATATCACGTCTGGATACGCGCCCGCACAAGGAGTCCTCGGTTTCCGGTCAGTACTGACCGGCCGTGCCGAGCAGTAACAGGAGCGTCGCGATCACGGACGCCACACTGCTCGCGGCGGCGAGCGGGACCGCCGAGACGATGCCGACGACGCCGCCGCAGGCGAGACTGACACCCATCCCACCGAGCACGTAGTCGAATCGCGTCGGAGCCTCCTGCGGAACGGCGTCGACCATCCTGTAATTAGATATAATTAGAATCCCAAAAGAATATTTTGTGGTCCCGCTCGGTCGCCGTCGCTACGAGTCCGATGGCGTGTCTGTGTCTGACGCCCCCGACGTGAGGCCCTTCAGCGCCCACAGGACGAGCAATGCGCCTTCGATCCGAGCGGCGGTGTACACCCACGATTTCGCTTCGGCCTCGCCCCTCGTAGCGAGACCCACCCAGAGATCGGTGATTCGACGGGGTGCGAGCAGTTCGGCGATACCGAGCGCGAGTGCAGCGGCTCTGAGGAGCATACGAACATATCGTGTCGGAACGATAATACGTCTTCCGTCGGGTCACTCGGACGAAAGCGCCGAACCGCCGGGCTGCCCGGTCTCGGTCACGACACTTGCGTCGTCGCCTTCCGGCTCAGCGGTGGCTCTCTTCGGCGTCTCAGATGGGTCGGGAAAGACGATCGTCGCTCCCGCCATAATCGGAGCCAGGAGACCGGCAGCGACGACTCCTGGGTCCCCGAGCCGCCCCTGTACGAACACTTCTGTCCCGGGCTGGAGGTCGGCGTCGGCGACGGTGTCCGACGCAGCGGCGAGCGCCTCCGCGTGCGAGTAGGTCCGGCCGGCAGCCGCGAGCAGTGGGTCGTCCGGCGTGACCGTCGCGGGGTGGACCGCGGGGTTCTCGCTCCAGACCTCGGTCTCCCAGTGAGTCGTCGAGGGGGCTGTCGGCTTATCCCCGTAGACCGCGAGGCGGTGCCCCGGCGGCAGGTCGAAGTCGTCCTCGCGCTCTGCGGGTGCGACGACCGCCCGCGGGACGGTCTCGCCGATGTCGTCGGCGAAGCGCGTCACTGCACCCAACTGGGCCGCGCCGAAGAACGTGAGCACTGACTCGGGAAGCGCCTCCGGCACCACGAGAACCTCGTCGCCCTCGCGGACGCCGAGGTAGCGGAGGACGTTCCCGGCCTTATAAGAGGTCGTGATGAAATCGTAGTAGCTGTACGTGCGACCGGGCTCGTCGGCCCGGAGCGCGAGCCCCGAAGTCCGGCGCTCGCGAGCGACGAGGTCGCCGACGGTGTCGGGATCCACGCACGGCGATGGGAACTCGGCATCGGCGTCGGAGTCTGCGTCCGAGTCGGCGTTCATACCTGTGGGTCGTCGCCGGGGTGCAAAACGGCGTCGGCCGCCCCCGCGCAGGCACTCAGGGCGCGCCGGCCACGACGAACGTGCTCGATTCGTCGGCGTGGAGTTGGCGACTCGACGTCGGCGCGACGCGGACGGCGTCGCCGGGGGAAAGCGACACGTCGTCGCCGTCGATGGTGATGCTGCCCGCGCCGTCGACGAGGTAGTACACTTCCTCGTGGGCGCCGTCGGCGTGGTCGTGTTCCATACCGCTCCAGTCGGCGTCGACGTCGACGACCGTGAACCCGAGGTTCTCGCAGTCGAGTTCGTCCCGGAGGAAGTACATTCTGGGGGCTTTCTCCTCGCCGTCTTCGTAGCTCGCTTTCGTGTATGACATACAGAGAGTGTTCGGCCGAGAGACACGTGAAAGTGAGGGCCGTGGTGAGCCCAGCCGACAGTATGGACAACTGCCGGGTCCCACCCGTTTAGGGCATTGTGGTGTCGCTCTGGCCGATAACACGCACGTCTGGCTCGTCTTCGACGCGCCGCGGGTCGGCACCGTCGACGACTTCAGGCCTACGTCGTCGACGACGACAAGGAGTAGCGAGAGCAGTCACGGAGCGGTAGCGGTGCGGTGGCGGTCGCAGTAGCCGAGCAGTAGCGGTCGCGGCGCGGAGGCGGTCTTCCCGTGTCAGTACCGCGAGGCGAGCGGGCGCTCGCCTCGCGGCTTTTTCCCTCTAGGTTTTTGCGCGGTGGGTTCCCGCAGCGGCGCGAAGCGCCGCGAGGAAACCCACCGTGGAAAAAGGTAGATTAGAACGAATTCTTGATCTTCTCGAAGAAGCCCTCGTTGACGTCGATGTCCTCGCCGCCGGCCTCGGCGAAGGCTTCGAGTGCCTCTTTCTGCTCTTCGTTGAGTTCCTCGGGCGTCACGACCTGCACCTGCACGTAGAGGTCGCCGTGGCCCCGACCTCGGAGATGCGGCATCCCCTCGCCGCGGATCCGGAACTCCTCGCCGCTCTGGGTGCCGTCCGGAACGTCGAGGTCGGTCGTGCCGCCCACGGTCGGGACCTCGACCGTCCCGCCGAAGACGGCCTTCGGGAACGAGATCGGAAGGCGGTGATAGAGGTCGTCGCCTTCGCGCTCGAAGTCGTCGTGTTCGCGGACGGCGACGTCGATGAGCAGGTCGCCGTTCGGACCGCCGTTCTCGCCGGGCGCGCCCTCGCCTTCCATCCGGAGCGTCTGGCCGTCGCGGATGCCAGCCGGGATGTCGACCGAGAGCGTCGCCTCCTCGCGCGTGACGCCGTCGCCACCACAGGTCGAACAGGTCTCGCTGTAGGTTTCGCCCGAGCCCTCACAGCGCGGGCACGTCTGCGTCTGCTGCACGCGGCCCAGCGGCGTGTCGCGGACGGTCGTGGTCTGGCCGCGGCCGTTACACTCCGGACAGGTGTTCACCTCGGCATCCTCCGGGTGACCGCGCCCGTTACATTCCGAACAGGTCTCGGGGCGGGTGATCGTGAACTGCTTTTCGACGCCCTCGTAGACCTCCTCGAGGTCGAGCGTGACCTGCGTGCGGAGGTTCTGGCCCTGTCGCGGGCGGTTGCGCTGTCGGCCCTGCCCCTGACCGCGGCCGCCCCCGAAGAACTGGCTGAAGATGTCCTCGAAGGGGTTGCCTTGGCCGCCGCCGCCCATCCCGCCGAACGGATTGCCTTGGCCGCGACCGCCGGCCCCGCCCGCGCCGCCGCCGACGCCCCCGCGCTTTTCAGCCTGTTCGAAGCGCTCGTGACCCAGTTGGTCGTACATCTGGCGCTTCTCGTCGTCGGTGAGGACCTCTTTGGCCTTCTTGACCTTCTTGAACTTCTCCTCGGCGTCCGGCTCCTCGGAGACGTCGGGGTGATACTCTGCGGCCTTCTTCCGGTAGGCCTGCGTGATCTCGTCCTCGGTGGCGTCCCGGGAGACACCGAGTACGTCGTAGAAGTCCTCGCTCATTCGTTGTCGAATCCGTAGTTGGTTGAACTACTTCAACGGAACGGGTCGCAGAGAGGACGCCGTGGCCGAGCCATCCTGGTCGGACCACCACAGCAGGTCCTCGTGGCTGGGCTTTTGTACACCGCGGGTGAGAGGGCAGGTATGAAAGCCGTCCAACTGACCGGGCACGGCGACCGCGACGTCATCGAATACGACGAGTTGCCCGACCCAGAAGTCGGCCGCGACGAGGTGCTCGTCGACGTGAAAGCCGCCGCGCTGAACCACCTCGACATCTGGACGCGACGCGGACTCCCCGGGATCGATCTCTCCTTCCCGCACATTCCCGGGAGCGATATGGCCGGCGTCGTCGCGGAAGTCGGCACGGACGTGACGCGCTTCGAGCCGGGAGATCACGTCGCTCTCATCGCGGGCGTCGCCGGCGACGACGCCGAAGGCAGCGGCTCCGAGTTCCCGCGGCGGGACGATCCGACGCTCGCGCCCGACTTCCACATCATCGGTGAACACAGCCGCGGTGTCCACGCCGAGTACGCCGCGGTGCCGGCTGCGAATCTGGTTCCGGTTCCCGACCACGTCGACTGGGAGGTTGCCGGGTCGGCGTCCCTCGTTTTCCAGACCGCCTGGCGGATGCTGATCCACCGAGCCGAGCTCCGGGCGGGCGAACGCGTGCTGGTCCACGGTGCGTCCGGCGGCGTCGGCCACGCCGCGGTCCAGATCGCCGACTATGCCGGCTGTGAGGTGTTCGCGACCGCCTCCTCCGAGGAGAAACTCGAGTATGCGGCCGACTGCGGGGCGGACCACGGCATCAACTACGAGGAGTCGGACTTCGCCCGCGACGTCCACGACCTGACGGACGGCCGCGGCGTCGACGTCGTGGTCGATCATATCGGTGAGGCCACCTACGACGACTCGCTGAAGAGCCTCCGGAAAGGGGGCCGATTCGTCACCTGTGGGGCGACGACGGGGCCGAATCCGGACGCCGCGCTGAACCGGATCTTCTGGAACCAACTGGAGGTGATCGGCTCGACGATGGCGACGCCCGAACAGGCCGAGGAAGCGCTCGAACTCGTCTGGGAGGGTGTCCTCGAACCGCGGATCCGCGCGACCCTGCCGATGAGCGAGTCCGCGCGCGCTCACGAAATGATCGAGAACCGTGAGGGCTTTGGCAAAGTGGTCGTAATTCCGGACAGTGAGCTCTGACGACGAGGGATACGTCCATCGGCCGGGTGGCGAGGAGACGGCAGCCAGCGGAGCCTCGGCCGACACCGAGGCGGAGCCCGATGGCTTCGGGATGCGCGGTTGGGTGCTCGTCGGCGTCCTCGTCGTCTGCACGCTCGTCGTCCCCGGTATCATCTACATCCGCCCGGGAATCCTCTCTGCGATCGGCATTCCCTACATCGCTTCGTTGCTCGTGCTCCCGCTCGTTCCCGCGGCCGCGCTGGGTCTCACGGCAGTCTGGGCGATGACGGCCGCGACGAAAAACGAGTGAACGTCCGGCGAGTGACGCGGTTTTTCGACGATATCCACTGAATGCGCTTCGACTTGTAGGTTTCCAGAAAGACTTATCAGTATGTGTGTGTGAGAACATCTCGCACAGATGTTCGAAACGTTCTCCACGAGCTACTACCTGGGGCGACTGTACGTCGAGCCGTCAGATCGGGACGTCCCCGCGATCCAGCGGGCGGATCACGAGCGGGTAAACGAGCACCTCTACGGCGACGAGGGGCTCTTCCGCACCGACGCGCCGCTCGTGATGAAACTCGATCGTGGCCACATCCCAGTCCTCGGCGACGACGAGGTCCCCTCGGGAACGCTCGCCGTCCCCGAATCGGTCACTGACGCCGACCTCCCGGCCGAACGCGACGTGTTGCTGGCGCGACCCGACCGCGCGGCCGAACTCCTCCGGTACTCGGGCTATCGTTTCGGCGACGACGAAGCCGTGGCGTGAGGTCGGGCCGGTAGCGACCCCCCGACAGCGCTGATTTTTGGTCGTTGCTCCGGTGTGTCCCGCAGTCTGAACGAGAACTGGAGCGCCTGCCGACCTGAGCGATCGAGGGTCGTCTCCGAGAACCGACAGTATAAGTGGCCCGGGGTCGCGCGTCGTGGTATGCTCGACGAGTTGCTCGGCCGCGCAGAGCTCAAAGCCCGGATCGAGGAACTAGAGGAGGAAAAACGCCACCTCGAACGCCGCGCCGAGGCCGAAGAGGAGCGCCGATCGGAGGCCGCCCGGAAGCGACAGGAGGCCGAGGCGGAAGTCAACCGACTCGAAGACCGGATCGAAGGGCTCGAAGAGCGGGTCGAACGGCTCTCGGGCGACGAGACGGTCGACGTCGACTTCCGCGGTAGCGAGGCCCTCCGCGGCGAGCGCCGGGACGAGATCCTCTCGCGACTCGCGTCTTTCGAGACAGCCCCCGAAGGCGCACTGACCGCGATGGTCGACGAGGAGGTCCCCGAGGCCGTTTCGGACGCGCTCGGCGAGCGTGCGGCCCTGGTTCGTCGCGCCGCGCCCTGTCTCGTCTGCGTCGACGACGCCGGCCTCGTCGCTGCCGCGCTCGAACCGCCGACGCCGCCCGCGCCGTTCGCCGCGTGGGATTCCGAGTTCAGGCTCGATCGGTCGTGGTTCGCTCCCGCCGCACCGACGTGGGTCGCCCTCGTGCGCTCGGATCTGTTCGCGCTCGGGATCTACGACGGCGACGCCGTGACGCTCGTCGACGACATTGAGTCCGACGTGATGGGATCGCACTCGAAGGGCGGGTTCTCGCAAGCACGCTTCGAGCGACGGCGCGACCAGCAGGTCGACGACCATCTCGATCGGGCGCGCGAAGCTATCGAGACGCATCTTGATTCGGACGTGCGCGACGGTTCGATCGGGCTTCCAGACGATGCCGATCTGGTCGTACTCGGCGAACAGACGGTGCTGGGACAGTTCACCGACCTCGCCGACCGGACGGCTGCCGTCGACGCCAGTGGCGCCCCCGGCGAGGCGCTCCAGCGAGCGGTTCGAGAGTTCTGGACGGTCCGGCTGTCGCTGCTCTGATAGAGGTTGTCGCAAGTCCTCATATAGTAGCGTTTGCAACTGATTACACAGCCAATCGCACGACTGCGTGCGATTCGGTGCGTGAAGACTTGCAAACGCTACTATGGATTTCTCGCCGGACGGTACGGCGAGAATCTCCGAACAGTTACGATAATCTATGAAGAGTGGCCAAACCACGAGGATTAAAACCGCAGTCGGCCTCGATTCAGGTATGACCGCAGGCTCAGACAGCGACGACCCCGAACGGGTCGTCGTCCTCGCACACGAGAAGTTCCCCGAGCGGGCGAAGACGGCCACGGGCGTCCTCAAATACGCCGATTACGACGTCGTCGCCGTCCTCGACCGTGACCGCGCCGGAACGGTCACGACAGACCACCGGCGCGACCTGCCCGAGGTGCCGATCGTCTCCTCGATGGCTGACGCGCCCGAGGCGGACACGCTCCTGATCGGCATCTCCCCGATCGGTGGCGACTTCGACGACTCCTGGCGGCCCGACGTGCGTACCGCGATCGAACGAGGCTGTGACATCGTCGCCGGCCTCCACTACTTCCTCTCCGAAGACGAGGAGTTCGCCGACCTCGCCGCCGAGCACGACGTCGCCCTCCGCGACGTGCGCAAGCCGAAAGAGGACCTGACCGTCGCCGGCGGCCGGAGCGCCGACATCGACGCCGAGGTCGTGCTGACGGTCGGGACGGACTGCTCGGTCGGGAAGATGACGGTCGCGCTCGAACTCGTCGAGGCCGCCCGCGAGCGCGGCGTCGACGCCGGATTCATCCCGACGGGCCAGACGGGCATTATGATCGCCGGCTGGGGCAACCCCATCGACCGCGTCGTCTCGGACTTCACCGCGGGCGCCGTCGAGGAGATGCTGCTGGAAGTCGGCGACGACTACGACGTGCTGTTCGTCGAAGGCCAAGGAAGCATCGTCCACCCGGCGTACTCCGCGGTCACCTGCGGCATCCTGCACGGCTCGATGCCCGACTCGATGGTCCTCTGCCACTCGGCGGGTCGCGAGGCGATCCACGGGTACGAGTCGTTCTCGCTGCCCTCGCTCGACGAATACGTCGACCTCTACGAGAACCTCGCCGCACCCGTCCACGAGGGCGAGGTCGTCGCCGGCGCGCTGAACACCTCGGACATCGAAGACGACGCGGAGGCACAGGCCGCCGTCGACGCCTACGCCGAGGAGCTCGGTCAGCCGGCGACCGACGTCGTCCGGTTCGACGCCGACGCGGTCCTCGATGCGATCCTCGGAGCGGAGTGAGCGATGCTCTCGACGGTGTTCGAGCGCGTTACGCTCCCGCTCGCGGACGCGTTCACGATCTCGCGCGGCACCCAGACCACCGCGGAGAACGTCGTCGTCCGGATCACCGACGACGACGGGACCACGGGAGTCGGTGCCGCCGCACCCTCAGCCCACTACGGGGAGACGGCCGCAACCGTCGAGGCGGTCCTGCCCGACCTGCTCGCGGTCGTCGAGTCCGTCGACGACCCGCACGCGGTCGCGGCGATCGAACGGGAACTCCGCGGCGTCGTCGAGGACAACCCGGCGGCGCGTACGGCGGTCGACGTCGCGCTGCACGACCTCGCCGCGAAGCGCCTCGGCGTGCCGCTGTACCGGCAGTGGGGTCTCGACCCCGATCAGGCACCGAAAACGTCGTTCACGATCGGACTCGACGAGACCGACCGAATGCGCGAGAAGACGCGGGCCGCCGTGGACGACGGCTACGACGTGCTGAAAATAAAACTCGGTACCGACCGCGACGAGGAGATCGTCGCCGCCGTCCGCGAGGAAGCGCCCGAAGCGCGGATCCGCGTCGACGCGAACGAGGCGTGGACACCGCGTGAGGCGGTCCGGATGACCGACCGACTCGCCGCCTACGGCGTCGAGTTCGTCGAGCAGCCGGTTCCGGCGAGCGATCCCGAGGGTCTGCGGTTCGTCTACGAGCGTTCCGCGCTCCCGATCGCGGCCGACGAGTCCTGCGTGACGCTCCCGGACGTCCCGGCGGTCGCCGACCGAACGGACATCGTGAATCTGAAACTGATGAAGTGCGGCGGACTCCCGGAAGCGCGGCGGATGATCGCCGCCGCTCGCGCGCACGGGCTGGAGGTGATGCTCGGCTGTATGATCGAGACGAACGCCGCCATCGCGGCCGCCTGTCACCTCGCGCCGCTGCTCGACTACGCGGACCTCGACGGGGCGCTCCTCCTCGACGACGACGAGTACGCGGGCGTGCCGATCGACGGCAGCGAAATCCGTCTCGACGCGCTCGCGGATCGCGGGCTCACAGGGACGGGCGCACGACGGACTGAGTGAGCCGACTCCCGCCGAGCGAGCCGACGCCTCCGCAGGTTCTTATACCAATCCGACGCCAGCGGGCGTGTGAGATGACGTTCGTCCCGCGTCGGGCCGCGGTCGTTCGGCACGTCGGCGTGGGACCGGTTGTCGGTGCCGACTGTTCGCAAGCCCACAGCGACGCGTCGCGGTCGTGTCAGGCTGATCGCTGGACTCGACCCACCACAGTCGCGACTCTCGGCCGCTTCCGTTCCGCCGGACACACACGCTTAACCGCGCGCGACGAATAGTCGGACGTAGATGTCCCAGGTCACGCTCATCGGCGACCGGCTCGCGTCTCCGGGGACGGAGTTCGTCTACGAGGGCGAGTCGTCGGCGTGCGAGGGCTGTCCCTACCGACAGCAGTGTCTGAACCTCACCGAAGGCGTCCGCTACGAGGTGACGGACGTTCGCGAGAACGGACAACTCCTCGATTGCGCCGTCCACGATACCGGCGTTCGCGCCGTCGAAGTCGAGCCAGCCTCGATTACGGCCAACGTCGCCTCGAAGGGAGCCTACGCCGGCAGCAAGGTGACGCTCCCCGGCCCGTGCCCCCACACGGAGTGTCCGAGCCACGAGTACTGCGTACCGGACGGTGCGGACTTCGAGACGGAGTACCGGATCGACGAGGTCCGTGGTGACCCGCCCCACGAGTTCTGTTATCTCGACCGAGAGCTGACGCTCGTCGAACTCGCCCCGCCGGAATCGTAGTCGGAGCACTCGTCTCGCACCACCGTTCGACACCCGGTTGCTCCGGATATTCTCCTCACGCGAGCGTGCCTAGCCGATCGGCCGCGTAACCGAACACGTCCTCGTAGCCGTACGCCGAGAGGAGCACCGGGTAGAACTCGCTGTCTGCGCTGTAGGACTCTCCATCGGCGGCGGCGACGGGGTCACCCGGCGCGACGCGCTGGAAGTTGTCGACGAAGACTCGGTAGTCTTCGGCGGGGTCCTTCGGAATCTGATCGAGCAGGCGGAAGACCGTCACCTCGTCTTCCTCCCGCCGGTGTAGCGACAGCGGCGGTTCGACGTCGCCTTCGATCGGTGCGGGCAGCACACCCGTCGCCGACAGGAACGCGCGAACGAGCCAGTAGGCGTTCGTCGCAGCCTCCTCGGTTCCCTGTAGCCCGGTCTCGACCTCGATCGTGTGTGCGTGATCGATGAGCCGACCGCCCGCGAACGAGCCCGTCTCGACGAGGTACTCTATCGGGAGGTGCGGACAGATCGCCCGCGACACCGCGCCGACCTCGTCGACGAGTGCGAACGGCTCGGCGTACGACTGCGTCGAGTGCAGCGAGAGGACAGTCTTTCCCCGGAGTTCGCGCACGAGATCGTGCGCGAGTCGGCCTTCGTGCGTCGTCGCGTTCGGATCGCCCGGGAACGCCCGGTTGAGGTCCTCGTCGAGGTAGCGGACGTCGGCCGCAAGCGCCTCCTCGTTGGCGACGATGAGCTTTACCGGCCGCTCGACGTCCGGATCGGACGCGACGAAGCGTTCGATCGCCCGCTCCCCGCAGGGTTCGTCCCCGTGGACCGATCCGACGACGGCGACCTCGGGTGTCCCCTCCCCGAGTTCGTAGATTCGCATTGATTCTCGTCAAGTGACGGAGAGTCAAATCTCTTTGTTTGTGGGGACCGAAGCAGCGAACGTGACAGACCACACCCGCGACGACACAGTGGGGCCGCCGACGACCGGTACGCCGACCGGTTGGGATCCGACGCGGGCCGCGTCGAACGGGTGGGAGCACGGGACGCTTCGCCGGGCGACGATCCACGGGGTCCGACTCTACAACTCGGGGGCCTTCCACGAGTCGCACGACTGCTTCGAGGTGGAGTGGTACAACTACGGTTCGGGGACGACCGAAAGCGCGTTTCTCCACGGAATGGTCCAGGTCGCCGCCGGCGCGTACAAGCACTTTGATTTCGAGGACGACGACGGAATGCGCTCGCTGTTCCGCACCGCGCTGCAGTACCTCCGAGGTGTCCCCGACGACTACTACGGCGTCAACGTCCACGACGTCCGAGGGACGCTGGGCGACGCACTCGACGACCCGACAGTCCTGGAGGGGTGGCGGATCGAACTCGACGGTGAGCGTCCGGCGGCAGATAGACTGGACCGCGAGTACGCCGAGCGGCTAGAGTGAGCGGACGACGGCAGTCACGTGCTGTCTTCCACGTCGCTCGCCCGCGCCAACTCCTCGAAGGCCGCCCACGAGGGATCGACGTCGGGATGTGAAATCTCCGCACCGTCGACCGCGACGCCCGTCCCCGATTCGACCGTTCCAGCGACGCCGACCGGCGTTCCCTCTGACTCCAGCGCGCCGACGACGTCCGCAGTGCGATCGGGATGGACCGTCAGCACGAGCGTCCCGCCGGTGGTCGCCTTCCACGGATCGATCCCGAGCGCGTCGGCGGTCTCGCGGACGCCCGGCAAAAGGGGGATCTCGTCCGTGGAGAGATCGAATCGGACGCCAGCACCGTCTGCGACCTCGACGAACGCGCCGAAGAGTCCGCACTCGGTCGCGTCGTGCATCGCGTTGACGCCGCCTACCGCGGCCGCCGTCATCGCGTCGCGGACGCAGGACGCGTCGTCGAGGCGGGACTGCGCGGCCGCCAGCGTCGCCGCGTCGAGGTCGAACTGCTCGGGGAACAGCGACGTGAGGAGCCCCGTGGCCTCCACGCCGGGACCCTTCGTCACGAGCACGTCGTCGCCGACGCGTGCGCCGTCCGGGCGGATCAGGTCGTCGTGATCGCCGACGCCGAGCGCCGTCGCGCCGCCGACCCACGGAAACGAACAGCCGCTGTAGCGGGCGGTGTGGCCGGTGACGATCGAGACGCCGAGGTCCGCGGCCTCTCGGTGCATCGACTCCCACAGCGTCGCGAACGACTCGTCGTCGAAATCGGGCGGGAGCGTGAACGAGATGGCGAGATGAGAGGGAGCGAGTCCGGAGACGGCGACGTCAGCGAGGACGAAATCGAGCGCGAACCGCCCGGCGCGCTCGAATCCGAGGCCCGGAAGGACGGAGACGGGATCGGTCGCGATAGCGACGGCCGTACCGTCGAGATCTAGCACGCCGAAGTCGACGCCGTGCGTCGGGCCGAGCGCCACGTCGTCGCGGTCGGCGCCGAGACGCGGGAAGACGTACTCGTCGAAGAACGAGCGATCGACTTTGCCGAGATCCGCCATATTCGACGGTCTCTCCGGGGCGATTTGAACGTGGCGCTGTCGCCCGATCGTCAGCGGGGACCAGTCGCTCACGACGTTGTTTCGACAGTCGGCCGCAGGGGGTCGTCCCCCCGACCGACCGGCTCACGAAGGGACGCGAGCGCGAATCCAACGGAGCTCATCCCGCCGGCGCGACGACCTCGCGTCACCTGACCTTTTCCCGGGTCCGTATAAGTATCTCGCTAAGTGTACTCTTAAGATATATATAGTCCGAGGGGCGGCGATGGAGCCAACTGCGACACCGAAGTGATCGCCGGGTGGAACCGGAGATCGGAGTTAGGGGGCCGTGCGAAACTGCCGCGTGAGTTCGGCCAGCACCCGATCCGGCTCTTCGTGGTGCAGCCAGTGCGTTGCGTCACTCGCTCGCCGGAGCCGCGTTTCGAGCGCGGTCACTGGTCGGGGTCGACCGAGATCTGGTCGACGAGCGCCTCTTCGACGGAGTCACGCTCCCACTCCCGCGGTGTACTGCCGCCGGCTTCGGCGCGGATCTTCTCTTCGAGGAGGTTCACTGCAACCGTGTTCGCTCCCTCCGGGACGATGAGGTCGGCGTGCCGCTTCGTGGGCTCGACGAACTGTTCGTGCATCGGCTTGACCGTCGAGAGGTACTGATCGATGACGCCCTCCAGATCGCGCCCGCGGTCGATCACGTCGCGTTGGATACGGCGAAGGATTCGGACGTCGGCGTCGGTCTCGACGTACAAGCGGAGATCGAGCATCTCGTTGATCTCCTCGTCGTAGAGCGCGAAGATCCCCTCGACGATGATGACGTCCGTCGGTTCGACCGTCTCGGGATCGTCGGTCCGGTTGTGGGTCTCGAAGTCGTAGGTCGGCATCTCGATGGGCTGTCCTTCCAGGAGCGTCGATACCTGCTCGCGGATCAGTTCCCACTCGAACGCCGACGGGTGGTCGTAGTTGACGTCCTCACGCTCCTCGAAGTCGAGGTGGCTCAGATCCTCGTAGTAGTTGTCCAGCGGGATCCGCGTGACGTCGTCGCCGACGTTCTCGGTGATGAGGCGCGCGACGGTCGTCTTCCCCGCGCCGGTGCCGCCCGCGATCCCGATGACGAACGAGGGGATGGTCATCTCTTGATGGGCGGGTCCCCGAGCGCTTGAGCGTGGCGATTTGGAGGTCTGCTGGTGCGTCTTTGGGACAAGTGAACAAATCCGACCGGACGAGATTGGACAATCACTGACACGCCTCCCTAAAACATCAGGAGTCGATCAGTACGACCCCACGCTCGTCCTGGCCGGGAATAGCAGACACCGGGTACGGGCGGATCTCACCACGTGAATTATTGTCATTGTATAGTGCATATACCCGAACGCACAGTATTGTAACGGATACATTTATACGGAGGAGTCCCCTTCCGAGGGATATGGCACGTGATATCGTACGGCGCGACTTTATGAAGCGCGTCGGTGCGGCTGGTGCAATCGGTGCAACTGGACTCGCAGGCTGTATTGGAAGCCCCGGAGATGGCGGCGGCGACGGTGGGGGTACCGAAAGCGGAGACGGTGGCGGCGAAACCACAACGACCGGCGGCGGTGGCGGCGGCAGCGGCGGCCCGGAAGGCCTCGTCGTCATCGGGTACCCCGAAAGTGGGATTCAGCTGTTCCGTGACTACTACAGCCAATCTGACGGCAGCGAGGAGATTCTCGTTCCCGACGGCCTCCGCGACGGTGCGATGCCGGGCCAGGTCGGGAACGAGATGGCGAACGTCACCGGGACGGCCCCGGCCGCTGGCGGGCCGAACCAGGAGGCGTTCAACACGCTGTTCCAGGACGAGTACGGCTCCTCGCCCGGCGTGTTCACCTCGCAGACGTACGACTCCGTCGCGATTCAGCTCCTCGCGAACGCCGCTGCCGGCGCGAACGACGGAACCGCGATCCGCGATCAGATGCGCCGGATCGCGAACCCGGACGGGATGACCGTCACGCCCGAGAACCTCGTCGAGGGCGTCGAGGCGGCCGCAAACGGCGAAGACGTAAACTATCAGGGCGCGTCGTCGGCGACGAACTTCAACGAAGACGGCGACCCGGCGTCCGCAGCCTACTCCATCTGGGAGTTCGCCGACGGCGGGACGAGCCAGGTCGAAGTCCAGAACTTCGAGGGCGAGAACCCAGACGGCGCCGGTCCTTCCGCCGACAGCGGACCGGGCGGCAGCGACCGCGAGATGTCCGTCGGAATCTTGCTCCCCGAGACCGGTGACCTCGCCTCCGTCGGACAGCCGATGATCCAGGCGGCACAGATCCCCGTGAAGCAGATCAACGAGGCCAACCCCGCCGGTCTGTCGGTCAACGCGCAGATCGAGGACACCCAGACGTCACCGAGCGCCGGTACCTCGGCCGCCGAGACGCTCGCGAGCGCCGGCGTGCCGAGCGTCTGCGGGTCGGCGTCCTCGGGCGTCAACGTCCCCGTCTCACAGCAGGTGTTCATCCCGAACGAGATCGTCGGCTGTTCGCCGTCGTCCACCGCGCTGTCGGTGTCGAACCTCGACGACGACGACTACATCTTCCGGACGGCGCCCTCGGACTTCCTGCAGGGCCGCGTGATGGCGCAGGTGATGTCCGAACGGCTCGGCGTCAGTTCCGTCTCGACGCTGTACGTCAACAACGACTACGGTCAGCAGCTCTCGGACCGCTTCAGCAACGTCTTCACCGAGCAGTTCGGCGGCGAGGTCTACCACAAGGTCGCCTTCAACAAAGGCGAGTCCTCGTACTCCTCCGTCATCGAGACGGCGCTGTCGGGACCGGACAGCTAGAGCGGCCCGTTCGATCGATTCCGAATTTTTTCGACGGCGACAATCGAGTAGCGCCGCGAGCGATCGCTACCCGGCACCATCTGCTGTCGTCTGAGGTCGGTACCTGGCACTGTCTACCGCAGTCCGTGGGATCGAAAAGAAGGTGCGACGGCCGTATTATCCGCCGAGGAAGTCCTGACGGACCTGCTCGTCGTTCAGCAGCACGTCGCCGTCGTCCATATACCGATTCTGGCCGTTCGCGAGGACGTAGCCGCGGTCACAGCGCCGCAGCGCCTCCTTGGCGTTCTGCTCGACCATCAGGATCGCCGTCCCGTCGTCGTTGATCGCGTCGATGCGGTCGAACATATCGTCGACGAGGTCGGGCGCGAGGCCCGCAGAAGGTTCGTCGAGTAAGAGCAGCGAGGGATCGAGCATCAGCGCGCGGCCCATCGCGAGCATCTGCTGTTGGCCGCCGGACATCGTGCCCGCCTTCTGGGTCTGCCGCTCCTCGAGGATCGGGAACCGATCGAAAACGGCGTCGAGGGCGTCCTGTGGCACCTCGTCGAGGATGTACGCGCCCATCTCCAGGTTCTCGCGAACCGTCAGCGACGCGAAGACGTTGTGGTTCTGCGGGACGTAGCCGATTCCCTCGTGGATGATCTCCTCCGGACGGAGGCCCGTGATGTCCTCGTCCTCGAAGGTCACGGTCCCGCCCATATGGGTCGTGAGCCCGAAGACGGACTTCATCACCGTCGACTTGCCGGCCCCGTTCGGACCGACGATGGTGACGTACTCGCCGTCGGCGACGTCCATATCGACGTCGGTCAGGATCTGGAGATCGCCGTAGCCGGCGTCGAGATCCCGAACTTCGAGTAAGGACTGGTCTCCGCGCTCCGGAATCGTCTCACGGGAGACCGCGGCGCCGTCGCCGTCGGCTCCCCCAGTAGTGTCTGCGCTCATACGTTCCCTCCGAGGTAGGCCTCGATGACCTCTTCGTTCGCCTGTATCTCTGCGGGCGTGCCCTCCGTCAGGACCCGGCCCTGGTGGAGGACGATGACGCGTTCGCAGTTCTCCATAATCAGGTCCATATCGTGTTCGACGAGCAGGAACGTGTACCCCTGCTCGCGGAGTTCGTGAATGTGATCGAGGAGTCGCCGCTCCAGCGACGGATTGACGCCGGCGAACGGCTCATCGAGCAGCAGCATATCCGGGTCGGTGAGCAGCGCCCGCGCCATCTCCAGGAGTTTCCGTTGGCCGCCCGAGAGGTTCCCGGCGTACTCCTCGGCGATGTGGTCGATCTCGAAGAACTCGAGTACGTTCCAGACGCGGTCGAGCAACTCGGACTCCTGCTCGATGACGTCGCCGCGGAACCCCGGCGTCACCGACCGCCACAGCGCCTCGCCGCGCTGGTACTTCGGTGCCAGCATCATATTCTCGAGCACCGTCATCTCCTGCAGTTCGCGGGCGATCTGGAACGTCCGGACGAGCCCCCTGTTCGCGATGGCGTGGGGCTTCTCCCCGGTGATGTCCTCGCCGTCGAACGTCACGGTTCCGGAGTCCGGCTGGAGCATCCCCGTGATGAGGTTGAACGTCGTCGATTTCCCGGCGCCGTTCGGGCCGATCAGTCCGGTGAGGCTCCCGCGCTCGACCTGGAAGGACGCGTCGTCGACGGCGGTGATCCCGCCGAAGGACTTCCGCAGACTGTCCACCTGCAGCGGGTACTCCTCGCTGACGCTCGGGCCGCCGGAGCCGAGATCCAGTTCCGTCGGCGCGTCGCCGACAGCGCCGGCGCCTGACGTGGCTCCGGATTCGACACCCGGTTCGTCGCCGTCGCCCGCGTCGGCCGCCTCACTCATCGGAACCACCTCCGGATTCGCCGCCGTCGGTCTCCGCTGTTCCGCGCGCACGCGCCGCGGTCAGCGGGATGCCGGCGGCCGTCTCCTTGCGGTAGCCGAGCATTCCCTCCGGTCGGTTGTGCATCAGCCAGATGAGCACGAGTCCCATGAACACGAGTTGGAGTTGTCGGATGCTGTCGATCGTGTAGAAGAACAGCGGTGCCGGATCGAAATTCGAGATGAGCGGCGCGATCGCCGGGCCGAATCCCGACGGCGCGTCCGCGTTCGGCAGGACGGTGTCGACGAGGTTCTTCAGGTACCGCGGCCCCTGATAGAGCAGCGCGGCGAAGACCGCGCCGCCGAGAACGCTTCCCGTGTTCGACCCCGCGCCGCCGATGATCAGCGCGATCCATACGAAGAACGTGATCCGCGGCCGGAAGAAGTTCGGCGTGACGGCACCGCTCGTCATCAGCCAGAGGATGCCCGCCAGGCCCATCAGCGCACAGCCCAGCATAAACGCCTTAATTTTGAACCGGTTCGTGTTCTTCCCGAGCGAGTTCGCAACGTCCTCGTCTTCACGGATTGCCTTGAGGACGCGGCCGAACGGCGATTCGCCCGTGCGCTTGAGCAGCCAGTAGAACGCCGCGACGAAGAAGAGCAGCACCACGCCGTAGACGAGGCCGTCGACGACGGGCTTCGGGTTGTTGGGAACGAGCACCTCGAACGAGTCGACGAAGCCCAGATACGCGTCCCAGAGGCCGAAGAAGCCGAAGAACGCCTCCAGCGGGTCGGTGAAATCGAGGATGAGCCCCGATCCGCCGCCGAAGCCGACGCGCTCGCCGAACAGTTGGAACTGCTGGAGTTCGCCCGAGAGGAACGAGAAACGGACGATTTCGGACATCGCGATCGTCACGATGGCGAGATAGTCCGCCCGCAACCGGAGTGCCGGGAGCGCGATCACCAGCCCGAGAAGCGCCGCCGCGACCATCCCGGCGATGATGCCGACGATGAGCGGCAGTCCGAGCCCACCGACCTGCGCCGCGCCGCCAGATTCATACAGCGGTTTCGAGACCAGCGCCATCACGTAGATACCGACGGCCATGAAGCCGACGATACCGATGTTGAACAGCCCGGTGTACCCCCAGTGGAGGTTGAGCGCGAGCGCGAGCATCGCGAAGACGCCGATGTAGAACGTGAGGACCGCGATGGTGTTGAGTTGGCCGCGCAGCGAGTAGCCGAGGCCGACGCCGATCAGGACGTACGCGGCGTAGATAACCAGGAGAACAGCCACGATTAGCCCGGCGTCGCCACCCGGTAACCGCGCGGAGACGTCGTCGCGGACGCTCATGCTGTCGACCTCCCGGAGAAGATGCCCTCAGGTTTCACGAGCAGCAGGACGATCATCACGGCGAACGCCGCCGCGCGGGCGAACGCCGACGGGATCCAGATGACCGACACCGACGCTGTCAGCCCGATCGCGAGGCCGCCGACGATGGCGCCGTAGATCGAGCCGATGCCGCCGAGGATGACCGCGGCGAAGATGAGGAGCAAGAGGAGCCACCCGTCGTTGAAGCCGAGTGTGCCCTTCCAGAGGATGAACATATAGCCGGCGACGCCGGTGAGGCCGCCGCCGATGACCCACACCGAGCGCACGACGCGCTCGGTCGGGATGCCCGTGATCTGGGCGAGATCCTCGTTGTCCGCCATCGCCCGCATCGCCTTCCCGAGTTTCGTCATCTGTAAGAGCAGGTGCACGGCGAGCATCAGCCCCCCGGCGACGACGACGAGCGCGATGTCGTGGGCGTTGATGCGGACGGCCCCGTCGACGAAGTACAGCGAGATCGACGGCGGCTGTGACGTCGTGCCGCGGACGCTCGATCCGAAGACGAACTGCATCAGATACCGCAGCGCGAACGCGACGCCGACGCTCGTGATGAGAAGCGTGATGCCGTCCTCGTCGCGGATGGGCTTGAAGACGAGCCGATCGATGCCCAGCGCGAGGACGACGGTGGCGACGCCGGCGACGAGCGCGCCGGCGACGACGGCCAGCGGCGTCCCGGTGACGCCGATGCCGAGCGTCCCGCCGAAGACGGACCCGCCCGCGCCGACGAGCAACAGCGCCCCCACGTCGGCCCGACCGAGGCCGGCGACGAGGTACGTCGTCGCCCACCCGGAGAACGCGCCCGCGGTGATGAAGTCACCGTGCGCGAAGTTCGCGAAGTTCAGAATACTGTACGTCATAGAGAGCCCGATGCCCGCGAGACCGATCACCAGCCCGCGCATCAGCCCGTCCCAGACGAGCGAGCCGACGCTGCTGAACGACGTCTGTCCGGTCGCGAGACCGGAGAACAGGTCGTACAACAGGATGATCCCGACGAGCGCCAAGAGAACGGAACCGGGCCGTGCCACCGCGAACTGACGTCCGCGTGTGTATGTCTCGGCGATACCCATTGATAACTATCCTCACGATGTTTGCGGTCGGGAAACGATGATAAGTCTTTCTTCCCGCAGTGACGCGCCGACGTGATTCGGTCCAGGGTCGGAAGCAATCCGAACTGTTTCGTCAGTTGTCAGGTACGTTCCCCTGCCATTAGATATCACTCATCGATTCGTTCAAGCGGCCGGGGTGTCTCAACGGGGACGATGACGTCGCGCACGCGACCGTTGCTCGGACTCGCGACGCTCGTCGCGGGTATCGGCACCGCCGGAAGCCTGTATTTCAGCCTCGGGCTGGGGCTGGTCCCCTGCGAGCTCTGCTGGTACCAGCGCATCCTGTTGTATCCGCTCGTTGTCGTTCTGGGCGTCGCGACGCTTGAAGACCGCCCGGGCGTCGCTCGCACCGTGCTGCCGCTCTCGCTGCTCGGCCTCGGCGTCGCGACGTACCACGTGGTCCTCCAGGTCCGACCCAGCGTCGGTGGGACCTGTTCGGTCGGTGGCGGCTGTTCGTCGATCCTCTATCCGATGCTGGACGGCCTGTTGACGATCCCCCGGCTCTCGCTGATCGCGTTCGTCCTCGTGACGGCCCTCGTGACCGCCTCCTGGCGGCTTCGCGACCGAGCGTGGCCCTAAACGGGATTCTCGCCCGACGTCGTAGGATCGATCATCGGGCGCGGGTAGTCGACACCGAGTTCGACCCCGTATCTCGCCTGTTCTGATTCCGACAGCGTCCACGGTTCGTGAGCCTTCTGTGGGACTAGCCCGTCGAGTTCGGGAATCCAGCGCGTGACGTACTCGGCTTTGGGGTCGTACTGGTGGGCCTGCGCGAGCACGTCGAACGCCCGCTGCCGGGAGTCGTTGCCGACGCCCGCGATGTACGCCCAGTTGCCGTAGTTCGAGGCCGGATCGTAATCGAGGAGTTGGGTCTCGAAGTACGCCGCGCCGCGTCGCCAGTCGATTGTGAGGTCGTTCACGAGGAAGGACGCGACGTTTTGTCGTCCGCGGTTCGACAGATATCCGGTCGCGTTCAGTTCGCGCACGTTCGCGTCGACGAAGGGAATACCCGTCTGCCCGGTTCGCCACCGTTCGAACTCCTGTTCGTCCCATCGCCAGTTGACGTCGTCGCGGCGTCTGAGACCGCCGGGGGCGAAGAACTGCGCGCCGTACTTTGCGAGTTGGAACTGAAAGAAGTCCCGCCAGCGGAGTTCGAAGAGCAGCCAGTACGTCGAGTCGTTCGAGACTCGCTCGCGCTCGTAGCGCTTGACCTCCTCGTAGACGCGCCGCGGCGAGAGACAGCCCTCGTTGAGCCACGGCGAGAACTTCGAGGAGTAGTCGGGACCGACGAGTCCGTTTCGCGTCTCGCGGTACTCGCGGAGGTGGTCGCCCTCCCAGATGTACGACCTCAGGCGGTCGAGTGCCGCGTCTTCGCCGCCCAGAAAGGGGTGGACCGTGCGCTCGTCGATTTCGTCGGCGCCCTCGCCGGCCCCGGGTTCCGCGTCCGGCGATCCAGGCGAATTGCCCGCGACGCCGACGCCCGGGATCGAACCGGGGCGAATCGCGTCAGCGTCGACGCCGGTGTCGTCGCCGCCTGGGACCGGCGGCAGCGACGGGCGCGGATACGTCTCTCGGACAGCCGCGTCGGCCTCGACCGACTTCCGGAACTTCGTGTAGGTGTCGCTGATCGCGGTGTACGGCGTCGGGAGGTCGGCGATATGATGGAGCGTCCGCCCCCAGAACCGACGCGGCGTGACTCCACGCTCGCGCAGTGCTGCCGTCACCGCTGTACGAACCGCTCGCTCGTCCGGTCCTGGGAGGTCGTGGAACGTCACGACGTCGGCGTCCACGGCGTCAGCGAGATTGGGAAGCACGACTTCGGGACGACCACGACGCACGAGGAGGTCCGAGCCGAGCTCGCGCAGTCGGTCGCGCAGGGCGTCGAGAGATTCGCGCCGGAAGCGCACTCGCCGCGCCCCCAGTTTCTCGTAGCGGAAGGAGTCGGCGCCACCGTACGGCTGCATCCCGTGCGTCCGCGGGTCGACACAGTAGACTGAGAGGGCTCGGTCTGCCGCGGCAGCGGCGGCGAGCGCTTCGTTGTCGTGCGTTCGCAGGTCCCGGCGGAACCACACGATGGCCGTGTCGGGCATCACTGTCGAGAGGGAGCGGCACGTACCTGAGCGTGACGGCCACAGCCACCCGCAGTGTACGCTGCGTCCGGTCAGTTACCGCTGAGCCGGTGCCACAGGGAACTGCGCTGCGTGAGGAGTTGATAGAGTGCGGAGAGGACGACGACGCCGGAAAGCAACAACCCAATGAGCGCCGGGCTGAGCGCACGCACGACCGGGACGCCGATCATCGCCGCGACCTGTGAGAGCGCGCCGAGCAGCCCGAGTCCCAGGTAGTACTCCGCCCACGAGATGCCGTACTGTGGGACGACCTCCATATAGACGCCGACGTCTGCCGCGTTGTCGGCCAGCGAGACGGTCTTCGCGTCGGGGTCGTACTCGACGATCCCGAGTTTGTCGAGCTTCGGAAGGTGCGTTTGATGCAGCGAAACGTACACGCTCTGTCGGACGTTCCGCGGCGGTGGCGACTCGTCGGCCTCGATGCCACCGATGTGCTCGGAGAGATCGGAGACCGTCTCGGTACCATCACCCGCCCGTAACTGTTCGAGTACGAGCCGCCGCCGATCGTTTCGGAGCACGTCGTGAATCTCAGATGCGGCAAGCTCCGCGCTGTCGGCCTCCGGCTCACTCCCGCCCCCACTCATACTACCTCACTCTGTGAGGGCTACCTACATGAATGTGTCCGAAAATGACGTATCTACGACTGCTATCGGTGTGAGAAAGTGGATCGGTTGTGGATCCAGGCCGGTCCGGCGCCGAGACTGCGACGTTACTCGGTCGGGCGCGGACGGGCGGTAAAGAGCGTCTGTACCAGGCTGTACGGGTCGTAGACCGACTGGTGGCACTGGCAGTAGACGTCGTTTTCCGCGTTGAACTTCGCCGAGCCCTCGCTCTTGTACTTCGGGACGCAACAGAAGTGCGTGCACTTGTTGAGCCACGCGATGAAGCCCTCCTCCGTCGAGGCTTCGATCCAGGGGTCGTTCTGGGCCATCTGTTCGACCTGTTCGGACTTGATGACCTGGATCGGAATGACGTCCTCGGCGTCCTCCGAGCGCCACCGACCGGTCGCCGGTTTCCCGAGGCCCGGATCACCGACGTCGTTGGACCATTCTCTGTAGTCGGAGAAGTCGTCGACGTGGAGTTTGTCGCCTTCGGAGTACGTCTCGCTCTGCCAGTCGTAGCCGGGGTTCGAGCCGACGCGGAAGTAGTTGTCCGAGTCGTAACCGGGCTCGATTCCGGCGTAGGATTCGACGCCGCAGTACTGGAACCACTCCGACGTGTAGGCCACGCCCGAGCCCTTGTAGTCCTCCGTCTCGGCGATCTGGACCGAGATCCCTCCTTGTTGTTCGGTCTTGACCTCGGGCCAGACGCCCTTGAGGTACCCCTCGTCGTCGATCTCGACGGGGATCTGTGGCATTCCGCGCGGCGCCGGACCCGCGGTGTTCTCGATAGCGTACGCCTGCGTCGAACCGCCGCCCGCGCCGGGCGACTGCGTCGCAGAATTGATTGCGGCCGCACCCGTCGCGCCGACGCCGGCGAGTGCCGCGCCCCCCACGACACCTTTGACGAATCGGCGGCGACCCGAGTCCGCCGGGTACTTGTCGCGCTCGCTCATACCCGAGTGTTCGTCCCGCCGGTAAAAAGGATGACGAAACCCCCGGTCCGTCTCTCGTCGCTGGAACTCCCGACGGTCGCTTAGATAATATCACGGATTTCGATCCAGATCTGAAAGGGCGTTCGACCCGAAACACAGAATGGAAATTTCTCGACAACTCGGTGGTTTTTTACTCGGACGACAGAATATCCCACGGTATGGGATTACACAGTAGGGACGTAAATCAGGACGTCCGTGAGCTTGGAGCGCTCTTGGGCGACGTATTGGCCGAGCAGACGTCACGAGGATCGTTCGAGACCGTCGAAGACATTCGGACCGCCGCCATCTCGTACCGGAAGGGCGAACGGGAGTCCCGGGCGGAACTCGATCGACTCCTCGACGGCCTCTCGCCGGAGGGCGAAAGCGTCGTCGCCCGCGCGTTTACGACGTACTTCGAACTCATCAATCTCGCAGAGGAGCGCGAACGCGCACGCGTCGTCCGTGAGGCGTCCCAGGCGGACAACCTCGAAGACGGACTCGTCGCGACTGTCGAGACGCTCATCGAAGCCGATGCCGACGCCGAAACCGTCCAGCAGGTGCTCGACGACGTTCTCATCGAGCCGACGTTTACCGCACATCCGACCGAGGCCCGCCGAAAGACGGTGAAGGCGAAACTTCGATCGATCGCGAGCCGGCTAGAGGAACTCGACGAACGGCGCGTGACGGACCGCGAACACGATCAGCTGTGGCGGAAGATCGACGCCGAGGTCACGAGCCTCTGGCAGACGTCGCAGGTCCGCGAGCGCCGCCCCGAACCACAGGACGAAGCGCGGAACGTTCAGTGGTATCTGGAATCTATCCTCTTCGACGTCGTCGGCGAAGTCTACGCCGAGTTCGAGGATCTTCTCGCAGACGAGTATCCGGAGGTCGACGTTCCCAAACTCTTCGAGTTCCGGTCGTGGGCGGGTTCGGATCGCGACGGCAACCCATTCGTCACGCCCGAAGTGACGACCGACACGCTCGAACGGCAGCGATCGGTGGTGCTCGAAAAGTACAGCCAGTCTCTCAAGCGTCTCTCGGGCGTGTTGAGTCAAGACGGTCGCCGCATCGACATCGGCGCCGAACTGGAACGCTCGCTGAAGGCCGATCGCTCGCGGCTGCCGGGCGTCGCCGACGAGGCGAAAGAGCGCTACCCGGGCGAACCGTACCGTCAGAAACTGAAGCTGATGCGCGAGCGCCTCCGTCGCATCGAGGACGTCCGGCCGGACGGCTACGGCGACGAGGCGGCGTTCCTCGACGACCTCGAAGTCATCGACCGTAGTCTCCGATCGACGGGCGCGGATGTCGTCGCCGACGAGTACGTCGAACCGCTGATGCGGCAGGTCGATACCTTCGGATTCACGCTCGCGAGTCTGGACCTCCGCGATCATCAGGAGAACCACACCGAAGCAGTCCACGAGGCACTCGAACACGAGGGCATCGACTACTACGGCCGCGACGAAGACGGGCGGATCGAGGTACTGACCGAGGCGATTCTCCAGGACGAACCGATCCTCGATCTCGACGAACCCGGCGACGTCTCCGAGACGGCCGAACGCGTCCTGCGACGCTTCGAGATGCTCGGCGAGTGGCAACGCGAGTTCGGCGTCAGCGCCATCGACACGTACTGCATCTCGATGACCGAGGAACCGAGTCACGTGCTGGAGGTGCTCTTCCTCGCCGACCAGGCAGGTGTCGTTTCACTCCCGGACCACTGCGGACTCGACATCGTGCCGCTCTTGGAGACGGAGTCGGCGCTCAACGGCGCGCGCCGGATTATGGGGACGCTCTTCGAGAACGCGGCTTACGCGAAGGCGCTCGACGCCCGTAACGACGTCCAGGAGATTATGCTCGGCTACTCCGACTCCAACAAGGAGAACGGGTTCCTGGCCGCGAACTGGGACCTCTACAAGAACCAGCGTCGCCTCGCGAACATCTGTGACGACTTCGACGTGAAGATGCGACTGTTCCACGGGCGCGGCGGGTCGATCTCGCGCGGCGGCGGGCCGATGAACGAGGCGATGCTGGCGCTCCCCAACGAGACAGTCACCGGACAGATTAAGTTTACCGAGCAGGGCGAGGCCATCGCCGAGAAGTACGCGAACCCACAGATCGCCGAGCGGAACCTCGAACAGATGCTGAACGCGCAGGTTCGCTCGCGGTACCAGGCGATCTGCGAGCCCGAAGAGGACGTCAGCGAGGAGTGGGTCGACGCGATGGACGAGATGGCGACGACGGCCCGAAAGCAGTATCGCGACCTGCTCGAATCCGACGGCTTCGTCTCGTACTTCGGGCAGGCGACGCCGATCGGCGTCATCGAGGACCTGAATCTCGGCTCCCGGCCCGCGTCGCGATCTGGCGAACGCACCGTCGAGGACCTGCGGGCGATCCCGTGGGTGTTCTCCTGGACGCAGTCGCGCTGCATCATCACCGGCTGGTACGCACTCGGCGCGGGGATCCGAACGTATCTCGACGAGGGCGGCGATCTCGGCGTTCTCCAAGAGATGTACGAGGAGTGGCCGTTCTTCCGGACGACGCTCGACAACGCGTCGCTGGCGCTCGCACGGACCGACTTCGACATCGCAGAGCACTACGCCGAGCTCGCGGACCCGGACCTCCGCGAGGAGTTCTTCCCGCACCTCCAGGCGGAGTACGAGCGCGCGCGCACCGCCGTACTCGACGTTACCGACCGGGAGGCGCTGCTCAAGCGTGAGTGGCTCGACGAGAGCCTGCGACGCCGGAACCCCTACGTCGACCCACTGAACCTCCTGCAGACGCATCTGCTCGCACAGACGCACCGAACTGACGACGAGGAGCAGACGCTCCGGCTGACGGTGAAGGGCATCGCGGCAGGAATGAAGAACACGGGGTAGACTGCGGGTCAGATCCGCTGAGACACTCCGCCTCCGAAGGGGATCTGGGCGAACAGTCGGCACAGCGACACCCGATGACTCGGGCTGACTCCCGCGTCGACGTGCCGAACGACCGCTGCCCGACGCGGGGTGCGTCCTACGTCACGGCGGGGATGGTCCCGGCTTCGTATATAAACGCTCGTTCGAGAGAGTCGTCGTCCCTCCCCGCCGGGATGATGAGACGGCTACGGCTGATTCCAGGGCGCATCGGGAGCGTCGACGACGCGGTGGCGGCGGTCGATACCGTCGATCGCGGCGACGTCTTCCGCCTCCAATCCGAGGTCGAGCGCCCCGTAGTTCTCGCGGATGTGCGCCCGCGTGGCCGACTTCGGGATCGGCGTGACGTTTTCCTTCGCCAGTAGCCACGCGAGCGACACCTGCGCCGGCGTCGCGTCGTGTTTCTCGGCGACGTCGACGATCGTCGGCACGTCCGCGACCCGCCCGCGGACGATCGGCGAGTACGCGACGAGCCGGTGCTCGTGTTCGACCGCGAATTCGTGGAGTTCCCGCTGGGGGAGCAGCGGATGCATCTCGACTTGGTGCGCCGCGAGCGGGGCGTCGAGGCGCTCGATCGCCGTCTCCAGTTGGTCGGGGCCGAAGTTGCTCACTCCCACGCGGTCGACGACGCCCTCGTCGACGAGCGCGTCGAGCGCCGGCAGCGTCTCGTCGGGATCGTAGCCCGCCGCGGGCCAGTGGACGTACAGGAGATCGATCGTGTCCACGCCGAGGCGCGCGGCGCTCGCGCGCGCCGTCTCGATTACGTCGCCGTACCCGAGGTTGTCCGTATCGAGCTTCGTCGCCACGAGCACCTCGTCGGCGCCGCGGTCGGCGCGCGCGAGACCCTCTCCGACGAGCGCCTCGTTGCCGTACCCCTGGGCGGTGTCGACGTGGTCGTACCCGAGATCGAGGGCTGTCGCGACGGCGGCCGGGCACGTCTCGGGGTCAGTCAGCTTGTACGTTCCGAGTCCGAGCGCCGGGAAGTCCATACTCGACTTTCGAATACTAGGCTCTCGACAGTTTCGGTGCCCGGAGCAGGTGTCGATCCACTGACGCCGGTGTTCCTTTGTCAGTTCCGCACCAACGTGGCCGTATGTCCCGCTCCGACTCTCCCCGACTCCTCGTCTACGGTGCCTACGGATACACCGGTCGTCTCGTCGTCGAACGAGCCGTAGAACACGGCTACGAACCGCTGGTCGCCGGCCGCGACCGCACGAAGACGCGCGGCATCGCCACCGCGCACAGCCTCCAAGCACGACCGTTCGCGGTCGAAGACGCCGCCGACCACCTCGGTAACGTCGACGTCGTCCTCAACTGCGCGGGGCCGTTCGACCAGACGGCCGATCCGATGGTCGACGCCTGTATCGAGACCGAGACCGACTACCTCGACATCACCGGCGAACTGCAGGTCTTCGAGCGGATCCACCGCCGCGGCGGCGACGCCGAGGCCGCCGGCGTGACGCTTCTGCCGGGAGTCGGCTTCGACGTCGTCCCGACGGACTGCCTCGCGACGCATCTCCACCGTCGCCTGCCCGACGCGACTCACCTCTCGCTCGCGCTCGAATCCGAGGGCGGCGTCTCGCCGGGGACGCTGAAGACGATGCTGTCGGACATCGGGTCCGGCGGAGCGGTCCGACGCGACGGCGACCTCCGCTTCGAACAGATCGGCGCGCGGACCCGCGTCGTCGACTTCGGCGAGGGGCTGCGCCGGGCGATCTCGATCCCGTGGGGCGATCTCTCGACGGCGTATCACTCGACTGAGATTCCGAACATCGACGTGTACCTCTCGCTCCCGAAGAACGCACGCCGGGCATTCTCGCTCTCGCGGTACGCCGGCGGCGTGCTCGACGCCGACCAGGTACAGCGCGCCCTCTCGTGGCTCGTCGACCGGTACGTCGAGGGCCCCGACGAAGCGGCCCGCTCCGCGGGCGAAGCGCACATCTGGGGCGAAGCCAGGTCCGACGACGACCGCGTCGTCTCGCGCCTCCGCACGCCCGACACGTACCGAATGACCGTCCGGACGGCACTGTTGGTCGCCGAAAAAGTGCTCGACGGCGAGGCACCGACGGGCTATCAGACGCCGGCCTCGGCGTTCGGGCCGGATCTCGTCCTCGAAGTGCCCGGCGTCGAGCGGGTCGATCTGAACGGTGACGAGGTCGTCGGAGAGGAGTCGACCGCGGCGGAGTAACGCGCTGCAGGATGGGTGAGACGGGAAGATTCGGACAACTATGCGTGTGGGTCGCTCGCAGGGGATCGGTCGCTCCGAAACGGTTTTGATGCGGCCTCGCGCACACTCGGTATGCCGAAGGAACCCGACACCGGGTACGACCCCACGCTGGGTCGGAAGTTCATTTTCGTGACCGGCGGGGTGATGTCCGGACTGGGCAAAGGTATCACCGCGGCCAGCACCGGCCGTCTGCTCTCGAACGCCGGCTTCGACGTGACGGCGGTCAAGATCGACCCGTATCTCAACGTCGACGCGGGGACGATGAACCCCTACCAGCACGGCGAAGTGTACGTTCTGAAAGACGGCGGCGAGGTCGACCTCGACTTGGGGAACTACGAGCGCTTCCTCGGGGTCGATATGACCTCGGATCACAACATCACGACGGGCAAGACCTACCAGCACGTCATCGAGAAGGAGCGCGCGGGCGATTACCTGGGCAAGACCGTCCAGATCATCCCACATATCACCGACGACATCAAACGGCGCATCCGCGAGGCCGCCGAGGGCACCGACGTCTGCATCGTCGAGGTCGGCGGCACCGTCGGCGACATCGAGGGGATGCCGTATCTCGAAGCGCTGCGGCAGTTCGCCCACGAGGAAGACGACGAGGATATCCTCTTTACCCACGTCACGCTCGTCCCCTACTCGAAGAACGGCGAACAGAAGACGAAGCCGACCCAGCACTCCGTCAAGGAACTCCGCTCGATCGGGCTCCAGCCCGACATCCTCGTCGGTCGCTGTGAGAACGAACTCGACCCCGAGACGAAAGAGAAGATCGCGCTGTTCTGTGACGTTCCGACGGAGGCCGTCTTCTCGAACTCCGACGTCGAGGACGTCTATCACGTCCCGCTGATGGTCGAAGAGGAGGGCCTCGATCAGTACGTGATGGAACGGCTCGACCTCGACACCGAGGCGCTGCCGCCGGCCGAGCGCGACAACCGCTGGCGCGAACTCGTCACCCGCGAACGGACCGACGAGGTCGACATCGCCCTGGTCGGCAAGTACGACCTCGAGGACGCCTATATGTCCGTCCACGAGGCGCTGAAGCACGCGGGCATCGAGCGCCGGACAGAAGTGAACGTCCTGTGGGTCGACTCCGACGAGATGCTCGATCACCACGAGGATCGGCTCAAAGGGGCCGACGGCGTCGTCGTCCCCGGCGGCTTCGGCTCCCGCGGGACCGAGGGCAAACTGAAAGCTATCGAGTACTGCCGCGAGAACGACGTGCCCTTCCTGGGGCTCTGTCTCGGCTTCCAGATGGCGGTCGTCGAACACGCGCGGAACGTCCTGGGCCTCGCAGACGCCCACTCCGCGGAGCTCGACCCCGACACCGAACACCCCGTCATCGACATCCTGCCCGAGCAGTACGAGGTCGACGAGATGGGCGGCACGATGCGGCTCGGCGCACACGACACGCAGATCGAGACCGGCTCGCTCGCCGCGAACGTCTACGGCGACACGGTCTGTACCGAGCGGCATCGGCACCGCTACGAAGTCAATCCCGAGTACATCGAGCGGCTCGAAGAAGGCGCGCTCGATTTCTCCGGGCGGGCCAACAACCGGATGGAGATCCTCGAACGAACCGATCACCCGTTCTTCCTCGGGACGCAGTTCCACCCCGAGTTCCGGTCGCGACCGGACCGAGCCAGCCCGCCGTTCGTGGGCTTTCTCGACGCGGTCACCGGCGAACTGGACGCGCGCGAACTGACTGACGAAACTGAGGTACAAGCCTAATGGTCGACGTTGATTCATTCATCGACGAAGCGGTCGAAGAGATTTCAGAACAGGTCGGCGACGAAAACGCCATCATCGCGCTTTCGGGGGGCGTCGACTCCTCGGTCGCCGCGGCGCTGACGTACCGTGCTATCGGCGATCAGCTCACGTCTGTCTACGTGGACACCGGGCTGATGCGGAAAGAGGAGACCGAACAGATCCGCGAGACGTTCTCGTATATGGACTCGCTCCGCGTCGTCGAGGCGCAGGACCGATTCCTCGACGCGCTCGCGGGCATCACCGACCCCGAGGAGAAGCGCCACGCCATCGGCGAGCAGTTCATCCGGGAGTTCGAGCGCGAGGCGAAAGACGCCGACGCCGACTACCTCGTTCAGGGGACGATCTACCCCGACCGGATCGAGTCGGAAGGCAACATCAAATCCCACCACAACGTCGGGGGGCTCCCGGACGTCGTCGACTTCGAGGGCATCGTCGAACCCGTCCGCGAACTGTACAAAGACGAGGTTCGCGAGGTCGCTCGCGCGCTCGACTTAGAGGAGATCATCTCCGAGCGGATGCCGTTCCCCGGTCCGGGGCTCGCGATCCGCGTCGTCGGCGAGGTCACCCGCGAGAAGGTGGAGGTCGCCCGCGAGGCGTGTCACATCGTCGAAGAAGAGACCGAAGAGCACGATCCCTGGCAGGCCTTCGCGGCCGTCATCGGCAAGGGGACCGGCGTCAAGGGCGACAATCGCGTCCACGGTTGGATCGTCTCGGTACGCTCGGTCGAGTCCCGTGACGGAATGACCGCGCGGGCACAGGAACTCCCCTGGGAGACGCTTCAGCGCATCCAATCGCGGATCACCGGCGAGAACGAGAACGTCGCCCGCGTCGTCTACGACGTGACGCACAAACCGCCCGCGACCATCGAGTACGAGTGATGATCCTGGTCGCCGGCCCCGACGTCGACGGACTCGGAGACGCGCTCGAAGCGCTCGGAGCGGAGGTCGTCCGCGTTGAGGGCATCGCGAACCGCGAGTCGCTCTCTGCGGCCGGTCTCGACGACGCCGACACGCTCGTCCTGACGGATATGGACGACGCGTCGGCCATCCCGGTCGCGAAGGAGGCGAACCCGGACATCAAGGTCGTGACCTACGCCACCGACTCCCTGCCGGAGTTCGCGCGCGGTCAGACCGACCTCGCTATCGATCCCGCGCTCCTGTCGGCCGAGGTCGTCGCCGACGAACTAGTCGAGGGGCTCGTCGGCGAGCAGGCGGAGTAGCGCGGCGTTTCTGCGTCCGCGTCCGACGCGTCGAACGCGGACGATTCCTGAAACAGTTTTCCCTGTCACTCGGCGAGGCCGAGAACGGCCGTCGCTGCGGTCTCGACGTCGTCGACTGCGTCGCCGGGCGCGTAGACGCCGAGCCGCCACTGTGCGCGTTCGGCGGCCCGAAGCGCGCCGACGAGTTCGGAGGCCTCCGAGAGTCGTTGCACGGCCCCGCCGACGACGACGCGCGAGCGGGACTCCTTGAACCGTGGTCGCGGCGGCACGTCCAGCAGGACGTGGTCCCGGTCGACGCCGGCGCGGTCGGCAATCTCGGCGGCCGCCTCGCGGGACGCCTCGTGTCCCATCCCGACGACGTCCGCGGGAACGCGCCCGAGCGGCTCCCAAACGGCCCGCTTGTAGAGGTCACGGTACTCGATCCGGCGGGCGAGATCGGGCGTCGTCCCCCGGAGTGCGACCAGCAGGTCGTGGTCGGCCATCCGGCGGAAGGTCTCGACGTCGACATCGCCCCGTGGCCCGGTCGAGTTTGACGCGTCGCCCTCGCTGTCGAGCAGTCGGATCGAGGCGCGTTCGAGCATCGCGCCCGCGATGCGGGAGACGTGGTGTCGGTACACCGTCCCGTTCATCAGCGCGCGGGCGAGCAGCAGCGACTCGGCCGTTTGGACGTTCCCCGCCGCGAGAACGAGCTGTCCGTCGCGGTAGCGAAGTTCTCGGACGAGTCGCCCCACGTCGATCGTGCCGTAGGGGACGCCGGTGTGGTGGGCGTCGCGGACGAGGTAGTCCATCCGGTCGACGTCCAACTCGCCCGACACGAGCTGTCCGAGTTCGCCCTCGCCGCGGACGAGAGCGGCGACACGCGCGGGATCGAGGTCGTGCCCGCAGAGGACCGCCGCCGCGTCAGTATCCTCCAGCAGCCACCCGATTTCGTCGTGGTCCGCCCCGGTTCGTCGCCGGATGACGTCCTCCGTCTGGTGGCCGTACGGGCCGTGCCCGACGTCGTGTAGCAACGCGGCCGCGCGGACGTGTCGCGCCCGCGTACCGTCGATGCTGAGGTGGTCGAGCGCGCGGTCGGCGAGGTGATAGACGCCCAGCGAGTGTTCGAGGCGGGTGTGGTTCGCGGAGGGATAGACGAGTCGAACCGTCGAGAGCTGTTTGACGTGGCGGAGGCGCTGCAGCAGTGGCGTATCGAGGAGGTCGCGCGCGACGGGACCGAGCGAGATGTAGTCGTGGACGCTGTCCTTGATCGCGTTCATACCCGACCTGCGCGAGCCGGCTGCAAATAGCCCCCGCCCGGACAGCCCTCGACTGACCGGTCTCAGTCCGGCGGCGCTCCTCGAATGCCGGGCGCACAGGGACCGCTGCCGGTGAAGGAACGTTCAAACGGTCTGACCACCTTGGCCCGATATGGTCACGTTTCTCGCCGGCGGAACGGGCACGCCGAAGCTTCTCGACGGCGCGGAGCCGGTGTTCGATCCTGCGGAGACGACTGTCGTCGCGAACACCGGCGACGACGTCGAACTCGGGGGGCACCTCGTCTGCCCGGACGTCGACACCGTGCTCTTTCACGGCGGCGGCGTCCTCGACACCGAGACGTGGTGGGGGATCGCCGACGACACGACCGCGACGCACGAGGAACTCCATCGGCTGGCCGACGCGGCCGGATTCGACGAGGGGCCGCGCTACCTGGACGACGACGCGCAGACCGCCGGCCGCGACATCGCCCGCTGGCGGCGCTTCTCGGGCGTCGCCGAGTTTATGGAGATCGGCGACCGCGACCGCGCGGTCCATATCACCCGGACTTCGCTGCTCGACGAGGGGCACTCGCTCACCGAGGTCACGGGAACGCTCGCGGACGCCTTCGGTCTCGACGTCGAACTGCTGCCGATGAGCGACGACCCGGTCGCGACGATCGTCCACACCGAGGAGGGGCCGATGCACTTCCAGGAGTACTGGGTACACCGGCGCGCGGAGCCTGCGGTGACGGACGTCGAGTTCCGCGGCGCGTCGTCTGCGACGCCAACGTCCGACGTGCGCGAAGCGCTCTCGGAGCCGGTCGTCGTCGGGCCGTCGAACCCCGTGACGAGCCTCGGGCCGATGCTGGCGATGGTGGAATTCGCCGACGCACTGGCGTCGACGCCCGTCGTCGCCGTCTCGCCGTTCGTCGAAGACGAGGTCTTCTCGGGGCCCGCCGCGGAGTTGATGGCGGGGGTCGGCCGCGAGCCCTCGACGGCGGGCGTCGCCGCCGCGTATCCCTTCGCCGACGCGTTCGTCCTCGACGAGGCGGACGGAACCGACCTCGACCGGCCGGTCGTGCGGACGGACACGCGGATCGACGGCCCGGACGATGCCGAGCGCGTCGCTCGCGCCGCAGCGACGGCGCTCGCGGAGGTCGCCTGATGTTCGAACCGCGCGTCGCGCTCGCGAGCCTCAGCGGGGAGGCCGACGCCGCCTGGGCACGCGCGGGGAGCGACCACGCCGGCGCGGCGTTCCTCGGCGGCGTCGCGCTCGACGAGGCGACCCGCGAGGCGGCCCGCAAACTGGTCGCGCGCGACCGCGAGGAGTTTCTCCCCGACGACCCGCTCGTATTCGTCGAGGACCAACTCGACGCGCTCTCTGAGGTGCCGATCCGTCCGGGTGTAAACGTCAGGAGTGCGACGCTGGAGCCGATCGCGGACGCGGCGCGAATCTGCGCCGAACACGATGCGATCCTCGAAATCAACGCCCACTGCCGACAGACCGAGATGTGCGAGGTCGGCTGCGGGGAGTCACTGCTCCGCGACACCGGTCGCCTGTGTGACTACGTCGATGTCGCGAGCGACGCCGGCGCGGCGGTGAGTGTGAAGGTCCGAACAGAGGTTTCCGGCGTCGACCTCGTCGAGATTGCACAGGAAACCGACGCCGCCGGTGCGAATGCGGTCCACGTCGACGCGATGGACACCGAATCCGTCGTCGCCGACGTCGTCGACGCGGCACCGGACCTGTTCGTCGTCGCCAACAACGAGGTTCGGGACCGCGAGAGCGTCCGCGAGTATCTCCACTACGGCGCCGACGCGGTGAGCATCGGCCGGCCGAGCACCGACGCCCGAGTCCGTCGTCGCGTCCGTCGCGCGGTCGAGGGGTGGTTCGCCGAAACGGATCGCGGCGAGCAGACGGACGCCGCCCAGAGCAGCGGGACGACCCCCGGATCGCACGAGGAGGTCGACGCACAGTGAACGATCATCGCGTCACTGGGGCGGACGGCAGCCGGCGTGGTCCGGCCGAGAACGCCCAACTCGCGCTGCTGCTCGACGTCGGGTCCGCACCCAAGCCGGGGAACGTCGACCGCGACCACGACCTCGCAGAGCTCCGGATCGAACACTTCCTCGCGGGTGCGGTCGGATCGGGTGCTGGCCTTCGGCGCGCGGCCGCCGGCGCGCCGGTCGGCGTCGCCTTCGAGCGCGCGGTCGCGGGGATGAGCGAGCAGTCCGGCGGCAACACGCAGTTCGGTTGTCTCCTCCTGCTCGCCCCGCTCGTCCGCGCGGCGGCCGAAGAGCAGTCGCTCTCACCAGAGGGAGCCATGGACGTCGTCGAATCGACGACTGTCGCCGACGCGGCGGACTTCTACCGCGCGTTCGAGCACGTCGACGTCGCGGTCGGCGATCCGCCGGAGGACCTGGCCGATCTGGACGCGCGTCGCGGCGCGGACGCGATCCCGGCGCTGCGCGATCGCGGGCTGACGCTCTACGACGTGATGGCGCAGAGCGAGGGCGACGGCAACGCGAGAGAGTGGACGACGGGATTCGAGCGGACCTTCGCGACCGCCGCGGCGATCCGCGACGACGACGGGCCGATCACCGACCGCATCTCGCGGGCGTTCGTCGACCGGCTCGCCCGCGACGAGGACACGCTCGTGCGGACGAAGCACGGCCCCGAGGTCGCCGCGGACGTGATGCGGCGCGCGGCGGACGCCCGCGGCGATCCCGACGCCGTCGCCGAACTCGACGAGGAATTCGTCGCGGCCGGGATCAATCCGGGCACCACCGCCGACCTGCTCACTGCGGCGACGTTCGTCGCGCTCGAATGGGGGGTCGAGGTGTGAGCGGCGAGAGCAGCGACCCGAACGGTGCGGGCACCGCCGCCGACGGCGACGAGTGGCCGGTCGACCTCCGCGGCGTCACTGAATCGGTGGTGACGACGCTCGGTCCGAACGACCGCTGGAACGTCGCCGCGCTCGGACTGCACGCGCCCGACGAGAGCGGCGGCGACGAGGCTCCGGCCCCAGTGACGGCGACGACGTGGGGCAACACCCGGACGCGCCGGAACTTCCACCGGCAGGGCGGCGGCGTGGTGCAGTTCGTCTCTGACCCGCGGACGTTCGTCGAGGCGGCGGTGACGATTCGCGAGGAGGACGACCCCGTACTCCCGGACGCGCACGCCTGGGTCGACATCGAGGCCAGGCAGGTCGACGCCGGCGAGTCGGGTGGGACACGCTGGGAGCGATGGGAACTCACACCCATCGAGTCCGCGGTCGTCGAGACGACGGTCCCAACGATCAATCGCGGCTTCGGGGCCGTGATCGAGGCGACGGTCGCGACGTCCCGACTCGATGTCCCCGCCTACGACACCGACGAACTGCTCGCACGGCTCCGCTACTTCGCCGAGACGGTCGAGCGCTGCGGGGGACGCCCCGAACGCGAGGCGTTCGCCGCGCTCGACGACGCGACGGGGTGGCGCGAGCGACTCCCCGCAGACGCGGACGTACCGCGGTTCGACGGTGAGGAGGGCTGAGGTCCCCGGTACGCTGCGTCGGCGTGGCGTTCGACACCGAGCCACCGGGACGCATCGAAGACTCCTTGTTCCCCCTCGCCGACGAGACGAGTATGAGTGCAGATCAGCGCGACGACGCCGCCGCGACCGCCGAGAGCGGCGAGAGCGGCGGGGCCGACCTCCACGAGAACGCTATGCAGGACGTAATCGCCGTCGACAGCGACGACAACCGGACAGGCCTCGTCAACCGACTCGACGCCCACACCGGCGACGGCATCCGTCACCGGGCGTTCACCTGCCTCGTCTTCGACGGCGACGGCCGCATCCTGCTCGGCCAGCGCGCGCCCGGAAAGCGGCTCTGGGACACGCACTGGGACGGCACCGTGGCCTCGCACCCGGTCGAGGGACAGTCCCAGGTCGACGCGACCGCGCAGCGACTCGAAGAGGAACTCGGCATCACGCCGGATCAGTACAGCGACCTCCGCGTGACGGACAAATTCGAGTACAAGCGCTACTACGAGAACGCCGGCCTGGAGTGGGAGGTCTGTTCGGTCCTGAAGGTGACGCTCGACGACACCAGCCTGGACCCCGACGAGGACGAGATCGCGGGCCTGCTGTGGGTTGACTACGAACACCTCCACGACCACCCGCAGTGGTACCGGCAACTGCGCCTGTGTCCGTGGTTCGAGATCGCGATGCGTCGCGACTTCGAGGAGTAGCCGGCACCTGCGGCGGCCGAGACGGAATTCCCTTTTACGCCCGACGCGTTCCTCCGACGATGACCGAGGACCCACCGGAGCCGGAACTGTACGACTCGCTCGACGGACAGGTCGCGCTCGTCACCGGGGCCAACCGCGGTCTCGGCCGTCAGATCGCCGCGAACCTCCACGATCTCGGCGCGACGGTCTTCGCCGCGACGCGCTCTATCACCCACGATGTCCCCGACGAGTGGGAGCACCTCCTCGTCGACGTCACCCAGGAGGGCGAAATCTCCGACGCGGCCGACGAGATCTTCCAGTCGGCGGGTCGGCTGGACATCGTCGTCAACAACGCCGGCGTCGCGGAGTTCGATTCCGACATCGTCTCCGAGTCGGTGAAGACGATCGACCGCACGCTGGCGACGAACCTCCGCGGCCCGATGCTCGTCTGCAAGCATATGGTGCCGCTGCTGTTGCAGACCGACGGCGGTCGCGTCGTCAACCTCTCCTCGGGGATGGGCGCGCTCGGCGAGGGACAGTCCGGCGGCTCGCCCGCCTACCGCGTCTCGAAGACGGGACTCAACGGCCTCACCGCCTACCTCCACGGCGAGTACGCCGACCAAGGACTGCTCGCGAACTCGGTCTGTCCGGGCTGGGTGCAGACCGAGATGGGCGGCGAGGACGCCGACCGCTCGATCGAGAAGGGCGCAGAGACCCCGACGTGGCTCTCTCGCTTCCGGCCGGAGTCGCCGGCCGGCCTGTTCTGGCGCGACCGCGAAGTCATCGACTGGTAGGGACCGGACGAGTTGGCGTCGCCCCGCGACGCGATGGGGACAGTTCTTTGATCCCGGCCCGCGTCGGGTCGGATATGTCGAAGGAACCCGGCGTCCGGGAGATTCCGGGCGCGCTCGCGGACTACGCGGCGGGCGTCGCCGACGTGGTCGCACGCGGACTCGTCGTCGTCGCCGCGCCGGTCCTCCTGCTCGCGCTGCTCGCGCTGGCGGTCGTCGGTGGCGGGGTCGCACTCGTCGTCCTCGCGGTTCTCGCCCCCGCCATCGCCGCTGCGGTCGCACTCGAAGTTCCCTCACGAGTCCGCGAACGGTTCGCGTAACGCCGGCCGGGATACGCGCCGTTCGCCCGCGAGGTGAGTCGGCGAAAAATCGGAGGGTTAAACCTCCGGGAAACAATATCGGAGACTGCGCGAGGGTGGCCGAGTCTGGAAAAGGCGGCGGACTCAAGATCCGCTCTCGTAGGAGTCCGTGGGTTCAAATCCCTCCCCTCGCACTCGAATCCGTGAGCCTCAGCGAACGGTTCGATCACCACGGAGGGGTTTGAATCAGGGAGCAGCTTCGCTGCGACCGTGGTTCAAATCCCTCCCCTCGTATTTCGACAGTAATTCGGAGCGACAGCGTTTCGCAGGCGGTCACGACGCCGTCTCGTTCAGATAGTAGAACTGCGGTCTCTCGGAGTTCCGAACAGTCGTGATCGTCTCGCCATCGAGTCGAACGGCGAGCGTCTCGTAGTCAGGCGGGAGCGCGACGGACGAACTCATCGTCGTCTGGGGGACGCAGTCGGGGTCGGCGGGCTTGCTCGGTGTCTCCGGGCGCGTCGTGAACGCGAGCACCCAGCGGCCGTCTGCGGTCTCGCTCAGATTCGCACGAATTTCGAGGTCGGGATCGTCGTGCGTGAAAGTGTAGTTCTGGAACACGACGCTCCGGTACTCGGATGTCGCTGTCTGACCGACCCACGCCCGCGGCGCGTCGGCGTCGGCACAGCCAGTCGCCGTCGTCGTCGTCATCGACGGAACGGCGACCGACGACTGCGGAAGTGCCGTGACGTACACGGCACTGCCCGCAATCAGCAGGCCCACGACGAGGCCAGCGAGAAAGACCGATACTCGTTTCGCCATACAGTTAGTTGAATATCTGACACCGTAGTCTTTCGGTGTTGCCAGCAACCTCGGCGTTCTGGCGGCGAGTCACTGCCCGAAGCGGGCGATCCGATCGGCGTACGCGGGATGTGTCGAGAACAGTTGCAGGAGCCACGACCCCTCAGGCTGGTCGACGTCGGTCGTCGCGCCGAGCGACGTCAGGAGAGAGGCGACCGCGTGTGCCGACGTGTGCTGTACGGCGGCCGCATCGGCGCGGTACTCCAGCCACCGCATCGCGCCGTAGGCGGCGACGCGCTCGACGGCGATCGTGACGAGGAGACTGAGCGTCGAGAGCGGAACGAGCGCGTCGAACAGCGTCGTCGTGACCGCTGCGCCGACGGCGAGGACCACGACGCTGACGCCGCCGCGGACGAGCACGTGACGCTCGCGGTGGTGGCACGCCTCGTGTGCGAGCAGTGCGGCCAACTGCGCGGGCGGAAGCGTCGCCAGCGCGAACTCGCTGACGCCGACGACGTCCCGAAACGGACCGCCGATCGCGTAGCCGTTCACGGGGCCGTTCCGAGTTCCCGTGACGGCAAGCACCTCACAGTCCAGGGCCGGAATGACCGTCTGTACCGTCTCGGCCTCCGCCGGTGTGAGCGGACGGACGTCGTAGTGGAAGACCGCGAGGACCGGCGAGAGCGCGACAGTCACCGCGAGCAAGCCCACGACGCCCCAGACCCACACCCGGAACGGAGCGGTGAAAACGAGCACGACGGCCGCCACCGACGTCGCCGCTGGAACGGCATTTGCGAGCGCCCGTCGGCTGATCGCGCGCGGCGACGGGAGGTGGCCGCGGGTCGGGTACCGGGGCATCGTGCCGAACTCCAGGTACGCCGAATCCAGAATCCGCTGATAGAGGACGACCACGACAATCGCGACAGCGAGGGGAGTGGCGAGGTGACGCATCCAGGGACCTCAGTTCGAGGGCGGCGCTGTGACTGTTAGCCGCCGAATCCCTCGTGGGCGGTACGCAGAGTGCGACGAGATCCGTATTAGTTAGCCGCGACCTTTCGCGAGAAGCGCGCGATTATCGGGTCGAAATCGAATCCTAGCGACCGAAGCGACGACGGCACTTCACTCCAGCAGCGACTCGCCAGTCATCGCCGCCGGTTTCGCGATGGCCATCAGTTCGAGCATCGTGGGTGCGATGTCGCAGAGCGACCCGCCGCTCCGGACCCGCCGCCCGCCGTCGTCGCCGTCGGGCGAGATGTAGATGAACGGCACCGGGTTCGTCGTGTGTGCGGTGTGGGGTTCCTCGGGCGTCCCCATATCGTCGGCGTTACCGTGGTCGGCGGTGATGAGCGCGTGCCCACCCGCTTCCTCGATTGCGGCGACGAGCCGCCCGAGCTGTTCGTCGACGGCTTCGACGGCCTCGACGGCCGCCTCGAAGTCGCCCGTGTGGCCGACCATATCGGGGTTCGCGTAGTTGAGCACCATCGCGTCCGGGTCCGCCGAGTCGATGAGGTCGATCGCGGTGTCGGTCACTTCGGCGGCGCTCATCTCCGGCTGGAGGTCGTACGTGGGCACGTCGGGGCTCTCGACGATGCGGCGGATCTCGCCGTCGAACTCGACCTCGCGGCCGCCGTTCAGGAAGTACGTGACGTGGGCGTACTTCTCCGATTCGGCGAGGCGGAGTTGCGTCTTCCCGGCCGCCGCGAGGGTCTGGCCGAGCGTGTCCGTCGGCTCCTCGGGTGGGAACGCGACCGGGAGGTCGAACGTCTCGTCGTACTCGGTCATCGTGACGACTCGCGTCTTCGGCGGGTGGGTCTCGAAGGGCCACTCGGGGTCGATGTCGGCGAGGAGGCGAACGAGCTGGCGGGCGCGGTCCGGCCGGAAGTTGAAGAACAAGACGGCGTCGTCGTCTTCGAGCGCGGGGCCGCCCTCGACGAGCGTCGGTTCGACGAACTCGTCGGTGTCGCCGCGGTCGTAGGACCCGCGGACCGCCTCGACGCCCGTGGTCGCCTCGTGGTCGGCCTCGCGGTGGACGATGGCGTCGTAGGCGCGTTTGGTCCGCTCCCAGTTCTGGTCGCGGTCCATCGCGTAGTACCGCCCGGAGACGGTGGCGACGTCGCCGGTGCCGTTGTCGTCGACGACCGCTTCGAGCGTCGCGAGGTAGTCCTCGCCGCCGTAGGGGTCGGTGTCGCGCCCGTCGGTGAACGCGTGGGTGACGGCGTCGACGCCGCGGTCGGCGGCGAGTTCGATCAGCGCGTGGAGGTGGCCCTGTTCGGAGTGGACGCCGCCGTCGCTGAGCAGTCCCATAAAGTGCACGCGGCCGCCCGTCTCTGCGACGTGGTCGAAAGCCGAGACGATTGCCTCGTTCGTCCGAAACGAGCCGTCGGCGATGGCGTCCTCGATGCGCGTGTACGCCTGCTTGACGACCCGTCCGGCGCCGATGTTGAGGTGTCCGACCTCGCTGTTGCCCATCTGCCCTTCGGGGAGGCCGACGCGCCGCCCGGACACGTCGAGCGTTCCGTACGCACCGGCGTCGGCGAACCGGTCGAAGTTCGGCGTCGATGCCGCTTTCACCGCGTCCCGCCGGTCGTGATCCCCGAGGCCCCAGCCGTCGAGGATGACGAGCGCTGCCTGCATACGCGGGGTGAGGCGAGGCCGCGGTGAATAGGCTTCGTTTCGCCGCGCCGTCGAGATGGCTGGAGCACCACAGCGTGCGCACGGACGCGACACCTTCTTTCGGTTCCCCCCCGTCGGTGGACTCGATGGCTGGTCGGCACGAGGAATCCGGAGCGAAACGCGGCTGGCGGGCGCGGCTTCGCCGCCCGTTCCCCGAGCGCTGGGTGGCGTACTATCTCGGCAACGGCGCGAGCCTCGGGTGGCTCCTCGTCGTCGACGGGGCCGCGTTCCTCCTGGGGGTCAGTTTCTACGTCCACTCGGACCCCTCGCTCGCAGACCTCAGTTCGCTCCTGTACCCGCTGTTCGGCGACTCACCGACGGCGCTCGCGCTCGCGACGCTCTCGGTCGCGACGCTGCTTCCCAACCTCGGACGCCGGCTCTCGGAGGCGCCGTCGAACCGACTGTTGACGGTCGTGCACACGCTCGCGTTCGTCTGGCTCGTGAAGTACGGGCTCTGGACGGCCGTCGCGCTCAACCTCCGGCCGGATCTCTACTTCGGCTTCACCCCCGCCCTGCTGTGGGAGTACTGGGGCATCCTCATCACGCACCTGTTCTTCCTCTTGCAGGCGGCGGTGATCCCGTACTACGGTAAGACCTCTCGGGAGGCGCTGGCGGCGGCGCTCGTCTTGCTCCTCGTCAACGACGCCTTCGACTACGGGTTCGGCTTCTACCCGCCGCTGCGATACGATGCGGGCGCTCTCTTGGCGGGAATCACCGTCGCGCTCTCGTTTCTCGTCGTCGGGTACGCCGCCTGGACGTTCGACCGCAACGACTCGCGCTGACCGGGAAAAAGCGGGCGAGCGTCCACCGTACCCGAAAATGCGTCAGCGTCTTACGTCTCCGAGATTTACCTTCGGTTATGGACTCTGCGGTACTCCTAGATCTCCTCGGGAACGAGAACCGGCGGCGCATCCTCCGGCTCCTCTCGCACAAACCCTGTTACGTCACCGAGATCAGCGAGTACCTGGGGGTCAGCCCGAAGGCCGTCATCGATCATCTGCGACGGCTCGAAGAGGCCGGCCTCGTCGAAAGCCGCACCGACGACCAGCGGCGGAAGTACTTCCACATCGCGCGGAACCTCCGATTGGAGGTGAGCGTCTCGCCGTATCGTTTCGGTGCGAAGAGCGCCTATCCGGCCAGCCGGAGTCTCGACATGCGTGGCCGCTGTCAACACATCTCACTCGACATCCCGGGCGAGCAGACGGGCTGTGAACCGAGCGAGGAACGCGAGCGCGACGGCGACGACGACCGGGAGCAGGCAGCCAATGGGCCGATCGAGAGCGGCGCAGACGCGCCGCGGGACCTCGACGAAATCCGGCGGCGCGGCAGCGACGCGGGCGGTGTCGACAGCGACGACGACGTCGCCTCGCTCGCACGCCGGTACGCGTATCTCGAAGACGTCGAGAGCGAACTCTCGCTGGCGCAGCGGTGGGTGCACGGGCGCGTGACCGACGTCCTCGATCAGTTGACAGAGCAGATCGGCGCGGAGGCCGACAGCCGATTCTACGCCGAAGTGCTTGCCGCCATCGCCCGCGAGACGCGGAGCGCCCGCGAGGTCGCCCGCGAACTCAACGCCAGCCCCGAGCGGGTCGAGACCGCGCTCGATCGGCTCTCCGAGCGCGGACTCGTCTATCACGACGGGACGGGCTGGACCGTCAACTGATACCGAGACCGCGTCGCACTCACTGCTCGTGAACCCTGCCGACCCACTCGCTTTTTTCGCTCGGGGTCGAGAGCACGGATATGGACGAATCAGAACTCGCCGCCCGCATCGATCACACGGTCCTGGGGCCGACGACGACGGTCGACGACGTCGAGCGCGTGCTCGACGAGGCCATCGAACACGGAATGAACGCGTGTATCCCGCCGTGCTACGTCGCTGAAGCGGTCGCGTACGCGCCGGACGTCACGCTCGCGACCGTCGTCGGCTTCCCGCACGGACAGCACTCGACGGCCGCAAAACACGGCGAGGCCGTCGACGCCTGGCAGACCGGCGCGGACGAACTGGATATGGTTCTCAACGTCGGGCGGTTGAAAGCGGGGGACGACGAGCGCGTCGCGGCGGACATCGCCGAGGTCGTCGCCGCCGTTCCGATCCCGGTGAAGGTCATCCTGGAGACGGCGCTCTTGACCGACGACGAGAAACGCCGCGCCTGCGAGGCGGCAGTCGAGGCCGGTGCCGACTTCGTCAAGACCTCGACGGGGTTCGCCGACGGCGGGGCCACTGTCGCAGATGTCGAACTGATGGCGGAGTACCTGCCGGTCAAAGCCAGCGGCGGCATCGGCTCCTACGAAGACGCGATGGCGATGCTCGACGCCGGTGCGGAACGGATCGGCGCGTCCTCGGGGGTCACGATCCTCGACGGCGCGCCCGAGGCGGCGGAGGAGTCCTAGAAGCGCCTCTCATAGTGGTCGGAACTGTGCAGAGTTTCTCGCCGTACCGTTCGGCGAGGATCTCTCGGACTTCCGACAATCCGTATCAGTCGTCGCGCATCTCGCCGAGTCGGTCGACGAGCGCGTCCGTGTCGACGTCGGACTCGACGTTGACGTCGCCGTCGTGGTCGTGCTCGTGGACGTTGACCGCTTCGCTGTCGTCGTCCTCGTCGGTCGTCTGCTCTTGCTGCTCGGATTCGTCGTAGCTTCCGAAGCCCATATCCTAACATCCCGCCCGCCGGTGAAGAACCACACGAAGCAAAGAGCGCGCGTGAGACGCTCTCACTCAAGGCACTACTCGGTGCCGATCACTCAAGATCCCCCTCACTACCGAACAGTCGTCCAATCGCCGCACCAAAACGTTTTGACACCGCTTTGTGTTGGTCGACGTAGATGATGATCGGTCGGTGGAAGCAGACAGCGAGTGGGGCGAGCATCGCGTTTCTCGGACTCGTCTTCGCGTCCGTGACGCTCTTCGACGTCTACGAGGACTACGCGCTGCAGGCCGACCCGCTCTATCTCACCCTTCTGGAGAACGCCGCGCCGATCGGACTGGACCTGATTCTCGTCGCCGCGGGGGTGACTCTTGCGAGACGGACGGACGTGCAGACGGCGTTCGTCGCGCGGACCACGACGTGGAGTTTCCTGGGCGCGCTCGTGATGCTCGCGATCACGCTGTGGGTGTATCTCTTCCAGGTCGTCCAAGGCGAGATCAAACCGCACATTGTATTCAGCCACGTCGTCGCGATGGGCGCGGTCGCTGGCCTCGGTGTCGGCGTCTACGACGGCCAGCGCCGCCGACGCGAGGAAGAACTCGAAGTCGAACACGACAAGATCTCGGCGCTCTTCGACAATAGCTCGGAATGCATCGCCGAAGTCGAGTTCGTCGACGACACTCCCGTCGTCCGCGCGGTCAATCCGGCGTTCCAGGAGGTGTTCGGGTACACTCCCGGGTCAGTCGAAGGGAAATCGCTCGACGACGTCGTCGTCCCGCCGGGAGACGAGCAGCGAGCCAGCGCGATCAGCTCACGAGCGCAACGCGGCGAGCGGTTCGAGATCGAGGAGCTGTTCCGGCTGACGGCATCGGGTGAAGTCCGCGTCTTCCGCCTCCAGGCCATTCCGTTCGAGGCGGCCTCCGCGGACACTGACGGGTACGCCGTGTACACCGACATCACTTCCGAGCACCGCCACGAACGGCGTACGACCGCGCTCCACGAGGCGACGCGTGAACTGGTGACAGCCGGCTCCGTCGAGGGGATCGCAGACGCTGCCGTCGACGCCGCGACCGAGATTTTGGACCTCGATTTCACCGGGATCCACCTCTACGACGAGGACTACGGGGAACTGCGTCCGGTCGCATACTCTCAACAGGTGGCCGAGGTCCTCGGCACTCCCCCGACGTTCGGCCCGGGCGATGCGATCGCCTGGAACGTGTTCGAGAGCGGCACACCGCGATACGTCAGAGATCTCGCGGCGTCGGAGGAGGCGTACAACGAGGACTCGACGCTTCGGAGCGAACTCATCGTCCCGCTCGACGACCTGGGCGTGCTGTTGATCGCCGCGCGGCAGCCCGGTGCGTTCGAGGAGTCGGAGTACTCGCTGGCGAAGATCCTCGGGGCGAACGTCGCCGCCGCGATGGAGCGTGCAGAGCGGGAATGCCGGCTCGAAGAGCAGAACGAGCGGCTGGAGACGTTCACGAGCATCGTCTCACACGACCTCCGTAATCCGCTGAACGTCGCCGACGGCTATCTCGAACTGGCGCGCGAGGGCGACGAGGCCGCGTTCGACCGCGTCGACGAAGCGCTCCGACGGATGGACGAACTGACCGAGGACCTGCTCACGCTCGCGCGGCAGGGCGAAGCCATCGACGAGGTGCGTGAAATCGACCTGACCCAGGTCGCGCGGCGGGCGTGGACCAACTCAGCCACGGCGGACGCGACGCTCCACGTCGACGGCGCAGACGCGATCGAAGCCGATCCCGGCCGACTGCAGCAGCTGTTCGAGAACCTCTTCACGAACGCCGTCGATCACGGCGGCGACGACGTCGCCATCCGTGTTGCGTCGATAGACGGCGGCTTCACCGTCGAAGACGATGGACCAGGGATCCCCCAGGCAGAGCGTCACCGGGTACTCACCGAGGGGTACACTACCGAAGACGACGGCACAGGATTTGGGCTCGCAATCGTCGAGGAGATCGCCGACGCGCACGGATGGACGGTAACGATCGACGAAAGCGACTCCGGCGGCGCGAAATTCGAGTTTTCCACCGGCTGCTCATCCGCCTGAGCCCGAGTCGGTGGCCGCGTGCTGATGGGACCGACCTGTACGCACCGCGGATCCGTGGATTCGGTACGTCGGAGGGTCTCCAGCGACCGGGACGACGACTGCGCGCCGTCGACGCCCAATTCCGTCGAAATCGCCTTCGTCAATCGTCTAAAAGCCGATTCGAAAATATGGAGTTATCCCGCTGGAGTGCAGTCACCGAGGTAGACTCACCCACAGGACAGTACTATGTCTGGAAAATACGACCTCGTAATCGTCGGCGGCGGCATCAGCGGGGCATCGCTTCTCTACACGACTGCAAAGTTCACCGACATCGACTCGATCGCGCTGATCGAGAAGGAACCGGAGATCGCGGCGATCAACTCCCATCACACGAACAACTCCCAGACGCTGCACTTCGGCGACATCGAGACGAACTACACCTTAGAGAAGGCCGAAGGTGTCAAGACGGGCGCAGAACTGCTCGCGGGCTACCTGGAGAATCACGATCCCGACCGCGAGATGCACGCAAAGCGCAGCAAGATGGTCCTCGGGGTCGGCGACGAGGAAGTCGAAAAGCTCGAACAGCGCTACCACGAGGACGGCTTCGGCGACCTGTACCCGAAGCTGCAGCCGATCGGTCGCGACGAGATCGCAGAGATCGAACCGAAGGTCGTCGAAGGGCGCGACCCCGGCGTGGATATGCTCGCGCTGCAGACGCCCGACGGCTACGTCGTCGACTACGGCGAGACCGCGAAGTCCTTCGTCGAACTCGCCCGCGAGGAGTCGAACGTGGACGTGTTCACGGGCACGAAAGTCGAAGACGTCACGAAGAACACCGAGGGCTACACGCTCACGACGCCGCAGGGACCGTTCGACTGCGACGTCGCGGTCGTCGCCGCCGGCTCGCACAGCCTCCAGATCGCGAAGGAACTCGGCTACGGCGAGGATATGGCGCTCCTGCCGGTCGCCGGGAGCTTCTTCCTCGCCGACGACAGCCTCCTGAACGGCAAGGTCTACACGCTGCAGATGAAGAAACTGCCGTTCGCGGCGGTTCACGGCGACGCGGACGTACACGACGACAGCATCACGCGCTTCGGGCCGACTGCGAAGCTCGTGCCCGCGCTCGAACGCGGACGGCTCTCGACCGTCAGTGACTTCCTCGACGTGTTCGGGCTGAACGCAGCGTCGTTCCTCAGCTACGCCAACATCCTCGCCGACCGGATCCTGCTCCCGTACGTCCTCACGAACCTGCTGTACGACGTGCCGGAGGTCGGCGCGCGGTCGTTCCTCCCCGAGGTCCAGAAGGTCGTCCCGAGCGTCGAACTCGACGACATCGAGCGCGCGAAGGGCTACGGCGGCGTCCGCCCGCAGATCGTCGACACGAGCGCGAAATCGCTGGACATGGGCGAGGCGAAGATCGTCGGCGACGACATCGTCTTCAACATCACGCCCTCGCCTGGCGCGTCGACCAGTCTGAAGAACGCGATGCGCGACACGAAGACGATCCTCGACTTCTTCGAGGCGGACTACGAGTTCGACGAGGACGCCTTCCGCGCGGACACGATCGAGAACTTCCCGCGCGGGGAGTGAGGCGCGCGTCGACGCCGATCTAAACTCCCGCGTTATAGGGATTATCGTCACTGTTCGGAGATTCTCGCCGTACCGTCCGGCGAGACATCTATGGAGACGTACGATAACCCCTATAGTTCTGCGGCCCGAGATAGCCCCACGCCTGGAGGCGGTCGCCGTCGCCGTCGATCCACCGCTCGCCGATGTCGTCGCGGTAGTAGCAGTTCGGGATCACGATGTCGTCGACGCGTCCGTAGCACTGCTCGCGGGCGGCCTGCATCGTTTCGCCTTTCCCAGTCACGACGAGTGGCATCCCGCTCTCGCCGGCGGCGCGCCACTGGTCGTCGACCCGCTTCGTGTCTTCGAGATGGATGCCGCGTCGATCCGGGGTGTCGAAGACGATCGCGGCGTTGCGCGAACTCTCGTCGTAGGTTTTCCGGTCATCGAACGGGAACGGGGGCAACACGACGCGGACGCCGACCTGGAATCCCCGGTGCGTCACGAGGTCGGGGTCGTTCCCGCGAGCGAGAGCCGCGAAGAACTGTCCGGTGGGTGACTCGAAAGACTCCTCTTGGAGCGCGATCGTCGGATAGCCGAACCGCGGCGTGAACTCGAGGGGGAAGATCCCACTCTCGTTGACGATGCAGTTGAGGTCGATGCTCCCGACGTAACCCTCGCCTGCGAGCCAGCCTTCCAGCTTCCCGAGCGTCTCCTCGAACAGTTCGTTCCGTTCGCTCCAGAACATCGAGGTCCCCATCTCGCCGGTCGAGGGGCCGATGTTGCCCGGAAACAGCTTCTTGTGCTCGAAATTGAAGTTCACGCGGTCGACGAACCGCTCGCCGTCGAAGAAGCCGCAGACGGCGACCTCGACGCCCTCGACCTTCCGCTGGAGTTGGAAGCCCTTCATCCGGTGGCCCCACGCCTGCTTGTACGCGCGGAGGACGTCGACGACGTCGCTGCCGTCGTCTTCACTGCCGACGTACAAGAGCCGCTTCACGTTCTGGACTTCGCCGAGCGGCTTGATGACGTATGCGGCCGGATTCTTTTGCACGTGTTGAATGGCCGCGTCGAAATCGTAGAAGACGTGGTGTTCGACGGTGTTTACGCCGTGTTCTTCCAGGATGTCCATCGCGTACCCGCGGTCCGCTTCGAGGCGGTCCGTATTCGGCGTCCCGCCAATCACGGCGTGGCCGTCCGCGCGAAGTTCCTGCGCGAGCTCGCCGGTGCCGACGTCGGAGCCGACCCAGATGTCGTCGAAGACGATCACGTCGGCCCACTCGACTTCGGCGCGCCAGTCGTCGGTTTTGGGGACGAAGCCGTCGCCGATCTCGCGGTCCGCTTCGGCCTCGATGTAGTACTTCACCTCGTGGCCCTCTCGGTGGGTCTGCCACGCGAGGTCCGTGACCAGGGCAGCATCGGCCGAGACGAAGAGAAATCGCGCTGGGTCCATAGAGGAAATTTCGGTCGGGATCAACTTGAGTGTGTGCAGTGGTGTCACGGGTCGTCCGGCGGTATTAAGAAAGTCGCTACCGAGATGTAGCCTGATGGTAGACCTTCGACGCGTCGCCCTCGACATTCTGAAACCACACGACCCGTCGATGCTGGAGTTCACGGAACGAATCGCGGCCGTCGAGAGCGTCGACGGCGTGTCCACGTCGCTCATCGAACTCGATCAGGAGGTGCAGAACGTCAAAATAACCGCGGAGGGGACGAGCCTCGAGTACGACGCGATCGAGGACGCGATCGAGAGTTTCGGCGGCACCGTCCACTCGATCGACCAGGCCGCCTACGGCGAGTACGTCGTCGAAGAGCGGCGGACGTTACAGGACGACTGACTCGACGTGTCATCGACACGCCGCCTCCTTCGGGAACTGCTCGGGCGAGAGGACGTCCTCTCGATCGCGCGACGGTACTTCGTCTCGAACGGCTTCGACGGGACCCTGACGAGCATCGGCGTCATCGTCGGCGCGGTCCTCTCTGGGATTCCCGACGGCCTCACCGTCATCAAGATCGGCCTCGGCGCTGCGGTGGGGTTGGGAACCTCGGCGATCTGGAGCGTCTGGGAGATCGAGCGCGCCGAGACGACCGCCAAGATCAAACGCATCGAGCGGGCGATGCTGACCGACCTCGACGACACGCGCGTCCAGCGCGAACAGCGGGGTGCACGCGTCGTTCACGCCGCAGCCAGCGGTCTCGGTCCGCTCATCGGGGTCTTGATCCCGCTCGTCCCGTTCACCGTCGAGGGGACGATGCTCTCGATGGCAGAAGCCGGCGTGGCCGGGGTCGCGCTCGGGATCGGGATCCTGGGCGTCTTCGGGGCGTATATGAGTTCGATCTCGGGGCAGCGCTGGTACGTTTCGGCGATCCGAATGGCGCTCGCGGGCCTCGTGGTCGCAGTGATCAATCTGTTTCTGCCCGGCTGAGTGAGGCCGGGTTGCCTCACGCAGACTCTGTCGAGTCCGGCTCCGTATCCTCCGCCCCCGACTCCGGCGCTGAGTCCGACTTCGACGCCATATGGTGCTCTATGTCGTGACGTCGCGTCAGCCACCCGACCAGGACGAGAAGCGGCGCGCCGAGGACGAATACGACCCCCAGCAGCCCCCAGTCCGCGAGGCTGAGCGGGACGGTCCCGAAGTAGTCGTTCAGCGGCGTGTACAGCACCGCCAACTGGAGCGCGAGCGACGTGGCGACCGCACCGGCGAGCCAGCGGTTCGTGAGGACGGGCGTCCCGCGCGCCCACCGGACCACGTACAACTTCACGAACTCGAAGCCGACGAAGCCGGTGAAGACCATCGTCATCGCATAGGGCGTGACCGACGGCGCGCCGTCGAGCGTGTAGAACAACAGCCCGAGTAGCAGGACTGTCGCCGTCAGCCCGGCCCCGGCGATGAAGCCTCGCATATCGGCGTCGATGATCCCGACCACTCGCTCTCGGGGCTGGCGCTCCATCACGTCGCCAGCGGGGTCGGTGCCGAGTGCGAGCGCCGGCAGCCCATCGGTGAGGAGATTGATCCAGAGCAGTTGGACCGCCGGGAGGACGAGATAGCCAAACAGTGAGCCGATGAAGACGACCGCGACCTCGGCGGCGTTCGCACTCAGCAGATACGCGACAAACTTCCAGATGTTGTCGAAGATCATCCGCCCGCGCCGGATCGCGTTACGGATCGTCGCGTAGTTGTCGTCCAGGAGGATGATGTCGCTGGCCTGTTTGGCGACGTCGGTGCCGCGGACCCCCATCGCGATGCCGACGTCGGCGTTCTTGAGCGCGGGGGCGTCGTTGACGCCGTCGCCCGTCATCGCGACCGCGTGGCCGTTCGACTGCAACGCGTCGAGTATGCGGACCTTGTGCGTCGGTTCGGCCCGGGCGAACACGTCCACCTCCTCGACGCGCTCGCGCAGGGTGTCGTCGTCGAGGGCCTCGACCTCCTGACCAGTCAGGACGTCCGACTCGATACCGACCTGTGAAGCGATAGCGCGCGCGGTCAACGCGTTGTCGCCGGTGATCATCTTCACGTCGATTCCGGCGCGGTGAGTGTCGGCGATCGCTGATTTGACTTCCTCGCGCGGCGGGTCGATCAGCCCCTGCAGGCCGACGAACACGAGGTTCGATTCGGGTCCGCCGTCGTCGTCGCGGTCTTTGTACGCGAACCCGAGGACGCGGAGCGCCTGCTCGGCGAACGCGTCGATCTGCGCTTCGACCCGCGCTTTCGTCTCCTCGTCCATCTCGACGGGGCCGTCCGGACCGAGGACGCGCGTCGACCGCCCGAGGATCTCCGTGGGCGCGCCTTTGACGTAGACGGCATCGTCGTGGATGGTCGCCATCCGCCTGCGCTCGGAGGTGAACGGCACTTCGTCGCGGCGGGGACGTTCGCTGCGTCGGCTGTCGACGTCCAACCCCTGGGCGGTCGCGGCGGCGACGAGGGCGCGCTCTGTCGGGTCGCCGTCGTCGATCGTCGCGTCGTTGCAGAGTGCGCCGATCTCCAGCAGTCGTTCGAGACGCTCCTCGTGCACCGTGGCGTCGGAGTTGGTCGCGTCCGCGGCGTCGTCAGCGGTCGGTGCGCCGACCTCGAACTCCTCGTCGAGGACCCACGCGGCCCGGACGCGCATCTCGCCCTCGGTCAGCGTCCCGGTCTTGTCCGTGCAGACGACGTCGACGGCCCCGAGCGCCTCGACGGCCGGTAGCGTGCGGACGAGCGCGTTCTCGCCGGCCATCTTCCGCACCCCGAGCGCGAGCGTCAGGGTCACGACGGCCGGCAGTCCCTCGGGGATGGCCGCCACCGCCAGCGAGACGGCAGTTAGCCCCGCCTGGACGAGCCCACGCCCCTGGAAGACGAGCAACGGAACAATCAGCGCCGACAACCCCACGACGCCGATTCCCAACCGCTTGGCGAGGCGGTCGAGGTCGCGCTGCAGGGGGGTCTGGGGGTCTTCGGCTCCGATTAGCGCCGTCGCAATCTCGCCCATCTCCGTCTCCATTCCCGTCTCGACGACGACGGCAACGGCACGGCCGCGGGTGACGTTCGTCCCCTTGTAGAGCATACTTTCGCGCTCGGCGAGCGGCGTCTCGGCGTCGACCGGATCGGCGTCTTTGCCGACGGGAACGCTCTCGCCCGTCAGCGCCGCCTCGTCGACTTCGAGGTTGTGGGCTTCCAGTAATCGGGCGTCGGCGGGAACGACGTCACCCTGGGAGACGAGCACGACGTCGCCCGGAACGAGGTCCGTCGCTTCGATCCGCTCCTCGCGTCCGTCACGTCGGACGCGGACGTCCGGGGCCGCCATCTCCCGGAGGGCCTCCAGACTCTGCTCGGCGCGGTACTCCTGGACGAAGCCGAAGATCCCGTTCAAGAGGAGAATGATCCCGATGAGAACGGCGTCGACGACGTGGCCGATCGCGAACGAGAGGATCGCCGCGACGAGCAACACCCAGATGAGCGCGCTCGAAAACTGCGCGAGGAAGATTCGGAGCGCGCCCCGACCGTGATCGCCGGTGATCTCGTTCGGTCCGACGTCGGCGAGGCGCTCGGCGGCCTCCCCGGGTGCCAGTCCGGCAGACGTCGTCTCTAACTCCTCACACACCTCGTCGCCGGAGCGGCTGTGCCAATCCATCGCTCGTCCGTAACGTCGCAGCACCGACATATATACTGTGTGCCGTGTGACTGCACAGCACGCTGCAGCGACGGCGACGCGTCCCTGCCGCGCTGGCGCGTCCGATCTCCCCCGACAGGTGGAAATTCTCGCGATCGGAGGTGGCTTTTTGGTCTCTGCCCGCGCCTCTGGAATGTATGACGACGTACGTACTCGCAACCAACCACGTCGACACGAGCGCGAAACTCTGCGATTACCTTCTCGATCGGGTGTCGGGGAGCGACGAAGTACACGCGGTCAACTCCCTGCCCGGTGGCAGCGCGACCGACACCGACGACGTCCGCGACGGCGAGGAGGCGCTGAACGTCGTCTCCTCGCGACTCGACACGATCACGACCGTCGAGTCCCACCAGTTCGTCCGCGGCAACGAACCCCACGAGGACGTCCTCGAACACGCCGAAGAGATCGACGCCGACGAGATCGTCATCGGCATCCGGAGGCGCAACCCGACCGCGAAAGTGGTCTTCGGCAGCACTGCACAGCAGATTATGCTGCACTCGAACCGACCGATGGCGGTCGTCCCGCTCGTCGACGTCGAGTAAGGGGGCTTATCGTAACTGTTCGGAAATTCTCGCCGTATGGTCCGGCGAGGAATCTATGGAGACGTACGATAATCCCTATAAGCACAGTCGACGCCAGCGGGGAAGTTCCCGTCTCGCTCTCGATTCACTTTTCGGCGTTGCTTTCGCTCTCCGAATCCTCAATCTCGCCGTCTCGCTCCGCGTCGAGAACTGCCTCGGCGAGCATCGGGATGAACGTCCCGATGTCTGTCACCATCCCGATGGCCTGGGAACTCCCGCGGTCGAGCAACTGCGTCACCGTCGCCGGATTGATGTCGACGCAGACGACGCGGGTCGTCGAGGGGAGGCAGTTACCGACGGCGACCGAGTGCAGAAGCGTCGAGAGCAACAGCACCAGATCGGCCTCTCTGGCCTGCTCGCGGATCGCGTTCTGCGCCTCGATGGCGTCCGTGATCGTATCCGGGAGGGGTCCGTCGTCGCGAATCGACCCAGCGAGCACGTACGGCACGTCGTTTTCGACGCACTCGTACATCACACCCTCCTCGATGAGTCCCTCCTCGACGGCGGGTCCGATTCCGCCGGCGCGGATGACCTCGCTGATCGTGTAGATGTGGTGTTTGTGGCCCTTCCGGGGGTGCTCCATCGTCTCCATATCCATCCCCAGCGACGTCCCGTAGAGGCCGCGCTCGATGTCGTGCGTCGCGAAGCCGTTGCCCGCCGAGAGCATATCGACGTATCCCTCCCGCACGAGGCGCGCGAGTTCGTCGCCGCCGCCGGCGTGGATCACTGCCGGTCCGGCCACGACGAGCACGGATTCGCCCCGCTCTTTCGTCGCGACGAGCGCCTCGGCGACGTCGTCGATCAACGACTCGGAGGGGCGCTCCGCGGAGACGCCGCCCTGCATAAACCCGAACGGGCCGGAGCCGTCGCGCGGTCGGTCCGGGGGCTTCACGCGAATCCCCGCCTCGTCGGTGACGACGAGGTCGCCCTCGCGGATCGCGTTCAGTACCTTCGTCTCGGCTCTGACGGGGTCGCCCTCGTCGCCCTCCTCGACGACGATGGCGCAATCCATCTCGATGTTCTCGACCGGCACCCACTCTCCGTCGTAGCGGATCTCAGTCGGGTGGTTGGTCGTCGAATAAAAGCCCTTGGGGACGACCTGGTCTTTCGGTGCGGGCGTGACGTGTGCGTCGACCGGGTCGGTGAGGTTCGCGCCGTTCTGGTGGAGTTCGTGGAGGATCTCCTGGAGCGTGTCGGCGTCGTCGGCACTGACGCTCATCCGACAGTAGGAAGTCTCGTCTTTGTGTCGTCCGACGTCGAACGTCTCGATCTCGAAGGAGCCGCCGAGATCCATCACGATGCCGAACGTGCGCTGTAGCGTCCCCGAGTCGATAATGTGGCCGTCGAGTTCGACCGTTCGCGTGGCGCTCATTCGGGCAACTGCGTTCGGGAGCTAAAAGACGGTTGCGGCGAGGCCAGTGACGCGACGTGCTGCAAACGACCCGGCGGATCAGTCATCCACCACGGCATCGAGGAACGCCAGGCCGTGGCCGACAGCCTGCTCGAAGCCGTCCCCGTCGTAGAGACCGAAGTGCCCGACCGGGAGTCGCAGGAGGGTCGCGTCCGCCACGTCCTCGGCGGCCGCTTCGATCTCCTCGACCGGGACGACGTCGTCGCGCTCGCCGCCGAGGAAGAGCACCGGGCAGGCGAGTCTATCGCGGTCTTCGCCGCCGGTGTGCCGCGCGAGCGAGAGGACCGAGCGTGCAGGCGTCTCGTTCTCCCACTCGCCGTCGCCGACGAGGTCGCGGTAGCCGCGATAGGCGCTCGGCGTGGCGACGAGTGCGAGGTTCCCATCGTCGCTGCTGCCGTCGTCGACGACCGGAACGGTGTGGGGACCGACGAGGAGTGATTGGACTCGGTCCCGGACGCCCGCGAGCGTCCCTCTGGCGAGGAATCCGATCCCTCGGGCACGGAGGAACGCCCGACCGGAGAGAATCGGCGTCTGGGAGACGACGGCTTCGATCCGCGGGTCGTCGGCCGCGACGTCGAGCACTGCGCCGCCGGAGAGATCCGTCCCCCAGAGGACGATTCGATCGGTGGCGACGTCGCCGCGGCCGCGCAGTCCGGCGAGCGCTGCTTCCCAGTCGGCGCGCTGACGCGCGGGCGAGAGGAGATTCCGCGGCTCGCCGTCGCTGTCGCCGGCGTGTCGAACGTCGAAGTGGAAGACGGCGTAGCCGGCCGCGGCGAGCCGTTCGGCGTAGCGGTCGAGCCCGAACGCGCTCGCGCCGACGAGGCCGCCGGTCATCACGACGAGCGCCGGATCCGCGGGTCGGTCGGGGCGGTACAGCCGCCCGACGCAGCGCTCGTCACCGCTGTGGAACGTCATCCTGACCGTCGAGAACTCGTATCTCGACGGCCGGTTTCGACGCGCGCGCTGGTCGGGCTCTGCGTCGTTCCACTCGCTGTTCGCGCCGGGACGGGTCACTGTTCGCCCTCCGCGAGGGTGTCGATGACGCGTTCGGAGAACGCCTCGCCGCTGATGTCGTAGTCTATGTACTGCCGAAACCACTCGGCCTCGGCATACCAGGTCCCCTGGACGTCGTCGTCGTGTCGGAGGACCGTCGCCTCGACGCGCGTGGGCTCCCAGTCGTCGTGTTCGGCGGCCTCGATGAACGTCCGAAGCGCACGGCCCATCTCCTGGTGGTTCACCGACACGTCTGGAAACGCCGTGAGATAGACCAATTCGACCGTCTCGCCGGTCGGGTCGACCGACTCGACGCTGATTCCGTTGGACCGAAGTTCGCCTTCGAGTCCGGAGATGACGTCGTTCATACGTTCCCCTTCCGCGTGGAGCGAGTAAACTGTTGTCGCGCGGACGAAACGTCGAACCCCACCGGCGACCCGTTCGGCCGAAATCCATTTTTTTCTCTGACCCCTCTAACGTACGTGACTTCCAGCCGTGCTCCTCTCGATTCTCTACGTCGACGACGACCCAGATCTGGTCGCGCTGGTGAAGACCTATCTCGAAGGCGACTCGACTGACGTCGACTGCAGTGTCTCGACGGAGACGTCGCCGACGGCCGCACTCGATCGGATTCGGTCGGCCGATTCGGACGTCGACTGCGTGATCAGCGACTACAATATGCCCGAGATGAACGGGATCACGTTCCTCGAATCCGTTCGCGAGAGTCGTCCCGAACTCCCGCTACTCCTGTTCTCCGGCGAGGAGACGAACGACGTCGCCGCAGAGGTCGTGCGAGCGGGCCTCACGGACTACCTTCAGAAAGGGATGGGCACCGACCAGTACACGATGTTGATCCGGCGCGTCGAACACGCCGTCGAGGGCGGGGGACAGTTCGACCCGGAGGCCCAGACCGAACTCGACGGCGTCGGGGTCGTCGGGACGGACGAACACTTCGAGGAGGCCGACGACACCTACGCGTCGTTCTACGGCTACGATTCCGACGACGTCGAGGGCAAGCACTGGACGGAACTGCACCCCGACGAGGAGGTCGAACACATCCGCACCCACGTCCTGCCGGTGGTCCGCCGTGGCGGCGGGTGGAGCGGCCGCAGTCGCGGTCTTCGCTCGGACGGGAGCACGTTCACCGAGTCGAAGATTGTGACTGCACTCGACGACGGACGACTTCTGATCGCCGTCTCGGAACTCGACGACTCCCAACTCAACACAGGCGGCTGAGGAACCGCACTACGCCTCTTGGACGCGGAGTTCTAGCCCCCACGTCGCCTGGACAGTCGGCTCCGCGTCCATCTCGGACTCCGGAGGCGCTGTCGACACCGAGTGCGTCCAGCGGTACGTTCCTGGCTCGTAGTAGCCCTCGGTTACGGGGTCGTCCCAGACCGAGTAGACGTACGTCTGCGACTCGCCGGCCGCCCAGACGCGCCGCGCACAGCCGTAGGCGGGGTAGCCGATCGGACCGTCGGGATCGTACTCCCAGCGACCATCGACGCGCGGTTCCGGTTCGTCGCGAGCGCCGTAGAGCCACAGCCCGCCGTTCTCGCTTCGGCCGCGAGATCGGTTGAACGGACGGCAACCGTCGACGCCGACGCTGAGTGCGCGTTTCGCGCCGAGATTTCGGGCGGTGAGAACGAGCGTCGCCGGATGTCGATCGGTGACGGTCGGCGTCGGCAGTTCGGCGTCGATCGCGAAGGCGACGTCGTCCGGGAGTGTACCGATATGGGCGATAGAAACGCGACGCGGGTGAGGATTCCCTTCGGAACCGAACGGGAACGACGAACGATCGAGACAGCCGGCGATCGAACCGACAGAGAGCGTCCCGAGCGCAGCGAGGGCCTGGCGGCGACGCATACGAGTCCGTCGCCGGAGCCACGCAAAAGGTCTTCTGCGTGGTGCGGTGACGGCCGGTGCTCATACTGTCGGACAGAACAATGTGAAGCGTATCGGCACCCCGTGGGTGCCAACATAGTTCACGAACTTCCGTCCGACAGTATCACACCTCGACGCGTAGCCCGTCGCGAGCGAAGCGCACGTCGCCGTCGTACTGTGACTCGATCGAGGCCAGCATCTCCTCGTGGCGGCCTTCGGTGTGTGGATAGAGGTGGGTCAGGTACACGCGGCCGATGTCGTGGCCCGCCAGCACCTCGCCGAGTTGCGACGGCGTCGGGTGATTCGAGACGTCCACGTCGTCCGGGAACGAACAGTCGTGAGCGAGAACGGCCGCGCCGTCGGCGAAGTTCGCGAGGCTAGACGCCGCCTCGCCGTCGCCGGAGAAGACGACGTCTCTCGATACGCCGGACGATCTGTCGCTCTCGCCGTCGCTCGCCGAGAACCGATACGCGAGGCAGTCCAGCGAGTGCACCATCTCCGTCGCCGAGACGTCGAAGCCGGCGACCGAGAACTCGGTCGGCCCGACCTCACGGACGCTCAGATCGACCCGATCCTGGAGGTAGTCGTGAACGTCGAGGAGGCCGTCGACGAGCGATTTCGTCCCCGCGGGACCGACGACTTCGAGGTACTCCTCTCCCGCCAGCCAGCGCGCCTTCAACAGCGGGAGGAGGTCCGCGACGTGATCGAGGTGGTGGTGGGTGAGAAGCACCGACGAGACGCCTTCGTACCCTACGTCCGTGCCCGCGAGTCGGTGGAGGACGCCGCTCCCGCAGTCGACGAGCAGCGAGCGGTCACCTGATTCGAGGAGGAGCCCCGTCTGCACCCGGTCGGGGACGGGCATCGCGCTTCCGGTTCCGAGGAAGGTGAGACGCATCGCCGGGGCTACGACGGGCGACCGGATAGTCGTTCGGGACGGGTCCGTCTCGAACTTCCGGTGGCAAACAGTCGGCACAGAGGGTGAACTCCCGCGTCGACGTGCCGAACGACCGCTGCCCGACGCGGGACAGTTCCTACGTCACGGGGTCGCTGGGCCCGTGATCGGTTATAAACCCACGTCGAGTCCCGGTCGGGGTTCTACCACCCGGTTCGGGCAGAACCCACTTACTCCTGGGCCCCAACCTACGGACGATGGTACAGAGCGGGCGTGAACTGCTCCGATCGGCGGCTGCAGACGCGGCGAGCGGCGGCGCAGGGAACGCCGACAGCGGGGCGGGCAACGGCGCCGCAGACGACGGAGATCTGGGGAGCGCCGACCCCTACGATTTCGATCCCGACTCCGTCGACATCGCCGACAGCGACGTCCTCGATCGGCTGGAACCTGCAGTACGGGAGTGGTGGGTCGATCAGTTCGGCCGCTACGTCCAACAGAACGGCGGGTTCTTCACGCCACCACAGCGCGAGGCGATCCCGCTGGTCGACGCGGGGACGAACGCGCTCGTCTGTGCGCCGACCGGATCGGGCAAGACGCTCGCGTCGTTCACGGCGATCCTGAACGATCTGTTCCGGCGGGGACGCGAGCGCGAGGACGGCCTCGACAACGCCGTCTACTGCCTCTATATCTCGCCGCTGAAGTCACTCGCGAACGACATCCACCGCAATCTGACCGTTCCGCTGGAGGGAATCCGCGATCGGATGGACGAGCGCGGGACTGACGTCGAAGTGCGGCACGCGATCCGTCACGGCGACACCGACTCCGCGGCACGGCAGCGGATGCTGGATGAGACCCCACACATCCTCAACACGACGCCGGAGACGCTCGCGATCCTGCTCAACGCGCCGAAGTTCCGCGAGAAGCTCCGATCCGTCGAGTACGTCGTCGTCGACGAGATTCACAGCCTCGCGGAGAACAAGCGCGGGACGCATCTTTCGGTCTCCTTAGAGCGCCTCGAAAATCTAGTCGAGACGTCGCCGACTCGCATCGGCTGTTCGGCGACGGTCGAACCGTTGTCGACGATGGCGGAGTTCCTCGTCGGCCGCGACGCCGACGGCGACCCCCGCGAACACGAGATCGTCGACACGCGGTTCGTCCGCGACTTCGACCTCCAGTTGGAGTGTCCGACCGACGACCTGATCCACACGCCGCGTTCGGACGTTCAATCGGGGTTCTACGACCGCCTCGACGAACTGATCCGCTCGCATCGGAACACCCTGGTGTTCACGAACACCCGTTCGGGCGCAGAGCGCGTCCTCGAAAACCTCCGGGAGCGTTACGATGGCTACGACGACGCCAACTCGGGCTGTCACCACGGCAGTCTCTCGAAAGAGCGTCGCCAGGCGGTCGAGGAAGGGCTGAAAGACGGCTCACTCGACGTCGTGACCACCTCGACGAGCCTCGAACTCGGGATCGATATGCCACACCTCGATTTGGTCGTACAGGTCGGCTCGCCGAAGTCCGTCGCCTCGCTGCTCCAGCGGGTCGGCCGCGCGGGCCACAGCCTCGGCGAGACTGTCGAGGGGCGCGTGATCGCACTCGACCGCGACGAACTCGTCGAGTGCGCGGTGATGCTGCAGAAGGCCGAAGACGGATTCGTCGATCGGGTGTTCGTCCCCGAGAAGGCCCAGGACGTCGCCGCTCAGCACGTCTACGGGATGGCGATCAACGCCGTCCGGCCCGAGCAGGAAGTCCTAGCGACCCTCCGCAGAGCGTATCCCTATCGAAACTACGCCGAGGCGGACTGGGAGCAGTTGCTTCGCTATCTGACCGCGGACTACGAGGGACTCGAAGACAAGAACGTCTACGCGAAGGTCTGGCGCGACACCAACGACCCGCCGTCGGGCGAGCACCACTACGAGGAGTTCGACGTGGGCGAGCACCTCCTCGGCAAGCGCGGGCGGATGGCGCGCGTCATCTATATGACCAACATCGGAACGATCCCGGACTCGTTCACCTGCGAAGTCTTGACCAGACAGAGCGAGGAGTGGGTCGGCACGCTCGACGAGAACTACCTCGATACGTTGGAGAAAGGCGACGTGTTCGTCCTCGGCGGCGATCGGTTCGCCTATCGCTACCGCCGCGGCTCGAAGGTGTACGTCGATCGGACGAACGCACGCGCGACGGTCCCTTCGTGGTTCTCCGAACGCCTCCCGCTCTCGTACGATCTCGGTCGGGAGATCGCCGCCTTCCAGCGGGACCTGCTCGATCGCCTCTCCGCCGGCGGACGGCCCGCCGCCCGGGAGTGGCTCCGGGGCTTCCCGGTCGACGAGAACGCCGTCCGCGCCATCGCGCGCCTCTTCGACGAGCAGCGCCGCTACGCCGGGGCAAAGAGCGTCGCCACCGACGAGCGTCTCGTCGTCGAGGAGGAACTCGACCGCGAGACCTACCGGCGGCACTTCTACGTCCACTCGACGTACGGCCGGCGGTTCAACGACGGCCTCTCGCGACTCGTCGCCGCCCAGTGTGCCCGCCGCTCGAACGCGAACGTCCAGATCGCCGTCGCCGACAACGGCTTCTCGCTGTCGATGCCGCTGAATCGGAAGGTGGACGTCGGCGCGATCCTGCGCGACCTCGACCCCGAGGCGGTCCGTTCGGAACTCCGCGCGTCGCTCGACGGCACGGACTTACTGAAGCGCTACTTCCGCATCGACGCCACCCGCGCGCTGATGATTCTGAAGCGCTACAAGGGCTACGAGAAGTCCGCGGCCGAACAGCAGGTCTCCGCTGAGATGCTGCTCTCTTTCGCCGACGACCTCGACGACTTCGCGGTGATAGACGAGACGTATCGGGAGCTAATCGAGGACAAACTGAACGTCGCCGCGATAGAAGACGTGCTGAACGCGGTCCGCGCGGGCGACGTCGACGTGGTCACGACGCAGGTCGACTCGCCGACTCCTCGCGCGTTCGGTCTCGCGACGCTGCTGGCGAGCGACGTCGTCCTCGCCGAAGACGAGAGTGCGGCGTTACAGGAGTTCCACGCGCGAGTCCTCGAAGAAATCGACGGGAACGTGGCGCGCGCATCGGACGGTGGAGAGCCCTCCAGCCCCGACTGAACTGGCAGACCCGCTGTGAACGGGAGTCGTTGCAGTCGTTCGTGACTGTTTAGGCGGTTCGACCGACAACTATCGACGATGGCCACTACGCCGTCCGTCGACGTAGCCGACCTCTCGCCGCAGGCCTGGCGACTCCTCCGCGTCGCCGCAGGCTACGAACAGCGGACGGTGGAACAGGAAGTCGACGACATCCTCCAGGCGCACGTCTCGATGCTCGAATCAGGAACGCGAGCGCTCTCTCAACCTCGTAAGCAGGAGCTTTTCGACCTCTATGCGGTCGAACTCGACGACGATCAGATCGAGGCGGTCGCGACGCACTTTTGATCGGACACGGGGGCAGTACACGCGGCCGAGACGGGGTAATCGCTCGCTCGTCGCTTTCGAAAATATTAATGATTCAGTTTCGCTAGAGCCGCGTATCAATGATACAGCTGGGTAACTCGCAAACACAGAAGCGACTGATACTGTTCGCGGTCGCGATCCTCGGCACGGCCGTGATTGCGGCCGCGCCCTCGCCGGAAGGGCTCTCGATAAGGGGGCAGTACGCGGTGGCGACGATGTTCTTCGCCGGTTTCCTGTGGGTGACCGGAACGCTCCCGCTGGCGGTGACGGCGGTGTCGATTCCGTTCGTCCTGACGGCGCTAGGCGTGTACGACGACCTCGACACCGCGCTCGTCGGGTTCGCCGATCACCTCATCTTCCTGTTCATCGCGGGATTCATGCTGGCGAACGCGCTGCAGAAGTACGACATCGACCGGCGCATCGCGCTGTGGATGATGTCGAAGATGGGCTCGTCGCCGCGGCGCCTCGTCGCGGCCGTGATGCTCGCGACTGCCTTCCTCTCGATGTGGGTCTCGAACACGGCGACGACGGCGATGATGACGCCGATCGCGCTCGGGGTTCTCACGCAGGTCCTGGGCCGCGAGGACGTCGCTGCCGCGGCTGCCGACCCCAGCGCCGACATCGACGCCGACGTCGCCACCGACGGAAGCACCGGGACTGTCGGAGTGGCAGATTCGTTCACCAACCTCCAGATCTCGATGCTGCTCGGCACCGCTTACGCCGCCAGCGTCGGCGGGGTCGGCACGCTCATCGGGACGCCTCCGAACGCTATTTTGGCCGCCCAGCTCAACGAGATTCTGGGATACGAGATCGGGTTCGCACAGTGGCTGCTGATCGGCCTGCCGATCGTCTTCGTCACGCTTCCGCTCGTGTGGTACATTCTGACGTACCAAATCTACCCGCCGGAAGTCTCGAACGTCGAGTCCGCGCGCGAGGAGGCGGCGAAATACCTCGAAGAGGAGGGTGCACTCAGTACGCGCGGCAAGCGCGTCGCGTACATCTTCACCGCGACGGCGGGGCTGTGGGTGCTCGGCGGCCTGGGCGATCTCGTCGGCCCGTTCCTGCCCTCGGTCTGGGCGACGACGATCTTCGGCGGCGGCGGGATGACCGTCTTCGGCGTCGAAGGCCACCAGGGCATCCTCTACTACGTGATGGTCGGGCTGGCGGCGATTCCGGCGCTCGTGCTTGCAGACACGATGGAGTGGGACGAACTGGTCGACATCGACTGGGGGACGATCCTCCTGTTCGGTGGCGGGATCGCACTCGCCGACGCGCTGGCCGCGACGGGCGCGACTAACTGGATCGCAGACACCGTCTTCAGTTCGCTGACGGGCGCGCCGATCGTCGTCGTGGTCGGCGTGGTCGTCCTGCTCGTCATCTTCCTCACGGAGATGACCTCGAACACGGCGACGGCGACGATCATCATCCCGATCCTCATCAGTATCGGGAGCGTCTTCGCCGCTACGCTCGGTCTCGCCGAGGTGTCGGCCGCGGTGTTCCTCGCCGTGTCGGGCGCGGTCGCCGCGAGTTTCGCGTTCGCGCTCCCGGTCGCGACGCCGCCGAACGCCATCGTCTTCGGTTCAGGCTACATCGAACAGCGGCATATGATGAAAGCGGGCGTCATCCTGAACCTCGTGATGACGGCCGTCCTCACCGGGCTGATCTGGCTTCTGTTCCGGTTCGTCTGGCCAGTCGTGCTCTGGTGAGCGCGAAAAGCAGCGTCGAACCCGCGTCCGCGTCCTACGCCTGATTCGATTCTTCGTCGGCCGACCACTCGCCGCCGACGCGGTCGACGCCCATCAGATCCTCGCCTTCGTGCTCGGTGAAGGATACCTTCAGATTCTCCTCGGGGACCGACCACGTGTCCGCTATCAGACCCATCACCGCGAGCGCGAACGAACGACGGCGTTCGAAGGATCGACCCTCGCGGATGTCAGCACTCAAGAAGCAACACGGCCCATCGACCGCGCGGCCGAGCGAGAGGTTCGCATCAGGATGCTCGCGGATCACCACGGCGACGTGACCCGTCGTCGTCGCCATCTCGTCGGCGTAGAGTTCCGTCACCGCGTCGGTGAACGCTTCTTTCTCCGCGTCGGTCGCGGACACCGTCGTATCGAACTGTAGCAGTGGCACGCCCACGCCTACGCGAGGAGTCGGATTATACTATTGGACAGTGCGACGACCTCGTGGACTGGCGATCCCAGCGCACGGGAGCACGCAGCACCGCAACGTGAGTCGCGAACGTCTGGCTCTGCTTCCCGTCGCGCTCAGCGCCGGGCCCACTGGAGGAGTCGCTCGTAGAACGCGTTCGAGGAGAGGGCCTCGGCGTCGCCGACGAGCGCGAGCGCCTTCTTCGCCCGCGTGAGCGCGACGTTGGTGCGGCGGAAGTCCTCGAAGATGGGCCCGTCGAGCGCGCCGGTGGCGACGAACGACACCACGATGACTTCCTTCGAGGAGCCCTGAAAGCGGTCGACCGTGTCGACAGTCACGTCCGTGCGGCGGGCGACCTCGGCGACCTGCGCGCGGAACGGGGCAATGACGCCGATGTCGTCGGGATCGACGCCGGCGGCGACGTACGCGTCGACGATCTCGGCCACCCGATCCGCCTCCACGGGGTTCGTGTTGCCGACGCGCTCGCCGTCGGGATCGACGAAGGCGACGGGATCTCGGAGTGCCGCTGGCAGCGACGCCTCGTCGATGCCGAGATCCGAGAGGCGCTGGGCCGCGACGGCACCGTTCGCCGGGCGGAGCGCGCCGTCGTAGAACTCCGTCGAGGAGAACGCCTGGATGCGCTGGGACATCCGATACTGGCGATCGAGCAAAACCGAGGCGTCTGGATGGGACTCGATCAGCCGCTCGAACAGCGACGTCTGGAGGTCGTTTTCGGCCTGGACGACCGGTGGGAGCTGCTCGTGGTCGCCGACGAGGACGAACCGGTCGGCCAGCGAGACCGCCGCGAGCGTTCCGGGCTCGGTCAACTGCGAGGCCTCGTCGACGAGCGCGACGTCGAAGGACTGCTCGCGCATCACGCGCGAACCGCAGGTGGCCGTCGTGGCGGCGACGACCGGCGCCTCGCGGAGCGCCGCGGCGCGCTCGTTGGGCTCTCCGCCGCGTTCGAGCCGCACGTCCATCATATCCTCGCGGACGCCGTTCTCGGTCCCGACGCGGACGACGTCCGCGACGCCCTGGTCGCGCACCGCTTCGAGCGCGTTGTCGACCGCGCGGTTCGTGAACGCAGACAGCAACACCCTGTCGCCGCGGTCGACCAGCGCGCGGACGATCTGTGCGATCGTGTAGGTCTTGCCCGTCCCCGGCGGGCCGTGGACGAGCGCGAAGTCTTCAGCGTTGACCGCCAGCCGCACCGCGCGGTTCTGTGCGTCGTTGTTGTCGACGTACGTCTCGGCCGCTCGGTCGGCGAACGCCGGGTCGCGACGGCCGAACACGGCGTCCTTTCGGTCGGGGTCGCCCTTCAGAATGAAATCGTGGAGCGCGGTGAGCATCCGGTCGACGCCGATCTCGGAGGGATAGACGTCGAGTCGACGGACGTCGAGCGGTTCGTCTGCGGTGATCACGACCTCCTCGCCCAACTCGCGGATCCGACAGAGCTCGGCGTGTCCGTCGACGGGGTCGCCGTCGCTCGCGAGCGCGACGTCGCCGGCGCGGAGTTTCGAGACGGCGTCGCCGGGCTTTCTCGCGCGGAGTTCCCACCGGCCGTCGTCGAGTTCCGTTCGCCCCGCGGGTTCGAGGTCGATCAGCGCTCGGTCGTCGTCGGCTCGCTCGTCGGCGGACTGCTCCCAGAGCTTCCGGTATTCGGCGTGGACCTCCCGGCGCTCGGCCTCGATGGCCTCGTAGAACCGATCGAAGTACTCCCGTTCCTCCGTGGGGACCGCGTTGCCGACCTGGCCGGCCTTCGACTCCTGGTCGAGGCGTCCCGAGACGACCATACAGGTGTCGCGCTCGAAGCAGTACTCGCACTTCGCGTCGGCCTCGTAGCCGGTCGGGACGTCGGCGTCGTACTCCATCGCGGCTATCTCGTTTCGCGTCCGGACGACGAACTGCAGGAGGCCGGTGCCGATCGAGAAGTCCTTGGCCGGCGAGAGGTCACCCGTCTCCTCGTTGCGCTCTAAGGCGGTGTTTTTGGTGTAGAGCAGTGTCCCCGTATCGGCGGGCACGCCGCGCTCGGAGAGGACGAGCGCGTAGGCGGCCGCCTGAATCTTGTCGTGGAAGCGCGGCTCTCGCTTCGTGTTCTTGCCGGTCTTGAGTTCGACGGGCATCCCGCGGCGGAGCGCGTCGGTGCGGCCCTTGATCCCGAACGTCGGCGAGATGAGAGTGTACTCAGAGCGCCACTTGTCCTCCTCGGTGAGCGTGCCCTGGGCGAGCCACCCCTCGATCGCGGCCGCGTTGCGACGCACCTCGTCGCGGACCTCCTCGGCGTCGTGACCGAGCAGTCCCAGTTCCAGGCCGGCTTCGTGGACTCGGTCCTCGATCGCCGTGTCGAGGTCGCGGTCCCGGAGCAGGTCGCCGAACACCTCGTGGACGATCGTCCCCTTGACCACCGGGTAGTTGAGCGGGATTCCCGAGAGCTTGTTCAGATAGTACATCCGCGGGCACTGCACCCACGAGCGCACGTCGGTCACGTCGACGAGGAAGCCCGGTTCGAGGACGACGTAGGACTCCCCGGTGGTCGAGTAGGTCGTCTCGCCCTGATACTCCGACTCCTCTACCCCCGTCGCGAGAAGTTCCATCCCGGCCTCGGCGTGCTCGACGGTGTGCGTCCACTTGCCCCAGAGGGTGAGTTGGACTGTCGCCGCGTCGGCGTCCACGTCGGTCTCATCCAGCACCGGCGCAGCACCGAGCGCGTCGCCGTCGGGACGGACCGTCACCTCCGCGAGCGAGCGCGTTCCGTAGGTCGTATCTACCTCGCGTTCGTCGCCAACGTCGACGATGCGGCCGCGCAGCTTCACGTAGCCTACCTGCGGGTCGGGCGGTAAGACGCTATCGGTCGGTCGGATTCCATCGTCGGCCCGGTCTCACTATCCCCCGCTCTCGCTGTCGACTGGACCTTACCGCCGACCGCGGTCCGGCGCCGGGAGGAACTCCGCCCACCAGCGGATCAGGAACCACAGGAGGACGGCTCCGAGCACGAGACCGGAAACGAAACCTGCGGCGACGAGTGTGAGCGATCCGCCGGCCTGGATGGCGATGAGTGCCCCCGAGAACGCGACGAGCGCGATAAAGCCGATCTTGAGTCGCTGGCTCGCGAGGTCGCGCTCCTCGTCTGTCATACTTGGCCCGACCACTCAGGATCCCTCCATCTGAGTTCCCATCGGCTGGCGTCTACCGGAAGATGCACAGACTGCGCGTGGGTCCGCGGGAAGACGGCTCACTGGAACCCGCGGCCGACGCCGTCCTCCTCGACGAGGTCGTCGAGATCGTTCGAGAGCAACTCGTCGGCGTCGGCGAACTCGTCTGTGAGGTCGTCGAGGCGGTCCGGTCGGCCGTCGAACTCGTAGTCCATCGGGCCGAACGCCGGGCTGTCGAGTGCGTCCATCATATCCGTGAAGAAGTCCTCTGGCGTCGTCGGCGCCTCTGCGTGGACTTTGACCGTCTCTTCGAGGTGCTTCGCCATCGACTTGGCGTGGTCTTCGTCCTCGGGCGGCGACTGGACGGCGAAGCGACCGCCCTCGTCGCGCTTTCGATTCGGAAGGAGGGGTTCGAGGTCGTCGTCGATCCGCCGGGCGACGCGGCTCCCGACGCCCCGGAGTTCGGTCGGATTCTTCGTGTACGTCTTCAGCGCGTACACGCCGGCGTCCGGGTGGCCGAGAAAGAGATCCTCTCCGAGTCCGCCGCGCCGATCGCCGGCGACGGCCCGCCACCCGTCGGGGTCGACGTCAGCGTCGGTCACGTCCGCGAGGATATCCTGCCAGTCTCTGACGCGCATACGCGACCGTACAGCCCCCGACAGAAAGAGTATGACGGTTGCTCCCGGGCGGTCTCGCCGTGCTACGGCTCGACGCGAGCCAGCCACTCGGCCGGGTTGTCGAGCTCTGCGTTAGTCGGGAGGTTCTGCGGACGCTCCCAGACGGCCGCGGCGGCCGCGACGCTCCGACGATCGGCGATCGTCTCGAAGAAGCGCGCGCCGCGCTCGTACTGTCGGCGCTTCAGCCCGAGACCGAGTAGCCGACGGGCCAGCCGTGCCAGCGGACCGCCACCGCGACGCCGCGCGTCGAGTTTCGCGCGCAAGTCCTCGTACTCGGCGTCGAACGCGCGGTCCATCAGCATCTCCGCGTAGCCCTCGACGGCGGTCATCGCGACGTTGAGGTCGTGGAACGCTTCGCTGTCGAGACCGCCGCTGGCGAGCGTCTCTAAGCCGTCTTCCATCCGAGATTCGAGATACTCCGACAGCCACGGGGCGGCACCGAACTCCGCGGCGTGAGCGACTTCGTGGAAGGCGATCCAGCGGCGGAAACGGGGGTAGTCGACGTCGAGTTCCGCGGCGGCCGCGACGATGTTCGGGTGGACGAAGTAGAGGCCGTGGTCGCCGTTTCCGGCGTCGTCACGCCCGTGTCCATCGCGGTCGGCCAAGAGGAGCGGATCGTACTGTCCGAGGACGTGGGAGGCGAGGAACGCGAGCACGAACGACATCGACCCGGTGTTTATCACGCGCGTCGCGTTCGGGAAGGCGACGCGAACGTCCGATTCGAGGGGGTGCATCACTCGGCTGAACGTCGAGACGTTCGCGTCGATCCAGTGGTGGCGATTCTGGACTTCGATCGAGTCGGGCACGTCGAAGGTGAGGCCACCGACCGCTCGCAGTCGCTCGCGGGCGTCGCGGACGTCTGCCGCGTAGCCTTCGCGGTCCGCGGGCGTCAAGTCGAGATCACCCGCGTCGGCAGCCCCCTTCGCAGCCGTCGCGACCGCCGCCCAGTCGATCGTTCGATCGCTACCGCCGCCGGACGCGCCCGCGATCGCCCGAACGCTCCGATAGAGGTCCATACACACTCGTGGGGGCCAGCCCGCAAAACCCTTGTTCACGGACGGGCAGGTCTCCGGGTCGTGGGAGCCACTACACGGCGCAGTTGTTGGGGCCGAGTTCGACCCCGGTCGCTTCGTCTTCGTCGAGGTCGCGCCGCCCGCGATTCACGTCGATGACGGTCTCGTAGTTCGGCGGCTTCTCGGTCGTTCGGTCGGTGACGCGATCGACGAACGCCGACTTCTCGAGTCGGAAGAGTTCCAGTCCCTCGCGGAGTTCGCCGAGTGTCGCCGCGACGAGTTCGCCCGGCCGGCCGACCCCGAAGCGCCCCTCGGCGTCGACGGAGACGTGGCCGGGGAGGACGACGACGTCGTCCGAGAGCGGTGCGTACGTCTCGTGTAACGTCTCGTAGAGGAGTTCCGCGCCGTGCGCCGCGCCGCCCTCGCCGAACTCCAACTCCGTCCGCCCCACGGATTCGACGAACAGCGCGTCAGCCGAGAGGAGATACTGCTCGTCGACGACGAGGTTCATCTGTTCGGTCGTGTGGCCCGGTGCGGCGATGATATCCGCGTCGACGTCGCCGACGGCGAGGGTGTCGCCGTCCGCGATCGGCTCGTACTCGTAGGCCACGTCGCGCTCGGTCGCCGCCGCGCTCAGGTAATAGGGGACCGAGAGCCGCTCGGCGAGCGCGCGCCCTCCGGAGATGTGATCCGCGTGGACGTGCGTGTCCACGACGCCCGTGATCGTCAGCCCCGCGTCGGCCGCGACGAGTTCGAACTCGTGATCCTGGCGGGTGGCGTCGACGACGATCGCCTCACCCGCGTCGTGGTCGCCGACGACGTAGCCGAGACAGCCCTTCGCACGCCGTTGTACCTGCGCGAGGAACAGGTCGCTGTCCGTGTCGACGTCGACGACGTCGTAGAGTTTGCTCCAGTCCTCCATCCCACCCTTGACGACGGAGACGTCGTCGTGACCGCGGTCCGACAGTTCGAACCCGAACGACGTCGAGGTGAGCCCCCTCGCGCAGATCACGGCGACCGGACCGCTGCCGGCGATCGCGTCGACGTCGTCCCAGTCGAGACCGTCGCCGAGCCCATCGATCGGATGATACGGGACGTTCACCGCGTCCGGGACGTGCCACGCCTCGAAACTCTCGGGTTGGCGCGTGTCGACGATGGTGAGATCGTCACCGGCGTCGATCGCCGCCGCGAGGTCTTCGACGGTGAGCTGGTGAAGTAGCGTCGGCATACGTGTGTGTATGCGTGTCACACGAATAACTATTGCCACGGTGCGAGCTCGGCGGCGCGGCCGCTATCTGTCGTCAGCCGTGCGACGAGAAAAGGCGATCGAGCGTCGGAAAGCCGCGTTAGATCTCGGCCTCGAAGTCTTCGAGGGCGTAGACGGTGTCGCTTCCACGGCGGTCGAGCGTCTCGTTGGCCAGCAGCCAGTAGACGACCGACAGCGCGCGTCGACCCTTGTTGTTCGTCGGCACGACGAGGTCGACGTTGCTCGTCTGGTTGTTCGAGTCACACATTGCGATGACCGGGATGCCGACCGTGATGGCCTCCTTGACGGCCTGGGCGTCGCCGATCGGGTCGGTGACGACGAGGACGTCCGGTTCGATGTAGCCGTCGTAGTCGGGGTTCGTCAGCGTCCCCGGGATGAATCGGCCGGTCCGGGCGCGCGCGCCGACCGCGTCGGCGAACTTCGTCGCCGGGAAGCGGCCGTACTGGCGCGAACTCGTGACCAGGATCTGCTCGGCGTCGTAGTTCGCGAGGAAGTCTGCGGCCGTCCGAATCCGCGAGTCGGTCCGGCTGACGTCTAAGACGTACAGCCCGTCGTCGCGGACGCGGTGGATGAACCGCTCCATATCCTCGGTCTTCTGTTGGGTCCCGATGTGGACCCCCGCGGAGAGGTAGTCCTCGACGGGGATGAGGAGGTCGGCCTCCTCGTCGGGCATCACGTCCTCGTCGAACGTGGGTGCCGCGTCCTCTTCTTCGGGTGCTTCGGCCTCGGCAGCCTCGTCGGCCGCGCTCTCGTCGGCGACCTCGTCTTCGGCAGCCTCGGCGACCGTTTCGGCCGTCTCGGCGTCGGCCTCGGTCGTCTCGACGTCGTCTGCGGCTTCGTCCGCGTCCGTCTCGTCGTCGACGACTTCGACCGCGTCGTTGTCGTTCTCTGTCATACTGCGTCGTCCGCGATGCGGATGAGTTCGTTGAGTTTGGCAGTTCGCTCGCCCTGCACCGTGCCGGTCTTGATGAAGCCGGCGTCGGTGGCGACGGCGAGGTGTGCGATCGTCGTGTCCTCGGTCTCGCCCGAGCGGTGGGAGACGACCGTCTCGTACCCGTTCTCGGTCGCCAGTTCGATCGCGTCGAAGGCGTCCGACAGCGATCCGATCTGGTTCGGCTTGATGAGGATCGAGTTGGCGGCGTCGGCGTCGATACCCGCCTGCAGGCGCTCGACGTTCGTCACGAAGAGGTCGTCGCCGCAGATGAGCGTCTGGTCGCCGACGCGTTCGGTGAGGTCTGCGAAGCCCTCGTAGTCGTCCTCGTCGAGGGGGTCCTCGACGTAGACGAGGTCGTACTCCTCGACCATCTCGGCGACGTAGTCGACCTGTTCGGCGGTCGATTTGACGTCGTCACCGTAGACGTAGCTATCCTCGTCGGCGTCGTAGAGTTCAGCGGCGGCCATATCCAGGCCGAACTTGATCTCGAAGCCGAGTTCGTCTGCCGTCTCGGAGACGGCCTGATCGACGACCTCGAACGCCTCGGCGTCCGAGATCGCCGGTGCCCACGCGCCCTCGTCGCCCTTCGCCGCGGGAACCCCGCGGTCGTCGAGGATCTCGGAGATGCGCGCGTGCACGGCGGCGTTCGCGAAGACGGCCTCGGAGATGCTCGGCGCGCCGACCGGCGCGGCGAGGAACTCCTGGATGTACGTCGCTTCCTTGGCGTGCTCGCCGCCGCCGACGACGTTGCCGAGCGGCGTCGGGAACGACGCACCGCGGAACGTCCCACCCAGATGCTGGTACAGCGGAGCACCGAGCACGTCGGCGCCAGCCTTCGCGGCCGCCATCGAGATGGCGACGGCGCTGTTGGCACCGATCTGCGAGAAGTTCTCCGTGCCGTCTGCGGCGTGGAGTGCGGCGTCGACGTCGCGCTGGTTGCCGGCGTGGACCGTCCCGACGAGACGCGGGATCGCGTGTTCTCGCGCCGCCGCGATGGCCTCTGCGGGCTCCAGTTCGATCGCCTCGTACTCGCCCGTGCTCGCCCCGCTTGGGGCCGCTGCACGGCCGAACCCGCCGGATTCGGTCAGCACGTCCGCCTCGACCGTCGGGTTGCCGCGGGAGTCGAGAACGCGCCGGAGCGCAATACTCGTGATGAGCGTCATTTCAGTTGCCCTCGCGGTTTACCGTGAACGGCAGCACGCCGGCGTCGTACTCTTCGGCGGCGACCAGGATCGGTTCGGACTGGTCGGTGTCGACGAGTACCGGTGCGCCGTAGGACACCTGCAGCGCTCGCGCGCCGAGGATGCGGGCCTTCTCGTATCGGTTGTACTGGGTGCGTCCGCTCATTGGTAGGGTGCGACGACGTCGACGAGGTCTTTGTGCGAGACCATCATCCGCCGACAGCAGTGTCGTTCTACCCCGAGGTCGTCGAGGACCTTCGCCGGATCCTCGTCGCCCTCGCGGGCACGCTCCTTGAACTCGTCCCAGTGTTCGCCGACGACGTTGCCGCAGGTGAAACACCGGACGGGTATCATCATAGTTGGATCACCTCAGCGGTAGGACTTCTGATAGCGCGCTCGTGCACCCGGTCCGCCCCACTTCTTGGGCTCGGACTGGCGCACGTCGTTGACGAGGAGCGAGCGGTCGAAGTCCATGTACGCGTCGCGAAGCTCCGCGTCGTTGAGATGCTGCACTAGCCCGCGGGCGATGGCCGTCCGCGCGGCGTCAGCCTGCCCGGCGAAGCCGCCGCCGGAGACGCTGACGTCGATGTCGACCTGCGATCGGAGATCCTCGCCGGCGATGCGGAACGGCTCCAGCATCTTCAGGCGGGCCATCTCCGGCTCGACGAGCTCGACCGGCTGGGAGTCGATTCGGACGCGACCCTCGCCGTCGCGCACGGTTGCGCGGGCGATGGCCGTCTTCTTCTTGCCAGAGGTATTCGTTACCATGTGACTTTCGCACCCAGGTTCTCGGAAATCTCTCCGAGCGAGAGGAACTTGATGTTCGAGAGTCGATCCAGCGTGGTGCCGTCGAGCGCCTCGCCGTCCTCGTCGAACGGGTTGCCCACGTAGACGCGGACGTTCGAGAGCGCTTCTCGGCCTCGCTGTTCTTTGTACGGGAGCATCCCGCGAACCGAGCGCTTGAACATACCGTCCGGGCGCGTCGGGTAGTGCGGGCCGCGGTCGGAACCGACGTTGGCGCGCTTGCGGTAGGTGCTCATCACGTCGTCCTCGGACCCCGTGATGACGGCGTCCTCGGCGTTGACGATGGCGACCGACTCGCCGGAGAGGGCCTTCTGAGCGACCTCGCTGGCGACACGGCCGACGATGCAGTTTCGCGCGTCGACGACGACGTCGGCGTCGAATTCGGCGAGGCTCATCGAATCACCCGTACGTTGCTGCCGTCGGGGTTCTCTTCGATGATGCGTTCGAGCGCCACCGTGTCCCCGACCTGTTCGATCTTCTTTCGAGCGGACGACGAGAAGTCGACCGCCGCAACTGTAACGTTCTTCTGCAGCGCACCACTCCCCAGCACTTTGCCGGGGACGACGACGGTCTCGTCTTCTCGCGCGTATCGTTCGATACGCCCGAGGTTGACCTCCGCGTGGGTGCGCCGCGGCTTCTCCAGACGGTCCGCGACGTCCTGCCAGACATTGGCACCGGACTCGCGAGAGACCGCCTTCAGCTCGGCGATGAGACTGTTGAGTCTCGGATTCGTCTTACTCATTGTCTACCTCCTGAGAGTGAGAGAAAACGGAGTGCAGGGAGCAGGATTTGAACCTGCGGACCCCTATGGGACAGCGCCCTGAACGCTGCGCCGTTGGCCAGACTTGGCTATCCCTGCTCGCACTCCGTTCTACTGCATGCCCCTTCAAACTCCTTTCGATCTGGCGACGCCGTCCGCGACCGCGTGCGACCGCGCCGTTCGCGGCGCTCAGGGTACGCGTCGCCGGATTCGGCGACGCGGCGGGCGAGCGTCGGGTGATGAGTGAAGGGACAGACATCGTACTATATCGCTACCTTCTCTTCGAGTTCGGCTGCGCGGTCGCCGAGCGATTCGGCGGCCCGCAGGACCAGTTCCTCGACGGTGAACGACCCGTCCGTCTCCACGTGGAAGACGAACGCCTCGGGCACGTCGTGGACTTCGATCTCCTTCCCCGGATACCGGTTCGTGAGGTCGTTGTCGAACGTGTCGGTGGCGACGAGATCGCCGTCTTCGGCGCTCTCGTCTGCGGCGTGTTCCGCGGCCGCCTCCTCGATCACGCCCCGCAGGATGTTGGGCTCCTGCGACTCGAACTCGCCGGCGTCGCCGACGGCCTCCACGCGCTGGAGGTGTCGGTAGCCGACGGAGACGCCGCCTTGGTGTTTGGCGTGCGCCTTCCCGCTGTCGAGGACCGCGTCGGCCTCGAATTCGAGGTGTTGGTCCTCTTTCAGCTCGACGATGGGGACGTTCTGGTCGGCCGGCTGCACGAGGTCGTCGGCCGACACGAGGTCGCCCGAGTACGCCGTCGCCGGTCCCTGAACGTCCAGCGAGAGGGTGACGACGTCACCCTCCTCGAAGTCGTCGAGGGGCGTCGTCAGCGGCACGAGCCCCAGTCGGAGGCCGATCATCTCGTCGAACATCACCGACGAGTTCTCGACGAACCGGACGGTGTCGATGCTGAACGTCGGCACGTCGGCGACCATCGCTCGGCGGATGCCGTTAGCGACGGCTGGCGACACGCCGCGGACGAGGAACCGGGCCTTCCGGTCGCCGCGTTCGATGAACTCGACCTCGAAATCGTTCGTCATCTGTTAATCCTTAGAGACGGCTGTTTTTCGGCGCTCGAGTCCCGTCGTGCGGGATCGGTGTGACGTCCTCGATGCGGCCGATTTCGAGACCAGCACGGGCCAGCGCGCGGATCGTCGCCTGCGCGCCGGGGCCGGGGCTCTTGTTGCCGTTCCCGCCCGGGCCACGGACGCGAACGTGCAGGCCCTCGATGCCGGCTGCTTTGATCTCTTCTGCGACGGACTCCGCCATCTGCATCGCGGCGTACGGCGACGCCTCGTCGCGGTTCTGCTTCACCACGGCACCGCCGGACGACTTCACGATCGTCTCGGCGCCGGTCAGATCCGTCACCGTGATGAGCGTGTTGTTGAACGACGCGTGGACGTGGGCGATACCCCACTTGTCTCGGGTTGTCTCGGATTCGCTCATGGATTACTCCTGCCCCTCTGCGCGCTCGGGGTGTAGATCGTCCGCGAGCGGACTCGTCTCGTCGAACTCGATGCCGTCCTCTTCCGCGACCTCGACCTTCTTCGAGGGACGGGAGACGCGGGCGTCGCCGACGACAACGTGGCCGTGGACGATGAACTGACGCGCCTGCTTGGGCGTGCTCGCGAGGCCCTTGCGGTACGCGACAGTCTGGAGTCGGCGTTCGAGAATGTCGGTGACGTCGAGTCCGAGGACGCGACTGATGTCGTCGTCCTCCGAGAGGATACCGTAGCGGCGGAGCCGAGTGAGGAACTCCGCGCCGGCCGCCTCGGCTTCCTCCAGGTCGCCCTGGGCCTCGCCGATGAGGCGTCGTGCCTCTCGTCGGTAGTTACGGAGCTCCGATTGGGCTCGCCAGAGCTCCTCTTTGTTCTTCAGGCCGTAGCGTCCGAGAAGATCGCCCTCCTGAGCGATGCGCTCGCCCTGGTAGGGGTGATTCGGCGTCTCGTAACGCTTGGTGTTGTTTCCGGTCGCCATCGTTTACTCTTCCTCGCCGCCTTCGGCGGCCTCCTCGGCCGCCTCCTCTTTGATCGCCTCGACGTTGACGCCGATCGTCCCCTCGGTACGTCCAGTGGACTTCGTCCGCTGTCCGCGGACCTTCTGTCCGCGCTGGTGTCGGACGCCCTTGTAGGAGTTGATCATCTTCATCCGGTTGATGTCGTGGCGGCGCTTTTCTTCGAGGTCCGAGCCGGTGACGTGGGTGGTCTCCCCGCTGAAGAAGTCGCTTCGGCGGTTGGCCATCCACTCGGGGATGTGCTCGTCGAAGTTCTCGACGGCGTCGACGACTGCGTCGATCTCGTCGTCCTCGAGCAGACCGAACGTCGCGTGTCGGTCTACGTCTGCGGCCTCGGCAACGATGCGCGCCGTGCGCTTGCCGATACCTTTCATGTCGGTGAGACTCCGCTCTACCGTCTTCGTCCCGTCGAGATCGGTTTGTCCGATCCGGACGAAGTATCGGAGGTCTTCCTCCTCCTCGGGAGCGTCGTCCTGTGGTTCTTCTGCACTCATGACTTTTTGGAAAGTCTGGTGAGCGTTGCGGCGGGGATTCGAACCCCGGAGGCATTACGCCACAGAGTTAGCAACCCTGCGCCTTGGGCCAGGCTTGGCTACCGCAACACACTCGGTCTGGTACTGTCGCCCTCTCGGACTCGGGAGCGGACCTCCCTACAGCGTATCGCAGTCGGAACAAGTCGTGGTCACTACTTAAACATCACGATAGGGCACTGGAGTGAGACCGCTCCACACGGCCTCGTCGCAGTCGAAAAGTGGCCGACGGCGACCGCCCGACGGCCACGGATCGCAGCCCGCTTCGAGCGGCGCGTCGGGACTGGTGCCACCGGCGACGGACCCACACGCCGAGGTCGTTCTCAAGTGCGGCTCCCGCTCTGTCACGCCGGTGTGGTACGAGATTCCGTACCGGGTGTGCGCGGGGTCGGTCAGGCTGCCGGCATTATATATCCGTGGACGACCATTTCACACCTGTGAGCACCGACGCCCCCGCAGCCGATTCGACACCTGGACGACCCGTACGCCTCGACGGCGAAGCCGACCTCGACGCCCTCGTCGCCGAGCACGACCGTGTGCTCGTCGAGTTCTACACCGAGGGCTGTGCGCTGTGTGCGAGCATCGAGCCCGTGATCGGCAACGTCGCCCGCGCGCACGACGACCTCGCCGTCGGCGTGGTGAACCCGCGTGACGATCCAGTGCTCATCGAGCGCTTCCAGATCCAGAGCGCGCCGACGCTCGTCCTCTTCGAGGACGGCGAAATCGTCGGGAGGCTGGCCAGCGGCTTCCAGGGCGGCGACGCTATCGACGCGTTCCTCGAAGACCCAGAATCGGTGTAATCGACCGCTGAGCGAATCACCCGCTGCTCGATTGCTGCCGCTATCTGTTCTCTGACCCGTTCGTCGCTGACGCTGTCTGCTCTTTGACCCGTCGTATCTCCAACTGACGGTCGCTGCTTCCTATTCGGAGAGAAATGCGGCATCCCGAGTCGGTCGACGACCTAATCGTCGACGGCAGGGATTTGCTGTCCGGTCACCCGTTCGACCACAGCCAGGAAGTTGTCAAAGAGCTGTGTCACGGCTTCCGTCTCGGCGTGTCGATTGGGCGTGATATCCGCGAGGACCGCCTCGACCGTCGCGTCGGAGACGTCACCGCGCTTGTTTTCTGCGACCTCACGCGCCGTTTCGAGGTCGTACTCGGGGTGGAACTGAACGCCGAACGTCGGTCCCAGCGAGAACGCCTGGCAGGACTGCTCGTTGCCGGCGAGTTCGATCGCGCCGGGGGGGAGCTGCAGCACCTCGTCGGAGTGCGACTCGAAGGCGAGAAACTCGCCGGGCAGCCCCGTGAAAAGCGGCGAGTCGTCGTAGCGCTCGATGCGGCGATAGCCGAGTTCGTACTCGTCCATCTCGGCGACGCACCCGCCGAGCGCGTCGGCGAGCAACTGGTGGCCCCAACAGACGCCGAGCATCGGGACGCCGAGTTCGTGCAGGTCACGGACCAGTTCGACGAGGGTGTCCATCCACGATTCGCGGTCGTAGACGGCCGTCTGCGACCCCGACACGACGACGGCGTCGTAGGGCCACGAGCCGTCGGCACCGGGCCACTCGGGGAACTCGCTCTCGCTCACTTTGAAGACCGTCACGTCTGCGTCGAGCGCGCGCCGGAAGTTCCGCTCGGCCGCAGTGTCGCCCACGGATGCGTCGAAGAGGGCGATCTCGGGCGTGGTCATATCTCCCGATACGTGGCGGCGACCCATTAATATTGTTTAGAATGTTCACCGACGCGCACAACCGCCACGAAAGCCGGGCCGGTCGGTATGCGTCGGCACTGAGCAGTCACTACTACTGGGACGATTCTTCTGCAGGTATGTCCGACAGGTCAGGAGTGGGAGACCGGCGCGTCGATGTACTCGTCGTTGACGACCCACTCGCCGTCTTCTTTGATCATGTACTCGCCGTAGTAGGGGACGCGGTTGGCGACGGTCTCGCGGAAGGTCTCGCGGATCTCCTCGCGTGTCATCTCGCCCATCGAGCGCAGATCGTCGTTGCGGTTCAGACAGCCCTTCAGATACCCTTCGTGCGTGACGCGTACGCGGTGACAGTTCGCACAGAAGTTCGGGTTCTCGACGGGATCGACGATCTCGACCATTCCCTCCCCGACGTAGTACCGCCGGCGATTGTGCATCTCGCGGGTCTCGACCCGATCGGCCGTCTCTGCGAGCCAATTGTGGACGCGCTGGATGTCGATGTTCCACTCGGGGTGGCCGGTCAACTCCGGCATATACTCGATGAGTTGGAGTTGGAGTCCGGGGTTCTCCGCGACGTGGTCGACCATCCCTTCGACGTAGCCGGCCGTGTGTTCGAAGACGACCATATTCAGTTTCACCGGGTCGAGTCCGGCTTCGAGCGCGGCTTCGACACCTTCGATGACTCTCTCGTACGCGCCGGACTGCGTGATCTCGGCGAACGCCTCGGGGTCGAGCGCGTCCTGTGAGACGTTGACCCGTTCGAGGCCGGCGTCCCGGAGGTCCTCGGCACGACCCGGGAGGAAGGTTCCGTTCGTCGTCAACGAGACTTCCATCGAGTCGGGCGTGCGTTCGATGATCTCTTCGAGGTCCCCTCTGAGCATCGGCTCTCCGCCGGTGAACTTTACCTTCCGGACGCCGAACTCCGAGACGACTTCCAGAAAACGCACGACGTCGTCGGCGCTCATCTCGTCGTCCTGTGGGTCCATTGGGCCACGAGTGTCGCCGAGCCCCTCGTTGTGACAGTAGACGCAATCGAAGTTGCATCGGTCGGTCAGGGAGACGCGAACGCCGGACACCTCGCGCCCGAAGTCGTCTTCGAGCATCGTCAGTGTCTTCGTGGGGATGCTGATAAATTCGCCGCCGCTCTGGACCGCTACGTAATCATTTATATTTACATTTTGGGCCGATATTACCCAGATCCGTTACCTCCCTGGTCAAAACCCTTATCGGCCGTTCCCCCCGACTGCGCTGTATGAACGTCGAAGCCGTCCGCGAACGCCTCCGCGCGGTCTCGGATCCAGATCTCGGCGACGACATCGTCTCGCTCGGTCTCGTCAACGCCGTCGACGTCGACGACGACGCCAACTCCGTTCGAATCTCGCTCGCGCTCGGCGCGCCCTTCTCGCCGACCGAGACGCAGATCGCGAACGACGTCCGGGACGAACTTTCGGACACCGAGTACGACGTGGACCTCACAGCGAGCGTCCCCTCGGAAGTCGATCCCGAAGAGGACGTACTCCCCGACGTGACGAACGTGATCGCGGTCGCCTCGGGGAAGGGCGGCGTCGGGAAGTCGACCGTCGCGGTCAATCTCGCGGCCGGGCTCTCGAAACTCGGCGCGCGCGTCGGCCTGTTCGACGCCGACGTCTACGGCCCGAACGTGCCCCGGATGGTCGCCGCCGACGAGGCCCCGCAGGCCGCAGACGACCAGACGATCGTCCCACCCGAGAAGTACGGGATGAAACTGATGTCGATGGCCTTCCTCGTCGGCGAGGACGACCCCGTCATCTGGCGCGGCCCGATGGTGCATCAGCTCCTCACCCAACTCGTCGAGGACGTCCAGTGGGGCGAACTTGACTATCTGGTGCTCGACCTCCCGCCGGGCACCGGCGACACGCAACTGACCGTCCTCCAGACGCTGCCGCTCACGGGCGCGGTGATCGTCACGACGCCGCAAGACGTCGCGGTCGACGACGCACGCAAGGGACTGGAGATGTTCGGCAAACACGACACGAACGTCCTGGGGATCGTCGAGAACATGTCGTCGTTCCGGTGTCCGGACTGCGGATCGAGTCACGACATCTTCGGCGCGGGCGGCGGCGAGGCCTTCGCCGCCGAGAACGATCTGCCCTTCCTGGGTGCGCTCCCACTGGACCCGTCGGTCCGAACCGGCGGCGATGGCGGCGACCCGGTCGTCTTAGAAGACGGGGAGACAGCCGACGCCTTCCGGCTGATGACCGAGAACGTGGCGGATATGGTCGGCGTGGTTCGCCGGCGCGACGCCGCGACGCGGCAGTAAGCCCGCGCCGAAGCGCTCACTCGTGGCTCTTTCCCTCCCCGGATGCGACATCTTTTGACTGCGGGGGACCGACACCCGGTGTGGACGCCGAACAGGACTCGCTCGAGAATCCTTTCAGTATGGACGCCGACTGCCGGAACTGCGCCGGCCTCTGTGACGCCCGGACCAACGTCGTGCACGGCTACGGCGACGTCGGCGGGGAGTTCCTCTTCGTCGCCGAACGGCCGCACGCCGGCGCCGATCGGACCGGCGTGCCCTTCACGGGCGATGCCCCCGGCGAGCGCCTCCAGTCGATTCTGGGCGAACTGGGCTTCGCGCGCTCGGCCCCCGACGCCGACGAGCCGGATCTCCAGAACGCCTTCGTGACGTATCTCACGCGCTGTCGGCACCCCGAGCGCCCGCCGACCGACGAGGAGGTCCGGACGTGTGAGCCGTACCTCAACGCCGAAATCCGGATGATCAACCCCGAGATCATCGTCCCGATCGGCCAGCGGACGCTCGACGCGCTGGCGACCGACTACACGACGAACAGTCCCGGCGACGTCGACGTCGAGGACGCGCACGCGACAACGATCCGCGGGCGCGGCTTCGAACTCGTTCCGATGCTCCCGCTCCAGGCCCAGACCGACGCCCAGACCGAGGCGTTCGTCGAGCATCTCCTCGACAACGTCTTCTCGCGGGACTATCGGCAGACGAAGGGCCGTCGCGGCCGCTGAGTTGCTGAGGCGGGCGATAAGCCCCTTCCGCGGACGCTAAGTCGCTGACGCAAGCGCAGAGTGAGCGGCCGTGCCGAGTCGGATGCGGGAACGTCGGGTTGAAGAGCGCCGACCGCCGAGAGGAAGGTATGACCGTCGTCGCCGTCTTGGCCGATCCGCCGCGCCCGGGACTCGCACTACCGAGGCTCGCAGAGACGAGCCCACTCTCGGAGTCGGAGGCCGCAGAGCTCTCGGAGGCGATGCTCCGCGATACGCTCCGTGCTGTCGAGCGCTCCGGAGGCGAACTCCTCGTGAACTACCGTCCGGACGACGACCTCCCGGACGCCTCCGTCGATCCCGACGAGTCGGCCGAGGACGCGCTGCGTGCGATCGCGACGGACGTTCTCGACGACCCCGAGGAGGCGCGCTTCGAGGTGCAGGTCGGCTCGAATTTCTCCGCGCGTGCGGGGAATACGATCACACACCTCCTCCGCGAGGAGGGCGTCCAGTCGGCCGCCGTCGTCCGCGGTGACGCGCCGTTCTTACTCCGCTCGACGGTGGATTCGGCGGCGATGAAGCTCCGCACTAACGAGGTCGTCCTCGGACCGTCGACCGACGGGCGCGTCTACTTCGCGGGGTTCAAAGCCCCGATCGACTTCGAGGGCGCGTTCACCGCGCCGGAACTGGAGACGCTCGTCGCCAGCGCGAACGACGCCGACCGCGGCGTCGGCTTTATGCAGATGCAGCCGACGGTCCGGACCGGGTCGGATCTCGCCACGCTGGTCTCGTCGATCCGCGCACGCTGGCAGGCCGAGCGCGTCGTCCCCGAGCACACTGCGGAGTTCGTCGTCGACGCGGGACTCTCGGTTGTCGCGGACGACGCGGCAGACGGCGACCTAACGCTCGTGCGGGAGTAGGCCGCGCCCGCGCCTCGGTCTCTCGCGTCCGCGGGCCGTCGGCCGCGACCGACAACTCTTAGACGCGCCGTCAGAAACGACCACCTGCGGTGGGATGGCAGAGCGGCCTATTGCGCCTGCCTTGAAAGCAGGTGGCGTTATGCCTCCTGGGTTCGAATCCCAGTCCCACCGCATATCCTCCCGCACACGACACCACCGACCACCGCGAGCGGTGCGTCTCTCGTGGCCTCGTCGCCATCGCCCGCGCGCCGACAGATGCGTAACGGCTTTGCCGTGGCCTCCCAACACGCGGGTATGGACTGGCCACACGACCCCGACGGCGAGCAGGGATCTGAGGGACGACGCAAGTACGGCCACGCGGTGATCGCAAAGAAGGTCGACGAGGACGAGGACTTCCCGCTGTCCCGCGAGGAGTTCGTCGCGGAGTACGGCGACGACCCCGTTCGACTCGACTACGAGCGCGTCGTCTCCGTCGCTGACATCTTCGAGCACGTCGACCAAGCGGAGTTCGACGACTTCGTCTCGTTCCACAAGGCCGTCGGTCGCGCGATGCGCGAGAACGGCTACTGGTTCTACGAGGGCGCAGAGACGTTCGTCGGCTCGAACGAAGCCTGATCGCTGACAGCTGTCGATCGTTTTTCACACTGCCGGACAGAACTATAGTAGCATTTGCAAGTCATCACTCATCCGATCGTACGCCGTCGTGTGATCGGATGCGCAATCAGTTGCAAATGCTACTATATGTGAGAAGTATCGGCACCCCGTGGGTGCCAGATGATTCGTGAACGGCTGTCCGACAGTATCAGGATCCGTCGCCGAAGAGCCGCTGCCACAGCGACCGGTCGCGTGCACGCTCGGCGAGCAGCACCGAGCACTCGACCTCTTCGATGACGTCGAGGACGAGCGTGCCACGGACGAGTCGCGAGAGGAGACCGCGCTCCGTCGCGCCGACGACGAGCATCGACGCGTTGGCGGCGTGGCGTTCGATCGCTTCCTCGACGTCGCCGGTCTCGACGATCAGCGTCGCGTCGGCGAGGTTGTTTTCGTCGGCCCACGCTTCGAGGAAGGCCTCGCCCTCGGCTTTGTCGTCCGCGACGTGGAGGAGCGACACCTCGGATCCGTACTCTTGCTGTAGCGCGTTCGCGATGCCCGCCGAGAGCTCCGAGTCCGGGCCGCCAGCGGTCGGGAGCAGGATCTCCGAGGGGTCGAAGCCGCGATCCTTCATCACGAGGAAGTCACACGGGAGCGACGACGCGAGTTCGTCGATGGCGCTCTCGGCGCGACCCGGCGCGCCGTGGGAGTCCGGACCCCAGCCCATCACGGTCAGATCCGCGTCGTAGGTCTTCGCGGCGTCGAAGATTCCCTCGAAGCTCTGGTGGGAGAGCACGGTGTGGGTCTCGACAGGGACGTCGAACGTCTCTGCGTCCTCGCGTGCTTGATCGAGGAGTTGGTGTGACGCCGAGAAGTCCCACTTCTCTCGCGCGGATTCGAGTGCGGTCTGATCCGGCACCTGTTCGATGTGGACGGCGACGACCGTGCCGTCCCGCTGCTTCGCGAGCGCGCTCGCGAGGGTGATGAGGTCCGTCTCGTGCTCGGGGTTCGCGAGCGGGACCAGAACGCGGTAGTTGCCGCCGTCGGGTTGGACTGACGTGGCGGCCGAGACGGCTGCATCCGGCATCGACTCCGAGCGCTGGAGGACGTACTCGCCGAGGATACCCTGCTTCGTGGTCCTGCCGCGAGCGTACACGAGGTACCAGACGATGGCCGCGGCGGCGATGACGAAGGACAGCAATCTGGCGTCGGATTCGACGTACGCCAGTAGCGCGAAGGAGAACACTGTCCCCAGAATCGGCAAGATGGGGAACAGCGGGACCGTGAAGTCGGGCTGGTAGTCTTCGGGATCCACGTAGCGCATCGCGACCAGCGCGACGTTCAACAGCCCATAAATGATGAGGTGCAGTCCGGACGCGGCCCCGGAGAGCAGATTGATGTCGCCCAGGAGGATGAACACGAGGATGAGCCCGCCCGTGATCCCGATCGATCGGTACGGCGTCCCGAAGCGGGGGTGGATCTCGTTCAGCGCGGGCGTGACGATGCGGTCGCGACCCATCGCGAAGTTGATCCGCGAGGACGCGAGGATCGAGGCGTTCGCGCTGGAGGCCGTCGCGAGGAGGCCGCCGAAGAGGAGCGCCCCACCCATCAGGGCGCCCTGGATCTGTCGGCCGACCTCGACGACGGCGATCGGCTGTGTCTCCCCCGGCGCGAGATCAGTGACGAGATCCGCGATGAACCCCTGGGGGACGGCGGCGCTCATCACGACGAGGACCAGCGCGTAGACCACCGTGACGAGCACGACGCTTCCGATGACCGCCCGCGGGAGGTTCCGCCCGGGATCTTTGATCTCCTCGGCGACGCTCGTGATCTGGACGAACCCGAGGTACGACACGAAGATGAACCCCGTCGTGCCGAGCGTCTCACCGACGGTACTGGGCGCGGGGAGATTTGCGGGATCGGCCCGGAACGTCCCCAGTAACGTGAACACGGCGAGAATGGCGACCAGGAGGACGACGATGACGTTCTGTAACCGCCCCGTCTCTTTCGCGCCCACGTAGTTGATAAAGACGAAGAACGCGCCGCCGACGAGCGCGGCGATCGTCACGATGTTGAGCCCGATCGGACCGATCCCGATCGTCCCGCTGACGCCGAAGATCCGGGAGATGTAGCGCCCGAACCCGACCATATAGAACGCGCTGGCGAAGGCGAGTCCGAGCCAGTTCGCCCAGCCGGCGACCGACCCGAGTAACGGCCCGAGAGCGTGGTTGACGTAGTAGTACGCGCCACCAGAGCGGGGCATCGCTGTGCCGAGTTCGCTGGCGGAGAGTGCCGTGAACATCGCGATCACGCCGCCGAGAATGAAGGCGACCGAGGCGAACGAGCCTGCCCGCAGGATAGCGTCGCCCGGCAGCACGAAGATACCGGCCCCGATCATCGTCCCGACGCCGATCGTCAGCGCGGCGAGGGGGCCGAGGTCTTTGGCGAGTTCCTCCTCTTGGCTCACGCACCATCACCTCCGTGTGATGGGATAGTGAGACGAGAGGAGTACGAGTGGCTCACGCTGCATCACCTCCGTGTGAGGGAACCGTGAGACGAGAGGAGTACGAGTGGCTCACGCTGCGTCACCCCCGTCGGGATCGGACGATTCGTCGGACGTCTCTGCGTCGTCGTCATCGCCGGGCGTCTCCGCGTCCTCGACGCCTTCCGGGAAGACGACAACCGGGACGTCGCTTTCGGTGGTGAGCGTCTCACGGACGTCGCCGCTGAAGAGGTTCCACCACGCTCGCCCGCCGCGGTGGGCGAAGACGATCGCGGTCGCGTCGGTCTCACGTGCGGCGTCGAGGATCGTCTCCGCGACGTCGGTGCCGTAGAGGAGTTCGGTCTCGACGTCGACCCCGGCGTCGGCCGCCGCCTCGCGAACGTCCGCGAAGAGTTCCTCGGCCAACTCCTCGCGCTGTTCGAGTGGAGCTTTATCCGGAGCACCGCCGGCTTTCTCGATCACGTGAACGACCGTAGCCCGCCCGTCGACGGCTGCGAGGTACGGAAAGACCGCCGCGGCCGTTCGCGCCGCGTCGGCATCGTTCGAGACGGGGACAAGGGGCCGGGCGAACAGCGGATCGACCTCACTCATCGGCTGGGTGTGTCGACCGCTCGTCGTCCGCCGCGTTCGTTGCGTCCGTCGACGGCCAGCGGGGTGCGAACTGATGGCTGAACGAGACGCGTCGCCGACCGAGAGGAGGTGTCGTTCCGGAGTGCAATCATACGGGATTCGTATGGCGCCATCGGGTATAGTGGTTCCCACTTCGGGTCGCACAACTGTTCAAATCGCAGTCACCCACGCGCGGTAATCCTCAGCACGGTCGTACACGTCCACGAACACCTGATCGGCGAACGCCGCCAGCCGATTGGCGTCCGAGCGCGCAGTGATGCGAACGTTCGTCCCCTCGGCTTCTTCTGGGGACTCCAACTGCTCGACTCGGAACTCGGGGAAGTCGTCGACCAAGTCGTTCAGCCGCTCTAACTCCGCGTCGTCGACGTCGAGGTTGAACGTGCTCTCGGCGAACTGGACCCACGGAGCCGGGGAGTCCTCCCCGTCGACGTCGGCGTCGTGGTCGGCTTCGAGGGTCAGGAAGGCGCTCGCCCGCTCGCGGTGGGCCGCGATGGCGTCGGCGAACAGTTTACGTCGCTCCGTCGGGTCGTCGGCGTCGAATCTGCTCATACGGGCTCCTCTCGGGCGGTCCTGAAAAGGTTGCTCGAACCGAGAGACGTGATGTATATTAACACACGACACAATATTGTACACGGTCGACAGACGCGTTTCTTCAACGTTATACGGGCGGACGCAGACTGGTGCGATATGGGCAAGCACATCCTGCTTCTGGGCCCGCCGGGCGCCGGAAAGGGAACACAGTCGAAACGTCTCGCCGCCGAGTTCGACCTCGAACACGTGACGACCGGCGACGCGCTCCGTTCCAACAAGCAGATGGACATCAGCGATATGGACACGGAGTACGACACGCCGGGCGAGTATATGGACGCCGGCGAACTCGTCCCCGACGAGGTCGTCAACGCCATCGTCGAGGAAGCGCTCACGAGCGCCGACGGCTACGTCCTCGACGGCTACCCGCGGAACCTCGAACAGGCCGAGGTCCTCTCGGAGATGACCGACCTCGACGCCGTCGTCTACCTCTCGGTCGATACCGAGGAACTGGTCGACCGGCTGACCGGCCGCCGCGTCTGCCCGGAGTGTGGCGCGAGCTACCACGTCGAGTTCGAACCGCCGGAGGAATCGGGCGTCTGCGACGAGTGCGGCGCCGAACTCGAACAGCGCGACGACGACACCGAGGAGACGGTCCGCGAGCGCCTCCGCGTCTACGAGGAGAACACGGCCCCCGTCGTCGAGCACTACCGTGACGAGGGCGTCCTCGTCGAGGTGGACGGCGAGGGCACGCCGGACGAGGTCTTCGAGTCGATCGTCGACGTCGTCGACGAGTAACGACCGCCAGAAGTGAGCGGCCGCCGCGACGGTTCCAGTTATTTCTTGGCGATCTACGAGGCGTGGGCTGACCTGCCGAGTGACGCGTGCTGACACGCAGAGAGTAAAAGCTTCATAACCGATGGGGGGTTATCTGCGGGTAGATGCCACGAATCGAATCGAAGGTTCGCACCCTCGTCTCCAAGGACGACGGGATGCGCGAGGCCGTCGAGACGGTCCTCGATCAGGCCGACGACGGCGAGGTCCGGTGGCTCGACGTGAAGGGCGACCTCACGTCCGGCCAGTGGGGCCGCCTCATCGAGAAAGAGATCCTCGTCGAAGGCGAGGAGGGGTTCCGACTGGCCGACGCCGAAGCTACCCGGGAGGGTCTGGAACCCGCTTCGAGCACGACCACCAGCGGGTCCGCCAGTAGCGCGTCGACGTCGGACTCCGACGACGAGTCGTCGTGGTCGACCTACGACAAGGGCGCGGCCGTCGTCACGCTCGGGCTCTTCGTCGGCTACTCCTGGAAGCCCCTCCGGGACGTCATCGGCACGACGATGGACGTCGCGCTCGGACCGCTCGGAGAGATGCTTCCCTTCTACGCCGTCGTGATGATCCTCGCGCTGGCGACGGGGCTGTACTCGACGCTGCTGCAGGCGAACCTGATGGATATGGACAAGATGTCCGCCTACCAAGAGCGGATGAAAGACATCCAGGAACGCCGGAAGGAAGCGAAGGAAGCCGGCGACGACGCCGCCCTCGACGCGATCCAGGAAGAGCAGATGGACGCGATGGGCGATCAGCTCGGGATGTTCAAAGAGCAGTTCCGGCCGATGGTGTGGATTATGTTCCTCACGATCCCGGTGTTCCTCTGGATGTACTGGGCGATCGGCGTCGGCCAGAACGCGACCGCACACGTTCCACTCGACCCGCTGGTGCTCCCGCTCCGCGGACAGGTCGCGTGGACCGAATCCGTGATCGGTCCGATCCAGGCGTGGATTGTCTGGTACTTCCTCTGCTCGATGGGCTTCACGCAGATCATCCGCAAGAGCCTGAACATCGACATCTCGCCGACGACCTCCTGAGCGGACACGACACGTCTGCCCTCACACGGCGTCGGCCGTAAAGACAACCTCTTTTACCCGCCTTCCCCCAGCAAGAGTATGTTGTTGACCGTCTCTGGCCCCCCGGGGGCCGGCAAGAGTACTACCGTCACGGCTCTCGCGGAGGCGTTCGACCTCGAGCACGTGAGCGGCGGCGATATCTTCCGCGAACTCGCAGCCGAGCGCGGGATGACCGCCGTGGAGTTCAATCGGCTCGCCGAAGACGACGATCAGATCGACCGCGACCTCGACCGTCGGCTGCGAACCGTCGCACTCGAACGCGACGACGTCCTGCTGGAATCGCGGCTCGCCGGCTGGCTCGCGGGCGACGCCGCCGACCTCCGGCTGTGGCTCGACGCGCCGATCGAAGTCCGAGCCGCACGGATCGCCGAACGCGAAGACAAGTCCGCAGAGACTGCACTCGCAGAGACCCGCGAACGCGAGGAAAGCGAGGCGCTCCGGTACCGGGAGTACTACAGCATCGACATCTCCGATCTCTCCATCTACGACGTCGCGCTGAACACGGCCCGCTGGAGCGAGGAGGACGTCCCCGACATCCTGACGGCGGCAGTCGAGGCGTACGATCCAACTGCAGACGAAGGAAAGTACCCCGTCGAGGGCGTCAGCTACGACTTCTAATCCGACCCTTCGACAATGACATCACTCCGCGGACCCCCTGACGAACGCTCCGTCGACGAACTGCTGTCGTTTGGCGTCGTAAATCTCGACAAGCCACCCGGCCCGTCGGCGCATCAGGTGTCCGCGTGGGCCCGCGACCTGACGGGCGTCGACCGCGCCGCACACGCCGGAACGCTCGACCCAAAGGTGACGGGCTGTCTCCCCATCCTGCTCGGCGACGCGACGCGGCTGGCACAGGTGTTTCTCGAAGGCGCCAAAGAGTACGTCGCAGTCTTGGAACTCCACGGTCCGGCACCCGCGGACCTCGACGCCGTACTCGCGGAGTTCGAGGGCGAGATCTATCAGAAGCCCCCGCGCAAGAGCGCCGTCGCGCGTCGCCTCCGCTCTCGGGAGATCTACGACCTCGAACTGCTCGAAGTGAAAGACAGGCAAGCCCTGACCCGCATCCGTTGTGAGAGCGGGACGTACATTCGAAAGCTCTGTCACGACCTCGGGCTGGCGGCGGGGACCGGCGCACATATGGGTCATCTCCGGCGGACCGGAACCGATCCCTTCGACGACAGAGGTCTCGTTTCGACGGCCGACCTGACGGACGCGCTCGTCTTTGCCGAGGAGGGCGACGAGGAACCGCTCCGCGACGTCGTCAGCCCGGCCGAACGAGCACTGACGCACCTCCCACGACTCACCGTCGCGTTCTCGGCCGCCGAACAGATTGCCGAGGGCGCACCGGTCTATGCCCCCGGAATCGTCGACGTCGACGACGCCACAGCGGCTTCCGACGACGGGACGCTCGTGGCGTGCTTCACCCCCGACGACGCAGCGGTGTGTCTCGGACGACTCGTCGGCGATCCCGACGCAGATATGGGCGAGGTCGTCTCGCTCGAACGGGTACTCGTTTAAGCACTCGGAGCAGCTGTCGGGTCTTCGATAGCGCGCGACCGTCACGTGTGAGCGACTGTCTTCCGGCGCGAGGAAACGAAGGACTTAACGGTGACAGCAGTCTCTGAACGAATGCACCCTGGGACCGTGGGGTAGTGGTATCCTCTGCCGATGGGGTCGGTAGGACCTGAGTTCGACTCTCAGCGGTCCCATGGCCGATTTCTCCAAGAAGTTCGGGTAACAGTTGAATTAGCCGTTAGTCTCGGGGGTGCGTCAGCGTGACGCCGCTCGACTTCGCAGCAAAACGCGACAGTGGCTCGGCCAGCTGGAAACGCGCCGATCCTGAAGCCGCACTGATCGAGCGGCTCTCGTGGGACACGTGGCTCGTCACACTCCCAGACAGCGACGACGTTCACGAAGTCTCACTGCACCGCGATCACGGCGCACTCAGCGGCGAGTGCAAGGTTCGTGAGACGGGCGAGCAGTGCCCGGCACGGAAGTACCGCGACGCCGACGAGCCGTGCGCCCATCTCTGCACGATCCGCAAAGCACTCGTTCTCAACGACAAAGCTGACGACGGAACCACGATCGAGGTCTTCGATCGCGACGACGTCGAGGTCGCGGCGGCCGACGCCCACGTCGAAGACGCGATGGCCGACGGAGGTGTTCGCCGATGAGGACACCACGGTTCAAGTGTTTCAACTGTTCCGTACGGAATCAAACGCCGTCGTACGACACCGATTCTAACGAAACCGTGGCTTCTGAGCCATCAGAGCCCAAATCAGCAAAACCGTACGACACCCCCCTCCCTGCCGGACGGAGCGCTTCCTGTATGCGCACGGCATGTCTGCGCGCCCATCGGAGTCGGCGCGCGATGGGGGCGGGCACGCCCACGCACGCGAAGGGCGGCGAGACGGAGGTGGCACGATGAGCGGACGCGTCGCGAAAGCCTCGATCGAAGACGACAGTCTGCTGGAAGCGCTCGAAGCGGCCGAAGACGAACACGGGTCGATGGCGGAGGCGGTCCGGCACGCGATCCGGGCAACCTACGCCGCCGACACCGACACAGACGCAACGACGGGAACGGGGACGGACCTCCCGACGGACCTTCGAGACGGGTACCGCGCACTCTGCAAGCGCTACGGGAGAGACAGCCGGATCGGGCTGGCTTCGGCGAAGTCGGCGATCGCGGAGGCGACGAAGACGCCGAAAGAAGACACGATCCGGACGGTCATCGAGCCGCTGCGACAGCGCGGCTACCTGGGTGTCCACACGGGACGAGACCACGTCGCGATCATCATCCCAGACCGGGTGGCGTCCGACGGCGGCCGCGACACGGGAGATCGCGAGACCGGGCCGGATGCCGAAGACGTCGACGAGGAGTTCGCACGACTGGATTCGGCAGAACCGGTGACGGACGGGGGTGAAGAGCGATGAATTCGGTGACGACGGTCGCGGCGGCGCTCAAAGCGGCGACGCTGGGGACTGAGGACGGTGATCTGGTGCTGGATTTCCCGGGTGGCGAAAAGCTCCGACTGAGGGTTCACGTCACGGAGTGGACGCACGAACGGTCGAGCGCCGGCGAGACAGTCGAGATGGATACCGAGGTCGACTACGACCCAGATGGATCGTGGTGGATGCTATACCCCGAGCGAAGCAACGTCGACGGGGAACCGGGACAGACGGACTATCCCCGGATCGACATCGACCCACACTTGGAGAACGTCGGGGACGACGTCGACCGCGGCGAGGGGATCGAGTCCGACGGCGGCTGGCTGGAAGGGAAAAGCGACGAGTACCGCGAGTGGATCGAAGCTGGAGCGCCGGAAGCGATGGCGGCCAAACGGCTCGCCGACGACACCGACGAAGTCTGTGACTATGACTGCGACAACCAGGCAGAGTACCGGGTGATCTGTGACGACGGCATCGAGTTCGTCTGCTGTCAGCGCTGCTCGGACTACAACCGCGTCTACGCCAAAGAGAACGACCTCCTCGACGCCGACTACGCGGCAGCGAAAGCGCGCTACAAGGACGTCGAGACCGACGGCGGCCAGCCGCTCCCGAGCGACTACGACGCCGAGGACGGCTTCGACTCGTCACGGGGCGTCGACACGTGTCCGCACTGTGGCGTGGAACTGGCACCCCAGACGGGACGGCACGCGCCGGTCTTCGACCAGGCGGGTCGGAAGTACGGAACGATCTTCGATACCGACCCGATGGACAGACCGTTCTTCTGCGAGGAGTGCTGGCAGGAGCTCGACGCGAACCAGAAAGCGTCCGAGAACGAGTCGCTGGAGCGGTTCGCGACCGACGGCGGGGAAGCGCCCGAGTGCGACGCCGACGGGTGTACGACCGAGTCAGCGTACCTGCTGGCCGGCCACGGGAATCTCTGTGAAGACTGCGCGAGAGAGCGAGCACCGGAGACAGTCGGGTTCATCAAAACGCGTCTCGCAGGCGTCGACGCCGGAGGTGACGCACGATGAGTAAAGCCAGGATCCCGGTCGGTAGCTATGAGGCAATCGACGCTGTCAATAAGCTCTCGGAGGTCGAGAAACAGCGCGTCGCGACACTCGTCTCCGAGCAGTCTTGGAACAACATCGTCTGGATTCCAGAGTGGCTCCTCTCTGAGAAGGACATCGCGACTGTCGAATCCGCCGACCACCTGGCAGTCGGTCGGATCGAAAACTACTCAGAGAAAGCGTGGCGCTTCGAGCAACGCCACGACGACGTCTCTACCGACGAATTCCTCCCGAAAAGCGAGACGGTCGTCTTCGAGCGAATGCGTGGCGTCGAAGCGATCGAGACGCCTCAGCAGGGCCTGGACGCGTTCGGAGGTGACGCGCGATGAGCGCGGAACTGGCGACAGACAACGGCGTGAAGACGCGGCGGCGACGCGAGGAGCGCTGCGAGGGCGTGATCGAGATGCTGTTCAACGAGCAGGTCGAAGTCGAGTGCCCGGCCTGCGGCGACGAGTTCCTCTGCACGATCGCGACGCCGGACCCCGAGAAGTTCTCGCCGTCGTTCGGGAGCTGCACGGAGTGGGAGTGCGACGCGCTGATCAAGTTCCGCTCGGACGGCACCGAAGACGACGAGAGCGACGAGCCGATCCAGTCGGGGCTCGCGGCGTTCGGAGGTGGCGCACGATGACGCGAGAGATAGTTGCTGTCGACCTCTTCGCCGGTGCTGGCGGCTTCAGCGAGGGCCTCAGCCAGGCGTGCGAGGACCTCGGCTACGACCTCTACGAGGCGGCGATCAACCACTGGGAACCGGCGATCGAGACCCACGAGGCGAACCATCCCGACGCCCACCAGTACCACTCGAAGGTCGAGCAGCTCCACCCGCCGGAAGTGGTGCGCCGACTGACGGGGCAAGACACGCCGGACGTCGACCTGCTCGTCGGCGGCCCAGAGTGCACGCACTTCAGCCGCGCTCGCGGCGGGAAGCCCGTCAGTGAGCAAAAGCGGATGTCGCCGTGGCATATCCTGGACTGGCTGGAGAAGCTGGACGTCGACGCGTTCGTGATCGAGAACGTCCCGGAGATTCAGGACTGGGGGCCGGTCGATGACGATGGGCAGCCAGTCCGCGACGGCTCGATCTTCGATGCGTGGGTGAACGCGCTAAACCAACTCGGCTACGCGGTCGACTGGACACAGCTCGTCGCCGCCGACTACGGCGACCCAACGACGCGCGAACGCTTCTTCATCATCGGCCGGCAGGCGGGCAGCGTCACCTTCCCCGGGCCAACCCACAGCGAGGTCGACGACGAACTCCCAAACCACCGAACGGCCGCGGAGATCATCGACTGGTCGGACCTCGGCGGATCGATCTGGACGCGCGACCTCGACGACGGCCGAATGACGCCGCCGAAGAACTCGACGATGCGCCGGATCGCGGAAGGGCTCCGGCGGCACTGTGGCGACGCGATCGGCCCGTTCGCGAACGTTCTCGAAACACTGGGACGCGACGAGATTCGTCGGCTGCGCGAAGAGCGTATTGTCCCGCAGCGGCACGCGGCAGCGGTCGCTGACGCTGTCGACGAGCCGTTCCTGGTGCCGGCCGCGTCGCGAGCGACAGTCGCGCCGTGGATCCTGAAGCACAAGAAAAACAGCCCGTCACAGGACGTCACGACGCCACTCCACACCGTCCACGCGAACGGTAATCACTTCGCGCTCGGAACGGCGTCGACGCACCTGCTGCGGCAGCAGGATGGCGCGCACCCGATCGACGTCCAGGACACGGCGGTGCCGACGATCGCAACGCGGGGCGGCCACGCGATTGCGACGACCGAGACGCTACTGATGCCGAAGAACGGGCGCAATCGCGGACTTCACAGCAATGGCCTCTACCGGCCGGACGACCGGCCGGCGCACACGATCACGGCGGACCCGCGAGCGAAACTCGTGACGCCGGTCGTCCAACCATTCGTCGACGACTACGAAGGACCGGCGAAGGCAGTCTCACAGCCACTCGGGACCGTCACGAGCCGCGACCGATTCGCGCTCGTAGTCCCAGAGCTGTGGCCGTGGGGACTCGACGTCCGCTACCGAATGCTGCAGCCGCGGGAACTGAAGCGAGCCCAGGGATTCCCGGCGGACTACGAGATCGTGGGGACGAAGACAGACCGGACATCCCAGATCGGCAACGCTGTCCCGGTGAACCTCGCGAAGTCACTCTGTAAGCACGTACTGACCGCGACGGATCCGAGTCTTGCAACGTACGGAGGCGGGCTCGGGGAGGATCCAGAGGCCGAGATTCCTACCTACGAGGAGGTGGCTGGTGATGACTGAGCCGGCGATCGACGGCGAACTCCTCGACGAACTGCAGCAGGAACTGGCCGATCGTGGCCGTGACGACGCGATCACGGCGGCCGAACTCGCAGAATGCGTTGAGGTTGGGGATCGAGATGGATCACCGAAGACGCGCGAAGCGATCACGGCGCTACTCTTCGAGCGCGGCGTTCCGATCCGATCGGGCTCGGTCGGCTACTGGATCTGTCAGTCCGAAGCGGAAGCCGAAGAGTACCGCGCAGACCTGGAAGGCCGAATCGAGGGCATCGAGCAGCGGCTCGTCGCGTTCGAGACGGCCTGGCGCGAGTGGAAGCGCGACGAGATTCCGACAGCCGTTCGCGAGAAGATCGAGGCTGACCCGTTCCTGTCGATGGACGACTTCAGCGCGGACGACCTCCGCGATCGAGCAGTGGCTGACGGAGGTGAGACGGCGTGAGCCGCGGTACGTTCGTCCTCGTTGGCTGCGGAGCCGCGAAAGCCGACGAGCCACGACCGGCCGGCGAACTCTATACGTCGAACTACGCGGTGCTGAAGAACCGCTACGCAGAAGCGGCGACGACGTGGGCCGACGAGCATCAGACATCGGCGTGGGCGATCCTCTCGGCAGAACACGGGATCGTGCCGCCGACACTCGAAATCGAGCCGTACGACACAACGGTCGATGACCTGGACGGCGACGCCCTCGACCGCTGGGCCGACCGGGTGCGATCGCAACTGACGGACTGGCTGAACTGGCCGTTCCAGAGCGATAACGACCCGCGAGAGTCACCGTGCGGCCGCTTGGTCGTCCTCGCCGGCGAACGATACATCCAGCCGCTCGAAGCCCGCGACGCCTTCCGCGGCAACGTCGGCGGCGGGGCCGGCCGATCACGGCCGGGACTCCCGTGCGTGCCAGAGTTTCCGTTCCGTGAGCACGACTTCGACGGGATCGGCGAACAGATGGCGTGGCTAAAAGAGCGCGCTGAGGAGATCGCCGGGCCGGCAGAGACTGATACGCTCGCATCGGTCGGCGGTGGCTACGACCGAGAGCGGCCGCACTGGCATCTCGACCGCCCACCGTTCCCAGAGAGCACCGAGCAGGCGGGCCTCGATCACTTCGAGGACGTCCCGGATCAGTATATCGCGACTGAACAGCAGCAGTTGATCGCCGCTGACGGCGGCGAGGAGGTCTCACGATGACGTTCAAACACCGACTCCCGAACGCAGGGCTGCAGCCCTACGCTCACGAGAAAGACCGAGCACGGAACGACGACGACGAGTTCACCTACAGCGACTACGAGCAGTTGCTCTCCGACGAGACGTACTGCCGACTCGCCGAACTGCGCTGGCTCGCGTCCGAACTGGAGAAAGAACTCGCCCACGACGACTTCCTGGGCGACAGCGACGTCCACGACGCGATTTTCGACGCAGTCGCCAACACGGACGCACCGATCGCCGAAGCCGTCGATGAGTACGTGGCCGGGAGAATGGCCGCGCATCAATCGGGGGTGTACGAGGGATGACGACGCTGGCAGACTACGGCGGCGGCGTCGATCGCGACGAGCCCGAGTGGACCGACGACGTCGCAGACCACTCGCTGACGGGCTCGCTGATCGACTGCGGCGGCGACGAGTGCGAGCGGCTGAAACTGCTGCAGTGCCCGGCGTGCGGAGCGCAGTTCGACCGGCACTGGCGGGAAGCACAGAACGACCCGCTCGCGACGCACCTCGAAACAGTCCACGGCCCGGCCGACTTCGGGCTCTCCGAGCGAGGTGAACGATGAGCCGATCTGAGCGCGTGATCGGCGCGGCAGAGAACGTCGATCTGCGCGAAGCGGACGATGTGACGCCGTTCGATCGCGACGTCGACGAGCGGCGCGTGATCTCGGCGTACTGCTGTACGTGCGAGAAGTCGACGACGATTCTCGCGGAATCAGGCCGGACGCGACGCTGGGAGCACGACGAGCTGAACGCATCACACGTGGTCGATTACTGGAGGGAAGATTGATGAGCGCGACACGATCGCGACGACCGCGGGAGAAGAAGATCATCTACTGCACCGACTGCGGCTCGATCCATCCGCTCGACGCGCAGTGCAAACCGTGGGGTGACGTCGATGTCTGAAAAAGAGAATTCGAGACCTACGGGAGTAGTTACTCAGATTCAGAGCGATGTGACCCGACACCGCCAAATTAGGGTAATACTGAAGCTACCGACGTCTGAGTCAGTTCTGGGCCGTGGACTGAAGCGATCCACCACTCCCTGCAGCCAACTCTTCTTGATCCCGGCGGGAATCGATCACCGCTTCACAATCCGGACACTCGTAGGTGAGCGAATTGGCGAAGACGTGGACAATCCAGTCTCCATTGATGTGGCTCTCGTGACCGCACGCAGGGCAATAGAGCGTCGCCTTGTCGGCCGGCTGTCGCTCAGTAGTGGAAGTAGAGGGCGTCACTTCCATATATACTCCCCAGACGGGGATAACGGTGTCGTACGTCAGCCCGAGCGCCGACTCGTTACTGACGGTGACGATGGGCACGATAGTTCCAAAGACGACGTCTCACAGGACATCCTCGAAGTGATCGACGAGGTAGAGGCCGAAGTCGTCGACGAGTGCAAACTCGGAGCGACGCGAGACCAGATCGCCGAGGGAACCTGCGAGCGCATCCGCCGACGGCTTCGGAGAGACTATCGGATCAAATGCGACGAGTGCGAGCACGGACAGCTCCGCGTCTCTGACGCGATCTACAGATAAACAAGGCGAGTGCCTCGGGGCTTGACCCCGAGGCGGTTCACTCATCGTCTCGCCACGACCCCCATACTTCTCGGTACTTGCCGAGTTCACGATACTCCTTCTTCCGCTCGAAGGCGTCGATGGCGTAGACCACCTCGTTGTCCTTGTCCCAATCGATCAGCACGCGGAAGTCGCCGACGCGGAGCTTGTAGCCGGGATGGTTCTTCAACCGGTCAAGAAAGTGGCCCGGGAAGTCGCCGATGTCCTCCAGCTTGTTGATGATCCGCTCGGCGTCCACCGTCTCGAACTGTTCCAGCGTTTCGACCAACGTCTCCGTCAGAACGACCTCGTGAGCCACCGTTCGGCCCTCAGTTGTCGATACCGAGGCGTTCGCGGGCCTCGTCCGTGGACATCGTCCGCCCCGCTGCAACGTCCGCGTAGCCCTCCGAGACACCCTCCTGCGCGCCGGGCGTCAGAATCGGCTCCGTGGTGTCGCGCAGCACCTCACGAATGAACTCCGAGCGGTTGGTGTACTCCAGTTCCTCTGCCAGTTCGTCGATCTCCTCCAGAAGACGCTTCGGGACCTTCACGTTCAACTTCACCATATCCCCGTCGCCGTTGTCTCCTGCGTCCGTGCTCATACGCCGTGGTACGCGCGTGGTACTCAAAGAACTGTCGCTCAGTCGTCGCGGAGTGTTTGTGAGACGATGACGGCGCTGTATCCCCTCCCTACTGCGCTACTTGAGGACGGGGCATTAGCGCCCGATTTTCAGGTAAATAGACGGACTATTCCGCGCTAACAAGATTTATTCCGCCTCAACTCGTACAGCGCGTATGGAAGAACCGCGCGAGGAGCTGAAGGCCGACGCCGACAAGCGTGCCGAAGCACCCGACTTCGAGGGTCTGACTCCTCCGGAGGAGTTGGTGCGTGGCGACCGAACGCGGGACGACTTCTTCGACGCCGTCCTCGCCCTCGACAGTCCGGCAACGGCGAAGGAAGTCGCCGAGCTTGCGGGCCACGGTGTCGATGCCGCACGCGAGTACTTGGACTGGTTCGAGCGGATGGGGATCGTAACGCAGGTCACGGACTCACCAGCCACCTACGAACGGAACCAGGAGTACCTGAACTGGCGACGGGTCCAGAAGCTCCGCCAACAGTACGCTACTGACGAACTTCTCGAACTTCTGAAGACGGAATCAGAGCGCGCAGAGACGTTGCAGAGCGAATTCGACGTCGAGTCCCCGGACGAAATCTCGATTACACGCTATGCGAGTGAGACGGGCCAATCCATCGAGGACGTCTGGGAACGCCTCTCTGCGTGGCAGACAGCCCGCCGTCGGGTGGCGCTGCTCGAACGAGCACTTACGACTCGGTCCGGTGACGGTGCCGATATGCAGTCAGCGGTATGAGCGGCGACGACGAGAACGCGTCAGATTCACGTAGCGGTGCACCGATCGATTTCGATCGACTCGACGCGATCCGAGAGCGTTTCTCGGCTGGTGACCGCTTCGAGCGAATCGACGACCAGCCAGAGTTTGCGCCGGAACGACTGGTCGGCGTGTACGACCAGCGGTTCTACCCGGAACGAATTCGTGCTGCTCGCTTGGAGATCGTCTGGTACGAAAACGGGGACTTCTCGATTCACTACCACGAGGAACACGAGAGTGGCGAGTTCGACCACAGATGGGACAGGCACCCATCCAGTCACAACACCCGTGACCACGTTCACCCCGGGCCCGATGCACCGACGCCCGGTGACGACGCGTCACATCCGGCTGATTGGCGAGACGTGCTCTCGACGGTTCTCTCGGAGATCGAAGCCCGGCAGCGTGCCTTCTGGGACTAGTAGCGGAGGCTTCTGACCCCCCGTGATCGATCCGCGACTCTTCTTGCGCGATCGCTTGGAGCAGGTTGCTTGCGAGGTGGAGATGCAAGCGAGATATTCAGCAGACGTCAAACGCTATCGTTTCGAAACTGCAGTAGATCCACTGTGACGGGGAGGTTGTCGAAGTCGTCGTCTGCGCCGACGACCAGTGTTGCGTTCTGCTCGTGTGCGAGCGTCACGGCGTGAGCGTCCGCGAGAGAGATGTGGCCGTCGGCTTTGATTTCGCCGGCGACCCGCCAATCCGCCCGATCAATTTGCAGACCGCGACGTTCCAGGGCCCGGAGATCGCGGTCGGCTTCCCGGAGGGATTCCTTCGTGGGCTTCCCCTCATCCGTCCCCTCGAAGCGCGCGATAAGATAGAAGATCTCGCTGGCGTTCGCCTCGGCGATCCGACCCGGCACATCTCCCGCAAAAACGTCGGTCAGTAGATCGGCGACAGTGTCGTGGCCGGGTTCACTGTAGAGGAATGCGATGATAGCCTCGGTGTCGAAAACGTAGCCCGAACTCATTCGTCGACGTCCTCGTCCGCAGACGGACGAAGCCGTTCAGCGCGCTCCTCTTCGCGGCGGCGTTCTTCGCCTTTGTGCTCGCGCACTTTGTCCAGCACCTCACCAGGTTCGTGCTCACCGGCGTGGATGCCGTGGAGTTCCTCAACCGAGGGAACAGGCTCAATGACGATGCGTCCCTCCTCTTCGTAGACGAATACTTCTCCCGGCGTTTCGATGCCGAACTTCTCACGCAGCGCTTTCGGAATCGTTGCTTGCCCTTTCTGCGAGACTTGTATTACTTGCTTAGCTTGGGTATTACTCGACATTATTTGTTGTACTATATTCTTCGTGTATTACTAAGCGTGTCGCCGATGAGATTCGGAACTCCAGGTATCTCCGCGACGTACGTGTCCACACAACCGGCACGAGACTCAAAAATGAATGCCGCTCCGTGGAGTCGTAGAAGAGTTTGCACACTTGCACAGGATTCACTCAAGACAGTAAACTATATATCAGTAACAACTTTGTCGAAGATATGTCATCTCCTCCGCTCAATATCGATTATTGGGCCACTCGTTACTCTGTATATACAGACTACGCTGAACAGTACGAAGAGGCAATGAGTTACACTTGTTTGACAGATAAGGCAGAAGCTCTCTGGGAATGGAAGGGGTTGAATCGGAGCATTCCATTTGAAGAAATAGCCCCTGTGATCGACCAACTTGATCGAACTGATTACATTGATCAGAAACCCCAGAAGGCAATCAGATCGCTTTCGGATTATCTGAATGATGCAGACGTGGTCAGTTCGAAGAGTCTCGTCACATCCGCATTTCTGCTTCATCTAATGGCAAGCGGGCCAAAGCAATATTCGGAGAAGTTCCCGATATATGACAGAAATGTATGGAATGCATACGTCTATCTCTGGAGGATTCGTGACAAAACAGAGAAGTTGTACAGCGGAGCGAGTCAAAGTGCAAGCAGATACGCCGAGTTCTGTGAAAAGTTCCGAGAGACCTGTCCAGATGAGAAAGCACGCAAGTACGAACGTGCGCTGTTTGTGTTCGGGGACTTCATTACGGATCTCTCATCGCGAAACTCCCGGACCTCAATAAAACATATAGATAATATTCTTGAGAGTCAAGAGATGGCGATCAAGGATATGCAGAGTACCTCAGGATACGCGTTAATCGACGTCAAGAAAATAGAGGACGCGAACCAATAGAGATCACCCAGTGACATCGTTAAACTGGTGTCTTATGATGTGACCCCCGCTCTCTGTGAAATAAATCGGGGTGGCAAGCGTTCTTTGCGCCCTCAGATACCGAAAGAAATCCCCTCCGAGCGTCTGTCGGTTGCTGAGACGCTGTCGAATCTTCGTCAGATCGAGGTGGCGAGTAGCGGCCGGTTCTGACCACGCGGCACGATCGGGGATTCTTTTTCAGAACGCGCTGTGGTCAGTTAGAGGTGATTGTAGCTTCAGCATTTCCGAAGGCCCAGCCTTGGCCGCTGGCGCTGAGGTACTGCACAGTCCGAACTGAGTAATCAAGAATGGTGGCGAAAAGCAGTTCAACGACTGCTAAAAGAATGCTTGCGCTGGTTTTGACGTCCTCTGGGAGAGTACACACGAGATCAGCTACTCCAGTAGCAATCACAGTAAGTGATCCCAGCGGAATATCTGCATCTCGGAGCCACTCAGAAAACCCCACGAGCCGATCCGGGGCTTCGACATCAACTTTCACTGTCTTACCGTCGAATTCGAGATATCGCATATCGGGTGTGGGTGCGACAAGCAACATAGTTCTGACCCCGTCTGTAGGAATGACCAACGCCTACCGACTTCTCATACAAGTCGGAACCGAAACCCGCGAATCGTCCCCTTCAATCGAATCCGTAGCGCTTGTGCGCCTCGTCGATATCCACGATTTCGACCACACGGACTTGTTGATCCTCGTCGAGGACTACGTAGAATGCTGTGTGCGTTCGGCCGATGTGGAGACGATACATCTCCTCGCCATCGACGTGGAGTTTCTCCCGGTCTCCAGAACCTGATCCAGGGCGCGGGTACGGCTCCTCCTCCAATTTCCGGAGGTTGTCCTTCACAATCCGCGCGCTCTTTTCGTCGAGAGCGCCCAGGTATTCTCGGGCGTTTTGGCTCAGGAGGATATCAAAGCTCATCGAGCGGCGTCAGATCCTCCTCGTCGGCCTCGCGGACCTCGCGGGCTACGTTTGCCAGATGACGCCGGTTGTGTTCCTGAATCAAGCTCTCCAGCAGCTCGTCGTACGTTTCGCCAGCTGATTTCAGTTCGTTCAGTTCTTTCCATCGTTCCTCTGTGACTGGTATTCGTTTATTTGCTGTCGACATTGTCTCACACGCTCCAAATCCCCAATACCATCCCCGATCCACTTGGGCGCTTTTCTCACCCTGAATGCGGAATACGGAGAGAGGGACGAGTCCTTGTTTGAGCACTCGGTTGTCACGCGAGCGTCTTTATCGGACTTCGTGTGCAATCCTTACAACCCTTACAACCTAAAACTTGCGCAGGTCAATTCAGGTTGAACTCGACAACTCGATCCTGCGTTTGAGAAGTAACCTCCGAACCGCTGTTTTTCGCGATTGACTCTTTAAATACTGCGGGGTGCGTTTCTGCGTATGGGCGAAATCCTCGGCTACGCACGAGTCTCGACGAGTGATCAGTCGCGGGACGGGCAGATCGAATCAATCCGCGAACACTATCCCAATCTCCCAGCCGAGAACATCTATGCCGACATCGGGAGTGGTGACGACCCGACCCGCGACGAATACGTCGATCTCCGCGAACGCCTCGAAAATGATCCGGTCGAGAAGATCGTCGCTGCGAAACTCGATCGGCTCGGCAGATCGACTGCGGAGGTCGCGGACTTCGTCGACACCTGCGCCGATCACGGCGTCGGCCTGCACCTGGTCCAGCAGGGGTTCGACGTCCACCCGGACAACGAGATGGGGCAGATGATGCTGAAGTTTATGTCGATCGTCGCGGAGATGGAGCTGAAGCTGAATCGCGAGCGGCGGCAAGAAGGAATTGAACGTGCGATCGATCGTGGCGTCCAGTTCGGACAGGCACCACACGGAATGACGAAAAACGAGATGGGCGTGCCGGTCCCGGGCGAGGGCTACGAACGCGTTCAGGCGTTCATTCGGGAAGTGAAGAAAGGCCGCTCGAAGCGCCCGACAGCTCGATTCTTCGACGTACCCGAGGGAAGCATCGCGACGATCCTCGATCGCGCTGACGAACTCTACGGGGTCGCGTTCGACAACGACGAGTGGAAGATTGAGCGAGCCCGCGTCGAGGCTGGCGAGAAAGGCCTCGCCGAGCTGGGCGAAGCGCCCGACTAACGAGCGAATCGGACAAAATGCAATTCAGAAGAGTCAGCAGGGCGATGAAAATCGACCGACCTGAATTGGTCTATGTCACAGAGGAGAGTCGGACAGCGTCACAGATCGACTGACGAACTCTTGCGAGCTCGGAACTCGTCCTCGCTGTCGGAAGTCACGAAAACGCTGTCGCCAGCGTCGATAGTGATCTCCTCCGCGACTTCGGCAGGGATCGTAACACGGAGAGATCCAGACGACTCCTGAACGATAGAAATGCCGACCGCACGGTCTTCACGACGCTCATCCACCTGTTCTGTCTGAGTGCTCATATCTGTCTGTTCTGGCTGTCCATTTATAAAAAGTCAGACGGACAAAAGGCGAATCAGTCAGATCTCACAGAACGCACAGAATTCGACTAGATAGGCTGATTCTCGCGGGTTTAGGTTCGAACATCCCGCTTTCTGAGGCGACGGCCGGCCCGGTCGCTCCGGATCACCGGTCGGAGCCAGACTATGACTGGAGAACGCGGGGCTTCCGCCCCGAACCCCTCCTTTTCAGACAACGAGGAGGGCCGACACGACAGGCGAACAGACGCCGAGCAACAGCGCGAGCACGTCGAACCGTCTGCCACGTGGCAGGAATTCGATAGCGCTGGGAGGCCAGACCGTGACTGATCTGCTCGACGAGACGCAGCGACTGCGCCAACACGTCGAGCAGACTGAGCGCGATCGGCAGGAACGAGCGCTCTCTGATGCCGAGGAGGCCGATGAGTGACGCCAGCCAAGTCGACATCGGCCTCGCCGCAAGCGACGAATTTCGGCAGTACATCGCCCGTCTCCGACGCACGTGGCCGAAGCGACAGTACAGACAGGGCCTCCCGCAGCCCGACACGCGGGCGCACTTCTGAGGATGCCATCCTGGGATTCCTACCAACATCACGACGCAGGCAAACAGGCCCACGAGGGCCGCATACGGACGAAAGCACGGCAACTCAAAGAACGACTTCTCGGAGTTCACAAATGAAATCCAGTACGCAGTATCGGCAGTGGCATCGGCAGCGATCACACACACCTTCTGACGGAGGGTCGCGATGAGCCTCCGCGAGCGACTCCCGAGCATCGGCGCCCGTGGCCTCGCGATCGCGCTCGTTACGCTCGTGCTGTTTTCGAGCGTGGGCGCGGCCGCGGGCACGGTCGTCTTCGGGAACGGTGCGACCCCCTCGCCGTACATCAACGAGGACCAGCTGACGAAAGCAGCGCACCCGACCGGCCAGGCTGTCACGACCTACGAAGCGAATGACGGCTCACAAGCCAGTCTGGATGCCATCGTCAACGAAACCGACTCGCGACCGAACGTCTACACCTTCTCGCCCGCTCAGATCGATGCCGCCGACTACGGCGCCTTCCCGCACGACAAGAGCGACGTGTCGGCGCTGACGGCGAGCGAGTGGACGACGTCGGGTGCCTCGGTCTCCGATACCGAAACCGGGCCTGGCGTCGAGGCCGTCCAGATCACGACGTCGGCCGCGGGCGACTCCGCGTCGTTCTCGAACTTCTCGGTCACGAGTGACGAGAACAAGAAGTTCGGCCAGATCGGCGTCGTTGTTCACTCGATTTCCAGTGACGGCACGGTGAACGTGAACTTCACCGACGCCGACGGCGACTACAAGCAGGCGACGATCAACACCTCCCAGGACGTCACGGGCAACGCGGCGGTCATCGCGAACGGTACCGGGACGTACGTCTGGCAGGAGCAGTTCGGTCAGCTGACGACGAACTCCGTCAGCGGCTCGGACGGCACGTTCAACGACATCGAGTCGATCAGCGTCACGTCCGCAACCGGGACGGTCGACGCGTCGATCTTCGCACTGAACGCCGAGAAGACCGGCGAGTGGCAGTTCGGCGATCACCACTACCAGAATTCAGACGACGAATGGGAGACCGAGACCGTGACCGAGCCGATCGGTGACGTCTCGATCGCTTCGATGGGCTCGCTCGGGCCGACCTTCTCGGGCGACAACAACGTCACGGTCCACGACCTGCGCTTTCCCGTTCACTACACGAGCTCGGCGCTGCCGGCCTCGGACACGCAGGCAACAGTCTCCGACGCGGGCAACACCTACCCCGCCTACGACAAGCAGGCGACGATCTACACGCGCCTGTCCGTGCCTGAAGCGTACGATCTGGGCCACCAGGGCCTCTCGCTTCGCGTGAACCAGTCGCTCCCGAGCGACCGCTACGTGAGCGTTGAGGTCGCCGAAGGAACCTCCGACACGAAGTTCTCGGAGATTTCCAACACGGCGTGGACGGACGTCACGGGACAGTTCTCCGGCGAGAACGAGACGCACGTCCTCGACGACACGATCCAGCCCGGTCAAGAGATCGTCGTCCGGTCTCAGCTCCGACTGACCCAGGATGACGTCACGGCGATGCAGCAGAGCCCCGCCGGAGGTGGCGGCGGCTTCTTCAGCAACGCCGGTGGTAACGGCGGCATCTGGGGCGCGATCGTCGGTGGCGTCGGTGGCATCGTGGCGATCATCGGCAACTACCTCCGGAAGGCTCGGAAGGCGGTGTGAGCCGATGAGTTCGAGCGGCAGTGACGTCCCGAGTTCGAGCTCGCTCGTCGACAGTGCCCGGAACGCATCGTCCCTCTCAAAGTTCCTTGCCGGCGGCGCTGGCGGCGTGTTTATGGCAGCCATCTACGTGATCGTCGCGCCAGTTCGGGCGACTGCAGCGGGGCTTGGTGGGTTCGCCAGTGGGTTCTTTTCAGAACTCGATTCGCTGTTCAACACGAACTTCATCGGCGGCCTCTCAGGGCTTCTCTCCGCCGGTCAGGAGGGAACGTCTGCGTGGCTGAGCACCGAGGCGTTGGGGTTCATCATCGCGTTCCTGATCGTCCTCGTGCTGGCGTGGCTCTACAGCCTCTGGCAGGATCTCACTGACCAGGACGTCCCGTTCTTGGGAAGTGTTCCGTTCTTCGGTCCAGACGACGCAGAATAATGATCGCACCATCAGTCCCCCGACAGCGAGGTGATCGCGGTGGCCGATAGCGACCGCTATCTCACGAACTGGGGCGACGATGGGTCGATCTTCGACCGCGTCGAGGAGGAAGACGGCACGCCCAGCGTGAAAGTCGGGCTGCTGACGAAGACGGCCGCCGGCTCAAGTCTGATGGCCGTCCTCTACGGGATCATCGCGTACTACCGCGCGGTCGCGCAAGCACTCAGCGACCTCGTCGACGCAGGATTCGACTTCCTGAACGACCTGATCGCGGTGCTGTTCGGCGACGGAACGTGGATCCTGCGCGGGATGGACCTCATCTCGATCGATGGGCCAGGAGACTACGTCGACGCCGTCTTCGACAGCGCAGAAGCCTCAGTATCGGACGCAGCGCTGGGCTTTCTGCTCGCCTTCACGCTGATCATCGCACTGGCAACCGTGTTCTGGGGGGTGCGCAAGTATGCGCTGTGACCCGCTGGAGGTGCGGTGATGTCAGTTCCAGATTCAGGCGCGTACGTCAGTGACGACGGCGACGAGTCGTGGGACTCCAATAGCGGATCCACCAGTGACGACACGACAAGCAGCGGCGGCGGAGGCATCTCAGGCTGGGGCGACCTCTCGCTCCCGGGCTGGCTTACGAACCTCAAAGCCGTCGCAAACAGTCCTCGTCGCTTCGTGTTGGGGGTGTTGCTCTCGACGCTCGTCGGGTACGTCCTGACTGTGTTGCTGCTGGGGATCAACCTCACCCGGTGGCTTGCCGACTTCGAGGTCCCCGGCCAGATCACCGTCGACGGGAGTTCGGTGAACGTCCCGTGGTGCTCCTCGAACGAGTGCGATCTGTTCTCGTTCGTGGACATTCCGGGCTACGTCGCTGACGTCCTGATCGACGAATTCGGGCTCGGCGGGATCCAACTCCTGCAGGGCATCGAGACGGTCTGGACGTCCATCCCGAGCGACGGCGGCCTCGCCGGTCCGGCGATCCTCTTCCTGCTCGGACTCGGGATGACTGTCGGGTTGTTCTGGCTCGTTCGCATCATCATCGCGGCCGCACCAGTGAGTAGACCATAGAATGAGCGTAATAGACATCTTGAAATCGCCGTTCGCGTGGGCGACGGGGTTCTTCGGAGCCCTGGGTCTCCAGCAGTTGGTCCCGTTTCTGACGGCCAACGCGGGGACGCTGTTCGCCGGCTGGTCGCTGTTCTCGATTCGGATCCTCCCGAGTCTGGACATCGACCCATCCGTCCAACAGCAGCTGATCCTGATCGGCGCGGGGGCCTACCTGGTCTTCCTCGTCCGCCGGCTCTGGCTCCGTTGGCGCACGCGCACGGATGGAGGGACAGCGTGACGACTACTGCAGCCCGCTCTACCGGGGGTAACCTCTGTCGATCCGGACACAGAGCGGCCGCAGTCTCCCGACAACCGATCCACTCACGATGCAACAACAGACGCTACAGTCGATCGGACAGCTTCCAGGAGGGCCGTAGCTGATGTCTCTCCTCGGTACTCTCGGCGCGATCCTCGGCGGGTTTCTGATCCTCCTGCTGATGGTCGTGCTGTTCGGGCTCGCCTACGTGAAGAAGGGACGGCTGCCGTCGATTCCGTTCCTGTTGAGCGTGCTCTTAGTGGGCCTGCTCGGGTCGCTGCTGCTCCCGTGGAACGTGTCGATCATCCCGACGTTCGGGCTCGGCGAGCGACCCGTCATCGTCGGCGTCGCCCTGCTGATGCTCGCGTGGATGGTGCTGGAGGCCTGGTGGGCGTCCTCGGGGAATCCCGAGACGATCGCCCGGAGCGTCTCCAGACGACTGCAGCGACTCTTCTCGACGTGGATAGCGATCGGGACGCTCGGCATCTCGCTGGGCTTCTCGCTCGTGGTAATCCTCGCCGGCGAAAGCGCGGAAGTCGCGGGCATCGCCGCTCAGGTCGTCGCCGACGTCCCGCTCATCTCGTCGAATATCGGCGCGATCGGGATCGGCTGGCTCGGCGCTGGCGGCTCACTCCCGCTCGTCGGCGGGACACTCCCAGCACAGTACCAGACACCGGCGCTCATCGCGGGCACGATCGCGTTCGTGTTCGTCCTCGCAGTCGGGGTAACCTACGCAGATTAACAAGACAATGATACTACAGACAGAATCCCTCACGATCGGCCCGCAGGCCCGCCTCGCACTGGCGAGTCTACTGGTCGTGGTGATGTTGTATTGGCTCGTCCGGCGACTCCGAGGCAACGGCGAAGATGCCTCCGTCCGGTCGCAAATGACCTCTGAAACCGGCACGATCAGTTTCCTCGCGTCGGGGACGATGGCGTTCGCCATCCTGGCTGGACTGGCCGGCCTGTTCCTCTCGCCGGAGATTCTTCGGCGACCCATCCTCGGTGTCGCGCTGCTCGTTCCCGTGCTTCTCGCGTGGATCCTCAACAAGCGGGAGGTGTCGTCGTGACCCGCCGGAAAGACGTCGCGACGCTCTGTGCGTCGATTCTGGTCGGCTTCGCGAGCGTCGCAGGCGCGCTCGTCACGCTGTTCGGGAGCGGACCGTCGATCCTGCTGTGGGTCGCACTCCCGCTCGTACTGGCGCTCGCGCTGGTCGTCGAGGCCGGCGTGGTCGGTGAGACCCCGACCGACGACTCTGCTCCGGAGGTGAGCGAGTAGATGCGCCTCTGGCGTTGGCTGTTGGTGCTGCTGGTCGCTCCGACAGTCTTCTTCACAGCGCTGGCGGCGACCGGCGCGGTCGGTGGAGCTGTCACGGGCCTCGTGGGCGTGAAGATGCCGCTCGCAGTGCTGGGCTTCGCGCTGATCGTGGCGTTGGCGGCCGTCTACAAGAGCGGGAGGATGGTGCTGGACTGATGCGGCGAGTCGCCTTCGCATCGCTCGCGATCCTCCTGCTCGTCGGCCCTGTCGGGATGGGCGTCGGGACGGCAGTCGCTGATCTGTCGGCCGACCAGCGGCCGATGCAGGCGACATCGCCCACCCAGGCCGACGCGGGCTACACGATCGACGAGCTGCGACGACAGGGCACGAAACCCGATCCGGATTCGCCAGCCTCAGTCCGCAAACTCGACACGTACACGTCGCTCGCCGTCCGCTACGACGGCGTCGGGCTGCTCCACGCGACCGATAAGTTCCTCGAACACGGGACGACCGTCCGGCGCGATCGCGTCAACCTTGATTCGATTCGGTACGGACGCCCCGAGAGCGACGAGACGCTCGTGATTGTCTACTGGGAGGCCGAGCAGCGCGAAGTCGCTGCCCCGAACGGGAACGGCACGATCCAGAAGACAGTCGCCGTCAACCAGACGGTCGCGCGGCAGAACCTCACGATCGAGGAGAATCGCGAGCGGGCGAACATCTCGCTGCCGAGCCACTCCGAGCCGACGCAGGTGACGATGTGGATCGAGGGTCATCCGGACGTCCGCTGGCACTTCACCCATCACTCGGTGCCGTTCGCTCAGAACATCCTCATCACTACCGAGGGCGGGTTCTGGGAGCGGGCACTCGTCCAGATAGTCTTCCCGACGCTCGGCACGACCGCCCTCGCCGGGTTCGTTGTTCCGGCCGCGATCCGTCGTGCCGGAGCCGGCCCGCAGTGGGGGCTTATGCCGTGGCTCGTGATCCTCGGGTTCGCGACGTTCTTCGGGTTGCTGTTCGCCGCGACGTGGCTCTCAGGCATCATCGTCGCGTTACCGTTCGCCGTCCCGCTGTTCGTCGGCGGACTCGTCGGGATCGTCTTCCTCGAACGCTACGAGGACGGCGTCAGGCGCGTCGTGCTCTTCCGGATGGACACGGACGCGAAGAAGACGCCTTCCGGTGACATCGCCCGTGAGGGCATCGCTGGGCAGTTCCGTACGATCAAGATCACCAAGACTGCCGGCGGGGCGCTCGCGGTGATCCCGACGGGCCTGCGGGCGTTCTTCGCGCGTGTGTTCGGCGGCGCGGCCGTGCTGGCTGGGGCGTCTCGGATCAACTCCGAGATCGACCTCTACAACTCGCCGGCCGACAAGATGCTGTTCATCGCGACGGACGCCGATTCCCTCGTCGACATCGAACGCGAGCACTTCAACTTCCGCTCGCCGATCTACGACGAAGAGGGCAACTTCGACATCGGTGGCCTCCTGGAGGCGCTGGTCGTCTTCGCGATTCCGGCGACCGTGTTCTTCCTGCTCGTCGGCCCGATCGTGGCCGTGCTGGCTGGCGTGGTCGGTGTCGCGCTGATCTACACCGAAGCGCACAACGGGACCGCGCGGATCCTACCTGCGGTTGGGCAGGCCCAAGACGCCTACGCGACTGCGATGTACCTCGAAAAGTCGCTCGAAGAGTACCAGACCTTCGAGGGGCTCATCCAGGAACTCCGCTCGGAGAAGAACCGCCACGAAGACATCCTCGAAATGATCGAGGAGCAGGGCGCGGAAGCGCTCATCCAGCGCGCCCACGAGCGCGAGGATCCAGAAGCCCTCGACGAGCTGTGGTCTGAGGAAGCGAAGGGGGTGGCCGAAGCGTGAGTTCGGAGCCCTCCGCCGCTGCACACTGGGACGTCGAACCCGACGCGAAAGACCCGCTCGACGAGCCGGACCCACGTCGCCCGGCGCTCAACCGCCTGCGTGAGGAGCAGCTCGAAGCGCTCCAGACGTTCCGTGAGGATGGATTTGCTTCGAGGCAAGCGCTGCTGAAGTGGCTGCATACGTTCCAGTACCGCACGCTCGGGCGTGTGGCTGACTGGGTGTACTACCTGCTGCCAACGCAGGACGTCACTGTCGCGTGCTGTCTGAACAACGCAAAAGCCCGTCGACGACATCACCCGCGGTCGTTCCTTACGGCCGAGCAGCGGGCCGACGAGCGTCACCGACAAGCGGCGAAGCATCTTCGCCCGGCCTGCCGGAAGGCGCTGCGTGACCTCCGAACCCGAGCGACGGAGTACGTCGACGAAGACAACCCCGCGCCGGATCCAGACGAATCGCCGCACTCAGTCCTTCGACCGACACTCGACGAGTATCAGCAGCGCCAGCGCATTCGGCTCCAGCGCTGGTTCGACGGCTTCGATTCGCTGTCGGAGCTCGAGAACTGGGTCCACCAGTTCGACTACGACACGCTCGGGGAGATCGAGAACATCCCAGGCGGCCAAGAGTTCGACTTCGAGCTCATCCAAAAGCGCGCAGGCAGGCGCGTCGCGTTGGGCGATACTGAAGCGTACGCCCGCGAGCGCGAGCAATTGGCCGCCCGCTACCTTCTGCCCGCAACGAACCGCGCAGTCCGTGAGTTAGCGGCGAGTGCAGGGGAAGCGACTGACGAACGATCCGCGGATATGCACATTCCTTCAGGATGACGAACAACAGACTCACTCCGACCGAAAAGAGCGCTCCAGAAGACCGTGACTGGGGTCAGAAAACGCAACAGTCCGTGCGGACGCACTCCGCACCGAAAGACGAACCGACGGACGCTGACGAGATTCGCACCCGATATGGCATCGGCCAGTTGGACATCTCGGACTTCACCAAGGACGGCGACGAGCCCTCGCGGATCGTCTACCCAGACCTGCTGATCCACGAGCACGACGCCGAGCGCACTCGTTCAGAGGGCGGCACCGGCGCCCTGCTCGTCGGAAAGCGTGGCTGTGGGAAGTCCACGCTCCTCTCACAGATCGGCACGCGGCTGATCGACGAGAACGGTGAAATCGTCGTCTGGCGTGGCTCTCCGATGCGCTCAGAGTGGCTGCGGCTGAAGCGCTGGGTTACGCTGTGGCTCCCCGCCGACGCCGAGGTCGAGGCCACGTGGATGACCGAAACGGGCGACGCCCCGACCGAGAACGTCGACGATCTGGACGAAGTTGTCCGCGACGTCTTCACCTACGAGGATCCCCTCGACCTCCTGGAGCAACTCGGCGACGGTCCCGAGGGAACGATCAACGTCGTCTACCCGGATCCGACGTTCACCGGCTGTACCGAACTCACCGCAGAGACGAATCGCCCAGGAACGAGTGACCCGCTGCCGTTCCGTCCGTCGTGGGAGACGAAAGAGAGCGAGCCGCCGACGCCGCTACAGCACTGGTGGTTCGCGTTCATCCTCGCGGCCGTCGAGCATTCGAGTCACTACGAGTGGCTCTCGCTGCTGTTCGACGAACTGGGTGACCTCGTCCCAGAAGATGCCAAGCAGGACGCTCACCGCACCCACGACAAGGTCACGCTGTTCCGCTCGTGTATGTCCGATTCACGACGCGCTGGGTTCTCGCCGTTCGGCGCGATCCACTACGAGGAGAACATCCACCACAAGGGCCGTCGTGAGTGGGAATGGCGCATCTCGATGCCCGACGGCCGACCCAATCCGCGGACGTCGCGGATGTCATCGATTCCAGTCGGCTTCGAGACCGTCCCGATGGAGTCCGACGTCATCTCGGGCTTCAAGGTCGGCACCGGGCTCTGCTACGCTGAGTGGGGTGCGACGTGGTTCGGCTGGGAAGACATTCCCTTCGAGTCGGAAGATAAGCACCGCTGGCTGCGGATTCGCGTCGACGAGCCCGAGACGGGCTTCGACGTCGACGAGGAAGCAGATCTCCAACTGCAGTTCGACGATCAGATCTTCGCCGAGTGGCAGAACGCCCACGCACACCGCCTCGTAGTCAAGGATCCCGGATCTGGACAGCTCTCGGTCGAATCCGGAACCGTCCTCGATCCGCTCGAATCCCCGATCGAGGCGCTGGCGTTCGACGAAATCCAGGACGTGCCGGGTGGCAAAGAGCTCACGATGACCGGAGAAGCCGGCCAGATCACCGTGGCGCGCATCCCTGTCGACGGGGAGACGCCCAGCTCGGCCAGCGACATTCGGGGGGTGGGTGCTGGTGATTGAACGACTCGATCAACGAGATCGCGCTCTGCTTCACTCACTTCGGGCCTTTAAGTACAGGGCCCACCGGCGGGAGCCGGCCGGGATCTGGGGGCAAACCGCCGAACCTCTCAGATATCCGAGTCGCTACGCACGCGCGAATATAGATTACCTTGGAGGGAGTCCCCCACGCGTTGGGGGGCCACCGCGTGCGGTCCAACGTGCGGGCGGGCGTGATCTCGCGGGCGCATTTATATACGGTCGAGCGGCCGCCCGCGGGCGATATGAATTCCGGAAGCGTGCGCGCCGGCGCGGCAACTGCACGCCTGCGCGGGTGCTGAATTCACACGCGCTCGCTGCGCGTAACGGAGGTGTGTGCGCGTGAGCAGGCGAATCGCGTCCGCGGTGCTCGCGTTCGTGCTCGCGCTCTCGCTCGTAGCGCCTGCCCTCGGCGGCGCACTCGCTGGCTCTGCTGCGGCCGCGCCCAGCGGGATGGTCACCGTCTCCGACTCGCAGATCACCCAGGAAGTCCCAGAAGGCGAGTCGATCCCGGTCTCGGCGGCTGACCTCGAAGGCGCAGTCCTCGCGTCGAGCGGCCACGCCGACTCGCTCGAAGTGATCGCGACGACGCCCGGACACGCTGATGAAGTGATGGGAACCGACGCGAACGTCGTTGGTAGCGGCCAGATGGCGTTGGTCTTCCGCGACGCAGAGGATCACGAGTCGCGGGAGATCGCCGTCGACGCCGGACTACTGCGAGAAGCACTCGGCTATACGCCCGAGACCGTCCGCGGGACGCACTCCTCGGGCGAGACCTGGCGCTCCGAAGCGACCTACGAGGACGGCTCTCTTGTGATGACGATCGAGAGCTTCTCATCGAACACAGTGACATTCTCCGGAGCAGTCGACATCTCGATGACCGGCGCGACCACCGGCACGTCCGCGCAGTGGGAGCTGTCAGACTACGATTCAGCGTCCGGTGTCACGATAAACACAACTGGTGTCAAAAGCACCGAGACAGACTCGATAGCAGTCTCCGCGGCGACGAACGGCCAGACGGTCTCGGCAGATATCGCAGGCAACATCGACGTGGAAGATTCCGCGGAGGTGGTTCTAACCGGGCACACGACCGCAACGTGGCAAAATCAATCTGGGAGCGGGCTTTCTCCAACTGCGACGGAATCGCTTGATCCCGGAGGGAACGTTCAACCGACGGACGGAAACGGGAACAACCCGCAGATCGCCGTGACCGCACACGAAAGCAGCTCGATTCACTCGATTTTAACGGATCAGGGTGACGGAACGATTGACTCGTCCGAACCGTACCTGGGTGACGATATGTCCGCCGGGTACGAGGACCCCGTCGATGGGCTCGCCCAATTTCAGCCGAAGACGGACGGGACTGTTGACTCAATCACTCTGAATATCTCTGGCACAGCGGGAAGCGACTATGGAGTGACCTTCGACGTATACATCGCGAAGAAGAGTTACAGCGAAGTGACCTCAGACGCTGGTGCCTATCTCAACGGACAAGGGACACAGATCAAATCAGGGTGGGATCCTGAGTGGTCGACCGGGACCCAGACTTTCACCACAGACACGCAATACGAGGTCAGTGCTGGCTCCACATACACGCTCCAGATTCTGGCGAGCGGAACAAGTGGAGATACGGCGGAAGATTATCTCGCAATCGCGACGGACGATTCTCCATCGTCAGTCAAGTCGGGGACTTGGGTCGACACCACCGATCGTCCATTTGAAAAGCGCCCGGATATCCAGATGAATATTGTAAATGAGGTGAATGGACTCTCCGTGGCCGACGGCGCTGGAGCGTCGGCATCCTTTGGTGACTTCACTGACGGAGAGACGAAAACCGCTCGCCTCGACCTCAGTCAGTCCTCCACCGCGCTCGATTTCTCTGGGAGTGGAACGGGGACAATCGACTATCAGCTGACGATGCAATCACAGACGCTCACCGAAGATCCTGAAATCGATATTGACGGTGACGGGACTGCTGAAGCGAGTTATACGGGCCTACTATCTGAAGGCGAATCTACCACCCAAACCGTTGATCCGTCTCTGACTGATGATGCGTGGACGGTTTCCACGAATGGTGGGAGCCAGGTGGACGTCTCAACCGAGATCACCGAGGGGACAGTACTGAAAGACCCCACCATCGAACTTAACGGCAACACGACCACGCTCCACTCCGGCACGCTCGCCGACGGCGAGACCGTCCAGACCACGATCCCGAAGAGTCAGCTTCGTGAGGGATCGAACCAACTGAACGTCTCGCTCGCCGACGACTCGCTCTCTGCGGACGCGCCGGCGATGCAGGCCGACATCGAACTCTCACACGACGCCGCCGACCAGATCGGGGTGAGCTACCGGACGACCGCCTTCGAGGAAACCTACAACGTCTCTCATACGTACGCGGATGCGACCGCGAACGCCCAGGTCACGATCCCGTTCGCCTCCGAGCGGATCGTCGAGGTCGCCTCCCTGGAGTACCGCATCGACGGCGGGACGTGGCAGTCCGTGAGCGCGCGGCACTACCGTCTCGACGGGACGACACTCGACGTCTACCTCAGCGACGCCTACGGTGGTGACATCCCGAGTGGCTCCACCGTCGACGTCCGAGCGACCGGTCGCCGGATCGACGTCGCGAACGGCGCGGTCACTGTGACCGAAGCCACCGCACCCGGCGACGAACTCGACACGCAACTGCAGATCGACTCGCGATCGCCCGGCTTCCACGTGAACGTCGGGCCGACCGCGAACGGCGACCGGATCCACCACGCGACGTCGAGTGACTACCCCACCACGGATTACGCGATCATCGAAGCAGACGGCGACCAGAGACTCTACCTCCCGAACTCCAAGACGGGCGATCACTTCCGCGTCAACTACATCCAGACGATGGCGATGCCCGAGAAGGGCGACGTGAAGATCACCGTCGAGAAGGCCGGCTCGGATCCAGAGCTGGACATCGACCCTGGACCGATGGGGGCTGGTGATCCGGTGACCTACAAATACTACCGGACGACGTCGGGCGTCGAGTACATCCTGAACTCGATCACGCAGGGTGTCGTGCGAGACTCCGACGTCGCGAACTCGCCCGCGATCTTCGACGACGACGACTCCGATGAGCTGCTATCGATCTTCGCGGAGACGAGTTCCTCCAGCGATGACGGTGGCGGGGCCGGCGTCTGGGACCGTGCCAGTAGTGCTGTGGGATCGGTCCAGACGCCGTCGATGTCGGTCCCGAGTTGGCTCCCGATCGCTGGGGTCCTCCTGCTCGGTGGCGGCGCGGTCGTCGTTGTCTCGCGCCGTGTCTTCGGTAGTAGTGAACCGCCGGCAGCACCGGCAGAGGATCCGCGATCGCGACCGTCTGGTTCGAGTAGCTCCCCGTCGTCGGGCGGACTCGTCAGCCGACTCCTGCGCGGGAGCGGTGGCCTCCTCGTGAGCGTTCTCACCGGGAGTGGCCGGCTGCTGGCGTGGACCACCCGTCGCGGTGGTCGCCTCGGACTTGGGCTCCTGAAACTCCTGAACAAGGCGCTGATGCGCGTGCTGGCGAACACGTACGCGGCCGTGCTTCTGGCTGTCGGCGGGTTCCTCTTCGCCGGCCAGCTGGGGCTGGTGCCGGGTCGGGCCATCACGCTCGGGTCGGTGATCGGTCTGCTAGTCGCGACGCTGTGGGGGCTCCAGAAGCTCGGGATCTACTCGAACCGGCTCTTCATACTGATCGGCGGGCTGGTCTCTGTCGGCGCTGTCGAACTCCTCTCGCCGGGACTGCTCCAGCAGTTCGTCGGTCAGCTCCCGATCGCCCTCCTGGCGATTCTTGGGACCTCAATTCTGGCTATCTGGTTCATCTTCGTCCGGCGGACGGAAGCCTCGACGCCGGAGACGGTCAACACCTTCTCGTTCCGAAGTGGAGGTGGCGGCAGCAGCGGCGGCAGTGACAACGGAGGCGAGCAGTAGTGCTGGCGCTCCTGATCGGTGACCTGCTGACCCGGACGCTGCAGTACCTCGGAATCGGCGGGCAGATCGGTGTGGTCGCGCTCCTGTTAGCTGTCGCGCTGTACGGCCGCAAACTGCTTTCTGTCGGGTCGGTGCTCCGGAACGCCATCGGCTACCTGATGGTTTTTGCCGTGCTGTTGGCCATCGTCCTCGCCGCTGGCTGGGGCCGCCTCAACATCACCCAGATCCTCAACGACACGCAGATGCTGTACGAGCACGGGAGCGACCTGGCCACGAACGTCGACGTCAAGATGCTCCGGGGGCTGCTGCCGTGATCCCGTCATCGCCGATGACACTTCCGGTGTTAGCCTTCGTCTTACTGGCTATGCTGTGGGTTATATGGGTGAAGATCATCGCACCGCCGCTGGAGGAAGAGATATGACTGGATCACTGGTCCATGTCATCGCCGTCGGTGTCGTCGGCGCGATCGCGACCGGCACCGGGATGGCGCTGTACGAGCGTGACGCACTCCGGCCCGTCCTGGAGGCGCTCGGAGTCGTGGGCGTGCCAGTTGCGCTCGGGCTCTTGATCCACCCGTTCGTGGGGATTACAGCAGCGCTCGTCATCCTCGAAGCGCTGTACGAGGCGCATCAGTCTGGGCTTCTGGAGGAGCGTGAGGAACAACTCCAGACGCTCTGGTACCGGCTCCGTGCTGACGCCCGGCGCGGACGAGAGCAACTACGCCAGCGGATCGATGCGTGGCTCGCTGCTCGTGGCGGAGACCAGACAGCCGCTGACGAGGAGCGTGAGTCGCTGTGAGTCGACAACAGCAGTGCCAGGTGGCACTCCGAGAGGCGTTCGCCGACGACATCCGCGCGCTCGTCGACGAGTATCCAGAGACGCGCCGGCTGACGCTGGACTGGCAGCGGCTCGCTCGCTGGGAGATCGACGCTCTCGGAAGCGACGTCGAGTGCGACCTCGACGACGTCCGCGGGCTCGCCTCCGACGTGATCGCGCGGCCTGAGTCGCTACGAGACACCTTCACCGAAGCGCTCAACGACGTCGTTCCAACGGTCACGGAACGCGAGCGCCCGCTCGGGCAGGCCCACGTCGCCTTCGAGAACCTCCCGGAGAGTGCGACGTTCACGGTCGGCGGCTACTCGCCCTCGGAACAGACCGAGCGCTTGTTCGCGCTGGAAGGGCAGATCACGAAACGGACCGAAGTGAAGCCGCGTGTCGAGGAGGCTGTATTCGAGTGCCAGCGCTGCGGAACCCGGGCACGGATTCCACAGCCGCCGTTCGGATCGATCCGCGAGCCGCAGGGCTGTCAGGGCTGCGACGACCCGAGTGCGTACTTCTTCCACAAGCGGAGTGAGTCCGAGTTCGAGGACTACCAGAAGATCCGCCTGCAGCAGCCGCCCGAAGACGCGCGGGGAGACACGGAGAACATCGACGTCCACCTCGCAGACGACCTCACCGGGACCGACCGCGTCGAGTCCGGCGGGCGCGTCACCGTAGTCGGGCGACACCGGCCGCTATACACGGGGGAAGTCGTCTTCGACGAATGCGTCATCGGCAACGAGGTCGTCCCCGACGAGCCGACGATCGCGGACTATCAGGACGAGCGGCACCAGCAGGCCGTCGAGGAGATTGCTACTGCCGACGACCCGGTCTCAGTGCTGTGCGAGGCGTTCGCGCCGAACTTCGAGGCCGCAGGCGACCGCGACCAGCAAGTGATCGAAGCGCTCGTGCTGCAGCTGATCGGCGGCTGGACGCGGACGACTGACGACGGCGCCCATCATCGTGGTGAACCGCACGTCTTCCTGCTCGGTGATCCTGGCGTCGGGAAGACCGTGCTGGCGCGGGCGGCCCACGAGATCGCGCCGCGCGGGGCGTTCACTGACGGGACGGGCTCGTCGGCCGCAGGGCTCACTGCAGCGATCGAGAAGGACGACTTCAGCGACGGCCAGTGGTCGATCTCTGCGGGAACGCTGGTGCGGGCGCACGGCGGGCTCGCGGTCGTCGACGAACTCGACAAGGGCGACAACTCCGATCTGGACGCGCTGCACACGGCGCTCGAATCGCAGGAGGTCCACGTCAACAAGGCCGGGAAGCACGCCACGCTCCCGGCGGAGACCGCGCTGCTGGCGGCCGGGAACCCGACCGGTGGGCACTTCGATCCGACCAAGGAGTTCGCTGAGCAGGTCGGCTTTCAGTCGCCGCTGCTGTCGCGGTTCGATCTGATCCTGCGGATGCAGGCCCGCGAGCAGCGCGAGCTGATCGTCCGCGTCGCCGAACAGATGATCAGCGCCCGGAAGGCGGCCGGGAAGCTGGCTCGTGGCGAAGAGCTGACCGACGAGGAGCGCGTCTTCGTCGAAGGGGAGTACGACAGCGACCAGTTGGCCGCCTACATCGCCCACGCCCAGGAGTATCGACCGGTCCCGAGAGGCGACGTCGAGGACGAGATGGCCCAGTGGTTCGCCGATCTGAAGACGTCGCTGCCGGAGCGCTATCAGGACGCGATGGGCGACAGCGAGTACGACGGGCCGCCGCTTCCCGTGACGGCGCGAAAGCTCGACGCGATGCAGCGCTTCGCAGAAGCGGCCGCCCGCGCGCGGCTGGATGACACGATCCGGATGTGTGACGTCGAGCGCGTGAAGCCGTTGATCGAGCGGTCCCTCGCCGATATCGGGATCGCGCCGGCGAACAACTCGGCGTTCGGTGCTGTTGAAGCGACAGCGTCGGAAGTCGGTCTGTGATCTTCGGGTGGCTGTCGTCCTACTGAGTCCAAGAAAGGTTCCGCACGTCTGTCCGGCGTGCGATCGCGACCGCCGAGTGGTCTAACTCCACGCTGTCCGCTGATATTCTGGCTCTGAATACTGACCGAGTAAGTCTTTCAATAATCTCCGGGAAATTTTGATTCAAACTTACGAGGGCGTCATAGAAGTCTTCGCACACCTACCAGGAATCGCGCAACACAGACTGAGATTCCTACGGACGCCCATCCAGAAATGTGACATAAACACTTTTCAAATATCTCTCCGATATTATGTGTATGATTCCCCTCCAATTCGGTGTCCCCGGCGGACCGGAACTCATCATACTCGGTTTGATTTTTCTGATAATCCCTTTTGCAATGGCATACTGGGTGTACAATGATGCTGAGCGACGCGGCGAGGATAACGCAGCGCTATGGGCCGTGGTCGTCGGTGGTCTTACGTACCTGACGTTTTTCGGTGGCATCCTCGCACTTGTCGTCTACATTTGGCAGCGCGAATAGTACACATAACAGCTTCTCGGTATATCGTTCGATTCGCAACCAAATTCTCACGGCTGATTCGGCCGCATAATCGTGAAATAAATACCGTGCCAAGTCTTCTACGGCACTCTTTCAAACTTACAGCAACACAAGGATAAATATACACGAATTCACAAGTATCGATGTGGCTGTAGAAAATGTTGTTTGTCCGTACTGTGGGAAACAGACACCTGCAACCGTACAGGCGGGAACTTCAATCCAAAAGGTTCAGACAGCAAACAATTATAAACGTCTAAAAAAGAGCCGGAGAACTAAAAACGCGTGCCAGAAGTGCGGGAAGAAATTCTACGCTCAATATTCAAAACCAAAGTAACGGTCGCCTGCCGAAGTAGTTCTTCGAACTGGTAGAATTGACGGTCACCACGCGGAAGCGTAGGTCATCTCGCAGATATCTATCGAGGTTTCCCAAGCGGAATTCGACTTCTCTACGTTCGATACACGATGAAAAAGAGAGTGGATCGACGACCTTATTGACGAGATCTCTACGAGCGGTACGGAGTGACTGACGAAGAAATTGAGATTGTGAGGCCGACCGTTGGGGAGTAGTGCTGATCGAGCCGGTGACCGGTCTTGACGAGCGAGTGCTCGTCAGTTGCGTGTGTGCGGTCGCGGCGACGCATCTGTTTGCGGAACTGCCGCACGTCTGTCCGGCGTGCGATCGCGACCGCCAAGTGGTCTAACTCCACGCTGTCCGCTGTTTCTTGGAGTGGAGAGATATGGAGACGGGAGAGATCGGCAGCGCCCCGACAGGTGGGCGTTTGTGAGCGGAAACACCGCGGGAAATGGGGACTGCCCGCGGTGTGACGGAGACTCGGTAGTGGGTTGGGTAACGGGCAAAGCCCGCAGTCAGCGAGAAGACCAACGATAATAAAAATCGTACGCCGATATTCAGGCTCTGCACATTGACCGGAGTGGCCCGTTCGCGGGTACTGAGAGTTTCACACCTATATCGAATCGCTTGGTACAGTCACTTCGAGAATTCTATGAACAGAGCCGTGTGAGCGAATAGACAGATACAGCACTTGGACATCCTGCTTTGTTAAATAGTGATGGGTGGATAGGACATCAGAATGTGAGCCAGCTCGTGAGCGTATGTGGATGGTGGCCTCATAATCGATATTGCTTCATCTCTACTTCGAGGTCGCTATTCAACAGAGCAGAATTAAGTGGGTCATACTCGCGTACTGAGACAATACTTTTTTCACTCCATCGTCATACGACCTAGTTGTTATGGGTACTAAGATGGGCAGCAGAGAAGAAGAGAGGATGAGCTTAGAACAGCTCGATGGTGCTGTCCTCAAGTATGAAAAGGCAGATGGTGAGACGGTTACTGTCGAGTTCGACCAGGAATAGCAATTTGCGGAGTCATTTTTGAGGTTTTATTGCATAGTTACAACATTGATACCAAGTAGGTTGGCGAACTTCCACAACCCAACCTTGCTCTCTGGTAGAAGTAGATGAGCTGAATCAGAATTTGCAGCCAAGCAGAGTGCCAAATAATCATCAGATGATAAGAACGGATCCTCGGATTGGGAGTTTTGTTCAATTACGGTCAGAATTTGACTACTAAGCGAATCCTGTACCTGTAGCGCTGGCTTCGCCTGGTACTCTACGTTCACTGCATCGCATAAATCCAGTATTCCAATGTTGAATTCTGATGGCTCTTTTCCGGAAGATGCATTGTTCACAATATATTCTGATGGGACTGTTAGTTTAATTTTAGGCAACTGATTGTCTCCTATTCCAGTTATATCATCAGATATCTGCCGGAGACAAGGCTCAGTCAGGTATTTTTCATCCGCACTATGGACATAGTCCGGAAGAAATTCCAAGACAGATTTAGTGGCGACAACGTCTACGCTCTCGCGCTGGGCGTAGCAAACTGTATCCTCAGTCGTACTGTAATATGAGACAATCTTCCCTTCAGAGCACCAGGATTGAATAATAGCTTCGGGATCGTCAAGCAGCTGACGGCTAGATTCGGGTTGTGGAACAGTCGCCTCCTGATTGATTTTGTTGTTAAGTTCGTTCAGTATTTCTTGATGAGTATGTAAATCAGCCCCAATTTTCGATGAGATTTCTCGATCGAGTGACGATCCCGAGTTTACTGGCGTAGTCAAACTGTTAAGACTTGAGACTCCAACCGCTTGTTTATCAGATAGCTTCGCTAAGTCGAGTAGGGATTGATCTCCTGTAATTAGATGCGCTTCACACGTGTCTGCATAAGCTAATATATACATATCCGCCACATCCCCGTTTCCTAAGTTCCCAACCACTCTTTTTGGTGGCTTCTGCACATCTACTGATAAGAAACCTAATGTCTCGAGTGTATTCAGAATACCAAGGTTTTCGAATCCTTGCTCGTTTGCTGCTTTAGACCCACTCCCTGATTCGGGATGTTTGTTCATTTCAAAAACCGTCGCCCAAGAAATGTGGATGTTACTTTCGTGGAAAAACCTATGTGGGAATATTGTATGTAGGATACTAGTAGGACGGTCTGCTACGTGGTCGTGATATAAGGTGTTTGTATCAATCACCCAGTCTTTTTCCGTGACCCGATGATACTCGGGACCTACAGAATTTCTAAGTTTAAATTGTTCGAGTCCCAGTTGTGATTTAATCATTTCATTGATTGCTCCAACAATTTTATCAATCCGATCGATTCCTTTAGGCCGCGACCAGACTATATGATTACCCTCAGCAGACAAAACAAGTGTTACTTGGTCAAAAATGAAATAGATACTATCTCCATCTTGACGTATTGGTAGTTGTTCAGAGTCAGATGTATACCTAGAATGAGAGGCGAGCGACTCAAATTGTGGATTTGCATTTTGGATTGCTTGATGAATACTGTCACCATCTAAACCGTCAAAAATCGACCCATCTGAACGGTAGAATTCTATTATTTGCTGAATCCCAGGGACGATATTGAGAGAGTTATCTGCAACCTTGACAACAGGGCCTGTTTCCTCGGTAGTTGTGGGACCGACAAGCGAATTATAGTTTGGAATAGAGTAGTTCCAATTAGAGTTGAATATTCCATATTCGCAGAGCAATTCTTTAGCACACTCCAATTCTACCTCGGAAAGTTCATCACCGTAGTACGTGAAATAAACATCATCTGGGGTAGAAACTTCCCCCGTGTACAATTTAACATCAACCAATTCTGGTGCTTCGCCTTGGATGCATTCTACAAACCTCTTTTGCTCTAAATTAAAGAATGGCGTAGAGATCAGATCTGTTGGATCTCGTTTGTCATAGACTATTTCTAATATTCCTGCACCAACTATAAAATATGAGTCACTTATAGAATTGTCAAAATGGGTCTTGATACTCCCCAGAAAATTCCTAAATTCGTCATCCGTGGCAAGATTAGCGCGGCCATCGTCAATCGTCGAGATTCCGTCGAGTATTGCTCCGTTCCCTTCGTTCAATTCGTCTGCAGCAAAATAACAACCCTGTGCTCGGGCCTGCATCTCTTTAGAATTATGAGAAAGGTGTTCTTCAGATAGATAAGTTAGCTGACCATAAACTGACACTGTCTCATTATCTATTTCAAATTCTAAGTCTAAAATATCTCCTTCACTAAGTTGATAATATGTAGCGAAACTTTCTGGAATAAATATAGAATATGGATGGCCAAAAGACGGAGTATAGTTATATCCTGAAAATTCAATTATATTACTGATCTCCTCTGTGAATCCTTTAGATATTTTTCTTGCGTATGACTCCGAACAGTCTACAATCTCAGATAACTGTCGGGGTGAATAATCCGGATTGGATGCCGCAGTATGCAAAATCTTTCGCTGCAGTAGAGTGAAGTCAGAATTATTATTTTCCGTCATCTATCTCAAGATAATAAACCATTGACTTATTTGTGGCGGAATAAGTGTCCTCACCGATGATTCAACCATTATTCGTTCACAGGCTCATTTGCCTAATATGTCCAGGGTCACCGGACCGGCCGTGATTAAACCAAAATTAGACAACAAGCAGCCGAGAAAATCAGCCGCAGCGTCCTTGACGGGCTCAAGATTGGGACCGTCGAGGAGTGGGAGCAAAGAGGAGTCACTGAGCAGTATTATCCTAGATCCTGTCCAGAGTGTGAGGAGATCTATCCCGTATTCACTCCGTACCGATGGGTGCACTGCTGTGCGGCTAAAGCGATCCGCCTCAATTAATTAGCCGACCTCGGGACAGCAATCGAGAGATGAGCCGGAACCAAGGCCACGTTGAGGGAGAACTGTCCGAATTCAAATTCGCCGCCGATCTCGTCGAGGAGTACCGATAGTCTATCCGAGATTCCTTTTCGCGATTCAGTTAGAAACAGGTCTCCAATAGTGTCTGCGTCGTGAGGTGGGTGATGCTGTCCGTCGAAGTGGTCTCTGTGTCCACGCTATCGGTACAAAGGATGCCTGTGATTTCTGGGTTGTGGTTGCCGATGTCGAAGAGGTATCCCTCTGCCGACTGTACGAAGTATATATACTCGAAAAGTTGGCGTAGGCCCTGTGAGAACGTGGAGGCCGACTGCGTATATTTCATCTCGCCGATTAGTACTTCTGAAAGGGTCTCCCCCCCGATTGAACCTCCCTTGCGCTTCTCATATCGAAGGATCAGGAGGTCAGGACGTCCGTTGAAGAAGCTGTGTTGAGTGCCTTTCGAGAGAAATGTTTCCAAGCTGTCTTCGTACGAATCGAGGGCTACGCGATTCCGATATAACACATCAGGGATGGTGGGATCATCAAGTTCCACAGCAGAGGGATACTCCTCGAAGAATCGAAGAGGTCCATTTTGGTCGTAGTACACCTCGATGTATTGGTCAGGACTGTCGAATGACGCGAGAACGGATGAATCCGAATCGATCCGTTGGACCTGTATATCCCGATAACGCGATTGTAGTCTTCTGAGCACCCCAAAGACACAGAATAGCTCGAATACCTTATGGTCCTGATCCGGCACGATGAGGGTCTCATTGAGGAGGTCTCGAACGGGTTCACGAGCGAACCGATCGTTCATCAAATCGTCGTACAAGCGATAGAGTCGATGTCCCTCAGAATAGAGCTGATGGCGAGAGCGACGAGCGGTGTCTAGGTCTCGCTCTGAGAGACTGATTTCTTCAGGAGCTGGCAGGGCGTCGAGGTAGATGTTGTGCTTCAGTGTTTGCTGCAGCCCGACAATATCTCGATCATCCCACATCGAGCGCCACTCTTGGTTGATCGACTCGATCTGTGTGGTAAGGGGCTCTGCGATGACTGCGAGCAACTTCTTGAGAACGCGATTCTCTGGGATATCGTACTCGACAGCCGGATTGCTGACAACAAAGAGCGTCGGATCATCATAGCCTGCAGCACCTCGCTCACGGATAGTCTGTTGCCAGTCGATCGCCCCTCGAACGCCTCCTCGGACAGTTTCGCTCTGCTGTCGGGTAATCGTCTTGATGCGACGAAGCCGATCCGGGAGTCGATCAATGTACTCCACGACGTCGCTGTACAGCACGAAATGCAGTTGCTTCAGTTCGTCAAACGATTCGATATTGAGGCCGCTGTAGTCGACGGCGTCGACGTACTGTCCGGTATTCAGACTCCCTGATCCCAGATAGGTGATCAGTTCCTCGGTCACGTGGCGACGCAGTTCCGAAGCGGGTGTTTTCATCGGCTCACTCCGTGGAGATCTGGTCCAGATCGAGATCGAACATATCGTTCGCTTTCTGCCTGAGGTAGGAGATATCAAGCGGGAGCTCGACCGATTCAGATCCGGAATCGGCTTTGATTTCTCCGTCTTCGGCGAGTTCTTTGAGGAGGCTTTCCTGGTCGGATTGTCTGAGTCCCTCAAGTTGGGGAAATACGTAGTTGAGTACCGCAGAAGTGAGTGGGGAGCGGCGATCTCCGCCCTCGAACGCCGCAAGTTGCTCGAAGATGTCGAGGATGATTGCTGGGCCTAGGGACCGGTACTCGTTGATCTGAGCCCACAATACCATCACCTCTTGGTGATGTTGATCGATCACGTCTTCGAGATGAGGATTGGACCGTTGCCAGACGGTCCCGTAATTTGGGCCAGCAGACGGGTCAAGCAGATTATGTTCGATCACCTCCTCGTCATCGGTCAAATCGGGAACACCGACGTGGATGAAGCTGAACCGTCTCATAAATGCGAATGAGAGATCGTAGAGTGAGGTCTTGTCGAAGGTATTCATCGTCCCGATCAACCGCCAAGCTGGCGTGACAGGGAACCGATCGTCATCAGCAGCGATTTCAGAGAGATCGGTATCCTCTTCGACCCAATCGACTCGAATCCGACCTTTGCGCTCGTATGGTAGTTCTACAGAGTCCTTCGATAGTACCGAAAACAGCGGGCCAAGCGCCTTGTCGATGTTCGCTCGGTTGAGTTCGTCGACCACCAGCCACCGGTTCTGCACAGTTCCGTTGTGATCTCTGAAGCACCGGAGGAAGAGGCGGGGATCAAACCTGAGTTCATCGCCGCCGTCGGACGGGACATACCCGCCGATCGTGTCGAAGGAGCTCCACTCTGCAGTCGCTGTGGTGAACGTGTATCCGTCGACGCTGTCCAGTTCTTCAGCCTGCTCTGCGACCGCCTTCGCTAAACGGCTCTTGCCCGTCCCAGGCGGACCGGTGAAGATGATGTGCTTTCCGGCCTGTAGCGCGGCGTGAATTTGCTGGCGAAGCCGTGTTTCCTCGCCACCGTAGAAGTAGAGACCGTCCGGGAGTTCGATGTCGAATTCAGGGAGCGAGAGACGTTTCTCGAGCCGGTCGGTGTTCGAGCCAGGCATCTGCGCTTCTTCGAGGATGTACTGACCTGCCTTTTCGCTCAGGTTGAACAGATACTGCTGATTGATTCCTGCGGGATTGAGCGGGTAGTATTTGTCGAGCTTCACCTCGTCGCGCATCAGGTACTCGAAGATCTCGGACAGTCGAAGTGGCTCCTCGAAATGTGTGACCTCAATACCCGCGCGCTGGTGCTTCTTCCCATCCGTGTCTGTCACAACGTACGGTGGAGTGGTGACCTCAGAGCAGGCGATCAGTTCCCCGTCTCGGTAATTGAACACGAGATCGCCTTTTTCCAGTTTTCTGACGTCGTGGTGTGGAGAATTGTCAAGAGGTGCTTTGAGAAATCCATTTTCAATTTCTTCGGGGTTATTGCTCTGGTTTACCCAGTAGTATGCCGCCTTGCGGCTCACCGGATCGGCATCGAGGGTCTCCGGCTGGTCTGTCTTGTCCCCGTCTGTGAGATCCGAATAAAACTCCGAGAGAGACTCATAAGAGTCCTGGATGGAGTCGATAGAGTCGTCGGAGATCTTCTTGAAGCTGTACATCTGGTTATAGCTCTCTTCGAACCCCAAGTCGCGCCACACCTGTTCTATCGAGATCGAAAGATCAGAGACATAGTCCAGAACCTCGAATACGAGATTGCTATCCGGATTATTCCACAGCCAGCCCCCGACAGCGGGTCCTTCCGTTTCGGGATCGTACTTCTCGCCCGCCTTTCCCATACCGAAGACGACGTTGTTGTCGTGGAAGATGATCCCGTCCCCTTCGGCCATTTCGTCGAAATGCGCTCGCTTCGTTCCACCTTTGCCTTCTGCAGCTCCCCAGAATCGAGCTCGTCGTGAGCCTTCGACGAAGTCAGGAGCGTCCTCAGAGACCTCTACGGGGGTTTCTACCGTCTGCTGGAATTCGTCTGCCCAGTCATCCCCGACAATCACCAGATAGAGATTCTGCATTAGAAATTGCAAACAGAGGCCAGGTCTTGAAACTGTTCCCAGAGTTTCTATCGACTGAGTCCCAGTCTGACATCTGGGTGAATAATTTATAGAGTTGCGGTATTTACCGAAAGTAGATGACTCAAACCTCGATGTGGTGGTATTGATTTTGTTCCTCGAAGACTTTCAGCAGGTGGGGAATCCGCGGCGGATGGTCAACGAGTACTTCGAGGTGGCGCTGGAGAAGTACGACGAGCCGACTTCAGTAATGAATCGCCAGATGGAGATATTCGCCGTCACTCGCTGATCTCAATACGCCATTCTGCGGAATCGGTGTCGATGATGATCAGGCCATATCCGCTGTCCGTAACGAGTGTGGACCCTTCGTACGGCCCGATCTCGTTGTGGAGGAGATCGACCTTCTGCCCGTCGGTATTGGCGAGCCACACTGCCGCCTGCCGGTCGTTCTCGATCTCGAACGTAACCTCATTCCCGCCATCAAACTCGTAGGGGCCGAACCACGCTGCGTGAACACCGCTGGATTCTGCGGGGAGCCCTTGGAGATCTTGCTGATTGAACCGTGGCTGTTGGACGTTCGCACTCCAAGAGCCATCTGCAGTGACGTCCAATCGCCACTCGCCGGCCGGCAAGTTCAGCGCCACCTGTCCATCGTAGTCTCCGATATTATTGACGAGGTACTCTTCCTCGCCACCAGATCTCACCGCCTGGACCTGGAAGTTCGACTCTCCGGAGTGCTCGAAGTCAAAAGTCACCAGACCGCCTTCGGTCGTGAAGGAGTCACTGACATCGTTGCCGCTCCCAGACAAAGCGTACGATTCCCCATCTTCAGCAGGGACAGGTGTCGGTGTTGGTGTGGGCGTTGGCGTCGCAGTTGGAGTCACCGTCGCTGTCGGAGTCAATGTCGCTGTTGGCGCGAATGTCGCTGTCGGAGTCAACGTTGCCGTGGCTGTGTCACCGCCATCGGCGGCAGCCTCCGAGCCACCATCCGCTGCCATAGTGGATTGGTCGTCGTCGCCCGCAGCTGCATCAGATATATCGCCTGAGTTGCCACCACCGGGTAGGACAGCGCCGAGTACTGCGAAGATCACCAATAAATAGACTCCAGCAGCAATCCCTGATACCGCCCCACCACCGGCAGAGATGCCCGGGACTGCCGACAGCGACCCAGCGAGGCCGCCGTAGTCTTGCCAGACGAGAACCGCAACGATCAGTGGAAGGAATACGATCCAAAGTGGGAAGGTAATCACATATATGAATGCGACAATAGCGTTTCGTGCTGTTGCCCCAGCTGTCATTCCAGGGATTGAGTCTGTGAAAGCCATAATATAGGAGTGAACGTGTTAGAGAGCTTTTGTTATAAGTAAGATAATAATAATAGTATCGACATAATGAGACAACTCTGACGAACGTGAGTTCGAGCAGGCGGAACTGGACGTGGCCAAGGTCCACGCCGACGGACTGGAGCGCGAGCAGATGAAGTTCGTCCTCGACGACTTCTACCAGGTGCAGAATCCGCGACGGATGGCTGACGAGTACTTCGATCTAGTGCTGGAGAAATTTGATGTACATTATGTTTTATATGTGCACGAAGAATCAGTTGGCGCCTTCGCCGCGTTCCCGTCAGGGAACTAAGCTGTATGTCGAAGGAAATCGATCACAGTGAGGCGGAAGATCTTCTACGAGAAACTTGGAGAGAGGTAACAGATAGTGATGAGTCGTCCTACGTCGACGATTACATAATTAGACAAGGCCTGAGAGAAGTCCTCCACGCGGAAATATACGGCACAAGAACGTTCAAGTATATCTTGGTGACGAACGTTCTCGCTAAAACGGTTAATCCAGACATACACGCACTCGCTCTCCAGGATCAGAGCGAACTTCCGGGATCGTTCAACTCTGGCGGATTAGCTACCGATGTGGTAACAGACTGGGAAAAAGACAACGGAGAGCGGCTGGGCGGATCAAACGAGCCACGGACGAATAGCGTCTATTACCGGCAGTCCGAACTCAATACCGATTACGAGGTTCGGAACGACGACCTGTACCAGACTCTAATTCGCCTTCTAGAAGAGTTGGAAGAACAGTCCTCGGAAGGGGAAATAGAACCGATCGATATGCTGCGACAGACGCTATACGTCGTCTCACAGCTGGAGCCGACGACTGTCAGTTACGCAAACCCACCAGACGTCTCGTATGTTGAACTCAAAGAGGCTGTTGAACAGTATCTTGAACGGTCTGGAACCGGGGAACGGCTTGCGGCTGTCGCTGCCGGTGTGCTCGATGCTCAGTACTTCGTAGCTGACCGATCGGATGTCTTCATCAAGGTTGACCACGTGAATGTGGCAGACGAAAACTCGAGTGCGGCTGGCGACATCGAAGTCTTCGAAGACGAAGACGAGGAAGTCCTGTTACAGGCGGCTGAAGTAAAGGATAAGCCGGCAACGAAAGCAGATATCCAGCACTCGATTTCAACCGGACGGACGCATAAGCTGGATGAATACTTATTCATCACTGGACGTGGCTTTCAGTCCCACACCGAGGAAGAGCGTGCTATAGACACGATCGAAGACGCAGAGATTGAGGTAGTCGTCATCACCACAGACGATCTCCTCAGTAGCTTGAAATTCCAAGGCAGGGCAGGTCGTACGCGTTTCCGAGAATCAGTAGGCGAGTTCTTGAACGATATGCGCGCTCAAGAAGAGAGCAAATCCGACTGGAAAGAAATCATCGAGTCGCTGTGACAAATCGAAGCGGCTCGTACCGTCGCTAATTCGGAGCGATCTCAGCATTAAGCGCGGAAAGAACGTCGCTTTTCGTTCCCTCGGGCTTATCGATAACAGTCTCCTCTAACTCGACTTCGACGTTATTCTCCGCACGTCGCCGTATCAATTCCAGAACGTCAATGACTCGCGCGATATTCTTTCCTCGTCCGCGGACAGCTACCTGTTCGCCCTTTTGTATTCTGATTAGAGCATCCTCGGCGTGTCGCCACGGTGAGCGGCTACTCTCAATTTCAATGGTGCCATCGAGGTCGTGAGAACCATCACCACCGTCAGCGCGAATCGTTGCATTCGAGGCTTCTTCTTTGTAATCGCTGGTCGCCAGCCCAAGCTGATCGGACAGCGATCGGATTACAGCCTCAATGAGACCAGGAGGAACGGCGTTCCCGATCTGTCGTTGTATTTCTCTTGGCGGACCACAGATCTCGTAGTCGACTGGAATATCCATCAGCTGCATCTGTTCAAGGAACGAGTACCGACGAGATCGCCAGTGGAAAGGCCCGACATACGTCCCCGGTGCCGCCTGAAGCGTCCAGGTCGGTCTGTCGGGATCCTGCTTCAGGAGGTAATTGTAGTGTCGGGATCGCCAATCGAACACCTTCGCGTCGAGTTCGTCCTCGTCGCGTTCAACGTATTCGCCCTTCTCTGGATCGTACTTCCGTTCGGTGAAGTGCTGGTAGTTCCCTCCTGGCGGGATATTCTTCAGTAGGTAGCCGTACTGTCCACCGACGGCGTTCTCGTAGCCTTCCTCAGTGAGATCTGCGTCGAGGTCGAAATCACTCAGGGCCTCTCGCGCGGTCACCCAAGACGGCTTGCCGGTCAGCGCGTTCTTCGCCTCAACGTGGGTTGGTTCGGGGAAGTACGGTTTCTCCTCTCCCCTAAATCCGATAATAAATAGCCGTTTTCTCGTCTGTGGCACTCCGAAGTTAGCCGCATTCAGGACGTCGTCGTTGATAGTGTATCCCGACTGAGCGAACTCCTCTTTGATGATCTCGAAGTCTTCACCGTTGTTCGCTGAAGCAAGCCCGCGAACGTTCTCGAAGATGAATGCGCGGGGTTCGATTTTCCGGAGCAAGCGGGCATACTCCTCGAAGAGCATCCCCCGAGCAGCATCAGTTCCTTCCCGGTTTCCCTCGTTCGATCGGGAAAACGTCTGGCAAGGTGGACCGCCGACGATGAAGTCTATATCGTCTGTCCCGGCCGCTTCGAGGAGTTCCTCAGCAGTTACATCGTGGATGTCGTCTTCGATAACGGTCCACTCGTAGGAAGCACTCTGGCCCTTGATGCCTTCATCGTACGTAGAACTGTTCGCTCGCAGAGAATCAGCCGAATAGCTGTCCGAATCGAGCGTGACTAGAGTCTCGATTCCGGCCCGGTGTACCCCGATATCGATACCGCCGAGGCCAGAGAAGAGGCTGATTGCTGTAGGCCCGCTCATACTCTTTACCCACAGTTGACCGATAGACTACAAAGGTGTTCTCACCGCGGAAGCGTTTCTCCGCAATCAAATTATGTACATAATGCACACAAAGTACGTTAGGGACACCTCTGCGATTTCGATTCGTGCCCGCACCTTTCACCGTCAAAGCCCGCGGTCGTCACGGTACTGAGTCGCTTGATTTGACTATTCCGGCCGAACTAAAGAGAGAACACGACATTTCGGAAGGAGACGTCTTTCTTGTTGAAATCGAAGAGAGCGATGAGCTGTCAATTACGTACAATCGCATTCACGAAGCGGAAGGGAACGAGTAGGAGCTGCTGTTTTGGGAATTCCTTGGACTCATCGCGACTCCAACACTGATCGAGACCCGTACTTGATTTCGTGTATCGATTCACATTATGTACATCAAATCCAATTTGATATTCTACGCAACAGAAGGCCTGTTCAGTGCGTTTGGACGAGTACATCTCCGAGGAGACGATCGATGAATTTGGCGACCAATTGAACGACGAAGATCTCCGACTGATTCGCGAGTTCCGTCTCCAGGAGGGGGAGAAAACCAAACTTCCAGTTGTGTACGGATTGTACGATAGGAAATCGGGCGAGCTGCTTTACGTTGGACACACGGCCAAGCTGATCAGACGCGTCAGTGACCACTTTCGACGAACTGACGGGAGTCAACTTTTAGGTTTGGTCGAGGAGGACGACGAGATCGACATCTACCAAGGCAAGCAAAAAGGGCGGGATGGGAATATCTGGGAACGAGTGAAGGTGAAATACGTCGAAATCCAAGACAGGAGCCGTCGACGTCTTATAGAGCGCGTGCTGGAGAAAGAACTGGATCCACGGTACTCTTCTCGATAACGAGCGTGTGGTACCCCCTACTGAGTGTGTCATAGAACCATTCTCCTTTGGGCAAACCGTGAATCGGGCAATACAGTCCGTTTCATCATTAGAATTTTAAATAAGACATTACAAGAATCAGCATATGGCTGATCCCTGGACACGCGACGAACATATAGTCGCACTTGATCTATACTGCTCTCTGACCTAAGCCAGTTCTACACGCCAGATCACACCCAGAAATACTAATATTTCTGGTAGATTTTGGGGGCACACGAAGTACCAGTCCAGAATATTATGAAAATCCACCGTCAGATGCGGGTTTTCGGTCGAGAATCGGGGTTAGAGAACGGCGCTGTAGCTCACAGGGAAGTTGACACGGGGTTAGAGAACGGCGCTGTAGCTCACAGGGAAGTTGACACGGGGTGAGCTCCGAGGATCAGCCGTAGTCGACAGCCGTGATTTCACGGCGGAACGGTTTTGACCGGATACGGTAGTCGCCGGAGAGATCCCACCCCCGCCAGATTTTGATCAGCATATCCACGAGGACCCACGCATTGTACAGGGCGACGGCCCAGAGCCAGAACAGGACCCTGATAGCGTACTTATCGGTGTTCGTGAACGGCATAAAGTTCTGTTTCACGACCCGATAGTCCGTTTCAACGTTCCATCGCTTAGCGTAGTCCTTGAGCTTCTTCTGGACCGATTCGCGTTCATTTGGCACGTCGTGGCTGGTGACGTAGACGAACCACGGCCCGTCGTAGTCGTCGACGTCGTGGTCCTCGAAATCCTCCAGCTCCAATTGTCCGCTGTCACTGACGAAGTCCTCGAGTGGAGTCTGGCTTTCCGGTAGGCTGAGGTTCGTTTTGCCTCGCTTCACGCGACGAGCAATCAGGCGCGTCTCGTGGCGGTGAGGATGAGTCCTGTTCGTGTTGATCGTGTAGTCTCTCGCCCCAGTGATTCGCTGTCCACTCAGCCCTTTGATCCAGGTCTTGATTTTGGACCCGCTCATCCGGAACCGACACGTGTAGTCGATTCCTTCCTTCTCGAAGTAATTCAGAATCGGTCCAGAGGCGAATGCACTGTCAGCGAAGACCTCTCGAACCGACATAAAGTCTCGAATGAATTCCACGAGATAGTGGACAGCAGCGTAGCGCAGCGACCGTTCGCGCATTGGGAAGACGACCGGCTTCATCGTCTTGTTGTGCTGGCGGTCGTAGACGCTGATCGTGATGAACTTGTAGGCCTGTTCGCCGCCTTTCGTCCCGACAGTGCCTTCCGGGAGTTGCGGCTTTCCGTCTTCCCAGTTCTTCGGGTGGAAGACGAAGTCCGTCCCGTCAATAATCACGTCGACGGGGCGAGCAAACATCCCGTTCCGTTTGGCTCGCTTGAGGAAGTTCCGGAAAATCTGCTCGAAGTCCTTCATATAGCCCGTCGCCGAATTCGCGTTGAGAGCCTCGAAGAACCCCTTTATCGAGATGTCGCCCGGTTCGTTGTCGAGGTGCGGGTAGATGTGTTCGTACTCTCGCTGCTCTTCGGGACGATCGCGGTCCTCGATCATATCGCTACAGCTCGTCTTGTTCGCACTGGCCTCTGAGAGAATGCTGAACAGCGAGTCCTGTGGATGGGTGATTTTGGCTTGATCCCGTTCGTCTCGGACGGCATCGAACTCGCCTACGAGCTGGCGATAGGCCCTTCGGACCTCTTCGTTCGATACTGGTGCTTCCTTCCGCAGGGCCATCGCATCTGGATTTTCAGTAGCTGCCAGACCGAATTCCTTAGCCAGTGGTCGCTGAAACCCATTGACTGACTGTTCGATCCGGTCGAGCGTGTCGGGGGTTACCCGTTGCGTACAGAACCGACCAATAGCTCCCCGGCTTGGTGCCGTTGCGTAGGGATCATTCTGGTCTGCCTCAAATCCCATCGCTTCGAGTTTGCCCTCAAAGTGCTGGAGGAATCGTACGAGATCAGCACGCGAATCGAGTCCCGGATGTAGACACTTCGCGTAATAAGCCCGACAGAGGGCGTCAATATTGGTTCCTCTACTCTTTTGGCTCCCGCCCTTGAGTTCCGGCTCAAAAGCACTCATCGGATAGTCAGCAGCGATATCGAATACACGCCGGTCTAACTTCTCCAGAAGTTCGTTCTGCTGACGGGGAGTTAGATCCTCGAACGTAGCCTCTCTGTCGGCATCTGGTGCGACTTGCTTGAATGCGGGTGTCGTCGCTGTTCCTACTGTCTGTGCCTCATCATAGGCGGCCTCAAAGTCACGATCGTCGTCGTTGTCATCGTAGAAAATGCAGTCTATCTCAAGACTGCCGTCTTCAGCTACCGTAATCGTCGACAGAGGATAGATCTCGCGCTGGCTACCGTTCCTATGGCGGCGGCGCGAAGACTTCACAGTCACCGGTCATCACCTCGGTGATGTGAGTGAAAAAATAGAGGCCGGTGTACAGTCATTATAGATTGGAGTACACTGACTGAGTATAAAATCCGTGGTCAAATCTAAGACATCATATTACTCAGCTTAGCACGTTGAAATTAGAGTACGATGTGGTTGGGGAGACAGATTCTGTCAGATACGAGCTTCCCAACGGTAGTGTGTGAGGCTGAACCAGTAACACGATTTTGCGTACCCCAGCTGATGGTTGCAGTCTCCGACGGAAAGAAATTTGACCTGTCGCCATCTCTCAATTTCCAACAAATGCCCGTTTTTGAGGCAGCGGCTGTCGCGATTGCTGCTGAAGTCGGAAGTCGCGGCTATGATTGGATCAAACAGACCAGTGGAGAGAAGAACACGCCACTGCTCGCTGCCCAAGCCGTCACAGACGGGACTGACTGTACGCCAAGCGAACTTCGGACGGCGTTCGCCCGTGCCACTAACGGGGACGGCTATGATGCGTTCAGGGGACGCCCCAGGGACGAAATTATCGTTGCAGTCGCTCGTGAGTTACCCTCAGACTGTGATCGGGAACACGAACAACTTGTTCGCACGTATCTTGAGGAACTGGAAACTCGTCTCGTAGCCCAGTCTGATGGTGGCTCGCCGATCGTTCTTGAGTATTTGCGGCAACTTAAAGCAGACGTCACGCAGCTTCGCGACGACATCCGCCAGTCAAACTATTATCGCGTGTTTGATGCTGATGAGTTTGACTCAGCCATCGAACTGCTTCGCGAGCAGCTCACTGTGCCTGATGACGGCGTGCTCGTAGAACGGCCCGAATTAGAGGGTCCAATTCCCCAACAGCAACTTCTCCTCGGTCGGAAAGGAAGTGGAAAGTCATGGAGTCTATTCCACCAAGCAACACGGCTCATAGATTCCGGCAGTGTCACAGAGGTGCTGATACCCACAAACGCAGCACAACGGGTTGATGATATCAAAGCGAGCTTCTCAAGAGAGTATCAAGGCGATGTCTTGCTCGTCTGGGATGATATTCACCATCTGAGTCGATTTGGTGACGCAAATGCATTCTACGAAACTGTATTGAAACTTGGCGAAGTGCTTGACCCAGATCAATCGTTGTATGTTCTTGCTTCCTGTCGGAGCGAACAACGCTCAAGGCTTCCCCAAATCGACCAGCGTCGTGATGATCCTGTCTGGCAGACGTTCGATGTCACTCGTCTCAAGCCACTCACAGATGAGACACTCACGACGATTCTCGACGAGAAGATTGCTGCATATGACCTTTCACTAACGGAAACAGCCTATGAATGGCTCATACGCCAAGTGCAAGTTGGCCACCCGAGCCCATTCTACATCGACTCGGCATGTTCATACCTTGCGACAGAAGTCGCACCTAATGTCGACCAGATCAATGTCTCAGATATTGTAGACATCCCTGCATTTGGGCTCCAAATCTGGGAGGACCAGTACCAAAATATCAGAGACTCCGCCCCAAACGAACGGCGAGTTCTAATGGCCATTCGGTTACTTATGACCGTTACTGACCAGATCCAGACCCCACTGGTTAAGGGACTATTCGAGACAGTCTTCGAGGGGGATCCGCTCGAGTTCGATCCCGCAATAGACCGCCTGGACCGAAAACAGTGGCTTACCACCGGCAGCTCACGTGATGAGATTCAGATCCATGCGATTCAAATCGAAGCAGTGGATGAGGACTTCGAGACTCTGTATGACGATCTTGCATCATTCCTGCTTGGGGACGCGACTGCAGTCATCGATACCGAACGCGCAATCGGGCTTGCGATGAATCTCGCGGTTGACCTTCTCGCTGATCCGGAAGTCGAGGATGAGGACCTGATTGAAGATGTGGCTGAATACGTTCTTGATGACTCCCGAACAGGGGCGGTTGACGAAGATATCCGCTGCGGACTGCGCATCAATTACGCCGGATACCTCGGTCTTAACGACCGGCCTATGGAAGCACTTGAACAAGCTGCATGGGCCATCCAGGCAAAGCCAGATCTTCCAAAGAGCTATATTCAATATGCTGTTGCTGCGGATATGTTGGACGAGTCACGAATCTGTGATAGGGCCTTCACGAGAGCGATTGATCTTGCTGATTCAGGAACATTCGAAGCAAGAATACGAGTCAGGTGGGCTGAGATCCTGATCAGCCGGCGATCAATTACCAAAGCTCGTAAACTACTCCAACAGGCTGTTGAGCAAACTGACGACCCGAAAGTGTACCAACGGAGTGCATTGTTCTTCGAACAAATTGATAAAATTGGGATAGCGCGGTCATTTCATGAACGGGCTATGGAGGAATCTGACTCAATCAAGACGAAACAACGGTATGCGCGCTTTCTTTCAGAGTACGGCCCCGTAAACGAGTTCGAAGGACTGATGGCTGAAATCCAGCGTGAAACGCCGGATGAAATTGAGTCCATCGATGATGTATATAATGCGCTCCTCGCTCCGCGTAAGCAGTTCTCACCTGAAACTCATAACCAACCCGTTGATCCAGATTCAGAAGCCGTAGAAGAGATTATCGACGAGGCTTGGGAAATTGCTGAGGCTGACGGGTTTGACAACGCAGCAGAATGGTTGGCCAATAATGATGACGACTATGAGTCCAGTTCGTTGTATTTCTCCCTTGGCTCTTTGCACACCCGGGCTGGAAACATTAAGTCGGCGATGGATGCATACACGACGGGATTCGAACTTGCAACTGACGAAATTCCAGACTACGCATACGGCGAGTATGTGAATAGAGCGGTGAACTACTTTGAGGATCACGGGAATGCCCCTGAGAAAGCAGTTGAGCTGATCGATGATGCGATCAATTACGTCAACCCAAAAGATGAGATTACAGGGGCAGTATTGGGACGTTTGCTCCGACTCCGATTTAATTTAGAAGCTATTGATGCAGCTGATGCTGCCACTGGATTGCAGGTGATTGGGATGGATCACATTTTTAGACAAGACATTGAGAACGCGATGAACTGCTTCCGAGATGTGTGGCAGTATATCGAGTCCATCGATGATACTGAACTCAAGGAGTACTTCGGCGTCCGCTCCGGTACCTACCTGCTGGCAATCGCAGAGATACAACCCGAACTCAAATCGGACCTTCCGGTCGCGGATATTGACGAGTTCGTTAGAGCACATCTTAATGAGTCAGACCGAGAGTACCGGGAACTGTATTCGGAAGTCCAGTTACTCCGAGGCGAAGATCCGGTCATTGATGCTACAGAGTTACCGGTTGCAGGAGTACGTGAGCCCCCAACTGTTGAGGTGGATGAGGACATTGATGAGCCCGAAATTACTCAGAGACACATCGCTGCTGTTTCAACAGTACGAGCCTTATTGATTGAGATTCAAAATCTGCAAGGAAATAACGGATGAGTACCCTATCAGTATCTACCGACGCAACTGTTCACACTCAGCCGTGAGTCCGTGGCTGATTTGCGCGCTGTATTCAGCACTACATCCCGTATTAGCGTATAGAATAACTGAGTTCAATAGATTAGTTCAAATACCGAACCAGTCTTCCAATTCATCAGCGTATTCTTCTAATTCACTGATTTCGTAATCTTGGTGAACAAATGCTCCAGTGTAATGAAAGTACGCTTTCTGCTGTCTAAGTTGAGCTTCATCCTTGCAGAGGTCAATCACTGATTCAAATTTTCTTTGACAACAATCATTATATTCGTATATTTCTACGAAAGAATTTCGCACGTCTGGTGCTGATTGAGAAAAATCATCAAACCCATGGGCAATTAGCACAGCGGTCAGTAAATAGTATTCTACAATTTTTGGCTGGCCGTTTTCTGAGGCCTTCTTTGCCAGATCACCCACACCCTCCACAATCGTATCACACATACTGTGAAAGCCGGATGTTGGAAGAGGAAAACTCCTATCAGCTGACGTTATATGGGTTGATACAGATCTTAACGTATCTTCGAAATAGTTATGATTATACTCAAACTCACCTGGCTCCATCGATTTTGGATCTCCGTATAGTAGGTCGCTATGATTTATATCCGATAAGTGTTCTTTAGCATGTTGATTCCAAGAATCCATAAATTGAGTCAATAAAATACGAACAATAAGTGAGTACGACGATTTATCCACATCAAACTCTTCGTGCTCCTCAGAGGCAATTGCTATCAAATCTCCAATTGCATATGTACCTGAGCGGATTGGGTCTTCTTGATCAGCCTCTGCCGACGCAGAGAGGACTTCACTATACCCCCACCAAACTCCAGTCCCAATAGTATCCAGCTGACTTGACGGAATCAGCTTGTGATGTATTGTAGAGACGCTTCTAATTACTTTGTCTGAAACCCGTTCACTCGGGAGATTACTGAACTTTTCACCAGTTCCGTTCAGCCATTTGATTACTGGTGGTAAGATTTCCGTATAACCTTCTTCTGCAGCCACAACACCCACTGCCTTGACCTCATTAACCAGATTTACGTACCCATCTTCCAAATTTTCTGACAAGCTTGGGCTACTGGACAAATGATCGTCCAGATTTGAGCTTGTTTCGGATATTAGACTTTCAAATACAGTATACGCCGCCTGTCTATCATCATTTCTAATCGCTGATCGTGTAGTTTCAAAATATTGGTAGAACGGGAATCCAGTGTCTTTTGCTATTTCAGCCTGCCAATTGCGGCCGTTGACTCCTCTCTTAATATTTTCTTCAACACTCTCGACATCAATATGGTCCAGTAACTCGTTCCTCATTGAATATAGAAGAACAAAGCTCACAATCGCAAATCCAATTGTAGTAGAAGTTGTGATAACTCTGTAGAGGAAGTTCACCTGAATTAAATTAATAGTAGCTACTGCTGCCAAATCAATTAGAATCGAGATCCCGAATATGGATACGATTTTTTTATATGCCCCTTCTTGTCGAAAAGTGGACAGTGCGTGTGAGGAGTACTCTGAAGCAGCTAATTGGCGACTGAGAATATAAATGGCAGCAACAACACCGAAAATCGAACCTTGAACGGTTGCTAATGCTGAAAAGTACAGCGCAGGAACTTCCGTATATAGGGCAGAATACGTACCAGCTATAGCACCAATAATTATACCTACAGCCGCTATCTTTGCCTTGTTTGGCATTTTAGGGGTTAGATTAAATAATCTCTGTGGTTGGTTGAAACTCATTCTTGGGTATTACAAACAACTTCACGTAACTCCTCAAGTAAATCCTCTCGATTTTCAGAGAGAATCTCCACATCCTGGCTAAGATTCTCAATTTTCGTTCGAACCCGACTTACTACTCTATAACGATAATTATCGGACACATCTGCTTCTCCTTTGATTATTTCCCGCTCACGTTCAGTGAGAATTCCCCGATATTGGTCGTCTACCATATCGTGTGCTTGATTGTCTTTTGCCATAGTCTCTGTTACTATCTATGGTCACTTAATTACTGCTAACAGTAATGGTTACTGTGAGTAGTAATCTATAAGTGACTACAAACAGTAATATCTGATGAGGATTCCCAGCCCCGTGGGGCATTACCAACGTAGGAAATGCCCGAGTGTTGCCGCACTCGGGCTGGGTTCCCGATAAAGAACCCATGCTAACGAAGAAGTCCGCCGGACTTGAGAATTCCGGCACGGATAGCGAAGAGAGTCGGACAAACAACGACGAAGAGGACGGCGACGTTTCACGCCGCCAGTTCCTCGGCGCTGCAGCTGCACTGTCGGTTCTTGGCTCTGCCCCAAGCAACACAGCCACCAGTTCGAGTGAGCCAGAACAGTCCGAAGAAGAGTTCTGTGCTGATATCTACGAAGAACAAATCATCCCTGCCCGCATTCATCTGATCGCCACCAGAGGCGAAGGAGCAGAACCGGCCAAAGCAGAACTGGAAGAAGCGGTGCGCCGGCTTGAGAAATTCTTGGAGGAATCCGATGCCTGAGCCACGCGTGACCGCTCGCATCGTCCGAACTGAGGACGGTGAAACATACCCTGAGTACTGTATCGGCGGCGTCGGCTATGGTAGTCTCGACGCGCTCGAAATGGCACTCAAGGACCGATAGCGCCGATGATTGAAGACATAGACCGCGATGTGTTCGTGCGGCTTCAGACCGACCTGCTGGTGATCGGTGACAGCATAATGACCGACCGCCATCACGCCTCAAGCGGCAACTACGAGGATGATGACCCGCAGAACCAGATCGGCGGGATCATCCCTGCCTTCCCGTTGTCGGGCTGGCTTCGCCACGGAATCGAAGAAATCGTCCAAGAATACGGCGGGACAGCCTGCCACCCTGGAGAGGCCAACGCGAACTTTATGAAAGCCGATGTCTACGACCGCGATCTCGACGCCGGCTACCACGAGAAGGGCGCGTGTACGGATGACCCGAAGGAAGACGACGGCTGTGTCGTCTTCGACCTCTTCGGCGGCTTCGGCGGCGTTCCCGGCAAGGTGATGCGCCGACCGATCCAATTCTCGCCGGTCCGATCGAACGTCGACTACACGCGCGGCCAAGCCGAAGGCCACTATCGACGGCTGAACCGGAACGTCGTCTCCCGGAATCGAGATGACAACCGCGAGCCGCTACGGAACGTCGAGATCGACGCCGTTGCGAATCTCGAAGGTGCGTGGCATCTGTCCTTCCGTGAAACAAAGCCCGAGTTCGTCGGCCTACTCGCCGAGGCGATCGACTTCCTCGACGAGCATCGCACCGACTTTATGCACCAACTGGGCGGTGCCCGCAACTTCGGGGCGGGAATCGTCGACTGTGAGCTCATCAACCCACTGTACGATGAGCGCGAGCTGAAGCGGGTCTTCGACCGCGGAAAGGGCAACACGAACGCGATGGACGGGAAAGACGAGCGGTGGGCAGAGGAGTACCGCCCCTGCTTCGTGGAAACACTCGAAGATCGCATCGCGGAGGGGCCGTAGGATGACGGAAAACGCGACACTCAGCGACTTTCAGAACGTCGGAGACCGGAACCCTATGGTCGCAGCCTATCGCCACGATGCTCACAAGCTCAACGGCGAACCGCATAGGACTGCTCCGGACACGTTCGCTGGTGTACCGGTCAACCAGCCAACCCCACACGGCGCAGATGCGGATGCGTCGGCGTTGAGTCGGCCACCTGGGAAACCCGAGAAGACGGTTGACAATCACGACACCCACTACCGGCTGTCGCTGCTGACTGGAGAGAGCGCCTACGACCCAGATGACTTCGCTCGTCCGATGCTCTCAGAAGCGATCAGCGACCTGCTGACGAGTTCCGACCCAGAGACGATACATCGGACGTGGCTCACGTCTGACGTGGCCAGCGGATTCAACGAGTCGGTCTACTACCCGTACACGAGCCTGAAGTACCACACACTGCTCGTGGCGGCGCTCCTCGACGCCTACCAGCAGGACCAGGAGTTCGAGGACCTCCTGCTGATCGTCGACGACCCAGACGAAGTCGAGCCGTTTCGGACGATCTATGCCGGAGAACAGTTCTCGCTCCGGCTTGGTTCGGAATCAGGCGGGCGTCCGTGGGCACGCTTGGGTAGCCGACCGTGGCGGTCGTGGGCGGCCACGTGGATGCGGTTGACCGCGAATCCTCTGAAAATCGATCAGAACAAGCAGGCGATGGTGCTGGACGCGAACCTTCGCCGGATCGGTGCGTGGAGTACCGCACTCCAGTACATCGAGAATTTCGAGGAGGAGTACGGTCTATGACCCGCATTCAGCAAGTCCACTGGGAGTTGGAGATGGACTACATCGGCCATCCCTACTACGTGAGCGGGAACGCGATCCTTCACGCGATCGGGCACCAGCTCACCCACGACGATGCCAAGCGTTTGAACGCCAGTCACGGGATGTTCGTCCCCGGTCAGTTCGGAACGTATCCCGAAGAACACGCGCAGGACGGGATACTCCCGTATATGGGCGCGACATTGCCCGATGTCGAGGCGTACGACGACCTGTTCCTCTTCCGGAACCCCCACCATCACTGGCTGCTCGACAGCCGTGCGAGGGACGCGCTGAACACGCACGATCTCCGGCCACAGAGTGGTGAGATGGCATTAGCTCACGAGACGATTATGGGACGTCCTAAGAAGGCATACGCGCAGACAGAGACGACGTCGTGGTTCATCCACGCCTATCTGCACGCCGATGACCCTGATACGCTGCCGCTGGGCGAGGACGTGCTCGATGGCATCCAGTTCGGTGGCAGGCGGAACTACGGCTACGGCAGTGTCCGGCTGAAGGATACGCAGGTCGTGGATCTGGAGGCCTTAGACTACTCCCGGCTGCGAGGCGCAGATGCCTACCTCCTCGAGCTGGTGTCACCGTACGTTGTAGACAGTGAGTATCCCGGCGCAGATGGAGATACAGTACCGTGGTGGTGGTCGGTAGATCACGACGATGGACTCCGTCGCCGTGCAGAGAAGATCGTCGAGCAAGGAGAAATCTACGACCTCGTGACCCTCGACCACGGCCAAGTCGTCGGATATGCGGGCGATTCGCCAATCGAGACGGCGAAGAATGCTATACGCCGAGTCGGGACCCACTCGAAGTATGGGTTCGGCGAACTTCGCGTGAAGCCGATCGAGACCGAGGAGCCGGAGATGAACGGCAGCGAACTGGCCGGTTATGGAAAGGAATCTGATACATCGGCCTAATCAGGGGGTGATTCACGAGAATAAACATACGCAATCTGTGAGAAAATAGGATTGATTCCAACCACTCAACCGTGTCAAGAATATAGAGCTCAGAGAGCAGCTATACCTTAATCACCCTGACATCGTAGAAGATTCAAGTGATCCAGAGATCCAGAAAGTAGCCGAGCTAATCGGTAGATCGCCGGACGCAGTTGTATTTAGGTTAGGGAATTATCGATATCTTGACCCCCGAAATACACAGGGGCTAAGTAATATCAGTAAAGGATGTCTTGAAATCTGGGAGGATTTCTATGGTAACGAGGAGGAGCTGTCCGTAGAGGCTGACAGGGCTCGGCAACGACTCAGTTCAAACAGCAGTTCATCTGAAAACAGCTCAGACGATAGCAATAGTGAGGTCCAAACTGGGAGTGTTCAAACAAAAAGCGCTCAGCGGCAAGGACAGGCCGATTTCCGTGCGGCTGTTCGAGATCGGTTTAACGACACGTGCCTGCTGTGCAATATCTCCAGACCAGGCTTGCTTCAGGCAGGCCATATTCTTCCGTGGAGTGAGTTCGAGGAACCCCGAGGAGATATCGACAACGGAATTCTCCTCTGTTACACCCATCATCGTGCCTTTGATTTGGAGCTGTTTACAATCACAGAGGCTCACGAGGTCGTAACTCGACCAGATGTCTCAGGCCTGGGCTCTTTCCTTGAGCAGACACTCGTTGACACCGACTCAGTGGCCTTCCCCGAAGAACCACCTTCTCAAGAATATCTGAGACGACGTAACGAACGTTTAGAGTGGTGGCCCCCTGATGAGTAACTCCCCATCTACGAATCCTCCCTCAGTGGTTCTTTTTCAGGAGTCGACTTACGGCCACATAGCAGACAGCGTTATCCCAATCCAACCTTCCATCCCGGCTTCACAGCGTGCGTCGGCTGCGGGGCGGTATCGATATCGCTGACAGACTGAGGCGATACATTGAGGCGAAAGAGCGCGCTGCGGAGTTAGACGGGAAGATCAAGCGGACCGACGACCTGATCAACGAGATCGTCTACGAACTGTACGGGCTGACCGATGAGGAGATCGAGATCGTGGAATCGGCGGTGGGGAAGTTGTCAATCAATCCGCTTGTATTTCCGCCAGAGATCCTCAAATTCGTCTTTGAGAGATTGCGCTTTTAGGAAGTTTTGGACACCATCATATCCCTTGCTGACCACTCCAAGTATCAATAAAAAATAGAAGAATGACGCAATCGAATCAGAGAATGGATCGCCGTTCCATACCGTCACTACCGCCATTGATCCAGCAAGAGCGAGCGTAGCGAGTCCTCCCCACATAAAATCGCGCGACGCCGTTCGATACGCGTTCCGGTGGTCGTCGAATATCGAAACAGGCTGGTCTACGGAATCCAGTTCATCAACGACTGGCCTGATATCTTCTTCACCAATCTCTCTGTTAATCACATTCGCGATGTGATCTCTTTCATTTATATCCGGAGGGAGATCATCCCGGCTGTCTAACCGTCCATCAATATTTATGAATAGCTTCGTTAGTTCGTCATCCAGCTTGCTCTTCTGATGACTTTCGAGTTCTACCACTCGCTCCTCGTCGTCCCCACCCAATGACGCCGAATGTCGCCAAGTCCAGAGAGTCGTATAGAGGAATCCCAAAAAGAGCGTTCCCAAAAATCCGAACATCCCCGCGATAATAGTGGCACCTACCATATCTCGTTGGAATGTGCTAGGTCAGTTTAGAGTTTTCAGCATACTTTGGATATCTGTTGTACACAAAGCTGAGAAGCTTGGAAAGGGGTTTGAGTACGTGTTTGCCTTTTATCCAGGACAATAGCTCCCTTTCACTACCTGAGAGTTCTTCGAAGAGTTCCTCAGCCCTATCTATCCCCTCGGTGGTAAGAACATACTCGGTGCCATCATATTTCCTACTCTCTCTTTCCTCCACGAGACCTCGCGACTGAAGTCTCTCCAACGTGGAATAGACTTCGTCATCAATTGGCCCGTAGTCTCCAGGATAGAAACTGAAATCCGTCTGGATGCCTTCCTCTGCGTCCAGCTTCTTATGGACTAAAAAGCAGGCCTTCATCAACCGAGTGATTCCAACAATCGGGACCGCAGTTTTTCCTTTGACTGGCGCGTACAGGATCCGCAGCACCCATTCAGCACGGTCGCCAATCTGGTCTTGTTGGGCCATTATTTTAGCTGAGACGCCGGGCGTCCGTCTGCGTCTTCATAATAATCTCTTCAGCGTATATCTTTTGGGTTCAGTTAAATAGGACGAATAGATGAATCAGATCATCCAGATGGGATCGTTCCGGGGTGCCAATAACCTCAGGAGAGTCAGGACAGCACTAATGTTCTCGAACTGACTTGGAGGACTATGGTCGACTTCAATCCCTTTGACAAGCCTGTCGCAGAAATCGAGTTTGATGATTTGAACACATTGGAAAAGGACGGCGTCTCAGAGGGGTACTACGTAGAATATAAGCGTCAATTTCCAAACCAACCGGAAGACACCGTCGCAAAAATCATCGCCTCTTTCGCAAATACGTATGGAGGATGGCTCTTCCTTGGCGTTCCGGAGAAGTTCAATAATGAAGCGGCGAGCCCGATCGGGATCCATCTAACCGAACACGACGGTCTCAAAGAAACGGTACGCCGCTGGGTGAAAACCAGAGTTGACCCGGTCCCCGACTTCGATATCCAGCTCGTTAGGAATCCCGAGTATACTGATTGGGGTGTGTTGATTATTGAAGTACCAGAAAGTCGAGTACCTCCTCACATAATGAACGACGGGGTGATCTATAGGCGAAATGGAGAAGAAAGCGATCCTATAGAGCCGGAAACGGACCGCTGGCAGCTTGATCGTCTCTACGAAAACCGTCGAGAACGAGAGCGAAAGAAACAACGCGTACTCCAATATCTTCGAGCCTTGGAAAAAGAGCTCGATCTAAACAACAAATCTGCCAAAGGGGGTCGTAAATTACTGCGGAAGCTTCAACAAAATCACCAAGTCGACAGCGATCACTATGTGATTGACCTACTTGCGACCGATGCTTGGGATGCCGCACTTGATGAACAACTTATTGAGATCATTAGTCAGGATGTCTATCAGCAACTACAAGAGCAGTATAAGCTTATTAGATCCACGAATGAACTAATTCGGCGACTCAGAACGGAGGTCCTTCATCCAGAGATTGGTACTGAGAAAAGTGATGACTGGGGTGATTTCCGAATTTGGACAATCACAGTCTCTTTCTGGAATTCAGAAAAGGAAGAAATGGATTATCTCGGACTGGGACCACTGATTATGCAGAAACTTTCGGAGGTGCAGAAATCAACGAGAGAGATAAGCCCAGAACTGACATCGGAGATAGAGAGATTAGAAGAAGAGAACACCAGATAGTTTTGAATAAAGTACTGATAGAAGGGTTCAGACGAGTGTAGATTTTCTGACTTGTATACCCCAACACATATTTACTGTATGCCGTTGGATTTCGCGGAGATGACCACGTACATACCTGCCTATCTCCGCCCTGTAAGCCAGACGCGAACGGGAAATCAATCGAAGGTCGATCAAAAGGCGGAGAAGGTATCTCAAATCAAATGTCCTGGAATAGAGTCTCTGTCCCTCAAGCAAAAGAATCCAGTCGATATATGGATCAACGAACAAGCTCACCGCGGGCGGCGAGTAGTTACCAGCGACAACAAAATACGGAAAAAGCATACTGTAGATCATCCCGAGCGACACTGGTGGATAATCTCGAACGGACTATTCGAAACGATCGACCCACCACTGAGAGAACACGCTGATATCTTTGATTTCCTGATCTCCCTCAATTTGTGTATCGACGAGCCGGTCTTCCTCTCACAGAGCCCTGGTCAAGTGGTCGGCGGGGCTTTTACATATGAGAAGGATGCCTTGAATTATCGAGGAGATCTCTCTGCGGGAAACTTTGCGATTGCACTCTCAGGGTTAGACGAGATCCCTGATGAAGTGGATGTTACCGGTGACGTGATGTCTATCTTTGAGTCTGTTAGGTATTACCGGTCAAAGCAGGTCGCGACTGACGACGAGATGGATATCCGGATTGCTCTTCATATGTATGATGATGCTCTTTCATCTGATCTATGGACAGCTGCCGCCAATCTGTACTACGTCTGTGAAAATATCCTCTTCTCTGGGAAGTACCAAGAGAGAAACGAGAGAGATCAATTAATAGCTAAAAATACGCCCTTAGATGAGGAGCAGGCTGGAAACTGGCGAAAGATGGTAAATCGGATCAAGCATACAGACAAGGGTGAAAAAGTCGAAGGCCTACTGGACAGAGAAGAATTAGAAGTACCGAAATTAGCGCTGATGAGACAATCTGCAAATGATGTTCTCAAGCAATGGATGAATTAGTACAGAACATCGACGATTGGGGTGAGTGTAGTTGGGGCTGTCCTAATTGTGAATCTGAGGCTGTCGTTGAGAAATGGAAGTCCTTTACCCAACTTCTACGCTGCCAAGCTTGCGATTGGGCTTGCACATTCGATGCGTTTGATCAGGAATCACCACGCTCAGACCGACGCGGTCCAAACCTACCGCAAGTGGATTCAAAAAAATGTCCTGACCCTGAATACTCCTCCGTTGATGTCGATCTACGGATAGAGGACTGGGACATTGTCGAAGAAGGGATGTGCGATAACTGCGGTAAGCAGCGGCCAATGATAGAGCTGAAAGGCTTGTCCCTTGATGGAACTCGTCGTCATATTTGTCGAGGAGGATGTGAGGAGTAAACACCGATATTTAGCAAATCATCAACTACCTATCCAAACCCGGCCCACCACCCGGGACGAACAGCGTGCGGCGGCCGCGGAGCTGGAATCGGCCGTCGGAGATTCGCATCCAGTTCGCCTTCCAGATAGAGATGCCCATCAGTCGTAATCGAGTAGCGATCGTCAAGACCGTCGCGGCGACGCCGATGTAGGAAGCCGGCCTCCGCTAAGATTTCGCAGCGTTGTCGAACTAACGCTGCTCGTCCATCAAGATCGACAGCGACCTCCCAGGCCGTCAGCTCCGGGCCTTCATCGAGGTGTTCTAAGATGCGATCATCGAGGAGGAGCATCCAGGGCGACGATTTGAGCATCTACGCCTCCGCGTGAGCGTCTCCGTTCTCTTTATTGTCGTCTTCCTCACCGATCGTTGAGGCGTCAAGTTCTCCGTCGAGATAGAACTCACCGTCTGTCGTAATCCCATAGACGCCGTTCGGGTACGGTTCGACAAGTCCGTATTCAGCGAGCCGTCGCAGTCGTCGAGAGACCTGCGAAGCAGTCACGTGAATGTACTTGTGCTTAGAAATTGGCGTAGGGGAATTTGGGCCTTCTTCCCGCAGAAGCTCAAGAATCCGGTCATCCCAGACCGACATCCAATCTGCACTCTTACGCTTCATACGCAACGATGTTGCATTTCTGTAACTTCGTACCATAGGTGAATCGCATAAAGTTCCCACCAAAAACTATCAGTGCTACCATTACATTTATGCAATGGCGGCATAAATCCGTGGTCACGGAGCCCGAGCGAGATACCCTCGGCTAGTGAGACTCAGTATAGGTCGCGGCCGCGGTGTAGTAGCACCCGGCCGCGGCGGGTTCTGTGCCAGAACACAGAACCATGGTCAAAAGACCATCTGCGGGCATTCAAGCCCGCGCGACGACAGACGCACCGACTCCAAATAACAGCGGCGACTGCGCCTTTTGCACGAACCGAGCGATCGGCGTCGACGCGCACACTGGAAAGCCAGTGTGCCGACCGTGCGGTGTCGCGCTCGACGAGAGCGAGCACCGACTCGTCACCGACGGCGGCGAGCAGACCGACTTCGCCTACGACACGTGGTACGACACCTTCCAGGCGTCCGTCCAGCAGTTCGACGCCGAGAACGGCGACCTGGAGGCCATCTTGGATGGCGACGCCGGCTTTCACGCGTACTTCCACGCCAACGGAAGCGACGTGACGCGCGGCGTCCACACGGCCATCTACCAGGCCCTCTACGACACCCTCGACGAGTTCTACGTCGACGAAGAGCTCGTCGAGATGCGACGCGGCGAGGTGACGCCGCACGCGGTCGCGGCGGAGGTCATCGAACAGATCTCCCACGAACACGGCGTCTACCTGAGCGAGCACGTCGAGGAGAACATCCGCGATCGCGTCGCCCAGCGCGTCGAGACGAATCTCGAAGACCGCGGAGGCACCGAATGACCGACGACGCGCTCACGCTCCGTGCGTCTGGCCCCGCGCTGACGACCACCGAGACGGAACGCGACGGCGTCGCGATCGAGACGACCGTCACGGTCGACCTCGAAGCTACGCTGGACGTCGACGCCGACTGGCTCGACGAACACGCGGCCGTCTTCCGCAGCGGCGGCGCACAGCTCGCCCACGCGAACGTCGCGCGCTTCGTCACCGAGACGCTGAGCGACGCGGAAGCCGAGTACGAGCCCGAAGACGAGAGCGAGTGGGACCTCCGACTCAGCGGCTCGATCGCGGCGTGGCAGGCCGCGGTGGTCCCGCTGGCGAAGCGCCACAGTTCGCGGGTCGCGAGCGAGGACGACGTCGCGAACGCAGTCTGTGCGATCCTCGACGACCTCAGCGAGCACGCGGCGAGCGACCGCCCGCAGTTGGCGCTGCTGGACGTTCTCGAAGACTACGACCCATCGGACTACACGAAGCAAAAAGTCCTCAGTGCGCTGTCTGCGCCCGACAGCGAACTGATGACCGAAGCGACGCCGACCGCGGAGGTGTCGGCGGATGACTGACGACGACGTGCTCGCGCACCTGGCCGGCTACGGCGCGATCGTGGCCGTGCTCGCGTCGGCCTCGTGGTCCGGATTCGCGGGAATGGCCCTCGGCGGGCTCTTCGTGATCGCCGTGGTGATCGTACTCGGCCTGGAGCTGTTCCGCTATCTCACGCGGCGACTCCGGCGAGAGGCTGAATCTGCGGCAGCGGGGGTGTCTGCCAGTGACTGAGGTGCTCGCCTGCCCGAACTGCGACTCGTCGGCGAACATCTTCCGGCGCAGTCCCGAGAAGGCCGTCTCGAAGCTCGACGACGGCGACGGCCGCTGGCGCTGCTCCGATTGTGATTCGGAGTTCGACGAGCCGGTCCGTCGGGAGTCGAAGCGCGGGCCGCGCCCGCAAGGTGGGCTTGCCGGCCGGCTGATGGACGCCGACAGCGGCGACGTGACCGGAGGCGCGGACTGATGGGCGAACGCTGGAGTAGCGTCCGCACTCGCGCCGACGACGCCTACCACGACGTCGCGCAGTTCCACCTACACGAGTTCGCGACCGACGTTACGGGGGTAACCGACGGTCGCGGGCTGGGAGGACGCGACGATGGCTGAGTCGCGCTCGGGCAGTCGCGATCTGAGTCCGATCACGCCGCGGGACGCTGTCGAGCGGTTCATCGAGCGGCGGCAGTCGGACTCGACAGAGCAGACGCTGCGGACGTATCACGACCGGTTGATGCGGTTCGTGCGCTGGCTCGAACACGAAGACATCCTGAACCTCAACGTGGTCGGCGGCCGCGATCTGCAGGAGTACCTCGCGTACCGCCAGCAGACGTGTAACCGGACGACGCTGAACAACGAGTTCGGGACGCTGAAGAAGTTCTTCGAGTTCCTCGTCGCGATCGAGGCGACCGAGCCGGCGATGCCGGATCGGGTGCAGCTGCTGAAGCCGACCGCTTCGGCCGACGACCAGACGAACGTGGAGAAACTGCCGCCGGAGCGAGCGCGAGAGATCCTGGAGTATCTGGAGCGCTTCGAGTACGCGGGCCGACGGCACGTCACGATGCTGCTGATGTGGCGGTTCGCGTTCCGGTTGGGTGATCTGCGGGCGATCGACGTCGAGGACTGTTCGTTCGACGGCGAGATCGACAAAGAGCGGCTCCGGATGATCGGCGAGCGTACCGAGAATGTGCCCGAGGAGATCGGGCCGCACCTGTATATGATCCATCGGCCGGAGTCGGGTACGCCCCTGAAGAACAAATCGAAGAGCGAGCGCATCGTCTCGCTGACGGACGACGAGGTGCGCGTCCTGCAGGATTACATCGACAAGAAGCGGACCGAGCAGATCGACGAGAACGGCCGGCGGCCGTTGCTGACGTCGACGCACGGGCGGCCGACGAACACGTGTGTCAGACGCTGGATGTACCGGCTGACGCAGCCGTGTCTGGTCGGGCCGTGTCCGCACGATAAGAACCCGGAGACGTGCGAGTACCGAGAGCACGGCCACGAGAGTGGCTGTCCGTCGGTGAAGTCACCGCACAAGGTCCGAACCGGCGCGATTTCGAATATGCGAGAGTGCGGAATCTCGCCGGAGGACGTCTCAGAGCGGGTGGACGCGACGCCGGAGACGATCAGACAGCACTACGATTTCAGCGACGAACTGCAGCGGCTCGAAAACAGACGCGAGAGATTCGAGGATCTGGAATAATGACGACGACATCGACAGAGCGGATGGCTTCGGTAGCGAATAGTGCGCTGGCTCAGCGGTCCCATAGTTGTTTTCTATGACGTAATCTGTTACCCGTCGAGTGTACTGTTTGTCTTAGTGCGTCGTCCTTTCATATGTCCAGAGCAGCCGATTCGTCGGCCACCCGTCAGGACACAACCCTTCTACCCCCGGTATAAATCGGTTATACCGTTAAGCTACAGAACAATGCGGTTACGGGCCCTTCGTTCAATTGTATGACGCAGAGAAACCCTACTGACGATCGAGGCAGAGAGACCGAACCAAACTTCTATCTCCCCGCCGGATCTCCCTCGACGTCCGTCGCCGGTCGGATTGAGCGTATCTGGGCGAAGCTGTTCAGCCACGGCGTCGAAACGCCGGCGTAGCTGCGAACGAATGCGGTGAACCACCCGGTCCAGGTGGATTGGATCGAGTTCTGAGTGGGATTCATCTTCTGACTACCGTGTACGAGGAGTAGGCACTCGAAACAGTATTTATCGTGTCAACCAACCTCGACTAACCGGCTCACTTAACACACCACACGCCCACAACTACGACTCCGATAGCAAACATCGCAGTGTACTTCTTCGTCGGATATCTCAAAACTCATTGATTGCAGAACCATACAACAAATACGCACCTACAGAACAATGGCCGATATCAATGACCGATATTAAAGCGGTCGTCAGAGTCGAGCACCCTGACATAGTGCTCACAGAGACAGTCAACCACGACCGAAGCGCGAAAGTCAAATCGGTGTCAGAGGCGGGGACTGATCCCACATCGGGGAAGTTCTTCTATCGTATAGAGTCGTCTGACTTCTCGCAGTTTGAAGACGGACTGCGGAGCGATAACACCGTCGGCGAATTCGAACGCGTTATCGAAACCAGAGACGAGGAAGCCATCTATAGCTTCGAGTACACGGACGAAGCGAAAATCCTCTCGTCAGTTATTTCGACCGCGAATGGTGTCACACTCGAAATGGAGAACGAGGGACAGGCTTGGATATTCACGATATGGGTGCCCGAACGAACGAACCTGACCCATCTCTGGAACTATGCACAACAGCACGACATCGACATCGACTTACTGCGCGTGAACGAATACGATAGTCTGGGCACCAAAGACGCGGGGTTGACCGATAGCCAACGAGAAGCACTGCTCGTTGCATTGGAGACAGGGTATTTCGAAGAACCACGGAACGCAACGCTCAGCGAGGTCGCCGCTGATCTGGACATCTCACAACCCGCCGCCAGCGGTCTTCTTCGGCGTGGAACCAAGCGACTCGTCGTATCGTCTCTGGTGGATGACAGTGACGTATCAGATTGACCAACGTCTCAAAACGCACTGACCACCTACCGTCTCTGACAGCAGGCTCTGCGGTCAATCTGTAGACTCGTTCTGACAGGCGATCCAGTAGCGCTCAGCGGTCCCTGGGAGATGCGTCTCTAACTCTGCTTTCGAATCGTTCAGCATCCCTTTTCAGAGGGCGATCGCCGCTGCGCCGACCACAGGTGCAAGGACGGTTAGATACACTGCCGCTTCGATGCTCCACGCGCGCCGAATCGCGGACAGCCGCTGCATCAGTCCACGTTTACGCCGTCTATCGGTGTGACCCGCGGCGATAGACGGAGACGTGACGTAGGTGCCGCCTCAACGCTGACAGACGGGGGCGCACTCGGCCGGGATCCGAATCAGTGCGGGTTTTCTGGTCACTCTCTGCAGGAGGGGGCGCTTCGATATCCTCCCGGGCTTCCGCTCGCTACGCGTCAGTCCGAAGTCGACCGGACGCCAGACAGCAGCGATGCCGCCTCGAAGTCCATCTCCAGCCGCTCTTCGACCCCGAGAAGCGTCGCGATCGTCGGCGCCACGGCCCGCGCGTCGACCGGTCCGTCGGGTGACAACGTCTCCGGAGCGGCAGGGCCGCCGATCCCGTACACTCCTCGCGTCTCCTCGTCGACGCAGCCGTGTGAGCCGCCGATCTGTGTCGGGTCGAGCGAGGCCAGTCCAGCATCGCCGACGAAGAGCTCGCAGGGGTCGAAGCCGGGCTTGGCGTGGATGTCCATATCCGTGGCGTACGATGGGGCCGCCTCGTTGGCGTCCCACCAGTAATACTGGAACCAGGCGTCCGGTTCGGCGACTAACACGAGGTCGCCCGCGTTCGCATGGTCGATACCCCGCGCCGCCGTTCCGTCATCGTCCAGCACCTGGGCCACGCCGTCGAGCGCTTCGAGCGTCTCGCGGGCGGCGGCGACCACGTCAGCGTCGGCGTACACGTGCGCGACTTGGTGGTCGACCATCGCGAAGGCTGCCGAGCGTGAGAGATCGACCTCCTCGCCGCCGTGGCCGTCGTCGGTCACCGAAAGTAGCCCCGCTTGTCGAAGCGCGCGGTTGGGGAACACCGGCGTATCGACCGAGTGGAACCCGTACTCGCTGACGACGTTCACGACTGTCTCCTGCCAGCGCTCGTCCGCACGGAGGAACGATAGAAACGACCCGAGGAGTTCGTCGACAGTTTCGAGCGCCGCGTCGGTCTCGGGCGCGTCGGGACCGTGCCGCTGCGCGTCGTAGTCGAGGTGCGGGACGTACACCCAGAGTAGGTCGGGGTCGAACCGTTCGATTGCCTCGCGCGCGGCGGTCAGGATCCACTCGCTGCTTCGCTCGTTCGCGGCCGGCCCCCAGTAGTTGTGGAGCGGGAAGTGGCCGTATTCGGCCTCCAGATCGTCGTACAAGCCGTCAGGATTGGTCCAGCAGTTCATCTCGAGTATGTTGTTGTCCTCGTCTTCGATCGGCGACGGCGTTACCGACACGTCGGCGTTCGTCCCGACGAGGTGCTGGAAGAACAGCGCGCCGGTGGTGAGACCGGCGTCGGCGGCGGCTTCCCAAATCCGAGTGCGATCACCTCGGTCGCGCTCCCAGAAGGCCACCGCGTCCGCGTCGCGGTCGTACTCGCCGTTCGCCACGTCGCCGTGGGCCGCCGGCGAGCGTCCGGTCGCGAGCGTCGTCTGGGCCGGGACCGTGACTGCGGGAAACGGAGGCCGGAGGTCGGCCGTGTGCTCCTCATCGAGCAACCCGGTCAGATTCGGCGCGTGGCCACTGCCGAGGTGGTCAGACTGGAGACCGACGACGTCGAGGACGACGACGCGCCGGTCCGCGGCCGGCCCGTCGGAGACGGTCATTCGACAGCCGCCTCCATCGAGTGGCGGTCGACGTACGCGTCGAGCAGCGCGAACTGTCGCGAGAGGTCGTGTTCGTCGACGCCGATCGGGGCCTTGAAGAACGACGCGAGATGTCGCTGGAGCCCCCCTTCGCCGCGCTCGTCGGCGTGGGCGAGCAAGCGAACGAGGTCGAGCACGAGCGGAGCGGCGAGTGCCGAGTCCGAGCCCTCCCAGGTGAACTGCATCTTCATTTCGGTGTTCAGGAAGCCCTCGAAGTGGACGTAGTCCCAGGCGGTCTTCCAGTCCCCCAGCGACGGTGTGTAGTCGATTCGGACCCGGTTGTGCTCGATATCGGGCAGGATGGAGTCGAGCACGCCACCCTTGCTCGCTAATTTTCCGGCCTTGTTGGCCTCGTCTTCGAGGACCTGACCGTCGTCGTTGCCGAGGACGTTGTGGCCCTCCCAGGACCGCACGTGGAGGTTCCGCCCGCCGAACATCGGCGCGAGTGCCGACTTCACGAGAGTCTCACCCGTCTTGGCGTCCCGTCCCGTGTGCGGAACGTCCCGATCGTTGGCGAGTTCCCGGAGGCCGCCGAGTGCCGAGCCAGTGCTCGGCGTGAAGTTGACGTAGGGGTGTCCGTCGACGATCGCGGCGTACGCGTAGAGTGCGCTCGCGGGGAGGTCGCGGTCGTTTCCGGCGATCGCCCGCTCGAACGCATCGAGCGTGTCGTATCGGTCCGGCTCCTCCAGCGGCGGTTCGGTCGAGGCGACGTTCACTACCACCACACGATCGAGGTCGTGCTCCCGACGGAACGCCCGGTAGTCGTCTCGGATGCGGTCGACGACCTCGCCCACCGGAAGCCGTTCGTCCAGCGAGCCCTGGCTGGCGAGGTCGTCGACGGCCGCCCCGCAGTTCAGCGCCGTTCCCGTCTCGATCCGTCTGTCGATGTGGCGGAGGTCCTCGGCCACTGTGTCGACGATTTCCGGAGATGGGACGCCGTTCTCGGAGAGATCTCGCGCCGACTCCAAGAGGCTCTGCTCTCTGATGTCGTGGCCGCCGAAGACGAACTCTCCGACGTCGGGGAGCGCCAGTCGCGAGTACGGCTCCCGGGCCGTCACCAGGCCAGTCGTGTCCGTTTCGCCGCGGGCCAGTGCGCGCGCGCCTGCTATCGCGGTGGTCGCGACGTTTCCGCGCGCGCCGATCAGCCAAACACCTGTGCTTGTCATTGGCGTAGGTACTCCGTGTCGAACTAGCGACATTGTTATGACACGCCTGAACGAGACAGGTACCGCTGGGAGGGCGACACTCGGTCAAACGGGTCTGAGAGGGCTTATTTGACCGTTTAACCGCGGTTTTCAGCTTTTGAAGCCGATAGTAGGAGACTCATAACGAAGTGAGAACTACCTGATTGCTGAATCGATGCGCGTGATCGACCCCCACATGCATATGGTATCACGGTCAAGCGAAGACTACCGCCGAGCCCGGCGGGCGGGAATCGAGTGCTGCATCGAACCGGCATTCTGGAGCGGGACGGACAAACGTCACGCGGGCTCGTTCTTCGACTACTTCGAGCACATCACCGACTTCGAGACCGAGCGCGCCGAGCGCGCGGCCGGGATGGACCACTACGTCACCCTCGGGCTCGAACCCAAGGAGGCGAACTACCCCGAGATGGCCGAGGAAGTGATGAAACGGCTCCCCGAGTTCCTCGACCGCGAGAACGTGGTCGGCGTCGGCGAGATCGGGCTCGATCAGGGGACGGACGCCGAGGAGTACGCGTTCCGCAAGCAGCTCCGGATGGCCGAGGAACGCGAACTCCCCGTCATCGTCCACACGCCCCACGAGAACAAGCCGGATGGGACCGAGCGGCTCGTCGAGATGATCCAAGAAGAAGACGTCACCGAGGAACGGATCATCATCGACCACAACACCGAGAACACGATCGACACCAGTCTGCAGACCGACTGCTGGATCGGATTCACCCTCTATCCGGGCAAAATTGCGGACGAGAAGGCCATCGACCTGCTCGAGGAGTACGGCACCGACAGGATGATACTCAACAGCGCGGCCGACTGGGACCCTTCGGACCCGCTGGCGGTGCCGAAGGCCCGCGACAAGATGCTCGACCGCGGCTGGGACCGCGAGGCGGTCCGCACGGTCGTCTTCGAGAACCCATACGCGTTCTTCGACCAGTCGCCCAACTTCGATTACGAGCCCTGAGAGCCGATGCAATTTGCATTCTCAGCCAACGCGTTCCAGGCGTACGATCAGCTCGAAACCGTCGAGATTCTGGCCGACATCGGGTACGACGGGGTGGAACTCCTGCTCGGCGCGTCGCACCTTCACCCCGCAGACACGGACCAAGCGGACATCGCCGCGGTCGAGAACGTGCTCGACGATACGGGCCTCGAGATAAGCAACTGTAACGCGTTTATGATGACTGCGGAGGGCTTTCAACACCCTTCCTACGTCGAGACCGATCCCCAGTACCGCCAGCAGCGCATCGACTACACGCACGAGTCGCTCCGTCTGGCCGACGCCATCGGAGCCGACTCGATTTCGATCCAGCCGGGCGGCCCCGTCCCTGCAGACCGGTCTTACGAGTGGGCGATGGAGACGTTCAGAGAGAGTATGCGGTCGATCGTGCAGATCGCCGAACCCCTCGACGTCGACGTGCTGATCGAACCCGAGCCGGACCTGCTGATCGAGACGACAGACCAGTATCTCGACATCGCAGACCGTGTCGACTCGGAAGCGGTCGGCTGCAACTTCGATGCGGGGCACCTCTTTTGCGTCGGCGAGGATCCCGCCGAGGCCGTCGGCCGGGTCGTCGATCAGACGCCCCACTACCACGTAGAGGACATTCCGGCCGACCGCACGCACGAGCACACCCAACTGGGCGACGGCGCGATGGACATCGACGGCTTTCTCGAAGCCGTCGCGGAGACGGGCTACGATGGATTCGTCACCGTCGAGCTATACCCGTATCAGGAGACCGCGGCTGAGACGGCGCGCGAGGCGTACGAGTATCTCGACGAGCACGGGTGGATCTGATCGGACGATGGCTCACTCCCGACGCGGCACACGCCGGGTGCGACGCACTGTGGCCGCGTACGCCGAGTTAGTTCGCGTTCCGAACCTCTTCACTGCGCCGCCGGACGTGATAGCCGGGGCCGCACTCGCCGTCGCCGCGGGCGGGACGGCCACGGTCCCGGCCGTCGCCGGCGTGGCCGCCGCTTCGGTGCTGCTCTACGCCGCTGGGACGGCCCTCAACGACTTTTTCGACGCCCCCGTCGACGCGGAGGAGCGTCCGGAGCGACCGATCCCTGCCGGTCGGGTGTCGCGCCCGACGGCCGGTGTTTTCGGAGCCGCGTTGCTGCTCTGTGCGGTGCTCCTCGCAGTCGCTGCAGCCGGCGCTACTGCCGGAATCGGGGCACTCGCGGTCGCAGCGGCGGTCGTCGCGTACGACGGCGTGCTGAAGGGCGGACCGGCGGGCTTCCTAGCGATGGGCGCGGCCCGCGGACTGAACGTCCTGTTCGGGACGACGGCTACAGACGCGACGGTCGCGTCGCTGCCCCTGTGGGCGCTCGGTATCCCGGTCGTGCTCGCCACGTACGTCGCGGGCGTGACGCTGGTGGCCGCAACGGAGACGACCGGGGCGTCGCGGCGGTCGGTGGTGGTCGCTGGCGGCGCCGCCGGAGTCGCCGGGACGGTCGCGGTGACCCTCCTCGCGACTGTCGGCCTCACCGCCCACGGACTCGCTGCCGGCGTCGGCATCGTACTCGCGGCCGCGTTTCTCGTCGTGACGGGGCGAGCGCTCGCACGGGCCTACCGTGACCCGTCGCCGGAGACGGTCGGCCCGGTCATCGGGACGTGCGTGCTCGCGCTCGTGCCGCTCGATGCGGCGGTCGCGGCCGTCGCTGGCGCCGGATGGGCGCTGGTCGCGATCGCGTTCGTCGGTCCCGCAGTCGGACTGTCACAACTGTTCGCCGTCTCGTAAGGAGGATGATGACACGTATGCATCAGAGACACACGATTCACCGAGCCGGATTCGAATCGACGACGACGCACCGACGACGAACCGTAGCTGCCGGCCGCCCCGGCAGGCGCAGAGGGGGGCAGTGATGGTCGAGTTGGCCTTCTCGACGAACGCCTATTCCGAATACGGACTTCCGGAGGCGGTTCGACGCATCGGCGACCACGGCTACGCTGGCGTCGAGATCCTTGGCGACGACCCCCACGCCTACTTCCCGACGTTCGACGGCCACGACGAGCGCGCGCTGCGCGACGCCCTCGCGGAGACAGGCCTGTCGGTGGCAAACGTCAACGCGAACACGGCGATGGGCTACTACGACGACGCGCCGCCCTCGGCGTTCTTCGAGCCGAGCGTCATCACCGACGACGAAGCGGCCCGCCAGTGGCGCATCGAGTACACGCACCGCGCCATCGACCTCGCGGAGGCGGTGGGGTCGCCCGCGGTCTGTCTCGCGACCGGCCGACCGCTCGCGGGCAACCCGCCGAAACGGGCGCAAGAGACACTTCGCGCGTCGCTCCACGAGATCCTCGACTACGCGGAGCCGCGGGGTATCGACGTCGGCATCGAGTTCGAACCGGAACTACTCGTCGAGTGCACCGACGAGGTGTTAGCCCTGATAGACGACGTCGGCCGCGAGTCGCTGGGCGTCAACCTCGACGTCGGACACGCGGCCGTGTACGGCGAGGACCTCACCGAGACCATACACCGGAGCGCTGGCCACATCACCGGCGTGCACGTAGAGGACATCGTCGGCGGCCGCCGGGGCAAGCACTACCACCGGATCCCCGGCGAGGGCGACCTCGACTTCCGGGCCATCTTCGACGCGCTGGACGATGTCGGCTACGACGGGTTCGTCACCGCCGAACTGTACACGTACCCGCACGAGCCCGACCGGGCCGCCGAGCGTGCGTACGAGGAACTGGTGCAATACTGCTGAGGTGCAGGACTATTGAGATCACTCACGCTTCCTGTCGGGCCTGCGGCGGAGCGGCACGTGGCCACTGGCAACAACGTCCGGCGCTCCCGAGACAACTCTGGGGTACCGCAATACGTCACGGACGTCTGGCAGACAGCATCAGCACTCGGAGATCGACCGACACCGCCTTCCTGCTTCGCCACAGACTGCCGCTGTGTCAGAGACGTTTCACGGCGACGTACTGCGCGTCATTCCACCAGACGAACTCGCCGAGCACGATCTCGAACCTGCCTTAGAGGAACTGGCTGCATCGCGTGGCGTCCTGGTCTGTCGCCGCGGTGGCCATCCCTCGCTGTTGGAACTCATATGGGCGTTCGTGAGGCGGGACCCAATCGAGGCGGTCACTGTCGTTGCGGACGTCGAAGACGAGGACATCAGCGAGGGCGACGAGATAACCGCACAGATCACAGAGACAGAGCTGTTCGGCGTCTACGAGGTAACCGGCACTATGGACGTTGACCGGGCTTGATACTGTTCGCGAAATAGTAGGGGCCTGATAGTCGCAGCGCTCGGCAGCGCGGATATTTGCATTTTAGTTGTCAGGACCGATCACGGGATCCAGAGACCGAACCGAGTTGGTTCCGATAGCTAACATCACTCGCATCCGACTCCACTGCCGGTAGAACGCGGCATGACTCGCGGCTATTGGCCGATTAGTGAGGAAATATGCGTTCTATAACAATACACGCGCCAGCGAACTACAGAAACTGTGACCGACATACCTCGACCAGCGTTGCAACTCTACAGCGTACGGACGCTCGACGATTCGCTCCCGGACATCGTTCGCCGGGCCGCGGCGGCCGGCTACGAGGGCGTCGAATTCGCCCACCGCTTCCGGGAGGAACCGCCAGAGGCGGTCGCGACCGCCCTCAGCGAGACCGGAACCGTCCCCGTCGGCGTCCACGCCGAACTCCCGCTCGTCGAGGCGGCCCTGACAGGCGAAAACGACCTCCTCGACCGCTGCTCGACGATCGGGTGTGACCGATTGATCGTGCCGCACATCTCGTTCGGACACCTCAGATCGCGGAACGCGGTCCAATCGCTCGCCCAGCGACTCCGCGACGCCTCGGTGGAGTTAGACGACTACGGCATCGATCTCGGCATACACAACGTCCGGCACTACCTCTGGCCGCTGCTGCCGGACGTCGTGGAGACGATCACGGACGCAGCACCGTTGCCTCCCGGCGTCGAGAACGCCGCGACGATGGCGGCCAGCCGTGCACTCCGCGCGGGTCGCCAGCCGAAAGCCACCAACACCGGCCTCTGGAATCTGATCACGCAGACGGAGACTGCGGACCTCTTCTTCGAAGTCGAGGTCGGCGAGATCCGTGCCGCCGGGTTCGATCCCGTCTCCGCGTTTCCGATGTTCGGTGATCGACTCGAACTACTGCACCTGCGAGACGTTGCACCCACCGGACGCTTCGGAGCCTTCGAAGACGCGCCGCACGGGGAGGGCGTCCTCGATATGGAACGGATCTTCGCCGCCGCTCGCGACACGGGCGTCGAGTGGGTCGTCTACGAGAACGAACTCGACGTCGACGCCGACTCGAAGGTCGATCACGGGGCCGCGTTCCTGCGCAAACACCTCGGCCAGAGCCACGATCCCGACGTTCGCGTTGCCGACGCCGAGTAGGGGACGATCACGCGGTCACACAGCGGGCGGGGTCACGCCGCGAGCCACTGTCGGATCGCGCCCACGAGCAATCGATCGAGTGCCCGGGTCGCGGTTCCGAACGCGACGAAGAAGACGACCGTCTCCAGGAACGCCCGAATCACGAAGCCACCGGGATCGGCCGTCGAAACGACCCGGACGAGGGAGGGAATAGTTGTCATCGCGGTATCGAAGGTCCAGGCGGCGACGACCCCGCCGACGAGCAGCGCTGCGAGATAGAACTCCGTTTGCGGTTCCGAGAGCGTGCCGCGCTGTGTTGCCTCGTGACGGACTGCGTCCGCCGTCCCGACGCCGAGCGCCGCCAACTGTCGCCGCGACTGATCGAGCACCGTAACCACCAGCACGAACCAGAGCGCGGCTGCGAGCCCGAATCCGATAGTCGACGGTGCGACGGATAAGATGTCCGCGAGGACTGCAGTGACGCTCGGAGTGACGCGGTCGACGACGACGTAGAACAGCGCGTATCCGAGGACGGCGTCGATAGGGCCGTACGCCGGCACGGACGGGCCACTGTCCGCTTCGACCGGGCGGTCGGCGTCGGGGGCCATACGTACACAGACGTGTCGGGACAGTATCAAAACCGCCCCCGACGCCACTCTCGTAGCTCCTCCGGTTCGGTCTGCTGTTCGCTGCCGTGACCGCTCCGTCTACCGGAAGAGCACGGTCGGCCGGCGGGCGACCGACGCCACCGATTCGTCCGCGTCGATACCGGGCAGTCGGATCGTCGCCGTCGTGCCACCGTCGTCGTCGGCGCCGATCCGGAACGACCCGCCGTAGCGCGTCACGATCCAGTTGACGAGCCACAGTCCCAAGCCTGAGCCGTGTTGCAGTGCGGTTTCGTTTCCAGAGGCGATGACCCCCGCTTCCATCTCGTCGATTCCGGGACCGTCGTCCCTGACCGTGAGTTCGATCCAGTCGCCGTCGTCGACGACGTCGATCGCCACCCGCGGAGTGGGCGACGGGTCGTGCTTGATGGCGTTCTCGACGAGTTCCGAGACGGCCCGCCGTAGCTCCGGGCCGGCACAGATGTCTGTACTCGTTCGGATCGTTCGTTCGATCGTCGCTCCAGCGAAGGCGTCTCGGTGACTTTCGAGGACCGCCGCGACGAGCGCGTCGGGGGCGAGCCGCCGGGGGTCACGGTCGCCGCGTGCGTACTGTTCCAGTTCGCGGGCGCGATCGGACAACTCGACCAGTTCCTGTGCGATGTGCTGGATTCGGTCTTCGGCGTCGGTCCCGGTCTCCATCGAACGCTGTCGCTCGCCGTTCCATCCCAGGATCGCGTTCAGGTCGTTGCGCAGATTGTGCCGGAGCACCCGATTGAGGAGTTGGATCAGTTCCTCGGTTCGCTTACGCTCTGTGACGTCGTTCTGGAACCCGAGATAGTGCGAGAGCGTCCCCCCGTCGTCTTCGACGGGCGCGAGGCGGACCTGATTCCAGAAGGGGGTCCCGTCCTTCCGGTAGTTGATGAGCTCCACCGTCACTGGGTCGCCCACGTCGATCGCCGACCGGAGGCGACTCACCGCGTCTGGGTCCGTCGCCTCCCCCTGGAGAAACCGACAGCTTTGGCCGGTCGCCTCCGCGGCCGAATATCCCGTCACGCGCTCGAACCCGCGGTTCACGTAGACGAGCGGGTTGTCCGGCTTGCGCACGTCCGCGATCGAGATACCGACCTGCGCCTCCTCCATCGCTCGGTTTTTGACGCGTAGTTCCTGCTCGCGCTCTTTCCGATCTGTGACGTCCCGACCGACGCCCTGGATCCCGACGACCTCGCCTCCGGCCGTCACCGGCGTCGCGTTGACCTCGATGACGACGACAGTACCCGACTGATCGAGGAAGTCCAGTTCCATCCGCGCGACCCCCTGTTCGTCGAGGACGTCTACGTAGCCCGCCACCGCCTCCTCGACCGACGATTCCGTCATAAAATCGACGAAGGGTTCGCCGACCAACTCGTCGGGGTCGTAGCCCAAGATCCGCTCGACGGCCGCGGACACGTAGGTGAATCTGGCGTCGAGGTCGAGCCGAAACAGGATGTCGAAGCTCGTTTCGGCGATCCCCTCGAACCGGCGTTTCTCGCGTCGCAACCGTTCGTTTTGCTTCTCGATTTCGCGCTCGTAGGCGTCCCGTTCCAGTTCGCTACTGACGAGTTTCGCCAGGAGTTCCTGAAAGACCTCCTCGGCTTCCGAGAACGGTTCCTCGCGCTCGTCGTCGGCGGCAAAGCAGACCGTACCGTAGATCTCGTCGTTCACGACGACTTTGGCGCCGATGTACGTGCCCAACCCGAACGTCTGGATCGCTTGCTCGTCGATAGAGGACGCGGCCGCGTCGTGCGTCGCGAACGGGCTCTCGAGTTCGATCGTTCGCTTACAGTAGGCGTCCCGGAGTGGGCACTGTTCGCCCGGCTGGATGAGTTGGTGGTCGCCCGTCGCCTGGACGATCTCCTGCATTCCATCTTCGATTCTAGTAAGAAATCCGATAGGAAGGTCGAGGTAATCGGATCCGATTTCGAGCGCGCGCGTGATCTTCTCTTCAGTCTCCCGATTCGGATCGGCGAACACGTCGTAGAGCCGCTCGCGATACGAATCGGAATCCATACTATTTCACCGTGAGCGCGGTGGTTAGAAAAGCATGACGGCTAGCCGCAGAGGGAGAATCGAGACTCCGCCTCGTTTCGGTGCGGCCGGTGTCCCACCGGGAAGTTCGATTCCCTGGGGAGTGCGAAGTTGTACAAAAATCTATCGACGGCCTGCGCCCCTCCGCGGTCGATGTCGGGTTTATACGGATGAGCCGACCGTCGGACGGACTGCAGTATGTCCCCCGACTCTCGGCCCTCCACCGATCGAACGCGACGGCAGTTGCTCTCCGGCGGCGGCGCGGCACTCGCGGTGTCCCTCTCGACACTGACGGCTGGCTGTCTGTCCAGTCTCCCGCCACTCGGCGGCGACCAGCGCTACGGCCGCGTCGGCGTCCCGCCAGCAGGCGACCCCGGATACCGAAAGTGGTTGCCGGCGCCGTCGAGCGTCGACTCCTCGGCCGATCCGTACCACTTCACCGCGCTGGGTTCGACCGCGCTTCGTCCGGAGGCTCCCGAAAAGTTCGTCGGACGGCAGGCCCACGCCAGAGCCGCACTGGACGCCTTCGGCATCGGCTTCGAGAACTACGACCGATTCGTCGGGTCGAACTTCGGTGTCGTCGTCGAGGCGTCGTTCGACCGCGCCGAGGTCACACGAACCGTCACCGGCACCGGCTACGAACGCGACGGCGACTACCGCGGATACGCGACGTTCGTCCGGTCTGACGTCCCCCGCCGGGTCGCGATCGGCGACGACGCCATCGTGTGGACGAGCGCGTACCAGCACGACGCCCCGAACCTGGAAGCGCTCGTCGATGCCGGAGCGGGCGAGCGACAGCGGTATCACGAAGCCGACGCCGCCTTCGATCGGCTCACGGCGGCCGCGGGCGACAACCCCTATCTGGGCGTCAACACGGGCGTTCGCGACCCGACAGACCGCCCGGTGATGCTCGCCGACGCGATTCGGTTCGACGACGACACCGCCTATCAGGTCGTCCACTATCACTACGCCGACGGCCGGGCGCCGACGAGCGCGGCTCTCGAAGCAGCACTGCGCGAGGACGACTACCGGTTCGTCGACGGCGCCGACGAGTTCGACGTCCGGGTCGAGGGGCGCGTCGCGACCGTCGAGACGCAGGTCCCGCTTCGCTCCGACCGCGAACTCGCCCCCGAGTACGACCTCCCGCAGGTGACGTGGGGGGCGACCTACGATCCGGACGCCGACGCGGTGACGTTCCGTCACGAGGCCGGCGAATCGGTCCCCGCCGACAGGCTCTATTACGACCTCGACCGCCCGTCTGTGCCCGGGAAGATCGAAAAGCGCGACCTCTGGACCGGCACTCGGGAGGTCGCGGCCGGTGCAGAGACGACCGTCGATCTGAGCGACGATCCGGAGGCGACCGGTGTGAGCCTCGTCTATTCGACCGGCGGCGTCGGATTCCACGTGCTCTTCGGCCGCGACGTTCGGGGTGGGACTGATGGCTAGCGTCGCTGTCGTGACGGCGAGCGCCGGTTCGTCGCGTTCCACAGCCGACCGACTACCAACCGCAGAGACGATCCAGTATGAGACCCAGAATCTATGCCGGAGTCGGATGATACGTGAGGGTGAGATGGCCGACGTGGACCTCGCAACCGTCGTCGCGCTGCTCGACGACGAGCACGTGCGGTCGATTCTCGTCGCGACGAGCGAGACGCCGCGTTCGGCCACTGAACTCGCAGCGCGCTGTGAACTCTCGACGTCGTCGATCTACCGTCGGCTCGACCGCCTGACAGAGGCCGACCTCGTCGGCGAGCGGACCCGACCGCGGTCGGACGGACACCACGAGACGGTCTATGCCTCTCGGCTCGACCGTTTCGAGGTCACGATCCGCGACGGCGAGTTGTCGTGGGAGATCGAACGCGAGAGCGACGACGTCGCCGACCAACTGACGCGGCTGTGGGGGAAGCTCTGATGTCGGTCGCCGGACTCGGCTCCCCGATCGGCCTGCTGGCGGGCGCTGCAGCGACACTCTCGGCGCTCCTCGGTCTCTATATCGGGTATCAGGCGTATCGCGGCCTCCGCCGGAACGACGAGCGCTCGATGCGGTGGCTCTCTGTCGGAATGATTCTCCTCTTCGGGCTGACGTACACGCTCGCTGTCGCCGGCCAAGGGCTGATCGCGTTCCGCGTCCTCCCGATCCGCTTTCAGAACGTGATCCGCCTGCTCGTCCGGACGACTCAGGTCGTCGGACTGGTATGTATCGCCTACTCGCTTCAGATCGCGACCGGGCGCTGACCACCTCCCGCGCTTCGACAGGATCTGTTCTGCGCCCCCGACAGCGACAGTATAATACCGGACCGGGGTCGCTGTAGCCATATGGAGCGATTCGACGTAGCAGTCGTCGGCGGGGGACCTGCGGGGTCGGCCGCCGGACACGCCGCCGCGTCGGCCGGCGCGTCCGCGGTAGTCCTCGAAAAGGGGGTTCCGCGCGCGGATCGGCCGGACCGACTGGGACCGGACTCGACGGACGCCGCGGGCATCCTCGACTACTGGGTCGACATAATGGGCATCCACCCCGACGAGATGCCCGACGACGTCGTCCTCGGCGAGTTGGATCGAGCGGAGTTCATCGGGCCCAACGAGTCGATCACGCTGCGGTCGACCGGGATCGAATCGTCGTACGACAACTTCGGATTCTGTATGCAGCGGGCGCGCTTCGACGACTTCCTCCGCGGCCGCGCGGAAGACGCCGGAGCGTCCTATCGGGTCGGCGTCTCAGTTCGGGGCGTCGAGAGCGATCACACCGGCGACGGACCGCGGCACCGCGTCGAACTCGCGAGCGGCGACGCCATCGGCGCCGACTTTCTGATCCTCGCCGACGGCCCGCAGCGACAGGTCACGACCGGCGTGCTCGACGAGTATCTCCCGTTCGACGTCACCGAGCGCCTCTCGACGCGGGAGACGAACCACATCGCCTACCAGGAACACCGTCGCCTCCCCGCGGACGTCTTCGAGGAGGTCGCGGGCGCGATCAAGTTCTGGTGGGGGTATATGCCGGGCCACACCGCCTACCCGTGGATTTTCCCGAACGACGACAACGTCGCGCGGATCGGCCTGACGATGCCGATCGGGATGGAACTCGACGACCTGGCGAACCCCGAAGACTACCCGCTCTTAGAGCCCGAGGACGACCGGATCCCGCAGGGCCGCGAGTACATCCGCCGGCTCCTCGAACAAGAGTACGGCGGCGAGTACGACATAGCGGAGGATTTCCCCCTCGTCGAGGACCGCGGGAAGTCCGGTGGGACCGAGACGTACGCCATCTCCTCGACGCGGCCGATCGACTCGCCGACCGACGCGGGCATCGCCGTCGTCGGCGGCGCGATGGGGTCGACCTCGGCGTTCCACGAGGGCGGCGATCACACGGCCGTCCGGACCGGCGCGATCGCGGGCGAACTCGCCGCCGCCGGAGATCTCTCGCCGTACAACGACCGCTGGAAGGACGCCATCGGCGACGAGATCCTCCGCAACGTCGCGATGGCTGACGTCGTCCGCGATTACGACCCAGACGACTGGGACTGGGCGTTCTCGACGGCCCGGAAACTCCTCGACAACAGCGAGGGCTACGGACTGTTCGACACGAGCAACATCAGCGCGGGCTTCAGCGCGGCGCGACTGGTGACGACCTACAAGCGCACGAAGTTCTCGTTCCGCAACGGCAAGTACGTCCAACTCACCGAATCCGAATACACGCTGTAGCGCGCTGAGTCGGAACGGCCTTGAGCGTCGACTTCGTAATACGGGTGCGCACCCTTAGTCCCCGCCCGAGTACTCCCATCACGGGAGCGATGACGAGGCGGCGAACCCGGGTGTGCGACATATGGGACGTCCGTGCCCCAAAGACGGGCCGCCTGACACGAGGGTTTCCCGGCCGACGCGGCACGCAGCCCCGGGATGAGGCCGGCCGTTAGTGTTCCGGGCGTACATTTTGAGTATGTCACTAATACTATCTATTGATGATATGAGTCGCTCCGGGATGGTCTATCGTTGAGACAGGTCTTCCGTATTTATGTCTCCCGTCGATTTTGGAAGATAAAGTGTATCGTCGTGTGTAGTGAAAAAGCAACCGTGTACAGCACCACTAATCAGTTCACAAGCTTTTGGCTAGTACGCTTGTTACAATCTAACGGTGTGTCTCAATTATGACTCCTATGAAATCACTCCGCTCTCTCCTGACTCGCAGTCGTCCTGAGAAACTCGGACTCCTCGAGGTCATTGCGATGGGTGTCGGCGGAATGGTTTCGGGCGGAATCTACGCTGTACTGGGCGTCGCAATGCAGCAAGCCGGTAATGCAGTCCCATTATCGTATCTCGTTGCGGGCGTCATCACTCTCCTCACTTCCTATTCCTATCTCAAACTCACGCTGCACTTCGGGGAACACGGTGGCGTCTTTTCATTCGTCGAGCACACCGTCGGCAACCCGACTATCGCCGCGTACGTGGGGTGGGTTCTCGTCGTCGGATACGTGGGTGTAATGGCGATGTACGCGTTCGCCTTCGGTGCCTACACGCTCACTGCCGCGAGAGCCATCGCAGGGATCGAACTCCCGCAACTACTGCGGCCGATTATCTCAACCGTGATTGTCGCTACATTCGTCGGTCTCAACCTCACGGGCGTCAACGAGACTGGCCTCTTTGAAGATATCGCAGTGTACATCAAAATCGTCATTTTGCTGTCGCTCGCAACCCTCGGAGTGATTTTTTATGATGGGAATGTGGCAGCACTCGACTTCTTCAGCAAGGGCGTCGTCAGCCCCATCGCAGGATTCGCCATCATCTTCGTCTCCTACGAGGGCTTTCAACTCCTGGTCTATGACTACGAAGACATCGAGAACGTGGAACGGGTGTTGCCAATCGGGATGTACGCCGCCATCGCTATTGCGATGCTGATCTACGTCTCGGTTTCGTTTATGGCGACACTTCACCTTACGCCAGAGCAACTCCTCGCCCATCAGGAGGTCGCACTGGCCGAGGCCGTCTCCAACATCCCCGTTCTCGGGGGTGCTGGGTTTGTTCTCGTCATACTTTCGGCAATGAAAAGCACCTCGTCGGGCATCAACGCGACCTTGTTCGGTACCTCGCGGCTTGTGCATAAGATTGCAACAGAAGGTGCACTCCCGCGCGTGTTTTCGTTCCGAAACCGTGACGGAATCCCCGTCTACGCGTTGCTAATTATCGGTAGTCTGACGGCAGCACTCGCAGCCCTGGGAACTCTCAAACAGATTACTGAGTTCGGATCAGTGGCGTTTCTGATCTCATTTGCAGTCACGAATTACACGAATATCGTGCTTGCCGACGAGACGGGCTCGAACCGCTTCATTCCAATACTCGGTCTGATCGGCACAGGAGTCGCACTCCCGGTTGTTCTCTATCACCTGTATCAGACTGACGTGGAGATTCTGCTCTGGATCGTGGGAATCTTTGCTGTAGTCTTCCTCATCGAGTTCCTCTACGTAGAGCGGAGTTCGTTTACGCCCGATGTAGACGATGGGGAGAGAGGTTGATCTAAGCGACGGAATTTCAAAATGGCGAGACGACCTCGTTCGGCATGGACTCACGCGTGCACTTCCACCGAGCCTACTAGTAGTTTATCGCCCGGTAGTGTTCCGGGCGTACATTCTTATATGCTACTAGAATTAATTGTGAATAATTCAACTAGTTTCAACTGGGTCTATTGTCTGGACAGAGTAGTCCACAGAGAGCCCCATTATCGGCGTATTTCCGGGAAAATCGATGATGACGGGCCGGGAATGGTGTCTGCCGGGGGTGCTGTATGTCTGTCAGGTTTGGATGTCCACGCTGAATAAAGCGCGCGTATTGCTCACTCCTGGTTATCGGATTTCAGCATAACTCAAGGTGGAGCCTCCGGCCTCAAGGAGCGACCAGAGGGAGCGAGTAGGCCGGAGAGGAAACCGACACGGTGATACAACCGGCATACTGCGACCCACCGACTCCCGAACGCATAAGTACCGTTATGTACTCTCTGAAATATGGACGTGCGTCGAACCGTCGTCGTGAAACTCGCCGTTTCCGACGAGCAACGCGACGCACTCCACAGAACCGCCGAACAATATCTGTTCTGTGCGAACCGAACTGCCGATTACTGTTGGTCGGACGCCTCATACACCGAGTGCAAGACCAACAAACGGCAGGTTCGAGACGCACTCTACTCCGAACTCCGAGAGAAAACGGACCTACAGGCACAGCTCGTCCAAGCCGCTATCCGCCGCGCTGTCGAAGCCGTCAAGGCGTGTGTCGAACGCTGGAAGAAGGGTCAGCGCGTCTCTTGCCCGACGTTCACCGCCGAAACGATGGACTACGACACGCGGAGCGCGACCTTCTACCGCAACAAAGTGTCGCTGGCGACAGTTGAGAGCCGGGTCGAACCGTCGTTCGTGCTCCCGGCAGAGAGTCCGACGCCCTACGAGCAGTACGTACTCTCCGAGGAGTTTGAGTTCCGCGAGAGTACCCTTCGGTACGACGCGGCGACTGACGAGTTCTACCTCCACATTTCGACTCGGCAGACAGACGGTAACGACGCAGAGGTTTCGACAGAGACCGAGCACCCCGACCAAACGGTCCTCGGTATCGACCTTGGCGTCAACAGTCTCGCTGTCTCTTCGACCGGTACGTTCTGGCAAGGAGACGACTACGACCACTGGTGCCGCGAGTTCGAGAGACGGCGTGGAGAGATACAACAGCGCGGCACGCAGGCCGCACACAACGCGCTCGTTCGGCTCGGCAAGCGCGAAGAAGCATGGCGGAAACAGTACATTCACACAGTCGCCAACGAACTCGTCTCGGAAGCCGTCGATCACGACTGCGACGTGATCGTGTTTGAGGACTTGACCGACATTCGTGAGCGACTTCCGCAGGCGAAGTGGCACCACGTGTGGGCGTTCCGACGCTTGTTCGAGTACGTCTCCTACAAGGCCCCCGAACAGGGAGTCTCCGTGGAGCAAGTCGAGCCGAACCACACGTCCCAACGCTGTTCTCGGACGGGCTGTGGGTTCACACACGAGGACAATCGCCACGGAGAGCACTTCAAGTGCCAAAAATGCGGGTACGAAGTGAACGCGGATTATAACGGAGCAAAGAATATCGGAGCACGCTACGCCCGGAAGCGAATACACAGACTCCGTTCCTCGCCCACGTCGGGGGACGGAGACGCAGAAGTAGACCTGCGTATAACTGGTGGGACGTTGAGCGGCAAGAGTTACCGGCCTATTGCTGGTGACTGATTGCCGGGAGTCCACATCAAAGCCCCACCCTCAAGGACCGAGGCGCAGAGCGCCGAGGGAGTAGGGTGAGGTAGTTTACGCCACTTCCATATTGTTTGTCTCTATATCCCGAGCCACTCATCGTTGCGGACTTGGTACCCCTTTGCCCGGCAGAACTTGGCCGCTTGTCGCCGTACAGCACGGGATCCCGGAAGTTTTTCTTTGTCTCGAATGCGTTCGATAATCCAATCGCTAATGGCCTGGATCCCTTCATCGTCGTCATCGGCGTCAATGGCTTTGAGCTCCTTGAACGTCATTTCGTAGGCTTTGCGCTGTGACCAACGGAGATCCGCGTTCGGGAGCGTCTCGCTGGCTTCTACAACCCGTTTCATGGCCGCGGCGACGGTCGGCCGCTGGACTGCAACACTGACGGCAACGGGCGAATCGAACGTCTCCTCGTCCGTCGCCGGCAAGAGTTCTTCGATCGTGTAGCTCCCGTCGGCCGATTCAACCTTGAGGTCGCCGGCGGCAGCGATGAGCTGGGCCCCCGTTGCCGGGAATTCAACTGATTCGAGTTCCGACTCAAGATCGCCGAACTCTTCTGCCTCTACCGGTGGCTCCGGTTCGTCCCCCCGCTCTAGTTCTGCAGCAACGTCGCGCTCTCGCTGACGTCTATCGGTGTCCCGCGCTTGCTTCTCTCGGCTGTTCTTGTCATCTGCCATCTTCGATTGTAGGCTCTCTAGTCGGATAGGCCTGTGGCTGGTGAACCCGGAATTCCTGGCGTCTTGTTGTCACGTCACCGACATCAACGGCTCAAAGTTCACCCGTGTTCAAAATTATCACAGAGTCGTGTCTCCAATCCCGGAGTTCGGCATCTGTGTCGTATTTACTGGTTTAAAGCCCAAAACGTTCTATTTTAGTTCCACCGGGCCTACTAGTAGATTCTCGCCCGGTAGTGTTCCGGGCGATACCTTCAACTTCACCGGTAGAATCCAGTCACCAACGTTGAGTTCGGGATACAACAGGATCTCATCTTCGGATATCTCGACCTCGACCCGTCCACCCTAATCAAGAAGTACCACGGTGGTCAAGGCGGCATCGCTCTCGCCGTCACCGAGACATCCCGCGTGTACGGCGACTCCCATTCCACTCATCGAAATCAACAGACAGCGATGTTCCTCGTCGGGGCAGATTCCGAGGGTTTGCAGCGCTTATGTTCGGGTCGCAGGGCGGTTGGCAAGCGCTGGAGGTCTGTCGTTCGTCCATACGTTTGAGAAACAGCGGTATCGGCAGAAGCCATACGGTCGCAACACAGCCGGTGATTTGGGTTCACTTGCTCGTTCTCGTCTTTCGTAGCCACCCTCGGTACACGTCTTCCACACAAACCACGTGTCCACGACGTATGGTACACAAGAACATAGTAAGATGGCCGCCAAGATTCCTCTATGTACGACCGAATACTCGTTCCGACCGACGGAAGTCCATCTGCCGAAGCCGCCGCTCGTCACGGACTCGTGATCGCAGAGACATTCGACGCTTCCATCCACGTCATCAGCGTCACTGGTGATACCGAGCGTTCCGAACGCCTGGCAGATGCACAGGCTCAAGACGCCATATCGAAACTAGAGGAACTCATCGAACAGGAATCAGACCTTTCCTCCCAATCAGTCATCGAGCACGGACGTCCGCACGAAGCGATCCTGTCCTATTCATCGGAGAACGATATCGATCTCATCGTTATGGGGACGCACGGGCGACGTGGGCTGAGTCGGGTCCTCCTCGGCAGCGTCACCGAGCGCGTGATTCGGTTGAGCAACGATCCCGTGTTAGCAGTGCCACCACACGCGATCGGTCGAGAGCGCGGGGGATACGATAGAATTCTCATCCCGACAGACGGGAGCCCCGGTGCTGCTGCTGCGGTCGAACACGGAATATCCATTGCCGAACGGTCGGGTGCCTCTGTACGCGTGCTCTATGTGATCGAAGGCGAGACGGGACTGCCGCCAATTGGTGACTCGCTACGTGATGAAGCGGTCGAGGTACTTGAAGCAGTTGCGGAAGAAGCATCTGACCGCGACGTCTCTCTCACTACCCATATACAGTCCGGGACACCCCACGAGGTGATCAACAATTTCGTCAGTGCTCACGGAATCGACCTCGTTACGATGGGAACACACGGACGCTCGGGGATACGCCGCCATCTACTTGGCAGCGTCACTGAGAGGACCCTGCGCACGAGCGATGCACCCGTACTCACCGTACGACAAGACACTGAATGACGTCATTTGCGACTGGAATTTGTCAATTATGAGCTCGATCGATTAGTCAGATGGACGGTGTTTACATTTCCTTGCCATCGACCGTGTTCGGCCGGAACACGGCGGACTCTTCTCGAAATCCGTTACCTAATCGGTCGTCAGTTCTCTCCAGAACAGGCACAAACCGTCGATATCACTTTCGCTGTACCCAGAATCAATTGCAAACGCGAACGTTAGTCTTGTGCGACCGTCTGACTCGCCTGCTCAGGCGCGGGCGCAGGTGGTTCGTGGGTTCCGAAGTCGGGGTGCGTCTCTTCCATCCAGACGTACACGACCGCCCCGGAGACGAACATCAGGGCGGCGATGATGTAGAACGCCGCCTCGGCGTTCACGAACTCCATCGAGAGCCCGATAAGGATCGCACCGACGCCATACCCCGAGTCGCGCCACATACGGTAGACGCCCATCCCGGTCGCGCGCCACGTCGGATGGGCGGCGTCGCCGGGAACGGTCATCAGATTCGGGTAGAGCAACGCCATTCCGAGGCCGGACACACCAGAGAGCACGGTCCACGGGAGATAGCCCTCGACGAGGACCATCCCGAGGACGCCAGCCCCAGTGAGGAACATTCCGGCGAGGACAGGTGGTCGGCGGCCGATGCGGTCGGCGAGTCCGCCGGTCGCAATCTGCAGGAAGTACATCGCGCTGTGAACGCCGACGACGAACCCGACTGCCGCGATTCCAAGCCCCTGGCTGGTGAGATACAGCGGGACGGCGAGCCAGAACAGCGTATCGACGAACTTCTCGATGTGGCCGGCCTGTGCCGCCGCGAACAGCGTCTTGTCGCCGTAGGTCGCGCGCTTCAGCACGTCGACGAACGGGAGGTTCGCGTCGTGGTGGTCTTCGTCGTCGACCTCCGCCTCTGCGAGTTGGACGGTCTCTTTGATCAGGAAGATCGAGATGAGGAACGCGAGCACGACGACGGCTGCGAGGAAGTAGAACGGCTCTGGCCGGAGGCTCGTCCGGGCCGCGATGACGCCGGTGACCCAGGCCCCGACGGCGACGCCGGTGTAGCCGAACGCCTCGTCGATACCGACGGCGAGACCGCGCTGATCCGGCCCCGCGATGTCGATTTTGGCGTTGATCGCCATACTCCAGGTCAGCGCCTGGTTGATGCCCAGCAGGACGTTCCCGACGGTGATCCAGCCCCAACTGGGCGCGAAGATGAGAATGACGGGAAGCGGGAGTGCAGTCGCCCACCCGAGGACGAGCACGGGCTTGCGGCCGTACTCGCCGCCCCACTTGCCGGCGTAGAGGTTCAAGAGTCCTTTGACGAAGCCGAACGAGACGACGAACGACCCGATCACGAACAGCGACTCGACGCCGAGCACGTCCCGGCCGAGGACGGGCACGACCGCCCGTTCGGACCCGATAGTCAGCCCAGTCGCGAACACCAGGAGGACGTGCAGCGAGAACTGCCCGAGGTGTTCGCGGATACCCTGTTTGAGTTCAGTGTCTGTACTCATAGTTCACCCCCGTCGAACGTCACGGCGCGCTGCTCACCGTTGCTATCCGGTAATTCGTTACTGACTCGATCAGGGCTGCGTTCCGGCATCAGTATACACCCGTATGAGACATATTGGGATATAGGTACTGCCGGACATAGCCGGTACTGTTAATTTATTTTAGCACAGATACAACACGATGAGTCTGTACGAGGCTTCGTTTCGGGTCAAACACGAGTGTCCGTATCGCGAAATTTCGGAGCATCACCCGGATCTCACCATCCGTGAGTGGTATCTGAGTGACTGTCAGGTGGTCGAACTCACGTCGCCAGGAACGCCGGCGGACGAACTCCTCGACGAAATAGGCGGCCTCGGAACGGTTCTGCACAGGTCGGTCGACGAATCGGGGCTTCACGTCGTCACCCAGTCTTGTCTCTGCTCGCTCGAAGACTCGATCATCGAACGGTTCGAGAAGTACAACACCCTGTATCAGCCACCGACGGTTCACCGCCAGGGCTGGGAGCACTACTCGGTGATCGCATTCGACGAGAGCGACGTCCGCGCACTCCTGCAGGATCTGGAAGCCGACCGCGACATCGAGGTGCTCTCGAAGACGGCGATCACGGAACAGCAGATTCCCCACAGTATGCTCGCCCCGGTCGATCAGTTGTTCGAAGACGTGACCGACCGACAGATGGCGGCGTTGCGGTTGGCGTTAGAGAGCGGGTATTACGAGCAGCCCCGGAAGACGTCGCTCCGAGCGCTGGCAGAGCAGACGGCCGTCGCGCGCTCGACGTACGAAGAACACCTCCGGAAGGCGGAGAACAAGATTCTCACGAACGCCGGACAGTTTTTGCGACTGGTTACGGCGACGTCGACGGGAGACCCATTAGAGGTAGAACGGAACCGACAGCCCGAGCAGCGAGCAGACTGATCAAGCCGTTTCATACGGACGGTATTGGTACTCCGTCCGGGGCGATCGTGAGGGTTGCAACGGCGTCCTCGACGACCCCGAGACAGTCCTGTTGTCTCGTGTGACTGGACGCATTGGTATCGAGCACGTTTCAGGCAGACAGAATCCACCGACCCGCATCCAAACGCTGGAGTCGGCGCCGCTCAGGAAGTGGTCGCGAGCGCGTCGATATTCCGCAGCGCCCGCCGGCAGACCGCCGCGTACGGGGCTGCGAGTAACGGGATCTCGAAGGCGGCGCAGCAGCCCCCATCTACTCTCTCGACGCGATGCCCCGTCGCCGGAATGCCGGCGACGCGCCAGGTCCAGCGGTGGTCGGCACAGGCGGTGACGACGAACGAGACCCGGAGGCCGCCGACAGTTCGAATGCGGCCGGTCGTCCCCTCGCTGATCCGACGGTCCCGACACTCGACGGCAGTTATCGACGGCCCCCACCGCGGCCACTGCTGGGTGTCGATGAACAGGTCCCACACGCGATCGGGGGCGGCGTCGATCTGCCGGGAGACGATCAGTCGGCGGCCGTCCGGCGTCTCCGCGATCTCGCGGTGCGTCGTCACAGTGTGACAGACGACCGCCGTGTGAATAACACTCACGGCGGCGCACGGCGGTTGCCGAGGAGTGGCTCGCCGTTCGATTAGATGTCGGCGACGTCTTCGATGGCGTCCGTCAGGGCCTTGATCGACTCGAGGTCGTGTTCGCCCATATGACCGATGCGGAACGTCTTCTCGCCGAGGGTCGAGCCGTAGCCGTTCGAGAAGACCATGTCGTACTGCTCGGAGACGGCGTCGATCGTCCCGGCGACGTCGATGCCCTGCGTGTTCTCGATGCAGGCCACCGTCTGGGACTCATAGCCCGTCTCGGGGAACATGTCGAAGTGTTCGTGCGCCCACTCGCGCGTGTACTCGGCCATCTCCCGGTGACGGTCCGAGCGCCCCTCGTGACCCTCTTCGAGCATATACTTCATCTGCTTGCGGTACGCCAGCATTACCGGGATCGCCGGCGTGGAGTGCGTCTGACCTTTCCGATCGTAGTAATCGAGCGCGCGCTGGAAGCCGCCGTACCACGACGCCTCGTCCTTCTCGAGTTCGCGCTCGTAGGCGTCGTCGCTGACGACGCAGACGGCCAGTCCCGGCGGCATCGCGAACGCCTTCTGCGTCGAGGCGAAGATGACGTCGATGTTGTGTTCGTCGATGTCGACGTAGTCACCGCCCAGCGACGACACCGCGTCGACCACGAAGTAGGTGTCGGGGTACTCGGCGACGACGTCACCGATCTCCTCGATGGGGTTTCGGACGCCGGTCGAACTCTCGTTCATCACGCACGCGACGACGTCGTAGTGTTTGTCGCTCTCTTCGATCGCCGCTCGCACGTCTTCGGGTTTGACCGCCTGCCCCCACTCGTATTCGAGGCGGTCGACGTTCTTGCCGAGCCGCTCGGCCACGTTGGCGTGGCGCTCGCTGAAACTCCCGCAGGTCGGCACGAGTATGTTCTCGTCGACGAGGTTCAGCGTGGACGCCTCCCAGAACTCCGTCCCCGACGCCGTGAGGATCATCACGTCGTTGTCGGTGCCGAGGAAGTCCTTCGTGTCCTCGACGATCGTCGTGTACAGGTCCGTCATCCGGTCCATTCGGTGACCGAACATCGGCTGGCACATCTCCTCGATGACGTCCTCGCGTACCTCAGTCGGCCCCGGGATGTACAGCGTCTTGTCCGGATAGTCGTCTTTGTATTCGCGTTTCTGGGTCACGGAATCACCTAGCTACGGTCAACTGCGCAGCGGGAGGTCATGGTACTTTTGATTCCCCACTGGGATGGACGGCGGTGCTTCTGGCGTGGCTACCTGTGCGGGGCCGGTTGGGATCTGACGACTGATGAGCTGTCCTCGCCTGCTGCTGTACCGCGAGCAATATTAATAACAAGAAAATATCGAATAGCCAAATTTATTATTTTGTGTCGTAGATTTATTACTCGATGGCACACATTCACCTCGGCGAAGGTTCGTTCCCGCTCTGGGCGCTCGCTCTCTGGACACTCATCGGTACCGGGCTCATCGGCGTGGTCGTCTACCGCATTCGGAAAGGCGGTATCGAGACCCGCCAGATCGCGCTCGCCGGCATCGCCGGCGCGGCGAGCTTCGCGGTCTTTCAGCTGAACATCCCAGTGTGGGGCGGGATCCATATGAACCTCACCGGCCTCGTCGGCATCCTCGCCGGGCCGCTCCTCGGCGCGCTGATCGCGCTCGTGGTGAACATCTTCTCGGCGGCGCTCGGACACGGTGCCGTCGGATTGTTGGGCGCAAACACGCTCGTCAACGCGTCGGAGGCCGTCGTGGCCTACTACGCGTTCCGCACGCTGGTCGGATTGGACTGGGACGTCTTCCCCGCGAGCACGGGGGCGGCGACGCTCGGTCTCTCGGCCGGCGCGGTGTTGATGGGGGCGATCATCGTCGTCAGCGGCGTCAACGGGAGTGCCCTCCCCCGCGCTGACCTCACGGTCGCTGTCGCCGGATTGGTCGGGCTGAATCTGGGCGTCGCCGTCGTCGAGGGGCTCTTGACCGGGTTCGTCGTACAGTTCCTCGCGTCGGTCCGCCCCGACCTCGTCGGCCTCGTCGACCGTCTCGGCCGCGACGCCTCGGAGGTGACGGCCTGATGAAGCGCTGGACGCAGTACGGCAGCCTGCTCGGCCTCCTGGCGGTGTTTTTCGCCGCGGGGCTGTGGGGTTTCGCTGCCACCGGCGGCGCGGTTCCGTGGGCCAAGCGGTCGGCGACGACGCTGCAGCGCGGTATCCAGGAGGGCGGCGGCGCGCTCGTCGACCTCGGACGCGGGGTCGTCGTCGCCGGCCCGATCCGGAACGGTGGTCTGGTCGTCGAGTTCCTCGCCGTCGCGGCTCTCTTCGCGCTCGTCGGCGTCGGACTGTACGTCTACGCCGACCGATACCGCGGCCTCGACGACGCAAAACGGACGGGACGGTAACCGAAGATGCTCTCGAATCACGTGCCGGACCCGCGACTCGTCACGGCCTACGCCGAGCGCCGCGACGGGCCGCTTCACCACGTCAATCCCTGGACGAAACTCGGCGTCGTCGGCGCGCTCGTGCTCGCCGTGACGGTGGTCGACCGGGCCGCAGTGCTTGCAGGCCTCTACGCCGTCGTCCTTCTCGTGTACGTCACGGCGGGGCTCCCGGCCGGGCGGTTGCTGCGCTGGTACACGGTCCCGATGCTCTTTATCGTCTCCGTGGCGGGCCCGCTGGCGTTCCTCGAACCGGGCACGCCGATCGGTGGCGCGCTCGCGACGCCGCTCGGAGACGTTTCGGTGACGGTCGCCGGTCTCGTATTGTTCCTCGAACTCGGCTTCCGGTCGCTGACCGTCGTCACGTTCACGCTGGCGGCCGCGATGACGACCCGGTACTCCGACGTCGCCTACGTCTTGGGGCGGGTCCTTCCGCGGCCGGTCGACCAAGTCGCGCTGCTCACCTACCGGTTCACGTTCGTGATGATCGAGACGCTCGAAGACCTGGTGAAAGCCGCTGTGGCCCGCGGCGGGAACCTCTCGGAGTTCTGGTCGAACAAGCGCCTCTACGCACGCATTCTCGGAATGACGATGCTGTCGGCCATCGAGCGGGCCGAACGGCTCGTCAAGTCGATGGAAGCGCGCGGGTACGACGGCGACCTGACGCTGTACGGCGACGTGCCGCGGCCGCCGATCCACGAAACCCTTCTGGTCGGCGGTTCCTACGCCGCCGTACTCGGGTACGCCGCGGTCACGACGGGGGTGGTGCTGTGAACCGCGCGGAGACGCCCCTCGTCGATCTGCGATGTGAAGCGCACACGTACCCGGACGGAACAGTCGGAATGCACGACGTCGAGTTCAGCGTCTACCCCGACGAGGTCGTCGCGCTACTCGGCGGGAACGGCGCGGGGAAGTCGACGTTGCTCGAGCATCTGAACGCGACGCTCGTCCCCGACGAAGGCGAACTCGTGATCGAGGGAACGCCCGTCGCCAACGGCGACGAGCGACGCGCCCGGAAGACGGTCGGCTTCGTCTTCCAGGACGCAGACGCCCAACTCGTCGCGCCGACCGTCCGCGACGACGTGCTGTTCGGGCTCCAGAACTACGGCGTCTCGGGTGCGGAAGCGATCGAACGCGCTCGCGACGCGCTCGATGCGGTCGACGCTGGCCACCTCGAAGACCGGATTCCGCACTACCTGAGCGGCGGCGAAAAACGGCTCGTGGGGCTGGCCGGCGTGCTGGCGCTGCAGCCGAGCGTGATCGTCCTCGACGAACCGCTCGCGGGGTTGGATCCCGAACGCTCTCGGCTGGTCGCCAGACATATCGAACAGGTCCACAGGGACGGCGTCAGCGTCGTGCTCTCGACGCACGATCTCGACTTCGCGGCCGAGGTGGCAGACCGCGTCTGCGTGATGGCCGACGGCAACATCGTCGGCTGTGGGACGCCGCGAGAGGTGTTCTACGACGACGAGCTGCTTGCGACGGCGAACCTCCACCCCCCGAGTCCGGTCCGCGTCGCCCGGTCGGCGGGCCTCGACACGTCCGAACGGCCGGTCACCGAGAGCGAACTCGCCGCCGCCATCGCGGACGCGTCGACGACCGATCGAACCGCCCGCACAGTCGCCGACGGGACGGACGCCTGATACTGTCGGACAGAACTATGTGAGGCGTATCGGTACCCCGTGCCGATATGATACGCGAACGTCTGTCCGACAGTATGACCCTGTCGGGACTACTCCTCACCGGACACTTCCGCGTGATCTTCGACGCGCCGGCTCACGTCGAGGCGGTAATTCTTCAGGATGTCGCGCCCCAGTAGAAGCGGATGCGTCATATGCGTCCGGTCTTCGATGTTCGCGGCGACGGTGTACTGCTCGCCGCCGATCCCGACGACGAGGTCGACGACCGGCCGCGTCTTGGACTGCTTCGAACTCCCCGAGCGCACGCGCGAAACAGTATGAATCGGGCCAGCACCGATGTCCGCGGCGAGCCGCAGATCGATGCTCGTTCTGGACGCTCCGGAGTCAGACTTGGCTACGACCGTCTTCCGTCCGCTGGTCCCGCTGACGACCACCTGTTCGGTGAAGCCGATCGTGATCGCCTCCTCGGGAGTGACTGACACCGGCGCCGGTTTACAGGCGGGCACCGAGTCGTCGAGCGTCGACGAGAGGCTCTCTACCCGCTCGAGGTCGACCGAAGCGCCGGCGTGTTCGATCGCCTGCCGAGCGATGTACGGGGCCGGACTGCGCCCCGTCGCCCGGTAGAAGCCTTTGAAGCCGGCCGTCGGGTTCACTTCCAGAATGTACCAGCCGTCGTCGCCCTCGATGAGATCGACGCCGGCGTAGTCGAGGTCGACCGCCGCCGCCGCTTGCCGAGCGAGTTCTAAGACCTCCGCTGGAACGGATTCTGTCACGTCCTCGACGCTCCCGCCGCGGGCGACGTTCGTTCGCCAGTCGCTGTCGGCGGCGTAGCGGCACATCGCGCCGATCACCTCGTCGGCGACGACGTACACCCGAAGATCGTGCGGGGGTTCGTCGTCCCGACCGACGAGCTCCTGCAGAAACGCCCGTCGCTTCCCGACGCGGGCTGTCAGCGGATCGCTAGTCTTCACTTTCCACGCGCCGCCGCCGTGCGTCCCGATGGCTGTCTTGTAGACGGCCTCCTCCCCGAACTCCCCGCGGAGTTCGTTGAGCCGGTCGTTGCTGAGCGCCAGTGCGGTGCGCGGAACCGGAAGCCCCTCGTTGATCAGTTCGACTGCGGCGGCGGTCTTGTGCGCCGCCTGCGCCGTCGCGTCTGGGGTATTCAGCATCGGTCGCACGCCCGCCAGCGTCCGCGCTAGCCCGAGTTCCTCCGCAGGCTGATCCGTATTCGAGAGGAGGAGTCGATTGACGACCACGTCGACGTCGGGATCGAGCGTCGCCTCGTCGCCGCCGAGCCGCACGACCGTATTCTCGGATCGGAGCCACTCGGTGTCGTGGCCGAGCGCCTCGACGGCGTTCAGAATCGCTTTCGTCTCCTTGCTGTTGTGGAGGCTCAAGACGCCGACGCGGACCGGCGTCTCACTCATCGGTACTTTCCCTCGTAGATCTGATGATAACGTCCATTGTTCGACACGCTCCGGGGCGGACCGTACCGCGACGACTGCAATAGTTATGCGGAGACTTCTCAGGGACCGGGAATTCCGTGCACGTGAGGCGGCTCGAACCGAACCCTGCGGCGGCCGCCGATCAGTCTTGTCTGGACTCTGTAGGATCCGTCGCGGCACGCAGGCCGCCGCGCAGGACCCGTCCGTGTGGTTCGTGCGGGAGTTCGATCCGCACGCGGTTTCCACGGGGTTCGTTCTGTTCGAAGGAGACGGTCCCGTCAGCTCGGGTGACGATCCAGTGGACGAGCCACAGCCCCAACCCGCTACCGTGGTACAGTGGATCAACCTCTTCTCCTTGAGTACTCACTTGGCGCTCCATTTCGGGGATCCGCGGCCCCTCGTCTACGACGTCGATCCGGATCTGCTCGCCGTGCCGCGTAACCGAGACTTCGACCGTCGGAGCGGGCCGGTCGCTGTGTTCGAGAGCGTTCGTGACTAACTCTTCAAGCGCGAGGCCGATGCGAGGAGAGGGGACGACGGGGCGCTCGCCCGAGCAGTCGACCGCGATGGATGCCTCGGGATACTCCTCTTCGACCATCCCAATGACGCGCTCGACGAGCACGTCTACCTCGACGGGGTCGTTCGTGGGCCGCTCTAAGAGCACGTTGGTGATGGCTCGCTGCTTCTCTGCCGTGTTCAGGAGTTGTTCGCTCTTGTCGATGATGGACTCGGCGCGGGTCGAAATCGGGTCGGCGGCGTCTGTTCGGATTGTGTCTGCAAGCCCCTGGATTACGTTCATATCGTTCCGGAGATTGTGGCGGAGGACTCGATCGAGAACCTGGAGATGCTGTTCCCGTTCTTTCCGGTCGGTGATCTCCCGCTGGGTGCCGAGATACCTTACGAGTCGCCCTTCGGTGTCGTAGACAGGCGTGACCGTGAGTTCGTTCCAAAACAGTGTTCCGTCTTTCCGGCAGTTACGTATCTCGACGGTGATCGGCTCCTCCTCATCGACCGCTCGCCGCAGCGCATCGACCGTCTCTTGATCCGTGTCGGGGCCCTGGAGCATCCGACAGTTCTGCCCAAGTAATTCGTCTTCGGAGTACCCACAGAGATCTTTGAACGCCTCGTTGACGTAGACCATCGGATTGTCCGCCGTATTGGGGTCAGTCAGCGTAAGCGGCGTCTCCGCCTTGTCAATGGCCTGCCTGAGCTGGTGGAGTTCGTCGCGTTTCTCCTTCATTTCGGTGATGTTCGCGTTGATAGCGACGAAGTGGGTCGTCTCACCGTCGTCGTCGGTCACCGGTGCGATCGTCTGGTTGACGACGTACTGCTCGCCTCCTTTCGACCGGTTGATAAGCTCCCCGTGCCACGTCTCGCCGCCGAGGATCGTCGACCAGAGCTGTTGGTAAAACGCGTCGTCGTGTTCGCCAGACTTAACGATCCGGGGCGTCCGCCCGACCGCCTCCTCGGCCGCGTATCCGGTCGTCTCCTCGAACGCCGGGTTGACGTACTCGATAGTTCCGTCGGTGTTGGTGATGTAGACGGAGTGTGACGACGCTTCGATGGCCCGCTTGAACCGCCGGAGGTCACGTTCGCGTTCTTTCCGCTCGGTGATGTCGCTGTTCGTGTAGATCAAGCGTCCGTCCTCGAGCCGGGAGATCGTCACCTCGTGGGCGACCGACGCGCCGTCCCTGGTCCGGCCGACGGCCTCGCCCCGCCACTCCCCTGCCTCGGCGACCGCTGCAAGTGCGTCCCGTTCCAAGCGAGCCCCCTCGTCGTCGTCGTAAAGGATCTGCCACGACCGACCGAGAAGGTCCTCAGGGTCGTATCCGAATATGTCGGCGTGGGCCTCGTTCATATAGACGTACTCGCCGTCCGGGCTGAGAATGGAGATACCCTCCATAGACGCTTCCATCGCTTCGGCCTGCATCTGGAGTTGGGACTCGCGTTCCTTTCGCTCGGTGACATCCTGGATGACACCCAGTGCGACTTCTGGTGTTCCCTCGTCATCACCTATGAAATCGGCACGGTCCCGGACCCAGCGTGTCTCCTCGTCAGCAGTGGTGATCCGATATTCGATATCGTAGTCGTCGCCAGCGAGAGCTGCGTTCCACTCCGCCGCGACGCGTGCCCGATCCTCGGGATCCACGTACTCAAGGAACTTCTCGTGCCGTAGCGAAGTTCGACCGTCCGTCCCGAAAAGCTGCGCAACCTCCGTAGACCAGTACAGCCGGCCCTCGCCGGGGTCAAACTCCCAGCGACCGAGGTCCGCGACGGCCTGTGCCTGTCTGAGATGAGCCTCCAGTTTCGTGTATTCTCGGCTCTGCTCGACGTGCTGTCGGATCCGCTCGGATAGCACCTCAAACTGGCCAGCTCCCTGCTCGACGTAGTCGGAGACGCCCGCCGAAATCGCGTCGCTCGCGACGGATTCGCTCCCGGCGTCCGGAAACAAAATAAATGGGAGCTCCCTGTAGTGCTCGCGGACGGCTTCGAGCAGTTCGACGCCGTTCCATTCTGGTAGCTCATACTCGCTGACGACGCAATCCAATCGGCCGTCGAGACGGGTTTGGGCCACCCTCGCGTTCGGTGCGGTCTCTGTGAGGACCTCTCCGCTCCCGCGGTCGAGTTCTCGTTGTAGACGGTCGCACACCGGGTCGGCTGCGACGCACAGCACGCGGATCTGGCCGCTCTGACTGGTCGGGCCGAGCACACCGTTTTTCGGACCGCCGTCCCGGTTATGCATCCTCGCGGAGACGGAACGCCGACGCGCGGAGCAGCGCTCGTGCCGAGGGAGATTGGGGACGCCCAGTCGGTATCGCAGCGACCCCTGTGTGGTGCTTCTCGACCGGTGGAGTTGTCGCGCTACGTCCAGCCACGGGCCGGTGGTCGTCACCGAGTGACCGCCGCGGGGAAAGACGTCTTGTCGTCGGGACTGTTATCATCTATTGGAATCTGCCCCCTCAACTGCGAACCGACTCCCAACGATGAGAATAGTCGACCGGGTACGCATACACGCTTCCGTGTCAGACAGACGTATTAAATCTGGTCAACTAGTTTTTGTATCTGATAACTCTGACACCGCATACAGCCCCTCGTGCCGAGTTGCGAACGATCAGAAGAGCACGAACGAGGGAAGATACAGCAGCACGCACACGACTGCACCTCGCCGGTCGATGCCGCGCTGCCAGTACATCAGCCCGAGGACGGCCAACGAGACGGCCAGCATATACCCGGTCGAGACGAACACGGTCTGTGAGTTGGTGACCGCCACGTCGGCGACGAGCGCGCCGATGCCCAGCGAGAACACCGGATCAGTGATGTTACTTCCTAGAAGAGAACCGACCGAGATGCCGGCCTCGCCGCGCTTGGCCGCGAGTCCGGCGACGGCGATTTCGGGCGCGGTGGTTCCGAGACCGGTCAGGAGGCCGACGAGAAATTCGGGGATGCCGAGGAGTCGAGCGATGGCGATCCCGTTCGTCACCATCAGATACCCGCCGACGACTACCAGCGCGATCCCGGCGACGATCCAGGGAATCGCCCGCTGTGGGGGTGTCTGCTCTTCGGCGACTTCTTTCGTTACTTCTCCGCCGCCTTCGTTCGAGTAGAGGTCGTGGATGAACGCGACGTACGCGAGCATCATCAGCGCCCCCTCAGAGCGGATTATCTCCCCGTCTTCGAGAACGAGGATCATAATCACCATCGCGAGAATCATCGCGCCGCCGTAGACGAGGACGTTCCGTCGCTCGGCTTCGATCCGGGCGATGAAGGCGACGACGCCGATCGCGAGCGTGATCTGCGCCGTCTCTGACCCGACGATGTTCCCGACGAGGAGGTCGCCGGCGCCGTAGACCGACGCGTAGATCGAAGTGGTCATCTCGGGGATCGACGTCCCGATCGAAATGACGGTGACGCCGATGAAGAAGGCCGGCACCCCGTAGTACAGTGCCAACTCCGCGGCCGCGTCGATGGTACGGTCCGCACCGACCAACAGGAGCGCCAGGCCGGCGAGAAAGCCGGCGACTTCGAGGAGCATCCGATATCGGACAGACGCTCCGATCCGAGTAAAAGGTGGGCGCCGACGGCGACGGACGCCGGTCCTCCGAGACGGGGACGGTGCTACGAGGTGGGGGCTGCTTCCAAGAAAACAAGAACCGAAGTGAGAGTAAAACACGAATAGACCGAACCAGCGGATATGACGGGGCCACAGCAGTCCAGCGGTGGGGACGACGACGCGCTCGAGGAGGGCGAACTGCCGAGCCCGGAGAGCGATGCCGCACGCTCCTGTAAGGCATTCATCGACCGGGAGTGGCGCAAACTGCAGGAGTGACCGACAGCCCGGCGCGCTGCGTCAGGTCTGCGCGCTACGCTTCGCTGTGACTCGTCCCCGCCGTTTCCCGGTGGGGAGAGGGCGCCGGCTGCAAAACCGGAGAAAGCGGACTTAATCGGGATGAAACGGGTCCGAAGCTGCTGAAATCCGCACGCACCGTTTTCACCTTTGATATGCCATCCGCACCGAGAGCGGACCGGAGGCACCACCGATGAAACTCCAGACGATCGTCGCGATCGGTCTCGCAGCACTGATGCTCACCACGGGAGCGGCCGTGGCTGTGCCCGGTGCAGCGCCGACCGACGCAGCCGGTTCGACGAACGGCGCCGCCGACGCACACAGCGAAGCCACCCACGGAGCCGATACAGCAGCCGCTGACCGAGCGGCCGACCGACCAGAAATCGCGTCGGAAACACCTCACGACGCGAACGCCGCGTCGGGGGACGGTCCCCGCGCGGACCTCCCCGACCCGGTCCCGGACCGCGTCGCGCAGATCCATTCGCTGATCCGCCAGTCGCTGGCCGGGACGCTCGGTGAGCCGCTCGGCCAGGCGATCGACAGTCCAAGCAGCGATGACACAGCCGCTGAACACCCCGCTGACGAATCTCGATACCGATGATCGCTCTCCAGTACGCCGGACCCCCGCCGCTGGCCGGCGGATTCGATCCCCTCGAAGGGCTCGTCGTCTTCGCCGTGAGTCTCCTCATCGGCGGGGCGGCGATCCACGTCGCGGCCGAACACGTCGTCTCTCGGCGGCGGACGGCCAGCCTGACGTTCGAACACGCCATCCTCACGGCGCTCCTTGGTGCAGTCGTCTGGGCGCTGCTCGCCTGGATCCCGCTGGTCGGCTCGCTGCTCGCGCTCGCGGGCTGGGTCAGCGTCATCCGCTGGCGCTACCCGGGCGGCTGGGTCAAGGCGGGCGTGACCGGCGCGGCTGCCTGGGCCGCCGCGGTCGTCACGCTCGCGGCCCTGGAACTGCTCGGCATCAGCGCCGTGTCGGCTCTGGGCGTTCCCGGGGCCTGACAGACTCCCGATTCTTCTCCGTAGCCGCGCGGCGCTACCCGCTGATGACGGTTCCAGCGGCGTCGCCGGCCAGGAACGTCTCCAGGGCGTCGGGACCGAACACGTGCGCCGGCGCCCCGAGTTCGAGGAGCGCACGGACTTTCGCGGCCATCCCACCCGTCACGTCCGTCGACTCGGAGCCGCCGAGCGCGTCCGCGACGTCGTCGAAAGCCGTGATTTCGGGGATGACCTCGCCGTCGTCGTCGTAGACGCCGGGCACGGTCGAACAGAGCCCGACGCGGTCGGCGTCGAGGCCGTTCGCGAGCCGTGTGACCAGTTCGTCGCCGCTGATGATCGTCGCGCCCGCGTCCGCCTGTGCGATGACGTCGCCGTGGAGGACGGGAACGAACCCCTCGTCGAGCATCGTCGCCGAGGAATCGAGCGGAAATACGAGGTCGGCGTCGGCGTCGCGTGCCCCGACGGAGAACGGGTGGACCGGCAGCGCCGGGACGCCGGCGTCCTGCAACCGCCGGATGACTTCGTCGTTCAGGCGACGCATCGCGTCGTGGATCGCCCACACGCCCGCGACGTCGTGGCTCCCCTCCGAGAGGCTGACGCCGTGTTTCTCCGCCTGGTGGTGGCCGAAGCTCCCGCCGCCGTGGACGAGAGCGAGCCGGGAGACGTCGGCCGCGGCGATCGTCTCGACCGCCGCGTCGAGAGCGGCGTCGTCGACGGTCTCGGGCGTCTCCTTGTCGGTGACGACGCTCCCGCCGAGTTTGAGGACGACCGTCACCGGCGCTCACCCTCCGCGTTCGGCTCCGCGTCGGAACGCGCGCTCGCGTCCGGCCCCGACTCCTCCACGCGGACGCCCTCGCGGTCCAGTTCGGCCCGGAACGCGTCGCGGCACTCGGCGGTGTAGCGCAGTGCCGTCCGCGTCTCCGGCGTCTCGTCGAGCGCGACGATGCAGCCGCCGCCGCCCGCGCCGGTGAGTTTCGCGCCGTGGGCCCCGGCCTCGCGGGCGGCCCAGACCATATTGTCGAGCGTGCGCGAGGAGACGCCGAGCGCTTCGAGTAGCCCGTGATCGAAGTCCATCAGCCGGCCGAGTTCGGAGAGCAGTTCGTCGGTGGGTTCGGAGTCGGGGTCGGCGTCGGCGAGCATCGACTCGCCGGTGCGGACGATGTCGCCGATGCTCTCGACGGTGTCGGCCGCGAAATCGTACTCCTCGCGGAGCGTCCGGACGCCCGCGACGAGTTCGCCGGTGTCTCCCGCGCCGCCGTCGAAGCCGACGACGAACGGGAGGTTCGGCGTGTCGATCTGTCGGCAGTCATCGCCCTCGACGCGCACGGCGCCGCCCATCGCCGAACAGAACGTGTCCGCGCGCGAGGCCTGGCCGTCCTGGACGTCGTACTCCGCGCGGTAGGCGCGGTCGGCCAGTTCCTCGGGCGCGAGCTCGACGCCGAGCTCCCGCGTCGCGGCGTCGATGCCGGCGACGACGACGGCCGCCGAGGAGCCGAGCCCCGCGCCGAGCGGAATCTCGCTCTCGACGGTGATGTCGAAGCCGGCGTCGGGTGCGTCTGCGGCGTCACGGGCCTGTTCGACGGCGGCGTCGACGTAGCCCACCGCGGCGTCGACGAGCCCTTCCGGAACGTCGACGTCGGGTCGGTAGCCGGTGTCGCCGGCGTACTCGACGGTGAAGCCGTCGAGACTCAGATCTCGCGCTTCGACTCGGATGTGGTCGTCCGTGCGGGCATCGACGGTGACTGTGGCCCGGCGCTCGATCGCGCAGGGGACCGCCGGTTCGCCGTAGACGACCGCGTGCTCCCCGAAGAGATAGACCTTCCCGGGGGCGCTGGAGACGATCATAGGGGAGGAATACCGGGGGTCCCGCTTAAGCTATCCGACCGGAAACGAGCGACGCATCCGATGGTGGTAGAGAATCCGACAGCCGGAACAGAGTCACAGCAGGAACGGAACCGACAGCAGGAACGGAGCCAACGGTAGGAGCGGAGCCGACAGTAAGAACGGAACCGACAGATCGGTTACTCCTCGACGAAGTCGTCGATTTCGGTCACCTCGTCGTCTCCGCGGAGGTATTTCGCTGCGGCGGCGAGCGCGACGAGGAAACCGACCGCGACTAGCGCACCGAGCAGGCGACCGCCGGAGGTCGGGCACATCCCGCTCGATTCGTCGGTCGCGTCCTCGTTCGCGTCGCTGTCAGACGACGCGCTGCCCTCGTCGTCAGTGGAACCTCCGATCGCGGGTGCGGTGTTCGTCGCCTCGAAGCTGAGGCCGTCGTGCAGATGAATCTCGAAGAACGTGAACGATTTCTCTGACATCTCACGTTTCGATACGCCGACACGAGGCATAACCGTTGTGGGGATGGGTCCGAGAGCGAGACCGAGAGCCGGTGGTTTCAGGTGTCAGGCAATCGGAGCAGGCCTATGGACGACGATAAACACGCATTTCTGACGGATCTGCTGACGACGCCCAGTCCCTCGGGATTCGAGGCGGTCGGGCAGCGAGTGTGGCTCGACTACGTGCGCCAGTTCGCCGACGAGGTCTGGACCGACGAGTACGGCAACGCCGTCGCGGTCCACGAGGGTAGCGAGGACGCCGACGTCTCCATTGCGTTCACCGGCCACGCCGACGAGATCGGCTACATCGTCCGCGACATCACCGAGGACGGCTTCCTCCGGATCGGCGCGATCGGGGGCGCAGATCGGACGGTGTCGAAGGGCCAGCACGTCACCGTCCACGCCGAGACCCCCGTCGCCGGCGTCATTGGGCAGACAGCGATCCACCTGCGCGATTACGAGGGCGAGGAGTACGACGACATCGACGAGCAGTTCGTCGACGTCGGGGCCGACGGCGAGGACGAGGCGCACGACCTCGTCGAAGTCGGCGATCCAGTGACCGTCGAAACGCGCGTCCGCCCGCTCCACGGGACGCGACTCGCCGCGCGCGGAATGGACAACCGCGTCGGGATCTGGGCCGCCGCCGAGGCGCTTCGCTCGGCCGCCGAAGCCGACGTCGACGCGACAGTCTACGCCGTGAGTACGGTCCAGGAGGAAGTCGGCGTCCAGGGGGCGAAGATGGTCGGGTTCGACCTCGACCCCGACGCGGCTATCGCCGTCGACGTGACGCACGCGACCGACAACCCCGATATCCCGGGCAAACGCACCGGTCCCGTCGAACTCGGCGCGGGACCGGTCGTCTCCCGCGGCAGCGCGAACCACCCGTCGCTCGTCGACCTCGCTCGCGACGCCGCCGAAGACGTCGACGTCGACGTGCAACTTCAGGCGACCGGGACCCGAACGGGGACCGACGCCGACGCGTTCTACACCGCTCGCAGCGGCATCCCCGCGCTGAACGTCGGGATCCCCAACCGCTATATGCACACGCCCGTCGAAGTCGTCGACACCGAAGACCTCGACGCCGTCGGCGAACTTCTCGGGGCGATGGCAGCCGCGGCCGTCGACGCCGCTCCGTTCGGCCTCGACCTGTGAGCCGTCCGGGGAGCACGGACGGTCGATCGTCCGCTGGGCGGAGAACGAGCGGCGTGTCGTACCCTCACACGGCCGTTCGGGCGAAAGAAAACCGTTAAAAGTCGCCGCAGGGTGTTGTGAGGTATGGCTGGAACTATCGAAGTACTCGTTCCCGGCGGGGAGGCGAACCCTGGTCCGCCGCTCGGTCCGGAACTCGGACCGACTCCTGTGAACGTGCAGGACGTCGTCCAGCAGATCAACGACGAGACGGCTGCGTTCGACGGGATGGAAGTCCCGATCACCGTCGAGTACGAGGACGACGGCTCCTTTACGATCTCTGTCGGCGTTCCGCCGACGGCCGAACTCGTCAAGGACGAGGCCGGCTTCGAGACCGGATCGGGTGAACCCCAGGAGAACTTCGTCGCCGATCTGACCGTCGAACAGGTGAAGAAGATCGCAGAGCAGAAGTCCTCTGACCTGCTCTCGTACGACTCGTTCAACGCCGCGAAGGAGGTCGTCGGTACGTGTACCTCCCTCGGCGTCACGATCGAGGGCAACGATCCGCGCGAGTTCAAAGAGCGGATGGAAGACGGCGAGTACGACGACGTCTTCGCCGACGAGTAACTCGCGGTTCAGACTCCCCCGACGGAATCGGGCACGGTGCGTTGTTGCCGTGACCCCACTCACTGCGGACGCCTTTCTCTCTGCGGTTCGATCGGTCGCGAGCGGCGCGTCTCTCGACGCCCGACCGTCGCCACAGGACCGTCGGGCGACCGCCGCATCGGAACCGGTGCGGCCGCGTTCCACCGTGTCGACTATTCCCACGAATACGGGGTTTCGCGCCCGAAAACGGCCGGTACGTGGGATCTGCTTCGACGGACTTAAGTCCGCCATTCCCGTTCGATTCGACGAGACAGGCAGACGCCTGTTTCACTGACCCGTAGGAGCAATCCTGCGTACTACGGAGGTGAATAATGGCAGATACGATAGTTGACGCAGTCTCTCGCGCACTCGACGAGGCACCCCCACGGAACTTCCGTGAGACGGTAGACCTCGCCGTTAATCTGCGCGATCTCGACCTTAACGACCCGTCGAAACGTGTCGACGAGTCTGTGGTTCTGCCCAGCGGCACGGGCCAGGAGACACAGATCGTCGTGTTCGCGAGCGGTGAAACCGCGCTCCGAGCCGAGGAGGCCGCCGACCAAGTTCTGGACGGCGACGACCTCGAAGAACTCGGAGACGACACCGACGCGGCAAAAGACCTCGCCGACGAGACCGACTTCTTCGTGGCCGAAGCCAGTATGATGCAGGACATCGGCCGCTTCCTGGGGACGGTTCTCGGTCCGCGCGGTAAGATGCCGACGCCGCTCCAGCCGGACGACGACGTCGTCGAGACAGTGAACCGAATGAAGAACACGGTGCAACTCCGCTCCCGCGATCGCCGGACGTTCCACACCCGCGTGGGTGCACAGGACATGGACTCCGAGGAGATCGCGGACAACATCGACGTCATCATCCGTCGTCTGGAGGCGAACCTCGAGAAGGGTCCCCTCAACATCGATTCGATGTACGTGAAGACGACGATGGGACCGTCCGTGGAGGTGCCCGCATGAGCGAGAGCGCACCCGCCCGACGAACGGAGACGATCCCCGAGTGGAAGCGCGAGGAAGTCGCCGAACTCGTCGAGTTCCTCGAGCGTTACCAGTCGGTCGGCGTCGTCGACGTCGCCGGCATCCCGAGCCGCCAGCTACAGAGTATGCGGCGCGACCTTCACGGCAGCGCCGAACTGCGGATGAGCCGCAACACGCTCGCTGTCCGCGCGCTCGAAGACGTCGACGACGGCCTCGAAGAACTCGTCGAGTACGTCTCGGGCCAGGTGGCGCTCGTCGGCACCAACGACAACCCGTTCGGGCTCTACAAACAGCTCGAAGCGTCGAAGACGCCCGCACCGATCAGTGCCGGCGAAGTCGCGCCCAACGACATCGTCATCCCCGAGGGTGACACGGGCGTCGACCCCGGTCCGTTCGTGGGCGAGCTGCAGCAGGTCGGCGCCGCCGCGCGCATTATGGACGGTTCGATCCAGGTCACCGAGGACTCGAAAGTCCTCGAAGCCGGCGAGCCCGTCTCCGAAGAACTCGAAGGCGTGCTCTCCGAGCTCGGTATCGAGCCGAAGGAGGTCGGTCTCGACCTCCGCGGCGTCTTCTCCGAAGGCGTCCTCTTCGAGCCGGACGAACTCGCGATCGACGTCGACGAGTACCGCGCGGACATCGAGTCCGCCGCTGCCGCCGCACGGAACCTCGCGGTCAACGCGACGATCCCGACGGCGCAGTCCACGCCGACGCTACTCGCGAAGGCCGCTGGCGACGCGAAGGCCCTCGGGCTCTTCGCCGCCATCGAGGACCCCGACGTGCTGCCTGACCTCGTCGCGAAAGCCGACGCCCAGGTCCGCACGCTCGCGGCGCAGATCGACGACGACGAGGCACTCCCGGAGGAACTCCGGGGGGTCGAGGCGCCCGCACCGGCTGCCGAGGAGGCGGCCGAAGCGGACGCAGAAGAGGAATCGGCCGACGAAGACACTGACGAACAAGAAGCCGACGCCGACGACACCGACGACGACGATGACGACGACGGTGCCGAAGGACTCGGCGCGATGTTCGGATAACACACGAGGTATACGACAATGGAATACGTTTACGCAGCTCTCATCCTGAACGAATCGGGCGAAGAGATCAACGAAGACAACGTCACCGCAGTTCTCGACGCCGCTGGCGTCGACGTCGAAGAGTCCCGCGTGAAGGCGCTCGTCGCCGCACTCGAGGACGTCGACATCGAGGAGGCCGTCGAGACGGCCGCCGCCGCACCCGCACCCGCTACGGGCGGCGCCGCTGGCGGCGAGCCCGCGGCCGCTGACGAGGGCGAGGAAGAGGAAGAAGCCGAAGAGGAAGCCGAGGAAGCAGCCGACGAAGAAGAAGAGGACGAAGAGGCCTCCGGCGAGGGTCTCGGCAACCTCTTCGGTTAATTCCGATACGCCCAAAGCCGACGACGCCGACCGTCCGATCCGGACGTCGCGCCGACTCGTCTTTCGATCCGATTTCTTTCGACGCTCCCGCTTGAGCGACAGCGATCCGTCGCAGTATCCAGACGTCCGTCATCAGCGCCCCGTTCGACGCGAACGTTCAAATACGAGTCCGAGACCACTCCGTCGCGATGGCGACGCCGGCAACGATACTCGCGTACGCGTGTCTGGGCGTGGGACTCGGCACGCTCACCGGGCTCGTCCCGGGACTCCACGTCAACAGCGTCGCGTTCGTCCTCGTCGGCGTCGCACCGAGCATCGACGGACCGCCGGCCGCCGTCGGCGCGGCGGTTCTCGCGGCCGGCGTCGTGCACACGTTCCTCTCGGTCGTTCCCGGACTCGTGCTCGGCGTCCCGGACGCCGCGACCGCACCGGGAGCGCTCCCCGGACACCGACTCGTGCTGGCCGGTCGCGGCCGCGAGGCGATCCGGCTCTCCGCGCTCGGGAGCGGTATCGCGCTCCTCGTCGCTGTCGGGGTCGCGCTTCCGCTGTCGCACGTCGTCGCCGGCGGCCGCGAGTGGTTGCTCGCCGCTCTCCCAGTGCTACTCGCGGGCGTCACTGCGCTGCTCGTCCTCGCCGAGCCGACGCGTCGGAGTCGGCTGGGTGCCCTCCTCTGTGTGGCACTCGCAACCGGACTGGGACTTCTGACGCTCGATCTCCCCGTGTCGGGGCCGCTGTCACCCGACGGAGCGGCGTCGATGCTCGCTCCGCTGTTCAGCGGATTGTTCGGCGCGCCGGTGCTACTGGACGCGCTGGACGCGCACGGGTCGATCCCGCCACAGGACGGCGTGACGCTCGGACTATCGCGGCTCGAAGCACTCCGGGCCGGCCTCGCGGGCGTCGGCGGGGGCGCGCTCGTCGGATATCTCCCCGGCGTCTCCGCGGGTGTCGCAGCAGTCCTCGCCCTCGGTGGTTCCGGAGGGAGCGGGCCGGCGGGCCGCGGCTCGGATCGGGCGTACGTCGTCGCCACGAGCGGTGCCGACACGGCGACAGCTGTATTCGCGGTCGCGTCGCTGGCCGTCCTCGGCGCGCCGCGGAGCGGCGTCACCGTCGCGCTCACCTCGCTCGGCGTGGCGGGGCGGACGACGGCGACGAGTACGGGCGAAGCCGCGAGCGTCCCGTTCGGCCTCCTCGATATGCTGGTCGTGATCGCGCTGGCCGCGAGCCTCGGGATTGTGGTCCTCGTCACTCTCGGTGATCGGTATCTCCGTCTCGTGCGCGTGCTCCCGCGACGGCCGCTCGTCGTCGCCGTGCTCGGGCTGCTCGTCGCGCTGGCGTTCGGGTTCGGTGGCGTCCTCGGGGACGCGGTGTTCTGTCTCGCAGCGCTCGTCGGATTGATACCGCCGCGCGTCGGCGCGCGACGCGTGCACCTGATGAACGTGCTCCTCGGCCCGATCGTTCTCGGATGAGCGGGAAAGACAACCGTTAAAAGTCGCGGACGGGTGCTGTAGTGTATGAGCCAGTCCGAGCAGCGACACGCCCGGCAGTGCGTGTCCTGTGGCATCAACATCTCCGGCATGAGCGCGGCAACGTTCAACTGTCCGGACTGTGGCCACGAGATCTCGCGGTGTGCGAAGTGCCGAAAGCAGAGCAACCTCTATGAATGCCCCGACTGTGGGTTTATGGGACCCTGAACGATGGGAAAGGTAGCCGCTAAGATCAAGGTGATGCCGAACAGCCCCGAAATCGACCTCGACGAACTGCAGGAGCGACTCGAACAGTCGCTCCCCGAGGGCGCGAAGATCAACGGCTTCGAACGCGACGACGTCGCGTTCGGGCTGGTCGCGCTGCTCCCCACCGTGATCGTTCCCGACGACGCCGGCGGAACGGAAGCGGTCGAAGAAGCGTTCACCGACGTCGACGGCGTCGAAAGCGTCTCCGTCGAGAACGTCGGCCGAATCTAAAAGCGGCGACTGCGGTTACGCCTGCTTTCTCTCGTATCGCTGTAAGAAGAGAACACCGACCACTGGCGAGACGAGAAAGCCCAGCCCCAGCGCCACGAACAGGGGGACGGCACCGAAGTTGAGACTCGCCACGGCCGCGACGCCGAGCAGTGCTCCGAGGAGGATGCTCACGGCGACGCCCATCCCGAACTGTTCGAGACGCGAACTCGAGTCACTGTGCGACGATCCGTCGTCTCCATCGGTTAGCGCGGCATCGACCTCGTCGGGAAGCTGGCCGCCTGATGCGTATTGCTGTGCCATACCTGATATTACGACGGCCTCCGTTTTAGGTTTTGTCGGCGATTCCCAGCCTCACAGAAGCCCGTGCGATAGACCCAGAAACGGCGCGGGCTCACGAGACGGGAACGTGCGTTTTATAACCGCGTCGAAAGTACTGACTCCAACGACTATGCCGAGTTCCAACGGTCCACTTCACGGAACGCGAGGAAAGCTCTCGAACAAGCCGCGCGACCGCGGGACGTCGCCGCCGCAGCGCGCGATCCAGGAGTACGACGAAGGTCAGAAGGTCCACCTGAAGATCGACCCGAGCGTGCGCGAAGGCCGCTTCCACCCGCGCTTCAACGGACACACGGGCGAGGTCGTCGGCAAACAGGGCCGCGCGTTCAAGGTCCAGATCGTCGACGGCGGCAAAGAGAAGACCCTCATCACTCGTCCCGCTCACCTGCGCGCCCAGGAGTAACACGCTCCGCCGATGACCATCTTCAAGGAAAAAGTCGACGAGGAGTATCTGACCGTCTCAGAAGTCAAAGCACTCCTCGAGGACGTCGAAGCCGAGCGTGCCGCGGACGAGGAGCGCGAACTCCAGTACGAACTGGCTCGCGCCGTCGAACACGTGAACCGGTTCGCCCACCTCGACCCCGAGGAGTCGCGTGAACTCGTCGAGGAACTACTCGAACTGGAGAAGGTCGACGCCCCGACGGCGATCAAGATCGCGGACCTCCTCCCGCAGAGCCGGGACGAACTCCGCGCAGTGTACGCACAGGAACGGTACGCCCTGAGCGGCGAGGAACTCGACGACGTGTTGAACGTCGTCGCGAAGTACGTCTAATCCGAGCAGACGGTTCGTCGCCGTCGGCCAACTATTTAAATAGGCCGTGGGCGTACGTCATCGTATGACCACGACCGAGAGCGGAGACGCCGACGACGCGAACGAGTCGGAAGGCGGCGACGACTCCGGCGCGCAGGGCGAGACGGACGCCGCAGCGATGCGCTATGCGGTCGTTCTCGATCACCTGCCGCACGGCCGTGCCGACGACGACCGCCCCCGACACCGAAAGTCTCCTCTCGCGTACGCGCTCGGTGAGCGCGATTTCCGTCTCTTCGAACTCACGCTGAGCGACGACGCCGACATTTCGATCGGCGACCGGGTCGTGATCGGCCCGACGGAAGCCCGCGACGCCGTCGAGGGGTTCAAAGAGGTGCAGTACGGCGACATCTCGAACACGGCGAACGCCGAACTGGAGTACGCAATCGAGGAGATCGTCGACGCCAACGAGCAGCGCTTCGTCGACTTCTACAACGACGCCCAGCCGATCACGCTGCGGCTGCATCAACTGAATCTCCTGCCCGGCATCGGGAAGAAACTCCGCAACAACGTCCTCGATCAGCGCAAGCGCGGTCCCTTCGAGAGCTTCGAGGACGTCGAAGAACGGGTCTCGGGGCTCCACCGGCCGAAAGAGATCCTCGCCGAGCGGATTATGGAGGAACTCCGCGACGACGACCTGAAGTACAAGACGTTCGTCGGACGCGAATCGTAGCGCAGCGCCGTCGAGAGTCGTTCGGCGGCCGTCTACTTCCTACAGTAGCGTTTGCAAGTCTTCACGCATCGAATCGCACGCAGTCGTGCGATCGGTTGTGTAATCAGTTGCAAACGCTACTATAGTTCGAGTTGGGTAGACCACGAGCCGAGACGTTTACACGCGCCCGCCTGCAATCGACGCCAATGACAGATTCGACGCCCGACGCCGCGCCCGATCTTCGCGACCCCGACGAGTTGCGCCGTCGGGCCGGCGTGCGCGGCGACCCCGACCGCGATCAGCACTTCCTGATCGACGACCGGGTGCTCGATCGGATTCCGACGTATCTCCCCGAGGATGCGGATACGACACACATCCTCGAAATCGGCGGCGGGACCGGCGCGCTCACGGATCGCCTGCTCCGCGTCGCCGAGCGAGTCACCGTCGTCGAACGCGACCCCGCGCTCGCGGCGTTCCTCCGCGAGGAGTTCGAAGCCGACACCGAAGCCGGACGATTAGAAATCATCGAAGGCGACGCCCTGGAGGTCGAACTCCCGGAGTTCACCGCGTGCGTCGCGAATCTCCCGTACGGGATCTCCTCTGAGATCACCTTCCGACTGCTGCCGACGCAGCGCCCGCTGGTGTTGATGTTCCAGCGGGAGTTCGGCGAGCGGATGGCGGCCGAGCCCGGCACCGACGACTACGGACGGCTGTCGGTAAGCGCCCAGCACTACGCGGACGTCGAAGTCGTCGAGATCGTGCCGCCGGAGGCGTTCGACCCCGCGCCGGCCGTCGAGAGCGCGATCGTCCGCCTCCAGCCCCGAGAACCGGACTACGAAGTCACAGACGAGGCGTTCTTCTTCGACTTCGTGAAGGCGCTTTTCACCCAGCGGCGCAAGACGATCCGAAACGGCATCCGCAACACCGCGCACATCTCGGGGCTGTCCGACCCCGAGGCCGTCGTCGACGCCGTCGAAGACGTCGACGAGGACCTGCTCCGCGCCCGGGCAGGGTCGCTCTCGCCCGCGGCGTTCGCAGAACTGACCGCCATCGCCGACGAACACGGCCGCTGAGGTGTCTCACGTGGGACCCCTCCTCGCACTGCAGATCTTCTCCGACGGGGTCGGCAGTACGCTCGCGGGTCTCCCGCAACTCGTCCCGTCGACCGCCGGTCGAATCGCCGTCACGTTCGCCATCGGCGTCGCGGTGATGGCACTGCTCGCACGGACGGAGTGGCTCCACGCGATCGAGCCCGAACAGATCCCACAGACGCTGTGGCACGTCTTCGTAACGTTCGGCACGATGATCCTGGCGCTGACGGGCGGCGTCGCGATCGTCGCCGTGTGGGGGCTTTCGGTGGAACTGCTCGGCGTTTTCGGCGACAACTACGGTCCGGAGACCCTCGTCCGGATCGGCATCTCGCTGCTGTTCCTGATCGGTGCGTACACGATGACGGGGCTCGTCCGACAGCTCATCGAGGAGATCGCCGAGACGCGGTCCTCACTCGGTGAGCACGAGCGCGAGATCGCGTTCCGGATCGGGCAGGTCACGCTGTATCTCCTGGCGTTCACGATCGTGCTCTCGCTGTGGCGGGTGAACGTCGGCGGCATCCTCGTCGGGGCGGGATTCCTCGGGATCGTCGTCGGTATGGCCGCCCGACAGACGCTCGGGGCGCTCATCGCCGGGTTCGTGCTGATGTTCTCGCGCCCCTTCGAGATCGGCGATTGGATCCAGGTCGGCGAGCACGAGGGGATCGTCACCGACATCACGATCGTCAACACCCGGATCCAGACGTTCGACGGCGAGTACGTGATGATCCCCAACGACGTCGTCTCCTCAGAGAGCCTCGTCAACCGGAGCCGGAAGGGACGGCTCCGCATCGAAGTCGAGGTCGGCGTCGACTACGACGCCGATCCTGAACGGGCTGCCAAAGTCGCACAGAAGGCGGTGTCGAGGCTCGACGATCCGATGAGCGTTCCGACGCCGCAGGTCGTGCTCAAGCGACTCGGCGACTCCGCGGTCGTCCTCGGCGTCCGGTACTGGATCGACAATCCGAGCGCGCGTCGGAAGTGGCGCTCACAGACCGCGGTCATCGGCGCGGTCAAGGAAGCGCTCGAAGCCGAGGACATCAAGATCCCGTTCCCGCAGCGCGAACTCACCGGCCGGGAGGAGGCCGGCGGCTTCGTCCTCGCGGGTGACGACACGGGCGCCGAAGCAGCATCGAGCGAGGAGCAAGCGCCGCCGGCGGAAGCGGCGAGCGACGGGGGTGAGTCGTCGTGAGCGAGGAGACGAAGCAGGACCTCGCGGATCGGCGCGGGATGGAAACGAAAGTCTACCAGCCCGCAGAGGACTCCGGGCTCCTCGCCGCCGCCGTCGAAGCGCGTGGGCGCGGGCGGTTCCTGGAGGTTGGTACCGGCTCGGGGTGGGTCGCCGAACAGGCGGCCCGCGAGGTCGACGCCGTGACCGACGTTGTCGCGAGCGACCTCAGCCCGCACGCCTGTCGGGCGGCGCGTCGTAGGGCACTCGGTGACCGCGGTGGCGACGCGGACGAGAGTGAACAGTCTGCGATCGACGGCCGCGACGCCGCCACCTTCGACGTGGTGCGCGGGAACCTCGTCGAACCGTTCGCCGACGGTGCGTTCGACACAGTCGCGTTCAATCCGCCGTATCTCCCAACCGATCCCGAAAACGAGTGGGACGACTGGATGGAGCAGGCGCTCTCGGGCGGGGAGTCCGGCCGAGAACTCGTCGATCCGTTCCTCGACACCGTCGGTCGCGTCCTCGCACCCGGCGGCGTCGTCCTGTTGCTCGTGAGTTCGCTCACAGGATACGATGCTGTGATCGACCGCGCGGAAGCGTGCGGCTTCGCCCACGAGGTCGTCGTCGAGGAGTCTTATCCGTTCGAGTCGCTCTCGGTGGTCGCGCTGACACAGACGGAATCCGATTCCGCACCCGATCTCGAATAACCATCACGCATTTTCTGCTTTAGCAAATATTAAGCCGCGGCATTTCGTAGCGTCTGTCGATGACAGAACTCGTAGCGACGACGCCCGGCCTGTTCCCGCTGCCGGACTGGGCGAAGTCGGACCTATCGGACCTCAAAGGACACCAGAAAGGCGATCTGATCTCCGGCGACGAGTCCGAAGCGATCGTCTCCACGTACGAAAACGCGCGGTCGGAAGTCGTCGACGACCAACTCGACGCCGGCCTCGACCGCGCCGTCGAGGGACAGCTCCGCTGGGACGATATGATCGCACACCCCCTCACGGTCCACGACAACGTCGAGACCGGTGGCATCGTCCGCTACTACGACAACAACAACTTCTATCGCGACCCGCGCGTCGTCGACGACCTGACTCCCTCCGGTGACGTTGCGGCCGAATTAGAGCAGGCGTCCGAACTGCTCGACGACGCCGCACCGCTGCAGGCGGTTCTCCCCGGCCCGTACTCGCTCGCGGATCTGGCGACCGACGAACACTACGGCGACGCGGAGACGTTCCTCTCGGCCATCGCGGAGTTCCTCGGCGGCGAAGTCGAGGCGTTCCCCGAGCACGAGACCCTGTTCCTCTTAGAGCCTTCCCTCGTGGAGTCCGCACCCGACGACGACCTCGCGGCGGCCGTCCCCGAAGCGATCGACGCCGTCGCGGGCGCAACCGACGCCGACGTCGTCGTCCACACGTACTTCGGCGCGCTCGACGAGAAGACCTACGCGCACCTGCTGGACGCGGACGTCTCGGCGGTCGGCCTCGACGTGGTCGCCGGCGACCGCGAACAGACAGTCTACAACGCCAGCGAGTACGGCGTCACCGACGACGTCGCGCTCGGCCTCTCGGACGGACAGAACACGCTCGTCGAATCGCCCGAGACGCTCCGCGAACGCGTCGAGTGGTTCGAAGAGCAGCTTCCTGCGACCGACTTCGAGACCGTGTATCTGAGTACGAACACCGAGCCGTTCTATCTACCCGTGAACAAACACCAAGAGAAGCTCGCCGCCCTCGCTGCGGCCGCCGACCTCGACGCGGAGGTGACTGCGGAATGACGCGTCACGCCGACAACCGCGAGCAGTTCCGCCCGGACGACCACGACGCCGATCACTTCCTCCTGACGACTGTCGTCGGGAGCTACCCCAAACCGAAGTGGCTCAACCGCGTGCGCGAACTCTCTGAGGACCCCGAATCGAAGTTCGACGCGGAGGACCTCGACGAAGCGCACGACGACGCGGCCCGCCTCATCACCGAGGAACACGAACGAGCTGGCCTCGACACCGTCGTCGACGGCGAGATGCGCCGCGAGGAGATGGTCGAGTACTTCGCCCACCGGATCCCCGGCTACGAGTTCAACGGCCCGGTGAAGGTGTGGGGCCACAACTACTTCGACAAACCCTCGGTCGTCTCGGCGGTCGAGTACGACGAACCGTGGCTCGTCGACGAGTTCGAGTTCACCTCGAACGTCGCCACGAAGCCGGTGAAGGTTCCGATCACGGGGCCGTACACGCTCGCCCGCTGGTCGTTCAACGAGGCCTACGAGGACGAGGAAGCGCTCGCGTACGACCTCGCGGACCTCGTCAACGAGGAGATCGAACAACTGGTCGACGCCGGCGCGCGCTACATCCAGATCGACGAACCCGCGCTGGCGACGACGCCGGACGACCACGCGATCGTCGGCGAGTCGCTCGAACGCATCGTCGACGGCATCTCCGAGGACGTCCGAATCGGGCTGCACGTCTGCTACGGCGACTACTCGCGGATCTACCCCGAGATCAACGACTTCCCGATCGACGAGTTCGACGTCGAACTCTGTAACGACGGCTACGAGCAGATCGACGTGTTCCAGGAGCCGGCGTTCGAGCCGGATCTCGCACTCGGCGTCGTCGACGTTCACGACGCGGAGGTCGAGTCCGTCGAGGAGATCAAGCGCAACATCAAACAGGGACTGAAGGTCGTCCCGCCGGAGCGACTCACCATCTCGCCGGACTGCGGCGTGAAGCTCCTGCCGCGTGAGGTCGCCTACCAGAAGATCGAGAATATGGTCCAGGCCGCCCGCGAAGTCGAGGCCGAACTCGACGCCGGCGAAATCGACGTGACCGCGCCGCAGGCGTAATCACAGCGGCTCTGTTCGACGTTTTTCTTGCCACAGCGCGTCTACTGATTGCCCGGAGTGCCGGCTTCGAGACGATACAAACTCGCGATAGCGCTGGGACGGCGTTACTCGGCGTCTTCGGCGTCCGCGGCGTCCTCGTCGCTATCGCTACCGCACGTAGAGCCGTATTCGAGCGCGAGGACGACGCCGCCGGCGAGCGCCGAGAGCGCCGACTGTGCGCGCGTCGCCGAGACGTACCACTCGGAGGGTTCGAGATCTTCGGGGTTCTCGTAGCCCACGAGGACGAACCGCTCGGCGAGGTCGAGGACGCGGCGCGGGAACAGCGCCCCCACGAGGCCGAAGATCATCGTCGATGCCGCCATCAGTTTCGTACACGTACTACGCATATCCGCGGCTAGGAACTGGTGAAAAAAGAGGGACGCGGTCGCTCCCAGTCGGTGAGAGCCGCGCGGGGCTGTCGGGCGGGGCCGATCGCGACGCGCCGCTGGCGAGCGCAGAAAGCGAGAGCGAGAGAGAAAGACGCGTGTGGCCGCGTTATTCGTACAGCCAGGCCGCGTCGATCCGCTCGTAGTCGAGCAGTTCGTCCTCGTCGAAGAAGAGGTCGATCTCGCGTTCGTTCGCACCCTCGTCCTCGTGGTCCGAGGCGTGGATGACGTTGCGACCGAGGTCGAGGCCGAAGTCGCCGCGGATCGTACCGGGGTCGGACTCGGCGGGGTCGGTCTCGCCGACCATCGATCGGACCTGACGGGTCGCGTCCGCGCCTTCCCAGACCATCGCGAAGACCGGACCGGAGGTGATGAACTCGACGAGGTCGTCGAAGAACGGCTTGTCCTCGTGTTCACCGTAGTGGTCGTGTGCGAGGTCCTGGTCGATCTGGATGAACTTCCCGCCGACGAGCTTCAGACCGCGCTCTTCGAAGCGGGAGACGATCTCCCCGATCAGCCCGCGCTGGACGCCGTCGGGCTTGACCATCACGAAGGTGCGCTCGTCGTTGCTCACTGTTCGCCCTCGGCGGCGCTACCTGCTTCGGTCCACTCCAGATCGCGGGGCTCGCGACCGAGACGGTAGTTCTTCTCGGCCTTCGAGTCCACGAAGTGGAGGATCGTTCCGTCGTTTTTCACGAGCATCGTGCCCGTGCCGGGTTCGATCTCCTCGCCGGTGTAATCACACGTACGGGTTTCGACCATTGGTTATCGACCTCCGATGGAGTCGGCGTCGCGCTGCGTCTCGCGGAGCTGCAGGATGTCGCCCTCTCGGACGGGACCCAGGACGTTTCGGGTGATGATGCGGCCCTGGTTCGAGCCCTCGCGGATGCGGCACTTGACCTGCATGGCCTCGCCGTGCATCCCTGTCTTGCCAACGATCTCGATGACCTCCGCGGACGTCGAGTCGCTGGCGGTCTCTTCTGCGCTCATCGTCGCTTACCGCAGTTCCTCGACCTTCGCGGCGATGTCTTCGACCTGACTCTGGGACTCGCCCGCGTCGACGATGGCGGCGGCGGCCGAGCCGACTTCGAGGCCGGCGGCCTGACCGACTTCATCCTGCGTCTCGATGAAGACGTAGGGGATGCCCTTCTCGTCTGCGAGTTCGGGCAGGTGCATCACGATCTCTTCGGGCGAGACGTCCTCGGCGACGAAGACGAGCTCGGCGGTGCCGCGCTCGACGGCTTTGGTCGTCTCGTTGGTTCCTTTCTTTACTGTACCGGTATCTCGGGCGACCTCGAGGGCCTCGAGGGCGTCCTCTGCGAGGTCGGCTGGGACGTCGAATTCTACGTAAACTGGCATTGGTTGTTCACCTCTCCTGCTCGCGGGCTCGACTGCCCCGCCGGCGAGTGCCGAGGACAACGGTCCTCGAAAGCGGATTTCCCTGACGGCGAGGAGCATCATCAACCCCGGGCAGGCTGTACACCTGGATAACTCGGGATGCCATAAAAGCGCTTTCAATGGCGTCCTGCCGTGGCACGCCGCCACACGCGGTCCCCCGATTGGCGAGAGCCCGTTCGACTCGATGCGACTCGTCCCGCCGCGACCGAGCGCAATTCCCTTACTCACGCGTCCCAATTCCGGGATATGAACGTTGCCGCCCTCGCCGCGGACCTCCGCGCGGCAGCGCGTCGGACCGGCCACCGACGCCTCCTCGTCCTCGCGGGCGATCGGGACGCCGGCATCGACGCCGCCTACGACGCCGTCGAGGGGGCCGAGATCCCTCCGTCGGAGACGACCATCGTCACAGCGCGGGAGGGGTTCAAATTCGACCGCGTGGACCCGAAGCAGGCGCGTGAACTCCTCGGGACGACGCGGACGGCCGTCGTCTGTGACGCCCACGAGTCGTTCTCGCCGAACGTCCTCGGACGGCTCGTCGGCACTGTCGACGGCGGCGGCCTCTTTATCCTCCTCGCGCCGCCGCTCGACGCCTGGCCAGCGCGGCCGGGCTCGTTCGAGTCGTCGCTCGCAGTGCCACCGTACGACGTCGACGACGTCGGCGGACGATTCCGCGAACGTCTCGTCGCGACGCTCCGCGATCACCCGGGGGTCGCGATCGTCGACGTCGACGCCGGAACGATCGAACGCCGCGGCGCGGCCGACGACGACGCGCCGATCCGCTCGTCTCCGACGCCGCCGCGGGCCGGGACCCGCGTATTCCCGCCGGCGGCCTACGAGGCCTGTGTGACCACAGACCAGTCACGCGCACTCCACGCGCTGGAGGCATTAGCGCGGCGTGAAACAGACGAGAAGCAGGCCGTCGTCGTCGAAGCCGACCGCGGTCGTGGGAAATCGAGCGCGGCGGGCCTCGCGGGGGCGTCGCTCGCGGCGGCCGGACGCGACGTCCTCGTCACGGCGCCGGACCGGCGGAACGCCGCCGACGTGTTCGCGCGGGCGCGAGAACTGTTCGCAGATCTCGATCTGCTCGCGTCCGAGGACGACTGGGATCTCCGAACGACGAACGGCGGTCGCGTTCGCTTCCGCTCGCCGGCTGAGGCGGCGACGCTCCCGGACGATCCCGACGTCGTCCTCGTCGACGAGGCCGCCGCGATCCCCGTCAGGCTTCTCTCGGCGTTCCTCGACGCGCCCTCGGTGGCGTTCTTCACGACCGTCCACGGATACGAAGGGGCCGGTCGGGGCTTCTCGGTGCGGTTCCGCGAGCAGTTGACCGCGGCCGACCACGACGTCGTCGACGTGTCACTCGGTGAGCCGATCCGATACGCGCCGAACGATCCCCTCGAGACGTGGGCGTTCCGCGCGCTGCTCTTGGACGCCCGCCCGCCGGTCGACGGGCTCGTCGCCGACGCGTCGCCCTCGTCGGTCACTTATCGGACACTCACGGCGGACGAACTCGCCGCCGACGAGCACCTGCTTCGGGAAGTGTTCGGGCTGCTCGTGCTCGCACACTACCGGACCGAGCCGGACGACCTCGCGCGCCTCCTGGACGCGCCGAACCTCCGGGTTCGCGTCCTCGAACACGCGGGACACGTCGTCAGCGTCGCGCTGCTCGCGCGGGAGGGCGGCCTCGATGCGGAGACGCGCCGTGCGATGTACGAGGGCGAGCGCGTCCGCGGGAATATGCTGCCGGACGTGTTCACGAGCCAACTCCGCGACGAGGACGCCGGCGTGGCCGTCGGCCACCGCGTCGTTCGGATCGCGACTCACCACGCCGCGCGCTCGCGGGGACTCGGCTCGACGCTGCTGGCGGAGATCCGCGCCGAGTTCGAGAGTGCGGCGGACTACCTGGGCGTCGGCTACGGCGCGACACCGGAGCTGCTCTCCTTTTGGGCCGAGAACGGCTACGAGACGGTTCACCTCTCGACGACGCGAAACACGTCCAGCGGAGAGTACTCCGCGCTGATGCTCGACCCGCTTTCGGACGCGGGCAGCGCGCTCTGTGACCGTCACGCGAGGTGGTTCCGCGATCGGGTGCCCGACGTGCTCGTCGACCAACTCCGTGATGCCGACCCCGACGTCGTCCGGGGGACGCTCGCGGCCTGCTCGGTGGACGAGGAAGTCGGCCGAGGCACACCCGATCTCTCGGATCGCGAGTGGCGCGTCGTCGTCGGGGCCGCGTCGGGGCCCGGACAGTACGCCACTGCACCGGGGGCGTTCCGTCGGCTCGCGCTTCACGCACTCGTCGGTGGAGTGGCCGACGACGACGGCGGACAGGCGGCTCGAACGCTGACCTCCCGAGAAGAGCGCCTGCTCGTCCGGAAAGTGTTGCAGGCCCAGCCCTGGGAAGTCGTCGCCGACGAGCTCGAATACGTCTCGACGCGTCAGTGTATGCGGGCGTTCGGCGCGGCCTGTGAGGCGCTCGTGGATCGATACGGGGCTGGCATCGACGTCGTCGAGGCCGAGCGCGCGCGGTTCGAGGACTAGCGTTCCCGCTCGATCCGCCGCGTTCATCACCGTCGGCGACGACGTCTCCGTATGGAGCCGCTCACTTGGCTCGCGCTCGGCCTCGTCGCCCTCGGCGTCCTCGGCGCCGTGCTGCCGCTCGTTCCCGGCGGATTGCTCTCCGTCGTCGGCGTCCTCGTCTACTGGTGGTCGACCGGCTACGCGGAGCCGTCAGTCCTCCTCGTGGCCGTCCTGGTCGGCGTCGGTCTGCTCACGATGCTCGTCGACTACTTCGGCGGGGCGATCGCCGCGCGGGCCGGCGGGGCTTCGGCTCTCACGACGGCGGCGGCGGTGCTCGTCGGCCTCGTACTCCTCCTCGTCGCCGGCCCGATCGGGTTCGTGCTCGGGCTCGCAGCGACCGTCTTCGCCGTCGAGTTCGCCCAGCACGCCGACGCCGAGGCGGGACTCCGCGTGGCGCTGTACTCGACCGTCGGCGTGCTCGCCTCGACCGTCGTGCAGGTCGCGTTGACCGGCGCGGTCTTCGTCGCGCTCGCGCTCGTCGTCTTGCTTTGAGTTGCGCGCTACGACGACTTCGGGCCGGCCGGCAGCATTAGGAGTCGACGGAGGAATTATATCGGTCGTGGTTCTATTCAAGCGCGTGAGCGTCAACGTCGAGATGCGGGTGGACGCCCCAGGTTCCGCGGAGTACGCCGAAGACGCGTGGGACCTGAAAGAGCGCATCCGAACGCGCGAGGGGGTACTCAAACAGCGCCGGACGTTCTTCGTCGACGCCTACCGGCGCGCGCGCGATCACCTGCTCTACGAGGAGGAAGAACTCGTCGGCTTCGCGTCGGTTCGCCGGGACGGCTACATTCTGTTTCTCGCGGTCTCGCCGGAATATCGCGGCGAAGGCTACGGCAAGCGGCTCGTCGCCGCCGCGCTCCAAGAGCACGATTCGATCTCCTGTCACGCCCGGGCGACCAACGAGTCCGCACTCTCGTTTTACGACCACCTCGGCTTCGAGATCCAGCGGCGGATCACCGGCTACTACGAGGACGGCGGCGACGCGTACTACCTCCGCCTCGGCGACGGCTCCTCGCTTCGCGAGAAGTTCGCCGACTTCTTCCGTCGGTCCGTCGTCGGCGAGTGACACTGTCGGACAGCAGTTCGTGAATGATGTTGCCACCACGGGGTGCCGATACTTTTCACATCGTTCTGTCCGACAGTATGAGTCGTCTCCGCGCGACTAGAGGTTCTCGACGCCGTTGTCCGTGATCACTTCGTCGACCAGTTCCACGGGCGTCGCGTCGTAGGCGGGATTCTCGATTACGACGTCCTCGATCGGTTCGAGCGAGACCTCCGCGGGCGAGCGGAACTCGTTCTCGAACACGAAGCCGTCGTCGACGATCTTCGCCGCCGAGCCGACGACCGTCACGGGGACGTCGAGGTGGTTCGCGGTCGCGACGATCGGGTACGTGCCGACGCGGTTGTACAGCGTGTCCTCGACGATGCAGTCCATCCCGACGACGACGCGGTCGCAGTCTTCGAGGAAGGTCCCGGCCGCGCCGTCGACCATCAGATGCGTGTCCACGCGGTCGATCTCGGCGAGCCGACGCGCGGCCTTCCGGCCGAGGTAACGCGGCCGCGCCTCTGTGACGTACGCCGTGAGGTTGTTGCCGTCTGCTGCGGCCGTCTCGACCGCTTCGAGGACCGTCGACGAGAAGTCGTGCGTGAGGAACGTTTCGCCGTCCTCGAAGATCGAAACGGCGTTTTGCGCGGCGCGGGATTTCCCCTGCTGGACGTCTTCGACGACTCGGTCGATCACGTCTTCGAGGAGCGACTTCGCCTCCGCGACGGTGTCTTCCCGATCGACGACGTTGACGAGGACTGTCTGCATCGCGTTGAACAGTGACGCGTGCGAGGGGTTCGCGCGCTTGAGCGCGCTCACGTTGCGTTCGAGGTCGCGCTCGAACTCCTCGACGGTGGCGTGATCGCGCTCTGTGAGTTCCGAGAGCGCCCGCGTCGCCTTCACGGCGACGACCGACGAACTGTGCGTCTGCATCTCTCGGATCTCCGCTATGGTCTCGTCGATCATATCCGAGAGTCGGTGACTCGGGTGAAAGGCCTTCCGACGGGGCGCCGGAAGCAGCGGTGTTAGTGCCGTCGGCCTCGAGCGAGCGCGCCCCGGGTCAGTCGTCGCTGTCGGGGATCTCGTCGGGGTCGCGACCGCCGTCGCCGGCGTCGAACCGCCGCGCGTAGAGGAAGACCGCGAGGGCGACGACGATCCAGACCACCGCGCCCACTCGGATCGCGAACTCGACGCGCGCACCCCAGGTCGGCAGGGTCGTCTGGATCGAGAGCGCGGCGACGACCGGCGCGCCAACGACGATGGTGAGCACGAACGTGGTCTGCATCACCCACCCGTAGTCGACACCCTCGGGGTCGGACGTCTCGACTGGTTGCACGTTCGAGCCTTCGTCGGCCGCGCAAAAGCGGTGCCGGTTTTCGTCGGCTCGTGGGACGATCCAACAGCCGCTCGCCGGCTCGCCGGCAACGAACGGTTTAATCGGGCTGACGACGACCTCAGCCTGTGACGACGGTACGCGACATCCGCGAGCGAGCCGATTCCGATGCACAGCCCATCACGATGCTGACGGCGTACGATGCGACGACAGCCGCCGTCGTCGAGGAAGCGGGCATCGACGTGATCCTCGTCGGCGACAGCGTCGGCGACACGGCGCTGGGTTACGACTCGACGCTGCCGGTGACCTACGACGAGATCGCCTCCCGGAGCGCCGCGGTCGCCCGCGCGACCGACGAAGCGCTCGTCGTCGCCGACCTGCCGTTTCTCTCGGTGGGCGTCGACGAGAGCGAGAGCGTCCGCAACTGCGGACGGTTGCTGAAGGAGGCCGGCGCCGACGCGGTGAAGATCGAGTCCGGCGAGCACACCGTCGAACTCACCGAGCGACTCGTCCAGTTGGGGATTCCGGTGATGGCGCACGTGGGGCTGACGCCGCAGCGGGTCAAGGAACTCGGCTACGAGAAGCAGGGCACGGGTGCCGAAGACGCCGATCGGATTCACGACCTCGCGAAGCGCCACGCCGAGGCCGGTGCTTTCTCTGTGGTCCTCGAACACGTGCCCGCGTCGCTGGCGGCACGCATCACGGCAGCTCTCGACATTCCGACGATCGGCATCGGAGCCGGCCCCGACTGTGACGGGCAAGTGCTCGTCGTCGACGACGTCCTGGGGCTGAGCGAGCGCTCGCCGCCGTTCGCGCGCCGGTTCGGATCGCTCCGCGAGGAGATGTCCGACGCCGTCGAAGCGTACCGCGACGCGGTCGCGTCAGGTGAATTCCCGCCCAGCGAAGACAGCTAAGCGGAGAACACATCCGGGAGTCGGCTGAATCGGCAGACAGTCGATGAGAGCCGGGACGAACCCCGTTGTCACTCCGTCAGGAACCCGCTGACGGCGTCGTTGAACTGTTCTGGAACCTCTAACATCGCGAGGTGTGCGGCGTCGTCGAGGACGGCCACTTCGCAGTCCGGCAGTTCGGCGCAGAGTTGTTCGTGGTAGTACGGTGGCGTGAGGCGGTCGTACTCGCCGACGAGCGCGAGCGTCGGCACGTCGATCACCGCGAGTTCGCCGCGAACGTCGAAGGCGTGGGTCGTCCGAAAGTCCCGTTCGAGGATGTCACTCCCCGTCTCGCGAAGCGCCGCCTGCGACAGTTCGAGCGTGGCGTCGTCGGCGTCGTGAAAGAGGTGATCGGGCTCCTGGAAGAACTCGAGGACGCGCTCGAAGTCCGCTGAAACCCACCGAAGGAGGTCGTCGAGGACCGGCAGTCGCGCGCCGGCCCCTGCGAGGATCGTTTCCGAGACGTCGAGGTCACGCTCCAAGAGCGTCGTGAGCACGACTGCCCCACCGAGCGAGTTCCCGAGGAGGACGTCGGCGTCGACGGCCTCGGCGACCGCGACGACGTCGTCTACGTACGCGGAGAGGGCTTCGTACCCTGGTTCGGCCGAGACGTCCTCGCTTTCGCCGTGACCGCTCAAATCGAGCGCGACGAACTGGAACTCGGTTGCGAGTTTCGACTGCGGGGTCCAGACCCGGTGCGTGCCGCCGCTGCCGTGGACGGCGAGGATCGTCGGCCCGTTCGCCCCCCGATCGAACGTCCGGTAGGCCGTCTCTCGGCCGTGATGTGTCACGGTTTGCATACCGTTTCGTTGGGCTGGCGGCGATATAAACCCTCAGCGCGGTCGTGTAGCGAACCGACGGCGTCACCGGGAGCCGACGCACACCCCGAATCGCAATTCAACCGCTATTTCGGTATACCCTCCGCAGTGATGCGATTTATGCGCGACAGATTTAAATATCTACGCGACTAACTTGGAGTTAGGAATACCAATGAGTAGCAATCAATTAGCCGGTGAAAGCGAGCGGATCGTCCGCCGGTACGAGTACGACGACTGCTGGGTTCTCGCCGCGGACGTCGGCCTCGCCTCCGAGGACATCGACGTCGACATCGTCGGTACGACCGCGATCGTCGTGGCCGACACGGGCGAGCAGATCTCCGAGACGGAGTTCGAACTCCCCGGTGAGGAGGCATCGGTCGCGACGAACAACGGCGTGCTCACGATCACGGTCGAAAAATGAATCTCACGGTCAAACCGCTCAAGCAGAAGGACGCCGGACGCGGCCTCGCGGCGATCGACCGCGAGGCGGCCGAGGAGCTCGGCCTCGAAGGCGGTGACTACATTCGCATCGACGGCAACGGCGGCACCGCCATCGCTCGCGTCTGGCCCGGCTATCCCGAGGACAGCGGCACCGGCGTGATCCGCATCGACGGCCGACTCCGCCAGCAGGCGAACGTCGGCATCGACGACCGCGTCGAAGTCGAGAAAGCGGACATCAAGCCCGCCAAACACGTCTCTGTGGCCCTCCCGCAGAACCTCCGGATCAGCGGCAACATCGGCGCGCACCTCCGCGACAAGCTCGCCGGCCAGCCCGTCACGCAGGGGCAGAACATCCGCGTGCCGTTCGGGTTCGGCTTTATGACCTCCTCGAATCAGCCGATCCCCCTGAAGATCGCTTCGACCGAGCCGAGCGGCACGGTCGTCGTTACGGACTCGACCGAGGTGTCGATCAGCCAGACGCCCGCCGAGGAGATCCAGTCCGCAGAGGAAGCCGAGAGCGAGACGCCCTCGGTGACCTACGAGGACATCGGCGGCCTCGACCGGGAACTCGAACAGGTCCGCGAGATGATCGAGCTCCCGATGCGACACCCCGAGCTGTTCCAGCGGCTCGGTATCGAGCCGCCGAAGGGCGTCTTACTCCACGGCCCGCCGGGCACGGGGAAGACCCTGATCGCGAAGGCCGTCGCCAACGAGATCGACGCCTCCTTCCACACCATCTCGGGCCCCGAGATTATGTCGAAGTACTACGGGGAGTCCGAAGAGCAGCTCCGTGAGATCTTCGAGGAAGCCGAGGAGGAAGCCCCCGCGATCGTCTTCGTCGACGAGATCGACTCGATCGCCCCCAAGCGCGGTGAGGCCGGCGGCGACGTCGAACGCCGGGTCGTCGCCCAGTTGCTCTCACTGATGGACGGCCTCGACGAACGCGGTGAGGTCGTCGTCATCGGCGCGACGAACAGAGTGGATGCGATCGACCCGGCGCTGCGCCGTGGCGGTCGCTTCGACCGCGAGATCGAGATCGGCGTGCCGGACCGCGAGGGCCGAAAGGAGATCCTCCAGGTCCACACGCGGAATATGCCGCTCGGAGACGGCGTCGACCTCGACGAGTACGCCGACAACACCCACGGCTTCGTCGGGGCCGACATCGAGAGCCTCGCGAAGGAGGCCGCGATGAACGCCCTCCGGCGCATCCGCCCCAAACTCGACCTCGAATCCGATGAGATCGACGCCCAGGTGCTCGAATCGCTGTCGGTGACGACGAACGACTTCAAGGAGGCGATCAAGGGTATCGAACCCTCGGCGCTCCGCGAAGTGTTCGTCGAAGTCCCCGACGTGACCTGGGAGAACGTCGGCGGGCTCGAAGACACCAAAGAGCGGCTCCGCGAGACGATCCAGTGGCCGCTGGAGTACCCAGAGGTCTTCGACGCGATGGATATGCAGTCCGCGAAGGGCGTCCTGATGTACGGGCCGCCCGGGACCGGGAAGACCCTCCTGGCGAAGGCCGTCGCCAACGAGTCCGAGTCCAACTTCATCTCGGTGAAGGGGCCGGAACTCCTCGATAAGTACGTCGGCGAGTCCGAGAAGGGCGTCCGCGAGATCTTCAAGAAGGCCCGCGAGAACGCACCCACCGTGGTCTTCTTCGACGAGATCGACTCTATCGCCACCGAGCGTGGCCGCAACACGGGCGATTCGGGCGTCTCAGAGCGCGTCGTCTCACAGCTGCTGACCGAGCTCGACGGCCTCGAATCGCTCGAGGACGTCGTCGTCGTCGCGACGACGAACCGGCCTGACCTCATCGACTCGGCGCTCCTCCGCCCGGGCCGGCTGGACCGCCACGTCCACGTGCCCGTCCCCGACGAGGAAGCGCGCCGGGCGATCTTCGAGGTCCACTCCGAGCACAAGCCGCTGGCCGACGACGTCGACCTCGACGAACTGGCCGCGCGGACCGACGGCTACGTCGGCGCGGACATCGAAGCGGTCTGCCGCGAGGCCTCGATGGCTGCGAGCCGCGAGTTCATCAACAGCGTCTCGCGCGAGGAAGTCGCCGAATCCGTCGGCAACGTCCGCGTGACGATGGCGCACTTCGAGCAGGCGCTCGAGGAGGTCGGCCCCAGCGTGACCCAGGAGACGCGCGAGCGCTACGAGGAGATCGAACAGCGCTTCCAGACCAGCGAGGTCGAGCGCGAACCCGACGCCGAGTTCAGTCGGACGTTCCAGTAAGGGACGCCCGCCGAACTGTTTCGTTTTTATCGATTCGTTTCACGCCGACGAGTCGTCGCTGTCGGCGTCACCGCTGTTGGACTGTGTGACCCCGGCATTCGGGAAGAAGTACTCGTAGTGAGTCAAGAGATACAGGAGTACGAGCAGCGAGACGACGACCGCGACGGCGAACTGTGAGTCGCCCGCGAGAATGTTGCTCATCGCGAACAGCGCGCCCAGTCCGTAGACGACCATCGCACCCCACCAGCCCCATCGATGGCGCGTCCAGAGGAGCGCCGCGACTGCGACGAGCACGAGACCGTAGCCGACGCCGAGAACGCTCCTGGCGGTGGCGCCACCCACGACGAACACGAGTCCGTAGAGGCTCGTGAGGGCGGCCGCCACGCCGACGCCGAGGGGTGGCCAGGGGCGACCCCACCGATTCGATCGCTCTCCCGCTGTGTCCGACATATCCACCTCTCGGGGCCGGACCGCCAAAGACCCACAGGTAGCCACGATTTTCCGTGGCTGATCGAGGATCGAGAACCGACGGTGACCGCGATCTGACTCGATTGATCCGCCAGGACGTGCCCGCTCGAACCGCCTCACGTTCGACCGATCGACGAGTTTTTATCCGGACTGTGGAGTATGTAGTAGTACGTTCTTCTCGATAGCTACAGAATACAACCAGTTTAGAGTTTATTCCAGCGGAAATCTGGTGTTCGCTCCGGTCGACCAGGACGCTATCTAGCCACCTATAGATTCGACCACGGTGTTTCAGATGCGACCTCGCTACTCCTTACGCGGCGTCGCGTTCCGCGAGGTCGTCGAGGATCGCTTCGGCGTGTCCGTCTGGGGAGACGCCCTCGTACGCGAGGACGACGTCGCCGTCGGGACCGACGACGTAGGTGTTCCGGAAGACGCCGTCGAAGGTGTTGCCGAACATATTCTTCTCCCCGTAGGAGTCGTACGCGCTCGCGACGTCCCCGTCCGGATCCGAGAGGAGTCGGAACGGGAGGTCGTACTTCTCGGCGAACGACGCCAGGTCGTCGACGGGGTCGTCGCTGATCCCGAAGACGGTCACGTCGCGGGCCTCGAACGCCTCGAAATTGTCGCGAAACCCGCACGCCTCCGTCGTACATCCAGGGGTGTCCGCACGCGGGTAGAAGTAGACGACGACGTACTCTCCGCGGTGTGCCGACAGCGAGGCGGTCTCGCCGTCCTGATCGGGCAACTCGAAGTCTGGGGCGGTCTCTCCGGTGTCGAGCATCACCGGCAGTTTCGCAGAGAGGCGCTTCAACGTACCGCTCGGCGGTGCAGTCAGTCGAGGCGTTCGGCCGCGTCGCGGTCCAACAGCGGGCCCGCGTTGGTCGACGGGAGCGTCACGACGTCTTCCGATGCGAGGTCGTACTCGCGCTCGTCGACGCCGAATATCTGCCCAACGTCTTCGGTGATGCGGAGCGTGACGCGGTCGGCGTCGTCGGCTTCGGAACTATCCGACGGATCAGCGTGGGCGCTCTGCGTGGCCGCAGATTCCGGTGCAGCGTCTGTGTGCTCCGGCAGCGGGGCGGCGCCGGCGACGCCGCCGTCGGGTTCCCGGCCGTCCCTGTCGTGATCGTTGCCGTTGCGACCGTCACCGACGTTCTCGACGACGGGCGCATCTTGCGCTGCGGCGTCCGGCGGCGCGTCCGGGGGCACGTCCGGCGACGGCCCAGACGACTCCCTCCCAGTGGAATCGTCGTCCGACGCGTCGGCGCCGGCGGAATCGGCGTCTGTCGACCCCATCGCCTCCGCGAGGACGTCGTCGGGCGCTGTGGCCCCCGACGGGGTGGGTGCATCCACGTCCGCCCCGCTCTCGTGAGACGGGGGATTCGACGGGTCAGTGGTCGACGCCGACGTCTCGGGCGTCTCGGCGGTATTCGCCTCAGACGGTGAGAGATTGGAAGGGGCAGACGGCGTTGGGTCGGAAGGCTCCCCCGGTGCCGGCTCCTGGGACGACGACGCAGGGGCGGGCGCGTCCCCGGTCACGGCTTGGGTGTCGTCCGGCGTCGCACCCTCGCCTTCGCCCGAGAGGACGTCGAGGACGGTTCCGCGGCTCTGTTTGATCCGAGCGACGAGATCGTCGAACAGCGCTTTCTCCTCGGCGGTGAGGCCGTTTGTGTCGGCGCTCATATCGGCGGCCGCGAACGACGCGAGCTTGACCACTTTGCCGACGCGGCGCTCGTAGATCGACTCGACGACGTCTTCGGCCGTCTCGATCTCGTCGGTGAGCTGTCCGACCTCGGGATCTGCAAAGGGGTCCGCGGCTTGCTCGGCCGCGCGCTGTCGCTCAGCCTTGCGCTCTGCGATGTAGGCGGCGACGTCTTCGTAAAACGAGTCGCGGAGGTGCTGGAGGCTGTCCTTTTGGCGCTCTGTGCGTCGGACGCTCCGCAACTCGTCTAAATTCATTCTTTAATTTTCTCCGCGCGCCCTCGGGTCATCAAGAAGATCCCGAGGCACTCTTCGAGGGATTGCTCTCCCTCCTCGATAGTAAACGTGTCGCCGTCGAACGTCGTCGGGCCGGGGTCGGTGACGTTCACCTTGATTTCCCGCCCGCGGAAACGGTCGGGAATCGCGTCTTCCAGCGGCCTGAAATCGTCGAGTTCCGCGCGATCCAGCGGCATCACAGTCAGCCCCGAGCCACCGTGGAGACTCCCCGGGAGACGGATGAGCCGCTTCGTGTCGGTCGTCACCGGCTCGTCGATCGGTGCCGTCTCCGATTCGACGGCCTCTGTCGTGAGCGCGTCGACGAGAATGCGAGTCCCCGGACCGCCGGCCTCGACGTTGCCCTCGCGGATCGCCTCGAAGTTGTGCTGGATCTGCCCCAGGATCGTCTGTGCTCGGCCCTCGCCGATGCCGTCGAGTTCCTGGAGTCGGTCGAGCGCGTCCGCCTCGTCCATCTCGCGGAGCGATTCCGCCAGGTCGACGAGGCGGGAGTGGACGCGCGCGCCCCAGCCACCGCGACGGCGGAGCACGCGGCGGGTCGTGCCGCGGTTGGATTCGGTGTCGATGAGGCCATCGACGTCCAGGTCGATCGCGCGGACGTAATCGACGATTTCGCGACGCGCCTCGCTGTCGAGGCCTCTGACGGACGGGTCGCGGACGTGGACGTGGTAGCCGCGGCCGCCGGAGAAGACGACTTCGGTCTCCTCGAAGTCGAAGTCGTCGTCGATGAACGACAGGAGGTTCAGCAGTTCGTCCTTGCAGGCCGCGAGCATCTCCGCGTAGGAGGTCTCCTCGGGGTCGACGCCCGGGAGGTGGTCGGCGTCGAGGTCGAAGACGAGGTCCGCAGACTGCCAGCCCTTCTCGTCCATCGAACTCGCGCCGGGGTCCGAAAACCGGGCCGACGAGAAGTAGACGTGGCGCGGAGCCGTGCGGTGGAGGAAATCGCCCAGATCGCCCACGTCGAGCAGCGACTGGTGGCGGATCATCGTCGTCGCCCCGGCGCTCCAGGGGATGTGGCCCCACTCGCGGCGCTCGGCGGCGGGCGGGAGTGAGACGTCGCTACGGCGGTAGTAATCGCCGAATCGGCCTTCGAGATAGGTCCGCGTGCGCGCCTCCATCGGTCGATGGCGATAACACAGGGACTCCTAAAGCGGTTGCGTCTCGCCGACGGCGGCACGGGACTCGTGACGCGCCGGGCGGGACGCGGGACGGTTCATACTGTCGGACAGAACGATGTGAAAAGTATCGGCACCTGGTGGGTGCCAAAATGATTCACGAACTGCTGTCCGACAGTATCAGAACTGCTCGCGGTCGGGGACGCCGTCGCGACCGAGGATGATCTCTTGAGCTTCGACGTCTTCGAGCGCGGCGACGAGTCCGCCGACTTCGAGAACGCCGTCGTCCGTCTTGAGGCGAAGCGATGCGACTTCTTCGGTCTCCTCGAACGTCGTCGTCTCGACTTCTCCTTCGATGATCACCGGATCGCCCGTCTCGATGTCGCGGCCCGTGATCGACGCGTAGAACGGACCGTCGAGTTCGCGGACGTCCTTCACGGCGCGGCGGATCGACGCGTAGCGGCGGGGGAACGGGCGGCGCTTGCCGTCGGTGACGAGGGTCTCCGCGGTCGACCAGAGGACGGTCCCGAAGAAGCCCGAGACGAGGAATCCGAGCGCCGAGCGGTTGAAGATGACGCCGTAGCGGTCGCGGTCGTCGCGAAGCGCGTCCTGAGTCGCATAGATCGAGTAGTTACCGTCGGCGACGGCGAGTACCGGCGAGGTGATGCCGCGGCGGGCGCGGGCGACCGTCGCGACTTCCTGGTAGTCGAACTCCGAGGGGTCCGGTGCGCGCGAGGCCGGCGTCACGAGCAGGTCGATGCTCACGCCGTCGTCGAGGGCGGCGGCGAGGTCGTCGCGGAAGCGGCGGAGCAGATCGGGAGTGAGAGAGAGCACCAGTTCGTACTCGGCGTCCTCGATGATCTCCTCGAAGTAGCGCAGGATCGTCGAGCGCGACTTGACGAGCGAGACGGCTTCGGTGTCTCGCGCCGGGGCCGTATAGCGGGCCTCCAGTTCGGAGACGAGGTCGTCGAGCGACTGCTGGACGTTGCCGAAGGCGTCGTCGGGCGCGACCGCGACGATCTTCATCGGCCGCGACTCACGAAGTTCGACGAGGCCGCGGTCCGAAAGACTACGGACGGTGTCGTACACTCTCGGCTGCGGGATCTCGGTCCGGTCGGCGATCTCGGAGGCGGTCAGCTCGCCGTGTTCGAGCACGGCCAGATACGCCTCGATCTCGTATTCGCCGAGGTTGAAGCGCTCTCCGACCCGCTCCAGCGTCGTGCGGAGTTCGTCTGCCATACGTGGGCCTCTCGCCCCGTTCACTTACCATTTACTATTGTTCGAGTAGCACAGTGTTTCGGAACAGGGTTGCATCCGGCCGCGCGCGGCTGAGTCGGTCGCGTCCCCCCAACCGGTCGACCACTGCGTGCCAGGCAGATCGGTCACATATACATCCTGTCTTCGGGGAGATCGTCGTCACGCGTCTGCATTCGATCTACGAGTTCGGCGTAGTACTGCTCGACTTCGGCCGCGAACGCTTCGAGCGGCTCGGAATCGATGTCGATGCCGTACACGTCCCCGACCGTCTCGACCAGGCGGATCGCGGCCTCGACGTCCGGGACCTGCGCGTGGACGGGCGTGACGAACGTACAGACTCCGAGTGGCGAGTCGAGGCCGCGTTCGATGAGCGCAGCGTTGGTCCCGTCGAGAAAACCCTGCCCCATCGGCGGTATCGACCCGTCGGCGAGTCGACGCTCGCGATAGTCGTCGGTCGCGATGTAGTACGTTCGGTGTTCGTTCGGGCCGTGTGGGATGGGGACGCCCGAGAGGATAGCCACCTCGCGGACGCCGTTCGCTTCGGTCCAATCGAGGATCACGTCGGCGAACGTCCGGCCGGCCCCCACGGGGACGAACAGTTCTCCGACCAGAACGCTCACCTCGATGTCGTCACGGGAGAACAGCCGCGTGTGGTGTCGTGGACGCCCCTCCTCGAACGGCGTCACCGTCGGCAGGCCCTCCGCGGAGAGGTGCCCCTGCTCGTTCAGTTCGAGGTGGTCGACGAGGTAGTCGACGGCGGTCAACCCCGCGAGGCCGAACGACGAAAAGCCCGCGAGGAGCGTTTCGCTCGGCTCGGAGTCGTGAGTGATCGTGAAATCCGGCTGTAGTGGCGGGGGATCGGCCATACTGAGTGTGACGGTAACATACCTCTTATGATTTTCTCGCAGACGACGCCTGCGCCGCCCTCGGGAAGAACGCTTATGCTTCGCCCCCGTCGTGGACGCAGATATGCAGTCGGCGACGACGTCCACGGGAACGCCGGTACCGACCCCTACGCCGTCCGTCGGCGAATCGCTCGGAGGCGTCGTCCCCCAGTGGCTTCAGTTCCCCGGCTGGCGGTGGGTGTTGGCCGCGCTGATCCTCGGATTCGGGATCCTCCTCTCACGATACGTCGTCCGACTCGTCGGGCGCTCCGTCGCGAGACAGTTCCGCCGACAGAGCGTCGCGCAGATGGTCTTGCGGCTGATCCGGGTTGGGGTGGTCATCATCACGCTCGGCGTCGCCGCCAGCGTCCTCGGGCTGGAGATCGGTGATCTCGTCCTCTCGGTGACGGTTTTCTCGGCCGTCCTCGGTATCGTGCTCGCGCCGATCGTCGGGAGCATCATCAACGGGCTGTTCATCCTCGCCGACCAGCCGTACGAGATCGGGGATCTGATCGAACTGGACGACGGGCGGCGCGCCTTCGTCGACGAGATCACGATCCGCTACACGAAGCTGTTTACCCTCGACAACACGTTTCTCGTCATTCCGAACTCCGCGATCCGGGATCACTTCGTGACGAACTACTCCGCGGAAGACGAACGCGTCCGGCTCAGTCTCGACGTCGTCGTCACCTACGAATCCGATACCAAACACGCCCGGAAGTTGATGCGGCGCGCCGCCGCCAGAGACGACGAGGTCGTCGAGGGCGGGCCGGACATCCGGATCGGGAGTGCTCGGTATCCCGCCCGTCCGACGGTCCTCCGGTCGGCCTTCGGCGACGACGGGGTCGTCCTCACGCTCCGCTACTGGGCGCAGAAGCCCTACAAGATCCCGACTATCGAGTCGCGGGTCCGCGACCGGATCTGGGACACTTTCCACGAGGCCGACGCCGACATCGAGTTCGCCTATCCGCACCGGCACCTGGTCTTCGACGACACCAGCGGGACGCTCGACGCGCGAGTGAGCGGGCAACGCGGGCCGCTGGACGGACGCGAAGCAGGCGGCAGAGTCGCACGCGGCGGGGAGGTGACTGGTGGAGAAGCAAGCGGTAGCGACGAACAGGGCACAGTCGAGCACGCCGCAGTCGAGCGCGGGACGGTTGACGAACCACCCACCGAGACGGACGCGACCGACGACGCAGACGAGTCGTCAGCCGACGACGCATAGGAGACGCGTCGGGCGGTCCGAACACGTCCGCTACTCGTCGGCGCGGACGGTGATCACCGTGCAGTCGAGTTTCTCGCGGAGATACGACTCGATGTCGGGGTCGTCGAGGAACCGGCGGAGCATCTTCCGCCACCGACTCGCCTGCTTCGAGCCGAGGACCACGACGTCCGCCTCGTCGGCCGCGATCTCTTCGAGGATCGTCTCCTCGACGAGAAAGCCACGGCGAACGACGTAGCGCGTGCGTTCGAGCGGCCCGAACGACGCTTCGACGGCGCGCTTCAGTTCGGCGCGGGTCACGCCGCGGTTCTCCTGATAGAGGTCGACGTGGAGGACCGTCAACTCGGCCTCCCGGTCCTTGGCGATCCGAATAGCCTCCGAGAGCGTCGCTCGCGAGTGCTTCGACAGCGGATACCGGACGGGAACCACGACGCGCGTCATCGTCGGATCTGACGCCCCCACGGCTCCTGAACGTTTTCACTCCGGAGGGTTTCGCGGCCGCGACCGTCTCGAAAGCGCCGACGCAGTCCCTCGGTCGCGACCGTCATTCGCCCGTTCCTGTGGGCGTCGTTCGACCGTCCGAAACGCGCTCGATCCGCCCGTCGACCGTCCCGTCGATGCCGAACTCACGAGCGTACGCGGCGAGCACCTCGAACTGGATGTCGCCCTCGCCGGCGCGGTGCCGTTCTTCGAGCGTCGGGAACTCGTGGTCGGTATGCAAGAGATACGCGGAGGTCGCGATCGTATAGCGCTCCTCTGGGTCGATCGGCTCGCCGCCGACCCGCGCTTCGAGGAGTTCCGTCGCGTCGTCGTCCCACCGGAGTTCCGCCCCGGAGACGTGGCCGTGCCACCACTCGGGTTCGCCGAAGTCGACGACCGCCGCCGCCGACTCGCGGAAGACCTCCCGGAGTTCTGCGCCGGTGAGTTCCGCGCGGACGACGCGTTCCTCGAAGGGAATGACACTCACGAGGTCGGCGACGGTGACGTCGCCCGAGAGTGGCGGACCGTCACGGATCCCGCCGCTGTTCTGGAGGCCGACGTCGGCTTCCAGGGACCACCGGTAGGCGTCGGCGACGAAGTTGCCGATTCGGGCCTCGCCGCCGAACACCGTCGGTTCGCTGCGGTCGATCGGCTGGTCGACGTGGGCGACGACCTCGTCGAGTCCGGCGGCGTCGACGCGCCCCTGGAGTGCGGACACGACGTCGTCGGCAACGGGGGCGTCAGCGGTCTCGTGGCGTTCGACGTCGATCGACCCTGACTCCTTGAGCGTTACCTCGAAGACGACGCGGCCGTTCGCGCCCGGACGGAGCAACAGCGTCTCGTCGACCCACTCGCGCCGCTCCGCGTGGACGTGCCCGCCGAGGATCACGTCGACGTCGACGCGGCGCGCGAGGTCGTCGTCACCGCCGCCGAGATGTGAGAGCGCCACGACGCGGTCGACGCCCGCCGCACGCAGTTCGGCGACGGCCGTCTCGGCGGCCTCGTAGGGATCGCTGAACCGCAGTTCCCCGGCCATCGGGTTGAGCGAGGGCGTCGCGGGGTCGGTGACGCCGACGAAGCCGATCCGGACGCCGTCGACCGTCTCGGTCGTATGCGGAACGACGTCGTCGGCCGCGAAGCGCTCCCCGTCGCTCTCGTAGACGTTCGCCGACACCCACGTCTGGGGCGCAGCGGCGACGAGCGACCGCGTCGCCTCCGGGCCGTAGTCGAAGTCGTGATTGCCGAAGGTCTCGACGTCGGCGTCGACGGCGCGAAAGAGATCCAACGCCTGTCGGCCCCGTTCGATCAGCGAGAGCACGCCCGGTGCGGTGTTGTCGCCGCTTCCACAGACGAGCGCATCGTCGCCGGCCAGAGAGCGGAGCGCGCCGGCGAGGCGCCCCACGCGGGCCGGGTCATCGTAGACGTTCTCGACGTCGGAGTAGTGGAGGAGACGCGGCATTCACGCTCTCTGGTGGGGCGACAGAAAAGAAGTCGTCGGTGTGTCGTCTGTGTCGCCACAGCGGGGTCGTACCGCCGCGCAGGGTGCGACGAACTCGTACGCTACTCCGCGCCCTCGCGGAGTTGGAACGCGACGGTGACTTCCGCCTGGTACTCCCGTCCTTCTACCGAGGCGACCTCGACGCCGAGTTCGTCCACTTCGATCCAGTGTACGTTGTCGAGCGTCTCCTCTGCACGGTCGATCGCGTCGTCGACCGCACCGTCGAAACTCTCTCCGCTCCGTCCGATTAGTGTTACTTTTTTGAAGACCATCGCCGTGCGGGGATACAACACGGAGCACGATAAGTCTCGGGGCCGTACGGCGACCGCGTTGCACTTCGCTCCCGACTCAGTATTCGTCCGGCCGACGCTACCGACTCGCTACCCGGCCCGCCGCTCTTCGAGCCGAGCCGTCAGCGCGTCGATCACCTCCCCGAGCTGTCTGCTGCCGAAGATGGCGACGAGGATCGCCCCGACGGTGTCGAAGACGAGATCCAGCATCGAGTCTTCCAGCCCGTACTGCGTGAGGACGCCCTTTGTTCCGGTGTGCGATGCGGCGAGGCCGATCCCGAACTCGATCACCTCCCAGAAGACGCCGAAGGCCAGGACGAAGAGCAGGATGAAGACGAAGTGAAACCGCGGCGGAAACGAGACCGAATCGGAGTGGATATCGACCGCGCGGGTCGTCGCGTAGCCGACGGCGGCGACGAGACTGGCCGAGAGGGCGTGCGTGAGGTGGTCCCACCACCAGACGTTCGCGTAGGGTTTCCCGATCACGGGGATCGTGAGCGTGCCGACTGCGTGGAGAAACACCGCCGCAGAGATCCAAAGCGTCAGCCCGGCGTCCATCGGAATCCCGGCGTCGCGCTCGAGGATGCCAGGGAGAAACGTCACGACGAGCCCGATGAGGGCGTTGACGACGACGCCGCCACTTCGGAGCAGTAAGCCCGCGAGGAGCATCAGCAATAGAAACGCCTGCATCCCGCGGGCGGCCTGTCGCTGGCGGCGGTCGGTGATGTGGAGGACGTCGCGGATCCTCATCGGTCATCGGCCTCCTCTGTGGAGACTCCGACCTCGCCTGGGGGCCGCTTCCCCGCGTCCTCATCCGGCCGTGCACCCGGGTCGCTCTCGGGTATGCGCCGGACGAGACGGGCGTGACGCCGGAAGTAATACTCGAAGAGGACACCCGCGAAGATCCCAGCGAACGTCGCGGCCACGAAGTCCCACATCAGCGCCTCCTCGATGACGGCCTCGGGGCGGCCGTCGTAGAGGAATCGCGTCCCGAGCAGGACGTCGGAGAGCCAGCGGACGACCGCCCAGATGCCCGCGGCGGCCATCGTGGTCACGACGACGAACACGACCGCGAAGCGGTGGCTCATCTTCACCTCGGTGAACACGTCGAGTTCGACTGCGATCAGGAGCGCCACCGCAGCGACGGCGACGTACGTGACGATCCGGCCGGAGAACGTCATCCCGCCGACGGTCTCGCCGGCGACGAGCGCTCGCGAGACGATTGGGAGGGCCGCGAGAAGCACGACCTCCCAGGGGAGCATCGCGGTCGGGCTCCGACGGGCGATGGGTGGCACGAGCGCGACGGCGAGGACGGCAATCGTGAACCCGGCCCACTCGTGATCGCCGTCGACGAGCTGTGCGACCGCGGCGACGGCTAAAAACAGGAGGATCGAAGCGGCCAAAGCGGCGTTGAGCCGCCGACTCTCGACGACAGTCGACAGGCCGGAGTTCGGCATACCGTCGGGTAGGCGGCTCTGGGTACAAAACGGTTCGTGCGGCCGCGGTCGAATCGCTGCGGCCGCAGATCGGATACGGCGCTAGCTCGCGTCCGGAAGGTGGACGTCGTAGTCGCCGTCGTCGTCGACGCCGATCACGGCCCACTCGTAGCTCGGATCGACGCTCGCGAGTCGATTCTGTACGTCCCCTGTGGCATCTTTCGGTGCGACAAAGCATCGGAATCGATAGTCGTTAGACGGCTCGCCGCCGTCCGCGAGCACGCGGCGTCCACGTAGATCTTCGCCGTCCGAAAGCGCCGTGACGCGAACGGTGCGCCACTTTCGCTCGGCGACGAAGTCCGGTCCGTCGCCCGAGACACTGTAGCCCAGCCGACTGAAGATCGCCCGGGCGTCCTCCGAGGGAGGCATGCTGACAGGGGGCATGTACCTGAGAGTACTGCACCCGACAGCATAAATCTTGTTACGATATGACACACGGATGGTCGCGGACGTTTATCTCCCATTGGGAATCAGTTCGCCCGGATGAACTGCCCATCCTGCGGCACGTCGCGTCGGTACCGGTCGGTGCTCTGCTTCGCTTGTGTGCAAGCGGGCGTGGACCCAACAGCGGTTGCAGGCGGCGACAGCGCGGTCCGCGACCGACTGGAACGCTACTTCGTCGTCTCCGCGCTCAGGTGCGCCGACTGCGGCGATCCGCACGAAGCTGTGACTGTCGGTGAAACGTCGTACACCGCCGCCGACTTCGGTATCGACTCTCCCGCCGAGTGGGTGCGGGAGATGGACAAAGAGGAGGCCTGGATCGCGAAACACGCCTCGGCGGTCGACCGCGCGCTCGACGCGCTCGAACGCGAGTGGCCGACCGCGGTCGCCGCCGTCCGCGACCGCCGTCGCCCTCGGTGAGGCCGGCCCTGCTCACGCAGACCGAGGAGTCACTCGTGTGCTGCGTCCCACTCGTCGGGCTTTCGGATGTTACCGCAGACGTTGCACTCGATGCGTCCCATCGTGTCCATCGCGTTGTCCGTCGACTCGCAGTTCGAACAGTAGTAACCCCACCGTTGGTCGTGGTCGGGTGTCGTGTACACGACGAAGAACGGTCCCTTCGCACCCCGGAGCGTTTCCGTCCGGTCGACGTAGACGGTCTCTCCGTCGGGCGTCTCGACGGGATCGAGTTCGACAGCCATACCCGCGATTGACGGGGTGTCGGTATAGACCTCACGCTCGGTCGGGTCGCCGATAGATCGCGGAGCCGTCTCAGACCGGAAACGATGAGTCCCGAAAACAGCCGACGTCGCTACGTCCGGAACGACTCGCCGCAGCCGCACTCGCTGACGACGTTGGGGTTCTCGACGTGGAAGCCGGCGCCCTGGAGACCGCCTTCGTAGCGCAGCGTCGAGCCGCCGACGTAGTTCTGGCTCGCGGGGTCGACGAACACCCGCAGGCCGTGCTGTTCGACGATCGCGTCGTCCGTTTCGGGTTCGTGGTCGAAGCGCATCCCGTAGGAGAGCCCCGCGCACCCGCCCTGTTGGACGAACAGTCGGAGCCCCGCCACGTCGGTGTCGAGCCCTTCGGACTCGATGAGTTCGAGCGCTTCCGATGCGGCCTCCTGCGTGACGGTCACCGCCGGATCGCCACTGCTGTCGGCCGTTTCGGTACTCATATTGCTATATTATAGCAAGCGCAGCGTGTTAATGTTGACGCTGCCGGCGATGCGCTCTGGCCCAGTCCTCACGACGGGAGATATTTGTCCGGGGGTTTCGAACCGCCGCGTATGTACGAGACGATCCTCGTTCCGACCGACGGCAGCGACCAAGCGGACGCCGCACTCGACCACGCCGTCTCGCTCGCCCGGGAAAATGACGCGACGATTCATCTCCTCTACGTCGCCGATACGAACCGCGACAGCGTCACGACGGTCGGCGGCCGGGTCGTCGACGCGCTCGAAGCCGAGGGCGAACGGGTCACCTCGGAGACGAGAGAGCGACTCGACAGCGACGTCGAAATCGTCGACACCGTCGAGACGGGCGACCCAGTAGAGACGATTCTTGATTACGGCGAAATGGTCGGCGCCGACGTCATCGTGATGGGAACGCACGGCCGCTCGGGCCTCGATCGATACCTCCTCGGCAGCACGACCGAGCGAATCGTCAGACTGTCGTCTATTCCGGTGTTGACCGTCCGCGAGGAGTCAGAGTGAGCTGCTAGGAGACGTAACCCAGTGCCTCGACTCGTCGAGCACTGCTACGCGTCGAGAACGGCTACTCGTCGAGCACCGGAGGGCCGGCGGTCCCCACGTCTGCGGGACCGCCGGTATCGACGGGGCGAACGCCGGCCCCGACGACGATACCCGGCACGTCGCTCTCGCCGGCGACGAGGACGTTCTCGAACCCCGCCGTTCGGAGCGCCGCGGTGAGTCCATCGGCGGACGTCGTGTGGACCGCCCGCTTTTCGGTCGTGACCGCGGTCTTGCCCGTCCGGCGGTCGGAGATCCGATAGTCGATCGTGGCGACGCCGTCGGCCGCTACGTCGACCGCACGTTCGAGCAGGTAACGCGACCCGCTGTAGGTCTCGACGCCGGAGTCGAGGACAGCGGTCGGGTCGGTCGGCGTGGCGACGACGAAGATTCCACCCGGGCGGAGCGCCCCGTAGGCCGCGACGCAGAGGTCGACCGACGGCACGTTGCTCGCCACGTCCTCGACGGCGCAGACGCCGTCGAATACCGGTCGGACGGGGGGCCGAGTCGGGTCGCCACGGACGACGGCCGCGCCGCGCGCCGCGGGGAACCGAAGGTACTCGCGCCTGGAGTCGACGCCGACGACGTCGTACTCCGTTCCCAGTTCGCGGAGGAGCGCCCCCACGCCGCACCCCAGTTCGAGCACGCGGTCGACGTCCGCAGAGAAACGCGAGGCGACGAGTCGCTTCCGGCGCTCGCCCCACCCGTCGGGAATCGACCGCGCGTGCACGGGAGCGAGCGTCGTCTCGGCACCGTGGTCGTCTCCCGGGTTCGAGAGCACGGCCTCACAGGCGTCCGCGAAGGTCGGGGGACGGCGACCGCGGTCCGACATCCCGGATCACTCCGCGTCCGTCGGTTCCGTGCCCGCGCCGTCGGTGTCCGCGCCCTCGAACCGCGTGCGGACGCTCTCGGCGTGCGCTTCGAGCCCTTCGGCCTCCGCGAGCGTCGTCACCGTCTCGGAGAGCGCCGCGAGGCCGTCGCGGTCGAGTCGCTGGACGGTCGTCGATCGGAGGAACGTGTCGACCGAGAGCCCGCCGTAGCGCTTTGCTCCGCCGGAGGTGGGGAGGACGTGGTTCGTCCCGGAGGCGTAATCGCCGGCCGCGACGGGCGTGTACGGGCCGAGGAAGACGCTGCCGGCGTTCGTGACCCGATCGAGCAGCGCCTCGTCATCGTCGGCCTGGATCGAGAGGTGCTCGGCGGCGTACTCCTCGGCGAACAGGACGGCCTCGGACATCGACCGCGCGTGGAGGACGCCCGAGGCGTCGTTTTCGAGCGCCGCGCGGATCACGTCCGCGCGCTCGCGGTCGTCGACCTGCGCCTCGGCCGCGGCGACGACGTCCTCGGCGAGGCTCTCGTCGTCGGTGACGGCCACGACGGACGCGTTGGGGTCGTGTTCGGCCTGCGCGACGAGGTCGGACGCGACTAACTCGGGGTCGGCGGTGTCGTCGGCGAGGACGAGCACCTCCGAGGGGCCGGCGAGGAAGTCGATGTCGACGTCGCCTCTGACTTCGGCTTTCGCCGCGGTGACCCACTTGTTTCCGGGGCCGACGACCTTCTGGACGGCGGTGACGCTCTCGGTCCCGTACGCGAGCGCACCGATGGCCTGCGCGCCGCCGACGCTGTAGATTCGGTCCGCGCCGGCGACGTGTGCGGCCGCGAGCGTGACGGGATTGAGTTCCTCCGCCGGTGGCGTCGCGAGCGCGACGTGCTCGACCCCCGCGACCTTCGCGGGCACGACGCCCATCAGGACGCTCGATGGGTACGCCGCAGTGCCGCCGGGCGCGTAGACGCCGACCCGTTCGAGCGGCCGGAAGCGCCGGCCGAGTTCTCGGCGCCCGCTGCCGGGCTCGCCGCCGTCGGACCCGGAACTGAACGATGCCCGCCAGTCGTCGGGGACCTGACGCTCGTGGAACTCTCTGATGTTTTCCGCGGCGGTCTCGATTGCCTCGCGCACGTCGTCGTCGATCGCCTCGTAGGCGCGCTCGGCGTCGTCGGTGATATCCAGGTTCCCGACCTCGACGCCGTCGAACTCGCGGCAGAACTCGCGGACGGCGACGTCGCCCTCCTGGCGCACGCGACCGACGATCTCGCTGACGTCGGCCCGGACGTCGCTCACGCCGGCGTCGCGATCGAAGAACGCCGCTCGCTCGTCGGGCGAGAGGTCAGAAATAGCCCGAACTTCCAGCTTCATACGGCGCGATTCGACGCGGGCGGGTAAGGACGTTCCGGATATGCGACCGCAGACCACGGTCTCGTGGTCGATCGAACGGGCCTGCCGCTGATCAGGCGACCTGTCGTTCGTCGGTGAACGTGACGGTCTGGTCGGCGGTCTCGACGGTCGTCTGAACGGTGATCCACCCGTCGGCGTTCTGCACCGCCAGCGCATCCTGGAATCCAAGTTCGACGCGCCGCGTCGTCGTGTAGGACTGTCCGGGACCGAGCGTACCGACGCCGGCGTCGCCGCGCCAGACGACGTCGCCGTCGGTCCCCTGACCGGCGAAAATGCGGGTGTAGACGACGACGTCTTCGGCCGTCGTGTCCTGCTGATTCGTCAGCGTCGACGTGACGTCACGGCAGGTCTGGCCACACTCCTCGATGTTCTCGATCGTGAAACCGAACGGTGGGGTCGGTGTGGCCGTCGGGGTGGCCGTCTCCCCATCCGAGCCACTGGCGACCTGCGTCGTCTCCTGTGCCGACGGTGCAGCCGTCTCCGTCGGGAACGGGTCGGCCGCACCGTCGTCGTTGCCGGGCAGAACGTCCGTGCCCGTGATGACGAGGCCGGCCCCGAGTGCGATGACAAGTGCGATGACGATGATCGGTTTTCCTCTCATAGCTCGTGTGTGCGTGTGGTAGTGAGTTGCCGTGCAGCCGGTTTCGACCCCGAAACGCGTAGGCGAATCCGAGACCTCACCGGCTGCCTTCGAATATCGGATCTGTCTTCGAGCACTCGGATATGGGTATCGATATCTGTGCTGACAGGTGAGTGCGCCGGTGGCGTCACGCGTCCGGCGTCGACTCTCCTGCGGTTCCGGCCGCGTCGGCCTCGTCGCCGTTACCGGCGGCCTCGCTCACCTCGGGGCCGAGCGAGTCGAGCGTCCCGTCGAGGAACTGCTGGACCAGTCCGTGGATATTCGAGACGAAGTCCGGAACGGGACCGGGGAGGTCGTCCGGCGGCCCGGCCTGTCCGGCCGCACCCGAACAGTCGGTTGCGTCGGTCGCCGCTGGCCCGCTGCCAGTGTCTGCCGGGGCTGTGCTGCCGGGCGTCGCGGCCGCCGCACCCGTCACCGCGAGGAGTGCGGCGAGCGCGACGGCGAGTAGCGTCGTTCGTTTCATCGTCGATCCTCATCCGGAGCCAATAGCTGCACTGACGTTAAACGGGCCGTCCGTCAATCGCGTTTCCATCCGTTTTGCGCGACGTTTTACTCGGATTTGGCGGGATTGGAGTCGGTCTCGACGCCGCGGCCAGCGAGAGCGCAGAGTGGTAAAAATGTGTCCCGAAAGCTCATAGGAATTATCGTAAGTCCGCATAGATTTCTCGCCGGACAGTACGGCGAGAATCTCCGAACAGTTACGATAATCCCTATCAGACTCGCGCGAGAACGCGCGCCGGTGCGCCGTCGGCGTCGATCTTCAACGGGCAGACGGTCAACTCGAAGACCCCTGTTTCAGGGAGCGCACCGAGGTTGCAGACGTTCTCGACGATGGGGAGTCCCGCGCCCAAGAGCGCGCGATGGGCGGGGAGGTCGTGACCGGAACCGGCGTGAGACGCGCTGTCGGAATCTGGCGCTCCGTCCGATGGATCGGGACTGAGCGCGTCGGTCACGACGGCGACGTCGGCCTCGGCGCATCGGCGCGCGGTTTCGGGCGCCAGATATGGGTGCGCGAGCATCCGGTCGGACCCCCACGCGTCGGCCCACCCGGTGCGGAAGACGAGCGCGGACACGTCGTCGAGACCGGCGTTCGTCCCGTCGCGTTCCAGCACGCCGGGAGCGATCGCCTCACCGGCCTCGACGTCCCGGCAGTCGACGACGCGGGCGTCGAACCGGAGGTCATCGGGGTCGAACGCGCCGAGCGTTGCCCCGTCCGGTACGGTGTGCGCGGGCGCGTCGACGTGTGTGCCGGTGTGCGATCCGAGTGCAACTCTGGAGACGCGGTAGCCGTCGGATTCGTGCGTCGCGTGCGGCCCGATTCGCACCTCGGGATCGCCGGGGTACGTCGGCATTCCCGACTCGACAGCGCGCGTGAGGTCGATCAGACTGCCGTCCGCCGCGGGTTCCGAGTCCGACTGGTCGTTCACGGGTGCGTCCTCACGAATGCGTCCTCAGGGGTGCGTCCAGTAGACGACCGACTCCTCGGCGCCGTGTTCGTCGACGCGGGCGAAGCCGATGCGTTCGAACTGGACCACGTCGTCGACCGCAGTGTCGGCGAAGTCGGGTTCGGCGACGCCCGTCACGTCGCCGTCGGGTGAACGCATCCGGACGTCGACGACGTCCTCTGCGGGAGCCCAGTGGACGACGTCGACGTCACCAGAACGAACCACGTCGATACCATCGTCGGTTGCGACGAGGTCGTCGCCCTCGCGGCGGACGCAGGCGTAGCCCTTCAGCCAGACGCGCTCGCCCTCCGAGGGCACGTCGCCGGCTTCGAGCACGACGCCGTCGGTCGCGGGGATGGTCCGCTCGCCGCGCTCCTCGTGATCGGGATGCAGCGGCGGGTGGCCCGCGTCCGGACCGCCCGCGACCTCGAAGCGCTCGCCGTCGCGGACGAGGAAGTAGCGCTCGGCCTCGTCGTCGACGAGCTCGCGGTTCTCGGCGTAGATCGAACTCATCGAGAGGTCGACGTTCGAGGTCGACGTGCCGAGCGCGGTCAGCGCCTCGACGACGGCCTCGCCGCGGATGCCGCGCCGGCGGAGACTCTTCAGAGTCGGCGCGCGCGGGTCGTCCCAGCCGTCGAGTTCGCCGGCCTCGATCTTCTCCTTCAGCGTCGAGGTCGAGAGTTTCACGTCGTAGGCGTCGACCTGGACGTGACCCCAGTGAATCACTTCGGGGTACTCCCAGTCGAAGTAGTCGTAGACGAACTGCTGGCGCTTCGCGGAGTCCTGGAGGTCGATGCCGCGGATGATGTGCGTGACGCCCGTGAGATGGTCGTCGACGCCGGACTGGAAGTCGAGCATCGGCCAGCACCGATACGCTGCGGCTTCATCGCGCGGGTGCGGCGTATCGATCATCCGGAAGGCGACCCAGTCGCGGAGCGCGGGGTTCTTGTGCTCGATGTCGGTCCGCACGCGGAGGACCATCTCGCCGGCGCTGTACTCGCCGTCGATCATCGCCTCGAACTCCTCCATCGTGGTCTCGACGTCCTTGTCGCGGTGCGGACAGGCCTCGCCGCTGTTCTTCAGGTCGGAGAAGGTCTCGCCCGAGCACGAGCAGGTGTACGCGCCGCCGGCGTCGATGAGGTTCCGGGCGTGCTCGTAGTAGGTCTCCAGTCGGTCCGACGCGATGATGACGTCGTCGGGCTCGAACCCGAGGTAGTCGATGTCGTCGAGGATGGCGTCGTAGGCGTCGAGATCCGGGCGCTTGGTCTCGGGGTCGGTGTCGTCGAAACGGACGATGAACGACCCGTCGTAGCGCTCCTTGTAGGAGCCGATGACGGCGGGCATCCGGGCGTGGCCGATGTGCCAGGGGCCGTTCGGGTTCGGCGCGGCGCGCATCCGCACCTCGTCGTACGCCTCGGCGTTCGGGAGGTCCGGGAGGTCGTGTTCGTCGCCCTCGTCTTCGGCTTCGATCTCCTCGAGTTCCTCGGGTGCGAGCGTCTCCAGACGTTCGCGCTTCTCCTCGGTCGACAGGTCGTTTACGCGGGCGACGACGCCGCCGACGACGCCGGGGATCTCGTCGCCGTGCGGGCGGAAGTCGGGATTCTCGCCCATCAACGGCCCCATCACCGCGCCGACGTCGGCGTCGCTCTCGTACTTGACTGCGTTGAGCAGCGCGTGCTTCTCGGCTTCGCGCTCGACCTGCTCGCGTAGATCGTCGTCCATTACGCGGCAGTGCGTCCTCCCCGGTAAAAACAGACCCGGATTGGGTGGGTGGACGGCGCAGCTGTCCACGCGAGCCGACCGCTGATCGGCGGACGCTAGTATCCGCGCGAGATCAGGTAGTCGGCGATGTCACACAGCAGCGCGCGCGCCTCGTTGTCCGGGAGGACGTCGAGGTGGTCCTTCGCGTTCGCCGTGAGCTCTTGGGCCTTCTGCTCCGCGTACTCGATCGACCCGGCGGCGTCGAGTTCGGCGACCGCCTGATCGATCTCGGCTTCGGAGACGGACTCGACGTCGTTGGCATCGACGAGGTCGTCGACGTCGACGCCCTGCTGCCGTGCGTGCAGCGTGATGAGCGTCTCCTTGTTCTCGACGAGGTCCGAACCGCGCTGTTTGCCGAGTTTCTCCGAGGGAACTGTCAGATCGAGGACGTCGTCTTGGATCTGGAATGCGCGTCCGGAGTCGATCCCGTACCGATAGAGCGCCTCGACGGTCTCGTCGTCGGCGTCCATCAGGGTCGCCGCCGTCGCCGCCGCCGCGCCGTACAGCACGGCGGTCTTGAGTTCGATCATCTCGAGATACTCCTCGGGGAGGACCTCGGTGCGGTGCTCGAACTCGACGTCCAGCGCCTGCCCCTCACAGATCTGCGTGCAGGTCGTCGCGAGCCGCCGGACGGCTTCGAGACCGTTCGCGGGGTCTGCGCCGGTTTCAGACAGCAGCTCGAAGGCCTTCGCGTAGAGCGTGTCGCCCGCGAGGATCGCCGTCTCGGTGTCGTACTCTTTGTGGACCGCGGGGACGCCGCGACGGAGGTCGTCGTCGTCCATAATGTCGTCGTGGATCAGCGTGAACGACTGGATGACCTCGATGCTCGTCGCCGCCGACATCACGTCGATCTCCGAGCCGTCGAGCGCCGGGAACGCGTGGTAGTCGACCGAGAGCGGTTCGACGTCCGCGAGCGCTTCCGCGGTCAGGAGCGACACCGTCGGCCGAAGCCGCTTGCCGCCGGCCTTCAGCAGGTAGCGGGTCGCCTCGTAAAGCCGCTCGGGGGACTTCATCGGGACGTCCTCGTCGAGCGCCTCGTTGACGAGTTCGCGTCGCTTCGTGACCGCTTCGAGTACCCGTTCCTCCGCCGCTTCCGAACTCATCTCACTCCACCAGCTGGATCATATTCCCGTTCCGCGTGACGTGCAGATCCCGGCCCATCGCGTAGCCCTGCGACTCCGCGAGGTCGACGTACGGCGCGAAGCCTTCGAGGTCCTGGTGGGCGGGGATGACGTGCTGCGGCTGGAGCGCATCGAGCATCTGGTAGTGGCCCTCCTCGCGCAGGTGGCCCGAGACGTGGATCTCGTCGTAGATGCGCGCGCCCTGCATCCGCAGGAGGCGCTCGGACTGGTAGCGCTGGCCCTCGTTCGTCGGCTCGGGGATGACCCGTGCCGAGAAGATGACCTTGTCGCCGTCCTCGATTTCGTAGGGAGTCTCGCCGCGGCCCATCCGGGTGAGCATCGCGCGCGGTTCGCCCTGGTGCCCCGTCACGATGGGGAGGTACTTCTCCTTGCCTTCCTTCATAATCCGCTTGAACGTCCGGTCGACGGACTTCCGGTGGCCGTACATCCCGACGTCGTCGGGGAAGTCGACGAAGCCGAGGCGTTCTGCGGTGCCGGAGTATTTCTCCATCGAGCGGCCGAGCAGGACGGGCTGGCGACCGATGTCCTTCGCGAACTCGACGATCGAGGAGACACGCGAGACGTGCGAGGAGAACGTCGTGGCGACGATTCCGCCGTCGTAGTCTTCGATCGATCGGATCGTGTCTTCGAGGTGCGAACGGGCGTGCGACTCCGAGGGCGTCCGGCCCTTGCGGCCCGCGTTCGTACAGTCTTCGATGTAACAGAGGACGCCGTTGCCCTCGCGGCCGATCTCACGGAAGCGCTGCATATCGATCGGATCTTCCAGCACCGGCGAGTGGTCCATCCGCTTGTCGAGGCCGTAGACGATCGCGCCCTCGGGCGTGTGCACGACCGGGTTGATCGCGTCGATGATCGAGTGCGTGACGTGGACGAACTCGAGTTCGACGTTGCCGGAGTCGCCGATCGACATCGTCTCGCCGGCCTGCATCTTGACGAGGTCGTTGTCGAAACTCTCGCTGAACTTGGTCTCGCCTTCGACCTGCTGTTTCACCAGTTCGATGGTGAACGGCGAGGCCACGACCGGCGCGTTGTACCGGTGGGCGAGCTTCGAGATTGCGCCGATGTGGTCGAGGTGACCGTGCGTGGGCACGATGGCCTGCACGTCGCCCTCGAGGTCGGACATCACCCGGTCGTCCGGGATGGCGCCCATATCGATCAGATCGAGGCTGTGCATCTTTTCGGTCTCCACGTTGTCGTGGATGAGGACCTGACTGAGGTTCAGGCCCATGTCGAAGATGACGACGTCGTCGCCCGCGCGAACGGCCGTCATCTGTCGACCGACCTCTTCGTATCCGCCAATTGTCGCGATTTCGATTTCCATAGTTGAATCCGAGCATCGAAAGCCACTGACGTGGCGAGGGTGCTCACTCAAACGTCCCGTCGTGTTCGACGGCCGCCCACAACTCGTGAGCGACGCGTCTCGGGACCGATCGGCCCCGGCGTCTTACAGCGCGTCGGTCGTCGGTCCCGCGTGCCCCGGAACGGCCGAAGCACTTACCCGCGGGAGTCTTGGTACGAAGATGGTTCTCGGCCGGGTACTAAAAACTATCCGGGTTGGATACGCGCGGCGAATCTCTGCGCGCGAGTGCGGCAACGCACGCCGAACAGACGCAGCAGCGGCGGTCTTCCCCTGTACGACAGCCCTCAGGGACGCACAGCGTCGGGGGATGCACACGCAGAGGTTCGGAACCGCCACGTATGTCGCCCAGTGAGAACGTTCGCCGCCGTACGCCGACGATTCGGCGGTGGTCCGGCACATTTAATACCGAAACGGGAGGCGCTTGGGGTATGAGCGGACGACCCCTCGACGTTCTCGAAGCCGCACTCGAAGACGTCGTCACGGTCACTCTGAAGGACGGCACCGCGTACTACGGAACTCTCGCCGGGTACGACCAACACATGAACGCCGTTCTCGAACCGGCGACGGACGCGGACGCGACCGTCCTCGGGGAACTGGACGTCACGGCGGTCGAAGACACAACGATTATACGCGGCGACAACGTCGTCACGATACAAACATGACGGGTGCTGGAACCCCTAGCCAAGGAAAGAAGAACAAGACGACGCACGTCAAGTGCCGCCGCTGCGGCGAGAAGTCCTACCACGTCAAAAAGAAGGTCTGCTCGTCCTGTGGCTTCGGCAAATCGGCGAAACGTCGCGACTACGAGTGGACGTCGAAGGCCGGCGACAACTGAACTGGCGGTCTGACACTACGTCTCTTCTCGCTACGTTCTCCCGAGTCGCCGTCGGACGACCGACAGGGGGCTCTCGAACTCGACACCCGCGAGCGCCCGGTATCGGGTGACATTTTGTCACGGGGCGCCAAACCGCGTGGTGTGACCCACGACGAGCAGTCCCACTCTGGAGCGGACACGCACGATACCGACCACCAGCACGAGGATCGCGGCCACGAGCACGGCGACGACGACCACGGACATCACCATCACGGCGACGACGACCACCATCACGACCACCACCACGCCCACGACGTCGCGTCGCTGTCTGCGGCCGTCGTCACGGTCTCCACGTCGCGAACGATCGACGACGACGCGGCGGGCGACGCGATCGCTGCTGCGTTCGACGATAGCGGCCACGACGTCACCGTCCGAGACGTCGTCGCCGACGATTTCGACGGTGTGCAGTCGACCGTCGATCGCCTCGTCGATCGCGACGACGTCGACGTACTGGTGACGACGGGCGGCACGGGCGTCACGCCCGACGACGTGACCGTCGAAGCCGTCGGCGACCTATTCCAGAAGGACCTCCCGGGCTTCGGCGAATTGTTCCGTCGGCGCTCGGAGTCCGAGATCGGCACGCGCGTCGTCGGGACCCGTGCGACGGCGGGAATCGTCCAGGGCGTGCCGGTGTTCTGTCTGCCCGGCAGCGAGAACGCGGCCCGCCTCGGCAGCGAGGAGATCATCGTCCCCGAGGCACCCCACCTCGCGGGGTTGGCGACGCGCGAGGAAGAGGAGGAGGAAGCAGAGCAGGAAGAAGCGGAGCAGGAAGACGAAACCGAAGCAACGGACGAAGACGAGGACGCACAAGACGCCTCGTGAGGCTCCGAGAACGGTACCGGCAAGGGGGCGGCCGCAACGACGCGTAACCGGCGAGCGAGAGGGTATGCGTGGCCTTTTAATGCCACTGCGACAACGACTCGTGTATGAGCAAGCAGGAACCCCCCGAACGCGAGGAGGACGGCGAACCGTTCTCCAGTGGGAAGGACCCCGACCTCCCCAGCACGGACGTCACTGAGGGGCCGGACAAGGCCCCACACCGGGCGATGTTCCGCGCGATGGGCTTCGACGACGAGGACCTCGGCTCCCCGATGGTCGGCGTCGCGAACCCGGCCGCGGACATCACCCCGTGTAACGTTCACCTCGACGACGTCGCCGACGCGGCGATCAAGGGCATCGAGGACGCCGGCGGGATGCCGATCGAGTTCGGCACGATCACCATCTCGGACGCCATCTCGATGGGTACCGAGGGAATGAAGGCGTCGCTGATCTCCCGAGAGGTCATCGCCGACTCCGTCGAGCTCGTCGCTTTCGGCGAGCGGATGGACGCACTCGTCACGGTCGCGGGCTGTGACAAGAACCTCCCCGGAATGATGATGGCCTCGATCCGGACGGACCTGCCCTCGGTCTTCCTCTACGGTGGGTCGATTATGCCCGGCCAGCACGAGGGCCGCGACGTGACCGTCCAGAACGTCTTCGAGGGCGTCGGCACCTACGCGCAGGGCGATATGAGCGCCGAGGAACTCGACGACCTCGAACGGCACGCCTGCCCCGGCGCGGGCTCCTGCGGCGGGATGTTCACCGCGAACACGATGGCGTCGATCTCCGAGGCGCTCGGAATGGCTCCGCTCGGCACGGCCGACGCGCCGGCCGAATCCGACGAGCGCTACGACGTCGCGCGACGCTCCGGCGAAGCGGTCCTGCAGGCCGTCGAGGAAGACCTTCGTCCCTCCGACATCCTCTCGAAGAAGTCCTTCGAGAACGCCATCGCCCTGCAGGTCGCGATCGGCGGTTCGACCAACGCCGTGCTGCACCTGCTCGCACTCGCCGCGGAGGCTGGCATCGACCTCACGATCGAGGAGTTCGACGAGATCTCGAAGCGGACGCCGAAGATCGCGAACCTCCAGCCCGGCGGCACGAAGACGATGAACGACCTCCACGAGGAGGGCGGCGTCCCGGTCGTGATCCGTCGTCTCCTCGACGCCGGCCTGTTCCACGGCGACGCGATGACCGTCACCGGGCGGACGATCGCCGAGGAACTCGAGGAGATGGACCTCCCCGACGAAGAGGAGATCTCAGACGAGTTCATCTACACCGTCGACGACCCCTACCAGGAGGAAGGTGCGATCAAGATCCTCACCGGGAACCTCGCGCCCGACGGCGCGGTTCTGAAGGTCACCGGCGACGACAAGTTCCACCACTCCGGCCCCGCCCGCCTCTTCGAGAGCGAGGAGGAGGCGATGCGCTACGTCCAGGAGGGCCACATCGAGTCCGGCGACGTCATCGTCATCCGTAACGAGGGTCCGCAGGGCGGCCCCGGAATGCGCGAGATGCTCGGCGTCACTGCCGCCGTCGTCGGTCAGGGCCACGAGGACGACGTCGCACTCCTGACCGACGGTCGCTTCTCCGGCGCGACCCGCGGCCCGATGGTCGGCCACGTCGCCCCCGAAGCCGCGGTCGGCGGCCCGATCGCGCTGCTAGAGGACGGCGACGAGGTCACCGTCGACATTCCCGAGCGCGAACTCTCCGTCGACCTCTCGGAAGACGAACTGGACGAGCGCCGCGAGGAGTGGGAGCCCAAGGATCCGCAGTACACGACCGGCGTGCTCGCGAAGTACGGCAACGACTTCGGCTCGGCCGCGAACGGCGCGGTGACGAACCCCGGCGCGAAGCGGTAATAACTCCAACGTAGTTCGGTCTCTTTTATTTTACACTTCAGGGTTTCCCTCTTCGCACACCCGTGTCGCTGTGTCCGGGAACTGCCACAGCCGCGCAACTAGTGACTAAGCGCAAACATACTTGTACGGGGACACATCAGATAAACGTGACAGTGGGGACCAATGATTCATAATCTGTCGCGACGGGATGCGATCCGACTCGCGGCGGTCGTTGGGGGGACGTTCGCGTTCGCTGGAACGGGCGAGAACGTCAGCGGACAGACCGCCGATTCGAGCACTGTACCGATGTTTAGATACGACGCCCACAACAGCGGCGTCGCACCCGCGAGCGGACCGAAAGAGGACGTCGACGACATCTGGACGTTCGAAACCGGTGGCAAACTGACCGCCCAGCCGATCGTGGCGAACGGGCGGGTGTTCCAGGCGAGTCACGACAGCGAACTCTACGCGATCTCGACGAGCGACGGGAGTGAGGTGTGGTCCGCCGGGACGAACGGGTCGCTGCCAGCGTCGCCCGCAGTCGGGGACGGCGTGGTGTACCAGCCGACGCCTCGGGGACGTGTGCTCGCATACAGCGCGGCGACGGGTAACGGTCTCTGGGCGTCTTCGGTTCCGACACGGCACGTCAAGAGCCCGACGCTCGTCGGCGGGGATCTGTTCGTCGCCGGCGGTGAACACGACTTCCGGCAGGCGTACCGGCTCAATCCGAACGACGGAGCGGTCGAATGGGAATCCGACCTCACGTATCTCGGGCCCATCGGTACACCAGTCGTCGATGGCGAGACGGTGTACGTAACCCACCGCGAAGACGACTACTACGACGAGGCAGTCGCGACCGCGCTCGCGGCTTCGGACGGATCACAGGAGTGGCAGCAGACGTTAGCGAACGGAGGCAGCAAGACGTGGGGGATCACGTATGCCGACGGGACGCTGTACGCCGGCACTAACGAGGGCATCGTCTACGCGATCGACGCAGCGTCGGGGAGCATCGACTGGGAATTCGAAAACATCGCGTCGGTGTCGACCATTCCTGTGCTCGCTGACGGAACGCTCTACGTGGCATCGACCGGCGACAACACCCTCCACGCGCTCGATCCGGCGATCGGGACGCGACAGTGGCAGGTCTCGATCAACGGGACGCCCACCTCACCGGTGTACGCCGACGGGGTGCTGTATCTGGGTGCGCAGGACAACTACGTCTACGCGTTCGACGCCAGCGACGGAACCGAACTCTGGAGCTTCCAGACCGGCGGCTCCGTGGTCGCACCCCCGGTCGTCGTCGACGGCCGCGTGTACGCGGCGAGCACCGACGGCATCCTCTACGCACTCGGTGAGGGATCGGGCATCGCCGCGCCCGACGTCACCGGTAGCGGGAGCCCTGCGGGAGACCTCGACGGGGACGGTCGTTACGAGGATGTCAACGGCGACGGGGCGTTCACCGCGACCGACGTGCAGGCGCTCTTCGCGAACCTCGACAGCGACGCCGTCCAAGAGAACCCCGAGCTGTTCGACTTCAACGGCGACGGACAAGTGGACATCACCGACGTGCAAGCGCTGTTCAAGATCCTCAAAGGGGAACGATGAGCAGGGACGCCGTTCGAGGCACCCGACTCGCCGTCCTGCTCGTGACGCTCGTCGTCACCGGCGGGCTCGTCGCGGGCGCAGGCAGCGCCGTCGCAGTGGACGCCCCGCAGAGCGAGGCCGACGACGCGTCACTAACGGCCGACAGCGACGTCCGGGCCGCAACCGCCGGGTCGACGTCGGTTCGACTGTCGCCGACGACAGCAGCGATCAACGAGAGCCGGACGCAGACGTTCGATCTCGTAGTCTCCGACGCCGACGGTGGCGTCGGAGCCGTGACGGCGACTATCTCCGTCGGTGACGCGGACGTCGCCTCGATCGACGAGATGGAACTGCGAGGCGATCCGGGTGCCGAGACGATCGACGTCGAGTCAGACGGCTCCGAGGTGTTCGTTCGCGCGGCGCTGATGGATACAGAGGATACCGGAACGGTGACCATCGGGACCGTCACAGTCGAGGGTACCGGCGAGGGGTCGAGTGACGTCGACCTGTCGGTCGAATCGCTCGGCGACGAGTCTGGCGACCCCTACGACGTCGGCACGACGCCGGGGGGTTCGCTCACCGTCTCGGGGACCGCCGATGCCGTCGACCTTGAGATCACCGCCGACGCGTCGGCCGTCGAAGCCGGCGACGAGGTCGACTTCGAGGTGAAACGCGCCGACAGCGACGCGCTGGTGTCGGCGACAGTCCACCTCGGCGGCGAGGTCTACGAGACTGGTCTCGACGGCGTCGCGACGGTAGAGATCACCGAGTCGATGGCGAGCGATGCCGAGACCGTGACGGCCGTCGCCTCGAAGGAGTCGACTGCGAAGGAGACCTTCCAGAACGACTCGGTGACGCTGAACGTCGGGCCCGAGGAGACCGAAACGTCCGGCAGTACGGACACGTCCGACGGGACAGACACGCCCGACGGGACAGAGACGCCGGCACCCGGCGACGGCCCTCGCGTGACGCTCGAATCCGCGAGCCCGTCGGTCGGCGTCGGTGGGCTATCGAAACTCCGCGTCGTCGCGACCGGCGTCGACGGCGGTGTCGGGGCCATCGAGGCCCGGATCTCGGTCGGCTCCGGAGACGCGGCGCAGATCGCCGGCGTCGAACTCGCCGGCGACGCGGGGGTCGCACAGACCGAAGTGAGGAACGACGGGACCGTCGCCGTCGTCCGCGGCGCGATGATGGACACGAACGACGCCGGGACGGCGCACGTCGCGACCGTGACGCTCGAAGGCGTCGCCGCCGGCACGACGCCGGTAACCGTCGAGACCGACGACCTCGGCGACGAGCAGGGGAACACCTACGAGGTCGCCCCCGCGCAGTCGACGACGCTCACCGTCGGATCAGGCGGGGACGGCAGCGGAAGCGGGTCCGGGAGCTCGATGGTCGTCCTCTCGGTTTCGGACCTCCCGAAGGGGTTCGAGAAGGCGAGCGTGACCGTTCGGACGGGCGCCGAGGCGTCCGTGATTGAATCGCAGGCCGGACTCGTCTCCGAGAGCCAACTGCGTGTCGTCTCCGACGGGCCGCAGTCGACGACGGTGCAGGCGGTCGACCTTGCCGGCAACGTCGACGCTATCGACGGACAGCAGACGCTCGCGCGGCTGACATACGACCGGGCGCTCGACGCCGAGGACGTCGAGATCTCGGTCGAAAATCTCCTGAACGATCAGGGATCCGCGGTCTCGGGCGATCGCATCTCAGTCTCGGTTCGCGCCGGGTCGCTCTTCACGGACCCGCTTCCGGGCGCAGACGCCCAGAAAGCCCCGACCGACCCTGACAACGACGGCCGCTTCGAGGACATTGACGGTGACGGTGCCGTCACGTTCGGCGACGCGGTCGCGCTCTCGTTCGTCCAGGCCACGGAGTTGCGCAGCGAGCAGGTCACCGCCCTCGACTTCGACGAGGACGGCGATCTCGATACGGACGATGCAGTCACACTCGCCTTCGAATGATGTTTGACGACTCTCGCACAGCGAACGCCCGCCGCAGTACCGCTCCTGATCAGTCCGACGCGGACGACTCCGACGACAGGGACGGCGCAGCGAGAGCGACGGCCGCCTCGACGTCCGATGCAGACGAGCCGACGGTCGACAGCGCCGAGACGTCGTCCTCAGATCTGCTCGCTGGACGGACACGGCGGCGGTTCCTCGGTACCGCAGCAGCGGGGCTCACTGCTGGTCTCGCGGGCTGTGGGAGCGCGCTTTCGAGCGGCTCCGGCTCGGACGGCTCAGCCGTCGACGTCGTCCTCGCCGGCGCGCCGAGCGGACTGCAGAAGTATCAGTGTCTGGTCGAACAGGACGGCGACGCGCCGATCACCGAGGTCAAACCTGTCCTCGTGGGCGGGGAGGAGTTTCAGGTGGTCAACGGCGGCGTCAAGAGCGCGTCCGTCGTCGTCCGAGCGGCGGATCTCTCGGAGTCTGTCGGGTCTTTCGAGGAAACGCGGACGCTATTTACGCTGACGTTCGGTGCGGACGTGGACCCGGACGCACTCTCTCTGAACGTCTCCACCGCGACGAACGACGACGGGGAGTCGATCCCGGCAGATCGACTGCAACTCACCGTCGCCGGCGACTCGGGGTGAACTCAGAGGTCCTGCACTTCCGAGAGCAGTTCCTCGTAGTCGGGTTCGTTCGTCGGGTCCTCGGCGACCCAGTCGTAAGCGATCGTGCCGTCGTCGTCGATGATGAACACCGAGCGGTTCGCGACGCCGAAGAGGCCGAGGTCGTCGATGTCGATCTCGACACCGTACTTGTCGATGGCACTCCGTGCCATATCGCTGAGTAGCGGGAACTCGATGCCGTGTTCCTCGCGGAAGGCGTTCTGGGAGAACGCCGAGTCGGCGCTCACGCCGTACACGCTCGCGCCGGCGGCCTCGAACTCCTCGCTGTGTTCCTGCAGCGCGACCATCTCGTTCGTACACGGTGGCGTGAACGCGCCCGGGAAGAACGCGAGAACCACGGGGCCGTGACCGATCACGTCGTCCAGATAGAACGCCGACACGTCGCCGTCAGCCTGGGTTACGGAGAACGTCGGTGCGTCGTCGCCGATAGTGGGGGTCTGTGACATCGTCACTCACCATATCGGACGCGAGCGACCAAAATGTAGTGTCCAACTGGTGAACTACCCTACCCTACTCGCTCACGGCTGACGCCGTTCGCTCCTTGAGGGTAGGGCTTCCTGCTTCCACGACGCGCTTTGCAGACACCAGAGTGGTGTCCGTAGGGAGCGCAGTCTCCACAGGCGTTAACGAATCGCTGCGCGATTCGTTCGCACACCAGAAATCTTCGATTTCTGGGGACGTTGATTCGGAGTGTCCCACTCCTACGTCTCCGAGACCGCGAGAAAGAATGTTCCACGCCGCATTCGCGTCCCTATCCGCCTCGAACCCACACGCCGGGCAAGAGTGTTCGCGTACCCACAGCGGCTTGTCGGTCGAAACCCCGCAGGACGCGCACTCCTTGGTCGTCCCTCTCGGGTTGACCGCGGCGAAGTGTGTTCCTTCACGCTCGCACTTGTATTCGAGTAACGAGAGGAACGTCCGCCACGCGGCGGAGGCGGTATTGCGGCTGTTCGATGGCGACTCCATCATCCCCTTCACGTTCAGGTCTTCGACCGCCACGAGGTCGTACTCCCGAGCGTAGTAGTTCGAGAGCTTGTGGAGGAAGTCGCGGCGCTTCCGTCGGAGATCGGCGTGACACTCCGCGACCCGTCGCCGTTGCTTCTCGTAGTTCGCAGAACCGTGTTGCTTCCGCGAGAGCTTCCGTTGCTCGCGTTCCAGTCGCTCCCGCTCGGCGGAGAGGTCGAGCGACCCCACTGCGGTTCCGTCGGTGTCGTGTGCGTACTTGAGAATCCCTACGTCGATACCAACACACTTCTCGGGGTTCTCGGGCGGTCCGGGCGGTTCGTGGTCCATTTGGACGCCGAAGGTGGCGAACCATTCGCCCGTCGGTTCCTTCTTGACCGTGACCTGTTTAATCGTCGCGTCGTCGGGGATGGCGCGGTGAAGCCGAATCGGTACGTCCGCAAGTTTCGAGAGTGACAGTACAGTCTGACCGCCCTTCTTGTCGAGCTTGAAGCCAGACTGACTGTACGTGAAACTGCGGAACTCCCGTGGTGGCTTCCACTTGAGTTGGCCGACGCCGTAGCCGTTCTCCTTGAGCTTGGAGAGGCCTTTGAGGTTGTCGAACAGGCGTTCGACGACGGTTTGGAGAACCTTCGAGTACACGTCAGAGAGGTCGTCCCACCACGTTTTCAGGTCGGGGAGCTCCGCCCGAAGCGTGGTCATAGACGGCAGTTCGCCGTGTTCGTCTTGGTACTCGTTGAGGCGGTAGAGCGTGTGGTTGTACAGTTGCCTACAAATGTCTCGGTGGCGGTCCAACTCCTCGCGGTGGGCGTCGGACGGCTTGAGACGGTACTTGTAGGCGTAGTACATCCGTTACTCTCGTTTCTCGATTAACTCGTCCAACTGTTCACGGACGAACGAGGAGAGATTGAGGTGTTGGTCCTCAATCCACTCATCTTGGTCCTCCCGGATGGTGATTGTCTTCCGTTTCACCGTAATACACGGTGTGCACGTCACACGTGTAATAGCTACGGTAGACATAGGCCTGTGAGTCTGCAACAGAACAGTGTATGGAAAACGATGACGGCGCTGTATCCCCGCCCTACTGTGCTACTCGGGCTTCGCCCTGCGTTGCTCGTTGAGGACGGGGGCTTAGCGCCTTTATCCAGCTAACACTGTCGGACAGAAGTTCGTGAATTGTGTTGGCACCCACACGTGCTGATAATTTTCACGTCGCTCTATCCGAAGTATGAGAGACGATTCTGGCAGTCTCCGGGCCGCTTAGACCCAGCCTTCTTCGACGAGGAGTTCGCCGTTGAGCAGCGAGGCACCCGCTGCGCCGCGGATCGTGTTGTGCGCGAGGCAGTTGTACTTCACGCCGTTCTCGGTCGTCTGGATCCCACCGGCGGAGATCTGCATCCCGTCGCCGCGCTCGCGGTCGAGGCGGGGCTGGGGCCGATCGAAGTCCTCGAAGACGTGAATGAGCGGGTCGGGCGAAGAGGGGAGATCCACGCTCGGGAACTCCCGCATCGCTTCGGCGACGTCCTCGGTCGAGACGTCCTCGGCCGTTTCGGCGAAGACGTTTTCGAGGTGGCCGTCGAGCGTCGGAATGCGGTTACAGGAGGCGGCGACCTCCATCCCGTGGAGGTCGATCTCCGCGCCGTCGAACTCGCCGAGGAGCTTTCGTGACTCGGTTTCCATCTTCTCGTCCTCGCCGTTGATGTGCGGGATGGCGTTGTCGATGATCTCCATCGACGTGACGCCGGAGTAGCCCGCGCCGGAGACCGCCTGCAGCGTCGAGACCTGTACCGCTTCGAGACCGAACTGATCGAGCGCCGCGAGCGTCGGGACCATCGTGATCGTCGAGCAGTTCGGGTTCTTCACGAGCGCGCCGTCCCAGCCGCGTTCGTCGCGCTGCACCTCGATGAGGTCGAGGTGCTCGGCGTTGATCTCGGGGATCGTGAGCGGGACGTCCGGGGCCATCCGGTCGTTCGAGGAGTTCGAAGAGACCACGTAGCCCGCGTCGAGGAACTCGGGTTCGACTTCGGCCGCGACGCCGGACGGGAGCGACGAGAAAAGCAGGTCGACGTCGTCCGGAACGTCTCCCGGCGTCGTCGCGCCGACGGTCATCTCTGCGACGTCGTCCGGAATCGGGGTATTCACGCGCCACTTCGCCGCCTCGCGGTAGGTCTTGCCCGCGCTGTCTTCGGAGGCGGTGAGCGCCGCGAGCTCGAACGTCGGGTGGTCGTCGAGGAGTTGGATGAACCGCTGTCCTACTGCGCCCGTTGCGCCGAGGATACCGACACGTACTGTCATTACCGTGGGCGTGGGAGACACACACATAAGGCGGTTTGGATTTCCCGCGTATTTCACGAACGTTCAGATACGTCGCTAACATCGGGAGAGAAATTGAGTAATATACGGTATCCGAGGCACTTGAGTCAGATTTTTCACCAAAATTGCGTCTGCCCCTCGATGTCGGCGCTTTTTTCGAGTCTGACAGGCCGCGGACATATCGACGATCGTCGAATACCCCTTCGTGCAGAACCGACAGATAGACGTGCCGCGTTTCAGAACGTTTCGACAAATGTTCAGCAAGGTTCTCGTCGCCAATCGCGGAGAGATCGCCCTGCGAGTGATGCGGGCGTGCCGCGATCTCGGTGTCCGCACCGTCGCGGTCTACAGCGACGCCGACAAGCACGCCGGGCACGTCCGGTACGCCGACGAGGCGTACAACGTCGGTCCCGCGCGCGCCGCGGACTCGTATCTCGACCACGAGGCCATCATCGAGGCCGGACGCAAGGCGGGCGCTGACGCGGTCCACCCGGGCTACGGCTTCCTCGCGGAGAACGCCGAGTTCGCCCGAAAGGTCGAGGAGAGCGAACTGACCTGGGTCGGCCCGTCCGCTGACGCGATGGAGCGCCTCGGCGAGAAGACGAAAGCCCGCGCGCTGATGCAGGAGGCGGACGTGCCGGTCGTCCCGGGGACGACAGAGCCGGTCGAATCAGCCGAGGAAGTAAAGCAGATCGCCGAGGAGTACGGCTATCCGGTCGCGATCAAAGCCGAGGGCGGCGGCGGCGGGCGCGGGCTGAAGGTCGTCCGCTCCGAAGACGAGGTCGAAGAACAGTTCGAGACGGCCCAGCGCGAGGGCGAGGCGTACTTCGACAACGCCTCCGTCTACGTCGAGAAGTACCTCGAAGCGCCGCGGCACGTCGAGGTGCAGATCCTCGCCGACGAGCACGGGAACGTCCGCCACCTCGGCGAGCGCGACTGCTCGCTCCAGCGACGCCACCAGAAGGTGATCGAAGAAGCGCCGTCGCCGGCGCTCGACGCCGACCTCCGCGAGCGGATCGGCGAGGCGGCCCGCCGCGGCGTCCGCGAGGCCGACTACACCAACGCCGGGACGGTCGAGTTCCTCGTCGAGGACGGGGAGTTCTACTTTATGGAGGTCAACACGCGGATCCAGGTCGAACACACCGCCACCGAGGAGGTCACCGGGATCGACGTGGTGAAGTGGCAACTGCGCGTCGCCGCCGGCGACGAACTCGACTTCGCACAGGAGGACGTCGAGATCGACGGCCACGCGATCGAGTACCGAATCAACGCCGAGGACGCCGCGAACGACTTCGCGCCCGCCACAGGGTCCCTGGAGACGTACGATCCGCCGGGCGGCATCGGCGTCCGCGTCGACGACGCCGTCCGGCAGGGCGACGAGATCGGCGGCGACTACGACTCGATGATCGCGAAACTGATCGTCTCCGCAGGCGACCGCGAGGAGTGTCTCGCACGCTCGGAACGGGCGCTCTCGGAGTTCGAGATCGAGGGGATCCAGACGATCGTTCCGTTCCACCGCCTGATGCTGACCGACGAGGCGTTCCGCGCGGGCGAGCACACGACGAAGTACCTCGACGAGGAACTGGACCGCGAGCGGATCGACCAGGCAGTCGAGAAGTGGGGGTCGGCCGACACGGTTGCCACCGCCGACGCGGACGGCGAGAGCGACGAGACAGACGCCGAAGAAGTGACCGAGCGCGAGTTCACCGTCGAGGTCAACGGCAAGCGCTTCGAGGTCAACCTCGAAGAGCGCGGTGCCCCTCCGATGCCGGACGTCGAAGCGATCAGCAACGGTGGCGGGGCTGGCGGCCAGGGCGCACAGGCGACGCGCTCGCGACCCGAAGCAGCGACGTCGGAAGACGACGAAGTCGTCATCGAGGGCGAGGGCGAGCAGGTCGCCGCCGAGATGCAGGGCACGATCCTCTCTGTCGAAGTCGAGGAGGGCGAGGAGGTCGCCGCCGGCGACGTCGTCTGCGTCCTGGAGGCTATGAAGATGGAGAACGACATCGTCACCGAACGCGGCGGCACCGTCACGCAGGTCCTCGTCGAGGAGGGCGACAGCGCGGATATGGGCGACGTGCTCGTCGTCTTAGAGTAGGAGAAAGCAGATGAACGAGACCCGACGCGCGCTCTTGGCCGCACTCGCCGACGGCCCCGTCTCGGGGCCGGTGCTCGCCGAGCAACTGGGCGTCTCGCGAGCGGCCGTCTGGAAGCAGGTCGAGGCGCTCCGCGAGGAGGGCTTCGCGGTCGAAAGCGGCGACGACGGCTATCGCATCGTCGACGTTCCGGCGTACGGGGCCGCGGCGATCGAGTTCGGACTTGCGGCACCCTACCGGATCGAGTATCACGACGAAATCGGGAACACGAACCATCGCGCCCGTGAACTCGCCGACGAGGGGGAAGCCGACGTCGTCGTCGTCGCCGACGAACAGACTGGGAGCCGCGGACGCTTAGAGCGCGAGTGGACCGCGCCGTCGGGCGGCATCTGGGCGAGCGTGCTCGTCCGCCCGCAACGCCCGCCCAGCGAGGCCCCGATGTACACGCTCGCGGCCGCCGTCGCCATCGCCAGTGCAGCGCGAGCGGTCGGCGTCGACGCGCAGATCAAGTGGCCAAACGACGTGCTCGTGGCCGGGAGCGGGGAGACGGCCGAATCCACGCAGACGGAGCGAAAGCTCGCCGGGATTCTGACCGAAATGGAGGGCGAGGCCGACCGCGTCTCGTGGCTCGTCGCGGGCTGTGGCGTGAACGCGAACATCGACCGGGAGGACCTCCCGCCGGGAGCGACGAGCCTCCGCGCGGAAGTCGGCGACGTGGATCGACGCGTGTTCCTCCAGCGGATGCTGGAGACGTTTTACGACCTGACGGCCGAAGACGCCGATCTCGACGCAGTACTCGATGCCTGGCGCGAGCACGCCGCGACGCTCGGCCGACGGGTCCGGGTCGAAACCCCGCGTGGAACGATCGAAGGGGAAGCTGTCGACATCCGCTTCCCCGGAAGTCTCGTCGTACAGACTGACGACGGCGAGGAAGTCGTCCACGCGGGCGACTGCGAACACTTGCGGCCCAGCTAACGCTCGATCTTCGAACGGCGGCCTGCAGAAAAAACCGAGTCGAACGTGATCCGCGTCCGCGGCAGACAGCGTCGTGGTGTCTGGTGTGACTGCCTACGAGATTCGCGACCCCGGAGTCGCGACACCCTTCACAGCCGGATAGACGACAGTATCAGTTCCCGTCGCCGCCGTCCGTGAGCGGGCGGCCGCCGGCGGTGAGAACGCCGTCGGCGATCTGGCGGGCTTCGGCCGGTGACGGGCGGGTGCCGTCGACGAAGCGCGAGCCGAGTTCCTCGACGACGTCCATCACGTCGGAGAGGTCGCCCTCTTGGGCAACCTCGGCGAATACGTCCTCGTACGCGTGCGTTTCCCAGTGGCTGATCTCGTAGTCGTAGGTGTCGGTCTTCGAAGCGACTGCGTACCGAAGCTGTCGTGCCGCGTCGGACGGGTTCATACCTGTTATAACGGGATCTGGATACTAAAATGTACTCAGACTCGAAATCGAGTTAATAGTGCTGTAGCGGCGCTGTCTCTCGGTTATTCACCCTCCGAGACACGGCGCGGCTCTGATATGGCACGCACCAACCCGAGACGTTTAGGACGGCAGCGAATCGTGCTCAAGTATGGCGAACGAAGACCGGACGGCGGTCGCACGGCAGGCGGCCGAGGCGGGCGCAGCCGTCGCAGTCGAGCGCTTTCGGACCGAGATCGACGTCGAGCAGAAAGAGGGAAAGACAGACGTCGTGACGCAGGCCGATCGCGACGCGCAGGTGGCCGTCATCGACGCCATCAGGGAATCGTACCCCGAAGACGCGATCGTCGGCGAGGAAGAGGACGAACTGAAAGTGATCCCTGACTCCGGCGCGGCGTGGGTGATCGACCCAATCGATGGGACGAACAACTACGTCCGCGGCACTCGCGTGTGGGGGACCGCGGTCGCTTCGGTCCGGGACGAGGAGCCGCTGGCGGGCGCGACGCACTTCCCTGCGCTCGACGACGTCTACTGGACGGACGGTGAGCAAACGTACCGGAACGGTGATCCCGTCACCGCCTCGACCACCGACGACCCGGAGGCCGGCGTCGTCGCGCCGACGCTGTGGTGGGACTTCGACGCCCGCGATCAGTACGGGCGGGCCTGTCAGGCCATCGTCGACCGCTTCGGTGACCTCCGGCGCGTCGGTTGCGCGCAGGCCGCTCTCGCGAGCGTCGCCGACGGGTCGCTCGACGGCGTCGTGACGAATCTGCGAGCCAACCCCTGGGACACAGTCGCCGGCGTCGCGATGATTCGCGCGGCTGGTGGGACCGTCACCGACCTCGATGGCGAGCGCTGGCGACACGATTCGGTCGGCCTGGTCGCCTCGAACGGGCACGTCCACGAGACGATGTTGGACGCCGCCCGAGAGATCGGCCGGATCGAATGAACCGGTATTCGGCGGCCGCCTCCGTCGTTCGGCGTATGTAGCCCCACCACATCCAAAGCGGCAAGTCGCTGGGGGTATCACCGGTTACTATGGAACTGGACGAGACGGACAGGGCGATTCTGCGGATCCTCCAGTCTGACGCGCGGACGCCGTTCAGCGAGGTCGCAAGGCAGATCGAGATGTCGAGTGCGACCGTCCACGATCGTGTGAGTCGGATGGAGGACGCCGGCGTCATCGAGGGATACCACGCGAAGATCGATCCGCGGGCGATCGGTCTCGGAACGTCGGCGCTCGTCGGTCTCCGAATCGAGCAGGGGAACGAGAACGACGCGCTCGAACGGCTACGGGAGATCGAAGGGGTCCAAGAAATTCATCTCACGACGGGCGAGTGGGACGTCGTGCTCCGCGTCTACGCCGAAGACACCGACAGCCTCCGCGAACTGATGTTCGACAACATCGCGAAAGTCGAGGGGTTCTCCCGATCGCAGACGATGGTGATCCTCGCGACTGACCTCGAAGAGCGGCCGCTGCCGATCTGATAGCCGGGATCGCTCGATCTACACGCGGTCACGCGGAGGGCGCACCACAGACCGGAATCCTCAACACGCCCGCCGTCGGCTTTTCGCGTATGTCAACAGTCGCCGAACGCGTCGGCGTCGATCCCGAGCGGCTCTGGGCCGGGGGCGTGGCGACCGCGCTCGTCGCGCTCGTGGTCGGATCGCTCGTCCTCCCCGAGACCGTCTACGACGGCTTCATCTGGCACTACTTCTGGGGTCCCGTGCAGGCGGACGCGAACTCCGCCGTCTGTGCTATCCGCCCCGGAAGCACCGTCGAGTATCTGTACAGCTCACAGGCGTGTGCGAGCGCGGCTGAGCCCGTTGCGTACCCCGGCTACACACTCGTCTCGGAAGTCGGCTATATGGTGACGCTGCTCGTCGCGCTCACCGGCGTCGTCTTCCTGCTGCGGCGACTCGACCTCGGCACCGACAGGGAGTTCTTCTACGCGCTGCTCCCGTTCGTCTTCTTCGGGGGGGCGCTCCGCGTCGTCGAGGACGCCAACGACGCCGTCCCCGCCGCGGACGCCCTCATCACCTACCCGCTCAACACGCTGTTTATCAGCCCGATCATCTACTTCACCGTCTTCGCGCTCACGCTCGTCGCGGTCGTCGCCACCATCTGGGCGTCGCGTGCCGGCCTCGTCGAGCGGTACGACCGCCTCCTGTTCGGGGTCGGCTCCGTCGTGTTGGTCGTCACGCTCGGTTACCTCTTCTCGCTCTTTCTCACGGGCGCGGAGGGCGTCGAGTTCTATCCGCAGGTCCTCGGGACCGTGCTCGTCGGCGCGACGATTACCGCGGGCGTGACGTGGTGGCTCATCGAGCGGTTTGCGCCGGCCGTGAACGAGGGGACCGGGCGAATCGGCTTCGTTATCCTCTGGGGGCACGCCATCGACGGCGTCGCGAACGTCATCGGCCTCGACTGGATGACCGCGCTCGGAGCGGGGCCGAATCTGATCCCGAAACACCCGGTCAATCAGTTCGTCGTCGACGTCACCGGCTCGCTCCTCCCGGCGTCGGTGCTGGCGGTGACCGGCGACACGTGGCCGTTCCTCCTCGTGAAACTCGTCGCTGCGACGTTCGTGCTCTGGGTGTTCGAAGACGAAATATTCGAGGAGAGTCCGCGCTACACGATGTTGCTGCTCGTGGCCGTCCTCGCGGTCGGGCTCGGTCCGGGCACCCGAGATATGCTCCGCGCGACGTTCGGTGTGTAGGCGGTCGACTGTTCGTATCCGGACAGAACTTCGCGACGGACGCTTTTATACTAAGACGCGGCCAGTGCCCGCATCACTCACTAGCGTACCGCGCGACGATTTGCGGGAGTCCGACACCCCGTCGCGCGAGCCGCGCCGTCGGTGTCGGCTGTCAGCTCCGCACGCCAGCTCACGCCGTCACGAGGGAGACCGAGTCACGGGAACGGGTGGTAGGGCCGATCGGGCTCCGGTTCGAATCCGAGGTCTGACGGGACGGACCGCGCGCGCTCTCCGAAGAACGGGCTCCCCTGGAACAGCGGTTGGGCTTCGGGCACGAGCACCCGGACAGCCTCGAAGCCGAGCGAGGCGACGTCGGCCGTCGTCGTCCGCGCGGCGTAGGCGTCGAGTCCGGCGTCAGCGACCCGCTCGACCGCCGCTGTGAGTTCTGTGGTGCCACTCGGGGGCTCCTCGGGGCCGACGCGTTCGGCCGGGACGCTTGCGTCGGCGTCGACGAAGTCGCGAGCGGCCTCGGGGAAGTCGGCGTACTCGCCGATCGCGCCGCCCTCTGCGGAAGCCTGCTTCGGTCCCATCGACCGCAGTTCCATCCAGTTCTGCAGCGCCTCCGCCAGTGCCGACCTCGCGGCGTCGGTGGGATCGAGCGACGCCCCCGACCCGACGGCGAACCGCGGCCACTCCCCGTCTCTGTGGACGGCCGCGGCCACCACCGGAACGTCGACGTCCTGGGTCACGAGCAGCGCCGTCACCGACAGGTCTTCCGCCCGCGCTCGCTTGCAGAGTTCGCCGTAGCCGGGGTCCGAGACTCTGAGTTCCAGCGGTTCGAACGTCGAGTACCACGCGAGCATCGTGGCGTCTCGCTCGACGACCTCGTAGAGGCCCGAGAGCAAGGCTTCGGCCCCCGAATTTCCGAGCCCCAATCCCGTCGTGATCGCCGGCTTGTACTGCTCGACTGGTGGCGGGTAGTGGACGAACTCCGCCGGCAGCGACACCGTCTCGTCGGTTCCGAGGTCGACGCCCGAGACCCAGGGAATCGGCGTTTCGGGGTCCGGGGCCTGATAGTCGTCGGGCCGGACGAAGCGCGACGGCGAAACCGGACGCGCCCGCGTCCGCTCGGGAGCGACGGTGAACTCCGAGCCGCGGTAGACGCCGGCGCAGTAGCGTTCCAGCGCCTCCCCGAGTGCCTTCATAAACGCGGCGTCCCAGTCGGAATCGACGCCGGCCGCGAACTCGGCCGCGCGAGCGTCGCTGAACCCTTCGGTGTCGGACGTCTGTGCGAGGTAGTACGGGACCGGAAACGACTCGCGCTCGCCGACCTGCGCGACGATTCCCGTCCGCTCGTCGAGGGCCCGTTCCGCGCGGGCCAGTGAGTCGTCGAGGTCGACTGCTCGGTACTCCCGCCGAACGCTGCGATCACGCGACGTCGGCTCAGGTACCGGGAGAATCGGCCGCTCTGCGGTTATCCCCGTGCCGGAGACTTCGACGACGGTTCCGGAAACGTCGTCATCGCCCGTGAGAAGTGCGATAGCCCGTCGACCAGCGATCGCACCGGCGAGTCGAACCGCGCTGCGCTCCCCAGACGGCGTTCCGGTGGAGTCGGTCGTCGCAGCAACACGCGCACGCAGGTCGGCGAAACTGACTCCCGCGGCGCCGAACACGGAGACGCTGGCGTCGACTGATCCGACCACGTGCCCACCGACGCCGCCGATTTCGACCACGACAAGACGCTCGCGTGGGCCGACAGCGTCCTCGACGTCGCTTCCCGCCGGGACGACGACGAGCGTCAGTGCCGGGTCGTCGGCAGCCTCCACTACGCGTGCGTCGATGTCCTCGAAGGCGGCCGCCGCGGCCGCTGCAGCGGGACCGCTTCCGACGAGTTCGATCTCGTATGTCACAGATCCGCCGTCGGCCGTGACGAAGAAAAAGCAGCGGGGTCTGACTCGATGGCCCGTGCTCGGGGCGTCTCCACCGTGATCAGAGAATATACAGACTATACTGCGTTAAAATTAAATACACACTGGTAAATTATACAACGTATGTCCTCTGAATCGAACGTGCTCGAATCCGACGTCGAGCACGTCATTTCGTCGGCCCTCCAGTCGGCTTCGGACGTCGTGTACGTACTCGATCCGACTCCGGAGATCGTAGTATCGCTCGTCGAGGTCGCCGCCGAGTCAGCGTCCCCGCCCACGATTCGTGTGCTCGCTGACAAGCAGTTGTTGAAGGACGTGATGGACGATTTCCTCGTCGCGAGCAACGCCGCCGACCTCGTTGTTTCCGGAATCCTCGAACTCCGCGTTACGGCGGAGCCGGTCGAAAACACCCTGCTCGTGACCGACTCGTCGGTCGTCGCCGTCGTCAGCGCCGGTGACCAAGTGGCCGGGTTGCAAACCGACGACGAGGCGTTCGTCGAGGGCGCAAACGACGCCTACAGTGAGCAGTTCCAGGAAGCCGAGGAATTCAGACTTCGAACACCCGCGATTTCGGCAGTCCGCACGTCCCTCGAAGAGGACCTCGGCGAAGCGGTCCGTTCGGACTTCGACGCGGTTCTCGGGCTGCTCGAAACGGTCCGAAGCGACGGACCGGGACTCGACGAAGTAACGATCAGTTTGCTCGTCGCCGCGAAGAACGACGTACTCCTGTACGACGTCTCGAAGTGGGGCGAGGACGTGGGCATCGCCAGCAAGGCGACGTTCTCGCGGACGAAGACCGAACTGGAGGATCTGGGCCTGATCGAGACGGAGAAGGTACCAATCGACGTCGGTCGACCGCGCCTGCGGTTACGACTCGGCGACGACCGGCTCCACGATGCGGATCCCGACGAACTCGTGGCCGCCGCGCGCGACGTTCTGGAGTAACGTTTGCCGGAAGACAGACGGGCGGGTGAGAGAGCCGTCCCGCCATTCTAATGCACGTTTGTGACGATTTCACCGCCAGTTGGATCCAAAGTGAACACACTTATTGGGTGGACGGGCCCCCTATGACGTATGGACTACAGCCACGTCCGCGACGTCGACCCGGACGTCGCAGACGCGCTCTCCGGCGAAGTACAGCGACAGCGGGACACGCTGGCGATGATCGCGAGCGAGAACCACGCGAGTGAGGCGGTCCTCGAAGCGCAGGGGAGTGCGCTCACGAACAAGTACGCCGAGGGGTACCCGGGCGAGCGGTACTACGCGGGCTGTGAGTACGCCGACGAGGTCGAGAACCTGGCGATCGAGCGAGCGAAGGAACTGTGGGGCGCAGAGCACGTCAACGTCCAGCCCCACTCCGGCACGCAGGCGAATATGGGCGTGTACCTCGCGATGTTGGAGCCGGGCGATAAGATCCTCTCGCTTGACCTCACGCACGGCGGACACCTCTCGCACGGTCACCCGGCGAATTTCGCGGGGCAGACCTACGAGGTCGAACAGTACGAGGTCGACGCCGAGACGGGCTACGTCGACTACGAGGGTCTCGCCGATATCGCCGAGGAGTTCGACCCCGACATCATCGTTTCGGGGTACTCCGCGTACCCCCGCGAGGTCGACTTCGAGCGCGTGCAGGAAGTCGCAGACGACACCGACGCGTACCATCTCGCGGACATCGCACACATCACGGGCCTGGTCGCTGCGGGCGTCCACGAGTCGCCGGTCGGCGTCGCGGACTTCGTGACTGGCTCGACGCACAAGACGATCCGCGCAGGTCGCGGCGGGATCATTATGTGCGACGAGGAACACGCCGATGCGATCGACAACGCGGTCTTTCCCGGCGCTCAGGGCGGCCCCCTGATGCACAACATCGCGGGCAAGGCCGTCGGGTTCAAAGAAGCGCTCTCCGAGGAGTTCGACGCTTACGCCGAACAGACGGTCACGAACGCCAAAGCGCTCGCCGAGACGTTCACCGAACACGGTCTCGAAGTTGTCTCCGGTGGCACGGACAACCACCTCGTGTTGGTCGACCTCCGATCCTCGCATCCCGACACGACGGGTAAAGACGTCGAGTCGGCACTCGAAGAGGCCGGGATCGTGATGAACGCGAATACGGTCCCCGGCGAGACGCGCTCGGCGTTCAACCCGAGCGGGATCCGCCTCGGGACGCCGGCGCTCACGACGCGTGGCTTCGACGAGGAGGCCACCCGCGAGGTCGGCGAACTCGTGGTCCGCGTGGTCGACAACTACGACGACGAGGACGTCGTGGCAGACGTCGCAGACCGCGTACAGGAACTCTGCGAGGAGTTCCCGCTCTACGAGTAACGCTCCGAAACATACGACACGCCGTTTTTTCGACGCATCTGCCTCGTTTTCAGCGCGGAAACCCACACGTTTGAAGTGTGCTACCGATCCCTATAGCGTATGACCGAGATCATCGACGGCAACGCCGTCGCCGAGGACATCCGGAACGGCCTCCTCGACAGCATCGAGACGCTGACCGACGCAGAGACGACGCCCTGTCTCGCCACCGTCCTGATGAACGACGACCCTGCGAGCCAGACGTACGTCTCGATGAAGCACAAAGACTGCGAGGAAGTCGGAATCGCGACGCGTGATATCGAGATCGACCCCGAAGCCCCCGCAGACGAACTCTTCGAGACGGTCGACGAGCTGAACGCCGACCCCGAGGTACACGGCATCCTCGTCCAGATGCCGCTTCCGGACCACGTCGACGAGCGGGAGGTCCTGCGGCGTATCGACCCCGCGAAGGACGTCGACGGTTTCCACCCCGAAAACGTCGGTCGGCTCGTCGCCGGCAACGCTCGATACAAGCCCTGCACGCCCCACGGCGTCCAGAAACTCCTCGCCGCCGCGGACGTCGAAACCGAGGGCGCAGACGCCGTCGTCGTCGGTCGATCGAACATCGTCGGCAAACCGATGGCGAACCTCCTGATCCAGAAGGCCGAGGGCGGCAACGCGACCGTCACTGTCTGTCACTCCCGAACTGATGACCTCGCCGAAAAGACGCGTGCGGCCGACATCGTCATCGCCGCGGCTGGCGTCCCCGAGATGATCACCGGCGAGATGCTCTCGGAGGGGACCGTCGTGATCGACGTCGGAATCAACCGCGTCGAGACCGACGAGGGCTCCGAACTCGTCGGTGACGTCGACTACGAGAGTGCGAAAGAGAAGGCGAGCGCGATCACGCCCGTCCCGGGCGGCGTCGGGCCGATGACGCGCGCGATGCTCCTGTGGAACACGGTCAAGGCCGCAGGCGACGTGGCCGGGATCGAGGTCGACCTGCCGTAGGCCGCGGGCGACTCCCTGTTACGACGTCGTCGTCCCGCTTTTCAGCCACCGAAACCGCTCGGTCCCCCCGGGCCGCTCGGGCCGTCTGTACCCCGTGGTTGGGACGGTCCGCCACCCGCGATCGTCGTGTGAGTGGCTTCCGGCCGTGGTTCGACTTCTTCGCCGTCCACGAATCGGACGAACGAGAGGTAAAACGGTCGTCCGCACGGACTCTCCGCAGTCGGATCTTCGACGTCGTCCGCGTCGCTCCGTTCACCCGTCCACCGCAGAGCGTCGACGTCGTCGCCACCCTCGCCACAGACGAAGCGGACGCCGTCGGTCGCCTCGAAATCCTCGTCGGGCTCGACATACTCCCACCCGGCGAGCGGGTAGGGTGTGACCGACTTATCAGCGAGGTAGCCCTCCCGTTCCAGTTCGACGACGGCACCGCAGTGTGGACAGTAGTACGTGACCGGATAGCTCATTACGCAGGTAACGGGCTCGAATGGACTTAACGCCCGCGCCGACAGGGATTTACGCCGCATCGAACGCTCGAAATCGGATACCTATAGTGGCATTTGCAAGTCCTCACTCATCGGATCGTACGCTATCGTGCGATCAGATGAGCAATCAGTTGCAAATGCTACCATAGAGTTCAAATACGATCGGGGGACCAGCGACCGCGTGCGTTGACAACGGCCGGGAGACGTGACGCGGGAGTGCGGCACGGCGTCTCGCCGGAACGCGGGTGCCGCCTGTTCGCCAGCTACTCTGAGACGGTCGATGTAGCGGACCGCTCGTCGACGTAGCGGAACGCGACGCCCGCGCGTCGGGCCGCCTCCTCGTCTCGCTGGGAGTCGCCGACGAACACGGCGTCCGCTGGGTCCACATCGATCTGACGGAGCGTTTCGAGCAGCGGCTCCGGATCGGGTTTCCGCGTCGCCACGGTGTCGCGTCCGACGACGGCGTCGACGTGGGGATCGAGTCCGTGAACGTCGAGCGCGGTCCGACAGGCGTCTTCGCAGTTCAGCGAGCAGACGCCCTCTGCTTGGAACTGGCCGACTGCGTCAGCGTGCGGAAGCCGTTCGGAACGCTGTGCGCCGTCGCGCTCGTGACTCGCGATGACGGTCTCAACGTCGTCGCGGAGCCCTGACTCGTCGGCGAGCTCCAGGAGTTCCCAGAGATCGATCCCGGCGGCGTCGATCCCGGCGTTTTCGAACACCGTGGCGACGTCACCGGTGACGATCTCCCAGTCCACAGGGAGGTGTACGAGGGTCCCGTCCAGATCCCAGACGACGGCATCGAACTCCTCGAGTGGCGGCACCTGTATCGGGTGGTTCGTCATTAGTGGTCGTAGGAGCGCGAGGTGAAAAGGCGCTTCGGAAGACCTGACGCTTCGGAAGGCCTACTCCGTCGATTCCCACTCGCGAAGCGCGTCACGGACGTCTGCGGGGTCGGCGTCGAGACCGCCACCCTGTGCGAACGGCGGCCCGCCACCGCCGCCGCCCCCATACTCGTCGGTGACGGCATCGACGACGTCGCCGGCGTGGACACCGCTCTCGGATCCGGCCGCGACGACGACGTAGGGTCGCTCGTCGCCACCGACAGCACCGACGACGCCCGCGTCGTCGACCGCTTCTTTCGCCGCCTCGCCAGCGTCGTTGGGATCGACGCCGTCGAGCACGCCGAGTCGCCACGTCGCACCCTGCTTCTCGACGGCTTCGAAGCCGTCGATCGCGTCAGCGACGGCCGCCTGTTCGAGTTCGCGAACGCGGTCCTGGAGATCGTCGCGCTCGGACCGGACCGCGACTGCCGTCTCCGCGAGGTCGTCGACGTTCGTTTCGAGCGCCGCCGCGGTCTGCCGGAGCGCGCGATGCCGCTCTGCGCTACGGCCGATACCACCCGGTCCGACAGCGAACTCGACGCGAGTGAGTCCCTCGCCCGGATTCGACCGATCGAGGACCGTGACCGGGCCGATCTCTCGCGTGTTCCCGACGTGGGTGCCTCCACAGGCGGCGACGTCCCAGCCGTCGATGTCGACGATTCGGACCGTGTCGGCGTCATCCATCACACCTTCTTCGGTCTTGGTGTTGAACGCGACGTCCTCGCGAGCCGTCGCTTCCTCGGTCGGGACTTCCTCCCAGCTCACGTCCAGGGAGTCCCACACAGCTCGGTTGGTCAATCGTTCGAGCTCGACGAGCGTCTCGTCGTCGATGTCGGTCGGCGTGGTGAAGTCCACGCGAACCTTCTCCTCGGCGATGTCGAAGCCGCCGTAGCCGAGATCCTCGAGGAGGCGACGTCCCGCCCCGTAGAGCACGTGGCTCGCCGTGTGAGCGCGCATACAGTAGGTGCGGAAGTCGTCGTCGATCACACCGGAGACTGTGTCGCCGACCTCGAAGTCGGGCGAGGACGCAAGCGTGTGGTGCACGGCGTCGCCGTCGTCTTGTACGTCGACGACCCGGATGCCGTCGATCGTTCCTCTGTCCGCAGGCTGTCCGCCGCTCTCGGCGTAGAAGTACGTGGTGTCGAGCGTCACCGTCCGGTCGTCGAGAGCGACGACCTCGGCGGTGAACTCGCGAACCTCGGGATCTGCCGGGGCACGTGTTCGCATACGAGCCGCTGAGGGTGTCGGGAGACAAAAATGGTGGCAGTTCACCCGCCCGATGCGCCGTCGCGTCGAGGGCCGACTACTCGTCGACCAGTTCGACGCCGAGCCGCTCTTCGAGCGCTCGGACGAGTGACCCGCCGACGCCAGCACGCGTCGCACGCCCCTGCTCGACGGCGACGACATCGGCCTCTTCGACGTCGAGTTCGGCCGCCAACTCCTCGGTCGTCAGTCCCGCGTCCTGTCGTGCCGCTTCGACGCGATCCCCGTAGCCGGTGACGAGGTAGGGGAGCCGGTCCTGCTCGTAGTCGGTCCCCTCTTTCTCCCAGTGGCTCGCATCGCCTTTCGCCTGGTCGTACATCCGCGCCTGTTTCTGGGCCGCGCGCTTGCTGCGGGACGTCTCGGAGTCGTCGTAGCCGGCCCCGGAGTCCGCTCCCGAGGACGCGCTGGTCGTCTTTTGCGAGTCGTCGTGTGGCGCACAGTCCTCACAGACGAGGAGTTCCGCGCCGGCGACGTTGGCCCGGCGGAGATTGCCGGTCGAGCGACCGCAGAGTTCGCAGCTGTCGCCGTCGCCACCGCCGCTTCCGCTTCCGGTGGAGTATTTGGGCATAGCACTCCGTACTGGCTCCACAGTTTAAAACGTAGCCCCGTCGACGCCGCGCCGCCTGCGCCGCCTGTTGCCGGGGCTGACAGCCGTCGGCGACTTTCGGAACCGAGCGCGACGGCCGTGGCTATCGAGTGTAGCTTCGGAAGGATTGTGCGTGGGTGCTGTGTCCCCGAAGGGATGAGCACCTGCATCGAGTGGCGGATTTGTCCGCCGTGCGATGCGTGGGACCGGATTTGAACCGGCGGACCCCTATGGGACAGCGCCCTCAACGCTGCGCCGTTGGCCTAGCTTGGCTACCCACGCTCGCAGTGTCGTATCGTGCAATCACTGGTTGTCCGGGGTAATTTAAATGAGTTTCCTTTCGACGGCGGGAGTCGCTTCTCGCAGCCGGCACCGTTTTTACCGCTCCGTCCGGCCATCAGGTATGGAACTGCGTGCCCGCGATCACGTTCTCGAACTCACGACGGCACTCACGGCGGTTTCGCTCGCCGCGGTGTTCGGAGCCGTGCTCGGTGCGATCCCTCCGTCTGTCGTCCCTGAGGCGCCTGCAACGCTACTCGAGGCGATTCCGCATATCAACGCTGCACTCAGCACGGCCGCGATCGTGACGATCCTCCTCGGCGTGCGCTTCATCCGGCAGGGCGATGTCGGTCGACACCGCGCGATGATGCTCACGACGCTCGGGCTGTTCGTCGCGTTCCTCGTGCTCTACCTCTACCGGCTCATTCTCGTGGGCACCGCCGACTTTCCCGGACCGGAGACCGTCTACCAGTTCGTCTATCTGCCGACGCTCGCGGTCCACATCCTGCTCGCGATCGTCTGCATCCCGCTGTTGTACTACGTGCTGTTGCTCGCGGTCACACGTTCGATCCCCGAGATCTACGACTCCGCGCACAGACGAATCGGTCGCATCGCCGCCTCACTGTGGCTGATCTCGTTTTTCCTCGGCGACGTCGTCTACGTGATGCTGTACGTCGTGTACTGATACCGTCGGACCTACGATGTGAATATTGTCGGCACCCCCGGGGTGTCACACTACTTCTCGAACGTCTATCCGGCAGTACGAGGCTCCGAACATATTCGGCGGCATCGACATATGGATCGGCGGTCTACAAAGAGTATGGCGCAGCCTCAGGCTCGGTCGACGACGGAGACGACCGTCGACGTGCGCGCGACGGGCCACGTCCGCGACGCGCTCGGTAAGTCACAGCTCACGTACACCTTCGAGGGCGACACGCTACGCGAGTTCGTCGAGGAGTTCTTCGCGGAGTACGACGTCCGCGACCTCGTGATCGCCGAAACCGAGGCTGACTCGACCACTCGGGGCTGGGCGCCCATCGACGCGGCCGACGTCCCCGGGCATCTCCGAAAGAATCCGGACGGCGAACGAACGCGCGCTTACGCGCGAATCCTGATCAACGGGCAGTTCAACGAGAATCTCGACGGGTTCGATACGGAACTACAAGACGGCGACAGAGTCGCGCTCGTCTATCCGTTCCTCTTCTGTCTGTAGCCCGTCGCTGTCTGACAGTACTGTAAGGGGACCGCAGAACGTTGCCGTCGACGGGACTGCAGAACGTTAGTCGTCGGCGTGGGCGGGCTCACCCTCGCCGATGACCGGCCGCTGGACGTCGCGGTCGGTCTCCTCGCCCTCGATGTCGTAAGGATACTCGCCGGTGACGCAGCCGAGACAGAGATCGAGTTTCGACGCTCCGAGAACGTCGGCGACGGAGTCGACCGAGAGGTAGCCGAGACTGTCGGCGCCGATCTCCTCGCAGATCTCCTCGATCGAGCGATCGGCCGCGATGAGTTCCTCACGGGAAGCCATATCGATCCCCATATAACACGGCGCGACGATCGGCGGCGCACCGATGCGGACGTGGACCTCCTCTGCGCCGGCGTCCCGGAGCAGCGAGACGAGCTGTCGGGACGTCGTTCCGCGGACGATGCTGTCGTCGATAATCGTGACCGAGCGTCCCTCGATGGTGCTCTTGATGGGGTTGAGCTTCAGTCGGACCGCGCGCTCGCGCTCGTCCTGCGTCGGCATAATGAACGTCCGGCCGACGTAGCGGTTCTTCATCAGCCCCTCTGCGAACTCGACGGCGTCTTCTCCTTCGTCGCGCGCTGTCCCGTCGGCGGTCGTCTCGTTGGCCGCCTCGGCGTAGCCGGAAGCGAACGCGCGGCCGGAGTCTGGGACGGGCAACACGACGTCCGTCTCGACGCCGGACTCCTCCCAGAGCTTTCGCCCGAGGTCGCGACGGGCCTCGTAGACGAGCGTGTCGTCGATGACTGAGTCCGGGCGGGCGAAGTAGACGTGTTCGAAGAAGCAGTGGGCGGTGTCGTCGTTCTCGACGAGTTGATAGGTGTCGTATCCGGAACCGTCCGGTTCGAGGACGACGAGTTCGCCCGGTCGAACGTCCCGGACGAGTTCGCCGCCGAGCGTGTCGATCGCGGCGGACTCGGAGGCGACGACGTAGCCGTCCTCCAGTTCGCCGATGCAGAGTGGACGATTCCCCTGCGGGTCGCGGACGGCGAGGACGGTCTCGTCGTGCATAATCGTCAGCGCGTACGAGCCGTGAATTCGATCCATCGTCCGCTTGACGGCGCGGACGAGGTCGGCTTCCAGAAGATTCCGCGCGAGGTCGTGAGCGATGACCTCCGTGTCGCCGTCGGACGTGAACGCGTGGCCCAGATCGGCGAGTTCCTCGCGGATCTCGTCGGCGTTGACGAGATTGCCGTTGTGTGAGAGCCCGAGCGACCCGGACTTGAACGAGACCGAAAACGGCTGGGCACAGGAGGCGTTGACGCCGCCCGAGGTGGGGTAGCGGACGTGACCGATTCCAGTCTGTCCCGCCAGCGAGTCGAGGTCGGACTCGTCGAAGGCGTCCCCGACGAGGCCCATCTCGACGTGGCTGTGCTGTTGGAAGCCGTCGTGAGTGACGATTCCCGCGGACTCCTGCCCGCGGTGCTGGAGCGCATACAGCGAGTAGTACAGCGGACGTGCGGCCGCCCGCTCGTCGAGCGCGACACCGACGACACCGCACTTCTCGGTCGGACCGGAGAGGTCCGCGCTCGTCGGTGTCCCGTGTGTCGGTCCCGCGTTCGTCGTCTCGCGTCCGGGAGTGGGGTTCGAAGGGTCCCGCCCGTCAGGCATATGCGAGGATACGGATGCCGGGGGCTAAAAACCCGTCCATATGCTACCTTCGTCCGATAATCCGGGGCAGAATGTACACACACGTGTATACCCGGGTGGCCGTTATCAACCGAGGAAGGCGCCGTTCGATCGTCGGTAGTAGGTGGTCGTTCCCCCGTCGGTTTCGATCCGTTTCGACGCGAGGTACTCTGCGTCGCGCAGGTTTATCACGGCTTCGCGGACCTGGCGCTCAGTCACATCCATCGGTGCGACGTCGACCTCGTCGTCATCGTCGTCCTCGCAGTCGCTCCACGTGTCAGTTTCGGGCGTGACGACGGTGCCACCGTCTGCGAGGAGGTCGTGGAGTTCGGGGACGGTGTAGGCTCGCGGTTCGACGGCGTCGAGGAACTCTGCGACCGAACGTTCGACTTCGGTCCACTGCTTACCGGACTCCCACTCGTCGTCACTGATAGGCATACGCGCCGGTCGAACGGCACCGGAAAAAGTATTTTGCCAGATTGGACTCGGTCCGGCCGGCGCTCACTGCGGGCCTGTGAGGTCGACGCACTGTTCTACCGTGTCGACGGCCGTGATTACAAAAAAGCTCCCAGAGGGCGTAGACGCGAACTACTCCTCGTCGTCTTCGTCGACGTCCTCGAAGTCAGCGTCGACGTACTCGTCACCATCGCCGGCAGCGCCGCCCATATCACCCATTCCGCCGGGGCCAGCACCGGCAGCGCCGCCAGGACCTGCTCCTGCGGCACCCGCGCCGGCGCCGCCTGCACCGGCCGCCTGCTGGGCTTCGTACATCTGCTTGCCGATCTCCTGCAGTTCGGTGGTGAGCGCTTCGGTGACCTCTTCGAGGTCCTCTTTCGTCGCGTCCTCGTCTTCGAGGGTCGCCTCGACGTCTTCGATCTTCGCTTCGATCGACTCGCGGAGGTCGTCGTCGACGTTCTCTTCGTTCTCTTCGAGAAGCGTCTCCGCGCGCTGGACCGTGCTCTCGGCCTCGTTGCGGGCCTCGATGCGCTCGCGACGCTGTTCGTCCTCTTCGGCGTGCGCCTCGGCTTCGTCCTGCATCCGCTCGATCTCCTCGTCGGAGAGGCCAGCGCCGCCCTCGATGGTGATGGACTCGGCGTTGCCGGAGCCTTTGTCCTCGGCTTCGACGTTCACGATTCCGTTCTCGTCGATGTTGAACGAGACCTCGATCTGGGGCGTTCCGGCCGGGGCCGGCGGGATGCCGGTGAGCTGAAACTCGCCGAGCAGTTCGTTTTCGTCTGCGATCTCACGTTCTCCCTGGAAGACCCGAACGTTCACGGACGTCTGATTGTCCGCGGCCGTCGTGAAGATCTTCGATTCCTCGGTCGGGATCGTCGTGTTCTTGTCGATGAGTCGCTCGAAGAGGCCGCCCTTGACCTCGATACCGAGGCTCAGCGGCGTCACGTCGAGCAGGACGATGTCGTCGACCTCGCCGCCGAGGACGCCACCCTGGATCGCCGCGCCGAGCGCGACGGCCTCGTCGGGGTTGACGTTCTTCTTCGGCTCGATGCCGAGCATCTCCTCGACATTCTCGTGGACCTGCGGCATCCGGGTGGAGCCGCCGACGAGGATGACTTCGTCGATGTCGCCCTTATCGTAGCCGGCGTCTGCGAGCGCCTGTTCGGTCGGGCCGACGGTGCGCTCGATCAGATCCTCGGTGAGCGACTCGAACTTCGCGCGCGAGAGCGTCTCTTCGAGGTGGACCGGGCCGGTGTCGGTCGCCGTGATGAACGGGAGGTTGATCGTCGTCTCCTTTCGCGAGGAGAGTTCGATCTTCGCTTCCTCGGCGGCGTCCTTCAGTCGCTGGAGCGCCTGCCGGTCCTCGCGGAGGTCGATGTTGTGCTCGTTTTTGAACTGCTCGGCGAGCCAGTCGATGATGGCCTCGTCCCAGTCGTCGCCGCCGAGGTCGTTGTCACCGTTCGTCGCGACGACCTCGTAGACGCCGCCGCCGAGGTCGAGCACGCTCACGTCGAACGTCCCGCCACCGAGGTCGTAGACGAGAATCGTCTGATCGGAGTCGTCGTCGAGACCGTACGCCATCGACGCCGCAGTCGGTTCGTTGACGATGCGCTCGACCTCGAAGCCGGCGATCTCGCCGGCGTCCTTGGTCGCCTGGCGCTGGCGGTCGTTGAAGTACGCCGGGACCGTAATGACGGCCTTCTCGATCTCGTCGCCGAGGTAGTCTTCGGCGTCGCGCTTGATCTTCTGGAGGATCATCGCCGAGATCTGCTCGGGCGTGTACTCGTCGTCGTCGATCTCGACGGTGTAGTCGTCCTCCCCCATATGCCGCTTGATCGAGCCGATCGTGTGCTCTGGGTTCTGGATCGCTTGGTTCTTCGCGGGCTTGCCCACGAGTCGCTCGTCGTCGTCGGTGAACGCCACCACAGAGGGCGTGGTGCGGTCGCCCTCGGAGTTCACGATGATCTCCGGGTCGCCCCCTTCCATCACCGCGAACGCGCTGTTCGTGGTGCCGAGGTCGATACCGAGGATCTTGTTGCTCGCCATCTTGCCGCCAACTACTGGTCTAAATCGGTTAAAGGTTACTAGACGGTGGCAGCCGGGGGTGAATCGCTCGCCTCCGCTGTACTGCGATTTTCCTGTGTGGTTGCCTGTCAGGTAGTAGGATTTATATTGAAGCGCACGTCAGCCGCCTCGAGCCGGCCGGGGCGGAGACGGCGACGACCGACTGGTCCAATTAGATAATTGCGTCCGCTCAGATCACTTCCGGCCCCGAATCGAGTGCCCCGAGCACGTCTTCGAGGACCGGCTCGCGCCCCGGTGACGCGAAGAACTCGTGGCCGCCGTCGTACTGGCGACGGTTCGGCGGCGGGGCGCGCGCTTCGATTGCCGCCGGGTCGACGACCTGGTCGTCCGGTGTGTAGAACACGGCGTCTTCGTCGTCGAAGGGGCCAAGTCGCGATTGTGCGTCCCGAATCGTCGCCAGGAACGCCGGCGAGAGCCCGCTCGGACCGGTCTCAGCCTCCGCGGGCGACTTCAACGCGCCGATCGCGTCGACGTCCAGTTCCGGATCGTAGAGCCGTCTCGTGGTCGGGAGTCGCTCGAAGACGGCGAGAACTGCGCGATCGAGCAGGCCGTCGGTTTCGACGCCCCACCACGGACTGAGGAAGACGTTTCGAACGTCGTGGTTGCTCGCGAGGTGTTCGGCGATCAGTCCGCCGGTGCTGTGACTCAAGACGACGTCGAAGTCGTGCTCGCGCACGTACTCGCCGAGCGGCGCGAGGTACTGGTCGTCGAAGTCCCAGACGTTCGTCGGAATCGTGACCGCGTGGACGCGGTAGTCGGCTTCGATCAGCCGCGTCAGGAGCCACGCGACGTGTTCGTGCGTCGGCTTGTTCCCCCAGCCGAGGACGAAAAGCAGATCGTCGCCGTCTGTGCCGCGGCGCGTAATCTGCATCCGCGGGGTCACGCGGCCGAGGGCCGGGCGTGGAAGGTGCATATGCCCGAACCGTTCGGAGCGCAGAAAAGTCCTCGCCACGACGGTACTGCCGGACGGTGGCCACTCGGCGTCCGGCGGTTGGCGTCTGATTTGCGATTCAGACGATGACGTCTTTCACGTCCGCTGCGCCCGCACGGCGGACGACCGCACGGACTACGTCTTGCGCTCCCCCGAGGTTGTCGGAGTCGCCGTCGAGGACGAGGAGTTTCGCCTCGCGACCGGGCTCGATGACGCCGTAGTTCAACCCTGCAATCGCCGCGCCGTTGACAGTCGCCATCTGCAGCACCTCGCTCGCCGACACGTCCGCGAGTTTGGCGGCGAACTCCATCTCGCGGAACATCGACGGCGAGTTCAACATCACGTTGTCGGTGCCGAGCGCGACCGTAGTCCGTTCGGTCAATTCGCGGATCGGCGGCACGCCGACGCCGGTGACGAGGTTCGACCGCGGACAGACGACCACCGGGATGTCGTTGTCGGCCAGCCGTTCGTAGTGGAGCGGTTCGGGGTGGACCATATGGACGAGAAAGTCCGGATCGAGGTCGAGCGCGGTGTTGATGTCGTGCGGGTCGCGCTCGCCAGCGTGGATCCCGAACAACTTCTCGGCCTCGCGGGTGGCGTTCCGCAAGCGGTCGAAGTCGGCGTCGCGCGCGCCTGAGGCACCGAACCCGTCGGATTCGTGCATCGCGTCCTCGGATTCGCGGCCGAGGACGACCGGGTCGATCGGGAGACTGGCGGCTGCATCACGGATGTATTCGACGCCCTCGACGCCGCCCTCGCGGAACTCGATGCAGGCGGCCGTCCCGGTCTCGCTCATCAACCGGAGCGAGCGACGCATCGCGTCGACGGTCTCCTCGCGGCTCGCCGCTCTGAGGAGTTGGTGTTTCAGTCCGTCCGGCGGCGCGACCAGTTCGTCCAGCGAGAGGCCCGCACCCGCTTCCTTGGCGATCGAGTCGCCGATGTGTGTGTGCGCGTTGACGAACGCCGGGAGCACGATGTCGTCGGCGTAGACGTCGGCTTCCTCGACGGCCGTGATCACGCCGTCCTCGACGACGACGCGGCCCCGGATGGGTTCGAGTTCGGGCCCTCTGAGTACGGTCCCCTCGACGATCATTGCGCGAGTGTCGCCAGCGCAGCGGCTTGAAACTCCCGAAGCGGAACGATCTCGTCGTGCGCGGCGAATAGAGATACCATCACGATTCCGTGAACTCGTCCAGCGTCGCCGTCACACCCGGCCGTACGTCCGAGACGAGCGCGCCGTCGACGTCGAGACCGAGCGTTTCCACGGCGAGCCGCCCCGCACGATCGGTCTCGTCGGCAGGAACGTAGACGCCGAGCCGCCACTGTTGCTTCTGGGCGGTCCGCAGCGCCGACACCAGGGGCGACTGTTTGCCCAGCCGACGCATCTCGCCGCTCACCATCACCCGCGACGTCGATTCGGTCATCGACGGCCGTTCCGGGACGTCGACGACGACCTGCTCGGCCGGCAGTCCGGCGCGGTCTGCGATCTCCGTTTCGAGGTCGCGCAGCGTCTCGTAGTCGGCGTCGACGACGCTTTCGGGGACGGCCTCCAGTTCGGCCCACACCGCGCGTTTGTACAGGTCCCGAGTCCGGAGCCGACGGGCGAACTCGCTCGTCGCCGGCGTCGTCCGGAGCGCGACCAGGAGGTCGTGGTCGTCCATCCGGCGAAGCCGTCGGGGAGTGACGTTCGGCTGTTCGAGCAGCCGTTCGGCGCCCCGTCGGAGCATCGCCTTCGAGATGCGGGCGACGTGGTGCTGGTAGACGGTGGGATTCATCAACGCGCGCGCGAGCAGCAGCGACTCGGCGGTCTGGACGTTCCCCTCCGCGAGGACGAGTTCGCCGTCGACGAAGGTGAGTTCCCGGATCAGGCGCTCGTGGTCGATCGTGCCGTAGGGGACGCCCGTGTGGTGGGCGTCGCGCACGAGGTAGTCCATTCGGTCGACGTCCAGCTCGCCCGAGACGAGCTGTCCGTACTTGGCGTCGCCGGCGACGAGGTCGGCGATGTGCGCGGGATCGAGGTCGTGATCGCGGAGCACCGCGCCCACCGTCCCCTCGTCGAGGAGTTCGTGCACGTCGTCGTGGTACTTGCCCGTGTGACGGTGGGTGACGTCTTCGACGTTGTGACTGTACGGGCCGTGACCGACGTCGTGGAGGAGCGCCGCTGCGCGGAGTCGCTCGGCCTGGATCCCGTCGATGCCGAGGTGCTCGAGCGCGCGGTCGGCGAGGTGATAGACCCCGAGCGAGTGCTCGAACCGGGTGTGGTTCGCCGACGGATAGACCAACTGGACCGTCCCCAACTGCTTGATGTGGCGGAGCCGCTGCACCGGCTCGGTGTCGAGGAGGGCCGCCGCAACGCCTTCGACCTCGATGTGGTCGTGGACGCTGTCTTTGATCGTCGCCATACGTCGGGTTGCGCGGCATCGTACAAAAAGCGTCGGCCGCCGACGGCTCCTCTCGGTGCTAGCCACACGCTACGACCTCACCCGTGAGACGTGTCGAAATCGACTGAACGCTGGAACGGCGAAAACAACGGTGTTGTGGAAAACAGCGATTTGAGCGCCTCAAGCCGACTATTTCGAGGACAGTTTAGCCGAATTTAGCCGGATTTCATTCGGCGCGTGGCCCCGAATCCGAGTTGACCGTCGCCCCAGTTGAAGTGGGTCCCCGAGTAAGGGATGGTTGCGACGTCGTACAGATAGTTCGACGTCGCAGTGCGGCCACCCCGCTGGATGGACGGGGACGCCGCTACGACACAGCCCGCACTCCGGGACGCTGCCCCCACCCGCGTCCCGCCGCGCTGACAGTGGTGCTGGCTACAGTCGCGAACGCGACTGTCGGATTCACGTACCGACGCCGCCGACCTCCCGTCACGGCGGCGTCGGCACCGCTGCGGCCGGGGTGACCACCCGCCCGTAGTTGGCGCATCTCCAGGTCGTCGCCGACATCCGACGACCGACCGATGCAGAGGCACCCCAATGGAGGGTTCGCCTCCGACGGGAAGATCGACACCCCTTTCTGGCCGATACCGTCACACCCTGTGGTCGGTGGGTTGATGATGCTCCCCGTTAATCCCGGATTACAACCGATTCAGATGTTGCCGCCACTCTCTTCGAGCGCGTTATACGGCGCATACGTGTTCGCATTTGCCGCTGCCGCCGTGCTCTGTTTCGGGATGCTCCGCCGGACGCGGCGGATCGAACACGAGGACACGCGCCGGGGGGTCTTCTGGCTTCTCGTCACAAGCGGCGGCTGGGCGGCCGCCCACGTCGGGTATCTCACGATGCCGACGCCCGACCTCCAGTACGTGTTCTACCTGACCGGGCTCGTCGTCGGCTTAGCCTCCGTCGGGCCGTGGCTGTACTTCTGTGCGGCGTACACCGGTCGACAGGTCCACCATAACTCGGCCGCGCGGAAGGGGCTGCTCGTGGTCTTTCTCGCGTTCGTCGCGGTGAAGGTGACGAACCCGATCCACAACTGGTACTTCGTCGCCGAGGAAGCGAACACGCCGTTCGTCTACCTGCAGGTCAGCCACCGCCCGTTGCACTGGATCGCGATGGGGCTGGCGTACGCGCTCGCGTTCGTTGGCTTCTTTATGCTCTTCGAGCTGTTCATCCGGGTCAACTCCAACACCCGCCCGCTGTTCGCGCTCCTCTCGCTCACCGGAATCCCGGTGGTCTTCGACGTTCTGGGCGCCATCGCCCCCGGCATCCTGGATATCACCTACTCGTCGATCGGCGTCGCCGTCTTCGCAGTCGGCGTGTTCTCGACGTACTTCGATCGGTTCCAGTACGTCCGCGTCACCGGCGAGAGCACCGACCCGATCCTCGTCGTCGACGACGGGAGAGAAATCAGGGACTTCAACACTCGCGCGGGCGACCTATTTCCGTCGCTTTCGGGGGCCATCGGGAAACCGCTCTCGGACTCCGTTCCGGCGCTCGCGGACACGATGGAGGAGTCCGATCCGATCATCGAAGTCGAGGTCGACGGAACGAATCGCTACTACAACGTCACGTCGAACCCGTTCACGATGGGGAGCGCAGAGATGGGTCACTCCGTCGTCCTGACAGACGTGACCGAGCGCGAGCAGTACCGGCAGGAACTCGAAGCGAAGAACGAGAAGCTCGAACAGTTCGCGAGCATCGTCTCCCACGACCTCCGGAACCCGCTTCAGGTCGCGAAGGGACGGACGGAACTCGCGCTGGAATCGGGAGACATAGACCACCTCGAGCCCGTCGTCCGGGCCCACGAACGGATGGAGCAGTTGATCGAGGAGATGTTGACACTGGCGCGTGAGGGAATGTCGATCGACGACACAGAGCGCGTCGACATCGCCGCACTCGCAGAACAGGCGTGGCGGATGATCGCCGCCGACCAGGCCACGCTCTCAATCGAAGACGACCTGGAGTGTACGGTCTCTGCGGACCCCGAACGACTGCAACAACTGGTCGAGAACCTGTTTCGGAACGCGATCGAACACGGTGGCGACGACGTCGTCATCTCTGTGGGCGCGATCGCGGACGGGTTCTACGTCGCGGACGACGGCGACGGAATCCCCGAGGACGAACGCGAGGACGTCTTCGACGCAGGGTTCACGACGGCTGCCGACGGGACCGGGTTCGGCCTCGCGATCGTCTCCGAGATCGTCGACGCGCACGACTGGGAGATCCGCGCGACCGAGGGGGACGCGGGCGGCGCGCGGTTCGAGATTCGAACCGAATAGCGCGCCGCCGAGAACCGGGCGTATCGCGTTCGGGCGACCGATAGTATATATGCGATCCCGACGCAGTCCATGCTGATGGCTTCACTCGATCTGTACGACGAAGCGCGAGCCGCGCTCGACCCCGACGACGGCGAAATCGAGACGACGGAACTGGTCGTCACCGACGACGTACTCGTGAAGGGGTTCGCGCTCGGCCCGGGTGCGGAACTGGACCCTCACGAGCATCCCGACAGCACGAACGTCTTTCACGTTCTGGAAGGCAGCGTGGTAGTCGTTCGCGACGGTGACGAGGAGACCGTCGACGCGCCGGGCGTCGTGCGCCACGACCGCGGTGCCGTCCACGGCGCACGCAACGAGACCGACGACGTCGCCGTCTTTACGGCGAGTCTCTGCCCCATGCCCTGAAAGACGACGAGCGACTCGGCGTCGGCGCGGGAGTTCCGACACCGGGCCGGCTTGCCCACGTCGAAACCCACAACGAGGTGCCCCCAGTAGTAGGAGTCGATGAGACGCGCTCGCGTCGCGACCAGCGCCCGCATTCACTTCGGGTTCTTGAACCTCAGCCTGGCGCTCGATCGACTGTACGGCGGTATCGGCGTCGCCGTCGACGAACCGAAGACAGTCGTGACCGCCGAACCGGCCGCGAGCGTCGACTGCGACGACCCCGTCGCCTGCCAGTACGCCGAGCGCGCCGTCGACCTGCTCGACGTACCCGGCGCAGCCGTCACCGTCGAATCCGCACTCCCACGGCACTCGGGGCTCGGAAGCGGGACCCAACTGGCGCTGGCCGTCCTCACAGCCGTCGGACGGGCACACGACCGCGCCCCCGACGTCCGGTCGTTGGCACCGGAGCTCGGCCGCGGCGGTCGCTCCGGCGTCGGTGTCGGGACGTTCGAGCACGGCGGATTCGTGGTCGACAGCGGCCACCCGACCGCCCAGTTCACGACCGAACGCCCGGCCGACGGCGACTGGACTGTGCCCTCGGTCACCGTCCGGCGATCAGTCCCCGACGACTGGCGGTTCCTGCTCGTCCTCCCGGACGTCGAACCGGGGCGGAACGGCGACGCCGAAGAGGAGAGTATGCGATCGGTCGTCGAACGGGCCGATCCGGGCGTCGCAGACCGCATCGCCGGCGTCGTGACGCGACGGCTCCTCCCGGCGGTCGCCGAGGGCGACGCGAAGCGTTTCGGGGGCGCGGTCGAGTCTCTCGGCCGATTGAACGGGACGTGGTACGCCGACGAGCAGGGCGGCGTCTACCGCCCTCCGGTTGGCGAGTTGGTCACCGCGCTGGACAGCGACCCGGCGTGCTATGGGGCGGGCCAGTCGTCGTGGGGGCCGTGCGTCTACGGCGTCACCGACGCTGCACACGCCGATGCGGCCCGGAACGCCGGGGCCGAGGCGCTCGACGCTGCCGGTGTCGACGGCGACGTGCGAATCGTGGCCGGGCGGAACGATGGGGCAGAGACCGAGACCGTCGACGACGTCGTCGCGTAGGCGTCGCTCCGTGAGTGGATAGGCCGACCGCGCTCTCGCATCGGCCGCGCCGTCGCCCGAAACGATTAACGGCACCGCCCGAGACGGACGGGTATGGACCGCATCCCGTTCGGGGTGTCTCGCTTCGACCGCGTCGTCGACGGCGGCGCGCCGCTTGGGACGGTCGTCCTGCTCGTCGGCGAACCCGGGGCCGGCGCCCGGGAGTTTATGTACACGAGCGCGACGATGAACGCCGTCGCTCACACCGACCGGGACTTATTCGAGTTGCACTACGGCGACCTCCACGCCGACGCCACGCTCCCACCGGAGGTGCACTATCTGTCGTTCACCGCCGACGAGTCGAACGTGCGCCGCGAGATGTCGTACGTGTTGGACGACGACATCGTGAGCGCGGCGACAGAGCACATCGACGTCCGCGACTTCTCGCCGGAGTACTTCCAGCTGAGTCCGGTCCCGCGGGAGTGGTACCTCGGTGAGACGACGACGCTGCAAGACCTCGGCGGTCGCGAGGAGCGCGCCGACGTGCTGACGGCGCTCGGCCAGTACCTCAACGACAACGCCGCGGACAACCTCGTCATCATCGACTCGATCACCGATCTCGTCGCGGCCATCTCCGACGAGATGGCGTGGAACGACATCGCGATGCTGATTCGCGGCCTCGGCAAGGCCGCACACCGTTGGGGCGGCCTCGTGCTCGCGTACGCGAGCCGGGAGACGCTCGAACGGACCGAACTCGGGCACCTGATGGACGCCGCCGACGGGACGCTTCAGTTCGAGTGGGAGTCCGGCGGGTCCAAGCGTGCGCGGACGATGGTCGTCCAGGAGTTCCGCGGCGTCCTCTCACAGATCGAGAGCGAGGACATCGTCCGGTTCGAAACCGAGATTCACGAGGGGGGCTTCGACGTGAGCGACGTGCGGAAGATCCGGTGAGGCTGAAGAGCGACAGCAGTCTTGACATCCTCCTCCGCGTAAACGCGGAGGAATCCCGAGCGGTGGGAGTTTCAGGTTCGCAGCCCAATCACCGGACTACCAGCCCTTTCGGGCGCGGGTAGTCCCACAGTATCGGACTGGTAGACTGCTGGCGGTGCCAAGCCGCCGGTACCCCTATCCTCGACCGTGTTCGGCGTCCCGGTGTTGTTTTGGCCACGGGGACGCCAGCAGGCGTCAGCAGACTCGGGGGTATCGTCTGACTCGCTTTGGGCAGTCGGCACATAGGCACACCCTTCGAGGATGTGACGTTCACCGTCTGCTCTTTCGGATACTGTCTCATTAGATGGGTGGACAGGCCACCTCCGAAGGACGGTTCGGAATCCGCTCCGTTCCGACCGATTCCTATCCATTAACACGGTTTCCTGTCACTTGAACATCACTATTCCGAAACTCAGAGTGCTGTCGAACGTTGATGCTCTCCCAAGTGACGGCGCGTATCCACGGCGTGAACGCCGTGGTATTGCGCCTGTTCAGCGTATAATGATTACTCTCGTCTCTTACCGCCGGCCATCGCCACCGGGAGTGGCGCTCGGCGGTACACAGTGAGAGTAATCACTATCAGACGTCGGGGGCGTCGTCTCCATCGAGTGCGGCGTCGACGCCGCTGATCTCGAAGCGAGCCCCGCCGTCGGTCCCCTCGGTCGCGCGGATCTCCCAGCCGTGCGCGTCGACGATCTCGGAGACGATCGCGAGGCCGAATCCCGTGCCGCTCTGTGACGTCGAGTAGCCGTACTCGAAGACGTGATCGCGCTCGTCTTCGGGGACACCGTCGCCGTCGTCGGCGACGTAGAAGCCGTTCTTGCAGGTGCCCACGCGGACGGTGACGTCCGGTCCGCCGTGCTCGACTGCGTTCCGAAACAGGTTCTCGAACAGTTGTCGCAACTGTGACTCGTCGCCGGTGATCGTGCCGTCATCATCGACGACGAGCGCGGCCGCACCGGTGTCGACGTTCCGCCACGACGCCCGGACGAAGGGCTCAAACTGGATGGGCGTCGGATCGAGCGTCGTCTCGCGGTCGCGAGCGAGCGTCAGCAGGTCCTCGATCAGATCCGCCATCCGCTCGTGGGCGCCTGCGACCTGCGTCAACTGGTCTCTGGCCTGCTCGTCCTCACAGAACTCCATCGCGAGTTCGAGCCGACCCTCGGCCACGTTGAGCGGATTGCGGAGGTCGTGTGAGACGACGCTCGCGAACTCTTCGAGTCGGGCGTTCTGTCGCGTGAGTTCCCGTTCGCGCTCGTGGAGGCGCTCGTTACGCCGGACCTGTTCGAGCGCCCTGACGATGTTGACGGCGAGGAGTTCACCGAGAACGACGTCCTCGTCGTCGAAGGCCCCCGGGGTCGGCGAGCCAGCGATGAAGTGGCCATAGCGGCCGAGCGGCAGGTGGATCTCGCTGCGAATCGGCGTCTCCGGGTTGTACACGTCGGGGTCCTCGCGAACGTCGTCGATCGAGTACACCTCGCCCTGCGCGAAGGACCGCCAGGCGATCCCGTCGCCGTCGGTGAACGTCGGCGGCGAGCCGACGAGTTCGCGAGCGGCGTCACTGGAGGCGACTGGAACCAGTCCGGCATCCTCCTCGTAGAGGTGGATCGCGCTCGCGTCCAGATCGAGTACCTCTGCCGCCGCGTCGACGCCGATCGATGCGACCTCCTCGCGACTCGCCGCGGTCATCAACTCCCGCGCCGTCTCGTTCAGCGCTTCCAGCCGTCGCTCGCGAACCTTCCGGTCGGTGACGTCGTAGTACACCCAGAGGTGGCCCTGGCCGTCCGGCAGTTCGATCGGCCGGTAGCTCCGCTCCAGCGCTCGCCCGTCTTCGAGGAGCAGTTCGTCGTTCCACGCCGGTTCGCGCTCGTCGACGAGCGTATCGATCCGGGAGACGAACCCGTCGGGATCGACGAACATCTCGCTGACGTCCTCGGCGAACGCCGCACAGTCCGCGCCGACGACGTCTTCGGGCGATCCCGGTAGCTCGAACAGGTCGAACAGCCGGTCGTTGGCCGTGAGCACCTCTCTGTCTGCGTCCTCGGCGAGCACGCCGATCGGAAGCGTCTCGAAGAGCGTCGAGAGGACGGCGTTCGCACGCTCCAGTCCCCGCCGCTGGGCGCGCTCTGCGGTGACGTCCTCGAACTGCGAGAAGATCGTGATGACGCTGTCGTCTTCGTCGGTGACGACTCGGTTGTACCACGTACAGAGCCGCCGTTCACCGTCTTTCGTCACGATCTCGTTGACGCTCTGGTAGCCGCCGCGATCGTCGAGCAGTTGCCGTTCGATCTCGGCGACGTGTCGCTTCTCCTCGTCTGGGACGATCGGGAACCACGTGCCACCGACGAGCTCGGAGTCCTCGTAGCCAGTGATCTCGGTCGCGGCGTCGTTGGTCTTGACGATCGTGAACGTCTCGTCGTACTCGATCGTCCCCAGCGGGGATTGTTCGATAAAGCGGGAGAGCCGCCGTTGACTCGCGGCCAACGCCTGCCGGGACCGGGTCTGTTCGACGGCGTTTTCGATCCGGTTCGCGAGGACGGCGTACTGGTCGGTGCCCATCTCCTTCTGGAGGTAGTCGGTAACGCCGGCGGAGATCGCCCGGCTCGCGATCTCCTCGCTCCCCTTCCCGGTGAACAGGATGAACGGCACCTCGGAGTCGCGCTCTCTGACCCGTTCGAGCAGTTCGAGTCCGGACATCTCGGGCATCTCGTAGTCGCTGACGACGCAGTCGAGGGTGCCGTCCTCGATGCGGTCGAGCGCCCGGTCGGGGTTGGTGGAGGTGGACACGGAGAACGTGTCGTTCTGCCGGGTCAGAAACGACGCGGTGAGGTCGACGAACTCGGAGTCGTCGTCCACGTGGAGGATGCGAATTTCTTCCGGGGACTCGCCGATCGGATACTCGCTCGGTGGCCCGGACATACACTGGCGTACTGACACCAGGATCAAATATGTTTGCACGCCATCGAGGCGTGTAAGCTACGTGCCGTGTGCGGACTGTGAACTCGAACGTCCGTCTACCCGGGTCGACAGTAGCCCTTTCACGGTTGCCGCCCGAGTGGCAGATATGCTCAGCGGCCTCCGTCGACTCGGCCTCGAAGTGAAGGATCTCGACGCGACGCGCGCGTTCTACGAAGACCGGCTGGGTCTCCAGGCAGCGCCCGGATCCGCGTCGGAGTCGCACGTCCTCTACGACGTGGGCGCGTCTGCCAGCGGGGCGGCCGTGGAGGGAGCCGACGCCGACCCCACGAGCCTCGTGCTCCGCCGACCCACAGCGCAGCCGCGCGGGGGGGTTCACACGCACTACGCGTTTGCCACGACGCGAGCGGCGTATCCTCGCTGGCGACGCCGACTCGCCGATCTCGACCCCGTCGAGTTCTCGTTCGGCTCCAGCGACTCGCTGTACGTCTACGACCCCGCGGGTCACTGCGTCGAGATCGGCGGCATTCACGATACAGCGGCCGCCGAGGACAACACCGAGGCAGCGGCCGTCGAGAACGACACCGACGACGTGCCGCCGCTCACGGGCGTCTTCGAGGTCGTCTTGGAAGTGACCGATCTGTCGCGGGCGGAGGCACGCTACCGACGGCTCGGCTTCGAGGTCGTCGACCGCGGCGAGACGCGACGCCGCGTCCGGCTGACGGGACCCGTCGACCTCGAACTCTGGGAGCCACAACTCGGCATCGCGGACGCTCGCGGCGGCCTCCACGTCGATCTCGCATTCACGACAGGAGACGCAGCGGCCGCCGTCGAAGCCGGCGCGCCCTGGGCGGTCGGGCCGACGGACGTCGAGGAGGGCGTCCGCGTCGTCGACGACGACGGGCACGTGTTGACGTTCGTGCCACCGCAGTCAGGTGAGTGATTGTAGGATCGTGAGACCCGACGCGAAGGCGAGACCGTTCAGCGTCGATTAGAGTCGGTCGGTGTTGATGTCGACGCCAGACGGGGAGACGATCAGAAAATCCCGGAAGTGCGTGAGCGTGCCGTCCATGTCTCTGACCGGGCGGGCGAAGCCCTTCGCGAGTTCGTTGAGGTCGCCCTCGACGGCGAGAACGAGGACGTTACCCGCCTCGACTGACCGGACCCACTCGTCAGGGTCCGTAGAGCCGTCGAGGACGCCGAGCACGACGTTGCCGGTTCCCTCTTCGTCGAGGTGTTCTTCGGCCTCCGAGAGGTTCAGGTTGAAGTCGCTCATACCAGGGGCCACGCAGACCGGCACGAAAAGGATTCGGACGCGTTCTCCCGGGGTTTGTAAGAAAAGTTATTATTCTCTCTCGTCTCGGCGTCCCTCATCTGATGGGCCACACAGACGTGGCTGTTCGAGCGGCCCTCCCGCAACGCGCGCACCTGAACGTTCGTCCACCCAACGCCGCGCGCGAGTAGTTCAGGTGGGCAATTGGCCGCACTCGCGGCGGAATTTGCACCAAACGGCCACTCCTCACACGGTCCGGGTCGTGGACGACGGCCGCGTTCGATTGTAGCCGCGTCTGTCCGCGAAACCACCGCGAGAAGCAGGTACGGAGCCCGCTCGGCAACTCAGAGATCGGCGATGCTCGGATGCGCTGTCCCGGGATCAGATCCCTGACAGCGAAACCTTTTAATGTCTTTCCGGGTAGTGAACAGACACAATGTCTAACGACGACATGGAGGCTCAGTCGGACACCCCGGCTGGTCGAGTTCTTCCAGGGCACATTAGCCCAAATAACTGAATCCGAGATCGAGAACGTACGGATTTTCGACACGACGCTCCGCGACGGCGAACAGTCGCCACGCACTTCGTTCAGCTACGACGAGAAGCGCGACATCGCGGCGACGCTGGACGAGATGGGGACGCACGTCATCGAGGCGGGATTCCCGGTGAACTCCGAAGCCGAGTTCGAATCCGTCAGCGACATCGCCGCCGCGACGGACACGACCGTCTGCGGGCTGGCTCGCGTCGTCGACAAAGACGTAGAGGCCGCACTCGACTCCGGCGTCGAGTTGGTCCACGTCTTCGTCAGCACGAGCGACGTCCAGCTGGCCGACTCGATGCACGCCTCCCGCGAGGAGGCCGTCGAGCGCGCGGTCGAGAGCGTCGAACGAGTCAAAGAGGCAGGTGCCCAGGCGATGTTCTCGCCGATGGACGCCACCCGGACCGACGTCGACTTCTTAGCCGAGATCCTGAGCGCCGTCGACGAGGCGGGCGTCGACTGGGTCAACGTCCCCGACACCACCGGCGTCGCGACGCCGACGCGCTTTGCGAGTCTGATCCGCGAGATCAGAAAACACACCGAAGCGCAGATCGACGTCCACGCTCACGACGACTTCGGGCTGGCCACCGCGAACGCGATGGCCGGCTTCGAGGCCGGGGCCGCGCAGGCGCAGGTGTCCGTCAACGGCATCGGCGAGCGCGCCGGCAACGCCGCCTTCGAGGAGGTCGTGATGGCGGCGGAGTCGCTGTACGACGTCGACACGGGGATCGACACCACACGAATCACCGAACTGTCGCGGATGGTCGAGGAGGCGAGCGACATCCCGGTTCCGGCCAACAAGCCGGTCGTGGGACGGAACGCCTTCTCACACGAGAGCGGCATCCACGCCGCGGGCGTCATCGAGAACACGGACACGTTCGAGCCGGGTGTGATGACGCCCGATATGGTCGGGGCCCAGCGCGAGTTCGTCCTCGGGAAGCACACCGGGACTCACTCCGTCCGCAAGCGACTGGAGGAGTCGGGCTTCACGCCGACCGACGCGGAAGTGCGCGACATCACCCGCCGCGTCAAAGACTACGGCGCCGAGAAAGAGCGCGTCACCGTCGACGTGCTGACGCGCTTCGCCCGCGAGTCGGGCGTCGAACGCGCCGAGGAAGGCGAGGACGAAGAACAGGAGGAGGTCCGCGCCTGATGGCGCGCGCCCCGTTTGCTCGAATCGACGAGCCACGGGTGCGCCGCCGACCGACCTCCCGAAACGGACCCGCGGCGCGAAACGTTCATTACGGGCGAGACGAATCTGTGGGATACGATGCGACGACGGACCACCGACGCGACGGCTGCCGCTGCAGCGGCGGCGCAGGTCGCGCGTGTGCTCCAGTCGGCCGACGTCGAGATGCTCGACGTCGACGTGCGTATTGTAGGGGCCGCCTAGCCCCTCACACCCAATTTTCGATTTTCGGTTCCCGTACGCGCCCGCCAACTAACCCACCAGCGACCGTTACACAAGGCCAATGGAGCACCACGCTCGACCCACACGACCATCGACGTATCGACCACGAACGACACCCGCGAACGCGCCCGCAGACGGCGGTGATGCACGATGAGTAAGCAGGCACCACCGGACGCGGAGGAAGCAGACGAGCCCGAGACGACGCAGTCGCCCGTGACGACCGGCTCCGAGTCCGTCATTCGCGCCTTGGAGAACGAGGGCGTCGAGGCCGCGTTCGGCGTCCAGGGCGGGGCGATTATGCCCGTCTACGACGCGCTGTATCACTCCGACATCCGCCACGTCACGATGGCGCACGAGCAGGGTGCAGCCCACGCCGCCGACGCGTTCAGCGTCGTCCGCAACGAACCAGGCGTCTGCCTGGCGACGTCGGGGCCGGGAGCGACCAACCTCGTCACCGGCATCGCCGACGCGAATATGGACTCCGACGGACTGCTGGCGCTCACCGGCCAGGTTCCCTCGGATATGGTCGGCTCCGACGCGTTCCAGGAGACAGACACCACAGGCGTCACCGCGCCGATCACGAAGCACAACTACTTCGCGAGCGACGCCGACACCGTCGGCGACACCGTCGGTGAAGCGCTCGCGCTGGCCGACGAGGGCCGTCCGGGGCCGACGCTCGTCGACCTCCCGAAGGACGTCACGCTTGGCGAGACCGACGCAGAGCCCGGTCCGGCAGCGCCGCCGGAGACGACGCGCCCGCAGTACGTCGCCGACGAGGGCGACGTCCAGACCGCGGCCGACGCGATCGAGGCGGCCGAACGGCCGCTGCTGCTCTTCGGTGGCGGCGTCATCAAGGCCGACGCGACCGACGAGGCCCGCGCGTTCGCACGCGACTACGAGATCCCGGTCGTCACGACGATGCCGGGCATCGGCTCGTTCCCCGAGGACGACGATCTCTGTCTCTCGTGGGCGGGGATGCACGGCACGGGCTACGCCAATATGGCGATCACCCACACCGATCTCCTCATCGCGGTCGGGACGCGCTTCGACGACCGCTTGACCGGCGGCATCGACACGTTCGCGCCGGAAGCGGAGGTCATCCACGTCGACATCGACCCCGCGGAGATCTCGAAGAACGTCTACGCGGACTACCCGCTCGTCGGCGACGCGGGGATCGTCATCGACCAACTGGACGACGCCATCAACACGGCCCCCGAGGCCGACGAGTGGCGCGAACAGGTCCAGACGTGGAAAGACGAGTACCCGATGGACTACGCGACGCCCGACGACGAACCGCTGAAGCCGCAGTTCGTCGTCGAGGTCCTCGACGAGGCCACCTCCGACGAGGCCATCGTCACGACCGGCGTCGGTCAGCACCAGATGTGGGCCGCCCAGTACTGGACGTACCGCGAGCCGCGCACCTGGGTGTCGAGCCACGGGCTCGGGACGATGGGTTACGGACTGCCAGCGGCGATCGGTGCACGAATCGCGGCCGACGACGACCAGGAAGTCGTCTGCGTCGACGGCGACGGCTCGTTCCTGATGACGATTCAGGAGCTTTCGGTCGCGGTCCGCGAGGAACTGGACATCACCGTCGCAGTGCTCAACAACGAGTACATCGGGATGGTCCGCCAGTGGCAGGACGCCTTCTTCGAGGGGCGTCGGATGGCCGCCGAGTACAACTGGTGTCCCGAGTTCGACAAACTCGCAGAGGCGTTCGGCGCGCGCGGTTTCCGCGTCGACGACTACGACGAAGTCGCAGACACCGTCGAGGAGGCCCTCGAATACGACGGTCCGTCCGTCATCGACTTCCACATCGACCCGGCGGAGAACGTCTACCCGATGGTTCCCTCTGGCGGCGCGAACGGACAATTCGCTCTGACGGATGATCAGCTATGAGTTCTGACGACGACCTGCCCAAGCACGGACTGCAAGGACCGGCCCCCGAAGAGCGCCCGCACCCCGAAGGGCGACGTAACTCCCAGGGGATCCGTATCGACCCCGAGGCGGAAGCCGAACACGAACCGCGGCGTGCGGTCATTTCGGCGCTCGTCGAGGACGACCCGGGCGTGCTCTCGCGCGTCTCCGGGCTGTTCTCCCGCCGGCAGTTCAACATCGAGAGCCTCACCGTCGGGCCGACCACCGTCGAGAACCACTCGCGGATCACGATGGTCGTCGAAGAGCCCGATCCGGGGATCGACCAGATCGAGAAGCAACTCGCCAAACTCAAGCCCGTCATCTCCGTCGGTGAACTCGACGCCGACGCCGTGCGGACCGAGCTCGTCCTCCTGAAAGTCGAGGGCGACGACCCCGACAAGGTCCACGCCGTCACGGAGATGTACGACGGACAGACGCTCGACGCCGGACCGCGGACCATCACGGTCCAACTCACCGGCGACGAACAGAAGATCGACGACGCGATCGACGCGTTCCGCCAGTTCGGCATCATCGAGATCGCCCGAACGGGATACACGGCGCTGGCGCGCGGCGATCAGGCGACCGTGCCGGGCGAGAAGCCAGGCACAGCAGACGAACCCACACAACCCACAAACGCACAATGACAGACCTGAACACGACAGTATACTACGACGACGACGCGGATCGCTCATACATCGACGACAAGACCGTAGCCGTACTCGGATACGGCAGCCAGGGTCACGCGCACTCTCAGAACCTCGCAGACAGCGGCGTCGACGTGATCGTCGGCCTGCGCGAGGACTCCTCCTCGCGCGCCGCCGCCGAAGCGGACGGCCTGCGCGTCGAGACGCCCGCCGACGCAGCCGCCGAGGCGGACATCGTCTCCGTGCTCGTCCCCGACACCGTCCAGCCGGCTGTCTTCGAGGAGATCAAGGACGGACTCGACGCGGGCGACACGCTCCAGTTCGCACACGGATTCAACATCCACTACAACCAGATCCGCCCGCCCGAAGACGTCGACGTGACGATGGTCGCGCCGAAGTCGCCGGGCCACCTCGTCCGCCGGAACTACGAGGCCGGTCAGGGCACGCCCGGTCTCGTCGCCGTCTACCAGGACGAGACGGGCGAGGCGAGAGACGAGGCGTTCGCGTACGCGCACGCGATCGGCTGTACTCGCGCCGGCGTCATCGAGACGACGTTCCGCGAGGAGACCGAGACCGACCTCTTCGGGGAGCAGGCCGTCCTCTGCGGTGGGATGACCGCGCTCGTCCGCGAGGGATTCGAGACGCTCGTCGACGCCGGCTACTCCCCGGAGATGGCCTACTTCGAGTGTCTGAACGAACTGAAGCTCATCGTCGATCTGATGTACGAAGGCGGCCTCTCCAATATGTGGGACTCCGTCTCCGACACCGCCGAGTACGGCGGCCTGACGCGTGGCGACCGCATCATCGACGAGCACGCGCGCGAGCAGATGGAGGAGGTCCTCGAAGAGGTCCAGGACGGCACGTTCGCCCGCGAGTGGATCGCGGAGAACCAGGCCGGCCGACCGTCCTACACCCAGCTGAAGCACGCCGAGGAGACCCACGAGGTCGAAGAGGTCGGCGCACCGCTGCGCGACCTGTTCTCGTGGGCCGACGAGGGCGACGAAGCCGAAGCCGCCGAAGCGGCCGCTGACGACTGAACGACGGAAATGACAGTGACACAGGTATACACGGCAACCCGCGGTGATGTAGATGAGTGAGGGAACGCTGTACGACAAAGTCTGGGAGGAGCACACGGTCTCCAAACTGCCGACCGGACAGACGCAACTGTTCGTCGGCCTCCACCTCATCCACGAGGTGACGAGTCCGCAGGCGTTCGGGATGCTGCAGGAGCGCGATCTGGAAGTCGCCTATCCCGAACTGACGCACGCGACGGTCGATCACATCGTGCCGACGTCGGATCAGTCGCGTCCGTACCGCGACGACGCCGCCGAGGAGATGATGTCCGAACTCGAACAGAACGTCCGCGAGTCGGGCATCCAGTTCTCGGACCCGAACTCGGGCGATCAGGGGATCGTCCACGTCATCGGGCCCGAGCAGGGACTCACCCAGCCCGGTAAGACGATCGTCTGCGGCGACTCTCACACCTCGACGCACGGCGCGTTCGGCGCGTTGGCGTTCGGGATCGGGACGAGCCAGATCCGCGACGTACTCGCGACCCAGACCGTCGCGATGGAGAAGAAAGACGTCCGGAAGATCGAGGTCACGGGCGAACTCGGCCCGGGCGTCGAGGCGAAAGACGTCATCCTCGAAGTGATCCGTCGTCTCGGTACCGAGGGCGGCGTCGGCTACGTCTACGAGTACGCCGGCGAAGCCATCGAGAACCTCGATATGGAAGGTCGGATGAGCATCTGTAATATGTCCATCGAGGGCGGCGCCCGCGCGGGCTACGTCAACCCCGACGAGACCACCTACGAGTGGCTCGAAAACACCGACTACTTCCAGGAGAACCCCGAGAAGTTCGACGAACTCAAGCCCTACTGGGAGTCGATCCGCTCCGACGACGACGCCGAGTACGACGACGTCGTCACGATCGACGGCTCCGAACTGGAACCCGTCGTCACGTGGGGTACCACGCCCGGGCAGGGCGTCGGCATCTCCGAGCCGATCCCCGAGCCCGAGTCGCTGCCGGAGGACAAACAGGACACCGCGCGACGCGCACAGGAGCATATGCGTGTCACCCCTGGTGAGACGATGGAGGGCTATCAGATCGACGTCGCCTTCCTCGGCTCGTGTACGAACGCACGCCTGCCCGACCTCCGTCGGGCCGCGAACGTCGTCGAAGGCCGACAGGTCCACGAGGACGTCCGCGCGATGGTCGTCCCCGGGAGCCAGCGCGTGAAGGCTGCCGCCGAAGCCGAAGGCCTCGACGAGATTTTCGAGGACGCCGGCTTCGAGTGGCGGAACGCGGGCTGTTCGATGTGCCTCGGGATGAACGAGGATCAACTGGAGGGCGACGAGGCGTCCGCTTCCTCCTCGAACCGGAACTTCATCGGACGGCAGGGCTCGAAAGACGGCCGTACCGTCCTGATGAACCCGCGAATGGTCGCCGCGGCGGCGATCAAAGGCGAGGTAACTGACGTGCGCAAACTGAAGGAGGTGACGCTGGCATGACCGACGAAATCCCAGAAATCGACTCCGTGACGGGGACGGGCGTCCCCATCCGCGGGAACGACATCGACACCGACCAGATCATCCCGGCTCGCTTTATGAAGGTCGTCACGTTCGACGGCCTCGGCGAGTTCGCGTTCTTCGACCTCCGGTTCGACGAGGACGACAACCCGAAGGACCACCCCTTCAACGAACCGCAGTTCCAGGACGCCTCGGTGCTCGCCGTCAACGCCAACTTCGGCTGTGGCTCCTCTCGCGAGCACGCGCCGCAGGCGCTGATGCGCTGGGGGATCGACGCCATCGTCGGCGAGTCCTTCGCCGAGATCTTCGCCGGCAACTGCCTCGCGTTAGGTATCCCGACGGTCACGGCCGATCACGAGGAGATCGTCGCCCTGCAAGAGTGGATCGACGAGAACCCCGACGGCGAGATCGACGTCGACGTCGAAGCCGAGACCGTCACCTACGGAGAAACGACGATCGAAGCGACGGTCGACGACGCCCAGCGACGGGCGCTCACCGAGGGCGTCTGGGACACGACGGCGCTGATGAAGTCCAACGCCGACGCAGTCGCCGAGAAAGCCGCCGAACTCCCCTACGTCGATGTCTGAGGAGATCGTCGTCATCGAAGGCGACGGCATCGGCGGAGAGGTCGTTCCCGCGGCCGTCTCCGTGCTCGAAGCCGTCGGCGACTTCGACTTCGTCGAGGCCGAGGCTGGCGACGCCGTCAAGGAAGCGACCGGCGAGGCGCTCCCCCAGGAGACCTACGACACCGTCGCCGAGGCCGACGCGACGCTGTTCGGCGCGGCCGGCGAGACGGCCGCCGACGTCATCCTCCCGCTTCGGGAGGCCGTCGGATCGTTCGTCAACATCCGCCCGGCGCGAGCGTACCCCGGCGTCGACGCGGTGCGCCCGGAGACCGATCTGGTCTTCCTGCGTGAGAACACCGAAGGCGTCTACGCGGGCCACGAGGACGAACTCTCGGAGGATCTCTCGACGCTGACGCGCGTCGTCACGACCTCCGCGTCCGAGCGACTGGCCGAGTTCGCCTGCGAGTACGTCGACGAACGCGAGGAGGACGGTTTCCAGGTCGTCCACAAGGCGAACGTGATGCGCGAGACCGACGGCCGGTTCCGCGACGCCGTCGTCGACGTCGCCGAGTCCGAGGGCGTCGAGACCGAAGAAGTGCTGATGGACGCGTTCGCGACGCGCGTCTGTCTGGACCCGACGCAGTTCGACGTGGTCGTCTGTCCGAACCTCGCGGGCGACGTCCTCTCGGACCTCGCGGCCGGCCTCGTCGGCGGCCTCGGGCTACTGCCGTCGGCGAACGTCGGCCCCGACAACGCGCTGTTCGAACCGGTCCACGGGACCGCCCCGGACATCGCGGGCGAGGGCGTCGCCAACCCGTCGGCGGCGATCCTCTCGGCGGCGATGATGCTCGAACACCTCGGCTACGACGACGAGGCCGCGAACGTCCGGAACGCGGTCGAATCCGTGCTCGAAGACGGTCCGCGGACGGCCGACCTCGGCGGCGACGCCGGGACCGAAGACGTCACGAACGCGATCATCGATCGACTCGAATAACGGCGCTGTCGCGTCGTTTCGTTTTCTCGTGAGTTTCGCGAACACCCATCTGCTCAGGTATGCTCGAAGACGACATCGACCGGCTGTTTCCGCGAGCGCACATCGCGCTTTCGGACCCGCCGGCGAGTAAACAGGCCGCGATCGAGTTCCTTCTGGGTCTCCTCGCGGCCAACGACCGCGTCTCCGACCGAGGGGCCGCGTTCGACGCGTTGTGTGAGCGCGAGAATGTGGCCCCAACCGGCGTCGGAATGGGAATCGGGATCCCACACGCCAGGACGGCGGCCGTCGCGGAGCCGTCGGTCGCGTTCGCCCGCTCCCGCTCGGGCCTCGATTTCGACGCGGTGGACGACGAGCCCGTGCGCTTGCTGTTTCTGATCCTCGTGCCCGAGGTGGGAGCCGAGGAACACTTACACATCTTGAGTTCCCTTTCGCGAGCACTGATGCACGAAGACGTTCGAGAGACGCTGTTCGGGGCCGACGACGCAGAGACCGTCCAGAACACCGTTCGGGAGGCGATGGACTGATGCCCGAGCGCGTCGTCACCGTCGTGCCCGAAGACGGCCTCCACGCGCGGCCCGCCTCGAACTTCGTCGAGGCGGCGAGCGAGTACGATATCGAGATCCAGGTGGGTCACGTCGACGGCGACTTGGTGAACGCGGCGAGTATGCTCGCAATCACGGGACTCGGCGTCACCGCGGGCGAGGACGTGCGACTGGTCGCGGAGGGCCAAGAGGCCGAGGCTGCGCTCGACGAACTCGAACGCATCCTCTCGACGCCGGAAGGCGAAGGCTGAGTCGATGACCGAGCGTCGACTCTCCGGCGTCGGCGCCACCCCGCTGTCGGGCGTCGGCACCGCCGTCTGGTACGCGCCCGACGCCGAACTCGGGTCTCCGCCGGACCCGGAGACGATCGACGCTGACGTCGAGCGCGAGCGGTTCGAGACGGCGCGCGACGCGGCGCGCGAGGAGATCCGCGCCGAACGCGAGCGCACCGCAGCGCGCCTGGGCGAGGCGGAAGCCGAAGTGTTCGACGCCCACGTTCAGTTCCTCGACGATCCGCAGATCACCGAGGGCGTCGAAGCCGCGATCGACGACGGACTCCCGGCCGGGCACGCGGTCGATCGTACCTTCGAGCAGTTCATCGAGCAGTTCGAGGGGATGGAGGGGCGAATGGCCGAGCGCGCAGACGACCTCCGCGACGTCCGGGATCGGCTCGTGCGCGCGCTCGGCGGCGGCGAACGCTCCGACCTCGGGTCGCTGCCGGAGGGCAGCATCGTACTCGCAGAGCGCTTGACGCCGAGCGACACCACACAGCTCGATCCCGAGCGCGTCGCCGGCTTCGCCACCGTCACCGGCGGGCGGACGTCCCACGCCGCGATATTTGCGCGCTCGCTCGCCCTGCCGGCGATCGTCGGCGTCGGCACAGCGCTACGGAACGTCGCGGACGGGGCCGACGTCGTCGTCGACGGCCGCGACGGCACCCTCCTGGTCGACCCCGACGAGGAGACCCGCGGGGAGACCGCGGGCGAGGAAGCCGTCGAGGTCCGCAACGGTACTGTCGAGACGGCGGACGGAGCGCCCATCGAGGTCGCCGCGAATGTCGGCACGGAAGCGGACCTGGCCTCGGCGGTCAAGCGCGGCGCCGACGGGATCGGGCTGTTCCGAACGGAGTTCCTCTTTCTCGACCGGGATTCGCCGCCGGGCGAAGACGAGCAGTACGAGACCTACCGTGAGGCGCTGGAGACGTTCCCCGACGGACGCGTCGTCGTGCGGACGCTCGACATCGGCGGCGACAAGCCCGTCGCGTACCTGGATCTGCCCGACGAGGAGAACCCGTTCCTCGGCGAGCGCGGTATCCGACGGTCGCTCGGTCCCGACGCAGATCTCTTCGAGACGCAACTGCGCGCACTCCTGCGTGCGGCGGGCGAGGAGGCGGGCGGAGAGCTTTCGGTGATGCTCCCGCTCGTCGCCACCGTCGACGAAGTCCGCCAGGCGCGCGAGACGATGGAGTCAGTCGCGGCCGACCTCGAATCCGAGGGCGTCTCCGGCGCGCTCCCGGAGTTCGGCGTGATGATCGAGACGCCCGCGACGGCGTTTCTCGCCGACGCATTCGTCGATCACGTGGACTTCTTCAGCATCGGCACGAACGACCTCGTGCAGTACGTGATGGCCGCAGAGCGCGGCAACGACCGCGTGGCAGCGCTGGGCGATTACCGCCAGCCCGCGGTGCTCCGTGCGATCCACACGACAGTCGCGGCGGCCCAGGGGACCGACGTCTGGGTCGGGATGTGCGGCGAGATGGCCGGCGACCCCGACGTGACGGAACTGCTCGTCGGCCTCGGGCTCGACGAACTGAGTATGAGCGCGGTCGCAGTGCCACAAGTCAAGCGAGCCGTGAGCGAGACGACCGTCGCAGACGCGCGCGAACTCGCAGCGCGCGCGCTCGCGGCCAGCACGAAACGTGAAGTCGACTGTCTGCTAACGGAGACCACACGATGAACGTCGTCGCAGTCACGTCCTGTCCGACCGGGATCGCTCACTGCCAGATGGCGGCCGAGAACCTCGAACGGACGGGCGAGCGGCTCGGCCACGAGATCAAAGTCGAAGTCCAGGGCGCGGTTGGCACACAGAACGAGCTCACAGCCGCCGAGATCGACGACGCGGACGCGGTCATCATCGCCGCCGACACGGCAGTCAGTCGCGACCGCTTCGAGGGCAAACCGCTCGTGGGGGCATCGGTGAAAGACGGCGTCGACGATCCCGAGGGCCTCTTCGAGCGCGCGGTCGACCTCGTGGAGGCGGGCGAGACCAGAACCATCGAAGTCGGTGGTGGCAGCGGGGGCGAGTCGGATGCGGGTGCCGGCGCGAACGGAGCGACGGCAGGTACAGCGAGCGACGCCACCGAGGACGATTCGGGTCGCCGCGGTGGCGACCGCGGGCAAGGTCTCTTGGCACGGATCAAGAAGCTGTTCTCCTGATCCGGTCGCTGTGCGCCGGTACGGATGCCGCTGCTCCGAGGTCACGCCCTGTTCGTTCGCTATTCGATCAGCCGACGGGTTCCGGGAGGAACGGCTCGGGGTCGTCGTGGACGAACGTCACGGTGTCGTCGTTCAGCCGACGGCAGAAGAGCCGCATCGTCCCCGTCTCCCGGATCGATTCGACGGTGTCGGTGGCCCCGCTCGGATCGTAGTAAGCGGGGACGAAGACGGCAGTCTCGGTTTCGGGGTCTCGCTCGGCGACGAGCAGATACATCAGCCCGTCGCCCGCAGCGCGGAACACCTCGACGTCACGGAACGACTGGCGTTCGACGAGGCGTTCGAGTTCCTCGAACTCGGGGCCAGAGAGGAGAACGTCGATGCCCGTCCGGCGCTCGGAGTCGACGAGGACCGAGTCACCGGGGTGGAGTTCGAGCGTCGTCCACCCGCGGTCCCGGTATTCGGCCGCGGTCGACTCCATATCCTCGATCACTGCCGGCCAGCCTTCCTGTGCGTGTACGTTCGGAGGGGCGTCGTCTGCGGGCGGTTCGGTCATACGGGCACGCGTTCCGGTAGCGCCATAAATCGTTCCCCGCTCCCCAAGATATTTCTCCTGGAAGTGCACTATGAGAGAAAGTGACAAACCTCCTCTCGCTCTCGAACCTCCGGACCCAGTTCAGAACAGAACGGGGTGCGGTCAAGGCCGTCGACGGGATCGACCTCACGATCGAGGCCGGCGAGACCGTCGGCCTCGTCGGCGAGTCAGGGTCCGGCAAGAGCGTCACCGCCCTGTCCGCGATGGACCTCGTCGACGACCCGGGCGAGATCGTCGGCGGTCGCATCACCCTCCGCGATACGGCCCTGGCCACCAGGCTCCTCGACGAGTTCGGCAACGCGCTCGTCCCGTACCCCTCCGAACTGATCGATGCGGTCGCGGCCATCAGTAGCGACCTCCGCGCCGGCACGCACGTCCGCGACACGTCGGCAGAACTCCGGGCGATAGCCGACGACCTCGCCGGCGTAGCGGACCCGGCGGACCTCGCGTCCGACCTCCGAACGGCCGCCGATCGGCTCGATGACCGGACCGCTGCCGAAGCCGTCGGTGACGAACTCGCCGCGGCGCTCGACGACGCCGCCGACGGGTTCGTCTACGTCGACGACGACGCCCGGGCCCGAATCCGCGACGGCGCGGACCCGAACGACGTCGAAATCTCAGATGGCGTCGTCGACGTGACGGCCGCCCCCGAGGCGGCCGTCCGGCGCATCCGCGGCGGCGAGATGGGGATGATCTTCCAGGACCCGATGACCTCGCTGAACCCGGCGATTCCCGTCGGCGAGCAGATCGCCGAGTCGCTACGACTCCACCGGTACGGCGGCCAAAAGCGAGACTCCTGGCTCAACGGCATCCGCGAGATCCTCCCGAAGGTCGGGGGGCGTGACGGCGACAACGAGGTGATGGAGGAGGTCCTCAGAATGCTCCAGGCGGTCGGAATCCCGGAGGCGAAACAGCGACTGAACGACTATCCACACGAGTTCTCCGGCGGGATGCGCCAGCGGGTGCTCGTCGCTATCGCGCTCGCCTGCCGGCCGAACCTCCTCATCGCCGACGAACCCACGACCGCCCTTGACGTGACGATCCAGGCGCAGATCCTCGATCTCATCGACGACCTCCAGACGGACTTCGGGATGTCCGTCCTGATGATCACCCACGACCTCGGCGTCGTGGCCGAGACCTGCGATCGCGTCGCCGTGATGTACGCCGGCGAGATCGTCGAGGAGGGCCCCGTCGAGGAAATCTTCCACAATCCGAGCCATCCCTACACCTACACCCTGCTGGAGTCCGTCCCGACCGAGGAAAAAGAGCGGCTGACCCCGATCGAGGGGAACGTCCCCGACCTGATCGATATGCCTGAAGGCTGTCACTTCGCGCCTCGCTGCCCGTGGGCCGAAGACCAGTGTCTCGAAGGCGAAATACCCTATCTCCAGCACGGGCCGGCCGACGTCGATCACCGATCGAAGTGCGTCCACGAGGCGTTCGACAAGGCAGCGTACGGAACGGAGGGCGTCGAGGCCGGGACCGAGTCCGACATCGGCGAGACGCTCGTCGAGGTGACGGGAATGCGCAAGTACTACGAACAGGAGGACAGTCCCCTCGATCGCGTGTTGGGGAGCGGCGGCCCGAGCGTCAAGGCGGTCGACGGCGTCGACCTGAACGTCCGCGAGCGGGAGACCCTCGGACTCGTCGGCGAATCCGGCTGCGGAAAGTCCACTGCGGGGCGGGCGATCCTCTACCTGGACCCGCCGACGGACGGCACCGTCGTGTTCGCGGGCGACGACCTCGGGACGCTCTCGAAGTCCGAGCTCCGGAAGCGCCGGAAGGATATGCAGATGGTGTTCCAGGATCCGATGTCGAGTCTGGATCCGCGGATGACGGCGGGCCAGACGATTATGGAACCGCTGAAGATCCACGGCCTCGCCGAGGGTCGCCGCCGCGAGCGGGTGTTCGAGTTGATGGAGGCGGTCGGACTCGAACGCGGACAGTACGGACGGTACCCGCACGAACTCTCCGGCGGCCAGCGCCAGCGGGTCGGGATCGCGCGGGCGCTCGCTGTCGATCCCGACTTCATCGTCGCCGACGAGCCGGTGTCGGCCCTGGACGTCTCGGTCCAGGCGCAGATCATCAACCTCCTCGAAGATCTCCAAGAGGAGTTCGGGCTCACGTACCTGTTCATCGCCCACGACCTGAGCGTCGTCAGGCACATCTCCGACCGAGTGGCCGTGATGTACCTCGGCGAGATCGTCGAGGTGGCCGAGACGGACGACCTATTCGAGACGCCGAAGCACCCCTACACGAGGGCGCTGTTGTCGGCGATTCCGGAACCGGATCCGCTCGCAGACACCGGCGATCGCACGATCCTCAAGGGGGACGTCCCCTCGCCGATCAACCCGCCCTCGAACTGCCGGTTCCGGACCCGTTGTCCGTCGATCATCCCGCCGGACGACTTAGACATCGAGCAGGAGCGGTATCGCGAAGTGATGTTCTACCGGCAGCGGCTCGAAGCCGGCGACGTCGACCTCGACGCCATCGAGTCGGAGGTCCGCATCGAAGCCGAGACGACACCCACCGCCGTCGCAGACGGTGGTGCACACGCGGCCCTGTTCGAGTACTTCTTCGACGGTCCGCTCTCGGGAGAGGCCGAAGCGGCGGTCGCGGAGTCCTTCGAGCACCTCGAGAACGACCGCTGGGAGCAGGCCGAAGCGACGCTCCGGGACACCTTCGAGAGTGTTTGTGAACGAAAACACCCGAAACTCGGGGAGAGCGACCACCCGGCTGCCTGTCACTTGCACGACGAAGAACCGGAGTAATTTTCTGTTTTTCCGCCAGTATTATTAATCTAGCAACATATTCCCTGAGGTATGGCCTCAAACACCAAGGACTCCTCGAGACGGGATTTCCTGAAGCGGGCCGGCGGCGCGACGGTCGCAACGGCGTCGATCACCACGCTCGCCGGGTGCGGCGGCGGGAACGACGACACCGAGACCGAAACGGACGCCGATGGCGACACCGGCGACGGCGACACCGAAACAGAGGGTGACACCGGCGATGGCGAGGGTGAGGAGACGACCAGGCTCCGGTATGGCCGCGGTGCCCACTCGAGTACCCTGGACCCCCAGAACACCACGAGCGGCGAGGTCGCGAAGGTGACGAATCAGGCCTACGATGGGCTGATCAGTTTCCAGGTCGGCGAGGCGTCTCTCACCGAGGGGCTCGCAACCGACTGGTCGATGGACGGCGAATCGGTGACGCTCACGCTGCGTGAGGGAGTGACGTTCCACGACGGATCGGACTTCACCGCCGACGACTTCATCGCCACGTACCGCCGGTTCGTCGACGAGGACTACGAGTACTACTTCGAGGACGCCTCGGTGTACGGTCCGTTCACGCTGGGGAACTGGATCGAGAGCGTCGAAGCAGCGGGCGACTACGAACTCTCGATCACCCTGACCCAGACGTACGCGCCGTTCCTCCGCAACCTCGCGATGTTCGCGGCCGTCGTCATCTCCCAGGAGGCGATCGAAGGCGACACCAACCTCGGCGAGGAGATGGTCGGCACCGGACCGTTCCAGTTGGAGACGCTCGACGACGCCAACAACCGCATCCGCCTCACTGCCTTCGACGACTACTGGGGCGACGGTCCGAACGTCGACGAGGTTCTGTTCCTGACCCGCGGACAGAACTCCACGCGGGCGCAGGCGCTCGTCGAACAGGAACTCGACATCATCGACGGTCTCGACCCCGACAGTATGCAGATCGTCGAAGGGTCCGACACCGCCGAGAACCGGACGGCGACCGGGATCAACATCGGGTATATGGCGTTCAACCTCTCGCGGGTCGAGGCGTTCCGCGACCGGCGCGTCCGCCGGGCGATCAGTTACGCGATCGACACGCAGGCGATCGTCGAGAACATCTACTCGGGAATCGCCACGCAGGCCGACCAGCCGATCCCACCCGCACTGTTCGGCCACAACGACGACATCAGCCCCTACGAACACGACCCCGAACAGGCCCAGAGCCTCCTCGACGAGGCCGGCTACGGCGACGGGTTCTCCTTTACGCTGACGACCTTCCAGAACCCCCGTGGCTACAACCCCGCACCGCTCCCGACCGCACAGACGATCAGAACGAACCTCGCGGAGATCGGTATCGAGATGTCGATCGACGACCGACAGTTCTCGGATTACCTCACCTACACCAGTCAGGGGCGCCACGACGCGACGCTCGCGGGCTGGTACACCGACAACGCCGACCCGGACAACTTCTGTTACGTCCTCTTGCACCCGCAAGTCGAGGTGCCCGACGGACAGGACTGGGTCTCTTGGGACACCGAGGGCTACAACACCTCGAACAACGCCGCGTGGGCGAACACCGAGTATATGGACCTCGTCGAGCAGGCCCAGCGGACCACGAATCAGGACGAGCGGGCACAGTTGTACCGCGAGGCCGCACAACTCGCACACGACGAAGCCCCCTGGGTGTTCATCGACTACGCCGACGAGGTCCGCGGCGTCGCTAACACCGTGAGCAACTACACCGTCGCTGCGATCGGCGGGCCATTCCTCGAAGTTGTCGAAGTCGAGTAACGAGTACCGTCTCATTCAGTATCTCACTCACTGCGCCCCAGAATGGTCTCGAATCGATTCGTCCTGAAACGGCTGCTCCTCTTGTTCCCCGTGCTGTTCGGGGTCGCGACCGTCGTCTTCGCCATCCTTCATCTCTCGCCCGGCGATCCGGCCGTGGTCATCGCCGGCGACAGAGCGAGCCAGGAGTTCGTCGAGCAGATCCGCTCGGATCTCGGACTCGACGACCCGCTGTGGCAGCAGTACGTCCGGTTCCTCGGCGACGTCGCGACGTTCGACTTCGGTCAGTCCTACCAGGTGAACCGCGGCACGCAGGTGAGCCAGATCCTCGTCGACCGGCTTCCGATCACGATCGAACTCGCGCTGCTCGGGCAGTTTGCGGGGCTCCTGTTCGGACTTCCGCTGGGCATCCTCAGCGCCGTCAAGCAGGACACCTGGACCGACCACCTCACCCGTGTCGGCGCGCTCAGCGGGATCAGCGTACCGATCTACTGGAGCGGCCCGCTTTTGATCCTGCTCTTCGCGCAGTTCCTCGGGATCTTGCCGACCAGTGGCCGGATCGGCTCGGAGTACTTCATCGAACCAGCCACGGGGTTGATCCTCGTCGACACGCTGTTAGCCGGGAACGTCCCGGCGTTCCAGTCTGCGGTCGTTCACCTGCTCCTGCCGGTGGTTGTGCTGGGGATCTACCAGATGGCCCTGCTCTCGCGGATGATGCGCTCGTCGATGGTCGAGGTGATCCGCCAAGACTACATACGGACTGCCCGGGCGAAGGGCCAAGGGTCGAAGATCACCGTGATGAAACACGGCCTCCGTAACGCGTTCATCCCCGTTATCACCGTCATCGGGATCCAGTTCGGCTCGCTCCTCGGCGGCGCCGTCCTCACCGAGACCGTCTTCGAGATCAACGGCATCGGCACGCTACTGGTGGACGCGATCAGCCGCAGCGACTACCCCGTCGTGCAGGGCACCGTCTTAGTCTTCGCCGTGCTGTACACGCTGGTCAACCTGGCGGTCGACATCACGTACTCGGTCCTCGATCCCCGCATCGAACAATGAGCACAGAAACACAGACCGGAACCGTCGATCGAAGCATCGTCGAGCGCCTGCGCGCGAGTCCGTTCCTCTCGCAACTCGTCTCGAACCGGCTCGCAGTCACCGGGCTCGTCATCATCGCCGTCGTCGTCGTGGTCGCGATCTACGCGCGGTTCACCTACGACCTCAGCAATCTGATGGCGACGCAGTTCGGCACCAACCCCTCGGAGGCCGCTCCCAGTATCGAGTACCCGTTCGGCACGGACGGACAGGCTCGTGACATCTTCCCGCGGGTGCTGTACGGCGCGTGGTACGCCGTCCTCTACGGAACCGTCACCGTCGCAGCCTCAACGTTCCTCGGGGTCGGCCTGGGCATCGTCGCGGCGTACTACGGCGACCTCACGGACAACGTCATTATGCGGACGATGGATGTCCTACTGTCGTTCCCGTCGCTCCTGCTGGCGCTCGCGCTCGTCACGATCTTCCCCGAGGAGCTGGGCCTGTGGCGTGCAGTCGGCGCGCTGACGCTCGTCTACACCCCCCGGTTCGCCCGCGTCGTTCGTGGCGCAGCGCTGAAAGTACTCGAAGACGAGTATACGGACGCGACGAAGGCGCTCGGCGCGACCGACCCGCGACTGCTCGTCCGGCACATTCTGCCGAACTGCCTCGCGCCGATCACCGTCCAGTCGACGCTCAACTACGGCCTCGCCATCATCGACATCGCCGCGCTCTCGTTCCTCGGCTTCGGCGCCAGTCCCGGCGAGCCGACCTGGGGGATGATGCTCTCGAACGGCGTCGAATTCGGGCTGTTCTCCGGGGCGTGGTGGTGGTCGTTCTTCCCCGGCCTGCTGCTCGCGCTGACGGTGCTCGGGTTCAACCTCCTCGGCGACGGGATGCGCGACGCGCTCGACCCGCGGATGCGAGAGACCGTTGACTGAGATCGACGTCCGACCGTTCGGTCGCGCGGTCACGCGGTGGGTCGGCGTCGGCGCGTTCGTCGGCGCTGTCGTCGCGGCCGCGCTTCTCTCGGTTGTCGGAGCCAAAGCCGCGACTGACGCTTCCTTCGCACTCGGTACGCTGGTGCTCGGATTCGGGGTCGCGACGTGGGCCGGAACGGTCGGCTTCGGCGAGTCGATGGCGGCGGTGCAGGATCACCTCGGCGGCGAGTCGGGGTGGAACCAGGGCGGGGCCCGACAGGCGTTCGCCGTGCTGACCTGGATCGGCGTCGGCTGGTCGGCCGCCGCTGTCGTGGCCTCGATCCTACTCGTCGGCCTGTGAGCTGGCCTGTCGCCGTCGCTGACGAGTGAGACGTTGGACACGACCGGACAGTGACCGGGCGCTTAAGTTTCCCCACGGCGTGGTCCCGGGTATGCCACAGGTGCACCTCGACGAGGAGACGGTTGCGCGACTGGACTCGCTCCGTCAGGAAGACGAAGACTACGACGAAATCGTCACCGAACTCATCAACATCTACGAAGCCGAGGAACTGACGCTGTTCCGTACCGGCGACGAAATCTGATCTCCGCCTCAGTCGGCTGTCGTCGCAGCCTCGACCCCACTCTCCGGGTTCTTCTTCGCGTTACTGCTGGCGGCAGCGCTCGTGGTCGATCGGCGAGCAGCGACTACGGCAAGTTCGCGGATCTAACAGAGGCGGTAGCGCTCGGCGTCCTGGTCGATCAGGCCGCGTTCACACAGCGTCGAAAGAATACTGTACAGCGAAATCTTCTTCATCTCCAGACTGGATTCGAGTTCGGAAATCGTCGCTTCCCCATACGTCGACAGGAATAGATAGACGAGTTTCGCGCGCGGCGATTCGAGTTCGGACGGAATCGTCGGCGCTTCGAGCCCTGCTGTCGGTCGTGTGTGCATCGTGCCCTGCATCGTTGTTGTCTACTCCTTGGATTCGACGATAATAAAACCCATCCACGACGATTGTCGAACAACCTCGATTTGAGAAATAGCGATAGAGCGCCTCTCAGACCCGCTCTGCGAAATGTGGACGAATGTTCATTTCTTTTTCGCCGGCGATCGTCGCCGTTTTTTTCGACTGGTGACGATATCGACGCGGCCGAGCGGCCGGGGCGCGTCTCGATACAGTGGAAGGGGCGGGAGTCGAACCACGCGAAGCCGTAAGCCGGCGCGACCGTATGACGGTCACTGCCGGATTGCTCTACCACTGAGCCACCCTTCCGATCGAAACCTACGCGACGCTGTCGTATATGGATGACGGCACCTCCGTCCGAGCAGAAAAAACGACGGTGGAACGGCGTTCAGTAGCTCCGGATCTTCGGCTCGTAGCGCTTCTCTTCGCCTTCGAGGATCACCGGCTTGTACCACAGTTCAGGCGACCCGTCGTTCCACGAGAGCATCGTGTGCTTCAGCCAGTTCTCGTCGTCGCGCTCCTGGTACTCCTTCCGCCAGTGCGCCCCGCGGAACTCGTCGCGAGCCAGCGCGCCGAGCGTGATGGCTTCGGCGATGTCGATGATGTTCCGCGTCTCGATGGTGTGCAGCAGGTCCGTGTTGAACGTCCGCGATTGGTCCGCGACGCCGACGTTCTGGTACGCTTCGCGAGCGTCACGGATGTCGCGGAGCGCCTGCTTGAGGCCGTCCTCCTCTCGGAACACGTTGACGTGCTGGGTCATCGACTCCTGGACGTCCGAACGGATCTCCGAGTGGTTGCGGCCGTCGTTCTCCAAGAGCGCGTCGACGCGCCGGTCCGTGCGCTCGGTCGCGCGCGCGACGAGTTCGTCAGGCGAGAGATCAGAGCCCTCGGCGGCCGCACCGCCGTCCGCGACGGCGTCGGCGCTGGAGATACCAGCCTCGCCGGGAGCGACTGGCGTCTCGACGTCGCCGGACTCCCACTCACCGCGCTTGCCGGTGGTGATCTCGGCCTCTCCGAGATCGCGACCCGCGGCGTGGTGGCCCGCGCGCGCACCGAAGACGATGAGTTCCGGCAGCGCGTTCCCGCCCAGACGGTTCGAACCGTGGACGGACGCACACGCACACTCGCCGGCGGCGTAGAGCCCCCCGATACACGTCTCACCGTTCTCGTCGGTCTCGATGCCGCCCATCGCGTAGTGCTGGCCGGGCTTGACTGGCATCGGTTCTTCGAGCGCGTCGACGCCCTCGAAGTCCTTGGCCAAGTGGAGGATGTTCTCGAGGCGGTCGGTGATACGCTCCTCGCCGAGGTGGCGCATATCGAGGTGGACGTACTCGTCCTCGATGCCGCGCCCCGCGTTCACTTCGCTCAGTTCGGCGCGAGCGACGACGTCGCGTGAGGCGAGTTCGCCGTCGTTGCTGGCGTACCCGTACTCGAACATGAAGCGCTCGCCCTCGGAGTTGTAGAGGATTCCACCCTCGCCGCGAACCCCCTCGGAGATGAGCACGCCCGTGCTGGGCAGACTCGTCGGGTGGAACTGGATGAACTCCATGTCCTCGATCGGGACGCCGGCGCGGTAGGCCATCGCGACGCCGTCGCCGGTGTTCGCGACGGCATTGGTGGTGTGATCGAATACCTGGCCGAGACCGCCGGTCGCGAGGATGACGCCGTCGCGGGCGCGGAAGCCCTCGATGTTTCCGGACTGGATGTCGTAGCCGACGACGCCGTGGCAGGTCCGGTCTTCGGGGTCGTCCTCGTCGCTGACGGCCAGATCGAGGACGTACCACTCGTCGTAGACCTCGATGCCGCGCTTGACGAGCTGTTCGTACATCGTGTGCAGGAGCTGATGTCCCGTCTCCGCACCGGCGTAGGTCGTCCGCGGGAACGAGAGGCCGCCGAACGGACGCTGGGAGACGCGACCGTCCTCCTCTCGGGAGAAGGCCATCCCCCAGTGTTCGAGTTGGATGACCTCCTCGGGACTGTCCTGCGCAAGGGTCTCGATCGCCGGCGCGTCGCCGAGGTAGTCCGACCCCTTCATCGTGTCGTAGGCGTGGTCCTCCCAGGAGTCGGCCTCGCGGAGCGCCGCGTTGATGCCGCCCTCGGCGGCCCCGGTGTGGCTTCGAACCGGGTGCAGTTTCGAGACGATGGCCACGTCGGCCCCTTCTTCCTGTGCCGCGATGGCCGCGCGAAGGCCCGCGCCTCCCGCGCCCACCACGATGACGTCGTGTTCGTGCATAATGTATGATTGCTGAATTGCGTTGGTCTCGTGTTCGTCGCGTGAATTGCGGTTACGTACTCCTCAGGTCTACCAGAACTTGAGGTTGTTCTTGACCGCTTCGCGCTTGAGTTCCTGGATGTGCTCGGTCAGCGGGATGTCCTTCGGACAGACCTCCGTACAGGAGAACTGGGTCTGACACCGCCAGACGCCGTGTTCCTGTTCGAGGATTTCGAGCCGTTGTTGCTTCATATCCTCGCCCTCGCGCTCGTCCATCGTGAAGCGATACGCCTTGTTGAGCGCTGCCGGGCCGAGATACTGGTTGTCGCCCGCGGCGATGTTACACGAGGACATACACGCGCCACACCAGATACAGCGCGTGGACATCTTCACCTTCTCGCGGTTCTCACGCGTCTGATGCTGCTCTTCGAGTTCGCCCTCCGGAAGCTCGTTCGTCTGGAAGTACGGCTCGACGGCCTCCATCTGGTCGTAAAAGTGCTCCATATCTACGACGAGGTCCTTGACGACCTCCGCGTGCGGGAGCGGTTCGATGCGGACCGGCTCTTCGAGGTCCGAGAGCTGCGTCTTACAGCAGAGACGCTGGGAACCGTTGACGAACATCGCGTCCGAACCACAGATCGCCTGTCGGCAGGAGTGCCGGAACGTGAGGCTCGAATCGTACGTGTCGCGCGCGTACATCAGCGCGTCGAGGACGGTCATCCCCTTGTGGTAGGGGACGTGGAAGTCGTCGAAGCGCGGCTCTTTCTTGCCCGCGATCTCGGGATCGTAGCGGAACACCTTCAGATGGTAGGTGTCCTCTTCGTCGAGCGCTTTCTCCGCCTCTTCGGCCTGGCGCTGGCGCTCTTTCTCTTCGGCGCGCTGTCGCTTCTTCTCCAGCCGGCGTTCCTGGGCTGCAGACGTCGGTTCGGCCTCGGCGGCGGACGATTCTTCTTCGACCTGTTCGGGAAGTTGCGTGCTCATTGTACTGTGACGCTTAGAGTGGGACGCCTCCGGCCCACGCGAGTGCGGTTCGGACGCCCTGCACGATCACGACGGCGCTCGCGACGCCGAGGACCAGTTTCGCGGCGGTCTTGCGGGTCCCGGTGAGGCCCTGATTGATGAGGGCGTTGTAGACGCCGTTGACGCCGTGGAACGTCGCCGTCAGGAGGAACAAGATCATGAGCGAGAAGTACGTCAGCTCCTGCATCCGACCCTGCGACATCGCGAAGGTGACTTCGTCGGCGTGGTGGACGAAGTGCAGGAGGAAGAAGTGGAACGCGAGGACGACCACGAGGAACGCGGCCGTGATGCGCTGCCAGAGCCACCGGCGTCCACCGGCCTGGAACGAGGAGTAGCGCTCGGCCATCAGCCGAACACCCCCGCGAGGAACGTCGGAACGCTCGCGACGACGATCGCACCCGTCAGGAGCAGCGACGCGTAGAAGCTCTTGTCCTGAGATTCCAGGCCGACGCCGAGGTCGACGAACAGTAGCCGGAGACCGTTGAGGATGTGGAAGACGGCCACTGCGAGCAATCCGACCTCCAGGATGCGGACGACCAGCAATCCCTCGAGCGTCTGGATCGTCGTCGTGTACGCATCCGGGCTCTGCAGTGCCGTCGAGAGGACGGCGATGTGGGTAAATAGGTACCCCACGAGCACCCAACCCGTGAACTTGTGGAACACCCAGGCCCACATTCCCGCTGAGAACTCCCGCCAGCGGCCGAAGTCCTCGATGAGGCCCCGATTGTAAGACTGACTCATACTCTTGTGAGATTCAGGACGGACCCACTATAGAACTTACGTGTACGGGTCGAGAGCCATTCGCTGGAACTATTTGCCAGCGCGTGTTCAGCGGCGAAATTGGCGGGTCGAGACCGCCTCGAAGCTACCGCGAACCGGCCGACTGTTCCCGTTCGACGACCCGGCGAACGTCCTCGTCGAGTTCGACGAGGTGACAGAGCGGATTGCCGGGGTAGACCACGGGGTTCTCCAGCACGCCGACGAGCAGGCCGGTGAAGGGGGCTTCGACGGCGATGTTGTCACTCTTGAACGGATCGGTGAGCGTGCAGATGCGTTCGCCCTCGTGGACCAGCGAGCCGCGGTCGTAGTGCATATCGACGATGCCACCGGCGTCGGCACGGATCCACGTCTTCTCGCTCGCGCTGTCGATGACGGTGCGCCAGCCGGGCCAGCGGACTGAGCCGGCCTCCCGGAGTTCGTACTCGGCGAAGACGCTCTTGACGCCCGCGAGCGCGTCGTCGATGAGCCCGCGCTGGAATCGGTGGGCTTCGCCCATCTCGATCGTGACGGTCGGAATGCCGACCCGCGTCGCCTCCGTGCGGAGGACGCCGTCGCTCCCTTCGGAGTCGATGATCACGTTCGTGCCGAACGACCGGGCCAGCCGGGCGACGTCGTCGTCGGACATATCGGCCCTGACGTGGAGCATATTCGTCCGCCCGCGCGTGGACGTGTGGAAGTCGAGCCCGAAATCACAGGGGGCGACGAAGTTGTCGAAGATGCGCGCGGCCATCCGCTTCGCGCTCGTCGAGTCCTCGTGGCCGGGGAACGATCGGTTCAGGTCGCGGTCGTAGATGGGGAGATAGCGCTGCTGGGCGAGGAACCCGGGGACGTTCAGCACCGGGAGACAGACGAGCGTGCCGGCGAGGTCCGAGAGGTCCCATTCGTGGGCGACCTCGCGGACGACCTCGATGCCGTTGAGCTCGTCGCCGTGCGCGGCTGCAGACAGGAACACGGTCGGCCCATCCTGCTCGCCGTTGATGATGGTGACCGGAATGCGGACCGGGTCCCCGAGATACGTCTCGCTGATCCCGTAGCGGAGATTCTGCCGCTCTCCGGGTTCGACCTTCCCGCCGTTGTACGTGAAGGTCCCGTCGGTGCTCATACTCGCCGTGGACGGGCCGGGGGGATAAACGCTCGCACCGACTCCGCTCGCGCTCGTGTCGACCCCCGAAGCGTGAAACGGTCACATCAGCGAAGTGTGAAACGGTCACACCAGCCGTTCTGAGTGCTGGATCGGCACCTCTTTGATTGTGTGGTTGAGTACGGAACAATATGTCTTCCGACGGAGATCAAGTTCGCGTAGGCGTCCTCTCGTTACACAACAGCAAGGAGACGAAGGCTATTCTCAACGCAGTCGACGATCTCGGCCACGACGGGATCTGGTTACGCCGTGAGAACTCCGCGATCTCCATCGAAGACGGCGACGTCGCGATCGAACCGGAAGTCGACGTCGTTGCCAACCGCCTGCTGCTCTCGAACACCGAAGAGCCGGCCGAACTACTCGGGCTGGCGACGACGTTCGAGCGGATCCGTCCGATGCTGAACGAGCCGGCGTCGGTCCTCACCGCCATCCACAAGTTCGCGACTGCGGCGACGCTCGCGAACTGGAACATCAAGGTCCCCGACGCCCTGCTCGCGCTCTCGAACAACCGCCTGAACCAGGGTCGGGATCGGTTCGGCGAGGTCGGGGTCTACAAGTCCGCCATCGGAACGCACGGCGGCGGCACCTGGAAGGTCGATCTCACCGAACCCGTGAACCCCAAGGTCGGCAACCGTCAGGCGTTCCTGCAGGACCTCATCGACCGCGACGAGACGCGACACCGCGACCTCCGCGTCTACATCGTCGACGACGAGGTCGTCGGCGCGATGTACCGCTACGCGCCCGAAGGCGAGTGGCGGACGAACGTCGCACTCGGCGGCGACGTCGTCGACGCGACCGACGATATGCCGCAGGAAGCGCGGGAGACCGCGCTGTACGCCGCAGAAGTGATGGAATTGGATTACGTCGGCGTCGACCTCATCGAAGGTGACGACGGCTGGTTCGTCCTCGAAGTCAACCCGACGGCCGGATTCAAAGGGCTGCACAAAGCGACCGGCCGCAGTCCCGCGCCGTACATCGCAAAGCTCGCGATCGAGCGTGTCGGCGGCGAAGTCGACGACGAGCGCGTCGAGGAACTGTCGGCGACGCTCGACGACTCCCGGCCCGCGGGGATGCCACGCGTCAGTTCGGGCCCGGTCGGCGACCGTCCGACAATCGGCTACATCGAGGAGGTCGTCGTCTCCGGTACCAGCGGGTCGACGCAGGCGAAAGCCAAGTCCGACACCGGGGCGACGCGGACGAGCATCGACACCTCGCTGGCCGCCGAGATCGGTGCCGGGCCGATCAAGAGTATGACGCGCGTGAAGTCCGGTTCGCTGAAGTCGGGGAAGGCCCGCCCGGTCGTCGACCTCGTCATCGGGATCGGCGGCACCCAGCACACAGTCACTGCGAGCGTCGAGGACCGCTCGCACATGGACTACCCCCTGCTCCTCGGTCGCGACATCCTCGAGCACTACCAGGTCGACGTCACGCGCCGGACCGACGAACCCGGCCGCGACGACGAGGAGCGCGAAGAGGAGTACCTGGAGTAGACCTGCCCGTTTCACCGGCTCTTAGCCACTGTATCTCGCGTTCGGTTCGTTCCGCACCAACGCTTAATAGATTCTCTCACGATCGTTTACAATGTATATGTCTCAACAGGTAGTCACCGAACTCGAGGTCGACGAGTACACGCTCGGGCTGGTCGGTCCCGATCAGGAGTGGGCCGGGACGGTCGCCGACGGCGGTACGGTCCGGACGCACACGCCGCCGGCCTGCTGGGGACCGATGATCACACCGAAGTTCCGGGGCGGTCACGAGGTCACGAAGCCGATCGCCGTCGACGGTGCGGAGGTCGGCGACGCGATCGCGATTCACATCAAGGACATCGAAGTGACGAGTGTCGCCACGAGCACCGGGTCGATGGCAGAACGCGAGGACGCCTTCGGCGACGACCCCTTCGTGGATCACCGCTGTCCGGAGTGCGGTGCCGAGTGGCCCGAAAGCGTCGTCGAGGGGACCGGCGAGGACGCCATCAGGTGTGCCGAGTGCGGTGCGAACGCCTCCTCGTTCGCGTTCGAGTACGGCATCACGACGGTCTTCGATGACGACTACGAGGTCGGCCTGACCGTCGACGAGGCGGCCGCCCACGACCTCGCCGAGCGCGCCGCGGAGGCGAGTGCGCTGCCGGAGAACTCCAGACAACATCCGATTCTGCTGTACGAACCATCGGAGATGCCGGGGACGCTCGGACATCTCCGGCCGTTCCTCGGCAACATCGGGACGACGCCGCCGGTCGAACTGCCGGACTCGCACAACGCCGGCGACTTCGGCCAGTTCCTCATCGGTGCCAGCCACGAGTGGGGCCTCGAAGACGAATCGGAACTGGACGCCCGAACGGACGGGCATATGGACATCAACGCGGTCCGCGAGGGCGCAGTCCTGATCTGTCCAGTGAAAGTCGACGGCGGCGGCATCTACGTCGGCGATATGCACGCCAATCAGGGCGACGGCGAACTCGCACTCCACACGACGGACGTCAGCGGCCACACCGAGTTCGAGGTCGAGGTCATCAAAGGTCTCGACATCGGTGGACCGCTCCTTCTGCCCAACGAGGAGGACCTCCCGCACATCAGCAAACCGTACAGCGAATCGGACATCGAGCGTGGACGCGAACTCGGCGCGGAGTACGGCGTCGACGTCGAAACCGATATGGGGCCGATTCAGGTGATCGGATCCGGAGCGACGGTCAACGACGCCACCGACAACGCCTTCGATCGCGCCGGCGACCTGCTGGGAATGAGCGAGGGCGAGGTCCGGACCCGCTGTACGTTCACCGGCGGCGTCGAAATCGGTCGTCTCCCCGGCGTCGTCCAGCTGACGATGCTCGCGCCGATGGAGACGCTCGCGGACCGCGGACTGGACCACCTCGTGCGCGATCAGTACGGGTTGTGAGCCGCGAACGACGGACTGTGAGCCCCGAGCGCCGGCGGACGGTGAGTCGCGCGCAGACGGTGGCCGGCGACCGCGCGGACGCTCACCCGCCCTGAACTGCCGGGTGCACAGCGAGCGACGCGTCGGCCGGGCACGGGTCGTCTACGTCTGCCGAGTCGCCGTCGACCGAGATGCGAACGCTCGGGGCGACCCGGCCGTCGTTCCGATACATCTGGGCTTTCGCCCGCGGATATGCGGCGACCAGTGCCTCGATCGCGTCTCGAACCGTTCCACCCTCGAACTCGATCTGTACGTGCTTGTCGCCGGTCGCGCTCCGAAGCGGTCCGTACACCGTGACGTCCATACGTTGCTTTCGTCGCCCCGGAAGTTGGATGCTTCTGTGAGGCCAGCGAATATTCTGTGGGACCAAGGGAATACTTAAGATGTGGATCCCAAAGGGTGCGGTAGATGGGGAGCGAGGGCGTCGACGGGCTGCCGGAAGAGCTCGACTCGTGGGTGGCCGACAGAGCCGCAGCCACAGATACCTCGCGAGCGGACGTCCTCCGTCGGCTCCTCGCGGCCCACCGTCTGCTCGACGAGCATCCGGAAGCTCTCGAGGACCCCGAATCGATCGACGTCGCCGAACTACTCGGGAGCGCGCCGGACTCCGACGACGATACTGCGGTTTCAGCGGAGGTCGACGCTCTCACGGCCGACGTCGCCGAGATGGTCGCGCGGATCAACGCGCTGGAGGACGACCTCGACGAGAAGATCACCGACGTCCGCGAGCGCGTCATCCAGGTCAAGCGCGAAACCGACGCCAAAGCGCCCGAGGACCACGACCACCCCGACATCGAACGCCGGCTACGTCAGGGCTTCGAGAACTACGAGGAGATCTTAGAGTACCTCACCGAGACGACCGACGACCACGACGCGAAACTGGATACTGTCGCCAGCGCCATCGTCGACCTCAGAGGGCGCATCGCGACCCTCGAACGGGACTCGAACGAGCGCGCTGCGGCGGCCGACCTCCGTCGGGAGGCGAACCGACAGGGCGTCGCCGAGGCCGTCTGTGAGTCCTGCGGCGAGTCGGTCCACCTCGGCCTGCTCGACAGCCCGTTCTGCCCGCACTGTGAATCGACTTTCGACGGCGTCGAGCCCAAGCGCGGATTCTTCGGCTCACACCGGCTCACGGTGGGCCAGCGGCCGGCATTGGAGGCACCGACCGAATCCGCGAGCGCCGGCGCCGAACGCGATGGCCTCTTCGACGACGAAAGTCGGGGTGCAGAAGATACGTCCGGTGCGCGCGCGGATGGGTCCACGTCTCACGATACCGCAGGAGAAGAGCAAGAAAAGAGTGCCGCAGCAGAGGACGTCTCCGAGCGCGACACTGACCGAACTGCGAACACAGCGCAGGTAAACGAGTGATCGAGAAGTGACCGACGAAGACACAGACCCTGACGCCGATCGCTCGGCTGACCCTGGGACCTCGCCAGAGCGGGATGCGAATGAGGCGACCGACATCGACTGGGTCGACGACGACGAACGCTCTGCGGGAACAGCGGACGAGCGGGACGGGACTCCCGAACCGGAAGCCAGCCCCGAGGAGGAACGGGCTCCGCTGTCGGATCTAGCGCGTCGGGTGTCCGAGCGCCGTGGTGCACGGGACCCCGAGACCGCGTCGACGACGCAGAGTGACAGCGTCCGCGGCAGCGATGCGAGCAAGCCGGACGCCGAGGGTGACGCCGCAGGCGAGAACCACGGGACAGGTCGTGGCGAGAGCGTTGACGCGGACGACCTCTTCGAGGAGATGTCCGTCGGCGATATCGAAGCGGAGACGCTCTGGTCGTCGCTCGAAAGCGACGATTCAGCCGAGCAGGTCGGGCTCGGTGAGACCGCCAGCAGCGTCTCCGAAGCAGGCACGACGACGCGGACGTCGTCGCGGGCTACGGAACACGTCGTCTCGAAGACGAAGTACTGCCAGAAGTGTCCGTACCTGACTGAACCGCCGGAGCTGGCCTGCGCTCACGACGGAACGGAGATCGTCGCTGTCGTCGACGCCGATCACTTCCGGGTGCGAGAGTGTCCGATGGTCGACGAGTGAACCCGTCCGCGGGTGATCGAGAATCCTGCCGAACGCTTTTGCTTACATAGACAAACGGTACCATATGGCGTTCGCTCGCCAGGGGAGCGAGGAGCGAACCGACCTCGGTGCGCTCCTCTCGCAGGTCCACCCGGTGTTTATGTTGCCGCCCCTCGCCGCGAGTGGGTTCGGTGCCGTCCTCGCCGGGTCGGCGACGCCCGCACCGCTCGTCCTCCACGCGATGGCCACGTTCTTCGCGGTCTACACGGCGCACGTCAAAGACGGCTACGTGGACTTCTACCGTCGCGGCGAGGACGACGACCACCCGATGAGCGAAGCGGGCTGTCGACGGGCGCTCGCCTGCGCGACGCTCGGGTTCGGCATCGTCACCGTGTTGCTCGGCACGCGCGTCGACGTCGTCGCCGCCGCCGTCACGGTCCCGATGTGGCTGCTGGGATTCTTCCACGCCCCGCAGTTCGACACGAACCCGGTGACGACGACGCTCGGATATCCACTCGGCATCGCGCTCGCCATCGTCGGCGGGCACTACGCCCAAGCAGGGCAGTTCGGCGCTGAACCGCTCGGATTCGCGCTCGTCTTTCTCACGACGCTCGCCGGCGTGAAGATCGTCGACGATTCCACAGATTACCAGTACGACCGCTCCATCGGCAAGCGGACGGTCGCCGTCGCGCTCGGCCTCGAACGCGCGCGACGCTTGGCGTACGCGCTGCTGTATCTCGGCTTCGTGTTCGTCGTCCTGTTCGCCGTCGGCGGGCCGTTCCCGGCGTCCGCACCGCTGGCTGCCGTCGCCTTCGGAATGGTCGCGCTCGTCGCGACCCGGGCAGACGCGACGGTGGCGACGATGCTGCTCGTCCGCGGCGCGTACGTCTTCCTCGCGCTCTTGGTCGTCGCCGTTTGGTATCGCCCGCTCGCGGGCGTACCGCTTCCGGATATCGGCCTGCTCGGCCCGTACACCTATCTCGCGACCGAAATCGCCTTCGGCACACTCGCGCTCGCCCTCCTGGTGTACGCCGACGCCCTCCGCCGCGCCGCGGTGACGATCCTGTCGCTCTATCCACTCGCGTACGTCTGGGACTGGTACACGCTCGAAGTCGGGGTGTTCGCGATTCCGCTGCGGACCGGCGTCGAACTCCTTGGCATTCCGGTCGAAGAACACCTGTTTATGCTCGTCGTCCCGGCGCTCGTGATCGGGATCCACGAGACAGTGAACGGCAGGGGGCGCACCGCCGCGGCCGACGAGCGGGAGTGATACTGTCGGACAGAACGATGTGAAGATTATCAGCACCCCGTGGGTGCCGACATCATTCACGAACTGCTGTCCGACAGTATGAGGCCGGGGGGCTCCTCATATGCGCGGCGGACACGCCTGACGACATTTTCCCGAGAGACACTTGTGTCCGGGACCGATACGAGGGGTAAATGCAGTTCTGCGACGAGTGCGGTTCGATGATGGTCTCTCGGGACGGCGCGATGGTCTGCACCAACGAGGACTGCGGCGCGCAGGCCGAACAGGACGAGGAGTTGGCCGAGCAGTTCGTCTCGACGGAGGCCCAGACCGACGACGACGTGATCGAAACCACCGAAGACGCGAACTTCGAGGGCAAACCGACGGCCACCGACGTGGTCTGCGACGAGTGCGGCAATCAAGAGGCGTGGTACACGATCAAACAGACCGGCTCGGCCGACGAACCGCCGACGCGGTTCTTCAAGTGCACCGAGTGCGGCCATCGGTGGCGGGGGTACAACTAACCCACCTTTTTCCACGGTGGGTTTCCTCGCGGCGCTTCGCGCCGCTGTGGGAACCCACCGCACAAAAACCTGGAGGGAAAAAGCCGCGAGGCTCGCGTTCGCTCGCCTCGCGGTACTACTCGTAGGTACCGCATCCGCCACAGCACCGCCTCCGCTACAGCACCGCCTCCGCCACAGCTCCGCATCCGCCACAGCTCTGCATCCGCCACAGCTCCGCATCCGCACTGCCTCCGCGACAGCTCCGCCTCTGCACGGCACGGTACACCATTACCAACGGGCACCGAACGGCGTGATATGTCCCTCCACCAACGCTTCCGCGACCGACTCCGCCCGTGGTACCTCCTCGACCTCGCCGCGTTCATATTCGGCGCCGGAGGATCGCTCTGGCGCAACAGTTCCGGATTCGAGACCGCTCCCCCGTTATTCGCGCTCGTCACGGCCATCGTTTCCGGCCTCCTCGCGGTCGTCGTCCTCCGGTTCACCCTCGGCAACCTCTGGGGCTACGCCGTCGAGTACGCCAACGCGGGCGGCCAGTGGAGCGACCTCGCGTTTCTCGTCCCGGTGGGGAGCGGCCTCGCGGGCGTCGTGGTCACGTACGCGGTCACGACGGATCTCGGCGCGGCCGCGTGGGGCGGCTTCTGGACCTTCGCGGTCGTCGCCGGCGTCGTCGCGGTCGCCGTCTCCTTCGCCGCGGGCTACCGCGGGACGTCCGCCTGAAGCGCTGGCTCCAGGAACTCCGCGACGGCTGTTGCGACTTTTCCGGCTTGCCCGATGAAGAAGTGATCCGCGGCGAACTCGACAATCGAGTGACCGCGTGTGCGTGCGACGTCGACGACTGCCCCGACGTCGACGACGTCGTCGCGCGTGCCGTACAGCACTTGTACGCCGATCTGCTCCGGGATCTTCGGGAGGTCCGCGACGACGTCGATACCGCCGATGCTGCCGTCGTCCGGTGTCTCGGGGTCCGCTCGTGTCGCTCCGAGCCGCGCGTCCGGCGCGAGGGCGGAGACAGCGACGACGTCAGCACCGTGGGCGGCGGCCGAGAGAGCGACCGACGCGCCGAAACTGAAGCCGAACAGCGCGACGCGATCGTACCGCTCGTTCGCCCACGCGACGGCGTTCAGCGCGTCGGTTCGTTCGCCCCGGCCGCCGTCCCAGGGGCCGTAGTCGAACCGCAGACAGTCGATCCCTCGCTCTCGGAGTTCGTCGCTCACCGCCCGGAGGCGCTGGTCACCGCGGCGGCCGCCGTGTTGGGGGTGTGGTGGGCACGCGACGACGCACGCGTCGGCCGCAGTCGCCGCGTCGTCGGTCCCGGTGTCCGCGGCGGCGCCATCAGAGTCTGCAGCGACGTCGAGCGTCCCGCGAGCGTCGCGGCCGCCGGGCAGCAGAATCGTCTCGCTCATCGAACGTGCGGCGTTCGGCACGTGAGGTTTTAACTCCAGCGTGCCCAACGTGGGACGTATGGGAATCCTCTCACGCGCGTCCTACGTCGTCCGCTCGAAGCTCAACGCCCTCCTCAACCGCGCAGAGGATCCGACGGAAACGCTCGATTACTCCTACGAGCAGATGCGTGACGAACTGCAGGACGTAAAGCAAGGCATCGCCGACCTGACGACCCAGAAGAAGCGCCTAGAGATTCAAAAGCGCCGGCTCGAAGAGAACGTCGAAAAGCACAACGACCAGGCCCGCGAGGCCGTCCGGCAGGGCCGCGACGACCTCGCTCGACAGGCCCTAGAGAAGAAGCAGGCGAAGATGTCCCAGATCGAAGAACTGGAGGGACAGATCGCAGAGCTCCAGTCGACTCAGGACGACCTCGTCGAGAAGAAGAACGAACTCCAGGGCAGAATCGAGGAGTTCCGCACGAAGAAGGAGACGATGAAAGCCCGCTACGAGGCCGCGGAGGCGTCCTCGCGCGTCTCGGAGGCGATGACGGGCGTCGGCGACGAGATGGCCGACGTCTCCCGGGCGATCGAGCGCGCCGAGGAACGCACCGACGAGATGGAGGCCCGTTCGGAGGCGATGGACGAACTCGTCGACACCGGCGCGTTCGACGAGGCGATGTCGGACAAAGACAGCATCGACCGACAGCTCGAAAGCGGCCGCACCGGCGCCGAGGTCGACTCAGAGTTGGAAACGCTGAAAGCCGAGATGGGCGGGACCGACGAAGGGGAGACGGAAGCCGCCGACGTCGAGGCCGAATCGGATGCGGGCGAGGAGAGCGCCCCGGACGTCGACGTCTCCGACGCCGAGGTCGAAGCCGAACTGGAAGAGCTGAAAGACGACGAGAACTGACGCTCGCGAGCCGAACACACCGCTGCGTCGCGGACGTCGGCGCGAGCACTTTTCACCACCCGGCCGGGGCGTCCGGACACCACTGTCGCTGCGGCCTTCGAGAATTCCGATGATGGGCAAAGAGACGTCGACCGACGACGGGACGGCGAGTGAGGACGCGACGACCGACAGGTCGGCCGTCGAGGAACCGCCCGCTGACCAGACAGCAGCCGACAAAGCCGCAGGGAGCCGGGGATCGGCCGACGAGCCGAGCGACACGATGCGCCGCCGCGGCACGGAGAACCGGCTGAAGCTCTGGCTCCTGTTGGAGGCGAATCGGTGGGTCGTCGCCGCGGTCGTCCTGGCTGGCTTCGTTCTCGGGACGCTCCTCGTCGCTGCCCTCGTCCCCGACCGGGTCGTCCTCTCAGTCGGCGATCCGGTCGAAACGCTCTTTCAGGGGCTCGTGACCGCGACGATCACCGGCGTCACGCTCGTCGTCTCGATCAACTCGCTCGTGCTCTCACAGGAACTGGGGACGCTGGGCGACCAGCGCGACCGGATGGAGGGCGCGATGTCGTTCCGCCGCGACGTCGAGGACGAACTGGGCGTCGAGACCGCGCCGGCGACACCCGCGGCGTTCCTCCGGGTACTCGTCGACGGCGTCGAACGGCGTGGCGCTCGACTCTCGAAGGCCGCAGCGGCCGTCGCATCCGAGCGGGTCGAAACCGAGCGGACACGAGCCTTCGCCGACGACGTCCGCGGCCACGCCTCGTCGGTCAGCAGCGACCTCGCGGACCGTCAGTTCGGTACGTTCGGCGTCCTCTCGGCGGCGCTGAACTTCAACTACTCCTGGAAGATCCACGAGGCGCGACGGTTGCGCGAGTCGCTTCCGGAGGCCGACGAGACTGCGGACGCCGAGTCGATACGGGAACTGCGCGATGCGCTCGATTCGGTCGTGGCGGCGCTGACGCTGTTCGGTCCCGCCAGAGAGCACGTCAAAACGCTGTATTTCCAGTGGGAACTGGTCGACCTCTCGCGAGCGATGCTCTACAGCGCGGTTCCGGCACTGCTGGTGGCGACGAACACGCTGCTGTTTCACGGCACGCTCGGGTCGGTGTCGGGGGCGACGCTCGGAATCGCCCACTACGTCTGGATCGTCGCACTCACGGCCTCGATCGCGCTCACGCCGTTCGCCATCCTCCTGTCGTTCGTCCTCCGGATCGGCACGATCGCGAAGCGGACGCTCTCGATCGGTCCGTTCATCCTGCGTACGACCGGCGGCGACGAGGTCGGCGGTGGACGCGGCGATAGTGGACGCAGCGATAATAGACGCGACGACGAGTGAAGGGACCCGGACCGACTCGGGGGACCGTGCGGGGCGCGCACAGCCGACAGTATCAGTAGCCGTCGGCCGCGACACGTACGCAATGACCGAGACGACCGACGCCGTCCGCGCGGCGCTCGATCCAGACCGACGCGCCGCCTTCGAGCGCCGCGTCGACCGGGAAGCCGAATCACTGCGGAACGACGTCGCCGCGGGCGCCTTCGACGCGCCCGACTTCGCCGTCGGACTCGAACTCGAGGGCTACGTCGTCGACGCCGACGGCCGACTCGCGGCCGCCCCCGAGAGCCTCTTCGAGATCGACGGCTGTAGCCGGGAACTCGGCGTCCACAACGCCGAGATTCACACTGCGCCGGACGTCGTCTCCGACGCGGGACTCCGCCAGCAGTACGACGAACTGCGAGGGATCTACGACGACATCCAGCGCCACCTCGGCGAGTCGGACCGCCGCTTCGTCCTCGATGCGATGTGGACTGTGCCGCCCGAGTCGGGCACTCGCCAGTATCTCAGCGCGGGGACGGCAACCGACGGGATCTTTCTCGCCGACAATATGCGCCCCGTTCCCCGGTACGTCGCCCTCGATCAGAAAATCCGCGAGGCGAACGGGGGACGAATCGGACTCGGCCTGCCCGGCTACGACGACGCCCGCTCGATGCTCGTCGAGTCGCTCGCGACGTCGATGCAGCCACACCTCCAGCTTCCGGACCCGACGGACATTCCGCGCTACCTGAACGTCGCCACGCGGACGATGGGGCCGATCCTCTCGCTGACGGCCAACTCGCCGTTCCTCCCAGCCGATATCTACGATGACGAGCCAGTCTCGGATGTCGTCGAGGTCTTCGCGCAGACCCCGCACGAACTCCGGATTCCGATCTTCGAGCGCTCCGTCGACGAGGGAACGAACAAGTGTCGCGTTCCGCGTGACGTAGCGAGCATGGGCGAACTGATCGACCGAATCGCCGAGGACCCGACGCTCGTCGCGCCGCCGGATCTGGGTGCAGACGGCAACGAAGACGGCGACGAGGGCGGATCGCAAGACGACAGTGGGGGAAAAGGCGACCCCGGCAGCGAGCGCTACCCCGCGTTCGGGGCGAAACGCGGGACGTACTGGCGCTGGGTTCGCCCGGTCTTCGGCGGCGAGATCCCGCGCGGCGCGGACGGCGCACCGATCCCGGGGGCGAGCGAGGAGTCGGTGCGGATCGAGTACCGGCCGCTCCCGACGCAGCCGACGCTCAGAGACACCGTCGGCGTGCAGGCGCTCGTCGCCGGCGTGCTCCGCGGCGTCGACGTCGCGGACCACCCGCTCGCGACGCTCTCGTGGGAGGACGCGCGAGCATCGTTCTACGCCGCGGTCGACGATGGCCCGGACGCGGACTTACGCTGGGTGACGCAGGACGGCGAGCAGACGGGAGAAACCGAAGCTATCTACGACGACCTGTTCGCACTCGCACGTCGCGGCCTCGACGCACTCGGCGTCGGTGCGGACGCGACCGAGTGGGCACTCGGACCGATCGAGGCGCGGCGCGATGCGGCGCACACCTCGCCGAGCGCGTGGAAGCGAACGAGGGTCCGCGAAGCGGTCGAAGACGGGGCGTCGCTGCCGGCGGCGATCAGCGAGATGCAGGGAGAGTACGTCGAACGTGTCGCGGGCGGAACGCCGTTCGCGCAGTGGTAGGGACCAGTTTGTGGCGTGGTAATCTGACCGAATACGCTCACTCGCCGGCGCCGACGACCTCGTCGAGGCGCTCGAAGTAGGTCTCGCGCGGGATCTGATACGCCGCGCGGTAGTCGACGTCGCCGTCGGCGAAGCGGCGGGCGAGGTCGTTCGCGCCCGCGAGTGCGGCGGCGCGGCTGTCGTACGACTCGGCTACTGCCTCGATCTCCGGTTCGAGCGTGAGGACGACGTGCCAGGTGGTCGTCGGAATCTGGGAAGCACCGGGACGGCGGGCCCGCGACCCGTTCGAGATCATAATCGTCGGGAGACACTCCGCGGGAAGGCCGTTCTGTTCGTTGAATACGTCCGGCCGAAACACCAGAATACGGCGGCCCTGTGGCTCGTCGTTCCAGAGGGTCCAACCGGATGGGGGGCTCTCGGGAGCGTCGTCTGCCGCGCCGTCGCGTTCGTCGTCTCTCGCCGGTCGCGGGCGGTCCTCCATACTCCGTCTTCGGGTTCCCGGATACATATATCGTCGCGTTGTGGCCGGACAGTTCCCAGGTATCGCCCCCCAAATCGAGGGAAGGCTTATGTGTGTCGATCACTCACACACTCTCAGTCTCGGTCAATCGGATCGAGCGACCGCCTGTACGCGCACCGCCCGCTGAATCCCGACGTTCTGTCGCCCTGTCGCCGCCTGGTCGCTGTCGCCCGATGACGTCTCGCCGCGCGCGTGCTGATTGGTATGTGTAATCATACCATACTTGCCACGAGCGCGCCATCGCGTCCGTGCGCGTCTACCCTCGCCACGCGCCAGGGAGACGCGGCGTCGCTCCCCGAGACGGACAAACAATGAACGGTGACAGAGAAACCCTCGAATCCCTGAGTCGGCAATACAAGGACTCGGTTCCCTCGGACCTTCGCGAAGCGAAGCGCTTCGAGTGGTACCTCGACGCGGTGTACGAAGACCCGCGTATCGCCAGAAACGCCCACCAGCGCGTGGCCGATATGTTCGACCACTACGGCACCGACTACGACGAGGACGCCGGCGTCGTCGAGTATCGGATGGCCGCCGAAGATCCGCTCCACGACGGTGAAAACACCTTCTACGGACGGGAGGTCCACGAGTCGATTCACGAGTTCGTGAACAAGGTGAAATCCGGTGCGCGCGGACTCGGTCCCGAGAAGCGGATCAAACTCCTCCTCGGCCCGGTCGGCTCCGGGAAATCGCACTTCGACTGGATGGTCCGACGCTACTTCGAGGATTACACCGCGACGGACGCGGGGCGGATGTACACCTTCCGGTGGACGAACCTCTGCGACGTCATCCGCGATCAGGACCCCGAGGACGACGTCGTCACCTCCCCGATGAATCAGGACCCGCTGGTCCTCCTCCCACAAGAGCAGCGCGACGAGGTCCTCGCGCGCCTCAACGAGCGACTGGACGCGCCGTACACGATCCGGAACGACCAGACGCTCGACCCCGCCTCGGAGTTCTATCTCGACTCGCTGCTTGCGTCCTACGACGACGACCTCCAGGCCGTCTTGGAGAACCACGTCGAGATCGTCCGCCTCGTCGCCTCCGAGAACAAGCGGCAGTGCGTCGAGACGTTCGAGCCGAAGGACAAGAAGAACCAAGACGAGACCGAACTCACCGGCGACGTCAACTACTCGAAACTCGCCGTCTACGGCGAGTCCGACCCGCGCGCGTTCGATTACTCCGGGGCGTTCTGTAACGCCAACCGCGGGCTCTTCTCCGGCGAAGAGCTGCTGAAGCTCCAGCGGGAGTTCCTCTATGACTTCCTGCACGCCTCCCAGGAGCAGACGATCAAGCCGAAGAACAACCCCCGGATCGACATCGACCAGGTGATCGTCGGGCGGACGAATATGCCCGAATACAGAGAGAAGAAGGGCGACGAGAAGATGGAGGCGTTCAACGACCGGACCAAGCGGATCGACTTCCCGTACGTGTTAGAGTACGACGAGGAAGCCGAAATCTACCGCAAGATGCTCCGGAACGCCGACGTCCCGGATATGCACATCGAACCGCACGCCTTAGAGATGGCGGGGCTGTTCGGCGTGCTCACCCGGATCACCGAACCCGACGGCAACGTCTCGCTCGTGCAGAAGGCGAAGGCGTACAACGGCGAAATCGACGACGGCGACGACGTCGACGTCCGAAAAATCCGCGAGAGCGGCGAGGAGAAAGCCGACATCGGCGAGGGGATGGACGGCGTCTCCGCGCGGTTCATCGGCGACGAGATCGCCGAGGCGATTATGGACTCGACCCACCGCGACCGGTCGTACCTCTCGCCGCTGTCGGTGTTCTCGCACTTCGAGGCCAACTTGGAGAACCACGGGTCGATCCCCGAGGACAACCTCGACCGCTACTACCGCTACCTCGAACTCGTCCGCGAGGAGTACAAGGCGCGCGCCATCGAGGACGTGCGGCACGCGCTCGCGTACGATCTCGAAGAGATCCAGCGGCAGGGCGAGAAGTATATGGATCACGTGATGGCGTACATCGACGACGCCACCGTCGAAGACGAACTCACCGGGCGCGAGCAGGACCCCGACGAGACGTTCCTCCGCTCGGTCGAGGAGAAACTCGAGATCCCCGAAGACCGGAAGGACGACTTCCGCCAGGAGGTCTCGAACTGGGTCTCCCGCCGCGCCCGCGACGGGACCTCCTTCGACCCGCAGGACAACGACCGACTCCGCCGCGCGCTGGAACGCAAACTCTGGGAAGACAAGAAACACAACATCAACTTCTCGGCGCTGGTCAGCGCGAACGAACTCGACGACGACGAGCGCAGCGCGTGGATCGACGCCCTGATCGACCAGGGCTACTCCCCGGAGGGAGCCCGCGAAGTGCTCGAGTTCGCCGGCGCGGAGGTGGCAAAGAGCGAACTGGAAGAGTAAGATGACCGCCCACAACCCAAACCCCGCGAAGGACTACGTCGAGACCGCAGACGACCACCTCCGCGGTACCTACGAGGAGCCGATGAGCCTGGAGGCGTACGTCGATGCCGCGTTCGAGCGACCGTCGATCGCCGCCCACGCCTCGAAGTACCTGCTGGACGCGATCGAGTCGATGGGAACGCGAACGGTTCTCGAAGAGGGGGAGACGCGCGAGCGCTACCGCTTCTTCGACGACCCCGCGAACGACGGCGAACACGCCGTCCTCGGCAACACCGAGGTCTTGAACCGCTTCGTCGACGACCTCCGGACGATCGCCGCCGACCGGGGGAAGTCCGAGAAGATCCTCTGGTTCGACGGCCCGACCGCGACCGGAAAGTCCGAGCTCAAGCGCTGTCTCATCAACGGCCTGCGCGCGTACTCGAAGACCGACGCCGGCCGGCGCTACACCGTCGAGTGGAACGTCGCCGCCGCCAGCGACACCCGCGGCCTCTCGTACGGCGGCGAGTCGACCGCGCCCGAACAGGAGTCCGACTGGTACGAGAGCCCGGTACAGTCGCACCCGCTGTCTGTCTTCCCGTCGGCGGTTCGCAGCGACCTCCTGTCGGAACTGAACCGCCAGTCCGGCGATCACGTCCCCATCGCCGTCGACGAGGAACTCGACCCGTTCTGCCGGGAGGCCTACGAGTTCTTAGAGGAGAAGTACCGCCGCAACGGGCGCCGGGAGTTGTTCTCGGCGGTGACCGACCCCTCGCACCTGCGCGTGAAGAACTACGTCGTCGACGTCGGGCGCGGTATCGGCGTCCTCCACTCCGAGGACGACGGCTCGCCCAAAGAGCGCCTCGTCGGGTCGTGGATGCCGGGGATGCTCCGCGAACTCGACTCGCGCGGGCGGAAGAACCCCCAGGCGTTCAGCTACGACGGCGTGCTCTCGCAGGGCAACGGCCTCCTCACGATCGTCGAGGACGCCGCCCAGCACGCGGACCTGCTCCAGAAGCTCCTGAACGTCCCCGACGAGGGACACGTCAAGCTGGATAAGGGAATCGGGATGGACGTCGACACCCAGCTCGTCATCATCTCGAACCCCGACCTCGACGCCGAACTCGACAAGTACGCCGACCGGAACGGTCGCGACCCGCTGAAGGCGCTCAAGCGCCGGCTCGACAAACACGAGTTCCGCTACCTCACGAACGTCTCGTTGGAGGCGGAATTGATCCGTCGGGAGCTCACCGACGAAACGGCCGTCTGGGACGTCGAAGACGAAGACGAACTCCGCGAGCGCGTCCGCGCGCCGCTCGTCGTCGACGTGCAGAACGCGCCGGGGTCGGTGCGGGCCAGAGAACTCGCGCCGCACGCTGTGGAGGCGGCCGCGATGTACAGCGTGCTCACCCGACTCGACAGCGAGGACGTCCCCGCCGGCTACGACCTCGTCGACAAGGCGCTGCTCTTCGACTTCGGCTACGTTCAGGAGGGCGACGACCGGACGCGCGTCGACGAGTTCGACTTCGACGGCGACGGCGAGGGGATCCACGGCGTCCCCGTCACGTTCACCCGGGACGTCATCGCGGACCTGCTGCACGAGGAGACCGACCGCTGGCACACCGACCTCGCCGTCGAACACGTGGTCCTGCCCGAGGACGTACTCGACGCGATGGCTGCCGGCCTCCACGACGCCCCCGTCTTCTCCCGCTCGGAGCGCGCGGAGTACGAGGACCGCGTAACGCTGGCAAAGGAGTACGTTCTCGACAGACAGGAGTCCGACGTGCTCGCTGCGTTGCTCGCGGACCGCTCGGTCGAACGCGAGACGGTCGCAGAGTACGTCGAGCACGTCTACGCGTGGGACGGCGACGAGCAGATCGAGACCGAGCGCGGACCGGTCGATCCCGATCCGCTGTTGATGAAGCTCTTCGAGACCGAACAGCTCGGTCGGTTCGACGACGACGACTACCTCGGAAACCGCCCGCCCGACTCCGTCGAGGAGTTCCGCCGCGAGAAGATCATCACCGCGCTGAACCGCTACGCGTGGGAGAACCGCGACGCCGGGTTCACCGTCGACGACGTCGACCTCTCGGAGATTCCGGTGATCCGATCGGTGCTCGACACCTACGACTGGGACGACGTCAAACGGCTCTACGAGGACTTCGACCCCGCGCAGTGGGACGACCCGCCGGAGAACACGGAGACGGCGCGGCTGAAAGCACAGACGATCAGCGAACTGACGGCCCGCGGCTACACGCCGGCGTCGGCCGAACTGACGAGCCGCGCAGTGATGCGTGAGGTGCGCCACCGATGGGACTGAGAGAAGACCTCGAACGATTCCGCGAAGTGGGCGAAGAGCGCCGCGAAGACCTCGAATCGTTCATTCGATACGGGGATCTCAGCGGCTCGAACTCCGACGAGATCGAGATTCCGATCAAGGTCGTCGACTTACCGGAGTTCAAGTACGACCAACTCGACCGCGGCGGCGTCGGCCAGGGACAGGGCGGCACCCCAGACGTCGGCCAGCCCGTCGGCCAGCCACAGCCGCAACCCGGCGACGGGGACGGCGACGGCGACGAGGACGGCGAACCCGGCGAGGAGGGCGGCGAGCACGGCTACTACGAGATGGACCCCGAGGAGTTCGCCGAGGAACTCGACGAGGAGCTCGGTCTCGATCTCGAACCCAAAGGGAAGGAAGTGATCGAGGAGATCGAGGGCGACTTCACCGACGTCACCCGCACCGGCCCCAACAGCACGCTCGACTTCGAACGGCTGTTCAAACAGGGACTCAAGCGGAAGCTCGCGACCGACTTCGACGAGGAGTTCGTCCGCGAGGCGATGCGAGTCGCGGGCGAGACGCCCGAGTCGGTCTACCGCTGGTGCCGGGAGGAGAACATCCTCGTCTCGCTCCCGTGGATCGAGTCCGAGTGGGACAAGATTCCGGACGACGAGCGGGGCCGCTGGGACTCCTTCGAGGAGATGACCGACAACGTCGAGCGCAGCACGGCCGTCCAGCGCATCCGACGGCGCGGGCTCCGCGAGATCCCGTTCCGCCGGGACGACGAGCGCTACCGGCATCCCGAGATCGAGGAGAAAAAGCAGAAGAACGTCGTCGTCGTCAACATTCGCGACGTCTCGGGTTCGATGCGCGAGACGAAGCGCGAACTCGTCGAGCGGACGTTCACGCCGCTGGATTGGTACCTCCAGGGGAAGTACGACAACGCCGAGTTCGTCTACATCGCCCACGACGCCGACGCCTGGGAGGTCGACCGCGAGGAGTTCTTCGGCATCCGCTCGGGCGGCGGCACGCGCATCTCCAGCGCGTACGAACTGGCGAAGCAGGTCCTCGAAGAGCAGTACCCCTGGGCGGAGTGGAACCGCTACGTCTTCGCCGCCGGCGACTCCGAGAACTCCTCGAACGACACGACCGAGCGGGTGATCCCGTTGATGCGGGACATCCCGGCGAACCGCCACGCGTACGTGGAGACCCAGCCCGGCGGCACCGCGATCAACGCGACGCACGCCGAGGAGGTCGATCGCGCCTTCGCGGACGACGGCGACGTCGTCGTCGCGTCCGTCGGCTCGCCCGAGGACGTCACCGACGCGATCTACGAGATCCTCCAGCCGGCGTCGGCGAAGGCCAAGGCGGAGACCTCGTGACGATGCGCGCCGACACCACTCAACCAATCACACAACACACACTATGACCACCAGATTGCGACGCTTCAGACGGGCGGCACGCGAGGAGGCCGAGCGGCTCGAAGAGCCGGTCCGGGAGGCCGCCGCGCTCGCCCGGAAACTCGGACTCGACCCCTACCCGGTGAACTACTGGGTGGTCGACTACGACGAGATGAATCAGCTCATCGCCTACGGCGGGTTCCAGCGGCGGTATCCGCACTGGCGCTGGGGGATGACCTACGACCGCCAGCAGAAACAAGACCAGTTCGGGATGGGCAAGGCCTTCGAGATCGTCAACAACGACGACCCGAGCCACGCCTTCCTGCAGGAGTCGAACACGCTGGCCGACCAGAAGGCGGTCATCACCCACGTCGAGGCCCACGCGGACTTCTTCCGCAACAACGAGTGGTTCAGCCGGTTCTCCGGCGACAACGACCTCGACGCCGCGGCGATGCTCGAACGGCACGCCGAGACCATCCAGCGGTACGTCGACGACTCCGACATCGACCGCGAGGCGGTCGAGCGCTTCGTCGACGCCGTCACGTGCTTAGAGGATACGATCGACCAACACCGACCCCTGAGCGCCGACCCCGATACCGGCCGGACCCAGCCCGAGGACCTCCGGGAGCGACTCGACGGGATGGACCTCTCTGCGGCGGTCAGAGAGGCCGTCTTCGACGACGAGTGGCTCGACGACCTCGCGGAGGCGGAAGCCGCCGCGGCCGACCTCGATCACCCGCGCTCGGACGTGCTCGGGTTCCTCCGCGAGCACGCGACGGTCTACGACGAGGAGGCGGGCGAAGCCGTCGAGATGGAGTCCTGGCAGAAGGACGTCCTCGACTTGCTCCGCCGGGAGGCGTACTACTTCGCCCCCCAGAAGATGACGAAGACGATGAACGAGGGGTGGGCCGCCTTCTGGGAGTCGCTGATGATGGGCGAGGAGCGCTTTGCCGGCGAAGACGAGTTCCTCACCTACGCCGATCACCAATCGCGGGTGTTGGGTTCGCCGGGGATGAACCCCTACAAGCTCGGGAAGGAGCTGTGGGAGTACGTCGAGAACACGACCAACCGGCGCGAGGTGGCGGACAAGCTGCTCCGCGTCGAGGGGATTACCTGGCGGAACTTCCACGACGCCGTCGACTTCGAGCGGGTGCAGTCGCTGCTCGAACCGCCGGCGGCGATCGACACGGTCCGAAGCGACACCATCGACGACCTCGCTGCGCTGCCCGAGGACGACCCGCGCGTCGACTGGGAGTCGCTGGACCGGGCGCTGTCGGATCCGGATGCCGTCGACGTCGACCGCTACCCGTGGAAGGTCCTCACCTACGAGGGACTCGCCGAGCGGCACTTCTCGCTCCTGAAACCGCAGTACCGCGGCTTCCTGCGTCGCATCCGCCGCTCGGAACTCGAACAGCTCTCCAGATACATGTTCGACGACGAGAAGTACGCGAGCGTCGAGGAGGCTATCGACGACGTCGACAAGACGGCCGGCTGGGACCGGATGCGGGAGGTCCGCCGGAGTCACAACGACGTGACGTTCGTCGACGCGTTCCTCTCGCCGGAGTTCGTCGAGGAGAACCACTACTTCACCTACGAGTACACCCGCGCGACGGGGGACTTCCGCGTGGCGTCGACGGACCACGCCGACGTGAAAAAGAAGCTTCTCCTGCAGTTCACCAACTTCGGGAAGCCGACGATCGCCGTCTTCGACGACAACTTCGAGAACCGTGGCGAACTGCTGCTCGGGCACCGCTACAACGGCATTATGCTCGACATCGGCGAAGCACGCGACGTGCTCGAACGCATCCACGAGCTGTGGGGGCGCCCGGTGAATCTGATGACGATCCGCAAGGAGTTCGACGAACACGAGGTCGAAGTCGCTCGGCGGCGGAACCGCGAGCCCGAACCGACCGAAGCCGGCGTTCGAATCCGCTACGACGGCGACTCGTTCGACGAATTCGAACTCGACCCCGAGCTAGAAGAGCGGATTCAGGCGTCGGACGTCGACTACGACACCAAGCCCGAGGAGTGGCTGTCGTAGTCGCCGCGCCGTTTTTCCTCGTATCGGCGATCGCCGCCCGTCAGCGCGCTGACCCGCCGGTCACGGGCGGGAACATCGCGAGTTCGTCGCCGTCGGCCACCGACGCCGAGAGATCCGCCGGCGAGCCGTTCTGCATCAGATTCACGTCGTCCGCGAGGTCCTCGCCGTCGAGAATCCGGTCGCCGAGTCCCTCACAGTCAGCCAAGAGCGCGTCGAGTGCGTCGCCGATCGTCGACTCAGCCTCGACAGAGACGGCGTGTTCGCGTCCGCCCGCCACCTCGGCGAGGTCGGCGAACAGTCGCCAGTTGACCGTGTGCATACTTCCACTCGCGCGCCGGGCGAGTTGAGCGTTACGCCGCTGCGAGCGTTGCCACGTCGCGCAGACGTTCCGGGCGGGCGACCAGATAGAGCGCGTCGCCGGCGGCGAGCGTGCGGCTCCGCGCCGGAATCGGTTCGATCGCCCCACGCGTGGGGCGCACGGCGGCGACAGTGGCGTCGACGTCGCCGACCGTCGTCCCGTCGAGGTCGCTCCCGGCGCCGACGGTGACGACGTCCATCGTCTCGTCGGCCGCGCGTAGCAGCGAGGTGAACTCCCGCTCCGCGCCGGGGTCGCTGGGGAGCGTGAGCAGTCGATAGGACGCCGCGGGATCGAGGTTTTCGGCGTCCGCCTCGTCGACGACGACGGTGGCAACGTCGCCGGTCACCGCCCGGAGCTCGCCGCTCGCGACGCGCGCTGCGGTCCCGCTCGCGCTCTCCACCGCGCCCTCACCTGCCTCGGTCCGCCGCCACAACTGGACGGCGTCGCCCGCCGACGCGCCCGCCCCGGGGTCCGCTCGGACCGCGACGGCGGCAAAGCCGGGGGCGAGCGTCGTTCCGAGCCCCGCGACGCGCCGGCCCAACCCGAGCCGCGTGACGGTGCCGTCGTCGTCGAGTTCGAGGTCGACGTAGCCCACGCCGTAGTCCTCCTTGATGCGCGCGACGACCCGGTCGCGGAGGGCGTCACCGCGGAGATTGCGGGGGACGAGCAGCGTCTTCCCGGCGAGCGCGTCCTTCGTCGCCGCCGGGACCGGCTCGTAGCCCTCGATGTCGTCGACGTCGGATTCGACCTCCGGGAGTTCGACGGCGCGGACGCGCCCGACGTTGCTCACGAGCCGGCTGACTTCGGTGTCGAGTTCGCGGGCGCCGACGACGGCGAACGCGCTCGTGGTGAGCCGATCGCCGACCGCGCGTCCGGCTGGCGAGACGACGATTGCCGCGCCGAGCGCCGCCGCGTTGACGAGGACGACCATCGGGTCGAACACCGCCGCCGGGTCGGATCCGACGGCCTGCTGGAAGAGGCCCACGGCGTTGAGATACAGCGCGACGCCGGACGCCCCCGTGAGCGTCGCCAGCCACGCCGGGATCTCCTCGCGCGTGTACCAGCGATAGACGACCGCGGCAGCGGCAGCGACTATCGCAGCGACTGCTGCGAGCCCGACCACCCGAGTGAGCGCGCCGATCAACGACGGGTCCGCCGGGATAGTGTCGCCGAGTTGGAGGGGCGCTGTGAGCGCGACGCTAACTGAGGACATTACGACGCCACCTCCGCGAACCGATCGAGCTCCGACGTGCTCCCGACGACGACGAGGTCGTCGCCCGCGGTGATCGACCGCGTACCGCGCGGGGCGATAGCCCACGATCCGCCGTGTCTGACCGCCAGCACCGCCACGCCGTAGGTATCCCGGACCGACGCCTCACCGAGCGTCGTATCAGCCAGTTCGCTCCGGTCGCTGACCGTGACGCGCCGGAATCGCTTGCCCGTCCGGCGCAGGAGTCCGACCAGTTCGAATTCCCGGCGGCTCCCTCGCGAACGGACGGCGAGGCGGACGTCGTCCGCTCCGAGCAGCGAGGTCGCCGTCTGCCGATCGGTCGCGAGCGTGACTCGGGCGCGACCGCCGACGGCCCTGGGTAGCGACGGCGACTCCGGCGGGAGGTCCGCGTCGCCGCCGTCGGTGGCCGCCTCGTCAGTCGTGTCGGTCTCGGTATCCCCGGACGGAGTCGGCGTCGTTCCCCCGTCGACGACGCCGAGGAGTCGCGCGTCGAACTGCCCGCCGTCCGCCAGAACGGTCACCTCGTCGCCACGCGCCGCGCCCGTCGGGATCAGCGCGTCGACCGAGACGGCCCGCTCCCCGGGATCGAGGTGCTTCGAGAGCCCGCTCGTCGGCGGCGCGGCCGCGACCGTCGCCCGGCCGCGCTCGTCGAGCGTCACAGCGACTTCGACGAGGTGGTACTCGGTCCGGAGCGCGGCTTCGACGCGCGATTCCAGTTCGACGAGCGGGAGGTCGGCCGGAAACGTCCACGTCTCCGCGCGGATCGACTCGTGGAGCGCCTCGGGGAGCGGCGGATACCCCTCGACGTCGCCGACGTCCCCGACGACGCTGATGCGGACCTGCCCGCGCCCGCCGACGAGTTCGACGACGTCGGTCGAGAGCGTCCGCTTCGTGAGTTCCCGAAGGTTGAGCCGCTTCGGGAGTGCCGCCCCCATCTTATCGCCCTGTGCGTGGGCGTACAGCGTCCCCATCAGCACGACGAGCAAGGCGATCGTGAGCCGCAACTGGTTCGTCGACCCGGTAAGCGAGGGGTCCGCGAGCGCGAGGAGACCGCCGTTGAGTCCCGCGATCGCGACGCCGAGGCCGACGACCGCCAGCCCCGGGATCGTAATTCCGGTAAAGTATTTGAACCCGAACCCGAGCAGCCACGCGATGAGCGCGGGGACGAGTCCGGTCAACACGCCGAGGTAGAGTCCGTAGAGGACCTCGACAGGGAGCGACGCCATCGACGGCACCTCTCGGCCCGACGATTTACAGTTGTCGCTGCATCGCCTTCCGGAAGCCGTGAAGCGGTCGCGCGAGGAAAATGACGAGACTATTAACCCAGAGACGACGGAGAGAGAGATATGGCGCTCTCGCGGGACTGGATCGGCGCACGCGCGTCAGTCGTACTGACGTTCTTCGTCGGTGTCCTCGCCGTCGTGACCGGCATCGCCAACATCGGCGTCGGCGGCACGGCGGACTTTCAGCTGTTCGGCGTTGTCGTCTCCGGCGTCGTCCGCCAGATCACCGCCTTCACGGGGACGCTGACCGGGTTCCTGCTCCTCGTGAGCGCGTTCGGGCTTCGGCGACGCCTCCGCGCGGCGTGGTATGCGACGCTCTTCCTGTTTCCGATCACGGCCGCTCAGGGCGTCCTGCAGTCCTCGGAGCTGTCGCTACCGCTCGTGGCCCTCTCGGTGCTGGCGCTGCTCGTCGTCGGAGTGAATTTCCGCGCGTTCGACCGCGAACTGTCGCTGTCGACGACGCAGATCGCGTCGCTGGCGGCGCTCGCCGGCGCACAGGGCTACGGGACCGTCGGGGCGTACGCCTTACAGGAGGAGTTCAACGGCGTGAGCACGCTCCTCGACGCGTTCTACTTCTCGCTCGTCACCGGCAGCACCGTCGGTTACGGCGACATCACGCCGCGCTCGGCGGTCGGCGAACTGTTCGCGCTGTCGGTGTTGCTCGTGACGGTCTCGTCGTTCGCGGTCGTCCTCGGTGTCGTCTTCACCCCACTCATCGAAGCGCAGTTCTCGAAAGCACTCGGACGTATGACAGAAGAACAACTCGACGTACTGGAAAACCACGTCCTCGTTCTCGGTTTCGGGGACCTGACGGAACCGATTCTCGAAGAACTCTCCTCGAAGGCCGACGTGCTCGTCGTCGTCCCCGACGAGGAGCGCGCCCGGCGGCTCTCGGACCGCGGCTACACCGTCCTCACTGACGATCCGAGCGACGAGGAGGCCCAGCAACGGGGGAAGGTCGAGGTCGCACAGGCCGTCGTCGCGGCGACGAACAACGACGCCGAGGACGCGCTCGCGATTCTGACCGCGCGCCAGCTCAATCCCGAGGTGACGATCGTCGCGGCCGCGACGCAGCGCGAGAACGTGAACAAGCTGAAGCGCGCCGGTGCCGACACCGTCATTAGTCCGGCGACGCTGGGCGCGCACTTCCTCGCGGAGTCCGCGCTCGGCGGCCACGGGGCCGAAGCGCTCGAAGAGCGCCTGCTGGGAGCCGAGGGCGACGAAGACCTGGAGGCTGCCGCCGCAGCCGTTAGTGAAGCCGCTGATGGAGACGACGAGAATGGCAGCGAACGCAGCGGCGACGCCGACTCCGATCACTGATCACGACGCGTCGAATCAGCGACCTCTGTCGAAGACGGCGACGTCGCAATCGAGGTGCTGAACGCGCTCGAACGTCGGCGGAGAGACGAACCGCGAGGCCGGCGATCGCTCGCCGCTAGAGCCGATGACGAGGAGGTCGTAGTTGTCGGCGTTGGCGGCGATGAACTCGTCGACGGGCGAGCGAGCGACGCGCGTCTCGATGTTCCCCTCGACGGTCTCGACGAGGCGGTCGAGCCGGCGTTCCGCCGGGCGGCGCTCGACCTCGCCCCCGATGCAGGTAGTGACGCTCACGGTCCCGCGCTGTCCGGTGAGGCGGGTCGCGAAATCGACCATCCCGTGAGCGACGTCGCCCGGGCGGGCCACGAGGACGAGCACGCGGTTCCAGCGGCGACGATCGGAGACCGACCGGAACGCCACCGCGTCGAGGTCGCTGTCGAAGATACCGCTGACGTAGCCCGAGAGCGTGCCGCGGTCCTCCTCGTAGGGCGTCACCACGAGGTCGCAGTTTGCGTTCCGCGCCGCCTCGACCGTCGCCGAGACCGGCTCGCCGGCGACGACGACGACCTCGCAGGGGACGCCGACGCGCGTGCGGATGACGTCGGCGCACCGTTCGAGTCGCTGGACGGACTCGTTCGCCACGGGTGCGTCGGTGTCGTCGCCGCGTTCTCCGGTCGTCTCCGCCGCTGTCGTTGCGGTCGCATCCTCGCCTCCGGCCATCGAGGCGGCCGATTCCGCGCTGGTGTCGGCGTCCGCAACCTCAGCTTCCACAGCCTCAGCTTCCGTGGCCTCGGCTTCCGCCGTCGAGAGCACGTCGAAGAGGACGACCTTACCAGCCTCGTGGGCGGCCGCGAGCCGGGCGCCGAAGAGCGCGGTCCGCTCGGCTGTCTCGCCCCGCATCGGGACGAGCACGTGGTCGTCGCCGTGGACGGTCTCGTAGAGGTACTGCGCGCGCTTCTCGTAGAACTCCTCGCGCCAGACGACGAACGCGGTCGCGACCACCGTCGCCGCGAGGAAGATGCTAGCGACGTATGTCACCGGTTCCACGTCGCCGGTCACGAGCGCGAGGAGCGCCGTCGAGAACGCCGAGGGGGCCTCGATGCGCGCCGCCCAGGTGACGAGACCGGTGAGAAAGATCGCGAGCGCCGCGCTCTCGGGGTGGACGATCCCCGTTTCGATGGGGCCGTACGCCCACGTCGTCGCCGTGTACGCCGCGAGGCCGCAGAGCGCGCCGGCGGTGAGGCTCGCGACGAACCGAAGCGGGTCGGCGTACTGACCTTCGGGATCAGAAACGAGCGTGTAGGTCCCGGAAGCCAGCGGCGGGAACAGCAGGAACGAGAGCGTCTGGACCTGATTGGAGAGGTACGTGACGAATCCGATGACGACCGGGATGAAGAGGACGATCGAGAGGTGTAACAGATTGCCCGTGTTCTGGACCCAGCGGCGGAGTTCAGACGCCTCTCGCCGCTCGATCCGTCGGAGGCGGTTCCGCGCCGCGGCGAGCGCTTCGAGCGCCGCGTCGAGGAGACGCCGTCCGAACATCGCCTACGCGAGATCGACGACGGCGTCCAGCGTGAGCGAGATGGCCCGCTCGACGTTGTTCTTCGCCTTCTCGGGGAGTTCGGCGTCGGAGTCGGCGCCCTTCTGTGTCCCCTCGACGAGGTTGCCGTCGACGGTGCAGATCGCGCCGGCGGCCATCCCCTTCCGTCGCGCGATCGAGAACACCGCGGCGGCTTCCATCTCGACGGCGAGGAGGTTCGCGTCCTCCCAGTCGTCGACGTAGGCGTCGGTCTCGTTGTAGAACGCGTCGTCGGAGACGATCGGCCCGACGTGTACGTCTTCGTCGTTCGCCTCGGCGGAGTCGACGAGCGCCGAGAGCACGTCGTAGTCGGGGACGGCCGGAATGACGGCGTCCTCGTAGCGCTTGGAGGTCCCCTCCTCTTTCGCCGCGCCGGTCGCGACGACCATATCCCCGATCTCGATCCCGGACTGGAGCGCGCCCGTCGTCCCGACGCGGATCACCGTCTCGACGCCGACGCGGGAGAGTTCCTCGACGGCGATCGCCGCCGAGGGGCAGCCGATCCCCGTCGAACAGATCGTCAGCGGCACGCCCTCGTAGGTGGCGTTCACGACCTTGTACTCGCGGTTTTCGGCGACCGTCTCGGCGTCTTCGCACTGACTCGCGATCCGGTCGACGCGACCGGGGTCACCAGGAATGAGCGCGGTGTCGTGAACGTCGCCCGATTCGACGAGGAGGTGCGGCTGTTTCGCCATATCCGATTGCTCGCGGGAGACGGTGAAAAACGACGCGGTCACCGGCCGATCGCGCGGCGACGGAACGCGCCGACCGTCCGCGTCGTCGCCGCGGGCGCTCGGCGGAACGCCATCGGCCCTCGCGCCTAGAGGAGCGTCGTCAACGCTGGCGTCGCGACCGCGACAACGGCGGCGAAGACGAACGTCGACCGGAGCCACTGGCCCCGGACTGCCGTCGAGCGCTCCTCGTAGATCCGGCGGCCGGCACGCGGAAGGACGACGTGCGCGAAAAAGCCATAGACGAACGCGGAGACGCCGACCGTGGCGGCCAGATGCGGGAGCAGATCCACGCCGCCGATCCTGAGCAGTCCGGGAATGGCGATCGAAACCACGAGATACAGCAGCGCGTACAGCACGCCCGCGAGGGCGCCGGTGGCGTGGTGCACTGCGATCGCCTCCGAGAGCGAGACCTTCTCGGGCGCGACCCGACGGACGACGGCGGCGGCGACGTACGCGGGCGTGAATCCGTCTTCCTGTTTCGACATCGGGACGTCCATCACCACGGCGGCCAGGAGGCCACAGAGCGCACAGGCGACGACGAAGTACGCTGCGCCGCCATCGATGATCCCCCCCGTGTCCGTCACGAGTGAAACGGACCCGATACGCTCGGCTACGACCGGGATCGCGTTCCCGAGTGCGGCGGCAGCGACGAGCACGAACGTCACAATCGATCACACCTCCCGCGTCCGGTGGCAAAAACACCCCTGTTTCGGGTCACCGATGGCGGTCCGAACTCACACCGCAGAGGTCCGGCGTCACTCCCCGAGGAACGCCCGGACGTCGTCCCACGTCAGCGACGTCCGCGCGCCAGGGGCTTTCGACGCGAGCGCGCCGCAGGCGTTCGCGACCGCGAGCGCGCGCTGGTCGCCGGCGCCCTCGACACGCGCGGCGAGGAACCCCGCCGCGAAGGCGTCGCCCGCGCCGGTCGTGTCGACGACGTCGATCGGGTAGCCCGGATGCGCCTCGCGCCGCTCGCCGTCCCGTATCTCGGCCCCCTCTGGGCCGTGCTTGAGGACGAGCGTCTGCTCGGTGAGATCGAACGCATCGAGCGCGAGTGCGGCCTCGCGGTCGTTCAAGAAGAGGTAATCGACCGACGTGATCGCCGGACCGTACCCCCGGTCGTCGATTCGGCGGCCGGGGTCGAAGCTGACCGGAACGCCGTGTTCGGCGGCGCGCTCGGCCAGACGGGTCGCCGTCTCGGGCCGCTGGCTCGTCATATGGAGGTGGTCTGCCCCGTCGAGCGCCGCGTCGGGGAGGTCGTCGGCCGAGAAGGCCTCGTTGGCGCCGGGACAGCCGAGCACCATCACTTCGCCCGAGGGCTCGACGACGATGTACTTCGTCGACGTCTCCAGTTCCTCGCTGGTGACGACGTGGGAGACGTCGACGCCGTTGTCCGCCAGTTCCGACCGCGCCGTTCGCCCGTGTTCGTCGTCGCCGACGCTACCCAGGAGCGACGAGTCGACCTCGAGGTCCGCGAGGCCGTTGGCGACGTTCGCGGCGCTGCCGCCGCCGCCGCAGCGTCGCGAGTCGACGGCCACCTCGCCGTCAGGGTCGGGCAGCGCGTCGACGCGGAGGGTCACGTCCCAGTTCAGGTGGCCGGCGCAGATGACGCGTGACATTTCTCGGGGAGACGCCCTCAGTTCACAAAAGCGCTCGGGCGTGGCTCGCGGGCGCGCGTGGTCAGGGTATCAGACAGCGTCGTCCTGCGAGGTAGCGCAGTTACGCCGGCGCGCTGATGGTAAAGAGCAGGATGTTGTGCACCGCCGGCCCGAGGCCAACGGCACCGACGAAGCCGAGGAGCAACTGCGACTGCGTCGGGTCCTCTTCCATCAGGTCCGCGAAGAGCCACACGAGAAGCGAGACGATCGCGATCTTGACGAGGACGAACAGCCACCCCGCACCCAGCACCGGTTCGGTCGGCAGCCCGGCGGCGAACTCGATGATGATTCGCGAGAGCGGCGTCCGCTCGCCGAACCCGAGTACGTCGATGCCGACAGCGGTCGAAACCCCATCGAGGACGTGCGCGAAGACCGCGAACGCACCGACCGAGCCCGTCGCCCGGACATCGGGAACGGCGCGGGTGAGCAGAAGCCAGGTCACGGCCGCGACGACGCCCGCGACGACGAGTCCAGCCAGCGGGACGACCGGCGAGAGCGTGCCCGCGGCCGCGCCGACCGCGAAAACGCCCGCGACGGACGCGAGCGCGAGGACGCCGCCGACCAGCGCGAGCGCACGGGCGACCGTCCCGCTGTCGAGGAGCGCGTCCGCCGCGACCCACGCCCCGACGCCGACGATCGCGACGGTGACGTAGACGGCGGGCGTTCCAGCGAGCGGGCGGACCGGAGACGGGAGCGAGTTCTCGACGTAGAGGACGTGCAGCGCCGAACCGAGTACCATCCACGGCACGAACGCCAGAATGCGACCGGGCGTGACCGCGGGGCGGCGTCGGGAGACCGCGCCGACGACGGCGCCCGCGGCCACCACGAGGAGTACGAGATACGGCAGCGGCGGTAGGCTGAACCCCTCCGGAAGTATCGCCATACTCGCGAGTCCGGAGCCGGCGGCAAAACGCTACCGAAGCGAAGTGAATCCGACCGTCACGGAGTGCGTGTCGGACAGTTCCCGGGCCGTCCCTCAAACATCCCGGGTGAGCCCGTCGCGGAGGTCGCGACCGAAGTAATGACCCGCGAGCGAGGCCAGGAGTCCGGCGCCGACCCCGACGCCGGCGATGGCGACGCCGTAATCCGCGAGGATCCGCACGGCGACGGGCGCGAAGACGCTGGTGAGCGTCCCGAGAACGAACGCGAGTCCCGCCGCGATTGCCCCGGCGAGGCCGACTTCCAGATAGCGCCGCCGCGAGCCGACGGCCCCGACCGCGAAGGCGACGACGAACAGCCCGAGGAACTGACCGACCGACCCCACGAGCGGGATCGAGCCGCCGGCGACGACGCCGACCACCGAGAGCGCGAGGACGACGAGGAACGAGCGGATCGAGAACGGCGAGCGAAGCGACCCGGGGGCCGACGGAAGTACGCGCCGAAGCCGCCCACCGCGCGCGCTCGCGTCGTCTGCTGATCTGCCGGCCGCGTCACGCGGACCCGCGTTATCACTCTCGGCTCCGTCGTCGTCGAGCAGCGACGCGGGGTCGACCGTCCGTTCTTCCTGTTCCTCTGAGCGCTGCATACACGACCATCGTTGCGACGGGTCGTGACTCTTGTGCCACTCGCTCGCCGCGAACGAATGGATTCAAGTCCGCGCCCCGGGTATCCGGGGGTATGAACCCGGGAGACCGCGTCCGCGTCGAACGCGCGGGCGTCACGAACGAGGGCGTCTTGATGCCCTCCTCGACGTCGGAGCACCTCGTCGTCAAACTCGACGGCGGGTACAACGTCGGCATCACGCGCGAGGACGCCGACGTGGACGTCCTCGAATCCGACGTCTACGACGTCGAGTCCGCACAGACGGAGTCCGGCCCCTCCGAGATCGACTTCGACGACGACCTGCCGACGATCTCGCTCATCTCGACGGGCGGGACGATCGCCTCGACGGTCGACTACCGCACCGGCGCCGTCACGGCGCAGTTCGACGCCGAAGACGTGCTTCGGGCCGTGCCGGATCTCGCCGGCCGCGCCAACTACCGCGGGCGGGTCGTCACGAACATCCTCTCGGAGAATATGACGCCGGGCGTCTGGCAGGAACTCGCCGAGGCCGTCGTCGAGGAGATCCGTGCCGGCGCGGACGGCGTCGTCGTGATGCACGGCACCGACACGATGCAGTTCTCCGCGTCCGCGCTGTCGTATATGCTCGATACGCCCGTCCCGATCGTCTTCACGGGCAGTCAACGCTCGGCGGACCGTCCCTCCTCGGACAACGTGATGAACGCCGTCAGCGCCGTCGAGGCCGCCAAAGCAGACGCCGCGGAGGTACTCGTCTGTATGCACGCCTCCACGTCGGACGACGTCTGTGCGCTCCACCGCGGCACGCGCGTCCGCAAGAACCACACCTCCCGGCGCGACGCCTTCGAGACCGTCGGCGCCGAACCGCTCGGCGAAGTCGACTACGACGCCGAGGAAGTCACGTTCCGCCGCGAGTACGCCGAACGCGGCGAGACGGACCTGGAGACGCATCTGGACCTCGAAGAGAACGTCGACCTCCTGAAGTTCACCCCCGGGATGGACGTCGACCGCTACGCCGAGATGCTTCGGGACGCGGATCTCGACGGCCTCGTCGTCGAGGGCACCGGCCTCGGACACGTCCACACGGATCTCATCCCCGTGCTCGAATCGCTGGTCGACGACGGCGTCGTCGTCGCGATGACGAGTCAGTGTCTGGAAGGCCGCGTCTGCGACCGCGTGTACGACACCGGCCGCGATCTGCTCGATGCGGGCGTCGTCGAAGCCGGCGACACCCTCCCCGGGACGGCCAAGGTGAAACTGATGTGGGCGCTTGCGAACGTCGACGACCCGGCGGCGGCGATGCAGCGCCCGGTCGCCGGCGAACTCCAGGAGCGGTCGGTTCCCTGGACCTGAAACAGAGCGACAGACACACACCGACGCCGCCGATACGGTCAGGTGACGACGATGAGCGATCACACGAGCGCGGCCCCTGCCGGGTCCGCCGACACTCGGGACGCACCCGAGTACGTCTGCGACGTCTGCGGCCGCGCGTTCTACACTGACGACTTGCTCGTACTGCACCGCGGCGTCCGCCACCCGAGCGTGCTCGACGAGGCCGACCGCGACGCCTACCGCGACGCCTACGCGGCCGAAGAGCGCGCGATCCGCTCGTTCCGCATCCGCGCGCTCGGCATCCTGGTGTTGCTGTACTTCGGCTTTCTCTTCCTCTACGTGTTCTATGCGTCCTGAAAACCCATCGCAGTCCGATCACGACGAGGACGCCGTGAACGACCTCGCAGAGACAGCACCCGGACGTCTCGGGGGCGCCATCGGCCCGCGCGGCGCCCGCATCGGCGCGTTCGCGCTCGCGCTGGTCGGCGTGCTGCTCCTCGCGCGCGGCGTCGCCGCGAGCAACGCGGCCGTCGGCCTCTCTGAGGCCTCCAGCGAGGGGCTCTCGATCCCGCGCTGGCTCTACGTCGCGACCGGCGGCGCTGCGATCGGCGCGTCGGCGCTCCTGGCGGGCTTCGTGACCGATCGCGGCTTCGTGAATCGCGTCCACGAGTGGCGGCACGGGCTCGGAACACGCGACCGGCTCCGAGGCGTCGGGATGGCGGTCGGCAGCCTGCTCGGTGCGCTCCTGATTGCGCTGATCGTCTACCGTGGTATCACCGGTCCGCAGGTATCGACCATCAACTTCGCGGTCGTCGTCGTCTTCGCGGGCGGTCGTGCCGGCCTGACGATGGCGGCGTATGCGATCGGAAACCCGTGGCCGGCGCTGAACCCGTTCCGCGCCGTCACCTCGCGGCTGCCGACCGGCGTCGTCGACTATCCCGAGCGGCTGGGTCGGTGGCCCGCTGTCGCCGGGATTCTCCTTCTCATCTGGGTTGAGACGACGACGGGCGTCACGAACAAACCGAACCTGCTCGCGGCCGCCGTCGCCGGCTACGCCGTCGTCGCCTTCGCGGGCGCGGTGCTCGTCGGTAGCGACGCGTGGTTCCGGAACGCCGATCCGGTTTCGGCGTTCTTCCGGTTCTACGGCCGCGTCGCGCCGCTCGCGTGGGAGGACGGACGGCTTCGGCTGTCGCTGCCGGCGATGCGGCTCGTCGAGGACTGGGCCGACGAGTCCCGCCGCGACGGTGGCGACGGCCAGACAGTCGACGCCGACGACACTCGCCTCGTCCGCGGCCTCGACGACGTCGCAATCGCCGTGGCGCTGGTCTGGGAACTCACGTTCAGCGGGTTCGTCACGACCGAGCAGGGCGCCTCTGTGATCCGGGCTGTCGTCGGCGTCGGCCTCCCGCCGATCCTCGTCTACGCGGTGCTCTTCGTCGCCGGCTTTGCCGTCTTCTACGGTGCGTTCCTCGGAGCCGCCCGCATCGCGGTGCGCCGCATCCTGACCACGCGCACGCCCCGCGAACTCGTCGTCGCCTTCGCGCCGTCGCTGCTGGTCATCGCGGCGGGCTACCACCTCGCACACTACTTCGCGTTCTTCCTCTCGCTCTTGCCGTCGCTGTCGGCCGTGCTCGCGGACCCGCTGTCGGCGCCGGCGAACCCCGTGGTGTTCACGCTCCCGGCGTGGGTGTCGGCGCTGAACATCGTCTTCGTGCTCGGCGGACACCTGGTCGCGATCTGGGTCGCGCACTCGACGGCGTATCAGCTCTTTCCCAGCCGACTCCAGGCGATTCGGAGCCAGTACCCGTTCGTCTTCGTGATGATCGGCTACACCGCGGTGAGTCTGTGGCTCATCTCGCTGCCGTCGACGACGCCCGCGTTCCTCGGGTGACCGGGCGGGTCTCCCGTCTCGCTTTCGACCGTCCGCGACGAGCGCAAAGCACTTGTCGCCGCGTCCACTGAGAGCGGTGGGATGCTCCTCGCAGGAACTGTCGTCGCCGACCCGGAGACCGCCTACGACGAGGGCGCAGTCGTCGTCACGGAGGACCGAATCGCCGCCGTCGGACCGCGCGCCGACCTCGAAGACGCCTATCCCGACCACCCCGTTCGTGAGTTCGACCTGCTCGCACCGGGGCTCGTCGGCGGCCACGTCCACTCGGTCCAGAGCGTCGGCCGCGGCATCGCCGACGACACCGCCCTCCTGGATTGGCTCTTCGAGCACGTCCTCCCGATGGAGGCGTCACTCGGACGCGAGGAGATGCGAACGGCGGCCGAACTGGGCTATCTGGAACTGCTCGAAAGCGGGACGACGACCGCGATCGACCACCTCTCGGTCAACCACGCCGAGGCGGCATTCGAGGCCGCGATCGACCTCGGGATCCGGGGTCGACTGGGGAAGGTCCTGATGGACAAGCGCGCCCCCGAAGGGCTGGCCGAAGACACCGAGGCGGCGCTCGAATCGACGGAGCGGCTCGTCCAAGCCTATCACGGCGCGGCTGACGGCCGGATCCGGTACGCCGTCACGCCTCGTTTCGCCGTGAGTTGTACGGAAGCGTGCCTCCGGGGCGCGCGCGAGATCGCCGACCGCTACGACGGCGTTCGGATTCACACCCACGCCAGCGAGAACCGCGACGAGATCGAGACCGTCGAGGACGACACGGGAATGCGGAACATCGAGTGGCTCGACGAAGTCGGCCTGACCGGCGAGGACGTCGTTCTCGCTCACTGCGTCCACACGAACGAACGGGAGCGCGAGATACTCGCAGAGACGGGGACGCACGTCACGTACTGCCCGTCGTCGAATATGAAACTCGCCTCCGGCATCGCGCCGATCCCGGACTATCTCGACCGCGGCATCGACGTCGCGCTCGGCAACGACGGGCCACCCTGTAACAACACGCTCGACCCGTTCACCGAGATGCGGCAGGCGAGCCTCCTCCAGAAGGTCGACACGCTCGATCCGGAAGTCGCGCCCGCGCAGGTCGTCTTCGAGATGGCGACGCTCGGCGGCGCGCGCGCTGCGGGGTTCGAGCGGGTCGGAGCGCTGCGCGAGGGGTGGAACGCGGACGTGATCGCGATCGACACGGACGTGACGCGCGCGACGCCGCTGTACGATCCGCTCTCGCATCTGGTCTTCTCCGCGCACGGCGACGACGTGACGTTCACGATGGTCGACGGCGAGGTCGTCTACGACGCCGACTTCGGCGGCCTCCAGACCGGCGACGCCGACGATATTCGCCGGCGCGCGCGGGACGTCGCGGCCGCGTTGCGCGGGTGAGGCGCGACGGGTTGCGCGCCGCGCTCAGATCTGCTCGTACCGTACCCGATAACCGTCGTCAGTCTCGTCCACCGCGTCGACCACGCGGAACTTGATTTCGCGCTCCTGACGCGTCCGCACGGGGAAGTCGTAGTGTTCCGCCTCGTACTCGAACACCGTGCCCTCGGCGCGCTGTGCCTCGACGAACGCCCGGTGGGCGGCGAGACGGTCTTCGACGACTCGGCGCGACCGATCGCGGACCCGGCCGACGCTGTCGTCGAGTTCCGAAAGGACGTCGGCGTCGAGTTCGTAGCCGATCGAATTGCGCCCGGCGACCATCGCCGCCAGCGTCGTCGTTCCCGTCCCGAGGAACGGGTCGAGGACGGTGTCGCCGTACAGCGAGTACATACAGACGAGTCGGTACGGGATCTCGAAGGGGTACGCCGCGGTTCGGTCGCGCTCGCCCGCCGCCCGGTCTGCGTCGGAGGCGCGGGCCGCTTCCACGTCGCCGTCGCTGCCACCGAGTCCGGCTGACGCGACGTCTCTGTCCTCGTTTCGTGCCTGGCGCGCGCCGCGGACGTCGGTCCAGACGTCCGAGAACCATCGGTTGCGCTCCTCCCAGAAGTACGCCGACTCGTAGCGCCGCGTCTCGCCCGGTTCGAACGAGCGGCCCGAGGTGCCGTTTCGGAACAGGAGGACGTACTCGTGTTCGAGGGTAACGTAGGCGTTCGGCGGCACCATCCCGCTGCCCATAAACTTCGCCGCGCTGTTCGTCGGCTTCCGCCAGAGTACCTCCGGAAGCGGGTCGAATCCGAGCGAGTCGAAGGCCCCGATCACGCGGGCGTGATTCTGGTAGACGCGAAAGTGATCGCCGAGGCTTCGCGTCGCGTCGCCGACGATGATCGCGGCGACGCCGCCCGGCGTGAGCACGCGCTGTAGCTCGCTCCAGACCTCGTCGAGGAGCGCGTGCATCGCCTCGAACGCCCGTGCGCCGTCGGTGTCGTCGAGCGCCGCCGCCACGGCGTCGGACTGGGCGGCGAACTGCTCGTCCCACATCTCGATCATCGGATACGGCGGCGAGGTGACGACGAGGTCGACGGCGTCGTCGTCGACGGCCGCCATCTCGCTCGCGTCGCCGACGTGGATGCGGTGGGCAGAGTCCACACCGACAGGTGTCACCGAACGGATATAGATACTGGGGTAGCTCACCCGAGGGGTTGAGCGGACTGCTGACCGGGCACCCGCCGTCGCGACAGCTTCACTCGAAAATCTTTCCCGGATTGAGGATCCCGTTCGGGTCTACGGTTTCTTTGATCGAGCGCATCGTCTCGATCGCGGTCGAGTCGTATTCCATCTGCAGATACGACCGCTTGCCGACGCCGATTCCGTGCTCGCCGGTGCAGGTGCCGCCGAGAGCGAGTGCCTCGTCGATGATGCGCCCGGACGCCTCGTGGGCGCGTTCGACCGCCTCGGGGTCGTCGCGGTCGCAGAGGACGGCGTAGTGGGTGTTGCCGTCGCCCGCGTGACCGAACGCTGGAATGGGGAAGTCGTACTCCGCGCGGATCTCGCCGATGAACTCGACGATCGCGGGGTACGAGCCGATCGGGACGGTGACGTCGCCAATGACTTCGAGGTCGAGGTCTGGGTCCCACTCTTTGAGCGCGTGGCCGATTTCTCGACGTGCACGCCACAGTTCGGCCATCTCCTCGTCGTTGCTGCTGTGCTCGACTCGCGTGGCGTCTCGGGCCCGGAACGCCGCCTCCAACGCGTCGATCTCGGCGTCGACGGACCGGCCGTGCACCTCGAAAAAGACCATCGGCGTCGCTCGGAGTTCCGAGCCGGTGTAGGCGTTGGCGATTTCGGCCGTCAGCGGGTCGACGAGTTCGATCGTCGCGACGTCGACGCCCGAGGTCACGACGTCGGTGATCGCCGCCGTGGCGTCTTCGAGCGTGGGAAAGACGGCTCGCCCACCGACCGTTTCCGGCGGCGTCGCCGCGAGGTCGAGCGTCGCGCGCGTGACCACGCCGAGGGTTCCCTCGCTCCCGACGAACAGATCGACGAGGTTGTACCCCGCAGAAGTCTTCCGCGCTTTGCTCCCAACCTCGGTCACGGAGCCGTCGGGGCGGACGACTTCGAGCTGTAACACCCAGTCGCCGACCTCACCGTACTTGACGGTCCGAATGCCGCTGGCGTCGGTGGCGATCATCCCGCCGATCGTCGAAAACGCCGCCGACTGGGGAAACGCCGGAAAGAACAGGCCCTCCTCGGCGACGAGATCGTTCAGGTCGTCGCCGACGACGCCGGGTTCGACGTCGACCTGCATATCTCGCGGCCGCAGGTCTCTGACGGCGTCCATCCGCGTCATCGCGAGCGTGATGCCGCCCTGGGTGGGCACCGCGTTGCGCTGCATCCCCGATCCGGCGGCGTATGGGGTCACCGGAACGCCCCGCTCGTTGGCTGCGGCGAGGACAGCCGAAACGTCGGCCGTCGTCTCCGGCCAGACGACCGCGTCGGGCGCGCGCCCGGCGTCGGGTGGAGTTCCGAAGTCCGCCGCGAACTCGTTGCGCGCCGCTGGCTCGAAGGAAATCTGATCGGCCGCCAGCGACAGCTCAGAGAGGAATCCGCAGTCGTGTGTCATAGGGGGGCATCACCCACCCGCAGTAAAGGTCTGTCGTCGACGTGCACCGACTGCGGACGCCGCTGACGGGTCCTGTCGCTCTGTAGTTTGCAGCAGTTCGAGAAGTGCTCGGTCAGGGATTTGAACCCTGGTCCTCGGCTCGAAAGGCCAAGATGATTGGCCGGACTACACCAACCGAGCCTGCATTCCTACGTGGCAGACTGAATAGTTTAAACATTCCGTTACAGAGCCGGTACGGCACTGTTTCGCGTACCCTCGCTGCCGCCAGATCGCAGGGGCGGGTGTCACGCCACCTGGAGCGGGCGGTCACCAGCCGGTGTGGATGCGCACGCCAGCCCGGGCGGATGTTCACGCCCGCCGCGGTAGCGTCACTTCCCCTCGAATTCGGGCTCTTCGTCGCTCATAAACGCCGCCATCCCGGTCATCATATCCTCGGTGTCGAAGACGAGGCCGAACGACTGCGCCTCGACGTCGAGGCCGGCGTCGACGTCGTCCCAGCCGCGGTGCATCGCCCGCTTGGTGTAGCGCTGGGCGATCGGCGGACCACGAGCGAGTCGCTTGGCCAACTCGAAGGCGCGCTCGTCGAACTCGTCGTTCGGCGTCACCTCGTTGACGAAGCCGTAGTCTGCCATCGTCTCTGCGTCGTAGCGGTCGGCGGTGAAGATGATCTCCTTCGCGCGACCCATCCCGACGATGCGCGGCAGGCGGACGGTGCCGCCCCAGCCGGGGAGGATGCCGAGGTCGTGTTCGGGCTGGCCGAACTCTGAGCGCTCGGAGGCGATGCGGAGGTCCGCGCCCATCGCGAGCTCCATCCCGCCGCCGAGACAGTGCCCGTCGATGCCGGCGACGACCGGGAGTTCGCACGATTCGAGCCGACCCGCCGTCTCCTGCCCGTGGCGCGAAAGTTCGGCCACGCGGTTGACGTCGCCGACGCCGCCGGCCATCGCCTGGATGTCCGCGCCGGCGGAGAACGCCCGGTCGCCCGTGCCGGTGAGGAGAACGGCCCGCACGTCGTCATCCTCCTCGAAGCGGTCGATGGCGTCGCGGAGTTCCACGAGCAGGTCGTCGGTGACGGTGTTCATCCGGTGCGGTCGATCGAGCATCACGTGACCGACGCGATCGTCGATCTCGACGGTGATGTCCTCGTAGTCGTAGCCGCCGTCTTCGTCGTCCGGCTCGGCTTTCCCCCCGCCGGCCGCTTCGTGGAAGCCCTCGCCGGACTCTGCGAGCTCCCGCAGGTACGGTTCGGCTTCGTAGCGTTCCTCACCCGTCTCCTCGTGGAGGTCATCAAGCGTCGCGAGCAACTCGTCGAGACCGGCTTCGTCGACCATCTTCGCGGGGCCGTCGGACCAGCGCCCGCCGAGTTTGACCGCCGTGTCGATCGCTTCGGGGTCGGCGACGTCGTCGGCGACGAGGGCGGCTACCTCGTTCGCGATCATCGCCAGCAGGCGATCGGCGACATCGTCGCGGATCTGATCGGAGGGGACCTGCGCACCCGCGCCGTCCTCGTAGTCGTAGAAGCCCGCGCCGGTCTTTTTGCCGAGGTCCCCGGTGTCGACTTTCGATTCGAGCATCGGGCAGGGATGGTAGGCGTCGCCGAGTTGCTCGTGGAGGTATTCGAGGACGTGGTAGCCGACGTCGACCCCGACCTGATCAGAGAGTTCGAAGCTCCCCATCGGGAGGCCGAGACCGTACTTCGTCGTCGAGTCGACTTCTTCGATCGTCGCGTCACCGGATTCGACGATCCACGCCGCCTCGTTCATCAGCGGGACGAGCACGCGGTTGACGATGAATCCCGGGCTGTCTTTGCGGACGCGGACCGGCGTCTTGCCCATCTCGACAGCGAGATCCGAAATCAGATCGAGCGTCTCCTCGGCCGTCTCTGCCCCCGAGATGACTTCGACGAGTTCCATCCGAACGGGTGGGTTGAAAAAGTGCATCCCGCAGAACTGCTCGGGGCGCTCGGTCACGTCCGCCAACGCCGTGATCGAGAGACTGGAGGTGTTCGTCGCGAAGATCGTTCGATCCGGGGCCGCCGCCTCCAAGTCCTCGTAGACGTCACGCTTGATCGCCATCTTCTCGGGGACTGCCTCGACGACGACGTCGGCGTCGGCGGCCGCCTCCGCGAGGTCGACGTGTGTCGAGATCCGATCGAGCGTCGCGTCGGCGTCCGAGCGCTCGATCTGGCCCTGTTCGACGAGTTTGCCGAGCGACCACTCGATCTGGTCGTAGCCGTTCTGGACGAATTCCGCTTCGATGTCGCGGAGGCGGACCTCGAAGCCCGCGAGGGCGGCCACCTCGGCGATCCCGTGGCCCATACTGCCCGCGCCGAGAACCGTGATAGTGTTGACGTCGTCGATCTCCATACTCCGTTCGTGGGCGGCTCTGTGTTTCAACGTTTCCTTCACTCGGAAAACAAACTTGAGAAGCGTTCACTTTTCGCCGCGAGACCGTCAGTCGGTGGCACGCCAGAGATACCGACTCGCGTAACTCCGATAGGGTCGCCACCGCTCGGCGTGCTCGCGCATCCCCGCTCGATCCGCCTCGTCGTAGCCGTAGAGGTGCGCCATCCCCTTTCGGACGCCGAGGTCCTCGACCGGGAACACGTCGGGGCGACCGAGCACGAAGACCAGATACATCTGAATTAGTGTATGAAAACTATTTTCAAAAAAGCCTCCGAATAGAGGGATATGGCACATATTGGTGTGTCCGTAGACGATGACACGAAGGAGAAGTGGGATCATCACGTCGAGCAGTCCGAGTATGGCTCGATGAGTGAATTGATCCGTTCGGCAGTTCGTAAAGAGATACGACGTGGGGGCGATGAGGGACAGGTCCCGAGACAACTTGAGAAGGAGCTTGTGCAGGTCGCAGAAAGCCAGCAAGCGATTAGTGACGCTGTCGAACGCCTTAGCGAAGACTTTGAACAGGTAGAAGCCGCTGCACAGACGCAGTACCCCGAGGAAATCGTTGATTTGGCGATGGATATTGCCGATGAGGATATTCAGGAGATTCACGCAGACCAATTCGCTGATGTGGAGAAGGAGGGTGTGAGCGATCTGCAATCCCTCGCCCAAAAACATCTCGACAGTAACGACATAGGAAAAGTGGCCGACGCGCTTGATTACCTCGAAGAAAATCTCAGTTATGTGAAATCACCTCCACGCACCGCAGACGATTATTATCGTGTCATTGGGAGGAAACACAGCCGATGATAGACGGATTTGAGCAGTACCTCGGCGATTTGGAGTTTGGGGACGTCGAGAGCACGTATGGTACCCCAGCCGAGTCAACGGTGCGAAAGCGAGAACGATCCTTAGAGCAGTTTAGCGAATGGCTTGCAGAGCGAGGCGTCACCGACGTAGAGGACATTACCCGCCGTGATATTCTTCTGTACGTCGATTATCTCACCGAAGAAGGATACAAAGAGTCAACGATCAAAAACGGCAAATGGTCGTCAGTATCTGCGGCCATAACGCACCTCTACAAGGATGGAGCGATTGATGACGACCCATTAGCACGAGTCACAACAGGGACAATAGCGAGTCGGATTGAGGATTCATTGACGACTCGTCAGAAGAAACGACGGAGCAACGACGGTCCGAAAGACCACCTGAAGAAGGAGCAAGTGTATCAGTTGGCTGAAAACTACGTCCCCGATCCGACAGACAGGAACGAACTGCTGGTCAAACTCCTCTTTTGGACGGGTTTGAGGATATCAGAAGCCCTACATATAGAAATTGGAGAGGATGGACGACTCGACGGACCCAAGAGCGACGTCTATCCCGATACGCCGAAGATAGAGATATACCGTGAGAAGACCAATCAAGGCGGAGTGGTGTCATATCCGAGTGCAGAACTAAACCCACTACTGTACGACTGGGTGCGAAATGGACGTCTCCGATATAAGTGCGCCGACTCCGAACGTGCGCTATTCATCGGACGCAAAGGACGACTGACCAAGTCCCGAGCGGTGAAAATCGTGAAAGAAGCCGCCGAGGAGATGGGGATTCAGGATACCAAAACCGAGGCGAGAGATGGCCGTAAGTACCATAGAGTGACGCCACACCTGTTGCGCCACTCTCACGCTATGCATATGGTCAATGTAGAAGGTGTACCACTTGACGCCGTCAAAGACCACCTCGGCCACGCCAATGTCGAAACTACCGAGCGGTTCTACGCTGAGGGAACTGAGGAACGGATCATATCTACGTTCGGGGAGTGAAACGACACTGTCGGTATAGATGACTATGACTGTACTTGGGAAATGTCCCCCTCGACGTCGGCGAGGTCCTGGTGCCGATCTCCGTAGTGGCAGTAACTCCTCCCGTGACACGTCACCGTTGATTCTAACTGCCACAGAGTGCGACGGCGACGAGGAAGGTGGTTCTCGACGGTCGAACCCTACCCCTCAGAGACAACAGACGTGCTTCCAGACGCACTTCTTAGCCGTCTTTCGAGTAAACGAGAGCCCATCACCATCTCCAACGAAAAACCGACTGTAGAGGTAATTTGAAACAAGAACGTGTTTTGAATCAAGCACCTAATGACAGCAAAAGATACGGACCAACAGCGGATTTTTTCACCGAGACGATCCAGACCCCTTACCCGAGACAGAAAATGTACTCACGATCCTGTGAGTGCATTACATCGTTTAATTAGCCAACACTTTTACAGGATACTAGTTGCTTATTTTTGGTTGCGGGGAGCAAGAGGCACACTGGGCTTTTGGTCTTGGTCACGACACGCTCTCCCCGTCTCCCCTCCCTTCCTGTTCCACCCTACCCATAGCGGGTTATAATGCTCTTGACAGTTTGAATCTATCGGGGAAAACGTTGATTTGGGACAGGAGAACCTACTTGCGCGGTGGATTCAACTGCTGTGAAACAGCGGGAGCACGCACTCGCGCGGTCCGGTGCCACTCTACATCTGGGTACTCATACGGTAACTATCACACTATTACTCAGATACAAAGTCTATCACTATTCCCGCGGCCGCCACCGTGCGCGTATGCGACCCCCTGTGATCTGTACGTCAACTCTACCCGATACACACTACCCATACCGAGGCTGAAACACGCGATATCTCGCCATAGGCTCGCCAACGACTCCTAAAGCAGTCTCGGGAGTAGGGGCAGTCCCGTAGCAGAGCACCTCTTGCAATGCCTGTAATGGGAACGTCCATCCGACAGACGTGGAGGCCCTCACCCCATATCTGATACTTCCCAAACCACTCTGATTGTGTCCGTGGGGGCCCTGTCGTCGGCTCAATCTCGTCGGGGAGTGATCCTCTCTGGGTGGAACCCTCCACGAACTACCCCCCCGAGTGCGTAATCAATCACCACGAACTTCCCCACTTATGAAAATAGTTGAAACGGAATAGAACTGATCAGATACATCTTCGCGGTCCAGACGCCGACCCCGCGGATGTCGGTCAGCGCCTCGATGACCGCCTCGTCGCTTTCGTCTGAGAGCCCCGCCCGCGTCAGGTCCCGCTCCTGGAACGCTTCGGCGACGTTGCGGACGTACTCGACCTTCTGTCCGGAGAGGCCAGCGTCGCGGAGGGTGGATTCGTCCGCGGCGAGGATACCTGCAGGCGACACGTCGACGCGCTCGAACAGCCGCTCGCGGATCGCCGCCGCGGAGTCGACCGAGAGCTGTTGGTTCACGATCGCGACGAGTAGTCGTTCGAACTCGTCGTCGGCTGTCCCGATCGACAGGTCGCCGTGCGCTTCGACCAGCGGCCCCAGTTTCGGATCGTTCCGTACCGGTTCCATCGGAGGCCTGTGGGACCGCCGGAGAGAAAGGTGCGTCGCTCGGGGGAGCCTCGACGAAAGGCCCTCGTCGCGCCTCCAGTCGGCGAGACCGACGATATATCCGTCCGTCCGCCGAACGCCCGGTATGGGCGATTCGGACGACGAGGCGGACGTAGATCCGGGGCCGGACGCGGAAGAGGGTGACCCGGCAGACGACGACGGCCACGCCCCCCCGATCCGGATCTGCCGCCCCGAGGTGGCCGACGTGGATGCGCTGGTCGACCTGTGGCTCGCGCTCGCGTCCGATCAGCGCGCCTACGACTCGCACATCCTGCCGGAGGCGAACCGGGACGTCGTCCGCGACACGCTCGCGCGACACGTCGTCACGGGCGGAATCCGAGTCGCCAAACGCGGCGAGGACGTCGTCGGGTTCGTTACGTTCAGCCTCGAACACGGCTCCTACGAACAGGATGCGACGCGAGGCGTCGTCCGCAACGTCTACGTCCGACCCGAGTTCCGGAACCGAGGCGTCGGGAGCGATCTGATGGCCGCGGCCGAAACCGCGTTGCACGCCGGCGGCGCGACAGTCGTCGCGCTCGAAGCGATGGCAGCCAACGACCGAGCCCGCGCGTTCTACCGCGACCGGGAGTACGTCCCCCACCGGATCCAGTTCGAGAAACCCCTCGACGGGGAGTCCGCAGCCGGGACCGCAGAGGGTGATGACTCCGAGGTGTCTCCCGAATCGGCGTCCATCGAAAACGACACACACTCAAAGGAGGACTGAGTAGGCCGACCTGCGCCAGGGGAGCATGGGCGGTTCATGCACTCGACTTGTAATCGAGACTTCGTGGGTTCAAATCCCACCCCTGGCTCTCTCTTTGGTTCCGATGTCGATCCGATCCACTCTGCGCGCTCTCCTGCCGTCGAGTCGCGTCTCCTCCGCTCATCGTCGAGCCGCATCGCGGTCGGCTTCTCGGAGCCCTCCAGCGCGCGTCTGTGCGGGAGGGAACCGACCGTGACGGGACGCTTGATCGTCGTGACGGGACTGCCGGGGGTCGGGAAGACGGCCGTCTCACGCGAGATTGCGGACCGACTCGACGGACGACTCGTTCGCACGGACGTCGTTCGGACGGACTGCTTCGACGATCCTGAGTGCACGGCTGCGGAACGCGAAACAGTCTACGACGAAGTGTTCGCACGCGGGCGCGAAGCAATTACTAACGGCGGCGTCGCCGTTCTCGACGGCACGTTCCGCAAGCGCGCGGACCGGGCGCGCGCGGTGGATCTTGCGAACGCGGTCGGCGTCCCACTCGACGTCGTCGCCGTCGAGTGTGCAGGCTCTGTCGTCGAGGCGCGGATCGCCGCACGGGAGAACGACACCAGCGACGCCGACGTCGAGATCTACCGCCAGTTCAAGGAGCGCTACGAGCCGATCGAGATCCCACACGTGAGGATCGACAACTCCGGCGACCTGGCGTCGACGCGAGAACAGATCGCTGCGGTGTTGTGAGGCGCACGGCAGTATCAGGCCTGGCACGGCAGCGAGCAGCACAGGGGGCCGAAGCGTCGTACAGCGGGACCGTGAGGAGGGAATGCGTCAGCGGGGATGCCCGGTCGGCGGGCCATCGATCCAATGGGAGGGGTGTGGAGGCGAGGTGGATCGTGGAGGGTGCGTCGGTGGGGACCGAATCGCGGGCGGCCCAACCGGGGCACTTCAGACTACGGGGGACGACTACCTAAAAGCGCCCTTGTCTCAAAGAGCCGTTTTACCTATTGCGCTGCCGTCGGTTTCCGGCCGGTAGAAGTATCAACGCGCCCGGTATCGAGAGAGTGATGAGTTGCAGCGGATTCTCTCTGATGTTGAAGTCCGGATCCAACGGCTGGCTCTGCACGTCGGTGATGTGCAGCGACGAGTAGTAGATGATCACGTGCGTCAGGATGTACCCAAGCGCGAACGGGACCAAAAGTGAATACCGCACGCCCAACTGCGTCGCGAGCAGATCGAAGACGATGGCCGTCGCCGACGACACGGCGAGGAAATCACCGATCTGGAGGGTGACGCCGGTGAAAGCCGTGATCGTCGTATCGACCGTCGAGGCCGTCGTCGGCGTGTAGATGAAGGCGGTAAAGACGCTGGTAGCGACGAGCGCCATCCCAGCGACTAACCCGACAATCGGGTACACGTACTCCATCGTATGCGCGATGCGCCGGGACGACTATAACCCTACTCCCTCAGTATCAGAATTGAAGTCGGCAGAGAAGTCTCACTCGAAAGTCGGGACCGACGTATCCGATCAGTCCGACCGTCCGGGGGCGTCGCCGCTTTCACCGGGCGCATCACCGCTATTATCGGGTGCGCCGTCACGGTCTTCGGAACCGTCGCCGGACTGTCCCGGCGCGTTCTCACTGTTTCCGGGTGCGTCGGCAGTCGAGTTCCCGTCTCCGGACTCGGTACCGTCGTCACCGTTTCCCCGTTTGTCTCCCAGCGTATCGTTCCCGAAACCATCGTTCACGCTGCTTTCGTCTCCCTGTCCGAGACGGTCCTGTCTCGCGTCTGTCTCTTGTGTGTCGTTGGTCGCGTCGTCAGTGACGTTTGCCGGACGGTCGTCGGGCGGCCCGGCGTCACCATTTCCCATATCAGCGGCCTCCTGAGCGTTTTCGGAGGCATTTGTCGCATTTTCGAGGTCGGATGTGTTTGCTGCGTCCCCCGGGAGCTCGTCCGTCTCGTTATCTGTGTCCGCACCTCGCTCGTCTGCAGCGCCGTCACCCTGTCCGGGCACGTCGCCGTTGCCCAATCCGGGAGCGTCGCCGCTCTGTCCGGGTGCGTCGCCATCGCTCAAGCCAGGCACATCGCCGCTTTGTCCGGGCGTCTCGCCGCTCAGACCGGGCACACCCTCGGCGTCACCTAGTCCGCGACCGGAGTTCTCACCGGCGATCTCACGGGCGGCGGCGGCGACTTCGGGGCCCGAGAGGTTGCGCGCCTCGGTCCGGAGTCGTTCGATGTTCGAGGTGTTGATGCCGTTTTCTTCGCGGACCTGTTTTGGCAGCGCCGACGCGGTCTCGTTACTCTGTCCGAGTTGGCGCTCGACGGCGTTGATTTCGGCCGTCAGTTGCGCGGCACGAGCGTTGTATCGGCCCTGGGAGACGTTCCCCGACGCTCGGGCCTGCTCTAACTCGGCGAGTCGCGTCCGGAGCGCTTCGAGCCGTTCCTGACTGGTGTTCAGTTCGGCCGCGACGACCGCCGCCTTCGAGTCGTTCGTCGCCGCGGCGGCGACGCGCTGGCCGAAGGCGCGCGAGGCGACCTCACCGTCGATCTCGGCACCCTGGACGGCGACGACGCCCGCCAGCTTCGCACCGGGGGCGACACCCGACCCGTTCGACTCGGACGCGGTGTCGTCTGCCGTAGACGTGCTATCGCCGCCCGGTGTCGCAGTTTCGTTCGTATCCGTACCGTTCGCCGGGGTCGTCGCCGTCGTCTGCGCCTGGACGCCGCCGTCCTGCACCTGCGCCGCTCCCGTGGCTGTCGCGGCCGAGAGCGACGTGCCACCGGACGCCACCGCGGCGACGCCGATCGGAGCGCCCGCAGTCACGACCAAGAATGCAACGAGGAGCGCGGATACTGACCTCATCGGTTTCCGATACTGTCCTCTCGGCCATATACCTCCGACATACTTGCGCCCATTTTGATCCGTTTAATCCGGATTTTTCGCAAGACGGCGCGAGCGTCGCTCAGGAGCGATTTTAACGGCTCGTTATCCCGCAGAACGTGTAAGTCAGGTTTGATTTCCCGCCAGTCAGTCGTCCGCGTGCGACGACTCCGGCGTGAACGTGACGCCGTCGATCTCGATCTCGTCGGGAACGCCGCTTATGTCGTGGGTCCCGACCGGCGGACAGTTGGTCTCTGCGGCCGCCGAGGCGTCGAGGTCGGTTCCGGTGTCGATCCGCGACATCTCCCCGTCGGCGTCGCGGGCGTCCTGGTCGATGCGCATCGAGCAGAACTCGACGCCGCACATCGAGCAGAAGCGCGCCTCTTTGTAGTTGTCACCGGGCAGCGTCTGGTCGTGATACGAGCGAGCGCGCTCGGGATCGAGCGCGAGCTCGAACTGCCGCCGCCAGTCGAACTCGTAGCGCGCCTCCGAGAGCGCGTCGTCCCAGTCGCGCGCGCCGGGGTGGTCGGCCGCGACGTCGGCTGCGTGTGCCGCGATCCGGTACGCCGCGAGGCCGTCACGAACGTCCTCGCGATCCGGGAGACCGAGGTGCTCCTTGGGCGTGACGTAGCACAGCATCGCGGCCCCCGCGCGGGCGGCCTCGGTCGCGCCGATGGCGCTCGTGATGTGGTCGTAGCCGGGGGCGACGTCGGTGACGAGCGGACCGAGGACGTAGAACGGCGCGCCGTCACAGACCGCCTGCTGGCGCTCGACGTTGTCCGCGATCTCGTCCATCGGGACGTGTCCCGGCCCCTCGACCATCACCTGGACGCCGTGGTCCCACGCCGTGCGCGTGAGTTCGCCGAGCGTCTCCAGTTCGGCGAACTGCGCCTCGTCGCTCGCGTCCGCCAGACACCCCGGTCGCAGCCCGTCGCCGAGCGAGAACGTGACGTCGTGGTCGGCGAAGATCTCACAGATTTCCTCGAAGTGCGTGTAGAGCGGGTTCTGCATCCCGTTTTCTTCGATCCACTGTGCGAGGATCGAACCGCCGCGGGAGACGATCCCCGTCTTGCGCCCGTCGGTGAGCGGGAGATGTTCCAGCAGGACGCCCGCGTGGACCGTCATATAGTCGACGCCGTGCCGCGCCTGCTTCTCGATGACGTCCAAGAGGAGGTCGGGCGTGACGTCGGCCGGCTCGTCGGCCCGCTTGACCGCTTCGTAGATCGGAACCGTTCCGATCGGGACCGGCGAGTGTTCGACGTTCGTCTCCCGGATCCCGTCCAGGTTCGACCCCGTCGAGAGATCCATCACCGTGTCGGCTCCGAAGTGAACGGCCGTGTGGAGCTTTTCGAGTTCCCCTTCGACGTCGCTCGTCTCCTCGCTGTTGCCGATGTTCGCGTTGACTTTCGTAGCGAACTCCCGGCCGATGATCATCGGATCGAGCGAGTCGTGTGCGACGTTGTTCGGGATGACCGCCTGCCCCTCGGCGACCTGCTGGCGGACGAACTCCGGATCGCGGTTCTCGCGCTCGGCGACGCGCTCCATCGCCGGCGTGAGTTCACCGTCGCGGGCACGCTGTAACTGCGTCTGCGTCATAGATTATTGCGTGATATTACTAAGTAATAGGACTTCCGAATACGTGCCTCGCTCGGCAGTAGCTGAAGCCGGTCCTCGGGACAACCGTCAAAGTAGTTCACCGCAGGAAAGCAGACCCCAAGCCGTTCAGCCGCGTTACCGCGCTACTCGGAATCGGGACCTAGGTCCTCGCCGGGGAGCACGAGGACGTTCTCACGGCCCAGTCGGAAGCCGTCGAGTTCGTCCTCGTCGCGCATCTTGCGGACGACCTGACTCGTCTTCGCGTCGGTCCAATCCAGCGTCTGGGCGACTTCCTGCTGCTTGACGCGCCCGCCCTCGTGTTCGATGAACGCGAGGACGCGCTCTTCGTTGCTCAGCAGTTCGTCTTCCCACGGCATCGCGTCCGCTGCCGTGTTCTCTTCCGCTGTGTCGTCCAGTGCGTCCGTTTCGTCGACGCTCTCGTCAGTAGTCGACTCGCTGTCGACCGGGGCGTCGGCGTCGTCCGCACTACCCCCGCTCGCATCGGGGTTCGTCGTCTCCGTGTCCGATGTTGCCGCGGCCGCGGTGTCGCCCGTAGACGCCTGTTCGGTGCTCTCGTCGTCGACAGTCTCGGCCTCGGTAGTCGTGCCAGCACCGGCCGCAGCCGCGGTCTGCGTGGCGCTTGTAGCAGTTCCCTTGCCCGTGTCACTCGCCTCGGCCGCACTGCTTTCGGGGGTCGCTGTGGCTGCTGCGTTCGCTGGCTCGCGTTCAGCGCCCCCGACGCCTCCGTGCCGGTCAGGGACCGATCGGCGTCGGTAGACGATCCATCCGCCTGCGCCGAGTGCGAGCGCGACGAACGCGACCGCCCCGAACAGCAGGGAATTGCCGCCGTCGGATTCACTGCCTGCGGGTGTCGTCGTCGTTCCACTGTCTGCCCCGGTTGCCTGGTCGGTGACGACGAGCGTGGGCTCGTTCGGTCCGAAGTCGAGCGGGCCACTCCAGACGGCGATCCGGGAGTCCGGTCGCGTGTCGTCTGGCTGGGGTTGGACCGTCTCGATAGTGTATCCCTCCGGCCAGGTGAACTGCAGCGACGTCTCGCTGTCGAGGAAGAGCCCCGCGAGCGCGTCGCCGGCGCGGAGCGTGCCGTCCTCGACGACGGCGAAGTTCGTCCAGACGAACGAGTAGGTGACGACGCCGTAGTCCTGGGGCAACTGCTGTCTCGTCGCCGAGACCGAGACGTTTCGCACGCTCATCTCCCGGCCGGTCGCGTCCTCGGCGGTCGCGGCCGTCGACGCCATTCGCTGGCCGAACTCCGCGGCGTACTGGGACTCGTTCGCGCGAATGTCCTCCTGCAGCGAGCGGAACGCCTCGGTCGTGTTCTCGTCGTCCAGCCGGACCCGATACTCGACCGTCCACGCGGCTGAGCCGTTCGCACGGAGGTCGATGCGCATCGAGACGTCGTCCGGCGCCAGCTCCGACCCGGCGATCTGGTTGACTGATTGAGCGGACGCGCTCGGGGCTGTCGCGCCAGCACCGACGACGAGCGCGACGACGACGATGAGAGCACAGCCGAGACGCGCTGCGCGGATGGTCATCTCGTAGGCACATCGTACCGGGTGACACAAACCACTTCCGAGTGCGGAATTCGGGTCTCCCTACCGATCTATGCGTATCCTATACGCCGCCTTACACATCGAACACGACATACGCGACCCAGCCATTCTCGGTCTGCTCGACGCGCATTTCCGAGTACGTGACGGCCTTCACCTCGCGGGCGTCGATGTCCGCGAGCGGGACGCCGCGGTAGGTAGCGGTTAGTTCCCACGCCGACTCGGCATCACCCGTGTCAGCGTCGGCATCGAGACGGTCGATCTGTACCCGATTGTCGACCGGGAGGACACTCCGAACGTCGCGTTCGTAGATGAGTTCGTCGAGGTAGTCGAACAGAAGGGCCTCGCGGTTCTCCGCGCTGACCGATACCTCGAACGTCCGGCCGCTGTCTTCGGTTCGATCGGCGCCTTCGGCCGCCTCGTCCGTGCGGGCGGGCGGAATATCGTCGCAACTCGCCGCGGCGAGGCCGTCGGCGACAGCCCCGAAGAGCGCCGACAGGTCCGACGCCGTGGCTTCGACCGCGACGTCGGCAGTGTGTTCGCGAAGCTCGAAGCTCATACATAGAGTACGCGGCCGCCCGTGGCCTGTGTCTTCCGGTCGGTCAGCCAGTGTCTTCCGGTCGCCTGTGGACTGTGTCTCCCGGTCGGCCAGGCAGTGTCTCCCGGTCGGACAAACGGTATCTCCCGGTCAGCCCGAGGCCTGTACCACCGTCGCTGTCGGGGTGCTACCTGTCCTCGCCCTCGTCGTCAGTTCGGGGGCGGGTGTTGTGACCATCTCGGAACCGAGCCAGGTCGGCCGGCGTTTCGGCGTGCTTCGGATCGAGCCGTTCGTGTTCGTCGTGGCGGGCATTCGAAGCGTCGCCGTTTGTTTCCGTCCCGTTCGCCGTCGTCTCGTCACCGAGGTCCGCATCGGTCAGCGAGGCCAACGCCTCGCGCGAGAGCCCGTCGTCGTCGGGGCTCGTCATCGCGACGCCGCTTGTGACGATCGCCTGAATCCCATCCTCGACAGTCATCTCAACGTCCATCACGCGGCTCTCGGGCAGGTGTACCAGGTGGCCACCCATCACCGGATTCGGTGCGAGCGGCAGAAACAGGGTGAGCATCTCCTCGTGGTCGGCCGCCGTTCGTAACACCTCGGGCGTCTCGGTCGTCACGAATCCGAGCGTGTACGCCTCCTCGTGCGGGAACTCGACGAGTTTTACCTCGCGGAAGTTCTCCGCGTCGGATTCGAGCATCACGTCGCTCATCCGCCGGAAACTCTCGTACACCGACCCGACACCCGGGATCTGTGCCATCACGTAGTCGAAGTACTCGACGGCGCGCTGCCCGTACCGAGAGCTGTTCACGACGAGCCCGATGCCGAGAACGGCCCCGAAGACGGCGACCGGGACGGTCGCTTCCAGGAGCGTCTGGGGGCTGACGCCCAGCGCAGCCGGGACGAGCGAGACGATCGGGAGCGCCGCGATGGCGTCCGAGAAGAGACTGACGTAGCCATAGACCGTGTTTAGCAGGAACAGAAATACCGCGATCGTGATGACCAGCGGGACGACGACGGCGAGCCCGGAGATGAACGCCTCGCGGACGACGTCGTACATCGAGTTCCGGACGCGACGCATCGACGGGACGCCCGAGCGTCCATCAGACATACTGTCGGCGTGTACGGCGGACCACCTGAAAGCTGTCCCGGCTCTCGTTGTGTCGACCTGTTCGGCCGGTCGAGCCGCCGCTAGCTGACCCGACCGGCGAGGAACTTTATGCGCGTCGCGTGCGCACTATCCAGTATGCCGATGAAGGGCGGCGCGACGAACGAGTACCGCGAGATCGACCGTTGGGATCGGGGCGTCGGCTGGATCGCCTATCCCGAGGAGACGATGGAACGCGCGAGCCACGCACTCGTCGGCGACGACGGTGGCGTGTGGGTTGTCGATCCCGTCGACGCCCCCGATCTGGACGAACTCCTGGCCGAGTTCGGCGACGTATCCGGCGTCGTGGTCGGCCTCGACAGACACAAGCGCGACGCGGCAGCGCTCGCGACCCGCCACGACGCCCCCGTCTACGTCCCGCAGTGGATGTCCGGCGTCGTCGAGGAGATCGACGCGCCGATCGAGCGCTTCGACCGGGAACTCGGCGATTCGGGCTTCGAGGCGTTTCCGATCCTCGATACCAGCGTCCCGCCGTGGCAGGAGGTCGGGCTCTATCACCGCGAGGACAAGACGCTCGTCGTGCCGGAAGCGGTCGGGACAGCCTCGTACTTCTGCGCTCCGGGCGAACGACTCGGCGTGCATCCGATGCTTCGGCCCGCGCCGCCGCGTCGCGCGCTCCGCGGCTTCGACGTCGACCGCGTCCTCGTCGGTCACGGCGAAGGCGTGCTGACCGACGCCGCGCGGGCGCTTCGGGACGCGCTCGACAACGCCCGGCGAAATCTGCCGGGCGCGTACGGACGTGCGCTTCGAGAGTTGCTGTCTTGATCGTCAGTCCGTTCGCGATAACAGCCTCAGACCTCCTATCTGTCGCAGCCGCCACAGACGTTTAAGTTGGCGTACTGCCAGTCATTAGATATGGCCGCAGAGATCACCGACCGAGTCCAAGAGCTCGCCGAAGCCCGGGGCGTCGCCGAATCCGAGATTCTCGAACAGGCTCTCGAGCGCGGCGTTGAAGACCTGTGGACAGACCTCGTTTTGACCCGCTATGTAGACGGTGAGATTGATCGGGCGCGAGCGGTCAAACTCGTCGGTCGTGACCACGTCAAGCGGGCCGAAAGAGAGGTGAAAGCGGTTGAGGACGACGTTACGTGGGGCCTCGACGCGTGATCGTCGCAGTCGCCGATACTGGCCCACTTATCCACCTGGAGGAGGCGGACGCTCTCGATTTGCTCTCGACTGTCGACGAATTGCTCATTCCTCAGACGGTATACGATGAACTAGAAGTGGGAGATGACCCACCTACGCTATCGAGTATCGCGCACGAGATTGTACGGGCGAGGCAGAGTCTCACTCAGGCAGATCATAGTCTCAGTACTTCACAAAGCCGGTTAGTTGAGACGTCTGCTTGCTGACGGTGTGTCCAATACCCAGCAAGCAGACGGTGAAATCCACGAGGACCAGCTCCTTAACTTCCTCGTCAACACGCTTGACGAGGAAGTAGGGCTCAGCCTCGGTAGCAACGCAGAAATCGATACTGAAAACATCTACGAGGTCCTCGTCGGCGCCTGCGCCGACGGGACCTCAATCTCCGAACTCTGTGAATCCAGTGACGACTCACCCCACGAAAACACGGTTCTGTACCATCTCCGCGAGAAATTCGACCTTGCGTCCGTTGAACGAGTTGGGAACGCGCTTCTCCAGAAGGACGTGCTGGAGATCCTCCCCGAGCAGGTGGAGGTCGTCGCCGACCTCCACCTGCGGCCCTACTACGGTGACGAAGACGAGACAGACGGCCTCTATCATTCAGAAGCCAAGCGTGGAACCACCGCGTTCCACGCCTACGCGACACTCTACGCGCGTGTGAAGAACAAACGCTACACGCTGGCGGTGCGCCGTCTCGTCGACGGCGACACCGCCAGCACTGTCCTCGCAGAGTTTCTCGGGATTCTTGACGGCCTTGACTTCAGCGTCAAGGCCGTCTATCTCGACCGCGAATTCTACGATAGCAAGTGTCTCACGCTGCTTCAGGCACACAACCACGCCTACGTGATGCCGATCGTCCGGTGGGGAAAGAAGATCAAGCAGGAACTCTCGGAAGGATGGAGCCGTGTCATCCGACACGATCTGACGGCGAAACTCGACGGTCACAGCTGGACCGTCGAGTTTCCCGTCTATATCGACTGTACCTACCAGAACGGGCGATACGACGAACACGGGGTGGCGCGTCACGGCTACGCCGCTGACGCGCCGTTCATTGACACGCCACGTGAAGCTCGATACCACTACGCCAAACGCTTCGGTATCGAGGCCAGTTATCGGCTCTCCGAACAAAGTATTGCGACGACCACAACGCAGAATCCGGTCGTACGGCTGTTGTACGTCGTAGTGAGCCTGCTCTTACAGAACGTGTGGCGGTATCTGCACTGGGAGTTTGTGGCGACGCCCCGCCGTGGCGGGCGTCGCCTCTGGAAGTGGCCGTTCACGGAGTTCATCAGGATGATGTGCCGGGCAGCGTGGACGGCCCTCGCGACGCGTCGGGCCGTCCCCTCAAACCGGCCACCTGACGACCGGTTCCACCGGTAGTCACCGACCGAGCACGCCTCCACGTGAGTGGCAACGCTGTCGCGTCGGCGGCTGACCGCCGCCGACAGCGACCGCTTCCTCTTTTCCCAGCGTCACTTGCTCGCTACCAACGGCTCATCAAGACAGACTGGTGAGCTCAGATCGGGTTAGCTGGCGACGCCTTGTGAGGTACTGAGTCTTGATCCCGGTGAAACAGCCGCTCTCAACGTCGCAATCGAACGTGATGCCGTACTCTTGACTGACGATCTCGAAGCCCGCAACGTCGCCGAAGACGAGAACGTCGAAGTCCACGGTTCGATCGGTGTGATTGCGTTGGGTTGCGCTCGCGGGAGATCTTCCAAACAGGAGGCAGCGGATCTGATGCGCGCTTTACAACGGGAAACGAGCCTATTCGTCACGGATGCAGTCGTCGAAAGAGGGATCTCACTTCTTCAGACCGAGGATCACTAAACTTCCTCCAAAATCCTCCGACGCCGTTTTCATCCACGCTCCCGTTTGAGCACTCGTGGTCTACATCACTCGCGGGCTTCTCGACGCGCTCCTCGAAATGGCAGAGGCAGAGGAACCGGCCTCGGTGAGCGTCGTGCTCGCGTCGACGCCGGCCGGCGACTTCGAGACGGATCTCGGGCTCGACGACGAGACGCCGGTGTTGACACACTTCTACTTCCCAGAAGCGAGCGGGTCTGTCGCCGCCGTCTTCGGGGTCGACCTCGGTACTCCCGCGGGTCGCGGCCGCGCGCGGTTCGTCTCGCATCCACAGGGGCCGCTGGAGGCAACGCGCGAGGACACCTTCGCCGCCGCACTCGTCGTCGCAGTGCCGCCTTGGGACCAGGCGTCGTGTGCGGCGTTCGATCGCAACGACCGCGAACTCGATCTCGACGTGCTCGACGTCGAACCGCCGCGAGAGACGCTCGCGGAATAGAGGCTAAAGATTGACCTCCTCCTCCGCGTTCACGCGGAGGAATCCCACCACGGGATTTCAGGCCGAGCGTGGCCCTACGGTTTCAAGACGCATACGTTCCACGCGTCACTTGCTGGGTTTCAGCATCCGTGTGGCTGTCTTGTGGGGCGGTCAAACGCCCCCCATCCTCAGCCGAGTCATCGTCGTTCTCGTGTTCTTTGAAACGACTCTCTCCGCTGAGGTAGCGGTCTGCGATGTTCACCGCTCCGTTCACGTCCGCTTGGTACTCGCCCATCCAGCACGCATCGTTCGTACACTTGAACGTCGCCTGTTGTGGGCGGTATCCTACCCCACCGCACGCATGGCACTCTTTCGAGGTGTTTCGCGGGTTCACCGTCTCGACGGGGATACCCTTCTCGACGGCCTTGTAGCGTATCTGCGCGTGGAGTTTGGCGAATCCCCATCCGTGGAGACGACGGTTCATATACGCGCCGTAGTCCATATTCTCCCGTATGTACGTCAGGTCTTCCAGAACAAGAACGGGATTCTCAACGGACTCGGCGTACTCCACGACTTCGCGGGTGACGCGGTGGAACACGTCGTCTATCTGGTTCCACAGGTCGTCACCGAAGGACTCCGCGATACGCTCGCTTCCGCGAGTCTGAAGTCGCCTCCTGGCGGTGAAGTAGGTCTTGCGAAGCCGACGAACAGTCTTGCCCTCGTCGGCCCACAGTTCGGGAGCGGTCGGAGAACCGTACCTGTCACGGTGACACACCGTGACGAGACTCGCTTCTCCAATGTCCACGCCGATCGGCGTCCTGTCGAGCCCAGCGAGACAGGGCTCGCCAGACTCGTCTGGAGGCGTCCGCTCGTCGGCGGACGCCTCAGATTGCTCGGCCACGTCGCGGGTAGCGGTGACGTGGAGATACCACGTTCCGTTCCGCTCGAAGAGCCGACTCTCACCCATTTCGGCGTCGTCTGCGTACAACGCTTCAAGCCACTCCCGCTGTTCGGGATTGGCGCGTGCCGGAATCCAGAGGTGGTAATCCTCGTGGTGCGGAACTTTGACGTACCACTCGATAGCGTTCTGTGGCTGGTGGTCGAGTTGCAGTCCCTCGTTGGTGAACCGTACCGGGTGGTCATCGTGCAGTTCGTCGGCGTTGTAGCTGTTCCCACAGAGCTGTGGGACGTACTTCTTGAGGGCGTTTTTGGCGTAGCCGCTCAGGTCGTACTCGACAACCACGTCGTTGGCGGCTGACTGTGTGTCACAGTCAGCGGCGAAGGCGGCCTGAAGCGCCTGCTGGTAGGCGTCCCGCGTCTCACGAAGCTTCTGTCGCTTGTGGACGTTCGGGTCCACAAGCTTCAGTTCGAGCGTTTTCGTGAGTTCGGTCACGCTTGGGCCTCCTTGTGTCGGTTGATGTAGTTCTCGACAGTTTCGCTGGAGACGTGGCCGGCTGTTCCGGCGTAGTAGCCGCGTGCCCACCGGATTTTCTCGCCGTCGTGGTCGGCGTGGCGGTGGTTGTACTTCCGCGAGGAAATGCCCTTGAACCAGTTGGCGAGCAGTGATGGGCTGTGTTTGGGCGGGCTACTGACGAACAGGTGAACGTGGTCGGGCTGAACAGTCAGGTTTTGAATGTCCAAGCCTTTCTCGTCGGCAATTTCGTGGAGGATGGATTCCACACGGTCGGCAACCTCTCCCGTCAGTACCGCGTTGCGGTACTTCGGGAGCCACACTATGTGGTAGTTGAGGTTGTAGGTTGCGTGCCGTGTGGTCTTCATCCGTGCTACACACTATGGTTATATCATAGCAAATATTTTGTGGAAACGGTGGGAAATCCAGCCCTGCAATAGAACGGTGGACTGTCACACTATGCTGTCCACTCGACCCCCGCCTGTTCGCTCCTCGGTTCCGACAGAGCGTCGGAACACTCGTCACTCACGGGAAGGCGGGGGTATGCGCTCGTATCTCTATCAGTAGAGGACATCGTCGAGATCCGCTTCGGACGTCGTTGTCCCAGACGAGATCATCGCCTTATGGAAGGCATCCCGGTCGGATTCGGAGACCGGAACGCGCTCTTTGCGGAAAGAATCGACGAGGTCGTCTTTCGATCTGATCGCGTCCTCAATGACTCGGGCAAGGATCTCCTGCTGTGTGACCCGTTTGCCCGCCTTCAGTCGGATTTCGGCCTGTAACCGCTCAAGCCGGGACTTGGTCTCGTCGTCCACCTTTACTGACGTGGCCATACAGTTCAGTAGAAGGCTCTACTGGGTAAACATAGTCACCGATCGAGATACCCCAGATCCGCGAGCTGTTCTGCGATATCCTCGAACTGCGCTTCGGTGAGTTCGCCCTCGCGCTGGTACTGAATGACGATACTTCGGAGGAGAAAGCGCACGAGGTCGCTCGTGCTCGAAAAGCTGGTCCCCTCGATGGTTTCGTCGACGCGCTCGGCCAGGTCCTTCGGGATCGAAACGGTGGTGTACTCGGTCATCGTCCTGAGAAAGACGAGGCGTCGGCCGAACTAAACAGTGTGGAGTTCCTGTGCGTGCGCTGCGGCGGTCTGTCGACCGAGGGCTCGACCGAGAGCCGGGGGTTTTTCCACCCCTGCAGCCGTACCAGCCCGCAATGGCTGTCAGACCACCGCAGCAGGGCGACGACGAGCCCGATTCCCTGGAGTTCGGCATCGCGGCGCTCACTCCATATCTCTCGGAGTCCGATCTCACCTTTCCTGCCACAGCAGACGAGGTCGTGCGCGCGCTGAACGATCCCGCGATTCCGTACGACGCCAACGGGAACACCGTCGCACTCTCGGAGGCGTTGGCCTCCGTCGGCACGAGCCAGTTCGACAGCAAGCGCGAACTCCTCGACGCGCTGCATCCCGTCCTGGAGGAGTACCGCGCGTCAGGCGGCGGTATCTTCTCGCAGTTGCGGGCGCTGCTTCCGTTCTAACACCCACCTTTTTCCACGGTGGGTTTCCTCGCGGCGCTCCGCGCCGCTGCGGGAACCCACCGCGCAAAAACCTGGAGGGAAAAATCCGCTCGGCTCGCGTCGCTCGCCTCGCGGTACAATACGTCGAGCGCCCGCTGCAATGCGGCGGCAACCGCACCGCGTCGCTTCGCTGGCTGCGATGCGTCCGTGACCTCTCTACTCGGTGCCAGTCTCCTCTTCGATCTTCCGCAGCGTGTCGCGGTGGAGCGTCAGAATCAGGTCTGCAAGCACGCCGAACATCAAGAGTTGGACGCCGACGATGATGCCGAAGGCGGCAACGACCGCGAGCACCTCGTGGGAGATGTTCCGCGTGATCCACTCGACCGCGACGTAGACAGCGACGAGGAAGCCGGTGAGGCTGGAGATGACGCCGAGGCTGCCGAAGTAAAAGAGCGGATTGTTGGTCTTCGCGCGGCGGTAGAGTTCCAGAAAGATGATCCCGCCGTCGCGGACGGGCCGGAGGTTCGTATCCGAACCAGAGGGCCGTGGGAGGTACGTGATCGGAACAACCGTCGTCGGAATCTTCCGTTTGGCGCACTCGACGGCCATCTCGGTCTCGATGCCGAACCCGTCGGAGGTGAGCGTCATCTTCAGGAACGAGTCGCGCGTGAACGCGCGGTAGCCCGAGAGGATGTCCTGAAAGTCCTCGCCGTGGACGGTCGCGAAGCCGCGGTTGATGATCCGGTTGCCGATCTGGTTGAAGCGCGTCATCGCGCCCTCGCGCATATCCGCGAAGCGGTCGCCGATGACGTGCTCGGCGTCACCCTCGAGGAGCGGTCGGAGCATCGCGTCGGCGTCTTCGACACGATAGGTCGCGTCGCCGTCGAGCATCAGCACGTACTCGCGGTCGACGTACTTCTCGACGCCCTCGCGAACGGCCTGTCCTTTACCCGAGCCCGACTGGTAGACGACGCGCGCGCCGTGCGCCTCGGCGATCTCGTCGGTGTCGTCGCCGGAGCCGCCGTCGACGACGAGCACGTCGTCGAAGCCCGCGTCTCGGAAGTCCTCAACTACCTGGCCGATCGTCTCGGCCTCGTTGTAGGTGGGCACGAGGACGCAGACGTCGTCGTAATCCATCGTCGAGACTGCGTCGTGGGGACCTAAAAGTGGTTCCGGAAACGAGGCGCGTAGTTCTTGTGCCAGGGTTCATTTCGTGTCTTCTGCGCTAAAACCACACAGCTACTGTGGATACAGCTCGTTGCGTACTCGTTCTGGAGAGTTGCGTGCGACACACCCCTCGTTTCGTCTGTTCTACTCTACCAATGTGGTCGGCGTTCAGCGAGCTGGGTCACACCCCTCGTTTCGTCTGTTCTATAATTTGTTAGGGTGGTGTCGTCTCGATCGATTCGCGCGTTTCAAGGACAATTTCCGGATCCAGTGTGAGCTCATATTGATAGTGAGCACCACCGGCACGACCGTTGTTCTGTTCTGTCCGGTCAAGAAATCCAAGCATCGTTAAATCTCCGAGGTGATTCTGCAGGCTTTTCAGAGTCGTCAAGGGTTCGTGATTCCACCCGACAGCGGCGCGTTCGTAAACATCTTTGATCTCCTTTGACCGGACCCGAGTCTGACCATTCGTTTCGAGGTGTGCGATGGCCTCCAAAATCAGTTGCCCGTGAATCGTCTGATCACGGAGTTTATCACGGACACGACCGCGCCGAACGCGTTCGGTCGCAATCTCGATGTGTTCGTCAGTAATTGTCTCCGCACCGTTCTCCTCGGCGACGTCACCACCTTCACGAAGGAGATCGATAGCTTGCCGAGCACTTCCTGTATCTTTTGCTGCTGTCGCGGCACAGCGTGCGATCGCAGACTCTTCATAGGCATCCTCGATGATAGCTTTCTCTGCGCGGTTCGTGAGAATCGATCGGAGTTCATTGGCGTCGTATGGTGAAAAGCCGATTTCTTTCTCCATCAGGGTATCTTTGACTTTCGGACTGAGCGAAGACCGAAATGTGTAGTTGTTGCTGATCCCCACAACGCCGACGCGAGCAGTTTCTAAATGTCCATTTGCCCGTGCTCTTGGGAGTTCATATAACAGCGAGTCCGGGTCGGAGAGGTGATCGATTTCGTCAAGGACGAATAGAAATGTACCGCCTTGTCTGTTCATCTCCTCATAGAGCGTCTCAAGCGCGTGTGATGTCGAAAGCCCCGTTTCAGGGAACGAATCGCCTTCTGGACCGCGGATTCCGTGAATGAGTGATCGCACGGTCCGATAGACCGTATCATCGTTACAATTATGAAAGATAACGTGAAGATCATCGGCCTCTGGTCGTCGTTTGACCTCTTCCGAGAGAGCAGTCAGCACATATTCTGTGACTGCAGTTTTACCAACGCCTGTTTTACCGTACACGAATACGTTGGAGGGATTTCGGCCGAACAATATATCTTTTAGCGCAGTCCGGTACGCATCTATCTCCTCTTCTCGTTCAACGATGACGTCAGGACGGTACTCCTCCGAAAGAATCGATTTGTCCTCAAAAAGTGTCTCCGTCATATCACGGAAGAGGTCTTTAGTCATACTACGGCAGATGTGCAAGTCACATATATTTATTTTGTTTCGTCTGTTTCTTTTGTTTTATCTGTTGCGCAAGAAGGGGCGTTTATACGGTCAAAGACAGAGACGATCCAGATGCAACAAACAGACGAAATGAGGGGTGCCTGCAGGAGCACTCGAAGATTGGCTACCTTGATGGCAGTACGGAATTTCCGGCTGAAGAGAACAGACGAAATGAGGGGTGTCTATGAGTGCGCTCGCAGATTGGCTTCCTTGGCGCCAGACGGTGTACCCCCGAGTGCGTAGAACAGACGAAACGAGGGGTGTGGATGAAGGGATGATTCAACGCTTTCGGTGCGCCTGAAGCGAGCCTCAGATTATCCATAAGACTGCATCGAACTCATTGAAGAGACGGTTTTTTTGAGATAGAACATACCGTTTGACCATCTGCTTCCGCGCGGGATCCACTCAATAACAATAAGACCACAGCCACTATACACCGGTGTTCCGTCCGAGGCAGTATGTACGGAGTCGTGCTTGCGGCCGGGCAGGGAACGCGGATGCGACCGCTGACCGACTTTCGACCGAAGCCGCTGCTTCCCGCCGGTGGTCGGCCGCTGCTCGAACACGTCTTCGACGCGTGTCTCGACGTCGTCGACGAGTTCGTCGTCGTGATCGGCTACCGCGGCGCAGACGTGATCGACCAGCTCGGCAACGAGTACCGCGGCGTGCCGATCACGTACGTCGAGCAGGGCGAGCCTGCTGGGACCGCCCACGCGATCGGGCAGGCTGAGTCCGTCGTCGACGAGCGATTCGTCGTCCTCAACGGCGACGTCCTCGTCGATCCCGCATTGCCGACGGCGCTCGCCGACGCCGGTGGGCACGCGATCGCGACGACGCCCGTCTCGGATCCCACCTCCTACGGCGTCGTCTCGGTCGACGCCGATAGCTCGCTCGAAGCCATCGTCGAGAAGCCCGCGGACCCGCCGACGAACCTCGCGAACGTCGGCTGCTACGCGTTCGAACCGGAGGTGTTCGAGTACATCGAACGAACGGCAAGGAGCGAGCGCGGCGAGTTCGAGATCACCGAGACGCTCGAACTACTGCTCGATGACGGCCACGAGATCTCGGTCGTCGAGTACGACGGCCAGTGGCTCGACGTCGGCCGCCCCTGGGAGTTGCTGTCGGCGAACGAACGCGTGCTCGCGGATATCGGTCGCGACGTCCAGGGAGACGTCGCAGACGGAGCGAAACTGGAGGGCGACGTCGTCGTCGAGGAAGGTGCGACCGTTCGAGAGGGGGTCGTGATCGAAGGACCGGTCATCGTGAAGTCGGGTGCTGAGATCGGACCGAACGCCTACGTCCGCGGGGCGACGGCGATCGGACCGGACGTGCACGTCGGCCACGGCGTCGAGGTGAAAAACTCCATTCTGATGTCGGATGCGGCGGTACCGCACCTGTCGTACGTCGGTGATTCCCTGCTCGGCCGCGACGTGAACCTGGGCGCGGGGACGAAAGTCGCCAATCTGCGCCACGACGACGCGTCGGTGCAGATGACGGTGAAAGGCGAGCGCGTCGATACGGGGCGGCGGAAACTGGGCGTGGTGCTGGGCGACGAAGTGAAGACGGGGATCAACGTGAGCCTCAACGCCGGGGTGAAAGTCGGAAGCGGCGTCGGGATCGAACCCGGAAAGACTGTTCTGCGCGACGTCGAGAACTAGCACGGTCGTGTTTCCTCTGCGCCGTCGAAGCCGACTCGAATGGGGAAACAGGCTCCGAGATCGTTGGAAGCCAACTAGATCGATCTGCCCGGTCAGTTTCGGATGTTCACAGGTCTCTGAGCACCGCTTGTTCAACGACACTATCAAAACCGTCGGTGAAACTCAATACCCGATGTTTCACCGTTCTGTAGGATCGTGGGCGGGGTATGAGTATGGGGAATGTGACGACTGGTATTGTTCTCCTGACCAATAGAATTATTCTATTGTCCTGTAAACCAATAGTATTGGATGGCCTCACTGACCGACGACGATCTCGATGGTGTGAGCGAGGGGCAGAAGTACCCCGACGGGACCGTCGTCCGCGTGTTTTGTATGCGGACAGGCCGTGACGCGTACCCGTCTGGGTGGGCTTACAAGCTTCACTACGGCGCGACGGAGCCAGACCCGACCCGCACGCTTGATGATGGGACGATTCGTCGGTATCTCGAAAATCGGAGATTTTCGACGACTCATCGAAACGGCGACGCCGTTTTCGAGACGACAACTCGCACGAGGACACGAAAGGGCACGAACTACACGTTGCACCGGACCCCGGCCCAGACAGCATTATGTTCCCGGGAATGGTCGAACTCTGGGAACGGTTCTGGAGCGAGATCCCGAAATCCGAGTTCGAGGTCAAATGAGGCCATCACACACGGTGATACCTATGAACGAAACCACGCCGCCGTTGCACCCGATGGAGCGCGAACAGCTTCGAGCTGAATCAACCCTCGTCGTGACCGTGAAGTCCTCCAGTGAGTTCCACGTCGACGTCACTGACGGGGTCGAGGCGCTCGAACGAGGCGATGCCGCGGATTCCACGCCGACGCTCTCGTTTACCAGCTACGACGATCTGATGGAAACGCTGACGCCGCGCGTCCTCGATCTTATCGAAGCAATCCGCCGGGAAGAACCGACCAGCATCAACGAAACTGCACGTGTCGTTGACCGGGACGTGAAGAACGTCCACCAGGAGCTCAGCCGGCTCGCCCAGCTGGGCATCATCTTCTTCGAGGAAGACGGCCAGCGTAAGCGCCCGGTCGTCTGGTTTGACGAACTCGTTATCAACCTCTCATTCGATCCAGAGGCTGGCGACACGGCCACTGCTGCGCCCTGACATCCCCACACGAGTGAACTGATGAGGTTTCGCCTCGCTACTCCTATAATCAGCGGGTTTCTGGTAGCCACAATCCTAATATTCGAAGCTCTCACCGTGATGATGTTTATCGTAGGGGAGAGGTCTATGAAGTCGACAGACGAAGTTTTCGCGAACAGCTGTTATGCACGCGATAATATTATCGTGTGCATAATGACTGAATAGAATGCGGAACTGGAGCGGTTGCACGCACATCTTGCCCGGGACAATCGTTAGTTGCTCGTTCTATTTGGTCGCCGTCGAGTTGGAAAAGCAACGCTGGTGACGATACGCTCAAAGATCGAGACACGTAGGCGCCGAGAGAGTAGAGGAAAGTCACAGTGGACTATTTTCGATCACTGTCGCTCGGAACTGCGCGGAGAGGCCGAACAGCGAGAGGAAGTACACTGTCGCGCCGGCGGCCACGAGGAGAGCCACCGTCGCGAAATTGTGGTTGAGGCTCGTCGCCGTTTCCAGAATCGTCTCGGAGCCGACGACGACGGCCGCCATCGCTACGGCGGCGACGAACTGCCGAGCGATTTCCCCGTACGGGATCGTGAAGTGGACTTCCGAGCGTAGGGCGGAGACTGCGAGGACGACGCCGAGCGCTGCGGACGCGGCGGTCGCGAGTGCCGCACCGACGACGCCCAGCGCGGATATCAACGCGACGTTCAGGACGACGTTCGCCGCGATGAACGCGGCGTTGATCCGGAATGCAACCCGCGGACGGTCGATGCCGTTCAACGCGTTCAGGAGTTGCTTCTGATACCCGTAGAGCAGCGTCGCCAGAATCAGGATCCAGAGGACGGCAGCGCCCTGAACGAACTCCGGACCGTAAATACGGAGCAGCCGTTCGCCGAGCAAGAACCCACCGAAGAGACCCGGGATCAGGATGAGGCCACCGTACGTCAGTGAGTCCTCGACGAGTCCGGCGACGGATTCTCTGTTGCCTTCCGCGTCGGCGCGGCTGAGTTCCGGGAAGAGCGTCGAGCTCACCGCCGAGTCGAATAGCGTGAGAAACTTCGCGATGCTCCACGCAGCCGAGTAGACGCCGACGAGCGACGACTGGACGAACACACCCAGGAGCAACACGTCGACGTCGTTGAACGACCGCGACTGGAGGCCGCCGATCCACGAGAACCTCGCGTACTCGTAGAGTGACGCGAAATGCTCGCGGGTCGGACGAGCGACACCGACCGAAAGCAGCGCGAGGCCGACGACGGCGACGAGGAAGTTCGCGATGGCGTAGCCCGCGATCATCCCGACCAATTCGAGCCCGACGAAGACCAGCGCGATCTGGATGACGCTGCGGACGGCGATCCCGACGGGGGTGAGCAACCCCGTGATGTGGACTTTCCGCTCGCCCTGCAGTGCCGAGTTCGTGAGGGATCGAAAGAGCCCTAACAGCAGGAGTGCGACGACCAGCGGTGCGACCGGCTCGCCGACGTACGCGTTCACGGCTTCATCAAAGAGGAGCACGAGCGCACCGAGCGCGAGGCCGAGCGCCGCGACGACGAGTGCACCGGCAGTCGCGTACGCGGGCGTGTCTGTCCCCTCGCTCATTCGCTTGGTAATCGCCCCGGAGATGCCGAGATTTCCAGCTAGGGAGAGCCACGCTACGACCGCGAGCACGAGGGCGTACTGCCCCAGTACGGCGGCTCCGAGGGTTCGTGCGAAATAGAGGGTCGCAACGAATCCCAGTGCCGAGCCGAGGAGCTTCGATGCGAAGACGACGAAAGAGGTCTGGCCGATTCTCATCGTTGGGGACGGAACCGCGCGTGGCGTCGCTTGCGGTTCACAGCAGAAGTACGACGTCCGAGACGGATAAGCCGTCTCAAACGAGAAGCCGGCGACCCAGTCGTCAAAAAGGACCAGTCTATTCATCGGGTGGCCCCTATGAGTGTGAGTCTCGAGAAGAAGGTATGTCCGCGCCCCGAAAACTGCGGGTATGCTCAATTCTCGACGGATCGCGATTACAGGAGCCGGCGGCTACATCGGTTCGCGAGTGGTCCGCGAATTTCTCGATGCGGGTGCTGACGTAGTTGCGATCGACGATCTATCCGGACTGGGAAAGCGATCCCGACCGTGCGTTCTCGGTCAACGTCCAGGGGACCGAGAACCTCGCGTGGTACTGTCACAAACACGGGATTCCGCTGGCCTTCGCCTCCAATATGGCTGTGATTGGCGAACCGGTCGAGTTCCCGATCGGAGCGGAACACCCGCGGGATCCAGTGAGTCTCTACGGCCTGACGAAGAAGATGAACGAGGACGGCATCCACGATCTCGCCTGCGGTGCGTTTCCCGCACACTTGTTCCTCACTGCAGACCTCTACGGGACGCACGAGTTCGGAAGAGAGGAGGTGACCAAGGAGACAGTAATCAACATCTTCGTCCGACGCGCACTGGATAATGATACTGTCGGACAGAAGTCCGTGAATCGTTTTGGCCCCCGCGGGGTGCCGATACGCTTCACATCGTTCTGTCCGACAGTATGAGTCGCTGACGATCCACCGGCCTGGAACGCAGACGTTCGATTACATCCACGTGAAGGACGTCGCCCGTGCGTACCGTCACTCAGTCTCGGCCCTGCTAGAGAGAGATAACGGTGCTACAGACATCCCGCTTGCAAGCGGGGAACAGCTGAGCGTCATCGACGTCGCCGAGTTGATCCAGCGCGTCTGTCAGGAAGAACAAGGGTACGAGCCAGAGATCGAATACGTGGAGGACCCGCGTGCGAGTCAGCCGACAGGTCCTGACTTCACCGTCGACACCTCCGCTGCATACGATCAGCTTGGATTCGAAACCGAGTACACCGTCGAAGGTGCCGTTCGTCGGGCGCTACGAAACGCCACATAGTAGTCCGCTTGTTGGCCCAATATATACAGGCAGAGCCAGCAGGGTGTCTCAACGCGTGACTCCCAAGCGGTTGACGCTGAAACCCATAGATTTAGCAGTGTGTCGTTCAAGATCTGAACAGCTCAGCAGCTATGTCGGAGGATTTGCGTTCAGTCTTACGGAGTGAGCTCCAACGGTTGGAACGTGAACTTGGCCGCGTTCCTACGCGTGCAGCGATGGCTGGCAAGGGGGAACACGACCCAGCACAGTTCATAGACGAGTATGGATCGTGGGAGGCAGCACTTGAAGACGCAGGCTTCAGTGCTGAGCGTCTCGAAGCAGAGCGGTACCACGGGATTACGGATGAAGCGTTTTGTCTGCAGATCGATGAATTGTTTGACGGAGACAGCGAGGATCAGTTCCGCGCAGAACTGCTCTTGGAGCTGCGCCGTTTGGCCGCTGATTTGGGAAAATCGCCATCAGTGTCCGAGCTTTCGTCGTATGGACAGTACTCCCGGAGCCCCTATCGAGATCGATGGGACAGTTGGTCTGACGCTATTCGTGCCGCCGGTCTTGAACCGAACACCGGCGGCCAAGGCAACGCCGTGGAGCGGTCCGAATTAAAAAATGAAATTCGGCGCCTTGCTGATGAATTGGACCGTCGACCAACCCAGCGTGATCTCAGAGAACGCGGGCGCTTCTCGCGAACCCCATACTATCGGGAGTTTGGAACGTGGGCGAAAGCGTGTAAAGTCGCTCTTGACGAGTCGTGATCAATGAGGCAACTCAAGACTTGATGTCTTGCGCACGCTGAAAGAGAACTTACCATTCGTCTTTAGCTAAGACTCACACCTCGGTTGTGTAGCGGTAACGAGCGTCTCTTGTAAGACCGGTCGTTGTTGGTGGATCTTCTGGGCATCCTCGATCAGCCGCTCCAGCAATGGCGGTGGCGAGTAGCCAAGGTATTCACCGAGTTCGTGGAGGATGAGCTGGGCGTGCGACCGGAAGGTCGCCGCCCAGCGTTCCGGCGGAAACACGATCTCATCGTCAGCCTGCTCGGTGACCAGATCCAACAGCTCACGGCTCACCAGTAGTGACAGCAACGCCGCGTACAGCAGAATTTCCACAACAACCGGGCTGCTCGTGTCGAATTCGTCTAGTTCGTACTGTGTCTTCAGCTCACGGAACAACGTTTCTACCTCCCACCGACACCGATACAGCGTCGATAGATCCCCCGGCAGGAACTCGTCTCGCGGCAGATTCGTGATGTACAAATGGTAGTCGTCGGCGTCCGCGACGAGGACGCCGACGACGCGGAACCGCTTTGTGTCCAGCGACCGCGTCCCGTTGTACGGCCCGCGCTTGAACTCTGCTTCGACCGCCACGTCGATGTACTTCCGCGAGAGGTCGTCGATCACATTGTGGATCTGCTTGCCCCCCAAGGGAATGGCGCGCCCGCGCCATTCCCGTAATTCTGCCGTTATCACCGGGTTCGCGTTCTCTTTCAACCGACTCACGAAGTAGCCGCCGTTCTCGTCGATCAACGCGAAACGGCGGTACTTGAAATACGCCAGATCGAGCAAAACCAACCGTCCGTGCAGCCACGAACCCGTCTTGAACAACGTGCTGTCGTGCGTTTTCTCGTCCGTCACGTCGATCCGTTCAATTGTCTCATCGGTGGCATTGTGGAGCAGGTGGAGCTTCGCTCCAGCCTGCTCCTCGTGACGAGCTTGGAACTCCTCAGAGAGGAACTCGTGCAACCGCAGGACGGTTCCATCAGCGATCATCACGTCTCTGAATCGGTCAATATCGGCGTCACCAGCGTCGGGAACAGCGACCTCGTCGAGCGCGGTCTCGACGAGGTCGCGGAGGTACTCCGCCAACGTCGGCGTCAACCGGTGATAGAAGCCACCGGGAGAAATCATCTCGTCGGCTGTCGAGTTGTAACTGCGTCTGAACCCAGCGAGTGTTCGGCTTTCGCCTGCGGCGAAGCCGAACACGAGAGCCCACACGAAGACGGGGATCTGTAGCTTCCCTTCACGCTCGACCACGCCGAGTTCCTCGGCGTGCTCTTCGAGGAACTCGGAGGGAAACAGTGTAGTGAGCCGACGCATAATTCTCGATGAGGAGGCGCGAGCGTGTCATAGAAAACCTCCCAGGGGAGGCCGCAGGGTTTGGAAACTGTGTCCAGCAGTACCAACGCCCTGCAAGACGTAGCTTCGGTAGACGACTTCTTGAATGCGGCGGCTACCGAGACAGTACCGCTGTTCGAACATCTTGAGTTCGAGTTTCTACTGGAATACGACGTGTTCGCCCCCTCGACGGGGGGGCGAACACGAGTCCACTCGCCACCAGATCTCTTTCGTGGCTTTCTGCACTGCTACTACGAGGATGTCTACGGCACACGTCCAGTTACACGGGAACTTCAGAACGGTCTCGTCTGGTACTACTGCGGACTCGACAAACCGCCATCCAGAGACACCGTTGACCGCTTTCTTACCGACCTCGAACACGTTGTTGACGATATCTTCGACAGGCTCGTGGGGCCGGCCGCCCCCCGCGGCCTGCTCGACTCCACGTATTCTATCGACTCGACCCACGTCGAAGCGATCCAATACAACGACGCTGCCTCGTGGAACTACGATCCAACAGCCGAGGAGTACTACTACGGCTTCGGCTGTACGATTGTCTCAACCGGCGCAAAGATCCCGATAGCGGCTGAATTCACACAGACCAAACAAGCGGATCAAGAGACGGCGATTCGCGTCACGGAGTGATATGCGTAAGAGCTGAATACAGCACCAAAACTAGTGAGAGGACCAGTGAACGAATCGAGGAGTTTCACTCGGAGCGGGGTCTGCACCACACGTCGCTGCATATTCAATTGTTTCAGTGATCACTCCGTGACGCGAATCGCCGTCGCCAAGCCGATTTGGATGCTTGGAGACAGCGCCTATGACATCCTCGATTGGCACGACCACCTGCTGGCTGCAGGGGTCGTGCCAATCGTTCCGTACAATCCGCGAAACACTGACGACCCGAAAGACATCGAGTACAGAGTTGAAGACCGGATTGAGGAACACAGTGAGGACGTTCAGCTGAAACAATCCATCTTGGAGGAGACGTACAACCACCGGACAGGGGTCGAACGAACCAACGACGCGGTCAAGGACTGCGGCCTCGGACACGTCCGCGCCCGAGGCCGCGTCCACGCACGAACAGAAGTGTTCCTTGCGCTCTGCCTGCGACTCGTCGTTGCCATCACCAACTACGAGCGAGGGAACGGTCCGGGTTGTGAGATGCTATGAGATGGTTTCTATGACACGCTCGAGGCGCTGTTGGACACTGCTCTTGCCTCCTCGTTCCTCTCGAAAAGTAGCCTCGATAAGCCGCCGCTGTCACGCGGTTCTCGTCTTAGCTAAAGACGGATGGAGAACTTACAGTATCGGACCGGACACGGAGACTACACAGACACCACCTTCGACCGGTATCGACGGTGAGAACGCCGGAAGCGTGACACTAGATCAGACGACCGATAGGCTTCAGGACGAGCTACAAGCATCTTATTAGAGAGTGCTTTCAGATCCGACTAACCCACCAAAATCAGATCTGATATTCTGCCCCTCACCCTTATGTAGCACCTGTTGGTAGGGTGAATCGAATGGTTCCACTTCCTGCAGGAGGATTTGGGGCCAGACTGGAGACAACATACATATGTTCGAACAAGACGACGCCGACCGTGGTCAGGTCGGTATCGGCACGCTCATCGTGTTCATCGCGATGGTTCTGGTCGCCGCTATCGCGGCGGGCGTCCTCGTGAACACGGCCGGCTTCCTCCAAGCGACCGCGGAGGATGCGGGCCAAGAGAGCGTCGACAAGGTGACGAATCGTGTCGATGTCGTGAGTACTCACGGGATCGTGAATGAAACAGATGGAAACCGGACGATCGACGTGCTGAACTTGACCGTGCGAATGGCTGCGGGGTCCGGTAGCGTCGACGTGAGTTCAACGACGGTCAAGTATCTGAGCGGGTCCACAGCGCAAACCCTGACTTACGAGAACAAAACTATTAAGAACGTATCAGGGTCCGCGTTCATCGCGGAATCCCTGGACGACGACGACAACTCGTTCGAGGTACTCAATAGCCAGGCGGACCGCTTCGAGCTCCGGTTCAATACCTCGAAGATCGAGGGTGCCGGCATCAACGGCACATCTACCGGCGACACGGTGAAGCTCGACATTACCACTCGGAGCGGCGGCACGACGCAGGTCATCCTGACGATGCCCCAGCAGCTCGCGGGTGCGGACAACGATAATCCGGTGCCCCTATAGGTGATTCAAATGTTTGAAATATTCAACGACGACGAACGCGGTCAGGTCGGTATCGGGACGCTTATCGTGTTCATCGCGATGGTGCTGGTCGCCGCTATCGCGGCCGGCGTCCTGGTGAACACGGCTGGCTTCCTCCAAGCGACTGCTGAGGACGCCGGACAAGAGAGTGTGAACAAGGTCACAAACCGTGTCGAAGTGGTCAACACCCACGGCTTGGTCGGAGCCAACGATGAGATCGACAATATGACGATGACGGTTCGGCTGGCTGCCGGATCGGGCGCAGTCGATATGAACGAAACGTCGATCAAATATCTGAGCTCCGAAAGCGTTGTGACGCTGTCGAACGGTACAAGCACGGGCGAGGCTGGTGCTACGGACACCGAGTTCGGGCTGTCCAAGATCACCGACGACGACGGCTCGTTCGGCGTGCTCAACAGTCCCTCCGACCGCTACAACGTGATCGTCGACGCGGAAGCGATCGAATCGGACAGTGGTCTCTCTACCGGCGAGCGGATCCGCCTCGAGATTACAAGCCGGACGGGCGGCACGACGCAGGTCATCCTGACGATGCCCCAGCAGCTCGCGGGCAAGACGCAGGGAGAACCGGTCGAACTCTAAACACGGTACGGCCCTTCGCATCGACTAACGAACGACTTCCACTTTTCTCGAACACGAATTGGAGAGCGGCAGCCATCGGATGAATAGGCGCAGACTAAACCGAAAGTTTCCACGATAGACCACACAAAAGAGTGGGCAGGTCAGACCTCTACTCTACTCCGCTAGCGCCGCGCGCGAATCGAAGCCGTTGGAGATCCATCGTCCCGGAACGTAGACGTTCGATTTCATCCACGTCTAATGAGGTCGCTCGGGCGTATCGACGCTCCACATCCACACTGATCGGAGGCGAGGAGGACGAAGCTGGCGCGACCGACATCCCGCTCGCGAGCGGCGAACAGTTGAACGTCATCGACGTAACCGAGATCGTTCAGCGCATCTATCTGGGCGAACGCGGTTACAAACTGGAGATCGAGTCCGTCAAGAATCCACGGGAGAGACAACCGACGGGGCCAGACTTCCCCGCCGACACGTCGATAGCGCGCGACCGACTCGGATTCGAGACGGATCACATAGTCGAGGAAATGGTGCGTCAAGCACTCCGTCCCCAGTGTCCTACACAAAATGTTGCCCTGTTGAACGCAAGACACCGACGGGGTAGGGTCGATTGTTTGTAGTCTCACGCCGTCAGAAGCGCGTACGTGGGGTCAGAAGATGCAATAGCTGTCACTCACGGCGGTTGCCGAAGGGTCAAAACTATAGTATCTTGCTCCGTTGGTTCGGTGACGACGGCGGTGCTTCTCCCGGATACGTCCGGAGAAAAGGAGCAGGCGGCGAGCCCTTAACTCGCCGCCTGCATCAGGTTATGCACGATGCACTTCCGGGTCAGCTCCCGAAACTGGCCGTGCCAGCTCCGGGAGCGAAACTTCCCGCCGTCGTCTTCCTTCAACTGCGAGAAGCCCGTCTCACTCATCCACCGCTGGTTGTAGTCCTCGTTCATCCGGGCGTTGTGGGCCTTCTGCAACGGAGTTTGTTCCCTGTACTTGATCAGCGGTCGCGTTGAGTTGGGGCGACACTCCTCACGGAGATCGCTCCACGAGTAGTTCGCGTCAGCAGACAGTACACCATCCGTTCTAGTTTAACGCGACAACCGACCGCCGTCTGTTGGTCTGATATCGTCGCAACTACCCGGTTGAGAAACCCGGTGGGAAGTATGACCTACAGCCCACCGGATTCAGTCGTAGTTGACCGGATTCAAAGAGCGTTTCCCTCCGATGAGTTGCGCGAGCGCGCTCGCGCAACGAATCTCGTCGAACGTCAGCGCAAGTTCGACATCGTTGCACTGTTCTACACACTCTCGTTTGGCTTCGCTGCCGGCTCAGACCGTTCTCTACAAGCATTTCTCGAACGCTACGTCGAGATGGCTGACTGCGACAAACTCTCTTACGCAGCATTCCACGACTGGTTCGAACCGGGCTTCGTTGCACTCCTTCGAGAGATTCTCGATGACGCTATCGAGAATCTCGATACTGGACGAACCGACTTGAACGGACGTCTCGAACGCTTTCGAGACGTCCTGATTGCCGACGCGACTATCGTTTCACTGTACCAGGACGCCGCTGATGTCTACGCAGCAACTGGCGAGGACCAAGCTGAACTGAAGCTCCACCTCATCGAGTCACTCTCGACAGGTCTCCCAACACGGCTCCGCACAACCGACGGAACAACTCATGAACGGAGTCAGCTACCCACCGGAGAGTGGGTAGCTGACGCCCTCATACTCCTTGATTTAGGCTTCTACGACTTCTGGCTGTTCGACCGAATCGACCAGAACGGCGGATGGTTCGTCTCCCGCGTCAAGGACAACGCGAACTTCGAGATCGTCGAAGAACTACGGACGTGGCGGGGCAACAGTATCCCGCTGGAAGGGGAGTCGCTGCAGGCCGTCCTTGACGACCTGCAGCGACAGGAGATTGATATCCGCATCACGCTCTCGTTTGATCGCAAACGAGGGTCGGGCGCAAGCGCGACCCGGACGTTTCGGCTGATCGGCCTGCGCAACGAGGAGACCGACGAGTACCATCTGTATCTGACGAATCTCGGCAAAGAGGACTATAGCGCGCCCGATATCGCGCAGCTCTATCGGGCGCGCTGGGAAGTCGAGTTGCTGTTCAAGGAGTTAAAATCGCGGTTCGGTTTGGACGAGATCAACACGACCGACGCCTACATTATCGAGGCGCTGGTTATCATAGCAGCAATTTCGCTGATGATGAGCCGTGTAATTGTGGACGAGTTGCGGTCACTTGAGGCCAGACAGCGTGAGGCCGAAGCCGCCGCAGACGCCGACGAGTCGGCGTCGCGGCTCCCTCGGCGTCGCTGCTCGCTAGCCGTGGAGCGGCACGCTCATCTGATTCAGCTATATCTCATGGTTGAGTTGGGCTACGAACTACCGGATTTGGACGAGCTGTTGCTGTGGGCGTCACGAAATCCAAATCCACACAGGCAACGGCTACGCAGCCAGGTTGAATCGGGTGAGTTCAGCTTTGCTCGCCACTAAACTAGAACGGATGGACAGTACACACAGGTCTTCCGCGTTCCGGCGGAAGACCTGCATCCCGATGTGGCCGTCCCACGTCTTCTGCGTCGTGTAGTGAACGTCCTTGATCGCTAGCGAGTTCACGTCGATCAAGATCGTCGTCTTCATCGACTGGAACGAGTAATTCGCGCGGTCACGGTAGTGGTGGCTGGTTTGATCGCGCTGGAAGCCACTTGCATCGATCGCGGCTTCACTACTCCAGCCCGCCTGCTCCGCCGAAGCGCGGAGCAGGCGGCGGAGTTCACATCCGATACTCTTGTTCCCACCGACACAATGAGCTGTAGTTCGGTGCCTTGTCAAGTCCGAACACGGCGAGAATACCGGGCATCTCGTTGAGGTAGTCCTCAGTCTCACGGAGACTTTTCTCCGACCGTTGCTCGAACTCGTCTTGGAGGCCGCCCGCGACACCGACATCGACGAGTTCGTCTTCGTCGTCGGCTACAAGCGCGAGCGCATCCCGAGCTACTTCAGCGACGGCGACAACTGGGACGTCGACATCGAGTACGCCGTCTAGGAGACCCAGCAGGGAACCGATCACGCGCTGTTGCAAGCCGAGCTGGCGATCGACGGCGATTTCGTCGTGCTCAACGGCGACCGGATAGTCGAACCGGCCGCCATCTCTGCCTTGATGGAGGCGCCGCAGGAGAGCCACGATCCCGTGATGGCCGTGGCGGGACACCCGAGATCCGAGAACTACAGCACCGTCGAACTCGACGGCCGGAAGGTGCGGCCGATCGAGGAGAAGCCGCCCGCGTACACCGTCACGACCGATTACATCAACGCCGGCGTCTTCAGCCTCGGGAAAGCGATCTTCGACGACCTCCGCGCCGCCAAGGCGGAGGGTGTACTGGCTGTCACCGCGGTCCTCCGCGAGTACCGCGATGGACTCCGAGCCGCCCCTTCGACGGGCTCTGGCTCGACGTCTCGTACCACTGGGACATCCTCTCGGTGAACGATCGGTTGCTCGATCGATCCGGAGCGAGCGAGTCCGACGTCCGCTTCAGGCCCAGCGCGGCGGTATTGCCCGGGACATCGCTCGGAGACAACGTCGACACCGGCGCGAACACCGTCGTGTTTGCGGACGCGACAATCGGCGACGGCGCGATCGTCCGCGACTGTGTCGTCGGCGACAATAGCTCGATCGGTGGCGGCGTCACGCTCTCGCCCGGTACATCCTCGGCAACCACAGGACGGTCGAGTCCGGATGTGACGTGAGCGGTCATATTGAGACCGGCGCAATCGTACGGAGGAGATAGTATGTGTGGGACCATCGGTTACCTCGGTCGCGAGGACGCGCTTCCGATCCTCAGAGACGGCCTCTCGAATCTCGAATACTGCGGCTACGACTCCGCGGAGATCGCGCTCGGCGGTCAGCGGTTGGACGTCTACAAGAAGGGAGGCGAATTGTCCGCGCTGAAGGCGATCCTCCCCGAGAGTTCGACTGCGACGACCAGAATCGGCCACACGCGCTGGTCGACGCACGGCAAACCCACCGATCGGAACGCGCACCCGCACACCGACGAGTCGGGCGACGTCGCTGTCGTCCACAACGGAGTTATTGAGAACTACGATGCGTTGCGCGCAGGGCTGAAGGGCCGCGTCCACGAGTTCACGAGCGACACCGACACCGAGATCGTCTCGCATCTGGTCAGGGAGGAACTGGCGTCCGATCGCGACGCGCAGCGGAAACCCGTTCGTCCTCGGATTCGTCGACCACGAGACGTTCCTCGCGAGCGAAGTGCCCGCGTTCGCCAAGCACACGCGCCAGGTGAGCTATCCCGAGGAGGGCGACGTCATTCCGCTCACTGAGGACGGCGTAACGGTCTACGCCGCCCAGGAGGTACAGGAAGTCGACGATACGGTGTCCATCCGCGCCGGCCCGGAGATCGGCATCACGGCGACGAAGACGTTCTGCTCGCAGGTAGGGACGCTGGCGCTGGTGGCGGTCCACGTGGGCCGAAAACGCGGAACGATATCGATGACAGAGGCTCAGGAGTTGCTGTCGGATACCTGTGAACTCCCGGCGCCATCCAGCAGGTGCTTGACGACGAAGAGCAAGCTCGGTTGGTGGCGGAGGATTACGGCGACGCATTTTTCTTCATCTGACGGCGTCTGGGGACGCCCATCGCGCTAGAGTGAGCGGTAAAACTGAACGAGATCTCGTACGATCACGCGGAAGGATTCCCTGCCGGTGAGTTGAAACAAGGACCGTTGGCGTTGGTGACTTCCGAAACGCCTGTGTTGGCCGTGCTGACCGAAGGTGCGAAAGCAAGCGAGACGCTGAATAACGTGAAGGAAGTGGAGTGTCGTGGGGCGCCCGTGGTCGGGTGTGTCTCTGATATGATCGATGCGGAGACGTTCGTCGACGAGGTAACGGTTCCGGAGTTGGGGGAACTGGAGCCATTCGTGAGGGTGCCAACCTTAGCGTGAAGGATGCGGCCGAGCAAGGGTAAGTTGGTGACTCAACAATGCTCGGCCGCGTGGTTGAGCAAGCACGCGAGCAGGAAATGTTTTCGCGTGAAGATACGCCAACAGAGCTGCGTGTTGAGGCAGCGTTCTTGTATCACGCCGGCTTGTCGTATCGGCGCGTCAAGAAGGTGATCGGACGGTCGTATGAGGCCGGCGCCAGTGGTATCACGAACTGGCGCACCTGCTCGATCCCGACCCTGATCACCACTCGCCGATTGCAATCGATGAAACGAAGCTGAAAGTCGAAGACACTGAGGTCTACGTCTGGGCAGCACTCGATGTGCAGACGTTCGAAGTCGTCCACATCGAGGTCTCGACCGGCCGATCTGACCTCGACGCGTTGCTGTTCATCAAGCAAGTGCTGAAGCGCTGTCGCGGCGATCCTGTTGTCCTCGTGGATCGGGGTCCGTGGTACAACTGGCCGCTTGACGATCTCGATCTCTGTGAATCACGCCGAGAAACGTGAGGGGAACGGTCTCTCGTCGAAGCGTGGTTCGGCCTGCTGAAATACCGAACTAGGCTCTTCTACAGCCATCCCCTAGTATAACTCCTAGGAATCAGTCGACCGCTGGGTCAAAGCCTTCGCAGCATTTCACAATTCGATCCTCTAACCTTGACACCCTTATATGCCGGGAAATCTGGCGAAGAGCGTGACAGTGGAATGAATACAGAGGGTATCCGGGACCGCGGGGGTTTTTATTCTGGTCTGCAAATGATCGGCTAATGCGAAAATCCGTTCGAAACCTCGTTGGAACCGTCACCACGTTGGTGTCACTGACGGGGCTTCCATACGCGATCTACCTTCTCCTCGCGAAAATGTGGAATCCACAGGGATCGCCCGCAAATAAACGCCGGGCGGAACCATCTGTGAGTATCGTTCTCCCGACCTACAACGAGGAACGCATCGTTGAGAACAAACTCCGAGACATCATCTCGCTCGACTACCCGATGGACGAGGTGGAGATCGTGATCGTCGACTCCAGCGACGACGATACTCGAAAGATCATCTGGGACTTCTTCGCCGACCGGCAGACGCCGGAGCTGACGCTCCTCGAAGAGGACGAACGGCGGGGGCTAGCTCCCGCACTGAACGAGGCGTATGCCGCCGCCTCGAACGAGATAGTCGTTAAAACGGACTGTGACTCGAAGCTCGCAGCCGACGCGCTTCAAGAGGCGGCCGCGAATCTGGCAGACCCGGACGTGGGGGCGGTGACGGGGCGTAACGTGGACGTTCTGGGCGGGAGCGACGTGGAGGAAGGCTACCGGGACGTGCAAGCGACGATTCAGACGCTGGAGTCGCATCTGGATTCGACGCTCATCTTCCACGGCCCCTTCTCGGCGTTCGAGAACAAGGAGATCGTCCCGATCGATCAGGATTCGATCGCCGACGACACCGAACTCGCGCTGAAGATCCGGAAGAACGGGAAGCGAGTCGTGTTCGATCCCGAAATTCGGTACAAAGAGGCGTCACACTCCGAATTCAGCAAGCGCCGAGCCCAGAAGGACCGGAGAGCGATGGGGCTGATTCGACTTTTACTTCGGAACCGGGATATGCTGGGTCGCTACGGGTTGTATGGCGGTGTAGTGCTTCCGTTCAACTGGTGGTTTATGTTGGTTTCGCCGTGGTTGTTGGCAGTATCGGTCGGACTGGCGACGCTTACTGGTGTGCTCCTCGCGGGACCGCTTGGGCTGGCCGTACCGGCGGGCGTCGGTGCGTTCACGTTCTTGGGCTCGCGAGATCTTCTCGGCTCGTTGCAGCCGATATTCGCGGTGTTCGACACGCAGGTATCGCTGCTCTTTGCGGCCGTGAAGCTTTGGCGCGGTGAGGGGTCCGCAGTATGGGATGTGGATGAGGAACTTCGGGACGCGTACGAGTGAGAGGTGGAGAGTCGTCAATGAAGATCCTGCAGGTGACGCCGCGATATCCTCCTCAGTCCGGTGGAGTGGAGATGCACGTCAAAGAGATCTCGGAGCGTCTCGTGGCGCGTGGACACGAAGTGACAGTCGTCACGGCGGATGCGAACGCGGAGGGTGAGCGCCGGGAGCGCCGCAACGGAGTTCTGGTTCGACGGTACCAGAGCGTCGCTCCCGGTGATTCGATCCACCTTTGTCCCCAGATAACGACGGCCGTGCGGCGGTCGGACCCGGATGTCGTTCACGCACACAACTATCACTCATTTCCACTTTTTTTCACTGCGTTAGGGATCGGAAGTCAAAGGTTCGTGGTGACGACCCACTACCACGGCGCGAGTGCGAGTTCGGTTCGGGATCGATTACTGTCATTGTATCGACCATTCGGTCGATGGGCCGTTCGGCGTGCTGACGAGGTGATTGCAGTGAGCGAGTGGGAGGAAGAGCAGTTAGCTTCCGATTTTGACGCCGAGGCGACGGAGATTCCGAACGGTGTGGAGGTAGAACGATTCGCGGACGCAGAGCCGGTCAAACGTGATCGTCCGTATTTATTGACTGTTGGTCGCTTGGAGGAGTATAAGGGAGTCCATCACGTTATTCGTGCGTTGCCTGAACTTCCGGAGTACGATCTTTTGGTAGCCGGAAGCGGGCCGTATCGAGGGGAATTAGAACGGATTGCCCGCAAAGAGGACGTCGAGAATCGAGTGGAGTTTTTGGGGTACGTGGATGAGGGAGAGTTGCCGGGTTTGTATGCCGGGGCCGAAGTGTATGTGACGATGAGCGAGTTCGAGGCTTACGGGATGACGGTTGCGGAGGCGTTGGCTGCGGGGACGCCGTGTGTGGTGCGGGAGGCGGGAGCGCTCTCCAACTGGTGTTCCGCGGACGGAGTGGTCTGTATCGAGGAAACAGCGCCGGTAGCGGACGCGGTTCGGGCGGCCAGCGGTCTGGAACCAGAGCCGACCGCTTCACTCCAGATGTGGGACGAGACGACTGACCGACTCCTCAACGTGTACACAACGTGACTATGGAAGTTTGCCTGATTACGCCCTGGGATCAAGAAGGAGGAATCGCCACCTACTCTGAGCGGTTCGCGGATGCGCTCGAAGCTGTCGGGATCGACGTCTCGGTAGTTCCCATCAAACACTCCGAGTCCTCAAATCCACTGGCGTTCACGGACATAGTCAGTGACGTCTCTGCGAGTGCAGATGTGATTCACGTCCAGTTCGAGGCCGGCCTGTTCGGCCAGCTGGCGATGAGTGGTGTCGGGGCCCCGCTGTTCTTCTGCGCCCTCAGTCAACTTGGCACGCCAGTGGTGACCACTCTCCACGAAGTCCACGAACGACACAGTCACCGCGGCATCGTTGGCGACTACCTATTGCGCGCCAGAGATTATATTATCGAACGACTCGCTATACGGGCGTCGGCCGTCATCGTCGTTCACTCGTCCGAGGCACGACAGATACTCTCATCGCGGCACGGTACTGACGTCCCTGTCGAACGGCTACTGCATCCGACCAAGGACGACGTTAACCGCGTCCCGAAAGCTGAAGCCAAATCCCAGTTAGGGGTCGACGACCGAGTGTTGCTCACCTTCGGGTTCTTGGAAGAAAAGAAACGATATGAAGACGTCATTCGAGTACTCCCGTCCTTTCCAGACGCAACCTACGTTATTGCTGGTGGCCCGAGACCGGGAGAAGGCGAGGCAGTCCAGCAGCGGGTGAAGGCGCTCTCCGAGTCACTCGGCGTCGCCGACCGCGTTCGCTTCCTCGGCTACGTTGACGACAGCGATATCCCGACTGTCTTCGGTGCCGCGGACGTAGTCGTGCTCCCGTACGGCCGCGTGAGCCAGAGCGGCGTCCTGAACGATGCGCTCGCCCACCGCAAGCCGGTAGTCGCCTCTTCGTTGCCCGCGTTCAAGGAAGTGGAAGCGGAATACAGCTGTCTGCTCACCTACGAGAGCGAATCCGAACTGGAGGGCGCCCTGCAGTCAGTCCTGACGGACGACACCACAGTCGACCGTCTCCAGTCGCGAGCCGAGGTTTACGCGTCCGACGTGTCGTGGCCGCAGTTCGCCGCGAAAAGTGAGGATATCTACGACGCGATTCTCTCTCAGACAGACTAAGGCGGAGAGTCGCGTCACCACGCGCTCGAACCGGTCTATATATAGCCGAGATCTTCGAGGTTCTCCCGGTCGATGTCGACGTCACCAGCGTCCTTGCCGCTGGCGCCGATCGCGTGGTCTTCAATCCAGTTCGCCGCCTCGCACACATCCCTCGGCACGGTGTCCGTCGTCGTGGCCGCGAACGCACGGAACGAATGCCCCGAGTCGCCGTCCACGAACTCCGTTTTCATCCCGTGGTCGCTCAAGAGCAAGAGGTCGTCCTCCGGGCCGAGCGCCGTCTCCAAGTCGGCCACGAACGACCCCACCCGGTCGTACATCGCCGACAGCGCGGCTTCGTTGTCGGAGTATGCGTGGCCCGCCGCGTCGAGGGTGTGGACGTGCACGCCCGCAATCGATACATCGTGGTTCAGCATCTCGACAGCCCACCCGAACTGTTCGGCACACAACCCGAGCAATTCACGCTCGAACGTCGAACGCCCCATCCCTTCCGTCGTCGCACCCATCAGGTCCCACGCTCGCTGCAGGTCCGACCCGTCGTGAACGCCCGGCCAGTTGTGGACCACGGCGTCTTCCCTGTCGAAGACCGTTTCAGCGTCCGTCTCCGCAAGTTCCTCGCGGGTTCCGGTCATCTCTTCGACCAAACTCCCTAGTTTCCCCCGAGTGCCCTCGGAGAGGCGGCCGGTCAATCGAGAGCCTAGTTCCAGAATCGGATTGCCCCATTCGCTGGTTCCACTATCGGTGATACCGTGTTCCTCGGGTCCAACACCGGTCACCGTTGTCGGCCAGACTTCCAGCGTGTATGGCACGTCCCGCGAGTGCGCGAACGTCTTGATTTGCGTGGACTCATTCAACTGGAACGCGTCCGCGTCGAACCGCTCAACGAGGGCTGCGTCAAGCGCGTCAAGACCGAGTACTACGAGTGTCATAGGTAGCCCAACTCCTCCAAGTCCTCTTTGAGTGCGTCCTCCTTGACGACGCCACCGGAGTCGAACCGACTCAGTTTCCGTTCGAGTGTCGGTGCCGACGCCGGGTCGCCGTCGTGGGTCATTGTGCCGTCCTCGGACGCGATATGGTCCACGTCGATTGCAGCCTTCTCCCCGCCATAGCTGGCGTACGCCGTGTCGCGGTTGAGGTCGCCAGCACCCCACTGTTCCTCGGCGAGCAGCGTCGGAATGTCGACCAGCGAGATGATGTCGCCGGTCGGCGGCACGTTCGCAGTGCCGAACGGAACGTGCAACAACTCCGGTCGAATCTCACCCGGATGTCCCCAGAGTCCATCCTCGCCAAGCAACTCGCCGTGGTCGGCACAGAACACGATTCGAGTCTCCGACGGAATCGACTCCCAGAGGCGAGCGAGTTTCTCGTCGAGTTCTCGAATCTCTCGGCGGTAGAGTTCCCGGACGAGTTTCTCCTGCTCTGGCGTCCCCTCACCGCTGATGACCTTCCGCGAGAGCATCTGGGCTCTCGAACGGCTCACGTCGCCGCCGTCAGGGTCGTAGGGATAGTGTGGTTCCATAAAGTGGAGCCAGCCGAACCACCCCTCCTTCCCGTCGACGTGCGTCAGGAACGAGTCCACGACGCTCTCGGCCGGTCGGAACGACTTCGAGACGCCGACAAAGCGCTGTTTCACGCGCTGGAAGGTCCCCCAGACTGCAGACGCAATCTTGTAACTGGGGCTCCCGATGGTGAGCCGTTCGCCGACCTTGTCCTTCACTGACCCGTCGCTGTCAGGCGATACGAAGACACCGAAGCCATCCTGGTAGCCGTACCGGTCCGACAGAAGGTGATTCGTCGTGATTCCGACCGTCGCATCGTCGAACGCATTCGCGACGCTCTCACCCGGCTCTAGACCTACGCCCTCTGCATACTTGCCGGCGATAATTCCCGGGAAACTCCCGAGTGTCGCCGTGCAGGTGGTGTACGCGTTCTCGTGCCAGTCGTCCAGTCTCGCTCTTGTTTCAGACATCCCAGAAAGGTGGTCGTACCGCAGGGAGTCCACCGTGACAAGTAGGGTCGGTGGAGTCATTCGATGTCACTTGGTGACACCAATATATACAACTCCCGATATTTGCGATACCCCGGACCAGACAACATTGACGGAGAGCGGACGAACGCCCCGTAGCACTGAGTGACCGGGGCCGCGGCGGCGTCCGGGCGTGCAAACGGTTAAATTATCAGTGCCGGTGTTGAAGCAGTCCGATATGAAGGCGATTATTCCTGCTGCCGGACAGGGTACGCGACTCTATCCACATACCCACACCAAGCCGAAGGCGATGGTTCGAATCGCCGGCAAGCCGATTCTTGGGCACATTCTCGACAGAATCGAACAGACCACGGTCGACGAAGTGGTGGTCGTGGTCGGGAAGGATATGCAGGACCAGATTGTCTCGTACGCGACGGACAACTACAGTGACGTCTTCGATTTTGAGTTCCCCATCCAGAACCGCGCCTTGGGACTCGGACACAGCATCTATCAGGCCGAGGAGCACGTCCGTGGGGACGAGATCCTGATTACGCTCGGCGATATGCTGTTCGAAAGCGACTACAGCGACTTCATCGCCGCGAGTGACGCGGATACCGCCGGAGCCATCGGCATCAAGCAGGTCGACGAACCGAGTCACTACGGTATCGTCGACCGCGATGAGCGTGGTGAGATCACGCGACTCATAGAGAAACCCGACGACCCTCCGTCGTACGATGCCATCAGCGGCGTATACATCGTCAACGACACTTCCAGGCTCTTCGCAGCGCTCGAATATCTGATCGAGAACGACATCCGTGGTGCGGGCGACGAGTACCAGTTGACGGACGCGCTCCAGCGGATGGTGGAGTCCGGGGCGTCGTTGACCACGTTCGAGGTAAAGGAGTGGTACGACTGCGGCCGGCCAAAGACGCTGCTAGAGGCGAATCGGGTCCTGCTGTCGAATAAAGACGCCCCGACGGAGTCGACTCCCACCGGTGACGGTGCGGTTATTGCTCCGCCGGTGGACATCGGTAAGAATGCGTCTCTGGAGAACTGCATCGTCGGCCCCTACGTCAGCATCGACGGCGATGCAACCATTGAGAACACCATCGTTCAGAACTGCATCGTCGGCCTCAACACGGAGCTACGGGACGCGAACATCGAGGGGAGTCTAATCGGAGACAACGCCGAGGTCGTCGGTGCCCCGACCCAACTTAACATCGGCGACAACAGCAGCCTCGAACTGTGACGATGTCCGAGCATCACGCAGTAGTCACTGGCGGCGCCGGGTTCCTCGGCAGTCACTTGGTCGATTCGCTCGTCAAGGACGACTACGAGGTAACGGTCGTCGACAACTTCAGCAGCGGCGGCCGGAGTAACTTGCGTTACTCCGACAGCAGTGAGGTGGCAGTCTGCGAGCACGACGTCAAGCAACCGCTGCCAGAGTTCAAGGCCGTAAACGAGTTCTACCACCTCGCGTCGCGGGCAAGCCCGACGGAATTCGAGTCTCACGGCGTCGACATCGGGTTGACCAACGCGATCGGGACTCGGAATGTCCTCGAAGCGGCGTCGGAGCACGACGCCACCGTGTTGCTCGCGTCCACCAGCGAGGTGTACGGAAATCCTGAGGTGAGTCCGCAGTCCGAGTGCTACAACGGGAACGTGAACATCAGGGGCGTGAGGTCGCCGTACGACGAGGGGAAGCGGTTCAGCGAGTCCCTGGCTTGCGCGTATCAGCGCGAGCGAGGACTCGACGTCCGCACTGTACGAATATTCAACACGTACGGGCCGCGGATGCGGGCTGACGACGGTCGCGTTATTCCGACGTTCGTGACTCGGGCGTTGGAGGGCGAGAACTTGCCGGTCCACGGCACCGGTGAACAGACGCGAACATTCTGCTTCTACTCGGACATCATTTCGGGGATTCGAGAGATGATGCGAACGGATGACGCGTCGGGGACCGTCATCAACCTTGGCGGTACTAAGGAAATCACCGTGAATAGACTCGCTCGGATCGTGCAGGACATCATCGGTATCGAGTCCGAAGTCCGTCACGTTGACCGACCCGAAGATGACCCCGACTGCCGGAAACCCGACATCGACCGTGCCAGAGCGCTCCTCGATTGGGAGCCAACGGTTGACCTCGTTGAGGGCATCGAGGAAACGGCGGCGTGGCTTGACCGGAACACCGGAGATCAACAGCAAGAATCAGACAGGAAAGCATGACGGCGCCGCCCGGTCAACCCTGCTAATGATGAATTTGTCATACTTTTCTCCGATTCGTTTTTAACACGCGCCGAATATGGAGTAAGTATGGCAGCCTACCGCCGGGTGAATCTTGGGTCCGGCGACAACTACAGGGAAGGATGGTTGAACGTCGACCACCGCCGAGAAGGGCCGGGGAACCGGGGCGGAACCGTTAAAGTCGATGTGCTAGCCGACCTGAACGAACCGCCGTGGCCGTTCGAGGACGACGCATTCGAATACGCGCTTCTCGACAATGTGATGGAGCACCTCGACGACCACCTTGCGACAATCCAAGAGCTCCACCGTATTCTGGAACCGGGCGGCGTCGCGGAGGTTGCAGGCCCTCACTGGAACGCTGTCAGTGCGTGGCGAGACCCGACACACACTCGCCCGTTCGACTACAGAGTGTTCGATCATTACCTTGTCGACGACCTCTTCGAAGTCGAATCCATCGATGTCTGGAAACCTGGGAAAGCCAAGTACATACCCGATCGGTTTGCCCTCTGGCTCGCCGACCATATCGGACACATCGTCGGTGGATTCCGAGTCAAGGCCCGCGTTCTCTAGTGAAGTCAGCGATGATAAGCCGGTAAGGAAGATCGCTCTTGCGTAGCACATTGTTGATTTCAGAGCGTCGCTTCGATAGCGTGTTTGAGTGCGTCCCGCTCCGATTTTCGATATAATTCTCGGCGGAGTTGGAACGCTCTGAGATACTGCGTGAATTTGTCTTTCGAGACGCCTCGATGGGGCGAGAGCCACCGTCGCGTGAGTGGTCTGCATAAGTTCTGAACTGGTCGGAACAGACGACGAGGATACGACTATCTCACCGTCGTCTCCCGGTTTCTCTGTGGCGTGGCTGGAGTCCATCAGTGGGTTCAACAGTTCCGCTGATCACTCCAGCGACGCGTGGCTCTCGCAGGTGTTGACGTGAACTTCCTCATCGGTGTATTCGCCGTCGCCGTGGACGACGTATTCGCGGCCGAATGCGTCGTCCGCTTCGAGCGGTTCGTACGCTCGAAGGCCGTCGGTATAGACCGTGAGCGACTCTTCTTTGCGGTCGGCAAGGAGGAGTCGAATCGTTGATTCATCGGTGGCTTTCGCTGGGACCACGTATCGCTGTTCGGTCCCACGATCAGTGATGATGAACACAGGTGGCTTGTCGCCATCGTACGAACCTCGTCCGCGCGTGGACAGGCCACGCGAGCGCGACTCCTGGTCGCGCTCGCGGCCTTTCTTCCCGGCAGAGACGTACACTTCGTCGATTTCGATCGGTCCGACATCGAGGGAAAGCGCATCAAGCGCTCTGGCGAAGCACTCGATGCGCCGGTGAATCGTCTTGTGCGTCACCCCGATTTCGCACTGGAGTTGGCGGAGACTCGTGTTAATCCGGAGAAACGCGTAGATCGAGAACAACCACCGGCGGAGTGCAACCTTCGAGTGAGCGAAAATCGTGCCCGTCTTGTCGTTGAATGTGCGGTCGCTCTTACACAGATACCGTTGAAACTCTCTGTAGCTGCCGTTTCTGACCGTCCGGTCCGAGCGGCAGCGAGGACAGGCGACACCGTCACGCCAGCAAACCTGCTGCAACAGGTCCGCTGCGACCGATTCCGACCTAAACATATCCAGCGGAATCATTCGTGTCGGGCACCGCTGACGCGGTGCGCTTATGGTCTTCGACTCCGTAGCAACCGATCGGCAGTATCAACAATCTCCTACTGATGAGCGAAGGAAGATTAATTAGCGCCTGTGCCGAGCGCGGGCCTGATGGGGCAACCGAACGTTGTCTGTATTTCCGTAGATAGCTTTAGAGGTGACTCCTGGTCGCTTGACGAGGACACTCAGTACGACACGACACCGTCTCTCGCTGAACTTGGCTCGGACAGTATGGTGTTTCGTGCCGCGATATCGCCGTCGAGTTGGACACTCCCGGTCCACACGTCTGTCTTTACAGGTCTCTTTCGCCCGAAAACGGCGTTCCCACTGGCCGCGGACGACTCGGTGACCACCCGACGTTCGCCGATTTCCTCTCCGATGCCGAATACGTCACCGACGCGTTCTACTACAACAACGGCTGGTTCGACACCGCGGGCATCAGTCGCGGATTCAAGCACACCGATAATTGACGCCGATGACGACGGCGGGCCGTCAGTGAAGCGGCGAACCGCGGACCGAATCGGCGAGCACTCCTCCACACTGAAATCGCTGCTCGAAACCGGTTACGAGACTACGAGACAGTACTGGAAGAGCGCGATCGCGTTTCAGGTCCAGTACCGAGCGTGGCGAACCTCAAAATCACCGGACTGGCGTGCTGAGATGCTTGACCGTCAAACGCTTGAGGACGCTCAGGAGTTTCTTAAATCGGTAGACGACCCGTTCTGTCTATTCGTTCACCTGAACGACGCCCACTACAAGTACACGCCCCCGAACCCGTTCCACTCGACGTACACGAACCGGTCGATATGTGGCCTGGTGGCAGGGCAACGTGTACGGCGGCCGTGAGAACCGACTGAAGGCCGCGACTGGGAGCATCAAACCGCCCCAGAGAGAGGTGGATACGTTCGAGAACCTCTACGCCGGTGAGATTCGGTACGCGGACTCTCTCGTCGAGACGCTGCGAGCACAGGGACAGTGGGAGGACACGGTGTTCGTGCTGTTCGGGGACCACGGTGACAGTTTCGGCGACGGCGGCGTGTTCGGTCACCAGTACTTCGTGCACAACTCCATCATCCGCGTTCCGTCGCTGGTCAGAGACCCGACTGGAACCCTCGAATCCGGCGTGGTGGAGTCCTTGGTGTCCCTCGTCGACCTATACCCGACGATATTATCGCTTTCTGACGTATAAAAAATAATTCCGTCGACCTGATCATCGACACGAGAGAATGCGTGTACTCCTACTACGACATCACAGACCACGAAATATATCAGCAGGCCGAAAATATGGGTGTGGATCCAGCCGCGCTGCCACCGGCCGTGCAGTACGCGGTCTGGAAGTCGCCGGAGGAACGACTCACGTGGTACCCGGAATAGGACAAGGTGGAGGAAGACGGAACTCGAAGCAGAACTCAAAACTCACACTCGCCGACTCGAAACGGGCGAAGGAACAATACGCGGGGACATCGCAGACCGCTTCAAGGACATCGGCTATCCCAAGTGACTGCCGGTAGTATCACTCGATTGACTGGAGGATGTCCAGCCACGCGTCTGAAACGACGTCAAGGGCGTACTTGATCTCCGCTTCCCGGCGCGCCCGCTCACCCATTCGCCGCCTGAGTTCCGGGTCCTCGAGGAGGCGCTGCACCGCGTTGCGCAAGCCTCCGTAGTCGTTCGGTTCCACGAGGAGGCCGGTTTCCTCAGCGCTGACGACGTCTGCCGGACCCACGCAGGTCGTACTCACGGCTGGCGTGCCACAGGCCATCGCTTCTATGAGGACGATTCCAAACAATTCCTCCCACGTTTCGGCGGGCCGAGACGGCAACACGAACACGTCGGCACTGGCGTACAGGGATGCGAGTCTGTCGTCGTCGCTCACGTACCCCTCGTAGACGACGTTCCCGGGCTGGCTGTGTTTCTCGATGCGGTCCCGCATTGGCCCATCACCCACGAACCGGACAGTCGTGTCGTCAAGTTCGCGACTCAACCGAAGGAGCAAATCTACACCCTTACGTTCTTCCAGTCGGCCAACGAACAGCAGTTCCCGTCCATCCGATGCCCGTCCGGCCGACGGCGAGTACGTGGACACGTTCACAGCGTGCGGGATGTGTGTCGCTTCCACACCACGGTCGGCGAGTGAATCTCTGGCAGTTGTAGTTACCGTCACGACTGGCACAGTCTTGAGGAAGTCAATCCAGGCGTCCGGGAGACTGGAGTAAAGTGGCTTCCGAGGAACCGGTCCATTCGACCAGTAGGGCCAACTCGTGTGGTAGACGACGGGATAGTTGTCGGAGATTCGGCGAAACAAGGGGAGGCGTACGTCGTAGGGTTCCGCTCCCAGCACAATCGGTCGGCACTCTCGACGCCCGGTCAACACGTCGAAGAGGTAGGACGCGTTCCGGGGCGCACGAACCAGGTTGGTAGTGAACGTGAACTCGTAGTACTCGACACCCGGGTTCGGGACTTCCCCGAGTGACGCTTCTATCGGGAGATAGTGACGCCGAGCGCCGTACCGGTGGAGGATGTCCACCCGATTCATCGCTTCGGGATACTCGGCACTACCGTCTAAACGTGGCGGTTTTAGCGCTGTTCCGCTTCGTCACTCGCCAGCTATTCCTCAAAAGCCAGTCGAATCTGCCGTCGGCGGTCAGCCACCAGTGCTAGCGACGACCTCCCTGTACACATCGCGCACCGTCGACCGGAATCGGTGACTGAGGACAGTCAACGCGACGGCGTACGTGGCCGCGCCGACCACAAGGAGAAGCGACAGATCAACCCACGATCGGACCGCAACGATCTGGTGAGCACCGTACACCGTGACCCCCATAACTGAGGCGGCGGCGAACTGTTCAACCTGTGGTCTCGTGAGCAACACGACCTCCGGCCGAAGTCGCCGGACTAGCACGGCGCTTCCCGCGTACCGAAGACATTCCGCGACGACAGTAGCAGCGACGATGCCCACTGCTCCGAACGGTCCGACAAGCAAGAGCGCGAGGATGGCGTTCGTGGCGAGCGTGACCAGTCCAATCCGGACGTTCAGTTCTGGTCGGTTCATACCGTTCAACGCCTCCTTGAGTGGCGCCGTCTGGGACTGCAGAACCCTGAACAGACTGAGACCGATTAGCAGCGGTGCGGCTCCGGCGTATTCAGGGCCGTAGACCGTCACGACGAGTGGCTTCGACAGTAACGCGCCACCAAAGAATATCGGGAGTGCGAGGACACTAGAGAACATCACGGTGTTCCTGATTTCGGCTTCGATGGGGAGATCATCCGAGTTGAGGTCACTGACGCGAGCCATCATAGTCGATCCAGCTATCTGGGTTATGAAAATCGCGGGCAGCGTAAGTTTCATCGCCACCTCATACCGCCCTGCAACCGTCGGCGCGAAGAACAACCCGAGCAGAAATATATCCAGGCGCGAGTACGCTTTGCTCGTGGTCGATACCAGAATACCGTGTTTCGCATACGACCAGAGCCGTCGGAACACTCGCCGACTTGGCACGGCTAACTCAACGCCGAGATACCGGTACGAGATTGGAATCGCCAATCCCGTCGCGGCGGAAACACCGGCCACCATACCCGTTACGCCGTACCCGAGCACCACCAGCAGAATCTGAAGTGGCGTGGTCAACGCAGACCGAATGAGGTCGATCCAAATTGTCAGCGATGTTCGGCCCGTGCCAGCGATAAGGTTGTCGAGCATTATAAACAGCACCGACGTCCCGAACAGCAACCCGAACAGGACCGCCGCGTTCTCCACTTCCGTGTAGTCCACTAGGACCGAATCAAACGCGAGGGCGACACCCGCCCCCACGACTGCGAGCGCGAGTGCGATAACGAGTGTCGCGGATGCGATTTCACCCGGATTCCCGCGGGCTTCCGAGAGGCGTTTCTTCCCCGCGAGCGCGAATCCAGCCACAGGAAGTTTCGCGAACTCGGCAACTGTGAACAACAGAAAGTATCCTCCGAAGTCTCGCGGTCCCAGCACCCGAGCGAACAGTATCGTACCGACGAATCCGATGCCAGCCATAAAGAGTTTGCCGACGAACCCTCGGAGTACTTCGAGACTCGGGGAGACGGAACGCGGGTTTCTCATTCTCGGCCGTTACTTATACTTCGAATCCGAGATTCACTCGCGGCGTGTCGACTCGAACCCACGACGAGACGCGAGAACGTCTGTCCCCACATACTGTCACCGAACCATCCGTTCTCGAAGCGAGGCCGCGAACGCTCTGAGACCGTCTGTTCGCAGAATGTTTCCTCCCCTGAGCACGAGGTAGGCAGCCTTGAGGCCCATACTGGCCACCTGGGACCGATCCCTGCGGTAGCGATCATCTCTCAGCATTGTCGCCCACACCTCACCAGACAGCCCTGGTGGTTTGTGCGGGTAGTGGAAGAAGTAGCCGCCTTCCTGAAAGTAATCGACCGAGAAGTGGTCGTAGGATATGTCGTTCGCCCACGCCGCGAACTCGAAACTGAGTTGGTCACGCTGGGCGCCGGTGCGGTACTCGTCCCACCACTTATCCATTGCGGCGCGAACCGTCGGGTCGTTGTGTCGTCTGATCATAATATGTGTGTTGCTGAGCCCCCACTGTTCGGGGAACCCGCGATCGCGGTATCGCTCCATCTGGCTGCGGATCGTCGATTCGTCTCCCAGTCCGAGTTCGATACAGGACTCTGCCTCGTCATAGATGCAGTTCCGCCCCGGGTGTGAAGGAACTAACATATCGACTTCGTTGAGGTGAGCGTCAACGAGTTCCGAGACGTCGCTGACGACGTGGAAGTTCCCGTCAACGTAGATGCTGTATTCGTACTCGGAAAAGTACTTGTGAGGGCGGATTTTGACCCCTCTACTCGCGCGGCGTGCGGATCGGCCGTCTTTTTCTACCTCTCGGATCTCCCACCCCTCTGGAACTGCATTCGGCGTGTTCGTAAAGCAGACGTAATCAACGTTCTTGGGGAATACGCGCGGTGTGAGAATGACGTCAAAGTCGTCAAAAACCACGGTGTAAACGACTATTTGCTCGTCGGTCATACTTGATTCGATTACTTGGCGTATGACTATAGCACGGTTAGTACCTATCGATATTTCGTATTCTGCCATCGTGTCTCGCGAAACAGTAACTGTAAGACGTGGGCGAGAGAGGACCACACTATGAACGAGGGAACGCCCGTCGTAGCGGTACTTGGAGCGGGATTATGGGGTCGAAATCTACTCCGGATCTTCGACGAAGTCGCGAACGTGCAGTGGTGTCTCCACGCGGGAAGCGAGGAAACGGACCAGTGGCTACAAAAAACATATCCGGCAGTAAAGGTGACGACAGAGTACGAGGACATTCTCGAAGACGCATCCGTCGACGCGGTCGTCGTCGCGACACCAAATCCCACCCACGTTGAGTTCGCGGAGCAGGCGCTCCGCGCCGATAAGCACGTGTTCGTGGAGAAACCACTCGCGACTGTGGGCGAGTCTCCGACGACGATCATTGAGTTGGCTGACTACCGAAACCTGACGCTGTTCGTCGGTTATGTGTTCCTTTATCATCCGGTATTCGACAAACTGCGAGCGTGGGACAACGAGTTCGTCCTGATAAGACACGACTGGCAGAAAACGGGGTCGTTTGGCGTGAATGTCGTGGAGAACCTTGTGTGCCACGAGATTGCAGTCAGTCACCACCTGCTCGGAGTCATCTCGGACGTGTATGTGCACGACGCGTGGGGACGCAGAGACCGGACTGACGTACTGACAGTCGAGTTAAGATTCGAGAACGGCGCGCGGAGCGTCGTACACACGAACCGGCTCTCTCCGACGAAACAGAAGATAGTCACTCTCCTCGATGAGGCTGGAAACGTGCTCGCGTGGGACGGCGATCAGCTGTTCGTGCTAGATAACGATGCCGAACAGTTCGAACTGCAGTTCGAAGCTACGGAGGAGCCGTTAAAACGAGAAGCAAACGCGTTCCTGCGAGCGATGCGTAGCGGTGGTGAGGTCCGGAGTGACGGTGCCTTCGGCGTGTGCGTCAATGACGTCGTGGCTACCGTTCGGGACCGGACGGTGAGTTATTGCGAGTGAGACCCGTGAGACGTTCGACGATGGTATTCGCCGCCTCAACGCAGTTGACGAACTTCCCGGAGAACACTCTTGTCACTCTGTCAGACTGGTTCAACACGGTCGGTCGCTTGTCCGTGCCTTCAACGTTCGGGAGAACTGCGCGGATGGTAAACATAGAACCGATGTGTTCGGCTTCGGCCAACCCGGGGATGTAGTTCGCACCCGAACGCCGGAACTTCTCGAAGTTCGTCACCGGTGGGTCCTCCACGATGCCGGCGTTCAACATCGGTCCGAAAATGTCGTCGTACTGGGGTTCCTGCCCAACGATCGTCGAGTGAACCGCGTGGACGACATGACCGAGCAGGAAGTTCCCGGTCCGGCCGTACGGGTCGAAGCACATAAATGGTCCGTCCATCACCACTACGCTTTTCCTGTGGAACCTCTTCGGCAACTCCACGACCGGTTTTTCCACGAGTTGGAACTTCAGGTCGCGACGCAATGCGTCCGCGCCGTTCAGCGTCCGATTGCTGTTGGCGTACGTCGCTACGACAACGTGGTCGTAGTCGTTGAGTGTTCCGTCGTCGACGGACACTGGTGTATCGAGATGGACAGTGACCTCGCTCTCATCAAGGCGACGCCGGCAGTTTCGCTTGAGACGGTACGGATCGACTCTGTCCTCTTCGACGCGAACCGTGAGCGCCACCCGCTCGTCGTTCACAAGATCCAGATTCGTCTGGTCGTAATGCAGGTTGTGTTTCTCACAGTGAGCGACGAACTCGTCTGGCGTGGTCTTCGTCCGATTAGAAGCGATGCAATAATGATGTTCGGTGTCGCTGACGACCGCGTCCTCGAAGTAATCCTTAAACAGCGGTTCGTTCCGGCGACACGACTCCGCGGTTTCGTCGCTTCGAGGATAGTGATAACCACGGTGGAGACGCCACTGATTGATGCTGGACGCAGCAGTCATAATCTCGTCCTCCTTCTCGAAGAGGTCGACATTGTGTCCGGTGTCAGATAACTCGAGAGAAATCGTTACGCCGTAAATACCACCACCAACGACGGCAATCTTCATACGGAAAGCGGTTATCTTCCGAGGCACTTAATTCGGCCGAACGCTCTTGGGTAGAGAATCCATCGGTGTTCGGTTAAGCCCGAGCCGACGGTTCTGGAGGGTTTGAGCATCGGTCGATTCCGCCGTCTACGCCCGGCTCAGGCAATCTCGAACCCTATAGAATATTACTGGGAGTGTTAACCGAACACGGATGGTAGAGAATCTATGAAAATCCCGCACCGATGCCCCTGGAGCGTGAACAAGGTGCTAGGGGCTGGCTGAGGCCGATAACAATCCAGTGCATCAAGCACGTGGTTAGAGAATGGTCCTAGGCCGTGACAAGACGCGGAAACTTGTGCCAGAGAGCACGCATAGGAGGATTTCCTGTTCACGCCACAGTCCCAACGGAGGCGTCCAATGTACCTAGGAATCGACACCCACACAGAGTACTCGCAAGTTGCCGTCGTGGATGACGACGGCAACTTGCAGGACGAGATTCGCTTACCAAACGACCGGCTTGGTGAACTCGCCAAACAGTACGCCGGTGGCGAAGCTGCAATCGAAGCCTCCGGCCACTATCGTCCGGTGTATGAGATGCTCGACGAGCATCTCGATGTTACCCTCGTTAACCCATCAAAGAACCGGATTATTGCCGATGCAACGGTCAAGACCGATCGCATCGACGCCAAGCGACTCGCACATATGCTTCGGGCGGATATGCTCGCCGAGAGTTACGTCCCCTCGGACGAGATCCGCACCCTGCGGGATCTCGTCCGAACCAGAAAGTCGCTCGTCGAAGAGCGGACAGCTGAGAAAAACCGCGTCAGAGCTGTCCTCAAGCGCACCGACAACGCCTACGACAGCGAGTTGTTCGGTCCCACCGGTCGAGAGTTCCTAGCGGAACTCTCTCTCAGCCATACTGACCGAACGATCGTCGAGGCTCATCTCTCCGTGATTGACGAGTACGACGAACAGATCGATCGGTTGGAAGAAATAATCGAACAGAAGGTACTGGAATCGCCAGCAGCCCAGCGGCTGCTGTCGATTCCGGGTGTCGGTCAATCGACTGCTGCGTTAATCGTCGCAGAAATCGGTGAAATCGATCGGTTCGACCGGGACGAAGAGCTGGTAAGCTACGCCGGACTCGATCCGATGGTTCACCAATCTGGTGACACGGAAGTTCACGGCAGCATCAGTAAAGAGGGCTCAGCGCCCCTGCGCTGGGCCCTCGTCCAGTGCGCCCACGTTTCTGTTCGGTACGACGACTACCTCGGGAATTTCTACACAAGGTTGAAACGACGAAAGAACCACCAGATAGCGATTGTCGCAACAGCCCGGAAGATGCTGGTCTCGATCTTCTATATGCTGAAGCGACGGGAAACATACGACCCACCGGAGGTGAGCGCCTGAGCGATCGGTCCGATCGCTCAGGCACAGCACTCCTTCGACCGCACAGCGACCGCTACCGCAATCACGTTCCCCCGCCTGGTGGACGTCTAGCTACCGCTATCCCGGTTCAGTATGGTGATTTACAACCGACGTTCGGGTAAGCCACCAGCTCACCCGAACAATTATTGTCTGAGAATCGGGATATGGCGGTGCGGGATTTTCATAGGAGGATTGTTGGTAAGGTCGCAGCAGTCGCTGGAAGTCACAGCGGGCAAGGGTGACGCGATAGTCAGGAGCTCGGAACGACAGATTCTGTGCACGAGGCGGGTGACTGACTCCGATTGCTGGTCAACTGTAAGGCGATGTCTCAAACGACATCCCAGTTCGAGTCTGCGAACTAGACCGGATTCTGCTCACGAATCGCCTCCAACGCTGCACAGATACTCTCCTTTGTTTTCCGCTCTCGGAAGATGAGTGTGCTGTTGCCGAGTAGTGCGTAGAACCCGATGGTTTTCCAGGGAACTGCCACCATCGGCTTGTCGATTTCCACGGTTCGGTCATACGACCACATACGTTGAGAGTTCTCGAACGGCTGTGGCCACGATACATCAAGGAACCCGAGGACGAGTGGCTCATCATTGTCTTTCGCGAGCGCCTCTCCCAGGCGCTCGCGAAAATCCTCCTCCGCATCAGGCGGTTGCCGCGAATCCATCGGTCGGGGCTTAGCATACTGCATCCCGTCTGCGCGGAGAATGCGTGCTAAGTGAGCACGGTCGTAGTCGACGCCGTAGCGCTCCCACAGAAGGTCGTCGATCTCCTGTGGTGTCCAGGGTTGGCCCTCCTCAAGGAGTGTGAAGAACTCCTCGAACTGGTCAGGAGAGAGCTTCGCGGGGCGGCCGCCCGCGAAGCTCGGGCGGAGTCCGTCAACACCATCTTCATACCATTCTGCGAGCCATCGATCACCAGTAAACCGTGAGACACCAACACGCTGAGCTGCTATTTTTGTTGAGTCACCGAAATAGAGATTCTTGATGAAACAGAGTCGCCGGACGAGACGTGTCTCGTCCGCCTTCTGGGCATCATTAATAGCCGTATCAAGTTGCTCTCCCGACAGTTTCCTCACCACTTCTATCCGACGACGTGTCGTCATTACATTCCCTTACACGCTCTGAAAGCACAAACGTAGCGCTGACCACTCTCGACGACGGCAACCTGCGAGTAGCGTTTGTGAGTGTCGATTCCCAGGTACATACAACGCCTCCGTTGGGGCTGTTGCGCGTGAATCAGAGAGACACCTATGCGTGCTCTGTGGGACAATTTTCTTCATCCTGTCACGGTGCTTGGATCGGTCAATCTAACGTGCTTAGTGCACTTGTTGGTGCGCGATCTCACTCAGCCCCTGTTCAGTGATTCACGCGCCAGGGGCTTAGCAGTAGGATTTTCATAGAGTCAATCTACGCCACAAGAGCGTCGGCCGTATTCACTCAGTCTAACCAGTCGACGGCCTGCGACTTCGTGACCGTCACGTACTTCAGCGGGGCTTTCATTTCGCCACCAATGAGTGACGCATCCGAACTCGCTATCGTCCTCGTCAACTACAACAACGAGGCCGATACCATCGACTGTCTGGCGTCACTGGCAGAGCAGACGACTGACCACTTCACGACCATTGTGGTTGACAACGGCTCCGGTGGCGACTCCTTTGAGCAGGTTCGCTCCGAATTCTCTTACCCCGTCTACCTCGAAAACGAGACGAACGAGGGATTCACTGGCGGGAACAACACGGGAATCGAGTACGCTCTAGAGGAAGGTTTCGAATACCTACTCCTCCTCAACAACGACACAGTGGTCGACGAGGCGTTCGTCGAGGACCTCCTCGCAAGCGCCGAAGAATCCCCGCCAGAGGTCGGAGTAATGGGACCGACGATCCACACGTATCCTGATGGGGGCGTCTGGTCGAACGGTGGGAAAATCAACCCGTGGACAGGCACGACCACTCATCGGTTACCGGACCGGTCAGACGACCCACCCCGCGCTGTCGATTACGTTGTCGGCGCGGCGATTCTGGTTCGAAGTGAAGTCTTCCGAGATATCGGCCTGCTGGACGACGACTTCTTCATTTACTACGAGGAAACCGAATTCTGCTGTCGTGCGAGAAAGCACGGATGGACGGTGTGGCACCTCCCGGTGTCGGGCGTCCACCACAAGGAAACCATCGAGTTTGAGCACTCACCGTTTCGGGACTACTACTTCACTCGCAATCGGTTCCTGTTCGTCCGCAAGACCCAGTCCGGGCCGACGTTCGCCGTTTTTTTTGTCTGGTACTTGATTCGGTGGCTCGTCGCACAGGCAATCTATCTCACTGCGATCAAGAACACCGACGCCGCGTCGGAAACTCTTCGTGGCGGCTACGATGCGATTACCGGTCAAACCGGACGCAACCACTGAGTCCCTGGAGTGAGTGCCGGACGGTAGGATTGGTGACCCGACGCCCTCCGATAAGAGTTAAAAAGTGAGTTCACCTCCTTGGAAGCAAGAACAATGAGTCTTCGACGGAAATTAATTCGCGTCAAGGGGAAAGTAGAGCGAGGCGTAGACAGAGCACGGTACCAGTTGTCAAGCGATACCCACACTGTCAACGTCCACGGAGTGACCGCGACGTTCTCTGTTGGATCATTCGCGGATTATCGGCGGGCGCGCCACCTGAGCAATGAACACGACCAACTTTCATTTCTCATCTCCGAGATACAGGACGGCGATGTTTTCTGGGATGTAGGCAGTTGCACGGGCACGTACGCCTGCACGGTAGGTCAAGCCGCGGCGCAAACAGTCGCGTTCGAACCGCATCCAGGTAACGCCGACACCCTCCGCGAGAACATCGAACGGAACGGACTAGATGACCAGGTCACCGTCGTCGAAGCGGCGCTCAGTGACGAGACTGGCGTGCAAACGTTCCACGTGATTCCCACGGAATCCAGCGGTGGCCACCACAGTCTCGTTAACCGCGACCTCGACGAGACCATCGAAGTGAACGCCATCCGAACGGACGACAAAGACGAATATCCGGTCCCGGATGTCGTCAAAATGGATGTTGAGGGGAGCGAAGCGGCGGCCATCGAGGGCGCCAGCGAGACGCTGTCTTCCCACACTCGACTGATTCTCGTCGAGTCACATCCGGAAGCTGACGAAGTCCAGGTAGAGTCCTTGCTAAGTAACCTCGGCTTTGAGACGAATCGGAAGTGGGGTGGGGAAGAACACGATTTCATCGTCGGACGCTCCAAGTGAACTATCCCTGTACTGGGGAATGGCCACAGTTCACTCCGTGTATCCGAGTTGCCGGAGTCTATCTTCCACATCCTCAGTCATCTCGAACTCCCGCGAATCGTCCTCGCGAGCGCGGTACTGATGGTGATTGTCTTTGGGGTTGCCAACCAGTCCCCGAACCCGGGTCTTGAACTCCGCTACGACGCTGGGTTTCTCCGCGGAAACGTCGGTCGTTGCGCCCGAATCAGCCCTTTCATATAGTTCCGTCTCACCGTCCGAATCCCAGATCAATCGGTAGTTCTCGTCGGCGTAACCACACTGGTACTGCCCCCACTCATCGGCGTCGATAGACTCGTACTCCTCCCACGGCGTGAACGAGAGTTGCGTGTCGATACCGTAGTACTCGACGAGTGCTTCACCCGGGTCGTCGAGCAGTTCTCGGCTTCCGTCGGCCAGCGACAGCAAGTGGTCGGTTAGCCCCCTGAGTTCGTAGGGGCCGTCCGACGGCTCTTCAGTCTCCCACGGGTACTTCACGATGAGTGGGACTCTGGATACCTCGTCGTAGACGCCGCCTTGGTGGCCCCAGAGCCCCTGCTCCCCGAAGAAGTCTCCGTGATCAGAAAGAACCACGAACACGGTCGATTTGGCCATACCCTGCTGTTCCAGTTCGGTGTAAATCTGTTCGATGAGTTCGTCGACGTACGTGAGTTCCGCATCGTACAGCGCTTTCAGGATCTCCGTGCGGCGGTCGTCCATCTCCTCGAGGCCGACAGACGCGCGAACCGACGAGTACTCCACGGCCTCCCGCACTTCGTCGAGAGTCGCGTCGTCGGGAAGGAACTTTGATCGGACTGACCTCGGTGGCCGGTATGGGTCGTGGGTCTCGACGAAATTCCCGAACAGGAAAAACGGTTCGTCAGTTTCCCTGATGACTTGCTTACAGCGGTCTGCGACCGCTTGGCCGCCGTCGTCCTCCCAGAATCCCAACTTCCGTTTTAGCTTCTGGCAGAGGGCGTACGCACCGTTCGCGGCGCTCTTCGGTGACGGATGGCGAACGAGCGTTCGGAGGAAGAGCACGTACTTCTCCAGTTCCGATGACCACCCCTGAGCTGTCCCTCGCTTCGACATACGCTCACCCACCGGATCGTCATCGAACAAGCGATCGTTCGGCGTGATGGCAACCGTCTCGTGAATGTCAAACGCGTCGGCGAGTCCAAACTCTCCGGTTACGAGGTGCGTGGTGACGGCTGTCGTCTCGTACCCGGCTTCGTTGAGTTCCGAGACGAATCGGTTATTATTGACGCGCTTGTTCCAGTCGACGGCGCCGTGGGATGTTGGATACTCGCCAGTGAAGAGGGAGGCATAAGACGGGAGACTGAACACGGAGTTTGCGTACACGTTGTCGTATCTAACTCCACGTGTCGCGAGGTTGTCGAGAAACTGAGTTGTGTCTCGATTATAGCCGTAAGCACCGATGTGGTCCGCACGGGCGGCATCCAACAGGAGAAGAACGATATTGGGCTGTTTCATCGATTGGTCGAGTTATTGTTCGAACTGTCTTATTTTATTCGGGTGGCTTTCAGCCGCCCCAGTCCGTCTAATCCAATTTCTACGGAAGACTCCCGTTTCCCGAAGGAATGTTTCGGAAACCGCGAATGTTTTGAGTACCGATAGAGACGCTTGTCATATGACTAGTGTGTTAGTGACAGGTGGTGCAGGGTTCGTCGGGAGCCACGTCGTTGACGAGTACGTCAAGGCGGGCTACGACGTGACGGTCGTCGATAACCTCACGGACCAGGTCCACGAGGACGAGCCGGAGTACCTGAATGGAGATGCGGAATACATCTGGGGAGACATTCGAGATCGTGAGCTGATGGCCGGGCTCCTTGATGACGTGGATGTGCTCAATCACCAGGCGAGCGCCGTTGGGGTCGGTCAGTCAATGTACGAGATCGAAAAGTACGTCGATGTAAACACGCTCGGGACCGCACGTATTCTCGACGTCATCGTGGAAGAGGAAATTGATCTTGAGAAGATGGTCGTGGCGTCCTCAATGTCCATCTACGGTGAGGGTGAGTACTACTGCCCAGATTGTGACAAGGTTCGTCACCCCGCGCTCCGCGCTGACGAACAGATGGTGAGTGGAGAGTGGGAACACTCGTGTTCGGAGTGTGGATCCACGCTCGAACCAAAAGCCACACCAGAGTCCAAGCCTCGGGACAGCACGAGCATCTACGCGATAACGAAGAAAGATCAAGAAGAGATGATGCTCTCTATTGGGCGAGCCTACGATATTCCGACTATCGGACTCCGCTATTTCAACATCTTCGGCAGTCGGCAGGCCCTCGACAACCCTTACACTGGTGTCTGTGCTATCTTCTCGAGTCGCATCAAGAACGACAGTCCGCCACTCGTCTTCGAGGACGGCGAGCAGACGCGGGATTTCATCCACGTCAGTGATATCGCACGAGCGAATCGGCTAGCTGTAGAGTCAGACGCGGAGAACATCGCGGTCAATGTTGGTAGTGGAACACCGACGAGCATTAACGAGGTTGCCGAAACACTAATTGATCTCTACGGGAAGAGCGGCGAACTCGAGCCAGAGATCGCAAACGACTACCGACAGGGTGACATCCGGCACTGCTACGCGGACCCCTCGAAAGCCGCTGAGGAGCTTGGGTTCGAGGCTGAAACCGGATTTGAAGAAGGGATGCGAGAGCTCGTCAAGTGGGGCCGCGAACAGGACGCGGAAGACAATTTCGAGCAGGCACACGAGGAACTCGAGGAGAAGGGATTAGTCGGAGAGAACTGACGAGAATCGGGAAATCTAGCCGGTACGTGCCACTGATCGAGTATGAGTGGCTCGGGTCTGTCCTCATCATCGGTGCTGCGGAATTCGTCGTAGCCACGCCGTCAAGTACTAATAGGGATTAGCAGAGGTATTGATGCTCTCTGAGCGCGTAAGAGTAGTATGACTCGTGAGGGTGCAAAGTTGGATGGTGTCGATCCGGAGCAGTTGCGCCAGCAACTGCGGAGGGAAACTGATGCGAAAGCGACCAAGCAACTGACGGTTGCGCTCCTCTACAATGCGGGCTTCTCCGCCTATGAAATCGAAGACTTGCTCGGTGTTCCTGCTCAAACTGGATACAATTGGTTGGAGGTAGTCGCCGAGCGCGACGTCACCGCGCTCGGCGACGCCCCCAAGGCTGGACGATCACCCCGGCTGTCCGCTGACCAGTGGACGGAACTGACGGCGACGCTGCACGCGTCGCCGACAGAGGCCGGCTACGACGATCCTGCGTGGTCACCTGAACTCCTCCGGTCGCACATCCTCGACACCTACGGCGTCGAGTACTCTCACGCGCATATGTACCGACTCCTCGGAAAGGCCGGGCTGTCACGGCAGACAGCCCGGCCGTACCACTACAAAGCCGATCCCGCTGAGAAGGCACGCTGGCGTGGCGAGTTCAAAAAAAGTGGTCGGCGCTGAAGGCTGACGGGTACACGATTGCGGTCATTGATCAGCATACAGAGGCGGTTTCGACGAATCAGAAACCGACGTGGTTTCCGGTGAACTCCCGCCCGAGACTGCCGGTCTCGGGCGGGCGAGCGGCGATCAATATGCTCGGTGCAGTTACTGACACTGGTGAGCACTTCGTCGCGCTGACGCCCGACTCGTTCACCGCCACGGTCAGCAAGTACTTCTTGCGAGCACTCCGCGA